>NZ_JPZL01000002.1 GCF_000759345.1 Litchfieldella xinjiangensis
TTTTTCGTTGTGGCTCGGGCAGCGCCAAAAACCGCCAGCGCAAGGCTGGCGGTGTGCAGGCAGTGCGAAAGGGCGTCAACCAAGCAGGCGCTCCAGGGCTTCGATGAGACTATCCATTTCGTGATCGATAGCCTAACCCCACTTTGGTCGCGGAGATTCCCGGGCCTGGCCACATTCCGATAGAATGAGGCTTTTCCGGGCTGGGGGCCCTTCATGATCATCGGCGAATTGATTCGCTTATTGAGCGACGGAAAGTTCCATTCGGGCGAACAGCTTGGCGACAGCCTCGGTGTTTCCCGGACCGCCGTGTGGAAGCAGCTCAAGAAGCTGGAGGCCATGAATATCCCTCTTGAAGCGGTGAAAGGCCTGGGTTACCGGTTGCCCGAGCCGCTTGAGCTGCTCAGCGGGCCCACTATCGTGGCCGGAATCGAGCGAGAGAGTCGCCAGCATCTGGCGCGCCTGTTCATCGAGCAAACACTGCCTTCAACCAATCTCTTTGTGCGTGAACGCTTCTTGAAGGGAGCAGGGCATGCCGAAGTCTGCCTGGCAGAAAACCAAAGTGCAGGCAGGGGGCGGCGGGGTCGCGGCTGGGCATGCCCCTGGGGACATGGTCTATTGTTGTCCATTGGTTGGCGCTTTGAAACCGGGACCGCTGCCCTTGAAGGTCTCAGCTTGGCAGTGGGAGTGGCGATGGCGGAGGTACTCGAGCGGCATGGTCTTCCTGTCGTCTTGAAATGGCCCAACGATATACTGGTTAGCGACGCGTTAGGCAAAAACCAGAAGCTTGCCGGCATCCTGCTCGAAGTCAGTGGTGATGCCGCTGGCCCCTGTGAGGTCGTGGCAGGGTTGGGGCTCAACGTGAGCCTACCGGCATCGGTGCGCAGCCAGATCGACCAGCCGGTAGCGTCAGTCCATGATTACCAGCCCACATTATCCCGGAATCGCTTGGCATCTGAGCTGGTGGCAGCATTGTTAGGTCTGTTCGCGAGCTTTGAAGGGCAGGGGTTCGCTCCCTGGCGGGATGCCTGGAACAGGCGTAACGCGCATGCGGGCAAGGAGGTCTTGGTAACACAGGGGGCGCGGCAGTATACCGCCAAGGTTACCGAGGCCGACGCGGCAGGTAATCTTCTGATCGAGACCTCTGATGGGCCTGATCGATTAACTGGAGGCGAGATCAGTTTGCGTGGCCAGCCATGATACTGGACCTGGATATAGGCAATACGCTGTCCAAGTGGCGTTTAAAAGACACGGCTACAAGCGAAATCAGATCGCGAGGCGCAGTTTGGACGCGTGAGGAGTGGCGTCCTGGCTCGGACATCCCTGACCTTGATGTCGTCGAGGCCGTTCGAATATCGAGCGTCGCTCGGCAGTCGGTACTGCAGGAAACCGTACAGTTGTTGCAGCACCGAGTGGGTACGGTACATGTGGCAAGGTCGGTTCCTGAAGCGTTGGGTGTAACCAACGGTTACGAAGAACCCGCTCGCCTTGGCGTGGATCGCTGGATGGGCGCTTTGGCTGGTTACCAACTGATTGGTGGGTGCTGTAGTGTGGATTGCGGCAGCGCCATCACAGTGGATTTCGTTCTACCGGGTGGACGCCACCTGGGGGGGTATATACTCCCAGGGCTGCGCCTGATGAAGGAAAGCCTCAAGCTGGGAACGAGGAATGTGGCCATCGATCCTGATAGTGAAGCGGATACCTTGTTAACCCCTGGACGCAACACGATCGAGGCCGTCAATCACGGTATTTATATGGCCGCGGTCAGCGCCGTCAACCGTATTTATGGCGAAGTATGCGATCGTGAAGGGGTTTCGTTACCCTTGGTAATGACGGGAGGGGATGCGCGTGTTGTGTCCCGGGGGATCCGTATTCCTCACGCCGTGTGGCCGGACATGGTCTATGGTGGTCTGGAGGCCTGCTTTCCGCTGACTGCGGCAGAGCGTGCAGGTCGCATGTCGGGGGCCCCACAGGTACCAGCGCCGGTTGCGCTAGAAAAAATTCGCGCCGCGCTTGCATTCTCGGCACTGCTTTGACATAATTCTGCGCGTTCGCAGCCGGTCGCGTCTAGGTACGAGCAGTAAGGAAGATGGATAACTGCTTGACAGGGTTGTGAAATGCGGTAGAATTTGCCGCCAGTTGGAGGGGTTCCCGAGTGGCCAAAGGGAGCAGACTGTAAATCTGCCGCGAAAGCTTCGAAGGTTCGAATCCTTCCCCCTCCACCAGTTTTGCCGAAGCGGATTAGCTGGTTCGGCTGCAAGAGTCGGCAAGCGGGCATAGTTCAATGGTAGAACTTCAGCCTTCCAAGCTGATAGTGCGGGTTCGATTCCCGCTGCCCGCTCCAGGCATGCAAGGGTTGCGCTCATGTAGCTCAGGGGTAGAGCACACCCTTGGTAAGGGTGAGGTCGACGGTTCAAATCCGTCCATGAGCTCCATATCGAACAGGCGAGCACAGGCTCGCCTTTTCTTTACCCGGAAACCCGGGGTTGTAAGACGGGCTGCTATTCGCTATTATAGCGCCCGCTGTCGCGCAGGTAGCCTGCAAGAGGCTTGCGAGAAGTAGTTACAGGCCAGTAGCTCAATTGGCAGAGCAGCGGTCTCCAAAACCGCAGGTTGGGGGTTCGATTCCCTCCTGGCCTGCCAGCCTTCCCCAGGCTGGCTTGATCTCATATACTGTCTTGTTTTCGATTGCTGCACCCTGAGGAGTCTCATTTTAATGAAACATAACGCCGAGGTGCAGGAGTCGCGCCACGACGGGCTCAAGTGGGCGGTTGTCGTCGCCTTGGTGGTAGTCGCTGTCGTTGGTAACTCCTATTTCGATGACCAGGCCATGCTCTATCGAGTGCTGGGCGTGGTTGCCATGTGCGCGCTGGCTGCCGGGGTCGCGCTGACTACCGCCAAGGGGCGTAGTTTGGTGGAGCTGGCACGCAGCTCGCGCAAAGAAATACAGCGTGTCGTGTGGCCGACTCGCCCTGAGACAGTGCAAACGACCGCCATCGTTCTGGTGGCCGTGCTGGTGGTTGGCCTGGTTCTTTGGTTGATCGACACCCTTCTTGGCTGGGCAATGTCCGGCATCATTGGTTAGGAGATTCCATGTCCAAGCGATGGTATGTCGTCCATGCCTATTCCGGCTTCGAGAAGCATGTCATGCGTTCGCTTATCGAGCGGGTGAAGATGTTTGGCATGGAAGATCGCTTTGGCGAGATTCTTGTGCCCACCGAAGAAGTCGTCGAGATGCGTGACGGCAAGCGCCGTAAGAGTGAGCGCAAGTTCTACCCGGGCTACGTGCTGGTAGAAATGGAAATGGAAGACGCTACTTGGCACCTGGTCAATGAAACGCCGCGTGTGATGGGGTTCATCGGTGGTAGCAAGGAAAAGCCGGCACCCATCACCCAGAAAGAGGCAGACGCTATCTTGCGTCGTGTCCAGGACGGCACAGACAAGCCACGTCCCAAGACGCTATTCGAGCCCGGGCAGTCCGTGCGCGTCATTGACGGTCCTTTTGCAGATTTCAACGGCGTTGTAGAAGAGGTCAACTACGACAAGAGCCGTTTGCAGGTCAGTGTTCTGATATTTGGACGTGCCACGCCCGTTGAGCTTGAGTTCTCTCAGGTTGAGAAAGAATAACCTGAGGAACGTACTAATCGTTTGAGCCGGGTCGCCGGCTCGATAAATCCGGGGAGCCGAAAGGCGCTACTACCCAACTGGAGTGAAACATGGCCAAGAAAGTACAGGCTTATATCAAGCTGCAGGTCGCAGCGGGTAAAGCCAATCCGAGTCCTCCCGTAGGTCCCGCGCTGGGCCAACACGGCGTCAATATCATGGAGTTCTGCAAGGCGTTCAACGCCGAGACGCAGAATCTCGAGCCGGGTCTTCCGACGCCTGTTGTAATTACGGTCTATTCCGACCGTAGTTTCACCTTCGTGACCAAGACGCCGCCGGCTGCTGTCTTGCTGAAGAAGGCCGCTGGGATCAAGTCCGGCTCCGGTGAGCCGAACAAGACCAAGGTCGGTACTGTCACACGAGAGCAGCTCGAAGAGATCGCCAAGGCCAAGGAACCGGATCTGACGGCTGCGGATCTTGATGCTGCCGTGCGTACCATTGCAGGCAGTGCCCGTAGCATGGGTCTCAACGTGGAGGGGCTTTGATCATGGCTAAGCTATCCAAGCGCGCTAAGATGATTCGCGACAAGGTTGATGCTGGCAAGGTCTACTCCATCGAGGAAGCTGTGGCCCTGTTGAGCGAAGTATCGACCGTCAAGTTCAAGGAGTCCGTGGACGTCGCCATCAATCTTGGCGTCGACCCGCGTAAATCCGATCAGGTCGTACGTGGCGCCACCGTCATGCCCAACGGTACAGGCAAGGACGTTCGTGTTGCCGTCTTCACGCAAGGTGCCAATGCCGACGCTGCGAAAAAAGCCGGTGCCGATATCGTAGGCATGGATGACCTGGCCGAGCAGGTAAAAAAGGGCCAGCTCGATTTCGACGTGGTCATTGCTTCTCCGGATGCGATGCGTGTCGTTGGTCAGTTGGGCCAGATCCTAGGGCCGCGCGGCCTGATGCCTAACCCCAAGGTGGGTACCGTGACGCCCGACGTCGCGACAGCCGTTAGGAATGCCAAGGCAGGTCAGGTGCGTTTCCGCACAGACAAGAATGGCATCATCCACACTACCTTGGGTAAGACCGACTTTGATGCCACCGCTATTCGTGGCAACCTGGAAGCGTTGGTTAATGACCTGAAAAGGCTTAAGCCAAGCACCTCCAAGGGTATCTATTTAAAGAAGATGACCATGTCCACTACCATGGGCCCGGGCATCACCGTCGATCACAGCGCTTTTGTGTAACGGTAAACAGGCAGTAACTTTGCGGTCCCCGTGCACTGTTTCGACAGGTAGGGGCGGGGCACCGTCAAAGACCGCAGGCGCCGCGCTTTGTTAGGCGCGGCTTAATTGCCCCTGAGGCGCCTGCGCAGATGGTGTTGCCGCCAGATATCTGGTGAGCACCATCCCCAAGGCTCCAGGCATGGTCAGTGTCGCCTGGAGAGATGGTAAACACCGGATTCCTCGAACGAGGGTCCGGCACGAAGGAGTGATCACTGTGCCACTAGCACTTGAAGGCAAGAAGGCGATCGTTGCCGAGGTCAGTGAAGCTGCAAAGGACGCTCTTTCCGTCGTAGTTGCCGATTCTCGTGGCGTGGCTGTGGGCGCAATGACTGATTTGCGCAAGCAGGCCCGCGAGAATGGCGTCCAGATCCGTGTTGTACGTAACACACTGGCACGCCGCGCGCTGTCAGGCACTCCTTGGGAGTGCCTGAACGAGACTTTCTCTGGTCCGACAATGCTGGCCTTTTCCTATGAGCACCCGGGCGCCGCAGCTCGTCTGTTCAAGGAATTTGCCAAGTCGCAGAAGGACTTTGAAGTCAAGGCGCTGGCCTATGAGGGAGAGTTCATCCCCGCTGCCGATCTTGACCGTCTGGCGACTCTGCCGACACGCGATGAAGCGATTGCCAAGCTGATGTCTGTCATGAAAGAAGCTTCTGCAGGCAAGCTGGTTCGTACCCTCGCAGCACTGCGCGATCAGAAGCAGGAGAGCGCCGCTTAACGGCCTCCCTGGACGCTGCAGTCTGAGCCGATTGTTGAATCATGAGCACTTGCCGATCTCGGTTAAGGCTCCGCAAAGTTTAGGAACATGAAAATGGCACTGTCTCAAGAAGATATCATCAACGCCGTCGCTGAAATGTCCGTGATGGAAGTGGCCGAACTGGTTTCCGCCATGGAAGAGAAGTTCGGCGTTTCTGCTGCTGCCGCTGTCGTGGCTGGTCCCGCTGCTGCCGGCGAAGCTGTCGAAGAGCAGACTGAGTTCGATCTGGTGCTGACCGCAGCCGGTGACAAGAAGGTCAACGTCATCAAGGTCGTGCGCGAGATCACTGGTCTGGGCCTGAAGGAAGCCAAGGGTGCCGTCGACGGTGCTCCGTCGACCATCAAGGAAGCCATGTCCAAGGACGACGCAGAAGCTGCCAAGAAGAAGCTGGAAGAAGCTGGCGCCTCTGTGGAGCTCAAGTAACCCTTGGGGTCAGGAACTCTACGCGCAGCGTAAGTTCCACGGCTGGTGGCGGGATGCCCGCTGCCGGCCTTTTTCTGTTGTTACTAGCCGGCGGCCATGATGGCTTAGTCGCTAGCCGAATACCGACGGCGAGCTCTCCTGAGAGGGCTTGCCGTCAACGCCTGACGGAGTCGGATCCGTCCGGTGGCGCCGACACGCATCGGTCACCCATGGTGAACAAGCTGGGGAATACAGATGGCTTACTCATACACTGAGAAAAAACGCATCCGCAAGGATTTCGGCAAACTGCCCCAAGTGATGGATGTGCCCTACCTGCTGGCCATCCAGCTTGATTCCTACTACGACTTTCTCCAGCAGGATCGCGCACCGGAAGAGCGACTCGAGATAGGGTTGCACGCCGCCTTCAGGTCTGTTTTTCCGATCGAGAGCTTCTCGGGGAATGCAGCGCTCGAATACGTTAGCTACCGCTTTGGTACGCCGGCTTTTGACGTCAAGGAATGTCAACTGCGTGGCGTCACCTACTCTGCGCCCTTGCGCGTCAAGGTTCGCCTGATCATCTACGACAAAGAGTCGTCGAACAAGGCGATCAAGGATATCAAGGAGCAGGAAGTCTACATGGGGGAAATCCCCCTGATGACCGAGAACGGTACCTTCGTCGTCAATGGTACTGAGCGGGTCATCGTCTCCCAGCTGCATCGCAGCCCCGGGGTTTTCTTCGACCATGACAAGGGCAAGAGCCACTCGTCAGGTAAGCTGTTGTACTCCGCTCGGGTCATTCCTTACCGTGGTTCCTGGCTCGACTTCGAGTTCGATCCCAAGGACAGCGTATTCGTACGTATCGACCGTCGCCGCAAGTTGCCGGCTACGGTGCTTCTGCGTGCGCTGGGTATGGGCGCCGAAGAGATCCTTGATACCTTCTTCGATACCAGCACCTTCCATATCGAGAAGTCCGGCTTCTCCGTGGAGCTCGTGCCTTCGCGCCTGCGTGGCGAGACTGCCACTTTCGACATCAAGGATGGCGATGGCAGCGTGATTGTCGAAGAGGGTCGTCGCATTACCCAGAAGCACATCCGGCAGTTGGAAAAATCGGGCCTCGAACGTCTCGTAGTTCCGATGGAGTACCTGTACGGAAAGACGCTGGCCAAGGATCAGGTCGATCCCAACACCGGCGAGCTGATCTGTGAATGCAACACCGAAGTTACTGCCGACCTGCTGGAGAAGCTGGCTACGGCAGGCATTACCAAGCTCGACACGCTCTATACCAATGATCTCGACTGCGGTCCGTTCATTTCCGATACGCTGAAACTGGATACCACCCGCAGCCAGCTCGAGTCCCTGGTTGAGATCTATCGCATGATGCGCCCCGGCGAGCCGCCCACCAAGGAGGCTGCCGAGACGTTGTTCAACAACCTGTTCTTCACCGAAGATCGCTACGATCTCTCGGGTGTGGGGCGCATGAAGTTCAACCGTCGCCTGCGTCGCGATGAGGACACAGGCTCTGGCGTACTCGACAAGCAGGATATCCTTGACGTTCTCAAGGAGCTGATCGCCATCCGTAACGGCTTTGGCGATGTCGACGATATCGACCACTTGGGCAATCGTCGTATCCGTTGCGTCGGTGAGATGGCCGAAAACCAGTTCCGTGTCGGTCTGGTCCGTGTCGAGCGTGCGGTCAAGGAACGCCTCTCGATGGCCGAGAGCGAAGGCCTGATGCCGCAGGACTTGATCAATGCCAAGCCAGTTGCCGCTGCCGTCAAGGAATTCTTCGGTTCCAGTCAGCTGTCACAGTTCATGGATCAGAACAATCCGCTATCCGAGGTCACGCACAAGCGTCGTGTGTCGGCGTTGGGCCCGGGCGGTCTGACTCGCGAACGCGCTGGCTTCGAGGTGCGCGACGTCCATGCGACTCACTACGGACGTCTATGCCCGATCGAGACGCCGGAAGGTCCTAACATCGGCCTGATCAACTCGCTGGCCACGTATAGCCATACCAACAGTTATGGGTTCCTCGAGACACCGTATCGCAAGGTCGTGGATCGTCAGGTCACCGACGATGTCATGCATCTGTCGGCCATCGAGGAAGGTGACTTCGTCATCGCCCAGGCATCGGCAACGGTCGACGAAAGCGGCAAGCTGGTCGACGATCTGGTTCAGGTGCGTCATCGCGGCGAGACCACCTTCGTGGCGCCTGACAAAGTCACCCTGATGGACGTTTCTCCCCGTCAGGTGGTCTCGGTGGCAGCGGCCTTGATTCCGTTCCTCGAGCATGACGACGCCAACCGCGCTCTGATGGGCTCGAACATGCAGCGTCAGGCGGTACCGTCGCTTCGTGCCGACAAGCCGTTGGTAGGTACCGGGCTCGAGCGTGTCGTGGCACGAGACTCTGGTGTCTGCGCCGTTGCACGCCGCGGCGGGGTCATCGATTCTGTCGATGCCAAGCGGATCGTGGTGCGTATCAACGAAGACGAGATCATCGGCGGCGAAGCCGGCGTCGATATCTACAACCTCACCAAGTACGTGCGTTCCAACCAGAATACCTGCATGAACCAGCGTCCCATCGTGCGTCCGGGCGACGTCGTGGCTCGTGGCGACATTCTGGCGGATGGCCCCTCAGTGGATATGGGTGACCTGGCGCTTGGCCAGAATATGCGTATCGCCTTCATGCCCTGGAACGGCTACAACTTCGAAGACTCAATCCTGCTGTCCGAGCGTGTAGTGCAGGAAGATCGCTTCACCACCATCCATATTCAGGAACTGACCTGCGTCTCTCGTGACACCAAGCTGGGTGCCGAAGAGATTACGTCAGACATCCCTAATGTGGGTGAGTCGGCACTATCCAAGCTGGACGAGGCCGGCGTGGTCTACATCGGTGCTGAAGTCGGCTCTGGCGATATTCTGGTTGGCAAGGTCACGCCCAAGGGCGAGACACAACTGACGCCGGAAGAGAAGCTGCTGCGTGCCATTTTCGGTGAGAAGGCCAGCGATGTGAAGGATACGTCTCTGCGTGTGCCCACCGGCATGAAGGGCACCGTGATCGACGTACAGGTCTTCACCCGCGATGGCGTGGAGAAGGATTCCCGTGCGCTGTCTATCGAGCAGATGCAGCTCGACGAGGTACGCAAGGATCTGCAGGAGACCTACCGCATCGCCGAGGACGCTACATTCGAGCGCCTCAAGCGGACCCTCTCTGGTCAGGCCGTGAATGGCGGGCCCAAGCTGAAGAAAGGTGACGTCCTGAGTGACGACTACCTGGAAGAGCTGCCACGCCAGCAATGGTTCAAGTTGCGCATGCAGGACGAGAGCCTGAATGAGTTGTTGGCTCAGGCCGATGAGCAGCTGGAGAACCGTCGCAAGGAAATGGACGAGCGTTTCGAAGACAAGAAGCGCAAGCTCACCCAAGGCGACGACCTCGCTCCGGGCGTGCTCAAGATCGTCAAGGTCTACATGGCCGTGAAGCGTCGCATTCAGCCGGGTGACAAGCTGGCCGGCCGTCACGGTAACAAGGGTGTCATCTCTGCCATCATGCCGGTCGAAGACATGCCGTTCGACGAGAAAGGCGAGCCGGTCGACGTGGTGCTCAACCCGCTCGGTGTTCCTTCGCGGATGAATGTCGGGCAGGTGCTCGAGACTCACCTGGGGCTGGCGGCGCACGGCCTGGGGCAGCGCATCGGCGAGATGCTGCGTGAGGCGCGCGGTCAACAGGTCGCGGAGATTCGTGAGTTCCTGGGCAAGGTGTACAACACCCCGGGTACCCGTGAGGAAGATATCGGTTCTCTCACCGACGAGGAAGTTATCGCACTGGCCAAGAACCTCCAAGGGGGTGTTCCCATGGCCTCGCCGGTCTTCGACGGCGCCAAGGAACACGAGATCAAGCACCTGTTGAGTCTGGCGGGTCTACCCGATTCCGGCCAGATGACACTGTACGACGGCCGTACCGGCGATACATTCGACCGGCCGGTCACCGTTGGCTACATGTACATACTGAAGCTCAACCACCTAGTCGACGACAAGATGCATGCGCGTTCCACCGGCTCCTACTCGCTGGTCACACAGCAGCCGCTGGGCGGCAAGGCGCAGTTCGGTGGCCAGCGCTTCGGCGAGATGGAGGTGTGGGCGCTGGAAGCCTACGGCGCTGCCTACACGCTCCAGGAGATGCTCACCGTCAAGTCCGACGACGTGGAAGGTCGCACCAAGATGTACAAGAGCATCGTCGATGGCGACCACACCATGCAGGCGGGTATGCCGGAATCCTTCAACGTGTTGGTGAAGGAAATCCGCTCGCTGGGCATCGATATCGAGTTAGAGAGCTAGGAGCCTCCCATGAAAGATTTGGTGAAAGTCCTCAAATCGCAGGCACAGTCCGACGAGTTCGACGCGATCAAGATCACGCTCGCGTCGCCGGACATGATCCGCTCCTGGTCCTACGGCGAGGTCAAGAAGCCCGAGACCATCAACTACCGTACCTTCAAGCCGGAGCGGGATGGCCTCTTCTGTGCCAAGATCTTTGGCCCGGTGAAGGATTACGAGTGCTTGTGCGGCAAGTACAAGCGCATGAAGCATCGCGGCATCATCTGCGAGAAGTGCGGCGTCGAGGTTACCAAGGCTGCTGTGCGTCGTGAGCGCATGGGTCATATCGAGCTGGCTTCGCCGGTGGCGCACATCTGGTTCCTGAAATCCTTGCCGTCGCGGATCGGCATGTTTCTGGACATGACCCTGCGGGATATCGAACGCGTACTCTACTTCGAGAGCTTCGTGGTCATCGATCCGGGCATGACCACGCTTGAGCGTGGTCAGCTGCTCAACGATGAACAGTATTTCGAGGCCCTGGAAGAGTTCGGGGACGATTTCGATGCGCGCATGGGGGCCGAAGCGGTACAGGCTCTGCTGCAGGACATCGATCTGGAAGAGGAAATCAATCAGCTGCGTGACGAGATCCCGCAGACGAACTCCGAAACCAAGATCAAGAAGCTGTCCAAGCGACTCAAGCTGTTGGAAGCCTTCTACCATTCCGGCAACGCGCCCGCATGGATGGTCATGGAAGTGCTGCCGGTACTGCCGCCGGATTTGCGCCCTCTGGTACCGCTGGACGGTGGCCGGTTCGCAACGTCGGATCTGAACGATCTCTATCGTCGCGTCATCAACCGTAACAATCGCCTGAAGCGCCTGCTCGACCTCAATGCGCCCGATATCATCGTGCGCAACGAAAAGCGCATGCTGCAGGAGTCGGTGGATGCCCTGCTGGATAACGGTCGTCGCGGACGTGCCATTACGGGCTCCAACAAGCGCCCGCTGAAATCGCTTGCCGACATGATCAAGGGTAAGCAGGGGCGTTTCCGCCAGAACCTGCTGGGCAAGCGTGTCGACTACTCCGGTCGTTCGGTCATCACGGTGGGCCCAACGCTGCGGCTGCATCAGTGCGGTCTGCCGAAGAAAATGGCGCTGGAGCTGTTCAAGCCCTTCATCTACTCGAAGCTGCAGCTCAATGGTCAGGCCTCGACCATCAAGGCGGCAAAGAAGATGGTCGAGCGCGAGCTGCCCGAAGTGTGGGACATTCTCGCCGAGGTCATTCGCGAGCATCCGGTACTGCTCAACCGCGCGCCGACGCTGCACCGTCTGGGTATCCAGGCCTTCGAACCGTTGCTGATCGAAGGTAAGGCCATCCAGCTGCACCCGCTGGTATGTGCCGCTTACAACGCCGACTTCGATGGCGACCAGATGGCGGTTCACGTACCGCTGACTCTGGAAGCCCAGCTCGAAGCCCGTGCGTTGATGATGGCGACTAATAACGTCCTATCCCCGGCCAACGGTGAGCCGATCATCGTGCCGTCTCAGGACGTCGTTCTGGGTCTGTATTACATGACCCGCGAGAAGATCAATGCCAAGGGCGAAGGCATGGTCTTCGCTAACCTCAATGAAGTGGAGCGCGCCTTCGGTACTCAGAGCGTTTCACTGCATGCACGGGTCAAGGTGCGCCTGACGGAGCACCTTCCGGAAGTAGAGGACGGTGAACTGATCGAGAATACCTCGATCTTCGATACCACCGTAGGGCGCGCGCTGTTGTTCCGCATCCTGCCCAAGGGCGCTCCATTCGAGTTGGTTGACCAGCCGATGAAGAAAAAGGCGATTTCACGGCTGATCAATGAGGTCTATCGTCGCGCGGGCCTCAAGGAAGCGGTCATTTTCGCCGACCAACTGATGTATACCGGGTTCCGTCTGGCGACATGGTCAGGGGCCTCGATCGGTGTCAACGACTTCGTCATCCCCGATGCGAAGAAGGGCATCGTCGATGCGGCCGAGGACGAGGTCAAGGAAATCGAGGACCAGTTCTCCTCGGGTCTGGTGACCGCTGGCGAGAAGTACAACAAGGTTATCGATATCTGGTCCAAAGCCAACGATAAGGTAGCCAAGGCGATGATGACGGGGATCTCCAAGGAGACCGTCGTCGACCGTGATGGCAACGAGGTCGAACAGGACTCGTTCAACAGCGTATTCATCATGGCCGACTCCGGCGCCCGGGGTAGTGCCGCCCAGATCCGCCAGCTGGCGGGGATGCGGGGCCTGATGGCCAAGCCGGACGGCTCGATCATCGAGACGCCGATCGTTGCCAACTTCCGCGAGGGGTTGAACGTACTCCAGTACTTCATCTCGACACACGGGGCGCGTAAGGGCCTTGCGGATACGGCACTGAAGACGGCCAACTCCGGTTACCTCACACGACGCCTCGTCGATGTGGCGCAGGACCTGGTCATCACCGAAGCGGACTGCGGGACCGAAGAGGGCTTGACGCTTCACCCGATCATCGAAGGCGGCGACATCATTGTCTCCCTCGCCCAGCGTGTACTCGGCCGAGTGGTGGCACAGGAAGTCATCGATCCGTCTACCGAGGAAGTGCTGATTCCGCGTGGCACATTGCTCGACGAAGCATGGTGCGCAGACCTGGACGTGATGGGCGTTGACGAGATCGTGGTGCGCAGCACCATTACTTGCGAAACCCCGCACGGGGTGTGCTCGTCCTGTTACGGCCGCGACCTGGCACGGGGCCATCAGGTCAACATCGGTGAGGCTGTGGGTGTCATTGCTGCCCAGTCGATCGGTGAGCCGGGCACTCAGCTGACGATGCGGACATTCCACATCGGTGGCGCGGCATCACGTGCTTCGGCAGTGGACAGCGTGCAGGTCAAGCATGGCGGCAAAGTGCGTCTGCACAACATCAAGTCCGTTGAGCGTGGCGACGGTAAGCTGGTTGTCGTTTCTCGTTCTAGCGCACTTGCCGTTGCTGATGAGCATGGTCGCGAGCGTGAGTACTACAAGTTGCCGTACGGTGCCGAAATTTCGGTACGTGATGGCGACGAGGTTGAGGCTGGCCAGGCGGTTGCCAAGTGGGATCCGCACACGCACCCGATCGTTGCCGAGGTGGAAGGTAAGATCCAGTACGTCGACATGGATGAAGGTCTGTCGATTTACCGGAGTGTTGACGAGATGACCGGTCTGTCATCGATCGAGGTGATCGAGACAGGGGCACGTCCGGCGGCGGGCCGTGACAAGCGGCCATTGATCATGCTGCTGGACGACGCTGGCGAAGCGGTTTCACTGCCGGGCTCTAATACGCCCGTACAGTACATGTTGCCGGGCAACGCCATCGTTTCCGTCGATGATGGATCTACCATCGGTGTGGGTGAAGTCATCGCCCGTATTCCCATGGAAGCATCCGGCACCAAGGATATCACCGGCGGTCTGCCGCGAGTTGCCGATTTGTTCGAAGCTCGCAAGCCCAAGGAGCCAGGCATCCTTGCTGAAATCAGCGGTGTGGTGAGCTTTGGGAAGGAAACCAAGGGTAAGCGGCGTCTGACGATTTCACCGGAATCCGGCGATCCGTTCGAGATGCTGATCCCGAAATGGCGTCAGATTGCAGTCTTCGAAGGCGAGACTGTCGAGCGTGGCGAAGTGATTTCCGACGGCCCGAGCAACCCGCACGATATCTTGCGCCTGTTGGGTGTCTCGGAGCTCGCCAAGTACATCACTGCCGAAGTGCAGGAGGTCTATCGTCTCCAGGGCGTGGGCATCAACGACAAGCACATCGAAGTGATCGTGCGCCAGATGCTTCGCAAGGTCGAAATCACCGATGCTGGCGATTCGAGCTTCATTACCGGCGACCAGGTCGAATTGGTGCGGGTGATCGAAGAGAACGCTCGCCTGGCCGAGGCCGACAAGTTCCCGGCCAAGTTCGACCGTCTGCTGCTGGGTATCACCAAAGCCAGCCTGGCGACTGAATCGTTCATCTCTGCGGCTTCGTTCCAGGAGACGACACGCGTACTGACCGAGGCCGCAGTGACCGGCAAGCGCGACTACCTGCGTGGCCTCAAGGAGAACGTGGTGGTAGGTCGCCTGATTCCGGCAGGGACCGGCCTGACTCACCACGCCGAGCGTCGTCGCAAGCGTGAAGACGCCGAGCGCATCCTGCAGCCATCGGCCTATGACGTCGAGCAGGAGTTGGGCGCTCAGCTCACCGCGTTGGACGCCGACGACGAAGAAATCTGAGGCAAGGGGCGTCAAGACCAGGCTTGGCTCTGGTCTTGACGCCTAACCGGGCAAGACAGTAGAATTCGCAGCCTTTAATAGTGGGGTGGGTGCGTCCACGCCACTTTTTAAGGCCAAGGCAACCATTGGAGTCAGCTACAGACCATGGCAACGATTAATCAGCTCGTGCGCAAGCCGCGCAAGCGTCCGGTCACGAAAAGTGACGTGCCGGCGCTTCAGGCCTGCCCGCAAAAGCGTGGGGTTTGCACCCGCGTTTACACCACCACCCCCAAGAAGCCTAACTCGGCCCTGCGTAAGGTTTGCCGCGTGCGCCTGACCAACGGTTTCGAGGTGTCTTCTTATATCGGCGGTGAAGGCCACAATCTTCAGGAACACTCTGTGGTCCTGATTCGCGGCGGACGTGTCAAGGACTTGCCGGGTGTGCGTTATCACACCGTTCGTGGCGCCCTGGATACTTCTGGCGTTCAGAACCGTAAGCAGGGTCGTTCCAAGTACGGCACCAAGCGTCCCAAGGCATAAGCCAGGGCGTCAATCGAGAGTCGAAACGGTCAGATAAGAGTAAGGTCGAGCGCTGCGTGACGATGTTCACGATTCGCAGGAGTCTCGGGTTTACCTGAAGGACCCTTCAATTGAGGGCTTATCATGCCTAGAAGAAGAGTAGCAGCGAAGCGCGAGATCCTGCCGGATCCCAAGTTTGGAAGTGAGCGCTTGGCGAAGTTCATGAACCACCTGATGTTCAGCGGCAAGAAGTCTGTAGCAGAGCGCATCGTTTACGGTGCACTCGACAAGGTTGCCGAGCGTAGCAAGGACGAGCCGCTGGAAATCTTTGACAAGGCGCTCGAAGCCATCCAGCCGATGGTCGAGGTCAAGTCGCGTCGTGTGGGTGGTGCCACTTACCAGGTCCCGGTCGAAGTTCGGCCTTCGCGCCGTCAGGCGCTGGCCATGCGCTGGCTCGTCGATGCGGCCCGTAACCGTGGTGAAAAGACCATGGTTCAGCGTCTTGCTGGTGAGATGCTCGATGCCTCTGAGGGTAAGGGCGCGGCGGTTAAGAAGCGTGAAGACGTTCACCGTATGGCAGAGGCCAACAAGGCCTTCTCTCATTACCGTTTCTAACGCCGACTTCCATACACGAGGTGCCGCCCCTTTGGCGGTGCCTCTCAGCAATGGGGAATTTCATCGTGGCACGCAAGACTCCGCTCAAGCGTTACCGCAATATCGGTATCGTGGCCCACGTCGACGCCGGCAAGACCACCACTACCGAGCGTGTCCTGTTTTATACCGGCCTGTCGCACAAGGTCGGTGAGGTTCATGATGGCGCTGCTACCATGGACTGGATGGAGCAGGAGCAGGAGCGTGGTATCACTATCACCTCCGCCGCGACTACCTGCTTCTGGCAGGGTATGAACAAGCAGTTCGACGAACATCGCATCAATATCATCGACACGCCTGGGCACGTCGATTTCACTATCGAAGTCGAGCGCTCACTGCGTGTGCTCGACGGTGCCGTGGTCGTGCTGTGCGGTTCTTCAGGCGTACAGCCGCAGACCGAAACCGTGTGGCGCCAGGCCAACAAGTACGAAGTTCCGCGCATGGTCTTCGTCAATAAGATGGACCGTGCTGGCGCTGACTTCTTCATGGTCGTCGAGCAGCTCAAGTCCCGTCTCGGTGCCAATGCGGTTCCAATCCAGATCAACTGGGGCACTGAAGAGGACTTCAAGGGCGTCATCGATCTCCTGCAGATGAAGGGCATTCTGTGGAATGAAGAAGACAAGGGCATGAGCTATGACCTCGTCGATATTCCCGCCGAATTGCAGGAAACCGCTGAGAAGTACCGCGAAGAGATGGTCGAGGCAGCGGCCGAGGCGTCCGAAGAGTTGATGGACAAGTATCTTGAAGGCGGTGAGCTCTCCGTCGAGGAGATCAAGGCCGGTCTGCGTCGTCGTACCCTCGACAACGAGATCGTGCTGGTCACCTGCGGCTCGGCGTTCAAGAACAAAGGTGTTCAGGCCGTACTGGACGGTGTCATCGAGTTCATGCCGTCGCCCACCGAGGTCAAGGCCATCGAGGGTGAGCTTGACGACAAGGATGGCACCATCGCCACGCGTGAAGCGGACGACAGTGCGCCTTTCTCTGCGCTGGCATTCAAGATCGCCACAGACCCGTTCGTCGGCACACTGACGTTCATTCGTGTCTATTCGGGTGTTCTGAAGTCCGGTGACAGCGTCTACAACTCCGTCAAGGAGAAGAAGGAGCGCGTCGGTCGTATCGTCCAGATGCACTCCAATTCCCGTGAGGAGATCAAGGAAGTATACGCCGGGGACATCGCGGCCTGTATCGGCCTTAAAGATGTGACCACTGGGGACACCCTGTGTGACTTGAATGACAAGATCGTTCTTGAGCGCATGGAATTCCCGGATCCCGTCATCTCCGTGGCAGTGGAGCCGAAGTCCAAGGCCGACCAGGAGAAGATGGGGGTTGCTCTGGGCAAGCTGGCCCAGGAGGACCCGTCCTTCCGCGTCAAGACCGACGAAGAGACAGGTCAGACCATCATCTCTGGCATGGGCGAGTTGCACCTCGATATCATCGTCGACCGCATGCGTCGCGAGTTCAAGGTCGAGGCCAACATCGGCAAGCCGCAGGTGGCATACCGCGAGACCATCCGCGGCAAGGTCGAGCAGGAAGGCAAGTTCGTGCGTCAGTCTGGCGGTCGTGGTCAGTTCGGCCATGTCTGGTTGCGCATCGAGCCGCTAACTGCGGAGGACAAGGGCGAGGACGAGGAGATGCACTTCAAGTTCACGTCCGAGATCGTCGGTGGTGTGGTTCCCAAGGAATACGTGCCGGCCGTCGAGAAAGGGGCCTTTGAGCAGCTGCAGAACGGTGTCATCGCGGGTTACCCGATGATCGACGTCAAGGTCACGCTGTATGATGGCTCCTACCACGACGTGGACTCTAACGAGACCGCGTTCAAGATCGCCTCTTCCATGGCGGTCAAAGAAGGTGCCAGAAAGGCCAAGGCCGTGCTGCTGGAGCCGATGATGAGGGTCGAAGTCGTGACACCCGAGGAGTTCATGGGTGACGTCATGGGCGACCTGAACCGTCGTCGCGGTCTGGTGCAGGGCATGGATGATTCCTCTTCGGGCAAGATCATCCGCGCAATGGTGCCGCTGGGCGAGATGTTCGGTTATGCAACCGACCTGCGCTCTCAGTCCCAGGGCCGTGCAAGCTACTCCATGGAGTTTGCGCAGTACGACGAGGCGCCCTCCAGCGTCGTTGAAGCCGTCATCAACCAGAACGGTTAACCGTTAGCAACGTAAAGAGGTTATAGCAGTGGCTAAGGAAAAATTTGAACGTTCCAAACCGCACGTCAACGTCGGCACCATCGGTCACGTCGACCACGGTAAAACTACGCTGACAGCGGCTCTGACCCGTGTTTCTGCCGAGGTTTTCGGCGGCGAGTGGCGTCAGTTCGATTCTATCGATAACGCCCCGGAAGAGCGCGAGCGCGGTATCACTATCGCCACCGCTCACGTCGAGTATCAGTCTGAAGTGCGTCACTATGCGCACGTTGACTGCCCGGGACACGCCGACTACGTCAAGAACATGATCACCGGTGCTGCCCAGATGGACGGCGCGATCCTGGTCTGTTCTGCCGCTGACGGCCCCATGCCGCAGACTCGCGAGCACATCCTGCTGTCTCGTCAGGTTGGCGTTCCTTACATCGTCGTGTTCCTGAACAAGGCTGACATGGTCGATGACGAAGAACTGCTCGAGCTGGTCGAGATGGAAGTTCGCGAACTTCTGAGCGAGTACGACTTCCCGGGCGACGACACGCCGATCATTACCGGCTCTGCCCTGATGGCGCTGGAAGGTAAGGATGACAACGGCATGGGTACGACTGCTGTTGCCAACCTGATCAAGGCGCTTGACGACTACATTCCCGAGCCGGAGCGTGCTATCGACCAGCCGTTCCTGATGCCGATCGAAGACGTGTTCTCCATCTCCGGTCGCGGTACCGTTGTTACCGGTCGCGTTGAGCGCGGCATCGTCAAGAGCGGTGAGGAAGTGGAAATCGTGGGTATCCGCGACACCACCAAGACTACCGTTACTGGCGTCGAGATGTTCCGCAAGCTGCTCGACGAAGGTCGCGCCGGTGAGAACGTCGGTGCCCTGCTGCGTGGCACCAAGCGTGACGACGTCGAGCGTGGTCAGGTTCTGGCCAAGCCGGGCACAATTACCCCGCACACCGTGTTCGAGTCTGAAGTCTACATCCTGTCCAAAGAAGAAGGTGGTCGTCACACGCCGTTCTTCAAGGGCTATCGTCCGCAGTTCTACTTCCGTACCACTGACGTCACTGGTACCTGTGAACTGCCGGAAGGTGTCGAGATGGTCATGCCTGGTGACAACGTCAAGATGGTTGTCACGCTGATCGCGCCGATCGCCATGGAAGACGGCTTGCGCTTCGCTATCCGCGAAGGCGGTCGTACCGTTGGCGCCGGCGTCGTCGCCAAGATCGTCCAGTAAGCCTCGGCTTTACGATGATCGAAGGGGGCTCCCAAGGGAGCCCCCTTTCTGCGCATCCTTTTCCGGTCATTGACTCCAGGAAAAGGCATGCCTATAATGCGCATCCTTTGAATGCGTGGGTAGACGGCTCGCGCCGTTGAAAGCCATTGGAGTTTAGGGCAAATGCAGAACCAGAAGATTCGCATTCGGTTGAAGGCCTTCGACCATCGCCTGATCGACCAGTCCGCCGCGGAGATCGTTGAAACCGCCAAGCGTACCGGTGCTCAGGTTCGTGGTCCGATTCCGCTGCCGACCAACCGTGAGCGCTATACCATCCTGATCTCGCCGCACGTCAACAAGGATGCGCGCGATCAGTATGAGATCCGGACCCACAAGCGTGTGCTCGATATCGTCGAGCCCACGGAAAAGACCGTTGATGCCCTGATGAAGCTCGACCTCGCTGCTGGCGTGGACGTGCAGATCAAGCTCGACTGAAACCACACTAGACACTTCGGTATTATTTCCGACATAGGGTTGGGAGAGACCGACGCGCCGTGATGGCGCCACACAATGTGCTAGTGGAATGCTCTGGAAAGGGCAGCCATAGCGGGTGATAGCCCCGTACACTAAAGGAGACTGAACATGACTATCGGTTTAGTCGGTAAGAAGGCCGGGATGACCCGTGTCTTTACCGAAGATGGCGCTTCCGTGCCCGTAACCGTTATCGAGGTTGAGCCGAATCGCGTGACGCGCGTCAAGACTGTCGAGTCTGACGGTTATAGCGCCGTGCAGGTTACAGCCGGTTCCCGCAAGGCCAAGCACTTGACCAAGGCGCAAGCTGGACAGTTTGCCAAGGCAGGTACCGAGGCCGGTCGTTCACTGATGGAGTTCCGTCTGACAGAAGGCGAAGAAGCTCCTGAAGTGGGTGGCGAATTCACCGTATCCCTCTTCGAAGCTGGCCAGTTGATCGATGTGACTGGCACCTCCAAGGGCAAGGGCTTCCAGGGCGCAGTCAAGCGCTGGAACTTCCGCACCCAGGACATGACTCACGGTAACTCCCTGTCGCATCGCGCACCGGGTTCTATCGGCATGTGTCAAACGCCGGGTCGCGTCTTCAAGGGCAAGAAAATGGCCGGTCAGCTGGGTAACGTCCGCTGCACCGTACAGAGCCTGGAAGTCGTACGTGTCGATGCCGAACGCAATCTGTTGCTCATCAAGGGCGCCGTCCCGGGTGCGCCGGGTAGCGACGTCATTGTGCGCTCTGCCGTCAAAGCTCGCTGAGGGGGTTAACGATGAATCTGAATCTTGCAGGTGCAAGCGCCGGTACTGTTGAGGTATCTGACGCCACCTTCGGCAACGAATTCAATGAAGCGCTGGTTCACCAGGTCGTCACCGCCTATCTGGCCGGTGGTCGCCAGGGTACCCGCGCTCAGAAGACTCGCTCTGATGTGCGTGGTGGTGGCAAGAAGCCGTGGCGCCAGAAGGGCACGGGTCGTGCGCGTGCCGGCACCATTCGCTCCCCCTTGTGGCGTAGTGGTGGTGTGACGTTCGCTGCACGTCCTCAGGATCACTCGCAGAAGGTCAACCGCAAGATGTACCGTGCGGCTATGCGTTCGATCCTCTCCGAGCTGGTGCGTCAGGAACGTCTGGTTGCGGTTGATGAATTTGTTGTCGACGCGCCGAAGACCAAGCAGCTGGTTGCCAAGCTCAAGGAGCTTGAGCTGGAGAAAGTGCTGATCGTCACTGAAGACGTTGACGAAAAGCTCTATCTGGCCGCGCGCAATATTCCCAACGTCGATGTCGTGGATGTTGCTGCCGCTGACCCGGTGAGTCTGGTTGCCTTCGACAAGGTGCTGGTCACCGTCTCCGCTCTGCGCAAATTCGAGGAGAAGCTGGCATGAATCAGGAACGCGTTTTCAAGGTGCTGCTGGGTCCGCACATGACCGAGAAGGCCGCCTTCGCCGCCGAGAACAACCAGTATGTGTTCAAGGTGGCAAGTGACGCGACCAAGCCGGAAATCAAGCAGGCTGTTGAAGCTCTGTTCGGCAAGAAGGTCAATCGCGTCCAGGTCCTGAACATGAAAGGCAAGACCAAGCGCACTGCAAAGGGCATCGGCCAACGCAAGGGTTACCGTAAGGCATACGTGTCCCTGGCTGCGGGCGAGACGCTCGAAGACTTCTCTGGCGCCGAATAAGGGCAGGAGTACGGATCATGGCAGTAGTTAAGACCAAACCCACATCCGCCGGTCGTCGCCACCTGGTCAAGGTCGTCAGCGACGAGCTTTACAAGGGTCGCGCTTACGCGCCGCTGCTCGAAAAGCAGTCGAAGTCCGGTGGGCGTAACAACAATGGCCGCATTACTACCCGTCACGTGGGCGGTGGCCATCGTCATCATTATCGGATGATCGACTTCAAGCGCACCAAGGATGGCGTTCCCGCCATCGTCGAGCGTCTGGAGTACGACCCGAACCGTAGCGCACACATTGCGCTGCTGAAGTACCTGGACGGTGAGCGTCGCTACATTATCGCGCCGAAGGGCGTGACTGCTGGCGACAAACTCGAGTCCGGTGTCAACGCGGCGATCAAGCGGGGCAATACCCTGCCGCTGCGCAACATCCCGGTGGGTTCCACCGTGCACTGCATCGAGCTCAAGCCCGGCAAAGGCGCTCAGATCGCTCGCAGTGCCGGTGCCAGCGCTCAGCTGGTAGCACGTGAAGGCAATTACGCCACTGTGCGTCTTCGCTCCGGCGAGATGCGCAAGATTCTGGCCGAATGCCGTGCAACCCTCGGCGAGGTGAGCAACTCCGAGCACAGCCTACGTCAACTTGGCAAGGCCGGTGCGAAGCGCTGGAGAGGTGTGCGCCCGACCGTTCGCGGTGTGGCCATGAACCCGGTCGATCACCCGCATGGTGGCGGTGAAGGTCGTACCAGTGGTGGCCGTCACCCGGTAACACCGTGGGGCGTGCCCACCAAGGGTCACAAGACCCGCAAGAACAAGCGCACCGACAAGCTGATCATTCGTCGCCGCAAGGCCCGGAACTAAGATCCAACGCCAAGACATCAAGAGGTAACGGCTGTGCCACGTTCACTGAAGAAAGGTCCCTTCATTGACCTTCATCTGCTGAAGAAGGTTGAGGCTGCAGTGGAGAAGAACGACCGTAAACCGATCAAGACCTGGTCGCGTCGTTCGATGATCCTGCCCAACATGGTCGGGCTCACCATTGCAGTCCATAACGGTCGCCAACACGTCCCGGTGCACGTCTCCGAGGAAATGGTTGGCCACAAGCTGGGCGAATTCGCTGCCACCCGCACCTACCGCGGCCATGCGGCGGACAAGAAAGCCAAACGGTAAGCCAGAGAGGATTGAGAGATGGAAGTCACAGCTAAGCTGCGTGGCGCTCGTTTATCCGCCCAGAAGGCCCGTTTGGTGGCTGACCAGGTGCGCGGTAAACCGGTCGCCGAAGCGCTCGACCTGCTGACCTTCTCACCGAAGAAGGCTGCCAAGCTGGTCAAGAAAGTGCTTCAGTCCGCTATTGCGAACGCGGAAGAAAACAACGGCATGGACATCGACGAGCTGCGTGTCTCGACCATCTGTGTCGATGAGGGCATGACGCTCAAGCGCATCCAGCCGCGCGCCAAAGGCCGCGCGGATCGTATCTTGAAGCGCACCTGCCACATCACCGTCAAGGTAGCCGAGAAGTAGGAGTCGACCAGATGGGTCAGAAAGTAAATCCGACAGGTATTCGTCTCGGTATCGTCAAGGACCACACATCAGTGTGGTACGCCGAGCGCGGTGCCTACGCAGACAAGTTGAATAATGATCTTGCCGTTCGCCGCTTCCTCGAGGAGCGTCTGAAGAATGCGTCTGTAAGCCGCATCATCATCGAGCGTCCGGCTAACAATGCCCGCATTACCATTCACACGGCCCGTCCGGGCATCGTGATTGGCAAGAAGGGCGAGGACGTCGATCGGCTGCGTCGTGACGTCACCCAGATGATGGGCGTGCCTGTGCACGTCAACATCGAGGAAGTTCGCAAGCCGGAACTCGATGCCCAGCTCGTTGCGCAGAACATCGCCGGCCAGCTTGAGCGTCGCGTGATGTTCCGTCGCGCCATGAAGCGCGCCGTGCAGAATGCCATGCGCCTGGGCGCGGGTGGTATCAAGGTACAGCTGTCCGGCCGCCTCGGCGGTGCTGAGATCGCTCGTACCGAATGGTACCGCGAAGGTCGTGTACCGCTGCATACGCTGCGTGCGGACATCGACTACGCCACCTACGAAGCCCACACCACCTACGGCGTCATCGGCGTCAAGGTATGGGTCTTCAAGGGTGAAATCCTCGGGGGCATCGAGGAGGTACGCGCCAAGGCCAAGCAACAGCCTCAGGCAGCGCCCTCCAAGAAGAAAGGTTCCAGGTAAGGGGAGAGCGAATCGATGTTACAACCCAAGCGTATGAAATTCCGCAAGATGCAGAAAGGCCGCAACCGTGGCCTGGCGCATCGCGGAAGCAAGGTGAGCTTCGGCGAGTATGGCCTGAAAGCTACCGGACGCGGTCGCGTCACTGCTCGACAGATCGAAGCGGGTCGTCGTGCCATCACTCGTCACGTCAAGCGTGGCGGCAAGATCTGGATTCGGGTCTTCCCGGACAAGCCGATCTCCAAGAAGCCCCTCGAAGTTCGTATGGGTAAGGGGAAAGGCTCCGTGGAATACTGGGTCGCACAGATCCAGCCAGGTCGTGTCCTGTATGAGATCGAAGGTGTTTCTGAAGAGTTGGCTCGCGAGGCGTTCAGCCTGGCAGCGCAGAAATTCCCGGTCTCCACCACCTTTGTGAAACGGACGGTGATGTGATGAAAGCCCAGGAAATTCGTGAAAAGTCGGAAGGGGAACTGCGCGAGCAGCTCTTCGAACTCCTCCGCGAGCAGTTCAACCTGCGCATGCAGAAGGCCACTGGCCAACTGAGCCAGACTCATCTGCTCAAGCAGGTCCGTCGGGATATCGCCCGCGTGAAGACTGTGCTCAACGAGAAAGCAGGTGATTGAGATGGCCGAAGAAAAGAAATCCCGTACGCTCACCGGCAAGGTGGTGAGTGACAAGATGGACAAGTCCATCGTCGTCATGATCGAGCGCCGTGAGCGTCATCCGATTTACGGCAAGTACGTGAAGCGCTCCACCAAACTGCATGCCCATGACGCGCAGAACCAGGCTAAGGCAGGCGACACCGTTTCCATTCAGGAATCGCGTCCCCTGTCAAAGAAGAAAGCCTGGACGCTGGTCGAAGTGGTCGAGCAGGCCAAGGGCTGAGCTCACCTCACAACCAGTGCGGTCAGATTAGGTTTGGAGAAAACCGATGATTCAGACACAGACAATGCTGGATGTCGCCGACAACAGCGGCGCGCGCCGGGTGCAATGCATCAAGGTGCTGGGCGGTTCACACCGCCGCTACGCTCGCGTGGGTGACATCATCAAGGTCACGGTGAAGGAAGCCATTCCACGGGGCAAGGTCAAGAAGGGCCAGGTCCTCAAGGCTGTGGTAGTCCGGACCCGTAGTGGCGTCCGTCGTAGCGACGGTTCGCTGATCCGCTTCGACGGAAATGCGGCGGTTCTGTTGAACAACACCAACGAACAGCCGATCGGAACCCGTATTTTCGGGCCGGTGACGCGTGAACTTCGTACTGAGAAGTTCATGAAGATCATTTCCTTGGCGCCTGAAGTGCTGTAAGGAGCGAGGCGGATATGCAAAAGATCAAACGTGACGATGAAGTGATCGTCATCGCTGGCAAGGACAAGGGCAAGCGTGGCACCGTTAAGCGGGTTCTCGAAAACCGCTTCGTGGTGTCCGGTGTGAATATGATTAAGCGTCACACCAAGCCCAATCCCATGGCCGGCAATCAGGGCGGTATCGTCGAGCGCGAGGCTCCGATTCACGCGTCCAACGTAGCCATCTTCAATCAGGAGACCGGTAAGGCGGATCGCGTCGGCTTCCAGGTAAAGGAAGACGGTACCAAGGTACGTATCTACAAGTCGACGCAGACGCAGATCGACGCCTAACGCGAGTCGGGTAGCAAAATGGCGAACTTGAAAGAACGTTATCAGAACGAGGTGGTGGCTCAACTCCGAGAGCAGTTCAGCTACGCCAACGTTATGCAGGTACCCCGGATCACCAAGGTGACCCTGAACATGGGTATCGGCGATGCGACCAGCGACAAGAAGCTGATCGACAATGCCATCGGCGATCTGGAGATGCTCTCCGGTCAGAAGCCGATGGTGACCAAGGCACGCAAGTCCATCGCGGGCTTCAAGGTGCGTGAAGGTTGGCCCATCGGGATCAAGGTCACACTGCGCAGTGCGCGCATGTGGGACTTCCTGGACCGCCTGGTGAACATCGCGATCCCCCGCGTGCGTGACTTCCGGGGTCTGAACCCGAAGTCCTTCGACGGCCGTGGCAACTATTCCATGGGGGTGCGTGAGCAGATCATCTTCCCGGAGATCGAATATGATAAGATCGACCGGATTCGTGGTCTGGATGTCACAATCACCACCACTGCCAACACTGACGAAGAAGGGCGTGCGCTGCTGAGCGCGCTGAACTTCCCGTTCAAGCGATAAGGGTGGGATCATGGCAAAGAAGAGCATGATTGAGCGCGAACTCAAGCGCACCAAGCAGGTCGAGAAGTATGCCGCCAAGCGCGCAGCACTCAAGGCCGTCATCTACGACGTGAACGCTTCCGACGAAGAGCGCTTCGACGCACAGCTTCAGTTGCAGCAGCTGCCGCGCGACTCCAGTCCGGTACGCCAGCGTAATCGCTGCCGTATCACCGGTCGTCCGCACGGCTACTACAACAAGTTCGGGCTTGCCCGGAACATGTTGCGTGAAGCCGCCATGCGTGGCGACGTTCCCGGGCTCAAGAAGTCCAGCTGGTAACGGCCACGTAGAATTATCAGGAGCGTAACGTAATGAGCATGCAAGATACGCTGGCGGATATGTTCACCCGTATCCGCAATGCGCAGATGGCCACCAAGGAGACGGTTACCATGCCGTCTTCCAAGCTCAAGATCGAGCTGGCCCGCGTATTGAAGGAAGAGGGCTACATCAATGACTTCGCTGTCAGTGGTGACGTCAAGCCCGAACTGACCGTCAGCCTCAAGTACTTCGAGGGCAAGCCGGTCATCGAGCACATCCAGCGAGTGTCCAAGCCGTCCCTGCGCCAGTACAAGGGCAAGGATGCGCTGCCTAAGGTCGCCGATGGTATGGGCGTCGCGATCGTTTCCACCTCCCAGGGCGTGATGACCGATCGTGCGGCCCGTCATGCCGGTGTCGGTGGTGAAGTCCTCTGCACCGTATTCTAGGAGTTTGGAATGTCCCGCATAGCCAAATATCCGGTTAAGCTGCCCAGCGGCGTCGAAGTCAAGCTCGACGGCGATCAACTGACCGTCAAGGGCGGTCAGGGCACGCTCGCCATGACCGTTCACGCTGACGTCGTGATCGGCCAGGAAGAAGGTCAGCTGACCTTCGCTCCGAGCGAGAGCGCCAAGAGCTGGGCCATGGCCGGTACTACTCGCGCACTGGTCCAGAACCTGGTTACCGGTGTGCACGAGGGGTTCACCAAGAGCCTCGAGATCAATGGCGTCGGCTACCGTGCCCAGGCAAGTGGCAAGACGCTCAACCTCACACTGGGCTTCTCCCACCCGGTCGAGTACACGCTGCCTGAAGGTGTCGTGGCGGAAACGCCCAAGAACACCACGATCGTGCTGAAGAGCGCGGACAAGCAGAAGCTCGGCCAGGTAGCCGCGGAAATCCGTGCCTTCCGTCCGCCTGAGCCCTACAAGGGCAAGGGTATCCGGTACGGCGACGAGCAGGTCCGCCGCAAAGAAGCCAAGAAGAAGTAAGGCAGGGTTATGAACGCGAAGAAAGAATCTCGTCTCCGTCGTGCCCGCCGCGCGCGTGCCAAGATCCGCGAGCTGGGCGTGTATCGCCTGTGTGTGAACCGTACCCCGCGCCACATCTATGCGCAGATCATCTCGCCGGATGGTGGCAAGGTATTGGCCAGCGCTTCGACGCTGGACAAGGCCCTGCGCGAGGGTGCGACCGGTAATTCTGACGCTGCCGCCAAGGTGGGTGCGTTGATTGCCGAACGCGCAAAGGAAGCAGGCATCACTCAGGTGGCCTTCGACCGTGCTGGCTTCAAGTACCATGGCCGCGTCAAGGCCTTGGCAGATGCCGCACGTGAAGGCGGTCTGGAATTCTAAAGGGTTTTACGATGGCGAAGAACGAACAGAACGGCGGAGATCTGCAGGAAAAGCTCGTGCAGGTCAACCGCGTCGCCAAGGTGGTCAAGGGGGGCCGGATTTTCGGCTTTACCGCACTGACCGTCGTTGGTGATGGCAATGGTCGTGTTGGCTTCGGTCGTGGCAAGGCGCGTGAAGTGCCTGTCGCGATTCAGAAGGCCATGGATCAGGCACGTCGTAACATGGTCAAGGTTACCCTTAGCGGTAGCACGCTGCAGTACCCGGTTCGCGCCCGTCATGGTGCATCCAAGGTCTACATGCAGCCGGCTTCCGAAGGTACCGGGATCATCGCCGGCGGTGCCATGCGCTCCGTGCTCGAACTGGCTGGCGTCCACGACGTTCTGGCCAAGTGCTACGGCTCCACTAATCCGGTGAACGTGGTGCGTGCGACCGTCAAAGGTCTTGCCGCCATGCAGTCTCCGGAAGACATCGCCGCCAAGCGCGGACTGTCTGTCGAAGCGATCACGGGGTAAGCACCATGGCAGCAACGATCAAGGTTACCCAGATCCGTAGCACCATCGGCGTCCTGGATAAGCACAAGGCCACCATGAAAGGCCTCGGGCTGCGTCGCATCGGGCATACGGTCGAATTGGAAGACACCCCTGCCGTACGCGGTATGGTCAACAAGGTCAACTACCTTGTGCGTGTTGAGGGAGAGTAATCCATGAAACTCAATAGCCTGAGCCCGGCACCGGGTTCCAAGCACGCCGAGAAGCGTGTCGGCCGTGGCATCGGCTCTGGTCTTGGCAAGACCGGTGGTCGTGGTCACAAGGGTCAGAAGTCGCGTAGCGGTGGTACGGTCAAGCCCGGTTTCGAGGGCGGCCAGATGCCGTTGCAGCGTCGTCTGCCCAAGTTTGGCTTCACCTCAATGAAGTCACTGGTCTCCGAAGAGGTTCGCCTGGCCGAGCTGGGCAAGGTCGAGGGCGATGAAGTCACCCTCGAAAGCCTCAAGAAGGCCAACGTGCTCAAGGACGCCACGCAGCATGCGAAGGTGATCCTCTCCGGCGAACTGAACAAGGCGGTTACCGTGCGCGGTCTGAAGGTCACCAAAGGTGCCCGCAGCGCAATCGAAGCCGCCGGTGGCAAGGTAGAGGACTAATGGCTAAGTCAGGTAACATGCCGGCGACGGGAAGTGGGTTGAGTGAACTGTGGGCGCGCTTGCGCTTCGTGTTTCTCGCCATCGTGGTGTACCGAATCGGTGCACACATTCCCGTTCCCGGTATCAATCCTGACCAGCTAGCTGCCTTGTTCAGGGAGCAGCAGGGCACCATCCTGGGACTGTTCAACATGTTCTCAGGGGGCGCCCTGGAGCGCATGAGTATCTTGGCGCTGGGGATCATGCCGTATATCTCCGCATCGATCATCATGCAGCTCTTGACCGCGGTCTCACCTCATCTTGAGCAATTGAAGAAAGAGGGTGAGGCTGGACGCCGCAAGATCAGCCAGTACACGCGCTACGGCACGGTGGTTCTTGCTTTTGTCCAGGCGACCGGCATGTCGGTTGGCCTGGCAGGGCAGGGAGTCGCCTACGCTGCTGACTTCAGCTTCTATTTCACCGCCGTGGTTACATTCGTATCCGGAGCGGTGTTCATGATGTGGCTAGGTGAGCAGATTACCGAGAAGGGGATCGGCAATGGCATTTCGTTGCTGATCTTCTCTGGGATCGTCGCCGGGTTGCCGGGTGCCGTCGGCCAATCGTTCGAACTGGCGCGCAACGACGGTGCCTGGAACGTATTGCCGCTGCTGGCACTGACCGTACTGGGGGTTGCCACCGTGGCCTTCGTGGTGTTCATCGAGCGCGGCCAACGCCGCATCACGGTGAACTACCCACGTCGTCAGGTGGGCAACAAGATGTATGCAGGGCAAAGTAGTTACTTGCCTCTGAAGGTCAACATGGCGGGTGTCATTCCTGCCATCTTCGCCTCCAGCATTCTGCTGTTTCCGGCTTCTCTCGGCCAATGGGTCAGCGCCGGTGACGGCATGGAGTGGCTGCAGAAGGCGTCCTTGGCTCTTGGCCCGGGTCAGCCGTTGTACATCTTGCTTTTCGCGGCGGCGGTGATATTCTTCTGCTTCTTTTACACAGCGCTGGTCTTCAACCCCAAGGATGTCGCTGACAACCTCAAGAAGTCAGGGGCGTTCCTGCCGGGTATCCGTCCGGGCGAGCAGACGGCTCGCTATATCGACAAGGTCATGACACGTCTGACCCTGTTCGGTGCCCTGTACATCACTGCGGTTTCCTTGATGCCTCAGTTCCTGATTGTAGCCTGGAACGTACCGTTCTTCTTCGGTGGAACTTCGCTGCTGATCGTGGTGGTGGTGATCATGGATTTCATGGCCCAGGTACAGTCGCATCTCATGTCGAATCAGTATGAGTCGGTCATGAAGAAGGCCAACCTGAAAGGCTACGGTAGCGGCGGCATCATGCGCTGAGGCGCGCCGACCGCGATTTGGAGAGAACGATGAAAGTTCGAGCTTCCGTAAAGAAAATGTGCCGTAACTGCAAGATCATCCGTCGCAACGGCGCTGTTCGCGTCATCTGCACGGAGCCGCGGCACAAGCAGCGTCAGGGTTGATACCCAGGCGTTGACCTGAACCGGTGCTGGCATACCCCTTGCCCTGATTAGGGTAAAGGGGTATGCTGTTGCGCCTTTTGTAGTTGATCCAACGAGCAAGCCGCTCAAATTTCGGAGTAAGCTGATGGCCCGTATTGCAGGCGTCAATATCCCGGACAACAAGCATGCGGCGATCTCGCTGACCTATATCTTCGGGATTGGCCGTACGCGCGCACAGATCATTTGTGCCGCTGCCGGCATCGCGCCGACTACCAAGATTCAGGAATTGTCCTCCGATGAGCTGGACACCCTGCGTACTGAAGTCGGCAAGTTCACCGTTGAAGGTGACCTACGTCGTGATGTGACGCTGAATATCAAGCGTCTCATGGACTTGGGTTGCTATCGTGGTCTGCGTCATCGTCGTGGTCTTCCGCTGCGTGGTCAGCGTACCAAGACCAATGCGCGTACCCGCAAGGGCCCGCGTAAGCCGATTCGCAAATAACACGCATGTGGCGTTAAGACAGGAATAGACATCAACATGGCTAACCCGCGTAGTAACCGTAAAAAGGTTAAAAAGCAGGTAGTGGATGCGGTTGCCCACATCCATGCCTCTTTTAACAATACGATCGTGACGATCACAGACCGCCAGGGCAATGCCCTTTCCTGGGCAACTGCCGGTGGTTCGGGTTTTCGTGGTTCTCGCAAGAGCACCCCGTTCGCTGCTCAAGTGGCAAGCGAACGTGCAGCGACCGCTGCAGCCGAGTATGGTGTGAAAAACGTCGACGTGCTGGTCAAGGGCCCCGGTCCTGGCCGTGAGTCTGCCGTGCGTGCTCTCAATGCCGCCGGTTTCCGCGTGCAAAGCATCACCGACGCGACGCCCGTTCCCCATAACGGCTGCCGTCCGCCGAAGAAACGCCGCGTTTAAGGAGACAGATTCATGGCTCGTTATATTGGACCGAAGTGCAAACTGTCTCGTCGTGAAGGTACCGACCTCTTCCTCAAGAGCGGTGTCACTCCCTTCGAGAAGAAGTGCAAATCCGAGCAGATCCCGGGTGTGCACGGCCAGCGCCGTCAGCGTCTTTCCGACTACGGCTTGCAGCTTCGTGAGAAGCAGAAAGTGCGTCGTATCTACGGCGTACTCGAGAAGCAGTTCCGCAATTACTACAAGGAAGCGGCCCGTCTGAAGGGTGCAACCGGCGAGTTGTTGCTGCAGCTTCTTGAATCCCGACTGGACAATGTCGTCTATCGCATGGGCTTTGGCTCGACTCGCTCCGAAGCGCGTCAGCTGGTAAGCCACAAGGCGATCACCGTCAACGGCCGCACCGTCAACGTTGCGTCCTATCAGGTCAAGCCCGGTGATGTGGTCTCCGTTCGCGAGAAGGCCAAGAACCAGGCGCGCATTCAGAATGCGCTGTCCATCGCTGCTAACCGCGGTGATGTACACTGGATCGAGGTCGATGCCAAGAAGATGGAAGGCACCTTCAAGGCTCTGCCTGAACGCGGCGACTTGTCTGCCGACATCAACGAAAACCTGATCGTCGAGCTGTACTCGAAGTAAACGTCCTTGTGACGTGGCCGGATCCGCTATGTGGGTCCGGCGATGCAGAGTACCGAGTATCCGTTTGGCAGCCTATAGGTGTTCATCATGCAGCGTTCAGTGACAGAGTTTCTCCGTCCTCGCGATATCAAGGTCGAAGAGATCAGTGCACACCGTGCGAAGATCGTGCTCGAGCCGTTCGAGCGCGGCTTCGGGCACACCCTGGGGAATGCGCTGCGTCGCATCCTGCTCTCCTCAATGCCCGGCTGCGCCGTGGTGGAAGCGGAGATCGCCGGTGTCGACCATGAGTACAGTGCGATCGAAGGGGTGCAGGAAGACGTTATCGAAATCCTCCTGAACCTCAAGGACGTGGCGATCAAGATGCATAGCCGCGACGAGGCGGTGCTCACGCTGAACCAGCAGGGCCCGGCCGTCGTGACAGCGGGAGATATTTCCACCGATCACGATGTGGAAATCGTCAACCCCGATCATGTCATCGCGCACGTCAATGAAGGTGCCGAGCTCAAGATGCAGCTTCGGATTGCCCGTGGCCGCGGTTACGAGCCGGCGGATATGCGTGGTGATGCGGACGACGAGTCCCGCGCCATCGGTCGCCTGCAGCTGGATGCGACCTTCAGCCCTGTACGCCGGGTTTCCTACTCCGTCGAGGCCGCGCGTGTTGAACAGCGTACCGACCTCGACAAGCTGGTCATTGACCTGGAAACCGACGGCACCCTGGATCCCGAAGAGGCTATTCGTCGTAGCGCCACCATCCTGCAGGAGCAGTTGGGTGCGTTCGTCGATTTGGAAGCTGATAAGGAACAGGAGGTCAAGGAGGAGGAGGATCACGTCGATCCCATCCTGCTGCGTCCCGTAGACGATCTCGAGTTGACCGTTCGCAGTGCCAACTGCCTGAAGGCCGAGAATATTTACTACATCGGTGATCTTATCCAGCGCACTGAAGTTGAGCTGTTGAAGACACCGAATCTCGGTAAGAAGTCCCTGAATGAGATCAAGGACGTGTTGGCCGCCCGCGGTTTGTCCCTCGGCATGCGGTTGGAGAATTGGCCGCCGTCGAGCCTCAAGGACGACAAGGCCTCTGCGTGAGCGTCGACTCGAGTCCCAGTTTGGTAAGGAATCACAACCATGCGTCATCGTAAGAGTGGTCGTCACTTAAATCGTACCAGCTCGCACCGCCAGGCCATGTTCAAGAACATGTGCGTATCGCTGGTCGAGCACGAAGTTATCAAGACAACCCTGCCCAAGGCCAAGGAACTGCGTCGTCATATCGAGCCGCTGATCACCCTGGCCAAGCAGGATAGTGTCGCCAATCGTCGTCTGGCCTTCAGCCGTACTCGCTCCAAAGAAGCGGTCGGTAAGCTCTTCAACGAGCTGGGTCCGCGTTATGTCGAGCGTCCGGGTGGTTATATCCGTATCCTCAAGTGCGGTTTCCGTACTGGTGACAACGCGCCTATGGCCTACGTCGAACTGGTCGACCGTCCGGTCGTCGAGGAAGCTGCTGCCGAGGAGTGATTCTCGCAGCGCTATCGCGGCAGGCAAACGTAAACCGGCTCTCAGGAGCCGGTTTTTTTATGCCTGTATGGCTTACGTGGTTGCCGTCTTTTTATCGGCCTTGTGGGTCTTGGCACGCTCAAGCAAGGGCTTGAGGAAGCGTCCCGTATGGGAGATCGGCATTTTTGAGACTTGCTCAGGCGTACCTTCGGCAATGATGCGACCGCCACCGGAGCCGCCTTCAGGGCCTAGGTCGATGATCCAATCGGCTGTCTTGATCACGTCGAGGTTGTGCTCAATGACGACGATGGTGTTGCCATGGTCACGCAGGCGATGCAATACGCCAAGCAGCTGGCGGATATCCTCAAAATGCAGACCGGTGGTGGGCTCGTCCAATATATAGAGCGTCTTCCCGGTGTCGCGCTTGGCCAACTCCCGAGCCAGCTTGACGCGTTGGGCCTCACCCCCAGATAACGTGGTTGCGCTCTGTCCCAGCCGGATGTAAGACAGCCCCACATCGAGAAGCGTCTGTAGTCGACGGGCAATGGCCGGCACCGGGCTGAAGAAGCCCAGGGCTTCTTCGACAGTCATTTCCAATACCTCGTGTATGCTCTTGCCTTTGTACTCGATCTCGAGGGTTTCGCGATTGTAGCGCTTCCCTTTGCAGACATCGCACGGTACGTAGATATCCGGCAGAAAGTGCATCTCGACCTTGATCATCCCCTCGCCCTGACAGGCCTCGCAGCGCCCACCCTTGACGTTGAACGAGAAACGGCCGGGCTTGTACCCCCGCGAGCGAGCCTCCTGTGTACCGGCAAACAACTCGCGAATGGCCGTAAAAATACCGGTATAGGTGGCGGGATTCGAACGAGGTGTTCGCCCGATCGGGCTCTGGTCGATATCGATGATCTTGTCGAGCTGGTCGAGTCCTTCGATAGCGGTATAGGGCGCCGGGGTCAATGTCGTGGCCTTGTTCAACTCCCGAGCCGCGATCGGCATCAGCGTGGAGTTGATCAAGGTGGATTTCCCCGATCCCGATACCCCCGTCACGCACACGAACAGGCCGAGTGGAAGTGACAGGGCGACATCCTGAAGATTGTTACCACTGGCCCCGGTCAGACGCAGGGTCTTCTCCGGATTCCCCGGGATTCGCCATGGTGGCACCTCGATACCCCGTGCACCGGAGAGGTACTGTCCCGTCAGCGAATCAGGATTGGCCTGCACCTCTTCGGGTGTGCCCTGAGCCACGATTCGGCCGCCGTGTACCCCTGCGCCTGGCCCGATGTCCAGCACATGGTCCGCTGCTCGAATGGCATCCTCGTCGTGCTCGACGACGATGACGGTGTTCCCCAAGTCTCTCAGGTGCTCAAGCGTCTTGAGTAGACGATCGTTGTCGCGCTGGTGCAGGCCGATCGAAGGCTCGTCGAGGATATACATTACCCCGACCAGACCGGCCCCGATCTGGCTGGCCAGGCGGATACGTTGGGCCTCGCCACCGGACAAGGTTTCGGCGCTGCGTTCGAGATTGAGATAATCGAGGCCGACGTTGACCAGGAATTCCAGTCGCGCATGAATTTCATGCACGATCTTGAGGGCGATCTCGCCCTTGCGCCCCGGCAGCGTCAATGCCTTGAAGTAGTCCAGCGCTTCGCCAATCGGGAAACGCACAAAATCTGGAAGCGTGTGATCGTCGACATAAACATGGCGGGATTCTCTGCGCAAGCGCGAACCATGACAGGTGGGGCAGGGCTGGACGGCCAGGTAGCGGGCCAGATCCTCACGCACCATATTGGATTCGGTTTCGCGATAGCGACGCTGCATATTGGGCAGCACGCCTTCGAAAGGGTGCTCGCGGGTCACCTTCTTGCCGCGATCGTTGGCGTAGATAAAGGCGATCTCGTCATGGCCACTGCCGTTAAGGATCACCTCACGCTCGTGGCGTGCCAGGTCCTTCCAGGCGGTTTCCAGAGTGAAACGGTAATGATCGGCCACTGCCTGCAGTTGATTGAAATAGTACACGCTGCGCCGATCCCACCCCTTGATAACGCCCTCGGCGAGTGAAAGCTCGGGGTGGCTGATCAGCTTGTCGGGATCGAAGAACTGTTGCGATCCAAGGCCGTCGCAGGTTGGGCACGCCCCGGCCGGGTTGTTGAACGAAAACATGCGTGGTTCGAGTTCTGCGATCGAATAGCCACACACTGGGCAGGCAAAGCGGGCCGAAAAGGTGATGTCCTCGGCCTCACCCTCCATGAAGTGAACCACCGCGATGCCATCGGCCAGGCCCAGGGCCGTCTCGAAGGACTCGGCCAGACGCTGCTGCAGGCCATCACGCACTTTGATACGGTCGACGGCCACACTGATATCGTGCTTCTTGTTCTTGTCCAGCGGGGCGACGTCGTCGAGCTCCAGGGCCTGACCGTCGATCACTACGCGTACGAAGCCCTGGGCACGCAACTCGGCGAGTAGCTGCAGGTGCTCACCCTTACGCCCTTTGACGACCGGTGCGAGCAGCATCAGCTTGCTGCCTTCGGGAAGGGCCAGGACCTGATCGACCATCTGCGAGACCGTCTGTGCCTCGAGGTCCTCCCCATGTTCCGGGCATCGGGGCGTACCCGCACGGGCAAAAAGCAGGCGCAGGTAGTCGTAGATTTCGGTGATGGTGCCCACGGTCGAGCGCGGGTTGTGCGACGTGGACTTCTGCTCGATGGAGATCGCCGGGGATAACCCTTCGATATGGTCGACGTCCGGTTTCTCCATCATTGATAGGAACTGGCGTGCATACGTCGATAGTGATTCAACGTAGCGCCGCTGTCCTTCGGCGTAGAGCGTATCGAAGGCCAGCGAGGACTTTCCCGAGCCCGACAGGCCGGTCACCACGATCAGTTTGTCGCGCGGAAGATCGACGTCGATTTGCTTGAGGTTGTGGGTGCGTGCACCCCTGACCAGAATCCTGTCCATTACCACCTCGTGCGGGACGCAAAAGTTTCAGTATACGGGGTGGATCGACGACACGGCAAAACGACGGCCCTCGATCCCGACATGGCCTTTTCCTGCGAGCCGACGACCCGGTAGAATAGACGGTTACTCACGCGGGCGCTTTCGCCCTTCATGCCAACCTGGATACCGCGATCCGCATGGTTTCTCGTTTGCTTCTCGCCACCGAGCGTCGCGCCATCATCGGTCTGGCCAGCCTGTATGCTTCGCGCATGTTGGGGCTGTTCATGGTGTTGCCGGTGCTTGCCCTGTATGCCGATGATCTGGCCGGGGCGACACCGCTACTGGTGGGGTTGGCGTTGGGGGGCTATGGCCTGACCCAGGCCATCCTGCAGATCCCCTTTGGCCTGCTCTCGGATCGTATCGGGCGAAAGGTAGTCATCGCCCTGGGGCTGGTGCTGTTCATGCTGGGTAGTGTGGTGGCTGCGATGGCCGATAGCATTGCCTGGATTATCGCGGGGCGCTGCCTGCAGGGAAGTGGCGCCGTCGCGGCGGCCATCATGGCGCTGCTAGCCGATCAGACCCGCGAGCAGGTACGTACCGCCGCCATGGCCACCATCGGTCTATCGATCGGCGTGGCCTTTGCCATTGCCATGGTGCTGGGCCCATTGCTGGCGTCGCACTTCGGCTTATCGGGGGTGTTCTGGTTTACGGCCCTGCTGGCCGCTCTTGGCTTGCTCGTGCTTTGGCACCTGGTGCCAGCAGCGCCGCGTCGCTTGCGGCATCGCGATGTGGGATTGGATCGCAACCAGATGAAAGCCATGCTTGGCCGTAGCGACCTGCTACGTCTGGATCTGTCGATTTTCTCCCTGCACCTGATCCTGATGGCTATATTCGTTGCTGTACCGTTTCGTCTGCTCGGGGCAGGTATCCCGATAGAGCGTCACGGGGTGGTTTATTTGGGGGTCATGGCCTTGGCGTTCGTGGGGATGGTGCCGTTGGTTATCGTCGCCGAAAAAAAACGACGCATGAAAGGCATCTTTCTGGGCGCGGTGGCCGCCATGGCTGCCTGCCTGATGGCGTTGGGTACGGCCACGACAGTGGTGCCGTTGGTTCTATTGTTATTTGGATTCTTCACTGCGTTCAACCTGCTCGAGGCCACGTTACCCTCGATGATCAGTAAGATGGCCCCGGCGGGTGCCAAGGGCACCGCCATGGGTATCTACTCCACCAGTCAATTCCTGGGCGCTTTTCTGGGAGGCATTTTGGGAGGGGCGCTAGCCCAGGATTTCGGCCTGGATGCCGTCTTTTATGGCTGTGGTCTGGTGGCGTTGATCTGGTTGACCGCGGTTTGGGGGATGCCTACCCCACGGTACTTGAGCAGTGAAGTCGTGGCGCTCGATCCGGATACTCACGGCGACGCGCTGGATACCCTGCTCGAACGTTTTGCCGAAGTGGCCGGGGTGGAAGATGTATTGGTCGTTCCGGAAGAGCGGGTCGTCTACCTCAAAGTGGACCGCCAGCGGTTGGATAGCGATGCCTTGGCACGAATTGCCGGGTCGCGGCATGATCACGAGGGCGCCTAGCGTCCGACCCTTTTTATAGCAGCTCACAGCAAGACAAGGAGACCGGCATGGCCCGTGGCGTAAACAAAGTCATCCTCATCGGCAACCTGGGGCAGGATCCCGAGGTACGCTTTCTTCCTTCCGGCAATCCGGTGGCCAACCTTCGGATTGCCACTACCGATACCTGGACCGATCGTCAGAGCGGTCAGCGTCAGGAACGGACCGAGTGGCACTCCGTGGTGCTCTTCAACAAGCTGGCCGAGATCGCCCAGCAGTATGTGAAGAAGGGATCGCGTATCTATATCGAAGGACGCCTGCAGACGCGCAAGTGGCAGGGGCAGGATGGGCAGGATCGCTACAGCACCGAGATCGTCGGCAACGACATGCAGATGCTCGATTCCCGCAGCGGCGGTGGCGCAGATTACAGTCAGGCGCCACAGCAACAGTACGCAGGTGCGCAGGGAGCGCCCCAAGGCAACGCTGGTCAGCCGGGCGGTTACGGCCAGCAGGGCTACGGTCAGCAGGGAGGCCCGGGTGCCCCCTCGCAGGGTGGGCAGCCGCAGCGCCCGCCACAGGGTGGTCAATCGGGTAATCAGCAAGGCAACAATTATGGCGCACCGGATCCCGGCAGCTTCGACGATTTCGATGACGAGATCCCGTTCTGATCGCCGTTCTCCTGCGCATAGCGGGTAAGGAGCCGACGTGAAGCTGCTGATATTGGATGCCGGGCACTGTCTGAGCCTGGCCTTGGCACGGGAAGCCAATCGTCGCAGCGATACCGAGCTGGTGATAGAAGCCGGACTGGGCCTGACATCGGAGCGCCTTGCCGAGATCGCCCCGGATGCGTTGGTGATCCCGCCGTTGACGCAGCCGATCACGGCCGAGCCGGCCGCTGTCGTAGCCCACGCCGAGGCGGTCGAGGACTGCCTGACGCTGTGCCGCGAGTCGCAGATACCTCTGGTATGGTGCGTCTCGGATCAGCTCTACGAGGATGGCTTCGACGAGCCGATCGATGAACACATGATCCCTGCGCCACGTGATGAAAGCTTACGCCGGCTGATCGTCACCGGGGATCGCATACGTGAGCGATATCCACGTCACCTTATCGTGCGGCTAGGCCCATTGTTCGCCCTGGATGGTGCCGAAGCGTGGTTGAACCAGCTGATCGATAGCCTGATCGCCGGCGATGAGGTGAGGGCTGCGGAAGATGTCATATTCTGCCCGACATCGGCGGACGCAGCCGCCATGGCGTTGCTCGGCATACTGCATCAGCTCCACTGCGGTGCTGAGGCATGGGGTGCCTATCACTTGGCGGGGACCGAGCCGGTGAGTGCCTATACCTTTGCTTCGATGGTGCGCACGCAACTGATGACGCGTCTCGAAGGGGCTGGCGAGACATTGACTCTGGGGCCGCTGCGGGCCTTGAAACATCATCACGGTCAGCCGCTGCGCCGGGTACTCAACTGCCGCCGCGTGCTGGAGGCGTTTGGAGTACACCAGAAACCTTGGCGACTGGAAGTGGGGCGCCTATTGGACGTCTGGTTTGTTGCACGGGCCGAGGAGATGGCATGAACCTCTTGCGTAGCCTGATCTTCTACCTGGGCTATTTTTCGGCAATGCTGGTGTGTGGCGTTTTCATGCTGCCTGTCGCCCCGTTCCTTCCGCTCAGGGGACGCTACCGCCTGCTGAACCTGTACAACCACTTCATCGTTGCCTGGTTTCGGATTAGTTGCGGCGTGCGCTATGACATTCGGGGCCGTGACCATGTGCCCACAGGTTCCTGCGTCATCCTCGCCAATCACCAGTGCGAGTGGGAAACGGTCTTCCTGCAACTATTGAAGCCGCCCGTTTGTACGGTATTGAAAAAGGAGCTTTTGAATTTTCCGATATTCGGCTGGGCGCTACGCCTGCTACGGCCCATAGCGGTGGATCGCTCAAGACCCGCGCGGGCCATGAAGCAGGTCCTGACCCAAGGGAAGGAGCGCCTGGAGTCGGGAATGTCGATATTGATATTTCCCGAGGGTACGCGTGTCGAACCGGGGCAGCGCCGCCGCTATAACAAGAGCGGGACGGTCATTGCCTGCCGGGCGGGCGTTCCCGTACTGCCCGTTGCGCATAACGCCGGAGAACGCTGGCCAGGGCATTACTGGATCAAGAACCCGGGTGCGCTGAATGTAGTCGTGGGCCCTCCCATCGAGACCCGTGATCGCACCCCGGAAGCGGTGCTCGCCGAGGTCGAGGAATGGATCGAGACCACGCTTCAGGAAATATCCGGGGTACCCCGCCCACCGCGGGAAGCGGCGATGGCGACTGCCCCGTTACCGGGCTGACCACCCTGAAATAGACTCCCAGAATGAAGGACGCGGCGGCAAAGGCTTCCCACTCGGCTTCCTGCTTCTGCGCCTTTTTCTGAACTGGCGCGGACGGTTGGGAGCGCTGGGATGCGCTGGGCTGACTGGACGGAGGCGTCAACGAAGCAGCGGCGCGTGGCGCCGGAAGGGTCGCAGAACTGTGCTGGGAGGCCAGGCGGAACTGAGAAACGGCTGTTTCCAACTGGGCGGCCTGGTCTTCCAGTGACGCCGCGGCCGCCGAGGCCTGCTCGACCAACGCAGCGTTCTGCTGGGTGACCTGATCCATCTGCGAAATGGCCTGATTGACCTGCTCGATGCCGCTGCTCTGCTCCTGAGAGGCCGCCGAGATTTCATCCATGATATCCGTCACGCGGCGTACCGAGGCCACGACGTCGCGCATGGTAGCGCCCGCGCTTTCGACCAAGGCAGAACCTTGCTGTACTTGGGTGGATGAGGCTTCGATCAGCGCCTTGATCTCCTTGGCGGCGTCGGCACTACGACTGGCCAGATTGCGCACCTCGCCTGCCACGACAGCAAAGCCACGACCCTGTTCGCCGGCACGGGCTGCCTCGACCGAGGCATTCAGCGCCAAGATATTGGTCTGGAAGGCGATCGAGTCGATGACGCCAATGATATCCACGACCTTCTTGGAGCTATCGGCAATGCCATGCATGGTGGTAATCACGTTATCGACGACATCGCCGCCACGGCCTGCCGTGGTCGAAGCATCGTTGGCGAGCGTGCTGCCCTGGCGGGCGTTGTCGGCATTCTGACGCACGGTCGCGGTGAGCTGTTCCATACTCGCGGCGGTTTCCTGCAGAGCGGCCGCCTGTTCCTCGGTGCGCGAGGAAAGGTCGGCATTGCCTGAGGCGATCTCGCGTGCGCCGACATGTATTGAGCCGCTGCTGTTACGCACGGTGGAAACCGTATGACCCAGGCCCTGTTGCATGTGCTGCATGGCCGCATAGAGCTTACCGATCTCATTGCGTCCACGGTCCTCGATCTGGCGTGACAGGTCGCCTTGGGCAATACCTTCGAAGTGACTGACGGCTTCCTGCAGCGGTTTGACCACGGTGCGGGTCATGGCCATACGCACCAGGATGACCAAGGCAACAGTCAGCACCAGTAATGCGATCTCGATGTAGCCGAATAGCGATGCCTGGGCCTCGAAGTCCTCGATCAATGTATCGCCGCGTGCACCGGCATAATCGATGAAGGTCTGGCTGGCGTTACGGAATTCGCCTTTTGCGATATCAACTTGAGACGTCAGGGCATGGAAGGCCTCGACGTTGCTGCGCTCCAGCTCACGTTGTTGCTGGGAGATCCCTTCGATCAGCTTGGCATGGGCGGAGACGATGTTCTGCTCATGTTCACGTCCGGAGGCGGTTTTCGGTGAATCAACGTATTGGTTGAAGCGCGTTTCGGCGCGGCCCATGGCGGCTTGTGCCTCGGCCTGATTGGTACTGGCCAGGCGCGCATCGCTATTGTTTTGCGCATCGGCAAAACGCTCCAGATACAACTGCGCATCGGCCAGGTGGGCGCGGGTCAAGGAGATCGCATTGAGCTGGGTGACATTGATCAGGTCGAGTTCTTTCAATGCCTGATCCCCCTTGTGACTGGAGAGATATCCCAGGCCAGACACGAGCAGGATGAATAAACTGAACAGTACCAGGACTGAGGTCAGGCTGGCATTGATCGATAGATTGCGTAATACACGGGTCATGGTCGTTCCTCTTCTTAGGGGCGACGGGAGGCGCCCCGGCATACGAGCACTGGGCCAAGAGGTGTCTATTGGCCCAAGCTAATTTCAATTGGTTTTTTTTAGTGATCTTTGCGCTCTGGTATTGGTGTTATCGTCACGGCGAGTAAAAAATTGAATTGGAAGCGCCTGATTAAGCGGTCTGTTGCCTATATTTCAAAATCAAGCCGATGAATCAATTAGTTACTGAGGGATAAATACTTCGCATTTGGTTTGAAACGCTTAATATACAAATTAAATTAAGCCTGCTTATTATTATTCAGTTAAATGCTACTTCGCTCAGCGGTGAGGTGCTTACTGTGCTAACGTATCCTTGTGTATATGCGACTGCCCGCAAGGAGGGAGAAAATGGAAGGGAATCAACTACGCAAATGGGGCATGGCCCTGCTGTTGGTGCTGAGCGTCGTCGGTATGGCAGGCTGCGATAACGAAGGTCCTGCCGAGCAGGCGGGAGAAAATATCGACGAGTCCATGGAGCAGGCAGGTGAGACCATGGAAGAGCTGGGCGACAATATTCAGGAATCGGCTGACGAGGCGCAGGAAAACTGATTGCTGTGGCCTGAAACCGCGTTCCGAAACGCAAGAGGCCGGCCCTTGGGGCCGGCCTCTTGCCGTTTGGATGGAGCTCAGTGAGGGTTTTGCTCGATCCCCTGAACATACCAGGGCGCGCCATCCTGCAGCTCTCGAGTCAGATGCCAGGTCTCGTTGAAGGCCGTCTCCTCGCCATTTTCGTCGAGGATGCCATGGAAGATCACCGTGGCTTCCGCTGAATTACCCGTTTCGCGTACCTCGCCCAGCTCCGCAAGTAGACGCACGACCTCGGTCCGGTTGTTGGCCGGGTGCTGGTCGCGCTCGGCGCGTAGCAGGTTATACAGCTCCGGTGTGACGTACTCCTGGATGCCGCTGAAGTCGTTGTTGTCCCAGGCGCGCTGCAAGGTCATGAAATGCTCCTTGGCCCCGCCCAGGAAGCGCTCCCTGTCGAACCAGGTCGGCATGGGGCTCGGCCCGCCGAATGCAGGGGCGGTTGATGCTGCGGGCTGGGGTTGCGGTTGGCCGAGCCCTCCGGAACGTGGTTCGACACCGCCCGGTGTCGCTACGGCCGGCCGGCGACGGGCCAGCAGCCGGAACGCCAGGAAGGCCACACCGGCGACCAGAAGAATATCCATTAACCGCAACTCGTCGAAGGCGCCGCCGAAGAACAGCGCGGCCAGCAATCCTCCGGCGAGGAGGCCACCCACCATGCCGCCGGCACGTCCCGGTGCGCGAGCACCCGCTTGCTGGCCGGCTGCGGCTGGCGCCGCCTGGCGGCTGGGAGCTGCAGCCGTGCTTTCGGTAGAGCGCGAGAAAGAGCCGAAACTCTTGCCGCCACCCAGGCGGCGTGCCTCGGCATCGTCAATAGCCAGACTGAAACCCAGCATGCCGACCAACAGCATGATCATGAAATGTCGCATCGAGGAGAGTCTCCGTGAGTGGCGTTAAAAAGCGAATCGCGACATTCTACCGGTTATTCTCGAAATAAGATCAGGAGAATAGGAGGAGACATGCGCATTTCCCGCGATCAAAGCCTCATGGTGATCGTCGACCTCCAGGCGAAACTACTGCCGGTCATCGACGGCGGTGAGCAGGCAGTCGCCGAGGCCACCTGGCTTGGGTCGCTGGCCTTGGAACTCAATGTGCCGGTTTGGTTCACCGAACAGTATCCCGAGGGACTGGGCGCGAGCGATCCACGCTTGCTCGAGCGGCTCCCCACCGCCAGGCGCTGGGAAAAACACCACTTCGGTGCTCATGACGAAACGGACTTCGCCCGCACCCTGGTAGAAACGGGCTGTCGACAGGTCATCGTCTGTGGCACAGAAGCCCATGTGTGTGTGCTTCAGACCGCGTTGGGTCTGCTCGAGGCAGGGTACAGCGTGTATTGGCTGGTCGAGGCGTGTGCCAGCCGGCGCCCCGAGGAGGCCCGGCTGGCCAAGGAACGGGCCGTGTCGGCGGGCGCCGTAGCGGTGAGTGCCGACATGGTCGCCTATGAATGGCTGCAACGCTGTGACACCGACACCTTCCGACAGGTTCACCGGGGCTACCTCAAGCCCCGTTCAGGGCGCAATCTGCGCTTTTAATCCCGAACCGGATGGCGTGCCCCTTCTTTCGAAGGGCTCATTCCCGCTCTAGCTGGCCGCCTCTTCTCGGGTGAAGACCAGGGTATCGCCCTCGGAAAGGATGGCGTTGTAGCGGTAGCCTTCGACATCGAACGCCTTGAGTCCCTCGGGATCGTTCAGCCGCTGGTGAATCATCCAGGCGCTCATCAGCCCGCGGGCCTTCTTAGCATAGAAGCTGATGATCTTGAACTGGCCGTTCTTGGCATCCTTGAAAACCGGTGTGACGACATGGGCATCGAGCTTTTTGGTATCGACTGCCTTGAAGTACTCGTTCGAGGCGAGGTTGACCAGCACCTTGCTACCGCTCTCGGCAATCGCCTGGTTAAGCGCGTCGGTCAGGGTTTTCTTCCAGAAGGCGTAGAGATCCTTGCCCGCCGAGTTGGGCAAGCGCGTGCCCATCTCGAGGCGATAGGGCTGGATCAGGTCGAGGGGGCGCAACAGGCCGTAGAGTCCCGATAGTATGCGCAGATGGCGCTGGGCGAAGGCATTGTCCTGTTCATTGAACGATTCGGCCTGGAGACCGACATAGACATCGCCTTGGAACGCCTGGACCGCCTGCTTGGCATTGTCGAGATCGAAAGGGGGATGCCACTCGGCAAATCGTGCTGCGTTGAGCCCGGCCAACTTGTCACTGATGCCCATCAGTTCGGACAGTTGCTGGGGTGAGTAACCACGCAGGATGTCGATGAGCTCCTGGCTCTTGTCGAGGAAGTCGGGCTGGGTATAGGTAGGCGTGGTGGGAGATGCCTCGAAATCCAACGATTTGGCGGGTGAAATCACGCTCAGCATGGTGCCGCTCCAGTCAGCCTAGGAAGAATCGCGAGTATACCAAGGCGGGCCGCTTACCGGGGCTATCGTGGCGATAGCCCCGGTAAGGCAGGGGAATGCTTTAGGGACTGGGGTTGGGAATACGCTGATGGACCGCTTCGATGGCGTCCAGTACCTCCTGGTCGAGTTTGAGAGACTCGCTGGCCAGGTTGGTTTCGAGCTGCGCCATGGTCGTTGCCCCAATGATGTTGCTGGTCAGGAATGGGCGCGAGTTGACGTAGGCCAGTGCCATCTGTGAGGGGTCGAGGCCATGCTCGCGGGCAATGCCGACATAGGCCCGGGTCGCTTCGTCGGCCAGATCCGAGGTGTAGCGCTTGAAGCGCTCATAAAGGGTCAGGCGGCCCTTGGGCGGCCGGGCGCCGTCGAGATACTTGCCCGATAGCATGCCGAAGGCCAGCGGTGAATAAGCCAGCAGTCCGACCCGCTCACGATGGGCGATCTCTGCCAGGCCAACCTCGAAGCTGCGGTTGAGCAAGTTGTAGGGGTTCTGGATGCTGGCGACTCGCGGCAGCCCCAGTGTCTCGGCAAGATGCAGGCTGCGCATCACGCCCCATGGCGTCTCGTTGGAGAGCCCGATGGCGCGTACCTTGCCGGCGTCCACCAATTCCTTGAGTGCAGACAGGGTCTCCTCGAGGGGGGTGGCGTCTTCATTGTCATCGGGCACGTAGCCCAGCTTGCCGAAGAAGTTGGTACTGCGGTCGGGCCAATGCAACTGATACAGATCGATATAGTCTGTCTGCAAACGTTTCAGGCTGGTGTCGATGGCGCGTTGCAGATGGTCGCGCGTCAGGCGCGGGCCGCCGCGAATGTGGCTCATCCCGGGCCCGGCGGCCTTGGTGGCCAGTATGAGGTCATCGCGGCTACCGCGTGCCTTGAGCCAGGTCCCGATATATTGCTCGGTCCGCCCTTGGGTCTCGGCCATCGGGGGGACCGGATACATTTCGGCGGTGTCGATGAAATTGATGCCAAAAGCCACGGCGCGATCGAGCTGTTCGTGGGCCTCGGATTCGCTATTTTGTTCGCCGAACGTCATGGTACCAAGGCATAGCCGGCTGACCTCGATACCGGTATCGCCCAGGGGTCGGATCTGCATTCATCGCTCCATCGCACTAGGAATGAAATCGCATGGTAGCCGCGCCTAACGCGAGCGGCAAATGACGGGGGTTGAGTCGGCTTCGAGGTGGGCGTATGCTTGCCGCCCATTGCCCCGGCAGAGCCCGGCTGGCCCAAGCATGAGAGCCGATGGTGCCAGGTACAGGACGGTACCTGCTATCGTATCAGTCAACGAGAACCAAGGTTGTTTGCCATGTCGCAGGCATCTTCTCTGTTCACTCGCCTCGAGTATCGCCTGGCGGAGCAATTATTTCGCGCACGCTGGTTGCCGCGCTCGCCGCGTACCCAGCGTTTGACCATGCGCCTGTTCCAACGGTGTGCCGATGCGGGTCACACGTCGGCGCTGGCTGTGTATGGCAACGTGCTGTTTCAGCGCGCCATCAGCCCGCAGGACAAGGCACGCGGGGCTAGCTATGTGCTCAAGGCCGCCCACAGTGGCGATGCCTATGCACAGTATCAGGCTGCGCGTATCTACGAGCACGGGTGCGCGCAGTACCCGCGTCGCGAGGATCATGCCGTGACCTGGTTTGCCCGTTCCGGCGAGGCAGGCTATGCCCAGGCCGCACTGCGCCTGGCTCAAGCCTACCGCTGGGGCGAGCTGGGCCTGCCGGTGGATGCACAGCGTGCCGACTACTGGCAGCGCCTGGCTGATCATGCTGGCGCATTTGCCGAACCCCAACAACTCGTCCACCACTGAGCGAGCCACTGGCGCGGCCTTACGCCAATACAGAGGATGCCGTTCACGTGACGCTGCCTATCTTGCTAGACATCGAAGCGTCCGGGTTCGGACGTGGCAGCTATCCGATCGAGGTCGGCCTGGCCCGGCCTGACGGCAGTATCTGTGCTTTCTTGATTCATCCCCTTGATGAGTGGGTTCACTGGGACCCCAAGGCCGAACTGCTGCATGGCATTTCCCGTGCGCGACTGGTACGCGAGGGACATCCGGTCGTCGAGGTGGCGCGGTGGCTCAACGATGAGCTGTCTGAAGCCGGCGTGGCCTACAGCGATAGCTGGGGTTACGACAATACTTGGCTGTCGCTGCTCTTTCACCATGCCGGGATGCTGCCGCGCTTTCGCCTCGAGGCCCTGCGTCGCCTGCTTTGTGATCAGCAACTCAGCCAGTGGAAGGCGACCAAGGAAGCGCTGATACGTGAGTGCGCTATCCAGCGCCACCGGGCAGGGGCCGACGCCCGCTTGTTGCAACTCACCTATGAACGTACCCGGCAGATCGCCCTGAACCTGCCGGGGCACGAAGCGCCCGACACCGACTGACGGCTATCCTTCGCCACTTACTGCCAGCAGTACCTTGCCGGTCGTGGCATTGCTTTCCAAGTGTTCCATGGCGGTATCGGCCTGATCGATGGGCCAGGTACGGTCGATGAGCGGACATATCTTCCCCGTCTCCAGGCGCGGCCAGACATGCGCCAACAGGGCATCGAGTATCAATCCCTTGGCCTTGGGCGGGCGTGAACGCAGGGTGGAACCGATCAGTCGCTGGCGCTTCATCAGCATGCGGCCCATGTCCAGGTCGGCCAGGCGGCCTCCCATCAACCCGATCAGCACCAGGCGGCCATCGACATTGAGTACCTGCTGATTGTCGGCCAGATAACTGGCGCCTACCGGGTCGAGGATGACGTCGGCGCCACCCCAAGCCTTCACCGCGTCGACGAAGCTACCCTGATGACGATTCCAGCCGCTTTCGGCTCCCAGTGCCTGGCAGGCCGCGATTTTTTCGTCGCTCCCGGCAGTCACGAAGCAGGGGTGATCGAACGCCTTGCAGAGCTGGATGGCTGCGGTACCCACCCCGCTGGCCCCGGCATGCAGAAGCACGCGCTCCCCGGTCTTGAGAGCACCTTCCATGAACAGATTCAGCCAAGCGGTGGCAAATACCTCGGGCAAGGCGGCCGCCTCACGCAGACCCATGCCATCGGGAATGGGCAGCACCTGCTGGCTCGAGACCACCACTTCCTCGGCATAGCCGCCGCCAGCCAGAAGGGCGCAGACCTTGTCGCCGACCCGCAGGCGTTCGACACCCGGGCCGGCTTCACTCACGGTACCGCTGACTTCGAGCCCTAGTATCTGCGACTCGCCAGGGGGCGGCGGGTAGCTACCGGCACGCTGCATGATATCGGCGCGGTTCATGCCGGCCCAGGCGACATTGATGCGAACGTCATCAGGGCCTAACGGCCCCGGCGTCGGCTGCTCGCGCCATGTAAGGCGGGACTCTTCCGTGACAATAGCGTGCATGCGGGACCTCCTGTCCTGTCGTGTTTCAGGGGATGTGCAGTTGGTATTCCAAGGCGTCGAGCAGGGTTTCGGGGTGCTCGGCCGCCAGCAGTCGCTGCCGTGTGCCCGCATCAAGAAAGCCTGCCTCGACCGTTGAGTCCAGAAAGCCTAGCAAGGGGCTATAGAATCCTGCGGTATCCAGGACACCGATCGGCTTGTCATGCAGGCCGAGGTATTGCCAGGTCCAGATTTCGAACAGTTCTTCCAATGTGCCGATGCCCCCCGGCAAGGCGACGAAGGCATCGGCGTGCGACGCCATGCTGGCCTTGCGCTCATGCATGTTGGCGACACGGATCAGTTGGGTTAGCCCCTGGTGCGCCTGCTCACGCTCGACCAGATGGTCCGGCATGACACCGATCACTTCCCCGCCGGCGTCCATGGCGGCATTGGCCAGGGCGCCCATCAGCCCAAGGCGCGCTCCACCATAGACCAGGCGATGGCCACGTTGCGCGATCTGCCGGCCCAGTAACTCGGCGGTTTCTTTGTAGATGGCCTGATGGCCGGTGCGGGAACCCAGGTAGACACAGATATTGGCCATGCGCTTCTCCTCGATCGGGCCCATAGTCTATCAGGCCGTTCGGGTGTGGGCATGGGGGCGCGCTGGTTCAGGGCAGGCAGTCAGGAATGCCGTAGACAGCGTCCAGCCACTGGCCTATCGCGTTGTCGCCACACAGATGGTGCGCATATTGGGTATGTAGACAACGAACCTGATCCCACTTGCCAATGCCGCCAACCCCGCGCTCACTAAGCAAGCTGGCATAACCCAGACGCTCGATGTCGGCGCGGTGTTCGGGGGTCATGTAATGCCACCGCTGGGCCACGTAGTCGCGATGGCTCTGGTGATAGGCGGCGAGGAACTCGGGTTCCTCCAGCAGCTGGGCCTCGAGCCGCTTGATCACCCCCTGGGCCTCGATCTGGGACAGCACGACCTTCAGGCGTTCCGAACATAGCCAGTAGAGGGTCGGGAAGGGCTTGCCATCGATGATGGGCTCCATGCGCAGCACCAAGGGCGTGCCCTCGCCGTCGGTCGCGGCCACCGCCTGGATGCCACGGGGTGCGCGGCCCAACTGCTCGGTGATGATCGCCAACTGGCGGGGATCAGGAGCCTGATCGGTACGGATAACCATCGTGCGGATCTCGCAGGAATTTGGGAGAGCGCCCCACGGCGCGGAAGAAGGCCTGGTTGAGCTGCACTGGCGTGGGCACGTAGGCCCATTGTCGTTGGCAGTACTCGTCGGCGCGGGCCATCAGAACGTCATAGAGGCGATTGAACGGGGCATCATAATCGTAGGGGTCATCACCGAACAAGCGGATGTGGGGGTAATCGGCAAAGCGCTCCATGAAGTAATGCTCGAGATCGGCCTCCACGGCGCGGTGTTGACCGACATTGTCGGGATCGAGCCACAGGTTGTAGCGAATCGCCATGTGTGTCTCCTGAGGCGATGTGTCTGCCGACCCTACACGGCTCGATGGCGTATGCACAATGCGCTCAATGACGTGCGATATGGCATGCCCGGGCCTGGGTAAGCTCGATGAGTACCCCCGGCGACAGGCCAATTTCGAGGCCACGGCGCCCCGCGCTGATATACAGGGTGTCGCGTGTCGTGGCGGAAATATCCAGGTAGGTCGCCAACCGTTTGCGTTGCCCCAAGGGGCTGATGCCCCCAACCACGTATCCCGTACTACGCTCGGCTTCTTCCGGATCGGCCATGCTCGCTTTCTTTGCCTTCGCAGCACGTGCCAGGGCCTTGAGATCGAGCTGGCTGGCCACCGGCACGAGAGCCACGACCAGGCGTCCATCGTCGAGCCTTGCCAGAAGGGTCTTGAAGACGTCATGTTCAGAGAGCCCCAGCGCGTCGGCCGCTTCCTGTCCGTAGGCCGGTGTCTTGGGGTCGTGATGGTACTCCTTGAGCGCGAAAGCCAGGCCGGCGCGCTCGAGGACGCGCACCGCCGGGGTCATCCCCGTGTCTCCGGCGGGGCCTGCAGGTGGGCCTCGAGCGCTTGCCGGAGCTCACCCTCTATCGGCGTGGCGCGCTTGGCAGCGTGGTCATAGTGCACCATGACCGTATTCCCCTGGGCGGCCAGCTTGCCGCCCTGCCACGCCTGCTGAGTCACGGTGAAAGAGCTGTTCCCCAAGCGTGTCAGGAAGGTCTTTAATTCGACCTCCTGACCATAGTAGAGCTCAGCGTGAAACTCGATATCGTAGCGGGCCAGGATCAGGCGCCATTTGCGCGGGTCGAGATCCGGCGTGAACAACCGGAACAGCTCGGTACGTCCCTGTTCGAACCAGGCAGGTAGCCGGGTGTTGTTGATATGTCCCAAGGCATCGGTGTCGTGGAACGCAGGCTCCAGGGTGCGGATGAACATGCCAGTTTCCTTTCTGTCAGGGGCTCGGGTTGTTGGGGCTGTCAGCCGTTTTGGCCATGGTGTGGGGCGAGGGCCGATCCTCGGAGCGGGGCGTTTCCAATGATCGTTTGCGCAGCCGCCAAGTTTGGATTCGTGTCCAAGCGAGGAGCCACAGTGTGGCCGCCACGAAGCCGGCGGCGGTGCCCAGGGCCAGACCCAGGTTGGTATAGGTCAACGATACGGTCAGCGCATAGCAAAGTAGAGAGCCGAGCCCGGCCGGGTAATGCTTGATCACCGTGGCTACCGGCGCGGCGCCATGGCTCAGGTGAAGAATGATCAGGAAGGGGAACATGGTGACCGGAAACGCTGCCAGCACACCGGCCCAGGCGGCCGGGATGGCATGGGCGAGCCCCGTAATCAGGAAAATGATCGCCGCGGCCAGCAGCGCTCGCGAGCCCAGGGCAGCCCAGGAGAAACCGCCCCGCCTGGCGGCGCGGCTATCCGGGATGTGGCGGTAGAGCCACAGGAAGCCGGCGATGGCCACCAGTGTGACCAGGCTGCCTTCCAGGCGGTTGAAGTCGAAACGCGTCAGCAGCAGCGCTACGATGAGCCAGGCACCGATACCGCCCAGGCTGCCGCGTAGCATGCCGACGACGCCATCCCGGCGACCGCACAGCCAGTAGCCGCCAGTCAAGGCCAGGGTGGCGCTGAAGCCGGCCAGCGTATGCACGGCCCCTTCGGCGGCAAACGCGGGCGATATCTCCAGGCCAATGAAGAAGAGGGCGATTGCGGTTCCCAGTGGATAACCGGACAACAATCCGGCCACACGGGGACTTGCGCGTTCCGCAACCAGGGAAAGGCCCAGCACGACGCCCACCGAGACCAGAAGTTTGGCGACTTGCCAACTGAAAGGCACGTCCATGACAGTTCCTCGCGATCAGATCAGACGCCGGCTCTGGGCGTCAGCCCATGCCTCGTCCAGGGCAGGTGCCAGTGGCTCCCGAAGGTGTGCAGGGAGGGCCGCGTGGGCCTCATCCAAGGTGTGAAACGAACGGTTGCGGAGCCAGCAGTAGGCCCAGGCGCAGGCCTCGAGGTCGTCACGCGGGGTGGGGCGCGCCGTCACCTGGGTCAGCAGAAATGTCGCCGAGCGCGCCGCCCACAGCGGTGGCTGAGCGTCGCCACTCCAGGCCTGCAGGGTCGCGGCATCCGGTGTATCCTCGGGCTCCCCGAGTTTGGCTACCCGCGCGGTATCGGCAAGGATCATTGCCAGGCGCTCGGGGGCCGCCTGGCCGATCATCAGCCAATGGCCGATCAGGCGCGAGGTGCCCCGCATGGCCTTGGCATAGAAATGGGTTTCAGGCATGTTCTTACTTCCCTCGACTGAGTCACGTCGCCTATAGGAGACGCCATGCGCTTCGATTTTGCCACCCCTATCGACCGATGCCAGCCCTGGCCCTCCCAGAAATGGCAACGTTACGAAGATGACGTGGTGCCGCTGTGGGTGGCCGACATGGATTTTCGCTCCCCGCCCGCCGTCGTCGAGGCGCTGGCGTCACGAGTCGAGCACGGGGTGTTCGGCTATGGGCGTGTCCCCGATTCGCTGCGCCATACCTTCTGCGAGTGGAGCCAGGAGCACTACGACTGGCAGCTCGCGCCGGCGTGGCAAGTCTGGCTGCCGGGCGTGGTACCGGCGCTGCACCTGGCGAGCCTGGCCTTTGCCGAGCCTGGCGACGGCATCCTGAGTGTCTCGCCCATCTACCCGCCGTTCCTTCATGTGGCCCGGCGCACGGGCCGTATTCCCCAGACGGCATCCCTGAGCGAGCCATTGACGCCGGGCGGCCCCTGGCAGCTCGACCTGGAGGCGCTCGAGGCATCGATCACGCCGCGTACCCGCTTGTTGCTGTGGTGCCATCCACATAACCCCACCGGTCGTGTGTGGCGCCCCGATGAACTGGCGGGGCTGGCCGACCTGGTGGAGCGTCATGATCTGCTGGTCGTTTCCGATGAGCTGCACTGCGACCTGCTGCTGGATCGGGGGGCGCGGCATGTGCCGCTGGCGGTCCAGTGCCCACAACTGGCCGATCGTGTCATTACGTTGATGGCACCCTCGAAAACCTTCAATCTGGCGGGGCTGACCACCGCTTGTGCCATCATCCCCAACGACACATTGCGCCAGCGATTCGAAGCCCAGATGCGCGGTCTGCAGTCGGATGTCAACGTGCTGGGGCTGGTGGCCGCCGAAGCCGCTTATGGCCAGGGCGACCCGTGGCGGCATGCGCTACTCGAGGTCTTGCGTCAGCACCGCGAACGGCTGGTCAGCCAGGCAAGCCAGTGGCCTGGCGTGGTATTGAGCCCGCCACAATCCACCTATCTGGCATGGTTCGACCTTCGTCAGGCGGGTTTGGGCGATGCGCCTCAACAGGCGTTGCTCGAACGCGCACAGGTTGCGCTGTCCGATGGCGCCGATTTCGGCGCCCCGGGATTCGTACGGCTCAACTTCGGTACTACCGCCCAGCAACTGGACGAGGCATTGGCGCGCCTCGACCAGGTACTGGGCCAGTGAAGGTAGGGATCACTACCAAGGCTCAATAGAGCAGGGCGAACAGCTTACGGCGATACGTCACGGTTAACGGATGATCGGCACCCAAGGCATCGAAGACCCGCAGCAACGTCTTGCGTGGGGCTTCGTCCTGGTACTGCCGATCACTCTTCATCAGGGCCAGGAGGCCTTCCAGGCCAGCTTCGTAGTCGCCATCGGCGACCTGGCGCAAGGCGCGCTTGTAGCGTGCTTCGCTATCGCCGCGCCCCTCGAGGTTGGCCAGCTCCTCATGACTCGGCGCTTCCTCGCCGAACTCGAGCCGGGCACGCACCCCTCGCGCCTTGGGGCCGTCGCGGTGTTCAGGCGGTAGATTATCGAGAATCGCGCTGGCATCCGCGGCGTTGCCTTCCGCAAGGACGGCGCCGGCAAGCTCGATCTGATAGTCGTACTGCTGCGGATACTCCTCTACCAGGCGCTGATAGATTGTCCGTGCCGTCGCGGCGTCGCCTGCAGCAAGGGCAGCCTGGGCCTGCTCTTCGGGGCTCTCGGGGGCATCGGCAGGTGGCTGGATATATTGTGCCAGCCACTCCCGAATTTGCTTCTCTGGCAAGGCCCCCTGGAACTGGTCATAGAGTTGCCCCTGCATGATCAACTTGACGTCTGGCACCGAGCGGACGCCGAGCTGAGCAGCGATCTGTGGGTGATCTTCGATATTGAGCTTGGCGAGCACGAATGCACCGGCATACTCTTTGGCCAGCTTTTCGAGAACGGGCATCAAGTTCTTGCAGGGTTCGCACCACGGAGCCCAGCAATCGAGCAGTACTGGGCCCTGCATGGACCCTTCCAGCACCACCTGCTGGAAATTGCTCATGTCGATATCGACGATATAGCTGGACGGATCGGCGCCGCCTGCCTGGGGGCTGGATGTGTCGGGCGTGGCGATGGGTTCACCGCTGCGTGGATCGACGATCGGCATAGAAGTAACCTTGGTACGTGAAGGAGTTTGTACACAAGATGCGGGTACCCCGGGCGTGATTCAAGCCCCGCCATTGCCTTGGGGCGGTTGGGCCGACACGACACAGGAAACGAATCGATGAACCGAGTGGTACGAGGGGTGGGGGTTGTACTGGTAACAGTAGCCCTGCTGCTTACCGGGCCCCTGCTGATGCTTGCCACTCAGCGTATCGACCTGGAAAGCCAGTGGCATTCGGCCTCACGCACATCAATCGGTCTGGCAGCACCCGCACTGGATACGCCCGAAGCGGTGGTTCAGGTCTATGCCGCCCGCGCATTCAACTGGCGTGGTGCGTTCGGGGTGCATACATGGATCGCCGTCAAGCAGCCCCAGGCCACACGATATCGCACCTATCAGGTACTGAGCTGGCGCCGACCGACGGTCGTGGTTCGTGACGACATGCCCGATCGGGCATGGTTCGGCAATGCGCCACAGATGCTGGCCGACTACCGGGGAGAGACAGCCGAGCGCATGATCCCGCGCATCGAAGCGGCGGTAGCGGCGTACCCTGAGTCGGCCCGCTATCGCGTGTGGCCGGGCCCCAATAGCAACTCCTTCGTGGCCTGGGTGATACGCGAGGTGCCGGGGCTTGACGTTGCGCTGCCGAATACCGCCATAGGCAAGGATTACCTATTCGATGAGATGCTGGCGCCCGTTCCAAGTGGCAGTGGTTACCAGATCGGGCTGGGTGGTTTGTTCGGGGTGCTGTTGGCTTGGGAAGAGGGCGTCGAAATCAATCTTCTGGGCCTGAGCCTTGGAATCGACCTCCAGCGTCCCGCCCTCAAGCTGCCCGGCATCGGGCGGCTTGGTATGGCACCAGTCGTGGTGGAGTGAGGAAGCAAAAAGGCCACCTCCTTTAGCCCCGGGAGTGGCTAACCCGAGCGGAGACGCCGCAAAAGAAAAGGCGTCTTCCTCTCGGAAAGCGCCTTCTCAATATTGGGTAGCGGGGACCGCCGACGTTGAAACGAGAGGGAACCGATGACCTTCGGGTTATGGTCCTAAGTGGCTCTAACCTGAGCAGTGACTGCACAAAAGAAAAGGCGCCTTCCTTTCGGAAAGCGCCTTCTCAATGTTGGGTAGCGGGGACCGCCGACATTGAAACGAGAGGGAACCGATGACCTTCGGATTATGGTCCTAAGTGGCTCTAACCTGAGCAGTGACTGCGCAAAAGAAAAGGCGCCTTCCTTTCGGAAAGCGCCTTCTCAATGTTTGGTAGCGGGGACCGGATTTGAACCGATGACCTTCGGGTTATGAGCCCGACGAGCTACCAGACTGCTCCACCCCGCATCAACGTGAGGCGTATTCTACGGATTTTTTGCTCTGCGTCAAGCCATTTACAAGGTTCGTCCAGTTGATACAAAGCAACCATACTATGCTAGGAGTGGCACCGTGGGGTGCCGATCGCCAACTCGCGGCCGGCCAAGGGGCTGGTCGATGTGTATGAATGAATCAGGGAGATAACAACATGGCCAATACAGCACCCGTAGCGTGGGTAACCGGCGGGACAGGGGGCATCGGTTCAGCGATCTGTCGGGCGCTGGCCGTGGAGGGCTATCTGGTGGTGGCGGGATACCGCAATCCGGACAAGGCTAAATCATGGCTCGAGCAACAGCGCAGTGATGGATACGAGAATATCGTGCTGTCGGGGGTCGATCTGACCGACTACGCCGATTGCGAGAAGGGGGTCACCGAAATTCGCGACCAGTACGGGCCGATCAGTGTGCTGGTCAACTGTGCTGGTATTACACGCGATGGCACGCTCAAGAAGATGAGCCCCGAGCAGTGGTCCGAGGTGATCGATACCAACCTCAACAGTGTATTCAATACCTGCCGTAGCGTGATTACCGACATGCTCGAGGCGGGGTACGGCCGTATCGTCAACATTTCCTCGATCAATGGCCGCAAGGGCCAGTTCGGGCAGGTCAACTATTCGGCTGCCAAGGCGGGGATGCATGGCCTGACGATGGCGCTGGCCCAGGAAACGGCAACCAAGGGGATTACCGTGAATACCCTGTCGCCGGGCTACATCGCGACCGACATGATCATGAGCATTCCCGAGAAGGTGCGGGAATCCATCCGCGAGATGATTCCTATCAAGCGCTTTGGCACGCCCGAGGAAATTGCGCGCGCCGTGGTATTCCTCGCCGACGAGGAATCGGGGTTCATCACCGGGGCCAACCTCGACATCAATGGCGGCCAGTTCATGGGTTGAGAAAAACTGCCACACCGTATCAATGCTGGAAAGGCGCGAGGTCGAACCTCGCGCCTTTTTAATGGCCTGGCGCTTGCAACAGCCGAGTCAGCAGCGGGTCCAGTTCGACGGCTTCTCGCTCCCACAGCGGCTGGCTCACCGGGCCGGTAGCGAAAATTTCCCTCAGCACCTCGTGCAACTCCTCGCTCCGGGACAGCTCACGCCCGACCCGCTCGTTGAGTCGCTCGACCTGGATGGCCAGGCGCAGGGGGTCGTCACGTGGGCTGACCTGGCTACCGGCCAGTAGCGCAAGATAGACCCGCAAGCGCACCAGGCTCTCCTCGACCTGGGTGGGCTCGGATGGGTGTCGCCTTGCCGCGTTACGCCGCTGATGCGCCTCGTGCATGTCTCCCGTCACGCTGGCGTCTGCGGTGACATCCTCGGCGGGTTCACCATTGAGCATGGCCTCGTCAGCCGCCAAGTGGGCATCGAGGAGCGGCTGAAACGCTTTCCATCGCATGACCTCTTCGCTGACTGCCAGGCGATTGAGCTGCTCACGTCGGGCACGAACGATGCCATGCCAACGGCGACGCATCCCATCGCTGCGTCGACCCGGTGGCAAGGGCTCCATCGCCTCCGCTTCGGCCACGGCCTGCTCGAGTCGGGTGTGCTCGTGACTGGCCTCGGGCTGCCAGGCATCGAGCTGATCGATCAGGGCCTGCATGTCGTCCAGGCGCGATTTGGCACGCTGGGCGCGATTATCTCGCTCGGCTTCACGGTTGGCGAAGATGGCATCGCAGACCCCGCGGAATTCCCGCCAAAGGACCTGCTCCTCGCCCTTCGGGGCGCGACCCAGCGTCCGCCATTGTTGCTGCAGTCGCTTGGCCTGTTCGGCGACCTGGCTAGCGGATTGGGGGCTTTCCTGCAGTGCACGTGCCTCCTCGATCAGGTCGCGCTTGGCATTGGCAATCTCTTGAGCACGGCGGTCGATCAAGGCCTGCAAACCATTGCGTATGCGGCCGAAACGATGGCCAATGGCTTCGGCGTGATCGCGCGGTACCGGCGAATGCCGGCGCCATTGCTCGCGGGCACGATCGCGAATATCGCGCAAGGCATCAGGATCGGATGACGGATCGGGTTGATCGAGCAGGGCCTCGAGCTGCTCGCATAGCGCCTGGCGTGCCTCGAGGTTGCGCTCGCGCTGTTGATTACGTGCCTCGTGCCAGGCGGCCAGTCGCTCATGCAGTCGATCGGATGCGGCACGAAAACGGGCTGAGAGATCGCGGTCAGCGGCGGCATCGCCCAGCGATTTCCACTCCTTGACCAGTTGACGGTGCCGCCGGTCGAGCTCGGCGTCATTCAACGTCTCGTCGTCGGCCAGCTCGGTGATTGCCTGGCAGAGCTGGTCGCGCTTCGGCCCGGCGACGAAACCGCGCCAGTCACGTAATTCCGCCAATTGTGCCCCGAGGCGCTTGAGCGCAGCACGGTGCGGCTTGAGTTGGGCCTCGGATAGCTGGTCGGCGCGATGGCGCAGGCTCTGGTGCAACCGGCTGGCACTCTTGAAGGCGCCACGCTGCACCAACGTCTCCAGTTCCTCCAGATCGGTGACGAAGGCCTCCATGCGTACCGATAGGTCGGCGGTCTCGGCACTCTCTTGATGTGCCAGGTAATGTCTTGCCTCTGCGACCAAGCCTGGCGGGGGAAGATCCTCGGGCCAGTCGCAGCGGGCCAGCGCATCGCGCAGCGGTTCCCGGTTGTCTTTGTCGAGTGCGGCCCGCAGGGCCTCGGCCTGCTGTGTATAGCGCTCCCAGGCACGACCGACCCGCTCATAGGACTCCAGCGCGTGATCGTAGCGTCGGCGCAATGCCTCATCGGGGGTATGCGCATCCGAGAGGAGTTGCCAACGGCTTGCCAACAGGCATTTCTGGGCGTGCAGGCTATCAATGTCCTGACTGCCGAGGCGCTCGCTTTTCTGAAGGCCCTCAAGGGACTCTTCCAGCGAGGCGATCAGGGATAGGCGTGCCTGGTAGTCATCCTCGCGCTGACGGTCGGCAGCCGCATGGACGTGCTGCTGAGCTTCATGATCGGACAAGGTCTTGCGACACAGCAGGCAGGCTTCCTGATAGCGACGCTCCTGCTCGGCGCTGGGATGGTCGCCCAATCCCTCCCACTCGCGTTGTAAATGCCGGTAACGTCCGGCATAAAGCGGCTCCCAGGCATGACGCCCATGGGCCTCCAGCGATGTGAGAATCCGCTCACGCGCTTCCTGGGCCTCGGCTCGCTGAGCCGCGTCGGTACGCAGCTGATTGAGTCGCTCGCGGGCCAGGCGCGCCACATGCTTGTCGCGACGGGCCTCGCGCGCAAGTCGTGCCAGTCCCGCTTCGCTCTGGATGCGTTCGGCGGCAGCGTGGCGAACTGCAGCAATGCCATTGTCGCAGGCTTGACGTATCAGCGATTCCTCGTCGTTGATACGGCCCAGGGCCGCCAGGCGAAGCTCCTGGTTGTCGCCTTCCAGGGCCACGGCTTCGAGCAGGTCAGGGGTCTCCAGTCGTTCCACCAGCGCGAGACGATCCGCCAATGGGCGCGGGCTGTCTCGCCCTACCAGCAGATAAAGCAGCCGCTGCTGCAATTGGGGGGACGTCTGCCCCTGGGCATGCAGGGCCATCAGCTCTGCGGGATCCTGATAATGAGAAAGCGCCTGGCGGCGTACCTCCGGATCCGGGTCGATGGCAAGCCGCTCGAGCGCGTGACGATCGGCATCGCGCGAGGTATCCAGGCGGGAGACGGCCTGCGCACGAATGCGTGGGTCCGGATGTCGCCAGCGGGGGGCGAACAGGCGTTGAAACCATCCTGACATGAACGATCCTGACATGAAGGCGCGCTTCCTTGTTGCGGGCTAACCACGACCCACGAGGGTCGTCTGCTCCGGCGCCACGATTGGTGAATGAGGCGAATGAGGATAGAACGATACCAAAGCATGCAAGGCATTGCCGGGAAAGTCTCGACCATGCATGGTAGATATTGGTGTCTGGCACTGACAGAAAACGATGCTGGGCTTATCATCAGTTGCAGTCATGTGTCGCGTCGCTTAGCTTTACTCCCATTACCCGACGTGGAGATCGGCAATGAGTCTTAACGTGGACAGGGCCAGTATGGCGTTTTCCTTCAAGGGCGGCATGCTGCCCATGACGGTAATGGAACTGACCAGTGCCGATCCCGAGCGGATACGCGAGCAACTGGCCGGCAAGTTGAGCCAGGCGCCCGCCTTCTTTCAGCATACGCCGGTGGTGCTGAGTGTCGAGAAGCTCGACGAGCCCCACCTGGCGTTGGAGCGCATCTGCGCCGTCTGCCGTGCCCACAAGCTGCTGCCGGTCGCGGTGCGCGGTGGCAGCGATCCCGTCAAGCAATCGGCCTGGGCGCTCGGTCTTGGGTGGTTCCCGCCCCAGGAGATCAAGCCGCGTGTTCTCGAGAGCGTCGGTAACGAGGCGCCGGTCGAGCGTGTGGCGGACGAGGCGCCGCCGGCCGCGATCAAGGGAGGGCGTATCCATCGTGGCACGGTGCGCTCTGGACAGCAGGTCAGTGCGCCTGAAGGCGACCTGGTGGTGGTCGGCTCCGTCAATGCAGGCGCCGAGGTGCTGGCCGCCGGCAGCGTACATGTGTACGGGGCTCTGCGTGGCCGTGCCCTGGCGGGGATTCATGGCGATCATGACGCCGGCATCTTCTGTCGAGAACTGCATGCCGAATTACTGTCGGTGGCCGGCAACTACAAGCGTCTCGAGGATATCGATCCGCAGCTGCTGGGCCGTTCGGTCGAGGTTCAGCTCAGCGACGACCAGCTGACCATTGTGTCGCTGACCTAGTAGAGACTCGGTCATCTTCTCACAAGAAACAGGAAGCATATCTTGGCCAAGATCATTGTAGTGACCTCCGGAAAAGGCGGGGTCGGAAAAACGACCAGTGCAGCAGCTATCGCCACCGGGCTGGCGCTGCGGGGCAAGAAAACGGTGGTCATCGATTTCGATGTGGGACTGCGTAACCTGGACTTGATCATGGGTTGCGAGCGTCGTGTGGTCTATGACCTCGTCAACGTGATCCAGGGGGAGGCTGGCTTGAACCAGGCTCTGATCCGTGACAAGCGGGTCGATAACCTGCATATCCTCCCTGCATCGCAAACCCGGGACAAGGACGCCTTGACCCAGGAAGGGGTCGAGAAGATTCTCGAGACCCTGACCAAGGACTTCGATTACATCGTCTGCGACTCGCCGGCGGGGATCGAACGGGGTGCGCAGCTGGCGATGTACTACGCCGATGAGGCGGTCGTCGTGACCAATCCCGAAGTCTCTTCGGTGCGGGACTCCGACCGCATCCTCGGTTTGCTGGCCTCCAAGACGCGCCGTGCCGAGAATGGCCAGGAGCCGGTCAAGGAGCATTTGTTGATTACACGCTACAACCCGGCGCGGGTCGACCATGGCGACATGCTCAATCTCGACGATATTCAGGAAATCCTGGCCATCGATCTGCTGGGGCTGATTCCGGAGTCCGAGGCCGTGTTGCGTGCCTCGAACCAGGGCATCCCGGTCACGCATGACAATGACAGCGATGCCGGCCAGGCCTATACCGATACCGTGTCACGCCTGCTCGGGGAAAAAGTCCCGTTGCGTTTCCACGAAACCCAGAAGAAAGGGTTGCTAAGCCGCATGTTCGGAGGAGGTCGCCGTTGAAACTGCTTGAATTTCTCAAGGGCGAGCGCAAGAAGACGGCATCCGTCGCCAAGGAGCGGTTGCAAATCATCGTGGCTCACCAGCGCGGTCAGCGTGACCAGCCGGACTACATGCCGATGCTGGAGCGTGAGCTGCTCGAGGTGATCCGCCGCTATGTCAAGGTTGAGCAGGACGCGATCAATATCAGCCTCGATCGAGACGATGACTGTTCTGTGCTCGAACTCAATGTCACGCTGCCACGCTCCTGAGCGGTCGTGGTTGCGGCTGATGAGGTGTGTCGGACTGTGCTAGGCTAGCGCCTCCTGGCAATCCCTGCCCGTTGGAGATGACGCCATGGCGCAGTCCACCGCCGCTCCCCAAAGCTTTCTCTGGCACGATTACGAGACTTTCGGTGCCGACCCCCGGCGAGATCGTCCGTCGCAGTTCGCTGCCATTCGTACCGATGCCGATTTCAACGAGATCGGTGAGCCGGTCACGCTCTACTGTCGGCCCGCCGACGATTATCTCCCGCACCCCCAGGCCTGCCTGATTACCGGTATCACGCCACAACAGGCGCGGCGCCGAGGTGTTCCCGAAGCGGAATTCGCCGATCGGATCAACGCGCTGATGAGTGAGCCGGGTACATGTTCACTGGGTTACAACACGCTGCGCTTTGACGACGAGATCAGCCGTCACCTGTTCTATCGAAACTTTCTCGACCCCTATGCGCGAGAGTGGCAGAACGGCAATTCCCGTTGGGACCTGATCGATGCCGTGCGTGCCTTCCATGCCTTGCGTCCGGAAGGGATCGAGTGGCCGCGCCGGGAGGACGGCGCGCCGAGCTTCAAGCTCGAGCACCTCACGGCGGCCAACGGTATCGAGCACACGGGGGCTCACGATGCGCTGGCCGACGTGCGGGCCACTATCGCTCTGGCACGCCTGCTGCGTTCGCGTAACGCCAAGCTGTTCGACTTCCTGTTGCGTCTGCGCAGCAAGCGGGAGGTGGCACAGCTGCTCGACATCCCGGCTCGTAAACCCATGTTGCATGTTTCTCGCCGTTATCCTGCCAGCCGTGGCTGCTCCGCGCTGGTCGTGCCGCTGGCCGAGCACCCGAGCAATCCCAATGGGGTCATCGTCTACGATCTTTCCGAAGACCCTGCGCCATTGTTCACGCTATCGGCCGAGGCGATTCGCGAACGTGTTTTCGTTGGGGCCGATGAACTGGCCGAGGGCGAGACGCGCATTCCGCTCAAGGTGATTCATATCAACAAGAGCCCCGTCGTACTGCCGTTGTCGGTCGTGACCGAGGGGGTGGCGTCGCGCATCGGTCTTGACCGGGCCGCCTGCGAACGGCACTGGAAGGCTTTGTGCGCCAATCCGGATGCTGCCCGAAAGGCGGCGCAGGTGTTTGCACAGGCACCTGCCGACGGGACCCAGGATCCGGACCTGATGCTTTACTCTGGCGGTTTCTTCTCACCGGCCGATCGCAAGGAAATGCAGCGTGTTCGCAGCACCGATCCCTGGGACCTGGTGGGCATGAGCTTTGCCTTTCAGGACCCGCGCCTCGAGGAGATGCTGTTTCGCTTTCGCGCAAGAAGCTATCCCGACACGCTGGAAGGTGAGGAGTTGGCTCAGTGGGAAAGTTACCGCTGGCAGCGGATGAACGATGCGTCCCTAGGTGGGTTGACGCTGGCCGTGTTCGCCAGGGAAATCGAGCGGCTGAATCAGGTGAGCCTGAGTGACAGGGATCGCCAGATACTCGAAGAACTGGTCATGCATGTCGAGGCAATGATGCCCCCCCAGGCCTTCGGCTAACCAGCGTCGGGCCGATCTTCGGGGCAGGGACGGAGAGATCGTACGCAATGAACCCACGGCCGAGAGGCCGTGGGTTCATTGCGTTTGCAGCTTGTCGACTACTGCGATTGCCGCTCTTGCGCATGAGAGGGTTGCTCTTCCGGGAGGGGCGCGAGTCCGGCGGTCAGGGCAAGCACGTCGCTGGCAGTGTCACCTGGGTCGAAGGTGATATCGAGCGATTCGCCGCGGCGCAGATGGTGCCAGGCGTCACGGACGTCTTCCACGCGGACTTGCCTGACGTGTTCGGCAAGCCGTTCGCGGCGATCGAAGTCGGTCTCGCCATGCGCCAGCTCCCGCCACAACCGGTTGGTCTTGCCGCTGAGTGAGGTGTCGCGTTGCAGGAGGCGATCCGCGACGGCTTGCCGATGCGGCGCCAGCGCAGCGTCGTCGAGCGCGTCGAGAGACGTCTCGAAGCGCTCCAGAAAGGCATCGATATGCGTCTGGATCTCCTCGCTGGGCGTCTCGGGGGATTGCACAAGCAATAGCAACCCTGGGGCATCCAGGAGCGGGGCATAGCCGGCATTGACCACGTAGCCCAGCTGTTGTTCGGTACGCAGCCGGACGTAGAACGGCGTCTCGATCAGCTGGCCGAGCAGTGCCAGGCGCGCCTGGCTTTCCAGCGAGCGGTCAGGCCCCTGCAGGTAGCGCAGCACCAGCGACTCCTCGCGCGACGTATTGGGGTGGAGCGCCGGCAGGTCTTGTGAGACGGCCAGTGGCTTGAGCTCCGGGATCCGCTCGGCATCCAGGTTGGGCGTCAGTGCTTCGGCAACGCCGGCGCCTGCCTGCTGAGCCTGCCCCGCCTCCAGGTTGCCCACGGCCATGGCTTCGAGGTGCAGATCGCTCAGGAAGCGTTGGCGATAGTCGCGCAGATCGTCGATACCGAGTTGGCGCACGGCCTCGAGCAGGGTCGATGCGGGCCACTGGGGACGAATCAATGCATTCCCTAGCGTACGCTGTGCCGATTGATGGAGTGCGGCCTGGGGCGCATTGCGCCATTCGCGTTCCAGGCGATAGCGCACCCGGTCGAATGTCTGCGCGTCGATCGTGCCTTCTTTCAACCGGGTCAGTACCGTATTCATGACCCGCTCCTGACGATCCCGCCAGCCCGAGAACGACAAGGTGATGCCCCGCGCGTGGGCATAGGCGTCGCTTCGCTGCCCCGCCAGCCGTGCCGGATAGAGTTCCGCGTTCAGGCTGTCGTTCAGCCAGCCGGCCAGCAGGTGCGAAAGCGCGGCGTCGCGTGCCTGTTTGGCGGCTTCGGGATGCTGAAGGCTGAAACGCCACTCCACCTTGGGTGTGCTGAAACTGCTATCGGCCTGGTGCCAGAGGGCAAAGGTCGTTTCGTCGATCAACTGGCGAGGGGCGTCGTCCTGCACGTCGAGAAGCGTGAGATCCTCGGCAATGTAAGGATTCGGCTCGGGCAGAGCGAAGCCGGTAAGGGGCTCGGTCTCGCGCCATTGCGGTGAGGTATCCAGCCGATAGGCGGCTTGGAACCAGGGTGAGACGGCGTCGCCTTCGACCTCGGGGCCACTGTACAGGCGTATCAGGCTGTCGGGACGCAGGGCCGAAAGATAACGCTCGATCTGGTCGCGCTCGAAGCCATCCATGCGATAAGGGGCATAGTTGACATCCTCGACCGGATAATAAGCCAGGTTCATGGCCAGTCGCATGGCACTTTGCTGGGGGGCGCCGTGCTGCTGGAAGCGAAACTCCTGCTCGGCAAGCCTGGCTTGCTCGTCGTAACGCCATTCAGCCAGGCCTTGTTCGCTGTCGAGAGTCCCGATGGCCCGGAACAGGCTGGCTTGGACCTCTTCGAGCCGGGATGCACCGTCCGGTGTCAGGCTGATATCGATGCTGAACAGCGCCTCGTTGCCATCGCCACGGGTGACACCTGCCGATAGGCCATCGGCCAGTCCAGCTTCTCTCAGTACCGATAGCAGGCTGCCTTCCCCCTCATGGCCCAGCAGGTTGGCCAGATAGCTCGCAGGCTTGTGGCGATAATGCTGGATCGGGTCATCGACGGGGAACATGAATCGTACCTGGCGGCTATCGCGGATCGACTGGACACTAATGTCGGTCGGCAATGTCTCGCGCTCAACCAGGGGCGTCTCCACTTGTGGGCGGGTCAGGCCGCGATCTTCGATATCCACGAAATGCTCGCGAACCAGTGTCTCCAATTCATCCAGCGATTGCGGTGCGACGATGGCCAGATGCATGACATTGGCATCGTAGTGTGTCTCGTAGAATTCGATCACCCGCTCACGCAGGCTGGGTTCGCCTTCGCCGCGATCAGCCAGTGTTTCTCGGCTGCCCACTGAAAAGCCGGTGGTCGGGTTATCGCTGTTGAGCGCCTGGTCCAAGACATCATTGATGCGGCGTCCATCATCGCGCAGTCGCGATTGGTATTCGGAATGGACTACGTTGCGCTCGCTTTCCAACTGGTCGGCATTGAATAGCGGCGACACGAAGAACCGGCTGAAGCGGTCCAGGGCGCCCGGCAAGGCCTCAGGTTCGATATCGAAGAAGTAGTTGGTGTCCTGTTGCGCCGTGAAGGCGTTGTGAGCACCGCCGTGCTGATTGATATAGCTCTGGTAGGCGTCTGGCTCGGGGTAAGGCTCGGTCCCGAGAAACAGCATGTGTTCGAGGAAGTGGGCCAGGCCGGCCAGATCCTCAGGATTGCTGGCGCTTCCCACGCCGACGTTCATCGAGGCGGCCGCCTTGTCGGCGTCGGGATCGCTGACCAATAGGGTGGTCAGGCCGTTTTCGAGAGTGAGTATTCTGTAGTCCCGATCGTCATGGGGACTGACTTGCGGTGTTTCCACGCGGGCTATCTCCGGGTCATCGGCAGCATCGCTGGCGGTCGCCGGGCTCGTAAGCCAGGGCGAGATGCCCAGCGTCAATCCGCCCAGCAGTGCCGGAAGGTGAAAGGATAATCGAGTGCGCATCATGTCTCCTGTGGGTTCCAGCGAAGCATGGGTCCGGTGGGATGCCCACAGGCCCAGTCCTGGTGCGACGGATCATTTACCCGTCTTGATACCGGAAAAGCGCCTAACAGTTCCAGCGGTGCCTGAACCAGAAGCCGATTGGCCTGGCTCGATGGTGTGGCGGGGTCGAGCCAGGCGTCGGCGTCTTCGGGTGGCACGACGACCGGCAGCCGGTCTGTAAGGGGCGTCATGAGCGGGTTCGCGGTGACGGTGATCAGCGCGGTCGAGTCGTTATGATCGGTCAGGGTGGTGTGATAGCGACACCAGAGACCCGCCAGCAGCAAAGGGCCTCGGTCGGCACGCGTGATTAAAAACGGCTGCTTGAATCGCGGCTGCGGCTTCCAGACATAGATCCCGCTGGCGGGGATCAGGCAGCGGCGTGCCGAAAAGGCGTCGCGAAACATGGGGCGCTCGTCGAGGCTTTCTGCTCGGGCGCAGTGCGGTGCGTGGTCGAGCACCTTGAGCCAGGGCGGGGTCAGCCCCCAGAAGGCCTCGGTCAATTCGGCCTGGCCCCCGGTACGGCGTATGATCGAAAGCGGACGGCGCGGTGCCTGGTTGGGGCTGGTCTGCAAGGCATCGGCACCGGCCAGCCCGGGCAGGATCCGGGCCAGATCGAGGGGGGCGATATGTAGACGACCAGCCATGATGGCTCCTAAAAATACGAACTACTGGAGAAACAAGCGCGTGCAGGGTCGAGGTCGTCATGACTGCTTGGGCTTGCGTTTGCCCGGCCAGGCGATATGCTGGACGGAAACACTGTTCGAGCCGTGTTTCATCAACGAGAGGTTGCCAATGGCACGTCCCAGACAGCACGCCCCCGAGGCGCTGCATGCCCAGGTCATGACGGCATGTGACGCCTGGCTACAGGATAATCCTGTACATACGCTGTCACTCAGGGCGCTGGCGAGAGAAGTCGGCTGCGCGCCCAGTACCCTGCTGAAACTCTACGGCAGCTTCGGCAATCTGCTTCAGCACGTCAATATCCAGACCTTGTCCCGGTTACGCAGCGTCGTCGAGGATCTCGCTCCAGCGCCACCGGAGTCCCGTCTCAAGTCGCTAGCTGACGCTTACTGGGTATTCGCCTCGCGCGATCCGTATCGTTGGCAACTGCTGTTCGATTATCCGTTGGCGCAGGAAGGTGAGCTCGACCAGCGTCAGAATGACATGATCGAAGCCCTGTTCATACGGGTAGAGGCGACACTGAAGGAGTACCAGCCCGCGTTGAGCGATCTGGCGGCCCGGCGCATGGCTCGTACCTTATGGGGTAGCGTGCATGGCTTGGTTCAGCTCGGACTCAATGAACGCCTTGGGTATTGGCAGGGCCAGCCACTCGAAGTGAGTGAGCTGATCGACCAACTGCTTTCGACGATATTGGCCGGCCTCAGGCACGAGCCGAGGATTATGTGAGTTCCTGCCTGCTACTGAGCCGTCGTTTTACCCCGCTGCTATTCACCCAGATACTGGCTGTCTTCAATGCTGCCCAACTGGCGGTATCCCTGTGCCTGCTTGGCTGGGATAAAACGGCTTCGCCTCACTGGCAAGTGGAGACCCTGCCTTGGCCGGTATTGATCGGGCTTGCCTTGGTGGTCTTCGCCGTTTCCTCCTGGAGCGGCCTGCTCGGTGATCGCCTCGACATGCGACGTCCGATTCGCCGTGCCAAGCTGGTCGAACTGCTGGCGATGTTGGTGGCGGTGCCGGCGCTCATGTCCGAGAGTGTCGTCGGGCTCGCTGCAGCCTTGTCATTCGCCGCCGCTGGCCTGGCGATATTGGGACCCGTGAGGGCAGCTATCCTGCCTCGTCATCTGGCGCCGACGGAATGGTTGCATGGCAATGCCTGGCTGCTGACAGGCACGTTTCTGGCGTTGCCGGGGGGCGCGGCGAGTGCGGCAGTGCTGTGGCAGCTTCCTGGGGCCTGGCGCATTCTTGGCCTGTGTCTCGCCCTGGTAGGTATCGCTTTAGCCGGCCTGGTTACCAGCTTCAAGGTACCGTCCGCTGCGCCAAGGCATCGTCTGGTCGAGAAATGGCACCCTTGGCGTAGCAGCCGCGATGCGTGGCGTCACGTGCTTCGCGAGAAGCATCTCCGCCCCGCCATGCTGGGGCTGATGCTGTTCTGGTTCTTCATGCTGTGCGTGATATCGCTCCTGCCTGCCTTGGCAAGCAACCTGGTGGGCCCACAGTCGGGCACGCTCTATCTACTCTTCACAGGCGGCATGGTGGGTGTCGCTGTGGGCGCCCTGTTATGCGCGGTTCTTTCGGCAGGGCGTCTGGAGACCGGGCTGGTCACGCTCGGCGTGCTCGTTGCCGGCTTGGGCTGCCTCTTCCTGGCCAGCCTGGAGGCACCCGCAACGAGTGACGTGCCGGCGCCTGGATCGGCCCGTTACTGGCTTCATGTCGTATGGGTGGGCTGTGGCCTAATGATCACCGGGATGGGTGCAGCCCTGTTTGCCGTGCCGCTCTATACCTTGTTGCAGACGGTATCGCGGGAAGAATGGCGGGCTCGGACATTGGGCGCCACGCAAATGGTGTGTGCCGTCTCGATCCCGCTGTGGGGCGGATACCTTGCGCTGGTGCCACTCGATGTGCAGGCGGGGGCTCGCTGGGGCCTGTTGGGGCTGGGTGTGCTCGCGTTGCTGCTGGGTGTCGGCCTGCTGGTGCGACGGCCACGGCCCGTGCTGAGACTCCTGGTCTTCGCCCTGGTACATGTCATCTACCGGATGCGTTTCCAAGGGCGACACCATATTCCGGTGCGCGGCGCGGCGCTGGTGGTCTGCAATCACGTCAGCTTCATGGATGCGCTGGTGCTGGGTGGCGCCAGTCCTCGTCCGCTTCGCTTTCTCATGGATCAGCCGATCTACGAATCACCTTGGCTCAATTGGTGGTTCCGTATCGTCGGGGCGATCCCGGTGGACTCCGATCGTCGCGACCCGGGCAACGTTCGACGCGCACTCAACGAGGTCAGCCATGCGCTACGTCAGGGAGAGGTCGTGATGCTGTTTCCGGAAGGGCGGCTTACACCTGATGGCGAAATTCAGCGCTTTCGTCGCGGCCTGGACATGATTCTTGCACGCGACCCGGTGCCGGTCGTGCCGGCGGGGCTGGCGGGGCTATGGGGTTCCTGGACATCGCATTGTGGTGGGCGGGCGCTGACCAAGCCGCCGCGGCGCTTTCGGGCGCGGGTGGCCCTGGTCTTCGGCGAGCCACTGGCGCCACGCGATGCTCGTTCGGGGCTGATCGAACACCGCGTTCGCGACCTCAAGGCCGAGGCGGATGACTGGCTGAGCCAGGGCAAGCCGCGTATCCGTTCAGGCTGACCCAACGGATCAGTGTCGGCGGGATCCTCGCCTGACCGGCTGCCAACAGCGAGCCGAGGTGATGAGCTTGTCGCGCACCTGCAGGATTTCCATGCGCACATTACCTATCTGCAGGCAGGCCGGGCCATCGGGAAATGACTCGAGATGCTCGAGGATCAGCCCGTTGAGTGTCTTGGGACCATCCGTTGGCAATTGCCACCCGAGCGACTTGTTGATCTCGCGGATGTTGGCCGTCGCCTCGATCACGTAGCTCTCGTCATCCTGGCGATGAATCTCCTGGTGCATGCCCGCCACGTCGGTGGTGAATTCACCGACGATCTCTTCGAGGATGTCCTCGAGCGTCACCAGCCCCTCCACATCGCCATATTCGTCGACGACGATCCCGATACGACGTTTCTGCTGCTGGAAATTGAGCAACTGGGTGTGCAAGGGCGTCGATTCGGGGATGAAGTAGGGTTCGCGGGCCTCCTGAACGATCGCTGCCTTGGTGACCTCGGGCTTGGACAGAAAGCGTGCCGCATTGCGCAGGTGCAACATGCCGATGATGTTGTTGATATCGCCCTTGTAGACCGGCACCCGTGTGTGCTGGCTGGTACGGATCTGGGTCAGGATGCTCTCGAGGTCATTCTCGAGGTCGATACCCACCACTTCATGGCGCGGCACCATGATGTCGTTCACGGTGACGTTCTCGAGATCGAGAATCGACAACAGCATGGCCTGGTGACGATGCGGGATCAGGGTGCCAGCTTCGTGTACCACGGTGCGCAGCTCGTCGCGGGTCAGGTTGTCACCGTTGCCATCGATGCTCTGGACACCGATCAGCCGCAGCAGCCCGTTCGAGATGGCGTTGACCAGCCACACCAGTGGATAAAGCACTTTAAGCAGCGGTTCGAGTACCAGCGACGCGGGATAGGCGATACGCTCAGGCTTCAGGGCGGCGTAGGTCTTGGGGCTCACCTCGGCAAAGATCAGCAGTACGATGGTGAGAACCAGCGGAGCGACGGCGGGCCCGCTGACCTCGCCGAAGAAGTGAATGGCCAGCACGGTGGCGATAGCTGCCGCCAGGTTGTTGACCAAGTTGTTGCCGATCAGAATCACGCCGATCAATCGATCGGGGCGGGCCAATAGGCGCATGACTCGCTTGGCGGGACGCTCACCGCTATTGGCCCGGTGGCTCAGGCGGTAGCGATTGATCGACATCATGCCGGTCTCGGAGCTGGAGAAGAACGCGGACAGGCAGATCAATAAGAACAGCAGGCCGAACAGCAGTCCCAGCGGGAAGTCGTCGCTCAAGATCGATGGACCCTCAATGACATGTCAGGCTCGTTTGTAGGGATTCCCCTGGTGAGTGTCAAGCGGAGGGGGACGTAGGGCCATGCGGCGATAGTCGTGGTCAACTGCGGTTGAAGACGATCTCCAGCGCGAACTTGCTACCGAAATAGGCCAGCACCAGGACCAGGCAGCCGCCCAGGGTCCAGCGCACGGCGCGCAGGCCGCGCCAGCCCAGCCAGTGATGGCCAGCCAGCAGCGTCGAGAAGATTATCCAGGCAACCAGCGACAGGATGGTCTTATGGGCAAGATGCTGCGCGAATAGGTTATCGAGGAACACGAAGCCACTGACAATCGCGAGGGTCAGGAGCAGCATGCCTGCCCAGATCAGTTCGAACAGCACGCGTTCCATGGTGAATAGCGGGGGGAGCGCCTGTACCACGCCGCGAGTATGGTGATGTCTCAGCGCCTGGTTCTGGATGGCCAGCAGCACGGCCTGTATTGCGGCGATCGCGAATAACGAAAACGCCAAGGCCGAGCTGAGCACATGCAGCGCAATGCCGGGGGAGAGGTTCGCGTCGCGCGCCGGATTGGGCAACCCCGAGGCCAGCAGAAGTGCCACCGCCGCAAGCGGGAAGATGCCCACGGCGACGTTGAGCACAGGCTTGATGGTGCTGACCAGTAGCAGCAACCCTACCATGACCGCACTGGCCAGGACGGCGCTGGCCGAGATGCCGAGCTCGAGTCCGCCGCCTTCCTGCAGGTTGGCGGCGATGGCCAGGGCATGGCAGGCCAGGGCCAGCAGGCCGACGCCGCGTACTAGTAACGGCCGCTGCGGAACGCGACGAAAGAGCACCAGGCCCTGCCAGGAGGCAGCGCCGAGATAAAACACGATTGCCAGTAGGGCGAAGGGAAGCGCCTGCATGTGGTAGCTGTCCAGGCCGCTGGCGAAGAAGCGCGTCAGCCTCTGCGCTTCTCGGGCGGCGCAATGATAATGGGAAACCTGATCAGGCCCCACTATACCGAATCCCCCGGTCGACGCCCAGTCGCGCTATTCGAGGTTGGCACGTAGGCCAACCTGACGGAGTGGCTGACGATGAAGCGGCCATGTCGAGACGCAAGAAGGCTCTCCATGGAGAGTGCTGAAGGGAAAGCGTATAATCCCCCATCAAAGTCAAGGCACCCGCGCCGGATAGGCGCATCGGAGAGGCCCATGTTCGAGAGTTTGACGGAGCGTCTGTCGCGGACGCTCAAGTCCATCAGCGGTCAGGCCAAGCTGACCGATGACAACATCAAGGATACCCTGCGCGAAGTACGCCGGGCATTGCTGGAGGCCGACGTGGCATTGCCCGTGGTCAAGGCCTTCATCGACCGCGTGCGGGAGCGGGCAGTCGGCCAGGAGGTGTCGAAAAGCCTCTCGCCGGGTCAGCAGTTCGTCAAGATCGTCCAGCAGGAACTCGAGGCGATCATGGGCGAGGCCAATGAGGGACTGAACCTCAAGGGCACCCCGTCGGTCGTGCTGATGGCAGGTCTGCAAGGGGCGGGTAAGACGACCTCGGTCGCCAAGCTGGCCCGCTATCTGCGCGAGCGCGAAAAGAAGAAAGTGCTGGTGGTATCCACCGATATCTATCGCCCGGCGGCCATCGATCAGCTCGAGACCCTGGCCAGGGAAGTGGAGGTCGACTTCTTCCCGTCGACCAGCGACCAGAAACCGGTCGACATCGCCCAGGCAGCACTCAAGCACGCCAAAATCCAGTTTCATGACGTGGTGCTGGTAGATACGGCCGGTCGCCTGCATGTCGATACCGACATGATGGACGAGATCCAGGCGCTTCATAAGGTCATTGCGCCGCAAGAGACGCTGTTCGTCGTCGATGCCATGACCGGCCAGGATGCGGCCAATACCGCCAAGGCCTTCCATGAAGCATTGCCGCTCACCGGTGTGATCCTGACCAAGGCCGATGGTGATGCCCGCGGCGGGGCTGCCCTGTCGGTTCGCCATATTACCGGCAAGCCGATCAAGTTCATGGGCGTGGGCGAAAAGGTCGATGCCCTGGAGCCTTTCCATCCCGACCGTGTGGCGTCCCGCATCCTTGGCATGGGCGATGTGCTCTCGTTGATCGAGGAAGCCGAGCGCACCGTCGACAAGGGCAAGGCCGAAAAGCTGGCCAAGAAGGTCAAGAAGGGCGAGGGGTTCGATCTCGAGGACTTCCGTGACCAGCTTCAGCAGCTCAAGAAGATGGGCGGAATGAGCGGATTGATGTCCAAGTTGCCGGGCATGGGCCAGATGGCCGAGATGGCGCAGGGGCCGGGGCCGGAGAAGGAGCTCGGCAAGCTCGAGGCATTGATCAACTCCATGACGCCCAAGGAGCGCCATAAGCCCGAAATCATCAACGGCTCACGTAAGCGTCGCATCGCCGCGGGAGCGGGACTGCAGGTGCCTGACCTGAATCGCCTGCTCAAGCAGCATAAGCAGATGCAGAAGATGATGAAGAAGGCCGGCAAGAAAGGCGGCATGCAAAAAATGATGCGTGGCATGTCCGGAATGATGGGCGGTGGCGGCGGCCCGGGTGGCCCGGGTGGCATGGGCGGCCCCGGAGGCATGCCTTGGCGCTGATCGGCGCGCCACGGAAAAAGGTTTCCAAGCGGCATCGATTTCCGTAGAATGCTGCGTCTTCGTGGCAGGACCGCACGCCGCGCCGTGACATCAGGCTGTCGGACGGCGTCAATGCTTGCCGAAAGGCACGCCGCCGAGGCCACGTTCCTCTCCCGGCTTGGGGGAGGGCGACAAGGAAAGACCCGGCTCGAGGTCGGGGCTATCGATATTTCAGACATTCAACCGAAGGACAGTTAACGCCATGGTTACCATTCGTCTGGCACGTGGTGGCGCCAAGAAGCGTCCCTTCTACCACCTGGCCGTCAGCGACTCTCGCAAATCTCGCGATGGTCGTTTCATCGAGCGTGTGGGCTTCTTCAACCCGGTCGCCCGTGGTCAGGAAGAGCGCCTGCGCGTCGATCTGGATCGCGTCGCTCATTGGCAGAGCCAGGGTGCGCAGGTCTCTGCACGCGTCAGCCAGCTGCTCAAGGAAGCCCGCAAGCAGGCCTGAGCCTGCTGCGGTATTGTAGAACCCCGCCACGATAGGCTGAGATCGCATGGCTGGCGACACGCCGACACAGGGCAATGAGGACGCCGAGTACGTAGTGCTGGGCAAGCTGACCAGCCCTTATGGGGTCAAGGGTTGGCTGCGCATCTATTCGTACACCAGTCCTATGGAAGGCATCCTCGAATATCCCCAGTGGCGAATCCGTCAGGCGGATCAGTTGAGAACGCTGAGGCTTGACCAGGGCCGCCGTCAAGGCAAGGGGTTGGTCGCGAGCCTGGTGGGGGTCGATAGCCGCGAGCAGGCCGAGGCGCTTGCCGGGGCCGAGATTCTGCTCCCCAAGCAGGTGCTGCCGGAGCTGGAGCCAGGCGATTATTACTGGCACCAACTGGAGGGGCTGCGGGTTACCACTCGCGAAGGCGTTCCCCTCGGGCGCGTGAACTATCTGTTCGAGACTGGTGCCAACGACGTGATGGTGGTCAAGGGGGATGACGAGGCTGTGGATACGCGTGAGCGACTGCTGCCTTTCCTCCCCGATCAGGTGATCGTCGATGTCGATCTCGAGCGTGGCGAGATGACGGTGAACTGGGATCCTGAATTCTAGAGCGATCCCAGGCGCGTCGAAACAGGCTCGACCCGAACAGGCTTGAGCCGAACAGGATACTGCTGTCGTGTGGATTGGTGTCGTTTCACTGTTTCCCGAAATGTTCGACGCGATCACCCAGCATGGTGTGACCGGACGTGCAGTACAGCAAGGGCTCCTTGATCTCGAATTCTGGAACCCTCGGGAATATGCCACCGACAGGCATCGTACCGTGGACGATCGGCCCTACGGGGGCGGTCCCGGGATGTTGATGAAGGTTGCCACCCTGCGCGGCGCGATTGCGGATGCCCGCAAGCGTGCCGAGGTGGCAACGGGGCGTCCCGCCAAAGTGATCTATTTGTCGCCACAGGGGCGACCTCTGGATCAGCGGGGCGTGCAGGAGCTGGCGGCTGGCGGGCCCCTCGTGGTGGTCGCCGGTCGCTATGAAGGCATCGATGAGCGTGTCGTGGAGAGCGATGTCGATGAGGAGTGGTCGATCGGCGATTACGTGCTGAGCGGTGGCGAACTGCCGGCGATGGTGCTGATCGATGCGGCCGCTCGGCTGGTGCCGGGTGTGCTCGGGCATCAGGACTCGGCAGTCGAGGACTCCTTCAACGACGGCTTGCTTGACTGCCCCCACTACACGCGGCCCGAAGTGATCGAGGGCAAGGCGGTGCCTGAGGTCCTGTTGAGCGGCAATCATGCGGCGATCAGGCGCTGGCGCCTGAAGCAGTCTCTGGGGCGCACGTGGTTGAAGCGTCCCGACCTGCTGGAAGGCAGGGCCCTGGACCGTGAGCAGCAATCGCTGCTGGACGAGTTCATCGCAGAATACGCCACACAGGCGGAGGTGCAGGACAGCAAAACCTCGGATTGAGGGTCCTGCGTCACACACGAGTCGACTCCCGCGCCATCCCATCAGGGCCGCGTCGGGATCACAGCCAGCGGCCACGGTCGTTGGATGGGCAAAACATTGAGGAGCTAGCAATGAGTAGCAAGAGCAAAGTGATCCAGGCGATCGAAGCCGAGCAGATGGCCAAGGAAATCCCGGGCTTCGCCCCCGGTGACACCATCGTGGTACAGGTCAAGGTTCGTGAAGGCAACCGTGAGCGTCTCCAGGCCTTCGAAGGTGTGGTGATCGGCAAGCGCAACCGCGGCCTGAACTCCGCCTTCACCGTGCGCAAGGTTTCCCATGGTGTGGGCGTCGAGCGTACCTTCCAGACATACAGCCCGCTGGTCGACTCCATCGAGGTCAAGCGTCGCGGCGACGTGCGTCAGGCCAAGCTGTACTACCTGCGCGAGCGCAGCGGCAAGTCTGCTCGTATCAAGGAAAAGCTGGCCTAAGCAGGCCGCTGTGGTGCGGGGCGTTGTTCCTCGCTCCCGAGACCCCGTCACCGCTTGCGCGGGGCGGGGTCTCGTTGCTTTAGGGCGCGAATCCCAATGACACTCATTGATTCTCAACCGCTGATCGATGCCTTCCTCGATGCCTTGTGGTTGGAGCAGGGCGCCAGCGAAAATACGCTGGCCGCGTATCGCCGCGATCTCCTGGCCTGGCAGGATCGCCTCGCTGCCCAGGACGAGGGCTTGCTGACACCAGGGCTGGATGCACTGCCCGACTGGCTGGATCAGCGCCGCGCGGCGGGCTATCAACTGCGCTCAAATGCAAGACTGCTATCGAGCCTGAGGCGGTTCTATCGTTGGGCATTGGTCGAGGGCAAGCTCCAGCATGATCCGCTGGCTGAGGTACGGCTGCCTCGGGTGCAGCCTCGCCTTCCGGATACGCTCGATGAGGATGAGGTCCTTCGGCTGCTGGAAGCGCCCGACGTAGCGACCCCGCTGGGGCTGCGCGATCGCGCCATGCTCGAGGTGTTATACGCCAGCGGGCTACGCGTTTCGGAACTGGTCGGGCTCACGCTGGCATCGATCAACCTGCGCCAGGGTGTGGTGCGGGTGATCGGCAAGGGCGACAAGGAGCGGCTGGTGCCGATAGGCGAGGAAGCGATAACCTGGCTGGAACGCTACCTGCGAAGCGGACGCGCGGCACTGATGCAGGACGTGACGCGGGCGCCAGTATTTCCGGGGCGCGGTGATGGGTTCATGACTCGTCAGACCTTCTGGCACCGAGTCAAGGCGCATGCCTTGACGGCCGGTATCGACAAGCCATTATCGCCGCATACCCTGCGCCATGCCTTTGCCACGCATTTATTGAATCATGGCGCCAACTTGCGTGTCGTACAGCTACTGCTGGGGCATAGCGACCTATCGACCACGCAGATTTATACGCATGTCGCCCAGGCACGCCTGGAGGCATTGCATGCTGCCCATCATCCTCGAGGTTGATCTATGAAGTGTGTATTGAAGCCGGCCCTGATGGCCATGACGACGACACTGCTCGCCGCTGTGGCGTGTTTAACGCCGGTATGGGCCGATACGCCCGAGGCACTGACAGAGCGGCTCTCCGTCAACGGTAAGCCGATGCCCGTTTCTGAGGTGCGAGAGACGCCCCTCGAGGGCTTCTACGAAGTGCGTCTGGAAAATGGCGAGACCTTTTATAGTGACGCCGAAGGCACGCATTTTCTGGTAGGCGATCTGTACCGCAACGGTGACGATGGGCTGGTCAACTTGACCGAGCAGCGCCGCGACGCCGAGCGGGATGAGCGCCTGGATGCCATTCCCGAGAGTGAGCGGGTCGTGTTTCGTGGCACAGGGGAGACCCGCGCCGTGGTCCGCGTATTTACCGATACCACCTGCCCCTATTGCCAGCGGCTGCATGAGGAGGTACCCAAGCTCAACGAGATGGGCGTCGAAGTGCATTACCTGGCCTTCCCGCGGGCAGGTGTCGACTCCGAAGGGGGGCGTACGTTACGTCAGATCTGGTGTGCGGAGAACCCCGCCGAGGCCATGAATGCCGCCAAGCGCGAGGAAACGATTTCGGGTACCGCAGATTGCGACAATCCGGTCGAGGCGCAGTATCATCTCGGCATGGAGCTTGGCGTTCAGGGCACCCCGGCCATTATCATGCCCGATGGCCGAATGGTGCCGGGCTATGTGCCCGCTGAACGCCTGGTCGAGATGCTCGGCCTGAACGATTGAACGCTGGCACGACAGAAGTCGCCAGGGAGTGGCCGCGATCGCCACATGCCTGAGTCGACCACACGACACGAGCAAGGGGATTACGACGTTGAAACCGGTGAGAGTAGGAATCTGTGGGCTGGGTACCGTGGGCAGCGGCACCTTCAATGTTCTCACGCGCAATGCCGATGAGATTGCGCGACGCGCGGGTCGGCCGATCGTCATCGAGCAGATCGCGATGCGCCGTGACAACGAGGATTGCGATACCACCGGCGTCAAATGCACCTACGATATCTTCGAGGTTGCCAAGAATCCCGATGTAGATGTGTTGGTTGAGTTGATCGGCGGGTATGACGTGGCCCGTGAGCTGGTTCTCATGGCCATCGATCACGGCAAGCATGTGGTGACGGCCAACAAGGCCTTGATCGCGGTACATGGCAACGAGATTTTCCAGGCGGCCCACGAGAAGGGCGTCATTGTCGCCTTCGAGGCCGCCGTGGCGGGCGGCATCCCGGTCATCAAGTCGCTGCGCGAAGGGCTGGGAGCCAATCGTATCGAGTGGCTGGCCGGTATCATCAACGGGACCGGCAACTACATTCTTACGCACATGCGTGACGAGGGAAGGGCATTCGAGGACGTCCTCGCCGAAGCGCAGGCGCTGGGCTATGCCGAATCGGACCCGACCTTCGACGTGGAAGGTATCGATGCCGCCCACAAGCTGACCATTCTGGCCTCCATTGCCTATGGCGTGCCGTTGCAGTTCGAGAAGGCCTACACCGAAGGTATTTCGCGGATTACCTCCGAGGATGTCGAGCAGGCCGATAACCTGGGTTACATCATCAAGCACCTGGGCATCTCCAAGCGTACCGATGCCGGGTACGAGCTGCGCGTGCACCCCACGCTGATCCCCAAGGAACGCCTGCTGGCCAACGTTCATGGTGTAAAGAATGCGATTGCCGTGATGGGTGATGCCGTCGGCCCGACGCTCTACTACGGCGCGGGTGCCGGCTCCGAGCCCACCGCCTCCGCAGTGGTCGCCGATTTGCTCGACGTGGCTCGCGACATCACCACCGATCACCACTATCGCGTACCCTACCTGGCCTTCAGCGGCATTCACGATGGCGATGGCAGCCTGCCGATCCTACCCATGGAGGATATCGTCACCGCCTACTACCTGCGCTTGCTGGCTGTGGATCGCCCGGGGGTACTGGCGCGCGTGGCGACCATCCTCTCCGAGCAGGGGATCTCGATCGAGGCGATCATCCAGAAGGAAGCCACCGAAGGCGAGCTGGTACCGATCATCCTGCTCACCCATCGCACCCGCGAAAAGAATATGAATGAGGTCATTCGCCAGCTCGAATCGCTGTCCGACATCGCCGGACCGGTGACGCGGATTCGGGTCGAGTCTCTCGATGAAGGTGAATGACCACTGACAGGTGCGTGCTGAAAGGTTTCAGGTCCAGACATAAGCGAAGCGTCTTTTTCAGGGATGAAAAAGCCGAGCGCCCAGGGATGGGTTCATAGCGTCTTCGCAACGTCTGGACCTGAATGACGGTGGCCCGGGATGTCTTTGAGCTGGATGACAGGAATATCAAATGCGCTATATCAGTACCCGTGGGCAGGCGCCCGCACTGAGTTTCGAAGAAGTCGTGCTGACCGGTATGGCCAGCGACGGCGGCCTCTACGTGCCGGAGACGATTCCACAACTTTCGCGTGACGATCTCGAGGCCATGGCGGGCCTGTCCTATGCCGAAATCGCGTTTCGCGTGATGAAGCCCTTCGTCGCCGGCGAGATCGACGACGAGACCTTCCGGGGCCTGGTGCGCGATGCCTACGCCACCTTCAGTCACGATGCCGTGGTGCCGCTCAACCAGCTCGACGCCAACCATTTCCTGCTCGAGTTGTTCCATGGCCCGACGCTGGCGTTCAAGGACGTCGCTCTGCAACTGCTCGGCCGTATCCTCGATCATTTCCTGGCCAAGCGCGGTGAGCGTGCCGTGATCATGGGCGCCACGTCGGGTGACACCGGGTCGGCGGCGATCGAGGGCTGCCGCCATTGCGACAATCTCGACATCTTCATCCTGCACCCGCACAACCGCGTGTCCGAGGTGCAGCGGCGCCAGATGACCACGGTACTGGCCAATAACGTCTTCAACATCGCCATCGAAGGCAACTTCGACGATGCCCAGGCAATGGTCAAGGCGAGCTTTGCCGACCAGGCTTTCCTCAACGGTACGCGCCTGGTGGCCGTAAACTCGATCAACTGGGCGCGTATCATGGCTCAGGTCGTCTACTACGTGGCCTCCGCCGTGGCACTCGGGGCGCCAAGCCGCGAGGTGAGCTTCTGCGTCCCTTCGGCCAACTTCGGTAACGTTTTTGCCGGCTACGTGGCGTATCGCATGGGGCTGCCGGTAAAGCAGTTCATCATTGCCACCAACGCCAACGACATTCTGCATCGTACCCTGGCCGACAACGACTTCTCCAAGCAGGAACTGCTTGCGACGCTCGCGCCCTCCATGGACATCGTGGTGTCGTCGAACTTCGAGCGGCTGCTGTTCGAAGCCTATGAGCGTGACGGCGACGCCGTGCGCGACCTGCTCGAGCGTTTCCAGCACGAGCCCACGGCGCTGGCCGAGGCTCCGCTGTCGCGCCTGAGAGAGAAATTCTCGAGCCACAGCGTCGACGACGATACGATCCTCGAAGTGATACGCGAAGCGCACCATCGCACCAAGGAGCTGCTCGATCCGCATACCGCGACCGGCTATCGCGCGGCCGAGCAGGCGCGTGCCGATACCGCGACCCCGATGATCACCCTGGCCACTGCCCATCCGGCCAAGTTCGCCGAGGCGGTCGTCAAGGCGGGCTTCTCCGGGGTACCGCTGCCGGCGCATATGGACGACTTGCTCGAGCGCGAGGAGCGTTATGAGGTGCTACCGGCCGAACTGACCGAGGTCCAGCGATTCGTGGCGGAGCATCGCCGCTAACCATGGCTGTACTTGAAATGACCGCACCGAACTCGGCTGCCGAGCGTCTGCGCCCGCGTATCCTGCCGCGCCCTCGTGACGAAGCGCTATTCGCCCGTGCGCGAGCCGAGGGGCTGACCGAGCTCCAGGCGCGGATCCTGGCCGGACGTCTGGCCGGATACGAGGGTGAGCTTGCGCCGCTGGTTTCACCCAGCCTGGGCTGTCTCGAACATCCCGAGCGGCTTGCCGATGCCCGGCGCGGGGCCGAGCGCATCGCCCAGGCGGTGGCAGAAGGTGAGCATATCGGCATTCTCACCGACTACGATGTCGACGGTATCACCTCGCACGTGGTGATCCTGCGCACCTTGAGCGAGCTATTCGGCGTGCCCGGTCATAAGCTGCACAGCTTGATCGGCCATCGCATCAACGATGGCTATGGCATCAGCCTGCCGTTGGTGGAACGGGCGCTCAAGCTCTCGCCGCGCCCCAGTCTGGTCATCACCGCGGACTGCGGTTCCTCCGATGAACCGCGTATCGCCCGGCTCAAGGCGGCGGGAATCGACGTGGTGGTCACCGATCATCACGCGTTGCCGCTCGAGGGGCCGCCGGCATCGGCTTACGCCTGCATCAATCCCACACGAGACGACTGTTCTTATCCCGATCGCACCATCGCCGGCTGCATGGTGGCCTGGCTGATGATGTCGCTGGCCCGTAGCGTACTGATTGAATGGGGCGCGATTCCCGCGGCCACGCCCAAACTGTCAGCGTGGCTTTCCTACGTGGCGTTGGGCACCGTGGCCGATTGCGTCTCCCTGGGCGGCAGTGCGGCCAATCGCGCCGTGGTGACCCACGGTCTCAAGCTGATCAATCGCATGGATGCCGCCTGCTGGCGAGCCATGGCGGAGCGTCTGGGTGCGGATAGCGTGCCGTTCGATGCCGAGACCCTGGCATTCCAGATGGGCCCTCGTATCAATGCGCGGTCGCGCCTCGATGACCCTTATGCAGCGCTGCATTACATGCTTGCCGCCGACGATGGCATGGCCCGGCAACATCTCGATGTGCTCGATCAAGATAACCAGTCGCGCAAGGCCATCGAGGCCGACATGACCGAAGAGGCACGCCGCCTGGCCATGCCGCAGCTGGACAAGGGGGTGCCGGCCCTGGTGGTGTTCCTCGAGGATGGGCATGCCGGTGTGCAGGGCATCGTGGCGTCGCGCCTGGTCCAGGCCTTTGGCCGCCCGACGCTGGTGCTCACCCGGGCCGCGGCGCCCGGCATGTTGACCGGGTCGGGGCGCTCCATCGAAGGGCTGCACTTACGCGAGGCACTGCAACGTGCCCATGATCTTGCACCCGAGGCGCTGCCGCGGTTCGGTGGCCACCGCGGGGCGGCGGGCATCGGCCTGCCCGAAACTCAGCTCGACACCTTTCTTGCAGCGTTCCAGCAGGCCGTGGGCGAGCAGCTGGGTACCCGCGAGCTGTTCCCCTGCGTCTTTACCGATGGTGCGCTCGAGACGCAACAGTTGGCCCTCGCCACCCTGGATGAACTGGAGCGTCTGGCTCCTTACGGTCGTGAATTCGATGCACCGCTCTTCGAGGGCACGTTCCTGGTCGAGCAGCTGCGGGCCGTCGGTGCCGACGGTAACCACCTGATGCTGGGGCTCTCGCAAGGCGGTGTCAGCGTCAGGGCGATCTGGTTTCGTGCCTTGAGCCCTGGCGAGGTGCCGGGTTTTGGGCTGGGTGCGAAGCTTCACTGCGCCTTCAAGCTATCGCGCAATCGCTGGAAGGGGCGCGAGTCGCTGCAGCTCATGATCGAGCATGCCGAGGCGCTTACCTAGCTACTATCAGGACACGTATGTACGAACCCCAGGGCGATCCCCATCGATTGCATGAAGACCTGCTAGCCATCCTGCTCGGCACACTTTTCGTGTCGCTGGGGGTGAGCTTTTACACTCAGGCCACACTGCTGACCGGCAGTACCGCAGGGGTAGCCCTGTTGCTGCAGTATGCGACGGGCTGGCGTTTCGGCATCTGGTTCTTTCTGATCAACCTGCCGTTTTATTACCTGGCGATACGCCGTATGGGATGGCCGTTTACGTTGCGTACCTTTCTCGCCATCGGCCTGGTATCGCTGTTTTCCGAACTCACCGGCCGTTGGATCCACATCGACTATCTAGCGCCTTTCTACGCCGCCTTGATGGGAGGAAGCCTGGTCGGCATCGGCATGCTGGTACTGTTCCGCCATCGCACCAGCCTGGGAGGGATCAATATTCTGGTGCTTTTCCTGCAGGAGCGTTACGGCTGGCGAGCCGGCTATGTGCAACTGGGAATCGATGGCCTGATCCTGCTGACCGCATTGGCAATGCTGCCTCTGGATCGCGTGGCGCTGTCGGTACTGGGCGCTCTGGCACTGAACATGATCATCGCCATGAACCACAAGCCCGGACGCTACATTGGGGTCAGCTGATCCAGCCTGGAAGGCCTAGTAGTTAGGCCATACGCCCGGCGTCGCCAGTTCGAGCAAATGGCCATCCGGGTCCCGGAAATAGAGGCTTTCACCCCCTTTCGGCCAATGCGTACGACCTTCGATGGCAATACCATGGTCGTCGAGCTGTGATTCCCACGCTGCCAGTTCCCGGATGGCGATGGCAAAGGCCATGTGCACCCGCCCTTGGCCGTCATGCGGCGGGATGGTGCCCATGCCCTTGGGAAGATGCACCGTTTCAAGGGTCTCGCCACGCAGGAACAGCAGCAGTACCGAGCCGGCGCCCACATCGTAGGCTGTGAAGCGATGATCGGCAGTAAAGGCCGTCAAGCCCATCACGCCCTCGAAGAAGACTCGCGCCCGGTCCATGTCCTCGACGTAAAGCGCGGTTTCCAGCACGCCGTTGAGCTTGGGCATTGTACTTGCTCCTGTCGGGGTGTCCTTCAAGCCTAGCAGGTGGTTATCCATCTCAGTCTCGCCTCCAGCGGGGCGCACCCCAGAACCACCACACGATAGCCGCGATCAGGCCGAGGCCGGCCACATTGACGATCCAGGTCATGATGATGCCTCCTTATGAGTGACGTGTGCCGCCGAGCCATTCGGGCTTGGTGAGGCTTGCCCGCTTGCCGAGGTTTTCATCAAGCGCAGGCGATTGGCGTTGCTGACCACGGTGACCGACGAGGCGGCCATGGCGGCGCCGGCGATCATCGGAGACAGCAGCGTACCGGTAAAGGGGTACAACACCCCTGCAGCGATCGGAATACACAGGGCGTTATAGCCGAAGGCGCCCCACAGGTTCTGCTTGATGTTGCGCAGGGTAGCGCGGCTGATCTCGATGGCATCGGCGATGCCATGCAACGATCCGCGCATCAGCGTGATGCCGGCACTTTCGATGGCCACATCGGTCCCTTGGCCAATCGCGAAGCCAACATTGGCGCGGGCCAGGGCGGGAGCATCGTTGATGCCGTCACCCACCATGCCGACCACTTCACCCGCTTGCTGCAACCGCTCGATCTCGGCGTGCTTGTCCTCGGGGAGAAGCCCCGCCCGGAAGTCGTCGATACCCACCTCGGCGGCGATCGCGGCGGCGGTATGAACGTTGTCGCCAGTGAGCATGATGACCTTGAGCCCATCCGCCTGCAGCCGCTTCACGGCGGCTACGCTATCGCTACGAAGGGGATCGCTGATACCGAATACGGCGGCGAGCCGGTCGCCCACGCCCAGGTAGACCACGGTGCGCGCCCGGTTTTCCAGTCGCTCGGCGAGCTCACGACCGGGCGCCAGGTCGATGCCTGCCTCTTCCATCATGCGGGCATTGCCCAGGCGCAGGACTTGGCCCTGGGCGTCGCGGGCCAGTACGCCGCGCCCGGTCATGCTTTCGAAATCGTATACCTCGGTCGCGTGACCGCCGGCGGCGTCGGCATGATTTAGCAGGGCGGTCGCCAGCGGATGTTCCGAGCCTCGCTCCAGCCCCGCAACCAGCCCCAATACATGGACTTCATTGGCCTCGAACAGCTCGACCTCCGTCACTCGCGGCTTGCCTTCGGTTAGGGTGCCGGTCTTGTCCACGACCAGCGTGGTCAAGCGGCTGGCTGTCTGCAGCGCTTCCCCATTGCGAACCAGTACGCCGTGCTCGGCCGCCTTTCCGACCCCGATCATGGTCGAGATCGGTGTGGCCAGCCCCAGCGCACAGGGGCAGGCGATGATCAGTACGGTCGTCGCCGTGACCAGCATATGAACGATGCGCGGCTCGGCGCCGAAATTGAACCAGACCAGCGCCGTGAGCACGGCGATGATCATTACGCTGGGCACGAAGATACTCGAGACCTTGTCGGCCAGTTCGCCGATGGGTGGGCGAGAATCCTGGGCACGCGCCACCTGTTCGGTGATCTGCCCCAGGCGTGTGTCGGCCCCGACCCGCGTTGCCCGGTAGACCAGCCCACCCTTGCCGTTGACGGTGCCGGCATTCACTTCATCGCCGCTGTGCTTGGCCACGGGCAGCGGTTCGCCGGTCAGCATCGACTCGTCGATATGACTCGTCCCCTCGATGACGTCGCCGTCTACCGGCAGCCGCTCGCCGGGACGCACCCGGATGCGGTCGCCACGGCGCACCTGGTCGAGAGCGACCTCGAATTCGCCTTCGTCACGGATCACCCGGGCCGTCCGACTCTGCAGATCGAGCAGGCGCTTGAGTGCGGCACTGGTGCGTCCCCGTGCCTTGAGTTCCAGCGCCTGGCCAAGCAGGATCAGGCCGACGATCATGGTCGAGGCTTCGAAATAGATGCCTCGCGCTGCCTCGGGCAGCGAGGGGGCGAACAGCACGACGATCATGGAGTAGAGCCAGGCGGTGCCGGTGCCCATGGCCACGAGTGTGTCCATGTTGGCCTGATGATGTCGAAAGAGTTTCCAGGCATTGACGAAGAAATGCCGCCCGGGGCCTGCCAGCACCCCCAGGGTCAGCAGCCCGATCACTGCCCAATAGAGGCGCCCGCTCCCCATCGGGTGGGGATGAAAGAAAAACATGCTGGCCATCAGCGGTACGGCGAGGGCCAAGGAGATCACACTGCCACGCAGGCGTTGACGATAGGACTCGGCCTCGCGCCGGGTCCGGGCCTCTTCCGCCTGGCGTAGATCGACGATCGGTTCGGCGCCGTAGCCGACACCTTCCACTGCCGCGATCAGATCCGCCTGCTTGGCGTCGCCGTGCACCTGGGCGGTCTGCGTGCCGAAGTTGACGCTGGCGTGGGTGACGCCGGGTACGTGGTTCAACGCATCCTGCACGGTACGCACGCAACTGGCGCAGGTCATGCCAGTGATCGCCAGGCGTTGGTCGGCACCGCTCTCGGTCGCCGGCTTGGCGGGCTCGGCTTCCTCTGTTGCAGCGTTTTCGGGCGAAGCGTCGCTGTCGGTTGGCGTAGCAGCCAGCGCCGCCGATGGCTCGGCTGACTCGGTCCCCGTTTTCTCAGCGAAAGCGTCGTCACTTGGCGGGTAGCCTGCGTCGCGTAGCACTGCATCCAGCGAATCACTGTCTAGCGTAGTAACCACGGTCAGGCGTTTCTCGGCCGGCTCTCCAAGGACCTCTGCCTCGGGGTCCTGGGCCAGAATGGCCTTGCGCATGGTGTTCACGCAGCCTTGGCAATTCATGCCGGGCACCTGGCGCTCAATAGGGTGGCGCGTCTGTGGGGCATCGTCGGGCTGCGAGGCATCTTGTGCATCATCGGAACGTTGCGGTGGATAGCCGGCCTCGTGCAGAAGGCGGTCGACCTCCTCCGGGGCGAGTACCGTGGTGACATCGAGACGCTTCTCGTCGGGAACGCCGATTACCTCGGCGTCGGGGTCGCGCGCCTCAATGGCACGGCGCATCTTGCTCACACAGCCTTGGCAACTCATGCCAGGGACGTGGCGCTGAACGAGGGTGGCAGAAGTCATGAGCGCTCCTGAGCGGCGCAACACGCCGAGGTGTCCTGTGGGAAGCTTTCGATCAGGCGGCAGATGCTATGGCCGTTGGGTGTGCCATCCGGCATGTCGGCCCAGCTCTCCAGTGCCTGCTCCATACGGGCCGCCAAGGCTTCGAGTTCGCAGATACGCTCACGTACCTGAGGTAGGCGCTGTGCCAACAAGTCACGCACCAGAGGGCAAGGGGAGTCGCCCTGATCGGCATGCTGCAGAATGTCGGCGATCTCACGCAGACTGAACCCCAATGTGCGGGCACGTTGAATGAATCGCAGCCGTCCGAGATCGGCCGTGTCATAGAGCTGATAGCCGTTATCCGGATCGCGGCGCGGCGACAGCAGGCCTTCGCGGGTGTAATGGCGCACTGTCTCGCCCGTGACACCGGCGGCCTTGGCTAATTGATTGACTTTCATGATGGGCACCTCGGCGAATCTAGCCAGTGGGCTCGAATGACCTCAGTGTAAAACCTAGGTGTTACCCAAGGGTCAAGGGAGGGCACGTCACGATGCCCTGATCTGGGCGCGATTCGCTAAACCGCTGAAAGTTCAATGGATGCGGTAGATGCCATACCAAAGTATTAGCGGTTTATGGATTAAAACGAACGTTTGGCCTTGATCCACGCTTCGCTTTAGGTCAAAAAGGGAGGGCACACCCTTGCCCGGACGGGCAAGACCGTAACCACTTCCAGCCCTGCCTGGAAAAGGACGTTCACGCCATGTACAAGAACAAGCTTTCCTGGGCGGTCGCGATTGCCGCAGCCACCCTCGCCAGCCAGGCCAGCGCCGGCGGCTATCAAGTCAACGAACAGAGCGTCAGCGGCCAGGGCTATGGCCACGCCGGGCGCAGCTCCAATGTCAATGACGCCACCATCGTCTTCGGCAACCCCGCGGGGATGTCCTTCCTCGATCGTGCCCAGGTAACGGTGGGGGGTACGTATCTTAATGTCAGTACAGATATTGACGATGCCAGTGCAACTCGCAATGGCGCCCCCCTAGAGGGTACGTCAGAAGGTGACATTGTTCCGGGTACGCTCATTCCTTTCGCTTTCTATGCTCAGCCGGTCAATGACAAGTTGGCCTTTGGCTTTGGCGTCTATGCGCCGTTCGGCTCCAACACCGATTACGAAAATGGCTTTATTGGCCGTAATTTGGGCAATTATACCGAATTGAAGGTGATGAGTGCTCAGCCGACGGTGTCCTATCGCTTCAATGAGCAGTGGTCGGTGGGTGCAGGTATTACTTATAACCGTGTGGAAGGAGAGCTTCATCGACAGGTTCCCACACCTACATTCGGCATCATAGGCGTTGGTCCAGGTGGTAGCCCAATCATTGGGCCCAATGGAACCCAAGAGCTTGATGCGCGTGTCGAAGGTGACGACGATAATTGGGGATATAACGTCGGCGTGATATACCAACCTGTGCCGGAAACCACCCTTGGCCTGACCTATCGCTCAAAGGTCAGCTATACCTTGGAGGGTGATTATCATGCGCGTGATGCTAATGGTGATATTTACATCAACCCGCTCACTGGAGAGTCGCAGGAAAGTGATGCTCAGCTTGATCTGACCACACCAGAGACCATCAATTTCTCCGTTACTCAGCAGATGAGTGATAGTTTGAAGTTGATGTTTGGCGCTTCTTGGACTCGCTGGAGCCGCTTCGATCAGATCCGTGTAACTGATCCGAGAGATACTGGTGGTGAGCCGATTACCTATGAACAACAGGCATACTCGAATGCCTGGGCTTTTGCCGCTGGCGGCGAATACCAACTCAATCCGCAGTGGGTCTTGCGCGCTGGCGTGACCATTGATAATACGCCTACTAGTGACGAGTTCCGTAGTGCTCGCATACCCTCCGATGATCGGCGCATCTTCTCCCTTGGCGCTGGCTGGACACCGGTTGATAATCTGACAGTGGACCTTGCCTACTCTTATTTGACGGAGCGTAGCACACAGGTGGATCAGGAACGGCAGGATGCGAGTGGCTTTATCACTTCAACCTATACAGCCGATTATAAAAATGAAGCCCACGGCTTCGGCGCGCAGTTGACCTACCGCTTCTAACGCCATCCGGCAATCGGTATTCGCGGTACCTGTACAGGACCCGGCTTCGGCCGGGTCCTTTCGTTTCATCGTTGCCGTATCGTTCGCGGCGAGGGTGGATGGCCGCTGTGGGGGGATTTCGCTACAATGATGGCCTTTGCCCGGCCGCACGGTGCGTTTGCCGTGGCGGCCGTTTCATCCGCAGCATTCAGGCAGACCATCCATGCAAGAGATCAACCCGATCAACAACCTCATCAAGGACCTGTCCCAGCGGACAGACGTCCTGAGGGGGTATCTTTGACTATGCCGAAAAGAAGGATCGGCTAGAGGAAGTCACCCGCGAGCTGGAGAACCCGGCGATCTGGAACGACCCCGATTACGCTCAGAAGCTGGGCAAGGAGCGGGCCTCGCTCGAAGCCGTGGTCGCGACGATCGATGAGCTCGACCAAGGGTTGGGCGATAGCCGTGACCTGCTGGAGCTGGCGGTGATGGAAGAGGACGAAGATACCGTCGCCGAGGTTCAGCGCGAGCTGGCGGGGCTTGAGCAGAGCCTCGAAAAGCTCGAATTCCGCCGCATGTTTGCCGGCGAGATGGACGAGAACAACGCCTATCTCGACATCCAGGCCGGTTCGGGCGGCACCGAAGCCCAGGACTGGGCCAACATACTGTTGCGCATGTACCTGCGCTGGGCCGAGCACCACGGCTTCAAGGCCGAAATCGTCGAGGTCTCCGCCGGCGAGGTAGCCGGTATCAAGTCGGCGACCATCCACGTCCAGGGTGACTACGCCTTTGGCTGGTTGCGTACCGAGACCGGCGTGCATCGCCTGGTACGCAAGAGCCCGTTCGATTCCGGCGGTCGTCGCCACACCTCGTTTGCCTCGGTCTTCCTGTCGCCGGAAGTCGATGACAACTTCGAGGTCGAGATCAACCCGGCCGACCTGCGCACCGACACCTATCGCTCGAGCGGGGCGGGCGGCCAGCACGTCAACACCACCGATTCGGCCGTGCGGATCACCCACGAGCCGACCGGTATCGTCGTCGCCTGCCAGAGCCAGCGCAGCCAGCATGCCAACCGCGACTTCGCCATGAAGCAGTTGAAGGCGAGGCTCTGGGAGCATGAGATGCAAAAGCGCAACGCAGCCAAGCAGGAGGCCGAGGATTCCAAGGCCGACATTGGCTGGGGTAGCCAAATTCGCTCCTACGTGCTCGATGACCAGCGCATCAAGGACCTTCGGACCGGCGTGCAGACCAGCAACTGCGAGAAGGTTCTCGATGGCGACCTGGATCAGTTTATCGAGGCCAGCCTCAAGCAAGGGCTTTGATCCGGCGCTACCCGCTGCAAGTTACGACGACCCATCATTTCATAGGCAGAGCAATGGCGAACCAGGATTCTACCCAGCACGACGAAAACCACCTGATCGCGGAGCGACGCGGCAAGCTGGCGGCACGTCGTGAGCGAGCCGCCGAAGCCGGCGACAGCGCCTTTCCCAACGATTTTCGTCGTGACGCCCTGGCCGTCGAGCTGATCGATGCCCTGGGCGACAAGGACAAGGCGGAGCTCGAAACGCTCGACCACCAGGCGGCCGTCGCGGGGCGCATCATGCGCAAGCGGGGTCCGTTCATCGTCATCCAGGACGTGTCCGGACAGATCCAGCTCTACGTCGACAAGAAAGGCCTGCCCGAGCTCGTGCTCGAGGACATCAAGGATTGGGACATCGGCGACATCGTTGCGGCACGCGGTCCGGTGCACAAGTCCGGCAAGGGCGATCTCTACGTGATGATGACCGAGTCCAAGCTGCTGACCAAGAGCCTGCGCCCGCTGCCCGACAAGTTCCATGGCTTGACCGATCTCGAGGCGCGCTATCGCCAGCGCTACGTCGACCTGATCATGAATCCTGAATCGCGCCGTGTGTTCGAGGTGCGTGCCGGCGTGATCGGCGCGATACGGCGCTTTTTCGAGGCCCGCGGTTTCATGGAAGTCGAAACGCCTATGCTGCAGCAGATTCCCGGCGGCGCCGCGGCCAGGCCGTTCATCACGCATCATAATGCGCTGGATCTCGACATGTACCTGCGCATCGCCCCCGAGCTCTATCTCAAGCGTCTGGTCGTGGGCGGCTTCGAGCGGGTGTTCGAGATCAACCGCAACTTCCGCAACGAGGGGCTGTCGACGCGTCACAATCCCGAATTCACCATGCTCGAATTCTACTGGGCCTATGCCGATTATCAGGATCTGCTCGACCTGACCGAGACGATGATTCGTAGCGTGGCGCAGGAGGTACTGGGCACCAGCGTCTTGAATTACCAGGGCACTGAATATGACCTGGGCCAGGCGTTCACCCGTCTGACATTGCGCCAGGCGATTCTTGAGCATGGCGAAGGGATCAACGAAGGCGATATCGATACCCTGGAAGGCGCGCAGACAACCTGCAAGCGCCTGGGAATCGCCGTCAAAGAGAGCTGGGGCCTCGGCAAGCTGCAGACCGAGATCTTCGAGGCGGTCGCCGAGCACCGCCTCGACCAGCCGACCTTCATCACCGAGTATCCCGCCGAAGTCAGCCCGCTGGCGCGTCGCAACGACGAGAACCCCTTCGTCACTGACCGCTTCGAGTTCTTTGTCGGGGGTCGCGAGATCGCCAATGGCTTCTCGGAGCTCAACGATGCCGAGGATCAGGCCGAGCGTTTCCGCGCCCAGGTCGCCGAGAAGGACGCCGGTGATCTCGAGGCGATGTACTACGATGCCGACTACGTGCGTGCCCTGGAGTACGGCTTGCCCCCCACGGCGGGCGAAGGCATCGGTATCGACCGTCTGGTGATGCTGTTTACCGATAGCCCATCGATCCGCGATGTCCTGTTGTTCCCCGCGATGCGGCCCGTGACGGAGTCGCCCTGAGGGCGATTCCTTCGGGAAGTATTGGTAAGCGGTGAGGCTAGCACCCATAATGATCTGCGTTTCGACGTCGAGGAGAGACCGATGAAGCTGCTCAACCGCTCCGCCCTGAGCGTCAAGCCGACCCAGGCCTTTCTGGACTGGATCAACTCCCTGGAGCCGACGATCGGCGACGACGACCTGACGCTCGACGATGTCGATCATGAGAATACCGTCTACCTGATCCCCGAGATGGACACCCCGGAGGCGCTCCAGGCCTTTGTGCGTGAGCGCTACGTCGAGATTCTCGAAAGCGAATTGCGCGCCTGGGAAGAAGACGAGCGCCAATGGCCCAAGACGCTGGACTGGGCGCTATTCCAGCGCTTCGTACAGGTCGAGCACAGCTATCTGGCTGTCGACCTGGATGACGAGGCACCACTGGAGATCGCCGAGCTCGACGATTCGCTCATGATGGAAGCCGATCAGGACTGAAACTGAGACCAGCCGGGCCCGGCCCGGCGCGTCTTCGGTAACCGGCTGCGGCCGGTTTTTTTATCGCACGTTGTCATAGCACGGACAGGAACCCCATGATTCGACTGTTCGAGACCCGGCCCGGTGACGATGGCCTCCCCGGTCGCGAACGACGGCTCGCCGTGGTCGCGATGGTGCTTGGCACCTTGTTGTCGGTTATCGATACCACAATGATCAATATCGCCCTGCCGTCGATCGCCCGGGATCTCGAGGTGCCCGCGTCGCGGGCGGTGTGGGTGCTGAGCATCTTCCAGATCGTCTGCGCAGCCACCCTGTTGCTGTTTGCCTCGCTGAGTGAGCTGCTCAGCCGGCGACGACTCTACATGGCCGGGCTGGCCGTGTTCACCCTGGCCTCGCTGGGGGCGTCGCTGGCGCGCTCGCTCGAGGTCCTGCTTCTCTTTCGAGGGCTGCAGGGGCTGGGTGCCGCTGCCACCCTGTCGATCGGGCCGTCGCTGTACCGGATGATCTTTCCTACACGCCTGCTGGGTGCTGCCATGGGAATCAGCGGCATGGTCGTGGCAGCGGGATATGCCTCGGGCCCGACCCTGGGCGGGGTGGTGCTTTCCATGGTCGAATGGCCGTGGCTATTCGCCATGAACGTGCCGCTCGGGGTGCTGGCGCTGACCATGGCATGGCGAGCGCTGCCGACTGAGCCACGCCGCCAGGGTGGCTTCGACATGCTCGGGGCGGTCTATTCAGCCCTGATGCTGGCGGGGCTGTTCCTGGCACTGGATACCCTGGGCCATGGGGGGGCCGGCTGGGAAATTGCCGGCTTGCTGATGGCCAGCCTCGGGGCCTTGTGGCTGTTCCTGCGTCGCCAGCGCAGAGCGAGTCATCCCCTGTTGCCATTGACCCTGTTCGACGAGCCGCGCTTTCGTCTGGCGATCATGGTATCCGGCCTGGCCTTCATCGGTCAGGGCCTGGCCTTCGTGGCGCTATCGTTCCTGTACCAGCAGGAGCGAGGCATGACGCCCCTGGAAACCGCCTGGCTGTTTACACCTTGGCCGTTAACGATCATGTTTGCCGCCCCGTTGGCTGGACGCCTGGCCGATCGGATGAATCCCACCGCGTTATCCACCCTCGGGCTCGTGCTGTTGCTGTGCGGGCTGGTGTCGCTGGCATTGCTCGATCCCCAGGCGAGTCTCGCCGATAGCCTGTGGCGCACGGCCTTGTGCGGGTTGGGCTTTGGTCTGTTTCAGGCGCCCAATAATCGCGAAATGATGAGTAGTGTGCCCAAGGCGCGCAGTGCCAATGCCTCGGGCATGATGAGCACCACTCGCACCATGGGCCAGTCGCTGGGTGTGGCACTGGTCGGCATGGTATTGGCGGCGGGGCTAGATTCGGTTCAGGGCACCCTGTGGATCGGCGCCGCGGCCTTGGCGCTGGCCGTGCTGGTGAGTATGAGGCGCATCCCGCTGACGGCGGCCGCGCCGAACGGCGACACAGACGCCGTACAGACATCGCAGCAGGCGAAGTGAGTGGTTACAATGAGAAGGGTCATCCGACACGGAGCGCACCCATGAATGAGACAATTGCCATGAGTATCCAGGCGAGTATCGAAGACAAGCTCCAGGCGCTCGAGCCGGACTTTCTGCAAGTCGAGAACGAGAGCCACAGGCACAGTGTACCGGCCAATTCCGAGACGCACTTCAAGGTGACCCTGGTCTCGTCCCGTTTTCAGGGGCTGATGCCGGTGAAGCGGCACCAGCAGATCTACGCGGTGCTGGCCGAAGAGCTGTCCGGGCCAGTGCACGCCCTGGCACTGCACCTTTATACGCCGCAAGAGTGGCAATCGCGCGGCGGAAACCGCCCGGATTCACCCAACTGCCGGGGCGGTAGCCAGGCGTGACCACCGAACCGCAGCGCCTCCAGTACCTTGAAGCGATGGGCCTGACGGCTTGGACGGGGCGCTATCGCCTGCCCAATGCCCGCCCAACGCCCGAGTGCGAGTGGGTGCTGCCCGAGGAGCCGCCCGCCAAGTCACCCAATGAGCGGCTGCATCACCTGCTGGAAGCGATACCCGAGAGCCCGGCGGCGGCGCCGTCTACCCCGAGCGCGCCCCCGTCGCGTCCGCATGGGCGGGCGCGGGCGCTGCTCGGCGACTCGCCGACCGAAGTCCCCAAGCAACCAGACACACCCGAACGGCACGTCGCTAGCGAGCCCACAAGCGAGGCGGCCGCTGCAGAGGGTACGACACCCCAGCAGCCGTTGCGCTTTACCTTGCAAATCGCTGCTCTCGATCGGCGCTGGCTGGTATGGACCCCCGAGGAGGCACCGCCTTCGGGAATGTCACGCCAGTTGTTGAGCAATATCCTGGCAGCCGCCGGCATCGAACCGGCTCATGCGATCGAATTCCAGACGTTTCGCTGGCCGATGATGGAAGGGCTACCCGTGGAGTCGCCGCTCGACGAAGCGCGTGAGGGGCTTCGTGCCTTCCTGGCCGGACGTGAGGGATGGCATCCCGAACGACTGCTGTTATTTGGCGAGGACGAGACGCTGGCGGACGTGCTGGCAATCGAGGACGAATACGCCACACTACTCGGCCTTCCCGTCTGGCGGGGGCCCTCGTTCGATGCGCTGGCCTCCCGCGCCGAAGCCAAGCGCGCCATACTTCCGCTGCTCAAGTCGTGGCAAACATCCTGGCGCCAAGGGCGCACGTCCCATGACTGAGCCCAGCCTGCAGCGTCTGGCGCCGCTCCATCTGGAGGAGGTGCATGCCATTGAGCAGGCTGGCCAGGAGTTTCCCTGGTCGCGAGCTCACTTGGCGGAAGCACTGAACGATCCTCAGGTGGCGGTCTGGGGGGCGTACGAGGAGGACGAACTGCTGGGATTCGCCATTCTCGCCCGGCAGCCTTTCGATGCCGAGCTGCAGGCGGTTACCGTGGCTCCCGAGGCGCGTCGTCGAGGTATCGCCAAGGCCTTGATGAACGCGTTGCTCAACCAGGCAAGGGCGTGGGGTAGCGAGCGTTGGCTGCTCGAGGTCAGGGTCGGCAATCGGGCGGCGATTACGCTCTATCGTCGCTTTGGATTTAGCGAGGACAGTCGTCGCCAAGGATACTATCCGGCAGCGTCGGCGCATTTGCCACGGGAAGACGCCTTGCTCATGTCGCGTCCCGTATAGGCCCGCCTGCCCTAACGCCAAACGCGCCACGCGGGCGCGCTTGGCAAGTCTGAATGGGTATCGAAATTCAGGAGACGGTGGAATCGGTGTCGCTGGATTCCAGCTCCTGGAACTTGCCCAGCAGCGCATTGAGGCGCTGTTCCCACTCGTCGTGTTCCCGCTTCAAGCGAGCGTTCTCCTCGCGCAACTCCTCGGCTTCCATCTTCAGCATTTCGATGGCTTCGACGGCGTTGGTGACCTTCTGCTCGAGTTGATTGAAGAGTTCGATGCTCATCCTGTTCTCCTGGTATCTTGCGGCTGCTATGCGGCATCGGGTCGATGCTGGCATGCATATCCGGGGCTCGTCAGGCCGCAGCGTACGCCGCCTCTCGCGGCTCAGCAACCGTCGCTGGGTGGCGACGCCGTTCGCCGGTAGAGGCGTCCCGTACTGTCACCGGCCCTCACCTCGCGGTGTCGCTCCCAACTGGCGGGCACGTCGGGCTCGAGTTCATGTTCCGTCTCCACATAGATATACGCTACAGCGGCAAGCCAGCCGCGGTTTTCCAGTGCGTGGCATGACACGGCGGCCAGGTCCTGCCGAAACGGGGGGTCGAGGAAGACGAGATCGTAGGGTGAAGCAGGTCCTTCGAGGAAGGCAGCGGCATCGGCCGCCACGACCTCGCCCCGGGCGTCAAGCGTGTTCAGGTTATCCTTCAGGGCCCTGGACACGGCCGGGTTTTTCTCGACGAAGCAGGCCGCCCGCGCGCCCCGCGAGAGGGCTTCCAGGCCGAGGGCGCCGGTGCCGGCATAAAGGTCCAGCACGCTAGCGCCAGGACACGCCTGGGCCAGCCAGTTGAACAGCGTCTCTCGCACGCGATCCGGTGTGGGGCGCAGGCCCGGGCTGTCGAGTATAGGCAGCAGGCGACGGCGATATTCACCGCCGATGATGCGCAGCTTGCCGCTGCCCTTGTGTCCGGCAGCAGGGGGAGCGACATTCTTGGGGTTCCCGCGGCGGGGGCGGGAGGAGGATCGACGGTTCATGGCGAGCAATTGTAGCGCCCGTGTTATCCACAGTCATGGTTCGCGATGGTAGGATGATCCGATTCTTCAGCGGCGAGTACAGATCAACCCATGTTCGGATTTTTCAAGCGCAAGAAGAAGCAGGACGAGACCCAGGCCGAGCGCACTCAGGACGAGGCGCTGTCGAATGATGAGCTAGCCGAAGAAGCGCGCTCAGACGACCCGGCCGAGGCGCCGGTTCACGAGCACGATCCTGAGCGTGACGAAGTCGTCGAGATCGAACCTCGGGAGCCCGAGCGTGAGGCGGCTCGTCAGGTACTCGACGGCGACATCGATCCTCGTGATGGCGAGACGGGCCTCGAGGAAACGCCAGTCGAGACCCCGCGTAGCGATCTGGCCGAGGATGCCGTGGCCAAGCAGGCTGCAGAGGCCACCCATGCGCCTGAGCCGCAACCTCATCCCGAGCCCTCCCGTCCTGAGCCCGGTTCCCCACTCGAGAAAACGCCCGAGGCGGAGGAGGGGGCCTCAACGACATCCGAGGAGCCCCACCAGCCCGATCAAACGGCTTCACCGATAGCGGATACCGCCCCCGAAAAGCCGGCAGCACCCGAAAAGCCAGCCGCAACCGAAAAGAAGGGCTGGTTCGCCCGCATTCGCGCCGGGCTTGGCAAGACCCGCGCCAACCTGACCGGCGGGCTCGCCGACCTGTTCCTTGGCAAGAAGCAGATCGACGACGAGCTGCTCGAGGATCTCGAGACCCAGTTGTTGATGGCCGACGTGGGTATCGATGCGACCACCGAGATCATCGAGCGGTTGACCGACCGCGTCTCGCGCAAGGAACTCAACGAGCCGCAGGCACTTTACCGTGCACTGCAGGAGGAACTCACGGCCCTGCTCGCGCCGGTCGCCCAGCCCCTCGAGCTGCCGCCCAAGGGCCAGGGGCCCTTCGTGATTCTCATGGTGGGGGTCAATGGGGTCGGCAAGACCACCACCATCGGCAAGTTGACCAAGCACTTCCAGGCCGAAGGGCGCAGTGTGATGCTGGCGGCCGGTGACACCTTCCGGGCCGCGGCCGTCGAACAGCTCAAGGTATGGGGCGAGCGCAATCATGTCCCCGTGATCGCCCAGCATACCGGGGCGGACAGCGCCTCGGTGATCTTCGATGCCCTGTCCGCCGCCAAGGCACGTAATGTCGATATCCTGATTGCCGATACTGCGGGTCGCCTGCACAACAAAGGCCCGCTCATGGAGGAGCTCAAGAAGGTCCGCCGGGTGATGGGCAAGATCGATGACACGGCGCCACACGAGGTGATGCTGGTACTGGATGCCGGCACCGGCCAGAACGCGCTGTCCCAGGCCAGCACCTTCAACGAGGCCGTCCCGGTGACCGGCATTACCCTGACCAAGCTCGACGGTACCGCCAAAGGCGGCATCATCTTTGCCCTGGCCAAGCAATTGGGCACGCCGATCCGCTATATCGGGGTGGGTGAAAGCCTCGATGACCTGCGTCCCTTCGCGGCACAGGATTTCGTCGAAGCGCTGTTCAGCGCCGAGGAACGGCCGTGAGGCAGGAAATCGCCCGTTCATGATCGCCTTCGAACACGTCGGCAAGCGTTACGGGGGCCGGTTCGAGGCCCTCGCCAATATCGACTTCCATGTCGGGCGCGGTGAGATGGTCTTCCTTACCGGCCACTCCGGGGCGGGCAAGAGTTCGTTGCTACGTCTGGTGATGCGTCTGGAACGCCCGTCCCGCGGCCGTGTGCTGGTGGCCGGGCACGATATCGGCCGCCTGCATGCCAGCCAGGTTCCTTATTACCGGCGCCAGATCGGCGTGGTCTTCCAGGACCACCAGTTGCTGTTCGACCGGTCGATCTACGCCAACGTCGCGTTGCCCCTGGAGATCCAGGGCGTCGAGCCTCGAGAGGCGGCCCGTCGCGTACGTGCGGCCCTCGACAAGGTCGGGCTGTTGCATCGCGAGAGGGCACTGCCGATCGAACTGTCCGGCGGTGAGCAGCAGCGCGTGGGCATTGCCCGGGCGGTGGTCAACAAACCGGCACTGCTACTGGCCGATGAGCCGACCGGCAACCTCGACCCGCAACTTTCCGCCGATATCATGCAGCTTTTCGAAGATTTCAACCGAATCGGTACCACCGTAATGATTGCCAGCCACGACCTGGCCTTGATCGCTCGTTTGCGTCATCGCGTGCTTCGGCTTCGAGAAGGTCGGCTGGTGGCCGACGAGGGGGCCGAATGAACCCCAGGCCGTCACCCTCTCCCCGTCGAGGCGCCCGCGCGCAACGTACCCGGCCCCGCAGCCGAGTGCGAGCCTGGGCACGCCACCATCGGGCCATGTGCCTGGATAGCGCGGGTCGGCTGATTCGTCACCCCCTGGGCAGTATGCTGACCATGCTGGCCATCGCCATCGCGCTGGTGTTGCCGGCAGCGCTATGGCTGACCCTCGACAGCGCCCGCCTGATCGATACCGAGCTCGAGCAGAGCGCGACCTTGACGGTGTACCTGGAGACGCAGATCGACGATGCCCAGGCCCAGCGTGTCGAACAGGCGCTCGCGGCGCATGATGGGGTGGCCGGAACGCGCCTGATCACGGCGGCTGAGGGTATGGCGGAGTTCCAGCAGGCGTTGGGACTCGACGATGCATTGAGCCGCCTCGAGACCAACCCCCTGCCGGCGAGCGTGGTGATCACGCCGGTGAATCCCGCCCCCGACGCCGTACGTGACCTGGCCGAGGCTTTCGGGAGCATCCAGGGCGTGGCGGATGTTCGCCTTGATCTGGCGTGGCTCGAACGCCTTCGGCGTCTGGCCGAGCTGGGCCATCACCTGGCCATCGCCTTGGGAGCGCTATTCGGTCTGGGTGTATTGTTGATCGTCGGCAATACCGTACGCCTGGCCGTAGAGAGTCGGCGACAGGAGATCGAAGTGGTCACGCTGATCGGAGCCACCCATGCGTTCGTACGGCGGCCGTTTCTTTACAGCGGCGCCTGGTACGGTCTGGGCGGTGGATTGCTGGCCTGGGCCCTGCTGAGCCTCGGCGGGCAGTGGCTGGCAATGCCGGTCGCGGCACTTGCAGAAAGCTATGGTGCACATTACCAGCTGCCTCGCCTGGATGCTTCGGGCTCGGCAGTACTACTCTTTTGCAGTACACTATTGGGCCTGCTGGGCGCATGGATCGCCGTCGGCCGTCACTTGGCCCAGATGCGAGCGCACTGAGCAACGTGCAGGACATGGCGTCCCGCAAGGCGGTTTTCAACGTCATCGCCGGGAACCTTCGGCCGATATTGCGTTCCTAGTAGAGGTCGATATCATTAGGCACCTAACTAGACATCTTGACGTGGAGACATAGGCAATGAGCACCCGTCTTCAGCCAGTCGGTCAGCTTTCACCGGGCCATGACCTGAATGGTTACATTCAGGCCGTCAATGGCATACCCGTGCTGACGGCCGAGGAGGAGCGCGAACTGGCGTTTCGCCTGCACGAGCAGAGCGATCTCGAGGCCGCGCGTCGTCTGGTCATGTCGCATCTGCGTTTCGTGGTGCATATCGCACGTAGTTATTCCGGTTATGGCCTGCCGCAGGCGGACCTGATCCAGGAAGGCAACGTGGGCTTGATGAAGGCCGTCAAGCGGTTCGACCCCACCCAGGGCGTGCGCCTGGTGTCGTTCGCGGTGCACTGGATCAAGGCCGAAATTCATGAGTACGTTTTGCGGAACTGGCGGATCGTCAAGATCGCCACGACCAAGGCGCAGCGCAAGCTGTTCTTCAATCTGCGCAGTGCCAAGAAGCGCCTGGCCTGGCTGAACAATGACGAAGTCGAGGCCATTGCCAAGGATCTCGACGTCAAGCCCGAGATCGTGCGTGACATGGAAGGGCGTCTCTCTGCCTACGATGCGGGCTTCGATGCGTCTCCTAGCGATGACGATGAGTCCAGTTATCAGGCACCCGTGCATTTCCTCGAGGACGTTCGTTACGACCCGGCCGTGCAGCTCGAGGATAGCGACTGGGAGGAGGACTCCTCACGGCGGTTGCAAGTGGCGCTGGAGTCTCTGGATGATCGTTCCCGGGATATCCTGCAACGGCGTTGGCTCAATGAGCCCAAGGCCACCCTGCATGAGTTGGCGGACGTTTATGGTGTGTCTGCCGAGCGTATTCGTCAGCTCGAGAAGAACGCCATGAACAAGATCAAGGCGCAGCTTGGCGACACCTTGGCGGCGTAATCCGAAAGCCTCGCTAATATGATTTTACAAAAAACCCCGGCCAAGGCCGGGGTTTTTTGTGGGTGAGCCGGGTAGCGCTAGGCACGGGCGATATGCGGCACGTCCATGAGTAACTGGTTGGCCAGCACAGGCCACTGCGCTTCCCAGTGTTCAGTAGGGCGTCGACGAAAATCGCTTCTGACGTATTGGGTAATACAGCCTTCAGCATAGGTCAGTAGCAGGTTGGCCGCGCTGGCGGCCGGTAGTGTCGTGCGACGACCTTCGCGTATTTCCGCTTCGCGCAGGATCTGCTTGAGCTGGGTTTCCAGCCGTTCGAACAACTGATTCATGCGCTGGCGCAAACGCGACGTTTCGCCCGTCAGCACATCGCCACCCAGTAGCCGCGAGAGCCCCGGGTTCTTTTCGGCGAACCCCAGCAGCAGCATCATGATCTGCTGGCAGCGGGGCAGCGCGTCCGGGGTATCGTCGAGGATGCGCCGGATGCGCTCGAACAGCGTCGCTTCGATGAACTCGATCAGCCCTTCGAACATGCGTGCCTTGCTGGGAAAATGGCGATAGAGGGCCGCCTCCGAGACCCCGACCTGGCGGGCCAGGGAGGCAATGGTGATGCGCTTGCCGCTATCTTCTTCGAGCATGAGTGCCAGCGACTGAAGAATCTGGTCGCGGCGACTCTGCTTATCTGGTTCCTGCGTCATGGTTTTCTTCTAATGATTCGTTGTTAGTCTCATCCTACTGTCAGGTTAACGGCGGAGCAACGCTTCGCTTGAGCCTCGCTTGCTGCTCGAGTTTAGTCCATGCCAGTCCGGCCCGAGGGGGTGATTTGCGTGCCTACCCCAGCATTGGTGAAGATCTCCAGCAACGAGGCGTGGGGAACGCGGCCATCGATGATATGGGCACTCTCCACGCCGCCCTTGACGGCATCCAGGGCGCAGCGAATCTTGGGGAGCATGCCGCCATAAATGGTTCCGTCCGCGATCAGCGCATCGACCTGCTGGGTCGACAGGCCGGTCATGACCTCGCCCTCGGCATTCATTAACCCGGCAACATTAGTCAGTAGCATCAGCTTTTCGGCGCTCAGCGCTTCGGCGATCTTGCCGGCGACCAAGTCGGCATTGATGTTGTAGCTGTTGCCCTTGTCATCCACCCCGATGGGGGCGATTACCGGAATGAAATCACGTTCGGCGAGCATTTCGATCAGATCGGTGGAGACGTGCTCGACTTCACCGACATGGCCGATGTCGATGATCTCCGGCGCGGTCATTTCCGGCGTCTTGTGCTCGACCTTGAGTTTGCGTGCACGAATTTGAGCACCGTCCTTGCCGGTCAGGCCGATGGCCTGGCCGCCACACTGGTTGATCAGGTTGACGATGCTCTTGTTGACCAGGCCACCGAGTACCATTTCCACGACATCCATGGTTTCGGCGTCGGTGACGCGCATGCCATTGACGAAGCGCGACTCGATCTTGAGCTTGGCCAACAACTCACCGATTTGCGGGCCGCCGCCATGCACGACGACCGGATTGATGCCGACTTCCTTGAGCAGCACCATGTCGCGGGCGAAGGAGTCGATCAGCGTATCCTCGGTCATGGCGTTGCCGCCGTATTTGACGACGATCGTCTTGCCGGAAAAGCGCTGGATATAGGGGAGGGCTTCGGAAAGGACTTCGACCACCTGGCGGGGGTCGCGGGTGTGTTCGGTCATTGAACTCTCTCGTCGTGCCCGCGACGCCAGGTAGGCGTCGCGGGCCGCTCATCTTGGATCAGTAGGGCAGTTCGATATTCGGCTCGACCTGCTTCAGGGCGGCGCCGAAGCTGTCCTGAATGCGCTTCAGGGCGGCCTCGCTCTTGCCTTCGAAGCGCAGCACCAGTACCGGGGTGGTATTGGAGGCGCGGCACAGGCCCCAGCCATCGGGATAGTCGACACGGATACCATCGAGGGTCGTCTTGACGCCATCCTCGCCGAAATCGCCGTCCCGGGCCAGGCGCTCGACGATATCGAACTTGTTCTCGTCGGTGACCTCGATATTGAGTTCGGGGGTGCCGATATCCTGGGGGAAACGGTCGAAGAAGGCATCGGCGTCGAGACCCTGCTTGGCGAGAATCTCGAGCAGGCGAGCGGCACCGTAGATGCCGTCGTCGAAGCCGTACCAGCGCTCCTTGAAGAAGATGTGCCCGCTCATTTCGCCGGCCAGCAGGGCGCCGGTTTCCTTCATGCGTCCCTTGATCAGCGAGTGGCCGGTACGCCACATTTCGGGCGTGCCGCCGGCGTTCTCGATCACCTGCGCCAGGTTGCTGGTGCACTTGACGTCGAAGATCACCCGGGCGCCCGGGTTGCGCTCGAGCATATCCTCGGCGAAGGCCATCATCAGCCTGTCGGGATAGATCAGTTCGCCCTTGGGCGTGATCACGCCGAGGCGATCACCATCACCGTCGAAAGCCAGCCCGACATCGGCACCGGTCTCCTTTACGGTGCGGATCAGGTCCTTGAGGTTCTCAGGCTTGCCGGGGTCGGGATGGTGGTTGGGGAAATTGCCATCGATCTCGGCGAACAGCGGGATGGTCTCGGCACCCAGGCGCTCGACCAGCTTGGGACCGAGCTCACCGGCGACGCCATTGCCGCAATCGACCACGGCCTTGATCGGACGCGCCAACGAGATATCGCCGACGATGCGATCCAGGTAGGCATCCCGCACGTCTTCCTGGCGAACGCTACCCTGGCCTTCGGTGAAGTCGCCTTTCTCGATGCGCGTATGCAGCGCGGTGATCGCTTCGCCGGATAGCGTCTCGCCGCCGAGCACGATCTTGAAGCCATTGTAGTCGGGCGGGTTATGGCTGCCGGTGATCACGACTCCAGAGGTGGTGTCCTGCAGGGTGTTGGTGGCGTAGTACAGCACCGGGGTCGGCACCATGCCGATATCGATCACGTCGCGGCCGCTGGCGGTAAGGCCACGGATCATGGCCTCCTGCAGGCGAGGCCCTGACAGCCGGCCATCGCGGGCGACGATCACGCTCGATTCGCCACGTGCGGCGGCCTCGCTGCCGATGGCGCGGCCGATGAGCTCGACGGCGTCTTCGGTGAGGGTGTCATCGACGATGCCGCGAATGTCATAAGCGCGGAAGATCGATGCGGGTACGTTAGTTGTCTGGCTCATAATCTATCCCTAAGTCGTGGTTCCAGTTGGAAGCGCGCTGCACGCACGCGACGGCTCCTCAGCTTGGGGCTCGGCTGTTCCTCCATGACGGCGATTTGCCGTGGACCGCGCCGAGCCAGGACGGTGTGTTCTGTTCAGTGGCGGCCGGAGCTGCCGAAGCCACCGCTGCCGCGCAGGCTGGCGTCGAAATCCTCCACCACCTCGAGTTCGGCCTGTACCACCGGTACGAGCACGTACTGTGCCAGGCGTTCTCCCGGCTCGAGCACGAAGGCCCGTTGGCTGCGATTCCAGACCGAAATCATCAGCTCGCCCTGGTAGTCCGAATCGATCAGCCCCACCAGATTGCCGAGCACGATGCCATGCTTGTGACCCAGGCCCGAGCGGGGCAGGATCACGCCTGCCAGGCCGGGGTCGGCAATGTGTATGGCAAGCCCCGTATGCACCAGCTCGCTCTGGCCGGGTGCCAAGGTCAATGGCGCATCGAGAATCGCTCGCAGGTCCATGCCGGCACTGCCCGTGGTGGCATAGGTGGGCAGCGGGAAGTCATGCACCCGCTCGTCGAGAATCTTGACGGCAAGCCGGGGCTTGGCGGTGGGTGTCGTCTGGGTTTCCGGCATAGGCAGCGTATCGGTCATGAAGGTTCCTGTTCGGCGGCGATGATGCGCCGGTGCGCGTCGAGGCGCTCGAGAATCGTGTCGATTAGGGTAGCGGCCATGGCCTGCTTGGTCTGCTTTGGCAACTCACGGCATTCCGCCACGCCATCCGCTCCAGGCCACAGCACGAGGCCGGCATTGTCATTCGAGCCGAATCCCAGGCCTTCCTGGGCGACGTCGTTGGCGACGATCATGTCGAGACGTTTGCGAGACAGCTTGTCGCGGGCATGCGCTTCTAGGTCGCGGGTCTCGGCCGCGAAGCCGACGACCAGGGGCCAACTGCCGGCACGCTGCCGGACGACTTCGGCGATGATGTCCGGATTCTGAATCAGGTGCAGATGAAGGTCATCCTGCCCAGGCTGTTTCTTCAGCTTGTGCTCGGCAGGCGATGCCACGCGATAGTCGGCGACGGCGGCGCAGCCGATGAAGACATCGGCCTCGACGGCGTGGCGTGTCGCCGCCTCGAGCATGTCCTCGGCCGTGGTCACGTCGATACGCCTTACGCCGGCAGGTGGCGTCAAACTCACCGGGCCGCTTATTAGAATCACTTCGGCACCCAGGCGGGCCGCGGCCTCGGCCAGCGCATAGCCCATCTTGCCCGAGCTGTGGTTGGAGAGATAGCGCACCGGATCGATGGGCTCGCGGGTGGGGCCGGCGGTGATCACGAATCGCAGGCCGTTGGCCGGGCGGCGCGTACCATCCTGGCGCGCTGCGTGATCGGCGCCCTCGCTCAGGCGAGCGACGATCGCCTCGGGCTCGAGCATGCGGCCAGGGCCGATATCCCCGCAGGCCTGATCTCCCGCATCGGGGCCCAGCAGTGCCCAGCCGTCGGCCTCGAGCCGGGCGGCGTTGCGTCGGGTGGCCGGGTGGCGCCACATGGCCTGGTTCATGGCTGGCGCCATGGCACGCTCGGCATCGCTGGCCAGGCACAGGGTGGTGAGCAAATCATCGGCCATGCCGTTGGCCAGTCTTGCCATCAGGTCGGCGGTGCCCGGTGCGACGAGGATCAACTCCGCCCAGCGGGCCAGTTCGATATGGCCCATGCCGGCTTCCGCCTCGGGATCGAGCAGCGAGGTGCGCACCGCCTCGCCGGTGAGCGCCTGCAGCGTCAGCGGTGTGATGAACGCCTGGGCACCGTCGGTCATCACCACGCGCACCTCGGCACCGGCTTTCTTGAGAAGCCGTGCCAGGTGGGCGCTCTTGTAAGCGGCAATGCCGGCACTGATGCCGAGCAGGATACGTTTGCCGAGCAGTGTTGACATGTCAGCGTCCGAACGAAAAGCTAGATTACTAACCTTAACATCGGTGCCGGATTTTGCGTAGCTAGGGTCCGGCCGATCCCGCATGGACTCATGTCTCGCGGGAGTAAAAAAAAGGATGCAGGGACGCATGTCGATCCGAAACTGGCCCGAGGGTGAACGTCCCCGGGAGAAGCTGCTGGCGCTGGGTGCGGCGGGGTTGTCCGATGCCGAATTGTTGGCAATTTTTTTGCGGGTGGGAGTGAAAGGGCGTTCGGCGGTGGATCTGGCTCGCGATCTGCTTTCCGGATTCGGCGGCCTGCGCCAGCTGCTCGAGGCGGACAAGACCCGCTTCTGCGCCGAACACGGCCTGGGGGAAGCCAAGTTCGTGCAACTTCAAGCCGTGCTGGAGCTGTCACGGCGACATCTGGCCAGCCAGCTCGAGCGTGGCGGGGCGCTGACGTCACCTACCCTGGTGCGCGCCTACCTGGCCTCGCAGTTACGCCACCTGGCTCACGAGGAGTTCGCGGCGCTGTTTCTCGACACCCAGCATCGGGTGATCCGCTTTGAGTCCCTGTTTCGAGGAACGCTCGACAGTGCCTCGGTGTACCCGCGGGAGGTGGCCAAGCGGGCGCTGGAGCTGGGTGCCGGGGCCGTGATCTTTGCTCATAACCACCCCTCGGGGGTTGCTGAGCCGAGCGATGCCGACCGCCGCATCACCACCCGACTCACCGAGGCACTGGGGCTGTTCGAGATTCGTGTGCTCGATCACTTCGTGGTGGGCGACGGTGAGGTGACATCCTTCGCCGAGCGCGGCTGGATCTAGGTGGGGCACCGGCTGTGCTCGGTCATACGGCGTTGAATCTAGCTTCGCAATGCTCATTTAGCGGGCTAAACTCCGCTTGCTCAGCAAGATTCGCCTTGTCTGGCCTTCGCTCGCTCGGTTCTCTGGCTTTGCTTGCGCGGCTCTGCGCGGTGGGCGAAAAAAGTGCCGCGACGCTTGCCTGGGAGCGGCCTGTCTGATATAAAGTGCAGCCTTTGAATTCCCTTGGGTTAAATAGAAGGGCATGGAGGCGGTGGCCAGCCGTTCGCCCTACCCGGTTTGCCCGACAGGTTTAGACAACTCCCCAGCGGTTGGAGGCTCTCATGTCCAAAGTATGTCAGGTTACCGGCAAGCGCCCGGTGACTGGTAACAACGTTTCTCACTCCCAGCGTAAGACGCGTCGTCGTTTCTTGCCGAACCTGCACACCCACCGTTTCTGGGTGGAAGCCGAAAAGCGCTTCGTCAAGCTGCGTATCTCCTCCAAGGGTATGCGTATCATCGACAAGAAGGGCATCGATGCAGTGCTGAGCGACATTCGCAAGCGCGGCGAAGCCATCTAAGCGGTTAAGCGGTCATAGAGACCCGGTTTTTGGGAGAGTTGAGTCATGCGTGACAAGATCAGAATGGTGTCCAGTGCCGGTACCGGCCACTTCTACACCACCGACAAGAACAAGCGGAACACCCCGGACAAGCTTGAAATGAAGAAGTTCGATCCGGTCGTCCGCAAGCACGTGATGTACAAGGAAGCCAAGATCAAGTAAGGACACCCGTCCGCGCTTGGCATCCCCGCAGGCTCTGCCTGCCTCAGAAACCCGGCTCATGCCGGGTTTTTGCGTCTGTGTCCGTTGCCCGTACAGGAGCCTGCATGCCTGAACTTCCTGAAGTCGAGACCACCCGGCGAGGTATTGCCCCGCACATCGAGGGGCGCGAAATACGCGAAGTCATCGTGCGTCAGCGTCGCCTGCGTTGCCCCGTACCGGAAGGACTCGAAGATGCCTTGGTCGGTCGACACCTGGGCGCGGTGGGGCGACGTGCCAAGTATCTGTTGCTGCCAGTGGAGGGGGGCGACACGCCCGCCTCGCTGCTCTGGCATCTGGGAATGTCGGGTAGCCTGCGCATTGCCCAGGTGGGCGACTTGCCGCGCAAGCACGATCACGTCGATGTGGTGGTCGAGGGGGGCGCTATCCTGCGTTACCACGACCCTCGGCGTTTTGGTTTCGTCGATTGGCTTCAGGGTCACCCCGAGACGGATGCCCGACTGGCACGGCTGGGGCCTGAGCCGCTGTCGCCGGACTTTGATGGGAGACGGCTATATGCGATGTCACGAAATCGTCGCATTGCCGTGAAACCCTTTCTGATGGACAACGCCGTGGTGGTCGGGGTCGGCAACATCTACGCCAGCGAGGCGCTGTTCATGGCCGGTATCGACCCGCGCCGGGCAGCCGGCCGGATTTCGCTGGCACGCTACGAGCTGCTGGCCGCCGCGATTCGCGAGGTGCTGGCGGCTGCGATTACCCAGGGCGGCACCACCCTGCGCGACTTCGTCAGCGGTACCGGCGAGCCGGGCTATTTTTCCCAGCGGCTCAATGTCTACGGCCGTGACGGTGAACCCTGCCGACGTTGCGGTGCCGAGCTACGTCTGGCCACACTGGGGCAACGCGCCAGTGTATTCTGTGCCGAGTGCCAGACCTGAGGCATTTGGCCGCGCGATACGTGTGACGATTGCGCTAGAATGCCGCCCAATGATCACGACAACCGGGAGTCCCGCGTGACCGAACGCCTGCGCTTGAAGAAGAATGCCGATCGTCGCCTCAAGGCCGGCCACCTGTGGCTGTACTCCAATGAGATCGACACCGAGGCCACACCGCTCAAGACCTTCGAGCCGGGTGGCCAGGCGGTGATCGAAGCTGCCAACGGCAAGGCGATGGGCGTGGCCTACGTCAACCCGCATTCGCTGATCTGCGCCCGGGTCGTTTCCCGGGATCCCAACGTGAGGCTGGATCGCTCATTGCTGGTGCACCGCTTCAACCAGGCGTTGGGGCTGCGTGAACGTCTGTTCGCCAAACCCTTCTATCGCCTGGTCCACGGTGAAGGCGACCTGCTGCCCGGCTTGATCGTCGATCGCTTCGACGATGTCCTGGTGGTGCAGCTCAATACTCTGGGCATGGAGCACCTCGGCGAAGAGGTTGTCGCTGCCTTGGACAAGGTGTTGTCGCCGCGGGCCATCGTGTTCAAGAACGACTCGTCCGGGCGTCGCCAGGAGCAATTGGAATCCCAGGTGGAAGTGGTCAAGGGCGAACTGCCCGATGAGGTCCTGCTCGAGGAGAACGGGGTACGTTTCGCGGTACCGGTGCTCGCCGGCCAGAAAACCGGCTGGTTCTACGACCATCGCGTCAACCGTGCCTGGCTCAACGGCTTGGTCGCCGGCAAGCGGGTGCTGGATGTTTTCAGCTATATCGGCGGGTGGGGCGTTCAGGCTGCCGCCAATGGGGCAAGCGAGGTGCTGTGTCTCGACGCCTCCGGCGAAGCGCTGGAGCGCGTGGCCGAGAATGCCGCGCTCAACGGGGTTGCCGAGCAGGTGGCGATCGGCGAAGGGGATGCCTTCGATGCGTTGGCGGCGCTCAAGGCCGAGGGCGAACAGTTCGATGTGGTGATTCTCGATCCGCCGGCCTTCATCAAGAAGCGCAAGGACATTCCCAATGGCGAGCGTGCCTATGCGCGGCTCAACCGCGAAGCCATTCGCCTGCTGGGTCGTGACGGCCTGCTGATGTCGGCGTCCTGTTCCATGCATCTGGCCCCGGAGCGCTTGATCGAGTCCGTGCGGGGCGCGGTGCGTCATCAGGATCGCCATGGCCAGGTCATTTACCAGGGCCACCAGGGGCCCGATCATCCCGTGCATCCGGCGATTCCGGAGACGGCGTATCTTAAAGCACTTGGTGTGCGTGTCTTCCGGGACTGACGCCAACGCAATACCCGCAGCCAAGGAGGGCAGCGATGGTGTGGGACCTGCCTAGCCCCTACACGATCGAGATCCAGGTCGGGACATCGGCCATCGATGACTTCGATCACGTCAACAATCTCGAATACCTGCGTTGGATCGAGGCGATCAGTTGGCAGCATTCCGCTGAGCTGGGGCTCGATCTGGCGCGCTACCGGGAGCATGACCGAGCCATGGTCGTCCATCGGCATGAGCTCGACTACCTGCGTGCCGCCTTTCTCGGCGAGTCGCTCGAGTTGGCTACCTGGATCGTGGCTTGCGATGGCCGCCTCACCCTCACGCGACGCTTCCAGCTGCTGCGACCCGCCGATGGACAGACCCTACTGCGCGCCCGGACTCGCTTTGCCTGCATCGAGCTCTCCAGTGGCCGGGCACGCCGTATGCCAGCGGAATATGCGACCCGCTACGGCGATGCCATCGTTCGGGAACCCTGAAGCAAGGTCTCACGTTACTGCGTTATCTCCCCGAACCCCTCCCTGAAGTAATGCCGATTCGCATGAAATCTTCCCGTTTTTCGGGAGGCTGGTAACGGCTTTTCTCCCTTGTGCTGTAATGAGGCAATACCCTCGAGCCCTATGGAGGTAACCATGAAGATCGCCGTGCCCAAGGAGATCAAGAATCACGAATACCGGGTCGCACTGACACCCACCGGTGCTCGCGAGCTGTTCGATCGTGGCCATCAGGTCAAGCTCCAGACCGGTGCCGGTGAAGGTGCCGGGTTTCCCGACGCCGACTACGAGGCAGCCGGGGCGCGGATGGAAGCCGATGTCGATGCGCTCTGGTCATGGTCGGAACTGATACTCAAGGTCAAGGAGCCCCAGCCCGACGAGCTCGCTCGGTTGGATGAAGGCAAGACGCTCTTCACCTACCTGCACTTGGCAGCCGACGAAAATCTCACGCGCGGCCTGATGGAGAGCAAGGCGACCTGTATTGCCTACGAAACCATCACCAGTCCCCATGGCGGCTTGCCCCTGCTGGCGCCGATGAGCGCCGTGGCGGGACGCATGTCGGTGCAGGCGGGCGCCCATAGCCTGGAAAAGGCACAGGGCGGTGCTGGTGTGCTGCTGCCGGGTGTGCCGGGTGTACCGCCGGCGCGAGTGACCGTGATCGGGGGCGGCGTGGTCGGCGAGAATGCCGCACGCATGGCGCTGGGACTGGGGGCCGATGTGACGATCCTCGACACCTCGATTCCGCGTCTCGAGACCCTTGATCATCGCTATCAAGGGCGCATGAAGACGGCCTTTTCCAGCGCGGATACACTCGATGAGGCGGTGCGCGAATCCGACCTGATCATCGGTGCCGTGCTCGTGCCTGGCGCCGCCGCACCTAAACTCATCACCCGCCAGCAACTTGGTGACATGAAGCCCGGCAGCGTATTGGTCGATGTGGCCATCGACCAGGGCGGCTGTTTCGAGACCAGCCGTGCCACGACCCATGCCGAACCGACCTATGTGGTCGACGGTGTCGTACATTATTGCGTGGCCAATATGCCAGGCGCGGTGGCGCGTACCTCGACCCAGGCCCTGACCAACGCCACGTTGCCGTTCGTGATGGCCTTGGCCGACAAGGGCTGGAAGCAGGCGCTTTCCGACGATCCCCACTTCCGCCCTGGGCTCAACGTACATCAGGGTCAGGTGACGTATCCTGCCGTTGCCGAGGCGTTTGGCCTGGACAGTGCCGACCCTGCGACCCTCTTGAAATAACTTCTCGCTGTTCGCCTTGGGCGGGGCGGCACGCTAAACTGGCGCGATTCGCATCGACAGAATCGGGCCAGTTTCTTCATGACCAAGACACGCGTTCTCACCGGTATCACGACGACCGGTACTCCGCACCTCGGCAACTATGTCGGCGCCATCAAGCCGGCCATCGCTGCCAGCCAGGATCCAAGCGTTCAATCCTATTACTTCCTTGCCGACCTGCACGCACTGATCAAGTGCCAGGATCCGCGGCGAGTTCAGGAATCACGCCTGGAAATCGCCGCCACCTGGCTGGCGCTGGGATTGGATACCGACAATGCTATCTTCTATCGTCAGTCGGACATTACCGAAATCCCCGAGCTGACCTGGATGTTGTCGTGTGTCTGCGCCAAGGGGCTGATGAACCGTGCCCACGCCTACAAGGCCAGCGTGGCCGAGAACGAGGCGGTCGGGAATCAGGATCCCGACAAGGGCATTACCATGGGACTGTTCGGTTATCCGGTGCTGATGGCCGCTGACATCCTGATGTTCAATGCCCACAAGGTGCCGGTGGGGCGCGACCAGATCCAGCATATCGAGATGGCCCGCGACATGGCAGGGCGCTTCAATCACCTCTACAAGGGCGACTACTTCACGCTGCCCGAGGCAGTGGTCGACGAGAAGGTCGAGGTGCTCGGTGGGCTCGACGGGCGCAAGATGTCCAAGAGCTATAACAACACCATTCCTCTGTTCGTCTCCGAGAAGAAACTGCTCAAGCTGGTTCGCAAGATCAAGACCAATTCCCTGGAGCCCGGTGAACCCAAGGATCCGGATGGCTGCACGCTGTTCCAGATCTACGCCGCCTTCGCCACGCCGGAAGAGACCCAGGCAATGCGCCGCCAGTATGAAGAGGGGATCGGTTGGGGCGACGCCAAGAACCAGCTCTTCGACTACCTCAACGCCCACCTGCGCGAACCGCGCGAACGCTACCTGGCATTGATGGAAGATCCCGGGCATATCGAGTCCGTGCTTGCCAAGGGTGCCGAGCGTGCACGTGCCGAAGCGGCGGCCTTGATGGACCGGTTGCGTCCTGCAGTAGGACTGGGCCGATTCGTGTAAACAGCGACCGCGAAGACCGCTTCCGAGGCGCCCCACGGGGCGCCTTGTTTATATCTATAATTGATAGTCGGTATCAGTCTTATGCATTTCCACTTGCTCAGGCCGCGGCGTAGGGTGGGCATCATCGAGTTAACGCGACCGAGGAGAGCATGATGAGCGATATCGCAGTACCGCGCCGTCCGGCGCCTACCGTCTGGGTGGCCGGCGGTTTGCTGGCGTTGGGTGCACTGAGTATTGGTGCCGTCTTCGGTTGGCGCCTCACGGGGCTCATGCTGGTAGGGGGTGCGCTGGGGCTAGTGCTCTACCATGCCGCGTTCGGTTTCACCGCCGCTTGGCGCGTCTTCATCATCGATCGGCGAGGCCGGGGCTTGCGCGCCCAGATGCTGATGCTGGCGGTGACGGTCCTTCTGTTCTTCCCGGTCCTTGGCAACGGCACTCTGTTCGGCCAGGCGGTGAGCGGCTTTGTGGCGCCAATCGGTATTTCGGTGCTGGTCGGCGCGTTCCTGTTCGGGGTCGGCATGCAGCTTGGCGGCGGTTGTGCTTCCGGCACGTTGTTCACCGCAGGCGGGGGCAATGCGCGAATGCTGGTGACATTGGCCTTCTTCATCGTGGGCTCGCTCATCGGTACCGCGCACTTCACCTGGTGGCAGGGCCTGCCGGCCTTTGAGCCGGTCTCGGTCGTCGACACGTTCGGCGTAGCGGGCGGCCTGGTCGTCAGTCTCGGTTTGTTTGCCTTGATTGGTCTGCTGACAGTGGCCCTGGAAAAGCGTCGCCATGGCAAGCTGGAAGAGACGCCACGAGTGGATTTCGGTCATCGTCACTGGCTGACCGGTCCATGGCCGCTGCTATTCGGCGCTGTAGCTCTGGCGCTACTCAATTTCGCTACCCTCGCCTTGGCCGGTCGCCCTTGGGGCATCACTTCGGCGTTCGCCCTTTGGGGTGCCAAGGCCTTCGAGTTCCTGGGCGGCGATGTCAGCGGTTGGGGCTACTGGCAGAATCCCGGCAATGCGGCTGCACTCGATGCCAACGTCTGGCAGGACGTGACGACGGTGATGAACGTGGGGATCATGCTGGGCGCGCTGGCGGCCGCCTCATTGGCGGGACGCTTCGCTCCCAGCCTGCGCATCCCGTTGCGCTCATTGCTGGCCGCAGTCGTTGGTGGTTTGTTGCTCGGCTACGGTGCCCGGCTGGCATTCGGTTGCAATATCGGGGCGTACTTCAGCGGCATCGCTTCAGGCAGCGTGCATGGCTGGGTCTGGATGGTGGCAGCCTTCGCCGGCAATATCATGGGCACCTGGTTGAGGCCCTGGTTCTTTCAACAACCTGCCCGGCCCGTATCGCGCAGTGGCTGAGGCGCATATCATGGCGCGCCGGACATGAGCGCGCCGGGCCAGACATGCTAAAGTGACGCCATTCATGGCGCCGCCAGAGCGCCACATGACTCCGCCAACCGCACGAGAGACGAGATGAACGATTTCCCCAAGCGTCCGCTGTATGTGCCCTATGCCGGGCCCTCGTTACTGGAAATGCCACTGCTCAACAAGGGGAGCGCCTTTACGCTCCAGGAGCGCATCGCTTTCAACCTCGTCGGCTTGTTGCCCCACAATGTCGAGAGCATCGAAGAGCAGGCCGAACGGGCCTATCGCCAGTATCGGTTATGCACCACGGATCTGGATCGTCACATCTATCTGCGCGCCATCCAGGATGACAATGAGACGTTGTTCTTCCGCCTGCTCGAAGAGCATCTCGAAGAGATGCTGCCGATCATCTATACCCCGACGGTCGGCGAAGCGTGCGAGGAATTCTCGAACATCTACCGCAACCACCGTGGGCTGTTCGTCTCCTATCCGCACCGCGAACACCTCGACGATATCCTGCGCAGCGCCACCAAGGACAAGGTCAAGGTGATCGTGGTCACCGACGGCGAACGTATCCTGGGGCTTGGCGATCAAGGGATCGGGGGTATGGGTATCCCTATCGGAAAGCTGTCGCTGTATACCGCATGCGGCGGTATCAGCCCGGCCTATACGCTGCCGATCATGATCGACGTGGGCACCAATAACCAGGCGCTGCTCGACGATCCCATGTACATGGGCTGGCGCCATCAGCGAATCTCGCAAGATGAATACAATGCCTTCATGGCCGACTTCATCGCTGCCGTGAAGCGTCGCTGGCCTAACGTGCTGTTGCAGTTCGAGGACTTCGCCCAGTCCAATGCCATGCCCCTGCTCGAGCGTTACCGTGACGAGCTCTGCTGCTTCAATGACGATATCCAGGGCACGGCGGCGGTCTGTGTCGGTACGTTGCTGGCGGCCTGCAAGGCCAAGGACGAGAAGGTCAGCGAACAGCGCGTCGCTTTCGTGGGCGCCGGCTCGGCAGGCTGTGGTATCGCCGAGCAGATCGTCGTGGCGATGCAGGAAGAGGGGCTTAGCGAATCCCAGGCACGTGCCCAGATATTCATGGTCGACCGCTATGGTCTGCTGACCACCGACTTGAACGGGCTCTACGATTTCCAGGCACGCCTGGCGCACGATCCCGCCGCGGTAGCCGATTGGGGGGATCGCAGCCTGCTCGATGTGGTGCGTCACGCCAAACCCACCGTACTGATTGGCGTCTCGGGGCAACGTGGTCTGTTCTCTCGGGAGGTGATCGAGGCGCTGCAGGAGGGATGTCCGCAGCCTTTGGTCATGCCATTGTCAAACCCGACCTCACGGGTCGAGGCGACGCCCCAGGACATCCTGACCTGGACCCAGGGTCGCGCCCTGGTGGCGACCGGTAGCCCGTTCAAGCCGGTCTCGCTGGAAGGTGAAACCTACCCCATTGCCCAATGCAACAACGCCTACATCTTCCCCGGCATCGGCCTGGGTGTGGTGGCTTCGGGGGCTACGCGGATTACCGATGCGATGCTGATGGCCGCTTCGAACGCGCTGGCCAATGGCGCGCCAATAGTGAAGCACGGCGAGGGCGCGCTGCTTCCGGCGCTCTCCGATATTCGCGAGATCAGCAAGGCGATCGCCTTCGACGTGGCCAAGCAGGCCCAGGAGGATGGTGTGGCGCTGCGCAGTGACGATGAAACCCTGAGGGAGGCCATCGAGTACCATTTCTGGTACCCGCGTTATCGCGACTACCGCCGCAAGGCGTTCTAAGCGCGCTCCTGCATAGTGCCCCGGCAGCAATGGATAAGCAGCATAAGAAAGGCCCCGCCAATTGGCGGGGCCTTTTTCGATGCTGGATGAAAAGTGGCGATCAAGCCGAGCCAATCATCTTGCGCAGCACATAGTGCAGGATGCCGCCGTGGCGATAGTATTCCAGCTCGTTGGCGGTATCGATCCGGCACAGGGCCTCGATCTTCTTCTCACCCTTGTCGGACTTGATGGTCACGTTGACCTGCCCGCCCGGGGTCAGGTCGGCGATCCCATCGATGGAGACCTCCTCATCCCCGGTCAGACCGAGCGACTTGCGGTCCTCTCCCTCGGGGAACTGAAGCGGTACCACGCCCATGCCGATCAGGTTGGAGCGGTGGATACGCTCATAGGACTCGGCGAGTACCGCACGGACGCCGAGCAGACGCGTGCCCTTGGCGGCCCAGTCACGTGAGGAGCCAGTGCCGTATTCCTTGCCGGCAATCACGACCAGGGGGCGACCTTCCTCGGCATACTTCATTGCCGCATCGTAGATCGCCATCTGTTCGTCGCTCGGCACGTGGCGGGTGTAGCCGCCTTCGACCCCGTCGAGCATCTCGTTGCGGATACGCACGTTGGCGAAGGTACCGCGCATCATGACTTCGTGGTTACCGCGACGAGAGCCATAGGAGTTGAAGTCCATCGGCTTGACGCCGTGCTCCTGCAGGTAGCGACCTGCAGGGCTGTCGGGCTTGATGGCACCCGCCGGCGAGATATGATCGGTGGTCACCGAGTCGCCTAGCATGGCCAGCACGCGTGCGTTTTCTACATCCTGCAGCGGCTCCGGCTCTCTGCCCATACCCTCGAAGAACGGCGGGTGCTGGATATACGTGGAATCCTCGGACCATTGATAAACCTGGCTCTGGGGCACGTCGATGGCTTTCCACACCTCGTCGCCCTCGAAGACCTCGGCATACTCCTTGCGGTACATCTCGGTGCGGACCTTCTCGACCGCCTCGGCAATTTCCGCCTGGCTGGGCCAGATATCCTGAAGATATACCGGCTTGCCGTCCTTGCCTTCGCCAAGGGGCTCCTTGGAGATGTCCAGGCGCACGTTCCCGGCCAGGGCATAAGCGACGACCAGGGGCGGAGAGGCGAGCCAGTTGGTCTTGACCAGCGGATGCACGCGTCCTTCGAAGTTACGGTTCCCCGACAGCACCGAGGCCACGGTCAGGTCGCCGTCCTCGATGGCCTTTTCGATCGGTGGCAGCAGCGGCCCTGAGTTGCCGATACACGTGGTACAACCGTAGCCGACCAGGTTGAAGCCCAGCGCATTCAGGTCGTCCTGGAACCCGCCGGCAGCCAGGTAGTCCGTAACGACCTTGGAGCCCGGAGCCAGCGAGGTCTTCACCCAAGGCTTGGTATCGAGACCTTTTTCCACCGCCTTGCGGGCCAACAACCCGGCAGCCATCATCACGCTGGGGTTGGAGGTGTTGGTACAGGAAGTGATCGCGGCAATCACTACCGCGCCCGGGTTGAGCTTGAAGGTCGAGCCCTCGACATCGACGTCCTGGCTATCGTGGTGTTCGAAATGCTCGTGGGTCCCCACGGGCATCTGTCCGCCTTCCGAATCGAACTTGCCGCGTGCGGTGGCGGAGGCCTCTGCAGCGTCGTCACCCATCAAATTCTCGAAGGTCGACTTCATGTCGGACAGGGCGACGCGATCCTGGGGACGCTTGGGTCCGGCCAGGCTGGCCTCGACATCACCCATGTCCAGTTGCAGGGTGTCGCTGAATACCGGCTCGGCACCGGGCTTGCGCCACAGGTCCTGTTCCTTGCAGTAGGCTTCGACCAGCGCTACTTCCTCGTCGCTGCGGCCTGTCAGGCGCAGGTAGTTGAGCGTCTCGTCGTCGACCGGGAAGAAGCCGCAGGTCGCACCGTATTCAGGGGCCATGTTGGCGATCGTGGCACGGTCGGCCAGTGGCAGGTCGTCCAGGCCGTCGCCATAGAATTCGACGAACTTGCCCACCACGCCTTTCTGACGAAGCATCTGGGTGACGGTAAGTACCAGGTCGGTGGCGGTAATGCCTTCCCGCAGCTTGCCGGTGAGCTTGAAGCCGACGACTTCGGGAATCAGCATCGAGACCGGCTGGCCCAGCATGGCGGCTTCCGCCTCGATACCACCCACGCCCCAGCCGAGTACGCCAAGGCCGTTGATCATGGTGGTATGCGAATCGGTGCCGACCAGGGTATCGGGGTAGGCGAACGACTTTCCGTCCTCTTCCTTGACCCAGACGGTCTTGCCTAGATACTCAAGGTTGACCTGGTGACAGATACCGGTGCCGGGGGGAACCACGCGGAAGTTGTCGAAGGCGTCCTGTCCCCAGCGCAGGAACTCGTAACGTTCACGGTTACGGTCCATCTCGATGGCGACGTTATCGCGAAACGCGCTGGGATCCCCATACTTGTCGACCATCACCGAGTGGTCGATGACCAGGTCGACCGGGGACAGCGGGTTGATGCGCGACGGATCTTCGCCCAGCTTCTCGACAGCGGCCCGCATCGAGGCCAGGTCGACGACACCGGGAACGCCCGTGAAGTCCTGCATCAATACCCGGGCGGGACGATAGCCGATCTCGCGGGTCGAACGCGCTTCCTGCTGCCAGTCGACCAGGGCCTGCATATCCTCGCGAGACACGCTTTCGTCATCGGCAAAGCGAAGTTGATTCTCGAGCAGGATCTTGAGAGTGACCGGAAGGCGCTGGATGTCCCCCAAGGCCTCGGCCGCCTTGGGCAGGCTGTAATAATGATATTCGCGCTCGCCCACGGTCAGGCTAGCGAGCGTGTTCGGTGCGGAATCGGCACTCATGGTCTTCTCCTCGTGACGGTGAAGTCATGTACGGTGGGGCTTCCTGCCCCGGACCATAACCCATGACCTTACACATGGTCATCATAGTTGCAGTTTTCAAGCAACGCTGCGCTGCGCCCGGTCTGGCAGCGTTGTTCTGGCACGGCGGACGACTGGCGAGTTCGTGCGTCAATGGCTCGCTGTCTTCGCAAGTTCCTTGAAAGCATGGCACACAGCCCCCATCTCGCATAATTCTGGCAATGGCTCGACAGGGCATGTGGGGCCGGGGCATAGCCGTGGCCTATGACAGCCATTGGGCATATCGAATTGCAGAATACCGGTACCGGACTTTAGTCTAGGGCCGTTTAATTCCCCCGTTATCCACTCTTTCGTAGAAAGGAGCGTTACATGAGCGTGTTGGTTGGTCGTCAAGCCCCCGATTTCGAAGCTGCTGCCGTGCTAGGCAATGGCGAGATCGTCGAGAATTTCAAGCTGTCCGACAGCAACGGTAAAATGCGCGTGCTGTTTTTCTGGCCGCTGGATTTCACCTTCGTTTGCCCGTCGGAAATCATTGCCCATGACAACCGTCTGCAGCAGTTCAAGGAACTGGGTGTCGAGGTGATCGGTGCTTCCATCGACTCACAGTTCACCCACCACGCCTGGCGCAAGACCTCGCCCGACCGTGGCGGTATCGGTGAAGTCGGCTTCCCGATCGTTGCTGACGTCAAGCACGAGATTACCCAGGCCTACGGCATCGAGCATCCGGAAGCGGGTGTCGCCATGCGTGCCTCGTTCCTGATCGACGAGCAGGGTGTCGTCCAGCACCAGACCGTCAACAACCTGCCGCTGGGTCGTAACGTCGACGAAATGCTGCGCATGGTCAAGGCGCTGCAGCACCACCAGAAGCACGGTGAAGTCTGCCCGGCAGGCTGGGACGAAGGTCAGGAAGGTATGAAGGACACCGCGGAAGGCGTCGCCAAGTACCTGGGCAGCCACTCCAAGGACCTGTAAGCCAAGCGACTGATACGAGGCGGCCCCAAGGGCCGCCTCTTTCGTTGCGACCCTTCTGTGGGGCGCATTACGCTATTTCGCCTGATAAACTACGGTCGCCCGTTAAACAATACGCACCAGGGTGCTGTGGCATGTCTTTGCTGGAAGCCATGCCAGAGGACCGCTGAGGTTCCTTTCCGTGTCTGTACGAGGAATGTCATCCATGAGCGAAGTGCGTCACGAACGCCTGATCATTCTCGGTTCCGGCCCTGCCGGCTACACCGCTGCTGTCTATGCCGCGCGCGCCAACCTCAAGCCATTGCTGATAACCGGCATGCAGGCCGGCGGGCAGTTGACCACGACCACCGATGTCGATAACTGGCCGGGCGATGACGAGGGTGTGCAGGGCCCGGAGCTGATGGAGCGTATGCGCAGGCACGCCGAGCGCTTCGATACCGAGGTCCTGTTCGATCATGTCAATGAAGTCGATCTGCGAGAACGGCCTTTCACCCTGAAAGGCGACAACGGCACCTACACCTGCGATGCGCTGATTGTCGCCACCGGTGCCAGCGCTCGTTATCTTGGGTTGCCGTCCGAGCAGCAGTTCATGGGCCAAGGGGTTTCCGCCTGCGCGACCTGCGATGGCTTCTTCTATCGCAACCAGGAAGTGATTGTCGTTGGCGGCGGCAATACCGCCGTCGAGGAGGCGCTTTATCTTTCGAATATCGCCTCCAAGGTCACGCTGGTGCATCGTCGCGACACACTTCGCGCCGAGAAGATCATGCAGCAGAAGCTGTTCGAGAAAGCCGAGAGCGGCAAGGTCGTGCTGGAGTGGAACCAGACCTTGGATGAAGTACTTGGCGACAATAGCGGTGTGACCGGGGTGCGCCTCAAGTCGGCGCTCGATGGCAGTACCAAGGAAATCACGGCACCCGGCGTCTTCATTGCCATCGGCCACACGCCCAATACCGGTATCTTCGAAGGGCAACTGGACATGGCGGGCGGCTACATCAAGGTGCGGACCGGGCTCGAGGGTAACGCCACGGCGACCAGCGTTCCCGGCGTGTTCGCCTGCGGTGACGTCATGGATCATGTCTACCGCCAGGCCATCACCTCGGCCGGTAGCGGCTGCATGGCCGCCCTCGATGCCGAACGCTATCTGGAAACGTTAAGCTGAAACCTGCCTTCGTCGCAAAGCCCACCGCACGGTGGGCTTTAATGTATGGAACGTCCGGCCTTCCGGGTGTCGATCAGTTCAGTAATGCGGTGGCACCTCATTCTCGGCTCGATAGTCGCTGTCTTCCGAAGTAGCGTTGATCGCCTGGTGCTGTTCACGAAGTCGCTGGCCCATCAGCTCGCTCATGCGCTCCAGCTGGGCGAGGCGACGTTCCTGGGCCGCCACGGCCTTGTCCAGACTCTCAAGCCAATGTTCCTGATAGGCAATACGACTCTCGAGGTCGTCCAGCCGCGCGCGGTCGTGCGCGAGCGAGCCTGATTGCGGCGTGATAGAATCATCGGGTTGTGTGTTGCCATTCATCGCGACACCTTCGCTGTAATCAATCGGTGCCCTGCGCTTTATCACGTCAGGGCCTTTATCGTGTTCGTCATCCCTTACCAAACACAAGAGAGAATCCTAGGTCCATGAATCGAAAGGTCTTGCTTCGTTGTAGTCTGGTTAGTCTGTTGTTCGCCATTCCCGCGCCGCTACTGCTTGCCTTGTGCGTCTCCTTCACCGGCGGTTCGTCGTTTGGCGAATTGCTGTCGGCGCTCGCCGAGGATCGCCTCAGTGTCTACCTGGCCGTGGTGATTGGCGTATTCCTGACGTTACTCTTCGCCACCCTGACGCTGAATTGGGTCAAGCCGACGTTCACTGCCTACGCCGAGGTCGAGGACGACGACCGTGAGCTTGGCGAGGTGAAGTGGTTCAACGTCAACAAGGGGTACGGTTTCATCACCCGTGAAGGTGGGGAGGATGTCTTCGTCCACTTCCGAGCCATCCGTGGCAAGGGGCACCGGACCCTCGCCGAGGGGCAGAAGGTGCGCTACTACGTGATCGAGAATGAGCGTGGATTGCAAGCCGACGACGTCACTGTCATTACCTGACGCTCTGCCCGAGACGCTCGTGTCAGACAATCGCCCGCCGGGGAGACCCGGCGGGCGATTTCATTGTTACTGCCCCGAGTCGGGCCAGTCGATCGCCCCTTCGCTGCCGTCGGGCAGAACCCGCCAGAACCGGTCGGGCTCGTCGCCGGGCTGCCAACCGCCCAATGAGCAGCGAACTTCGCAGTCGAGCCGCTTGGCGGCCTCACGCGCACAGTCAACATCCCTCGGCCAGGGCGTGGCGCCACTGTCGAACCACAGGCTGGCGTAGCCATCTGCGGCCTGCTCGACCAGCAGCACGGGAATTTGCTGTCCGTCAGCATGGCCAGTGGTCCGCGCCTTGCGCTTGCCGGCCCCTTTCAAGGGTGGCGCATCGAGGCGTTCGGCCAGCCAGGCATCCAGCGCCGGTAGTGACGCCTTGGCGAGGTAGATTTCGATATCGGGGTAGCGCTGCATGACGGCCTCTGAAGGTGCTGGATCGAACCGGGGACGAACCTCTCAGGCAAATAGGCGCTTGAGAATGGCTTCGTAGATCTCGCTCAGGGTATCCAGATGGCTGGCGCAGACCCGTTCGTTGACCTTGTGAATGGTATCATTGAGCGGCCCCAATTCGACCACCTGGCTGCCCAGCGTGGCGATAAAACGACCGTCCGAGGTACCGCCCGAGGTGGAAAGCTCGGGGCGACGCCCTGCAATTTCCTCCACACCCGCCAAGGTGGCGTCCACCAGCTCCCCTTCGGCGGTCAGGAAGGGTTCGCCATTGAGGGTCCAGTCGAGCCGGTAATCCAGGCCGTGGGCATCGAGAATGGCTTCGGTACGCTGGCGTAACTGCTCATGGGTGACTTCAGTGGAGTAGCGGAAATTGAACACCGCCTCCAGTTCGCCGGGGATGACATTGGTCGCGCCCGTGCCTGAGCGCAGGTTGGATATCTGGAAGCTGGTCGCGGGGAAGAAGGCATTGCCGTCGTCCCAATGTTCGCGCACCAGGGCATCCAGAGCCGGGGCCACGTCATGGATGGGATTGCGCGCCAGGTGAGGGTAGGCGACATGCCCCTGTATCCCTTTGACATGCAGTACGCCACCCAGCGACCCGCGACGCCCATTCTTGATCACATCGGCGAGTTCCCGGGTGGAGGAAGGTTCGCCAACGATGCAGTAGTCGAGGCGCTCGTGTCGCTCACGAAGATGCTCCACCACCGCGCGGGTGCCATCGACTGCCGGCCCTTCTTCGTCGGAAGTGATCAGGAAGGCTATTCTACCGGCGTGGTCGGGATAGCGTGTGACGAAGCGCTCCACAGCCGTGACCATGGCGGCCAGGCTGCCCTTCATGTCGGCGGCGCCACGCCCGCACAGCATGCCTTCGTCATCGATGCTCGGCTCGAAGGGCGGCGTTGCCCAGTTGGTATGCGGTCCGCTGGGCACGACATCGGTGTGGCCGGCAAAGGCCAGTACCGGGCCATGGTGTCCATGCACGGCCCAGAAGTTCACGACATCGCCGAATGGCAACCGTTCGATCTGGAAGCCGAGGCGCTCGAGACGCTCGATCATCACGGTCTGGCACCCTTCGTCGTCCGGCGTGACCGAGGGGCGACGAATCAGATCGAAGGCCAGGGCGAGGGTCGGGGAGAGCGCGCTAGCGGTGTCGGCGTTGGACATGCGGAATCCTGAAGGTGGCGGAGCGAAAGGGCCGCCGCTCATAAGGAGCGGCGGCGCACGCTTACTGGTTGGCGTGCAGGGCGTCGTTGAGGGCGATGGCGCTCTTGTTGGTCAGGCACTCGATGCGACCGCTCTGGGAATTGCGGCGCAGCAGCAGGTCGTTCTGCCCGGCCAGCTCGCGGGCCGCCACGATCCTGACTTCCTGGCCCTGGTCGTCGAGCAGGGCGACCTTGGCGCCAGCGGTAATATACAGCCCGGCTTCCACGGTACAGCGATCGCCCAGCGGGATGCCGATGCCGGCATTCGCCCCGATCAGGCAACCTTCGCCCACCTTGATCACGATATTGCCGCCACCCGATAGGGTGCCCATGGTCGAGCAGCCACCGCCAAGGTCGGATCCCTTGCCGACCATGACACCGGCTGAGATACGGCCTTCGATCATGCCCGGACCCTGGGTGCCGGCATTGAAATTGACGAAGCCTTCATGCATCACGGTCGTGCCTTCGCCGAGATGGGCCCCCAGGCGGACCCGGGCGGTGTCGGCAATGCGGACGCCGGTGGGCACCACGTAATCGGTCATCTTGGGGAACTTGTCGACACAATCCACCGACAGGGTGCGACCCTCGAGGCGTGCCTTGAGTCGGCGAGCCGGAAGCTCCTCGACATCGATCGCGCCTTCGTTGCTCCAGGCCACGTTGCGCAGCAGGCCGAACATGCCGGTCAGGTCGAGACCATGGGGCTGCACCAGGCGATGCGACAGCAGGTGCAGCTTGAGGTAGACCTCGGGGGCGCTCTGCGGCGGAAGATCCTCGGTCAGGAACATGGCAACCAGCGGACGCTGACTCTCGGCGAAGGCTTCGGCGAGCTCGGCCTGGTCGCCATGGCCTGCCTCGCGTAGGGCCTGGGCCAGCGCTGGACAATGCTCGGGCAGAAAACTCACCGCAGCGTTGCCTTCCGGGGCGTCGACGGCACGCTTCGCGGCCTCGACCAGACTGGCATCCGGTGCCCAGAGGGGCGCCGGATAATAGATCTCCAGCCAATCGCCCTGGGTGTTCTGGGTGCCGATTCCAAGTGCGAAGCTCAGCATGGGGGGTGTCCTCTAGTAATGGTGGGGGCTAGGGCGTCAAATCGTCAAAGTCGCCGTTGCGGTAGCCGACCCGCAGGTCGTTACCCGTATCCAGCAGCGGGCGCTTGATCAGCGTCGGATGGGCGAGCATCAGCGCATGGGCCCGGGCCGTATCGATATCCTCTTTCTCAGCATCGTCGAGTTGACGCCAGGTAGTGCTGCGGCGGTTGAGCAGCGTACCGAGCGGCAGCCGAGCGAGCCATGCACCGAGCCGCTCGGCATCGAGGCCATCATCGCGAAGGTCGTGGAATCGGTAGTCGACTCCCTTGGCGTCGAGTGCCTTGCGCGCCTTGCGGCAGGTGTCGCAAGCCTTGATCCCATACAGGGTAATCATGACGAATCCTCAGTGACCTTCGATGAAGCGGCGAATGCGGCGTGCGCCTTCGAGCGTGGACTCCAGCTCGGCGACCAGCGCCAGGCGGATGCGCCCGGCGCCAGGATCGTCTCCTTGGCTCGACGCCCGTGACATGTAGCGACCCGGGAGCACGCTGACATGCGCCTCGGCAAACAGGTCGCGGGTGAATGCCTCGTCGTCGCCCTCGGGCACCGCCGGCCATAGGTAGAAGCTCGCCTCAGGGGTGGGAAAATCCATCACCGGGGCGAGAATGTCGGTGACCGCGGCGAACTTCTCCCGATAGGCATCGCGATTGGCACGAACGTGCGTCTCGTCACCCCAGGCAGTGATCGAGGCACGTTGGATCGGCAGGGACATGGCGCAGCCATGATAGGTGCGGTAGCGCTTGAACGGGGCGATCAGGTCCGCATCCCCTGCGACGAACCCCGAGCGCAGGCCCGGCAGGTTGGAGCGCTTGGACAATGAATGGAACACCACGCAGCGCCGGTAATCGTGGCGTCCGAGCAGGGCGCACGCCTCGAGCAGCCCGGGGGGCGGGGCGTTCTCGTCGAGATACAACTCGGAATAACACTCATCCGAGGCCACGATGAAATCATGCTCATCGGCCAGCTCGATCAAGCGAACGAACTCCTCGATAGGCGTGACTGCACCGGTGGGGTTGCCGGGAGAGCAGACAAAGACGATCTGCACATCGCGCCATGTCTCGGCGCTGACCGCGTCGAGGGTAGGGCGAAATCCGCTCTCGGCACGGCAGTCGAGATAGAGCGGCTGGCCGCCGGCCAACAACGTGGCTCCTTCGTAGATCTGATAGAAGGGGTTGGGCACCGCGACCCGCGCCGGCCGCGTCCGGTCGAGCGCCGCCTGGACGAACGCGAAGATCGCTTCACGGGTGCCGTTGACCGGCAGGACCTGGCGCTCGGCGTCCAGACCATCAAGGGCGAAGCGCCGTGTCATCCAGCGCGCGATCGACTCGCGCAGCTCGGGTAGCCCGGCCGTGGCCGGATAGCGGGCCATCTCGTGCTGGTAGACCTGCAGGGTCTCGAGGGCCGCAGCGAAGGGCGCATGCTGGGGCTCGCCGATGGTCAGGGGAATATGCGAAAGCGACGCGGGCGGCGTGATGTTCGCCTTTAGCGTGGCGAGCTTCTCGAAGGGATACGGCTTCAAGGCATCGAGATCGGGATTCATGGGTGTCCTGGCGGCGCCTCGCGAGGCGCTTGTCATTTGAGTCGGCGCCGCGGGCGGCCTGCCTGAGTCGTGGCTAGGCTGGCGATTATAAGGAAGCCGCCCCGGTGTCTCAAACCCGGGGCGGTTCATCGAAGGCTAGACGCTGAGCACCTCGACCAGGCGCTCGCGCAACCTGGCCTGGCGCTCGGGGTCGGTCAGTGGCTGGCCGGTCTTGTCGGTGATGAAGAACACGTCTTCCACCCGCTCGCCAAGCGTGGCGATCTTGGCCGTCGACAGGGCGATATCCTGCTCCATGAAGATGCGCCCGACGCGGGCCAGCAGGCCCGGGCGGTCCGGGGCGACCAGTTCCAGCATGGTGCGCTCGTTGGCCGGATCCTGCTCGATCACCACTTGGGTGGGGACCTTGAAGTGCTTCAACTGGCGAGGCGTGTGACGAATCACGATTTGCGGATAGTCCTCGGGGTCGTCGAGTTCTTCAACCAGATGGCGGCGAATCTCGTCGAGCCGGTGCGGATCGCGAATCGGCTGATCCTCCTCGTCGAGTACGATGAAGGTATTCAGTGTCCAGTCGTTGCTCGAAGTGGCAATGCGCGCGTCGTGAATCGATAGCCCCAACTGCTCCATGGCCGCAGCAGTGGCGGCGAACAGATCGTCGACCGAGCGGGTGTGGATGAAGACCTTGGTGCCGCCTTCGGACATGTCCTCGGTCGGCGCGCTGATCAGAATCAACGGCAAGTCGGCGCTGTGATGGGCCAGAATGCCCTGGGTCTGCCAGGCCACCTCACTGGGGGCGTACTGCAGGAAATACTCTTCCCCCAGCGATTCCCACAGCTGATCCACCCGCGCCAGGTCGGCGCCCACCGAGGCGAGCAGCGAACGCGCTTCGTCGCGGGTCTCGCGTACCCAGTCGTCGCGGTCCAGCGGATTTTCCAGCCCGCGACGCAGAACGCGCTTGGTCTCGGCATGCAGCTGGCGCAGCAGCGAGGCGCGCCAGCCATTCCACAGGGAGGGGTTGGTGGCGTTGATATCGGCCACGGTCAGCACGTAGAGATAATCCAGGTGGACTTCGTCGCGCACTTCCATGGCAAACTCGCGAATCACGTCCGGGTCGGAGATGTCGCGCTTCTGAGCGGTTTTCGACATCAGCAGGTGGTGCTCGACGAGCCAGCTTACCAGTCGGGAGTCGTGGGGCGGCAGTCCGTGGCGCTCGCAGAACGCCTCGACATCGCGGGCGCCGAGAATCGAGTGGTTGCCGCCGCGTCCCTTGCCAATGTCGTGATAGAGCCCGGCGATCCACAGCAGTTCGAGCTTGGGTAGCTGGTGAACCAGTACCGCGGCCACGGGGAAGCAATCACGGCCCTCCGGCTCACGAAAGCGCTGCACGAACTTCAACAGGCGCAGGGTGTGGGCATCCACCGTATAGATGTGAAACAGGTCGTGCTGCATCAAGCCGACCGCCTGGCCGAATTCGGGCAGGTACTTGCCCAGCACGCCGTAGCGGTTCATGCGTCTAAGCTGTCGGGGGACGTTTCCGCCGCAACGCAGCAGCTCCATGAACAGACTTTGATGGCGCACATCCTCACGGAAAAGGTCGTCGATGCGGTGACGGTTATCGCGAATCAGGCGAATGGTCGAGGCTCGCACGCCCTCGATCTCCGGGTGCTGCGCCATCAGCAGGAACAGTTCCAGTAGCGCTGCCGGACGGCGGTGGAAGACCCGGGGGTGGCGGGCCTGGATGTAGCCGCCCTTGATCTCGAATCGCGCATTGAGCGGCTTGGTCTCGAGTTCCTCGCTGCCGCGCAGGATGACCTCGTCAAAATGCTGCAGCAGCATGTCGTTGAGTCCGGCGAGGGCCGTGACATGCCGGTAGTAGCGCTTCATGAACTGTTCGACGGCCAGTCGCTCCGGCGTGTCTCGATAGCCGAAGCGTTCGGCAATGGTGCGCTGATGGTCGAACAGCAGGCGATCCTCGGCACGGCCGGTCAGCATGTGCAGCGCATAGCGAACCTGCCACAGGAAGGCCTGCCCCTGACTGAGGATGCGCAGCTCCGCATCGTTCATGAAGCCGCTGTCGACCAGATCCTCGTAGCGCAGGGTGCCGAAATGGCGCTTGGCCACCCAGCCGATCATCTGGATATCGCGCAGGCCGCCCGGGGAGCTCTTGATATTGGGCTCAAGATGATACTCGGAGTTGTTGTAGCGGTAGTGCCGTGTGATCTGCTCCTGCCACTTGGCTTCGAAGAAGCGATCCGCCGGCCACAATCGCTGTGTGGACAGGCGTTCCTGCATGGCGTCGCGCAGCCGTGCCGGGCCGGCCAGGGTGCGCGACTCGAGCAGGTTGGTGATCACTGTGATATCGGCCTTGGCCTCGCGCTCGCAGTCGTTCAGCGAGCGCACGCTATGACCGATCTCGAGCCCGATGTCCCATAGAAAGGTGATGAACTCGGTCAAGGGCTCGCGGTAGGCCGTATCGTCGTCATGCTCGAGCAGCAGCAGCAGGTCGACATCCGAATGCGGGTGCAGCTCGCCGCGCCCATAACCGCCCACCGCGAGCAGGGCGATGCCGTCATCGGGCCAGGCATGGCGCGACCAGGCGACCTCGAGCAGGCGGTCGAGGCACCAGGCGCGGCCATGAATCAGGTCGCGGATGTCGGCGCCGGCCGCAAAGCGCTCATCCAGGCGCGCCTGGACGGCCCGTAGCGCCTCCTTGAAGGGGGCAATGGGCGAACGCTTGCCTTCCAGGTCGGCACGCAAGGCCTCGGTGTCCAGCAGGCTCGTGTCGGGTTCGAAGCGATAGTGATGCAGCAGCATGGTCAGCTGCGCAGGAAGGACAGGTCTTCGTCACCGCGGGCGGTGAGGACTTCGACGCCATCGGCAGTCACCAGCAAGGTGTGCTCCCATTGGGCCGACAGGCTCTTGTCCTTGGTTACCGCGGTCCAGCCATCGCGAAGGACCTTGGTACGGTAGCCGCCGACGTTGATCATCGGCTCGATGGTGAAGCACATGCCCTCGGCCAGGGCGATGTCCGCTTCGGGAGCATAGCCATCGTAATGCAGGAACTGCGGATCCTCATGGAATCCGGCGCCGATGCCATGGCCGCAGAAATCGCGAACCACCGAGTAGCCGTTGGCCTCGGCGTGACGCTGGATCGCGCGCGCCAGCTCGGAAAGGCGCACGCCCGGCTTGACCAGTGCGATGCTCTTGTAGAGGCACTCCTGCGTGACCCGGGAGAGGCGCTCGCCCTGGATGCTTTCGCCGATGACGAACATCATGCTCGAGTCGCCATGGTAGCCATCGGCAGTCTTGACGGTAATGTCGACATTCATGATGTCGCCATTCTTGAGCTTCTTGCCCTCGTCGGGAATGCCGTGGCAGACCACATGATTGAGTGAGGTGCAGATCGACTTGGGGAAGCCATGATAATTGAGCGGCGCCGGCGTGGAGCCCAGCTCGTGCACGATATAATCGTGGCACAGGCGGTCGAGCTTGCCCGTGCTGACACCGGCCTGGACATGGGGGGCGAGCATTTCGAACACGCTTGCGGCCTGGCGGCCCGCTTCGCGCATCTTTTCGATTTCGTCGGACGTCTTGATGGGTACGTTCATGGAGTCTCGAAGGCTGGGAGTGAGTGCCGGCCGCGACGCTGAGAAGGGCGGGCGACTTCATCTTGGCATTGATCTATGGTATAAAGCCGCGCGCTTTCCTGCAATCGTTGACCTGACCCCGTAAGCGACTGAGCGGTGGTCGGTGATACCAGGCAAGATGCGTAACCAGAACGCCTTGAAAACACACATGTACCGTCACATGGTCCCGGGTGCTGTCGGCGCGCCGATAGTCGGATCCATGGGGTATGTGGAGGCCTAACCCGATTTTTCAGGAGTCATCCCATGGCACAAGTCAATATGCGTGACCTGCTCAAGGCAGGCGCCCACTTCGGTCACCAGACCAAGTACTGGAACCCGAAGATGAGCAAGTACATCTTCGGAGCACGCAACAAGATTCACATCATCAACCTCGAGCACACCCTGCCGGCCTTGAACGAGGCGATCGGCGTGGTCGAGAGAATGGCGGCCAGCAACAACAAGATCATGTTCGTCGGTACCAAGCGTAGCGCGAGCAAGATCATTCGCGAAGAAGCCAACCGTGTTGGCATGCCCTTCGTGAACCACCGCTGGCTCGGCGGCATGCTCACCAACTACAAGACCATCCGCGTTTCCATCAAGCGTCTGCGCGAACTCGAAGCCATGCACGAAGACGGCACCTTCGAGAAGCTGACCAAGAAGGAAGTCCTGATGGCGACCCGCGAGCAGGACAAGCTCGAGCGCTCCGTGGGCGGTATCAAGGAAATGGGCGGCCTGCCGGACGCGCTGTTCGTGATCGACGTCGACCACGAGCGCATCGCGATCAATGAAGCCAACAAGCTGGGCATTCCGGTCATCGGTGTCGTTGATACCAACTCCAATCCGGACGGCGTCGACTACGTCATCCCCGGTAACGACGACTCCATCCGCGCCATCCAGATTTACGTCCAGGCTATCGCCGATGCCTGCGCCAAGGCGAAGGAAGGGCGTCCCGACGAGTTCGTCGAGGTCTCCGAGACCAGCGAGAACGAAGTCGCCGAGTGATGTCGCGACGTCTATCCTGAGCATCGCCGCCGGTTCCGTGGCATCGCGATGACAGGATTGATCGAAGGGGGCTACGGCCCCCTTTCCCGCCGCCAAGGTCATCGGTGGCGGGATACGTTCTCCCGAATACCGACTCAACCTAGAGGTTATCAATATGGCAGCTATTAGCGCGTCTCAGGTCAAGGAACTGCGCGAACGTACCGGCCTGGGCATGATGGAGTGCAAGAAGGCGCTCACCGAAGCCGACGGCGATATCGAGAAGGCGATCGAGGATCTGCGCAAGAACTCGGGCCTCAAGGCCGCCAAGAAAGCCGGTCGTACCGCTGCAGAGGGTGCTGTCGTGACCCGTGTTGCGGAAGACGGCAGCTACGGGGTCATGCTCGAAGTCAACTCCGAGACCGACTTCGTCGCTCGTGACGAAAACTTCACTGCCTTCGCCGAGAAAGTGTTGGCCAAGGCCTTCAGTTCTAAGTCCGACGACATCGCCGCCATCATGGAAGGTGAGCTGGAAGACGCCCGTGGTCAGCTGGTCCAGAAGATCGGCGAGAACATCACCGCGCGTCGTGCGGTGGTGATCGAAGCCGGTGAGGGCAACCGCGTCGGTGAATATGTCCATGGCGGTCGCATCGGTGTGCTCACCGTGCTCAAGGGCGGTACTGACGAGGCGGCTCGCGATGTCGCCATGCACGTCGCGGCCATCAACCCCGCGGTGGCGCGTCCCGAGAACATGCCTCAGGAGCAGCTGGACAAGGAGAAGGCGATTATCCTGGCTCAGCCGGACATGGCCGGCAAGCCGACCGAGATCGCCGAGAAGATGGTCCAGGGTCGCCTGAAGAAGTACCTGGCCGAGAACAGCCTGACCGAGCAGCCCTTCGTCAAGGATCCGAACCAGAGCGTCGCCGAGTACGTCAAGGCGGCCGGCGGTGAAGTGATCGGTTTCACCCGCTTCGAAGTGGGCGAAGGCATCGAGAAGGAAGAGGTCGACTTTGCCAAGGAAGTGATGGAACAGGCTCGCCGTAGCTGAGGTCCTAGCTTCCAGGTCCGTGTTGGCGTGCGCGTGAGCGCACGCCTTCGCGTATCCAGCCCCCCAATTTCGCCGACGTGTCCAAAGGAGACTTGCCATGCCTTCATCTTCCGATCAGCCAGGTGCCGTCGAGCCGCGTACCGGCAAGGTCGAGCGCGGTGCAAAGTCGAAGTACAAGCGCATCCTGCTCAAGCTGTCCGGCGAAGCCTTGATGGGTGAGCATGACTTCGGTATCGACCCCAAGGTCCTCGATCGCATGGCGCTCGAGATCGGACAGCTGGTCGGCATCGGTGTCCAGGTAGGTATCGTGGTCGGCGGCGGGAACCTGTTCCGCGGTGCCGCGCTCAATGAGGCGGGCATGGACCGGGTGACCGGCGATCACATGGGCATGCTGGCCACGGTCATGAATGCCCTGGCGATGCGTGATGCGCTGGAGCGCTCGAACATTCGTTCACGCGTGATGTCGGCCATTCCCATGAGCGGGGTCGTGGAGCATTACGATCGTCGCACCGGGATACGCTACCTGACCTCGGGAGACGTGGTATTGTTCTCCGCCGGCACCGGCAATCCCTTCTTCACCACCGACTCCGCGGCCTGCCTGCGGGGCATCGAGATCGATGCCGATGTCGTCATCAAGGCCACCAAGGTCGATGGCGTCTACGACAAGGATCCGGTGAAGTTTCCCGATGCCGTGAAGTATGAACGCCTGACCTACGACGAGGTCCTCGACCAGAAACTTGGCGTCATGGATTTGACCGCCATCTGCCTGGTGCGTGACCATGACATGCCGGTGCGTGTGTTCGACATGAACAAGCCCGGTGCCCTGCTGAATCTGGTCGTGGGCGGCAAGGAAGGCACGCTGATAGATAGAGGGTAGAAACGTGATCAACGAGATCAAGAAAGACGCCGAAGCGCGCATGAAGAAGAGCCTTGATGCCCTGCATGCCAACTTCAACAAGATTCGTACCGGACGGGCGCATCCCAGCATTCTCGATTCGGTGATGGTCGATTACTACGGCGCTGCCATGCCCATCAACCAAGTGGCCAATGTCAATGTCGAGGATGCACGCACCCTCGCGGTGGTGCCCTGGGAAAAGAGCATGGTACCCAAGGTCGAGAAGGCGATCATGACCTCGGACCTGGGGCTCAATCCCTCGACGGCGGGCGACGTCATTCGCGTACCGATGCCGATGCTCACCGAGGAGACGCGCAAGGGCTATATCAAGCAGGCGCGTGGCGAGGCCGAGAATGCCCGAGTGGCGATACGCAGTGTACGGCGTGACGCCAATAACGATCTCAAGGCGCTGCTCAAGGACAAGGAAATTTCCGAGGACGAAGAGCATCGTGCGGTGGACGATATCCAGAAGCTGACCGACAAGCACATCGCCGATATCGACAAGCAGCTGGAAGCCAAGGAACACGACCTGATGCAGGTGTGAAGAGGAGGATGGTCACTCCTTCTTCTTGTGAGGCTCAATGACGTTACCGCAGTCCCCCAAGTCCCGGCAGTGCGAGACAGACCACTGTGGGCCGCCACGCCATGTGGCGATCATCATGGACGGCAACAATCGCTGGGCCCGCTCCCGGGGCATGTCTGGCGTGCGTGGTCACCATGCCGGCGTCGAGGCGGTACGGGCCGTGATTCGCCGTGCCGCCGAGCGCGGGGTCGAGACGTTGACCCTGTTCGCCTTTTCCAGTGAAAACTGGAAGCGTCCCGTGGCCGAGGTCAACGCCTTGATGGAGCTTTTCCTGATGGCGCTCAAGCGCGAGGTGAAGAAGCTTCACGAGCACGACATCCGCTTGTCGATCATCGGTGCACGGGATGGGTTTTCCACCTCGATCCAGCAGTACATCGACCGCGCCGAGCGGCTTACACGAGACAACCGCGGGATGCATCTGGTGGTGGCGGCCAATTATGGCGGCCGATGGGACATTGCCCAGGCCGCACGGCGATTGGCGTCGCGTGTCGAAAATGGCGAGTTGCATGCCGAAGACATCGACGAGGCAATGATGGGCCAGGAAATGGCACTGGCCGACCAGCCGCCGGTCGATCTGTGTATCCGGACCAGTGGAGAGCAGAGAATCTCCAATTTTCTGCTTTGGCAACTGGCCTATGCCGAGTTCCATTTCTCGCCACTACTGTGGCCGGATTTCGACGGCGAGGCGTTCGATCTGGCGATCGATGATTTCACTCGACGTCAGCGTCGCTTCGGCATGACCCACGAGCAGATCGAGGCGCAGGGTGCTTAAGCAGCGTGTCATTACCGCAGTGATTCTCGCCCCGCTGGTGCTGGCGGGCTTGTTCGGCCTGACCGGCGGTGCGTTTGCCCTGTTTACCGGGGCCATCGTGCTGATCGGTGCCTGGGAGTGGGTCAACCTGGCCGGCTACGCCAACTCGAAGCTGCGTATCGCCGGTGTGCTGGGCATGGCTGTGGCAATGGCATTGCTCTGGTACACCGGTCAGGTTCATTCAGCCTGGCCGCTGTGGGTCGCTGCCGTGGGGTGGGCCCTCAATCTCTACTGGGTCGTGGCCTATCCCGAGCATCAGGCGCAGTGGGCGACCTCCGCACGACGCCTGGCCATGGGGGTATGGGTGCTGCTGCCCTGTTGGGTCGGTTTCATCGTGCTTCGCGAGAGTGGCGCTGTCTGGCTGCTGTTCCTGTTGCTGCTGGTGTGGTGTGCCGATACCGGGGCCTACTTCGCCGGACGACGCTTTGGCAAGCGCAAGCTGGCTGTGCACGTGAGCCCCGCGAAATCCTGGGAAGGCGTATTGGGCGGGATGGCGGCGACCACCTTGTTGGCGTTGATATTCGCCGTATGGCTGTCATTGGGTGTTGGTGAGACACTGGTCCTGGTCATCATTACCTGGGCGGTGTCGCTGGTATCGGTATTGGGCGATCTGTTCGAGAGCATGCTCAAGCGCACCCGTGGCATCAAGGACTCCAGTGCGCTGTTGCCTGGGCACGGTGGTGTGCTAGACCGTATCGATAGTCTCACCGCCGCGGTTCCCCTGTTTGCCTTGCTATGGCTGGTACTCTGATATGCATGACCCTCTCGATGACTCGAGCGACGCTCGGGTGAGGCCGCAGTCGGTGACCGTACTGGGTGCCACGGGCTCGATCGGTACAAGCACCCTCGACGTACTGGCACGTCATCCTGATCGTTATCGCATCCATGCCCTGACCGCCTGTTCCCGGCGTGAGGCCCTTCGCGACCAGTGTCTGGCTCATCGCCCTCGCCTGGCGGTATTGGCACACGAGATGGATGCTCAGTGGCTGCGTGACGAGTTGCATGCCGCAGGACTCGATACGGAAGTCAGGGCAGGCGACACCGCCCTGGTCGAGGTCGCCGAGGCCAGCGAAGTGGATGTCGTGATGGCTGCCATCGTCGGTGCGGCGGGCCTGTTGCCGACCTTGGCCGCAGTGCAGGCGGGAAAGCGGGTGCTTCTGGCCAACAAGGAAGCGCTGGTGATGTCCGGGGCGCTGTTCATGGATGCTGTGCAGCGTCATGGCGCCGTCCTGTTGCCGATCGATTCCGAGCACAATGCCATCTACCAGTGTCTTCCGACCGAGCATAGGGGTGGATTGGCCCGCGTGGGGGTGCGCCAGCTGTTGCTGACGGCATCCGGCGGCCCGTTTCTCGGCTGGTCGTCCGACGCCCTGACCCATGTGACCCCCGAACAGGCTTGCGCCCATCCCAACTGGTCGATGGGGCGCAAGATTTCGGTCGATAGTGCCAGCCTGATGAACAAGGGGCTCGAACTGATCGAAGCCTGCTGGCTATTCGATGCGCGCCCCGAACAGATTCAGGTGGTGGTGCATCCGCAATCGGTGATCCACTCCATGGTCGCCTACGACGATGGCTCGGTGATCGCCCAGTTGGGCAATCCCGATATGCGCACGCCGATCGCCTATGGGCTGGCCTGGCCGGAGCGTATTGCAGCAGGTGTCGAGGCGCTGGACCTGTTCCAGGTCGCCCGGCTGGATTTCCAGTCCCCCGACGAGACTGCATTCCCGTGTCTACGCCTCGCGCGCCAGGCCATGCAGTCTGGCGGCACCGCCCCGGCCGTACTCAATGCCGCGAACGAGGTGGCTGTCGAGGCCTTCCTGAACGGTCGCCTGGGTTTCAAGGGCATCGCGGAGTTGGTGGAAGGGGTGCTTGACTCGACGCCCGTCCAGACAGCCTCGGAACTCGAGGTCATCCTTCAGGAAGATCGTCAGGCGCGCACGCGTGCCGAACGCTTTCTGGAACGCTATTGCTAGGAGAGGTCGTCATGGGCGTTATCCAGAATATTCTTGCCGTGATCGTGGTCCTGGGCCTCCTGATCACGTTTCACGAATTCGGCCACTTCTGGGTGGCTCGCCGATGTGGCGTCAAGGTGCTGCGTTTCTCGGTGGGATTCGGCAAGCCCTTGTGGTCACGCGTGGATCGCCACGGGACGGAGTTTGCCGTGGCGGCGATTCCCCTGGGCGGCTACGTCAAGATGCTCGACGAGCGTGAGGGACCGGTCGACCCGGCCGAGCACCATCGAGCCTTCAATCGCAAGAGCGTCTGGCAGCGCATCGCCATCGTAGTGGCCGGACCGCTGGCCAACTTCCTGCTGGCCATCGTCGCCTATTGGCTGCTGTTCGTGGTGGGGACCACCACCGTGGCTCCCGTGGTGGGCGATGTCGCGCCCGGGTCGCCGGCCGAGCAGGGCGGCTTGCAGACGGGCCAGGAAATCGTGGCGGTGCAGGACGAGGCGGTTCGTTCCTGGGATGAGGTCAATCTCAAGCTGATATCCGCGATCGGCGCCGACGAGTTACGCATCCAGGCGCGTGGGGACGGTGCCAGCGAAGCGCGGGAGTATCGCTTACCCGTCGACAACTGGCTGGCCCGCCAGGACCCTCCACAGCCATTGCCCAGCTTGGGCGTAACCCCCTGGCGCCCCGAGTTCCCGGCCGTGCTGGGCCAGGTCGTCGAAGGCGAACCCGCGGCCGAGGCGGGGCTACAGCCTGGGGACGAAATCATTGCCGTCGACGGTGAGCCGATTGCCGACTGGATGGCCTTCGTGGAGCGAGTCCGCGCCAATCCGGGCGAGGCCCTGACGCTGACCGTGGCACGAAATGGCGAGCGGCAGGATATCCGCTTGACGCCTCAGCGCAACGAAATCGAGGAGGGCCGGGCGATCGGTTACATCGGCGCCGGTGCAGAATCGGTCGAATGGCCCGATGAGTATCGCCGGGAGATCCGTTACGGACCGCTAGCGGCGGTCGGCCAATCGTTGGCGCGTACCGGCGAGATGTCGGTGCTGACCCTGGATGCCATACGCAAGATGGCGGTTGGCCTGATTTCGCCGTCCAATTTGTCGGGCCCGATTACCATCGCCCGCGTGGCGGGGGATTCGGCGCGCACGGGCCTTGAAAGTTTCGTCAGTTTTCTGGCGTATCTCTCGATCAGTCTTGGCATCCTCAACCTGCTCCCCATCCCTGTGCTGGATGGAGGACATCTGGTCTATTACCTGTTCGAGGTGGTACGCGGCCGGCCGCTTTCCGAGCGGGCCCAGGCCATGGGCCTGCGTGTCGGCCTGGCACTGGTCGGCGGGTTGATGGTGATGGCGTTGTACTTTGATCTGATGCGGCTGTGAGCGGTGCGGGACGGGGCCGTTCGGTGCTGACGGTGGGGTGGACCCAGCGAGGCTGACGCGAGCGGCCTTGTCAGTTACCCACCCTAATGTATAAGGTGCCTGTTTGATGCGCGGGGATGCGTAACCGCGGGCAGACTCAACTCGAGCGAATCGACTGCATGAAACTCAAGACCATCGGATTGGCGGCGCTGATGCTTACCGGCGCTCAAGCCCAGCTGGCGCTGGCAGAGACGTTCAACGTTTCCGACATTCGCGTGGAGGGGCTGCAACGCGTTTCTGCCGCTTCCGTATTCAATGCCTTCCCTATCAACGCCAACGAGAGTGTCGACGACCGGGAACTGGCCGAGGCCGCCCGGGCCCTGTTCCGCACCGGATTGTTCGACGACGTGCAGCTGGCCCGCGATGGTGACGTGCTGATCATTCAGGTCGATGAGCGCCCTTTCATTACCGACGTCAGCATCAGCGGCAATTCGCAAATTTCCGAAGAGGACCTTCGTCGAGGGCTGCGTGAGGCAGGGCTTGCCGAGGGGCAGGTCCTGCAGCTGTCGACACTCGAGGAGATCCAGCGTGAACTCGAGGGGGTCTACCAGGGGCAGGGACGCTACAGCGCCCGCATCAATACCGATGTCGAGGAGATCGACGAAAGCCGGGTTCGCGTCGCTATCGACATCAATGAAGGCTCCGTCGCCAAGATTCGCCAGATTAATATCGTAGGCAATCAGGCTTTCGATGACGAGACCCTGCGCAACGTCTTCGAACTCCAGGATCGCCCCGGCTGGCTGTTCGGCTGGTTCTCCGATGACGAATATTCGCGTGAACGGCTCTCCGGCGATCTGGAGCGCCTGCGCTCGTATTACCTCGATCGTGGTTACGTCAACTTCACCATCAGTTCGACCCAGGTCTCGATCAGCCCCGACAAGTCGGAGATCTTCGTTACCGTCAACGTCGACGAGGGCAACCAGTACCGGCTTGGCAACATCCGTTTCGCTGGCGAGCTACCCATCGCCGAATCCGAAGCGCGCGGTCTGGTCCAGGCCGAGCCGGGCGAGATATTCTCCCGCAGCGACGTGACCGCCTCTGCGGAAGCCCTGCGCTCGAGGTTGGGTGCCGAGGGCTTTGCGTTCGCCAGTGTCGATGGCGTGCCCGAAGTGAGTGGCGACAGCGTCGATGTGACCTTCGTCGTCGATCCCGGTCGGCGTGCTTATGTCCGGCGTATCAACTTCATCGGTAATACCACAACGGAAGATGAAGTGCTGCGCCGCGAAATGATTCAGATGGAAGGGGCGCCGGCCTCGACCCAACAGATCAGTCAGTCCCGTCAGCGTCTCGAGCGCCTGGGCTTTTTCCGGCAGGTCGACGTCGAAACACAACCCGTGGCAGGCGAACCCGATCAACTCGACGTCACCTACAATGTCGAGGAGCAGCCTTCGGGGTCGATCTCTGCCAGCGTCGGCTTTTCCCAGAGTGCGGGTGTGATCTATGGGGCCGCCCTGTCCCAGAATAATTTCCTGGGTACGGGTAACCGAGTCAATGTCGGTGCCCAGCGCAGTAATACCTTCACTAGCCTGAATTTCGGTTTCACTGATCCGTACTGGACGCTGGATGGCGTGTCACGCGGCTATAACCTGTTCTATCGCGAGACCGACTACGAAGATTCCGATATTTCGACCTACTCCACCGATGCCTACGGGGCCGGTATCAACTTCGGCTACCCGATCAATGAATTGGCACGGCTGAATTTTGGCGCCAGCCTCGAGGACCTCACGGTCCATACCTATAACGATACGGCCTCCGAGATCGTGCAGTATGTCGATGAGCAGGGGACCAACGCCCAAAGCCTCAAGCTGACCGCCAGTTGGACGCGAAATAACCTCAACCGCGGGATGATGCCGACGGCGGGCAACTATCAGCGGGTGTCACTCGAGACCGCCGCACCCGGAAGCGATGCCCAGTATTACAAGTTACGTATGCGGGCCCAGCAATTCTTCCCCATCAACGATAGCTGGTCGCTGAAGTTCGGCTCGACGTTGGGGTATGCCGATAGCATCGGCAACGATCCCTACCCGTTCTACGAGAATTTCTTCTCCGGCGGTCTTGGCTCGGTACGTGGTTTCACCGGCAACACCCTGGGGCCGGACACGACTCCTCGCGGGGGCGGCAGTGATCGTACCCTGGGCGGTAACGTGCTGGTCGAGGGCTCGGCAGAGTTGTTGTTTCCGCTGCCGTTCATCGAGGATCAGCGCTCGTTGCAGGCCGGATTCTTCGTTGATGCCGGCAATACCTACCTGACCGATTGCTACGAGGTCGAGGCCGGCCGTGAATCCAGCTGCGAATCCGGCGTCGATCTGGGTGAGCTGCGCTACAGTGCAGGTATCGGCCTCTCATGGCTGACGCCGGTGGGGCCATTGACGTTCAGCGTCGCTGAGCCGCTCAATGACAAGGAGGGCGATGATACTCAGGTCTTCCAGTTCTCGCTGGGTCAGACGTTCTGATTCCTGCACCGAAATTGACACGAGGAGAGCAAGCGTATGCGTAAATTGACCGGAGTGCTGTGTGCCGGCCTGCTGGGGATGCTCGCCTTGCCTGCCCAGGCGGCGGACGTGGCGGTACTCGATTGGCGTGAGGCCCTGTTGTCGACCGATGCCGCCCAGCGTTCGATGAACCAGTTGGAAAACCAGATCAGCGGCCAGCGCCAGCAAGCGCAGTCGTTGGGCCAGGAATTACAACAGTTGCAGCAACGCCTGCAACAGGATGGCGCAGTCATGTCCGACAATGAGCGCCAGCAAGCCCAGCAGGAGTTGCAGCAGAAGGGGGCTGAGTTCCAGCAATTGCGCGGCTCGATCGCCCAGGCCCAGCGCCAGGCCGAGCAGCAGTTTCTCGAACAGGCCGACCCCAAGCTTCAGCAAGCCGTGGAGCAGGTCATCAATCGTCACGACGTCAAGGTGCTGATCGATCGTGAGGCGGTGATTCATGTCGAGGATGGCCTCGATCTCACCAGTGAGGTCACGCAGATCCTCAACTCACTCAACTGAATCGTCGCTTAGCCATCTATCCAGCCAATCGCGCCGGCGAACCCTACGACTACCGGATCAGTGACATACCATGAGCTACGCCCACAACGCCGCCTATACCTTGGATGAAATTGCCCAGCGCCTGGGAGCGACGTTGGTGGGCGATGGCTCACGTCGAGTGACCGGCTTGGCGACCCTCAGCGACGCCGGCCCCGAGGATATCGCCTTTCTCGCCAATCGGGCCTATCTGCGCTATCTCACCGATACCCGGGCGGCCGCCGTGCTGCTACACCCAAGCCATGCCGACGCGTGCCCTACCGCCAGCCTGACCCTGGACAATCCCTACCTGGGGTACGCACTGGTCTCCGGGTTGTTCGATCCCCTCGCGGCACGCGATGAGCCGGGAATCGATGCGTCCGCCTCGGTCAGCGACACCGCCAGTCTTGGCCAGGACGTGCAGATTGGCCCGAACGCGGTGATCGAAGCGGGAGCGCGGTTGGGGGATAGGGTCATCGTTGGTGCGGGATGTGTGGTCGGCGCCGACACACAAATCGGTGACGACTCTCGCCTGCACGCCAATGTCACGGTGTACCATGGGGTGATGATCGGCAAGCGGGCCATTCTCCACAGTGGGTGCGTCATTGGCGCCGATGGTTTCGGGTTCGCCCATGATGGCAGCCGCTGGCACAAGATCGCCCAACTCGGCGGTGTTGTCCTGGGCGACGATGTCGAGGTCGGCAGCTGCTCCAGCATCGATCGTGGTGCACTCGGTGACACGCTCATCGGAGACGACGTGAAAATCGACAGCCAGGTACAGATCGCCCATAACGTGCAAATTGGCGATCACAGCGCGCTGGCCGGTTGCGTGGGCATCGCCGGCTCGACCAAGGTGGGTCGGCACTGCATGCTGGGTGGCGGCGTCGGCCTCTCGGGCCATCTGACCCTCTGTGACGGGGTGCAGGTCACGGGCATGAGTCTCGTGACCAATTCGATTCACGAGCCCGGCGTCTACTCATCCGGGACCGGTGCCATGAACAATGCCCAGTGGCGCAAGAATGCGGTGCGTTTCAAGCAGCTCGACGATATCGCCAAGCGGCTTGCGCGTCTCGAGAAAGAACAACGCAGCCGTTGAGTCGCGCGAGTAGGGCGCTATAATCCCTGGCCCGCCCAGCGCGCTCATCCCTAGGGATGAGCTTTTTGTATTTTCAGAGGTCGCATCGATGGTAATGGACATCAACGAGATTCGTGAGTATCTGCCCCACCGCTATCCTTTTCTGCTGATCGATCGGGTGCAGGAACTTACGGTGGGCGAGTCCATCGTCGCGTACAAGAATGTCAGCATCAATGAGCCATTTTTCAACGGTCATTTTCCCCACCACCCGATCATGCCGGGCGTGTTGATCATCGAGGCAATGGCCCAGGCTTGTGGGATTCTGGGCTTCAAGACCGTCAACAAGCTTCCCGCCGATGGCTATGTCTATTACCTTGTTGGCAGTGACAACGCCCGCTTCAAGCGGCCGGTCATGCCGGGCGACAGGCTGCTACTGGAGGCCAAGGTCATACGTGGCAAGCGGGGCATCTGGAAGTTCGCCTGCCGTGCCACCGTCGAGGGTGAACTGGCCTGTGAGGCCGACATCATCTGTGCCGAGAGGAAGGTCGCTTGATACATCCCACTGCCATCGTAGATCCCGAGGCTAGCCTGGCCGAGGACGTCGAGGTCGGTCCCTTCAGTGTCATCGGGCCGGATGTGGAGATCGGTGCCGGTAGCCGCATTGGTCCGCATGTCGTGATCAAGGGGCCGACTCGCCTCGGCGAGCGCACGCGTATCTTCCAGTTCGCCTCGGTGGGCGAGGACTGCCAGGACAAGAAATACGCCGGTGAGCCGACACGGCTGGTCATGGGCGACGACAACGTGATTCGTGAAGGGGCGACCCTGCACCGGGGAACGGCCCAGGATCGCTACGAAACGACCATCGGTAGCCGCAACCTGTTCATGGCCTATGCTCATGTCGGTCACGACTGTGTGATCGGAAGTGATTGTATCCTCGCCAACCAGGTCACCCTGGCAGGGCATGTCACACTGGGCGACTTTGCCATCCTGGGTGGCCTGGCCGCGGTGCATCAGTTCTGTCACTTCGGCACGCATGCCATGGCCGGGGGGGGGTCGATCATCACCAAGGACACCCCAGCCTATGTGATGATCAATGGCAATCCTGCCCAGCCGCATGGCTTGAACGTCGTGGGGCTCAAGCGGCGCGGCTTCGATGACGAGGCAATACGGGCACTGCAGGATGCCTACAAGCTGGTCTATCGACGCGGCCTGACCGTTGCCCAGGCGCTGGAAACCATCGAGTCGCGCTACCAGTTACCCGAGACGCGAACATTCGTGGACTCGATACGGGTTGCCTCGCGCGGCATCGTTCGTTAGTCATCACCAGGTAAGCCAATCCAGGGCGCCCAATCCAGGTCATGCCAAGGGGATCAGCGTTGAACCACTCGCGCCGTCTCAAGATTTACCTCGTGGCCGGCGAGCTGTCGGGGGATATCCTGGGGGCCAGCCTGCTGCGGGCCTTGAAGGAACGCTTCGGCGAGATCGAAGTGCGTGGGATCGGTGGGCCGCGGATGATCGCCGAAGGCATGACCAGTCGTTATCCCCTCGAGACACTGTCCGTCATGGGCCTGGTCGAGGTGCTCAAGCACCTCCCGGGGCTGATGCGCGTACGTCGCGAGCTTCGCCGCGACGCCTTGGCCTGGCAGCCGGACATCATGCTGGGTATCGATGCGCCCGACTTCAATCTGGGGCTCGAACGCCAGTTACGGGCTGCCGGCATCACCACGGCACACTATGTCAGCCCCTCGGTCTGGGCCTGGCGGCAGGGGCGTGTAAAGGGCATCGCCCGCTCGGTGGACGCCATGCTCACCTTCCTGCCCTTCGAGGCGGCGTTCTACCAGCGGCATGACGTACCCGTGGCCTTTGTCGGGCATCCACTGGCCGATGACCTGCCCCTGGAAACCGATCGACAAGCGGCGCGTAGCGAGCTCGGCCTGGCCGTGGATCGTCCGGTGCTGGCCGTATTGCCCGGTTCGCGAGGCAACGAGATACGCTACATGGGCCCGACGTTCCTCGAGTCGGCTCAACGCCTTTGTCGTGCCATGCCGAACCTGCAGGTTGTCATTCCGGCGGCCACCGAACAGCGCCAGACAGAGCTTGCTGCCTTGTTGGCGGATTACCCCGACCTGGATGGGCACGTAGCGCTGATAGCGGGCCGCTCCCGGGAGGCCATGGTGGCCAGTGACGTGGTGATGCTGACCTCGGGGACGGCGGCGCTCGAGGCGATGCTTTGCCATCGACCGATGCTGGTCGCGTATCGAATGGCGCCCATGACCCACTGGCTGGCCAGACACCTGGTCAAGACGGAGTGGATCTCGTTACCCAACCTGATCGCCCGCGAGTCCCTGGTGCCCGAGCTCATCCAGGAGGCGGCGAGCGTCGAGGCCGTCGTGGCGCAGGTACTGTCTTTATTTGATGATGTCGAAGGTCGACACGCCCTCGAGGCGCGTTTCGCCGCTATGCATGCCGACCTGCAGCGTGGCGCCAGCGCACGATCGGCCGAGACCATCGAGGCATTGGTCCAGGGCAAGCCGTTACCGGCAAGCGTGAGTGTGGAGTCGAGTGAATGAGCGTTTGCGAACCCTTTCCCCCCTTGGTCATTCAGTATCAGGGGCCTTGTCTCGCTGGGGTCGATGAAGTCGGTCGCGGGCCGCTGGCGGGGTCAGTGGTCGCTGCGGCGGTGATACTCGATCCCCAGTGTCCGATCGATGGCCTGGGCGATTCCAAGGCATTGAGTGAAAAGCGCCGCCAGGAACTGGCGGGGCAGATACGTGAATGTGCGTTGGCCTATGCCATTGCCGAGGCGTCTGCCGCCGAGATCGACGAAATCAATATCTACCACGCCACCCATCTGGCCATGCGGCGCGCTATCGACGCACTGGAGATTGCCGCCGAGTATCTGCTGGTGGACGGCAACTGCCTGCCCGGGCATCATGTCCCCGGGCAGGCGGTCATCAAAGGCGATGCTCGCCATCCGGCGATCGGTGCAGCATCGATCCTGGCCAAGGTCACGCGTGATGCCCAGATGGTGGCGCTGCACGAACGCTATCCCGAGTACGGTTTTGCACGTCACAAGGGCTATTCGACCCCCGAGCACCTCGCGGCGCTGGAGCGCCATGGTCCGCTCACCGAGCATCGCCGCTCCTTTGCCCCGGTCAGGCGTCAGTTCGAGCTGTTCTGAATACGGCGCCTTTGATACCGACCGTTCGTTTGCCCGTTTCTGCTCCACATTTCAGGTCCTGCCATGACGACGCCGAGCGCGACACCTCCTTTCGTTCACCTGCGCGTGCACAGCGAATTTTCCCTGGTCGATGGCCTGGTCCGGCTCAAGCCGTTGATCAAGGCGACGGCCGAGATGGGCATGCCCGCCGTGTCGGTCACCGACGAGACCAACCTGTTCGGCCTGGTCAAGCTCTACAAGGGCGCCCAGGGAGAGGGACTCAAACCGATCATCGGGGCCGACCTGTGGCTGGCCAATCCTCACGATGAAAGCCATCCCTATCGCATGACCCTGCTGGCGATGAACGCCCAGGGCTATCGCAGCCTGACTGAGCTCATCTCGCTGGGCTGGAGCAAGGGCCAGCGACAGGGCGTGGCGATCCTCGACAAGGCGTGGCTATTTGCCCAGAACGAAGGACTGATCGTCCTGTCCGGCGCCCGAGAGGGCGAAATCGGTCGATTCCTGCTGTCAGACCATGGGCACGAGGCACGCCAGCTACTGGATGAATGGCAACGGCATTTTCCGGGCCGCTTCTATCTGGAGCTGCAGCGCACCGGGCGGCAGAACGACGAGGAGTGCCTGCATCTTTCGGTCGACCTCGCCATGCAGACCGGCACGCCGGTCGTCGCGACCAATGATGTACGTTTCCTGACGAAAGACGATTACTGGGCTCATGAAACGCGGGTTTCGATCGGCGAAGGCAAGGCGCTCGACGATCCGCGTCGCGAGCAGCGCTACAGCGAAGAGCAATATCTGAAGAGCCCGGCCGAGATGGCCGAGTTGTTCGCCGATATTCCCGAAGCGCTCGAGAACAGCGTGATGATTGCGACGCGCTGCAACGTCGACGTGCGCCTGGGCGAGATTTTCCTGCCTGAGTTCCCGATTCCCGAGGGCATGACCCAGGACGAGTATTTTCGCAAGGTGTCCCATGACGGGCTTACCGAGCGTCTGGATCAGCTCTTCGAAGGCCCCACAGCGATCTATGCCGGGCGCGACCGTGCCGAGCATGAGCCTGAGTACCGCAAGCGGCTCGATTTCGAGCTCGACATCATCCTGCAGATGGGGTTTCCCGGTTACTTCCTGATTGTGATGGACTTCATCCAGTGGGCCAAGGACAACAACGTACCGGTGGGCCCCGGGCGGGGCTCCGGGGCCGGCTCGTTGGTGGCCTATGCCCAGAAGATCACGGACCTCGACCCGCTGGAATACGACCTGCTGTTCGAGCGCTTCCTCAATCCCGAGCGGGTGTCGATGCCCGACTTCGACGTCGACTTCTGCATGGAGAAGCGCGACCGGGTCATCGATTACGTTGCCGACCGCTACGGCCGCGAGGCGGTGTCGCAGATCGTCACCTTCGGCACCATGGCAGCCAAGGCGGTGGTGCGTGACGTGGCGCGCGCCCAAGGGAAGCCCTACTCGTTGGGCGACAAGCTCTCCAAGCTGATTCCCTTCGAAGTCGGCATGACCCTGGCCAAGGCCATCGAGCAGGAGCCCGCGCTCAAGGAGTTTCTCGACGCCGACGAAGAAGCCCAGGAAATCTGGGATATGGCGATCAAGCTCGAGGGGGTCACCCGGGGCACCGGCAAGCATGCCGGGGGGGTGGTCATCGCGCCGACCAAGTTGACCGACTTCTCGCCGCTGCTGTGCGATGAAGACGGTAGTGGCCTGGTCGTGCAGTTCGACAAGAACGACATCGAGGAAGCCGGGCTGGTCAAGTTCGACTTCCTGGGCCTGCGCACGCTGACCATCATCGATTGGGCGCTGGAAATGGTCGACACGGTGCGTGAGCGACAGGGCGAAGGGCCACTGGACATCAACGCCATCCCTCTCGACGACGTGCCGACCTTCGACATGCTCAAGAAGGCCGAAACCACGGCGGTCTTCCAGCTCGAATCGCGCGGCATGAAGGAACTGATCAAGCGCCTGCAACCCGACTCGCTGGAGGACATGATCGCGTTGGTGGCCCTGTTCCGTCCGGGGCCGTTGCAGTCGGGCATGGTCGACGACTTCATCAACCGTAAGCATGGCCGCGCCGAAATCTCCTATCCGCACCCCGACTACCAGCACGAGTGGCTCAAGCCTGTGCTGGAGCCCACCTACGGCATCATCCTGTATCAGGAGCAGGTCATGCAGATTGCCCAGGTGCTGGCGGGCTACAGCCTGGGGCAGGCCGACATGCTGCGTCGGGCAATGGGCAAGAAAAAGCCCGAGGAGATGGCCAAGCAGCGCGCCGGCTTCATGGAGGGCTGCGCGGCCAATGGCATCGACAAGGACCTGGCGGGCAATATCTTCGACCTGGTGGAAAAGTTCGCCGGTTACGGTTTCAACAAGTCCCACTCGGCCGCCTACGGCCTGGTCTCCTACCAGACCGCCTGGCTCAAGGCACACTATCCCGGGCCATTCATGGCCGCGGTGCTCTCCACCGACATGGACAACCTCGACAAGGTCGTGCCGCTGATCGAGGAGTGCCGCAACCAGGGGCTGACGGTGACCCCGCCGGACGTCAATGTGGGTGCCTACAAGTTCACCGTCGATCCTCAGGGTCGCGTCGTCTACGGCCTCGGCGCCATTCGCGGGGTCGGCGAAGGACCGATCGGGGCCATCGTCGAAGCCCGCCAGGCGGACGGCCCTTTCAAGGATCTGTTCGATTTTTGTCGCCGCGTCGATCCCAAGCGAATGAACAAGCGCACGCTCGAGGCATTGATCCGCTCGGGGGCGCTGGATAACCTCGGTCCTTCGCGTGCCGTGCTGTTCGCGGCGCTGGATGCCGCGCTCAAGGCCGCTGCACAGAACCTCAGCAACCAGAACCTGGGAATGGTCGATATGTTCGGCGAGGCCTTCATCGAGGAGGATGAGGGCGATGTCTATGCCGACTACCGCAGGGCACGCGACTGGAGCGACAAGGAACGTCTGGCCGGCGAGAAAGACACGCTGGGGCTCTATCTCACCGGGCACCCGATCGATGAGTACGAGCATGAGCTCAAGCGCTTCGTCTCGACGCGCATCAGCGACCTGAAGCCGTCCCGCGAGCCGCAGCGTGTCGCGGGTCTGGTCGTGGGCATGCGTACCATGAAGTCCAAGCGTGGCGACACCATGGCTTTCGTCACGCTCGACGACCGGACGGGGCGAATCGAGGCCTCGCTATTCGGCGAACTCTTCGAGCAGTTGCGCGGTCGATTGGATACCGACCAGGTGCTGATCGTCGAAGGCGAAGTCTCCAGCGACGATTATTCGGGTGGGTTGCGCTTGCGTGGCAAGGAGATCACGCCGATGGTGGCGGCGCGCGCCCGCTACGGCGAAGCGATCGAGCTGTGTGTCGATGGCGCCCTGACCAATGGTCGACTGGTCGACAGCCTGCGCGACAGCCTCACGCCGTTTCGGGATACTACCGGCTTGCCCGTGCGTGTCGAATACCGCAACGTGCGGGCGCGCGGCTGGCTGGAGTTGGCCGAGGAATGGCGGGTGGCGCCCTGCGACGAAGTCCTCGTTGCCTTGCGCGAGGTCGAGGGGCAGGCGGGCGTGCGCCTCAAGTATCGCTGAAGGCGCGGGTTGTTGACGGTGCTTGCTTGCGCCAGGGGGTCAAGCTGCGATAATGCCTGACACTTACGACATATTCATGACTGCCGTGGCTCCAGACGGCCGGATTCCAACTAGCTGAAACTCTATGAACCCCAACTATCTTGACTTTGAACAGCCCATTGCCGAGCTGCAGGCGAAGATCGAGGAGCTGCGGCTGGTCGGCAACGACAGCAAGATCAACATCAGCGACGAGATCGGCAAGCTCGAGGAAAAGAGCAAGAAGCTGACCGAGCAGATCTTCCGCGATCTCACCGCCTGGCAGGTCTCGCAGCTATCGCGCCACCCCAAACGGCCGTATACGCTCGATTATCTGAGCTATATCTTCACCGACTTCGATGAGTTGCATGGCGATCGGCATTTTGCCGACGATGCCGCCATCGTGGGCGGTGTGGCCCGGCTCGACGACAAGCCGGTGATGGTCATCGGCCATCAGAAAGGGCGCGACGTGAAGGAAAAGGTTCGCCGTAACTTCGGCATGCCGCGCCCCGAGGGGTATCGCAAGGCGTGTCGATTGATGGAAATGGCCGAGCGTTTCCACATGCCGGTACTGACCTTCATCGATACACCCGGCGCCTATCCCGGCATCGACGCCGAGGAGCGTGGCCAGAGCGAGGCCATTGCCTATAACCTGGCGGTCATGTCGCGGCTCAAGACGCCGATCATTTCCACGGTGGTGGGCGAGGGTGGCTCCGGTGGCGCCTTGGCCATCGGCGTGTGCGATGAGCTGCAGATGCTGCAGTACTCCACCTACTCGGTCATCTCGCCGGAGGGGTGTGCCTCGATCCTCTGGAAGAGCGCCGAAAAGGCCCCCGAGGCAGCGCATGCGATGGGCATCACCGCCGAGCGCCTCCAGGAGCTGGGCTTCGTCGACACTTTGATCGAGGAGCCGCTGGGCGGGGCGCATCGTCACCCGCTGACCACGGCCGATCACGTCAAGGAGGCGCTGCTGGCAAGTCTCGAGCGTCTGCAGGCAATGGACACCGATGCCTTGCTGGAACGTCGCTATGAGCGACTGATGAGCTATGGGGCGCCGGCACAGTAACGTCATGTCGCTCCAGCGCCTGATCCAAGACGCCCTGGCGGAGACCCCGCCGGGGCGTCCCGTTTGGGTAGGACTTTCTGGTGGACTGGATTCGTGCCTATTGCTGACCCTGACCGCCCAGTCGCTTCACCACCATCCACGCCCGCTGCATGCGATTCATGTCAACCATGGCCTGCAGCAGGCCGCCAGCGACTTCGAACGCCACTGCCGCGGGCTATGCTCGCGGTTGGGGATACCGCTTTACGTCGAGCACGTCAGCGTGTCGCAAACCGGGGGGCTGGGCCTCGAGGGGGCGGCGCGCGAGGCTCGCTATGCCGCCTTTGCCCGCCGGGTCGCGCCAGGGGATACGCTATGGCTGGCCCAGCATCGCCGTGACCAGGTCGAGACCCTCCTGCTCAATGCGCTGCGCGGCAGCGGTGTGCGTGGACTAGCTGCGATGCCTGTTAGACGCATCTGGCAGGAACGGCGCCTGGTGCGGCCATGGCGCGATGTGTCACGCGAGGCCCTGGAGGCCGAAGCGGTCAGACTGGGACTCCGTTGGGTCGAGGATCCCAGCAATGCCGACGACGGCCTGGATCGAAACTATCTGCGACAGCGGGTCCTGCCCTTGTTAGCCCAGCGCTGGCCCAGCACCGAGGCATCCCTGGCCCAGGCGGCGACAAACGCCGGCGAGGCCGATGCCTTGTTGGGCGAGTTGGCCGAGCAGGATCTTATGGAGGCCGGCGGTGCCCCAGGCTGTCTGCCGTTGGCGTTCCTCGAGACACTCTCATCGCCACGCAGGCGCTTGTTGATCCGCCATTGTTGCGAGCGGCTGGGGCTGGCGCATCCGCCCCGGGCGCGTTTGCTGGCCCTGGATGAACAGCGCCAGGCGCGGCGCGATGCCGTGGTACATGTGAGCTGGCCTGGCGGAGAGGCGCGTATCTGGCGCGACGCCCTCTACCTGCAGCAGCTGACTGCCGCTTCCTGTGACGAGGCATGGCAGCGCCCCTGGGATGGCATATCGCCCCTCTCGACACCGGTAGGCCAGGTGACGGGGGCGCTGTCGAGACAAGAGGGGGACTTGGGGCTATCCGCTGAGTTCCAGGTCATGCCACGGCGGGGGGGCGAACGCCTGCGCCTGGCGAAGCGAGGCCATCGTGACGTGAAGCGGTTGCTGCAGGAGCTGGACGTCCCCCCTTGGCAACGCCACCAGGTGCTGGTGGTCTGGCAGGGGGAGACGGTCGTGGCGTTACTGGGCGACGTGCTGCCTGGCGGCGGCGTTACGAGCGAAGGTTGGCGGCTGTGTCCATGGTCGGCTCGACCGTAAGGCGAAAGCCGGCAGCCTGCTGATAGAGCGTTTCCTGCTCGAGGTCATTGAGCAGCAGGGCCTGATCCTGCAAGGAGGCATCTAGCGATAGGTGCAGATCATCGTCTTTGGCATACAGCCGGAACCCCAGCGTCGGAGTTTCGGGACGTGAACGATTGAGCAGTACCGCCAGGCGCAGCAGCCGTGCCAGACGGCCTAATGTGACGCGGTTTGCGGCCAGGTTCTGGTATTCCTTGACGGGAAACTTGCGCCGATGGGCTCGCACCAGGAACGCCAGCGCTTGCTGCTCGGGCCGCGAGAATCCCGACAGGTCCGAATTCTCCAGCAAATAGGCACCGTGTCGGTGGAACTGGCTGTGAGAGATGGCCAGACCGATTTCATGCAGTTGGCCCGCCCAGTCGAGAAAGTCCTCCGGCCCTTGGTCGATCTGCCATTCGTCCTGAACCTGGGCCAGTGCCTCGCGGGCCGTGGCAGCCACGTTATCGGCCTGTCGTGTGTCGATGCCGTAGCGGCGTCTGAGGATACCCAACGTCTGTAGCCGTGAATCCTCGGCAGTATGGCGTCCGGCCAAGTCGTAGAGCACGCCTTCGCGCAGGGCGCCATCCGAGTAACGCATATGCTCCAGACCAAAGGCCTCGAAGATGGCACAAAGGATGGCGACCCCGGCGGGGAACACCGAGGCGCGGTCAGGCTTGAGCCCGTCGAGAGCGACCTGGTCGAGCTGCTTGGCCTTGATCAGTCTCTTGCGCAGGGACAGCAAGCCCTCGCGCTCGATGATGCCAGCGGGGGAGTCGCCATACGCAGCGAGCACGGCTGCCACCGCCTTGATCGTCCCGCTCGAGCCGACCGGATCGACCCAACCCAGTTCACAATAGTGACGCCGGATGTTGGCCAGTTCGGAGAGGGCGGCAAGCTCGGCGCGGCGCATGCGTTTCTCGGTGATTTCCCCATCGCCGAAATAGTACCGGGTGAAAGAGACACACCCCATGTCGAGGCTTTCCAGCGCCAGGGGCTCGAAGTTCTCGCCCACAATGAACTCCGTCGAGCCGCCGCCGATATCGACGATCAACCGCCGACCGTGAACATCCGCCAGGGCGTGCGCGGCCCCGAGGTAGATCAGGCGCGCCTCCTCGCGGCCGGCGATGATCTCGATGTCGTGGCCCAGCAGGACCTGGGCGCGTTCGATCAGGGTCTGGCTGTTGCTGGCCATGCGCATGGCGTTGGTACCCACGACACGCAGGTGAGCGGAAGGGATACCGGAAATGAAGGGGGCGAAGCGCGACAGACAATCCAGGGCGCGCTGCATGGCCGCTTCGCTGAGCTGGTTCTGGTCATCGAGCCCGGCGGCGAGTTGTACCTTCTCGCCCTGTTTGGCGACGACCTGCAACTCCCCCTGCTGGTAGTTGGCTACCAGCAGGTGGAAACTGTTGGAGCCCAGATCGATGGCCGCGAGACGGCGCGGTTCCTGGGCGGGCGTCCTGCGCATGGCCGTGTTGCGGGGCATGGGGCATTCCTTTGTTCCAGATTAAGCAAGGTTGCGGTGAGCCCCGGAGCTTGTCAATCTTTCGCCAACGCCGGGAGAAACGCCGTGACATGCAGGGGCTTGCGTTTATCCTTGGCCTTGTCTACCATCGAATCGTTCGCCTGTTCCAGAATGCTTCCCGGCCGTCATGCGGTGTCACCGCCCCGGTCTAGTTTCCAAGCCGTCAGATAGCCCGCTTATACGTTTCATGAGCACGACGTCATGAACCGCTCCTCAGGCGACACGAACACTGCTCTCCTCGACTACGGTAGCGACCGACCTTTCGCCGCGAAAGTGCCCCGGTCAAGCTTACCCGAGGAAGAGTGCCCCCCGGGCTCTGAACGCACCACACGGCGTAACGTCACCGCCTCCTGTCTTTCCCGGCATCTCGCCGCCACGCTGACATGAGCAACATCTGAACAAACGATGAATCTTACCGAACTCAAGCAAAAGACTGTGCCGGAGCTGTTGGAAATCGCTCGCGAAATGGGCATCGACAACCTGGCTCGATCACGCAAGCAGGACATCATCTTCGCCATTCTCAAGAAGCACGCAAAGAGTGGTGAGGACATCTATGGCGATGGCGTACTGGAGATCCTCCAGGACGGTTTTGGCTTCCTGCGCAGTGCCGACAGCTCCTATCTCGCCGGTCCCGACGATATTTACGTGTCGCCCTCGCAGATCCGTCGCTTCAACCTGCGCAAGGGTGACTCGATCTCCGGCAAGATTCGTCCGCCCAAGGAAGGCGAGCGCTACTTCGCGCTGTTGAAGGTCAGCGAGATCAACTTCGACAAGCCCGAAAACGCCAAGCACAAGATCCTGTTCGAAAACCTGACCCCGCTATTCCCTCAGGAACGCCTGGTGATGGAGATCGGCAACGGGTCCACCGAGGATCTCACGGCGCGCATCATCGACCTCACAGCGCCGATCGGCAAGGGCCAGCGCGGCCTGATCGTCTCCCCGCCCAAGGCGGGCAAGACCTTGATGCTGCAGAACATCGCAACATCGATCACGCGCAACAACCCCGAGTGCCACATGATCGTGCTGTTGATCGATGAGCGCCCGGAGGAAGTGACGGAAATGTCGCGTACGGTACGCGGCGAGGTGGTGGCCTCGACCTTCGACGAGCCTCCCGCGCGTCACGTGCAGGTGGCCGAGATGGTCATCGAGAAGGCCAAGCGCCTGGTCGAGCACAAGAAGGACGTGGTGATCCTCCTCGACTCGATCACCCGCCTGGCACGTGCCTACAACACCGTCGTGCCGTCATCCGGCAAGGTGCTCACCGGGGGTGTCGATGCTCATGCGCTCGAGAAGCCCAAGCGCTTCTTCGGCGCGGCGCGTAACATCGAGGAGGGCGGCAGCCTGACGATCATTGCCACCGCGCTGGTCGATACCGGCTCCAAGATGGACGAGGTGATCTTCGAGGAATTCAAGGGCACCGGTAACATGGAAGCCCACCTCGACCGCAAGCTGGCTGAAAAGCGCGTCTATCCGGCGCTCAATATCCGCCGCTCCGGGACTCGCCGCGAAGACCTGATCGCCTCCGAGGAAGAGATGCAGCGCATGTGGATCCTGCGCAAGCTGCTCAACCCCATGGATGACGTGGCCGCCACCGAGTTCCTGGTCGATCGCCTGAAGGATACCAAGACCAACCTCGAGTTCTTCGAAGCCATGAAGCGTCGATAACGTCTGACGCGGAGCGAAACCGAAGGGGCGGCATGCTATGCTGCCCCTTCCGTCATTTTGGAACCGGGAAATCCGCATGAAGTACAAGGATTTACGCGACTTCATCGCCGCCCTCGAGCAGATGGGCGAGCTCCAGCGGGTCACCGCCGAGGTCGACCCCTACCTCGAGATCACCGAGATCTGCGACCGCACCCTGCGTGCCGGTGGCCCGGCGCTGTTGTTCGAGAACGTCAAGGGACACGACATGCCCCTTCTGGGCAACCTGTTCGGTACCCCCAGGCGGGTGGCACTGGGCATGGGTCAGGACAGCGTGGAGGCGCTACGTGAAGTGGGCAAACTGCTGGCCTTTCTCAAGGAGCCAGACCCGCCCAAGGGGTTTCGTGACGCCTGGGACAAGCTGCCCATTTTCAAGCAGGTGATGAGCATGGGTCCCAAGACCCTGCGCTCGGCGCCGGTACAGGAAGTCGTGCTCGAGGGGGCTGACGTCGATCTCGACCGACTACCGATCCAGCATTGCTGGCCCGGCGATGTCGCGCCGTTGATCACCTGGGCGCTGGTGGTCACCAAGGGGCCGCACAAGGCGCGCCAGAACCTGGGGATTTACCGTCAGCAGAAGCTGTCGCGCAATCGGCTGATCATGCGCTGGCTGTCGCACCGTGGCGGCGCTCTGGATTTTCAGGAGTTCCAGCAGACCCACCCCGGTGAACCCTTTCCGGTGGCCGTGGCGCTGGGGGCCGATCCGGCAACCATCCTGGGGGCTGTCACGCCGGTGCCCGATTCTCTCTCGGAGTATGCCTTCGCCGGGTTGCTGCGCGGCTCGCGTACCGAACTGGTCAAGTGCGGTCATGCCGATCTCGAGGTGCCGGCGTCCGCCGAGATTATCCTCGAAGGGTTCATCTATCCCGACGACACCGCCCCCGAAGGCCCGTATGGCGACCATACCGGCTACTACAATGAGGTCGAGACCTTTCCCGTCTTCACGGTGGAGCGCATCACGCATCGACGCGATCCGATCTATCATTCGACCTACACAGGACGGCCCCCTGACGAGCCCGCCGTCCTTGGGCTCGCGCTCAATGAGGTCTTCGTTCCGATCCTGCAGAAGCAATTTCCCGAAATCGTCGATTTCTATCTCCCCCCGGAGGGCTGTTCCTATCGAATGGCCGTCGTGACCATGAAGAAGCAGTACCCGGGGCATGCCAAGCGCGTGATGATGGGTGTATGGAGCTTCCTTCGGCAGTTCATGTACACCAAGTTCGTGGTGGTTCTCGACGATGATGTGGATGCCCGCAATTGGCAGGACGTGATCTGGGCGATCACGACCCGCATGGATCCGGCGCGTGATACCGTGCTGGTCGAGAATACGCCCATCGACTATCTCGACTTTGCTTCGCCGGTCGCCGGCCTGGGGTCGAAGATGGGGCTCGATGCCACCGGCAAGTGGCCCGGCGAGACCGACCGCGAGTGGGGCACACCCATCGTTCAGGACGCTGCGATCAAGGCGCGGGTCAGCGAGCGCTGGGATAGCTTGGGTATCAGCCTCCCGGGCGGACTCCCGGTCAATGACGAGGGACACCAATGACGGTAAGCATGACGCCCCGGATCCTGACCTGCCGAGTCACCGCCATGGAGGATCTGACCCCGGATGTATTCCGGGTGATGCTGGAGGGGCGCGCGGAAGCCATGGCTCACGCACCGGGACAGTATCTCGAGCTCAAGCTCGACGAGGACACCTGGGTTCCCTTCTCCATCGCCAGTCCGCAACGTGACGATGGCACCTTGGAATTGCATATCCAGCACTGGCCGGGGCATGACAATTCTATCCGGCTTCGCGAACTGATCCGGCCGGGCCGGAGCGTCACCCTGAAAATACCCGGTGGCGACTGCGTCCTGGACGAGAGCAGTCAGCGCCCCTTGTTGTTGATCGCTGCAGGCACCGGCTTCGCCCAGATGAAGGCGATAACCGAGGCGGTACTGCGCCGGCAACCCGAGCGAGACGTCAAACTGTGGTGGGCGGTGCGCGAGCGTCGCGATTTTTACCTCGAATCGCTTCCTCGTGAGTGGGCCAGCGAGTTTGCCAATGTGCGTTTTCATGCGGTTTGCGAGACGCCTCTGGAGGCAGGATTCGAAGGGCCAGGCACGATAGTGCATCAGGGAAGGATCGATGCGGTGCTGGGCGACCAGCTCGATGACATCAGCCAATACGATGTCTATCTTTCCGGCTCGCCGCCGATGGTTTATGCCTGCGTCGATGTGCTGGCCTCGCTGGGGCTCGAGCCGTCGCGGGCGTTCTCCGATGTCTTCGCCTACGCCCCGCGCGACCCGCTAGTGCCCACGGCAGGCAGCTTGATCCGGGGGAAGCGCTCATGAGCGCGTCCCCTATCCTGATCACTGGTGGGGCCCAGCGCCTGGGTCGGCACTGCGCCGAGCGGCTTCTGGATGATGGTCATCCGGTCATCATCACCTGCCGACGCGAGCGGGAGGCCCTGGATGCGCTACGCGCGCGGGGAGCGACGACCTTGCAGGCGGATTTCTCCACCGAGGCCGGGATACACGACTTCATTGGGCGGCTCAGGTCGAGTGTCGCCTCGTTGCGGGCCATCGTACACAATGCCAGCGATTGGGCCGCGGATACCGACGATGAGGAGGCCGGCGCGAACTTCGAGCGGCTCTTCCGGGTCCACATGCAGGCCCCGTACCTGATCAATCTTCAATGCCGCAGCCTGCTCGAGGCGTGCCCCGAGCCCCAGCGCGATATCGTGCACATGACCGATTACGTGGCACGCAAGGGCTCGAAAAAGCATGCCGCCTATGCTGCGACCAAGGCCGGTCTAGATAACCTGACGCTGTCGTTTGCCGCGATGTTCGCTCCGTCCATTCAGGTCAATGCCATCGCCCCGGCCCTGATCATGCTGGGCGAGGACGACGACGAGGCCTATGCCGAAAAGGCCCGGGCCAAATCGGCCATGGCGATGATTCCCGGACCGGGCGTGATTTACCAGAGCCTGCGTTATCTGCTGGATAACCGCTATGTGACCGGCGTCACTCTGCCGGTCGATGGTGGCCGCCACCTGAGCTAGAATGACATTCCCTGACAATGATGAGGAGTGTCCCATGGCTTATGATCCAAGCTTCAAGGACGACAGTGGCTTCCTGTCCATCTTTCTGGGACTGGCCGCATTCGTAGGTATGGCAGCGCTGCCGGCGACCATCGGCTGGGTGCAGGTTTTCACCTGAGGCGCTTGCCAATTCCGGTTGGGTGTGTAGGATGAAATGCAAGACGATTCGGAGTCAGCTCATGTCCCCTCGATTCACTTCACGTAGCCATACCTCGCTTGCGGCCCTCCGCAAGGCGTTCGTATGTCTGCGTGGTTATGGGTATTGGGGTTATTGGTTTAGCGCCGGCGTGCCGGCGGCGAGGTCGAGCTGACCTGAACCGCAAGGCGCGCCCATCCAAGGGTTTGCCGCCGATAGTCATCAAGAACCCCCGGTCGGCAACCCGATCGGGGGTTCTTACGTTTTTATTGTCTATTTCACGAGGTGAGCACCATGTTCGACCACGCCGCTGATATCGTCCTGAACCTGCCCCAGTATGCCTATTATGGGGATCGGGGGTGGCGATTTAGCGACCCCCGGTCGGCGCAGCTCGCCACCTCCGGCCGGCAGCACATCGGTGGCCATTCGCTGCGATGTTCGACCCCCGACCGAGGATGACACCATGACTGTGCCGCTTTCCCCCGTTTCAGCCGACGCTCCTGCCACGACATCAGCGACGCCTGCTGTAGCCCCTGCCCATCACACCGGGCCATTAGGCGATACGCAGCGTGGCGATGTACTGCCCACCCCGCATGACCTGCGTCAGCGGGTTCCCGTGAACGCTGCCCTGCGTGAGCGTATCCAGGCCCAGCGCGAGGCCGTTCGCGCCATTCTCGACGGCCGGGATGATCGTCTGCTGGTGGTGGTCGGTCCCTGCTCGATCCATGACCCCCAGGCGGCTAGAGGATATGCCGAAAACCTTAGCGCCCTGTCGCGCCGGGTCGATGATCGCCTGTTGCTGGTGATGCGCGTGTACGTCGAGAAGCCGCGAACCACCGTGGGCTGGAAGGGGCTCGCCTATGATCCCCATCTCGACGGCAGCAATGACATGGCAAGAGGACTGGAAGTCTCCCGCTCGCTAATGCGTGATGCCGCCGAGCTGGGCTTGCCGGTGGCCACCGAATTGCTGCAGCCGATGATCGCCCCGTACCTCGAGGATCTGCTGGCCTGGACGGCGATCGGAGCGCGGACCACCGAGTCGCAGGTGCATCGCGAAATGGCCAGTGGCCTGGAATCGGCGGTGGGCTTCAAGAACGGTACTGACGGCAGCGTCGAGGTCGCGGTCGATGCCATTCGCGCGGCGATGCATGGCCATCGCCACTTCGCCATGGATCTGGACGGGCGCGCGTACATGCGTGAGACGTCCGGCAACCCTTATGCACATGTCGTGTTACGTGGCGGTAATGATGGGCCCAACTACGGGGCGGACGCCGTACGTACCTGTCGCGAGGCGCTGCACAACGCGGGTATCGAGCCACGCTTGATGGTCGACTGCAGCCATGCCAATTCGAGGAAGGATCACCGGCGGCAGCCTGCGGTCCTCGACGAGGTGGTGCGTCAGCGACTGGCAGGGGATCGCAGCCTCATCGGTGTCATGCTCGAGAGCCACCTGCAGGAAGGCAAGCAGGCGCTCGTACCCGGCGACTTGCGCTATGGGGTCTCGGTCACCGATGCCTGCCTGGGCTGGGAGGCGACCGAGCGGCTGCTCAGCGGGACGGCCACACAACTGCGGGACCACGCCGCCAACTAGTGGGCGTGGGGCCGGCGATCTGTGATAATCGCGGCATTTCGCGTTACGCGTTGCCACCCACAAGGATCGCCGGCCCATGATCTTCCGCTTCGAACACCACGACCCGGAAACCTACCGCCGCAAGGCCCGCCTGATCTCCCTGGCCATGGCCGCTCAGTTCATCGTCTTCGGGCTGGTTTTCTCGCTGTGGCTGACCTCGGTATGGGGCTCCAGTCTCTGGTTGAACGCCCTGGGTGTCTTTCTGGGGTTATTGGCGACCAGCCTGGTCTTCGCCCTGTTGCGCGAGCGTCCCTGGATGAACGAGATGCGCTATGTCTGGCAGCTCAAGCATCATCTTTCCCGGGTCAGTAGTTACTTGCCCGAGCTGCGTCGCGGCATGCGCGACGACAACACCGCGGCCCTGGACGTCCTGGCCTTTTACCATCAGGGCATGCACCAGTTGGCCGAGCTCAACGGACGTACCACGGATGACGATGCCGAGCGGCTGGCCGAGCGGCTCGAAGTGCGCCAGAAACGCGAGGCCAAGGGCCTGCCGGTCGAGGTCGGGCACTTCGACCCCGAAGACCTGCGTGCCTTCAAGCGGCGTTAGGTGCTTGGCGGGGTGAGTGCCGGGTGAGTTCCCCGGCCTTGCTCATGGTTTGGCGGCATAGGCATACAGCAGGGTTTCCTGGGCACTGATCGGTGCGCCACCCCCAATGGGCTGCTGTAGCCGGTACTGTCCATCGGGCTGCAGCAGCCAGCTCTGGCAATTGTCGACCAAATACGTTTCGAGGTCCTTTCTCACCCGTGCCGCCAGTTTGCGATCGCGTAACGGAAAGCCGATCTCCACGCGGTGGAACATGTTGCGTTCCATGAAATCGGCACTCGAGGCCCACACTTCGGGCTTGCTGTCATTCTGGAAGTAAAAGACCCGGGTATGCTCCAGGAAGCGGCCTACGATCGAGCGCACGCGAATGTTGTCCGAGATACCGGGCACGCCAGGGCGCAGGCTGCACATGCCACGAATGATTAGATCGCACTCGACCCCCGCCTGTGACGCCTTGTAAAGCGCACGTATCAACTTGGGCTCGGTCAGCGAATTGCACTTGATGATGATGTGCGCCCTACGACCCTGCTCGGCATGCGCGGCCTCTCGCTCGATCATCTGCACCAGGCGGCCATGTAGCGTGAACGGGGCATGCAGCAGGGTCTCGATGCGTCGGGCCTGGCCCATGCCTGAAAGTTGCTGGAAGACCTTGTGAACGTCTTCGCACAGGTCCGGATCCGCCGTCAGCAGGCTGTAGTCGGAATAGAGACGTGCGGTGCGGGTGTGGTAGTTGCCGGTGCCCAGGTGGGCGTAATAGCGCAATCCGCCCGGCTCACGGCGCACGATATGCAGCATCTTGGCATGCGTCTTGTAAGCCATTACCCCATAGATGACGATGGCCCCGGCTTCCTGGAGACGACTGGCCAACTGAAGGTTGTCGGCCTCATCGAAGCGCGCACGCAATTCGATGACCACCGTCACCTCCTTGCCATTGCGAGCGGCCTCCAGCAGGGCACTGACGATCGGTGAATCGGCGCCGGTACGGTAGAGCGTCTGCTTGATGGCCAGCACGCCGGGATCGCGGGCGGCTTCGGCAAGCAGGTCTTCGATCGGTGCGAATGACTGGAACGGATGATGCAGGAGGATATCGCCTTCGGCCATGGCCTCGAACAGGCTGCGCCCTTTGCGAAGGCTCTTGGGCAGCCCCGGGGTGAACGTGCGATAACGCAGGTCGGGACGCTCCACGACGTTGAGCACGGCCATCATGCGGGTCAGGTTGACCGGGCCGTTGACGCGGTAGAGGTCCTGTTCGTCGAGATCGAACTGGCGAATCAGGAAGTCGGAGAGCTCATCCGGACAATTGTCAGCGACTTCCAGGCGAACGCCACTGCCGTAGCGTCTGGCCAGCAACTCCCCGCGCAAGGCCGAGGCGAGATCGGAGACGGCTTCGGGATCCACCGAGAAGTCGGCATTGCGTGTCAGCCGAAACTGGTAGCAGCCATGCACCCGCATGCCGGGAAAGACCGTATCGGCATGGGCATGGATCATCGACGACAGAAAGACGTATTCGCTGTAGCCCTCGCTGCACAGGGCGGGGGGCAGTGCGATCAGCCTGGGCAGCGAACGCGGGGCCGGCAGGATCGCCAGGCCCCCTTCACGACCGAAGGCGTCCTTGCCCTCGAGTTCGACAATGAAATTGAGGCTCTTGTTGACCAGGCGCGGGAAGGGATGGGAAGGGTCGAGCCCGATGGGGCTAATGACCGGCATGATCTCTTCTTCGAAGTAGTCCCTGACCCAGGCGGCCTGCGCGTCGGTCCAGTCCTCGCGACGACGAAAGCGAAGCCCCTGCTGTTCCAGGGCCGGTATCAGGGTCTCGTTGAGTAGACGATACTGGCGCGCCACCTGTTCATGAACGATGCGTGACACTTCGGCCAGCGTCTGACGCGGCGGCATGCCGTCGGCACCGCTGTCGTCGTGGCCCAGCGCCTGCTGATGTTTCAGGCCGGCAACCCGTATCTCGAAAAATTCATCGAGATTGGAAGAGAAAATGAGCAGGAACATCAGCCGATCGAGCAAGGGATGCGAGGAATCCAGGGCCTGTTCCAGTACGCGAATATGGAATTGCAGCGTGCTGATTTCGCGATTGAAATAGAGTGCAGGATCACTCAGATCGGCATCGGTCGACGGCTTGGCCTGGATGCCCGTCCGGGTTCGGTTGATCCGCAAGGGCATCTCGCCGGATGTCTCGCCCTCGGCGCCAGGCTCGGCTGCCGCCGAGGACGGTTGCTGTTCGGAACCATGCATGACTTCCATCCTGCCTCCAGGGAACGGAAGGGCATGGCCCTCCCGTTATTGTGCGAGCAGCCGAGCGGCTCGCTTGGCGAAATAGGTCAGGATCCCATCGGCGCCGGCGCGCTTGAAGCACATCAGCGATTCCAGGATCACCGTATCGGCGTCCAACCATCCCTTCTCGAACGCCGCCATGTGCATGGCGTACTCGCCACTCACCTGGTACGCGAAGGTCGGCACCTCGAACTCATCCTTGACGCGACGCACGATATCCAGATAAGGCATGCCCGGCTTGACCATGACCATGTCGGCGCCTTCAGCCAGATCCATGGCCACTTCATGCAGCGCTTCGTCGCTGTTGGCGGGATCCATCTGATACGTGCTCTTGTCGGCCTTGCCGAGATTGCCGGCCGAGCCGACCGCATCGCGGAAGGGACCGTAATAGCGCGAAGCGTACTTGGCGCTATATGCCATGATCCGTGTGTTGTGCAGCTTTTCCTGCTCCAGGACGGCACGGATCGCGCCAATGCGGCCATCCATCATGTCCGAGGGAGCCACCACGTCGGCGCCGGCTTCGGCATGGGACAATGCCTGCTTGAGCAGGGTGTCGACGGTGCGATCATTGTGCACGTAGCCGTGCTCATCGAGGATCCCATCCTGGCCGTGACTCGTATAGGGATCCAGCGCAACATCGGTAATCAGACCAAGCTCGGGGCAGGCGGCCTTGAGTTCCCGCACGGCGCGCTGAACAAGTCCATTGGCATTGTAGGCTTCTTCGGCATATTCGCTTTTCAATGTCGGATCGATTACCGGGAACAGGGCCATGGCCGGTATCCCCAATTGCCAGGCCTCGCGGGCTTCCTCGACCAGCAGATCCACTGACAGGCGTTCGACGCCGGGCATCGATGGGACCGCCTCCCGGCGTCCTTCGCCTTCGAGTACGAATACCGGCCAGATCAGATCGCTTGGGGTGAGGGTCGATTCACGCATCAGGCGACGTGAGAAGTCATCCTTGCGCATGCGCCGGAAACGCGTCGTCGGGTACTGACGGGGAATGGAAACACTCAAGGTGAAATACTCCGGTCAATGGGCAACCGCCGACCTCGGATCAGTGTCCCACTGGAGTGTGACCGAATGATGACAAGGGGCGAGGTTGCCTCGGACAAGGGAAAGCGCCTGCCATGCAAGCGCAGTGACTGCAGTATATCAATGCGACGCGTAGCCGCTAACCTCGCCTTGCGAGGGTGAGGCGTAGCCAAATGAGACGGTCGGAAGACACGCTACCGCTAGGCATCGGCCTCGTCGGTGTTCGCATCGCTACGGCGTCGCTTGACCACGCGGCCAAAGAAGATGCCGACTTCATAGAGCAGATACATGGGCACGGCCAGCAGGCTCTGCGAGATGACATCGGGGGGCGTCAGCAGCATGCCGATGACGAAGCAGGCCAATACGATATAGGGCCGCTTCTGTGACAGGCTTTCCACGGTGGTGGCGCCGCTATAGATCAGCAGGAAGGTGGCAATCGGGATCTCGAAGGCGACCCCGAAGGCGAAGAACATCTTGAGTACGAAGTTCAGGTACTGGTTGATGTCGGTCATCACCGCGACGTCCTCGGGGCCCGTCTGGGTGAAGAACTTGAACAGTAGCGGAAACACGACGTAATAGGCGAAGGCCGCGCCTGCGTAGAACAGGCCAACGCTCGAAAGCAGCAGGGGGATGGCCAGCCGTTTCTCGTTGTCATAGAGCCCGGGGGCGATGAAGGCCCAGGCTTGGTGCAGCACCACGGGGATGGCAATGAAGACCGCCACGACCAACGTCAGCTTGAACGGGGCGAGGAAGGGCGAGGCGACCTCGGTGGCAATCATTTGCGCACCTTCCGGCAGCAGGTCCATCAGCGGCTGCGCAACGAAGGTGTAGATATCGTTTGAGAAGGCGTACAGGGCCAGGAAGATCAGAACCACCGCGATGACCGCCCGCATCAACCGCGAGCGTAACTCGATCAGGTGTTCTATCAGCGGGGCCTGAGCTTGGGCCGAGTCCTGTTCACTGGGGTCGCGCGACGCAGTCATGGGCGGCGTGAATCCTTGTCTGAGGGCTCTGGCTGTGTGGCTTCGGGGCGATCCGGCGGCGGCTCGCCAGGCGGCGGCGGTGTCAGCGGCGCTTCGCCCTGTGAGGCTTTCCCCTCCAGGGAGGCGGCGCTGCTGCTCTCGCCGGCAAGCTCGCTCGAGTCGGCGTCACGCACCTTGTCGCGGGTCTTGTCGTCCCCCGACTCGATGTAGCTCTCCACGTCCCGCTTGGCCTTGCCGAGCCCCTCGTCGAGCTTCTTCTGTTGGTCGTTGAGTTTCTGGCGCAGCTCTTCCGCCTCCAGCTGTGCGGAGATCTCACGCTGCATGCCAGCGACGGTACGCTTGATCTTGCCGATCCATAGACCGGTGGTGCGGGCTGCCTTGGGCAGGCGCTCAGGGCCGAGCACCAGCAGGCCGACCACACCAATGATCAACAATTCGAGAAAGCCGATGTCGAACATGGGCGATTACTTGCGCTCGTCCTGTTCCTCGGTCTTGCGCTCGGCCTTGACGTCGTAGGTGCTGCCCTGTTCGTCATGGCTGACGCGCTGATGCGGTTCGTCCTGCTTTTCCTTCTCTTCCTCGCTCATGGCCTTCTTGAAGCCCTTTACGGCACCGCCCAGGTCACCGCCCACGTTGCGCAGCTTCTTGGTACCGAAGATGAGGATGATGATGCCGAGTACGATCAGCAACTGCCAGATACTGATGCCACCTAACATGGAGTATGTCTCCCTTATCGATCGGAGGTGCGGGCGGCTTTTTCATCCAGCCCGGAAATGCCGAAACGCCGTGCCAGTTCGTCCAGCACATCCTGGTGCGATATCCCAAGATGCGACAGCATCACCAGGCTATGAAACCACAGGTCAGCAGTTTCGGCGACTACTGCTTGCTTCGACGCCTCAATGTCTTCCCTCTCGGCATCCTTGGCGGCCAAAACGGTCTCGGTGGCTTCCTCGCCGATTTTCTCGAGAATCTTGTTGAGCCCCTTGTGATGCAGCGAGGCGACATACGACGTAGCCGGATCTGCGCTGCGCCGCTGTGCCAGAACGTCGGCGAGCTGTGCAAGTGTATCGTTCATGTCATGTCTCTTCGTTGGTCAGTGCCAGGCCAACAGCAGTACCCCGAGTGCGGCAGCGGCCAGCACCGGCCAGGGCTGGCCCGAGGCCCAGGTCATCAGCGGTTGCCACGCCAGCGCCAGTGCCAGCAACAGCAACCCTACCCGAATGCGGCGAGTGCCTCGCGCGGTATGGCCGAGTTGCTTGCGAATGGTCTGGATCGCCTCGTTCTGCTCGCGCCGTAGCCGATAGTCGCTTTCGGCGCGTCCCAGTGCCTGGTGGGCGAGTACCGGCAATTCAGGGAGCTGGCGCGTCAGCTCGGGTGCCTGACGCCTGAGCGAGTCCCACAGGCCACGCGGGCCGGCACGCTCCTTCATCCAGCGCTCGATATAGGGTTTGGCGGTACTCCACAAATCGAGGTCGGGATACAACTGGCGCCCCAGGCCTTCGATGTTGAGCAAGGTCTTCTGCAGTAGCACCAATTGCGGCTGTACTTCCATGTTGAAGCGCCGCGCCGTCTGGAACAGGCCCAGCAGGACCTGGCCGAAGGAGATATCCTTGAGCGGCTTTTCGAGGATCGGCTCGCACACGGCGCGGATGGCCGAGGCGAATTCGTTGGCACGCGTGCCTTCTCCGACCCACCCCGACTCGATATGCAGGACCGCGACCTCATAGTAATCCTGATGGAAGAAGGCCAGGAGGTTGCGCGCGAGATAATCCTGGTCCTCGCGAGTCAGACTACCGACGATGCCGCAATCGATGGCGATGTACTGGGGGTCGCCCGGAGTTTCGTGAGAGACGAAGATATTGCCGGGATGCATGTCGGCATGGAAGAAGTTGTCGCGAAACACCTGGGTAAAGAAGATCTCCACGCCACGCTCGGCGAGTCGCTTGAGATCGGTTCCCTGCGCCTTGAGCCCCACGATATCGGCGACCGGCACACCCCGGATGCGCTCCTGCACCATCACGCGACGATGGGTCAGCGGCCAGTGGATGGTCGGGACATACAGCAGCGGGGAATCCTTGAAGTTACGCCGGAGCTGAGAGGTATTGGCCGCCTCCTTGCGCAGATCGAGCTCATCGAAAAGCGTCGCCTCATAATCGGAAACCACTTCGACCGGACGCAAGCGGCGCGCCTCGGGAATCATCTGCAGCAGACGTGCGACGCGATAGAGCAGGGCCATATCCTGGCGCATGACGCGCTCGATGCCGGGACGGATGATCTTGACCACGACATCCGCACCACTATGCAGTCGGGCGGCATGCACCTGGGCCACCGACGCCGAGGCGAGGGGCTGGGCATCGAACTCGGCGAAGGCCTCGGTCAGCGTCATCTCGAGCTCTTCCTCGACCAGGGCGGCGGCGGCATCGCCCGGGAAGGGCGGTACCTGATCCTGGAGGCGCCGAAGCTCGTCGGCGATATCTTCGGGGAACAGGTCGCGGCGGGTCGACAGCATCTGGCCAAACTTGACGAAGATCGGGCCCAGCGCCTCCATGGCAAGACGCAGGCGTTCGCCGCGCGAGCGTCGTCCCACCGGGAACACGCGCAAGGGGGATAGGACGAAGACCACGCGCAGCCACCAGGGCAGACGCTCCAGCGGTATCAGCGTATCCAGGCGAAAGCGGGTTATGATCCACAAGATCCATAGCAGCCGCAGGCTCATCGACGCGCCTCCTGTTCAACCAGGCGCGTGAACCTGGCCAGCCGAGCCTCGAGGCGATCCGCGGCCACCTCGAGCTCTGTCAGATGGTCGCGCATCACATCGTATTGTGCGCGTCCGGGCAGCAGGCGGGCCTCCTCGAAGAGATACTCGCTTAGATCGGCCTGCAATTCACCGCGAGTACGCAGCCCCCAGCGCGAGAGCCGACGCAGCCCCTCGGCGAGACTGTGGGCCGGCATGTCGCCGAGCCAGCCTGCCAACTCGCCTTCCCAGTCGAGATCGAGGTCGAGCAGCAAATCGCGGGCGTCCTCGAGCAGGTGGCTTCGACCGCGAACGGCGAGCCGCCCCCCAAACATCAGCCGCTCGACCGACGTACCGCCGAGCAAGCTCCCCAGGGTTTCGCTATCGACCTCGACCACGACGTCCACCGTGCTTTCATTGAGCGACGGGGCATGGGCGAGGTGCAGACCCTGGGCATCGAAACTCACCAGGATCTCGAGGTGAGGCCGCTCCAGTCGGAACAGCATGCGCGAGCCGGCAAGCCGGGCCAGACGGCCATGCGCTGCGGGGTCGCGTGCCAGCAGGGCGTTCAGGGTTCGTTCGACCAGCGGTAGCATTACAACTTGATGCCCCGATGCAGGGCGACGATGCCGCCGGTGAGATTGGAGTATTCGACCCGCTCGAGGCCCGCGGCTTCCATCATCGACTTGAGGGTATCCTGATCGGGATGCATGCGAATCGATTCGGCGAGGTAGCGATAGCTTTCCGCGTCGTTGGCCACCCATTGGCCGATACGTGGCAGGAAGCGGAACGAATACTCATCGTAGGCGCGGGTCAGCAGGGGGTTGCCCGGCTTGGAAAATTCGAGCACCAGTAGCCGCCCGCCCGGCTTCAACACGCGTTGCATGGAGCGCAGCGCTGCGTCCTTGTCGGTGACATTGCGCAGGCCGAAGGCGATGGTGATGCAATCGAAGTGATTGTCGGGGAACGGCAGACACTCGGCATTGGCCTGGACATACTCGACATTGCCGCCGACGCCGTTGTCGAGGAGCTTATCGCGGCCGACCCGTAGCATCGAGGCGTTGATGTCGGCCAGCACGACACGGCCCCGCGGGCCGACCCGGCGGGCGAAGGCCAACGTAAGATCACCGGTGCCACCGGCAATGTCCAGCACCTGGTGGCCGGGGCGGACGCCGGCACGCTCCAGGGTCAGGCGCTTCCACAGGCGGTGGATGCCGAACGACATCAGATCGTTCATCACATCATAGCGCGCCGCTACCGAGTGAAAGACATCGGCCACGCGCGAGGCCTTCTCCTCGAGCGGGACTTCCTGGTAGCCGAAGTGGGTCGTCGTGCGCTTTTCCATGGCCATTCCTAGCGTTGGGAGGTGACAATGCTGGCCATTGTAGCCTCCCCCCGCCTTGCTTGTCTTTGACCGGCCTAGAGCTGCTTGATTTCGATGCCCAGCGGTTCGCGTGAGGCTCCGGCCTCCTCGAGGCGGCGCAAGTAGTCGGCCCAGTTGCGTTCACGCCGAATGATCAGCTCGAACAGGTACGCCCAGCTGTAAAGGCCGCTATCGTGGCCGTCGTCAAACGACAGTTTGATGGCATAACGCCCCACCGGGGTGATGTCCTTGAGGCCGACGTCCTTCTTGCCGACCTGCAGCACGGCGGTGTCGGCACCGTGGCCGCGTACCTCGGCCGAGGGCGAGAAGACCCGCAGGTACTCCACCGACAGCCGGTGGCTCTGGCCATCCTCGTAGATCAGCTCGAGTTCGCGGGCCTTCTTGTGATAATGGATATTCTTCGGGGTAGGCGCGGTCATGCGGCGGTCTCCTGTATTCGCTCAGGCGCTGGAGTCTCTGCAAGGGCGCAGCGAAGCGACGCCCCTGCATCCCCGATCATTCAAAGAATATACCGGGACAAATCCTCGTCCATGGCCAATTCGCCGAGCTGGGCATTGACGTACTCGGCATCGATCACCAGCGGGCTCGTCATGTCGCCGCCCTTGAAGGAAGGCTCCTCAAGCAGGCGCTCCATGACGGTATGCAGGCGTCGTGCCCCGATATTCTCGGTGCCCTCGTTGACCCGCCAGGCAATCTCGGCGATACGCACGATGCCATCTTCGGTGAATTCGATTTCGAGCCCCTCGGTCGCCAGCAATGCCTGGTACTGCTTGGTCAGCGAGGCCGACGGTTCGGTCAGGATACGCTTGAAGTCGTCGGGGGTCAGGGCATTGAGTTCGACCCGGATCGGCAGGCGGCCCTGCAGCTCGGGAATCAGGTCCGACGGCTTCGACAGATGAAACGCGCCGGAGGCGATGAACAGAATATGGTCGGTTCGGACCATGCCATGCTTGGTGGACACCGTCGAGCCTTCGATCAGCGGCAGGAGGTCGCGCTGGACCCCTTCGCGGGATACTTCGCCGCCACTGGATTGCTGGCCCTTGGTGACCTTGTCGATCTCATCGAGGAAGACGATGCCGTTCTGCTCGACGGCCTCGATGGCGCGATGCTTGATTTCCTCTTCGTTGACCAGCTTGGCGGCTTCCTCGTCGCGCAGCAGCTGACGTGCGTCCTTGACCGTGACTCGGCGGCTCTCGGTCTTCTGCCGTCCCATGTTGGAGAACAGGCTCTGCAGCTGACTGGTCATCTCCTCCATGCCTGGCGGCGTCATGATGTCGATTCCACCGCCCTGGGGCGTGACCTCAATATCGATCTCCTTGTCATCGAGCTGGCCTTCGCGAAGTTTCTTGCGAAACAGCTGGCGCGTGGAGCTGTCGTTGCGCGGGGCATCCTCCTGACCGCGCGGCGGTGGCAGCAGGGCATCGAGAATGCGATCTTCGGCGGCATCCTCGGCCTTGTTGCCGACTTCGGTCTTGGCCTGCTCGCGTACCAGCTTGATCGAGGCCTCGGTGAGGTCGCGAACGATCGACTCGACATCGCGGCCGACATAGCCGACTTCGGTGAACTTGGTCGCCTCGACCTTGATGAACGGGGCATTGGCGAGCTTGGCCAGACGGCGGGCAATCTCGGTCTTGCCTACCCCGGTGGGGCCGATCATGAGGATATTCTTGGGGGTGACTTCACCACGCAGCTCATCACCGAGCTGCATGCGCCGCCAGCGGTTACGCAAGGCGATCGCCACGGCACGCTTGGCGTCCTGCTGGCCGATGATGAACTGGTCCAGCGCATGGACGATCTCACGAGGGGTCATCTGGGACATGGTTAGAGCTCTTCCAGCGTGACGTTGTGGTTGGTGAACACGCAGATGTCGGCCGCGATATCGAGCGATTTCTCGGTGATTTCGCGCGCCGACAGGTCGGTGTTCTCGAGCAGGGCGCGGGCGGAGGCGAGGGCGAAGTTGCCGCCCGAACCGATGGCGATGATGCCACGCTCGGGCTCCACCACGTCGCCGTTGCCGGTAATGATCAGCGAGGCGTTCTTGTCGGCGACGGCGAGCAATGCCTCGAGCCGTCTCAGGGCGCGATCGGTACGCCAGTCCTTGGCCAGTTCAACGGCGGCCTTGACCAGGTGGCCCTGGTATTTCTCGAGCTGGGCCTCGAAGCGCTCGAATAGCGTGAAGGCATCGGCGGTGCCACCGGCGAAACCGGCCAGTACCTGGTTACGGTACAGTCGACGCACCTTGCTCGCATTGCCCTTCATCACGGTATTGCCAAGTGACACCTGGCCGTCGCCGGCCAGTGCGACCTGATCACCGCGGCGCACGGAAACGATCGTGGTCATGGGGAGACTCCTTGGGGGAACGCGCACGCTCCCGATGACTTTCGGCGCGACGGATACCGTCACGCCGTGACTAAGCTTTTCAGGAGGTGCGGGCGTAGTGCGGGAAATTCAAGCGCCGGCAGTGCTTGTGGCCGGTTAGTTCTGCAGACGTATCAGCAGCGGCTCGATGCCCTGGGTGATCATCAGATCCTGGGCTCGGTTGAGCTCACGTCGATCGTTATACGGGCCGACCTGGACGCGATGCCAGGTGGCGCCATCGCCGGCCTGGACCTCGGTGATCTGAGCGAGCAATCCGAAATCACGTAACTTGCCGGCCAGGCGCTGGGCGTCGCCGGTTTCCTTGAACGAGGCGGCCTGCAGCATGTAACGACTCGGGTCGGCGTCGGGCTGCGGCGTCTGAACCGTGGCGGCGCTCTCGTCTCGCGAGGCCATGCTGCGCTCGACGGCCTCGTTGATGCTGGCCAATTGCTCGGCAATGGGATCGGTGGCAGTCGGTGTCTCGGGTTGAGGGGCGGCCGGAGGCGGGTTGCGCGTGGCGGCGGCTTCCGATCGAGGTGCAACCACTTCCGACTCGGGAAGGAGGGTGTAGAACTCGAAGGTAGGCATGCGCTGCGCGCTGGAGGCGGCGGCTTCCTCGTTGCCACTGCCCGCGTCGGATGTGCTGTTCGAGGGCGGTTTCGGTACGACCGTCGCCAGCGGTACGGGCGCCTGTTGTTGGAGATACTGGGCCAGGAAGAAACCCGCCACCAGCCCGGCAATCCCCCACAGCCAGCCCGGAATGCCGCGGCTGGCGGATTTCTTCGGCGAACGGCGTGTGGTGGCGCCGCTGCGCTTGGTCTGGCGCGTTTGACGAGCCGCCATGAATTACATCTCCTCGGGGGCACTGACACCCAGCAGGTCGAGGCCGTTGCGCAGTACCTGGCGGGTCGCCAGGCCCAGGGCCAGGCGAGCGTTACGCAGGCCATCATCGTCGACCATCACTTTCACGGCGTTGTAGCAGGTGTGGAAGTCGGCGGCGAGTTCCTGCAGGTATTGCGCTATCTGTTGCGGCTCGCGGGTGCCGGCCGCATGCGCGACGACGTCGGGGTAACGGGCCAGGCGGTTCATCAGCGCTTTTTCCTGATCCGCCTCGAGGCGTGCCAGGTTATCGCGCGCCACGGCCAGATCGAAATCGTGGCCCTCGGCCTTGGCCTTGCGTGCCACGCTGCATACCCGGGCATGGGCATACTGGATGTAGTACACCGGGTTGTCGTTGGACTGCGAACGGGCCAGGTCGATATCGAACGTCAGCTGGGAGTCGGCACGCCGTGCAACCAGGAAGTAACGAGTCGCGTCACGGCCGACCTCGTCGATCAAATCGCGCAGGGTGACGTAGCTACCGGCGCGCTTGGACAGCTTGACCTCGACCCCCGAACGCGTGACCAGCACCATCTGGTGCAGCACGTAGTCCGGCCAGCCCTGGGGAATGCCGGTTTCCAACGCCTGCAGGCCGGCGCGCACCCGGGTCACGGTGGAGTGGTGGTCGGCGCCCTGCTCGTTGATGACGGTCGAGAAGCCGCGCTGCCACTTGTCCAGGTGGTAGGCGACATCGGGAAGGAAGTAGGTGTAATGCCCATCGGTCTTGCGCATCACCCGGTCCTTGTCATCGCCAAAGTCGGTGGTACGCAGCCACAGGGCGCCTTCCTCCTCATAGGTGTGCCCCCCTTCGATCAGTCGCTCGACGGCTTGCTCGACCTTGCCATCCTCGTACAGCGAGGACTCGAGAAAGTAGACGTCGAACGCCACACCGAACGCCTTGAGGTCCAGATCCTGTTCGCGGCGCAGGTAAGCGACGGCGAACTCACGAATGGCGTCAAGATCGTCTGGGTCGCTTTTGGCCATGACATGGCGATCGTCGGCATGCACGGTCTCACCCGCCAGATAGCTCTTGGCGACGTCGAGAATGTAATCCCCGCGATAGCCATCCGCCGGCCAGTCGGCGTCGTCGGGACCCAGGCCCTTGGCCCGGGCCTGGACCGAGGCGGCCAGGTTGTTGATCTGCGCGCCGGCGTCGTTGTAATAGAACTCGCGGGTGACATCGTAGCCGGTGGCCTCGAGCAGGCGACATAGGCTGTCGCCGATTGCCGCACCGCGGCCGTGCCCTACGTGCAGTGGCCCGGTGGGGTTGGCGGAGACGAACTCGACCTGAACCTTCTCGCCTTGCCCGGTGAGGTTGCGCCCGTACGTATCCCCGGCATCGAGCACCGCAGGGATGACCTGGGCGGCGGCATCGGTGGCGGCAAAGAAGTTGATGAAACCGGGCCCGGCGATCTCGGCCTTGTCGATGGCGGGGGAGCTCGGCAGGGCGGCAATCAATTGCTCGGCGAGCTCGCGGGGCTTCTTGCCGGCCGGCTTGGCCAGCATCAGGGCGAGATTGGTGGCGTAGTCACCATGAGCCTTGTCCTTGGTCGGATCCACCTTGATCGTGGGGGCGATATCCTGGGGCAGGGCGCCCTGTTGCTTGAGCGTGGCCAGGGCCTCGTCGAGCAGCGAAATGATGGTGTCTTTCATGTGAATCGAGATGTCCTGTGGCTCGGGCATGGCGCGCCTGGTTGAGCGAAAGCTCCGTGCAGCGTCGGCCCGCGAGTGGGGCAATGCCCCATTATCGGCAAATGCACTGCCGCTTTAAACCCTTGGGCGGCACTGCAAGCGATGCGGCTGTCAGTGGCTTCGTATTGCCTGCCTTCGAATGGCTGCATGCACATTGCAAATTACCCATTCAACTCAGCGTCTGCGGGTCGATATCCATCGACCAGCGAACGCGGCGTGCCTCACGGTTACCCTCAAGCCAGGCCACCAGCCAGGCAGCTGCTTCGTGAAGCTTGCTGCGCTGCGGGCTGGAGAGCATGACCTGCATGTGATAACGATTCTGGCGGCGCTCCATGGGGGCGGGCACCGGGCCCAGGCAATGCACGGGGTCGGGGCGGGCGCCGAGCCAGTCGCGCAGCGCCTCGGCCGCCGCTGAGGCCAGGGCCATCACCTCGGCATCACGCGGGCTCTCGAAGCGCGCCAGGGCCAGAAAGCGATAGGGCGGCAGCCCAGCGGCACGTCGCTCCTCGAGGAGTTGCCTGGCGAGTGCATCGTAGCCGTGCTCGGCGAGCAGCCTCAGGTGGGGGTCGTCGCAGTGCATGGTCTGTACTAGCACGCGGCCGGGATGTTCCGCGCGCCCGGCGCGCCCGGCGACCTGGATCAGCAGCTGAGCGCTGTGCTCCAGCGCACGAAAATCGCTGGCATAGAGACCGGCATCGGCATTGACCACCACCACCAGGGTCACGTGGGGCAGGTGATGGCCCTTGGCCAGCATCTGCGTGCCCACCAACAGACAAGGCTCGCCACGCCTGACCTCCGCCAGCATCGACTCGAAGGCATCCTTGCGCCGGGTGCTGTCACGATCGATACGGTGGACCGGCACGTCGGGAAACAGGCTGGCAAGCGTCTCCTCGCTGCGTTCGGTGCCGGCACCCAGCGGCCGGAGATCGGCACTGCCGCATTTTGGACAGGCATCCGGCAATGGGCGTAGCCGCTCGCAGTGGTGGCAGGCCAGTTGCGGCGGCTGACGATGCAGGGTCAGGCGCGCGTCGCAATGATCGCATTCCGCCAGCCAGCCGCATTCATGGCAGGCCAGCGTCGGTGCGAAGCCGCGGCGATTGATGAACACCAGCACCTGGCGACCGGCAGCCAGGGTCTGTCGGATCGCTTCGATGGCCGGCGTAATCAGCCCGCCCTGGCGTGTGCGGCCGCGCAAGTCGATCAATTCCAGGCGGGCCGGGGCGTGGCGGCTGGCACGGCGGGTGAGCTGCAAGTGACGATAGCGACCCGCCTGGGCTTGGGCCAGGCTCTCCAGGGCCGGCGTGGCGCTGCCGAGAAGCACGGGTATCGACTCCTTATGGGCACGCACCACGGCGAGATCCCGGGCATGATAGCGCAGGCCGTCCTGCTGCTTGTACGAACCGTCATGCTCTTCATCGACGATGATGACACCGGGCTTGGCCAGCGGTGTGAAGATCGCCGATCGCGTGCCGATCACGATCGGTGCGCGTCCGCTGGCGGCGGCCAGCCAGGCATCGAGACGCTCCCCATCGCTGATACCGGAGTGCAGGGCGACGACCGGCACGCGAAAGCGTTTGCGAAAGCGAGCCAGGGTCTGGGGTGTCAGGCCGATCTCGGGAACCAGGACCAACGCCTGGCGACCCTGTGCGATCACTGCCTCGATCAATTGCAGGTAGACCTCGGTCTTGCCGCTACCGGTCACCCCCTGCAGCAGGCACGGATGAAACCGGTCCAGGCCCTCGTGTAGCGCAGCCAGGGCCGTGGCCTGTTCGCGGTTGAGTGGCAGGGCAGGTTCGGCCAGCAGGCTACGATATTCGGCCCGGGGGCTTTCGATCACGGTTTCCTGTTCGGCCTCGATCAAGCCCTTGTCGAGCAGGCCGTCGAGTTGGGCGCGGCTGAAACCCTGGGCGGTGATGGCGCCGGTGGCGAGCCCGCGCGGATGCAGGCGCAATTGTTCGAGCAGTTCCGCCTGTCGCCGGGCGCGGCCGAGTTGTTCGCCATGACTGTTGCGGCCGCGCTCGGTCAAGCGCCAGCGCTCCCGGGTACGAGCTTCCAATGGCCGCCCCTGACGAAGTAATACAGGCAACGATTGGTGGTAAGTGTCGCCCAAGGCATGTTGGTAGTAGCGCGCAGTGAAACGGCAGAGCCAGAGCCAATCGTCAGGAAGCGGGGTATCGTCTAGCCAGCCATTGACAGGTTTGAGGTCGGCCAGTGGGAGATCGCTATGATCACGGCACTCTTCGACGATACCGACCACTTCGCGGCGGCCGAAAGGCACCCTCACGCGCAGGCCCGGACGCCACCCGCCGGAGGGAACCGAGGGGCCGGTGCGGTAGTCAAACAGACGTCGCAGTGGCGTTGGCACGGCGACGCCGAGCACGCGAGGATGAGATGTTGCTGGCAATTGGCCTCCGGCGTTGGCTCTGCTAGAATGCCCGGCCCGTCATGCCGGCTGGCCCTTTCATGTAGGGTGGGGCGGCAGGGCAGATCCGGTCCACGTGCGTACGCTGAGTCCTGTACGACTAACCCGTATGCGGTGCCTGGCAAGTGATCAGGTGGCGGCATACATGCTTCATGAGGCGTTAAGATGAAACAAGGTATCCATCCCGAATACAAGGCGGTCACGGCCACCTGTTCCTGTGGCGCGACCTATGAAGTCGGCTCCACTGCAGGTCATGACCTCTCCCTGGACGTCTGCTCCGCTTGCCACCCCTTCTATACCGGCAAGCAGAAGCAGGCAACCACCGGTGGTCGCGTCGAGCGCTTCAACAAGCGCTTCGGTGCCGCGGTCAAGCGCAACTAATCGCGCCCAACCGGCCTCACCGCCAGCAAAGGCCCGCTCCGGAAACGGAGCGGGCCTTTTCGTTGTGATGTCCCCTCCCTGATACAGAAAAAGCGGCGCGAGCACGGGTCACGATAAGCTCTGGCTTATGCGCTTCGGGCTAGATATAAGTTGCGACAAATAGTTGGAAAATGCTTCAAACGGTCGCTTAAATTCGAGTATCGACAGGAACTTGGCTCAAGTTGTGGCGCCGAAGGTTTTTCTATATTCTGGCTCGACATCACCAAGACACGAGCGGATGAGACGCATGACTGACGCTAAGAAACAGGCGGCGCTGGATTATCATTCACAGCCCATACCCGGCAAGCTCTCCGTCGAACTGACCAAGCCGACGACATCGGCCAAACACCTGGCCTTGGCCTACAGTCCGGGCGTGGCAGAGCCATGCCGCGAGATCGCCAAGGACCCCGAGAATGCCTACCTGTATACCGGCAAGGGCAACCTGGTGGCCGTGGTTTCCGATGGTTCGGCCATTCTGGGGCTGGGTAACCTGGGACCGCTCGCCAGCAAGCCGGTCATGGAGGGCAAGGGGGTACTGTTCAAGAAATTCGCCGGTATCAATTCGGTGGACATCGAAGTCAATGCCGAAAGCCCTCAAGCCTTCATCGATACCGTCGCGCGTATTGCCGACACGTGGGGCGGTATCAACCTCGAGGACATCAAGGCCCCCGAGTGTTTCGAGATCGAGCAGGCACTGATCGAGCAGTGCAGCATCCCCGTCTTCCACGACGACCAGCATGGCACGGCCATCGTGACCGCCGCGGGCATGCTCAACGCGCTGGACATTGCCGGCAAGCAACTCGATCAGGCGCGGATCGTCTGTCTGGGTGCCGGGGCTGCGGCCATCGCCTGCATGAAGCTGCTGGTTGCCTGCGGGGCCAAGGCGGAAAACATCTACCTGCTGGACCGCAAGGGCGTGATCCACAGCGGGCGTGGGGATCTCAACCAGTACAAGGCGATGTTCGCGACCGAGACCGAGCACCGCACACTGGATGACGTGATCGAAGGTGCCGATGTCTTTGTCGGCCTGTCGGGCCCCAACCTGCTATCTGCCGACCAGCTCAGGAAAATGGCCGATAGCCCGGTGGTATTCGCCTGTTCGAATCCCGACCCGGAGATTCATCCCGATGTCGCCAACGAGACGCGAAGTGACGTGATCATGGCCACGGGGCGCTCCGATTTCCCCAATCAGGTCAATAATGTGCTGGGCTTCCCCTTCATTTTTCGTGGTGCGCTGGACGTGCGCGCGACGCGTATCAACGAGGAAATGAAGGTGGCGGCGGTCCATGCCCTGAAGGATCTGGCCCGTGAGCCAGTGACCCAGGAAGTGCTGGACGCCTACGAAGTCGAATCGCTGGAGTTCGGGCGTGGCTATATCATTCCCACCCCCATGGATTCGCGACTGCTCGATCGCGTCTCCTCGGCGGTGGCGCAAGCCGCGGTGGACACCGGCGTGGCACGCAAGCCCTATCCTTCGCACTACCCCTTGAGCAGCGTCGAGGGTGTCTACGGCGACTGATGCACTGTTAGTCAGTACGTGAACGTAGCGCGCTATAAAAAGCCGGCCCTCTTGGCCGGCTTTTTCATACGTGATCGAAAGTGTATCTACCAACTGTAAAGCAGGGAGGCGCTGGTCGTCTGGTCGGTCTGGGCGGTTGCGGAGTCAGGGGGCTGCGAGTTGCGGCGTATCTCGTGAGACAGGCGCAGGGCAAGGCGGGAATTGAGGCGGGCGGTGATCGACGACAATGACCGCACGGTGACATTGTCGCCGGTGGTTTCGACGGAGGCCTCTTGAGAGACCGAGGCTTGCTCTGAAACTTCCCAGCGATAATCCATCGCGGCATAGGCGACCGCGTGTCGTTCGTCTTTCTCGATGCGCATCCCGTCGAAGCGAAACCCCGGGCCCGTCTCGACAGATAACTGATGCGTCTCTCCGAGCAGCAATTGCCGACCGTAACCGGCAATGGTCGTTAGCTGATGATCGTAGCCTGCGAAGCGATCACGCTCCCAGCGCGCGAAGCCGAACAGGTAGTGAGGGCCGTCCAGGTCATAGCGTTCGCGTCCGGCAACAAGGTATTGCTCTGCGCTGGCGCTATCGCCCTGGGTGACGCTGCGGATCTCGCCTCGCAGGGTATGCGTCCAGGCATTCTTCAGCCAGGTGAAGCGTCCCTTGGCAATCAGCGTCTGGCTGTCCGTATTGCCCGAAAGGTGCGTATAGCCGAGCTCGGCATCGCCACTGAAGGCGGGCGCATCCTGGTCGGGTGCGGGCGGGGAGTAGAACGGGCTGGCCAGGGCGTGTGTGCTGATCAGGCTGGCCAGCAACGCGAAGACAAGGCCGTTCAGGTGGCATCGCATGGCGAGGTCTCCTGGTTGCCGCATGCAGTGGTTTCGATAGTGCCCTCATGGTCTCGATGGAGGGCCAAGCACACCGCAGGCACGGGATGCCTGCGGTGCTCGGTGCATTGTCTGGCCTAGAAAATGGCCTCGTAGGTGCCGGTACCCTGTGAGCCGCTACGGTCTTCCAGTTCACTCTCGATGGAGCGCGGCTGAAAATCGGGCAAATGGTCTTCATGGAAGATCTCTTCGATCCCGCCCGGCTGATCGTCGTGCAAGCGTCGACCGGTTTGCGGATCGATGCGCACGCGCACGATCTCTTCCGGCGGCTCCGGCATGGCTTCGGGGCGACCTTCGAGTGCCTTGCCCATGAAATCGATCCAGATCGGCAGGGCGGCGCGACCACCGTACTCACCTGTCGATTCGTTGTTGTCCTTGCCGACCCAGACCGTGGTCACAAGATCGCTATTGTAGCCGGCGAACCAGGCGTCGCGCTGGTCGTTGGTTGTGCCGGTCTTGCCGACGATGTCGGCACGTCCCAATTCCAGCGCGGCGCGGCCGGTGCCATTTTCGATGACATCGCGCAACATGTCGCGCAACATGTAGACGGCAGCCGGATCGGCCACGCGAGGGGCGATGGGGTAGGTTTCGCCATCGATCTGGGTCTCGGTGGCCTGCTCGTCGCATTCCCGGCAGGCCACTCTGGGCACGGCTTCATCGATCACGTTCTCGTCACTGCCTCGCGTGACCCGCTCGATGAACCAGGGGGAGACCTGGAAACCGCCATTGGCCAATACGGCATAGGCGTTGGTCATTTCCAGTGGCGTCAGCGAGGTACTGCCAAGCGCAATGGCCAGGCCACGCGGCAGGCGCCCCTCGGCAAAGCCAAACTCCTCGAGAAACGCGAGGGTATTGTCCAGCCCGAGTTGCTGCAGTACGCGCACTGTCACCAGATTGCGTGACTGGGCGAGGGCGACCCTGAGGCGGGTCGGGCCGAGGAAGTCGCCGCTGGAATTGACTGGTCGCCAAATATCGCCGGCATCGGGCATCACGACCGGCGCGTCGTTGACCACGGTGGCCGGTGTCATGTCGCCGTGGTTGAGCGCCGCCAGGTAGACGAAGGGCTTGAAGATCGAGCCCGACTGGCGCTGCGCCTGGGTTGCCCGATTGAACTTGCTCGATGCAAAGCTGAAACCGCCCTGAAGTGCAAGGATGGCGCCTGTGTCCGGCTCGAGCACCACGATGGAACCTTCCGCATCGGGGCGCTGCGAAAGTCGCCATTTGCCCTCCTCGAGTTCGAGGATGCGTACCAGGTCGCCACGGGTGGCAATCTGTGACGCGGATTCGGGCTCGCCTTCCTTCCATTTTGCGCTACGGTAACGGCCTGCCCAGCGTAGAGCCTCCCAATCCAGGGTGATCAATCGACCCTGTGCATCCAGTACCTGCATCTGCCGCTGTGACGCCTCCACCACGATGGCTGGGCGAAGCGGGCCATAGCGTGGCGTCCGCTCGAGTACCCGTAACCAGTTGCTGACGTCGCCATCGATACCTTCGACTGTCGTCTGACTGCTTTGCGCCGCTTGGCGGGCAGTTTCCATCACTTCCGGCGACTCCGAAAGCTCTTCCTCCAGGCCGCTGCGCTCGGTGCGCTCCTGGGCTTCAACCAGGCTCGCGGGAATCTCCCGCTCTTCGGGGCCGCGCCAACCGTGGCGCGTGTCATAGGCGATCAACCCCTGTGTCAACGCCTGGCTGGCATGGGGCTGCAGTTCGCTATCCAGCGTGGTATGGATACGGTAGCCGCCGGTATATACCTCGTCACCATAGCGATCGATGGCAAACTGGCGGGCCATCTCCGCGACATACGACGCCTCGACTTCCACCTGGGCCGAGAAGCGACGCGCGGTGATGGGGGCGGCTACGGCTTCTTCGTAGGCGTCCCGGTCGATGTAACCGAGCTCGCGCATCCGATACAGGATCCAGTTGCGACGGATCAGAGAGCGCTCGGGATTGGCCAGAGGATTGAAGGTCGACGGGGCCTTGGGCAGGCCGGCGATCATCGCAGTTTCCGCAAGCGAGAGCTCAGCCAGGGTCTTGTCGTAGTAGGTCTCGGCCGCGGCAGCGATACCATAGGCGCGGTTGCCGAGGAAAATCTTGTTCACGTACAGCGCGAAGATCTCTTCCTTGCTGAGCACTTGCTCCATCTGCAGGGCCAGGAGAATCTCGCGAATCTTGCGGGTGAAGGTTCGATCGAGCGTCAACAGATAGTTGCGCGCCACCTGCATGGTGATGGTGCTGCCCCCCGACTGGATGTCGCCCCCGCTGGCGGCAAGCTCCAGGGCGGCACGAGCCAGGCCCTTGGGATCCACGCCGGGATGCTCGAAGAAGCCGTCGTCCTCGGCAGCCAGAAGCGCCTGGACCAGATCTTCTGGGATCTGGTCGTAGTTCACGGGCATGCGGCGCTCTTCGCCAAACTCACCGATCAGCTTGGCGTCGCGGGTAAAGATCCGCAGGGGGGTCTGCAGTTCGTAGTCCTGCAATTGGCGAACATCCGGCAGGCCAGGGGCAAAATACAACGCAGCCCCGACCACGGCCAGAACACTGGCCGCCCCCAACGATAGGGCGAGCCAGACTATCGAGACGATGAACCGTTTGGCGAACTTCATTGAATAGCGGTATCCGTGGTGATCGAGGGCGTTACGGCAGCGATGAGGGGGATCCATCCACCAAGCTGCGTATTATATGAACCTGACTAGCCCGTCACCAGCGTTGAAGGGCTGAGTGCGGGTAGTTTATGTGCCATCGGGTGATTTCATGTAATCTCTCAGCCACAGGGAATCCGGAGTGGTAAGGTGCCACTCATTATAAACGACTGCCGAGCCAGGCCTTCCGTACTGCAGGAGTCCCACGTTGGTGCGACTGAAAAAAACCAGCAAGGGGTTGATCGGTGTCGATATCACTTCGGCGACGGTCAAGCTGATCGAGCTGAAACGCAGCGATAGTCGTTTCCAGGTCGAGAGCTACGCCGTGCGTCCCCTGCGCGAAGGCGCTGTCGTGGAGCGGCGAATCCGCGACATGGACGAGGTGGCCGAGGCCATTGCACGTGCCGTGGAGCACGCTCGCCCTTCCGCGCGCCAAGCCAGTATTGCCGTTCCCGCCAGTGCCGCGATCACCAAGACCCTCACCCTGCCGGCCTCGCTCAATGATAGCGAGATCGAAGCGCGCATCCGGCTCGAGTCGGACAAGCATATTCCCTTTCCGTTCAGCGAGGTGGCCTTCGATTTTCAGCGCCTGGGCTTGAATGCACGCTATGGCGATCAACAAGATGTGCTTCTGGTGGCGTGTCGCCAGCAGGACGTGAGCCAGCTCTCCGAAGCCGTTCGCCATGCCGGCCTCGAGGCCACGGCCGTCGATGTCGAGACCTTCGCCATGGAACGTGCCTTCGGCGAGCTGCGTCATCAACTGCCTGTGCGGGGCAGCGATGACGATTGTGTCGCTCTCGTCGATATCGGTGCAACCATGAATGCGTTCCATGTGTTGCGCGAGGGGCGTGTCATCTATAGCCGGGATACCGTCTTTGGAGGGCGTCAGCTGACCGAGGAGATCCGTACCCGCTATGGCCTGAGCATCGAAGAGGCGGGGTTGGCAAAGAAGCGCGGCGGTCTGCCCGAAGACTATCAGACCCAGGTATTGGACCCATTCATCGATACCCTCGTCCAGCAGGTGGGGCGGTCGCTGCAGCTCTACTACACCGCGGGGCGCAAGCATGAGGTCAAGCGGCTGATGCTAGCCGGCGGCTCGAGCGTGATTCCTGGTCTCAGCGAGAGGTTGGCCCAGGATAGCGGGATGGATGTGGTCGTCGCCAATCCCTTCTTGAACATGAAGGTCAATCCGCGCATCGATATCCAGACCCTGGCCAGCGACGCGCCGGCCATGCTGACGGCCTGTGGCCTGGCGATGAGGGCGCGATCGTGACCATCGAGATCAACCTGTTGCCATGGCGCGAACGTGTCCGCGAGCGTCACCGCAAGCGTTTCTTCATTCTCCTTTCGTTGTCCGCGGCATTGGGTCTGATGGCGGGTGTCATCGTCACGTATCACTACGATCGCCAGCTCGCTGCCCAGCAACAGCGTAATACGCATATTCGCGAGGAAACGGCCCAGCTTGACGCGCATATCCGCTCAATCGGCGAGTACGAATCGCTTCGCGAACAGATGCTGGATCGGGTCGACATTTTCACCCGGCTGCAGCAGGGCCGGGCACAGACCGTCGATCTCTTCAACCAGCTTGCCGCGGGCCTCGAGGACGGCGTGCATTACACCCGGCTGACTCGTCAGGGGGAGAGCCTGCGACTGATGGGGGTTGCCGAGAACAATAGGCAGGTGTCCGATCAATTACGTGCCTTGGCCGAGGCTCCCTCGTTTGAGGTCCCGGTACTTTCCGAAGTCGAAAGCGAAGGCGACTCCAGGCAACGTCGCTTCAGCTTGAGCGTACGTCAGCGCACGAGTGACGACGCCCTTGCGGAGGCATCCCCATGAGTCTTGCCGGTGAATGGCGTCGCCTGAAGGAACTGGATTGGCGTGAATTGGACGTCAAGGAAGCCGGCGGTTGGCCATGGTCGCTGCAGACCTTCTGCCTGGCGCTGGTGCTGGGCCTGACCTTCGCCGGCCTTTATTGGTATCTGGCGCTACCGGAAAAGGCGCGGTTGGCGACGGCCATCGAGGAAGAGCAGCTGCTGCTGCGCGACTACCGCAACAAGGCGGCCCAGGCGGCCACTCTGCCGGCGATGCGAGAACAGGTGAATGAGCTGGAGTCGCGGATCGCTACCCTGAGGGAAATGCTGCCGACCGGGGCCGAAATTCCGTCCCTGATCGACCATATCAGCGAGACGGCGGTCGACAATCAGCTTGCGATCGATTTCATTCGTCTGCGCAGCCCGGTCGAGCAGACCTTCTACTTCGAGCAGCCGTTCGATATCCAGGTGCGTGGCGATTACCACCGTATCGGCTATTTCCTGGCCGGTGTCGCCAGCTTGCCGCGTATCGTCACTCAGCATGATTTCACCCTCGAGCCGATCGATGAACAGGGCCAGCTGCGCCTGTCCATGCTGGCCAAGACCTATCGTTATCGTGTGCCCAGCGACGACGAGGGAGAGGCGCAATGAGGTCGGCAAGCGCGCAATGGCCAGGGTGGGTCGTGTTCGTCGCATTGCTATTGGGCGGGTGCGCCGATCCGCACATGGCCGAGCTCGATCGCGACCTGGCGGCACTGCGTGTCGACCCGGGCAGTGTCGACCTTCCCCCGTTAGTCGACGTGCCCACGATTACCCGCGTGACCTATGACCAGGCCGACCTGCGCAGCCCCTTCATGGCACGCCGGCCCGAGGCGGATGCGGCGCCGACCGGCTCCGCGGAATTGGCCCCCGACCTGTCGCGTCCCCCCGAGCCGCTCGAGGCCTTCGTGCTCGAGTCGCTCGAGCTGGTCGGAACCTTGACCGTTGGCGGCCAGCAGACCGCCCTGATCCGGGCGCCGGACGGTGAAGTGCATCGGGTGTCGATCGGGTCGTACCTGGGCACCGATTTCGGACGCATCGTCAGTATCACGGCCCGCGCGGTCCAGTTGGTGGAAGTGGTGGCCACCGGGCAGGGGGGCTGGATAGAACGCGCTCGCCAACTGACCTTGGGCGCCGATCAGGAACAGAATATCGACCGTCGTGGCTAGTCCGCCGAGGCCGGTAGCGACGGCAAGAACGCAGGGGAAGGGAACCATGAACAAGATGCTACGCGGCCTGGCGGTCGTCATGATGGTGGGGCTGTTGCCATGCACAGCCTGGGCGGCATCGACACTGACCGATATCGATTTTCAACAGGGAAGTCGCGGCGAACTCGACATGACGCTGCAGTTCGATGGCGGGGTGCCGGAAGTGCGAGGTTACCGCCTGGATAACCCCGCTCGATTGACCGTCGACATGATCGATACGGGCCATCGGCTGGATCGTCGTAGCCAGGAGTTGAACATCGGCGGCGTCGAGCAGGTCACGGTCCTCGAGGCGGGCAACCGCACACGTCTGGTCTTCGACCTGGAGGGCGCGTTGCCCTACTTTACTCGCCAGGAAGGCGAGCAGTTACGACTGGTGATCGGTGCCGACGATAGCATGGCGACGACTCCGACCCCGTCGTCCAGCGACACAGCGCCAACGGCGATGCCTGACGTCGGCGCGGCGAACCCGCAGATCGAGAATGTCGATTTCCGCCGGGGCGATGGCGGCGCGGGACGTTTCATCGTCACCTTCGACCGCGCCGGCGTCGATGCCCGAGTGAGGGAAGCGGGCAACCGGATCATTGCCGAACTGCGCGGCGTGACCTTGCCGGCCGAGCTCGACCAGGTGCTCGATGTCAGCGACTTCGGCACCCCGGTCCAGCGTATCACGCCGGAGCGCGATCGACAGGGCGTGACTCTCACCCTGCAGGCGGAAGGCGAGTTCGCCATGCTGTCGACCCATGGCGACCGTCAGTTGATCATCGAAGCCCAGCCGATTACCCGGGCCGAACGCGAAACCCGTGAACGGCAGCGTTTTCCCTATACCGGCGAGCGCATCACGCTCAACTTCCAGGATATCGACGTCCGCTCGGTGCTGGCGATCATCGCCGATTTCACCGGGCTCAATCTGGTGGCCAGCGATAGCGTAACCGGCAACGTCACGCTCAACCTGCAGGACGTACCGTGGGATCAGGCCCTGGATCTGGTGCTCAAGAGCCATGGCCTGGCAAGCCGACAGGAAGGCAATGTGATTGTCGTGGCGCCCGCCTCGGAGCTGGCCAGCCTGGAGCGGCAGGAAATCGAGGCGCGAAGCCAGATGGAGACCCTGGCGCCATTGACGACCGAAATGCTCCAGGTCCGCTATGCCAAGGCCTCTGACCTGGCGGTGTTGCTGAAGGGCGAGAGTGGTTTTGGCTTGTTGACGGAGCGGGGCCGTGTCGCCGTCGACGTGCGCACCAATACCCTGATGATCCAGGATACCGCCGAGCAGTTGCAGGCCATCCTGCGCACCATCGAGCAGCTCGATATCGCCGTTCGCCAGGTTCAGATCGAGGCGCGTATCGTCATCGCACGTGACAGCGCAACCCGTGAGCTGGGTGTGAATTGGGGCATCTCTGGCGATGGCGGCGGGCGCCTCAACCTGGGGGGCGCCTCCTCGGGAGATCCGCTTTCCAGCAATGGACAGCGCTTCTCTTCCGGCGAGTACACGGGCCGTTGGGTGCCGCCATCCGATACCGTATTCCAGCGTGGCGGCCTGGCGGTGGACCTGGGCAATGCAACGAATCCGGGCACGGCGTTCTCCTTCGGCTATCTTTCCGGCGACATCCTGCTCGATCTGGAATTGCGCGCTCTGGAAAGCGAGGGCAAAAGCCAGACCATCTCGCAGCCGCGCGTGATCACGGCCAACCAGCGTACCGCCATCATCAAGCAGGGCACCGAGATCCCCTATCAGGAGTCGACCTCGAGCGGGGCGACCAGCACCGAGTTCAAGGAAGCCGTACTCTCGCTGGAGGTCACGCCGCAGATTACTCCGGACGACCGCATCATCATGGATCTGGTGATCAATAACGATACCGTCTCCGACCAGAGCTATGAGGGCGCGCCGGCCATCGACACCAACCAGATCGAGACCCAGGTGCTGGTCGACAATGGCGAAACCGTCGTGCTTGGGGGGATTCTCACCACCGAACAGTTGCGCAGCCTGTTCAAGACGCCCTTCCTCGGCGACCTTCCGGTACTCGGTCACCTTTTTCGCTATACCCAAGACTCGAACGAAAAGGTAGAGTTGCTGGTATTCATTACCCCCCGGATCATCGAGGACGGACTGGCAATTCGCTGATGCAGGAGCTTCCCAACCTATTTCTGATCGGCCCCATGGGGGCCGGAAAGAGCACCATCGGCCGCCTCCTGGCGGCCGAGCTTTCACGAGATTTCGTCGACAGTGATCACGAGATCCAGGCCCGCTGTGGCGCCGATATCCCCTGGATCTTCGACGTCGAAGGCGAAGTGGGCTTTCGTGAGCGTGAACAGCAAATGGTGGAAGAACTCACTCGCCGCGAGGGTGTGGTACTGGCGACGGGGGGAGGCGCGGTGCTGCGCGAAGCCAACCGTCGCGCCCTGCGGGACCGCGGCACGGTCATCTATCTCTACACCACGGTCGAACAGCAATTGAGGCGCACCGCCAAGGACCGCAACCGGCCGCTGTTGCGGGGCGACAATCCCGAAGACATCCTGCGCACCATCTTCACCAAGCGTGATCCGCTCTATCGCGCTACGGCCGACCTGATCGTGCGTACCGACAAGCGTGGCCCCCGATCGGTGGTCAATGAAATCCTGCGGCGGGTCACCCACCTCGTCGACCCGCTACACTGCAAGGCCTGATCATGACTGAATCCTCGCTTTCCGAATCTCCGGCCACCCTGCATGTCGATTTGGGCGAGCGTAGCTACCCCATCCATATCGGTTCCGGAGTGCTGGGGCACGTCGACTCGCTGGCACCCTACCTGGCCGGTCGTCAGGTAATGATCGTCACCAACCAGACCGTGGCACCGCTGTATCTCGAACGGCTGCGGGCGGGCCTGCCCGATGGGCTTGAAGTGCGTGAAGTGGTGCTCCCCGATGGCGAACACACCAAGACCCTGGAGTCGGTGGCCCGAATCTGGGACGCGCTACTCGAGGCCGGCTTCAATCGTCGTTGCACGCTGATCGCCCTGGGCGGCGGTGTCATCGGCGATATGGTCGGCTACGCTGCGGCCTGCTACCAGCGCGGGGTCGCCTTTATTCAGGTGCCGACCACGCTGTTGTCGCAGGTCGACTCCTCGGTGGGCGGCAAGACCGGGGTGAATCATCCCCGCGGCAAGAACATGATCGGTGCATTTTGGCAGCCGCGTGCCGTTCTCATCGACACCGATACGCTGGCCACCTTGCCGCCTCGTGAGCTCTCGGCGGGGCTTGCCGAGGTGATCAAGTATGGCTTGATTCGCGATAGCGCTTTCCTGGCCTGGCTGGAGGCCAACTTGCCGGCCTTGAGAGCGATCGATGGCGCGGCCTTGCGGGAGGCGATCCTGCGCAGTTGCTCACTGAAAGCCAAGATCGTCGCAGAAGACGAGACCGAGCAGGGGGTTCGCGCGCTGCTCAACCTTGGGCATACCTTCGGGCATGCCATCGAATCGCACCAAGGCTATGGCAAGTGGCTGCACGGGGAGGCCGTAGGCGCCGGGATGCTGATGGCCGCCGAGCTGTCCCGGCAGTTGAGGTGGCTCACTCAGGCGGATGTCTCGCGGGTCGAAGCACTCCTTCAATCGGCCGAGTTGCCCCGCTTTGCGCCCGCCGATATGAACCTCGAGGACTTCCTGGCGCGCATGCGCCTGGACAAGAAGAACATCGACAGTCGCCTGCGCCTGGTTCTGTTGCGTGCGCTGGGTGAGGCCTGTATCCATGACGACACCCCGCCTGACATGCTCGAGGAAATGATCGTGAGCTTTCCCCGCCAGTAGGCTCGGCCGCTGAGAACAATCAGGCGCCTTTCGAGGCGCCTTTTTTGTGTCTCGTTAATGCGAGAACGGCTCGATCCTGCATGAATTTGCATGCCTCATGCAGGATCGGCATGGGACGAGACGGCAGTTTTGTGAACAATTCGCCTGAAAAGGGTGATTCGGGGCTGGCGGCGCAAGTCCTTGTCAGAAAACACGTTTTCGTCAGTGGAAGTGGTCTAACTTGCCGTTTTTCGGGGTTTTTTGCCGATGCAGGCCAGGTGGGGAATTGCTTGTTGGGATCGGTCTGGCTATGCTGTACAGCCTTTTTCACGCCAGAAAGCAGCCAATTTTCGGCTTTCGAATAAAAAAGAAAACCTCTAAGAATAGCATCAAATATTTCTGGTTACAAGTTTCCCCGTTTTTTTGTGAGGCACGCCCATGATAAGAGGTCTCCACCAGCCTGGCGAGTTCCGTGACAACTGCGGCTTCGGCTTAATTGCCCACATGGAAGGCCAGGCCAGTCATGACCTGCTGAAGACGGCCATCGAGTCGTTGACCTGCATGACCCACCGGGGCGGTATCGCTGCCGATGGGAAAACAGGTGATGGCTGCGGTCTACTGCTCAATATGCCCATCAAGTTCATGCGTGCCATGGCGCGCGAGACCCTGGGTGTCGAGCTGGGCGAAGGGTTTGCGGTGGGGACGATCTTCCTGCCCGACGATGATGCCCGTGAAGCTCATGCGCGCGAGGTTCTCGAGCGTGAGCTCAAGGCCCGCAATCTGGTCGTGCATGGCTGGCGCGACATGCCGGTCAATCCCAGTGTTTGCGGTCCGTTGGCGCAGGAATGCCTGCCGCGTATCCGCCAGCTCTTCGTGGAGTCGGGTGACGAGCGTCCTGAGGCCAACCTCAATGTCGACCTGTTCATGGCACGTCGCCGCGCCGAGGAAGCCCTGCGCGACGAGGAAGACTTCTATGTCTGCTCGCTGTCGACCAAGGTGGTGTCCTACAAGGGCTTGATGATGCCCGTGGATCTGCCCACCTTCTATCTCGACCTTAGCGATGAGCGACTGGAAACCTCGATCTGCGTTTTTCACCAGCGTTTCTCGACCAACACCGCACCGCGTTGGCCGCTGGCCCAGCCATTCCGCTTTCTGGCCCACAATGGTGAAATCAACACCATCGAGGCCAACCGCGGCTGGGCGAATTCGCGCAAGGAAAACTTCGTCAACGAGCTGTTGCCGGATATCGCCGAGCTGGATGAGATCGTCAATACCCAGGGTTCCGACTCCTCGAGCATGGACAACATGCTCGAAGTGCTGATGACCGGGGGCATGGACATCTATAACGCGATTCGCATGATGGTCCCGCCTGCCTGGCAGAACGTCGAGACCATGGATGGCGACCTGCGTGCCTTCTACGAATATAACTCCATGCACATGGAGCCGTGGGATGGCCCCGCCGGCATGGTCATGACCGATGGCCGCAATGCGGTCTGCATGCTGGATCGCAATGGCCTGCGTCCGTCGCGCTGGGTGATTACCAAGAATGGCTATATCACCCTGGCGTCCGAAATCGGCACCTATGCCTACAAGCCGGAGGATGTGGTCGCCAAGGGCCGTGTCGGTCCCGGCCAGGTGCTGGGTATCGATACCCATACCGGCGAAGTCCTGCATACCCAGGATATCGATGATCGCCTCAAGTCCAGCTATCCCTACAAGCGCTGGCTGAAGGATCGCGCCCAGTATCTCGAATCGGCGCTCACCGAGCTGGCTCGCTTCCAGCCCATGGACGCGGAAGAGCTCAAGACCTACCAGAAGATGTTCCAGGTCACCTTCGAGGAGCGTGACCAGGTGCTGCGTCCGCTGGCCGAGAGTGGTCAGGAAGCCGTCGGCTCGATGGGTGACGACACGCCCATGGCGGTGCTGTCACGTCACAATCGACTGCTGACCGATTACTTCCGCCAGAAGTTTGCCCAGGTGACCAATCCACCGATCGACCCGCTGCGCGAGGCGATCGTGATGTCACTGGAAACCTGCTGTGGCGCCGAGCTCAATGTTTTCGAGGCAACACCGGATCATGCCCACCGCCTGATCCTGACCACGCCGATCCTGTCGCCACGCAAGTTTACCGCGCTGGTGAGCCAGGAGGATCCGGCCTTCGCCAGCCATCACATGTCGCTGGCTTATGACCCGCAGGCGCAGGGACTCAAGCAGGCGCTGCTGGCGCTATGTCATCAGGCAGAAGAGGCGGCCCGCAACGGCAAGGTCATCCTTGTGCTCTCCGATGCCGAGCTGAAGCCGGGACAGATGCCGATCCAGGCCGCCCTCGCCGTAGGTGCCGTTCACCACCATCTGGGAAAAAAGGCGTTGCGCCCGCGAGTCAATGTCGTGGTCGAGACCGGCTACGCCCGCGATGCCCACCAGATGGCGGTTCTCTTCGGGGTGGGCGCCACGGCGGTCTATCCGTACCTGGCCTACCAGGTCATGGCCGACATGCATCGTACCGGTGAGCTGGTTGGCAATCCGGCCGATGCCCGCGAAAACTACCGCAAGGGGATGCAGAAAGGGCTATTCAAGATTCTCTCCAAGATGGGAATCTCGACCCTGGCCTCCTATCGCGGCTCGCAGTTGTTCGAGGCGGTGGGGCTATCTTCCGAAGTGATGGACCTGTGCTTTACCGGCATGGCCTCGCGCATCGAGGGTACCGGTTTCAGCGAACTGCAAATGCAACAGGAACTGCTGGCCCGCGATGCCTGGATTCCGCGCAAAGGCATCGGCCAGGGCGGCTTGGTCAAGTACGTTCATTATCAGGAATACCACGCCTACAATCCGGACGTGGTCATGATGCTGCAACAGGCCGTACAGCAGGGCGACTACGAGAAGTGGAAGAAATTCGCCCGCCTGGTGAATGAGCGTCCCGTGGCGACCATTCGCGACTTGCTGGCGCTCAAGCCGGCGCCCGAGCCGTTGCCGCTCGAGGAGGTCGAGCCGGTCGAGAATCTGCTGCCACGCTTCGATAGCGCCGGGATGAGCCTCGGTGCGCTGTCTCCCGAAGCCCATGAGGCGCTGGCCCAGGCCATGAACGAGACTGGCGGACGCTCCAACTCCGGTGAAGGGGGTGAGGATCCCGAGCGCTACGGGACGATTCGCAGCTCCAAGATCAAGCAGATCGCCTCCGGGCGTTTCGGGGTAACCCCCGCGTACCTGGTCAATGCTGAAGTCCTGCAGATCAAGGTCGCCCAGGGCGCCAAGCCTGGTGAAGGGGGGCAGCTGCCGGGTAGCAAGGTCAACGAACTCATCGCCCGGTTACGCTATGCGGTACCCGGCGTGACCCTGATCTCGCCACCGCCGCACCACGACATTTACTCGATCGAAGATCTGGCGCAGTTGATCTTCGACCTGAAACAGGTCAACCCGGATGCCCAGGTGTCGGTGAAGCTGGTTTCGGAGCCGGGTATCGGCACCATCGCCACCGGGGTCGCCAAGGCGTATGCCGACCTGATCACCGTATCTGGGTATGACGGCGGCACCGCGGCAAGCCCGATTACCTCGATCAAGCACGCCGGCAGCCCCTGGGAGCTGGGCCTGCCCGAGGTGCATCAGGCCCTGCGCATCAATGGCTTGCGTGACAAGATCCGCCTGCAGACCGACGGCGGCCTGAAAACCGGGCTCGACGTGGTCAAGGCGGCGATTCTCGGCGCCGAGAGCTTCGGTTTCGGTACCGCGCCGATGGTGGCACTGGGGTGCAAGTATCTGCGTATCTGTCACCTGAACAACTGCGCCACCGGTGTCGCCACCCAGCTGCCGTATCTGCGTGACGAGCATTTCCGTGGCACGGTCGACATGGTCAAGCATTACTTCCGCTTCATCGCCGAAGAAGTCCGCGAATTGATGGCCATGCTGGGGGTTCGCAAGCTGACCGACCTGATTGGCCGTACCGACCTGCTGGAGGTGATCGAAGGGCAGACCCCGGCCCAGCGCAAGCTCGACCTGACGCCGCTGCTTCAGAACGATCACGTGCCCGCCGAGGCGCCGCAGTTCTGCCAGGTGAGCCGTAACGTGCCGCACGACCCGGGTGCCAAGAACCAGGAGGTGCTCGAGGCGATACGCGGCGCGATCGACAACAAGTCGGGTGGCGATTTCTCGTTCTCGATCACCAACTGCGACCGGAGCGTGGCGGCCTTGGCCTCGGGTGCCATTGCCAAACGCTATGGTGAAGAGGGGCTGGAAGACGCGCCCATCACCGTGCGCTTCACCGGTGTGGCTGGCCAGAGTTTCGGCGTATGGAATGCGCGCGGTCTGAATCTGCACCTCGAAGGGGACGCCAACGATTACGTGGGCAAGGGCATGAATGGGGGATCGATCACCATCGTGCCGCCCCGCGTGAGCAACTTCGAAAGCCACAAGACGGCGATCATCGGCAATACCTGTCTCTACGGCGCCACTGGCGGCCAGCTGTTTGCCGCCGGGACCGCAGGCGAGCGCTTCGCCGTGCGTAATTCCGGGGCGCATGCCGTGATCGAGGGGGCCGGCGACCACTGCTGCGAGTACATGACCGGTGGCACGGTGTGTGTGCTCGGTGAAACCGGCGTCAATTTCGGCGCGGGCATGACCGGTGGTTTCGCCTATGTGATAGACGAGGACCGTACCTTCGTCGATAAGTACAACCATGAGTTGGTGGAGATCCATCGGATCAACACCGAGACCATGGAAGCCTACCGGCGTCACCTGCGGGAGGTCATCAAGGAGTATGTCGAGCGGACCGGCTCTCAGCGCGGTCGCGACATCCTCGAGGACTTCAGCGATTACATCCGCCATTTCTGGCTGGTGAAGCCCAAGGCAGCAAGCCTCAACGGCCTGCTCGCCGAATCCCGCCGGCGCCCGGAGTAAGTGGAGGAGAAGACCACCATGGCAAACCGTCTCAACAACGATTTCCAGTTTATCGATGTGGGTCGCCAGGACCCGCAGAAGAAAGATGCACGTACCCGGGCCAAGGAGTTCGCCGAGATCTACGAACCCTTCAAGCCCCAGGAGGCGGCCAGCCAGGCGCATCGCTGCCTGCATTGCGGCAACCCCTACTGCGAGTGGAAGTGCCCGGTACACAACTACATCCCCAACTGGCTGAAGCTGGTCAGTGAGGGCAACATCCTCGAGGCGGCGGAGATGTCGCATCGAACCAATACCCTGCCCGAGGTCTGTGGGCGGGTATGTCCGCAGGACCGCCTGTGTGAAGGCGATTGCACCCTGAACGACGGTTTCGGTGCGGTGACCATCGGCTCGGTGGAGAAGTACATCACCGATACCGCCTTTGCCATGGGCTGGCGCCCGGACATGTCCAAGGTGACCTGGACCGACAAGCGCGTCGCGGTCATCGGCGCCGGGCCGGCCGGCCTGGGGTGTGCCGACATCCTGGTTCGCAATGGCGTTCGCCCGGTCGTGTTCGATCGTTATCCCGAGATTGGTGGCCTGCTGACCTTCGGCATTCCCGAGTTCAAGCTCGAGAAGAATGTCATGGAGCGCCGGCGTGCCGTGTTCGAGGAGATGGGGGTCGAGTTCCGGCTGAATACCGAGATCGGCCGCGACGTCACCGTCGACGATCTGCTCGAGGAGTACGATGCCGTCTTCATGGGCATGGGCACCTACAAGTACATGACCGGCGGCTTCCCGGGCGAGGACCTGCCCGGGGTGCACAAGGCGCTCGACTACCTGATCGCCAACGTCAATCACTGCCTGGGCTTCGAGACCGGCCCGGCCGATTACACCTCTCTCGAAGGGCAGCGTGTGGTGGTGCTGGGCGGAGGGGATACGGCCATGGACTGTAACCGTACGGCGATTCGCCAGGGAGCGGCGAGCGTCACCTGTGCCTATCGCCGCGACGAAGGCAACATGCCCGGCTCCAAGCGTGAGGTGAAGAATGCACGCGAGGAGGGCGTCGACTTTCTGTTCAACCGCCAGCCGGTGGCCGTCATCGGCGAGGACAAGGTCGAAGGGGTCAAGGTCGTGCGGACGCGTCTGGGGGAACCCGACGAGAACGGCCGCCAGCGTCCCGAAGTCGTCCCTGGTTCGGAAGAAGTCCTGCCGGCGGATGCGGTGATCATTGCTTTCGGCTTCCAGCCCACCGAGATCGCCTGGCTCGAGGCGACCAACGTCTCTACCGATGACCGAGGCCGGGTGATCGCCCCGGAGCATGGCACCTATCGTTACCAGACCACCAACGAGAAAATCTTTGCGGGGGGTGACATGGTGCGCGGGTCCGATCTGGTCGTTACCGCCATTCACGAGGGCCGTCAGGCCGGTGAAGGGATACTCGATTATCTGGGCGTGTAAGTCTCGCTGTCAGGCTGGCCGTTAGGCTAGCGTCGAGCCTATCGAAGGGCGCCTACCGAGCGGTGGCGCCCTTTCCTTTTATCATCAACTAACCTGATGATGTCTCGGGACAATCGTATCGATCCAAGGTGTAAGAGGAGGCAAGCATGCAGCGACGCAGGGCGATCTGGCTGGTCTGGTTGGTGGTGGCACTGTGTTATCTGGTGCCCTACACGCTGCTATCGCATATCCAGGCATGGTACGGCAGCTTCCTGTTCTGGAGCCTTGCAGGATTGGTGATCATCGCGCTCAACGTCTACATCACACGCGACCTGGGGGGCAAGTGACATGAGTGCCTCGCTCATCTGGTGGTCGGTGGTGATCTACCTGGCCATTTCCCTGCTGCTCGCCGTGCTTTCCCGGCAGGCCAGGGCCCCCGATATGGCCGGTTATTTTCTGGGTAACCGGCAGATGAACGGCGTCGTCTCGGCGCTGAGCTATAGTGCCACGACATACAGTGCCTTCATGATGGTGGGCCTGGCCGGGCTGACCTATGCCGGTGGGGTCGGGGCGCTGGGCTTCGAGATCGTCTATTTCGCGGGGGTGTCGCTGGTGGCTGTCTTCGGGCCGCGGTTCTGGTCGGTGGGCAAGGCCTTCGGCTTCATCACGCCCAGCGAGATGCTGGGTTACCGCTATGCCAGCAAGCCCGTGGCCATGGCCGTGGCCCTGGCCAGTTGCGTCTTTCTGATTCCCTATGCAGCGGTTCAGCTGGCGGGTGTCGGTTACCTGCTCGAAGGGACCACCCAGGGCGCCATCGGCTTTTCGACCGGGGTGGTGTTGGCGACCGCCATCGCGATCGCCTTCTCATTCATTGCAGGTATCCGTTCGGTGATGTGGACCGACTCGCTACAGGCGCTGGTGATGATCGTGGTCTCCACGTTGGTGGCATGGCTGGTCATCCAGGGGCTGGGCGGCTTCGGCGCCTTGTTCGATACCCTGGCCAATGAGCATCCCGAGTCGCTTGCCGTACCGGGCAGTGGCCTGTTCAGCTTCGTCACGTTTCTGGGACTGACGATACCCTGGTTCTTTTTCAGCGTGTCCAATCCGCAGGTCAGCCAGCGCTTGTTCATGCCGTCGTCGATGCGAGCCATGCGACAGATGTTGATCGGTTTCCTGGTCTTCGGCTTCGTCTATACGCTGGTCTCGGTCCTGTGGGGCTTCTCTGCATTGGCAGCCTTTCCGGGGCTGGAACGGGCAGACCTGGCAACGCCCACCTTGCTGGGGTCGCATTACGTCCCGCCAATCCTTGGCGTGGTGGTAATGATCGGCATCATGGCGGCCGCCGTGTCGACCATCGATTCGATCATGCTGACGCTGTCCTCGATGCTGTCCCGCGATGTCTACGCTCACCTCCGCGGTGCCAGCGAGACCCGGCAGTTGCGCGCCGGTCAGGCCGTGATCCCCATCATCGCCCTGGTGGCGCTGGGCTTTGCCGAACTCGAACTCGACTTGATCGCCATGCTTTCGGTGGCGGCATCATCGGGGCTGGTTTCGATGGTGCCGGCCATCATCGGGGCGTTTTTCTGGCAACGCGGTACGGCCGCCGGTGCGCTGGTCAGTATCATCGGTACCAGCCTGTTCGTGCTGTTCGTCTACGCCAGCGGCAATGCCGTGCTGGGCCTGCCTGCCGGCATCTGGGGCATCGTTGTCTCCAGCGGCCTGTTCGTTGGCGTCAGTCTTCTCGGCCGGCCTCCCCATGAGCGGGCAGCGGCATTTCTGGCCGCAGCTCAGGGGGCCGGCGCCGAGGACTCCCTGCGTCAAGAGAGCGATGGGTAAAGGTATGTAGCGAAGCTTAGACTAAGGTCGCTTTTCGCTGAGCCTCCGGCTGGTTTATGTTCGTCTCTGTATAACGAACGCATGTTCTCTATGCGAACAATTAAGGCGTATCGAGAACGCTACGACCGGCCGGAGGAATCCCATGACTACCAAACTGACCCGCTGCCTACTGGCGCTGTCCATTGCCAGTGCCACCCTGTCATCGGCGCAAGCGGCAACGACCCTGCGCATGGCACACTTCTGGCCAGGTGCGTCAGGTATCAATCAGGATATCTTCGAAGCCTGGGCCAATACCGTCGAGGAGGAGTCCGGCGGTGAGCTGCGTGTCGAGAATTTCCCCTCCGGCACCCTGGCCAAGCCGGATGACCTCTACGAGGCTGCCGTGAACGGTATCGCCGACATCAGTATCACCGCACAGGGTTATACCGCAGGTCGCTTCCCGCTCTCGCAGATCGTCGAGCTTCCCGGCGTCTCGGATTCCGCCAGCCAGGGGGCCTGTATCCTGCAAAGCCTCTATGAGGATGGTCACCTCGCTGAAGAATACGCCAACACCCGACCGCTTTATATGTTCACGACCGGGCCGGGTTATATCCACACCACCGATACCGATGTCCAGACCCCGTCCGACCTGGCGGGCCTGCGCATCCGTCGGCCCACCGCGGTGGCCGGCGATATCCTCGAGAACCTGGGTGCCAGCCCGGTGGGCATGCCTGCGCCGGATATCTACACCTCCATGCAGCGCGGCGTCATCGATGGCCTGAGCTTCCCCTGGGAAGGCATGAAGGTTTTCCGTCTCAACGAGCTGGCCGAATACCACACCCAAGTGCCGTTCTACTCGCTGATCTTCGTTGCGACCATGAGCCAGCGTACCTACGACAGGTTGAGCCCAGAACAGCAGGCGGTCATCGATGCCAACTCCGGCATGAAGTGGGCCGAGGTCGCCGGTGATGTGTTCGATGGACTCGACAAGGCCGGCAAGCAGGAAGCCGAGGAAGCCGGTCATACCATCCGCGTCATCGACAATCCGCTCGAGAACCCGGACTGGCAGCAGCCGCTACAGGACGGAATCGACAATTATCTTGCCGAGCTTGAAGCGCGCGGCCTCGACCAGGCTCGCGACGTCTACGATGCGGCCCTCGAGGCGCGTCAATCCTGCCCGGCCAGTTAAGGGGCAGGCATGATGCAAGCCAGGCTCGAACAGGCCGGTCTCGTACTGGCCACCCTGTGTCGCGTCATCGCCGGCATCGCCCTCGTGGCGCTGCTGGCGGTCACCATTACCGACGTGGGGACCCGTTATCTTTATCGACTGACCGAAGGCGCCATCGCCCTGCGGGTGACCGGCAGTGTCGAGCTGGTCAGCTACCTGATGCTGTTCTCGCTGCTGGCTGCCATGGCAGCCAACGTGGAGCGCAGCCAGGTGGTGGTCGAGGCCTTCTCGCATGGCCTGTCGTCATCGATCAAGGCCCGCCTGCATGGCGTCTATCTGTTGGGATTCGCCGCCTTGGGATTGGTGCTGTTCATCGGCCTGATCGATGCCGGCGGGGCGGCCGCTCGTCATGGCGAAGTGACCCAGGACCTGCGCCTGCCGATGGGCCCCATCTATTATCTGGCCGCGTGCCTTGGCCTGTTGCTAGGCATACGTAGCCTGATCCATGCCGTATTGAGCGCTGTCTTCGGCGTCGAAGGAGAAGAAGCCCATGGGGAGTGAAATGATCGGCGCCGTGGGCCTGGGCTGCCTGCTCCTGCTCATGGTGCTGCGTGTACCGGTGGCATTGACGATGCTGCTGGTGGGCATCGTCGGTTTCTCCCAGGTGATCAGTTGGGGCGCGGCCATCTCGATGCTCAAGTCGGTACCGGTCGAGGTGCTGTCCAACTACAGCTTCAGCGCCGTGCCGATGTTCATCCTGATGGGCGTGCTCGCGGCGCACTCGGGCATGGCCGGCAAGTTGTTCGATTCCACCCGGGTGATCTGCGGTGGCTGGAAGGGCGGCCTGGCGATCGCTGCGGTGGGCTCGTGCGGCATCTTCTCGGCGATCTCGGGCTCGTCGCTGGCCACCGCCAGCACCATGACCCGAGTCGCCCTGCCGGAAATGGAGCGCTACGGCTACAACCGTGGCCTGGCCACCGGCGCCCTGGCGGCCGGCGGTACCCTGGGAATCATGATCCCACCGAGTATCGCGTTGCTGATCTATGCCATCCTTACCGAGCAGTCGGTGGGCGACATGTTCATGGCTGGCCTGGTGCCGGGGTTGATGGGCCTGGTGATGTATGCCCTGACCGTCAGCGTGGTGATGCGCCTGAAGCCGTCGCTGGCGGTGGCCGGCGAGCCCACTTCATGGGGTGAGAAGTTCCGCTCGATGACCGGGCTGGTGCCGTTCTTCGCCGTGTTCCTGGTGATGATCCTGGGGATCTACTTCGGGGTCTTTACCCCGACCGAGGGCGCCGCCGTCGGAGCCTTCTCCACGCTGCTCTACGCCCTGGTCAAGGGCATGCGCTGGGGTGGGCTGTGGCGCAGCGTGCAGGAGACGCTGTCGCTCTCCGCCGTGGTGTTCTTCATGCTGGTGGGGGCCGAGACGCTGGGCTACTTCATCTCGGTATCGCGGATCTCGTTCTCGATCAGCGATATTCTCTACGGCATGGATCTCGCCCCGATCGTGGTGGTGCTGTGCATCCTGTTGCTGTACTTCGTGCTCGGCATGTTCATGGACTCGATCGCCATGCTGGTGATCACCGTGCCGGTGGTTTACCCGATCATCCAGTCGCTGGGCGTGGATCCGGTGTGGTTCGGCATCATCACCGTACTCACGGTGGAGCTTGGCCTGATCACGCCCCCGGTGGGCATGAACGTGTTCGTGATCAAGGCGATGGCTCCGCACGTGGGACTGGGCGAGATATTCAAGGGCGTGACGCCATTCATCGTCTCGGATTTCATTCGCCTGGCGCTGTTGGTGGCCTTCCCGGTCCTGACCACGATGTTCCTCCTGTAGGCACGGCCTCTGCAATCGGCTACTTGCCCCGTGGCGTCACGCTGCGGGGTTTTTTATTGGCGGCCTGTCGCCCGGCGCTCCAGATGACGTTGGCGAAACGCCTTCGGCGTCAACATCGTGTGACGCTTGAAAAAGCGAGTGAAGTAGGCGGGTTCGGAGAAGCCGAGGGTATCGGCGATCTGGCTGATCGTCATGCTGGTGTAGGTCAGTTCACGCTTGGCTTCGAGCAGCAGTCGCTCATGGAGTATCTGCAGTGCGCTACGGCTGGCGAGACGGCGGCATAGCGTATTGAGATGCGCGCTGGTCAGGCCGAGTTGCGCCGCCAGCGACTCGACGGAGGGCTGCTCGCGGTACTGGGCCTCGACCAGTGAAAGCAGATTGTTCAAATGGGCCTGGCCGCGACCCGTCGGATTGATTGCCTTGGCACTCACCTGACGGCGGGTATCGGTACGTCGTATGAGATGGATCGCCAAGGCCTCGAGCAGTGCATTGAGCAGTAGGTCGCGCCCCGGAGCCGGGTAGCGATACTCATCATGCAGCTGGGCAATGAGCTGAGCGACCCGCCTTGCATCACCTTCGCGGGTAAGCTCATGGAAGGCGGGCCTGCCAAGTCCCATCGACGCTGGGCCGAGGCGTTGGCTGAGCGTTTCCACCAGCGGTTTGGCGAGGGTCACGATATGCCCTTGGATCGACTGCGAGAAACGAAACCCATGGATGGTCATGGCCGGGATCACGATCAATGCCGGCCCCGCGATAGGCTGAGGATTGCCTTCGATTTCCAGCGTCAACTCGCCGCTTTCGATATGCAGTATATGCAACAGGTCGGCGTGGCGATGCGCTCGGATATGCCAATCATGGCGGCGACTACGCTCGGCGATCGACTCGCAATGGAGCAGATCGGGGGTGGGCCAGTGGCGGGTCTCGCCGTACAGCTTGAAGACCGGCACCGTGTCGGAATGGGGAGTGAGCATGGTGGCCTTTCGTTACGACTAAAGTCGATTCTGGATCCTGTAAAAGTCCAAGTTTTCAGCGGCAATATGCCTTATTTCGCCCTGCGAAACATAGAAAAATACAAGGAATGATCGCAAGTCACGAGGCATAGCCATGCGAACCCAAGTCGCCATCATCGGTGCCGGGCCTTCCGGCCTGTTGCTCGGTCAGCTGCTCCAACGCCAGGGCATCGACAACATCATCGTGGAGCGCAAGAGCGGCGAATACGTGCTCAGCCGTATCCGCGCGGGCGTCCTCGAACAGGGTATGGTCGACCTGTTGCGTGAGGCGGGTGTCGAGGAGCGGATGGATGCCGAGGGCCTGCCGCATGACGGCTTCTCCCTGGCTTTCGACAATCGCCGCGTACGCGTCGACCTTGCCGAACTGACGGGCGGCAAGAAAGTCATGGTTTATGGCCAGACCGAGGTCACGCGCGATCTAATGGCCGCCCGTGAGGCCAGCGGTGGCCAGACGATTTACGAGGCCGACAACGTCCAGCCGCACGCGCTCGATAGCGACCGGCCCTACCTCACCTTTGAAAAAGACGGTGAAACGGTACGCCTGGATTGCGACTATATCGCCGGGTGCGATGGCTATCATGGTGTGTCTCGCCAGTCGATTCCGGCGGAGCGCATCAAGACGTACGAAAAGGTATATCCCTTCGGCTGGCTGGGGCTGCTCTCCGATACGCCACCCGTCTCCGACGAGCTGATCTACGCGCGTCACGAGCGCGGCTTCGCCCTGTGCAGCATGCGTTCCGAAACTCGCAGCCGTTACTACGTGCAGGTACCTCTCGACGAGAAGGTCGAGAATTGGTCTGACGCGCGTTTCTGGGAGGAACTGAAACGGCGCCTACCCGAGGATATCGCCGCCAAGCTGGTCACCGGCCCTTCGCTGGAGAAGAGCATCGCGCCGCTGCGCAGCTTCGTCGTCGAACCCATGCAGTATGGCCGCCTGTTCCTGGTCGGGGATGCGGCGCATATCGTGCCGCCTACCGGCGCCAAGGGACTCAACCTGGCAGCCAGTGACGTCAATACGCTCTATCGCTTGATGGTCAAGGTCTATCAGGAAGGGCGCACCGACCTGATACCCCATTATTCTCAGACCTGCCTGAAGCGTATCTGGAAGGCCGAGCGATTCTCATGGTGGATGACCTCGATCCTGCACACGTTCTCCGATCACGCGGACTTCGACAGTCGCATGCAGCAGGCCGAACTCGACTATGTCACTTCATCCGAGGCAGGGCTCACGACGCTTGCCGAAAACTACGTGGGGCTCCCCTACGAATCGTTGGAATCCTGACGCGTCCCTGACCGAAATAAGGTGACTCCTGGTCCTCTTGGCGGCCTCTCCATTTCCCGAACGCCGCCGTGCGTTCGGGTTTTTTCATTCCCAACGCCGACGTGCCGGAGCATGCCCCCACCATTGGCCGGTCAAGGTGCCCTCGGCGAGCTGTTCGCCAAGCCGAGCCAGGGCGTCGGGGGCCAGGCTGGCAAGCGCTTCCTGCTCGGCCAGCCATGGGGTTTGCGGCGCGCTGCCCTGTCGTACGGCGTGCCATAGCCTCAGGCGCGTTTCGCGCTCGGTTTCCGGTGCGCCCCAGCTGACGCTGAGCCAGCGGCAGCGCTGGATGAACGCCTCTGGCGCCAGGCGTGCCAGCGCAGGACCCTGCTGAACGACGAAGTCGACGATGGCGCGACGCAGCTCAGGGATATCGGCCCCAGGGGACTGCACCACGTAGCCGATCCGCGGCCAGCCGCCGGCCTCTCGGTAACGAACAGCGCAGGCATAGCCCAATTGACGCTGCTGACGCATCTCGTGGCAAAACGCGGCGTCGTGACACTGGGCCAGTAACTGGAACAGCGCACGACTCTCTGCGCTGGCATCGGGGGCATCGACCTGCAGCATCAAGGCCCGGTCGCCGTCATGGGCAGCGAGCCATTGGGTCGGCCATTCACTTATCGCTGTTTCAGAGACCGGGTGACTGGCAGAACGGGATGCCCTGGGGTCGCCAAATGCCACGGGGTCGGGCAGGGAGGCGAGCAGTGCCCTGGCGGCGTCCAGCGCCGTCTCGGCATTCTGATTGCCACCTGCCCAGGCCAGTTGCTGCGGCAGGGCCGACTCAAGAGCGGTGCCAGAAAGCGTGTATGCTGGCAGCGGCTGGGAATCCAGCTGTGCCAATAGGCGCTGGGCGAGAAGGCCGTGCGAGGGGATATCGGCATGCGCGGTGCTTCTCAGCGCTTCGTCGGCCTGGCGAGGCCAGGCGGCAACGGCCTGTTCGAGTCCGGAAACGAGCCGCTCGGCGTCGCCCCAGGCGAGCAGCCAGTCGCCATGGCCGTCTCCGCCCAGAGTTAACTGGATTCCTTGATGACGCGCCGCCTGACGCAGCGCCAGGGTGCGCTGTAGCCAGCGCGCCACTCGGTCGGGTTGATCCATAGCCGAGGTAGGCCAGGCGATACCCAGGAACGCCTCGTCCAGGACCGGTTCGCTGCCCCACCAAAGGCGTTGACGCTCACTCGTCTCGTGCCAGGGGGCCGGGTCGCTTGCTCCTTGGGCGATGGGGTGGCGCTTGTCCAGGATAGGCGACAGTGACACGGGCCAGGGCGCGGCATCGACATCAGGCGACAACCGGCGCAGACGTGTACCGGTCTCGGGGTTCACGTCGATTGAAGCATGCGTTGCGGGCATCGGTTCCAGTACGCGACAACGTTCAGCCGCGAACGCATTATCGGTAGGTATCCCCGCCAGGTTGGCTGACGCTTGATTGTCTGCCAGGGCCAGGCGTACGGCTGCCTGCCGGGGCCAGCGGTCGAGATCGAGCTCGTCAGGACGAGGCATGGCTGCCGGTAAATGCGATGAGAGGTGTGCCACCCGAGCCTGGCAGGTAGCAAGGACCGGTTCGATCTGACGCAGGCCGGCAACGGTCAACGTCAGGGTCAAGGCCACGACCGGGGCCGTTCCATCGATCCGCAGCACGGCGTCCATGTCAAGAATGGCACCATGCTGGCGCAGGGTGGCGGCCAGCGTCCCATCACAGAGCGCCGCCGCCAGGCGCGCCCCTTTTCGGTACTGCTCTTCGCTGAGCGGTTCGGATAAGGGCCAGATGAGTTCCAGCATCGGCTGGGATGCTTGCGTATTGGGCAGCCCCCACTGAATCCGGGCAGGCGGTGCCCAGCGCCAGTGACGCTCGGGATGGGGCGCGGTTCCTTGTTGAATCGTCGTGGCGGCATGTGCGAGCCACTCGAGCTGGCGCTCGGCGGGTTGAGGGCCCAGCAGCACCAGGCTGAACCGCTCGGCTCGATAGTGGGCTCGATGGAAGGCGGTGAGGGCGTCGGCGCATTGCTGGAGGCCGCCTTCGAGACTGCCGCGGTGGCCGTGATGCAACCGATGGGCGGGATGATCGGTATGGCAAAGCAGGCCGAGAGCGGCCTGACGGTGAAGGTCAGGGTCGGCAAGCCGGGCCTGAAACTCGGCGTCGATCACGGCGATTTCGCTTTCGATGCTCGAAGCGGCCAACCGGGGATGCACCATCAGCTCGACCAGGCGGTTCACCCCAGTCTCGGCACTGTCCGGGGGCAGCGTGACATGCACGTCAGTGACGTACTCGTCGGTATGGGCGTTATAACGACCGCCCTGTTCAGCCACCCAGGCGGCGAAGTCACCGGCTTCAGGATGGCGTGCCGAGCCCAGGAACAGGGCATGTTCGAGGAGATGGGCGAGGCCCGGCCACTCGGCCGGTTCGTCGAGATAGCCCACCCCGACTGCGGCGACCAGACGCGACTGGCGCGCACTGGGCATTTCCACCGCCAGCAGGCGGGTGCCGCTTTGCAATCGACGTTCGAGCAGGCGGCTGCCTTCGGGCAGGGCAGGAAGGCCGGTCATTTCGTGCATGTTGTCTCGCTAGCGTGGACGGCGAAGAACGCCAGTTCGCTGGCGATCATGCGGCGCCGGTTATCGGGATGACGAATGCCATGCCCCTCATGGGTAAACAGTACCACTTCGACCGTCAGTCCGCGCTCCCGCAAGGCCTCGGCCATGGCGTGGGTCTGCTCGGGTACCACGATACTGTCGCGTTCGCCCTGGAAGAAGATGACCGCGCCCGCAAAACTCGACAGGCGGTGAATGGGGCTCATGCGTCGCTTGGCGTCGTCATCGCCGAGCAGCCAGTCGAGATACCCCGATTCGAAGCGATGGGTCTGGCTGGCAAGACGCTGTGCATCGGTGACCCCATAGAGGCTGGCGCCGGCCCTGAAGCGGTCGCTTCCGGCCAACGCATTGAGCACCGTGAACCCGCCAGCACTCTGGCCGCGAATGTAGCAACGCTGGGGGTCGGCGATGCCGCGCCGGGTCAGTTCATCGGCCAGGGCGACACTGTCCTCGACATCGAGACGCCCCCACCCGCGGGCGAGGCGCTCACGATAGGCGCGGCCGAAATTCCCGCTGCCACGCGGGTTGAGGTCGGCGACGACATAGCCCTGCCGTACCCACCAGCGCACCAGCGGGTCGAAGACCGGGTAACAGGCCGCCGTCGGCCCGCCATGAACGCGTACGATCAACGGGGCGGGCCCGGCATCGGGTGTATCGGGAAAATAGACGAAGGCCGAGGTCGCTTCGTCAGGCGATATCGCGGCAGTGACGGTATGCGGCACAGGGGGATCGCCAGCGGTGGGCAGCGCCTGAAGCACCTCGGGCGATTCGCTCCCGAATTCTGGTCCTGCCAGCGCGATACGCTCGAGCCGGGCGGCATGGGCCGGCCCCTGGGTGATGGCATAGAGCCAGTCATCGGCCTCGGCCAGCCCCACGATTCGCGTCGAATCGGGTAGCAGCCGGCGTTCATCGTGCCCTTGACCACTTACTTGCCAGAGGGTGGCGCTTCCCTCCACGAAGCGCACCAGCACGCCGGGCCCATCGCGCCGCCAGACGTGATGGCATTCGCCCAATTGCCAGGGGGTTGGCGCATGATCGGCATCGCTTGTGCCGGTTCGATGGGCTGTGCCGTCCTCGATCCGATAAGGCTGCCACCAGCCGCCATGGTCGCTCAGGGCAACCAATTGTCCATCGGGCCGGAACCGTGGCTGCGTCACCGCCGCGCCAGGGTCCCACACGGTGTGTCCGATCACATCGCCTGCGTCATTCAGGTCGGCGATGCATAGGCGGGCCCGTTGCCAGGGCATGTGAGGCAATTGCCACTCGACCCAGGCCAGTCGCTGGCCATCGGGGGAGAGCGCCGGCGCGCCGTAGAAATCGCTGCCCGCCATTATGACCCGCCGTCCTGTCGCATCGAGGGCCACCAGGGCCTGGCTTGCCTCGCGTGCGCTACCGGTCTCTTCCACGGCGAGCAGGCGATGGCGCACGGGGTCGGCAAGCAGGCCGCCGTAGCGACTCGCTTCGCGGTTCCACCAACGCTCGAGGTGCGGCATGGAGGCGGACGAGTCAGTCGAGACGCGATAAAGCGTCTGGTCGCTTCCAGCCACGAAATAGGCATGCTCACCCAGGCGGGCATGCGCTCCGCCACCATAGCCGTTGACCCGACTCGATACATCGAGCGTGGTCGGCGTGAGTGGGTGTGCCTGGCCCCCGTGCCAGTGCCATAGCCGCCGGGCGCCTGTCTCTGCATCGGCGGCCAGCCAGTAGGCGCCGGTCTCGTCGGCACGTAGGTCAGCCAGGCCGTCGGCCGGGCGCGCCGCTTCGGCAAGCGCCGCTTCTTCAGCAGCCTCGTCAGGCGTCGATTCGCTCATTCGCGGCAGAACACGCGAGATTCATGCACGTTGCGTGGCGTCAACGCGACGGCCTGGCGGTGGTCGGCGGCCGCCTGATCGCGAACTGCCTCGATCAGGTGATGATCGGGAGACAGTTCGCAGACCGGATCGGTGGCCGTGGGGTCGCCGGTCAACAGGTAGGCCTGGCAGCGGCATCCGCCAAAATCGGTGTGTCGCTCATCGCACTCCCGGCAGGGCGAGGGCATCCAGGCATCACCGCGAAAACGATTGAATTCCGGGCTGTCGTACCAGATGGATTCCAAGGGCTGATCGCGCACATTGGGAAAATCCATCGGCAACATGCGCGCACTGTGACAGGGCAGGACAGCCCCATCCGGCGCCACGGTCAAAAAGATCGATCCCCAGCCGCCCATGCATGCCTTGGGACGCTCGGCGTAGTAGTCGGGCACCACAAACAACAGTCGCATGTCACGCCCCTTCTCGGCCAGGCGTTCACGCCAGCGCGCCGTAGTGGCCTCGGCGATCTCGAGCTGTTCGCGGCTGGGGAGAAGCCCCTCGCGGTTGAGGTGGGCCCAGCCGTAGATCTGGCAATTGGCGAGTTCCACGGCATCGGCACCCAGGTCGTCGCACAGGGCGATGATGGCATCGAGGTCGTCGATATTGTGCCGATGCAGCACGACGTTGAGTACCATGGGATAGCCGGCAGCCTTGACGGCCCGGGCCATGGCGAGTTTTCTGGCATGGGCCTTGGGCGAACCGGCCACCGCTGCGGCGATCTCGGGGTCACCGGCCTGCAAGCTGATCTGAATGTGGTCGAGCCCGGCGTCGCGCAGCGCCTCGATGCGTGTCTCATCGAGTCCCTGTGCCGAGGTGATCAGGTTGGTATAGAAGCCCATCTGACGGGCTTCCTGCACCAGCGTTTCCAGATCGCGGCGCACCAGGGGCTCGCCGCCGGAAAAACCGAGCTGCACGGCGCCCATGGCGCGCGCCTGGCGCATCGTCTCGATCCACTCTTCGGTGGTGAGCTCGTCGCGGTAGGCGGCGAAATCCAGCGGGTTCGAGCAGTACGAACACTGCAGCGGACAGCGATAGGTGAGCTCGGCAAGCATCCACAAAGGGGCGCCGGTGCCCATGTCACCCACGTCGGGGCGAGCTGCCGACGGTTGGGCAAGGTCAGTCATGGTAGATCCAGCCCTGTTGTGAGGCATCGGTCAGGAATTCGCGGACATCGTGGCCGAGCGCGTCGGCCGGTACCTCGGGATATTGCTGGCTGAGGGCATCGATCAGGGCAGCGACATCTCGCTGGCCATCGAGATGCGAGAGTATCGCTCCCGCACTGTCGTTGAGCTGCACCATGCCCTCGGGATAGAGCAGGACGTACCGGCCCTGGGCTTCCTCCCATTGTAGACGCCAACCCGGGCGTAGCCGGTATACGATATGGTCTTCGGCGCTTGCGTTCATGACAGCCCCCGGTGCCAGACGCGCTGTTCCGTCACGCTATGGTAGGGCGGGCGATCGAGCTGGTAGGCCAGGGTCATGGCATCGAGCATGCTCCACAGCACATCGAGCTTGAATTGAAGAATGTCGAGTGCGCGCTGCTGGGCGGCTGCCGTCGTGCACAGGTCGAGTGCCAACTGAAGTCCGTGGTCGACATCGCGTCGTGCCTCGCCGAGACGCTTGCGGAAATAGCCGTAGCCGGATTCGTCGATCCAGGGGTAGTGCGTTGGCCAGGTATCCAGTCGGCTCTGGTGGGCCTGGGGGGCAAAGAGCTCGGTGAGCGAAGAGATGGCGGCCTCGCGCCAGTCGGCCCGCCGCACGAAATTGATATAGGCATCGACGGCAAAACGTACCCCGGGCAGCACATGCGTTTGCGAGTTGAGCTCGTCCCGAGTGAGACCGACGGCCTCGCCCAGGGCCAGCCATGCTTCGATACCGCCGGTATCGTCGCCGTAGCCGTCATGATCGAGCAGGCGCTGTACCCATTGGCGCCGCGTGGCGGCGTCCGGGCAGTTGGCCAGCAGCGCGGCATCCTTCTGCGGGATCATGATCTGGTAATAGAAACGGTTGGCCACCCAGCCGCGTATCTGCTCTGGGGTGGCGCGGCCCTCGGCCATGTCGACCTGGTAGGGGTGGTGAATATGGTAATACTCTCCCTTGGCCAGAAGCGCTGCCCGGAATGCCTCGCGGTCGAGGGCCATCTCGGGAAACGATGAATCGGCCGGTAGCGGCGATGCGAGTGATGGCATGTCTTGTTCCCGGTTCAGTAAGTCATTGGCGCTGAGTGATCGGCCTCGCTGCGCGTGTGGGTCAGGGCGTGATTCGCATCCCGTCGTAGGAGACCTCGATATCATGACGCCGTAGCTCGGCTCGCTCGGAGGAACCTTCATCGAGAATCGGATTGGTATTGTTGATGTGTATCAGAATGCGCCGAGTCGACTCGGGCAGGGCGTCCAAGGTCTCGAGCAGGCCATGCTCACCCGCCAGGGCCAGATGGCCCATGTCGCGTCCTGTGGCCCGGCCGACACCGGCACGCTGCAGTTCGTCGTCGTGCCATAAGGTGCCATCGACCAGCACACAATCGGCACGTGCCAGCCAGGCGCGGGTCTCGTCATCGACCAACCCTAAGCCCGGCGCATAGAACAGTGAGCGCCCGTCCCGCGTGTCCTCGATCAGCAGGCCAATATTGTCTCCTGGCGTAGGGGAGCCGCGCCGAGGGGAGTAGGGCGGTGCATTGCTGGTCAAGGCCACTGCCGTGAAAACGAGACCGGGACAGCTCGGGACCTCGAAGCGAGCGTCGTGATGCTCCTGGTCGATGCCGATGCGCTGCCAGCTGAGCCCGCCTTGCCAGTGTTCGAGCATCGGAAACAGGGGAAAGCCGCTGCTCAGATCCTCATGCACATTGGGCGTGCACCAGACATCGAATGGGCAGCCTTCGCGCAATGACAACAGGCCACTGGCATGATCGATCTGTCCGTCCATCAGCAGCACCTCGGCGATGCCGGTATCGCGAGGGCCGCGGCGAGGATGCAACTCGGGGGTGGCCGCGATCTGGGCGCGAATGTCCGGTGAGGCATTGCACAGGAGCCACCGCTCGCCGTCGCTGCTGATGGCGATCGAGGATTGCTGTCGAGCCGTCAGGGCGGAATCACCCTGGCGCACACGCAAGCAGTTATGGCAGTTGCAGTTCCACTGCGGAAACCCCCCGCCCGCCGCCGAACCCAGAACCACTACATGCATGCCGTCTCTCCTTGTCGCTAAGCAAGGTTGTCACCAGCGCGGTGGATAGCCGGTGACTCTCCTGCCGATTACGCCTTCCCTGGCGGTTCATACGCAGAAACGCTCCGGCTAAGCGGAGCGTCTCTTGCGTTTACTTCGTCTTGCCGATTGGCATCGCCTTAACGATTGGCAATGTACAGTGTGACCTCAAAGCCAAGACGCAGGTCCTTGTAAGCCGGTTTAGTCCACATGAGCGCTCTCCCTATCCTACAGATCGGTGGGTTCAGGGCAACGCCAGCCAGCGTTGCCTAGTCTATTAAGTCCTAGTGGTCGGTTGCCTCGGGGTCAAGCCATTGCGAGGTCGCGTCACACAATTGTCTCGCAGCATGGATTGGAAACGTCTATCGGGTATATCTAACCAATAAATTGGTTAGATGGATGCTGGGCTCGTATCGTTAAGGCGTCTGATGACCAACCAGACGCTTCATTGCTGCATCGCTAGCGGTGCACCCCTGTTAGATCCATCTTGTGGCCCGCCTATCCCCTAGGTGGGCCTTTTTTTCGAGATCGATAAGCCTGCACTGCCCTGTGAACCTACACGTAACGGATCACTTGAATCGGGGGTCGGTGTCGCGCTGCTTGACTTCGTAGTGCCCTTCCAACACATGCTGGCGGCCAGCGTGTCGGGAAGCAGTGAAACCATCATCGATATCCTGGGCTTGTCCGGCACGCATCCGTTCCATGCGCTTTTTCATGCGGTGGCGAAGAAAAGGCAGCATCGCCCAGCCGACGAGCAAGAAAAACAGGCCGAGCAGGGTCCCGACGATCATCAATATGCCGAACAGCAGCCAGGTCACAGCCAGACGCAGCCCACTGGCTCGCCCCCGGAAGCGGTCCTGGCGCGCCCGCTCCCGCCATTGCTGGGCGGCCTGCCAGGCAGGATTGCGGTGAGGGTCGCGGTTGCGATCGATCATATCAAGCTCCGATAGGCACGCTGACTGCCCGATGGCAGCCATCTCAGGGTCTTGTCGATTGGAACACGCATCGGCCACTTCGTTCCGGATCTTGTACCGCCTATGATGACTTTCATGGCCGGTATCGGCAGACTCACCCACGCCACGAGATATCCGGCAGACTCGACACGAACAGGATCCCCACGGAGTGACCATGACGACACGACTCGACGCCCTGAAACGCCACTCATTGGTGGTGGCCGATACCGGCGATCTCGATGCCATCCGCCGTTATCAGCCCCAGGATGCCACCACCAACCCGTCGCTGCTGCTCAAGGCCTTCGATCTGCCGGGTTACCAGGAGCTCATCGATACGGAGCTGGCTGCGGTCAAGCGCGAAGGTGGCGATGCACAGCATCAGGTCGATCACGCCGTCGAGCGGCTCGCCGTGATGAAAGGCAGCGAGATTACCAAGCTGGTCCCCGGGCGCGTCTCCACCGAGGTGGCGGCCAAGCTCTCCTTCAACACGGACGCCAGCATCCGCAAGGCACATGAGCTGATCGAGCTCTATGACAAGCGCGGCATCGGCCGCGAGCGGGTCCTGATCAAGCTGGCCTCCACGTGGGAAGGCATCCGCGCGGCCGAGCAGCTCGAGAAAGAGGGCATCAACTGCAACCTGACCCTGCTGTTCAGCGACGCCCAGGCCCAGGCCTGCTTCGATGCCGGGGTGTTCCTGATTTCCCCGTTCGTCGGTCGCGTCACCGATTGGTACAAGAAGGAGACCGGCAAGGACTATGCCCCCGACGAGGATCCCGGTGTGGTCTTCGTCCGCGGCGTGTGCGAGCGTGCCGGACGTGGCGGATACGACACGGTGGTAATGGGTGCGAGTTTCCGCACTACCGGCCAGGTGTTGGCCCTGGCAGGCTGCCATCGCCTGACTATTTCACCGGCGCTGCTCGAGGAGCTCGCGGCCGAGGAGGGCGATGTCGACAAGCGTGTCGATTTTCCCGCCGCAGGCGAACGTCCTACGCCCATCGACGAATCGACGTTCCGCTGGGAGCATAACCAGGATGCCATGGCCAACGATAAGCTGGCCGAGGGCATTCGCCGCTTTGCCGACGACCAGGTCCAGCTCGAGCAGCGCATCGCCGAACGTCTGACTCAGCTCTGAGCGTCAGCCGATCCAGAATCGCCACAGGGCCGCTGTGGCGATTCCCATAGCAATGGCCGGCAATGGCTTGCGCAGTACCAGCATGACTCCAAGGGTGGCGAGCAGGGCCATGCGTGCCCCCCAATCGCCCTCGATCGCCATGGGCGTGATCACGGCCACCAGCACCGAGCCGGCCATGGCATTGATGAAGCGCTCGACCCGTGGCCCGATCGGCACGCGTGACATGACCAGCAATCCGCCGGTACGGGTCAGTGCGGTCACCACCGCCATGAGCAGGATGGCGACGATCGAGCCCAGCAACGGGGAGGACAGGCTCATGCCGACGCCTCCTGTTCAGCAGGCTTGCCAGGAAGCAGCAACCCGACCAGCCCCCCTGCCAGCGCTCCGACGATCACGTGAGAATGTGGCGGTAGCCAATGCATGGCGGCCAACGCCGCCAGTGCTGCCGCGCCCCAGGGCAGCAGGATGGACAGGTCGCGCTTGCTGCCGACCAGCATCGACAGCAGAAAACAGCCCATGATCACGTCGAGGCCGTAGCGCTCGGGATCAGAGATACCGCTACCGAACACCACGCCGAGCAGGGTGCCGATCATCCACGCCACCCACAGGGCGATCCCCCCGCCGACCAGTATGCCGACATTCGATTCGCCCCGCTGATAGTCGGCTGCGGCCATGGCCCAGTTGGAGTCGCTCATCACCAGGACGCTGGCGTAGCGCTGACGGGCGGGAAGGCCGCGGAGCCAGGGGTAGAGCGCCGCCCCCATCAGCAGATGCCGCGCATTGATGGCGAATGTCGTGGCCATCAACGCGACCAGCGGAATCCCGGGCCCCCACATGTCGATGGCGGCGAACTGCGACGCGCCGGCAAAGACCAGCGCGCTCATCAACAGCGTTTCCAGCCCCGACAGGCCGTTCTGCAGCGCGGCCACACCGTAGGCCAGCCCAAACACGATCACGAACAGCGACAGCGGGGCCATGCGCTTGAGACCGGACACGATGCCGGCCCGGTCGAGGTAGGCACTCATCCCCGGCAGACCTCGCTGACGATCTCGTAGGAGCGGAGCCGGTCCTCGTGCGAATAGAGATCGGAGTTGATCATCAACTCATTGGCGCCGGTGCGCGCCTGAAATTCCTCCAGTCCGGCCCGGACCGTATCGGGCCCACCGATCACGGCGGCGCCCAGGAACTGGTCGACCTGGGCCTGTTCCATGGGCGTCCAATCGAGCTCGTTGACCGGCGGCAGCGACTGGGTCCGCTTGCCACGGATCAAGTTGAGGAATTTCTGCTGGGCGGTGGTGGCAAGGTAGTGGGCCTGGGCATCACTGTCGGCGGCGATCACGGGCATGCCCACCATCGCATACGGCTCATCGAGCACGGCCGAGGGGCGGAACTGCTCCCGATAGAGCCGTAGCGCCTCGAACAGGTAACCCGGCGCAAACTGGGCGGCAAAGGCGAACGGCAACCCCAGGCGGGCGGCGAGTTGGGCGCTGAACCCGCTGGAACCGAGTAGCCACAGCGGAACATGGGTTCCCTGGCCGGGGACCGCCTTGACCCGCTGTCCCGGCTCGGCCTCGCCGAGAAAACGTTGGAGTTCGGCGACCTGGTCGGGGAAGTCGTTGACCCCTGAGCGTGGATCCCGGCGCATGGCGGCAATGGTCGCGCCATCGGAGCCGGGGGCACGCCCCAACCCTAGGTCGATGCGCCCTGGATAGAGTGTTTCCAGCGTACCGAACTGCTCGGCAATGACCAGCGGGGGGTGATTGGGCAGCATGATGCCGCCGCTGCCGACCCGGATGCGATCGGTGGCGCCGGCGACATGGCCGATCAAGACCGCGGTCGCGGCACTGGCGATGCCATCGATATTGTGATGCTCGGCCAACCAGAATCGGGTGTAGCCGAGGCGCTCCGTTTGCTGAGCCAGGTCGACTGTCTCGCGGAAGGTATCGGCAATGCTGCCCCCCTCGCGAATCGGCGCGAGATCGAGGACGGAAAGGCGTGTCGAGGAGAGTTGGCTCATGGCGTACCTATGGAATGAAATATTTAGCCTGCTTTCGAACTATCTTCAACGCTATGGGGGCGAAGTGCCAGTGTTGCAAACACTCCGAGGCAGCATAATCGGCCGAATGTATTGTTTCGTATCGTTAATTGCCTCTCCTCGGGGCCAGTGTTACTGCTGACTATGCGCTACGCTCTATCTTTTTGGACATATGACAAGGAGTCGACATGGCCAAGCCTGGAGGGCATCGAGTTTTCTGGATTTCCGCCGCGATCATCGTGGCATTGGTAGCGATTGGCGCAGCGTTCCCCGAGCAGTTCGGTGGAGCAGCGGAAGCGGCACTGAGCAGCACCATTCACGTCTTCGGCTGGTTCTACCTGTTTTCGGTATTTGGCTTTGTGATCTTTCTGTTCGGGCTGGCGCTGAGCAAATACGGCAAGATTCGCCTGGGACCGCAGGATAGTACACCGAGTTACAGCTTCTTTTCCTGGGTGAGCATGCTCCTGGCGGCGGGTTTCGGCGTGGGGCTGGTGTTCTACGGCATGGCCGAGCCGATGATGCACTACATGGAACCGCCTTTCGGCGACCGCGAGCCGGAAACCGAAGCCGCCGCCCGTTACGCCATCCAGTACAGCTATTTCAACTGGGGCGTGCACCAATGGGCTGCGTTCTCCGTGGTCGGCCTGATCATTGCGTATTTCCAGTTTCGCAAGGGGCAGGCGGGGCTGGTCTCCTCGGTACTTTCTTCGATGACCGCCAAGTATCCCAATGCCCGGCGTTATGCCCCGGCCCTGGATATCTTTGCCGTGGTCGCCACGGTCATGGGGGTGGCCACCTCATTGGGGCTGGGTACCTTGCAGGTCAATGGCGGACTCAATGCCGTCTTCGGGATCCCCGAGAATACGCTGTGGCAGTTCATTATTCTGTCCTGCATGTTCGTCGCCTACATGGCCTCGACCTGGTCGGGGCTCGACAAGGGCATCAAGCGTTTATCCAATCTCAACCTGGCGCTGTGTCTCGGTTTGATGGCTTATGTGCTGTTCACGGGGCCGACCCTGGCGATCCTCGAAACGATCACCCTGGGGATCGGCGACTACCTGCAGAACATGATTGGCATGAGCCTGCGTATCTCGCCGTTCAGCGACAATAGCTGGATCGGTGACTGGACCGTTTTCTACTGGGCGTGGGTGATTGCCTGGTCGCCCTTTGTCGGCACGTTCGTGGCCCGCGTCTCCCGTGGCCGGACGATTCGAGAATATGTGTTCGGGGTGCTGATCATGCCGCCGCTGCTGGCTTGTTTGTGGATCGGCGTCTTCGGCGGAGCGGCACTGCACATGGAGTTGGGTAGCGATGCCGGCCTGGCCGCTGCAACCCAGGACAACATCACCGTGGCGCTATTCGAAATGTTCGACCTGATGCCGTTCTCGACGGTGCTGTCCAGCGTGACCATGTTGCTGATCTTCATCTTCCTGGTCACCTCGGCGGATTCGGCCTCCTACATCGTCTCGCAGATGACCGACAATGGCTCGATCAATCCACCGCTGTACAAGCGTATCTCCTGGGGGGTATTGATCGCCGCGATCTGCCTGACCCTGATTGCTTCAGGCGGCTTGACCGGTCTGCAATCCGCCGCGGTGCTTTCGGCGCTGCCGTTCACCTTCATTCTGTATCTCATGGTGGTGGTGCTGGTGCAGGAGCTGCGTACCGATCGCAAGGCAATGTTGACGGCCCTCTATCGTCGGCACGGCGATACGCCGGTAGGTGCCGATCCGTTCGAGGCGGAATCCTTGGGCGAGGACGACCGCTACCGTCGGGCACCGTCAGTGATCAATCGACGCATCAACCACTGATCCGTGTGTTGCAGTGGCCGTCCCGCCAGCGTTGGGCTTATCATGCAGGGATCCGTAAGAACGAGACCGGTGATCCCTGCCATGCAAGACCGCAAGCCACGACACGGTGCTACCCGGCGTCGCCCGTCGAGAGCGCAGCGCTCGACGGGGCCCTCCCTAGATATGTGGCTGGACCGCCTGGTGGATATCGCCGTCACGATGGCGCTGATCGTCGGCATGGTGGCCCTGGCGGTCACCTATCTCTGATGTCCAGCTCAACGGGGCGTAAGCGACCGCGCGCTGGGCGATGAACGAGGGATTGCCGTGCATATCGTGATACCCGACGATTACCAGGACGTTGTAAAACATCTCGAGGCGTTCGAGCGCCTTGCCGATCATGAGGTGAGCGTTTACAACGACACCGCCACGGATATCGACACACGGGTGGCCCGTTTCTCCGAGGCTGACGTACTGGTGCTCATCCGTGAGCGTACCCCCATCGATGCCGAGCTGCTGGCGCGCCTGCCGCGGCTCAAGTTGATCAGCCAGACGGGCGGCGGCACGGCACACATCGACGTGGCGGCCTGCCAGCGCCAGGGAGTCAAGGTCATGTCGGGGACGGGCTCACCCGTTTCCACGGCGGAACTGACCTGGGCACTGGTACTCGCCGCGACCCGGAACATTCCCCAGGAGATCGAGAATCTCAAGGCCGGGCGCTGGCAACGCACGCTGGGAACCGGCCTCCATGGGAAGACCCTGGGGCTCTTCGGCTACGGAAAGATCGGACGGTTGGTGGCGGGGTACGGCCAGGCCTTCGGCATGCAGGTGCTGGTCTGGGGGCGCGAGACCACACGCGAGCGCGCGCGCAGTGACGGAATCGAGGCGGCAGTATCCCAAGCCGACTTCTTCACGCGCTCCGATGTGCTGAGCCTGCACTTGCGGCTCAACGAGGAGACACGTGGCATCGTGGGGCCCGAAGACCTGGCGCGCATGCCGGCCACCTCGGTGCTGATCAATCCCAGCCGGGCAGGCCTGCTCGCCCCGGGGGCGCTCGAACAGGCGCTGCGCCAAGGCCGTCCTGGACGCGCCGCCATCGATGTATTCGACCACGAGCCGTTACGCGATGACCCCTTGCTGGCCCTACCCAACCTGGTGGCTACACCGCACCTGGGTTATGTCGAACGCGACAACTATGAGCTCTACTTCCGCGAAGCGTTCGATAACGTGCTGGCCTTCGCCGCTGAGCAAGGTTAGTACCTTCAAGCGTTCCTATTGATTGACGCACGATTGCATCACCCCTCGCCTGGACTGCTACGGTTAGCGTAGAGAGACAGGGAGAGCTGACATGCAGGAATGCCACGTTGACGTCGCTATCGTTGGCGCAGGGAGTGCCGGACTGAGCGCCTACCGGGCTGCCAAGCGTCACACCGATGCGGTCATGCTGATCGAAGGCGGCGAGCACGGTACGACCTGCGCCCGAACCGGGTGTATGCCCAGCAAGCTATTGATTGCTGCCGCCAACGCTATCCATCGTGCGCGTCACATCGAGCCCTTCGGTGGACGCGCTGGGCCCATCGATATCGACGGCAAGGCGGTCATGGCGAGGGTTCAGCGCGAACGGCGCCGCTTCTTCGAAAGCATCCAGGGCTCGGTGGCCGATTTCCCCGACGAGGACGTGCTGCAGGGTAAGGTGCGCTTCGAGGGGCCGGGCGCCCTGGTCGTCGACGATCATACGCGGGTGCATTTTTCACGTGCGGTGATAGCCACCGGCACGTCGCCCCATGTTCCCGAGCCCTTTCAGGCCGCAGGCGACCGTGTCGTGACCACCGACACGCTGTTCGACTGGCCCGAACTGCCGGACTCCGTGGCGATCATGGGACCGGGGGTGATCGGCTTGGAGCTGGGCCAGGCCCTGGCACGTCTCGATGTGCGGGTGCGCATGTTCGGACGCAGCGGCGGCTTGGGTGGGCTCAAGGATGAAGCGATCCGCGACCGAGCCGAGGCGCTCTTCGCCAGCCAGTTCTATCTCGATACCCGAGCCGAAATACACGCCGTGTCGCAGGACGACAACGAAGTGGCCGTGACCTTCGTCGAGCGCAGTACGGGCGAGACCCTCACTGAACGTTTCGATTATCTGCTGGCGGCGACCGGTCGCCGCCCCAATCTCCAGGGGTTGGATCTCGACCGTTTGGGTATCGAGACCGATGAGCACGGTGTGCCCCGTCACGATCGCTATACCATGCAATGCCATTCGACGACGCAGGCGCCCAGTCCGATCTTCATCGCTGGCGACGTCGATCGGGCCGACCCGCTGCTTCACGAGGCGACCGACGAGGGCCGCATCGCCGGCGACAATGCCGGACGCTTTCCCAATCTGCGTACTGGCCACCGGCGCGTTCCCTTCACGGTCGTGTTCAGCGAGCCGCAGATTGCTCAGGTGGGTATGTCACTTAGCGAGGTCGAGGCCAACCCGCAGGGGTATGCCATCGGCACACTGGATTTCGCCTCACAAGGCCGGGCTAGGGTCATGAATGTTCATGAAGGGGCAATGAATCTCTACGGCGAGTACGGCACCGGACGCTTCCTGGGTGCCGAGCTGGTGGCCCCCGAGGCCGAGCATCTGGGCCACCTGCTGGCCTGGGCATGCCAGCAGCGCCTGACCGTTCAGGAAATGCTCAACATGCCGTTCTACCACCCGACGCTGGAAGAGGGCCTACGTACCGCGCTACGCGATCTGGGTGCCAAGCTGCTGCTCGAGGAAGCGCCTGTGGATCAATGCACCGAATGCGGGCCGGGCACCTAGCCGGTGTTGGCTAGTCGGCTCTTTCGGCGCTGGCATCGTCGAACCGGTCGACGCGACGCAGTACCGGAAACAGGCGCATCCAGGTCGCGACCACCGCCAGCGTTCCCACGCTGCCAATCGCCGCCGCCGGCACGGCCCCTAGCCAGGCAGCCATGCTGCCGGCACGAAACTCCCCAAGTTCGTTGCTGGAGCCAATGAACAGCATATTGACGGCATTTACCCGACCGCGCATTTCATCCGGCGTGGCCAACTGAATGACCGTGGTGCGGACATAGACGCTGATCATGTCGGCGGCGCCGGCCACGAACATCGCACCCAGCGAGAGCCAGAACGTCGTCGAAAAGGTAAAGACCAGATTGGCGACTCCGAATACGGCCACTGCCATGAACATCACCCAGCCTGCGTGGCGTCGTATCCCACGCACACCGAGATAGATGCCCATCAGCAAGGCGCCCGCGGCAATGGCACTGCGCAGCGCGCCCAGCCCTTCGGGGCCCACCTCGAGTATTTCGTGAGCATAGATCGGCAGCAGGGCAATGACGCCACCGAGCAACACGGCAAACAGGTCCAGCGAGATGGCGCCAAGCATGGGAGGACCGTGATGCGAAGCGATGCCTGAGTCTAAAGGGCTTTTCGCTAGCAGGCGAATGATCCGTCGTTCAGCTGTCCCATCATGTCCCCAAAGGCGCAAACCGGCTAGGCTAGGCCGATGCGCATGACTCTGGTATGTCTCATCCTGATATTCATTGGCCTGGGCTTCGACAAGGGATGGTGGGAGGTGCCTCGCCACTGGGCGCCCTGGGCGCCGCTGGTGATCGATGACCCCATGACGCCGGTGACCCAATGGAAGCTGAAGCAGCTCCAGGGCGACCGGGAGGGTTGTCTGGCAGCGCTGGCTTCGGTGCCGAATGGCGAACTCGACTATACCCCGATGGCCGACTACACGCCGGTGGCGAGCTGCCCGCTCGAGAACATGGTCCGCGTGCGGGCGAGCAGCGTCAGCTTCAATGCGAGTTTTGCGGCGACTTGTCCGCTGGCCCTGGCTTGGGTCATGTACGAGCGTCATCGTCTGCAACCGCTCGCCGAGTCGGTTCTGGGCAGCCGAGTGGCGCGCGTCGAGCACTATGGGAGCTTTGCCTGTCGCAATATTTACCATCGGCCCAATGCCCGACGCAGCGAGCATGCCACGGCCGAGGCGCTGGATGTCGCGGCGTTTCGATTGGCGGATGGCCGACGTATCAGCCTGAGCCGGGATTGGGGAGATGAAGATCCACGTGGCGACTTCCTTCGCCAGGTGCGCGATGGCGGCTGCGATGTCTTCGGCAACGTGCTCGGACCGGACTACAACGCCGCGCACGCCGATCATTTCCATTTCGGCATGCGCGGCTTCGGAGTGTGTCGGTGAGCTGGGCCGCTCGCTCAGGGCCGGGGTTGTTGCTGCGTGATGCAGTGTACGTTGCCACCGCCTAGCAGGATCTCGCGAGCAGGCACACCGATCACCCGGCGACTCGGAAATATCCCCTGTAAAATGCCGCGCGTCACGTCGTCCAGGGCTGGATCGAGCGACGGCATGACCACCACCGAATTGCCGATATAGAAATTGACGTAAGACCCGGCCATGCGATCCCCCGGGCCACGTGGCCGCGAGCTGTTGAGCCGGTCGATACCACTAGCTTCCTCCTCGAGGATGTACATCGGCGCGGGTTGGGGCAGCTTGTGCACCTTGAGCCGGCGTCCCCGGGCGTCGATGGCGTTTTCGAGGATATCCAGTGCCTCGCGGGAGATCGGGTACTGGGGATCCTCTTCATCGTCGCACCAGGTCAGTACCACTTCGCCAGGGGCCACGAAGCAGCACAGGTTGTCCACATGACCATCGGTTTCGTCGAGGTGGCAGCCTCGCGGCAGCCAGATGATGGTCGATACGCCCAGGTAATCGCGCAGCAGCGACTCCATGTGTTCGCGTGACATGTCGGGATTACGGTTGGGGTTGAGCAGACACTCCTCGGTGACCAGCAACGTCCCCTCGCCATCGACATGAATCGCCCCGCCTTCGAGCACTGCCGGAGCCTGAAAACGCGGGATGCCCAGGATCTCGGCGATCTTGGTGCGAATGCGGCGATCCTTGTCCCAGGGGAAATAGAGTCCCCCCTTGAGCCCGCCCCAGGCATTGAAGTCCCAATCGACCATGGCCAGGCGGCCATCGGGGTGGGTCAGGAAGGTCGGACCCACATCGCGCATCCAGGCGTCGTTGCTCGAGAGCTCAACCACGCGAATATGCGAGGGCAGCTGATTACGGGCGTTCTCGTACTGCTCGTCATTGACCCCGACGAATACCGTCTCGCTCTCGGCAATGGCCGTGGCCACCGCGGTAAAGGCACGCTGCGCGGGCTTGGCTCCGTAGCGCCAGGTGTCGGGCCGTTGTGGCCACAGCATCCAGCAGGCGTCGTGAGGGGCAAATTCCGCTGGCATGGCGAAACCCAGTGCAGCGGGGGTATTGGCGGTCGTCATGGTCTCTTCAGTCAATGGCATTGGCTTCATGGGGGCTCGGTCTCGCCCAGCAGACATTCGACGACAAGAGTAGCGCCTAATCGGGTTGTGCTACCACCCGATTACGGCCCTGGGACTTGGCCTGATAAAGGCATTGGTCGGCTTGCTTGACCAGCGGGGCAGGGGACGCGTCGTCTTGGTCAGGGGTGGCGCTGGCCACGCCGATGCTTACCGTGATGCGGTCATGCACGGGGGAGAAGGCATGAGGGATATGCAGCGCTTCAATGGCGCCTCGTATCCGCTTGGCCACAGCACTGGCGCCATCAATGTCGGTGCCGGGCAGCACGCACACGAACTCCTCACCGCCGAAGCGAGCCGCCAGATCCGATGTGCGCGATACGGTACTGCTGATGCTGTGGGCCACCTGGCGCAGGCTGTCATCACCCACGGTATGTCCATAATTGTCATTGAAAGGCTTGAAAAAATCGATATCGATGAACAGCACCGACAGGCTATACCCGGAACGTCGCGCTCGTTGCCATTCGTCGGACAGGAAGGCATCGAAGCGGCGGCGATTGGCGATCCCGGTCAGGCCATCCACTGTGGATATCTGATGCAGTCGATCACGCTGGTCCAGGCCATGCTGAAAGGCCTTGAGCAGTCGATCCAGGCCGGCAACGAGGTGACCTAGTTCATCGTCGCCATGATAGCGAAGCCGTGGCTTGGGCCACTCGCCAGGGCGCTCGGGATCGACCTGAGCGATGGCGGCATGCACCTTGAGCAACGGTCGGGTGATCAGGAAATGGAAGGCAAGCACCACCAGCGCCGCGATGGCAAAGGCCTTGATTACCCCGAGGCTGAAGATCAATACGCTACGCTCGACAAATGCATTGCCCAGGCTATCCAATGCGAGTATCAGTTCGATCTCGCCCACGGGGTCGGCATTCTCTTCACCGTCGACGTGGTAGTTCAGGTCTTGCTCGTAATGGACGATGTCACCGAATAGCCATCGCGCAAGCCAACTGCCCTGCGTGTCTCGCTCGAGTTCACGCACCGCCATCCGTCGTCCGAAATCGTCGCGAAGCTCAATGCGTTTGACATTGCCGGCATCGAACAGGCCGTTGGCCACCTGTTGCGCCAGGTCGGGGTTGAGCTGGAACGCAGCCTCGGCCGCCGTACCGTCGACCAGGTCGAGTCGCTGGCGCGTCTGTTCCTGAATCTCGTCGCGCATCTGGCTCGCTTCCAGGCTGAGTTCCGCCACCCCGGCCAGCAGGCTCATGGCGATGGCGATGATCAGCGTCACGGCGGCCTGCTTGGCCGTAATGCCTTTCCAGCGCGAGACGCGTTGGCCTGGGATCGTAGAGGGCTCCGGGGTCATCGTTGCGCCTCCCCGTCGAGCGTCTGGCGGGAATGACTTTCGTGATGATCGGGATTGCGCAATCGATCCAGGGCGGCCTGCAGGCGTGACAGCAGTGACCCGGGCACCCCCGGATGGCAGGCCAGGTACATGTTCGCCCGATGAAAGCTGAAGAGGCGTTTGATCGGCACACCTGCGTTACCGGCGACATGCCTGGCGGTCGCCTCCCCGGTAACCCAGACATCGATCAGGCCGGCTTCGAGGCGCAGCGCGTTTTCACGGTCGGTCGCGGTCAACAGGACCGGAATGCCATGCGACTCGACGAAGCGGCCCACCGCATCCTCGCGGTAACTACCCACCCGCAAGCCTGCCAAGGCCTCGAGGCTCCCCGAGTCGATCGTGCGGTCTTCCAGGGCAAAGGCTGCCCAATCCGTATCGACCAGTGGCCCCACCCACTGGAATGCCGCCTCCCGTTCCGCTGTCCTTACGGTGGAGTAGACACATGTATCCTCGCGAAGACGGGCTTCGGTATAGGCCCTGGCCCAGGGCAGAACCCGAAATTGCGCTGTCATCCCGGCCTCGTCCAGGGCCGTCTGGAGCAGGCGTGTGACGGAGCCTTCGATCTCGCCCTCGGCATTGGTGAAGTTTTAGGGCGGATACTCCTCGGTGTTGAACGTCAATTCCTCGGCAGCCGAAGTCAGCGGGAACAGTAGCGGGAAGAGCAGGCTCAGGCAGGACCACGGGCGTGAAGCGAAGCAGTTCATTGGCGCTCCAGAAGCGTATTCAGCGTGCCGCGCTCGCGCAGCGTATCCAGCCCCGACTGCAGTGAGGCGACCAGCGTAGCGTCGGTGGCCGGATTGAGCGCGAAGTAGAGCGACGATTCGCTGAGGGTGAGTATCGACTCGTAGTCGCTCACGTCGAGGCCTTGTTCCTCGATGATCCAGAAGGCCACATCCTCGCTGTAGGCCCAAAGGTCGACTCGCCCCCGATCGAGCATCATCAGGGCGCTGGCATTGGAGATGGCCGAGATGATGCGCCCCGGATCCGCGCCGGCCTCTTCGAGCCGCTGGGCGCCAATATCCTCGCGAATTACCGCGACCTGAAAGGACGAGGCATTGAGCTCGGGGATGGAGCCGAGCGACAGGCCGCGATCGCGGCGAGCGATCAATGTGACCCGATCGCGGGCAATCGGCCCAACCCACTGGAATAGCGCCTCCCGCGAGGGGGTGCGGGTGGTCGAGAAAAGCACGGTATTCGGTTCTTTCAGGGCGGTCTCGTAGCCCCGCGCCCAAGGCAGGAGACGGATGGACTCCCGCGGAAGCCGCAAACCGCTGGCCTCGAAGATAGCGCTCAGGATATCGACCGAGATGCCGTGCACCTCCCCATTGCGCTTGTAGTTATAGGGGGGATAGTCCTCGGTGATGAAATGCAGCTCGCTCAGGTCCGCCGCCGCTGTCATCGAGGACAGCAGGCAGCAGCCAAGCCATACCCACTTGTTCATGCCCAGCCCGTCCTGCGTACGTCAGTCGTTGGTATTAGTTTTTATCGGGGGCATCTTCCCACGTAAAAATAAAGCAGGCGGGGTGTGATGTCACCTTTCGGTTACATCGAATAACGTTTAGAGGTCCTGATGAGACGCTTCAGCCACGTGTCCCGTCGATTTCCACGACCAGCCGGTAGGGGCCGCTATCCGAACCGCCGAACGAGCGCGCAACGAGACGGTAGTCGCCAGGCTCGAGATGGGTCCGGATACGTGCATCGTAGCCACCGCCACTGTCATCGTCTTCGAGCCGGAGCTGCTCACCTTCGAGTTCCAGGAAGGCGTCCACGACACTCGAGGACATGGTGATCGAGTAGCGCCCAGGCTGCTCGATATGGAACCCGTAATAGTGCCGAGCGCCGTATTCGAGCATGGCATCGATGGGCGTGCCGACCTCGAGCGAGCTGGTGGCCGTTGCGGGGAGCGCATCCCGGCTGGACGCCAGGGTGAACAGGCCGCTGCCGGTATTGTCATAGCTGCGTGCGGTGACGGTGTAGCTGCCCGAGGGGAGAATGCGCTGGATTCTCGCATCGTGCCCACCGGCCCCATCGTCATCTTCTACAGAGAGGGTCTCACTGTTCAATTCCAGGTAGGCATCGATGTCGCTCGAGCGCATCTCCAGGGTCACCTGGGTGGACTCGGTCAGCTCGAAGTGGTAATCGAGCGGCGAACCGCTATACCACCCCTGCAGCGTTTCGCCCAGTGGCAGCTCGCCTGACTGGGTCAGCGAGACGTCACCGGGAAGCGAGCGCTGGGTCATTGTCAGGGTATAGTGGCCGGTCCCGTCGCCCTGTAGCGTGCGCGCTTCGAGCTGATAGCGACCGGCGTCGAGGAAGTCGGAAAGGCGGGCATTCAAGTTGCCCCCGCTATCGTCGTCCTCACGGCGGGTGCCCTGTGCGTCGGTCAGCACCAGGTAGGCATCGACATCGTCCGAATCCATGCCGATCTCGTAGAGTCCCGGCTCGTCGATAACGATTTCGTACTGATTGCTGCTTTCCTGGAGCCAGCCATTGGTAGGCGTGCCGAGCGTGAGCGCTCCCGTATTCTGTACCTCGAGATGACGGCTGGTCAGGCGGAAGGGGCCATAGCTGTGCCGATCGCGCCCGCTGATGGCGACCACATAATTACCGCTATCATCGACGCGGCGACGCAGCCGAGTCGGGGAGACGTCTTCGGCCGACGCCGCCAGGAAGTTACCCTCGGTATCGTAGAGTGACAGTGCGCCGTGAAGAGCGCCGTCGAGTTCCAGTTCGACCAGGCTATCCGCTTCCAGCGTGAGCGTGACCCGCTCGAAACGGCTGCCGTCCTTGGCGTTGAGTGTGCTGCTGGACGTGATTTCACCTTGGTGGGGGGTACCCAATGCCAAGGGCCCGTTCTGGGTTACCTCGGCGGTCGAGGCGGTGGCGCCGGGGCGGTGCTCGGCTGCATACCAGCCGGCTCCCCCACCGATAATCAACGCCACAGCGGGAACCAGCAGGTGCAAAGCAGTCTTGGCCATGAAGGCGTCCTTGACGGAAAAGGGATGACAGAAGTGACGCCTCAACGCGTGCGGCGCCGGCACGCGGGCATAGTAAGGGCTTTTCGCGACGTTGGCATGTCCGGCTAGTACACGGTATTGCTACGTTTCGTCGAGCACAGCCAGCATGAACGCACGCTACGGGATATGGTCTTTTGGGCGTGGTTCGTGTTTTTCTACACTGAGTTATCGAAGGGAAGGGTGGTCTCGAGACCTATGCTCGAATTCATGCAAGGATTTGCCTATGGGCTTTTCCTGACCTGTCCGCCGTGGTTCCTGGTGGGCATGGTCAACCCGGCGCTGGCGGTTCCCACCGAATCGCCCAGTCGCCTGGAGGTGATCGGTCGTTATTGCCTGGGGATTCCGTTCATCGGGTTCCTGCTCTGGCTGACCTCGCTATGGGGCGGTTTCGATCCCAGCCTGCTTGGGTGGTTGGCGGGGTTGGGCGCCATCGCCGTGGAGCTGCCCCTGGAACGTAGCTGGCGGCGTTGGCGAGTTCGGCGTCGCCATCAGCGCCTCGAGGCGCTGCGTGCCGATGAAGCCGCGAAGCAACGGGCCCAGGTCGAACGCGAGGCCCGTGAGTCCGGTGTCGCGATACTCGACCCGGACCGCCCTCCGGCGGGGGCCGATGACGTTATCCTGGCCTTGTGCCAGGCAAAACGGGGCTTGGAGAATGTCGGCCGTCTCGATCTCGCCACTCAGGCGGATCGTCTCTACAGCCGCTACGCGAATGTTGCGGATCTGCTCGACGCCCGTTTCAGCCCCAGCGAACTGGCGTATGCCCGTTCCCGCGGCCTGGTCAGCGAAGTGTGCCTGGGTGCCGTGGACAACCTGACCGCGATGGCCAACCAGGCGCAGGGGGTCGCGGGGGTCGATAGCGACTTTGTCAGGCGCCGGCTGGACCGTGAGGGCAAGCGGCTATCCGTGGCCGAGCGTGTCGCACTCAAGCGGCGGCTGGAGCTGGTCGACGAGACCGAGCGTCACCTGCGTGAGCTTACGGCGCGCAATGAATCGGCACTCACCGTGCTCGACGATACGGCCGTGGCGCTGTCACGGGTACAGACCGATCGGCCTCAGGCCTCGGTCGCCGCGGATCAGGCCCTGAGTGACTTGCGGCGCTTCATCGAGCGTGCCGAACGCTACGGGCGTAGCTGAGGCGATCGATAACATGACGGAGAATACCGCCGATGAATGACGAGCACGATTCCAAGCGGCCCGCCCCGCTGTCCCTGCCACCGGTAGAGCACATCGCCCGTCATCTGGACGAACCGCGCGGCGGGCAAGAGGAAACGGTTTCCTCGAACCACGATGCCGAGTTGTCGGCCATGGCCGATGCCTTCGTCGATGAGGTCCTGGCGTCTCCCGAGGCCTCGGCCGAGCAGCAGCGCCGCGCTGTCGACGAGATGGGCATCGATATCCAGCGACAGGCTTCTCACCACAGCGCCATGCTGCAGACGCCACTGCGCAAGCTCGCCCACCACGGCGATGAAGGTGGCCCGGTGGCCCAGGCCCTGGTCAATCTGCGGGGGCGCATGCAATCCCTGGATCCCCAGCGCCACAACCTGTCGAAAGGCGGTCTCGACCGTGCCCTGGCATTGCTGCCCGGGGTCGGCACACGCATGCAGCGTTACTTCCGAAAGTTCGAGAACGCCCAGGAAGCGCTCGATGCAATCATTGCCGACCTGGAGAGCGGTCGCGAAATGCTGCGTCGGGATAACGTCACGTTAAGCGATGACCAGGAGGCCCTGCGCGATATCCTCGGCCAGCTCAACCGACAGATTGCCCTGGGGCGCTTGATCGACACCCGGCTCAGCCAGGCGGCCCAGGACCGCGAGCAGGACGACCCCCAGCGTACCTTCATCGAGGAGGAACTACTGTTCCCGCTGCGCCAACGGATCGTCGACCTTCAACAGCAACTGGCCGTCAGCCAACAAGGGGTGCTGGCGCTGGAGGTCATCATTCGCAACAACCGCGAATTGATGCGCGGCGTCGATCGCGCCATACATGTCACCGTCTCCGCGCTTACCGTGGCCGTGACCGTCGCCATGGCCCTGGCCAACCAGCGTCTGGTATTGGACCGGGTCGAATCGATCAACAGCAGTACCTCGGAGATGATTGCGGGCACTGCCAAGGCGCTACGTAGCCAGGGCGTGGAAATACAGACCCGGGCCTCGTCTGCGACGCTCGACATGCAGGCTCTCGAGGAGGCCTTCGGCGAGGTGATGGGCGCCATCGACGACCTGTCGCGTTATCGCCAGGACGCGTTGCCAAAACTCGACGAGCAGATCGATCGTCTCGAGTCGTTGTCCCGACAGGGCGGCGAGGCGATCAGCCGATTGGAGCGAGGCAATCGCCACCAGGACGACGAACGGGGCACGTCCCCTGATGCATAGCCTTCCTGAATCGGGCTCCAGGGCGTCACGGGCGCGCGCCTCGCGCAAGGAAATCCTCGGCTGGGCGATGTTCGATTTCGCCAATCAGGCCTATACGCTGCTGATCATTACCGTCGTGTTCGGCGAACTCTTCACCACCGTCATCGTCGGTGACCGGGGTGATGACTTTCGGCTTGCCAATTTCCTGTGGAGCCTGGCGCTGGCCCTCAGCTACCTGGCGGTCGTGATCACCGGCCCCGTCTGCGGGGCGATCATGGATTACAACGCCAGCAAGAAGCGCTTCCTGTTCGTCAGTTATCTGGCGACCGTAGTCACCACCGCGATGCTCTATTTCGTCTCGCCCGGTTACGTGGTCGTTGGCCTGCTTCTGATCGTGCTGTCGAATTACGCCTATTCGATGGGCGAATCGTTCATTGCCGCTTTCCTGCCCGACCTGGGGCCGCCGCAGGATCTGGGAAAGATCTCCGGATTCGGCTGGGCCCTGGGCTATGTCGGCGGCCTGTTCGCCGCCGGTTTCACCCTGGTGGTGCTGGGTGAGGCCACGGCGGACAACTTCGAGCGCATTCGCTGGGTGGGGCCCTTCGCAGCAGCATTCTTCCTGGTCACGGCCATTCCGACCTTCGCTTGGCTCAAGGAGCGCGGCCACCCCCAGCCGCGTCCGGCCGGGCACGGCTACGCGACGATCGCCCGCGAGCGTATCGCCGACACCTACCATGAGCTCAAGCGCTTTCGCGATCTGGGGGTATTCCTGGTCTCGTTGCTGTTCTCGATGGCCGGGGTCTACATCATCATCGCCTTCGCTTTCATCTACGGTGCCCAGGTGATCGGCTGGGATGAAGCGGTGCGCAACATCATGTTCATCATCGTCCAGATCACTGCCGCAGCGGGTGCGCTGGGGTTCGGCTTCCTGCAGGATCGAATCGGTGCAAAGATCACCTACATCGGTACGCTGGTGCTGTGGATTGCGGCGATCATCGCCATCTGGGCCACCCCCGAGGTCACCGCCTTTCTCAATGCGCGCCTGGGACTGGCCTGGGAGGCGCAGCATCTGTTTCTCTTCGTGGGATGCCTGGCGGGGCTTAGCCTGGGCTCGAGCCAGTCGGCGAGCCGTGCCCTGGTGGGGCTATTCTCACCGACCGAAAAGTCGGCAGAGTTCTTCGGCTTCTGGGGCCTGGCCAACAAGCTTGCTGGTGTCATCGGTATCATCGGTCTGGGGCTGTTGCAGTCGGTGGTCGGGCTTCAGGCCTCTATTCTGTTGTGTGCCGCGCTGTTCATGGTGGCGATCGCGATTTGCCTTGGTGTCGACCAGGCACGCGGCGAGCGGGTGGCCGAGACCTGGGAACGTCGGTCGGCGTGAGTGCCCCGCAACGCGCCCGCTATCGTCATGGCGTATCCTGCCGATAGGGCCTGCGACGTGATGCACGGGCGGGTCGCATGCCAAGGGAGGCGAGATGAGCGACGAGGACAAGGGAATTCGACGAGTCGGCCTGGGCATGATGTTGCTGTTCTGGCTGCTGCTATTGGCGATGGGGTCGTGGTGGTTCCACCACTATCTCGAACGACGGCATAACCCCAATGCCAACCTGGTGGAGCAGGAGGGCGCTGAGGGGGGCAGTGTCACGCTTGAGCGCAACGCATCGGGTCACTTCGTCGCCACGGGGCGCATCAATGGCGAGCCGGTGGAATTCCTGCTCGACACCGGGGCAACCTATCTGGCCATTCCGGCTGATCTGGCGGAGCGTCTTGAGCTGGCGCCAGGCCGCCCCGCGATGTTTCAGACCGCCAATGGCCGTGTGCAGGGGTACATGACCCAGGTCGATCGGGTCAGCCTGGGCGGCCTGGCGACACACGATGTGCCGGCGTCAATCAATCCCGGTATGGACGGTGACATGGCCCTGCTGGGCATGAGTTTCCTGGGGCGCTTCGATATCCAGATTCGAGGCACCGAGATGGTGCTCCGCCTGCCGGAGGCCCCCTAGCCACAACCAGGGAAGGAGGACGCAATGTTCAGATTCTTGCGCGGTCGGGGTCGTCGTGCCGATCAGCCACGACAGATTCCCCGCCTGGGCTGGCTGGATATTCTATGGCGCCTGGTACGGGCCATGGGCGACGACGATATCACCATGCTTGCCGCCGGCGTCGCTTTCTATGCCTTGCTTTCGTTGTTTCCGGCCGTGGCGGCCGTGGTGTCGCTCTGGGCTTTGATACTGGATCCTCAGGATATCATCGAGCAGATCGCTACCCTGGGCCGTTTCATCCCTCCCGGCGCCGCGGACATCATTCGCCGCCAGGCCGAGCAGATTGCCGAGAATACCAACACGGGACTCAGCGTGACGGCCGTCATCAGTCTCTTGGTGGCCGTCATGGTCGCTTCCAAGGGGGTGCTGGGTCTGATCAATGGCTTGAACAAGGTCTATGGCGAGCGTGAGCGTCGTCGCTGGCTCGAGCGGATGTTGGTGGTGGCGGCCCTTACCGTGGGGCTTATCACCTTGACATTGGCCACCATCGTTTTCGTCGCCCTGTTTCCTTTGGCGATTGGCATGTTGGGGCTCGACAGTGGCGCGGTGCAGATCGTAAGCCTGCTGCGCTGGCCGGCGTTGATGCTGGTGATGATGGTGGTGGTCGCAGTTTTGTATCGCTATGCGCCCTATCGCCGCGCGCCACGCTGGGACTGGGTCAGCGTCGGTACCGTGACGGCGACCCTGCTGTGGGTGCTGGGCTCCGGGGGCCTATCGTTGTATGCGCGTTACTATTCGACGTTCAACGAACTTTACGGCTCGCTGGGGGCAGTGGTGATCCTGTTGATGTGGTTCTGGCTGACATCCTTCCTGATCCTGTTCGGTGCGGAGCTGAATAGCGAGATGGAACGCCAGACCTCCCGCGATACCACGCAAGGCGAAGCCCGCCCGATGGGTGAGCGAGGCGCGCGGGCGGCCGATACACTGGGTAAAGACCACCCCAGGCGTTGACGCTTCCTGGCATTGGCATCAATTGACAGGGCGGCTGGATGGCACTAGTCTGCGTTTTTACGTTACTGGTAATATCGCGCGTCGATTGGCCACGGCGATGCCCCGTAAAGCGATAACACGAGGTAGACATGACCAAACCCAAGATCCTGCTGATGGGGGTTTCAGGTTGTGGCAAGAGCTTGATTGGAGCGCGCCTCGCGGAAGTGCTTCAAATTCCCTTCCACGACGCCGACAGCTTCCATAGTGAAGCCAACGTGCGCAAGATGGCCAATGGCGTCCCCCTCAACGATGATGACCGTGCCGACTGGCTGGCCACGCTGGCGAACCTGGTTCGCTCGGAGCCTGCGCTGGTGCTGGGGTGCTCGGCACTCAAGCGGCGTTATCGCGATTTCCTTCGTGACGGCAATCCTGACTTGCAGTTCCTTTACCTTCACGGTGATTACGACACCATCCTGCCACGCCTCGAGAGCCGTCGGGATCACTACTTTGCCGGTGCCGCGATGCTCAGGAACCAGTTCGAGCAGCTCGAGCCGCCCGATAACCGTGAAGCCTGTTCGATCGATATTCGCCTGGGTCCCGACGAGATCGTCAAGGCGTGTCTTGACACCCTCCGGCGCTGACATCATTCGGTCAACAATCCATCACGCGATTGTAAGGAAGGCTCCCTAAGGTCGTTGCCAGCCCCTTGGACTGGAGATCGACCATGTACCGATTCACTCGCCCCGCCAGCGTCGCGATGATGGCCCTGCTGGGTCTGCCGTTGCTTGCCCTGGCGGACGACACGCTGGTGCTCTACACCAGTCAGCCCAACACCGACGCCCAGCAGACCGTGGATGCTTTCCAGGCCGCCTACCCCGAGATCGAGGTGGAATGGGTGCGTGACGGTACCACTCAGCTTATGGCCCGGCTTCAGGCCGAGCTCTCATCCGGCGTGGTTCGCCCCGACGTGCTGTTGATCGCCGACAGCGTCACCATGGAATCCCTCAAGCGTGACGATCATCTCGCCGCTTACGAGAGCGAAGAACGCGAGGCCTTCGACGAAGGCATGTACGACCCCGAGGGCTACTACTACGGTACCAAGCGGATCACGACCGGTATCGTCTACAACACCCGCGCCGCCGAACAGCCCGAACGCTGGCAGGACCTGACCCAGCCCGCCTACGAGGGGCAGGTGACCATGCCCAGCCCACTCTACTCCGGCGCGGCGTTGATCCACCTGGCCACGCTGACCGACGCCCCTGAACTGGGCTGGGATTATTACGAGGCGCTGGCCGAGAACGGTGTCACCGCTCAGGGTGGCAACGGCGGTGTGCTCAATGACGTGGCCTCGGGCAACAAGGCCTATGGCGTGATCGTCGATTTCCTGCCGATCCGCGAGGCTGCCAAGGGGGCTCCGGTGAAGTTCGTGTTCCCCGAAGAGGGCGTGTCCGCCGTCACCGAACCGGTGGCGATCATGAAGGAAGCGGCGCATCCGGAAGCGGCACGCAAGTTCGTGGATTTCGTGCTGTCGCGTGAAGGCCAGGAGCTGGTGCTGTCCCAGGGATACCTGCCCGGCCGCAACGATGTGGACAGCCCCGAAGGCTTCCCGCCGCGTGAAGAGATTCACGTGCTGCCGCTCGATGCGCAGAGCGCGTTGGAGCAGGCCGAAGCCCACAAACAGCGCTTTGCCGAGCTGTTCGGAGGCTGAGCATGCAGCTCACCGTTCCCATGGGCACCCAGCTTCGCTGGCTGCCTTGGCTGTTGCTGCTGGCCATCGCGTCATTGAGCCTGGCGCCCAGCCTGCGCCTCGTAGTCGAAGCGTTCAGCCAGCCGCTCAACGCGGAGTCGTCGCTATGGCGTGTCCTGCGTGACGCGGCGACCTGGCGAGCGGCCTGGCACAGCCTATACACCGCCGGCCTGGGAACGCTGATTTCCCTCCTGTTCGGCAGCTTGTTCGCGTTCGCCATTACCCTGACCGATATCCGTGCCAAGCAGAGTCTGGTGTTCTGCTTCATGCTGCCGATGATGATTCCGCCCCAGGTCACTGCATTGAGCTGGCTGCAGCTGTTCGGGCCGGCGAGCCCCTTGCTCAATTCGCTGGGACTGGCGCCACCGCTGGGTAGCCCTCAACCGCTGTACTCGGCCAACGGCATCGCCTTGCTGCTGGGCATTCAGCATGCCCCCCTGGTCTTTCTGGCGCTGCGAACCAGTCTCCTCAGCCTGCCACGCGAGCTGGTCGAGGCAGCCCGTATCAATGGCGCAGGGCAGTGGCAGGTGTGGCGCGATATCATATTGCCGGTCACTCGCAGCGGGTTGATCGCTGGCGGCGCCATTGCCTTCGTCTCGGGGCTGGGCAATTTCGGCATTCCGGCCATGCTCGGCATCCCCGCGTCGTACTACGTGCTGCCGACGCTGATCTATCAGCGCATGGCAGGCTTCGGGCATAGCGTGCTCAGTGAAGTGGCGAGCCTGTCGCTGCTGATCGGAGGGCTGGCATTGATCGGCGTGGCGATCCAGCAACGCCTGCTGGAGCGTAGCCGATTCGCCTTGCTGGGCCAGAGCGGCCGTCCTCACGACTTTATCCTGGGGTCGAGGCGTTGGATGCTCGAGGCGGGCCTGGGTACGATCCTGGCGTTGATCCTGCTGGCGCCGTTGGCGGCGCTGGTGGTGGGCTCGCTGGTCCCTGCGCTGGGTGTGCCGCTGACCCTGGAGACGCTGACCCTCTCTGCCTACGGCGAAATGCTCGGGCGGCAGGGCGTGACCCTGCGAGCCTTCCACAACAGCCTGTGGCTGGCCGGCGGTGCGGCCCTTGTGCTGATGATGCTTAGCGTCCTGTTGGCCTACTACATGCAACGCCTGTCGCCCCGCTTGCGGTTGTGGCTGACGAGCGTCATCGAGATTCCCTATGCCTTGCCCGGCGTGGTGCTGGCAATCGCCTGCATCCTCTTGTTCGTTCGGCCGCTTCCGGTGATCGATGTGGCGCTCTATGGCACGCTGGGCATCATCTTCATTGCCTACCTGGCCCGGTTTCTGACCGTCTGCCTCAAGCCGGTGAGCAGCAGCCTGGGGCAGCTCGACGGCTCGCTAGAAGAGGCCGCTCAGCTCGCCGGCGCCGGTCCCTTGCGTAGGCTCGTCGACATCGTGCTGCCGCTGATTGCACCGGCCGTCTTCGCCGGCGGTCTGCTGGTGTTCTTGATCGCAGTCAATGAGCTCACCGTCTCGGCGCTGTTATGGAGTGCCGGTAACGAGACCCTGGGTGTGCTGATCTTCAATCTCGACCAGAGCGGCGACAAGGTCCTGGCCTCGGCGGTCGCAGTGCTGGTCGTTGTCATGGTGGCCGCCCTGATGCTGGGGCTCAATCTGTTGGCGTCGCGTCTGCCTCGAGGAGTCATTCCATGGCGGCACTAGTGTTGGATTCCCTCGTCAAGCGCTTCGAATCCACGCCGGTGGTGGATGAGCTGTCGCTTGAAATCGAGCCCGGTGAGTTCGTGGCCCTGCTGGGGCCGAGTGGCTGTGGCAAGACCACGACCTTACGCCTGCTGGCGGGGTTCGAGACGCTCAGCAGCGGGCAGGTGAGCCTCAATGGGCGCAGCCTGGCCCATGCGTCGCTGCATCTCCCCCCCGAACAGCGCCGCATGGGCATGGTCTTCCAGTCCTATGCGTTGTGGCCGCACATGAGCGTGGCAGACAACGTCGGCTATACGCTCAAGATGCGTCACATCAAGGGCGATGAGTATCGTCGTCGGGTCGGACAGGCGCTGGAGACCGTGCAACTCGCCTCGCTAGCCGAACGCATGCCCCAGGCCTTGAGCGGGGGCCAACGCCAACGTGTTGCGCTCGCCCGTTGTCTGGTCACGGAGCCCGAGGTAGTTCTGCTCGACGAGCCGCTGGCCAACCTCGATCGCCATCTACGCGCCTCGATGGAGGAGACCTTCCGGGAATTTCACCGGCGTACGGGCGCCACGATGGTCTACGTCACCCACGACCAATCGGAGGCGATGTCACTGGCCGACCGGATCGCCGTGATGAAATCGGGTCGATTGGCCCAATGGGCCACGCCCGAAACGTTGTATCGTCGACCGCGTAATGAATGGGTCGCCCGCTTCATCGGCCAGGGCAGCATCCTGCGCCTGCCGGACGTCACGCCCGGGCGAGCCATTCCCGGGGCCGAATTGATGTCCCTGGCCATGCATCACGAATGCGAGTGGGACACGCCCGTCCTGGTGCGGCCGGAGCAGGTTCGGCTGGGAAGCACCGGGCTGCCGGCCCGTGTCGAGAACTGCATCTTCCGGGGAGAACGCTATGAGCTGTGGCTCTGCCTGAATAGCGGCCAGCGGCTTTTTGCCTATCACCATGAGGCCTTGCCGATAGGGCGAGAAGTCCGTCTCGTACTTCAGCAAGGCTGGTCGCTGGAGCCGGAGGCATGACGACACGCTTGCGCGTTCTCAGTGGTTTCGGTGGCAAGGCCCCGGCAGCGGTCCGGGTCGAGCATGCGGGCTCACGCCTGCTGCTGGACGCCGGCGGTGCGCTGGAAAGCGACGCCCCTTGCGACTGGCATTACGGCCTCGATGTGGATGCCATCGTCATCACCCACGATCATGTGGATCACATCGATGGGGTGCGCTGGCTCGATGATGCGATTCCCCTGTATTGCACGCGTACTGTCGCAGCGGCACTACCGCCCGGGCGGGCCTGGCATGAGCTACCGGCGCGCGGTCGAACGCGTATTGCCGGTATCGATATCACCACCGGTCTGGCCGGGCATTCGCTCGGTGGGGTGTGGCTGCATCTCGATATCGGCCCCGGAATTTTCTACAGCGGTGACTTCAGTCTCGAATCGCTGCTGTTTCCCTTCGATATCCCGCCGCCAGCCGGCGTGGCGCTGCTCGATGCGTCCTACGGGCTCTACGATCGGGATCAGTCCGACTGTCGTCAGGCCCTGGCCGAGTGGCTGGAACAGCCGTTACTGCTTCCGGTCCCTCCCTCGGGCCGCGCATTGGAGATTGCGCTGTGGCTGGCACAGCGCGATACCGGGGCGTCGCGTAGCTGGACGCTGGATGCGTCCTGCCAGGCTGCCTGGCGTCAGGTGCTCTCGGCATCGCTCGATTGGCTGCGGCCCGGCATGCATCATGCGCTTGCCAGCCTCTCGGTAGGTGACTGGGATCCCGGTGCGCAGATTCATCTCGTTGCGGATGCCGTCAAGGAAACGGGGAGCGATTCGACACGCATGGTCGTGCACACCGGTTACCTGTCGAAACAAAATCACACCGAAGTGGCACAGGGGCGGGCCTATTGGCTACGCTGGAATGTACATCCGCGTGCCCGTGACCTGATCACGCTGGCCGATCGGCTCTCGGCCACTCGGGTGGTGCCACTGTTCACCTCGCTCCAGCCGCAGGATGCATGGCTATCGTTGCTAGGCGAACGACTCTATTCGAACCCTGATATGGAAATCACGCATGTCGTTACATCATCGTCCGTTCGTCTTCATGCGCCACGGCGAAACGTCACTCAACCGTGAGGGCCGGCTCGGAGGCAGCACCGATTCCCCCTTGACGCCGTTGGGCGAAGAGCAGGCGCGAGCCGCCTCGATCCACCTGGAACACGAAGACTGGCCCCTGATCGTCACTAGCCGCCTGGCGCGTGCCCGGCGTACCGCCGAGCTGGCATTGCCCGGGCGGGAGTTCGTCTCCCTGGGCGGGTTGAACGAACGCGACTGGGGCGAGTGCGAAGGCATTCCCTTGAGCCGTCAGCCAGCCTATGAGGCAACCCCACCGGGCGGGGAAAGCTGGGACGCGTTCCAGTCACGGGTGCTGGGTACGCTCAATCAATTGATCTGCGAGGCCGACCTACCGTTGATCATCGCCCATTCCGGTGTGTTCCGCGTGATTCATACACAGATCTACGGGACACCTTATGGTGAGCGTATTGCCAATGCCGAACCGGTGCTGATCGAACCGACCTGCCAGGGCTGGAAGATTTCACCGTTTCGCATGCACGAGCCGGTTGCCGCGATGAAGTGAGGCATCGCGCCGCACATCGAACGCTAGGCGCGTGGCGGGGCCGCTTGCTACCATGGATAAATGCACAGTGCCCCGCAACGCCTGCCGGTAACGGCCTCCCTCGACGACCCTCTCTACTACCTGACGAACTTTCGTTTCGTATTGGCATGGGTCGTCGAACGCTACCCCGATCTGCTCGATGCGGGGGAGCACCATTTCGTCTCTACCTTCGAGGCCTTGCCTCAGCCCGCGCAGGCGTTGTTGGTCCGCATGGTCATGCGCAAGGGAACCCGGTTCCGTACCGCCAAGCTGCGCTATGCCGAGATTGGCGAACCCGAGGCGGCCCTGGCGCCGCTGGTCGCGCTGGGTTGGGTGGATGCCGATCCCGAGCTCGACCTGGCCGACCTGTTTGGTGTGCTGACCAAGGCCGAGATGATCCAGGCCCTGAGTGACGAGATCGCTGCACTCGGGATATCGCCCAAGCAGGGCAAGGCGGTGCTGTTCGAGGCCTTGGCCCCCGAAGAGCTCGCCCCGCGTGGTTACGCCCAGTGGTGGCCCGCAGTGCCGGATCGTGTCGTCGATGTTCGGCTGATGGAGACCTGCGACCGGCTGCGGCTGATGTTCTTTGGCAATCTTCGCCAGGACTGGGCCGAGTTCGTGCTCACCGAGCTTGGCCTGCAACGCTTCGAACAGGTCGGGTTCCTGCCCGAGTCGCGGGCCTTCCAGGCGCGGGATGAAGTGGATGCCTACCTGCATCTGCATCGCCTGCGCGAGCGCTTCGAGGCTGGTGAGCCGTTGCGTGCGCTCTGGGCCGAGGTGCCGACGACCCCCCCTGACAATGCCTGGCTGGCGACACGCCGGGGCAAGTTGCTCTACCGGCTGGCGAGGGAAGCCGAGCGGCAGGGCGATAACGAGATGGCGGAGGCGATCTACCCGGCGTGCCTGCATCCCGAGGCGCGGGTGCGCTACCTGCGCCTGCTTGAGCGTCAGGGAGCGTTCGATGCGGCCTATCCTCTGGTCAGGGCCGCCTACGAGGCCCCCGCCAATGAGGCTGAACGCCAGGCACTCACCCGGTTGATGCCCCGCGTGTGCAAGCGCCTGGGAATCATGCCCCCTCCGACGGCGCCCGCCCCGCGTATAGAGCGCATCGACCTGACGCTGCCCCAGCCTGTCGGCGGCAGTGTCGAAGGGGCGGTGTGCGAGCATCTGTCCACCGATGACGCCCCGGTGCGCTATGTCGAGAATACGCTGCTCGGCGGATTGTTCGGCCTGCTTTGCTGGCGCGCAATCTTCGCGCCGTTGCCCGGCGCTTTCTTCCATCCCTTTCATGGCGCGCCTGCGGATCTAGGTCGCGAGGATTTCGTCAGCCGCCGGCGCGAGTTGTTCACGGCATGTCTTGCCGAACTCGACGACGGACGTTATCAGGCAACCATTCGCGAGACGTGGCAAGCCAAGTACGGCCTGGCTTCGCCCTTCGTGCATTGGGGGGTTCTCGACGAAACGCTGCTGGAACAGGCGCTCGCGTGCCTGCCCGCGGCTGACCTCAAGGCCTGCTTCCTGCGTTTGCTCGACGACATCAAGGCCAACCGTGCCGGGCTGCCTGACCTGATCCAGCTGTGGCCCGATCAGCAGCGTTACCGATTGATCGAGGTGAAGGGGCCGGGGGATCGCCTGCAGGACAACCAACGCCGCTGGCTGGCGCATTTCACCCAGCACGGCATGCCGGTGGCGGTCTGTTATGTTCAGTGGCAGGACCGCCGGGAACCGCAGGCCGCTACGTGACCTACCGGATTGCCGTACGTGCCCTGTGCGAGTTCACCGCCCGTGAAGGCGACCTCGACCATCGCTTCACTCCGTCGCCCAGCGCCCAGGAAGGTATCGCCGGCCATACGTTGATTGCCGAGCGGCGGCGAGCCGAGGCCGGTGCCGAAGGCTATGAAACCGAGGTGGCACTGAGCGGCGACTACGGCCTGTTGCGGGTGAGCGGGCGCGCCGACGGGTACGATCCGCGGCGCCAGTGCCTGGAGGAGGTCAAGACCCACCGCGGCAGCCTGGAACGCATGGGCGATAACCAGCGCGCACTGCACTGGGCTCAGGTACGTGTCTACGGTGCGCTTTTGTGTCGTGAGCGCGGGCTCGACAGCGTCACCCTGGCCCTGGTCTACCTGGATATCGCCACGGGCCGCGAGACACGCCTGACCGAGTCGGCGACCGCGCTGCAGCTCGAGACGTTCTTTACGCGTCAGTGCGAGCGCTTCCTGGCCTGGGCCGAGCAGGAAGCCGCTCACCGACAGGCGCGGGATGCGGCACTCCACTCATTGCGCTTTCCTTTCGCCGATTTTCGTCATGGCCAGCGGCCATTGTCGGAAGCTGTCTACAAGGCGGTCAGCACGCAACGCCATCTGATGATCCAGGCCCCGACCGGCATCGGCAAGACGCTGGGCACCCTGTTCCCGATGCTCGTTGCCATGCCGCGCCATGCACTCGACCGGGTGTTCTTCCTGACCATGAAAACCACCGGGCGGCGACTGGCGCTCGAGGCCGCCGAGAAATTGGGACATGGCGAAGGGGAGCAAGGGCTGCCGCTGCGGGTGCTCGAGTTGATCGCTCGCGACAGGGCGTGCGAGCACCCGGGGACGGCGTGCCATGGCGAGGCCTGTCCATTGGCACGTGGCTTCTATGACCGGCTGCCGGCGGCACGCCAGGCCGCCGTCGATCGGGGCGGGGTCCTCGATCAGGCCGCCCTGCGCGAGGTGGCGCTGGCCCACGATATCTGCCCGTATTACCTGGGGCAGGAGCTGGCACGCTGGAGCGATCTGGTCGTCGGCGACGTCAATCACTACTTCGATATGAATGCCATGTTGTTCGCCTTGAGCCAGGTCAACGGCTGGCGGGTAGGGGTGCTGGTCGACGAGGCCCATAACCTGGTGGAGCGTGCGCGGGGCATGTATAGCGCCACGCTGGAGCAGCAGCGCGTCAACGCCCTGCGACGCCACGCCCCATCGGTGATCGCCAAGCCGTTGGGCCGTGTGGCGCGACGCTGGAATGAAATGCTCAAGGAAGCGGCCAACGCCTCAGGGGAGACCGCCGAGCCTGACGACTACCAGGTACTGGCTGCCCTTCCTCAGCGCTTGCTGATGGCCTTGCAACAGGCGGCCTCCACGATTACCGATTACCTCGCCGAGCAGCCTGCCGGCGACGTGGCGGGGCTCACCGATTTTCTGTTCGAGGCCTTGCATGTTTGCCGACTGGCGGAGCGCTTCGGCGGCCATTCGATCTGCGACGTGACACGCCATGCCCGCGGCCGGGCGGTACTGACCTTGCGCAACGTGGTTCCCGCCGATTTCCTGGCGCCGCGGTTGGCAGCTACGCACGCGGCCGTGCTGTTCTCGGCCACGCTGGGGCCGGCCGAGTACTATCGCGACCTGTTGGGCTTGCCCTGTGAGGCACCGTGGCTCGAAGTCGATTCACCGTTTGCGGCACACCAGCTCGAGGTACGCCTCGCCCAGGGGATCTCGACACGCTTTCGAGATCGCGAGCGCTCGATAGCACCGATCGTGGCCACGCTGGCCGAGCAGTATCGATGCCGTCCCGGCAATTATCTCGCTTTCTTCAGCAGCTTCGCCTATCTCGACGCGGTGGTCAGCCACTTTACCGAGGCCCACCCCGATGTGCCGGTCTGGACACAGCGACGCGGCATGCAGGAGGCGGCGCGCCAGGCCTTCATCGATGGCTTCGTTCCCGGGGGCTGCGGCATCGGCTTCGCCGTGCTGGGGGGGGCCTTTGCCGAAGGCATCGATCTCCCCGGCGACCGCCTGATCGGCGCGTTCGTCGCCACGCTCGGCATGCCTCCCTTCGATGCGGTCAACGAGCAGCTCAGGCAGCGTATGCAGGCACGTTTCGGACGCGGATACGATTACACCTATCATCTCCCCGGCCTGACCAAGGTGGTGCAAGCGGCAGGGCGCGTGATCCGTAGCCCCGATGATCGGGGGGTCGTCGTATTGATCGACGACCGCTTCGCCCGGACCGACGTTCAGGTCTTGCTGCCACGCTGGTGGCGGGATTCCTAGCGTCACGGCAGGTAGGCCGTCGGTTATCGTCTAACGGTCCTCCTTGCGAGTTTTTTTACCGTGTGGGACGCGCGTGGCCACTTCCTTGTCCGTTTCGTACAAGGTTTCCAGTTCCTGTGCCGCTTCCTGCACGGTCTGGATCATCTTCTTCTCGTTACCAAAGACCTCGAGCTGTCTCAGCAAGACCTCTTCATCATGGGCGCGAAAGGTATCGACGGTGTGCTGCGCCTTGTCGTCGGGGATACCCAGCGTCCGCAGCGCATCGCGGGTCATTTCCAGGCTGGCCGGAAGCAGTTCCCTGACCATGTGGGTCACGCCGGCACGCATCAGCAGGTGCGCGTGGTAGCGATTGCGCGCGCGGGCCAGGATGCGCAGATGGGGGAATTGCCGCTTGACCTGATTGACGATGCGCATCGAGGCCTCGGGGTCGCCCACGGCCACTACCAACACCCGGGCTTGGCCGGCCCCGGCGGCACTCAGCAGGTCGATACGGGCGGCGTCGCCGAAATAGACCTTGTTGCCGTAACGCCGTACGAAATCTACCTGGTCGGCATTGAAGTCGAGGATGGTATAGGGGATCTCAAGCCCTTGGAGTGCACGGCCCATGATCTGTCCAAAGCGGCCAAAGCCGGCAATGATGATCTGAGGCGAATCATCGACAGGATGATCGAAGTCGCGATCTTTCGGCCGGGAGGAGGGGACGAACCAGGGGCGCACCCATTTGACGTGAGCCATGAACAGGGCGGGTGTGGTGGCCATGGATAACGAAATGGCCAGTACCAGCAGACTCAGCATCTCATCGCCGATCAGGGCAACGGCGCCTGCTGCCGTCAGAACCACGAAACCGAACTCACCGCCCTGAGAGAGCAGAACCCCCAGGTTGGCCGACTCTTGCCAGCTGTTACCGTAGAGGCGCGAGGCCAGGACCATGCTCGCGCCTTTCACCGCCAATAGCGCCAGGGTCACGGCCAGTATCGTCTGGGGACGTTCAACGAGCAGGTCGAGTTCGGCGGTCATGCCCACCGCCATGAAGAACAGACCCAGCAACAGGCCACGGTAAGGCTCGATGTCCGCCTCGATATTGTGACGATATTCCGAGTCGGCGAGCAGTACGCCGGCAATGAAGGCGCCCATGGCCATCGACAATCCCGCCTGATTCATCAGCAGGGCGGAGCCGATGACCACCAGCAGGGTAGTCCCGGCGAAAACCTCTCGGCTGCGGGTACTCGCCACGATGCGGTACAGCGGACGCAGCAGGTACCGCCCGCCCACGATCAATCCGAGGAAGGCGCCAATGGTAAGCAATAACTCGCGAACCAGGGGAAGAAGGCCATTTTCCAGTAGCGAGTCCCCGGCAAGGATAGGCAGCATGGCCAACACCGGGATCGCTGCCATGTCCTGAAACAGCAACAGGGCAAAGGCGTTGCGCCCATGCCGGGTCTGGAGTTCCTTGCGCTCGCCGAGCAGTTGCAACACCAGGGGGGTAGAACATAGCCCCAGGCTGAACCCCACCACCAAGGCCGTGGACGGGGCCAACCCCAGCCACCAGCCGCCCAAGGCCAGCAGGGTAGTGGTGATCAGCAACTGGAGGCTGCCGAAACCGAAGACAGCCTTGCGCATCAATTTCAGCCGGCGGGGCTTGAGCTCCAGGCCGATCACGAACAGCAGGAACACGATCCCGACCTGGGAAAATTGCAGCACGGCCTCGGCATCGCCGACCAGGCCCAGCATGGAGGGGCCGATCAGCACGCCGGCAAGCAGGTAACCGAGCACCTCGCCAAGCCCAGACCACTTGACCAGCGGCACGATCAGCACCGCGGCTATGAGGAAGATCAGAGCGTTATAGAGAAAGTCGACGGCCAAGCGGTGCCTCCGGTGGTGGAAAGGGGCGCAACGAGATTCTGGAAAGCGCTGGGATGCTAGAGGCAGGTGCCATCCACCTGGACGCCTCGCCCACAATGGTAACGAGTCTCGAGACTCTCGATGAACCAGCCGCGGCGATCCTCGCGCATCCACAGGCGGTAGTCACGGCCGCGAACGGCATCGTCCTGATAGCCCCAGAGCATGATGATGCCGATGGCACGATCCTCTTCCTGCCATATCCGCTGGGTCTGTTCCCAGTGGTCCTGTCCCAATGAATCCATCAGTGACAGCGCCTCCAGGCTCGCCACGAGCAACGCCCCAGGCGAAGCGTAGCGCTGGCCGATCGAAGAGAGCGAGACGGGGGTCGGGTGCGGCGCTTCATGCCAGGCCGTGGTTCCCGGGTCCAGACTGCTTTCAGGGGGAAGCAGATCCTCGTAGGCGGCAAGACGTGGCTGACCCTCCAGCCCCTCAAGGCTCCATAGGGCGGGTGCATACTCGGCAGTCGGTGGGTCCGGATAGGGCATCATGTCGACCTGGGGGGTGCGCGGCAGGCTACAGCCGGCGAGCAGGACAAGACCGGTCAGTACCGAAGTCCAGCATAGACGATGAAGCATGGTGGATCCTTGGAGTCCGTTCGGATGTGCTCTAACGCTAGTTGAAAGCGGTAGTCTCTACCATCTCGTGTTGGCTAGATAACGGCTCGTGACGGCAATCAAGCGGTTTCGTTTTAAACCAAGCGCTTCTATCCTGACGACAGGATGCTTTACACAACGGCAAAGGAGTATGCGATATGGGTATCGAAGTAGGTGGTCTGCTGAGTCTGATTTGGCTGATTATCCTTATCTGGGCCATCGTCAAGGTCGTCAAGAGTCCGGCCGGAGGCCTGGCGAAGGTTCTCTGGATTCTCGTACTGCTGATCTTTCCGCTGGTCGGCCTGATCATATGGTTGATATTCGGACCCAAAGGCTAGATTGAAACCCTTATAGGGAAGCGGAAACCAAAAAAGGGCGAGCTTTTTAGCTCGCCCTTTTTATTCTCACGATAAGTGAAATACGATCAATTGGCCTGGTTGGTCTCGTATTCTGGCGCGTTTTCCAACCGTTCACGATCCACATCGGAGCGTACGGTATAGCTGCCGTTTTCACCTTCCTGAGTGAGTTCGACCGAATCCCAGGAGAGGGCAACATCCTTCTGGCCTATCCCCAGGAAGCCACCGACGCCGACCACGACCGCCTGCGCCTGGCCTTGCTCGTTCAGCACCAGATCGCTGATGGTACCGATGTTCTCGTTGTCACCGGATTGCGTTTCGACGTTGCTACCGATAAGGGTTTCGGCATTGACGGCATTGTTTGGCTGATTGGTCATGAAAGCATCGCCGCCTTGCTCGCCGGATTTATCCTCATTGGCAATAGCGGCTCCCGCCAGCATGGCCGGTAGAATCAATGAACCTAGCGTAAGAGTAATGGGCTTCTTCATGGGTTTCTCCTTTCGGTATCTCCGACAACCCTTGATTCAGGAAGTCCTGTTAAATGACGTGGTAAAAGAAACCTCGTAAGGCATTTTTTACGCTAGTTCAGGCAGTAAATGGGGTCAATCGAGCAGGCGTAGCATAAGCGGGATGATCAGGAAATGAAATGTAGCCAGATGTGTGTAATTAAATACAAAAGCCCCACCTCGCTGGGTGGGGCTTCGAATCATTGTTGGCGCGCCTGGCTACTCGGGTAGGCCCGCTGGCTACTCAGATAAGCCTGATTGCGCAGGCGCCTTGTAGTGGCCGGGTACCGTGACCTTTTCCCCATTGGGTAGATCGCGCACATGCGTGGGAACGTAGACACGCTTGATGACACTCTTTGACTTGGCCATACGATGAATCCCCTCCCGATTACCTCGTGCCAGCCTTAACGTTATGCCTCTCCCGGCTCGGGTTCAAGCCCGGTTGTGCCACCGGCTCAGGTTATTTCAGCGCTTGGCGGCGGCTGGCGTCAGCTTGACCGGACCGTATCTCCTGACGATAGTGAAACCAGAACGGACGCTTTCTCTCTCAACGACGGTCATATGGATATGTTCACGTCGCTCTCGCATCGTCGGCTCACCGATGAGCTGATGGACGATCCTGCGATCGATGCCAGACAGCACCGCACAGCCCTGCGTGGTTTGCGGCGTATCAACGTCGCGAGCCGTACGACGGCGGCCTTGTGGCCTTCCATTCGTGCCATTGCCGAGCGCCGGCAGTATCGCCGCCTGAGCCTTCTCGACATTGCCACCGGGGGTGGGGATGTCGCTATCGACCTGGCACGACGGGCCAGGCAAGAGGGCATGGAACTGGATGTGGCAGCTTGCGATATCAGCCCGACGGCACTGGCCTACGCACAGCAGCAGGCCGAGCGGGCGGGTGTGTCAGTGCGCTTCTTTCAGTGGGATGCCCTCACCGAGACGTTGCCGGAATCCTACGACATCGTGACCTCGACGCTTTTCCTGCATCACCTCGAAGCACGGGATATCGTGAGCTTGTTGAGAACGCTGTCGCGTCAGACCGATCACCTGGTCGTCAGTGACCTGTTGCGAACCCGGGTCGGCTATGGCCTGGCGTACCTTGGCACACGCTTGCTATCGGCCTCGCCCGTGGTCCATGAAGATGGCCTGAAATCGGTGCGTGCCGCACTGACCTTGCCCGAGGCGCGCACATTGGCCAGTGAAGCGGGGCTCCAGGGGGCCCATTTCGAGACGCACTGGCCCAGTCGCTTTCGTTTGACCTGGTCACGCAATGCCACGGCGTCAGGACGCCTGAGGCACGATACATGAGCACGCCTGGCCAACCCGTCGCTCTGCAGGCTCAGGACTGGGACGCCGTGGTGGTGGGTGCGGGTGTGGCGGGGGCGGTCAGTGCCTTTCGTCTGGCCCGGCACGGATTGCGTGTGTTGCTGATCGAGAAATCCCGCTGGCCTCGGGATAAAGCCTGTGGTGGCTGCCTCAATGCCGCCGCCCTGCATCAACTCGACGCGCTTGGCCTGGGGGATATCGCTGCTGATTCACCTGAGTACTCGCGCCTGGCTCTGGGCTGCGGCGTGCGCGGGGCCGAGCTGACACTGCCCTTGGGTCGTGCATTGAGCCGCCGAGAACTCGATGAACGTCTGGTGGCCCGGGCGCAGGCCGAGGGCGCCGTTTTTTTACCCTCGACCCAAGCTATCCTGGAAACAGCCGAACGGGGCGATCCGGTCCGCCGTGTACGGCTAAGTGGAAACGCCATTGATACTATCGTTTCGGCGCGCCTGGTATTGGCCTGTGACGGCCTGGGCAGCCGGTTGCTGCGTGAGGCCGTGCCCAATGATCTGCATGTCGATAGCACTGCCCACATTGGACTGGGAGCCACACTGGACGATGCACCGGAGCCCTACTGCCCGGGCACCATTCACATGGCGTGTGGCCCCCATGGTTATGTCGGGCTGGTCAGGGTGGAAGAAGGACGGATCAACGTGGGGGCAGCGCTGGATCCACGCTGGGTAAAACAGCAGGGCAGTCCGGCAGCGGCCGTGGCGGCGGTGCTGAGGCAGGCGCAGTTCCCCGTCTGGGAGGGCTTGAACGAGGCGCAGTGGCAAGGTACCCCGCGGTTGACCCGGCAGCGCTCCCACCTGGGTGCAGAGGGGGTGCTTGTGCTTGGCGACGCTGCAGGGTATGTCGAGCCTTTTACCGGGGAAGGCATGAGCTGGGCGCTGGCGAGCGTGGCAGCGTTGGAGCCGCTGGCACTCGACGCCATCGAGACATGGCGACACGATCATGTGGCGCACTGGACACAGCGCCACTCGCAGTTATTGAGCGCCCGACAGCGGGGCTGTCTTGTCGTTACCCGTCTGCTGCGCCGTCCGCGGCTGGTGTCGGCCATGCTGCCCGTCATTGCAGCGATGCCGGGCATCACCCAGCCTGCGATTCGCTGGCTGAACCGTCCTTACCCTACTACATCGACGCTCCAATCACCCAAGGGAGTCCCATGAGCCCACGCCATATTCATCTTTTGGGCTTGGGGGTGGCCGCGCCTCCGGCTAGCCTTGATCAGGAGACGGCTATAGCGCTGGCTCAGGACCGCTGTGCCAACACATCACGCCAACGCGCCTGGATTCGTCGCCTTTATCGACATACCGGGATTCAACAGCGTGGCAGTGTCCTGCTGGGCGAGATGCCGGCATCGAATTCCCCCATGGCAGGCTTCGAGGCTTTCTATCCCCCCGCCACCACCGCGGAGGACCGCGGGCCGGGCACGGCAATGCGCTTGGCCCGTTACGAGGCAGAGGCCATCGGGCTCGGCGAGTCGGCTTGCCGCCGGGCGCTCGAGGAGGCGGGGACTGCGGTGGATGAGATTACCCACCTGGTGACCGTGTCGTGCACCGGCATGGTCGCGCCGGGCCTGGACGCAGCGCTAATCCAGCGTCTCGGCCTGCCGCGGGATCTCGGGCGCCTGAGCCTGGGGTTCATGGGCTGTCATGGCGCCCTCAATGGCTTGCGCGCGGCCAGCGGGCTGGCTCAGGATCATCCTCGTGCACGCGTTCTGGTGTGCTGTGTCGAGCTTTGCAGCCTGCATTTCCAGTATGGGTTCGATACCCAGAAGGTCCTGGCCAATGGCCTGTTCGCTGACGGGGCGGCAGCGACGGTCATAGGTCCCGCGGGGGAGCAGGCTCGTGAGTGGCGGCTAGTCGATACCCAGAGTCACCTGTCTGAAGGTACCGGCGAGGCCATGACCTGGCGGATCGGCGATCACGGCTTTGAAATGACGCTCTCCAGCGAGGTGCCGCGACAGATCCGGTCTTCGCTTCACCAGTGGACCGAACAGTGGTTGGCAAGCCACGACCTGACGATTGCCGATATTCGCCACTGGGCGATTCACCCTGGTGGGCCGGATATCCTGCGGGCCGCCCGTGAGGCGTTGTCGCTACCTGACTCGGCGACCGAAGCCTCCAGTCAGGTATTGGCCGAACACGGCAATATGTCATCGCCTACCGTGCTGTTCATTCTTGAACGGTTGCGCCGGGACACGATTGAAGGCCCTTGCGTGGTGATGGGCTTCGGCCCCGGCCTCTCTCTCGAAGCCGCCCTGATCGACTGTTGAGCGGATGAATGGCCATACGATTTCAAGGCAAGGGCCGGCTCAAAAGCCGGCCCTTGAGGTTACTCGATACGTCCTGTCAGCGGGCGATCAGCTGTCGTCCCAGCGACCATCGAATTCCTGATAATCGAAAGTGGTCATCTGCGAGACGTCTTCTTCTGTATAGGGCAGCTCATACGAGGTCATGCCCGGATGCCAGCCGAACTGGAAGCCATGAAACGGATAAGCCGTGGCTCCCCGAGTGAAGGCGCCGCCGGAAGGCATGACAATGACGGCCATCAACTCGCCCTCTTCGGAGAATACGACATTGTCGACGTAACCATAGCCGGCACCGCTTTCTATGCTGGCGTAATCGTTGATCAGCTCGCTCAGTTTCCAGGTACGGTCGCCTGTCTCGGCTCCCGGCTCGACAGCACCGCGGTCCTGCAGATCCTCTTTTGTCAGGGCTGAGTTCTCGCCATAGAGATCGTAGTCGTCGACGTTGTCCTCGTTGACCGGAATACGTACGCCTTCATCGATCAGTTCGGCCTGATCCCAAGGCACGATGACATGCGTCCCGCCGATGCCCCACAGCCCGCCGACTTCGGCGATAAGCGCCACGATCTGATTCTGTTCGTCGAGCACCGCATTGACGATGTTGCCAATATCCTCGTCGCTTTCACCGATGGCATCGATACCCATCAAGCGGTTGGCGAGGAAGCCGCCGCGTTCGTAGATCTCGTCATAGTTCCATTCGCTGATCGGCTTCACGTCTGACTTGGAGGCTGAGCTATCGCTCTGCTCCTGGGCGTGGGCTTGGGTGAATGCCATGGTGGTTGCCACGGCCAATGCCAAGGTTGAAATCTTGTAACGTTCAATCATCTCGCGTCCTCCTTGTCTTCCGTTCTCGGATGAAAGGGTCGTCGCAACTGAAACTTCTGCCCTTGCTCTCAAGCGTAGAACCCAGAGGCCGTATGCCTCAAACCGGCAATGATGCGGTTTGTGCGTACTTCCCGCTCGGCTTCTACCCTGTGGATATCGAAAAATGCCAAGGAGTCATGGATGACGGAACTCAATCTTGCTCTGGCTCTCGTGGGGGGGATTGTGCTGCTGGTCGGGCTACTGTCGCAGCCGCTCGACCGATCATGGGTGTCACCCCCCATGCTGGCCTTTGCCGTGGGCACGGTTCTCGGCCCACAAGGGGTAGGGCTGCTGGATCCGTCTTACTGGGGCGATGCCCGGCTCCTGCTCGAGGAGACGGCTCGCTTGACGCTGGGAATCAGTCTGATGGGCATCGCCCTGCGTCTGCCGCCCCGTTATCCCATGGCGCACTGGCGTTCGGTCGTGGTGTTGCTGGCCATTGGCATGCCGGCCATGTTCCTGATCAGCGGCTGGCTCACCCACTGGGTACTGGGCATCCCCTTGCTGACTGCCTTGCTGATCGGAGCTTGCATCTGCGCCACCGACCCGGTGCTGGCCTCGTCCATCGTCACCGGGGGGTTGGCCAAGGACAATCTCCCCGGCAGCTTTCGCCATTTGCTGTCCACCGAGTCCGGCGCCAACGATGGTCTCGCCTACCCACTGGTGCTGCTGCCGATTCTGTTGATGACTATGCCCGTTACACAGGCCTGGACGGAGTGGCTGGTCAAGGTCTGGGCATGGGAAGTGGGGGGCGCCATCGGTATCGGCGCCTTGCTTGGCTGGCTCGCTGGACGAGGCCTGAACTGGTCCGAAGACCGGGGTTATCTCGATCAACCGTCCTTTCTATCGCTTACGCTGGCGTTGACCGTCCTGGTGTTGGGCGTCGGCAAGCTGCTCGGTACCGACAGCATTTTGGCGGTCTTCGCCGCCGGGTTGGCCTTCGACCAGGTCGTGGGCGGCAAGGAACGCAGTGAAGCCGACAACGTACAGGAGGCCATGAACATCTTCATCACGCTGCCTGTCTTCGTGCTATTTGGTTTGATGGCGCCATGGCGGGAGTGGATGGCCTTTGGCTGGCCGGGGCTGGGGTTGATCGTGCTGGTGCTACTGTTGCGCCGACTGCCGGTGATCCTCATGCTTCGCCCCATGCTGCCTCCGGTCAGGGGTCGGGGAATTTCCCTGGTCATGGGCTGGTTCGGTCCCATCGGGGTGTCGGCCTTGTTCTATGCTGTCATGGCGGCGGAGCGCACGGGAGACGACGTGATCTGGCATGCGGGCAGCCTGGCGGTGGTCGCCTCGATCGTTGCCCATGGCATCACCGCCGCCCCGTTTGCCAAGCGTTACGGGCGATACGAACGACGCCGGCAGTCGCAATGAGGCTTATTGCAGGGAGGACGACGTGAGCGAGACGGATCTAGGCGGCATGAACGCGGCACAGCTGGTGGCGTGCTTTTCCTCGGGGCAGGCATCGCCGGAGGAGGCCACGCGCGCAGCGCTGTCACGTATCGACCGTTTCAACGGTGCGGTCAATGCCTACGTTCATGTGGCGCATGCCCTGGCGCTCAAGGAGGCCCGGGAGTCGACCCGTCGCTGGCAGCGAGGTGAGGCGCTCAGTCCCATCGATGGCGTGCCTGTTTCGCTCAAGGATCTGACTGATGTGGCCGGCATGCCCTCAAGCCAAGGCTCGTTATCGGTCGTCCAGACGCCCTGCCAGGTCGATGCCCCCTTGGTCAGGATGCTGCGCGAAGCGGGGGCGGTGCTGCTCGGCAAGACCAATACGCCCGAGTTCGGCTGGAAGGCAGTGACCGACAATCGCGTCTTCGGTGCCACGCGCAACCCATGGGATACTCGACTCACCCCAGGGGGATCATCTGGCGGTGCTGCGGTAGCTGCAGCGCTCAACATGGGCGTGTTGCACCAGGGCGGTGATTCCGGCGGTTCGATCCGCATCCCGGCTGCATTCAGCGGCGTATTCGGCTTCAAGCCCAGCTTTGGCTGGGTTCCGCAGTGGCCCCCTTCGCATGAGCCGACCCTGTCCCATATCGGTCCCATCACGCGTACCGTCGACGATGCCGTCAGAATGCTCAATGTGATAGGGCGCTACGACTACCATGATCCCTATGCCATCCGCGGCCAGCCCGAGGACTGGGGGGCGGATCTGGATCACGGCCTGAACGGGTTGCGTATCGCCTTCTCGCCCGACCTGGGATATGCCGAGGTCGACCCCGGCGTGGCGGCCCGCGTGCGAGAGGCGGCCGAGCGTCTGGAAACGCTGGGTGCAGAAATAGTCGAGATCGATCCGGGCTTCACATCGCCGGTCGAGACCTTCAAGCGCGTCTGGTTCACCGCCTCACTCGATCTTTGGCAGCAGTGCGACGAAGCCACGCGCGAGAAGCTCGACCCGGGCATGGTGGCCAATGCCCGCTACGCAGAAGACTGGAGTGCTGCCGATCTGTTTCGGGCCCAGGCCGAGCGCGCCACCCTGACCGAGCAGCTCGAGCAATTCAACCAGCATTATCATCTGTTGATGACACCGACGGTGCCCATCGAGCCCTTCGTAATCAATGAGCAGGTCCCTCCCGGAAGCGGCATGATCGACTGGGAGGAGTGGGCACCGTTTTCCTACCCCTTCAACCTGAGCCAACAACCCGCGGCGTCGGTCCCCTGTGGATTCACCGCTGCAGGCCTGCCGGTCGGTTTTCAGCTGGCCGGGGGCAAGTACGACGACGTCCGGATCCTGCGGGCATGTCATGCCTACATGCGGGCGTTTCCGCCACGGTTCCCCGAGACGCCCATGTCTGGTGCGGATGACTGACGCGTCCCATCACACCAATCACCAGGATAAGAGCACACTTATGTCGATTTTCGATCTTACCGGCCGCACGGCCCTGGTCACTGGCTCTTCCGGGGGCCTTGGCCTGGCCATGGCTCAGGGCTTGGCTGAAGCGGGCGCCAGCGTTGTGCTGCACGGTCGAAATCAGGACAAGCTGGCCGCGGCCCGCGAAACCCTCTCGCGCCAGGGCCATACCGTACAAACCGTTGCCTTCGACGTCACCGATGAGGTGGGTATCGAGGAGGCCCTGGATCGTTTGCAGGCCGAAGGAACGCGTATCGATATCCTGGTCAATAATGCCGGGATTCAATTGCGCCGGCCGATGCTGGAACTCGAGCGCGAACAGTGGCAGACCGTGATCGACACCAATCTGACCAGTGCCTTCCTGCTTGGGCGGCAGGTGGCGCGCCGCATGGTCGAGCGCGGCGAGGGGGGCAAGATCGTCAATATCGGCTCGTTGATGAGCACGCTGGCACGCCCCACTGTGGCTGCCTACACCGCCGCCAAGGGCGGGGTTCGCCTATTGACGCAATCGATGGCGGCGGAATGGGCCGAGCATGGCATCCAGGCCAACGCCATCGGCCCCGGCTACATGGCCACCGAAATGACCCAGGCGCTACGCGACGACCCGGACTTCGATGGCTGGGTCAAAAAGCGCACGCCCTCGCGGCGTTGGGGCACCCCCGAGGATCTGGTCGGGACGGTGGTGTATCTCGCTTCACCGGCATCGAACTACGTGAACGGCCAGATCATCTATGTCGATGGCGGCATGACGGCCGTGCTCTAGGCGCTCTCTTCGGCACACCCCGCCTGAGATACTACTTGGGTGGCTCGACGTGGCCGCCGAAGCCGAAGCGCATCGCCGACAGCAGGCGTTCGCCATAGGTATTTTCCTGGCGTGAACGGAAGCGGGCGAACAGGGCACTGGCTAGCACGGGCGTGGGTACGCCCTGTTCGACCGCGGCGTCGATGGTCCAGCGTCCTTCGCCGCTGTCGGCCACCGCCCCGGTGAACTTGTCCAGCCGAGCATCGCCGGCCAGGGCCTGGGCGGTCAGGTCGAGCAGCCATGACGAAACCACGCTGCCGCGGCGCCAGACTTCGGCAATGTCGGCCAGGTTGAGATCAAAACGCTCCGCCTCGGGCAGGTCGGAAGACGATTTGTTCTTCATGATGTCGAAGCCTTCGGCGTAGGCCTGCATCAGGCCGTATTCGATGCCGTTGTGAATCATCTTGACGAAATGGCCGGCACCGACCGGTCCTGCGTGGATATAGCCGCGCTCGGCACGGTCATCGGGTGCGTTGCGTCCTTGGGTGCGCTCGATATCGCCATACCCGGGGGCCAGGCTATCGAAGAGCGGGTCGAGGCGTTCGAAGACGCTGTTCTCGGCACCGATCATCATGCAATAACCGCGCTCGAGCCCCCACACGCCGCCGGACGTGCCCACGTCGACATAGTGAATTCCCTTGGCCTGCAGGGACTCGGCACGACGAATATCGTCCTTGTAGAAGGTATTGCCGCCATCGATGATGATGTCATCGGCCTCGAGCAGCTCACCGAGCGCCTGGATCGTCGTCTCGGTCGGCTCACCGGCGGGCAGCATGACCCATACGGCACAGGGCTTCGTCAATTCTCCGACCAGAGCCTCGAGACTGTCGGCGCCCTTGGCGCCATCCTGGGCCAGGGCGTTGGTGCTGTCTTCACTCTGGTCGTGTGCCACTACGTCGTGGCCGTTGCGAATCAGGCGACGGGCGATATTTCCGCCCATGCGGCCGAGACCGATGATACCGAGCTGCATGTGGTATTCCTTCGACTGGGAGGTATGAAATTGAGGCTAGCGTCAGCCCGTGACTTTGGCGAACGCGGGAGAGACCTGAGCTGCCCTCGCGACATGAGAATGGGCCATGCCAAACGGCATGGCCCATGCGAGCGGGGGCGATAGGGATTTCGATCAATCCCAGCTCAGCGCACCGCCGACTTGGTATTCGGTGACGCGCGTCTCGAAGAAGTTCTTCTCCTTGCGCAGGTCGATGATTTCGCTCATCCACGGGAACGGGTTCTGCGCGCCGGGGAACTGTTCCTTCAAGCCGATCTGTGCCAGGCGACGGTTGCAGATGAAGTGAGGGTAAAACCTTGAAACAGCATCAATAACTCGAAGAAACGCAAGGAATCTATGAGTCAGCCCTCAAGCTCTTTCGGCAAACCGAACCATAACCGAAACCTAGGGTAGCAAACTTGATGCTTGCTCAGCATCTAGGTAGTACTCCCAAGGGGAGCGATCACCGAACGACCGGAAAAACACCGAAACGGTAGCTGCATAGGCGGTCTGCAGCATCGCAGACGCATCGATCTTGCTTGAGGGGAGAGCATATACACCTATTGCAGTACAGGCCAACGCTTCGTCGGGTGCGTCAGGTTCGTCGGGTTGCTCCGCGAGATGATGCGCACTGCGGTATTGACACCGCTTCTTCGGATCGCTCAGCAAGATAATATGTACTGTCCTTGGGAAGCTTATTGACCTGACCAGTAGTGGAGCTATATGGAGAAAGCCTATTCCTCATCCAGAAAAATTTATTACCTCAAAAATATCAAGAGGAAAAAGCATTATTTTCTCGGAAAGAAATCTTTTTTGAATAGCGTTATATGAGCTTCCTCATGGCAATCTGATACCGGTAGGTCAGGAGCCCCAAGCGACCTGTCCTACCGGCAGTCCTACGTACCCGAAGCAGCCACTGTAGTGCATCGACCTGACGGACCCGACGAACCTGTCGAAGCATATCTGCGGGATGCTCCCGAGTCTAAATTGAACAGATGATCGTTGTATGGCCCCGTCGATTCCTTTTCTCATTAAAGCTTGCTAGGCTGGCCATAAGTATTACTGGCAAAGAGAAGTGGATGAAGATATAAAAATGGCTCTTTAGGGAGTTTTTCCCGTTGAGTGTGGCACTCTTGTTATAGGTATTCCATGAGGAGGCTAGATGGAGGGTAAAAGCCACTTGATTAGTTTTTATTTGGGAGAGAGCCATGACCACGCAGGAAGGAAGATTGAACAAATCTGGCAGCTATCTCATTTTTGGCTAGAGCATACCCATGATTATATACAGTGGCTGTTTCCTATTCCTGAAACAAGCCGATTCAACAGTTTCGCCCCTGCACTTGAATACAGTGAAAGGGAAGAGTTTTCGCAATCAACACAGCTGCAGCTTCGCCAACAGCGCTCACTTGATGTTATGCTAGATTTTTTCGGCCTGACCCGTAATGGCTTGGAGATAATGGCTAAGCCAGACTTATCGATCTCTCACCACATTTGGCTTAAGCGTGGAGGGCATAATCATCTGCGTATCACTCGGATCATTCGAAGCCTATACTTCTGTGGTCAGGTTGAACTGGCAGAGGCATTCCAAAGTGCGGTAATTCGCATCGGTAGTACGCAAGGAATCGTTGCCGAGGAGTCTAAACAGTATTGGCGGAAAGCAACAGAACAGCCTAGCTGAACTATAGGGCGACTGTTAGATTAATTAGCGGTCGCCCTAAAAGGCCTAATATCAAGAGGCCAGTTCAGCCTGCTTTATATGGTTCCTTAGTTGCTCTATTGAGAGTGTGTTGTCTTTATATCTATGAACTACCGAATGGCAGTTTGCACATAATGGGACTAAGTCTGTTTCTGCACTTACAGAGGTCGGGCCTCCAAGCTCTGATACAGGGACAATGTGATGGATATGGACTAACCCTGATGCATATTCACCATAAAAATCCCCGAAGTTGAATCCGCAAGCTAGGCACGTGTCGACATGCAATTCTATTGCTTTATTTCTTAATTTTTGGTTTCTTTCATATTTTGTGATAAATTTATTATTTGAGCCTCCCTCATAAGATACAAGTCCGTTACCCTTGTCATTTGTAATATCTGGGAGCCTGCTTCCTTTATCAGCTATCTTGCGATGCAGAACCGCAACGATGCGACTATCTAATTGGCTCTGGAACGATACGCCCCGGCGACAGAAATGCCTTTTAAAGAGGCTCCAGCTGCTATTTCCCTCTGTATGGGGCAACTCTTCATTGAGCTCTTGTTCTTGGAGCTTAATAGACGTATGCAGTTTTGTAACGTCCGAAAGCCCCACCCTATATGGCCTGCGGGAGTCAGGGCTGAAATAGTGTCCTTCAATGCGAAAAAGTCCACATAGCTCAAAGAATTGACTCTTCTTTCGGTACTGTATAATGAAGACAAGGTCGCCGATTCTTACGTTATTCCATTTGTAGTCTTGAGAAACCCCATAGCCGCCTTTATAGTCAAATTCATGCTCATTATCGGGGCCATGATAGGCGTAATAATAGTTAGCCAAGACGTAATCTCCAGTTTTCGATATCTCTACGGAACAAAACGTATTAAACAGTATCGGCAGGTTTTTAGGTTTCTTTAGGTTTGAATAGCCTGTTCTTTTCGTTTAATGATACAGGTGTTTTGGTTTTAGATGCATGAAGGCCTGTTTTGCAAGTTGTTAATATGGCTCAGAGAATTATAAGTTCTTGCTTAATTTTTTGTCGAAACTGCCGATAATGTATATGGGTCGAAGAGGGAAGGAAGGGTGCTTAGTTTTATTTTAGGCCCGTCATTAATGCGTTAGGAGTAAGCTGTGGGAAAACAAGCTTTTGCTTTCGCTAGGGTCCCAGATGAAATTAGCGGAAGAATCTACGAAGAGATTGCTCTTGGACGCTCGCGTTTTGGTACCTGGGATCAGGAAGTATCCTTACGGGAACGGTATCACGGAAAGAATGGGTTTTTATTAAAAATCGAGGAAGGTGATTGGATAGTTCATATAAACCTGCCTTCTTACGGGAAGTGCGTGGCGGTGCAGGCTATTGGTGAGTATCACTATGACGAGGGAATCCCTTTCCGGGGTGGTAGGGACTACAATAACTATATTCCCGTAAATCCAGAAACTATGATGCAGTTTTCTCGGAATGACCCCAATGTTTTGCCTTCGGTGAATCTCAAGCCTTACCGTCGAGGCCAACCTATTCATAACGTAAAAGACCTGCTTAGCAGTCTGGAAAATGTTAAACAAAGTCGCTACGACAAGCTTTCACATACTCAACGCTGTATTGTACACCTCCAAGATAAGGTCAACCAAACAGTTCTGCCGCAGCTTACTGAAGTAATCCACTCACTCTTCAAAGGAAAGGACTTCGAGCGGTTCCTTCATGAGGTCTTCCTACGTATGCCCAATACTGTATCAGTGAAGAATGGCTTTGGTTGGGGAACAGATCATGGTGCAGATTTGATCGTCACGTTCAAGACTCCGCTCCTGGGCGACAATCTAACGACCACCCTTGTGGTGCAGGCAAAGTCCTTTTCTGGTGAACACTGGGATACGAAGGGCGTAGCTCAACTGGAGATAGCGATCGAAAATTATCAGGCTGACGGCGGATTGCTAGTCACCACGGGTATTGCTACAGAAGCACTTGAGGACTGCCTTGTCGAAACCAGTGATAGAATCGGCAAAACTATAAAGATGATCGCGGGAGCCGAGGTGGCTAGGATGGCGTTGCAGCATGCACCTGACCTGCTCTTAGGGAAGCAAGGCCTTTAGATTCCCCTAAACGAGTAGCTTGGACATATATTATATAAGCGGGATGTATCCCGCTTATATATCTTGATCCTATTCCAGCCTGTCAAAGCATCAAGCATCAAGCATCAAGCATGCGCTTATATTCTGCATCAAGATAAGCATCTACCGCTTCAATATCAAGGTCTCCCTCACGGCACCAAGCTTTCAAATCTTTTAAGGCGAGCGTACCAAAGCGGACCCAAGCAATTATATTGCTTCTGAGCATAAACTGAACCATATTACCACCTGAGCGCAATGCAGCATCTGTCGTATCAACGAGACACAATGACCCATGACCAACCAACAGCATTCTTCTCAGCTCCGGGTTGTTAGCGGTCGGTATGCATTCAGCCCATGCCTTGTCATGGTAAAAGCGTTGCTTGACAGCCCACATCGCTCTGGTAAGCAACTCAGTAACCAAGACCGGAATTGCCAGCGCCATACCATGCCGGAAGTCATAGCCTTGCTCGAACACTTGAACTGCAATCTTCGCGAAGGACTGCTTATGTTTACCAAATTCACCAAAATTCAAAAACTGTAGTAGCGAATAGAAAGGGATAGGAATGCCTGAGCCGCGCCCCTGAGCTCCAGACGAGCCTGCAACATCTGAGAATAGATGGCCTAACCAATTGATAAACCCACAATATAATTTTGAAACGAAGTTTGAACCGACAAGCTTAAAGCTTTCATTATCACTGGTGTCGATAGCAATCAGTTTAGAGTATTCTCCGACTTTTACTCCAGATTCATTGAACTTGTCAAAAATACCAACAAAGTGGGCCGTATTATTAAATTGGTCTAGTATTGAAAAAAATAGCCCTACCAAATCAGGAGAATGACCGAGGCTTTTTATATGATGATTTTTTGTGCTCATATCAAAGCGGCCACCTACGTCAACTCCATGCCGATGATCATAATTGACCTTGAAGTTTCGCTCAAGAAATCCTATAGCACTGTTGGTTGGATCCTTGCCTTCGTTAGGCCCCTTCCAGCCATTGAGTTTCGCAAATTTCTGAACTGCATTATCGGTCATTTCGTCGGTGAATTTTGTCAGGGCTCCTTGTCCAGGTAGCCCAACAAAAAGTACATCGATTAACCCACCTATTAAGCCGCAGGTGCCAGCGATCATGTAGTCATATTTATCGCAATTTGCACCTTTTAAGCAGAAATCTTCTTTGATTCTTTTTTCTAGCTCTATCTTTTGGCTTGGGCACATCAGATCCTGAAACGGGTCTTTCTTATATTCTATCTGATGGCGAGTCGCATAAGCCTCTATATGATTGAAGTATTGAACCCAATCTGTATCACCTGCAATCTCTATTCGGTCAAGAGCACCAATTTCAGTTTGGGGCAGGTCAATATCGCGATCGTCTATCAGTAAGGTGCTTTCATAAAGTAATTCGTCTTCGACATCAAAAATGATTTGGCTGTGCTCAACTGAAGCTTCTGCTTGAGTGATCAACGCTTCTAAAGCGTCTAGGTTAGTCTCCTGTTCAGAGAGAACTATGTCTATTTCAGCAGACAGGCGCCCGAGATGAGCTTGGGCGCTATCAAGCTGATGCTTTTGTACAACCATCGTAAAAGCTTGATCATTTAAATTATCTTGCTTACTCATGAAAATAATCCAGCCAATCTATCCTTTGTCTTTCCTGCCATGTCAGAAGCTGATCCCATTAGAACGTCACTGACCTTGAAGTAGCCTACTGCCTCAAACGCTTTAGCCAGGTTTTCTAGTTCCTTAGTTGTATAATTGCTTTTTAAAGCAAGTTTTGTTATTTCTCTAGCTTCGCCATCCTTTTCTATAGTAAAGTTTTGCGGCTCATAAAAGCTCATAATGAAATCAAATAAATCCGCTTTGGTCGGATCCCGAGTTAATGACCGCAGCTTTTCTGTATCAATAAATCGAGCACAGCGAATCTTGGTGGCGCTACTTTGTGCAGCATTTGATTTATTAGTGAGTACGGAGCCGGCACTAGTCATCTGGCTCATTAATGACATTAGCTTTTTAACTTGTGCATCCTGCGAACTATGTGCCTTTAGTAGGTCATTTAATTTTTGAGTAATAAAATTAATATCTTCTATGAGGAGAGAGATTGTAGACTGGGTCTGCTTGATAACTTCGTTTAGCATCAACTCGCGGCGCTTGAAACGGGTAAGTTCGTTTGCGCCGGTGAGCTTACGTACACCTGCATAAGCACCTACTCCAATTAGAACAGCCACGCCAATACCCGTTGCCATACTGGACAGGCCCAGCATCCCTCCCATACCGAGAGTGGCAAGTCCGGAAGTTAGGCCGGCGGCGGACATGCCCACCACCGAACCTGATAAATAGACCGCAGCCAGTGGCGTTCCCACCGCTGCAGCTTTTGCAGACAGTGCCTTTAACGAGCTGATAACCTGATCATCCGTAACATCATCTCTCAACATGTCATGATCATTCTTGATAGCCATAACAGTGAGATCAATCTCGGGAGTTGTTATTTTGATATGCTCACGTTGTTTTTTAAGAAAATCAAAATCCTGGATGGAAGTCCCACCTGTTGAAAAAAATAGATTGATCAAATCTTTAGTTAAAGAGATGTGCAGAGACTTGACCTGACCTTCGGGGCATTCACTATCAATAAGTTTAATTAGCTGCTCGAATGGTACTATTTCATTGGGCGAGGCCATGTAAGTGCGTAGCTCAAAGCGTGAGTTTTTGCTAAGGTTTAATCGGGTCATCAAGAGAAGAAGCTCAGCAAATTCTTTTTCATCGATTATGTCGTCATTATCATAGGCCATATTGATAATGGCTTTTACATATGAAACCTTAAGAGCTTCACTCATCTCGTCGATAGAAACAAGCTGTTTTTCTTCTTTGTAGTCTTCAAATTCTGTTATTGTTTTATTAATTATCTCGCAAAAGATTTCATAATCACAGTTAAGTAATCCAGATACATAGACTTTTGAAGAGTCTCTGCATGTGATAGAGAGTGACTCCTCGATTTTATCGCCTTTGCTGCCGCTTGGCTTTCTGACATACTCTACAGAAGAGATGAGCGCGTATGGTATACTTTTAGGTTCAGAGAAAGCAGGGCGGTAGATCAACTGTTCGCCGGTAAAGAGTATCCCGTCTTTGCCACTACCTAAAAGTGTGTTGTCGAAAATAGCGATTATGCTGGAGGGACTGCCGAGGTAGCCGAATGCTTTAATGGCGTTGTTTAGTTTCTTCTCGGCTATTGATGGTGCCACATTAATGTTTTTAACTGAAATGCTTGAGAGATTTTCACGAAGATATAAGTTGACGTTGCTCATTTTTCTACTCGCCCTGTTAACTAATTAAACGATTGTGAGTACGACTATTTTATATATCCCTGCTGCTTGACCGCTAACTTGTCTGATTACATGTATTTCAATAGCCATGCTGCTTGTTTCATCTAATCATATGCAAGGTTGTATAACGTGGACCTTGCCTCCCAAGCTTACCAGTCCCTATGGTCGGTTATCGGCCAAGGTATGCTTAGCTTTAGAGAAATATTCTGAGCCAGACGTTTTTAGGCTATGGCGAGGGTATGGGCCGAAACCAGCGCGATAATGGGAGTCTCTCAAGGCATCTAAGCTACTCCTGCCTTACTACCTGAAGGCTGCCCAGTGTCGTGAAAATGAAGCAAGCCTCGACCAAGCTTTCCAAGCTTGGAGCCTGAGGAAAATTTGCCGAGGTTTGCTCAATAATGAGAATCTAAAGCTTTGAGAGGGAGCTAGCCGACGCAGTGGTCGTCCACTTTCCGTCTGTTTGCTTAGACAGAAGGTCCCTATTCAGTGGCCTGAATTCTAATTTTCCAATAGGTCCCACGGCCATTGATGCAGCACCCTGAAGGGACTCTGAGGACAGGTGCGCATAGCGCATGGTCATCTTAGGCGTGGTGTGGCCGAGAATATGCTGAACCTCATAGAGAGAGCGCCCGCCATTGACTAGTGCCGAGGCGAATTGGTGCCGACAATCATGCAGGCGAAAATCACGTAAGCCTGCCTTGTTGCGTAAGCGGTTCCACACCGCCGTGATGTGCTCCAGTGGCTTCTTGGTATGAGGGCTTATGAATACCTCCTCTTGGCTCTGACAATAGGTTTGGGCCTCTTCCAGTACTTGTATGGCTATGTCGTTCAGAGGGACCGTACGTGCTTTCTTGCTCTTGGCGATCTCTGCCGGGATACGCCAGTGACGCTTTGCCAGGTCGATATCCGACCATTTGGCCTTGAGAGCTTCGTTACGTCGAGTACCGGTGCTCAGCAGGAGCAGGATGACCAGACATACCACGCGATTGTTATCAGTCTTCAGCACGCTTAGTAAGCGCTGCATCTCCTCATCGCTCAGGTAACGCTCACGGGTGTTGTCCCTATTGAACAGCTCAATACGCTGCGCGGGATTCTTTTCAGGTAGGGTCGTATGAAAGGTGACCAGTTGGGATCGGTTGATCTCATCCAGCGGTGAGTCACCGAATACAGGCAGAATATGGTTCTTGAGGAAGGAAACGTCGGTTTCCCATGAACGCTTCCTGACCTTGATATAGGGCAGATAACGGTCATTCACGAACTCGGCAAAGGTGGGTACTTGTTTCTTGCGCTTCAGCTCACCTCGGGGGTCGCCACCTAGCACGATATCGGCCTTTAGCTGTTGGGCTTTCTTGCGGGCCTGGGCCAGGGTCACCTCAGTGGTCTTGGCGATCTTCACATGCTGGGTCTTGCCACGTGCATTCTTGTAGCGCAGATAGTAGGTCCCCTCCCGGGTGGCGGTGGCACGCGCTTCAACATAGAAACCGGGAATTTGGGTATCACAATACTCGACCTTGCGCTTGCCGTCGGGGCAGCGCAGATCCTGCTTGATAAAAGACGGCGTGAGTTTGATTTTTGGCATGGGCTCACCTTTAAAAGGAAAACTTAAGGGGACGGCTCGAAACGCTGTACTGCAGGCGAAAAGGGCTAGGCTACGCATGGTAGGCCCAGCACTGGATGGCATGGTCGTAGTAGGGGGTAGGTTTCGTCGGATGACGGGTGCGTCACGTTCGACAGATGGTTACCGACCGGCAGGAAGCTGCAGGACCAAAGCCCTACAGCATCCCTGTGTCCCGACCGGTGTTACCCTTCCTGCTTATTTGGGCTCCTCGGTTTCGCAGGTGATATCCAGCCACGGGCAGTCAGGTTTGCAGGCGATATGGATCAGGCGCTCCCTGCCTCGTGTGGGGCGCTCGATCACGACGCCCAGCGAGTCGAGCAGCTCCACATGCTGCATAATTTTCTTGCCCAGAGAGGTAGGGTTATGCGGCCACTGATAGAAATGAGCTCGGATATCTCTATCTGACACAAGCGCTTCCAGCTCAGGCAGTAGATCTGAGGCGGTCCCGGTCCAGCCATCGACACCACTCATGAGTGCCACGTTGAGTAGCGCATTGGCCAATGGCTGCTCAGCCAATGATGATTCATATGACTGCGCCTGATTAAGGGCATAGGCGTCTTCCAGATAGCCTTCGCCAAGACCCATCACCTGCTCGCAGGCCACCAGCCAACGCGAGAAATCCATCATTCGCTGAGGCCGCTGCGGAGTGACCAGATCCCGGATATTCAATGCCTGAGCCGCCAGTTCCAGCAGAGCACGGAAGATACGACCTTCATGGGCATCCAAATGGGCATTGAGTGCCTGTTCGGTCATACGTGAAGCGGCATCGATGGGTTGCAGATTGAGAAATAGGCACCGGCTAACCAGATCCGGCTCGGTGACCGGATTAACGATGCCGTTGATAACCAGCGGCGCCTGGATATTGATGGTATGCGCATCGTCGTTGGTATAGAGCTTGCGTACTGTAAACGTCCCACCGGTAGACACCTTGCATAGCCAGTCGCTGAGCCGAGGGGCGATCGAGCGGATATTATCGAAGATGAGGAGGTAGGACTGACGAGCAGCAATCGCCATATCCGTTACCTGGGCAGGCATCGCCTGGACACCCAACTGATTCGGATCGATGAAGCGGCGAAGAATCCATTTGCAGAAAGCACTTTTACCCGAGCCTTGCTGACCCAGCAGTACCAGAAAGACCTGAGAGACTTTGGGGCTCAGCGGGTGAGTCAGGACGTAGGCCAACCATGCCAGCAATAGGTACTGTTCTGCTTCCGGTAGGTTGATTAATTCAAGCAGGGAGTTGAGCCCGTCAAGCTCCGGATCGGGTTCGCTGTTGGGGATGGGTAATGGCCGCATACTGTCACTACGCAACATTACGCTCTGTACACCCTGATGCGCGATCTTGACCTGCCCCCTCTCTAATAGGATGAAGGTGTGGTCCGAGTTCCCCAGATCGATCACTGTTCTGCCTTGGTGTGACGCTTCAGCTACACGCACAGAGAGCCTAACCTTGTCACCACGTAACTTGGCTTTGAAGTGGTATCTTTTGAGTTCCGCCCTGACGGCTTCTTCGCTTACCTCGAATTTCATCTGGTCAAGCTCAAAGCAAATACGGTCGCTGGTAGCCGTTGATATGATCGGCTGTGCGACAGGATTACCTGCCCGGTTGACCAATACGCTTAGACTGCGGGACTCGTCGTAGGCTAAGTAATGAGTGCTGTCAATCAATTCGTGGATAGCCTCAGCTAATGTAGGCTGGGTGTCTTTCTTGACGGCTCTATTAGTGGGGATAGGTTGTTTGGCTGGTTCAGGTCTGGTACGCACGCTTTTGACCGGCCTCGTCCGAAGCGTCATTTGCTTACCTTTTGGCTTTTTTTTATCAGTCATGTCATTACCTGGCTTTTCTCTGACACAAGAAGTCCATCAGGGGGCGGGCACCCCCTGAAAGCGTCGAGATTGATATGAATTAGAGACGGATTAGCAGCTCATCAGTGCCCTTGATGACGCTCACACAGTCATTTAATGAAGCCATGAGAGCGTCGTAAGCTTCGTCTGTCAGGTCCATTTCTTCTGCTGAAAGCGAAACCCAGCGGATAAAGTCATGGGCACAGGCATAGCTATCCCAGACCGGTTCATTCCACCAGCGGTGAAGGACACGGGCACCCAAATGGAGTAGGCCATGAAATATGTCGGCGGCCATCCTATCCACTTCGGCGGCGATACGATGATATGCCGGCCATGAGGCATCCAGGGGGCGTCCTTGATCAGGAGCATACCGAAGCAAATGTTCGCCCTCCTTTATGCCACCTTTCCAAAGTATCATCGGGACTGAGCCGTAACCGGCTTCATGCTGATAGGCCACCAGCTCGCTGGCAGAATTGACAATGCCACGCCCTACCCGGAAGACAGGGATGTCGCGTTCAGTGATTGCCTGGGTAAATGCTGCGGTACTGTCTGGTTTTGCCCGGTAGAGCTCCGTAGATGGATCGATCACACGATGAATCAGCACAGGAACATACTTTTCCTTCGGCATTGCCAGTAGAGGGAAAGAGAACCCTAGACCTCGAGGTACGACTAGGTTCTGGCTAAGGGTGCACATCAGCAGTAACGTTCTTCCTTCTCCATATTTGCTACAGGGCGGGATCACTACCTTCATCTGTTCCCACAATGCTTCAGGATTGCCATCACCGGCTGGGTAGGGCTTGTCACCAAAAGCTGATTTAAAGCGGATAGCTGTAGGTTCATCAGTTTTTTCGACCGTTCCCTGGTGGATACGGATCCTAGAATCGAGTCCAGAATTATTGAACACGACCCCTTCAAGAAGGTAGGGGGCCTTCCGATGAGGGAGAGAGATCGTCTCAAAGCGATCGCCAAAATCAGATGAATCCGTGGATAGATCGCCCCCAGCTTCTGGATACGCGGAATACGGGTAAGAGCAGTTCTGAAAACTGGAGGGGTGCTGCTGGCTAGCCTGTTCTGTAGGCAGTTGCGATGATGCGGGAGGCATGAGCTCTCCTATTTCTGTGTGACCAGAACGTCGGATTGACGGACCGGTGCAGCAGGCTTAACAAGGCGTTAAACACACAGTATTAGGAAAGCTATTCGGTGGGAGGCCTGGAATAGCGGCAGGCGAAAAACACGGGAAATCACAAAGCAATATTGGTAATGGCGCGGCCTAGTAAGGCTCTTGACGTCAGCTCGGTGGCGCTCTGCCACCTGACTCCCCGACGTGAGGGGCTCTCTTCTTTGCGCCGAAGCCTGCCACCGTTATGGGTGACCAAGCATGCTGCAGGAAAAATATTACCTAGATCATTACCAATTGCAACCCTGGCTGGTACTTTCCTATGGCTTATCCAGCTGTAAAGCCATACACCTCAAAAAATTTGCCCAATGGCAATAAGCCTGCGGTCATGGCAATGTTGCCGTGCGTGGACCGTTGTGAGTGGTTTCGATGTCTTTGTAGTAGGTTAGGTTAGAGATGGTGAGTAGCGAAGAAGGCAGTCTAACGATGGAGACGGCTAATAGTAGCGCTAGTGAAGGGCTTGTCACGGTAAGTGGTCAGGCCGCGTTGATTCAGGGCGTCAGCGATAGCCGCTCCGGTTGTGATGCCCTCATGCTCCTGTATATGGTCTATCACCCGTAGGATGCGCTCCCGCCATAGTGCCTGAGCCTGGGTACGCCGCTGATTAGCGGCTTCGGTGTTGTCATTACGAACCGCATCCAATTTAGGGTTACCCAGCGTCTTCCCCTGGGCCTTGGCGACCTGCAGAGCCAACCAGGTCCGCTGCGAGATCATCCGGGCTTCGTGCTGGGCCATCGCGGCGAGAATATGGATGGTCAGTTGGTCCACCTCGGGCAGGTCGCAGAGCGTGAAGCGGATACCGCGTTTCTGAAGCCCGGTAATGAAGTGCAGGTCACGGCTCAGCCGGTCCAGCTTGGCAACCCGCAGAATGGCATTGGCCAGTTCGGCATAGTCACCCGCCTTATGGAACTCGGGACGCTCCTCCTTCTTGCCCGACTCGACTTCATAGAACTCGGCGACAATCTCGCCACCGTACTGCTGTTGATAGGTCCTGACGGCTTCCTTCTGGGCTTCCAGGCCAAGGCCCGAACGGGACTGCTTCTGCGTGCTGACCCGGTAGTACGCCACATAGCGCAAGGGCTTGATGTGAGTCATCGTTCTTATCCTGAGGGCTGTTGGATTGGTGGGAATACTGAGTAGGGCGGGATAGCGGTGATGACATGCGAGGTATCGCTCAGAACTCCCACGTCACCGTGACCCGGAAGACCCCAGTGCGGTGGTATTCGAGAAAGTTGGCTTCGACCTGCTGATACAACCCAGTCATGCGGGATAGCGCGATGGGTGGGCAGTAACGCACCTCGCAGAGATTGGCGGTAAAATCGAAGTCGATCTCCTTGGCCAGTTCCCGATCCCAGCCCATGCCGACATAACTGAAGTCGGTCAGGTACTCGATGGTATAGGTCTGACCTTCCAACTTGCCCAGACGTATCTCGACCGGGTGAAAGCCACCGGCGTCAGGATCGTAATGCGGGTCGTTGAAGTTGAGTGTTATGGCGTAGAGCGGCTCCAGGCGGATAGGTCTAGCAGACTTGCGTCGGGCAAACTCCACTTCCTGCTGTAGCATTGCGATCAGTCTCTCGGAGATGGCTACAGCAATGTTGCGCGTGGTAATGCTTAGGGGCATGGCAGGACTCCTTCCTTCAGCAGCGCATACAAAAACGGCATAGCCCCCCGAAGGGAGCTATGCCGAAATTGCATTTCGCTAAACGAACCTTTTGGGTGATGAAAAACGCACCTATTACAGGGCGTTAGCCGATCAGATCAGGGTTTAGGGCTGGCCTTGGTGGATGGCTCGGAAGGTGCCGGGTCAGCGCTACTGGCATCCATGTCGGCCTCAGGGGCCACATCTGATGAGGTTTCTTTCATCGCTTCCGGAGCGGCAGCGGTATCCATTTCTGCTTCACTGGTAGCGGCCTGGGCATCCGTATCCTCGACCTTCGCTTGCTGCTTGTGGGCCTCCCGCCGTCGAGCTTGCTCAGCCAATCGGGCCTGCTTGCGCGCTTCCTTGCGAGCGTGCTCCTCAGCCACGTCTTCATGCAGATCCATCCCGTCATTTCTAAGCTGCTCAATCTGTTGGCTAAAAGGACTACGATCCTCGATCGCATAGAGGAGTAGTGGCTGTTGCTCATCGGCTTCCACGATGCCTTCCGCTTTCAGAACGGCACCGAGAAAGCCATGATTGTTGGCTCCCCGACGTTCGAAGAGTAATGTGAAGACAATCGCCTTGAATGACTGATCGTGCTGTTCAGCCAGTTTGGCCTCAATGGCTTCCAGAGCGATCCACTCCTGGCTGAAGTAACCACTGGACTGGTTGGCGGTGATGCGTAAGAACACATGCTGGTCAGCTTCTCGGTAACCGAGATGATAGGTCAGTTCGCCGGAGGCTCTGGGGCTCAGCTTCTGGCAGGTGGCCTTCTTGAGGATACGGATCGTAGAAACTGGAGCAGCCGTATTAGGGGAGCTATCCGTGTCGGGCAGGGGAGTCGGGTTGCTCGTCGCGGAGCTTTGCGCATTATGCGTCTTGTGGCTCTCTGAGGCTGGCGGGGTCTTCTGACGCCGAGTCCGTGTATTCATGAATTTCATTCCTAATATCGTTAGGCATGGCAATAGGGCCCTACCGATCCCGAAAACCGGGACCAGTTAAGGCGAAAAGGAAATTAGTAAGGAGGTAGGAACAACCGGCCAGAATGTGGCTGTTGAGGTGTGTTCGAAAAGGGTGAAGAGTACCTCAGCCTCGAGCAGTCTCACGCATCTCGGGAGTGACGTAGGCATCCACGGCTTTGAGCAATCCTGTAATCACCGCTAGATCATCCAAGAAACCACCAGGTATGAAATCCGGCACCGCGTCGATCGGGCAGATCAAATAGCCCAATGCGGCAACTACGCTGGCCTTAAGCGCAATGGGAACAAGGGGGTCTTGAAGAACATACCAGAGCAGCTTGGCTCGGTAGCGCAATTCCCGATACCCACTAGGCAGGGAATAGAGCTTCTTCCAAAATTGCTGATCAGTAAAGTTGTCAGTGTATGACTTAGCCACAGGCTTCGCTCCTTATCGCTTGCAGTGAGGGGTGTGGAAAAGTGTTGTTGAAGATCAGGTAGGTGCCACCACCATCTCCGTTTGTGATAAACAGGCAGAAGCAATGCTCTAGGGGAGCCTGCAGTACCATTTCCGGTGGTAGCTCAAGCAAGGTATCTAGCGTTGTCTGGCACTCTGCCGATGTATCCTCGGACTCGATGCGGTAGAGCTGTGTTTCGGTTTCATGCCAGAAATTACAGGCGCGGCCAACGCTTCCTTCAAACGGAAGGTCTATGAGTTGTTCAGTCAGGAAATGGTGAAGTGGAGGAGGTAGGTCGAGGTCATTCAACCGGGATGGGCAGGTTAGGTGATGCATAAGTATATTCCTATGTCAGAAAGTGCATAGGAATAATATATATTTAAAAGGCGGGTTTGCTACACATAGGAATGTGCTAAATTTAAACATGTGTTGGCAGAGAATAAGTCTCCTCAGCTTTCAATGCGTAGACAATGTTCTAGTTTGTTTGTGATATTCTCGAATTTGTTTAAGGCACTTTCTACATAAAGGTGAGCTTCTTGGGTAGCAGGAAGAGGGTTTTCGTTTGCACTCCAAGTGCCGCGTATTTTTAGGTCAGTATAGTCAAATATTACAGAGCTTTCTTTTTTAGATAAGGTGGAGGTAAACGAGATCTCATAGTTTAGCCTCGAGCCTAAAGTCCTTGGGACAGTAAACGAAACTTGATCACGCCCTTGCGCGGTAACTTTCGTATTGGCCGGGTTGAATACTGGCGAACCAGATAACCCTGGGATATTCTGTGCGATGCAGAAATCAAGAGACTCTGAGGAAGGGGTAAGACCTGATCTGTTAAGCGTGACTGAATCTACTTGATATCCTCCAGCATGGTTAGCAGATATCGAGACGCCCTCAGGCACTGGAGAATAGGGTTGGGTAGCCATGCTTGAACAGCCAGACATGCCTACAACTACTCCTAGGATTGCAGCAATGATAGCAGGATTTCTCATCTTTTATTCCCTGTCTGCGCATGTTTTAGATGTAATGGTAATTTACTATATAGAGATAAGTATGTAAACCAACTTGCAATAATTTATCCTAACGCTGTTATTCGGAGGCTTGCCCTTTCTGAATCTAAAGCCATTTTTATAAAGCAAGGCATTCTGGGGTCAGTGAACTGAAAGACACCTCGGGCTGGACGGCACAAAATTGTTTTTCCTTCCCCCTTTGTAAGTGTTCCTAGACGTCTACTTAATAGTTTAGGGTCAACACTTACGTTGAGGGTGTCTTCAAGCTTATTTTTTAACTCGGATATTCTGAAATCTGGAGTCCTGCAATAAGCTGCTCCTAGAAGAAGGAGTCTATATTCTTGGGGCTTGGCTAAATATCTTAATGTCGTGTCAAAAAGTCGCCTAAGAGCACCTTCAGACTCTTCAACGGATGCCTCAAGTGCCGAAGCTAAGCTTTTTTCATTTATATGCCTGTTGCGAGAAACAAGAGAATTTTCGGCGCATTTTAGGCAAATCAAATGAGTGAAATGAGGAAAGCCTGCGCTAATGTTGATAATTTTTTCGACAACGGCATCATTAGGGATGATGTCTAGCCTTTTCATACCGTTTAGAATCATTTTACGCAGGGCGCTGTCGCTCATTCTTTTTAACGAGACTTCCTTGAGGCACCTTTCCACAGAAGGATGACCAGCAGTGAGCTCTTCTCCCGTTTTTGCAATACCTACTACTATTATTTTGAATTTAGATTTTGAATCGCTAAGTAGCTTTATTACTTCGGCAAGCTTCTTTTTGTCATCTTCTTTGCTTATGGCGTCTGTTTCATCTATTAAAAATATCCCTTTAAGATGACTTATTTGATTAGCAACCCAAGAAGGTGAGTCTGGTCTATAGTTTAATTTTGTTTTCTTCGTGGTGCTCCTGTCTGACCTTACCCCGGCGTTGGCAAAAAAAGTTGTAATGCCAGCATTGCCACCTGAGTGATGTGTGGAGCTCTGCTCTTGTAATGAGAGATCAATGCCCGTCTCAAGCAGGGGGTCTTCAAATATTGAGGCGAAGCTGTCCCCTGAGTCGCAGCGCTTCTCGAAGAAGTGGCCGCCTTGTAATTGTTGCAGTATCGCTTTGCAAGTGGTCATTGCTAGCGAGGTTTTCCCAACACCTCTATCGCCATAAAGGAGAATGTGCTGGCCTGGAGAATTGATAACGCTTACTAATCTCGCAGCTTCCTCCTCTCTGCCAAAAAAGTGATCAACCTCGTCAATTGGAGTGTGTGGGGTAAATATCTCTCTCACGCCACTTCGTAGGATGATGGCTTCACGATCAAGCCCAAAGGTGCCATTACCCAACGCATTTCTCCTTAAAATGAAAATTAATTGGGGCAACGCATGGTGAGAGCAGCCCCACTAAGGGGGCTGCAGTTACGGTTACTTGCTATTTTTTTCTTTTTCTTTCCTTATAGTACCTATTTTTTTATCGGAGCGAGTATCCCTTCCATCAGGATTCCGTACTGTTCCTGGTGGGAGCCCACGGGTCTTCTCAAAGTTTCCTACAGTGCAATCACTACGTACTTTTCGTACCATTTTTCTTTTCCTTTTCGTTTTTCCAACACTTTTAATCCCAGCTCAGCGCACCGCCGACCTGGTATTCGGTGACGCGCGTCTCGAAGAAGTTCTTCTCCTTGCGCAGGTCAATGATTTCGCTCATCCACGGGAAGGGGTTCTGCGCGCCGGGGAACTGTTCCTTCAAGCCGATCTGTGCCAGGCGACGGTTGCAGATGAAGTGCAGGTACTCCTCCATGATCGCGGCATTCATGCCCAGCACGCCGCGCGGCATGGTATCGCGGGCATAGGCGATCTCGAGTTCGGTGCCCTCGATGATCATCTGGGTCACTTCGTCCTGGAATTCGGCGGTCCACAGATGGGGATTCTCGATCTTGATCTGGTTGATCATGTCGATGCCGAAGTTCAGGTGCATGGATTCGTCGCGCAGGATGTACTGGAACTGCTCGGCGACGCCGGTCATCTTGTTGCGCCGGCCCATGGACAGGATCTGGCTGAAGCCACAGTAAAAGAAGATGCCTTCGGTGACGCAGTAGAAGGCCACCAGGTTGCGCAGCAGTTCCTGGTCGGTCTCCGGGGTGCCGGTATTGAAGTCCGGGCGTGCCAGCGACTGGGTGTGCTTGAGGCTCCAGGCGGACTTGGCGGCCACCGAGGGGACCTCGCGGTACATGTTGAAGACTTCGCCTTCGTCCATGCCCAGCGACTCCACGCAATACTGGTAGGCATGGGTGTGGATCGCCTCCTCGAAGGCCTGGCGCAGCAGGTACTGGCGGCACTCGGGGTTGGTGATCAGGCGATACAGCGCCAGCACCAGGTTGTTGGCAACCAGGGAGTCGGCAGTGGAAAAGTAGCCCAGCGAGCGTTCGACGATACGGCGCTCATCGGCGGTCAGGCCGTCCTGGCTCTTCCACAGCGCGATATCGGCGTTCATGTTCACTTCCTGGGGCATCCAGTGGTTGGCACTGCCGTCCAGGTACTTCTGCCACGCCCACTCATACTTGAACGGCACCAGCTGGTTCAAGTCGGCGCGGGCATTGATCATCTTCTTGTCGTCGACTTCGATGCGCGCCGCGCCCATCTCGAGTTCCTCGAGACCGGCCGCCACGTCGAGCTCTTCCAACGACTTGCGGGCGCGCGCCAGGCGGTCGCTCTCTACCGGCTGGTAATCGCTATCGCGATGCGCGGTACTCGGCGCATCGTCCGCCGGCGCTGCCGCCTTGGACGGCTGCGGTTGTGTCTTGGGCTTGGCCTCGGCGGTGGGGGCGTCGTCTTCGTGGAATTCGTCCCAGTTCAACATGGGCATCACCTCTGTGACTAAGATTTTGAGCGCATTGCTCGAATCTAGCTATGCGTTTTGAAACTGCGCGAGCGATGGCCAGGCAAGGCGGACATTGTTGAGGAAGCGGAACTTACTGAGGTAAATGAGCATTCCGAACAATGTCCAACACAGCCTGGCCGAGGACAGCCAGTTTCTACGATTACTGGCAGGCCTCGCAGCCCAGGTCATCGATCTCACCGGCACTCGGCGCACGTGATCCGCTGCCCCCCTTGCCGGTCAGGAAGTCTTCGATGCCGCGCGGTTCGCCGGCCTGCGCAGTCGGCGCGTCATACCCGGCGGCAGGCTCTCTGACACCGGCCCCCGAAACGCTGGACGGCTGGGCCGACGGCGCGCTGCCATTGCCCACGGCGTTCAGCGTGCCGCGCTCGACCGTAGACTTCTCAACCGAGGTGGCCCCTAGGGCGCGCAGGTAATACGTGGTCTTCAGCCCGCGGAACCACGCCATGCGATACGTCACGTCGAGTTTCTTGCCCGAGACCCCCTTGATATAAAGGTTCAGCGACTGGGCCTGGTCGATCCACTTCTGGCGACGCGAGGCGGCTTCGACCAGCCACTTGGGTTCGACTTCGAAGGCGCTGGCGTACTTGGCCTTGAGATCGTCCGGCACGCGGTCGATGGGCTGCACGCTGCCGTCGTAGTACTTGAGGTCGTTGATCATCACCTCGTCCCACAGCCCGCGTTCCTTGAGGTCGTTGACCATGTAGGCATTGACCACGGTGAACTCGCCGGAGAGGTTCGATTTCACGTAGAGGTTCTGGTAGGTCGGCTCGATCGATTGCGACACGCCGCAAATGTTGGAGATCGTCGCGGTAGGCGCGATCGCCATCACATTGGAGTTGCGCATGCCCTGAGCCTTGACCTTGTCGCGGATGCGATCCCAGTCCTGGGTAGTCGAGGTGTCGACCTCGATATATTTCTCGCCGCGCTCGGCCTTGAGCTTCTCGATGGAATCGATGGGCAGGATACCCTGGCTCCACAGCGAGCCTTCGTAGCTGCGGTATTGACCACGCTCGGCGGCGAGATCGGAGGAGGCTTCGATGGCGTGATAGCTGACCAGCTCCATGGAACGGTCGGCGAAGGTCACTGCGTCCTCGGAGGCGTAGGCGATGCCCTGGGCATAGAGTGCATCCTGGAAACCCATGATCCCCAGCCCCACAGGGCGGTGCTTGAGGTTGGAGTTCCTGGCCTGGCCAACGGCGTAGTAATTGATGTCGATGACGTTATCGAGCATGCGCACCGCGGTACGCACGGTCTTCTTCAGCTTGTCGCCGTCGAGCTCACCGTCGACCACGTGCGCCGCCAGATTGACCGACCCCAGGTTGCACACTGCGATCTCATCGACGCTGGTGTTCAGGGTGATCTCGGTGCACAGGTTGGAGGAGTGCACCACGCCGGCATGCTGCTGCGGGCTGCGCAGGTTGCACGGATCCTTGAAGGTGATCCATGGGTGGCCGGTCTCGAACAGCATCGAGAGCATCTTGCGCCACAGGTCCTTGGCCTTGACGCGCTTGAACAGCTTGAGCTGCCCGTTGCGGGTCATCGCCTCATACTCCTGGTAGCGCTTCTCGAAGGCAGCGCCATACAGGTCGTGCAGGTCGGGGCAGGTCGAAGGCGAGAACAGCGTCCAATCCTGATCGTCGAAGACGCGCTTCATGAACAGGTCCGGCACCCAGTTGGCGGTGTTCATGTCGTGGGTACGACGACGGTCGTCACCGGTGTTCTTGCGCAGCTCCAGGAACTCCTCGACATCCAGGTGCCAGGTTTCCAGGTAGGCGCAGACCGCCCCCTTGCGCTTGCCGCCCTGGTTGACGGCGACGGCAGTGTCGTTGACCACCTTGAGGAACGGCACCACACCCTGGCTCTTGCCATTGGTGCCCTTGATGTAGGAGCCCAGGGCACGCACCGGTGTCCAGTCGTTGCCCAGGCCGCCGGCCCACTTGGAGAGCATGGCGTTGTCACGGATCGCGCCGTAGATACTTTCCAGGTCGTCGGGAACGGTGGTCAGGTAACAGCTGGAGAGCTGGCTGCGGATGGTGCCGGCGTTGAACAGTGTCGGCGTAGAGGCCATGTAGTCGAAGCTCGAGAGCAGCTCGTAGAATTCGATGGCACGCGCTTCGCGGTCGTCTTCGTTGAGCGCCAGCCCCATGGCGACGCGCATGAACATGACCTGGGGCAATTCGTAACGTACATCGTCGCGATGAATGAAGTAGCGGTCGTAAAGAGTCTGCAGGCCGAGATAGGTGAACTGGTTGTCGCGGGTGTGATCCAGCGCATCGCCCAGCCGCTCCAAGTCGAATTCGGCGAGTTTCGGATCGAGCTGTTCGAACTCGATGCCCCGGGCGACGTACGCCTTGAAAGCCGGCTTGTAGAGTTCGGCCATGTCGCCGAAGGTGGCCTCGTCGGCGACCTCGAGAAAGCTCAGCGCTTCACGGCGCAGGTTGTCCTGCAGCAGGCGTGCCGTGACATAGGTGTAGTTGGGATCCTTCTCGACCAGGGTACGCGCAGTCATGGTCAATGCGGTGGCTACGCCATCCACCGAGACGCCATCGTAGAGATTCTTCAGCGAGTCGTTGACGATCTTCTGGGCATCGACGTTGGCCAACCCTTCGCAGGCCTCGAAGACCAGAGTCTCGACCCGACCCAGGTCGAGCGGACGGGTCGTGCCGTCGGCCAGCGTGACGTTGAGGGTGGGGTGGGGCTTCTGGATATCATCCCCTGCAGCGGCCCGGGCGCGGGCGTGTTCCTCACGGTACAGCACGTAGGCGCGGGCAATCTTCTGCTCGCCGGCCCGCATCAACGCCAGTTCGACCTGGTCCTGGATATCTTCGATGTGCAGGGTGCCGCCATCGGGCATGCGGCGCAGGAAAGCCTCGCAGATGGCATCGCACGAATGGGTGACGAAGTCGCGAATGCGCGAGGAGGCGGCGGCATTGTCGCCTTCCACGGCAATGAAGGCCTTGGTCATGGCGACAGCGATCTTGCTGGCGTCGAAGGCGACCACGTCGCCATTGCGCTTGATGACTCGCAACTGTTGAGGGGCGGTCACGTTCACTGAGGGGCTACCCGGGGTGAGAGTGGTATCCATGCGCCGTACGTTCCTACGAAAGTGGGTGTTGTGTGCAAGCCGATGGCGGTGCCGGTTCTGGACATTGGCCGATACCGGGCGGAAACTGTGCATAGCCGTTCGGACGCACCGGTTGACTAGGTCCGTTATGCTTGTTAGGGATACAGTATCTAGTAGGGCCTCTGGCTACCGGCACAAGATAGAGTGCCCGAGGGCGTCCGGCAAGGGCATAACTTGTGGATATCTTGTGTCTCTTCTGGGGGTTTCTTGCCTCGCATATAGAGGCATGTAAAAGCGGCGAAAAGACAACGAAACGCCAGGGATCGGCGGTGAACGAGAAATCCGTAGCAGAAATTCAGGTATCCTTGGTTATCATTCGCTAACATTAACGGAACATCGCCGAGCAATACTCGTTTATGCCTCGTCGCCCCATGCGCGGGCATTCACGAGACAGGAAGCTCTAAACTGATGTGACCCGCACGCGGGTTACCGGAATGGATATCAACGGGATGATGGAAGCAAGCTTGGACAGCAACGAACTAGATCATGTATTGATCATCGAGGACGACGATCGCCTGGCCAGCCTGACGCGTGACTACCTGGAAGCCAATGGCTTCAAGGTCACCGTCGAGGCCGATGGCGCGCGCGGTGTCGAGCGTATCGTGGATCTCCAGCCCGATCTGGTGATTCTCGACCTGATGCTGCCTGGTGAAGATGGCCTTTCGATCTGCCGTCGTGCACGCCCCGATTATGCGGGTCCGATACTGATGCTGACCGCCCGCACCGATGACATGGATCAGGTGCTCGGGCTGGAAATGGGCGCCGACGACTACGTGCCCAAGCCGGTGCAGCCGCGGGTGCTGCTGGCACGCATGCGTGCCCTGATGCGGCGCAGCGAGGCCAGCGAGAGCGCCGGTGGCGAGGTGCGGTTGACGTTCAACAACCTCGAGATCGACAGTGCCACGCGTGAAGCCTGGCTGGAAGGCGAGCGAATCGACCTGACCAGCGCCGAGTTCGACCTGTTGTGGCTGTTGGCCAGCCATGCGGGACGCGTACTGACCCGCGAGGAGATATTCTCTCAATTGCGGGGCATCAAGTATGACGGCCAGGATCGTTCCATCGATGTACGCGTGTCGCGTATTCGTCCCAAGATTGGTGACGACCCGAACCAGCCCCATCGAATCAAGACGGTGCGCAGCAAGGGATACCTGTTCGTCAAGGACGGTTGATGGCAGTTCCGCGCTCTCTAGCCCGTCCCCTGGCTGATAGCACATTCCTGCGGGTCTATGTCCTGCTGGCGCTGGCGTTGGTTCTCACCTTCGGCCTGGCGCTGGCCGGCTTTGCCATGATCGATCAGGTGCGCCGTGAGCATTACCGCGAGCAGCTGGCCGAAGCTCCCATGGCGCTACTGGTCAGTCAGTTGGCCGAACAGCCCCCCTATCTGCGCGACGCGTGGCTCAGCCAACGTGGCGAGATGCTCGATATCAGCTTGCGTCTCTACGAACGTGATTCCCTGCCTCTCAATTACTTCCAGCGTTCCCGCCTCGATGCCGGTCGAGTCCTGATTCAGCCGACCGGGGAACATGGCTGGCGTTTGCAGCGTCTGCTGCCCGGCGAGCCGCGGGTGCTCGAAGCCGTACTGACCAGCCTGAGCGAGCGCCAGCTGCGGGGCTTGGCCAATGGGCTTGGCCAGTGGTTGGAGCGCGCCGATCCCGAGGAGCGCGACGACCGGCTGGACTTGCTGTCCAAAACGGCCTTGGGCGTGACCCTCACCGAGGAGCTTCCCAGCGGACTGGATGCGGGGCAGCGCGAGCGCCTGGCCAACGGTGAAGTGATCATTCGCATGCTGCCCGAACGCTGGGCGCTGTCGCTCTATCTCCAGCTCGACGATCTCAACGGGGCCGCGCAGTGGATTCAGGTCGGCCCGATCGAGGCCTTCGAGCCCATGCCGCTATCCTTGTCGCTATTGATGCTGGTGGTCATGTTGCTGGTCCTGGCAGGCACCATCTATCTCATCGTTCGTGGCGTCGAGGCGCGCATGGCCCGTCTTGAACTGGCGGCCACACGTATCGCCGGAGGCCACCTCGATACCCGTGTCAAGGTGGAAAGCGGTGATTTCCTGGGCCGGCTGGGGATGGCCTTCAATGGCATGGCGACCCAGGTGCAGTCATTGCTGCGCGCCCAGCAGGAGATGATTCGCGCGGTATCCCACGAGTTACGCACACCCGTGGCCAGGATTCGCTTCGCAGTGCAGATGGTCGAGGACATGACCGACCAGGAGCCAGTGCGCCGGCAGTTGTCAGGCATCGATAGCGATATCGAGGAACTCGATCAGTTGATCGACGAGATATTGACCTATGCCAAACTGGGCGGCGATCAAGTGCATGGCATGGTGCTTGAAACCGAAATGGTCGAATGCCGGGCGATGGCCGCTCGGGTAGTCGAAGCGCTCGCCCCGCTGCATGGGCATCTGGAGATTGCCATCGCGCCGGGAGATGACGTCGAAGTCCTGGCCGAGCCCCGCTACCTGCAGCGCGCCCTACAAAACCTGGTAGCCAATGCTTGCCGACACGCGGAATCCAACGTGCTGATTCGCCTGCGCGGAGAGGCCCAGGCGGTTCGCCTGGATGTCGAAGACGATGGCCCCGGGGTACCGGAAAGCGATCGCATGGAGATATTCAAACCCTTCGCTCGCCTCGACAATAGCCGAACCCGGCGTTCGGGGGGCTATGGCCTGGGGCTGTCGATCGTGCAGAAGATCATGGCCTGGCACGGTGGCAGTGTCATGGTCGACGACAGTCCCAGCCTGGGTGGGGCACGCTTCTCGATGTTGCTCCCCCGTCAATCGCGAGCGCGGTCGGTCATCCCCCGATAGAGCATCTCTCTACGAACTTCGCCCCGGGTGCCTAGAGCGCTTCCTGGGCGGGTTTCACCCCGTTCAGTACCGCAAAAGACGTGTCCCGGGCGGTACGCAGGAAGTCCACCATCCATGGCTGATCGCGGCTCTCTTCCCGAATTGCCGCGAGCAGGGTATTCCATGTGCCATGCTCGCCAAGCGCCACGCCTCGCACGTAATCCCGCTCGAGATATTCGGTCAGTGCCCAGTTGGGGAGCGCACACACGCCGCGCCCACTGGCGACGAGCTGCATCATCATCACGGTGAGTTCGGCAGTGCGCACCTCGCGCGGGGCGATACCCGCGGGGGCGAGGAAGCGGCTGAAGATATCCAGGCGCGAATGTTCAACGGGGTAGGTGATGAGTGTCTCTTCGCTCAGGGCTTCGGGAGCGACCCAGGCACACTCGGCGAGGCGGTGCTGCTTGGCGACCGCCAACAGGTTCTGATAGCGAAATAGGGGTTCGTAATGCACGCCGGGCAACGGTTGGGGGTCGGCAGTGATTACCAGGTCGAGCTGTTCGCGTGCCAGGGCGGGCAAGGGATCGAAATTATGCCCACTGGGTATGTCGACCTCGATTTCGGGCCAATGATCGCGAAAGCGGTCGATGGTCGGCATCAACCACTGGAAGCAGCTATGACACTCGATGGCCATGTGCAGCCGGCCGTGCTCGGTGCCGGCCAGGCGTGCCAGGTCGCGTTCGGCCATGCGTACCTGAGGCAATACCTGTTCGGCCAACGCGAGCAGGCGCTGCCCGGCCCGCGTGAACTCCACGGGACGGGTCTTGCGCAGGAACAGCGGATTGCCGAGTCGCTCTTCCAGATCCTTGATCTGGTGCGAAAGGGCCGACTGGGTCAGGTGCACGCGTTCCGCAGCCTCGACCAGCGAGCCGGCATCCCTCAGGGCGATCAGGGTACGAAGGTGACGAAGCTCGAGCATGGATGAGTACTTCTCAAGTTTAGTTTTAATTAATTTAGTTTGTTTCACTTTCCCGGGCCAGCGAGACTGACCGGCATCTGGCAATGCCATGCCAAGTCTACCGACTCATCAGGAAAGGCCAACGAGACCGGGCCGGCGGACGTGGAGCCGGCCCTGGTCAGCGTGTCCGAGGCGGCGCCTATCTTGTGTAGCCAACTGGGCCGGCCTGGCTAGGGTTCGGTACCCTTGAGGCAAACGCAGGCAGCGAGGCAAACGTCTCGCTGCCTGTTATGCTTGCGCCTTTTTCACCACCGACTTCATCACTGGTAACCAAGGAGCCAGAATGTCGCTCTCTGCCGTTCATCGTAGGTATGCAGTGTCGCTGATGCTGGGAATGGGACTCGTCCTGGGCGGCTGTGCGACGTCCCAACCGACAGGCGTCGGACCCGAGGTCAGCGACCGCCCCTCGGCCCCGGCTACTTCTGACGCGTCGCCTCGGGGCGAGGAGCCTTCAAAGACCGTCGTATCCACCGCACCGCTATTGCCCTCGCTGTTCTTTGCCGGCGGCACCGAGCCTTTCGTCTCCTGGCGCTGCACGCCCGCCCAGGACCTGGTGTCCGTCTATGCCGACAATGAGCTTCGCTTGTGGTCGCGGCAGGGCGCCTATCGGCTCGAGCCGGCCGTCGTTGCCAGCGGCTCGCGTTACGTGAAGGACGACCTGGAATTCTGGAGCCAGGGGGATACGGCACAGGTGGAGAGCGACAAGGGACGACTGACCTGCGAGCGCGACATGGCACGTTCACCGATTCCGCGTAGCGATCGTCCCGGCGCCATGTTTCATGGGCGCGGCAACGAGCCTGGCTGGGTCGTCAATCTGGCTCACGATACCCCCGACCTGACGCTGACGCTGGACTACGGCAAACGGGAGCTGGCCTTGCCCTATCGGGTAACGACCATGGACAACCAGGCAGGGCGCGTGGTGCTCGAGAGTGGGCGTGCCGACCATCCGTTCCGGCTCGAACTCGAGGCCCGGGCCTGTTTCGACAGCATGAGCGGCTCTCCCTATCCGGTACGCGTCGTACTGGAAATCGACGGCGAAACATACCGGGGCTGCGGTCAAGGCATCGCGCCCTGATGGCTGCTGCTCGGCGACTGGGCGGGGCAGCCGTCTGACGAAGACAGTCGCCAGCGAGGCTCGACGAAGTCACCAATGCACAACCCGGCGGCCGGGTTCACCAACCGTTGCCAGAGACGCATCAGCGCGGCTCGGCTGTCGCCGTCTTCCGGCTCGACCTGGTGAGTCTTGATCGGTTGCCAGTCGCCCTGGTCATCAGCGTGTGCCAGGGCGAAGGTAAACGGGTGAAACCCGGGGAACCCTAGCCGCAGGTCGGTGGCGGTCAGCGTCTCGACCCCCTCGAGCGGTACCACCGCATAGCGCAGGAAAGGCCCTGCGAACCACGCCAGCCTTGTCCCTTTATCAAGCGCCAGGGCGTGTGGCTCGAACTCGCTGCCCCGAGTGAAGGATTCCAGACGTGGCGACTGCGAGCCGTCGAACAGGCCCACCCAGGTTTCATGCTGTGTGTCCCCATCGACGATACTCACGCGCCAGAGAAGAATATTGAACGGGGTTGGCTGGATCAGTCGGGGCGCCTCGCTCAGGCCATGTTCGGCCAGCACCGGCGCGATGCGCGATTCGACCACGCCCTTGACGCCCAGCGAAGCGATCAGATACAGGCACGACAGCGAAAGCGCCCAGGCCGGGGCATGCCAGCTTCGCCCTGTGACGAGGGCGATCAGGATGCCGACAACCAGCAGCGCGCTGTAGATGGGATCGATGATGAATACCAGCGGCCAGGCACTGGGACGGATATCGAGCGGCCAGAATAGTTGCGTGCCATAGGTGGTCACGGCATCGAGTAGCGGATGGGTGATCAAGCAGGCCATGAACAGTGACCACCAATGGCGAAAGGCGATGGGCTGGCCACGTGCGAAGCGCGAACATAGCCATGCCAGCAGCGTGCCGAGTCCGGTGAGTACAAAAAGCGAGTGGCTAAAGCCGCGGTGACGCGTGTAGTTGGCCACGGCATCGCCATAGTCGAGCGCCACATCGAGATCGGGCAGGGTGCCTAGCACGGCGCCGATAACCACGGCCTTGCGGCCCAGGCGGCGCCCCATCAACGTGCCACCGATGGCGGCCCCCAGCGCGGCCTGGGTCAACGAATCCATGATCGGCTTTCTCCTTGGTCACGCTGGCAGTGGGCAGCCTGTACTGTCACCATGAGCTGATGTTTACTATGTCCCGTGACTGACATGTTCCATGTTCACTATGGCCCGGTGACACGGTGGTGTAGCGTGTACCGGGGCGTAGCCTTATCGGTAACCGAGTATCCATCATGACTGAATTCTCGCTCAATTCCTTCTCACTCTGGCGACGCGCCCTGGCGACAGCCGCATTGGGGCTGATGTCGACCGCGGCCTGGGCGGCACCTTTGGTCGAAGTCTGGAAAGATCCCCACTGTGGCTGCTGTACCGAATGGGCCAGGCATCTCGAAGCCCAGGGATTCGACGTCGAACTCCACCCCACGCACGATATGGGGGCGGTCAAGGCCGAGCATGGCGTGCCCCGCGATATGGCCTCGTGTCATACCGCGACAGTGGAAGGCTACGTGATCGAAGGCCACGTGCCGGCCAGCGACATCCAGCGTCTGCTGGAAGACACCCCCGATGTGGCCGGCTTGGCCGTTCCGGGCATGCCGCATGGTTCGCCGGGGATGGAGACCGGTCGCCAGGACGATTACGCGGTGATGAGTTGGCAGCGTGACGCCGGCAGCTCCGACGTCTTCCAAGGGTACATTCACGACTAACCCCCTCACGGCTAAGGACGGCAAGCATGCAATTCCTACATACCATGGTGCGGGTCAGCGACCTCGATGCGTCGCTGCATTTCTACTGCGACCTGCTGGGCCTGAAGGAAGTACGCCGCAAGGAGAACGACAAGGGGCGCTTCACCCTGATCTTCCTGGCTGCCCCGGACGACGAGGCACGCTCGCAGGAACTCAAGGCGCCGGAGCTCGAGCTCACCTACAACTGGGATCCCGAGACCTATACCGGCGGACGCAACTTCGGTCACCTGGCCTACCGGGTCGATGACATCTATTCGCTCTGCCAGCATCTGCAGGACAATGGCGTGACCATCAATCGCCCGCCCCGCGACGGCCACATGGCGTTCGTGCGTAGCCCCGATGGCATCTCCGTGGAGCTGCTGCAGAAAGGCGATCCCCTGCCGTCCCAGGAGCCCTGGGCCTCGATGGAAAACACCGGCAGCTGGTAACGGGCGGGGCATGATGACTCTCGACGCGTCTCTACATAACGCCTTTCGCCATGAGGCCGAGGCGACACAGGGCATCGATACGGCCAGCTACGCCGAGTTCGAAAGGGACCCGCTCGAGCCGATCATTGGCCTTGGCCCTCGCGACGCCCCGGTGGGCTTTTTCGGCCGTGACCCGGGCAAGCAGGAGGTGCGCTGGGCCGAGCCATTCATCGGCAGTGGCGGGCAGAAGGTGCGCCAGGGGCTCTATCGCACCATGTACGGCGAACCGATGCCCGACTTCGATGCGTCGCGCGAGGTGGGCCGCCATGTGTTCTGGGCCAATACCGTCCCCTACAAGCCGATTGGCAACAAGGCCTGGTCGATGGCGGTCAAGAAACGCTTCCAGCCGTTGGTGGCCGAGATGCTGATGACGCATTGGCAGGGGCGCGAGCTGATCACGCTGGGCCGCGAGGCTTTCCTGTGGTTCGGCATCCACCAATCGCGCGACGTCCGCCAGGCACTCGAAGCCTTTTGGCAGAGAGACGACCGGTTCGAAGCTTGCCACACCACTACGCTGTGCCTGGAAGATGGCCGCGAAGCGACCTTCGAGCTGGCGCCGCTGCCGCATCCTTCGCCGCTCAATCAGGCCTGGTTCAAACGTTTTCCCGAGCTGCTCCAGGCGCGTCTCGAACAGCTCGGGGTCGCCCGATGCCTGGCCAGGGCGTAGGCATCAATCCGGTCGGTAGGCCATGCGACCGCTACCCAGGAATACGATGGCTAGCGACCCGAACAGAAACAGCCCCTGCAGTTCCAGGGCCCAGCCGCCGTTGTTGTTGAGGCCGACGAGTTGGTGGCTATGCATGAGGAACAGGGCGACTACCATATTGCATGCCATCAACAAACCTCCCAGCCTCGCTTGCCAGCCCACAATGGCCATCAGCGGAGCGATCACTTCTCCAATCAGCACGCCGTAGGCAAGAAAGGTGGGCATCCCCTGGTTGGCCAATTGATTGCCGATCCAGTTCAGGCTATCGGGATTGAGAAGCTTGGCGACCCCGTGCAACAGCAAAAGCCCTCCCACCGACAGGCGAAGAATCAATTTACCCAGGGCATCGTTCTGGAGGGCTTGCAACATCGAGTTCGACTCCTAAGAATTGAGCGCTTGGACGAAATTACGTAGGCAAGCGCTGAAGTTACCCGAATATCGGCCGATAACCTAGCAAAGCGACATATCAGACCGACCAGCCGGTCGTCGATGGCCGGCCAGCCCATGACGCCAGGGAACAGGGCCATGGCATGAGCGAGAACCGTGAATGTTGCACCGCATCCTCCAGCGCAGCTGGTTGAGACTGCTGCGCCCGCCAGCCGAGCTGGCCGTGGAGCGACAGCGCACTTATCAGATCTTCATGCAGACGTATCTGTTTGCCAGCCTGGCGCATCTCGCGTTCGTGCCCGTCCTGATCTGGCTGGATAACCTCATCCTGCAACTTGGCAACCTGGCGTGCATCGCTTTCAATCTGGTGGCCATCTCGCTGCATCGCCATTGCCATTTTGCCCTGGCGCTACTGATCAAGGTGTCCGCCATTCTGGCGCTGATCACCGTGGGCGGCATGCTGATGGGCGAGCATACCGGCTTCGAGTACTACTTCTTCATCGTCCTCTTCGAGATATTGATCAGCGAAATGCGCCGCCGCTTCAAGCTGATGCTGGTCATGGGGTTATTGTTTCTTTCGCTGTTATCGGTCAATTGGCTGTACGGCATGTGGGGGGAGTGGCCCTATGGGCCGATCTCGTTGCGCATGGTGCATTCATTGAACCTGGTCAGCGCGGGGTTGCTCTTCGCCTACATGCTTCTGCAGTTGCATTTCATCACCGAGCGCACCGAACTTCGCTTTCGCATCGACGCCAGCCATGATTCGCTGACTGGGCTACTCAATCGGCGCGCCATTTTCGAGCGTGGGGAAGCGTACTGGAAGAAGGGCAGCGTGTTCTGCCTGTTGATCGTCGATGCGGACCATTTCAAGGCGGTCAACGACACCCACGGCCATAGTGCCGGTGATCAGGTACTACGCCACCTGGCCAGACTGTTGAGCCGGGCCCTGCGCGACGGCGATCTTGTCGGCCGGGTCGGCGGCGAGGAGTTCCTGCTGATTCTGCCCGAGACCTCATTGCTGGAAGCGCGGGTGGTTGCCGAGCGGTTGCGTCACCGTCTCGCCGAGCGTCCCTGTCGCCTGGATGATGTCTCCCTTCCCATCACGTTGTCGATGGGCCTGGCCCAGGCGACAGAAGCGTCTTCCCTGCGGGAATTGGTGGAACTGGCCGATCGACGCCTGTACATGGCCAAGGCCTCGGGGCGTGATAGGTTGGTCATGGAAGGAGGCGACGAGCCGTGGGAGGATCCTCACTTAAGTGCCGCTGCGCGTTGAGCGCTGGCTTACGCTCGCCGGATACGGCACTCTGTCGCGCATCGGCCAGGCAAGTAGAGGAGATACCATGGGAAGGCACGCCATGCATGCCATGAAGAGAATGGGAATCGTGCTGAGCCTCGTGGGGCTCGTTTTGACCGGGTGCGCCGGTTCGCCCACGCCGGAAACGACGCGACAGGACGTGCCCGCACAGGCGGCGGGGTCCGGCTCGCCTGTCGTCGGGCCACGCTGGCGGTTGATTCTGTTCGGTACCGATGAACGTTGGTCGGGAAGCGAGCCCGCATGGTTCGAGGTCACGCCAGGCAACGGCGCCTGGCGCCTGACCGGCAGCGACGGTTGCAACCGGTTCAATGGCGATGTGAGCTTCGATGACGGCAATCGTATCCGTATCGACAATGTCTCCTCGACACGCCGGGCTTGCAGCGGTGCCGATCAGGCCGAGCAGGTCACGGCGATGCTCGAGCAGGCCTATCGTTATCTGATCGACCATAATCGGCTGGTATTCTTCGGTCGCGACAGTCGCGTACTGGGCGGATTCCAGCGTAGCTGACACGCTCGCCACGAGGCGGCATGGCACAAACGACACGGGCGGCCTTGAGGCCGCCCGTGTCGCGTTCGACGTGCTCTAGTTGCCGATCATTTACAGAGCGGCGATCTTGTCACGCTGGTCGACGAGTACCTGCCGGGCGTTACGGAAATCGGCCAGCTTGCCGCGTTCCTTGTCAACGACGGCCTCAGGCGCCTTGGCAACGAAGCTCTCGTTGGCCAGTTTCTTCTCGATTCCGTCGATCAACTTGTCCTGCTTTTCGATCTCCTTGGCGAGGCGAGCCAGCTCGGCGCCCTTGTCGATCAGGTCGGCCATGGGCACCAGCACTTCCACATCGCCGACCAGCTGCGTGGCCGAGAGCGGGGCCTGGGCCGGATCGTCGAGCCAGGTCACGCGCTCGAGTTTGGCCAGCTTGGCCAGGAAGCGTCGATTGGCCGTCAGGCGCTCGCGGTCCGACTCCGTGCCTTTGGTCAGCAACACCTCGAGGAGCTTGCCGGGGGCGATATTCATCTCGGCGCGGATATTGCGCACCGCCACGATCACGCCCTTTAGCCATTCGATGTCCCGCGTGGCCTGTTCGTCGACCTTGGCCTCCTCAGGCTGCGGCCAGGGCTGGACCATGATCGATGCCGAGTCCCCGGCGGCCGCCTTGCCGGCCAGCGGGGCAACACGCTGCCAGATTTCCTCGGAGATGAACGGCATCATGGGGTGCGCCAGGCGCAGGATCGCTTCGAGCACGCGCACCAGTGTGCGCCGGGTGCCACGCTTGGCCGAGGCAGGCGCCTCGTCGTCCCACAGGACGGGCTTGGAGAGTTCGAGGTACCAGTCGCAGTATTCGTTCCACACGAAGTCGTACAGGGCCTGGGAGGCATGGTCGAAGCGGAACTCCTCCATCGCCTTGGTCATCTGCGCCTCGGTCTGCTGCAGCCGCGAGACGATCCAGCGATCGGCCAACGACAGCTCTACCTCGCCGCCATCGATACCGCAATCCTGGTCTTCGGCGTTCATCAGCACGTAGCGCGAGGCATTCCACAACTTGTTGCAGAAGTTGCGGTAGCCTTCGAGACGGCCCATGTCGAACTTGATGTCGCGTCCGGTGGTGGCCTGGGAGAGGAAGGTGAAGCGCAGCGCGTCGGTACCGTGGGGCTCGATGCCCTCGGGGAACTCGTCACGTGTGGCCTTGGCGATCGCCTTGGCCTTCTGCGGCTGCATCATGTTGCCGGTACGCTTTTCGAGCAGGGTGTCGAGCTGTATCCCATCGATCAGGTCGATGGGGTCGAGCACGTTGCCCTTGGACTTGGACATCTTCTGGCCCTGGCCATCGCGCACCAGACCATGCACGTAGACCGTCTTGAACGGCACCTCGTCCATGAACTTGAGGGTCAGCATGATCATCCGCGCGACCCAGAAGAAAATGATGTCGAAGCCGGTGACCAGCACGCTCGAGGGGTGGAAGGTGTCGAGTTCGGGGGTCTTCTCGGGCCAGCCCAGGGTGCCGAACGTCCATAGACCCGAGCTGAACCAGGTGTCGAGGACGTCTTCGTCCTGGGTCAGGGCCACGTCCGCGGCGAGACCGTGCTTCTCGCGTGCCTCGGCCTCGGTGCGGGCCACATACACGTTGCCTTCGGCGTCGTACCAGGCAGGAATACGATGGCCCCACCACAACTGGCGAGAAATGCACCAGTCCTGCAGGTCGCGCATCCAAGAGAAGTACATGTTCTCGTAGTTCTTGGGCACGAACTGAATGTCGCCATTCTCCACCGCTTCGATGGCAGGCTTGGCAAGACTCTCCACAGCGACGAACCACTGGTCGGTGAGTAGCGGCTCGATGACATCGCCACTGCGGTCGCCGTAGGGCAGGGTGTTATTGACCGTTTCGATCTGCTCGAGCAGCCCGGCGGCGTCCATGTCGGCGACGATTCGCCTGCGCGCTTCGAAGCGGTCGAGCCCGGCGTAGGCGTCGGGCAGGCGGGGATCGACCTCCGGCAGCGGACGGCCCTGGATGTCGAAGGCCTCCGCCTGAGGCAGGATCGCGGCATCCTTGGTAAAGACGTTGATCAGCGGTAGCCCCTGGCGCTTTCCGACCTCGTAGTCGTTGAAGTCGTGGGCCGGGGTGATCTTCACGCAGCCCGAGCCTTTCTCCATGTCGGCGTGCTCATCGGCAACGATGGGAATCCGACGGCCGACCAGGGGCAGCTCGATGAACTTGCCGACCAGCGAGGCATAGCGCGGGTCGTCGGGATTGACCGCGACGCCGGTGTCGCCAAGCAACGTCTCGGGGCGGGTGGTGGCGACGACGAGATACTCCTTGCCTTCGTCGGTGGTGACGCCATCCGCCAGCGGGTAACGGAAGTGCCAGAACTGGCCCTGCTGATCGCGATTCTCGACCTCGAGATCGGAGATCGCGGTGTGCAGCGTCGGATCCCAGTTGACCAGGCGCTTGCCGCGGTAGATCAGGTCCTCTTCATAGAGGCGCACGAAGACTTCCTGTACTGCCTTGTAGAAGCCATCGTCCATGGTGAAGCGTTCGCGGGACCAGTCGACGCTGGCCCCCATGCGGCGCAACTGCCGTGTGATATGACCGCCGGACTCGGCCTTCCATTCCCAGACCTTGTCGATGAACGCCTCACGGCCGAGATCGTGACGGCTCTTGCCCTCTTCGGCGGCGACCTTGCGCTCGACCAGCATTTGCGTGGCGATACCGGCATGGTCGGTACCTACCTGCCACAGGGTGTTGTTGCCCTGCATGCGGCGCCAGCGGATCAGCGTATCCATAATGGTGTCCTGGAACGCATGGCCCATGTGCAGGCTGCCGGTGACGTTGGGCGGCGGAATCATGATCGAGTAGGGCGCGCCCTCGCCTGAGGGGGCGAAGCGGCCATCGGACTCCCAGCGCTCGTACCAGCGGGATTCGATCTGCTCGGGTTGGTAGGTCTTGTCCATGGGCGTTCCGGGTCCAGAAATGATCGCCGCCGGGTGAGGCACCGGACGGCGGGTATTCGCGAAGAGGGTTCGAAAAATGGGCTCGATTATAGCCCGATGAGGCACGTGGCGTCAGCCAGGAGCGGTACGATAGGGATTCACATGGGCGCCAGGAATAGGCTGAGAGGAGGTCCGATGCCATGGATGGCATCGGTAGCGCCCAGGGATGGGTTTACAGCGCCTCCTCGTTGGCCTGTTCCTGGGTTAGCCCATGAGAGACCTGACCCGTGTTTAGCCGCGAAGCTGATGCGCTTTTACGGGATACCCGCGGTTCTTGTAGGTCTGCCAGCATTCGCGCTTTACGGTCAGCACGTCCTGATGCTGGTTGATGATCTCGGCCACCCGCTCGAAGCGCGAGAACCACTCGGGTATCTCGGGATGCAGGTTGAGCATGGCATCCACGCCTGGCTCCGGCGGCCCTTGCCAACCGATGGTTACCGGGACGTCATCGGCATGCTCACTGTCGAGCAGGGCATGCGGCAGGAAGCTGTCGGGACGAAAGGTCCACAACAGATCGTCGACTTCTCGGGCCATGGCCTCGTCCTCGGCATGCAGATGCAACCGATAGCCCTTGCGGTGGATGGTCTCCGCCAATCGGCAGGCGAAGGCCAGCCGCGCCTCCAGTGTGGTATCGGGGAGGATATAGAAGTCGACTTTCGTCATTCACCCTGCCTTATGCCAGTTGGACCAACCACCCGCGGGTATCTTCCGCGCGGCCGTACTGCAGATCGAGCAGGCGCTTGCGCAGGCGCTTGGCGATGGGGTTGTCGCCCTCGGGGCAACGAATGCGCTCATCTTCGCCAACCAGTTCGCCGACGGGGGTGATGACTGCCGCAGTACCACAGGCGAAGACTTCGGTGATCTCGCCCGAGGCCGCGCCTTCACGCCACTCGTCGATACTGATGTGGCGCTCTTCGGGGCTCAGCCCCTCGTCGCGGGCCAGTTCCAAAACCGAGTCGCGGGTGACACCCTCTAGAATCGTGCCGGTCAGCTTGGGCGTGACCAGGCGACCGTCCTTGTAGACGAAGAACAGGTTCATGCCCCCGAGTTCCTCGATCCACTTGTTCTCGGCGGCATCGAGGAAGGCGACCTGACCGCAGCCGTGGGCCTCGGCTTCCTTCTGCGCCGCCAGCGAGGCCGCATAGTTGCCGCCGCACTTGGCATAGCCGGTACCGCCCGGGGCGGCGCGCTTGTAATTCGAGGAGAGCCAGATCGAGACCGGCGCGATGCCGCCCTTGAAGTACGCCGCCGCCGGTGAGGCGATCACGTAGTAATCGACTTCCTGGGAAGGACGAACACCCAGGAACTTCTCGCTGGCGATCATGAAGGGGCGCAGGTAGAGGCTGCACTCGTCGGCTTCGCTGGCCGGGGTCGGTACCCAGTTGCGATCCTGTGCGATCAGCGCGCGCAGCGATTCGACGAAGGTTTCATCATCCAGCTCGGGCAGCGCCAGGCGGCGTGCGCTGCGGCGAAAGCGCTCGGCGTTCTTTTCGGGACGGAAGGTCCATACCGAGCCATCGGCGTGGCGGTAAGCCTTGATACCCTCGAAGATCTCCTGGCCGTAGTGCAATACGGCGGCAGCAGGGTCCAGCGTCAGCGGACCGTACGGGCGCACCTGGTGACCATGCCAGCCGGCAGCGTTAGTCCAGCGGACATGGGCCATGTGATCGGTGAAATAGCGACCGAAACCGGGATTCTCGAGGATATCGGCACGGATGGTCTCAGCCGTGGGATCGGCAGAAGGCAGCAGGTCGAATGGTGCAGTGGGCACGGCTAGGGTCTCCGCAAAAACCTAGAGCGCGAGTGTCGTCGACTCTCGGGGCGATACGTGAACACCGGGTCGCGTACGCCCCGGTGCATGAAACGAGCAAACACTACTAATTAATGATTGGCGAGTGTAAAGGCAACCCTCGTCGTTTTCAGCCCTTCATTTCTCGACCTGGGCATCGGCTTCGCGATCGAGCAGGTACTGGGTCAGCAGGCCGACCGGGCGGCCGGTGGCGCCTTTCTGCTTGCCCGACTGCCAGGCGGTGCCGGCAATGTCGAGATGCGCCCAGGGAAACTTGTCTGCAAAGCGCGAAAGGAAGCAGGCGGCAGTGATGGTGCCGGCCGGACGCCCGCCGATATTGGCCAGGTCCGCGAAATTGGATTCGAGCTGCTGCTGGTATTCCTCCCACAGCGGCAAATGCCAGGCTCGATCCCAGGCCGTTTCGCCCGCCTCGAGGATGTCCAGCGCCAGGTCGTCGTCGTTGGAGAGCAGGCCGGTCGCATGGTGGCCCAGTGCGATGATCGCCGCGCCGGTCAGCGTGGCAATGTCGATCACACTGGCGGGCTCGAAGCGCTCGGAGTAGGTCAAGGCGTCGCACAACACAAGGCGGCCTTCGGCGTCGGTATTGAGCACCTCGACGGTGAGACCCTTGAGGGTCTTGATGATGTCGCCGGGCTTGGTGGCGCGGCCGTCGGGCATGTTCTCGGCGGCGGCGACCACGGCCACCAGGTTGATTCTGGGCTGGATGGCGAGTGCTGCCTTGACCGTGCCGAACACGCTCGCCGCGCCGCACATGTCGAACTTCATCTCGTCCATCTCGGCGCCGGGCTTGAGCGAAATGCCGCCGGTATCGAAGGTGATGCCCTTGCCGATCAAGACATGAGGCGCTTCGTCGGGGTCGCTGGCGCCCTGGTAGCGCATCACGATCAGGCGTGAAGGTTCTTCGCTGCCGCGCCCTACCGAGAGCAGGGTGCGCGCGCCTAGCTCCTCGAGCGCCGCCTCGTCGAGGATATCGACCTCGAGTTTGCCTTCGGAGGCCTTGCCCAGCTGCTCGGCCTGCTCCGCAAGATAGCGCGGCGTACATACATTGCCCGGCAGGTTGCCCAGGGTCCGGGTGTAGTTGATGCCCTCGCCAACCGCGGCGCCGATTCGGGCTCCCTCCTTGGCATGCTCGGCATCGTCGCTTTCGCTGACCAGCAGGGTCACGCGTTCCAGCTTGGCCGCGGGGGTGGGTTCCGACTTGAATTCGGTGAAGCGGTAGACGGCACGCAGGGAGGCTTCAGCCGTCATGCGGGCTTTCCACTGGCTGTCGCGATTGGGGACAGGGACATCGATCATGGCCACGGCGGCGTCACCGACGGGTAGCCCGGCCAGGGCGTCGAACGCGGCGTCCAGCGCCTTGCGGAAATTGCCTTCGTTACACTTGTCGCGCTCGCCGAGTCCGACCAGCATGAGGCGTTCGGCGTTGAGCCCCGGGGCGAAGGGGATCAGCTGAACATTGCCCAGCCCGGCCGTGAAATCGCCACGCTCGATGAGCTGGCCGATCAGACGCTCGCTGGCGTCGTCGAGCTTGGCTGCGGCGGGCAGCAAGTCTCCGTCCTTGAACACCGGTACCACGAGACAGGCCGTTTCGACCTTGGCCGGGTTGGCCGTCTGAACAGGGAATTCCATGGAGTCTCCACAAGACAAGTGTAGGGGGATTCTGGATAATGCCGGCACGGTAAGGTTCCGTAGCCGAATGCCTCCAGTGTACGCAAAGCCCTTCACTATTGCATGGGGGAGGGCGCAGGGAGCGCCTGGAAATCGACTCGGGAGAGTGTGTTGATAATATTCCGCTATCTGACGCGTGAAATCCTGGTGACCATGGCCGCCGTGGCGGGCGTATTGCTGTTGGTCATCATGGGCAGCCGTTTCATCCGCTATTTCACCGATGCCGCCGAGGGCGAGATTCCGGCCAGCATCCTGGGCACCCTGATGCTCTTTCACCTGCCGGGGTTCGCCGAGCTGGTGCTGCCCCTGGCGCTGTTCCTGGGCATCCTGCTGGCCTATGGCCAGTTGTATCTCAACAGTGAGATCACCGTACTGGTGGCTTGCGGCATCAGTCCCGTGCGATTGCTGCGGGTCAGTCTCATCCCGGCCGCCATCGTGGCCATACTGGTGGCGGTCTGCAGCCTATGGCTGACGCCGGCGGGGGCGCTGCAGAACGAGCGCATGATCGCCGAGCAGCAGAGCCGACTCGATTTCACGGCCCTGGCGCCGGGGCGTTTCCAGGATTTCGGCCAGGGGCGTACCGCCTATACCGAGGCGATGAACGACGATCAGTCACGCATGCAGGAGGTGTTCATCAGCGAACGCCAGCGACGCAACGATGGGGCGCCGGAAACCATGGTCACGCGGGCCAGCGAAGGCTACCAGACCGTCGACGACGAGACCGGTAGCCGCTTTCTGGTACTGACCGAGGGCGAGCGCTACAGCATCGACCCCGGCAACCATCAGGCCGAGCGCCTGGAATTCGAGACCTATGCCGTGCGCCTGTCCCGCGTCGATGAGGAGCGCGATCTCGACGCTGCCGAATACGCCTCCACGGCGGCGCTGTTCGGTGACGATTCGCCACGTGCCCAGGCCCAGTTGCAGTGGCGTTTCAGCTTACCGGTCATGGTCCTGATCCTGACGCTGATTGCACTTCCCCTGGCCAAAGTCAATCCACGCCAGGGGCGCTTTGCCAAGCTGCTGCCTGCCATTTTTCTGCATATTAGCTATCTCAGCCTGTTGCTGGCCGCCCTGGATGCCATCGGCCGCGGCAAGCTGCCACCCTGGATCGGCATGTGGCCGATCCACGTCTTCTATCTGGCGATCGGGCTGGTGCTGATGTGGCGTTTCCAGCGGGGAGGGGTGCGCTGATGTTGGCCGATCGTCTTGACCGCTATATCGCCCGTAACGTTCTGGGGGCGATCCTCGTGGTCCAGGTGGTACTGCTGGGACTCGACCTGGTGATCACCTATATCAACGAGCTCAATGATGTCGAGGGCGACTACGGCGCCCTTCAAGTCTTTCTCTACCTATGCATGCGCTTGCCATGGCGCTTTTACCAATATGCACCGGTCGGTGTGCTGATCGGGGCGCTGATCGGGTTGGGGGGGATGGCCTCCAGCAACGAACTGACCGTCATGCGTGCAGCCGGTCGTTCCTTGGCTCGCATTCTATGGGGCGTGATGAAGCCCATCATACTGGTGGTCGCGGTTCTGTTGCTCATCGCCGAGTTCGTCAGTCCGCGCACCGAGCAGTTCGCCAGTGCCTGGCGGCTGGAACAGATGCAGGGGAAGGGGGCGGTACTCACGCAACGCGGCGGATGGCAGCGAGAGGGGGATTCGTTCTATCGCTTCGGGGCGATTCGTGCCGACGATACCGTGCTCGACCTGACGCGTTATCGCTTCGAAGACCAGGCACTTCGCGAGGCGACAGCGGCCGAACGGGCAATCTGGGAAGGCGATCACTGGATCCTGGAGAACGTGCGGGTGACCCGAATCGAGGACGAGCGTACCGTCGTTGAGCAGCACGACCGGTTGGCGTGGCAGACCAGCATGACGCCGCAGCAGCTCAACCGGTTGCTGCGGCGCATCGATAGCCAGGCACCCAGCGAATTGTGGGCTTACGCCAATTATCTTCAGTCCCAGGGGCTTCAAGCGACCCAGCCCTTGCTCTACTTCTGGCAGAAGATGCTGCTGCCCTTGACGCTGGCCTCGTTGGTTCTGGTGGCGGCCTCGTTCGTGTTCGGCCCGCTGCGCACCGTCGCTGCCGGGACCCGCGTGTTTTATGGGGTGATCGTGGGACTCTCGTTCAAGTACCTGCAGGACCTGCTGGCCCCGGCCTCCACCGTGTTCGGCTTCTCGCCGGCCTGGGCCGTGCTGGGTCCGACCTTGTTGTGCGTGGCCCTGGGCTTCTATCTATTGCGACGTAGTGGCTGACAACGATGCGCAAGCGCTTTTCCGACCTGGATTCCACCTGGCCTGCCGGCCTGACGCGTCGCCTGGGCGCGATGATCTACGACCTGCTGATTATCGTAGCGATATGGATGCTGCTGGGCTTCGTCGCCGTGGCGATGAACCAGGGTGAAGCGAACGAATCGCCGCTTTTCCATAGTGTGCTGTTCGTGGCGACATTCGCCTTCTTTGCCTTTTTCTGGATGCGTGGGGGCATGACCCTGGGCATGCAGGCCTGGCGGCTGCGCGTCGAGAATCATGACGGGACCCCGATCACGCTGGTCCAGAGCCTGCTTCGATTCCTTGCGGCGGGACTTTCCTTTGCGGCCTGTGGCCTGGGTTATGTGTGGATTCTCTTCGACCGGCACCAGCGTAGCTGGTCGGATATCGTGTCGAACTCTCGCGTCGTGGTATTGCCAAAGTCTTCAGGCAAGACCCGCAGGAGGAATAAGAGCGATTAGGGGTTGCAATGGCCTCTGCGAATCATTTACATTTGGTTTTGCCATATGCAGGAGGTGAAGCCATGTACGTTTGTCTTTGCAAGGGTGTGTCCGACCGAGCCATTCGTGAAGCCGTCACTGAAGGCGCCCGGAGCTGGCGTGAAGTGCGTGAGCAAACCGGTTGCGCCGATCAGTGTGGCAAGTGCGCCTGTGTAGGCAAGGCGATCACGCGTGATGCCATCGCCCGCGAGGTCATGCCCGCCAGCGATCTGGCCTATGCCGTTTGACGCCGCTTGCTGATATCGGTCGTCATGTGGCAATCCTTGCCAATTGCAAGCGAGTCTCGCTAACCTGCTGTCAGGATTGGACTTTTTCTTCTGGATTGACAATACTGCCATGACGGCAGTCGGTCGGCCTGCGATGCAGGTGGCCCATTTCGGTTTTTCTTCCCCCAGGAGTGATAGTCCATGAAAGGCGATGCCAAGGTCATTTCCTACCTCAACACGGCGCTCGGTAATGAACTGGTCGCCATCAACCAGTACTTCCTGCATGCCAAGATCTTCAAGGACTGGGGTCTGGCGGCTCTGGCCAAGTGGGAATACGACGAATCCATCGAAGAGATGCGCCACGCCGATCGCCTGATCGAGCGCATCCTGTTCCTTGAGGGTATGCCCAATCTGCAGGATCTCGGCAAGCTGCGCATCGGCGAGAATACCCGCGAAATGCTCGAGTGCGACCTGGCAGGTGAACATCAGGGCCGTAATGACCTCATCGAAGGGATCAGCTACTGCGAGTCGGTGAAGGATTATGTCAGCCGCGATTTGCTCAAGGACATCCTCGATGACGAGGAAGAGCACATCGATCATCTCGAAACCGAGCTTGGCCTGATCGACAAGATCGGCATCGAAAATTACATGCAACGGCAAATGCAGCAGCCTGGCGGCTGAGTTTTCCCCTGCGTTACCTACCGCCGCCTTCGGGCGGCGGTTTTCGTTACGACCCCATCTCTCGATCGCTTTTCCCTGAAGCGATCCTTTCGTCATTATTTCTATTGCACCCACTGCACCGCACCGATTTCGCTATCGCCATGCGCGAGACCAGTGCGTAACGTCAGGATCATGCGCCATTTGAGTGCGCTCTCTTCGCCTATAACGCTCAGGCTTGGCTTCAATCGAGAGGGCGGATGGCCCCGAGACGGTGCATTGACCGAAGGGACTCATATTGGCAGGCGTTTTGCTAAGGCTTACCTTAGGAGCGTCACGGCTCCACAATCATAATCACCAAGGGACATTCGCCATGTCACGTAGCCGCTTCACCTTGTCGGCGCTAGCCGCCAGTCTCACCGGTGCCACCCTGTTGGCTTCCACGCTCTCCCACGCTGACGACACGCGCATTCGTTTTCAACTCGATTGGCGCTTCGAGGGGCCTGCGGCGCCCTTCCTGATGGCCGTCGAGCGGGGCTACTTCGAAGAGGAGGGGCTCGAGGTCGAGGTCGATTCGGGCAGCGGCTCGGCCGGGGCCATCAACCGGGTCGCTTCGGGGGCCTATGAAATGGGCTTCGGCGATCTTAACGCACTGGTCGAATTCCTGGCCGAGAACCCTGACGGCCCCGGGATCAAGGGTGTCTATGTGGTCTACGACGGCACACCGGCCGCCGTTTTCGCCCGCAAGGATCGTGACATCGAGTCGCCCGAGGATCTCGAAGGCAAGACTCTGGCCGCGCCGAGCTTCGACACCGGCTACCGTGCCTGGGGTATCTTCGCCGAAGCCAACGGGATCGATCCCGAGAGTGTCGAATGGCAAAACGTCGATCCTTCGCTGCGCGAGACCCTGCTCCAGCGCGGGGACGCCGATGCCATTACCGGTTTTTATTTCACCAGCCTGATCAACCTCGAAAGCCGCGGCATGAGCGAGGAAGAACTCACCATCATGCCGTTCTCGGAGTATGGCGTGCCGCTGTACGGCAACGCCATCATGGTTAGCGATGCCTTTGCCGAGGAGAACCCCGAGGCGGTCAAGGGCTTCCTGCGCGCCTTCAACCGCGCCCTGGAAGAGACGCTGGCCGATCCCGACGCGGCCGTTGAATACGTCAAGAATCGTGACGCACTGATCGACGTCGAGATGGAAACCCGCCGGCTGCAGCTGGCGATCGACAGCGTCATTGCCACCGAGGATGCGCGTGCCAACGGGGCCGGCGCTGTCGATGAGGAACGCCTGGCACAATCCATCCAAGCCGTGGCCGATGCCTATGCGCTGTCCTCGGTGCCCGAGGTCGATGACGTTTTCGACTCCCGCTTCCTGCCGCCCCAGGAAGACCGCATGATCTTCCCGGAGTGAGTACGGCATGATCGATGTGATGAATGATGCGTCCGAGACCCGGAAGGTCACGGGCGGGGTCAGGGATTTCGTTGTCTTCGATGACGTGAGCCTGGCCTATGACGAGTCGGGGAATGCGATCGAGGACATCAGCCTGAGCATCGACGAAGGCGAGTTCGTGGCCTTCGTCGGCCCGAGCGGCTGTGGCAAGTCCACTTTCATGAAACTGTGCACCGGCCTGCACGCCCCGACCCGTGGCAGCGTCAGGGTCGACGGCGAGCCCGTCACCGGGCCGCTGAAGATTACCGGCATGGCCTTTCAGAACGCCAACCTGTTGCCCTGGCGCACCACGCTGGATAACGTCTTGCTGCCATTGGAGATCGTCAAACCCTACCGTTCGCAGTTTCGGCGTCGCAAGGCCGAGTTTCAGGAGCGGGCACGTACGCTATTGCGTACGGTCGGTCTCGAAGGCTATGAGGACCAGTATCCTTGGCAGCTTTCGGGGGGGATGCAGCAGCGGGCCTCGATCTGTCGAGCACTGATCCATGAGCCGCGCCTGTTGATGCTCGACGAGCCGTTCGGGGCGTTGGATGCCTTTACCCGCGAAGAGCTATGGTGCGTGTTGCGCGACTTGTGGGAGGCTCAGCGCTTCACGGTGGTGCTGGTGACCCATGACCTGCGCGAAGCGGCGTTCCTCGCTGATACCGTTTATGTCATGAGCCGTCGGCCGGGGCGCATCGTCGAGAAGCGCAGCATCGACCTGCCTCGACCGCGAGAACTCGAAGTGACCTATGAAGAGCCCTTTACCCATCTGGTGCATGAGTTACGGGCCCAGATTGGCGAGATACGCGGAGGCAAGCCATGAATGCCCGACAGCGTGAGCGTATTGCTCCTTGGGTCGCCGTGATCGTGCTGGTGGTGGCCTGGGAGGGGATTGTTCGTGCCTTCTCGGTGCCTGAATTCCTGTTTCCGGGGCCCTTGGCCACGGCCAGGGCCTTGGTCGACTATGCAGGTCCCATTGCCATACACTCCTGGCAGACGTTCTGGACCACCATGGCCGGCTTCGGTATCGGGGTCGTGGTAGGGCTCGCCCTAGGCTTCATCGTGGGATCGTCGCGCTTTCTTTACCAGGCCTGTTATCCGCTGCTGGTCGGGTTCAACGCCATCCCCAAGGTCGCCTTCGTCCCGATTCTGGTCGTATGGTTCGGTATCGGCTCGGTGCCGGCAATCCTGACGGCATTCCTGATCTGCTTCTTTCCCATCGTCGTCAACGTGGCGACCGGCCTGGCGACACTCGAGCCCGAACTCGAGGACGTGCTGCGCGTACTCGGCGCCAAGCGCATCGATGTATTGCTCAAGGTGGGGCTGCCGCGCTCCTTGCCGTACTTCTTTGCCTCGCTGAAGGTGGCGATCACGCTGGCCTTCGTCGGTGCGGTGGTGTCCGAGACGGTCGCTTCCAACCAGGGCATCGGCTACCTGATGATGAGCGCCGGCTCGCAGATGCGCATGCCGCTGGTGTTTGCCGGGCTAGTGGTTATCAGTGCCATGGCGATGGTGATGTACGAGTTCTTCTCCTTCCTCGAGAAGCGACTGACGGGGTGGGCGCACCGCGGCCAGCGCTGACGCAAACAGAGTGGCTGGCTAGAACGCCTTCTCCAGGGCGAACCGGGCCACCGGCTCGCCCTGCACGTCGACTGTTTCGCAGAACATGCCGAGTGGCCTGACCCACAAGCCATACTCGCCATAGAGTGCGCGGTAGGTCACCAGTTCTTCCTCGGTCTCGCTATGGCGTGCCACGCCCAGCACCTCGTAGCGCGCCCCCTTGTAATGGACATAGATGCCCGGCACCGGGCGGCTGTGTTCATGACTCATGATCGCTCTCCTGAGGCTCCGCTGTGTGAGTGAGGGGGTGTCGTCTCGGCGGAGGGTTTTGCAGCACGCTTGGCCAGGCGGGCCATAACCCGGGAAGCGGCGGTGAAGCCGAAACTGCCGGTCACGAAGGTCGCGGCGCCGAAGCCACTGGCACAGTCCAGGCGTGTCGACTCGCCCTGGCCGGGCTTGGTGAAGCAGACCTCGCCATCGTTCCCCGGGTAGACCAGTTGCTCCTCGGAATACACGCACTCGATACTGAAGCGCCGCTTGGGATTGCGCGAGAAACCGTAATCACGGCGCAGCTTGGCACGCACCTTGGCCAATAGCGGATCGTGCTCGGTACGCGACAGGTCGGCAATCCGAATACGTGTGGGATCGGTCTGTCCGCCGGCGGCGCCGGTGACGGTAATGGGAATCTTGTGGCGACGGCACCAGCTGATCAGAGCGGCCTTGGCGGCGACGCTATCGATGGCATCAACAACATGATCGGCCTCCAATGGCAGGCGCGTGGCGAGATTGGTCGGCGTCACGAACGCCGTGTCGGCCACGACATCGATACCCGGCTGGATGGCTCGGCAGCGTTCGGCCAGTACCTCGACCTTGGGCCGGCCGATGGTGCCGTCCAGCGCATGTAGTTGACGATTGACATTGGAGACGCAGACATCGTCGAGATCGATCAACGTCAGCTTGCCGATGCCGCTACGCGCCAGTGCCTCGACTGCCCAGCTACCGACACCCCCCACGCCGACCACCACGACGTGGGACTGGCGGAAAGCCTCGGCAGCTCGAGTGCCGTAGAGTCGGCGAATGCCGCCGAAGCGAAACGCATAATCGTCATTCATGGGCAGGCGTTACCTCTTCCAACCAATGGGTGCCACAGCGGGAATATGGCCGGACCAGCCGAAACGCTCGAACAAGGCGTGAAGTCCTGGCGATACCCCACACTGAACATGTAGGCGCGCGCCTTCGACCGGATGCGGAATCGTGAGTTCAACGGCAGCCAGCAATAGGCCCGGACAATCCAGCCGGTCACGAAAGAAACGGTTATGGTTGCCCTTGCCGTGCTTGGCGTCACCGATGATCGGATAGCCACGCTGCGACAGGTGGCGCCGAATCTGATGGCGCCGCCCGGTGCGCGGTCGTGCCTCCATCAGCGAATAGCGCGCCTGGGGATAGCGATCCACGGCGACAGGTAGCTCGACGCTATCGAGTCGACGAACCTCGGTGAGGGCCGCCATGGCGGGCATCTCGGCCTTGGGCCGCCGGCCATCCTCTTCGCGCAAGGCATAATCGAGCACGTCGTGCTCCGGCCCGATGCCGCGCACCACGGCAAGATAGCGTTTGGACACCGCCTGCTGGGTGAAAGCCTCACCCAGTCGCGCGGCTACCGTCGGCGAAAGGGCGAACACCATGACGCCAGAGGTAGGCCGATCGAGGCGATGCACGGGATAGACGCGCTGCCCCAGCTGGTCGCGGAGCGTCTGTACCACGAAGCGGGTCTCGCCGCGTGCCAGTGGCGAGCGGTGGACCAGCATGCCGGGGGGCTTGTGAATCACGACCAGCGATGCGTCGCGATAGAGGACTGCCAGTTCGGGCGCGTCCTTGTCTTGCAGCGTTGGGTGTGACTGGGGCATGCGGGCCATTGACCAGGAAATGGGCGTGTATTGTGGCCGTTCGTTTCAGCACTGTCATCCATCCCGATCACTCTCGCAGCCCTCGAAAAGGGGCCTATCGCAAGGCAACATGACCGGGACTGAGCCCACAGGATCGACTATAGTAGCGGCGACTCAAGTCGTGAGGTGGTGGGGTATGTTACTTCGTGTCGAGTGGGGGTCGGTGACGCGTATCGTGAGCTGGGCACCGGTACTCAAGGTGCTCGGGGTGCTGTGGCTGGTATTGGCGCTGTTCATGGCGTTGCCCTGGCTGGTGCTGTTTGTCGAGCGCGATCCGGATGCCCCGGCTTTCGGCCTGTCGATCCTGTTGATCCTGGGGCTGGTCGTGGTCGCCTGGCTAATGACCTGGCGGGCACCGATCGAACTCAAGCCCCGGCACATGTTCGTGCTGACCACGCTGAGCTGGGTCTCGATCAGCGGGCTGGCCAGTTTGCCGCTGGTACTGGGCGCACCGCAGCTGTCCGTCACCAATGCCGTGTTCGAATCGGTCTCGGCGATCACCACTACCGGTTCCACCATTCTTGTCGGTATCGAATCCTTTTCCGATGGCATCAAGTTGTGGCGCGGCATCATGCAGTGGCTGGGCGGTATCGGCATCATCGTCATGGGCATCGCCATCCTGCCGTTTCTCAAGGTCGGTGGCATGCGCCTGTTCCATACCGAATCGTCGGATTGGTCCGAAAAGGTCATGCCTCGCACAGGGGGCATCGCCAAGGCCACCCTGGGCGTCTATCTCGGATTTACACTGGCAGCCGCCATCGCCTACTGGCTGGGTGGCATGGTGCTGCTGGATGCCATCGTGCATGCCATGACCTCGGTGGCCACCGGTGGCTTTGCCAATTCCGATGCCTCGTTTGGCGCCTATGCCGACCGGCCCCATCTCTTGTGGATGGGAACGCTCTTCATGCTCACCGGTGCGCTGCCGTTCGTGTTGTACATTCGCATGCTCAGGGGCACGCCCAGCGCACTGTGGCGGGACGAGCAAGTCCGCGGTTTGCTGGTGCTGCTGACGTTCGTGTGTCTGGCCTTGACGGTCTACCGGATCGTCAACGGCACGGCCCCCTTCGACGCACTGACCCATGCCACCTTCAACGTCGTCTCGGTCGTCACGACGACGGGCTATGCCTCGGACGATTACACGCTATGGGGGCCGCTGGCCGTGGTGGCATTCTTCTATCTCACGTTCGTTGGCGGCTGCAGCGGCTCGACCAGCGGGGGGATGAAGATCTTTCGTTTCCAGATTGCCTCGGAGATGCTCAAGAATCAGCTGCGCTTTTTGATTCACTCCAATGGTGTCTTTGCTTCCCGCTACAACGGCATGCCGCTGACTGACGATATCTCCCGCGGCGTCGTGGCATTTTCGTTCTTCTTCTTCCTGACCATCGCCGGGCTGGCGCTTGGATTGTCCCTGCTTGGCCTCGACCTGGTGACGGCTCTTTCCGGCGCAGCCACGGCGGTGGCCAATGTGGGCCCGGGGCTTGGCGACACCATCGGCCCGTCCGGCAATTTCGCCTCGCTGCCGGAGGCCGCCAAGTGGCTGCTTTGCGTGGGCATGCTGATGGGGCGACTCGAGATCCTCACCGTGCTGGTGCTGCTGACCCCCATGTTCTGGCGCAAATGAAGCGTACTGGCGAAATGAGCCGGTATTCTTGGTCGGCTTCTCGCCGAATGCTAGGGTTGGCTGACCAAGCCCGAGTTCCAGGATCGCCATGACATCATCCTCCAGGCCGCACCTGGTCGTGCTGACCGGGGCCGGTATCAGTGCTGAAAGCGGTATAAAGACGTTTCGGGCCAGCGACGGGCTCTGGGAAGAGTATCGTGTGCAGGACGTGGCCACGCCCGAGGCCTTCAACCGCGATCCTGAGCTGGTGCTGCGTTTTTATGATCAGCGTCGAGCCCAGGTGCGCCGCGCGCGGCCCAACGCGGCCCATCGTGCCCTGGCGGATCTTGAGCGTGACGGTTTTCGGGTCAGCATCGTCACGCAGAACATCGATGACCTGCATGAGCGCGCCGGATCGCGCGATGTGCTGCACCTGCACGGCGAAATTCTCATGGCGCGTTCGAGCGTCGATCCCCGCTTGCGCTATCCCTTGCCTCGCGGCGGGATCAAGCTGGGGGATGTCTGCGACAAGGGCAGCCAATTGCGCCCCGATGTGGTGTGGTTCGGCGAGTCCGTGCCGCGCTATGCAGACGCATGCGATATCGTGGCCGAGGCCGATCTGCTGCTGGTGGTAGGCACCTCGCTGGCGGTGATGCCGGCGGCGTTGCTGCTCGAACAGGCGCCTCTGGAAACGGATATCGTTCTGGTCGACCCTCAGGCCGGCAGCCTGGCGCCACCCGGTGTGGCGCGTGTCAGCCGTCCCGCGGGCGAGGGCGTTCCCGAACTGGTGCGCCACTGGCGTCGTGAAGGTCGATTGTGGCTACCCGAATTGCGGTTCGGCCCGTCGTAAGTTGTCGCTGATCGCTGGCCGCGATCGGCGTGCTAGAATGCGCGCCCGTTTCCAGCCATGTTGTCCTATGCCCAACGATACCCCGCACGACCCTTCCCGCGATCCGGCAACCGGACATCCGCGTCCGCCACGGCGTGAATTCAAGGCGCGCGGCAGTTTCGTCACACGCTGCCCCGGCTGCAACCTGCCCGTGCTCAATTGTCTATGTCCGTTTCGCGTCACCGCCCAGAGCGATGCGCGGGTCTGGTTGTTGACGCATCCCCTCGAGCATCATAAACCGACCAATACCGGGCGGCTCATTGGTGACGTGCTCCCCACCACCGAGGTCTTTACCTGGTACCGGACCGAGCCTGATCCTCGCTTGCTGGCGCTGCTAGACGACCCGCAATACGTCCCTTTCATCATCTTTCCCGATGATCAGCCTGACTATGCCCACCGGGTCGTGGGCATCGATGCCGTAGTCGATGTCAAGCAGGCAGGACGTATCCCGGTATTCGTGATTCTTGACGGGACCTGGCGGCAGGCACGGCGCATCTTCCGCAAGAGCCCCTACCTCGATGCACTGCCGGTGTTGCCGCTATCGACTCGACGCCTGACACGCTACCGCTTGCGCAAGCCCGCCTCCAGCGCCCACTTATGCACGGCCGAAGTGGCCATCGAGCTGCTGCGCCAGAGTGGCGATACTAACGCTGCGGAAATTCTCGACGACTACTTCGATGTCTTCAACGACAGCTATGCGGCCAGCCGGGCCTATCACAAGCTCGAATCGACACCGGCCATGCGGCGGCTAAGCGCCCGTCGGTAAGGGCAGGTGCGGGGCGCTTGACCTAAGCCATTAGGCGCCAAATAGTTTGCCGGCAATACGAAATCCTGCAATCCATGTCCCCGCCGCGGAACCCAGCGTGGCGAACAGGAACACCAGCAACGTGCGTGAGACCCGATTGCGCCACCAGCCTTTCGGCGCGGCCACGTCGTGACGTAACTGGGAGAAGTCGCGCACCTTGGGCTTGCGCATGAACAGCTCGACACCGGCCGCCACGAAACCGGCACCGATGGTGGGGTTCAGCGAGGTCAGCGGTGCGGCAAAGAACGTCGCGACGACGGTCAGCGGATGAGCGAGGGCCACCAGCGTGGCGGCCGCCGACAGGATGCCATTGATCAGGAACCAGTCGAGCACCAGCTCCCAGCCCAGGTCGGTGTTGCGCGAGAAACCGATCACGAAGCCGATCAATACCAGGGCGGTAATCGCCCAGGGCAGGGCTCGCCACCAGGCACCCCGCGGCGGGGTATGCTCGAGCGCCTCACGGGCCTGACGCGGATCGTCGTCGGTAGGCGACTCAAGATGCGCAGCCAGCCCCTTGAGATGGCCCGCCCCGATCACCACCAGCACGTTTCGAAAGCGTCCGTGAGGATTGTCCTCGTCGAGACGCAGCGCCATGTAGTGGTCGCGTTCGCTGATCAGTGGGGTATACAGCGCCTCCGACTGTTCGGCGAACTCATTGAATGTCGACTCCAGGATGTCGCCCTCCTTGAGCCGCTCGATATCCGCCGCGGACACCTCCTGGCGGGACATCACGCTGCCGAGCAGGCCGGTGAACAGGCCGAAGCGTTGCCACCAGGGGACGTTGCGGTAGATGCGCTTGAGCGTGACGCCCACGTCGCGATCGATCAGCAGCAAAGGCAGATTGCGCCGCTGGGTCTCCTCGAGCGCAGCACGCATCTCGGCGCCCGGCTCGATGCCCGACTGTTCGGCGACGCGCTGCTGGAAGGCTCCCAGGGCCAGGCTGGCCGCGACCATGCCGGCCTTGCCCTGGCGAAATATCTCGAACAGGTCCTGGCCGGCCAGGGCGTCGGGCTCGATCAGGCTCTGATGACGTGACGGGCACAGCTCGATGGCCACGGCGTCGAATTCGCCGCTGGCGATCAACCGGCGAACTTCGTCGGCACTCTCGGCCGAGACGTGGGCGGTTCCCAGCAGGGTGTAGCGCGTAGTGCCATGTTCCACCACCCGCATCGGGCCCGTGATCGGGGACTCATCGGTGCGTGCGGCAATGTCCTGAGGGTCGGTCATGAACGCTCTTATCCTGTGGGTGACCGGTCGATTATCCACCAAGGCGGCGGGCAGGCCAAACCGGTCGATGTTGCGAAGCTGCCGTCAGCGGCGCCAGAAAGCCGGCGTCAGCAGCACCAATACGGTGAAGATTTCCAGGCGGCCCAGGAGCATGGCGAACACCAGAATCCATTTGGCAAGATCGGGTATGTCCCCGTAGTGACCGGCGACTTCGCCGAGACCCGGGCCCAGGTTGTTGAGAGCCGAGGCGACGGCCGACCAGGCGGTGATCTGGTCGAGCCCCGTCGCCATGACGCCTAGTAGCATCACAAAGAACAGCAGTAGGTAGACGGAGAAAAAGCCCCAGACGGCCTGGGCGATACTGTCCGGCACACTGACCTTGCCCACCTTGACCGCGATGATCGCGTTGGGGTGAATCAGTCGCAGGATTTCACGCAAGCCCTGCTTGAGGATCAGGATGATACGGATCACCTTGATGCCGCCACCGGTGGATCCTGAACAGCCTCCTACGAACGCCGCCACGAACAACAGGAAGGGCAGGGCGCCGGGCCAGACCGAGAAATCGGCGACGGCAAACCCGGCCGTCGTCGCAATCGACACGACCTGGAACAGGCCATGGCGAAGCCCCATGCTGTCGGTATAGGTGGCGCTGATCCACAGTGTCGCCACGGTGACGACCGTCAGGCCAAGCAGGAACATCAATAGAAACCGCGACTCGGGATCCTTGAGATACTGGCTCAGCTGACGCTCGCGCCAGGCGGCGAAGTGCAGGCTGAAACTCATCGCCGAGATGATCATGAAGCTAACGCAGATCAGCTCGATGGTGGCACTGTCGAAGTAGCCGATGCTGTCGTCATAGGTCGAAAACCCGCCGATGGCGACGGTCGAGAAGCCATGGCCAATCGCATCGAACCAATCCATGCCGGCCAGCCAATAGGCGACGATGCAGGTCACGGTGAGGCTGGCGTAGATATACCATAACGCTTTCGCCGTCTCGGTGATTCGAGGGGTCAGCTTGGAATCCTTGAGCGGGCCGGGGATCTCGGTGCGATAGAGCTGCATCCCACCGACACCGAGCGTTGGCAGGATAGCCACCGCCAGCACCACGATCCCCATGCCACCGAGCCACTGCAGTTGCTGGCGATAGTAGCGGATCGACTCTGGCAGGAAATCGATGCCGGTGATGACCGTGGCCCCGGTGGTGGTCAGCCCCGAGAACGACTCGAAGACAGCGTCGGTCGGTGACAGGGCGTAGGTCGCCTCGAACATAAGTGGCAGCGCACCGAACAGGCCGAGTACGGTCCAGAACAGCGCGGCGATCAGGAAGCCGTCGCGGGTGCGCAATTCCTTGCGTGCACCCAAGTTGGGCAAGTAAAGCAGGCCACCTGTGGCCAGTGTGATGCCCAGGGCGATGGCGAACCCCTCCCAGGCGCCGTCGCGGAAAATCACCGAGATCAGGATCGGCGGCACCATGGTCAGGCTGAAGAGCATCAGCAACAGACCCAGGATGCGAAGTATGACCCGGCCGCTCATATTAGAAGAAAGTCAGCCCGACCTGGAATAGCCGCTCGACGTCGCGGATGCGGCGCTTGTCGATGACGAACAGGATCACATGGTCGCCCGACTCCACCAACACGTCGTCATGAGCGATCAAGACTTCCTTGCCGCGTACGATGGCGCCGATCGTGGTCCCGCTGGGCAGGTCGATCTGGTCGATGGTACGCCCGACTACCTTAGATGAGCGGGAATCGCCATGGGCGATGGCCTCGATGGCCTCGGCGGCACCGCGGCGTAGCGAGTGCACATTGACGATGTCGCCGCGCCTCACGTGGGTCAGCAGACCACCGATAGTGGCCTGCTGGGGCGAGATGGCGATATCGATCTCGCCGCCCTGGACCAGATCCACATAGGCGGCATTGTTGATCAGGGTCAGCACCTTCTTCGCCCCCAGGCGCTTGGCCAGCATCGACGACATGATATTGACCTCGTCGTCGTTGGTCAGGGCGCAGAAGATGTCGCAATCCTCGATGTTCTCTTCCAGGAGCAGACGCTTGCTGGTCGCGCTGCCATGCAGGACGACGGTGCGGTCGAGACGCTCGGAAAGACCGGTACAACGCTCCAGGCTGTGCTCGATGATCTTGACCTGGTGGCTATGCTCCAGCGTCTCGGCGAGGCGTTCGCCGATATTGCCACCGCCCGCGATGACCACACGACGGAAGTCACGATCGAGCTTGCGAAGCTCGCTCATGACGGCACGGATGTCGCGGCGGGCGGCGATGAAGAAAACCTCGTCGTCGGCTTCGATCACGGTGTCGCCGCGAGGAATGATCGGGCGGTTGCGGCGGTAGATGGCCGCTACCCGGGTATCCACGTTGGGCATATGCCGACGCAGGAACCCCAGTTCCTGGCCGACGAGCGGGCCGCCATAGAACGCCTTGACCGCAACCAACTGGGCCTGGCCTCCGGCGAACTCGAGCACCTGAAGCGCCCCGGGATACTCGATCAGGCGGCGAATGTGGTCGGTTACGACCTGTTCGGGACTGATCAGTACATCGATGGGGACCGCGTCATGCGCGAACAGTCCCTTGCGGGTCAGGTAGGCGGTGGCGCGCACACGAGCGATCTTGGTCGGGGTGCGAAACAGCGTATGCGCCACCTGACAGGCAATCATGTTGACCTCGTCGGAATTGGTCACGGCAATCAACATGTCGGCATCTTCGCCGCCGGCCTGGCGCAGCACCATCGGATAGGACGCCGGCCCCGAGACGGTACGGATATCCAGTCGATTGTGCAGTTCGCGCAGTCGCGGACCGTCGGTATCGACGACGGTGATATCGTTCTCTTCATGGGCCAGATGTTCGGCCAATGTGCCGCCGACCTGGCCGGCACCCAGAATGATGATCTTCATGAATCGGGCATCCGCATGCTGTTGGCATGGCGCAGCACAGCGCCCCTCGCCGGATGGCGCAGGCTAGCACAACTCGCCCGCCCAGGGCACGCCGGGGCGGGCGAGTTGTGCCGGTCGGTCACGATAACCAATCACTCGTCGAGGGTGAAGCCTACCTTCATCGTGACTTGCCAATGCGAAATGCGGCCCTCTTCGATATGCCCCCGGGTCTGCATGACCTCGAACCAGCGCAGGTCGTGCAGTGTCTTGCTGGCACGGGTGATGGCCTGCGAGATGGCATCCTCGGCGCTTTCGGTGGAAGAGCCCGTCAGCTCGACATGCTTGTAGACGTGCGACATTGAATCGCTCCTTGATCGTTGAGTGTCGTCGGTCAACGTCAGTATAGGCAGGAGACGCGGGGGAGGGGCAAATGCCCCTCCAGGCTAGGCGCGACGGTTCAGCCGAGCGTAGAAGAAGCCGTCGTGCCCGTCTTCCACGGGCAGCAATTGCCGCCCTGCACCGGCCGGCCGGCCCCAGGCGACCTGCTCCGGGGTGGTGACCTGAGCCTCCGGGGTGCGTTCGAGGAAGGCGGCGATCTGGTCGGCGTTCTCCTCGGGGAGCACGGAGCATGTGGCATACAGCAGCGTGCCGCCCGGGGCCAGCGTTTGCCATAGGCTGTCGAGCAGGCGTGCCTGCAGTTTCGCCAGCTCACGAATGTCTTCGGGCTGGCGCAGGCGTTTGATATCGGGGTGGCGGCGAATCACGCCACTGCCGGAGCACGGGGCATCGAGCAGGATGACATCGAACTCGGTACCGTCCCACCAACTCCGCTCGGTGGCATCGCCATGCAGCAGGCGGGCGGACAAGTCGAGGCGGGCAAGGGTCTGTTCGGCGCGCTCCAGGCGCGTGGCGTCGCTATCGATGGCGGTCATGTCGACATCGAAGGCCTCGAGCAGGTGGGCGGTCTTGCCGCCGGGGGCACAGCAGGCATCCAGCACCTTGGCACCGGGGCGCGGCGCCAGCAGGGGCCCGAGCAGTTCAACGGCCAGTTGTGGCGCTTCGTCCTGGACGCTGACCAGACCGTCGTGAAAACCCGGCAAGGTATCCACATCGCAGGATTCGACCAGGGTCAACCCGTCCGGCGCATGCAGGCACAGCCGGGCATCGAGGCCGGCACTCACCAGTCGCTCGCGATAGGCTTCGCGGTCGATTCGGCGGCGATTGACGCGCAGCGTCATGGGGCCCGGCTGATTATTGGCGATGGCGATCTCCTGCCAGTCGTTGGGCCATGCCCGGCGTAGCCATTTCAACCACCAGCCGGGATGCAGCATCGCCACGCTGGGGTCACTGTCGACCTTTGCCTGGAGTTCGCTGGCCTCGCGTTGCAGGCGCCGCAGACAGCCATTGATCACGCGGGTGGCCCACGGCTTGTCGAGTACGCGCGCAGCACCGGCCGTCTCGCCCACCGCGGCGTGCGCCGGCACGCGAAGGTAAAGCAATTGATAGATGCCGATCAGGAGCAGCGCCTGGATATCCGCGTCACGTGTCTTGAAGGGCGACCGCAGCAATTCCGACGCTAGCGCCTCGAGACGGGGTAGCGTTCGACAGGCGCCGTAGCATAGTGCGCGCATGAGTCCGCGATCGCGCGAGGCCACCTGGCTGGTGTCCAGGCCTGAAAGCGACCCCTGGTCCGTGATTACCGGTACCAGTGCACGCGCCGCTGCCGCGCGAACGGCTTGTCCGTTGGAGTTAGGCGAATTGTCCTGTGGCATCAACGAGTCTCCTCCTGAGATGAGTGGGCACGGCCCAGGCGCGTGCCGGTATGTAGCCGATCGCCTCGTGCGTTGAGTAGATCGCGCGCCAAGAGTGGCTTGCCACCCGGTAACTGTGCCTGATGAACGCACAGCACCTCCTCGCCCTGGCTGCCGCAGGCGATACGCAGCGCATCGGGGGCGGCCGGCAGCAGCGTACCCGGCGCGGCTTGGGGGTCGTCCGGCCGGAACTGGCCCACCGAGGCGCGCCATAACCTCAGCGTATCATCACCGAGCGTCGTCCAGGCCACCGGCCAGGGATTGAAGGCCTGGATGCGCGCCGCCAAGGCCTTGGCCGGTTCGCGAAAGTCGAGTTCGGCTTCGGCCTTGGACAGCTTGGCGGCATAGGTGACCCCTGACGCCGGCTGGGGAACGGCCTCGAGTCCTGTACCTGCCAGTGCGTCCAGGGCCTCGACGATCGCTTCACCCCCTAGCGTGGCCAGCCGGTCGTGAAGCGTCCCACCGGTGGTATCGACATCGATCGGCGTGGTCCGCGTCAACAGCATGGGCCCGGTGTCGAGGCCGGCATCCATCTGCATGATGGTGACGCCGCTCTGCCCATCGCCCGCTTCGATGGCGCGCTGGATGGGTGCCGCGCCTCGCCAGCGCGGCAGCAGCGAGGCATGCACGTTGAGACAGCCAAGGCGGGGGATGTCGAGAACGGCCTGGGGCAGCAGCAGCCCATAGGCGACCACCACCATGATGTCGGCCTCGAGCGCCTTCAGCTGGGCCTGGGCCTCGCCCTCCTTGAGCGTGACCGGTTGATAGACGGGCAAGTCGTGTTCGAGGGCCAGGGCCTTGACCGGGCTCGGGGTCAGCTTGCGCCCCCGGCCGGCGGGGCGGTCGGGCTGGGTATAGACTGCGATGACATCATGGTTGCTGGCCAGGAGGGTGGCGAGACTGGCGGCGGCGAAATCCGGGGTGCCGGCAAAGATCACACGCAGGGATTGGGTCATGTGGCGGCCCTTGGCTCGTCGTTATCGAAAGGAAGTGACGCCATGATAGCGGAAGGGGCCGGTAACGACGAAGGCCGACTCACCGGAGCCGGCCCTCGCTAGGACGTGCCGATCAGGCATCCTGCAATTGTTTATGTCGCTTCTGCATCTTCTTCAGGACCCGATCGCGCTTGAGGGGCGACAGGTAATCGACGAACAACACCCCTTCGAGATGATCGTGCTCGTGCTGAATGCAATGGGCCAGGAGGCCGTCGGCATCGAGCGAGTAGGGGTTGCCGTCGCGGTCGAGCGCCTCGAGATGCACGCGCAGGTGACGGGGCACCTCGGCGTAATACTCCGGAATCGACAGGCAGCCTTCCTGCATCGGCTCACGTGCGTCATCGAGCGGGGTATAGTGCGGATTGATCAGCACCAGCGGGCTGGAATGGTTGTCGCTGACATCCATGACGATGACGCGACGATGGACGTCGACCTGGGTAGCCGCCAGGCCGATACCACGGGCCTCGTACATGGTCTCGAGCATGTCGTCGACCAGTTGGCGTACCTCGTCGTCGACGCGCTCGACAGGCGCCGCCTTGGTGCGCAGTCGTTCGTCGGGAAATTCGAGGATCGGAAGTAGGGCCATGGCGTTGAATTCACCGTTACGCTGTTATGACAAAATACGCCCCAAGTCTCTTGGGCGAAAACCGATAGTGTAGTGGGCGGAAGCCGCCAACGGAACCTTGGGGACCATTATTGGAATGATAGCCGAGTCCGATGGTTCCCTGAAATCAGCGACAATGTCGTACAATCGCGAGCGCCGGACACAGGCGAAGCGACAACGATGCGCGGGGTGGAGGAACATGAACCGAAGAAAGCGCCACCTGCATGGCAGGGTGGGGCAGTGGGTACGCCTGCTGACTTTATCGCTTCTGGTCTTCCCGCTGGGGGTAGGCAGCGCTTCGGCCCAGGGCCTTGGCGATTCGGGATTGCGCGATGACGCGCCGGACAGCTACACAGTGGTGCGCGGCGACACGTTATGGGATATCTCAGGTCGCTTTCTGCGCCATCCCTGGCAGTGGCCACGGATCTGGGGCGTCAACCCGCAGATAGACAATCCCCATCTGATCTATCCCGGCGATAGCGTCTACCTCTATTACGAGAACGGCCAACCCCGCCTGGGGCTCGAGCGAGGCCAGGGCGAAGTGCGACTATCTCCTGACGTGCGTCGCGTGCCTCGCCGTGAGGCGGTGCCGCCGCTGCCGCTGGAGCGTGTCCAGCACTTCCTGTCCGATCATCGGGTGGTCGATGAGTCCACGCTGGCAACACAGCTTCCTTATGTGCTGGCCGGCGACGATAGGCGACTGGTCAGTGGGGCGGGCGATCGCATCTATGCCCGAGGTGAGCTGGCCGCTCAGGGCCGCTGGGGCATCTATCGGCCTGGCGAGGCCTACCATGACAGCGTAACCGGCGAATTCCTGGGCCAGGAAATGGCAGGGGTGGGCCAGGCGCGTTGGATCAGTCAGGAGGAGGACATCGCCTTGCTCGAGGTGGTGGCGTCTCGTCAGGAAGTGCGCGATGGCGACGTGCTGCTGCCCTTGGAAACGTTCACCCTGCCCGTTGCCTTTCAACCGGCACCGCCCACGCGTTTCGTCGATGGCAGAATTCTTGCGGTACCGGGCGGCGTCCGATTCATCGGCCGTCTGCATGTCGTGGCGCTCGATCGCGGCAGCCGCGATGGCCTGGGTCCGGGCCATGTATTACGTGTGGAGCAGCGCGGCGAACTGGTCACCGACCCTGTCACCCAGGAAGCGGTCCGCCTGCCGGGCTCACCGGCCGGACTGGTCATGGTCTTCAGGGCGTACGACAAAATGAGCTATGCCCTGGTCATGCAGGCCAGCCGTAGCCTGTCGGTAGGCGATCGCGCTCATAGCCCCGATATTCCCGATATCGAGTCGGATAGGGTCGCGTTGCCGGCCACCCCCGAATCCCTTCGTTGACGTTTTGACTGGAGTGCCCATGACGGCCAAGGAGTGGCTGGTTCTATCTTGTCTTCCCAAACTAGGCCCGCGGCGTCTGGTGGTGCTTGCGGCGCAAGCGCCGAGCTGGCCCGAGGGGTGGTTGGCCCTATTGCCTCCCGAGCCGCGCCAGGCCCTGCGCCTGTGGCTCGAGTATCCGCAGCGCAGCCCCTTGCAGGCACAGTGCGATGCCCTCGACGCCTGGCTGGCTGCCGACCCGCGCAACGCCCTGCTGCACCCGCATCATCCGGCCTGGCCGTGCCTGCTCGACGAGATCGCCGACCCGCCCCCCGTTCTCTGGGCCATCGGCGACCTGGAGGCGCTGACGCCTCCAGGCATCGCCATCGTGGGCACGCGCCGCCCGTCCCGCGATGGGCTGGGCAACGCGGCGCGTTTCGGCCGGGAGCTTGCTGAACAGGGCTGGTGCGTGGTCAGCGGCCTGGCACTGGGCGTCGACGGTCAAGCGCAGCAGGCCGCACTGGATGCGGGCGGCCGCAGCGTGGCCGTGCTTGGCTGCGGTGCCGACGTCATCTATCCCCCCCGCCATGCCGGCCTCTATCGTCGGCTGCTCGATGAAGGCGGGCTCATTCTCTCCGAACATCCGCCCGGCACCACGGCGCGGCCGGCCTACTTTCCCCGGCGCAATCGCATCGTGACCGGGCTGGCGCAGGGCGTCGTGGTCATCGAGGCAGCCGAGAAGAGTGGCTCGCTGGTCAGCGCCCGCCTGGCCATCGAGCAGAATCGCGAGGTCTTCGCCTTACCTGGTTCGCTTCACAACCCCCAGGCCCGCGGTTGCCTGAGCCTGATTCGGCAGGGTGCGACCCTGGTGACCGAGGTTGCCGACATCCTCGCCGAGCTTGGACACTGGTCCACACCGGCGGTAGATGTCGAGGCGGGCAGCCAGGGGGCCTCTGTCGTCGCTGACGATCCGTTGCTTGGCTGGCTGAGTGACGTACCGACGCCGCTTGATGCCTTGATCTCGTTGACTGGCCTGGATGTGTCGGGCTGTCAGCTGCGCTTGCTCGAACTCGAGCTCGAAGGGCGGGCGACCCAGGCCGCCGGGGGGTGGATACGTCTGCCTGGGTAGCCATGCTAGACTACGCCCCTGCCAAGACACCGGTCAGGTCAAGGACGCAATCATGAGTGAAAACGACGTCATTACCGCTGCTGCCAACGCCATGCGTGAAGGCGCCGTGATCGCCTATCCCACCGAAGCGGTGTGGGGGCTGGGCTGTGATCCCGACAATGGCGAGGCATTGACTGCCCTGCTACGCCTCAAGCAACGCGACCCGGCCAAGGGGCTGATCCTGATTGCCGGCACGATTGCCCAACTCGACGAGTGGCTGCGCGACCTGCCGTTTGCCCTGCACGCGCCATTGGTCTCCAGCTGGCCGGGACCGCATACCTGGCTGGTGCCTGACAACGGCCGCGCCCACCCCCTGCTGAGAGGCGGTCATTCCTGCGTGGCTCTGCGCGTCAGCGATCACCCCACGGTGCAGGCGCTGTGCGACGCCTTCGGCGGCCCGATCGTCTCGACCTCAGCCAACCTCGCCGGCGAAGCGCCTGCCATGAGTGCCGACGAGATTCGCCAGCACTTCGGCAATCGCCTGGGCGCGGTAGTCGACGGGCCCTTGGGGGGCCTCGACCGGCCGACTACCATTCGCGATCTGGTCACCGGACGCGTCTTGCGCGCCTAGTCTCCTCATTCACGACAGCGACCCGGAGGCCTCGTGGCTCACGCCTACCTCGATGACGTAAAGACCTATCTACATACCCTTCAGGACACCCTTTGCCAGGCATTGGCAGCGGAGGATGGCCAGGGGGAATTCCAGGAAGATAGCTGGCAACGGGAAGAGGGCGGAGGTGGACGTTCGCGCGTGCTCGAGAACGGCCGTGTCTTCGAGAAAGGCGGGGTCAATTTTTCTCATGTCCATGGCGAACAGCTGCCACCCTCGGCCACTGCGGCACGCCCCGAACTGGCGGGTCGCGGCTACCATGCCGTCGGCGTTTCCTGGGTGCTTCATCCGCATAATCCCCATGTGCCGACCAGCCATGGCAACGTGCGCTTCTTCATCGCCGAGAAGGACGGGGAGGCACCGGTCTGGTGGTTCGGCGGTGGCTACGATCTGACGCCTTTCTATCCCGTTTGGGACGATGTCGTGCACTGGCACGAGACCGCCCGGCAGGCCTGTGAGCCGTTCGGCGAGACGGTCTATCCGCGCTACAAGGCCTGGTGCGACGAGTACTTCTATCTCAAGCATCGTGGCGAGACGCGCGGCGTCGGCGGGTTGTTCTTCGATGACCTCAACAGTGGCGGTTTCGAGGCCTGCTTCGCCTTCCAGCGTGCCGTGGGCGACAGTTTCCTCGACGCCTACCTGCCGATCGTCCGGCGGCGGCGGGACGCCGAGTACGGCGAGCACGAACGTGACTTCCAGGCCTATCGCCGCGGGCGCTACGTGGAATTCAATCTAGTCTGGGACCGCGGCACGCTGTTCGGCCTGCAGAGCGGCGGGCGCACCGAATCCATCCTGATGTCCATGCCGCCCATGGCTTCCTGGCGCTATGGCTGGACCCCGGAGCCCGGCAGTGCCGAAGAGCGGCTTTACCAGGAGTTTCTGCATCCCCGCGATTGGCTGGGGGAACAGGAAGCGCTTGAGCGGACACGCGGCAAGAACAAGGGAGCGGATGCATGAGCGACCGTTACTGCGTGTTCGGCCACCCCATAGGTCACTCCAAATCTCCCATCATTCATCAGGCCTTTGCCGCGCAGACGGGCGAAGCGATGGGGTACGAGGCCATCGAGGCGCCACTGGACGGATTTCAGGACGCCTGGCGGAGCTTCGTGGCCAACGGTGGGCATGGGGCCAACGTCACTGTGCCGTTCAAGCAGGAAGCCTATCGCCTATGCGATACCCTGAGCCACCGTGCCAGGCGTGCCGGTGCGGTGAATACGCTGCTGCTGGGCAAGAATGGCGCCACGTATGGCGATACGACGGATGGTGTGGGCCTGGTCAGGGATCTGGCGAACCATGCGGTCGCACTGGCCGGAAAACGGGTGCTGGTCCTGGGCGCCGGTGGCGCGGTACGCGGCGTTCTCGAGCCGCTGCTTGCGGCGGGGCCTGCCCAAGTCGTGATCGCCAACCGCACGGTCGAGAAAGCCGAGTGCCTGGCTCGTGACTTTGGCGACCTGGGGGCTGTCTCCGGTGCCGGTTTCGAGGGCCTGCCGGGAGGCTTTGACGTGGTGATCAACGGCACCAGCGCCAGCCTCTCTGGCGAATTGCCGCCGCTGCCCGATGACCTGTTCACCGAGCGTGGGGCCACGGCCTACGACATGATGTACGCTGCCGAACCCACGGTATTTCTGGCCTGGGCCGCGGCCCGTGGCGCAAGACCGCTCGATGGGCTGGGCATGCTGGTCGAGCAGGCGGCGGAATCCTTCTTCCAATGGCGGCATGTGCGCCCGGACACGGCGCCGGTCCTGGCTGACCTGCGTCGTGCGCTCTAGGGCGAGCACGGCGCGCTAGTCATATCAGCGGCGCCGGATGAACAGGCCGGACAGGCACATCACGGCACCCAGTAGTGCCACGACCATCCCGCCGTTGACCAGCCAAGGATAACGCTCCAGCCAGGAGACGAAGGGCTGGGGCTGGTCGCGGCATACCCCTTCGGCGTAATCCCAGAACCCGCCATTGAGTGTGCATTCACGCACATTGCCCAGTTCCCAGAAATAAACACCCATCAGGATCACGATGGGCATCACCAGAAGCAACAGTCCGAGTCTCACCATTTCCTCAGCCCGGCCGCGAGCAGTTGGGACGCTGGCCGGCGTCCTGTGCTGCCTGATAGCGTGACAGGGCCTCGTCCATCGCGGATTGTAGATCGCTGATACGCTGGCCGTGGCTGGGGTGCGTGGACATCCAGGCAGGCGGCTGACCGCCCGACGCGGACTGCATGTTCTGCCACAGATCGATACTGGCGCGGGGATCGAAGCCGGCCTCGGCCATCAGGTTGAGCCCGATGACGTCCGCTTCGCTCTCATGACGGCGAGAGAAGGGCAGCAGGATGCCGTACTGGGCGCCGGCGCCCAGCAGCCCCATCAGCTGTTCGCCCTGGGCGCCCTGCATGCCGGCCGCGGACTGCAGCACCGACAGACCGAGCTGTGTGGCCGACTGGGTCGAAACACGCTCATTGGCGTGACTTGCCAGCACGTGGGCGATTTCATGGCCGATGACCGAGGCCAACTGGTCCTGCGTGTTGGCGATCTTCAGCAGGCCGGTATGCACGCCCATATAGCCGCCCGGCAAGGCAAACGCATTGGCCGAATCATCCTCGAAGACCCGCACTTGCCAGTTCTGGTTGCGCTGCTCGGCCGGCAGGGCCTGGACGACCTGGTTCGTCACGCATTCGACATAGGCCAGTGTCGCACCCCCGACCGTGGGCAATTCCTGCTGATATTGGGCAAAGGTCTGTTCGCCCATCTGGTTGAGCTGCTCGTCGGAGTAGAGCGTAAGCTGCTGGCGACCGGTGGGAGAGTTGGTACAGGCCACCAGGCTGAGGCACAGGGCGCCTATGGCCGCACGGGAGATCCAGCGCATATGAAGTTTCCTCGTAGGTCGCCATCGGAGCAGATGGACGAAAGCGGACGATGTGCCACAAGATACCCCTAACGTCGTACACGTCAACCACTCCGATCGCACGAGGACCCTGAATGGATGCCCATCTATCGCAACGCCTGTTGTCGCTCATCGAACGTGCCGAGCAGTGGTTGCCACCCGCCCCTGAACCGGTCGACTGGGAGCGGGACGTCGCCGCGCTGTGGCAGCGCCATGCCCTGGGCGGTCAGCTATTGCCCGTCAAGGTGCGCGATGCCGTCACTCTGGATGACTTGCTGGGAGTGGAACGCCAGAAGCGCGCCCTGCTCGACAATACGCGGGCTTTCCTCCACGGGCTGCCAGCCAACCATGCCCTGCTATGGGGAGCCCGGGGCAGCGGCAAGTCGTCATTGGTCCGCGCACTGCTCAATTCGTTATCGACAGAAGGATTGCGCCTGATCCAGGTCGATCGACACGACCTTGCGGGGCTGCCACAACTGGTACAGCAGCTACGCGATGCCTCGCATCGTTTCGTAGTGTACTGTGACGATCTCTCCTTCGAGGGCAACGATGACGCCTACAAGGCCCTCAAGAGCGTCTTGGACGGCACGCTGACCGGGCCGCCGGAGAACGTATTGCTGTATGCCACCTCGAACCGCCGCCACCTGTTGCCGGAATCGCTGTCGGACAATGAGGCATCGCAATTGGTGGGTGACGAACTTCACCATGGGGATACCGTCGAGGAGAAGATTTCCCTCTCGGATCGCTTTGGCCTATGGCTGGCCTTCCATCCGTTCAACCAGGCCATCTATCTGGAAGCCTGTGAACACTGGGTCAGCCAGTTGGGGCGCCCCGAAGACTGGAACGAGGCATCGCGCGAGGAAGCGATTCGCTTTGCGACGTTGCGTGGGGGTCGCAGCGGCCGCGCCGCCTGGCAATTCGCCTGCCAGTGGGTGGGCCGCCAGCGTCTGGAGGATCGGTAACCGATCAGGACTGGGGTTGCAGGTTGCCGTCCTCGCCCACGGCCAATCGCAGGGTGGGCATCCATAGCCCTGGTGGCAGGCTCACGCCAAGGCCACGCAAGCCTCCCGGGGTGATCGCCAGTTCGCTACCCACGGGCAGATCTCCCCGGGTGGCGAGCTGACTGGCCAATTGCACCATCGGCGCCAGGCGCTGATTGCCACCCAGCACATCGAAGGCCACCGGCAGGCGAAGATCGGCATCCTCGCCAGGTGTCAGGGCGACCCGCTGCTCATACTCGCCGCTGATCGGCTCGGCGCCCGGCACGTCGAGCGTCCAGGCGAAGCCGTTCATTTCCACCGGTGGCAGTCCCTTGGGCAGGCCCAGCCCCAACGCCATGGTGGCCTGTATCGGCAAGCTGCCCATGCCCAGGCTGGACGTGACCAGTGAGGTAATATCGCTCGTATCCAGGCCACCACGAATGGCATAGGGGCCGATACGCACATCCTCGATACCCAGCGAGGTCACGGCCAGGCGCATGGCGAACAGCCCCGTCTGGGGAAGCGCCAGGCAACCGCTCAGCAATAGGGTTACTAGGCCGGGTATCAGCCAATGCCAATATGGACGGAAGCGGGAAGGCGACGAACGAGACATGGCGACTCCGAAACGATGAGCCACCCGAGCGGGTGGAGATTGAGAGGCAAGGCGCGCGCATTTTAGGGCCAGCCCGAATCCAAGCCAAGGGAAATCGGTAACGTCTGGCAAGCGCTGCCTTCCTGGTCGATGCTGGTAGTCAACGAAGCGGTACCAACCTGGGTCAGGAGAGCTCATGTCGCTTTTTTTACGTTGCCTGCTGGGCTACGCTGCGGCCGTCTTGACCGCTACGTTGCTCGGGTCGATCGTGCAGACGCAATTCAACCTGGCGGCGCTGACCGAGATGGGGCTGCGCATCCCCTTGGGCACGCGACTGGCTACGACGGGTCACGACCTGCTTGGCTTCACGCCGCTTTACAGCGTGATCGTCGCCGTCGCTTTCGCAGCGTCGCTACCGGTGGCCGAGGCCCTTAGGCGACGTTGGCGACCGGGGGCGCACCTGTTTCCCGCGCTGGGCGCCGGCTTGGGATTATGGGTGGCACTTTGGGTAGCGAATTCGCTTGCCCCGATGCCCACCTTGATCGCTGCCACGCGAGGCAATGTCGGCAGCCTTGCCATGGTACTCAGCGCTGCGCTGGGAGGCGTGGCCTATGCTTGGGTGACCCGGGCTCTCAGCACACGGAGGATTTCCCCATGCGACGCCTGATCGTCGCCGCAATCACACTCATGGCCGGTCTCGCCGAGGTATCAGCCGCGACCACCTATCACATCGCTACCGTAGCCGAAGGCCTTGACCATCCCTGGTCGCTGGCCTTTCTCCCCAATGACGACATGCTGGTGACCGAGCGCGCCGGGCGCCTGCGCCTGATTCGAGCTGGAGAGGGTTTGCAGGCGGCACCCGTCGAAGGGGCGCCAGAGGTTTACGCCGAAGGCCAGGCGGGCCTGTTCGAGGTACTGCTCGCACCCGACCATGAGGAGAGTGGTGTTCTGTTTCTCAGCTATGCCTGTGGCGAGGCGAAGGCCAATACCACTTGCCTCGATCGTGCCCGTTTCGACGGAGAGCGACTCATGGACCGCGAGACCCTGTTTCGCGCGCTTCCCGATACCTACGGGGCGTCCCACTATGGCGGGCGCATGCTTCTGCTGCCCGACGATACGCTGCTGTTGGGGCTGGGTGACGGCTTCGATTACCGCGAGCATGCTCAGAATCCGGCCAATCACCTGGGCAGCGTGGTACGGCTCACGACAGACGGGGACGTGCCGGAGGACAATCCCTTTCTTGGGGTCGAACGTGCCCAGCCCGAGCTGTTCAGCGTGGGCCATCGCAACGTACAGGGGCTCGCCTACGATGCTGAACGTCGTGAAATCCTGCTGCACGAGCACGGCCCCCGGGGTGGGGACGAGCTCAACCGTATCCAGGCGGGCGGCAACTATGGCTGGCCGATGGTGACGCACGGGGTCGACTACACTGGCGCACGTATCTCGCCCTATACCGACCTGGGGCTTTTCGAGTCGCCGCTCCTGCACTGGACCCCGTCCATTGCCCCTTCCGGCATGACCCTTTACGACGCGTCGCTGTTTCCCGAATGGCAGGGCGATCTCTTCGTTGCAACATTGGCCGCCCGTCATGTGGTGCGACTGAACCGCGTCGATGGCCGCATCGTTGCCCAGGAGCCGTTGTTCGCCGAGCTTGGCGAACGAATACGCGACATCCGCACCAGTCCCGACGGGGCGCTCTATCTATTGACTGACAGTGACGAAGGACGGGTATTACGGGTCATGCCCACCGAGCAGCGCTGACCGGCGGGCATGATGGTTGAGGACTAGCGGCGCTTCTTGCGGGCCTCGCGGGTGCGGTTCAGCTCGCGCTTCTTGGCTTTTTCACGATCGCTGGCGCCGGCATCGGCATCGAACGGGTTGGCACCCGAGCGGAATTCGAAGCGAATCGGCGTCCCACGCACCTTGAGTACCTTGCGGAACGTATTGGTCAGGTACCGCTTGTAGGCTTCCGGCAGGGACGCGGTCTGATTTCCATGCACCACGATGATCGGCGGGTTGCTGCCCCCCTGGTGGGCCATGCGCAGCTTGATGCGGCGGCCATGCACCAGAGGCGGCTGATGCTCACTGACGGCATCCTGCAGGATCGTGGTGAGTCGGTTCGTCGACCAATGGCTGGTGGCCGAGGCAAACGCCCGCTCGATGGAGGGGTAAAGATCCCCAACGGCGGTACCGTGCAGGGCCGAAATGAAGTGCAGGTCGGCATAGTCGGCGAAACCCAGCCGACGCTTGACCTCGGCGCGCATCTTTTCCTTGGCTTCCTGCTCCAGACCATCCCACTTGTTGACGGCTAGCACCAACGCGCGTCCCGAAGTGAGTACATAATCGAGTAGGTGCAGATCCTGCTCGACCAGGCCCGTTCTGGCGTCGAGCACCATGACCGCCACGTGGCACTCCTTGATTGCCTCGAGGGTCTTGATGATCGAGAACTTCTCGGCGATCTCACGGACATTCTTGCGCCGACGCACCCCGGCGGTATCGATCAGGACGTAGGGCTTGCCACGACGTTCGAAGGGGATCTCGATGGCATCGCGTGTGGTGCCCGCCTCATCGAATACCACCACCCGGTCCTCGCCCAGCAGACGGTTGACCAGCGTCGACTTGCCCACGTTGGGGCGTCCGATCACACCGATCCGAATGCCGTTGCTGATATCCGCAGGCGGGGCGTTTTCCTCGAGTTCGGGGAAGGGCGCCAGCACCTCGTCGATCAGGCTGGTCACGTTGCGCCCGTGGGCGGCGGCGATGGGCCGCGGGTCGCCGAGGCCCAGGGTCCAGAAATCGGCCATGGCGGAATGTTCTTCCAAGCCGTCGGTCTTGTTGACCACCAGCCAGGTCTTCTTCTGGTTGACCCGCAGATGGTTGGCGATCGCCTCGTCGGCGACATGCAGGCCTGCACGTGCATCGACCAGGAACAGCACGATATCCGCCTCGTCGATGGCCAGCAGCGACTGCTCGGCCATGACCGCGTCGATGCCCTCCTCGTCACCGCTAATACCACCGGTATCGATGACGGTGTAGGCCTTGCCGCCGAGCTGGCCGTTACCGTACTTGCGATCCCGGGTGAGGCCGGGGAAGTCGGCCACCAGGGCATCGCGAGTACGCGTCAGGCGGTTGAAAAGGGTCGACTTGCCCACGTTGGGGCGACCGACCAGGGCGATGACAGGATTCATTGGTTCTCGCGTATTTGCAGGGCTTCGAGGCTGCCGTCGTTGGCCTGGGCGTAGACACGGCGGCCCTCGGTGAGCGGGCGCACGCTGATGCCGGAGCCGTCGACACGGGTGCGTCCGACGATATCGCCACCGCGGGCCTCGATCAGATGTACGTAGCCCTCGAAATCGCCCACGACCAGCTTACCATCGGCAAATGCCGGCGCCGTCAGCCAGCGTCCCTCGAGCTTGTCGTTCTGCCAGGCGATATCGCCTGACATGGCATCCAGGGCCAGGATGTGGCTGGCTTCGTTCACGGTAAACAGATAATCGCCGACCAGTAGCGGCGTCAGGTAGCTGGACTGCTCGCGTTCCCAGAGTACCTCGCCGCTGGTGGCTTCCAAAGCCATCAGACGGCCGTTGTAGCTGGTCACATAGAGACGGCCATCGGGGGTCAGGACCGGCTGGCCGGCCAGGTCCACCAGGCGATCCACTTCGCTGCGTCCCTTGGGTACGGCGACGCGCATTTCCCACAACGGTTGTCCGCTACGATTGTCCAGCGTGGCCAGGCGGCCGTTGGCGAAGCCGACGAAGGAGACCGGTTCGATGACCTGGGGCGTTCCCGTACCGCGCAGGGTGAGCGCCGGCTGGGAGCTGGTGTAAACCCAGCGCTCGCTGCCGCTCGCCCGGTCCAGGGCGGTCACGGTGCCATCCACGCTCTGTACGATAAGCAGCTGGCTGCTGGCCTGGGGCGCCGCCAGCACTTCACTGGAAACACGAGCACGCCAGGCGACGTCACCGTCCGACTGGTCGAGCGCCAGCACTTCACCGTTACGGGTTCCCAGGTAGACCTGGCCCGCCACGGCCGTCAGTCCGCTCGAGATGGGCGTATCGAGATCGATCGACCAGCGCGTATCACCATCTTCGGCCTCGATGGCGCGCACATGACCGCGAGCATCCGCCGCGAAAATGGCACCTTGCGCGCGGGCAGCGCTAATCGGGTAGCCGGCACGGCCCAGACCTTTGCCTACTCGCTGGCTCCATACGCTATCCAGTGTGACGCGCTCATCGATACGGGTTAGTTCCTTGGGAGGATATTGCGGTTCGACCTTGCCGGCGCAGCCGGCCAAGAGACCTGCAAGGGCGACCGCGGTAACCAGAGTGGGCATCTTCATAGGGTCGCCTCCTGAGTGCCGAGGTTGTCGAGCTTCAGCTCAACGCCATACAGCGGTTGTTCGTTCTGTTCGGCAAGGGTCAAGGCCTCGCGATATGCCTCGCGCGCCTGCGCCTCATCGCCCAGGGCGATGAAGGCATCGCCACGAATATTGGCTCGCTGGGCGGCGAGCGGCGCGGCATCAACCTGTTCAAGGGTCTCTAGCGCGGCATCGGCGTCTTCGGTGGCAACCTGAAGGCGAGCCAGACGGAGTCGGGCGAGACTCTTGATATAGTCCTGCGAGGTACGACCGATCACATCGCCCAACGCTGTCTGAGCCGCGATAAGGTCCCCTTCGGCTACCGCCAGGCGTGCCTCAATGAGTCCCGCCAGGTCGGCATACAGCCTGTCGTCGTGCTCGTTGATGAGGGTGTCGGCTAGGTCGCGCGCTTCGCTACGGGTCGATTCATCGAGCGTATCCTGGCTGGCCAGGGCGACGAGTTGCTGATAGCGCAGCGAGGCGGCTTCCGCCTGGTTCGCCTGGTAATCCTGCCAGGCGTTCCAGCCTACTACCCCGGCGACGGCTATCACCACCCCCGCAATCAGGGATTTCCCGTTCTCTTTCCACCAACGCTTGATCGCTTCAAGCTGCTCTTCTTCTGTTCTCAGCTCCGCCACGGGCGGTCTCCTTAACAACATCGCGAATCGGCAGGGGCTGCCTCTGGCTAGGGGGTGTCGAGCAGGTCGGCAAGGGTCTCGGCCAGATCCTGTTGGGCGAGGCGTTGCTGATCCCGCGCATCGCGCAGGAACTTGAGCGTCACCTGTTGCTGGGCCCGCTCCTCCTCGCCGATCAACAGGGCCAGGCGCGCACCGCTCTTGTCGGCCTTCTTGATCTGGCTCTTGAAGCTGCCGCCGCCGCAGTGTACCTGGATGCGCCGCGTGGGCAATTGCTCGCGCAAGGTTTCGCCAAGCAACAGGGCGTCCTGGCTACCCGCCTCGTCCATTCCAATGATGTAGATATCCAGCACCGGATCGGCGTCCTGGGGTACCAGCGACAAGGTTTCGAGTAACAGGATCAGCCGCTCGATGCCCATGGCGAAACCCACTGCGGGCGTGGGCTTGCCCCCAAGCTGTTCGACCAGAGCGTCGTAGCGCCCACCGGCACACACCGTGCCTTGGCTACCCAGGGCAGTGGTGGTCCACTCGAAAACGGTACGCGAATAGTAATCCAGGCCACGCACCAGGCGCGGATTGATGGTGTATCCGATACCCGCTGCATCGAGTAGACCGGTCAGACGCTCGAAATGTTCACGCGATTCTGCGTCGATGTGGTCGAGCAATTGCGGGGCATCGGCCAGCATCGGTGCCATGTCCGGATTCTTCGAATCGAGAATGCGCAGCGGATTGCTGTGCAGTCGGCGACGCGAGTCCTCGTCGAGCACCTCATGGTGACGCTCGAAATAGGCGACCAGCAACTCACGGTAGGCGGCGCGGGCCTCGGCCGAGCCCAGCGAGTTGAGCTCAAGGGTGACATGCTCGTAAAGCCCCAGCTGTTTCCACAGGCGTGCCGTGAGCAGGATCAGCTCGGCATCGATGTCCGGACCGTCCAGGCCGTAGGCTTCGACCCCGACCTGATGGAATTGGCGGTAGCGCCCTTTCTGGGGGCGCTCATGGCGGAACATGGGGCCCTGATACCAGAGACGTTGTACCTGGTTGTGCAGCAGGCCGTGTTCCATGGCTGCACGCACGCAGCTGGCGGTGCCTTCGGGACGCAGTGTCAAGCTGTCGCCGTTACGATCCTCGAAGGTGTACATCTCCTTCTCGACGATATCGGTGACCTCGCCGATTGAGCGGGCGAACAGGGCCGTCTGCTCGACGATGGGCGTACGAATCTCGCTATAGCCATAGCGCTGCATCAATGTCCGTACCTGACCCTCGAAATACTGCCACAGGGGCGACTGCTCGGGCAGCAGGTCGTTCATGCCACGAATGGCCTGGATCTTTTTCTTGCTCAACGGGGGCTCCTTGAGGGTCGCCGGCGGTCATTCGCCGCGGGCGATCACGTCCTGTTCGGCCTGCTCTTTTATCCGTACGCGCTCACGGATCAAGGCTTCAAGATCGTCGACCAGGTGGTCGTTGCGCAGTTTGCTGGCCGGTTTGCCATCGATATAGACGAGGTTGGCCGGACTGCCACCGGTCAGGCCGATGTCGACTTCCTTGGCTTCGCCCGGGCCATTGACCACGCAGCCGATCACTGACACATCGAGCGGGGTCATGATGTCCTCGAGGCGGGATTCGAGGGCGTTCATGGTGCCGATGACGTCGAAGTTCTGACGTGAGCAACTCGGGCAGGCTATGAAGTTGATGCCCTTGCTGCGCAGGCGCAGACTCTTGAGCATGTCGAAGCCAACCTTGATTTCCTCGACCGGATCGGCGGCCAGTGAAACGCGTAGGGTATCGCCGATCCCATCCATCAGCAGCATGCCCAGGCCGATCGAGGACTTGACGGTGCCTGAACGCAGCCCCCCGGCTTCGGTAATGCCCAGATGCAGCGGCTGTTCGATGCGCTGGGCCAATTGCCGGTAGGCACCGACCGCCATGAACACGTCGGACGCCTTCACGCTGACCTTGAATTCCTGGAAGTCGAGACGATCGAGGTGATCGATATTACGCATGGCCGACTCGACGAGCGCCTCGGAGGTCGGCTCGCCATATTTCTTCTGAAGGTCTTTCTCCAGTGAACCGGCATTGACACCGATGCGGATCGGGATGCCATTGTCCCGCGCTGCCGAGACCACCGCGCGCACGCGGTCTTCTCGCCCGATATTGCCAGGGTTGATCCGCAGGCAATCGACGCCGAGCTCGGCGACACGCAGGGCAATCTTGTAATCGAAATGGATGTCGGCGACCAGCGGCACGTCGACCTGGGCCTTGATGCGACCGAACGTCTCTGCAGCGTCCATGGTGGGCACCGAGACACGCACGATGTCGGCGCCTGCAGCTTCGAGCCGCTGGATCTGGGCCACGGTGGCGGCTACATCCAGGGTGTCGGTATTGGTCATGCTCTGCACCGAGATGGGTGCATCGCCGCCAACCGCGACCTTGCCGACATGAATCTGACGCGAGCGCCGCCGAACGATGGGAGATTGCGCATGCATGGCCGTCATTCTCCTAGAGTGAAACGTGCAACATTATTGCCACCCGCGCGTGCGCTCAGGTCGACGGGCTCGCCACGATAGCGCAGCTCGACGCCGGAGGCATTGCCGATGGTCAGACGGAATGGCGGTTGGCCTTCGGCGGTCGCCTGGCTTCCGGCTTCCTGAAGACCGACGAAGATGCGGTTATTATTGGCATCGAAGATCTCGGTCCAGGATTGCTCGTTGAATGTCAGTGACAGACTGCGCGTACTGGCGGTAGCGGGCTCTTCCTGTGCCGCCGTCTCGGGGGTGGCCGCGTCCTGGCCGGTGGCCGCCTCGGCCTGCTGGGTCTCCGTCGGCTGGTTCTCGGCATCGCTCTCGCTACCTTCAAGCACCACGCCGTCCTCGATCAGCGGGTCCTGAGCGACCGCCGAAGACGCTTCTACGGCGGTGGGCTCATCGGCTTCACCGGGCGTGCCCTGCGGGGTGTCCTGAGCCGCAGGTACGTCGCCGATATTGCTGTCGGTCGCCGTCGGTGGTGCGTAATCGGGCGACTCGACGCTGTCATCGACCAGGCCCATTTCCTCGCCTTCGTCGGGGACGGGGGGCAGGTCGGTAGTACCGTCGCTTTCCTGGGAGACCGGGGTGCCGTCCATATTGTCCACGGCGACCTGGTCATTACCGCCAAGCCCCAGCAGATCATTGCCGTCACGGCTTTGCCACCACAGTAGGGTGAGGCCGATCAAGCCGGCAATGACCAGTAGCGTGACCAGCTTGAAAAGCCAGGCGCCCAGACGGGAGGGCGGCTTGGAGGCATGCACTGGGGTGACCCTGTGCTCGCTCTCGGTCTTGCCGAAGCGAGTATTGTAGGCCTCGATCACCGGTCGGTCGTCGATACCCAACAGGCGCGCATAGGCACGCAGGTAGCCGCGGCGGTAGGCCGCGACCGATACCCCGTCATAGGTGTCGGCCTCCAGGCCGCCTACCACGGCAGGCCGCAGGTTCAGGGCGGTCGACACCTCGTCTCGCGACAGTCCCTGGCGCTCACGTTCGCGCTTGAGTATTTCCCCTGGTGATGTGTCGCTTACGAATTGGTGCGGATCGTCGTAGTGTGTTTCGCTCATGGCTGAGCATCCTTAGTCAATATACGATCATCGTTGCGCATCGGCAGTGTCCGATGGCTCGCTGTAAAAGGTGGCATTGGCAGCATCGCCCCTGGCCTGGGCAATAATGCTTGCCAGGCGCTGGTTCTCGGGGGTCAAGCCTGCCAGCCGAATATGTGCCTGCAACTGGTCCCATGCGCGATCATGGTTGCCCTGGGTATGCTCGAGCTCGGCCAGGGTCAGGTAACTGCGCGGAAAACGGACATCGATCGCCTGGGCACGCTCCAGGTTCTGGCGAGCCAGGGCGATTTCGCCCTGCTCCAGGTGGCATTGGCCCAGGTTGGTGAACAACTGCGCCCGATTAGGGTACTGGGTATCTTGCGAGGCCTGCTCCAGCTGTCGGCAGGCTTCAGCGACGCGGCCTTCGCTGTAAAGAAAGGCAGCGTAATTGTTGCGTGCCCGAGTGAAGCCGGGATCCTGGCTCAGGGCACGCTGAAAATACTCATCGGCCACCCGAGTATCGCCTTGACGTTGATAAGCGACGGCCATGGCCTGGAGCGCCTCGGGGTCGCCGGGTCTGGCTTCGAGTGCCCGGTCCAGCGCAGCGATGGCGCGCGGCAGGTTATTGCGCTCGAGGTAGGCGACGCCCAACTGGGTATAGGCCGCGGCGGGGTCAGCCGCACTGGGCTCAGGCGCCGACGTCTGACTCGCACACCCCGATAGCCAGGCAGCGCTCAGCAGGGCGGCAGCGTAAGCAGCCGGCTGCAGTCGAACTGGCAAGCAGTGGCGACGAATCATATGTAACCCCATAAAAAAAGCCTACCCATCAAAGCGCCGTGTCGGGTTGAAGTCAAGGAGGCACGGCACTTAGTCGCCATCGAGCTGGATCGCTCAGTCGGCGTCGAGCTGGATCGATTGTATGTAGCGAGCGTGTCGCTTGGTACGGTCCTTGACGCGACCTACCAGTTGGCCACAGGCCGCATCGATATCATCCCCCCGGGTGCTGCGGATAGGAGCCGTGTATCCCAGCTCGTAGAGCCACTGCTGGAAGCGCATGACCTGATTGCGTGACGGCTTCTCGTATCCGGAATGCGGGAAGGGATTGAAGGGAATCAGGTTGATCTTGCACGGCAGCTCGGCCAGCAGCGCAGCCAATTGCTCGGCATGCTCCTGCTGATCGTTGACGTCCTTGATCAACGTATATTCGATGGTCACCATGCGCGTATCGTCACACTTGGCGAGATACCGCTGGCAGGCGTCGATTAGGGCGCGGATGTTGTACTTGCGATTGAGCGGTACCAGCTCGCTACGCAACGCATCGTTGGCCGCATGCAACGAAATGGCCAGGCTCACGTCGAGCTCGTCGCCGAGGCGGTCGATCATCGGCACGACACCTGACGTGGAAAGCGTCACGCGACGCTTCGACAGGCCGTATCCGTTGTCGTCGAGCATGAGCTTCATCGCCGGTACGACATTGTCGTAGTTCATGAGCGGCTCGCCCATGCCCATCATCACGACATTGGTCACCGGCCGGTTGGCGGTGTCCTTGCGTGGGCCCACGCTACGCTGGGCGACCCAAACCTGGCCGATGATCTCGGCAGCGGTGAGGTTGCGCTGGAACCCTTGCTTGCCGGTGGAGCAGAAACTGCAGTCCAGCGAGCAACCGACCTGCGACGAGACGCACAAGGTTCTACGCTTGCCGTCGTCCGCGGGGATGAGCACCGTCTCGACGTAGCTGCCGTCTTCCACTTCCAGCACCCACTTGCGCGTGCCGTCGTTGGACGTGCCTTCATAGACCACGCCGGGACCACGGATTTCCGCTACCTCGGCCAGGCGAGCCCGTAGTGCCTTGGAGAGGTTGGTCATGGCTTCGAAGTCGTCGCAGCCTTCGTGGTGAATCCACTTCATGACCTGGGCGGCACGAAACTTCTTCTCGCCAATGGTCAGGAAAAAGGCTTCCATCTGCTCGCGGGACAGACCCAGCAGATTGGTGCGTTGGGGTGCAGTGGTGGCGGTCATGGCATCAGCGGGTCGTTGGGGCAGGGGCATGAAACACACCCCTGCAGGGCCTGGGGAAGAACTCCCTCAGCGAGAGCAGATTTCTTCGTTCTTGAAGAAATAGGCCACTTCGCGAGCGGCGGAGGTAGTGGAGTCGGAACCGTGGACGGCATTGGCGTCGATGGACTGGGCGAAGTCCGCACGGATAGTGCCGGCTTCGGCCTCCTGCGGGTTGGTAGCCCCCATCAGTTCACGGTTCTTGGCGATGGCGCCTTCACCTTCGAGCACCTGAACGACCACCGGGCCGGAGGTCATGAAACCCACCAGATCGGGGAAGAAGGGGCGCTCCTTGTGCTCGGCGTAGAACCCTTCGGCCTGTTCCTTGGACAGCTGCAGCATCTTGGCAGCGACCACTTGCAGGCCAGCCTTCTCGAAACGGCTGATGATCTCGCCGATGACATTCTTGGCAACGGCATCGGGCTTGATGATGGACAGGGTTTGCTCGGTGGCCATGGGCATCTCTCCATGAGGGTGATTGATGGGAAGCGAATGACGGCGCGCCGCCCGGATGTGGCGTGAGCCGATACCTGGGGCGGCGCGTCGTGAAAAAGAACCGTCTTGCGACTCGCGATCGAGTAGCCGGGCATTATACCGGTTGTGGGCGAAACATCACAATCGCCGCCTTCCGGACGGGCAGTAACGTCAATTCAGACGCTGAAGCTTTCGCCACAGCCGCACTGGTCCTTGACGTTGGGGTTGTTGAAGCGGAAGAAGCGATTGAGCCCTTCGCTGACATAATCGACTTCGCTGCCGTCGAGCAGGGTGAGTGCCTCGGGGTCGACGTAGACGGTCACGCCGTGCTCCTCGAAGGACACATCGTTGGCCGCCGCTTCGTCGGCAAAATCGAGGACGTAACTGTAGCCCGAGCAGCCACTAGGCTTGACTGAGACACGTAGCCCCAAGCCATGCCCGCGCTCATCGAGGACACGACGGATCTGGTCGGCGGCAGCGGTGGTGATAGAGAGTTGCGCCATAGCTAAAAGTCTCCTGCGATGATCGATAAGAACGGCATCAGCGCCGCAGCGCCGTCACGGCATGGCGGATTTCACCCAGCGCCGTGTCGATGTCGGTATCGGTGGTAAACCGGCCGAAACTGAAGCGCAACGATGACAGCGCGCGCGCGGGATCGATGCCGATGCCCTTTAGTACATAGGATGGTTCAACGCTGGCCGAGTTGCATGCCGAGCCGGTGGAGATGGCAAGATTGCGCAGCGCCATGAGCAGCGTTTCGCCATCCACGTTGTCGAAGGCCAGGTTGACGATATTGGGTAACGACACCTCGACATCGGTGTTCAGATGGATCCCCGGAAGCTCGGCAAGCCCGGCCAGAAAGCGCGCCTGCAAACGCGCGATATGGCTCTGGTCGGCCTCGCCTTCCTCCTGTGCCAGCGCGAAGGCCTGACCCATGCCGACGATCTGATGCGTCGGCAGGGTGCCCGAGCGCATGCCGCGCTCGTGGCCGCCACCGTGAATCAAGGCTTCGACCCGGATATCGGCGTGTCGCCTCACGTAGAGTGCACCGATGCCCTTGGGGCCGTAGAGCTTGTGAGCCGATAGCGACAGCAGATCGATGCCCATGCGCTGCACATCCAGGGCAAGCTTGCCGGCCGCCTGAGCGCCGTCGACATGGAATACGGCGCCATGGGCATGCACCACCTCGGCCAAGGCCGGCAGGTCGTGAATGCAGCCCAGTTCGTTATTCACCGCCATCAACGAGACCAGCACGGTATCCTCGCGCATGGCCTCGCCGAGTAGTGCGGGCGTGATGCGCCCATCCGACCCCGGCGTCAGCCAGGTGACCTCGAATCCTTCGGCCTCGAGCGCCAGTGCAGTATCGATCACGGCCTTGTGCTCGACAATGGAGGTCACCAGGTGGCGACCCCGGCTACGGTTGGCGCGCATGAAGCCGATCAGTGCCAGGTTATCGGCCTCGGTGGCGCCGCTGGTCCAGACGATCTCCCGGGGGTCGGCACCGATCAGATCGGCGACCTGGCGGCGCGCGCCTTCCACTGCCTGCTCGGCCTGCCAGCCCGGCATGTGGCTACGTGACGCCGGGTTGGCAAACGTGCCCTCGAGCGTCAGATGCCGGCTCATGACCTCGGCTACCCGGGGGTCGACAGGTGTGGTGGCGGCGTAATCGAGATAGACAGGGGCGCTCATGGCTGCAGGCACTATCCTTGTTTGAAGGGTGAAAGCGGCATCACCAGAGGCTATGACACGGCGATGGTGGATTGGTCGATACGTCGGCGCTGACGCTCGGCGACTCGCCTGACGTCGTTGCGCTCGACAAGGTCGCCGAGGGTGATGCCATCGAGGAAACCGTGGATTTCCTTGGAAAGATCGCACCATAAATGATGCGTCAGGCAGACATCGCCCTGCTGGCAGTCCGACAGCCCCTGGCAACGCGTCGCATCCACCGACTCGTTCACGGCATCGATGACCTTGGCTACCGAGATATCAAGCGGTGCATGAGCCAGCAGGTACCCGCCTCCCGGGCCGCGAACGCTCTTGACCAGCTTGGCACGGCGCAACCGAGCGAAAAGCTGCTCGAGATAGGACAGCGAAATCTCCTGGCGCTTGGAAATATCCGCCAGGCTGGTCGGGCCATCATGGGCATTGAGTGCCAGATCCAGCATGGCGGTGACGGCATAACGTCCTTTGGTAGTCAGGCGCATAGGGAGTGTCTAACGCTGGAGTGGTGATAAGGCAAGCACCGGCCACCGGCCAGTGCTGCCATTATGTAGAAACCCTAGCGTTTTGGTCAACAATTGACCGCGCCACCTGCCTGCACCGTTCAGCGGTTGTCGCTGCTGGAGCGGCTGGAAGAGCGTTTGGGCGCAGCCTGATGCTCGTTGGTGGCCTCGACGGGCGGGCAGCAGCTGTCGACATCGGCGAGAATATCGGCGAAGTCCTCGTCGCGAAGCTCAGGCATCTGCCCGTCACGGTAACTGGCGTCGAGCTTGCGCAGGGTGGCGCACATGCGCTCGATACGCTGGTCGACGGCATGCATGTGATCGAGCATGGCCTGCATCGAGCGCGCCACGGGATCGGGCATGTCCTGGCTGACGCCGTAGGCATCGAAGCCGAACTTCTGACGAATCGCCTCGCGTCGTTCGGGGTCGAAGATGGGGGGCTCCTCGACATCCGGGTCGGTACGCTTGACGATCTTGCCGGGGATGCCCACAACGGTGGCCCCCGGAGGCACTTCCTTGGTGATGACCGCATTGGAGCCGATCTTGGCCCCGGCCCCCACGTTGAAGGGGCCGAGAATCTTGGCGCCAGCGCCGACGATGACCCCATCGCCGAGCGTCGGGTGGCGCTTGCCCTTGTTCCAGCTGGTTCCGCCCAGGGTCACGCCCTGATAGAGCGTCACGTCGTCACCGACTTCGGCAGTCTCGCCGATGACCACGCCCATGCCATGGTCGATGAAGAAACGACGCCCGATCCGCGCGCCGGGATGGATCTCGATACCGGTCAGCCAGCGGAACAGCGTAGAGATCGAGCGGGCCAGCCACTTGAGGTTGCGATTCCATAGCCAGTGGCTAAGGCGATGCGCCACCAGGGCATGCAGACCTGGGTAATTGGTCAGCACCTCGAGGAAATTGCGCGCGGCTGGGTCGCGAGCGAACACGCTGTGAATGTCTTCACGCAGCTGACGGAACATGCGGCAGTCCTTACATCACGGAGTGGCGGCTGGCCGGACGGGCCGAATACCCGCCGAAGGGTCATTATTGGGGCGCCGGTGCCCACCTGCAAGGCGAGGGCACGGACCCTGCATCAGGCAAGGCGCAGACTGGCCATCATCCAGCCGAGGCCTTGGCGCGCTTCTCCATGGCGGTAAGCATACCGCGCAGGATATTGACTTCCATCTGGTCGGGGCGGGCGCGGAGAAAGAGACGGCGCAATCGTGCCATGAGCTGGCGTGGGGTGTCGGGATCATGGAAGTCGATGGCGATCAGTACCTCTTCCATGTGCTCAAAAAGGCGTTCGAGATCGGCATGGCTGGCCAGGGGATCGCGGTCGCCTTCATCGATCGTAAACGGCTGGGTCTCATCGTGCTTGGGGGCACCAGTTGTGGCGGCGGGTGTGTTCTCGCCGAGCCAGGCCAGGCGGCATTCATAGGCCAGGACCTGAACGGCGGTGACCAGGTTCAAGGAACTGAAGTCGGGGTTCGATGGGATGTGCACGTGCGCGTGGCAGCGCTGCAATTCGGCATTGGTCAGGCCGGTATCCTCGCGGCCGAAGACCAGGGCCACGCGCGAATCCCCGCTGGCCAATTCGCCGGGAAGGCGCGCCCCGAGCTCACGCGGGCTGATCATGGGCCAGGGCAGGTTGCGTGAGCGTGCACTGGCACCCACCACCAGCGAACAATCGCCCACGGCATCCTCGAGCGTGTCGACGACCGGCGCCCTGGCCAGGAGATCATCCGCGCCGGAGGCGCGCGAAATGGCCTCGGCCGAACGCGCTTCGCCGCGCGGGGCGACGAGGATCAGGTCGCCGAGCCCCATGTTCTTCATGGCGCGGGCGGTGCCGCCGATATTGCCGGGATGACTGGTCCCGGTGAGGACGATACGGATACGCTCGAGCATGGCCACGTTTGTCTATGCTGGGAGAAATTCGGGGCGAGTCTAGCACGACGCACCCCATGGGCGCATACGGGGTAATGGCGGCCTAGGCCAGGATCTGCTAGCATGCGCGCCGTTTCCCCTGTCATCTAGTGCCAGGACACAGCGTCCTGAGACAGCGTTCTTTAACAGTGACCGACTTACCAAAGGCCCGATCATGCATCCGATGGTCCAATTCGGGTTGCGCGCCATGCGCAGCGCCGCTGAACAATTCGTGCGCGTCCGTGAGCGTATCGAAAACGCTCATGAAGAACACAACCTCGACCGTTTGCTGGAGGACGTGGCCCGTAACGCCGAAGCACTGGTCGTTCGTCAGCTGTCGCGTGGGTATCCTGACCATGGCGTCTCCGGGCGTTACACGCCCTACCGCGAAGGCCAGGGTGAGGGGCGCGATATCCATTGGCGGATCGAGCCCTTCCATGGCTACTCCAACCTGACCGTGGCCAGTACCGGCTGCGCGATATCGCTGGTCTGCCTCGTCAACGGCCGGCCGGAACACGCCATCGTCATCGCCCCGTATGCCGACCAGGAATACCTGGCGAGCCGCGGGCGCGGCGCCCAGTACAACGGCAAGCGCATACGCGTACCCAAGACCACCACCATCGGTGGGGCGCGTGTGGCCATGAGTCTTCCCGAGTCCTGGTTGCGTTCGCGCCACTTGCCCGCCTACCTGACGATCGTGCAGCAGCTGGGCCCCCAGGTAGAGGTGATGCGCGCCACCGGCAGCGGGCTGCTCGATATCGCCGAGTTGGCCAGCGGCCGTGCCGATATGGTCTTCGTGCTCGGCCTCGAGGAACAGGATCGGGATGTCGGTACACTGCTTCTCAAGGAGACAGGCGCGTTGATCGGTACGCCCGATGGGTTGCCCAATGTCGAGCTAGAAGGTCGGATGATGGCCGCCGGTCCCCGTCTCTACAAGGCGCTGGTCCAGCAGCTCAAGCCACACTTCTAATCGTCGTACACGCGATACAAAACCGCCCCCGCAGCGTTGCTGCGGGGGCGGTTTTGGTTACGGCGTGCCGAGTTCCAGTCAGGGCAGCTCTTCGGCTTCGGGGTCTTCCTTCTGGGCCGGAATCAGATCCTGGCGCTGGAGTTTCAGCGTGAGCAGCAACGCCGAAGCCACATAAATCGACGAGAACGTCCCCACGCCGACGCCGACCAGCAGGGCCAGGGCGAAGCCTTCGATCATGTCGCCGCCAAGGGTGAGCAGGGCCAGCAGGACCAGCAAGGTGGTACCCGAGGTGGCCAACGTCCGGGCCAGCGTCATGTTGATGGCATCGTTGAAGATCTGTGTCATGTCGTCGATCCGGGATTTGCGGATATTTTCTCGAATCCGGTCGTAGACCACGATGGTATCGTTCAACGAGTAGCCGATGACCGCCAGCAGCGCGGCCAGTACGGTGAGATCGAACTCGATCTGGAACAGCGAGAACACCCCGAGAGTGATGATCACGTCATGAACCAAGGCCAGCAGGGCGCCGAGAGCGAACTTGTACTGGAAGCGGAAGGCCACGTAGACCATCACGATCCCCAGGGCGACCAGCATGCCCAGGCCACTGCGGTCACGCAGCTGCTCGCCCACCTGAGCGCCGACGAATTCGGCGCGCACCAGGTTGACACGGTCTCCACTCTCGCTGAGTAGTCCCACGACCTGCTCGCCCACATTGTCGTCGTAGGCCTGTTGCAGGCGGATCAGGACTTCGTTGGCAGCCCCGAACGTCTGCACCGAGATATCCCGGAAACCGGCATTTTCAAGCAGCTGACGTACCGAGTCCAGGGAGGGCGCCACGGCATAGCGAACCTCCACCAGCGTGCCCCCCGTGAAGTCCAGGCCCAGGTTGAGTTGCTGAACCGCCAAGGCAATTATCGAGACCAGCACCATGACGGCTGAAGCGATGAAAGCCAGGCGGCGCTTGCCCATGAAGTCGAACTGTCGCATCGCGAGGCTCCTTTAGATCCAGAGTTTCTTCACCGGCTTGCCACCGTAGACCAGATTGACGATGGCACGGGTGACGAGCAGGGCGGTGAACATGGAAGTGAGGATCCCGAGTGACAGTGTCACCGCAAAGCCCTTGACCGGTCCGGTACCGATCGAGAACAGGATCAACGCCACCAGCAGGGTGGTGATATTGGCGTCGACGATCGACGTGAAGGCACGCTCGTAGCCGGCGTGGATGGCTTGCTGGACTGACATTCCGGCACGCAACTCCTCGCGTATTCGCTCGTAGATCAACACGTTGGCATCGACCGCCATGCCCAGGGTAAGCACGATACCGGCGATCCCCGGCAGGGTCAGCGTGGCACCCAGCATCGACATGGCTGCAATCAGCAGCGTCAGGTTGATGGCCAGGCCGATATTGGCGATCAGGCCGAATACCTTGTAGCGCACCAACATGAACAGCACGACCAGCAGCAGGCCGATCTGAACCGACAATACGCCGCGGTCGATGTTGTCCTGACCGAGGCTCGGGCCGATGGTGCGTTCCTGCACGAAGTAGATCGGTGCAGCCAACGAGCCTGAGCGCAGTAGCAACGAGAGCTCTGCCGCTTCGGTGGGCGAATCCAGACCGGTAATGCGGAAACTGTTGCCCAGCGCGCTCTGGATGGTAGCCAGGCTGATGATGCCGCGCTCGGTGTAGGGTTCGCGCTCGATGATCTCTTCGCCGTTCTCGATCACGACACGGTCGCGGGTCTTGTGCTCGATGAACAGAACGGCCATGTTGCGCCCGATATTGGTGCGCGTGGCGCGGTTCATCAGCGTGCCGCCGGTACCATCGAGATTGATGTTGACCTGGGGACGGCCATTCTCGTCAAAGCTGCGGCTGGCGCTGGAAACGCTGTCACCGGTAATGATCACGTCGCGCATCAGCGTGGCACTGCGGGCTTCGTTATTGCGGAACTCGAAAGACTCGGTCTCGATATCCGGCGTATCCGGGCGCGCCTCGAGGCGGAACTCCAGGTTGGCGGTCGCCCCGACGACCCGCTTGGCGGCGGCGGTATCCTGCACACCGGGGAGTTCGACCACAATGCGGTTGGGTCCCTGGCGTTGCACCATCGGCTCGGCCACCCCCAGCTCATCGACCCGGTTGCGCAGGGTGGTCAGGTTCTGGTTGATGGCGTAATCCTGAATCTCGTTGACCGTCTGCTCGGTCATGGTCATCGCCAGCGAGGCGCCACGCCCTTCGTCGAGATTCTCATATTCGAAGTCGGGAAAATCCGTTGCAATGATTCGACGTGCTGCGTTGCGGTCCTCCTCGCTGGTGAACTGCAGTGTCAGCGTGCGCCCTTCGATGTCGGTACCGCGATAACGGATACGCTCACTGCGCAGCATTTCACGCATGGCACTGGCGTTGACCTCGAGCCGTTGCTCCAGTGCCGCATCCATGTCCACTTCGAGCAGGAAATGAACGCCGCCGCGCAGATCCAGCCCCAGCGTCATGGGTGAGGCGGAAAGACTCTCGAGCCAGCCGGGAGTCGATTCGGCGAGGTTGAGGGCGACCACCACGTCATCGCCCACCATGTCGGCGATGATGTCGCGGGCGCTGAGCTGGTCTTCGGCGTCGGCAAGGCGAATCAGGACGCCGCTCGAATCGATCTCGCCTCGGGTGACCTCGATCCCGGCCTCGCTCAGCGCGCTTGTAAACTGCTGAAGCTGACGCTCATCGAGCGAGACATCGCCGCGGGTGCTGCTGATCTGCACGGCGGGGTCTTCGGGATAGAGGTTGGGAAGGGAATAGATCAAGCCGACGGCGAGGACGACGAGTATCAGCAGGTATTTCCACAGGGGATATCGGTTGAGCATGCAAGCCCTGCCTTTAGCTAGCGTGACGAAGTCGCGGGCGCGTTACGTGTCGGACCACGCACGACGGGAGGGTTCGCACCCTCCCGTCGTCGGGCCGCACAGGGGAGAGGTTAGATGGACTTGAGGGTGCCCTTGGGCAGAACCGCCGCCACGGCATTCTTCTGAACATTGACCTCGGTGCCTTCGGCGATTTCCATGGTCAGGAACTCATCGCCCACCTTGGTGACCCGGCCGAGCATGCCGCCGCCGATCACGATCTCGTCCCCTTTGGACAAGCCGCTGACCAACTGCTTGTGCTGCTTGGCGCGTTTGGCCTGCGGACGCCACAACAGGAAATAGAAGATCAGCACGAAACCGACCAGCATGACGATCTGCGCTATGCCGCCGCCTGCGGGTGCGCCGCCTTCGGCCAGCGCCGGTGAAATGAAGAAGTCCAGCATCGGGTAGTATCTCCAGCATCAGATAGGGAAACGTTACACAGCGTCGCCTGGCTAGGCGGTGGGTGCGGGGGGCACCGGCAAGCCACGTTGCGTGTAGAACCATTCAACGAAGTTCGCCAATGTACCCGCTTCAATAGCACCGCGCAAACCGGCCATTACACGCTGATAATGCCTCAGGTTATGGATGGTATTGAGCATCGAGCCGAGCATCTCACCGCAACGGTCCAGATGATGGAGGTAGCCACGCGAGAAGTGCTGACAGGTGTAGCAATCGCAGTCTGCTTCCAGGGGCCGTGTATCGTTACGGTGCTTGGCGTTGCGGATCTTGACCGTGCCTTCGAAGGTGAATAGATGGCCGTTCCTGGCATTGCGGGTCGGCATCACGCAATCGAACATATCAATTCCGCGGCGCACCCCTTCCACCAGGTCCTCGGGCTTGCCTACGCCCATCAGGTAGCGGGGGAGTTCATCCGGCATCCAGGTGGGCAAATAGTCGAGTACCTCGATCATCTCGTGCTTGGGTTCACCCACCGACAGCCCGCCGATGGCCAGGCCGTCGAAGCCGATCTCCATGAGCCCCTCGAGCGAACGCTTTCGCAGGTCGGCATGCATGCCGCCCTGGATGATACCGAACAGCGCCGAGGCGGAATCGCCATGGGCGCTACGCGAGCGCTTGGCCCAGCGCAGCGAGAGTTCCATCGAGGTCTTGGCTTCATCGAAGGTGGCCGGGTAGGGCGTGCATTCGTCGAAGATCATCACCACGTCGGAGCCCAGCGAACGCTGTACGGCCATCGACTCTTCGGGTCCCATGAAGACCTTGGCGCCATCCACCGGCGAGCGGAAGTGCACGCCCTCTTCGGTGATCTTGCGCATGGCGCCCAGCGAAAAGACCTGGAAGCCGCCGGAGTCGGTCAGGATCGGCTTGTGCCACTGCGAGAAGTCATGCAGGTCGCCGTGTTCCTCGATGACTTCGGTGCCCGGGCGCAGCCATAGGTGGAAGGTGTTGCCGAGAATGATCTCGGCGCCGATCTCCTCCACCGAGGCGGGGGTCATGCCCTTGACGGTGCCGTAGGTACCCACGGGCATGAAAGCCGGCGTTTCCACCGTGCCCCGTGGGAAATGTAGCCGGCCGCGTCGGGCACGCCCGTCGCTGGCCAGGCGTTCGAAATTCATGAAACATTCGTTGCGCATGGGTCTCTCGATCGATTACCGCCCGGGACGCTCAGTCCGGCCGGCGGGTCAAAAACATGGCGTCGCCGTAGCTGAAGAAGCGGTAGCCCTCTTCGACAGCGGCGTGATAGGCGCGCATGACGGTGTCGTAACCGGCAAAGGAAGCGACCAGCATGAGCAGGGTCGACTCGGGCAGGTGGAAGTTGGTCACCAGAGCATCGACGCAACGCCATTCATAGCCGGGGTAGATGAAGATGTCCGTTTCGCCGCGATAGGGCGCGATCTCGCCATCGGCGCGACTGGCCGTTTCCAGGCACCGCACGCTGGTCGTGCCCACGGCAATCACGCGACGCCCGGCCGCTTTCGCCGCGCGGACCTGCTCGCATACGCCTTCGTCGACTTCCAGCCATTCGCTGTGCATGGTGTGCTCGCGAATGTCGTCGGCGCGCACGGGCTGGAAGGTACCGGCGCCCACGTGCAACGTGACGTAGGCGTGTTCGACACCCTTGGCAGCCAGCGCATCGAGCAGTGGCTGATCGAAGTGCAGGCCGGCGGTGGGTGCGGCAACCGCCCCTTCGCGTCGTGCATAGACGGTCTGGTAGCGCTCGCGATCCGTCAGCTCATCGTCGCGGGTGATGTAGGGGGGCAGTGGCATATGCCCATGGCGCTCGAGCAGTTCGACCAGGGGGGTTTCGCCCAGGAAGCGCAGCTCGAACAACGCATCGCGGCGACCCTCGACCACCGCGTGAATATCGCCCTCGAAGATCAGCTCGGTTCCCGGCTTGGGCGACTTGCTCGAGCGCAGGTGGGCCAGGCCGCGATGGGCATCGAGCGGTCGTTCGAGCAGCATCTCGATGCGCCCGCCGCTGGCCTTGTGGCCATGCAGGCGCGCCGGGATGACCCGGGTATCATTGAAGACAAGCAGGTCGCCCGGGTCGAGCATCTCCAGCAGGTCGGGGAACCGCCGGTGGGCAAGCTCGCCACTGAGCCCGTCGACACACAGCAAACGACAGTCGCTGCGCTTTTCTGAGGGGTAACGGGCGATCAGCTCCTCGGGGAGCGTGTAATGGAAGTCGGCGCGCTGCATCGGCGAAACGGGTCTCGGTACGGCTCTTGGCTGGAATCGGCGTGCGCAGTGCTCTCGGCACGCGCAGGGCGCCTAGGATACCGATTTCATGGACTAAAGTCAGTCCGAACGATTGACCTGCCGGTCGGGCTACGTATAATGCAACGCGCTGCCGGTGTGGCGGAATTGGTAGACGCAGCGGATTCAAAATCCGCCGCTAGCGATAGCGTGTCGGTTCGAGTCCGACCACCGGCACCATTCCAATCAAGTAGTTAGCTGTTTCTCTTGTGGCTTCGTGTGGCATAAACTAGCATCCAATAACACAACTAATGTTGGTAAGGATGTTGGTAAGCGGCTATGCCTAAGAAAGCCCGTCCCCTATCTGCCCTTGAAGTGAAGCGCCTCACCACCCCTGGCTTTCATGCCGTGGGCGATGTTGCCGGCTTGCTATTGCGTGTCGATAAAACCGGCGCACGTTCCTGGATCTTGCGTTACTCCACTGGCGAGACTCGCCTGGCTCAAAGTGGCAAGCCATATAAAGTACGCCGTGACCATGGCTTAGGCGGCTACCCTGATACTTCGCTTGCACTAGCGCGCGACAAGGCACGCAAGGTCCGTGAGATGCTGGATCAAGGCATCGATCCTTTGGCAGAGCGAAAGGCCGCCAAGCAAGCGCGTTTGGCTGCTGAGCTGGCGCGCCTGACTTTCAAGGAGGCAGCTGAGGCCGTTATCAGGATGAAGCAGGCCGAGGCCAGCAACCTGAAGCATGCCCAGCAATGGCGGCAAAGCCTGGAGGCGTACGCCTTACCAATCTTGGGTTCTATGAGCGTGGCCGATATTGGTTTGGTCCATGTTAAGCAAGCCCTTGAGCCCGTATGGACCACCAAGCCCACTACCGCCGCCCGCGTGCGCCAGCGCATCGAGTCTGTGTTGGCATGGGCGACTGCTCACGGGCACCGCACCGGCCCCAACCCGGCTACGTGGAAAGGTAATCTTGATGCAGTGCTACCGGCGCCAACCAAGATAAAGAAGAAAGCCCACCACCGCGCCATGCCCATCGATGCCATGTCCGATTTCTGGGCGCGGCTGCAGATGCGTGACGACATACCGGCCAAGGCTCTAGCCTTCACCATCCTGACCGGCTGCCGGTCTGGTGAGGTGCTGGGCGCTCGCTGGGAAGAGATAGACCTCGTCGGGGCGACCTGGACAATACCGCCGGAGAGAATGAAAGGACGCCGGGAGCATCGTATACCGCTGGCGCCTGCTGCCGTTGATCTGCTGCATTCGCTGCCCCAAGGCGAGGAGGGACTGGTATTCACCCGCGACGAGGGCCGCAAACTATCTGACCGGGCGATGACTGACCTGCTGGACGCCATGGGCGAGAAGGAGCGGGCGACAGTCCACGGCATGAGATCCACCTTCCGCGATTGGATGGCAGAGCGCACCGCCACTCCGCATGATGTCGCTGAGATGGCGTTAGGCCACGCGATTACTAACCAAGCAGAGGCCGCTTATCGACGCGGCGACCTGCTGGCCAAGCGCGCCCGCGTTATGAAGCAATGGGCCGCCTTCTTGGCCACCCCCGCCAGCGCCAGCACTAAGAAAGTAACGGCGATCCGCAAGGCAGCTACTGATTGACCGATTTATCCGGCAGGGAGCACACCCGAGCGCAGCGACTCCATCACGCCCGCGGGTCAGTATTTCTATTGAGTGTCACTGAGGAGTAAGGCATGGCCATAACCCCTTGGGGTGTTCCCCGATATTTCAGCTTGTCTGAAGCTGCGTATTTGATGGCAGGCGTGGAACTTTGGACTGTTGAAGCCGACTTTGTCCCCCTTAAGGAAGAGCAAACAGCCAAAGAATGCAAAATAATGCTCTTTGAGGCCGCTAGGCGAGGGGAGGTTGAACCTTTCTTTGATGAAGTACCGGAAGAGGATTGGCGACTGCACCCCATTGATGAGGTGCGGCTTACCTTCGAGCGCGCGGAAATCTACCGTTGGCTGCGAGAATTAGGCTATGCCGATAATGATATAAATGAGGATCTACGTGTCCCGAGGAAGCCACAATCGCAGGCAGAGCAGCAAGACAAGCCGATAAATGCTCGCCGCCGGCAAACTTACCTGAAGCTGATAGAAGGGCTGGCGCTTGAGGTACTGGGTGGTGAGATACCGGCAGAGCCCTACAAAGCCGCCGCCGTGCTACAAGCTGTTCTGGCGCGCCACGCGCTGAAGCTGGACGATGAGCCAATAGCTAAGATAGTGAAGGAGATTCAAGCCGCCCGGGAGGAGCGCAACAGCGATCCGTTTGATGCGACATAGGCCTATTACGGACAGTAGTTATCCGATATAGGACTACCGGCCAAACCGCCACGTCATGCTGCCTGTGAATCCTCAATGCAAGGCAGTACCACATGACAGTTTCTACTTCCCCCACCAATACGAACAGCCAAGGCGCCAGTATTGCTTGGCTGTCCGTCAAACACTTACGCCATCGCTTTGGCGTACACGATGCCACCATCTGGCGCTGGGTCCGTGAGGGCCGCTTTCCTCGGCCAGTAAAACTAGCCGGCAATATTACCCGTTGGTCCCTTTGTGACGTCGAGAGCTGGGAGCAAGCTCAGCGGAGGGCATCGTAATGGAAGTGTTTTCCCACTACATCTGCGCGCCTTACCACCTTCCGACAATTCTCAGCAGGCGCGAGTTGGCAGGCCATGAAAATCGACCTCTGGCCTGCCTTCCTGCCAATGCGCTGATGTCGCCTTACACCCTAAAGCAGCTCGACGCCATTTTCATGGCCTGTCTAGGAAGAAGGAGGGCGGCGGTATGATGACGGCTGACAGCATCATCGATAAGTTTCGTGCCGCCATGCGTCAGCAAGGTATTAATGTATGCGAGCAGATCATCGCCGACGGAAAAATCCACCGTTACCACGTGGAAGGCGACAGGAAAGGGTCGCGCAATGCCTGGGCGATTTTGTATATCGATGACAAGCCGGCCGGCAGCTTTGGCTGTGCCAAGCGCCACGGCATCGACGCGAAGTTTTCCTGGTCGGCCAAGCGCCCGGCCAAGCCGCTGTCCCGCGAGGAGCGCCAGGCGTGGCACGAGAAGATGCAGCAGCAGCAGGCCGAAAAGGCCGCGCTCGAGGCGGCACGACACGCCGCCGCGGCAGCACGCGCCCGGGATATCTGGGACAACGCCCACCCGGTGGACGCGCACCCCTATCTGGCGAAGAAGGGCATCGGCGCGCATGGTGCCCGCCTGGGTGTCTGGGAACTCATCAACGAAAATAGCGGCGTCGTCAGCCAGGTGACCGACAACGCTCTGCTGATCCCCATCAGCAAGCTGGGCGTGGGCGTGGTGTCGCTGCAGGCCATCTTCCCGGATGCCAACAACTTCCTAGAGCGCGACCGCGACTATCTCAAGGGCGGCGAAAAGAAGGGCTGCTATTTCGGTATCGGCACGCCCAGGCTGCACGATGAACGAAAGGTATTCATCGTCTGCGAAGGCTTCGCCACCGGCGCGGCTATCCATGAGGCGACCGGGCATTGCGTGATCGTGGCGTTCGACACCAGCAACCTGGCCACCATCGCCACGGCCATGCGCCAGCGCCAGCCCGAGGCCATCATCGTGCTGGCGGCCGACAACGACCAGTGGACCACCCGTCCGGTCGCCAACCCGGGCGTGCACTACGCGCGCGCCGCGGCGACCATCGTCAAGGGCCGTCTGGCGATCCCGCCGTTCGACGCCAGTGAAGGTGAAGCCCAGTCCGATGGCCAAGTGAAGGGGCCGACCGACTTCGACGATCTGCGCCGGCTGCGTGGTGACGACGCGGTCAAAGCCGTGCTGGAGGCCTGTCTTAATGATTCACAGGGCCCCGACACGCCGCCTGCATCGCCGGCGGTATCCATGGGGGCCCAGATGGCGGAGCAGGGTACAGCGGGACAGGTTGGGGACGGTAGCCTGCTCAACCAAGGTACGTTGCGACTGCCCACCGATATAGGGGTGATTCCCCTGGGGACCACCGGTTATTACTACGGTTTCTGGCGTCGTAGTACTGGGCGTGTTGAGTTGATTCGCCAGCAGGATATCCTGCATGAGGCTCAACTGCTGCGACTGGCCGACCGCACTCTCTGGGAGCAGTGGTGCCTAAATGGGCCGGGAAAACTTGATCGCAGCTATATCGGCAACCACCTGGCGCAGGTCTGCCAGCATCTGGGAGAAATTAGTATTTCCCGGGTTCCCTCAGACCTGGCGAACGCCGAGGAAGCTAGACTTGCGCTGTCGATAGCCTGGCTAACTACGTCCCCCTCGGCAGGGCACTTGGTGGAGGTATTGCGCCTTCATCCTGATTGGCGCGACGTTGGAGTGTGGCGGAACCTGCTATCGACCGAGATTCACTGTGATCATGCCCCGCCGTGGGGTGGTGAGGCCGGTGTCTGGGGCGATGATCACGACAGGCAGCTTAGCGCCTGGGTTGCACAGCAGTTGGGTATTTCGGTCAGCGCCCGCCTTGCGGGGGAAGCGATCGAAGGGGTGGCTAATCAGGCTCCACGCCACCCGGTGCGTGACTATCTGGAAAGCCTGACGTGGGATGGGACGCCGCGCCTGGATACTTGGCTGACCGACTGTGCTGGGGTGGAGGCCACCCCGTATAGCCAGGCCGTCGGCGCCAGGACACTGATTGCAGCCGTAGCGCGGGCCATAAAGCCCGGCTGCAAGGTCGATACCATGCTGGTCTTAGAAGGCCCCCAAGGGCTCAAAAAGTCCTCGCTGATTGCCGCTCTGGTGCCCGATGAACGCTGGTTAGCCGAAGACCTGGGCGCCGACATTGGCGACAAGGATGCGCTGCAGGCCCTGCGTGGTAAGTGGATCATTGAACTGGCGGAAATGGCCAACATGGCGCGCTCCCAGGTGCGCAAAGTCAAGCAGTTCCTTTCCAGTCGTGTGGACCGTTATCGGCCATCCTATGGGCGTTGCACCAAAGACTTCCCACGCCAGGCGATCTTCATCGGTACCATCAACCCGGAAGGGGGTGGCGGCTACCTGAGCGACCCCACCGGCGGGCGTCGTTTCTGGCCAGTGGTGTGTGTGCGTGTCGATATAGAGCGGATGCAGACCGAGCGAGAACAACTGTGGGCCGAGGCCGTGGCGCGATATCGGCAAGGGGAGCCTTGGTGGCTGGACAGTGCCACCGAAGCTGTAGCCCGTGAGGAGCAGGCGGCCCGTCAAATCGAAAATCCCTGGGAGGAGCGGGTTTGCCAGTTTATCGATGAGCTGCCTCCGACCAGAGCGGGGGGCTGCTGGGGAGGGCGCCGCGCAGTCTCGCTGACAGAGACTACGACAGCGGAGGTATTCCAGGCCTTCGAGGGGCGTCTGGCCGGTGATCGAGATATGCGTGACTTGAAACGTATCAAAGCTGCTTTTGTTGGCCTCGGCTGGGCGCAAGGGAAGCAGACGCTAGCAAGCGGCCGCCGAGTCAAATGCTGGCGAGCCCCGTCACCCTAACGCCACATGATCGTCACACAGCCCGGCTTCGTGCCGGGCTTTTTGCTTTCCAGGGCCCGAGGCGTTCTACGTAGGACAGAAGCGTTCCGCCGCTAGCCTGCACCACCACTGGCTTGGCCCGGGTGGAACGGGTGGAACCCCTGATCTAAAAACTTTTTCTCTATAGGAAGCAGGTTATAGGGAAAGGGATATAGAAGGACGGTCTCATGCATATAGTAGGGTGAGAAGTGTAGCGATCAGGCGTTCCATGCGGGACAGGCTTGCCAGCCCGCAGGAGACGTAGCTTCCAGTAGGAACGGGTGTGTCCCGGGTGGAACGCCTTCAGTGCATCAAGCGACTGACCCTAGCTTTCCCATCACAAAAAAGGGGCCATTTTGTTCGGCGCAGTCTATTGTCAGATCTCCACAGTTCCCTAGTGTGTCACTCGCTCTCTAACCCTTGATCCTCAACCAGCCCCCGAAAGTAGGCTGTGTGCATTTCGACGTCTTCTGCCATCTCTCGGATCTGTTTCTCGAACCACTCGGCGGATATCGCCTGCTCGGGTTTGAAGATGCATTGGAAGTGCAGGTTGGCGGCTTCAGCGCACGCCTCCAATACACCCATAACAACCACGTTCAGCGGCGGCACGTCCTCCCACTCGGTAAATTGATCTTGGTGGTAGTAGACCTGGCGCAGATAGGCAGGCATTTGCTCTAGGTGCCAGGCGGGTAGTATGGCGTAGCATTGATGTTCCCCTGCGAAGATCGCCGTGGCCCAGCGCACCTCCACCCGCTGTCGATAGTGCGCTTCAGCTTCGCTGATCTCGCCGCGCCACCAGGCGCACCACGCCGCCCAGGTCGCCGCCTGCATTTCACTCAGCACCCGCTCCACCACGCCCGGGGCGTTTAGCCAAGTCTGTCCCTGGGCTTCGGCCTGGCCCTGGGCGTTCACGGCAGCGAGGGTATGCCAGGGTGGGGTAGTGGAGCTGAGGTAGGGAGTGGACTGGTAAGTAGCGCACCGGGGCGAGCCGGCCTCGCTACTGGAGTAAGTTTCTTCTCGTGATGCCTTGGCCTCTCTTATTTCCCTTGTCTCTCGCATCTCGTCTTGATCCACCCGACAGTCACCACGGAGCGCACAGGCCTCGGGTACTGGGCAGAAAGGGCACAGTGGCAGTGTCTGAATATCGAGACTGGCGGGCACATCGAGCAGCACGTCAAGCGCATGCGCAATGATGGGTGCCTCTGGATTGTCCTGGCTCCGCCATGCTGCCAGAAAGGGTCTCTTCGCCCCACTGTAACGCGCTAGCACGCGACGACAGCCTGGGCTATGCCCAGGGCCTAACGCCGCCGACAGGCCTTCCAGTAGCGAGGGAAGGCTCGCTAGCTCAGTGTCGGGCTCGGGGTCAAAGCTCCGGTAAACTTCACTCGGCGAGAATGCCTGGCCGTCGTGGATGATAGTTAATATTGCGACACGCTCGCGCTGGTCTAACGGTAGGTGCTCAGGCAAGCCCGTGGACATGTTTGTCGGGCTGGCGTGATGCTCGGAGCTATCTTCTGTATCATCTGCCAGTTGCTGAATAGCATCTAGAAGCGGCTTATCGTTCGGATGGTGCAGGACCTCAGCCAGATGCTTTCTGGGCACCAGGCTCACCGCCTGGCTCTCCCAGCCCATGGCAGCCGGGGTGCCGCCGATCCGCCGGGCCGTGAAATAGCGTGTCGTGCTGGTCGAGCGCGGCACGTCGGAAAGCCAGCCGGTCAAAGTGATTGCCAAGCCAGCCTCCTCGAACGTCTCCTTGATAGCGGTCTGTTCAAGGCTTAGCCCAGGCTCCTGCTTGCCTTTGGGAAAGGTCGCCTTGTAGCCGCCAAAGGCGTTGCTTGGGTGGATAACCCATACCCGGCCGTCGGGCTCCAGCACCACTGCCCCTGCCGCCGGCGACTTGCCTGAGGCGAGCTTAAGCTGAGGTGCTTGGATCGGTGTGTCGGATGCGGTTTTCCACAGCGCTTCAAGGGCATTCTCAGCTTCTCGCCAATGCTCAAGCGCCAGCCCGTTCAGTTCATCTGGTAGTGGCCCGTCCGGCACCACTCTGGCGATAGTCGTGGGGTCATCCCAGCATGACAACGACGTCGCTGTAGAAGGGGTTTTCAGGACGACCGGTTTTCCGGCATCGTTGTGTCGCGGATGGATCTTAGACATGGCACGGCCTCAGCAGGGTAACCAGCCATGCTAGCCGGGGTCGGGCAATATCTCCATTGGGTCAATGGCTTGACTAGGCCAAGGTCAAACTGGTGCCCTCAACTTTGCTCGGCGCAATAGCCCAAAATTTGCCTTTTCCCCAGCCTGGCCGGGCAACTCCATGCCTACTCCATGTGGCTTGCCCGGCGATGCATAGAGGCGTAGGCATCGGCTTCTGTATCGAGCCGGCCCCCTCACTACGCTTTGTTGGGTATGATACTCCTCGTCGACGGAATCATAACCAAGAACGCAGGGGCGTATCAGTGAACACTGAAAGGCACCCTCTGCCACCTTGCTAAGGCTGCAGCCAACCAGGCGAGAAGGCGTCAGAAGCTCCTGCCCCTGCTTCTAGACGACCCAGCCGCTGTGGCTTAGCGCTCACATACCAAATTCAGCATGACGCCAAGGATGTTTTTCGAATGAACTTGCAGGTGCATGACCAACTAAAAGGCCACATTTGGGAAATCGCTAACCGGCTTCGAGGTCCCTATCGACCTCCGCAGTATCGCCTGGTCATGCTGCCCATTGTGGTGCTACGTCGCCTGGATTGTGTGCTGGAGCCCACCAAAGACAAGGTGCTCAAGCAATACGAAAAGCTGACTGCCCAGGGTATGCCGGAAAGCGCGATGGAGAAGTTGCTTGGCAGGGCAGCGGACCCAAGTCGCAAGAACCCACTCTACAACACCAGTCCATTCACCTTTCAGCGACTGCTAGGTGATCCGGAGAATATCGCATCCAACTTGGTAGCCTATATCAACGGTTTTTCGCCTACCGCTCGCGCCATCTTCGAGCGTTTTAAATTTAATGACCAAATAGAAACCCTGGAAGCTAGCAACCGCCTTTTCACAATCGTCAAAGCTATGGCGGCAGTTGATCTACATCCAGAACGTATCAGCAACCTGCAGATGGGATATTTATTCGAATATCTCATAATGCGCTTTAACGAGCAGAATAACCAAGAGGCCGGAGATCACTTCACTCCTCGTGAGGTCGTCCGTCTGATGGCCAACCTCGTCTACACTGGCGAGCAGGATGTATATACACCGGGCATCTTCCGCACGATTTATGACCCGGCCTGCGGCACCGGCGGTATGTTGTCGGAATCCGAGAAATTCATCCTCGACCAGAACGACCAGGCCAACCTTGCCCTGTTCGGGCAGGAGTATAATGACGAATCCTGGGCCATATGCTGTTCGGACATGCTGATCAAGGATGAGGACACAAGCAGCATCGTTCTCGGCGACACTTTGGGCGATGGCAAGACCCGTGATGGTTTCGAGGGCAAGAAATTCCATTACATGCTGGCCAACCCTCCCTTTGGCGTAGAGTGGAAAGATCAAAAGAATGTCGTCGAGAAGGAGCATAAGGAGATGGGCTTTGCCGGGCGATTTGGCGCCGGGCTGCCCGCCATTGACGACGGCTCGCTGCTGTTCCTTCAGCATATGATCTCCAAGATGCATCCTTATAAAGATGGGGATGAAAACGCTGCCGGCTCAAAGATAGCTATCGTGTTTAACGGCTCACCATTGTTTTCTGGCCACACAGGCAAGGGAAGCTCAAGTATTCGCCGATGGATCATCGAAAATGATTGGCTCGACACCATCGTAGCGCTACCCAACCAGCTATTCTACAACACCGATATTTTCACCTATGTCTGGCTGGTAACCAACCGCAAGGCTCCCGAGCGGCGCGGCAAAATACAACTCATCGACGGCACACTCTTTTTCCAGCGTATGAAGAGGAGCCTAAATAAAAAGCGCAACGAAATTACGGAAGACCAGATCCGCGAACTCACTCGCCTTTACGGTAATTATCAAGATGGCGAGACGGCCGAGGTGGAAATTAACGGCATCTCCGAGACCCGCGTAGTCTCAAAGATTTTCGAGAATCGTGAGTTCGGTTTTCTCAAGGTAACGGTGGAACGGCCCCTGCGCATGAGCTTCGAGGCTACTCCGGAGCGCATTGCCCGGCTGGATGAGCAGACCGTCTTTGCCAATCTGGCTACTTCCAAAAAGCGCAAGAATGAAGCCGCCGCTGAGCGGGAAATCGAAGAAGGCCGTCAACTGCAGTCATCTATTCGCACCGTTCTGGCGACACTGACCGATAACGGCCAGTACAACGATCGCGCTATCTTCGACGCCGATCTGAGCACTGCTGCTAAGAAGGCGGGGATGAAACTTCCGGCGCCCATCAAAAAGGCTATTTTCAGCGCGCTTGGCGAGCGTGACCCTGACGCAGAAATTTGTCGTGACAGCAAAGGCAGACCAGAGCCGGACAGCGAATTGCGCGACACGGAAAACATTCCGTTGCCGGCGGGCACCCGGCTGCCCTTGCCCATGCAAATGGGGCCAGACAAGCCCAATGACGAACTGATAGAAACCTTTAGAGGCGATATCGATACTTACATGACTAGCGAAGTGCTGCCGCATGTGCGCGACGCCTGGGTGGACTACAGCAAAACCAAGGTAGGCTATGAAATCCCCATTAACCGGCATTTCTTTGTCTACAAGCCACCGCGTCCGCTAGATAAGATCGAGGCAGAGATTAACGAGCTGGAAGGTGAGATCGCTGGACTTTTGAAGGGGTTGTTGTCATGAGCAATGATGAAAAATTACAGCTGGGCGAGCAGGTAGCCGTAAGAAGTAAAAATAAAAGGGTTAAAAGCAAGCGCGGCGCGAAAAAGAGCGAAGGCGATTTATGAGTTTCTTTTCCTATAGTGACGAATTGCCAGCGTGGATCGGCACCCCGCCAGAAAGCTGGGGAAAGAATTGGCTTAAGTGGAGCGTTTCACTATCTACCGAGCGGCCAAATGAACAAGAGCAGAGCGATCTGCCCTACCTTTCCAATGAGGATATCGAATCTTGGACAGGAAAATTGTTAAGAGATGAGCTTGAGTCTTCGGAGTCTGATAGCCGCAAGTTCAAGGCCGGCGACGTGTTATTCAACAAATTGCGTCCCTATCTTGCTAAGGCCTTTCATGCTGATTTTAGCGGTGTCAGCTCAGGCGAACTACTGTGCTTGCGTTCGTCCAGCCGGGTAGTCCCTCGCTATCTTTTCTATTTAGTTACTTCGAAAGGCTTCATCGATGCGGTTGACGCTGAAACGTTTGGCTCAAAAATGCCTCGCGCCGATTGGGAGATCGTTGGTCATCAGCCATTGCCTTTACCACCCTTAGATACCCAACATCGCATCGCGCAGTTTCTAGATGAAAAAATAGACCGCATCGACGGTCTGATTGAGAAAAAACGCGCCTTGCTGAATCGCTTGGCCGAAAAGCGTCAGGCTCTTATCACTCGAGCAGTCACAAAGGGCCTGAATCCCGACGCCCCCATGAGACCTTCTGAAATTGACTGGCTGGGGGATATTCCGGCGCATTGGGAGATCAAGCAGATAAAGCATAGCTGTCGGATACTTAGGGGTAAGTTCTCGCATAGACCGAGAAATGCGCCTCATCTTTATAATGGCGAATATCCATTTATTCAAACAGGAGACGTTGCTCGAGCTGATAAATACGTAGAAAGCTACGCTCAAACACTCAGTGAAGAGGGCTATGCTGTTTCAAAAGAGTTTCCCGAAGATACTCTTTGCATGGCTATTGCTGCAAATGTTGGAGATGTGGCCATTCTTCGCTTTAAAGCTTGCTTTCCGGATTCTGTTGTTGGCTTTGTGCCTGGCCCCTCGACAGAATTAGATTACCTCTACTTTCTTTTTGCTGCATGCGTAAAGCAGTTTGAGAAAGTCTCTGTGACTAATACTCAGGCCAATCTAAATATAGACCGGATTGGTGGATTAATGATACCGATTCCACCCCCTAATGAGCAGGCGGAAATATCTTCGCTCCTTAATGGCGAGGACGAAGAAATTCGTCAAATTTCTGCCGAAATCAACCGATCGATTAACCTACTCGTAGAATATCGCGCTACGCTCATCGCCGCTGCCACCACTGGCCAACTGGAGGTCGACTGATGTCCGGTCACACAGAGCCCGATTTTGAAACCGCGATTGAAGCAGGCCTGATCAGCGCGGGCGGTTATGAAAAGCGAGAAGCGACTTCCTATGATGAGGCGCTGGCGTTATGCCCCGAGGACGTGACTAACTTTTTGAAAGACAGCCAGGCCGCTAAATGGGGGCAGTTGGAAGCGCTGCTTGGTGATAAGACCCAGTCCACATTGCTTGACAACCTCGTCAAGGAACTCGCGATCAAGGGGACGTTGCATGTGCTGCGCTATGGCTTCAAGTGTTACGGCAAGACCTTCCGGCTGGCCCACTTTCGTCCCAATTCCGGCATGAACCCGGAGGCGGCGGCGGCCTACGCCAAAAATCGCCTGACCATTACGCGGCAGGTGGCCTTTACCTCGGTGATGAAAAGTGCGAACGGCAAGAACCGCCGCTGCATTATTGATGTAACCCTGAGCCTGAATGGCCTCCCGGTAGCCACTGTTGAGTTGAAAAACCCACTTACGGGACAACGGGCTGCGGATGCAGTCACGCAGTACAAGCAGGATCGCGATGAGCGCGACTTGCTGTTCAGCTTCAAAAAGCGTGCGCTGGTGCATTTTGCCGTGGACCCGGACGAAATATGGATGACTACATGCCTTAAGGGCAAGGATACGGTATTCCTGCCTTTCAACCGCGGACACAAGCATGGCGCAGGCAACCCGCCCGTGGAGAACAATTGGAAGACTCACTATCTCTGGGATGAGGTGCTGGAAAAGAATAGCTTGATGGATATCCTGCAGCGCTTTATGCACCTGGAGGTGAAGGAGCGGCAGGTCAAGACCGAAAAAGGCGTGCGCACCATTCGCAAGGAAACCATGATTTTTCCGCGCTATCACCAGCTTGACGCAGTGCGCAAGCTGGTGGGCCATGCGCAAGCCAACGGCTCCGGGCATAACTATTTGGTGCAGCACTCGGCTGGGTCGGGTAAATCCAATTCTATTGCCTGGCTAGCGCATCGCCTGGCTAGCCTGCATGATGCCGAGGATCAAAAGGTCTTCCATTCGGTGGTAGTGGTCACTGACCGCCGCGTGTTGGACCAGCAATTGCAGAACACTATCTACCAGTTCGAGCATAAGACCGGGGTGGTGGAAAAGATCGACGAGAATACGCAGCAGCTCGCCCAGGCCTTGTCCAGCGGAACGCCAATCATCATCACCACCTTGCAGAAATTCCCCTTCATCTCTCAGGCGCTATCCACGCTGGAGAAGAAGGGGGAAAGCGTGAACATCAGCACCGTAGGCAAGCGCTTTGCAGTTATTGTGGACGAGGCGCACTCGTCGCAGAGCGGCGAGACGGCCACCGAGCTACGGGGGATGCTCAACAAAGATGGCATCGAGGCGGCGATTGCCGCTCAGTTGTCCGATGAAGAAGACGACGCGCTATCCGATGAGGCCAAGGCGGCCATTCTCCGTGATTCCCTAAAGCGAGCACGTCAGCCGAACCTGAGTTTCTTTGCTTTTACCGCCACTCCTAAGTTCAAGACCAAAGCTTTGTTCGATGAGCCAGGCCCTTCCGGCACGTCACCTTTTCACGAGTACTCCATGCGGCAAGCTATTGAAGAACGCTTCATCATGGACGTGTTGCAGAACTACACCACATACAAACGCTTCTTTGGCCTGATCAAGCAGGTGGAGAATGATCCGGAGGTGCCTCGAAAGAAGGCGGCCAAGGCTTTGAGCCGTTATCTAGAATTGCACCCGGTCAACATTGATCAAGTAGTGTCGGTGATTGTCGAGCACTTCCGGTTGTATGTGACGAGCGAAATGGGCGGGCGCGCTAAGGCCATGGTGGTCACCGGTTCGCGACTGGCCGCGGTGAAGTATAAGTTAGCATTCGATCAATATATCAAGGATAACGGCTATAGCGGTATCCGCTCATTGGTCGCCTTTTCGGGCAGTGTGGAAGACCCCGAAGACCCCGGCTCGGCCTACACCGAAGTGGCGATGAATGACGGCTTGGCGGAAAGAGAACTGCCCGAAGCCTTTGAGCGTGACGATTACCGAGTTCTTTTGGTGGCGGAGAAGTACCAAACGGGTTTTGATCAGCCGCTGTTGCAAACCATGTATGTGGTTAAGCGATTGGCTGGTATACAGGCGGTACAAACACTGTCACGACTCAATCGCATGGCGCCGGGCAAGGCCCGCACTTTTGTGCTGGATTTTGCCAACGAGGAAGACGACATCTATCAAGCTTTCAAGCCCTACTACGAGGCAACACCGGTCGGTGAGAATGCCGATCCGCATCAACTGTCCGAATTGCAGCACAAGCTGTTGGCATGGGCGATCTTTGCGCCTGATGATATAAATGCCTTTGCGGAAGTTTGGTATCGCGGCAAACGTGATCACTCAGCCTCGGATCACAGGGTGATGAACGCTGTACTCGACGCGGTTGTCGTCCGCTTCTGTGAGCGAGAGGAGGCAGAGCAGGAGGAGTTTCGCGGACAGCTGACCGCCTATCGCAACCTTTATGCATTCCTATCGCAGATCATTCCCTATCAGGATAGCGAACTGGAAAAATTCTACGCTTTCGTGCGCAACCTGTTTGCCAAGCTGCCACCGTCGGGTGATGGCCAGGTGTTCGCCCTGGATGACGAGGTGGCTCTGCGCTATTTCCGCCTGCAACAGATGACGGAAGGCTCCATCGACTTGGGCACAGGCGAAGCCTGCCCCCTCAAGGGGCCTACCGATGTAGGGACTAGCGGCGTAAGGGATGAAGCCGTCGCGCTGTCATCGCTGGTTGAAAAGCTCAATGAACGCTTCGGCACGGACTTTACCGAAGCCGATCAGCTGTTCTTCGACCAGATCAGCGCCAGCGCGGAAGAAAATGAAAAAATCGTTGAAGCCGCAAAAGCGAACAACCTGCCCAACTTTTCAGCATTCTTGGAACGTATGCTCGATGAGCTGTTCATCGACCGTATGGAAAACAATGAAGATATCTTTTCCCGTGTAATGACGGATAAGGAGTTTCGTTCGGCTGCGCATGAACATCTAGCGGAAGAAATTTTCAAGCGTGTACGAAGAGGTAAGGGCTGATTAGGCCCTGAGCCATGCGTGATCAACTTTGAGAGAAATGTAAGAAGTATTCACATTCTTGTCTGGCGTCTCTTTTGCGCTTTGTCATAGCAGCGGGAAAGGGTTGCCAGCCATTGGCGCATACTGACGCGGCGAGTAGCATCCAAGCGCATGCCTAGATGTTGGTAAGGTTGTTGGTTATTTTGAAAAATTCTACCTAAGTTGTTGATTAATAAATAAGCGCTGCGGATTCAAAATCCGCCGCTAGCGATAGCGTGTCGGTTCGAGTCCGACCACCGGCACCATTTCCCGATTAGTATCTTCGCTTCAATCCCCCTCTCGTTTTAACCTCGTTTAATGCTTGGTCGCAGAAGGCGGCACTCAGGCTTTCAACCTAGCCTAGTTTTCGTTCAGGTTGGCATAAAATATATGAGCGTAGCGGCACGTCACGTAAGGCTTGAATGACCCAGCAAATCCCTCACCGTCGTCATGCTTCCTCCGGCTTGAGCCAGCAGACTCGCGTAGCTGTGCCGCAAATCATGAAAACATGGTTACTGAGTCTGTCAGGAAGACGGATTCTTCCCTTGCTTATGTACGCTCCTCCCTGTGTATCATGGCTGCCCTTCGAACTCCGGCCCTACCCGACGCCGACGCTACGGCCAGAAGATTCTACTTGCAGGCGGTCTGGCCTAGGTCAGTTTACCCTTTGGCGGATCATTACGGTGTGAAGATAAAGCTTCCCTCCGTCTCTCCCCAGCCCCGCACGGACCTTGCTTGGGAGGGCTATCAGTTTGCTCGAGACCACAACAAGGACAACGATCGGCTGCTCTAGGCGTTCTTTAAGGAGAGCAGGATATCGGTGATATTGTTGTTTTGACCAACCTGGCTGGGGAGGTCGGTCCCAATACGGGCGGACTCAGACAGGCGCTTTACAGCGAAGTTGCCGCGATCTCCACATAAGGGCACTAAAGTCCGCGTTGGGTAACCAGGTCGATTCGGTGCCGATGATAATCATCGGCCACCAGCGATTCGCTGGGGTGCAGTCCAAGGAGGTGCTGCTCAAGGCGCTGCTTGCTGAAGCAGGTAAAAAAGGACTTGGACGATGCCAAAGCCCATTAAAGTGTATATCACATCGGATTTTCTTTGTTCGTGGTGCTATCTGGGCGTAGCTCGCCTGCAGACGGCGGTGCAGTCGCTCCGGATGGAAACGAGGTTGAGCTTGAGTAGCTACCTTATAAACTCAACCCCGATATGCCCTCGCAAGGCGTGGATCGCAGGCCTATCGCACGGAATTTGGCTGGAAGCGCTCGTTGTGCATGGATACGCAATGGCTGCGCTAGGCGTGGGGGAGGGGCATGACTACAACTTTCCCACTATCACCCAAGCAGCTAATACTCGGCTGGCTGACCGCCTGACCCAGCTCGCTCAGCTTAAACCAAGGCGACGGCGAGGCTCGTCTGGTGGTACTGTGTTAGCCGCGATAATGGTGACATTCACGCAAGTTTTACTGGGTTAGGCCTATAGATAGAAGGCCTATGCCATCTTTGTCAAAATTAGATCTAATTTATTTTATGCGCGCTTATGGCTTTGGCATGTTTTTATAAATATAACGTTAGGACCAAAAGTTATCAGGTAAAACGACACGCTTTAAGACGAGAGAAAAAGCTATGCTCCCCATGAGTGCATCAGGGTCAAAGGGTGCGACGATAGCTATTTTCTCATTGCCCTATATTTGTTCACGAATTGTAACATATCCAAGGACTGGCCAGAGGGCGCCCAATGCTTGTTGAACATGAGCATGGCGCCGGGCTACTGGCCATAGTGGGTATCTGGGTTTCGGTGGAAGACCAAGAGTCGCTATCTAATTTCATATGTGACCTGGATCCGGCACTGCCCTGCGCCTTTGTCATTCAGCAGCATTCAACAGCTGGCGATAGCTTGCAGTGTGATGATTTATCCGATGGGACTTCGCTGAAGGTACGCCTGCTCAATGATGGAGATCGGCCCCAACCAGGCACTTTGTTGTTGGCGCCGGCCAATGCCGGTGTGACGTTCTACGCTGGGCAGCTGCGCCTGACCCCTGGGAAATCAGAGGACGCGTACTCCTGGGCGCATGACTTCCTTCGCTCACTAGCGTCGGATGCCGGCCAAAGGGCTATCGGTGTGCTTCTTTCGGAAGCCGGCCCCCGGATCAACGCCACGTTGCATGCCCTCAGGGCTGCCGGTGGGTTCGCCATGATCAAGTTGGCCACCGCCCTTCATGACAATGGCTTGAGCGTAGCCATCGAAGCGGAAAACGCCGGTTTTATACACGAGCCCAGTGACATGGCGCGCCTATTGGCGCGTTTAGGGTATCTCTCTGAGTATGACATGAATGAACATGGTGCGGCGACCAGGCAACTGCTCGAGATGATACGCACCCAATGCCTGATCGATTTTTCTAACCATGAGCCCACTGCCGTGGCCAGGCGATTACACCGGCGCATGGCGGCCAGTGGCGTCAGTAGTCATGCTCAGTACCTGGCGCTCGTCGAGAGCCGACCGGAAGAGCTGAACTTACTGGTACAGGATCTACTGGTCTCGGCCACCACCTTCTTCCGCGACCCGGCTACCTTTGAGGCCCTGTTGCCCCATGTTCTGGAAATATTTCAGCGCTGCCTGAAGCAGGGGCGGGGGGCGAGAATTTGGGTGGCGGGCTGTGCCACCGGCGAGGAAGCCTATTCCATCGCCATGTTGTTCGATGAAGTATGGGGCAACACTTGGAAACCCCCCAGTATTCAAATATTTGCTACAGATATTGATGATCATGCATTGGCCATTGCTAGGCGCGGCTTCTATTCCTCTGAAGCCTTAAAAGGTCTCGCACCGGAGCGTGTGCAACGTTATTTCCAGCGTGGCGAGGGAGGCTACGAGGTCGGCAAGCGCCTGGGTGACATGGTTATCTTCACCCGCCACCAACTGATCAGTGACCCCCCCTTCAGGCGTATGGATGTGGTTGCCTGCCGCAACGTGCTGATCCATTTCGATGCCGCTCTTCAGGCTCGTGTGCTCAAGCGGTTTCACTTCGCCCTGCAGAAGCAAGGGGTACTGGTTCTCGGCGGCAGTGAAAGCGTTGGCCAGTCTGATGCCTTGTTCATGCCACTGAATCGATCACAGCGCATATTCCGCAAGCGGGAAGAATCAGTCTCGGTTGCGCAGACAGACCGACCCCAGCGATTGCAGGAAACACCACGCCTGCCCGCTCCTGAGAAAACCGTCCCTTATGCTAGCAGGGATAGAGTGACGTCCACCCAGGAGCTCGAAGCGACCAACCAGGCGTTGCAGTCCTCCAATGTAGCGCTAGTCAGTCTCAACGAGGAACTCAACGCCAGGTCCAGCGCGCTTCACCAGCTCAATGAGGAGTATACCCACCTCTACGATGCCCTGGATTTTCCCATCCTGGTTTTCGATGCCGAGCACCATCTCCTCCGATTCAATGCCGCAGCGGGGCGCCTCTTCGATCTACGTGCTACGGCGATCCAGCAGCCCTTCAATCGTTTGGACTTGCCTGGCATGCTGGTCGAACTCGAAAGTTATCTAGCCCGGGCCACGGTGCATGGCGAGCCTGAAGAGGCTGTGCTCAAGACCGAGGGGCAGGTGCAACAGCTGAAGGTCACGCCGGGCACCAATGCTCAGGACAAAGTGGTGCGGCTGGTGGTCACGCTGGTGGATGTGACCGAAGTCAGCCGGACACAATCGGCACTCGAAGCCTCCCGCTCTCAGCTCGATACCCTGATGGAAAACACCACCCTCCTTTTGGCCATGAAAGACCTTAGTGGCAAGTATCTTTTCGCCAATACGAGCTTTCTCGAGGCGTTCGGGCTCAGCAAGGCGGACATCCATGGCCGCAGCGACTTTGAGCTGTTTCCCAGCACCTTCGCCGGTGACATTTGGGGCTGTGATCTTGAGGCCCTGCGTGGCCAGAAGGTGATTGCCGCGGAGCACCTCCTGCCCGGTGAGCCGCCGCGCGTCTTCCGCACCGTCCACCAGGTGTTGCGCCATAGAGATGGTCAGCCCAACGTAATCATCACCGAGGCCGAGGACATTACCCTGCGCAAGCAGGCCGAGGGCCAGCTGCGCATCGCTGCCAAGGTCTTTGAGCACGCAGGGGAAGCGATTGTGGTGACTGACGGTAGTTCGTGCATCCAGTCAGTCAACAATGCCTTCACTCGTATCACAGGCTATTCCCCGGAGGAGGCCTTGGGGCGTAACCTCGGTCAGCTGCTCAAGTCGGGAGAGACGGAGCAATCATTTTATGAAGCTATGTGGAAGTCGCTCGATAGCTGCGGTTTCTGGCAGGGCGAGATCTGGAATAAGCGCAAGGATGGCGAGCTCTATCCCGAGTGGCTGACCATTAACCGTATCGAGGGTGGAGAAGAAGAGGACTCTGCCAATTACGTGGCGGTGTTCGCCGACATCTCGAGCCTCAAGGAGTCTCAGCGCCAGGCTGAATACCTCGCTACCCACGATGCCTTGACCGGTCTGCCCAACCGCACTCTTTTTCATGATCGCCTCGACCTGGCCATGGCTCAGGCACGACGTCATGCTGCCATGGTAGGGCTAATGTTCATTGACCTGGACAACTTCAAGTCGATCAACGATACCCTGGGACACGACATGGGCGACCAGTTGCTCGTGCAGGTGGCCGAGCGGTTGCGCAGCAACCTGCGCGACCTGGATACGGTAGCCCGCCTGGGCGGTGACGAATTCACTCTCATTCTTACCGATGCCAAGCTTGATACCGCTGAGCATCTCGCCCATCGCATCGTTGAGATGCTAGCGCGGCCCTTCCAGGTAAGGGATCACTCTCTGTTCGTCTCCTCCAGTATTGGGCTGGCCTTCTTCCCTGACGATGGTGATGATGCCTCGGCTCTGATCAAGGCGGCGGATACCGCCATGTACCGAGCCAAGGAGAAAGGTCGAAATCGCTTCGAATTGTTCAAGCCTGAATTGCAGCAGCGCTTGGTACAGCAGGCCCGGCTGACCAGCGCCATGCGCGAGGGGCTTCGGCAAGAACGCTTCCGTTTGATGTTTCAGCCCAAGTATGACACCGCCGAGCCGCCACGCATTGTGGGCGTCGAGGCGTTGCTGCGCTGGAACGATCCGGAACTCGGCGAAGTGAGTCCGGCACAATTCATCCCCGCCGCTGAGGCAACGGGCCTGATCCAGGTCATCGACCGTTATGTTGTCCAGCTTGCAGTTCAATATATCTCCGGCTGGCTGGCTCAGGGGCTCGCCGTCGTTCCGGTCGCTATGAATATCTCGGCGTACAGCTTTCAGGAGGAGAGCTTCACGGGCTATCTCTTCGAGCGTCTGAAGCGTTATGGCGTTTCACACGAGTTGATTCAGGTCGAGATCACCGAAAGCACCCTGGTGGAGCGCACCAGCGCGGCTTTGGGAAATATCGAGAAACTGCGAGAGGCGGGCATCCTGTTGTCCATCGACGACTTCGGGACGGGCTACTCATCCTTGAGTTACCTCAAGCGCCTGCCCCTGGCAGAGCTCAAGATCGATAAGAGCTTCGTTGATGGCCTGGGTGGGCCAGACCGCAACGACGAGGCCATTGCTCAGGCGATACTCGGCATGGCGGCAGCCCTGGGCATACGCACCGTGGCCGAGGGTGTCGAGACCCCTGCTCAACAGGCCTGGTTACGCGAGCATGGCTGCGACTACCTGCAAGGCTATCTATTATCACGGCCCCTGGAGGCTGAGGACTTCTCAAGCTACCTGCTCAAGACGAGAAATTGAAGATGACAACTAAACGAGGTTTTCTGGCGCAGTGCGAGCATGAGCAGCTGCATCTCTCGGGGGCCATCCAGGCCCACGGGGCGTTGCTGGTCGTGGCCGCTGATGGGCGCGTGACCCACGCGTCAAACAATCTTGAAACAGTGCTGGGCCTCGACCCTCACAGCCTTCTCGGCCAACCGCTTCCTGACGCCTTGGCATCGCCACTGGGCCGGCTGGGGCAGCACGCCGGTGATCGATTATCGGTCCCGCTTGTCGATGGCGAGATGGGTGAATTCGCCCTGTTGGCCTCACGCAACGCCAATGGGGAGGTGGTTATCGAGCTGTTGCCCGATAACGAAGAGGCTACCTTTGTCGATGAGGTGGCATCGTCAGTGCACATCGGCTCACGCGATGAATTGATGATGCAGCGGCAGGCCTTGGTGGAACGAATCGTTCAACTCAGTGGCTTCGATCGGGTGCTGTTCTATCGCTTCCTGCCCAGCGGTGACGGAGAGGTAATGGCCGAAGCGCTGGGTACCGGTGCTCAGGGACGCTACCTGGGGCTGCGTTTCCCCGCTAGCGATATTCCAGAGATTGCCCGAGCACTTTATGTAAAGAATCCATGGCGCAGTATCCCAGACGCCGCGGCGGAGTCGGTGCCATTGGTTGCCCTCAACGAGGCGCCGCAGCCGGATCTGACACTGGCGGATCTACGCAGCCTTTCACCGGTGCATCGTATCTACCTGCACAACATGGGCGTGGCGTCAGCGATCTCCTTCCCGGTATCCATGGGCGATGAGCTGACCGCCTTGATTTCCTGTCATGCCGACCGGCCACGCCAACTGCCACTATCACGGCTGAACCACCTGTCCCGAGAAGTAGAAAGCTTCGCCCTGGCCGAGAAGACCTACCACACACATACTCGCCAATCCATGCTCGATGGGCTGGAGCGTCACTTCAGCGGGGTGCGTAGCCAAGTGAAAGCGCAGGGTGGCCTGATTCAGGCGTGGCCCTTGCTGAGTACCTGGTTGATGGCAGAGTTCGATGCAGACGGGGTAATGTTGTGTGGCGAGGGTACTGAGCTACGCGAGGGGCTTATCCTTGAGCCCGAGGCTTTAGATGCTGTGGAGCAATGGTGCGCGGAGAAGGAGACAGTCCGAATCAGCGATCACCTTCTTGCTGATTGCCCCGACATGCCGCTCTCCGAGGTGGCTGGGCTGCTGGCGATATCCTTGCTCACTGCTTCGGGAGAACAGCTGCGTTGCTATCTGTGTCGGGCCGAGGAGGCGCAGGAAGTGGCCTGGGGCGGCAATCCCGACAAGCCAGTAGAGTACCGGTCAGACGCGGTCCCCATTGCCCCGCGACGCTCGTTCGAAAAGTGGCTCGAGACACGCCTTGGTTATAGCCGCCCCTGGCCTGAGCAGTCTCGGCTCAAATTGCTCAAGCTTCGTCAGCTGCTGCAGGAGGCGACTTGACGGCAATCCCCTTGGCTCGACAGTTGCGAGACGGCACCCGGCGGGCACATCACTTACTGGATCACCATCCGCTTCTTCAGCAACTGATCATCCCGGGCCTGTCCCGTACTGCCTATGCGCGTTCGCTACTGGCGATCCATCGGCCCCATGGCCGGCTGGAAGCATGCGTGCTGGCAGGAGCACAACAACTAGACATAACGCTCAGTGAGGAGATCAAGGTTTCTTCGCGCACCCATCGCCTTGAGACGGACCTGGAGGCACTGGGGGTCGTGCCTCCCTGCGTCTTGCCATCGGCCTTGCCGGTGGCAGTAACACCCGCCGTCCTGGCAGGGCAGTGCTATGTGCTGGAGGGCTCCCGGTTGGGCGGTCAGGTGATCGCCCGCCAGGTGCAGCGGGCACTTGGCGCCAAGGTACCGGTGTCCTACTTCGACTCCCCGCAACCGGAAGTGCACTGGCGGCGATTCCTTACCTTTCTGGACGAGAACTGTCGGCCCGACGAGGCGCCGGTCGTCGTAGCTGCGGCACAGCAAGCCTTCGATGACTACCTATCGGCACTGAGCGAGGCGGAACCTTCACGAGGTTGGCCGCCCTCAGGCGATGGCGTCTCGCTAGTTCGCTGAGCCACCAGTCGGGCGGCAATAACACGGGCCAGATGATCAGCCAGTAACCCGGTGCTGCGAGGGTCATCCTTAAGAGAGGAAGTTACCGTCATGCAGAGCTGCGCGCGAGTCGGGTCTGCCTGTCCTAGCCTGCGATGTGCCGAGAAGTCCGGCATAATTTCTGCCATCCCTTCTTCGACTACGTTGGCCCGCAGGTAAAGATGAATGCTCTCCAATGGTTTGGCGAGATGGACGCCAAAGGTGGAGCCAGCGGGTATAAATTACTTTCGAAAGTAACAGGTTAGATTCACCACGGACACAAGCAATCGCTTGATTGTGCATCGGGCAATCTGAAGTGGACCCCATCCGTTGGGCCACCTGACAGACGATTTAAGCTCTGACCGGAATCATTATCAGGGTCAGGCCGCCTGAGTCAGTGGTTGATCGAGTACACCTCATTGGGTGTCGCACCGTCCAGCCTTGATGGGGCCGCTGGCGGTTGTGCCAAGTGAAGTACTTCCTCAGCTCCCGGCATAGGTGGGCATCATCTTCGAGGGCCTGCAGATAGACGCACTCGTACTTCACGCTACGCCAGAACCGTTCGGCGAAGATGCTGTCCCGGTAGCAGCCTTTTCCATCCATGCTGATCCGGACGCTATGGGCCTTCGGTACCTCGGTGAACGCCTGGCGGGTGGATTGGCAGCCCTGATCGCTGTTTAAGATGCTCGGCGGCCCATAGCGGTCCACTTCCCATTTAGTCTTAGCTTTACCCCTTCCTTGCTTTTAGTCGCATTTTCACTGACGACGCGTACCGACACGCCCTTGCGTTCTCCCTCACTTACGCACTGCATCAGATTCGGCTTGCAACTCTTTTGTCCAGGCACCGGAGCCGGCTGTCTGTTCGCCGGGCGGGTCGTAAGCGGCAAACAGAATCGCAGTAGCGACAGCGAGCATGGCGACGGTGACGAGTACGATCCTCATGGTTCTCCCCAGATTATCTGTTATGAGTTAACGCATTACTACTCCGTACAGTGTGCTGCGTTTGCGATATTGCACAAACTCACTCAGTGATACGCAGTGTAGGAAAAGGAAGCCTGATATCACAACCCAGGCCCTCAGAGGCCTGGGAAATTCGGCGTGTCGCGGTAGGGCGGGGCTGGTAAAAAGTGAGAAGGCGGCGGGGGATCGTATCTACTCGATGGCTTTAGCTAGGGTCTTTTGGCGTCTCGCCGCGGTTGAGGTTCTCGCAGATTTGCTGGGCCTCCACCTCGGTCTGGTAAACGCCATACTCTCTATTGGTGTCGGTGTCATAGACGACGAAGCCATCGGAGTGGTTGCCTTCGGTATCTGAGCGGATCTTTTCATCTTCGCTGGCATGGATGTAGCTGTAGGGCATGTCGCATTTCTCCTGGGCATGACGCTCTGTGTTACGAAAACTTGCGTTCCAGATAATTGATGATGTCGCGGGACTCATACATCCAAGTGGTTTTTTCCCCTTCGTCGATCCTCAGGCAAGGCACGGTCTTTCTGCCCCCGCCGGCGATCAACCTTTGCCTGGCGCCAGGGTCTCGCATGATGTCGTGCAGTTTGAGGTCGATGTTCAACCGGGAAATGGCGTTTCGCACCCGCGTGCAGAAGGGGCAGCCCTCGTAATGGTAAAGCGCTAGATCCTGCGGTTTCCTATCGCGTTCAGACATGATCAAAAACCTCGCTTGGCTGTCCGGAGCACTGTCACCGACAGGGTAGAAGATAAACGGGAGATAGGCTCTCGTTCACTCCGCGGCGTATCGCTCCCTCAAGCGACCCGCGTCAATCGCGCGGGCGCTGGCGACGTGTCCATTGCAGGACCAGCCCGAGTATGATCAGTACTACACCGACGAAGGCGGCGGGTGGGGTGTTCAACCAGCCGAGGACGATCAGTGCCACACCGAGCAGTTCCAGGATCATTGCGAATATCCTGACGTTCATGAGCGACTCCTTTTTATGGTGAGTTCCAGTCTAACGTGGGCGCTACGCGTGACGATGCTGCCTTGGTCGTGCTCATGGTTCGGTCAGGCTTCGCTGACGCGGCTTGTCGGTGATTTCCTACGCACAGGGTGCGAATTGGCTCACATCGTGGCGGGCCGTGAGCGGCTAGAGTGAAGCAGGTTCTCCAGTCGTGTTCCCTGCTTTCCGGCCATCTTCGAGGTGGCCGGTTTTTATTGTGTTTCGCCCTGCTCTTCTTATCATGATCGGGTGCGCTTGATGTTCAGGCGCGTTCTGCGCATGTTCATTGCGCTCATTCAGACCGGAGGTCAGGTGCCGCTTTCGTTATGGTTGTCGCTGGTAGCCGTATGTGCCATGGGGGCCATGTCGCCGGGGCCGAGCCTGGCGTTGGTATTGCGCCATACCCTGGGAGGCGGTCGTTTGCCCGGGGTCACTGCGGCGTTGTTCCATACCCTTGGTGTCGGGTTCTATGCGCTGTTGACCGTATGGGGGCTGGGCGCACTGATCGCCCGCCAACCGGTGCTGTTCCAGACAATTACCTGGCTGGGGGCCGCCTATCTGGCCTGGCTGGGCATCAAGGCGCTGCGTGCTGGGCGAGGCGGCACTTGGCAGCGTGCCGAAGTTCACCCCACGACACGCACCCAGGCGGCTCGCGAGGGCATGTTGGTTGCGCTCGGCAATCCCAAGCTGATCCTGTTCTTCATTGCCCTGCTCAGCCAGTTCGTCAGCCCCGACATGAGTATCGCCGCCAAGGCACTGATCGTGGCCACCGCCATGGTCATTGACGGCGGCTGGTACTTGCTGGTCGCAATGGTCCTCTCGCACTCCTCGGTACTGCCCTGGCTTCAGGCCCGGGCGCACTGGATCAATCGCCTGACCGGCCTGGTGCTGCTGGGGCTGGCGCTGCGTGTGGTGCTCGGCCCGTTAGGCTAGCCCTTTGTTGCTGCTCTTGGATCGGGCCTCTTGGGTTGAGGGCGGGGCCCGCTTGCGTGGAAGGTGGCGCTCACGCCTAGGCCTTGGGCAATGATACAGTTGTTTACATTGCCAGGCCTGCGCCCCACCGAGAGAGACAATGACCGCCATACTTCACCCGTTCGCCGCCGTGCTGGATGACGATCCGGACGTGGTCGTGACGCTCTCGTTGCAGTTACGTGCCCTGGGGATCGAAGCGCATTGCCATGCCCGCCCGGAAGCCCTGTTGGCCGAGTTGCCCACCTTTTCGCCGCGCCTGCTCATTCTCGATCTGGAATTGGGGCACTCCGACGATGGCATCGACGTTCTGCGCCGGTTGGCCGATTGTGACTATGCTGGCGCCGTGCTGCTCTTGAGTGGGGTCGAAACCAAGATCATCCAGATTGCCGAACGTGTGGGCCTTTCGCTGGGGCTCAACATGTTGAGCCCGCTCTCCAAGCCGTATCGCCTGGCGGATCTGCGGCGTCGGCTCGAGGGCATCCGCCCACAGGTGGTGGCCGTCACCCGCCCCGATGAGGTGCTGCGGAGCCAGGAGGAGATCGAGCGCGCGCTGGATGGCGATGAATTCATCGTTCATTACCAGCCCCAGATCGAACTCGCCTCGGGTCGGTTGAGCGGGGTCGAAGCCTTGGCACGTTGGCAGCATCCCGAGGCCGGACTGCTGGCACCGGCCAAGTTCCTGCCGCTGATGACGCCCCGGCAGTACCAGGCCCTGACCCGGCGGGTGCTGTCGGTCGCGTTTGCCGATACGCAACGCTGGCTTAAACATAGTATCGCGATATCGCTCGCCATCAACGTTACGCCCGATGAGTTGATGAACGATGACCTGTTGGCGCTGGTTGATGCGGGGCGCCGCCAGCTTTCACACCCCTTGCCGATCGTGCTCGAAGTCACTGAAAGCGACTCCATGGATGACGAGCTCCTCGGGGGGGAAGTGGCGGCCAGGCTTCGCCTGCATGGGCTCGAGGTGTCGGTGGATGATTTTGGGGTCGGCTTCTCTTCCTTGTCGCGGCTTCAGCTACTGCCCATCAGCGAGATCAAGATCGATCGAAGCTTCGTAAGTGACATGCATGAAGCCTCGCAGAATGCCGCCATCGTCGAGGCGGTCGCCTTGCTGGGTCAGCGGCTGGGTATTCGGGTCGTGGCCGAAGGGGTCGAGTCGCTGGATTGCCTGCCCTTGTTGCGCGCCTTCGGTTGCACTCATGTTCAGGGCTACGCCTTGGGTCGGCCGATGTCGGCCGATGATATCGTGCGCGTTCAACACCTGTTGTTGCTATGAGCCATCTGGTTACTGCGATACTGGCGCTCCTGGCGATGCTGTCGACCTGGCAGTGGGTGAGAGCGCACAGGCGTCACCGACAGTTGGCCGAGGCGCAGGCGCATCTTGAGCGTCAACTCCAGGAGGCGCAGAAACTGGCCGCCCTGGGGCGGCTCACGGGCGGTATCGCCCATGATTTCAATAACTTGCTCACAGTCATCATCGGTAACGCCGAGCTGCTTTCGGAGGGCCTCGAGCGGCACTCGCCGCTACGCCAGCCGGCCGAGCTCATGCTGCACGCTGGCGAGCGTGGGCGCGAGCTGACCCAGCGCCTGCTGGGCTTTGCACGTCGGCAGACCCTGGCCCCCGAACGGGTCGATGTGAATGCGCTGCTCAAGGCGTGCCGTTCGATACTGACGACCAGCCTGGGGGAGGCGGTAGACCTCGAGTTGCACCTGGCACCAAGCCTGGCACAGGCCTATGTCGACGCCGCTCAACTCGAATCGGCGATCCTCAACCTGGCGGTGAATGCCCGCGACGCCATGCCCGACGGCGGCCGCCTTCAGGTCGCCACGTCCAATGCCGCGGTCAGTGAGGAAGGGCTCAGCCGTGCCCCGCAGTTACGTCCGGGGCGCTACGTGCGAATCGTGGTCAGCGACACCGGCCAGGGCATGAGCGATGCGGTGCGGCGTCAGCTGTTCGAGCCCTTCTTCACCACCAAGGAGGGCGACAAGGGGACGGGCCTGGGCATGAGCATGGTGGCCACCTTCATTCGCCAGAGCGGGGGGCATGTGGCGGTCTTCAGCGAGCCCCGGGAGGGGACTCGCGTGCATCTCTACGTGCCATGTCGCGCACCCGAAGCACCCGAACCCGATGAAACCGTTACCGACGTAACGGCGCGCGACGCCTCCTGACCCTGCTATTCAATGGTCGTGATGGCCATCGGCGGCTTCGATCCCGGCATTGGCTTCCTGGACCCGGACCTCGACCTCGACCGCCTCTCGCTCGGCGAACTCCAGCATCAGGGGGAAGGTATCGCCCTCGCTGAGCGTCGAGGTGAGCCCGAGCAGCATCAGGTGGGGGCCGCCGCCCGGGCGAAGGGTGACGGTCTCGCCGGGTTCGATGACGATCTCGTCGAGCTTGCGCATGCGCATGGTGCCCTCATCGAGGCGCATGTCATGCAATTCAACGCCTTGGCTCATCGGCGTGCTGGCGCCGACCAACGTTGCCGTCTCGCCGTCTTCGTCGATGCTGATATCCAGATAGGCCGCCCCATGCGGTGCGCCAGGGGGCGTAGGCGTCGCGAACGGGTGAGCGACGCGCAGGTGAACCTGACGCACCTCGTGGGCGAGGGAAAGACCGGGCAGAAGCACGGTGGCGAGGCACAGGGCCATCAGTGGTAAGCGCATGATTGTTCTCGTTGAGCAAAGAGGCGAAGTCTAGCTGGCGATACGTGACAGGATCGCAGCGACGGGCGCATCGGTAGGCAGTATGCCATACGCCGGACTGACTTCTGCACCCAGGCGCGTGCGACAGAAGGTGTCGGCGACCTCGGCGGGGGCATGGCGGAGCAGGAGCGAGGCCTGCAGGCACTGGGCCAAGCGCTGGGTCAGCCAGCGGGCCCGGGACTCGAGGTGGGCCGGTTCGGTGGTGAGCTCCTTGTCGAGCGATGCGATCGCCCGGTCGTAAGTGGCATTCGCCCCACGGGCCGCGGCCAGTTCCGCATGCAACGACGCGAGGGACTCCGGATGGCGGGTCATGACACGCAGCACATCGAGGCAGATGACATTGCCCGAGCCCTCCCAGATCGAGTTGACCGGTGCCTCACGATAGAGCCGGGCCAAGGGGCTCTCCTCGACATAACCGATGCCGCCCAGGCACTCCATGGCTTCCGCCATGAATCCCGGCCCGCGGCGGTTGTGCCAGTACTTGGCCAGGGCCGGGGCCAGCCGCGCCAGGCCGCGCTCATGTTCGCTGCCTGGCGTGTCGAAGGCACGTGCGGTACGCATGACCAGCGCCAGGCCGGCCTCGACCTCAAGCGCCAGGTCGGCGATCACGGCACGCATCAAGGGCTGCTCACTCAGGGTCTTGCCGAAAGCGGCTCGCCGACTCACATGCCACCAGGCTTCCATAAGCGCCTGACGCATCATGCCTACCGGGGCGGCGGCCGCATCCAGGCGCGTTTGTTGCACCATCTCCAGGATCGTGGCGATGCCGCGCCCTGGTTCGCCTATCGCCTGGGCCCAGGCGCCGCGATATTCGATCTCGGCCGAAGCGTTGGCCCGGTTGCCGCACTTGTCCTTGAGCCGCTGTATTTCGATGGCGTTGCGCTGGTCGTCAGGCGTGAAGCGGGGCACCAGGAAACAGCCGAGCCCCTCGTCGGTCTGGGCCAGGCAGAGAAAGGCATCGGACATGGGCGCGCTGCAGAACCACTTGTGGCCGGTAAGACGATAAGCGTCACCATCGGGATCGGCCCGGGTGGCATTGCTGCGTACGTCGCTACCGCCCTGTTTCTCGGTCATGGCCATGCCCAGGGTAACGCCGGGTTTGTCCCAGGCCGGGATGGGGCGACCGTCGTACTCCCAGGCCAGGAGACGAGGCGCCCATTGCGAGCAGAGCTCGGGATTGTGGCGAAGTGCCGGCATGGCCGCGTGGGTCATGGTCACCGGGCAACAGAAACCGGGCTCGGCCTGGGTCAGCAGGTACAGCGCGGCGACATGGGCCTGGTGGCCCCCCTGGGATTCTTCCTGCCAGGCCACCGCGTGCCAGCCGTGGTCGCAGGCGAGGTGCATCAGTTCATGGTAGGCCGGGTCATAGACGACCTCATCCAGGCGACGACCGTGTCGATCGAACAGGCGCAATTCGGGAGGATGGCTATTGGCTGTCTCGCCCAGCGCCTGGACGCGCTGGCTGCCGACTTGCTCTCCGAGCGGTGCCAGGCGGCGCGCGACCCACTCCGGTGCTTCCCTTGCCACGGCCTCGCGCAGGGGGCGGTCCTGCGCGTACAGGTCACGGTCCTCGCAAACTGGCGGCTGGTTGTCGACCTCATGGGTGGCGAGACGGGTACGTGGTGAAACGTCGGCCATGGCGACACTCCCTCTAGAACCAGGCTACAAGCGGCTCTCTGGAGCATGGTCGCACGTCCAGGTGGGGTCAATGGCCGGTGGGTGAGTATGCCGCGGGCGGCTGGTGCACGGACCCAAGTCGTGGCATCGTGGGCACACATGCCATGCGGTTATTCTCGGCCATGCAGATATACGATTTCGACTGTGCATACCACAGCGGTGAGCCTTTCAACCTGCGCGCCCTGCGCGGTCAGGTCCTGCTTGTGGTCAACGTGGCCAGCCAATGTGGTTTCACGCCACAGCTCAAGGAGCTGGAAACACTGTATCGCCGTTATCGCTACCAGGGGTTCACCGTGCTGGGGTTCCCGTGTAACCAATTCGCCCGCCAGTCGCCGGAGGCGGCGGCCGATTTCTGCAGTTTTGGCGAACGCGAGTTCGGGGTCACCTTTCCGCTGATGGAAAAGGTCAACGTCAACGGCGCCAATGCCCACCCGTTGTTCGTGGAATTGCGTCGTCAGGCGCCCGGCGTGCTCGGCAGTACCCTGATCAAGTGGAACTTCACCAAGTTCCTGGTGGGGCGAGACGGGCGCGTGGTCCGCCGGTTCGGCCCGCGAGACGGGGCCGAGAAACTCAAGCCCGAGCTCGAGCGCGCCCTCGAGACACCCTTCCGCCCCGGGGCCTAGGCCGGCCATTCCGCCTCATCGGGACAGCTCGCCACGCGCCACCATCACGCGCTCCATCAAGTCATTCCAGCGATGGCGGGTCATCATGGTGGTCATGCCGGAAAACAACAGCCACATCTTGCGCCGCCACCCCTTGAGCCGCAGATTGTGCGCCACCAGTTGCCCCATCAACTGATAGTCGTCGAATGCCCGCCACTCGCCCGCCACCGACATCTGGTGGCGGACCATCACCGGTGCCAGCTCCAGTCGAAACACCCACTCGAGTTCCGTCAGGGTCAGGTCGTAGCGCTGAATCACGTCCACCATGCGGGCATAGTCGGTTTCGCGTGGCTCCCGCTCGAGCCAGAGCGGAGCCAATGTCAGCCAAAGTTCACCGCGTTCGTCGACCAGGGTCTGGGCATCCATTCAGTGTCTCCGGTTGGGCCGCTGCCGGGCGGGGTGGAACTATGGTCGAGCATCCTGACGCCGGGCTCAAGCGCCTGTCCACAGCCGTGACCTGCCAAGGGCGGACAGGGGCGACTTGAGCCGCTAGAATGCCGACAGGTTCTTTCCACGTAATGTCGAGGTCTGTCGTGATCATCAAACCCAAGGTTCGCGGATTCATCTGTACCACTACTCATCCCGTCGGCTGCGAGAAGAACGTGCTCGAGCAGATCGAGGCGACGCGTGCCCGAGGGCTGGATACACGCGACGGACCGAAGAAGGTATTGGTGATCGGGGCTTCCAGCGGCTATGGGCTGGCGGCACGCATCACGGCGGCATTCGGCTACGGGGCGGATACGCTGGGCGTGTTCTTCGAAAAGCCCGGCACCGAAAAGAAGCCGGGCACGGCAGGCTGGTACAACTCGGCGGCCTTCGACAGGTTCGCCAAGGCCGAAGGGCTCTACAGCAAGGCGATCAATGGCGATGCCTTCTCTCACGAAGTGCGGGACCAGGCCATCGACCTGATCAAGCAGGACATGGGGCAGGTCGACCTGGTGGTCTACTCGCTGGCCTCACCGGTGCGTCGTCTGCCTGACAGTGGCGAGATCAAGCGCTCGGCGCTCAAGCCGATCGGCGAAACCTATCGCGCCACCGCCATCGACACCAACAAGGACACCATCATCGAGGCGGAAGTCGAGCCGGCCACCCAGCAGGAGATCGACGACACCATTGCGGTCATGGGCGGCGAGGATTGGGAGCTGTGGATCGATGCTCTGGACAAGGCCGGGGTACTGGCGCCGGGCGCCAAGTCGGTGGCCTTCAGTTACATCGGCACCGAGATCACCTGGCCGATCTACTGGCACGGTGCACTGGGCAAGGCCAAGGAAGATCTTGATCGCGCTGCCGGCGAGATCGACCGCAAGCTCAAGGCCAGTGACGGTAGCGCCAACGTCGCGGTACTCAAATCCGTCGTCACCCAGGCCAGTGCCGCGATTCCGGTGATGCCGCTGTATATCGCCATGGTCTACAAGATCATGAAGGAACAGGGCCTGCACGAAGGCACCATCGATCAGCTCAACCGCCTCTTCAGTGAACAGCTCTATAGCGACACGCCCGTGGATACCGATGACGCCGGTCGCTTGCGTCTCGACGACTGGGAGCTGCGCGATGACGTGCAGCAGGCCTGTCAGGACCTGTGGCCGCAGGTGACCAGCGAGAACCTGTTCGCGATTACCGACTACGCTGGGTATAAGCACGAGTTCCTCAAGCTGTTCGGTTTCGAGCGTGAGGACGTCGATTACGACGCCGATGTGAATCCTGACGTGGAATTCGATGTCGTAAACGTATAGCCGCGTCGAAGCTCGCCTCGGCGCGGCCTGAATGTATCGGGAACGCAGGAGGCAAGGTATGGATACCCGAGAGAGCAAGACCCGAGAGGAAGTGAAGCAGCATATGCTCGATGAACGGCTGCCGGAGGACATGGACAATCCGCAGCCGGACGCCGAGCAGCCGGAGTCGCAGCGTCCACCCTCCAAGGCGCACAATATTCTGCCCACTGTGCCGATCATCATCGGCCTCTTGTTGCTGGCCGGCATCGCCTATTTCCTGTTCGGCCTTTAAGAACGTACGGAAACGTCCATCCGGGGCGTATCTCGCCCCGGTATTTTTCATCCTTGGCTACCGATATTGCGTTCCAAGCGTGACCGCTCGCGGTCGGGCTTTCGTTTGCCGGGCGTTTGGTTAAGATGATCGATCGTTCCGTACAGCGTGCTGCCTCCGATGCAAGACACCCCCACAACGTTCTCGGTCGATGGCCCTCCTCGTCAGGTGGGGATCGTCGTGCTGCCCGGCTTTTCGCTGCTGGCCCAGGCGTGCGCGCAGGAGCCGCTGGTGATGGCGAACCAACTCGCCGGGCGACGTTTGTACACGACGGATGTGTTGGGACTCGACGCACGCCAGGTGCGTAGTGCTGCCGAACTGGCCGTCACGCCTGTCGCAGCGTTCGGCCAGGGCGAGGGCGCGCTGGACCTCGTGCTGGTTTGTGCACCGGCTCCTTTGCCAAGCATCGATCTGGAGAGACTGACCCAGTGGCTCAAGCGGCTGTCGGGACGTGGCGTGGTGCTTGGCGGCATTGCCGGCGGCGCCGAAGTGCTGGCGCAGGCCGGGGTGCTCGAGGGATACCGGGCCACGCTGCCCTGGCAGCGCCTCGATACGGTGGCCCATACCAACCCCGGGATCAGCCTGTCGCACCAGCTATTCGAGATCGACCGTGACCGGCTGACCTGCGGGGGCGGCACCGCGGCCATGGACATGATGATGACCTTGATCGGCATGCACCATGGGCAGCGTCTGGCCGAACGCGTCTCGGAGCATTTCGTCTGCGAGCGCATTCGCATGGCCGATGAACCGCAGCACGTGCCGATGCGTTCACGCCTGGGGCATGCGCCCACCAGCCTGATCGATGCGGTGACCTTGATGGAAGCCAATATCGAAGAGCCGCTGACCACCCATGAACTGGCCGAACACCTGGGCATCTCGCGGCGCCAGCTTGAACGGCTGTTCAAGAAATACCTTCAGGCGGTACCCAGCCGCTACTACCTCGACCTACGCTTGCAGCAAGCGCGCAAGCTATTGCGCGAATCGGATCAACCGGTCGGTGATATTGCCCTGCAAACCGGCTTTTCGTCCGGTGCGCACTTCTCCACGGCCTATCGCAATCATTTCGGCATGACACCGCGCGAGGAGCGGCTCATCTGAGAAGGGGCCGGCTACGCGGTGGCCTCAGGGGGGCCATGGCGTGATGGAACGGGCGCCTTGCTCGCCAGAAGGGCGCGAAACAGCGACCCCATCATGACGGGTGTATCACTCTCGATGAGGAATCCGGCCTGGGTCAGTAGCGGTCGGGCCTGGCGGGTGATATCGGTGGCCAGGGCTGAGGTGAATTGGTTCAGCAGGCGGCGGCCCACCCCGGCGGGGCGGTCGTCAGGTTGGAACTTGTCCATCACGCAGAGCTGGCCGTCTTCGGTGAGCACCCGGTGGGCCTCGGCCAGGCCTGCAGCGGGGCGCGGCATCACGGCCAATATCAGGTGCATCACCACCACATCGAAGTGACCGTCGGGATAATCCAGGCGCTCGGCATCCATGACCCGGCTGGTAGCGTCGATCCGCAAGGCATCGGCACGTTCCTGAAACCGTGACACCATCGCCGGGGCGAGGTCGGTGCCATGCACTTCGATATCCCTGGGCAGGTAGGGCAGGTCGAGCCCGGTGCCGGCGCCCACGATGAGCACCCGCTGTCCCGGTGCCCACGCCACGGCCTCGAGTGCCTCGCGCCGGGCACGGCGAAATGCCCGCTCGGCCACCCGGTCATAGATCGGCGCGTAAAAGGTATAGCGAAGTCGATTCCAGGCGGTGGTATTGAACATGGCGATCACTCGGCAGCCGACGAGAACATGCATTCCAGTCTAACCGCTTTTCATAATTCGCCGTCCCATTACTGTAAGCCCAGCATGACAACGCCCCCGTATACTGCAGGTATCGCTTGGTCCCACTGGATGGAGAACACCATGAGCTACACCCCGACGCGCAGCGACTTCGATCAGTACATGGCGCCGAACTACTCACCGCAACAGGTCATTCCGGTGCGAGGTAAGGGCAGCCGCCTGTGGGACCAGGAGGGGCGCGAGTACATCGATTTCGCCGGCGGGATCGCTGTAAATGCCCTGGGGCACTGTCATCCGGTGCTGGTCGAGGCGCTCAAGACCCAGGGTGAAACCCTATGGCACCTATCCAATGTCTATACCAACGAGCCGGCACTGAAGCTCGCCAAATCGCTGGTCGAGCGGACCTTTGCCGACAAGGTGTTCCTGTGTTCCTCGGGCGGTGAAGCCAACGAGGCGGCCCTGAAGCTGGCACGTCGCTACATCTACGAGAAGCACGGCGAGCAAAAGGACAAGATCATCTCCTTCCGCCAGTCGTTTCACGGCCGTACGTTCTTCACCGTCAGTGTGGGTGGCCAGCCCAAGTACTCCCAGGGCTTCGGCCCGGTGCCTGGCGGCATCCAGCATGCCGAATACAACGATCTCGATAGCGTGCGCGCGCTGATCGACGACAACACCTGCGCCATCATGGTCGAGCCGATGCAGGGCGAGGGCGGCATCGTTCCCGCCACCCAGGAGTTCCTGTCCGGGCTGCGCGAGCTGTGCGACCAGCACCAGGCACTGCTGATCTTCGACGAAGTCCAGACCGGCGTCGGCCGCAGCGGCAAGTTCTTCGCCTACATGCACTACGGCGTGACCCCCGACATCCTCACCAGCGCCAAGTCGCTGGGTGGTGGCTTCCCCATCGGTGCCATGCTGACCACGGACAAGATCGCGCCGTCGTTGGCCATCGGCACCCATGGCTCCACTTACGGTGGCAACGCCCTGGCCTCCGCCGTGGCGCTGGCCGCGGTCGAGCATATCGACACACCCGAAGTCCTTGAAGGCGTACAGAAGCGCCATGACCTGTTCCGCGAGCATCTCGAGGCAATCAACGAAAAGCACGGCGTGTTCAAGGAGATCCGCGGCATGGGCCTGCTGGTCGGTGCGCAGATGAGCGATGCCTATGAAGGCCGGGCCAAGGACATCCTGCCGCTGGCCATCGAGGAAGGGGTCATGGCCTTGATCGCCGGACCCAACGTGCTGCGCTTGGCACCCTCGCTGGTGATTCCCGAAAGCGATATCGACGAGGGCATGACACGCCTGGCACGGGCCATCGACAGGCTCGTCGAAAAGGCATGAGCATGCCCGGACTCGATGCCACAGTGGATTCGACAACGAGAGGACACGCCATGCTGGTCGTTCGTCCCGCCAGGCCGGCCGATCTGCCGGCACTGGAGCGCCTGGCTTCCAGTGCCACGCCGCGCCTGACCAACCTGCCGGCCCATCGCGACCGTCTAGAGGAGCGCATTGCGCGCTCCCAACGTGCCTTCAGCCACGATATCGATTTCCCCGGCGAGGAGAACTACACCTTCGTGATCGAGGATCGCGAGCGTGACGAGGTAGTGGGCACGGCCACCATACGTGCCCTGGCCGGGGCCCACGAGGCCTATTACACCTATCGCCAGGAAACCCTGATTCACGCTTCGCAGCAGCTCAACGTGCGTCGTGAAGTGCAGACCCTGGCGCTGTCGCATGAAGTGTCCGATGCCAGCTTGCTGTGTGCGCTGTCGCTGCATCCACGCTACAAGGACACCAGCGCCGAGAGCCTGCTGCGCCGATCGCGGCTGATGTTCATCGCCCAGTATCCCGAACGCTTCTCGCAAATCCTCGCCGTGGCATTTCCTGGCTACCTGGATAACGACGGGGAATCGCCCTTCTGGAATAGCGTGGGGCGGCACTTTTTCGTGCGCGGCTACCAGGAGATGAATCACGTCGCCGGGGTGCGCTCGAAGAGTTTCATCGCCGAGGTGATGCCGCAATTTCCGCTCTACCTGCCGCTGCTCACGCCCCAGGCGCGGGCCGCCATCGGCCGTGAGCACCCCGCACACGAACGCGCCCTGGAGGAGATGCTCGCCGAGGGCTTCCTGCGCTCGCGGCATGTCGACATCTTCGATGCCGGCCCGGTGGTCAAGGGTGAGCGCGATCGGCTGGCGACCTTCCGCAACGCAGCCTGGCATCCGGTGAGGATTCGCCCGCAACACACCTTGCCGGACGCCGAGCCGGCCATGATCGCCAATCAGAAACTCGGCGATTTCCGCTGTGTGGTGGCGCGTTATGCCCTGTCACCCACGGGCCAGTTGATGCTTTCGCCCGAGCATGCCGAGGTGCTCGGCGTCGAGGAGGGGCGCGCCGTGCTCGCCGCGCCGCTTGCACTGCCCGATGCCATCGATGCACTCGACGAGGGGGAACTGTAATGCGCATCCGTCCGATCGCTCGCGGCGATATCGACGAGCTCCAGACCTTGGCACAGCAGACCGGGGTGGGCTTTACCTCGTTGCCCGACAACCGCGACTTCCTGGCCAGCAAGATCGAGAATGCCGCCCGTGCCTTCGAGGAGCGCACCCCGGTCGACCACCGTCTGTACTTCTTCGTGCTCGAAGACGAGACGAACGGTGAACTGGCCGGCTGCTGCGCCATCGAGAGCCAGGTGGGTCGCGAGATACCGTTCTACAACTACCGCCTGGGAACGCTCGCTCACTCCTCGGTGCAACTCGACCTGCATCGCACCATCGATACGCTGTTTCTGAGCTCCGACCATACCGGCGATGCCGAGGTCTGCTCGCTCTACCTGCGGCCCGAATACCGGCGCGATCGCAACGGCGTGTTGCTGTCCAAGGCGCGCTGGCTATTCATGGCCCAGTTCCGCGACCAATTTCCGGCCAAGGTGCTGGCCGAGATGCGCGGTGTGTTCGACAAGAACGGTATCAGCCCGTTCTGGGAGTGCCTGGGCAGTCATTTCTTCCCCATGGATTTCAACGAGGCCGACCGCCTGACCGGTCTGGGGCAGAAGAGCTTCATCGGCGAGCTGATGCCCAAGTTCCCGATTTACACCACCTTCCTCACCGAGGCGGCGCGGGCCTGCATCGGCGAGGTACACGAGCATACCCGCCCGGCGCTGGAGATGCTCAAGAAGGAGGGCCTGCGCTGGGAGGGCTACGTCGATATCTTCGACGGCGGCCCCACCGTGGAAGCATACATCGATGACGTACGCGCAGTGCGTAACTCCCGGCTTTGCAAGGTCGAGGTTGCCAAGAAGGGGACTGAGAGCGAGCGCCCGACCTGGCTGGTCGCGACGACCCAGATGCTCGATTTTCGCGCTGCCTGGGTCGGACGCGGCCCCGACGAGAGCGATGTGATCACGCTGACCGAGGAGGAGGCGCGGCGGCTGAATGTCGTTGCGGGCGATTCCCTCCGGGTCCTGGAAACCTAGGCGAAGAGCGACACTGCGCGCCGGGCATCTGTCCCGGAGTGCGCTGCGCTGAAGGAGGATTCATGAACGCCAAGCAACAACTACTGATCGATGGCCGCTGGATCGATGGCCAGGACGAACAGTTTGCCAAGGCCGATCCGGTGTCCGGCGAGCCCTTGTGGACCGCCGCAGCGGCCAGCGCCGAGCAGGTCGAGACGGCCGTGGCAGCGGCACGTCGTGCGTTTCCGGCCTGGGCGCGTAGCGCCTTTAGCGGGCGTCAGGCGCTGGTCGAACGCTTCCGCGAAACGCTCGAGCGTCATCGCGAGAATCTCGCGGAGGCGATTGCCCATGAGACGGGCAAGCCGCTTTGGGAAGCGCGTACCGAGGTCGGCGCCATGATCGGCAAGGTGGCCATTTCCACGCGTGCCTACCATGAGCGTACCGGGACCCATGAGCGCGAGGCCGGTGACGCCAAGGCGGTGCTGCGTCATCGCCCGCACGGCGTCATGGCGGTCTTCGGGCCGTATAACTTCCCCGGCCACCTGCCCAATGGGCATATCGTGCCGGCGCTACTGGCCGGCAATACGGTAGTCTTCAAGCCCAGCGAGCAGACCCCGCTTACCGCCGATCTGACGATGCAGTGCTGGGTCGAGGCGGGCCTTCCCGAGGGCGTGATCAACCTGGTACAGGGCGCCGCCCCCGTCGGCCAGGCGCTGTCCCAGGCCAAGGACATCGATGGCTTGCTGTTCACTGGCAGTGCCAAGGTCGGCGGTATCCTGCATACCCAGCTGGCCGGCCAGTTCGATAAGATCCTCGCCCTGGAAATGGGCGGTAACAATGCGTTGGTGGTCAAGGACGTGCCCGACGAGGACGCCGCCGTACTGACCATCCTGCAGTCGGCGTTCCTTTCCGGGGGACAGCGATGCACTTGCGCCCGGCGCTTGATGGTTCCCGAAGGCGAGGTGGGCGACCGGCTGATCGATGCACTGGTTTCTGCGATCGAGCGTCTGCGTATCGCGCCTCAGTTCGACGAGCCGGCACCGTTCTACGGCGGTCTGGTCGGTGCCGCCTCCGCCGACGGCCTGCTCAAGGCCCAGGCCGACCTTGAAGCGCTGGGCGGCACCGTCCTGACGCGCATGCAGCGCCTGAAGGAGGGGACTACCTTGCTGTCCCCGGCGCTGATCGATGTGACCGGTCTCGAGATTCCCGACGAGGAGCATTTCGGTCCGCTGCTCAAACTTCAGCGCTATCGCGACTGGGACGAGGCGATCACTCTGGCGAACGACACCCGATACGGGCTCTCTGCGGGGCTGATCGGCGGCGAGCGCGGGGATTGGGACGACTTCCTGCTGCGCATCCGCGCCGGTATCGTCAACTGGAACCGTCAGACCACCGGCGCCTCGGGCGATGCACCCTTCGGTGGGGTGGGCGACAGCGGTAACCACCGCCCCAGCGCCTACTATGCCGCCGACTACTGCGCCTATCCGGTGGCCTCCATGGAGGCCGAGGCCCTGGTGCTGCCGGATAACCTGCCGCCGGGAGTCAGCCTGTGAAAGACGTCCAAGAGGTCAATTTCGACGGTCTGGTCGGCCCGACACACAATTACTCTGGACTGGCCCATGGCAACGTGGCCTCAATGAGCCACGTGGGGTTGGTCTCCAACCCCAAGGAGGGCGCGTTGCAGGGCCTGGCCAAGATGAAGTCGTTGCTCGATGCCGGCTTTGCCCAGGGCGTGCTGCCGCCTCAGCAGCGCCCCGATCTGGGTGCCCTGCGTGCACTGGGTTTCAGCGGCACCAACGCCGAGGTCTTGTCACGCGCGGCGCAGGAGGCCCCGCAGCTTCTGCGGGCGGTGTGTTCGGCCTCGAGCATGTGGACCGCCAACGCCGGGACCGTCACGCCGAGTGCCGATGCTCCGGACGGCAAGGTTCACTTCACCCCGGCCAACCTGCAATCGAGCTTCCACCGTTTCCTCGAGCCCGAAACCACGGGGCGCGTCCTGGCATCCATCTTCCGTGACCAGGCGCACTTCGCACATCATCCGGCATTACCCGCAACCCCGGCCTTTTCCGACGAAGGGGCGGCCAACCATACCCGCCTGTGTGGCGCCTATGGCGAGCCCGGCGTGCACCTGTTCGTGTATGGCCGGCAGGCCTTCGGCGGAACACGTGAGCCCCAACGCTACCCCGCTCGCCAGACGCTGGAAGCCAGCCAGGCGATCGCCCGCCAGCATGGGCTCACACCCGCCCAGACGGTATTCGCCCAGCAGCACCCGGACGCCATAGATGCCGGGGTGTTTCACAATGACGTGATTGCGGTCGGCAATGGCCCGGTGCTGCTTTACCACGAGATGGCCTTCCTCGACGAGGAGGCCACGCTCGAGGCACTGCGGGCCAAGATGACGACACCATTGATTCCGGTGCGTGTACCCTCCGAAGCGATCAGCCTCGACGATGCCGTCTCGACCTATCTGTTCAATTCCCAGCTATTGTCCCAGCCCGACGGGAGCATGACCTTGGTGGTGCCGGGGGAGTGCCAGGAGAACGAGGCGGTGTGGCGCACCATTCAGGACCTGTTGCTGGCGGGAGCCAACCCGATTGGCGAGGTGCTGGTCAAGGACGTCAAGCAGAGCATGCGCAACGGCGGCGGGCCTGCCTGTCTGCGCCTGCGGGTAGCGCTATCCGAAGAAGAGCGCCAGGCTATTGGCGGCCGTGTGCTCCTCGACGAGGCGCTTTATACGGAGCTCACGGCCTGGGTGGAGCGGCACTATCGTGACCGACTCGCGCCCGATGATCTCGCCGATCCCCAACTCGCCGAGGAGACGCTCACGGCGCTCGACGAGCTGACCCGCCTGCTGGGTATCGGTAACGTCTACCCGTTCCAGCTCGGTCACTGATGACGCTAACGCACGCAGACAAAAAAGGGGCCCGGCATGCCGGGCCCCTTTTCGTTACAGGCGATGCACGTGCGAATCTCAGTGACGACGCTGTGATGTGACTCGTGCCAGGGCGGCCACCCCGATGACGGCACCGGCAACGGCGGAGGTCGCGATCAGCGGATGCATGGTCGCCCGGGTATAGATACTGGTGCTGGCGACGGACTGATCGTATTCGGCACGCTCTTTCATGTCCTCGGCAGCATGATGGAGCGAGAACTCGCGACGGCGCTCGGGCCGGCCTGTCTTCTGCCGACTGAACATGGACTTCTCCATGATCTTGTCGGCAAGGCGCGGCGCGTACTGACCCAAGGCGCTGAGCATCTTGCCGCCACCGCCGACATAGATGTCGCGCCGGGGCGTGGTGGCGCAATGCAGAATGCTCTCGGCGACGATGCTCGGCTCGTAAAGCTTGGGCGGCAGGGTCGGCTCCTCTTCCATGTAATTGGCGGCATGCTCCGGGTAGGGCGTGGCAATGCTGCCCGGCTTGACCAGCGTGACCGCAACTGGCGCCCCTGCTTCCTCCAGCTCCATGCGCAGGGCGTCGGTAAAGCCCATCACGGCGTGCTTGGAGGCGGAGTACATGCCCTGCAGCGGAATGGCGCGATCCGAAACGATCGAGCCCAGATTGAGGATAGCGCCACCATAGCCGTCCTTGCGCTTGCGCAAGTGGCGGGGCGCCTCGCGGGAGCGGCGGTGATCCTCCATCGGGACGTCGACTACTTCGCCATAGATGGTGACCCCGGCATTGTTGATCCAAGTATCAAAGCCGCCGAAACGCTCGATGGCGGTGTCGGCGAGATTGCGAACCTGAGCCTCGTCACCTACATCGGTGACGACATAGGTCGCGTCCCCACCGCGCTGGCGCACTTCCTCGGCCAGTTGAGCCAGCGTCTGTTCGTGGCGGGCGGCCAGTACTAGGCGGGCGCCATGGTCGGCCGCCAGGCGTGCCGTGGCCAGGCCAATGCCTGTCGTGGCGCCGGTGAGGACGATAGTTTGATCGTGTAATTCGCGTAGACGTAGTGCCATTATCGCTCTCCTTGCCCACCGCAGATGCCATGCAGATCGGATCGTGCACAGCGCTAGCGGCGTGGCTTCTCTCCTGAGAATGTCCCCTCAGGATAGAAGTCTCGGAGAGATTGCCAAAGCGAAGCGGCCGCTTGCGTCAGTCTTCGGGGAGCTCGGTCTGGCCACGCACTTCGCCCGTCTCGTCGCGGATGGTACCCGGGCGATAGGCGTCGTTGCCGGTATCCTGAGGGGCGCCCCAGACGGTCTCGCGCCGTCCGTCCGGATACGTGTTCGTGGTGCAGCCGACCAGGCTGGTGACAACCAGGGTCACGGTAATCAGCGCAAGGGAGAAGCGGGGCATCGAAGCGTTCCTGTCACGTTCATATATGGGCATATGTTCGACGAATAATGGCAGGAAAGCGCAGCGTTGCCCATGACGGCAAGGCATCCTCAGTCCAGATAGCGGCCCCGGTCATCCTCGGAGGCAGCCCCGGCCAGGGTCGTTTCCACCGGCTCACTGCCCAGCCGCTCCAGCATGTCCCACGGCCCTAGGGCGAAATTGAGCCCCAGGCGCATGGCCGTGTCCATGGCGTCTGCCGTGGCGACACCTTCCGCGAGCGCCCGTCTTGCCTCGCCTATCAGCATCGTGGCAACGCGCAGCACGACCAGCCCGGGGCGGTCCGGTACCTCGACCAGGCGCACCCCGAGGGTCGCGGCCGCCTCGATCAGCTCTACGTGCTCGGCCTCGGAGAGACCGTGGCTGGCGAATGCCAGTGTCATTGCGCGCTCCTTGGGCCAGGGCACCAGGCTGACATCGAATAACGTCACCGGTTGCGCGTGCCGACGCGACAGCGCGGCAGCCGTATGGCCATCGCTGACCTGACTCAAACCAGGCAGTCTCAACGGTAGCTGGGCCAGCAGGACATCGAGCGAGTCGACCTGGGCGGGTGGCAGCGCAGTGGAAGGTGGCGTTTCTCGATCATGGCGATAGAACCCCTGGCCGGACTTCTTGCCGAGTTCCCCTGCCGCGACCTTGGCCTCGATCAAGGGCGAGGGGCGAAAGCGTGGGTGACGGCCAAAGGCCTCCCAAAGCGTGGTGGTGGCCTTGAGATTGATATCCACCCCCACCAGGTCGATGAGGGCGAATGGCCCCAGCGGGAACCCACCGCCACACGTCAGACAAGCGTCCAGCGTCTCTGCGTCAGCTGTGCCTTGCTCTAGAAGGTGCAGGGCTTCCCCATAGAAGGGGCGTGCACAGCGATTGACGATGAAGCCGGGGCTATCGTTGACGGCTACGGGTGTCTTGCCGAGGGTTCGGGCGAACTCGAGCAAAGCGTCGCGTGTCGCTTCGGAGGTATCCGGCGCGCTGACGACCTCGACCAGGCGCATGGCCGGGGCCGGGTTGAAAAAGTGAAGCCCGGCGACGCGCTGTGGTGCTGTCAGCCCCTCGGCAATCGCACCGATCGAGAGCGACGAGGTATTGCTGCACAGCAGGGCGTGGGCGCCGCAGATCGCTTCGAGGCGGCGAAACAGGTCGCGCTTGACGGCCAGGTCCTCGACGATTGCTTCCACGACCAGGTCGGCATCCCCCAACGCCTCGAACGTCTCGGCGAGCCGCACCCGGGAAAGGGTTTCCTGCGCCTCGGCATCGCTCATGCGCCCCTTGTCGATCCGACGCTTCAAGGCCTCGGCAACCCGCTCTCTAGCAGCGGCGGCCGCACCTGGCTGGACGTCGTAGAGCGTGGTGATGACGCCTTGCTGGGCACTAATCTGAGCGATGCCCTGGCCCATGATACCGGCACCGATGACGGCGATGTGGTCGATCGACATGATCATTCCCCTCGAAAGGTCGGTGTGCGTCGTTCGCGGAATGCCGCAATCCCCTCGGCCTTGTCGTGGCTGGATAGCAGCAGCTCGAACGAGCGGCGGCCCAGGGCAAAGCCGGCCTGATGTGGGGCCTCGGTCATCGCCAGCACCGCCTGCTTGGCTAGGCGTTGTGCCAGGGGAGCGCCTTCAACGAGTCGGGTCGCCGTGGCCAGTGCCGTATTCAGCGCCTGGCCGTTTTCGCAGCTCTGTGACGCCAGTCCCCAGGCATGGGCATCGCGACCGCTGAAGCGTTCGCCGGTCAGCACCAGATGCAAGGTGCGCGCCTTGCCCAGGGTAAGCGCCAGGCGCTGTAGCCCCCCCGCACCGGGAATCATGCCCAGGCGAATCTCGGGCTGGCCGAGCGCGGCGTCCTCGGCCACCACCAGCAGATCGGCGCACAGCGCCAGTTCGCAGCCGCCACCCAGGCAATAGCCCTCCACCGCGGCGATCCATGGCTTGGCGATTCGCTGGATGCGTTGCCAATGGCCCAGCCGCGGGTCGGTCGGGCCATTCGCGGCCGTGCGTTCGGCGAGTTCGTCGATATCGGCGCCGGCGGCGAAGTGATCGCCGTGGCCATGAACCACCATGCAGTGCACTGCGGGGTCGGCATCGCCTCGTTCCATGGCGTCGGCCAGCTCACCCAACAGGGCGGTGTTCAGGGCGTTGCGGGCAGCGGGGCGGTTGAGCGCCAGCTGAAGGACGCCCGCCTCCTGACGGGAAAGCAACAGGTCGCTCATGGAATCCTCGGTCGGTTGTTGTTGTGTTGATGAGGGGATCTGTAGATCCTCAGAATATTTTTCAACGTTAAACTATTCAAGCATGAAATTTTAAGCTTGAACTATTTTTTCGCTAGGCCTAACGTTAGCTCATGCACGGCCCACAACAACAACAGCGAGGGGTGTCGATGAATATCGCGTGTCTCGGCGGCGGTCCAGCCGGCCTGTACTTCGCCATCAGCATGAAATTGCGTGAGCCCGACCACCGCATCGTGGTCATCGAGCGCAACCGTGCCGACGATACCTTCGGCTGGGGGGTGGTGTTGTCCGACGAGACCCTCGACAACCTGGCTGCCAACGACAGCGTCAGCGCCGAGCGTATTCGCGAGCATTTCGCCTACTGGGACGACATCGCGGTCATCCATGGCGGCGTCAAGACCCTTTCCACCGGGCATGGTTTCTGCGGGGTCGGGCGTCGGCAACTGTTGATTCTGCTACAGCAGCGGGCTCGCGAATTGGGAATCGAACTGCGCTTCGAGACGCCGTTCGACGCCGAAGATGTGGATGGTTATCGCCGTGAGTTCGATCTGGTGGTTGGAGCCGACGGGATTCATTCCCGGGTTCGCCAGCGCTACGCTGACCACTTCCTTCCCAACATCGAGACGCGGGCCTGCAAGTTCGTGTGGCTCGGCACCCGCCAGACCTTCGACGACGCTTTCACGTTCATCTTCGAGCGCACCGAGCATGGTTGGGTATGGGCACATGCCTATCAGTTCGATGCCGATACCGCGACCTTCATCGTCGAGTGCAGCGAGGCGACGTGGCAGGCATTCGGCTTCGGCGAGATGAGCCAGGAAGAGAGTATTGCCGTGTGCGAGCGCATCTTCGCGCGCCACCTGGGCGGCCATGGCTTGATGAGCAATGCCAAGCATGTGCGCGGCTCGGCATGGATCAACTTTCCGCGGGTGCTGTGCGAGAAATGGCGGTACGAGAACGTGGTATTGATGGGCGACGCTGCCGCCACGGCGCATTTCTCCATCGGCTCCGGCACCAAGCTGGCGCTGGAAAGCGCCATCGCCCTGGCCGAGTACCTGCATCGCGAGCCGGACATGACCGCGGCCTTCGTCCGCTACGAGGACGAGCGTCGCCTCGAGGTGCTGCGCCTGCAATCGGCGGCGCGCAACTCCACCGAATGGTTCGAGCAGGTCGAGCGCTATCTCGATCTCGATCCGGTGCAGTTCAACTACGCGCTGCTGACCCGTTCGCAGCGTATCAGCCATGAGAATCTGCGCCTGCGCGATCCCGAGTGGCTGGCCAGCGCCGAAACATGGTTCCAGCAGCAGGCCGGCAATACCGGCAGCCGCCGTGCACCGATGTTCGCCCCCTTCACGCTACGCGGCCTGAGCCTTGCCAACCGGGTAGTGGTCTCGCCCATGGCCCAGTACAAGGCGCGCGAGGGGTGCCCCACCGACTGGCACTTCGTTCACTACGCCGAGCGTGCCAAGGGCGGCGCCGGGCTGATCTACACCGAAATGACCTGTGTGAGCCCTGAGGGACGCATCACGCCGGGGTGCCCCGGGCTATACGCCCCGGAACATGAGGCGGCCTGGAAACGACTCTGCGATTTTGTGCATGCCGAAACCCCGGCCAAGCTGTGCGCTCAAATCGGTCATTCGGGGCCCAAGGGCTCGACCCAACTGGGTTGGCAGGAGATGGACGCGCCCCTGGAGGCAGGCAATTGGCCGTTGCTGGCCGCCTCCGAGGTTGCCTGGTCCGAGCGCAACCAGGTGCCCAAGGCCATGGACCTGGACGACATGCACCGGGTCCGTGCCCAATTCGTGGCCGCGGCCCAGATGGCCGAGCGCGCCGGCTTCGACATGCTCGAAATTCATGCCGCCCACGGCTATTTGCTGTCATCGTTCATTTCGCCGCTGACCAACCGTCGCGATGATGAATACGGCGGCTCGCTGGACAATCGCATGCGCTTTCCGCTGGAGGTGTTCCATGCCGTGCGAGGGGTATGGCCCGACGCCAAGCCCATCTCGGTGCGTATCTCTGCCACCGACTGGGTGGACGAGGACGGGGTGACGCCGGAAGAGGCGGTCGAGATCGCTCGCCGCCTCAAGGCGGCCGGGGTGGATATCTGCGATGTCTCGGCCGGCCAGACCTCGACCCGTGCGCGCCCGGTCTACGGCCGCATGTTCCAGACCCCTTTTTCCGACCGCATTCGCAACGAGGTGGGTATGCCGACCATGGCGGTGGGCAACATCTACGAGCCCGACCACGTCAATTCGATCCTGATGGCGGGGCGGGCCGACCTGGTCTGCCTGGCCCGCCCGCATCTCGCCGATCCCTACTGGACGCTGCATGCCGCGGCGCGCCTGAACGATCGTGAAGTGCAGTGGCCCGCGCCCTATCTGGCCGGCCGCGATCAGCTGTATCGACTGGCCGAACGCAACGAGGCCCCGGCATGAGCCAACTCAACAGTAGCCCGCACGACATGACCGACAAGCGCGTGGTGATCACCGGCGGTGGCTCCGGTATCGGTGCCGACATGGCGCTCGGCTTCGCCAACGCCGGGGCCCGCGTCACCATCGTCGGGCGTCGTCGTGAGGCGCTCGAGGCAGTGGCCGCCAAGCAGGCCGGCATCGAGATTCGCGTGGCCGACGTGACCAACGAGGCTGCCGTGGTCGGGCTGTTCGCGACCCTCGGTAAGGTCGATGTGGTGGTGGCCAATGCCGGTGCGGCCGAGAGCGCGCCGCTGGAGAAAACCGAGCTCGACCAGTGGCAGCGCATGCTCGACGTCAACCTGACCGGGGTGTTCCTGACCCTTCGAGAAGGATTGAAGCACCTCGACAGCGGCGGACGCCTGCTGGCTGTGGCGTCCACCGCGGGCCTCAAGGGGTACGCCTACGTCGGGGCCTACTGCGCCGCCAAGCATGGCGTGGTCGGCCTGGTGCGCGCCCTGGCCCAGGAGACCGCCCAGCGCGGCATTACCGTCAATGCCCTGTGCCCAGGATTTACCGAGACCCCACTGCTCGAGGCGAGTATCGACAGCATCGTCGACAAGACCGGGCGCAACGCCGAGCAGGCGCGCGCGCACTTCACCCGAACCAATCCCACTGGCCGACTGATCCAACCGGCCGATGTGACGGCGACCGCCTTGTGGCTGTGCAGTCCCGGTAGCGAGGCTATCACTGGCCAGGCCCTGTCGATTTCCGGAGGTGAGATTTGACTGCAAGACAGGAGAGGGCGGCATGAGCCCCCAGACCACCAGCAAGGAACGCCTGCGCCTGTGGCTGCGCATGCTACGCGTGACGCGGCAGATCGAGGCCGAACTGCGCGAGCGGCTGCGCCTCCAGTTCGACAGCACCCTGCCGCGCTTCGATGTCATGGCAGCACTGCAGCGCCACGCCGAGGGGCTCAAGATGAACGAATTGTCACGCCAGTTGCGTGTCTCCAACGGCAACGTCACCGGCATCGTCAATCGCCTGGTGGAGGACGGCTTCATCGACCGCATCGCCATCGAGGGCGACCGTCGTGCCACTCGGGTGTGCCTCACGGCCCGTGGCCGCGACGCCTTCGGTGAAATGGCCGAAGCCCACGAGGCCTGGGTCAGCGAGCTGCTCGATGGCGTGACCGAGGACGAGGCCCACCATATCGGTGAAGTGCTCCACCGCCTGCCTGCCGAACCGGGAGCCGAACGATGAACATGGCCCAGCACCACCCCGAACACTTCCTCTGGCGCATGCAGGGCGAGGTGGCTGTCATCCAGCTGGCGCGCCCCGAGCGCAAGAATCCACTGACCTTCGAGAGCTATGCCGAGTTGCGCGATACCTTCCGCGACCTGGCCTATGCCGACGACGTCAAGGCGGTGGTATTCGCCGCCAACGGCGGCAACTTCTGCTCCGGCGGCGACGTGCACGACATCATCGGCCCGCTGGTGGGGCGCGACATGAAGGATCTGCTGACCTTCACCCGCATGACCGGCGACCTGGTCAAGGCGATGCTCAATTGCGGCAAGCCGATCACCGCCGCCATCGACGGCATCTGTGTCGGGGCGGGAGCGATCATCGCTATGGCCTCCGACATTCGCTTCGCCACGCCCGAGGCCAAGACCGCCTTCCTGTTCACCCGGGTCGGGCTGGCCGGCTGCGACATGGGGGCCTGTGCGATCCTGCCGCGCATCATCGGCCAAGGCCGCGCCGCGGACCTGCTTTACAGCGGGCGCAGCATGAGTGCGGAGGAGGGCCATGCCTGGGGCTTCTATAACCGGCTGATCGACGCCGAGCAGCTCGAAGCCGCAGCACTGGAATACGCGCAACGGCTCAGCGAGGGCCCTACCTTCGCCCACGGCATCACCAAGACGCAGCTCAACCAGGAGTGGTCGATGAGCTTGGAACAGGCGATTGAAGCCGAAGCCCAGGCCCAGGCGATCTGCATGCAGACACGTGACTTCGAACGCGCCTATCGCGCCTTCGTGGCCAAGCAGAAACCCCAGTTCGGAGGTGACTGATGAGCGATCGCAGCTTCCTGCAATGGCCCTTCTTCGAGGAACGCCACCGCGAGATGGCCGAGCGCCTCGAGGCGTGGTGCGAGACGCACCTGCCGGTCGCCCATGATGAGGTGGACGATGCCTGCGTCGGGCTGGTCGGCGCGCTCGGCGAGGCCGGGTTCCTGCGTCATTCCGCAGGGGAGGCCATCGACGTGCGAACCCTGTGTCTGCTGCGCGAGACCCTGGCGCGCCACGACGGCCTGGCGGATTTCGCCTTCGCCATGCAGGGCCTGGGTACGGGGGCAATCAGTCTCTACGGCACACCGGAACAACGCCAATGGCTCGACAGGACGCGCAGCGGCCAGGCCCTGGCTGCCTTCGCTCTGAGCGAACCGCGTTCGGGCTCGGATGTGGCGAATATCGAAACGACGGCCACCCGGGACGCCGATGGCTTCGTGCTCAATGGCGAAAAGACCTGGATTTCCAATGGCGGCATCGCCGATGTCTATACCGTATTCGCCCGGACCGGCGAGGCGCCCGGGGCCAAGGGGCTTTCTGCTTTCTTGGTGCCCGCCGACACGCCCGGGTTCGAGATACGCGAGCGTCTCGAGACCATCGCGCCGCACCCCTTGGCCCGTCTCGGGTTTCGCGACATGCGCCTGCCGCGCGAGAGCCTGATCGGCGAGGCAGGGCAGGGCTTCAAGATCGCCATGTCGGTGCTCGACGTGTTCCGCTCCACGGTGGGCGCCGCGGCACTGGGCTTTGCGCGGCGTGCCCTGGACGAATCGCTGGATCGCTGTCGTCATCGTGAATTGTTCGGTGGGCCGCTGGCCGACCTGCAATTGGTTCAGGGGCATCTTGCCGACATGGCACTCGATGTCGATGCGGCTGCCCTGCTGATCTACCGCGCAGCGTGGACCAAGGATCAGGGGGCCGAGCGGGTGACGCGGGAGGCGGCCATGGCCAAGCTCTACGCCACCGATCGCGCCCAGCAGGTCATCGACAAGGCGGTGCAGTTGCATGGCGGTGACGGGGTGCGCAAGGGCCATATCGTGGAGAGCCTGTATCGCGAGATCCGGGCCTTGCGTATCTACGAGGGTGCCTCGGACGTCCAGAAAGTCGTCATTGCGCGTAACGTCCTGGAGAGTCGCGCCCTGGCGGGAGGATAGCGATACCGTACGACAAGCATTCGAGAAACGAAGCAGACACAACAACAATCACGCCGTCGGCACACAACAACAATAATGCCCAACCCTGGAGAAATCGCGATGTCGGGAATCTCTGCCCATGTCGACACCTTTACCCGGGATAACCTGCCGCCCCGCGAGCAGTGGCCCGACCTTCTGCTGGCGGGGTTCGATTACCCCGACCAGCTCAATGCCGCCGTCGAACTCAGCGATCGCCAGGTCGAACGTGGCCATGGCGAGCGCATCGCACTGATCGGCAATGGACGACAGCGCACCTACCGCGAACTCACCGAATGGACCAACCGCCTGGCCCATGCCCTGGTCGACGACTATGGTCTCAAGCCCGGCAACCGCGTGCTGATCCGCTCCGCCAACAACCCCGCCATGGTCGCCTGCTGGCTGGCGGTGACAAAGGTCGGTGCCGTAGCGGTCAATACCATGCCCATGCTGAGGGCCGGGGAGCTGTCCCAGATCGTCGACAAGGCCCGGATTTCTCACGCCCTGTGCGATACCCGACTGCTCGGGGAACTCGAGACCTGTGCTGAGAGCAGTGCCTTTCTACAACAGGTCGTGGGCTTCGACGGCACGGCGAGCCACGACGCCGAGCTCGACCGCGCCGCACTGGGCAAGCCCAGCCACTTCAAGGCAGCCGACACCTCCCAGGATGACGTCGCGCTGCTGGCATTCACCTCGGGGACCACGGGCGAGCCTAAGGCCACCATGCACTTTCATCGTGACCTGCTGATCATCGCCGACGGTTATGCCCGTGAGGTGTTGAAGGTCACGCCGGATGATGTGTTCGTGGGCTCGCCGCCCCTGGCCTTTACGTTCGGGCTCGGCGGTCTGGCGATCTTTCCGTTGCGTTTCGGGGCCACCGCCACGCTGTTGGAGAAGGCCTCCCCGCCCAATATGATCGAGATTATCGAGACCTATCGGGCGACCATATCGTTTACGGCGCCTACGGCCTACCGTGTTATGTTGCAAGCGATGGAGGGCGGGGCCGACCTGTCGAGCCTGCGTATCGCGGTGTCGGCCGGCGAGACCCTGCCGGCCCCCATCTTCGAGGCCTGGACGCAGAAGACCGGCAAGCCGATGCTCGACGGTATCGGGGCCACCGAGATGCTGCATATCTTCATTACCAACCACCTCGAGGATGCCTGCCCCGGTTGTACCGGCAAGCCGGTGTCCGGTTACGAGGCGCGTATCGTCGATAGCCAGATGCGTACGCTGTCACCGGGTGAAATCGGCCGGCTGGCCGTGCGCGGCCCGACCGGTTGCCGTTACCTCGCCGATCCCCGTCAGGCCAAGTACGTGGTCGACGGCTGGAATCTCACCGGGGACAGTTTCGTTCAGGACGCCCAGGGTTATTTCCATTTCGCGGCGCGCAGCGATGACATGATCGTCTCGGCGGGGTACAACATTGCTGGACCGGAAGTCGAAGCCGCATTGCTGGCGCATCCCGACGTGCAGGAGTGTGCCGTGATCGGGGCGCCCGACGAGGCCCGGGGGCAGATCGTCGCGGCCTTCGTGGTTCTGGCGCCGGGAGTCGATGCCGACGCGGCGTGCGTCAAATGCTTGCAGGATTTCGTCAAGCAGTCCCTGGCGCCCTACAAGTACCCGCGTTCGGTGCGTTTTCTCGAAGCCTTGCCCAAGACGGCCACCGGCAAGATCCAGCGGTTTCGTCTGAAACAGCAGTACACCGTATCGGCATCCGGCAACCACACGACATCGAGCGACAACAACAGGCATATCCAAGGGGATCTCACATGAAGACGTTGAACACACTCGGCCTCGGCCTTCTGCTGTCGTCCAGCCTGGTCTCGCTGCAGGCCCAGGCCGAGGACGTCAAAATCGGCATGATCACCACGCTGTCCGGCGGCGGCTCGCACCTGGGTGTGGACACGCGCGACGGCTTCCTGCTGGCCGTCGAGCAGGCCGGTCGCGACGATGTCGAGGTGCTGGTCAAGGACGATGCCCAGAAGCCGGATGTCGCCAAGAGCCTGGCTGACGAGTTCATGCAGCGCGACAATGTCGACCTGCTCACCGGGATCATCTTCTCGAACCTGGCCATGGCGGTCGTGCCCGGCACCGTTCGCCAGGGGACGTTCTATATCTCGCCCAACGCCGGCCCGTCCGACCTGGCGGGTCGCATGTGCCACGAGAATTACTTCAACGTCGCCTACCAGAACGATAACCTGCACGGCGCCATGGGCGCGTACATGAAAGAGCAGGGCTTCGAGCGCCCCATCCTCCTGGCGCCCAACTACCCGGCCGGGACCGATGCACTGGCAGGCTTCAAGCATCTCTATGAAAACGAGGTGGTCGACGAGATCTATACCCAGCTCGGCCAGACCGACTACGCCGCCGAAATCGCCCAGATTCGCTCCAGCGATGCCGACAGCCTGTTCTTCTTCCTGCCCGGCGGCATGGGCATTTCGTTCATGAAACAGTGGGAGGGTTCCAGCGTCGACATGCCGGTATTCGGGGCGGCCTTCTCCTTCGACGAGACGTTGATCAAGGCCGTGGGCAGTGCCGCCATCGGTGCCAAGAACACCTCGTCCTGGGCCTATGACCTCGACAACGAGACCAATCGGGCCTTCGTCGAGAGCTACCGCGAAGCCTACGATCGCATGCCGACGCTCTACGCGGCGCAGGGCTTCGATACCGCCAACCTGATTCTGGCGGCACTGGACAAGGCGCACCCTAGCGATCAGGAGGCCTTCCGCGAAGTGCTGCGCGAAGCCGACTTCGATTCGGTACGCGGCGAGTTCCGTTTCGGCTCGAACCATCACCCGATCCAGGACATCTATGTCCGCGAGGTGGTTGAGGGTGACGACGGCCAGCCGACCAACCGCCTGGTAGGCCTGGCGATCGAAGACATCCAGGACGTCTACGCCGCCGACTGCAATATGTAAACGACTGCCCTCGGCAATACGTATAGGACCGCCGGGCCTAGCGGCCCGGCTCGCTAGACTTTGCCCAGACTCTGCCCGGGATCATCGACGTGACCCTATCGCTGCTTTTCGAACAACTCCTGAACGGCCTGCAACTGGGCACCATGCTGTTTCTGATGGCCAGTGGCCTGACCCTGGTCTTCGGGGTCATGGGACTGATCAATCTCGCCCATGGCTCGTTCTACATGGTGGGTGCCTTCGTGACGGCCTGGACCGCCGGTATGACCGGCTCGTTCTGGGTCGGCCTGGTGGCCGGCGTGCTGGCGGCAGCCGCCACGGGGGCGGTCGTCGAGTTCCTGGTGATACGGCGACTCTATCGGCGCGACCATCTGGACCAGGTGCTGGCCACCTTCGCGCTGATCCTGATCTTCTCCGAAGGCACGCGCTGGCTGTTCGGCTCTTCGCCCTTGTGGCTCAACGTCCCCGAGGTACTATCCGGGTCGGTGGCATTGCCGGGCGGTTCGCGCTATCCCGTGTTCCGGCTGGTGATCATCGGTGTGGGGGTGCTGGTGGCGGTGGGGCTGTTCCTGCTGATCTCCCGGACCCGACTCGGCATGCGCATCCGCGCCGGCGAGAGCGACCGCGAGATGATCGGCGCCCTGGGAGTCGACATCGCCAAGCTGTATACCGTGGTCTTCGCGCTAGGGGCCGGCCTGGCCGGGCTCGCGGGCTCGATGATCGGGGCGCTGCAGTCGGTCCAGGTGGGCATGGGCGAGCCGGTATTGATCCTGGCCTTCGTGGTGATCGTGATTGGCGGTATCGGCTCGATCAAAGGCGCCCTGGTGGGGGCACTATTGGTCGGCGTGGTCGATACCCTGGGCCGTATCTTCCTGCCTTCGTTGTTCAAACTGTTCATGACCACCGCCGATGCGTCCGGGGTAGGCGCGGCCATCGCGTCGATGCTGATCTATGTCCTGATGGCCTTGATCCTGGCTTTCAGGCCCAAAGGGTTGTTTGCCGCCAATGACTAGACATAGCAAGGGCATCATGCCCGAACCTGCGATGGGTGCCTTGGCCGGACCGGTGTCACTCTCGAGCGCCAGGCCCTGGCTCAACCGCGAACGCCTCATCAACGGGCTACTGCTCATGGCGCTGTTCGCGTCGCCGTTCATCGCCCAGGCGGTTGGCGAAACCTATTACATCAATCTGGCCTCGCGCATCGCCATCGTGGCCATGGCGGCCGTCGGCCTCAACCTGGCGATCGGCTACGGCGGCATGATCAGTTTCGGGCATGCCGCCTTCTTTGGCCTGGGCGGTTATGTCGCTGGTATCAGCGCCTTCCATGCCTTCGACATGAGTCTGTTATTGAGCTGGCCCATCACGCTGGGCGGCAGCGATTTCATGCCCGGTATCTGGCTGGCCGCGATGGTGCTGTGCGCCTTGCTGGCGCTGGTCATCGGGGCGATTTCGCTGCGCACCTCGGGGGTCTATTTCATCATGATCACCCTGGCGTTTGCCCAGATGCTCTATTACTTCGCAGTCTCCTGGCCGAGCTACGGGGGGGACGACGGCCTGCCGATCTACCTGCGCAACCAGTTCCCCGGGCTCAACACCAACGATCCGCTGACCTATTTCCTGATCTGCTTCGTGGCCCTGGGGTTGTCATTGGCCCTATGCGCCCGCTTGATGCGGTCGCGCTTTGGTGCGGCGCTGACCATGGCTCGGCTCAACGAGACGCGCCTGGCGACCGCGGGGATCTCGCCCTTTCCGATCCGGCTGGTGGCCTTCGTGCTCTCGGCAGTGATCACTGGGGTGGCGGGCGCGCTATTTGCCGATCTCAACGGGTTCGTCGGCCCGTCCATGCTCAGCTGGCACCGCTCCGGCGAGATCATGGTCATCGTCATTCTTGGCGGGGTGGGGCGGCTCTATGGCCCGGTGGCCGGCGCGATCCTGTTCGTGCTGATGGAGACGCTGCTCGGGGGGGTGACCGAATATTGGATGCTGTTCCTGGGATTGGTGCTGCTGGGCGTGGTGCTGTTCGCCCGCGGTGGCCTGATGGGCTTGCTGGCAGGGAGGGCACGCCATGAGTGAGGCCGTGCTCGAACTCAGGAACCTGCACAAGCGATTCGGCGCCCTGCAAGCGACGCGTGACGTCACGCTCGACCTGCGTCCAGGTGAGATCCATGCCCTGATCGGGCCCAATGGCGCCGGCAAGTCGACCCTGATTGGCCAGATCGCCGGGCACATCGCCCCCGATGAGGGTCAGATTCGATTGTCGGCCGAAGATATAACCGGCTTGAGCGTCGCCGAGCGTGCCCGGCGAGGGCTGGGGCGTAGCTTTCAGGTCTCGTCGCTGGCCGATTCGCTCAGTGTGTTGCGTAACGTGATGGTCGCCGTTCAGGCCATTCAGGGTCACAGCTTTCGCTTCTGGAAACCGGTGGATCGCGATGCGAGCCTGATCGAGCCGGCGCGGGCCGCCATCGCTCGCATGCAACTCTCGTCGCGGGCCGATACGCCGGTCTCCGAGTTGTCCCATGGCGAGCGACGCCAGGTCGAAGTGGCCTGTGCGCTGGCGCTCAACCCCCGCGCGCTGCTGCTGGACGAGCCCATGGCCGGTTTGGGGCCGGAGGGTTCATTGAAGCTCACCGAACTGCTCGAGACCCTCAAATTGGAAGTGCCGATCCTGCTGATCGAGCACGATATGGATGCCGTGTTTCGTCTGGCGGATCGTGTCACGGTGCTGGTATCGGGCGAGGTGATTGCCCATGGCACCTGTGACGAAATCCGTACGCACCCGCGCGTCCGCGAAGCCTACCTGGGAGACTGAGATGCTGCGTATCGCCGGACTGGAAACCTTCTACGGCCCCTCTCAGGCGTTGTTTGGCGTCGATCTCGACGTGGCCGCGGGCGAAATGGTGGCCTTGATGGGGCGCAACGGTATGGGCAAGACCACCACCATTCGCTCCCTGTTCGGGCTGACGCCCGCGGCACGCGGCACCGTCGAATTCGAGTCGCGAGATGTGCGTCGCCTCCCGGCGTATCGTATCGCCCGCCTTGGGCTGGGGCTGGTGCCGGAGGGGCGACGCTGTTTTCCCAATCTGAGCGTACGCGAAAACCTGCAGGCGACGGCACGCGCCGGCGAATGGGGCCTGGCCCGCGTCGAACGGCTTTTCCCGCGCCTGGCCGAGCGCGCCACCCAATCGGCGCGCACCCTGTCCGGCGGGGAACAGCAAATGCTGGCCATCGGTCGCGCCTTGATGACCAACCCCCGTCTGCTGGTGCTCGACGAGGCCACCGAAGGATTGGCGCCGGTCATCCGCAAGGAGATCTGGGTTGCCATACGCACACTGAAAGAGCAGGGCCAATCGACACTGATCGTCGACAAGACCCTGTCCGAACTGCTGCCCGTGGTCGATCGCTGCATCATCCTGGAAAAGGGGCTGACCGCCTGGCGCGGCTTGCCCAGCGAACTGGACGACACCATCCGCGACCGTTACCTGGGCGTCTGACGAGGAGACCGCATGGCTTACGTAACCCACTGCAAGGTACGCTTTCAGCACTGCGACCCGGCCGCGATCGTCTTCTATCCGCGCTATTTCGAGATGATCAATTCGGCGGTGGAGGACTATTTCGCCGATGTCGTCGAGGCGGACTTCAACAGCATGCATGTCGAGGGACACGTCGGGGTGCCTACCGTGTCGCTCGAGACGCAGTTTCACGCGCCAAGCCGCCTGGGCGAGGTCCTCAGCTTCAGCGTCGCTCCCACGGCGGTGGGCGCCACCAGCCTGACCCTGGCCATCCACGCCCATTGCGGCGATCACCACCGGGTGAGCTGTCGGCTCACCCTGGTCTATGTCTACATGACGACCGGCCGCCCCGTCCCATGGCCCGACCCCATGCGCCAACGCTTCGTCACCGAGCCTGAAAAAGGATAATTCCATGGATGCACGCCCCGTCCACGAGCAGTTACACCCCTCCCACTGGAAGGCCGCGGTGGGCTATGCGAACGGCATGCTTGCCGAAGGCCGGATGGTCTTCGTGGGTGGCCAGATCGGCTGGAACGGCGACCAGGTCTTCGAGTCCGACGATTTCGTCGCCCAGATCAAGCAGGCGCTGGAAAACATCGTTGCCGTGCTGAAGGAAGCCGACGCTCGCCCTGAACACTTGGTACGGCTGACGTGGTACGTCATCGACAAGCATGAGTACCTGGCACGCCTCAAGGAGATCGGGCAAGCCTACCGCGCCGTGCTGGGCAAGCACTTCCCCGCCATGACCATGGTCCAGGTTGCCGGTCTGATCGAAGACCGCGCGAAGGTCGAGATAGAAGCGACCGCCGTCGTGTCTTGAGCGTTTTCTATGCGCTGAGCCGCTTGAGGGTCGCGGCGAATTCTCCCTCGGGGCGGTAGTGATCGAGAATCGAGAAGTGATCGTCGCCGGGCATCGACTCGGCCTCGACCGGCACATCGTATCGACGAAGGTGCTCGCCATGGGCGTGCATCTGCCGGGTGAATTCCTCTGACTCCCGGCTCCCCGCCGTCAAATGGACGGGGGCCGCCACGCGGGGTGACAGGAACAGCGGACTGTAGTTAGCCACCTCGCGTCCGGTCAGTTGCAGCTTGGGCTGAAGCCAGGAGTAGGGGAAAGGCCGCAGGTCGTAGAGACCGCTGATGGCCAGTGTCCCCTTTATCAGCGTGGAGGGCAGGCCGAAGACCCCCTCCCAGTCGGTTGCGGCGAGCATGGCGCAAACATGGCCACCGGCCGAATGCCCCGAGACCGTCAGGCGTTCAGGGTCGGCACCCCAGGCGTCGGCATGGCGGTAAAGCCACGCCAGTGCGGCCTGGCATTGGCGAACCAGTTCGCTGAACGGCACCGCCGGGCACAGGGCATAGTTGACTACCGCGACATTCAGCCCGGCGTCCACCAACCCCTCCGCGACGAACGAGAATTCCTTGTGGCTCAGTGCGCGCCAATAACCGCCATGGAAGAATACGTGTAGCGGGGCGTCGGGCGCGGCGGCGGGAAACAGGTCCAGGCGCTCGGCCAGGGTGGGGCCGTAGGGGATGTCTTCATGCACGGCCAGATGTGCTCGCGTCTCGGCACTACGCTGCTGCCACTCGGACAGCAAGGCGGCCCCGTCGCGCCCACGCATGGGATCATACTGGGCATCGATCTGTTCCTGAGTAGCGAAATCGCGATAGAGCATCGGGCTGTCTCGTTTTGGCGTCCTGAATACGATATCAGCATTCCCCGGTCCATTGGCGTTGGCTCTGGCTACGACCAAGGTTTACCCAGGTGAGGCGATGTTATGCATGCGTCGCGTAGCGGTGTCCGGCTATGGTGAAGGTCTCCCTCGTTACAGGAAACGGCCATGGCGTCTAACTATAGAATCGGCTTGATCGGTGTTGGCCTCATGGGCCACGGTATCGCGCGTAATCTGCTGTTGCATGGCCATTCACTGGCCTTCCTGGAACACCCCGGCAACCAGCCGGTCGATGACCTGCTGGCGCAGGGGGCCGAACCCCGAAATTCTGCAAGCGACGTGGCCGTTGAGGCCGACGTCGTGATGCTCTGCGTGACCGGCACGCCCCAGGTCGAGGCCGTGCTGTTCGAATCGAACGGGGTGCTCGCAGGGCTGCGCCCCGGCACGATCGTCATCGACTGTTCGACGGCGATTCCTGACTCCACCCGAGCCATCGCCGAGCGCGTGGCCGAGCGCGGCGGACGCTTCATGGACGCCGCCATGACGCGTACGCCCAAGGAGGCCGAGGCAGGGCGGCTCAACCTGATCGTCGGGGCCACGGACGACTTGTTCGCCGAGGTGCGTCCTTTGCTCGAGTGCATTGCCGAGGTCATCACCCATGTCGGCCCGGTGGGAAGCGGCCATCAGGTCAAGCTATTGCACAATTTCGTCTCACTGGGCTTTTCCGCCGTATTGGCGGAAGCCGCCGCCGTTGCTCGCGACGCCGGTATTTCACGGGAGGCATTCGTCGAGGTGTTGGGCAACGGGGGCGGCGGTGGGGTGGTCTTCGAGCGTCTCAAGCCTTTCGTGTTGGCCGACGACGCCTCGGGCTTCCGTTTTTCTCTGGCCAATGCCCACAAGGATCTGGGCTACTACACCGAAATGGTCGATACCCTGGGCGCTGCGCATGGTGTGGCGGAGGGCATCGATGCACTTTATCGTCATATGAACGAGCAGGGGCACGGCGAGGCTGCCGTACCCGAATTGGTGCGATTATTGTCAACGCGAGAGGGCTGATCGGCCCCTTGCCTCGACAGGGGCCCGGTACTGCTCCCCCAGTTCCTGCTCGATGGTTTCATACAGCGATCGTAATCCCGGTACCAGCGAGCGCACGGCCTGCCGCTGGTCGATGTAATAGGGGGCCCTGGGACCTTGGTAATCCACCAGGGCACCGACCCGTTCGAAGCGCAGCCCGGAAAGGGCCAGCAGCCGGGCAAAGCGGGGCTCCATCATGGCGAACACATGAGGGCGTTCAAGCAGCCCCACCAGCGCGGTCGCAGTCAGAAACAGGCTGACACCGACCAGTGAGAAAGTACGTGTCTCTTCTTCCGAATAGGTTTGGGCTCGCGCGTCCTCGAGGCTCAAGTCGGCCCCGCCCAGCCGGTGGCGAAAATAGCTGGGTACGGCCAGGCGAGACACTTCACAGATCTCTTCGCGAGGAAAGAGGTCGGGACGCAGCTGGGGGTGATCGAGGCTCGCTGCGCAGTGATGTTCAAGGGGTAACCGGTCGAGCGGATGAGGTGCGTCGGCGCAAGGCACGACCAGGCGCATACAGCCAGCGATGGCCCCGGTACGACGGTGTTCCACCAGACACAGCAGCGCTTGCGTGTCGTATTCGTCGCGCTCTTGGTGGGTATCCGCCTCGCGCAGAAACGTACGGTAATTCAGCTCGCGGAGGAACACGTCGTAGCGGACCTGATAGGCCAGGGTGCGTTCCTCGTCGGTCCTGGCGAGGCGAAAGCGAAAGTGGTCCGGGAAACGGGTCGCGGTACTCATGGGAAGTCCCTTTGTCGTTATGGTTCTGCATTCCTTGCATCAACCCTGCTGCCCCGACCTTACCTCATGTCACATTACAATTCCGCACTCTCATTGTTTCTCGTTGGGCAGGGGGCCGATGTCGGACAACAGATCGTCCATGGGTGCCGGCGCGGAAAGATAATAGCCTTGAGCATAGTCCACGCCGAAATCGCTCAGCATGTCCAAGGTCTCCTTGCGCTCGACGAACTCGGCAATGCTCTTCTTGCCGAAGCCCGTGGCGATGTCGGCGATGGCCTTGACGATCAACTGGTTTTCGGGGCTGGTCTCCAGGTTGCGAATGAACGAGCCGTCGATCTTTATGTAGTCGGCGGGAAGCTGTGCAAGATAATGGAAGCTACTGAATCCGGCGCCGAAATCGTCCAGGGCGACCTTGCAGCCCAGGCCGCGAATCGCCTCGAGGATTCGCTGGGCGGTGGTGAAGTCCGTCACGGCAGCCGTCTCGGTGACTTCGATGATCAAATGGTCGGGTCGGGCGCCGCTTTCCGAAAGCTCCTTCTCGAGAAACGCCTGGAGCGTCTCGTCGTGGAGGGAGGGCCCGCTCAAGTTCACGGCAAGATGGAAACCGCGGTCCTGAAGTTTCCTGAGGGCCCGCAGGCTGTGCCTGAGCACCCAGCGATCGAGGGCGACGATCTGACCGCTGCGTTCGGCGACCGGGATGAAGTGCCCCGGCGAGACCAGTTGGCCCTGCTCGTCACGCAAGCGAATCAGGATTTCATAATGGCTGATGGAGTGTTGGCTCAGGCTCATGATGGGCTGCGCCATCAACACGAAGCTATCGTTGTCGAGTGCGTCGCGTAGCCGCTCGACCCAGTAGACCCGCTGCTTGAGCTCTTCCTTGCGATTGGCATTGACCGAGAGCAGATGCCAGCGTTGTCCGCTCTTGCTCTTGGCCTGATACATGGCGAAGTCGGCACTGGCCATGACCTTGTCCGGTGAGTCGCCATGCAGCGGGTACATGGCGATGCCAATGCTGGCGACGGTGCGATGACGCCGTCCTCCCACGGACAGACTGATATCGCGCAACAGCAGCTCGATACGGCCTGCCACCTCGATCGCCTTGGTTTCGTCGTAGTCTTCCAGAAGCAGAGCGAATTCGTCACCGCCCAGGCGAGTGACTACGCAGCGATTGCTGAAGGCCGAGTTGAGCACATCGGCAACCAGGCGCAGCAGCTGATCGCCGACGTGGTGACCACTGAGTTCGTTGACTTCGCGAAAGCTGTCCAGATCCAGGAACAGGACCGCGCCACGTCCCTTGGCATCCAGTGAACTGCGCAGGGCATTCTCGAAACAGCGCCGATTGTAGAGATTGGTCAACGGATCGCGATGGGCCAGCCAGGCCAGGCGTTCTTCGGCCTGCTTGCGGTCGGAGATGTCCAGGCCGACCGAGATCGTGGCATTGGCAGGCTCGTCGTACAGCGAGAGCGGTGAGTGGTACCAGAGGGTGGTGAGCTCATCGCCATCCACGCTCAAGGTCCGCTCATCTTCGGCATTGTCGCCGACATAGGGCGCATCGGAGCGCGGGCGGCTCACGAAGATATCGTCGAAGTGCAAGCCCAGCAGGGAGCCCCAGGACTCGCCGACCATGAGTTCGGTATAACGATTGAACATGGTGATTCGCCCTTGGGCATCCTGGGTCAGGATGAATACCTGGGCGGTATCCAGCAGTCCTCCGATGAAATCGCGCTCGTGCTTGAGTTCCTGCAGGTTCCGGGCAAGTTCCAACTGGCGGGTCTGTATCTCCTCGTTGAGGGATTCCAGTTGCGTGGTCAGCCCCAGGGTGGTGTCGTCGAGAATATCGATCTCATCCCTGAAACGTTTCGAGGGGGGCTCGATGGTGTGCCTGACCAGGCCATACTTGCCGCTTGCCAGTGCGGGGAGCACCTCGGCCAGTCGACGTAGCCGTTCCATCGGCCTCCACAGGATCCACAGCAGCAACAGCTCGGCGCCCAGCCATCCACTCAGGGCATAGGCGAGTACGGTACGCGTATCGTTGTCGATGGCCGCGATCTGCTCGGTGATGTCACTGTTCAGCAGGAAATAGGCTTGGCGTACCTGGCCGCTGCTCTGGCTGACTTCGATGGCCGAGACTTCGTAATGGCGGCGCTGGAACTCGACCTGCTGCGGGCCGCTCGTCAATTGTTCGAAGTCGAGTTGGCGTGATGCATGACGAAGCACCGGCAGGTTCCGGTCGACTTGGGTAATCGCCACCAGGCGGCCATCCCATCCTCCGATGATACGTTCCGGTTCGGGGATTCGCTGATCGCCTTGGCCACGCACGAACAAGGCCAGGTCGGCGCCGGAGATGTCCTGCACGTTGCGAATCACATCGGCGAGACTGCGTGCGACGATCACCACCCCACGGCTCTCGCCTTCTATAAGAATGGGCACCGCAGCAAACTGATAGCAGGTAGCCTGACAACGTGTCCCCAGGCGAGGCACTTCGCTCTGCATCACGTCGCCCACCCACGATCCCAGGGCGATATGCGTTTCACTCACCTCGTCGCCCCAGGTATGGAATTCACGGCTCGAGGCGTCATAGACAATGGCTTCTTCGAGGCCGGCATCGAGCTGCAGCGTTGGCCACTGCTCGTTCAGGGCGGCATCGATGGCCTCGCTGTCGCTGGCATCCACGGCACTCCTGAGCTCGGAGGAGGCTGCGACGACGCCGGCCAGGAGCCGCAGGTTATCCGAGGCATCGAACATGACCTGTTCGATTTCGCGTAGCTGCCGCAGGTGATTGAGGGAGCGGCTGGTTTCAAGCTGGCTGGTCAGGTTGTAATTGCTGAGTAGGGTCATCAACGTGGCGATGCCCAGCAGCAGCAGGCTGGTGAAAGCAAAGGCGCGCCATTTGAGACTAAAGCCAGGCTTTTGGTTCTTGGCCATGGGAGTCACGGAATTACCTAAAAGCGCCATGAGGCCTGGAATAGCCACATGTTCCAGTACTTCTGTGTTTCATCCGGCGGATTGTCCTGATTCGGCAACCAGCCAGTGCCTTCCACATAGTGATACTCGGTCGACAGTAACAGACGAGGATGGGCACGCCACTGTAAACCAAAGGCGAGATCGCGGGCATAACTGCCGTGATCCGGTCCGTTGCCCCGCGCCTCGAGCCAGCGGCCGGAACGATCGTCACGGTTACTCACCAGCACGTCGTAGCGAAGCAGCCATTGCCAGTCGCGGTGGAAGCGACGCAGGTACTGGACGTACCAGCTTTCGCCAGCGATATCGAAATCGACCCCCGGGGCATCGAAGCCCTGCAGGGCCACGTTGCGTATGGCGTACTCTGTTGTCAATGTCCAGAATTCCTGATCGTACTGCAATGACAGAATCCATGGCTGGAAACGCATCTGGCCGTCGTTCAGGCCGGGCAGGCTCGATTCGTAGGTACCATTGACCTCGGCGGCGCTCAGCGCGGCAGTGAAGTTACCAGTAGGATGCTCGTAGAGTACCTGGCCGATGAAGGAGGTGTCGCTGGCGAGCTCGCCGGGATGGCCGTCAAGTCCAAGCGTTGCCGAAACGTCATCATCGATCTGCGGTCGGCCGGCCCCCACCTGCGCCCGAAAGGTGCCCAGGGGAATACGCTTTTCACCGTAGACGGCGATACCATCCGCCGCCAGCCCCAGCGAGCGGGTACGATCGAAGTAGATCGACTGCGGTAACAGGATGCTTGGACGTGTGAAGGCGATATCGCGCGTTTGATTATAGAAGCCGAAGGGATTCTTGAAGCGGCCGATCTGCGTACCGATACGTGTGGTGGCATCGGCGTAGGCCTGGTAATCGAAGACCCCGTGGTCAAGTTCCGGCCGCATGTCGTCGCGTTCGCCTCCCGCTCGCCGGCTCAGGATCTGGGCAGCCAGCAGGACATCGCGATGGGGGCGAATCGAGGCATTGAGGCCGATCTCGGTGAATTGAAAGCTGCCCTGGTCCTCACTGCTGGGACCGAAGAAACGGTTATGATCGGACACGACCCAGGCCTGGCTGATGAAGCCGTGTAGCTGCAGGGTGTCCATGGCATCATTGGCCCAGACACTTTGACCCCAGCCCCCCAGCGTCAGTGAAAGTACCGACAGTAGCAGCCTAGCTCCGGCCCTAGTCCATGGGCACGACTTGCACACGCTCATCCACGTATCCTCGCTCAATGTATCCTACGGCTCCCGGCGTCGTTGCGATCCGTTCCAACATGCTGCGCGGCGTCGAGACCTGATCGGGCGCCTGCCCCGTTCCCGAAAACACCAGGCGATCCCAGGAGAGCTGCAACTGGTGGGGATAGACGCCGAGAATTTCCTTGGTGAAGCGCTCATGAGTGGGATGCCCGTTGGGCATCACCACGACATGGATGGCCTGGCCGTCGGGCCAGGTACGCTGACGCATGGCGAATACCGCCCTGGCCGTATTGCGCGTAATGCGTTGATGCTCGACACTGGGATGGACGATCAGCAGCAGCTCTTCACTCAAGGCGACGGCATGCGATGGCAGCATCACAAGGCCTGACGCGAGTAGCATCGTCACGTACAGCAGGCGACATCCAATCGACACGTTAGCCCCAGGACGCCGGGATGCGGGACGGGGTGAAATGACGCATGACGTTGACGCTCCCTTGGTGACTAGCCCGTATAAGCGGGGCAGTATTCAGTATCAGCGTACATCGAAGCCGATTGCATTAACCATTGCTTAGTCCGTCAGGTGTTACCTGTCAGATGCAAGGTGACGCACTGCTGTTCATTTATCGGCACGGGCTTGAGGCACTTGAGTGAACCCCAGCCGTCAGGCTTTCATACCAACCGATCTAATGCCTCAATCCTAAACGGTTTTCACGGATGTGTCGTTCGTTGCAGGCTACGCTTCTTGTCTGCCGTGGCTGGCCGCGTTGAAGTACCACGAAACGTCAGCGATGCACAGCATCCGAATCGCTTATAAAAACCAATGACGGACGTGATGTCGAGCGCGCACGAAGCGCATGCGAGGTGGGTCATATGGGTCTTTCCTACTTGCACGCCTGTGCTTCCCGCAGGCCTGCCTGGCAAGTAGCGTGGTTGGGATGGCTTGCGCTGGGAATCCTGCTTTCAGGATGTGCGGCCACCACGCGCCTATCGCCCGATCAGGTGGCCGATGGCATTCAGAATCGGTACGAATCCGAGCTCGATACACTGCCTGCCCTCAAGCAGCGTCATTATGCCCAACGGCTGTTTCGCATCACCGGTGATGCGCGTTATCTGCCGCTCAATCGCCAGTATGCAAATCGGCTTCTCGAGGATGTGAGCGCCGATATCGAGGGTCTGCGCCGCCCTGGCCATGCCGCCGTACGCAGCCAGATGTTGATAACAGCCTATCCCACCCGTACTCAGAAACAGCGCGAGCGCAAGCAGCTACTGGCAGGGTGGGGGGAGATTGCCTTTGCCCGAAGCCTGCTGTTCCGGCTGGCTCAGCTCAAGTACTACGGCCTGTTGACCGACGAGCATCTGCCTGGCCATTCACGGGCCCTGGCGTATCTGGACTCGGTGGACTTCGCCACCTTCCTGAGCCATCCCGAGGTGATCTCGAAGTACGCTGCCCAGATAGCGAATATCGTGCATTTCTTGTACCAACTCGACATCGTCGACCTGCGTGAGCCGGTGATTGCCGCGTTTCGGGCACATTACTCTCAAGACAAGGAAGAGGTGCTCTCCACGGAGGCGTTTCACAATATGCTGTACGGCCTGACGCATTTCGTCATTGCCGACAGTCGCTACTACCAGCGCAAAGTGGGCCTGGAAGACCATGCCTGGGTTTTCGACGCGTTCGAGCGCCACCGTTTCCGGCTGCTCGACGAAGCGACCGAGGATATTCTGGCCGAAGTCGGCATCAGCTATCGCCTTGCGGGGCTGGACGCGCATCCGTTGCTATCCTCGGCCCGAGCGTCCTTGGTGGGGGCCTACCGCCCCGATGTCGGCATGATTCCCTCGCCGACAGGGGACACCGACCTTGTGCGGGGCGAGCATCGCAACGTGCTCGCCCTGATGCTGTTGCGCTGGCCCCAGCGGCTCCATCCGGGCCCCGATCTCTCGAAAGACCCGGCAATAACGCGGCCCGCCGCCTTGCGGCAGGACGCGCTCGGCTCAGCCGAAGCGCAGGAAGCTATCGGCGTTGAGCCAGAGGTGTACGAGGATGCTCGCCACGTAGCCGAGGAAGATGACCGGCGCCCAGCGCAGGTGGCCCATGAACGTGTACGAGCCCCGCGCCTGTCCCATCACCGCAACGCCGGCCGCCGAACCGATCGACAGCAGGCTGCCGCCCACGCCCGCGGTCAGCGTAATCAACAGCCAATGGCCATGTGACATCTCGGGCTGCATGGTAAGCACCGCGAACATGACGGGGATGTTATCGATCACGGCTGACATCAGCCCGAGGAAGATGTTGGCCCAGGTAGCGTCCCATTGGGTGTAGAGCACTTCAGAAAGCAGTGACAGGTAGCCCATGAAGCCGAGCCCGCCGACACACATCACCACGCCATAGAAGAACAGCAGGGTATCCCACTCGGCCCGGGCGATGCGGTTGAATATATCGAAGGGCACGACGCTGCCCAGCCGGGCCAATGCCTGCTCGTCGCCGCGACGCACCGCGATGTCGCGCTTGCGGGCCAGCGAGCGGGCCAAGGTGCGGCGCAGGTAGTACCCGAAGAACTGCAGGTAACCGAGCCCGGTCATCATGCCGAGTACCGGTGGCAGGTGCAGCAGGGTGTGGCATGCCACAGCGCTGGCCACGGTCAGCAGGAACAGCAGGATGATGCGGCGCGCGCCGCGCTTGAGCTCGACGTGTTCGGTATGCGGTTCGGGCGTATGGTTCTTGACGAATACGCTCATCACGACGGCCGGAATCAGGAAGTTGACCACCGAAGGCAACAGCAATTCGAAGAATTCATAGAAAGCGATCAGCCCGGCCTGCCAGACCATCAGCGTGGTGATGTCGCCGAATGGGCTAAAGGCACCACCGGCGTTGGCGGCCACCACGATATTGACGCAGCACAGGTTGATGAATCGATGGTCGCCCTCGGCGACCTTGGTCACCACGGCGCACATCAGCAGGGCGGTGGTCAGGTTGTCGGCGATCGGCGAGATCACGAAGGCGAGGATGCCGGTCATCCAGAATAGCGTGCGGTAGCTGAAACCGCGTTCCAGCATCCAGGCACGTAGGGCGTCGAAGACCCGCCGCTCCTCCATGGCATTGATGTAGGTCATTGCCACCAGCAGGAACAGCATCAGTTCGGTGAACTCCAGCAGTGTCTCCCGGAAGGCATGCTCGGCAGCGTCAGGCAACCCGTTCGAAACATAGACCCAACCGATCAGCCCCCAGATGATCCCCGCGGCCACCAAGACAGGCTTGGATTTGCGCATGTGCAGCTTCTCTTCGCCCATCACCAGCAGATAGGCAAAGATGAAGATGCCGACCGCAAACAGCCCGACACCAGTACCCGTCAGGTCCAGTAGCCCGGTAGCGGCGTGGGCCGTCGGGCTGTAGAGCGCCAGCACGACGATCGACAGAAAAGCGGCGAGGCTGGAAATACCAGAAGCAGCGAGACGAGGAGGCCGGGCAGGGGGGAGCATGGTGGCGTCTATCCGATGTCGCGAGTGGGCCGAAGGCGGCTGAGTGGCGACGAATATTAGCATGCGCCACTTAGGGGCATATCGGCGCCGTGCACGCCGACTTTAGATGATGCGACATTCAGTCCCGTGGCTGGGTCTCGAGCGCGTCATGCCAGCCTGATGTTGGCGCGGGGGCTTCCGGTGGCTCTCCCTGCGATGGAGTATCCAGGGCCTGGCGTTCATACCACTGACGCGACCGCCACCAGCGCCAGTTGCGCTCGCCACCATCGAGTTCGATACCCACGCGAAGTGCGCCATAACGGGCGAACAGGTGCCCCTGAGGTTGCCGGTCACGAAAGCGCAGGCTCCCTCGCAATTCCAACCCTTCACCTTCAATCACCGCGTCGCGAAGCGCCACGCTGTGATCGTCCATGATCACTCGGGCACGGCCCTGGACATCGCGAATCGTCAGGCGGTCACGTAACCAGCGGCGTTCTCGGGCGGCATCGACGAATAGATTGACCAGCAGGCTGCTGTCCCGCATGGCCAGGTCGAGCGTCGCATCCAGTGCCAGTGGCTGGGTCCAGGTGAGCTGGCCTGACTCCAGCGTCAGGTGCGCCCACCAGTGCCTGTCGCCTGTACCGCTGCGCTCGAGCTCGGCATTGTCGAGGCGCAGTGTCGAGCCGGAGACATTGAACGTCAGCGTGTCGAGATCGCCTTCTGTCAGCCGCGCATCCAAAGATAGATCGCCGTTCACGGTCTGATCCTGCAGGCGAATCCTCGCATCGCTGGCCTCAAGGCTGACCTCGCCTAGGGCGCGCCTGCCGATGAGGCGCAGTTGAGTGCTCATGCGCGCCCGGCCGCCGAGTAGCTCGAGCCCGGAGTCGGTAGGCAGGAAGGCATTGAAATGCGACAGATCGGGCGCCTCGACACGCTCCAGCGTGAGTTGCGTTTCCAACCCGTCGAGGGTATCGAAGCTATCGATGTCTTGGGCCTGGGTACGCAGGCGAAGCATGTGGCCATCGAGGTACGCCTGAGCACTGTCACGACGGCGCACACCGAAGCTGGGCAGGGCCAACGCCAGCGTGGCTCGAGGCGCATCCTCCTGGTCCGACATCACGATATCGAGCGAGCCTGAACCCTGCGCTTCGTACTGCAGGAAGTGCGCCTGGAGTCGATCCGAACTCACATACAGGTCGCTTCCCGGCGCCAGTTGCCCTTGGGCGAGATGCAGGTCGGCGCTCAGGCGGCCACCGCCGGCCACGGCAATGCCATGCGCATCGGGAAGGAAGGTATCTAGAAAGCCGAGATTCTCGACGCTGGCATCGAACAGCAACCGACCGCCCAAGGGACGTACTTGCTCATCCGGCGACTCACGCCAGCCGAGATCGCCATCGAGACGCACCTGTCGTGCTACCAGGCGGGTCGTCAGTCGGTCGTCATCCCCGGCTTCGTTGGCGTGCAACGTCAGCTGGCTGCCGGATAGATCGATGTGCTGGCCATTCAGGCTCGCGTCGCGAACCCGCAGTTCGAGTTCGAGACTCCCTTCGACGCGCTCATCGAACAGCACGCCGGCAATCGACGGCCCATCGAGGCCGATATGCCCGGCGAGTCGTCGCTCGGCCAGCGTCAAGCGGCCTTGGCTTCGCGCTTCTCCAGACTGAAACCTGAACGGTGCCTGGGCCGGTAGATAGCGGTTCAATACCGCGACATCCGGCACGCGAGCCGCCTGCCAGGCGATCGAAAGGCGCGGCTCGTCGAGTGGCATGCCAAGCTGTGGGGCGTCTCCGCGCGCCTCGAGGCGCAACTGGCCGGCACGCAACAACGGGCGTGCATCGTCCAGGCGCGTCACGGTAACCTCGTTGAAGTCGAGGTCGGCCTTGAGTGTCGGCGATGGGTCGTTGCCAAGCACCTCGGCATCGATACGGCCCGTTCCTGTGGCCTGGATGCCCTCGAAGCGTGCCTCGATCGTCTCGGAACCGACCGACAGGCGAGACGGTGGTCGCAGCCGGCCGGCCTCGAGATACAGGTCGGCGTCGACACGGCCTCCACCCGCCAGGGCGAGTCCGCGCCCTCCGAACAGGCCTGCCAGAAAGCCATCCAGGAAACCAAGATGCGAGACCTGGCCTTCCAGACGCAACTGGCCCTCTAGTTCGGGGGGCGTTTCTGCTTCCGCGCTGTCTGGAAGCCACAGGGAGGGTGCGCTCAGGCGTGCCTGGGGAAAGGCAAGCTGCAGGGTGAACGGCTCTCCATCGTCGCCCACATGCGCAGCCTGGATGTCGACCCGTGTTCCTGAGGCATCGATCCGCTGCGCCTGGGGATTCAGCTCGGGGAGGGCCAGCTCAAGGGCCAGCGACCCCTGGATATCTTTCTCGCCCACCCGCAGTGCGACCTCGCGGCCATCCAGGGAAAAATGACCTTCGACTCGCTCCTCACGGTAATGCAATTCGCCCTGGAGCCGAGCCTGGCCGGCTTGGAGCGAGAGCGGCAGATCGGGGGGCAGATAGCTTGAAAGCCTGGCGATGTCGGGGACGGTCATGGCCGTCCACGCCAGGGAGGCCTCATCGAGTGCCACGGGCGCACGATACAGCGTGGGCGCTTCGGCACGCAGCGAAAGCCGAAACTCCTCGCCTTGCAACAAGGCAGCCACGCCATCGTTTCGGTGCATTTCCAGCTTGTCCAGGGCGATTTCGAGGCGGGTCTGAGCGTCTTGCTCAGCCCCTTGTGCCATGGGGGTGACGCGGGCCGTCAATTCGCCCTGGCCCCTGAGTCGGTAGCGTCGGTCGCTGGCCGACAGCGAGGACTCGTCGAGCGTGACCGTAAGCGCTGTCGAAGTGAGGCTGAATTCGCTCTCGGGAAGCAAACGACCCTGCTCGATCTCGAGACGTCCCTCGAACGCGCCACGTCCCTGGACGCCGAGCCAGGCCTGATCGGCAAGGAAACGGTCGAGCAGGGCGTCGGCATCGCCCTGGCCGGCCAGATCCAGACTCCCGGAAACCGAACGCAGTGCTTCAGCTCCCCGCCGCTGAGAGGGCGCCAGCGGATCGAGCGATAGCCGGCCCTCGAGCCTGAGGTCCTCACCCAGCGGCGTGTCTGCGTCGCGTAGCGTGGCGTTGTCGAGTGCGAGGACCACTGCCGAGATGCTCAGCTCGCCTTGGCGCCACGAAGCCCCGTCCAGCGATAGACGGCCGCTGCCTTCGAGCAGGATATCGCCGAGTGAGAAGTGTCGGATGCCTCTGGCCTCAACGCTGGCCAGACGCCATTCGCGTCGCAGCAGTGCCGTCAGCCCGAGCCAGGCCGTGATCTCCTGAGCCTCGAGGCGCAGCGGGCGCCGCTGCGCACCCGACATATCGAGCGTGAGATCCTGCAGCGCCAGGTGGCCAGGAAAGGCGCTCCATGCCGCGGACCACTCCAGGTGAGTGCCAGGCAGCGCCTGCGACAGGCGACGCTCGGCCAAGCCTGATTGCAGCAGGGCATTGGCCAGCAACAGGTAGAGCAGCAGCAGGGCGAGCAAGCCCCCACCCAGACGTATCCCGACCTTGCGTAGCGTGGTCATCGAACCCTGCAATCCTTGTCCTCTCGTTTCGTCCCAGGCGAGCCGCCCCACGCTTCAGACTCGTATGGCTGGACTTTACCCCTCGTATGGTACAACCTCCGCTCCTCGTTGACGGCCCATCTGTGGCATCATCTACGCTTGAATGGAATCAAGCGTAAGGCATCACACGTGTCTCTACCTATGTGCAAGCAGGCATCGCATGTATCTCGATGAGTTCTTTACCCGTGCAGCGGGGCGTACCCGAATCTCTGCGGAGCAGGCGAGTCGCTTCGCCAAGCAGGTCGCAGGGGATTACAACCCGATCCACAATCCCGACGCACGGCGCTTCTGCGTTCCCGGCGACCTGCTGTTTGCGTTGATGCTGTCCCGCTTTGGCCTGTCGCAACGCATGAGCTTCCGCTTTCTCAGCATGGTCAGTGCCGACGTGGCGCTCGATTTTGTCGAGAATGCCGATGGCAGCCTGCAAGTCGTCGATGACAACGGCAAGACCTTCCTCGAGGTGGAACGTGAAGGCGAGGTGACGCACGATCCCCAGGTCGTCGAGAATTTTGCCCGTCGCTACGTCGCGTTCTCGGGGCGTAATTTCCCCCATTACCTGAAGCCGCTGATGGAAGCGCAGGGTGTCATGTTCAATCCACAGCGTCCGCTGGTGATCTATGACAGCATGGGGTTTTCCATGGAGCGTCTGGATGCGGCCGACCCGGGACTCGAACTCACCCATTCGCAGCTCGAGGTCAACGGCAAGCGGGGTGACGTCACCCTGGAGTTCGACCTCACCTCAAATGGCAATGTCATCGGTCATGGCTCGAAGAAGCTGGTGGTCAGCGGCCTGCGTGATTATGACGCCGATGCCATGGATGCCATCGTTGAGGAGTTCTACCGCCTCAAGGCCTACTACGAGACGACGGCCTGATCCCGCATTAGGTACATCGCGCCTCATTAGTGGATGACCAATCGCTTGCCAAACAACAGGCCTCCCAGTTCAAAGCGGTTGGCCGCCATGTTGAGGCCTACCGAGCCGGCGAGGCCGATGAGGATCATCAAAAGCGTATAGGGCAGCGGGCCAAGATCCCACCAGCCATTGGCGACGTCCACCAGGGAAAAGAACAAAGGGTGGGCAAGATAGATGCCGAAGGAGTATTCGTTGACCTTCTTGACCCAGGGGGTTGCCGGTCGACCGTGCAGATAACGCATCATGACCAGGATATAAATCACGAATAGCGGGACGACCCAGGGCTCCTTCGACGAGTACTCGAGCCAGTCCGGCAGCGTCAGCACGACCAACAGCACCAGACAGGCCCCCAGCCACCCCGGATGCGATAGCGTGCGCAGAGCCTTCACCTGGCCCAGTCGGGGATAATGCCTGGCCAGCAGCAGCGCCAGGAAGAAGACGTAAATCCAGCCGAGCGGAACGATCCAGGAAAGATAGCCAGGCGGTTCCCATGCCAGCCAGTAGCCCAGACACCAGTAGCCTGCACTGATCAACGATCCGACGATCAGCCATGGCCCTGGAGGCAGGGCACGCTCGAGTTCGAAGCGCACGAAGAGCCAGTACAGAAAGTAGAACTGTACCGCGATCAGCAGGAAGTAGCCGTGCCAGCCGGCGAACAGCAGATACTCGACGAGGTTGTTCACCAGTTGGCTGTCTCCCCCCTCCATCTTGCGCCCGACCGAGTTGCCCACGGAGTAGATCAGTCCGTAGGCGACATAGGGCACCAGGACATAAACGATGCGTCGTGAGAGGAAGCCGTCAGGAATCCTTGACGCATAACGCATCGAGAACAGGAACGTCGACATGAAGATGAACGTTGGCGTTCCCACCACTGTGGGTATGCGCAAGAGGTCCAGATAGACATTGTCGTGATGCTGATTGAGCCGATCCAGCAGGTGAAAGCTGAAAACGGCCAGGCAACCATAAAAACGCAGCCAGTATATTTCCTCGATGGGTTTCATCGGCACCTGTCGGCTCAGAGGATGAACGAATCGACTCGTTTCGCTGTCGGACATCACGAATACCGGGTAATTCCCTTTATTAGCGTATTCTTCGACGATCCGCCAAGGAGGGGCGCATGGGATTACGTCGCATCCTGAGCTGTCTGTCATTTTTCGTCCTGCTGCATGCCGGAAGTGCTGCAGCGGGTCAGGTCTCCCATCATACGTTCGACTCCGATGTCCTCGGCCGCCCCTACCCCTACACCCTTTACCTGCCGGATGGCTATGCCATCTCCAACCTCGAATATCCCGTGGTCTATCTGTTACATGGGTCTTTCGGCAGTGCTTATGACTGGACCCATAAAGGGCGCTTGAAACCCACCGTGGATCGCATGATCGCTGCGGGACGAATCCCTCCGGCGATCTTCGTCATGCCGGGTAGCCAGAGCTGGTGGGTCGACGGTCATAACGAACGGGCCAGAACCGCCTTTCTCGAGGAATTGATTCCGCATATCGAAGCGACCTGGCACGTGGCCGCCGAGCGGGCGTGGCGAGGCATCGGCGGGCTCTCGGCCGGCGGCTACGGCACGATCAATTTCGTCATGGAGCGCCCCGATCTGTTCGCTGCCGCTGCCGCGCTGAGCCCGGCGAGCTATCATCCGCTGCCGCCCCGTACGTCATCGGCGTGGCGACATCCGGCCTTCAGCGGGGAAGATGGGGAGTTCGATGCCGATCTCTGGCGGGCCTTGAACTACCCGGCACGGCTCGACGGCTATCTCGACCAGTCCCATGTGGTGCCGCTTTACCTGAGTGCCGGCAATCGTGACCGGCACAAGGCCGTCGCCCACGCCGAGCGGCTGTACGAAGCGCTTCATCCCCATCAGTCAGGGGAGTTGGCACTGCAGGTACTGCGCGGCGGGCATACATGGCGGGTATGGCGCTCGAGCTTGCCTGCCGCGCTGGATTTCATGTTCGGCTATCTCAAGCCTCCCCGGGAGATGAGGGTAGAGGCCTCTCCGACGGTGTCGACCCCACCGCAATGAGGTAACTTCGCGATGGGCACCGTAAGCCGATTCGAGGAGCTTCCCTTGAATTTCGCGCCGGGGAGTGCCATGCCTTGAAGGTCTTTTCACTCGCATGCAGGAGCAACGATTCTATGGCAAAGCACATCCCGCGCATTGGCCTCGGCACGTTCCGCCTCAAGGGGCAGGATGTCATCGACTCGATCGGTTCGGCCCTCGAACTGGGCTATCGGCATATCGACACGGCGCAGATGTATGGCAACGAGACCGAGGTGGGCCAGGCGATTCGCGAAAGCGGAATACCGCGGAAGGATATCTTCCTGACCACCAAGGTGTGGTGGGATCGCCTCAAGGGCGATGACCTGATTCGGAGTCTCGAGGAGAGTCTCGAGCGGCTGGGCGTTGAACAGCTCGATCTGGCACTGATCCATTGGCCGTCGCCCAACGACGAAGTCCCGATGCGTGAGTACATCGGTGCCCTCAATGAGGCGCGCGAGAAGGGCCTGACCCGGCATATCGGCGTCTCGAACTTCACTATCGCCCAGATCGACGAGGCACTGAGCGTACCGGGGGGTGAGCACATCATCACCAACCAGATCGAAGTGCATCCCTACCTGGCCAACCGCACACTGGTGGCCCATTGTCAGGCCAAGGGCATGCAGGTGACCGGCTACATGCCACTGGCCGTGGGCAAGGTCATGCAGGAACCCATCCTTCAGGAAATTGCCGATGCCCATGGCGTGAATCCGGCTCAGGTGGCCCTGGCCTGGGTGGCAGCACGCGACATCGTCGTGATTCCCTCCTCGACCAAGCGGTCGCATCAGCAATCCAACCTCGCTGCGCTGGACCTGGAACTCAGCCGCGATGAGATCGCGCGCATCGACGATCTCGATTCCGGTGAGCGCATCGCCAATCCCGACTTCGCGCCGAAATGGGATGAGTGAACTGATTCACCGCGGTCATCTGCGCTAGACTCGAGAACCCAAGCGAGTGGATGCCTCCCGGGAACGCACCCGGGAGGCCGAACGGACAAGGAGCGCCCATGATACGTACCCTGCTGGTGACGGGAGACGGTAAAACGCACAGCGGTGACGCATCACTCATCGAGCAATGGCAGCAGGACCCCGAGAGCCATATCTGGATCGACCTGCAGGGAGAAACCCAGGAGCATGAGCGCGAACTGCTGGAGTATTTCGACTGTCATCCCATGGCCATCAACGATGCCCATCGCGAGCGCCATCCGCCTAAAATCGAGGAATTCGAGACACATACGCTAATCATCTACCGGGGCATCTCGGCCTTCGATGCCGAGCTCAACTACGAGCCCCAACAAGTCGCCATGTTCCTGGGCACTCGCTACCTGATTACCCTGCACCCGGGCATGGCCATGAGCATCGACCGGTTATTCGCCGGCGACGGCAACACGCTTCTCGCCAAGTCGCCCGAGTTCGTGGCACTCAAGATCATGTATACCTCGGCGGGCTTCTATCAGGACAGCCTGCTCGAATTCGAGAACCAATTGAGCGATCTCGAGGACGAGCTACAGGACGCAGGCACCGATGCCCTGATGCGCCGGATCATTGCCTACCGCTCGCGGCTGGTGAAGATGCGTCGCATCTTTAACTATCATCAGGGCATCACCCAGGAACTGATCGCTTACGACTATGAGCATTTGCCGCGCGAAGAGGCAGAGACACTGCACGCCATCAATGACGTACACGAACGCTTCGAGCGGCTCTACAGCCTGACCCAGATGTATTACGACATCTGTGGCGACTTGATCGATGGCTACATCTCGATCTCATCGCATCAGTTGAATATCACCATGCGGGTGCTGACGGTGATCACGGCAATTTTCGTTCCGCTGACATTCATCGCCGGTATCTACGGGATGAACTTCGCCTATATGCCCGAGCTGGAGATGCGCTATGGCTACTTCATGGTCATGGGCATCATGCTGGGTATCGGTGTGGCACTGGTGTGGCTGTTTCGACGCAAGGGCTGGTTCTGATTCCGCCCGAGCAACGATTCGCCAGGGATGCCACATCCCCGGCGAGCGATTGAGCCTGCATCGGATGTAATCAGGCCTGGTAGCCCTCATGTGGCGTATGGGGGTTCCCGTGGCTCAGGCGCAGACGCAGGCAGTACAGCCCGGCGCCAAGCAACAGCAGCATACTGGCCAGCAATAGCGGCAACGCTTGCGCCCCGGCCAGTTCGAGCAGTGGGCCAGCCACTGACGGCACCACCATGGCGCCGAGGCCAGCCGCCATGAACACCATGCCGGTATAACGGCCTGTCATCGCCACCGACAGGTTTGCCAGGCTGAACAGCGTGGGGAAGAACGCCGATGCGGCCAGACCGAAGAGTACGGCCGCCATCGGCAGCGGCATGACCATGCCATACAAGCCTATAGCAGTGATCAGGCCCAGGCCGAGACTGGCGTTGAGCAGCTTCCACGGCGACCACCAGCGCAAGGCAGGCACTGCCAGTAGACGGCCCAACGAGAGCATCAGCCAGAACAGCGAAACCAGTAGGCCGGCATCCTCGGGGGGCATGTCTTGCAGGACGCCATAGGCGGTGATCCAGCCAGCAAAGGTGACTTCGATTCCCACATACAGGGCGAACAGCAGCATGAACATGCCGAGTAGCAGATTGTCGCGTCGCTTGGTAGGCAGCACGCCAGGATGCCCCTCGGTTTGCGGCATGCTCGGGCTTTGCAGACGCGATAGCGGCCAGGTCAGCAGCACCAGATAAAACGCTACGACCCAGAACGTCCAGCGGAACTGCCCAGTGAACACGATGGCAGCCAGCATGACCAGCGGGACCAGCACATTGCCGAGCCCGAAGAAAAAATGCAGGACACTGACAAACGGGGCTGCCGAACGGCGATGTGACCACAGCATTAGCGTGTTCCCGCCCGCATTCATCGACACCTCTGAGAAGCCCAGCAGGAACATCATCACTGCCAGCATCCCCAGGGTCGGGCTATACGGAGCGATCAGCAGGCCCCCGGCCGTCATGAGTGCCATGCCCATCAGTACACGATGCCCGGCATAGCGATCCATCAGCATGCCGGTGATGAATCCGCCGCCGATATTACCCAGGGCGCGAAAGGTGAACAGAATGGCAATTTCGCTCATGGTGGAGCCGGTCATTGCCGCGAAATGGGGTAATGCAGGCCCCAGCAGGCCTCCCGTCATCCCCACGCCGATGAATAGAAGAAAATAAAACAACGTCACCCGACGTTGTGATGAATCCGCAAAACGTAACATGTCCAATCCTTGGCATAAAAAACGTAACGTCCAGTAATAAAGTTAGCCTACTCTTTCGAATCGAGCCGTGCGAGAAGATCCTCGACTGCCTGCTCGAGTTGCCGATCCCGATTGGCAACCTCATCCTGGGGCGCCTGTGGCACGTATAGGTCGGGCATCGCTCCGTGATGCTCCATGTCCGTGCCGTCGGGCAGATACCAGCCTCGAAACGGACGCCGCACCGTGGCGCCATCGATCAGGTAGTGGGTATCGGTCGATATCACCCCGCCATAGGTCTGTTCGCCGACCAAGGTCCCGCGGTCCAGGGTCTTGAAGGCATGCGCCAGGATCTCCGCATTGGAGTAGCTCTTTTCATTGGCCAGCATGTTTACCGGTAGCGTATAGCGCGGGGCGTCGAGGCGATCCTGGGGATAATGCCCCGTTCGCTCAGGATCCGCACCGGCCGGGACCGTGTACGCATGCTCCTCGGCCATGATCGAGGTCAGTATGCGATCGGTCGTATTGCCACCCCCATTGTTGCGCACATCGATGATCAAGCCATCCTTACCTTGTGCAGCGGCATAAAGATCGCCCTGAAAGCCTTCCAGGGAAGTCTGGTTCATGGCCTGGATATGCAAGTAACCCAGGCGGCCGTCGGATAGCGACTCCACCTGCTGTCGATTGGCCTCGCGGAACGCATCGTACTTCAACTGTGCCAGGCCACTCAGGTCGGTGGGCGTGATCAACGTGCGGAACTCGCGCTGACGCCCGAAGCTATCGGGGCGTTCGAAGGTCACGATCACTTCTCCACCGACGCGCCCGCTCAGACGTTGCAGCAAGGTCTCCTGGGGCTCGAATTCGCGCAGGTCGATCGCGGTAATGATATCGCCTCGTTGCAGCGGCATCGGACTGCGTTGTACCGGGCCGTCAAGAATGATTTCCGTGACTCGATAGCCCTCACGACCATCCTCGAGCATGATGCGTGTCTTTTCGATGCCGAGTCGTCCCGAAGGCTCGCGCAATGCCGACGCGGGTCCCGGATTGCTGATTCCGATATGCGAGGCCGCCAACTCGCCCATCAGCTGATTGGCGATGTCACTGAACTCGCTCGAGGTACGGGCTCGGCGGATGAGCGATGCATAGTCCTCGACCAGCGCCTGCCAGTCGAGGCCTTTCATGTCCGGCCGGTAGAAATTTTCGCCTATCAGGCGAGCCGCTTCATGAAACTTCTGCAGCGATTGCTTGCGCAGATCGATGCGCAGGCGGTCGCTGATATCCGGATGGCGAGGCTTACCGCCACTCAGGCTAACCACGCCGACACGGCCGTTATCGATATAGACCACATGTTCACCCGTGGTGCTGATCTGCTGCACATTGACACTCGGGCCAAGCCGGATGCGCTCGCTGCCGTCCCAATTCATGGCCATCAACCCGTCGTTGCCGGAATTGAATACGTAGCGATCGCCCCCGGGGGTCATCTCGTTGGCATACTGGTGGCTGGGCGATGCCGTGACACGTTCCAGCCGACGCCAGGCGTCGTCGAGCTCCAGTGTAGGCGCCTCGTCGTCGGTCGACTCGACGGTGCCCCGTTCCAGCCTCTCCGTGGACAGGGGCTGGCGCTTGGCGGCCGCCTCACGGCTTCGACGGTAGTAGGTGTTTAGCTCGCGGGCGGTATAGGTCTGCAGCTCGCGATCCAGGTAGACGCGGTAGAGGTCATAGCTATCGCCGGAACGGTTGGAGATAAATGTCAGCTTACGACCATCGGCCGACCAGCGGGGGTTGAGGTCGTTTCGGGGGTGACGCGTGATATTCACCGGGGCGTCACTGCCATCAGCCGGTACGACGAAGATATTGCTGCTGAAATTCAGGTCGTTCTGCGCATAGGCGATATAGCGGCTGTCCGGCGACCAACGCCAGTGCAGCGAGGTATCCCACCCCTCGACGAGAGTGCGTACATCACCACTGTCGATATCCATCACCATCAGGTCACCGCGACCGCGGCGAAAGGCGAGGGCGCTACCGTCGGGCGAGGGCGATACATCGCGGTCGTTATGCTCGCTTTCCAATACCGGGGTGACCTCGAAACGTACCGCATCGTGCCAGCGTGTCGGGTCGCGATTCGCCGGCAATGCCTCCGCCGGGGTAGCGTCGAGCGCTGCCTCGGGCACGATCTCGGGGTCCACGAGCTCAGGTTCCACGGGCTCAGGTTCCACGGGCAATTGGTGCAATGGCTCGGGCACGTCGATCGGCGTGTCCGGCTCGGGCTCAGGTGGAGGGCTGGTCGGTAACCCCGGCCCGGGTGGGGCAAAGGGATCCTCCGGCTCTTCATGCTGCAAGCTGGGAATCGGTGGCTCGCCATGGGGCTCGCCCGGCTCGGCAACCAATGCCGTGGGCTCGCTGCGGCTGGTACCGCCGCTGGGCGGCGGCGCGGGCTGCGAACGCTCCGCGGGGGGTTGGCGTTCCGCCTCGCGGCGAATCTCTTCACGGGTCAGACTGACCTGGGCCTCATGAATGGTCCGGGTGCCATCGGCATCGTTGGTGAAATACAGGCTCAATCCATTCGGCGACCAGGCCAGGTCGTGATGTCGGGCATGGGTGCGGGGCGTGACCAGCCGGGTCGGGCTGTGTTCGTCCATGTGCCTGACATAGACCCGACCATAGGCGATGTAGGCCATGGTCTTGCCGTCGGGGCTCAGGGCGGCTTCGCTGACGTCACGATCGATTCGGTGCAGCTGGTAGTCGTCTCGGCCATCCTCGGCGGCGCGCAGCATGATCGGCTCGGGCGTGGCCTCGGGATCGTCCAGATCCATCCGATAGAGGGTGTCCCATACGTGAAAGACGGCAGTGCCGCCATCCCGTGAGATATCGAAAGACTGCAGGTCACGCTCATCGAAATGTGTAATGCGCTCGAACTGGCGGGGGGATTCATCCAGGTCAACACGATACAGGTTGACGGTGCCGTCCTGGCGATCCGACATGAAGGCCAGGCTATCGGAATCGATCCACTGGGCGCTGCCATCGTCACCGTCCCGTTCGGTGATTGCCTCGAAGCGCTCCGCCCGGCGATCGTAGAGCCAGACATTCATGGCATCGGGGCCCCGATAATGGCGACGGTTCCAGCTGTGATAGGCCCCATCCCGGGTGAAGGCGACGCGTTGCCCGTCCGGCGACAACTCCGGCTCGGAACCGAACGCATCGTGCAATCGACGATGTTGCCCGCCTTCTGGCGATATCCGATAGGGGCGTTCGTCACGGTGAACGTCAGCCTCGAGCATGGTCGAGAACGTGACGACCGCTTCCCCTTCGTCGTCCTGTCCATAGGCAGGGTGACGCATGTGCTGGTCGGCGTGGGTAAGCTGGGTCAGACGGCTGCCGTCACGGTGGATACGCCATAGGTTCATGTAACCATCGCGCATCGAGGTGAAGACGATCCACTCACCATCCGGGCTCCATGTGGAATGTAGATCGTCGAGGTTATGCCGGGTCAGGCGGTTTGCCTGGCCCCCGTCGATGGAGGCACGCCATAAATCCCCACCCCAACTGAATACCAGCTCGGAGCCATCCGGGCTGACGGAGGGAAAGCGCGGTAATCCCACCTGTTCGGCTTGCGCCAAGGCGGGTACTGGCAGGAAACCCGTGAAAAGAGCGACGAGCACGGCTCTTCTGAGCCGTGTTAGATGCCGGGTGACCCGAACATCACGCCGCAGCGAATCGACTCCCTTGATTCGAACTGCTTGCATAACCCCATTGCGACCTTGTTACTGCGTGCAACTACGGTAGCACTCCTCGGGCTGTCATTCGAGATGACTCAGCTTGGCGGTTCGAGAACCCAAGGCTCGAGTGCGACCTCATCCCGGCACGATGTATCGAGTTCGGCATGCGGATCGTCAAGAAAGGCATTGACCAGTGTCGAGCGGCACTCGGTCACGGGACTGTGTCCCTTGGCCTGGAATTCGACGTACTGCAGGTCGGGTAAGGTGCGCTGCAAATGCTGGCTCCAGCGCGTGCCGCAGCAGGGATCCATCTGTCCATGAATGGCCAAGGCCGGTGTATCGCCGTGAGGTGGGTCATTGTGTTCGTCAGGTACCGCGCCGTCCTCACCCCACCAGGCACACAGCCAGGGGGGCTCGAAACCCAGCACGGCCGGTTCACGCTGCACGGCTGTCCTTGAATCCTGTGGCGTGGGGCGGTTGCTGCCCATGTCGTTGCATACGTGGGCGAGGAAATAGCCCAGGGCATAGTTGGGCGCCTCGGGGTTGGGATTGTAGTCCTCGACCCGGAAGAAATCCGGCAAGCGGGAATAGTCGCCAGCCTGGATATCCGCTACCAGGCTTGGCAGCAAGGCGTAATCGGACGCCAGCGAGAGATAGAGCGTATCGAGGAACGCGGCTCCGTCGAAGTAGAGCGTCTTTTCACTTTCACCTTCACCCACCTGAGCGATGTAGGGGCGTTCATCGAGAACACGCCGCGCACGGTCGATGGCTTTCAGCCAGTCAGGTATGAGCGTGCGACACGCTTCGTCCTGAGCGACGCATAGCGCCAGCGCATCGGTGAAGGTTTGCTTTGCCGTATAGAACTCATCCACCGGCGGGCGATTGCGCAGATGGTTGAACCAGGGCCAGCCGAAGATGGCCGCACGGGTGCTGTCGGGATAATACTGCACGTAGGAGGCAAGCGTGCCACTGCCGGTCGACGAGCCAAAGCCATCGATGGTTTCGTACTCCAACAGGCGGCGCAGCTCGTCTACGTCGCGCGAGATGGCGTAAGAATTGTACTGAGAGACGTCGATGCCTTCCTCGACGAGCTTGCGATAACACTCGCCCACGGCCGGGACGATATGCTCGAGGCGCTGCATCGGGTTCAGTGACGCGGTGATGGCCGGCGTATGGAACACGTTATGGTAGGGCGACACCTTGGCGTATTCAGGGCATTCCAGGCTGGGTTCGGCATGGATGAACCCTCGGTGGTCGAGGGTTATGAGGGTCCGGTTGCCGATGTCCTTGCGAAGCTGTTCGAGATAGTCCCGCTCACCCAGCGAAGAGTAACCGGGACCGCCGGGGAAGAAGACCACCGGCACACTTTCAGGCTCTCCGGATTCGGGCGCGATCACCGCCACCGGTAACTGAACGCTGTTGCCGTTGGGGGCGTCCCAGTTCTCCTCGCCATGGAACGTATAGCACTTTGCCTCCATCGCCTTGAGCGCCTCGGTGACACACTCCGATGACTCGAGGCGGGGTAGGCCATCCTTCTCCGTTGACGTTGACTGGGCATGCACCGTGAGCGGCGTGGCGAATGACAGGGCCATACCCAGCAGTGAACCCAGGGCGAGGCGATGATACGCAGGCTGAGTAGACGCTGAACGAGGTTGTCCGGGGAGAGCGAGCAACAGGTGAGGCAACCCAAGGTGAGACATGACGAACCCTCGTGACCTGGCTGGTCTTTTCACACTAGCATCCGCTTCGCTGGGGTCAATGTGCCTACCCGGTTGAGCGCAGCGGGCGTCGGCTTCTAAATTGTACTTATCACGCTGGATAAAGGAGGTAACGCCTATGTCCATGCAATTCACGTATAAGCCCGTCGACCTGGATCACGAGCAGGTCAAGTCTCTCAAGGGACCCACCATTCTCGAATTTGGAACGCAGTGGTGCGGTTTCTGTCAGGCAGCCCAGCCCAAGTTGGAAACGGCCCTCGCCCAACACGGCGATATTCGGCACATCAAGGTGGAAGACGGCCGAGGGCGTCGTCTTGGGCGAGCCTTTCGCGTCAAGTTATGGCCGACGTTGGTGTTTCTCGAAGATGGCGAGGAAGTCGCTCGTGTGGTTCGTCCAGGCAGTACGGACTCCATCAAGGATGCGCTTCAGCGCATCGCGGCTTGATAAGCGAAACGAGTTACCGATCGACAAGAAATAGTTGCTGCTCACGCTTTGATGTGACTTTTACCAGCAGCTATCACTACTGTGTGTACAGAGTGGAATAACGCACGCAAGGAGGAGGTGTTTATGCAAGTACGCGAAGTCATGACCAAACGCCCCGATTACCTGACCGTAGACGCCACGATACGTGACGTTGCGGAACGGATGCGGCGTGACAATTCCGGTTTCGAGCCTCTGGTGCAAGGCGATAAAATCGCCGGCACAGTGACCGATCGCGATATCACCGTACGCGCCATTGCTGAAGGCAAGAGCCCTGACGACAAGGCGAGCACGATTGCCACCAATGAAGTGCTCTATACGTTCGAGGACAAGGACCTGAAAGAAGTCTTGCGCAACATGCAGGATCAGAAGGTCCAGCGCTTCATTGTATTGAATAACCAGAATGACAAGGATCTGGTGGGGGTCGTCACGCTCAGCGATCTCGCGGACCACTGTGAGGATGATGACATGGCCCGCGAAATCGTCAGTGCCACCAGGCATTATCTCTGATCGAGCCAGACTGGAATGCTCCGGGGCACCGCGCTAGCGGTGCCCCTTTTCATGGTTGGCTACCTATGCCTTTACTTTGCCGCGCAAGGCCTTGGTGTGGCCCTTTCGGGTCTTCTTGTCTACCCGACGTCGCTGGGAAGCCTTGGTGGGCTTGGTGGGGCGGCGGGCCTTTTGCAACTTCACCGCGTCCTGAATCAGTGTCTTGAGGCGCGCCAGGGCATCTTCTCGATTCAGCTCCAGCGTACGGTGGCTTTGCGCCTTTATGATGACCACGCCCTCCTTTGTGATACGGCTGTCGCGCAGGGCCAACAAGCGCTCCTTATGGAAAGCCGGGAGGCTCGAGTTGGCAATGTCGAAGCGCAAGTGTACGGCCGAGGCCACCTTGTTCACATTCTGACCACCGGCACCTTGGGCACGTATCTGACTGATTTCAATGTCTCCCTCCGGCAGCGATACCGTATTGGAGATTGTCAGCATGCTGGACTCCCTTAAGAAGTTATATGCTCAGGCTATCACACCGTGACGCTACGCTGGACGTTCGCTTAGGTAGGAGAGGGTGCCTGAGCCACGGTTCATCAAGGCTGCGTTACGTTATTTTTTCTTGGCGGCCCTTTTTGCACCGAACTATCTTGCTTGGGTAAGCCTTACTCAAGGAGGACGTATCATGAAACGGACACTACTCGTACTTGCCATTGGTTCGATTTCGGCCGCCCTGGCTGGCGGTGTGCTGGCCCAGGAGTCCGGCAGCAACACGAGCGGCGGTCAAAGCCAAGGCAGCGGCCAGGCTGCAGGCGCGGTCGAGATGGACACCGAGAAAGCCGAGATGCCACAGGACAGCGAAGGCCAAATGGAAGACGATCAGGCCTCGCAAGCCAGCGGCCAGGAGCCTGCCAGTTCCTCTCAAAGCGGTTCAGGCAACACTAGCCAGGCAGGGGGCGGCCAGGACAGCGCCTCGAGTCAGCTCGACGAGTCCATTCGCCACATGCAAGCCAGTGAACTCGAAGGCATGACCGTCATCAATCAGGAAGACGAAGAGATCGGCGACGTCAAGAATGTCGTCAAGGACGACCAGAGCGGTGAGCTTTTCGTCGTCGTCACCGTGGGTGGCTTCTGGGGCTTAGGGGGCGATGAAATCGCTCTGCCGTTATCGGATATCCAGATTCAGGAAGACCAGCTGCAGATGCAGACGACCTATGGTGAAGACCAGATCGAAGAGTCGGCCAACGAGTACGATGAAGAAAGGTACAGTGAAGTGGATGGCGAAACGACACTCGACGACGCTTGAAATCCATCCTGCTATCAAGCGAGCTAAGCAAGACAGTAACGAGGCAAGGCCAAGGGCCTTGCCTTTTTTTATAAAACAAGCGGGACCGATTAATAATAGTTCGGAGTAACGCAAGTTAGTCGGTTGTATATTTACTTACCCCTAGGGTGATTGTTTGTTGGTTTTAGAATCCATGGCTCCTATATCAGCTACATAAGGCGTGTTCACTAGTTAATCCGGTTGACGCCAAATTGGTCTGCACTAACTTCAAGGAAGTGAAGCAACGCTTGAAGCGATATTGCCGTTTCGCTGTTTTAGATGAAACAGATGAACTCGCTCGCTTGTTTTGCATTCTGAATAACTCAGGGAGGTAGAAGGACATGGACGCGCATACTCGAAACGAGCCCTCTTCCATCGGGACGCTCTTTTCCAGCTTGACCAACGAAGTCACCACCTTGGTGCGTGGCGAGGTACGCCTTGCGCAGGCCGAAACGGCCGAAAAGGCAACGCAGGCCGGCAAAGGGGTCGCTTTCATCGCCGCATCGGGGGCCATACTATTCTGTGGCTTCATCGTGCTACTGGCCGCGGCGGTCTTCGGGCTGAATACGGTATTGCCTCCCGAAACGACACCGTGGCTTTCCGCGCTCATCGTGGGCGGCGTCGTGCTGGTCATCGGGGCTATTCTCTTGCAGATGGGACGCAAGAAGCTCCAATCGCTCGACTTGACGCCCGATAGAACAGTAGCCAGCTTTAAGAGTGACAAGGATCTAGTCGCACATCATAAAGTCGAGGCCAAGGAGGAGATGAAATGAGTCAGCGAGACGAGAACACCAGCCCGGACGACATCGAGGCAGAGATTCATCAGACCCGCGAGGAACTCGACGACACGCTCCATGAGTTGGAGCATCGGCTCTCTCCGCAGCATGCCGTGGATGTCGCCATGGATCGGGTGCGCAATGGCGGCGCCAACGAATTCCTGTCCAACCTGGGCAGGACCATCAAGGAAAATCCGCTGCCTGTGCTCGTTACCGGCATTGGCTTGGGCTGGTTGATCCTATCCCAGCGCAAGTCGCAGAAACAGGAGCAGGACTATTCCTATGCGGACGATTACGCACTGGCCGCCTACAACGAAGGCACAGGTATTGCCGCGCGCAATGAAGCGCCGCAACGTATGACGGCCGTACACCTCGGCACCCAACAGGATCGTAGCCATCCGTCTCAGCACCGCCCCGAAGTGGTGGGCGAAGCGACCCACCTGGGTACGGGCCAAGGCTGGAACGGATACGTACGTCCGGCCTGACGATCCGCGCTCGTTGAGCCGCAGCGACACCCGCAGCTGATTGGCTGCGGGTTTTTGTGTCGCTTTCGGTTGACGGGACCTTTGCCAAAGTGAACAAAAGTTAACCCCCGGCGCATTGTATTCCTGCCTGACGCAACTAAATTTAATTTAGCTTGGATGCGAATCAGGATTATTCACAGGGAGACATCAATGCAATCCGATCAACCCTTCGACGCGACACGCCGTAAATTCGTCGGTGGCCTGGCTTCCGGCGTGGCTGCGGCCGCCGTGGCCGGGCCTGCGCTGGGACAGCAGACGCAACAGACGAACGCCCAATCCAATGCCCAATCGGCGTCCGGCCAGGCAGGGGCCGCAGGCAGCGGTCTGACTCAGAAGCAGGATCCTACCAGCCAATATCCTCAACCGCCATTTCCTGAGCAGCCCCAGGAATGGCCCGGTCTGGCCAGCAAGATGGAACCGCGTCCGGATCATGGCGAGGAAAGCTACCGCGGCAGCGGCCGGCTGAACGGACGCAAGGCCCTCATCACCGGGGGTGATTCCGGCATCGGGCGCGCCGCGGCCATTGCCTATGCCCGTGAAGGGGCGGACGTGGCGATCAATTATCTCGAGGCCGAAGAGTCCGATGCCCAGGAAGTGATCGAACTGATCGAGGCGGAAGGGCGGACTGCCGTGGCCATTCCCGGCGACATTCGCGAGGAAGCGTTCTGTCGTGATCTGGTCGAATCGGCCGCGCAGCAGCTTGGCGGGCTGGATATCCTGGTCAACAACGCCGCGCGGCAGCAGTGGAAGTCGTCGATCACGGATATCACCACGGACGACTTCGACGCCACTCTGAAGACCAACCTCTATGCCATGCTGTGGATCACCCAGGCGGCCATGCCGCACCTGAAGCCGGGTGCTGCGATCATCAATACCTCATCCGTCGTGGCCTACGACCCGCCCGAGATCCTGCTCGACTATTCGATGACCAAGGCAGCGATCGTCAACTTCACCAAATGCCTGGCCAAGCAGGTCGCCGATCAAGGCATCCGGGTCAATGCCGTGGCGCCCGGCCCGTTCTGGACGCCCTTGCAGCCCAGCGGCGGTCAGCCCCAGGAGAGCGTACAGAGCTTCGGCGAAGATACCCCGATGGGGCGTCCCGGCCAGCCGGTGGAACTTGCCGGCGTCTATGTACTGCTCGCCTCGCAGGAAAACAGCTACGCCACGGGCCAGGTCTACGGTTCCACGGGCGGCAGCGGTGGGCCGTGATCGGGCCACAGTCGACAAAAGGCAACCGTCGACACGGGCGCCTTGGAACGGCTACGTCGCGAATAGGACCATGAAGGAGCAATAGCGATATGGTATATCGCCCCCTTGGCCATTCTGGCCTCAAAGTGTCGCCGTTGGTGCTGGGATCGCTGACTTTCGGTGGCGATGCCGGTTTCGAGAAGGTAGGTAACGTGGATGCCGATCAGGCGAGGCGCTTGATCGACATTGCCTTCGATGCTGGCGTCAACATGATCGATACCGCGAACCTGTATTCAAAGGGGCTGGCGGAAGAAGTGCTTGGCAAGGCATTGAAGGGCAAGCGCGAGGATGTCCTGCTGGCCTCCAAGGTGCGTACGCCGATGGGCGAGGGGCCCAACGACGGCGGCGCCTCGCGCCATCACATCATCCGCGAGTGCGAAAATAGCCTGCGTCGCTTGGGCACCGACTACCTCGACCTGTACCAGCTCCACCAATGGGATGGCCTCACGCCCATCGAAGAGAGTCTGTCGGCCCTCGATCATCTGGTGCAGTCTGGCAAGGTGCGGTATGTCGGTACCTCGAATTACAACGGCTGGCAGATGATGAAAACCGTAGCGACTGCCCGGGAACACCGGCTGACGCGGCCCATCAGCCAGCAGATCTACTACACGCCGGAATCCCGTGAAGCCGAATACGAGATTCTGCCGGTGGGGCGCGATCAGGGGTTGGGTACCTTGATATGGAGCCCCTTGGGCGAGGGCCTACTGACCGGCAAGATCCGCCGTGGCCAAGAAACTTCGGCCGATCATCGCCAGGGCACCGACTGGCCCGAGCCTTACGTACATGATCGTGAGCGGCTCTATGACATCATTGAGCTGCTGGTCGAAATCGGCGAGGGGCACGGTGTCTCGGCTGCCCGGGTCGCGCTCGCCTGGCTGGTCGATCGCCCCGGTGTCACTTCGCTGATTCTGGGCGCGCGCAACGAAGATCAGCTCAAGGATAATCTTGCCTGTCTTGAGCTTACGCTAAGCGATGCCGAGAAGGCGCGTATCGAGGAAGCCACCCGCCCGGCGCCGATCTATCCTTATTGGCATCGGGCGATGAATGGTACCGACCGTCCCGAGCCGGCGGACGAACCCTTCATGGAGAACTATCGCAAGACGATGGGGCTCTAGCCTGCTGTGATCCTGCCCAGGGAGGGGGTTCCCCTCCCTGTTTTCTCCCTGGTTATTCTTACCTCACCTTCCTTCGTGACACTTGCGTCACTCCCAGAAGGACTTGCGGGCTTCGCGTTCCGCCTCGAAGCGTGTCATGCCGATGTCCTTGAGAAGATGGCTGTTGAGGTCGCGCAGACGTTGGCGTGTGCTGCGGCGCTGACGGTAACGACGGAATCGGGCGACGAGACGGTCGAGTCGAGTGAAGCGCATGGCGATTACTCCTGTTGCGGTGCCTGCAAACAGGGTATGGTTTGCTTCAACAGCGATACAGATTCAGTTTATATTTTATTTTACGGTACAGATAGGCGCATGGATGGACTGTACCGGTGGGGTGATTGGATTCTGTACCGTTTTCGATTGACGGGCCGAGGGGGTTGTCGTGAAACGCTACGAACAGGTTGCCGCCACGCTGCGTCAGCGCATTGAGCAGGGTCGGTATCGTGTCGGGGATCGATTGCCCTCGATACGCACGCTGTGCGCCGATCTGAAGATCAGCGTTTCCACGGCCCAGGAGGCTTACCGACGGCTGGAAGACGCTGCACTGATCGAGGCCCGGCCCAAGTCCGGCTACTACGTGTTGCCACGTCAGGTGCCGGAGATTCTGCCGTCCATGACGCGTCCGGCCCAGCGCCCCCTGGATGTCTCCCAGTGGGACCAGGTGCTCGAACTGGTCGGCAAGCCGCGGGATGCCGAGGTACTCATGCTGGGGCGGGGAATACCCGACCTTGAGAGCGCGACGCTGAAGCCGCTGTCGCGGTCGCTGGCGAGCCTGCATCGGCGTGGCGATGTGCATGGCCTCAATTACGATAGCCTGACGGGCAGCCTGGCATTGCGTGAGCAGATCGTTCGCCTGGCCACGGCGTCGGGCTGCCTTATGCACCCCGACGATGTCCTGATTACCACCGGCTGTCAGGAAGCGCTGGCCATCGCCATTCGTACGCTGACCTCGCCGGGCGATGTGGTTGCGGTCGATTCGCCGAGCTTCTATGGCACCATGCAGATACTCAAGGCGAATGGGCTCAAGGCGCTGGAGATTCCTACCGATCCGCAGACTGGTATCAGCCTCGAGGCGCTGGAACTGGCCCTGGAGCAGTGGCCGATCCGTGCCATCCAGGTCACGCCAACCTGCAACAATCCGCTGGGCTACACCATGCCCGAGCCGCGCAAGCGTGCCCTCGTGGCGTTGGCTCAGCGCTTCGACGTGGCAATCATCGAAGACGACATCTACGGCGATCTGTCCTTCACCACGCCTCGACCAAAAACCCTGAAGGCCTTCGATGACGATGGCCGCGTCCTGCTGTGCAGCGCCTTCTCGAAGACGCTGAGCCCAGGGCTGCGGGTCGGCTGGATCGCCCCGGGGCGCTATCGCGATCAGGTCACGCACATGAAGTACGTATCCACCGGGGCCTCGGCGACGCTGCCCCAACTGGCGGTGGCCGAGTTCATTGCCAAGGGATATTACGAGCGCCACCTGCGTGAGATGGTTCGCCAGTATCAGCGCAACCGCGACACGCTGCTCGGTTGGATCAAAGCCCATTTTCCCGACGGGACCGGGGTGAGCTATCCCCAGGGCGGCTTTTTGTTATGGCTGGAGCTCCCGGCCGGTGTCGATTGCGTTCGCCTCAATGAGCGATTGGCGCCGGCGCATATCCGCATCGCCCCCGGTTCGCTGTTCTCCGCCTCGGGCAAGTACCGCCACTGCCTGCGGCTCAACTACGCTTCGCCGATGACCCCCAGGGTGGTCGACGCCATTCGGCACGTGGGCGCCACGGTCACCGACATGGTGGCCGAAGCCGCGGAGCTGGCTGTTCCCGGTCTGTCTATCCCCGATCTAGCTACGCCCGACCAGCCCTGATCGGGCGCCGTTCAGGGGTTGCCTCGGTCTTTGACGCGCTCGCGCAGGATCTCCATGAATTCGCGAATACGTCGGGCGTTGGTGCCGACATCGCCACGCCCCACCCGTGATGCCGAGCGCACGTCCACCCGGACGCCATCCTCGCGCTCGCTCAGGCGGACCACTACATCGTCCTTGAAACCGAACCAGCGGGTGGTGGCGGTGGCTTCCAGCCTGGCCTCGCCGACCTCGGCAATCTCCCAGCCCATGTCGCTGGCGGTGGCCTCGACGGCTTCCAGGGTGTCGTCCAGCGTGAGTTCCGAGGTAATGGGCCGAATATCCTGATACGCCTCGCGCTGCTGGCGCGCCGTGTCTTCGCCCGGGTAGTCGACGGCGTTGGGCGTGGCTTCCCGCGCCGGGGCCAGCGCCTCGAAGGCCGGTGGGTTCTGCATGTCGGTAGTGATGTCATGAATCGGTGGCACTTGTCCGGCACGCTGCTTCATCTGCCAGGGCACCACCATCATGGCCGCCACCGCAACAATCACCAGGCCCCCCACCAAGGCCGGTCGCAGCCGCTTGCTCAGGCTGGCCGCGATGAGTGTCACCAACCCCAGGACTGCCGCTCCCAGGGCCAGGAGCGCGCCCTGGCGCAGCAGGCTGAACGCTGTGCCCAGCGCCACCAAATCAAGACGATGCAGCGGGCCCGCGCCGCCCATCATCAAGGCGGACACGATAAGCAGCCCCAGGCTGAGCCAGGCGAGCCAGCGAAGCCAGCGCCCTTTGTGTCGTCGTGGTGTTGTCGAAAACGTCGCCATACGTACCTCGCTTCGCCCACCTTGTGTCAATGAACCGGGATCATCCTTCCAGAGCATAGCGCTTGGTGACGCTCACGCGTCAGGCGGTTTCATTTGCAGGCGGCAACGCCACGACGCGAGGCCAGCCATTGGCAACCACGAAGACGCGACATATCCCGCCATCCGCTCTTGAGAGCAGCACATGCCGGGCAGCGCGGTGTTCGCTGAAATGGGCGACCAAGCGATCGCCAATAGCGTCGAGAGGCTCCCACGCGTTCGGCTGCGGCGGGGCCAGCCAGTGCGGCTTGTGGATCAGCACCCCCTGGTAATCGGCGGGCAGGTGGGCGGCCAGATCATGCCAATCCTCGAAATGACACCACACACCGCGCATGGCCTCCGGGTGGGCCAGCCGCGGCAAGGGTAGGTCATGACCCCAAGGGCTGTAGAGGCATCCCGGCATGATTACGCGTTGCTGGAAATGCGCTACGGGAAGCGAGCGGGCGAGGTGCGGATCGGCAAGCGCCGTAAGTCCCATCGGTAACTGCTTGTCACCTAGGCGCTGGGCCTTGATCGCCAGGGAGTCGACACTGTCGAGGCCTATCCAGCGGGCGGCATCGTCGGCGTCGCCCGGTCCGTCGGGCAGGCCCAGATAGAACTTGATGGCAAGTTCGACATGCGTGGGATTGGAAGGGCCTTCTTCGGGTGTGCGGTCGGCATAGACCAGGTCCAGCTCACCCAGCGTGCGCGTATCGTCGCGTAGTGCCACGTTGGTTGCCAACAGGCGCGTATGCGGTGCTCGCGCAAGGATCCATTGCCACAACGTTTCGTGATAGATCCCCAGCCGCGACGAGCGGCGCTGCTGCAACCATCGAGCAAAGTCGTCCGCCTTTCGTTCCTGCTGCCTGAGCCAGGCACGGCGTCGGTCATCCTCGTCCAGCCCCAGCTCAGTGAGGCTCGGGCGGCCGCGATAGCCGATATCCGCCATGTCAGGCGCATGCAGTAACCAGGCAATATCCCGAACCCACGGCTCACCGAGCGAGGCAAGATCGCCACTCAGCGACGCGGAGCAGGGCGCGAAGCTCTCCTTCAGCAAGCGTTCCCCGTGTTCATGCTTTTCAGGCTGCGTCATGGCCAAGGTGGCGGCTCAGTTTGCCGATGCGATATAAGTCGTGCATATACCGGTCGAAACGAGCCAGCACGTCGGTCATTACGATCAACCCACAGATCGCCGCCAGCAGGATATATGCGTTATTCGCCCAGGCGAGCGGGCCTGGCGGAAGGGCATAGCCCAGGGTGAACACGCTCAGCCCAGCCAGGAACAGCACAGCCAAGGTATTGAATACAACGATGGAAAGCAGCGGGCCTCGGATATCGTGACGGGGCGGGCGTGTCCTCACATTCAGCAGGTGGCGGATCCTGACATCACCGTGCTGTTCCATCCGATGCTGTCGGCGAAGCAGCATCTCGATATCGATGAGGCCATGCCCGGCGCGAAAGGCCGCCCATGCGAAGCGATGATCGAAGTCCTCGCCGAACACACGCGTGGCCGTACGGTCGAACTCCGCCGTGTGCCCTGTCTGGGCGCAGGCATCCGCCTCGCGTGCCAGGTCGATCAAGTCCTGGCTCTCTTCGATGGGCTTTTCCAGTTCATCCTTCTGCACGGTCCGGCTGCAGTAGATGGCGTACAGTTGGTAGATCGAGATACACACGCCAACATAGATCAAGCACAGCGCCAGAACGCTCAGCATCATTTACTCCCGTTATCGTTAGCCAGGGGGCGAGCCCAGGAGGCCATCATCGCTGGCGCAGCGGGTCGAGTAGCGCGCTCAGCCCGTTATGATCGATTTCATGCATCAGATGCAGTAACTGACCGATCTCGCCCTTGGGGAAGCCCTCGCGTGCGAACCAGTTGAGATACGGCCCCGGCAGGTCGGCGATGAGCCGGCCTTCGAACTTGCCGAAGGGCATCTTGAGGGTGACCAGCTTCTTAAGATCTTCCGGATTCACGTCTCGGGTTCCTTTCATTCCTGGCGCGTTTCACCGCGCTACTCAACCCACGTCGCTCCGGTCAATTCGCAAGAGACGTTCCACAGCCGCTCGGCAATGGCTCGGTCCCGCGCTGCCGTGGCGATATGGGCGCGCTTGGGCTTACCTCGCGTCTCGCCTAAGCCGTTAGGGCCGATATAGTCGCCGGGTCGAACGTCGTTGTCGATGGCGGCATGCAACACGGGGCGTGCTCCCGCGGCAGCGGTTTGGCTGATAGCCGGCAGGGCCAGGCGGAAGACCCTCCCCAGCATGCCACGGCTCTTGACGCCATGTTCGAACAACGCCGTACGCGATAGACCGGGGTGAGCCGCCAGGCTGGCCAGTCCCCAGCCATGTACCTGGCTACGCTGGTGCAGCGCCTGGCTGAACACCAGCATGGCCAGCTTGGATTGTCGGTAAGCCCGCCAGGGATTGTAGTGGCGTTCGCCCTGCAGATCGTCGAAATCGATGCGGCCACTGCGGTGTGCCAGGCTCGCGAGCTGCACCACGCGCGGCGCCGGTGCGGCCACCAACAGTGGAAGCAGCCGGCTCGTCAGCAGGAAGTGGCCAAGATAGTTGACGCCGAGCTGCCGCTCGTAGCCCTCCTGGGTCAGCTCCCGTGTCGGTAACGCCAGAACGCCGGCATTGTTGATCAGCAGATCCAGCGACGCTTCGCGGGAATACAGCTGGTCAGCGAAATCGCGTACCGAGGCCAGGCTATCCAGGTCGAGCGGTTCATAGCGGACGTCGGCTTCCGGGTATTCCCTGCGGAGCGCATCCACGGCGGCATGGCCCTTGTGCGGTGTACGCGCCGTCACGATGACGCGATAGCGCTCGCGCAACAGACCCCGGGCGGTTTCAAGGCCCAGGCCGGTGTTGGCCCCGGTGACTACCGCCAGGAGCCGGGGTGCCCGGCCTGGTGTCGCGCCGGGCTGCTCGGGTTGCCTATTGAAAGGCATGACGCCTCAGGCGTCGCCGATGGTCTGGATGACCTCGAATCCCTCGAACTTGGGCGGGCCGAGATACAGCCCCTCACGGCGGCTCTGACCGGCGTTGGCATGCGCGGCACGGAACGCTTCGGAGTGCGTCCAGGCCTCGAAATCCTCACGCGACTTCCAGATGGTGTGAGAAGCGTAGAGCACGTGATCCTCTTCCTCGGGGCCACGCAGCATGTGGAACTCGACGAAACCCGGCAGCCCCTGCAGGTGGGTCTCCCGCTCCAGCCAGATCTGCTCGAATTCTTGGGTTCTCTCGGGATTGACTCGAAAACGATTCATGGCGATGAACACAGCGCACACTCCTTATGGCCAGGGGTAGTTCCGGCTGACGATGACACCTAACCTTGCGGGGAGCAAGGTGGTGAGGAGGTCCCGCTAACGCTAGCGGCCTCTCTATAAAGTCGCTAATATGCATCAAATGAGTTGCTTTTTAACCATCAGTGCAACTTTTAAGGTGCTTATGAGTCTTCAGGACCAATACCGCCAGCGCCGAAAGGCACTCCATTTTACCCAGCAGGATCTGGCTGATCGTACCGGCATGGTGCGCCAGCAATACCAGCGCCTGGAACGAGGCGGTAACCCGCGGCTGGATACCCTCGAATTAGCTGCAGATGGCCTCAATGCCAAATTGATGCTGATCCCTCAGGAAAAATGGCATGCGGTGACGGCACTTCTGCAAGGAGAGGCCAGTTCGACTTCAGGGCTCGACGCCGATCCCTGGCAGGGGCTTCTGGGTGAGAGTGACCATGATGAGGGCGGCCGCGATGGTCAATGAAGCGGTCGAGATGCTGTCTCTCGAACTGCATGGTCGGCGAGTAGGCTATCTGGCCGGCTATCAAGGGGGGCGCAATGTCATGGTCTTCGATGAGGCCTGGCGGCTTGATGACTCACGGCCTACGCTCTCGTTGACACTACATCCCAACTTTCCCCGCGCCGCCGAGCTTATGCAAGCGCCATGGGTTCGGCAGCAACGTCTGCATCCCTGGTTTTCGAATCTCCTGCCGGAAGGGGCGCTTCGCGACTGGTTGGCACAACGGCTCCGGGTGCATCCGGACAGCGAATTCCCGCTATTGGCCAGTCTGGGCCATGATCTTCCCGGCGCCCTGCAAGTCTCTGCGGTGGCGCCTGACGACATGCCGGACTGGGTACTCAATCATCGGCGTAGCATCACCCCGGTGCGCCAAGTGGCCGAAGTAGGCGGGGGGTTCTCGCTGGCCGGCGTGCAGATGAAATTTTCCATGCGTGAGCGGGATGGGCGATTCCACTTCGGCCACGCTGACGAACTCGGTGACTGGATCGTCAAGACACCCTCGACACGCCATCGCCAAGTACCGGAAAACGAGGCCACCGCGATGTGGCTGGCGCAGAGCGCCGGGGTCGATATCCCCGAGGTACGTTTGATATCGCTGGACACGCTCGAAGGCTTGCCCCGATCAATCTGCCGGACGAGCACATGGCCTACGCCATTCGCCGGTTCGATCGCGCAGGGGCGCAGCGCATTCATGCCGAGGATATGGCACAGGTGTTGTTCCGCTATCCTCATGAGAAATATGAAGGCCCCAACTATGAGCAGCTAGGGCGCCTGCTACGAGAATTCACGACCGATGGCCTGGCCAACGTTCAGGCCCTGGCACGCCGCCTACTGGTCGACGTTCTTCTGGCCAATGGCGATGCGCACCTCAAGAACTGGAGCTTGTTGTATCCGGACCGGCGCTCGCCGCAACTGGCCCCCGCCTACGATATCGTTACCACACTGGCCTACCTCGAAGGCGACCACCGCTTGGCCCTCAACCTGAATGGAAAGAAGGACTGGTATCGGCTAGGTGAAGACGATTTCCGCCGTTGGGCCGATAAGGTCGGCGTCGCCTGGCCCTCCATTCGCACAATACTCGACGATACTCTGGAGCGCGCACGCACCCAGTGGCCTCGCCAGCTGGAAGCGATGCCCATGACCGATACCCACAAGGCAATTCTCAAGAGACATTGGCGAAACCTGGCACCGGAATGGCGGTTCTGAGCCGGCTGTTGTTTCCTTCCGAAACACTCTACATTCAAGCGCTACACAACGAGCCAGGGAGTCGAAAAATGAAGCAGTACGCCGTGGTGGCTTACGATTACACCGATGACGAGGCGTTGGCGCGCAGGCTAGCCAATCGCGATGCCCACCTGGAAGGGGTGCGAACGCTAGCCCAGCAGGGATGCTTTCTCAGTGGCGGGGCCATTCTCGACGAGGCAGGCAAGATGATCGGTTCGAATGCCCATTTTCAGTTTGCCGACCGACAGGCACTCGATGTGTGGCTCGATACCGAGCCCTACATGACCGGGCGCGTCTGGGAACATGTCGATATCAGTGAAGTGAAGCTCTTCGATCCGACCGTGTAATAGCGATAGTTGGAGGGGGCGGGGTGCCATGGTATACAGCCTTGGCGCTTTGAGGAGAGACTTGCATGAAGGCCCAGAATTCGGGCGGTACGAGCCCGTTGCGGCCGATCACGCTGCATTTTTACGACCCGCAGCTGGAACGGGCCTTCCGCCATGCCACATTGCCCCGGGTGCGCGCCCATGGGCGTACGGCCATCCTTGTCGGCATAGTCGTCTACCTGCTGTGCGGATTGCTGGATATCTGGCATGTGCCGGACGCGGCCAGGGCAGGGGTATGGCAGGCGCGCCTTACGGCGCTGATGGTGCCCACCCTGGTCATGCTGGTGAGCTTCACCGCGCTCTTTCAAAGCCACGCCCAATGGTGGCTCACCAGCGTCAGCCTGGCCGCCGGCCTTGGTCTCATCGCCATCCAGGCCCAGGTGCCACTCGAAAGCTCGGCTTATTACTACCCCGCCATGGTGATGGTGACCTTCTATACCTACAACTTCATCGGTGTGCGCTTCCCCTACGCGCTGGGCATCGATGCGTTGCTGCTGGTGAGCTACAACCTGATCTTCGGTGGCCTGCTGGACTACCCTGGACACATCCTCTTTGGGCACAACGTCTTTATCGTCTCGGCCAACCTCATCGGCGGCACCACCGGCTATCTGGCGGAGCGCCAGGGGCGGTTGCTCTACCTGAAGGAGACGCAGCTCGAGGAGGAGCGGCACTATCATCGGCAGCGCTCGCTTCACGACCCGCTGACCGGACTGCCCAATCGCGACTTGTTGTACGACCGTATTGACCAGGCGATAGCCAGCAGCCGGCGTTATTCCGGTCTCCATGCCGGCTTTTTCATCGATCTGGATGGCTTTAAACGACTCAACGATCGCCTGGGCCACAGGGTCGGCGACCAGGTGCTGATCCAGATCGCCGAGCGGCTACGCAACTGCATACGCGACGTGGACACGGTGGCCCGTATCGGCGGCGATGAATTCTTCGTGCTGGCGCGTGACTTGGATTCGGAGCACGACGTTCACCGGCTGGCCGACAAGCTTCTTGAATGCATGCGCACGCCGCTGGCCGACCTGCCGGAACCTACCCAACTGCGGGGAAGTATCGGCATATGCCTGTTCCCGTACCCCGACATGAGCGTGACCGACATCATTCACCGTGCCGATACCGCCATGTACCAAGTGAAATCGGCACAGAAGGATGGTTATCGTATCGACTCGTTTCAGGCGGAATGAGGCAATTCCAGCAATAGAGGCTCGCCGGCAAGCGCCTGCTGCAGGCGAGCCTTCAAGATATCCACGATGCCGTCATGCTCGCCGACCAGGCGCGTGGTGGTGATGTCCAGGCCTGGCGACTGCGTCATTGCCTGCTCGCACATCTCCGCAATATCGCCGCCTTCGCCGGCGTGTCGCCCCGGCGAGAGAAACAGCATGGCCAGGATCACATCACGCTGGGCCAGGGTAGGCGAGGCCAGTAGATCGACCAGCAGCGGCTCGTTGAAGCGGTAGGCGTCGCCGTCGCGGCGCTCCATGGAAGCAAAGGTGACACAGCCGGCCTCCTCGGCGAGCAGCACGCTCAATTGCCCCGCCAGATAGTTACGCACCGCCGTAACCTCGGGAATCGGGCTGCCATGATCGACGAGCACCACTGCAGGCCGCGTCAGCCCTGGCATACGCTCGCGCACGTTGTCGGCCAGTAGCTGCGCCAGGCGCAGGTCCGGCGTTGCCTGGCTATCGACCAGTGGCAGGGCGACCTTGACCCCGAGCTGCGGATAGCTGGCTTGTACCTCGGCCAGGCGTTCCGGCAGGTAGCGGGTCAATGCCTGGCTGGGGCCGAAGAAGAACGGCAGGATGATGAGCTCGGTCACGCCTTGTGCGGCGGCGCGTTCGGCAAGCGGCCCCAGGGTGATGGCCTTGTCGCCGTCGAGCTGTTCAGGGGGGATCTTGTAGGAATGAAGCAGCGAGGCGGCGTCGACCGGTTCTCCGGTGATTTGGCCCAAGGCCCGTGCCAGACGGCGCAAGTTAAGCGTGGCTTGGGGGCGCAGGGAGCCGTTGTCGACGAGCACGATCTTTCGCATGGAGGCCTCGAGGCTGGCCAGCGGGGTGTCGCTGGCATGACGTTGGGCCTCATCACACTACCGTAACCGGCATCGGTCAAGAAATGATGAAAACGGCGAGAACCCTTACCCTCGGCACCCTATGCACAGGATGACCGAGGGTAAGGGCTCATGCCAAGTACGTCGAATCACTCCTCGTTTACGGCCATGACGCTGATCTCGCCAGCGCGCACTTCATCCCAGGCCTGGTCCAGGGTGTAGCCCTGGCGGGTATCGATGGCATCGATGACCTCCACGGCATGTTGCAGGGAGTCGCCGCTGGCTTTCAGAGCGACCACCAGCTTGGCAAGCTCCTGCTTGCTGAAAGTATTGGCAATGGCGTCGGCTTGTTGGGTCAGTTGGATACAGTTCATGATTCATTCCTCATGCTAGGTCATCATCCCCCGGGGGAATCCCGTCTTGGGGCGGCCATCTCCGATGGCGTTCTGGTGCCTTAGCTCGCATGCCGGGGCCGGTAAGCACCCAAGCTGCGCTGTGGCAGGTCATAAGCGTTCCAAGACCTTCATACCTGGCGCCGGGATCGACATACCGCGTGGCGCTCAGGGTGTAGCCGGGTGTGAGACAGAGAGTCGAGGTAGCGAACCTTGCCTGACACCGTGATTTCACTATGGGGTAGTACGAGGGCTTCCACAAAGCGCCATTAGGTGCATGGCAAGTTGTAGTAAAACTACAAAACCGAGTTTCTGGACCCGGGCGGGTAGCCGAATTACGGGAGGTTTGCTGCGGTGCCGCAAATCAATGACTTGGCGTGCCCCATGCAAAGCGTCGTCGAACGAATATAATAAGCAGGTTAACTATCGATACGCATATTTTTTCGAGGCGACATGAATCCCACCATTGAATTGCTGAAATCCCACCGCTCGATCCGTAAGTTCACCGACCAGAAGATCCCTCACGAGCTACTGCTCGAGCTGATTCGCGCCGGCCAGGCGGCCGCCACGTCCAGCCATATCCAGGCCTACACCGTCATTCACGTCAAGAACCCCGCCAATCGCGAGAAGATCGCCGAACTGGCAGGTGGCCAGGCCTACGTGGCCAACGCATCGGACTTCCTGGTGTTCTGTGCCGACATGAAGCGCCCCACCGAGGCTTCCGAACGCACCGGCGCCAACGTCGTGCGCGGCATGACCGAACAACTGCTGGTAGCCAGCGTGGATGCGGCGCTGATGGCCCAGAACGTGGCGATCGCCGCTGAATCCGAGGGGCTCGGCCTGTGCTACATCGGCGGTATCCGCAACAACCCCCAGGCCGTCAGCGACCTGCTGCAGTTGCCGAAGCACGTCTACCCGGTATTCGGCATGTGCCTCGGCTATCCCGCCGCCGATCCGGACGTCAAACCGCGTCTGCCGGTGGAGGCGATCCTCAAGGAGGATGTCTACACCGACGACAGCGAACTGGTCGCTGCCTTCGATGACGCCATGCTGACCTATTACGGCAACCGCACGGGTGGCAACAAGGAGACCAACTGGTCCAGGAACCTGACCCCACTGTTCGACAGCAAGCTGCGCGCACACATGCGCGAGTTCCTGGTCGAGCGCGGCTTCGAGATGAAGTGAGGGGTTCGTTCCACCTGCTCCCGTTTAAAGACGACGGGGGCAGATAAGGAAAAATGGTTATGGGCTCGGCTGAGCCGCTCTAGCCTCTGCCTATTTGATCTTGGCAAGGGTAGGCGTACTCTTCTCTACGCCTTGAGAGTTATCTTCATGGGCATATTTTACCCAAGTCTTTCCGAGGTGATTCCGCAATTCTCGGCCGATCTGCTCTGCATCTCTGGCTTCCATAGCAGCCATGATCGCTTCATGCTCGGCCATGGCTACCGACCATTTTTCATTCTTCTGGTTTGATAGATACCGAACACGATATAGCTGGCGGCTGAGTTTGGCATGGATCTCAATGAGAGATGAGTTACCAGAAAGCAATACGATCCGGTTATGAATGTCCTGATTCAACCGGAAGTAGTTCTGCCGATCTCGGCGCAGGAATGCGGCTTTCATCTCGAAGTGCAGAGCCTGCAGCTCGGCGATATCGTCTTCGGTAGCTTTAGTACAAGCCAACTCGGCGGCAGCCTGTTCAAGCACGCTCAATACATACGCTTTTTCCTGAATATCTTCCGGGCTGACATCAGCCACCACAGCCCCTCGATGGGGGGAGATAACGACTAATCCCTCCGACGCCAGGATTTTAAGCGCTTCTCGCATCGGTGTGCGTGACACCTTCAGCTGATCGGCCAACGTCCGCTCGGGCAACCGCTGGCCAGGTTGGAAATGGTCCATGACGATATGTTCGCGCAGGTAGTCCGCCACCTTTTCTACCAGGCCTGCTCGGTTCGTAGACTCAATGTCGTCCATTAGCTCAGTCACAATGATCCGAAAGTTAATAAGAGAATGGCATACCAAATAGTTGCTTTCAAATCATTCCTCAAGCTGGCGTAAAAACTAAAGTATTTTAAATACAATCACTTATACCTATTCGACGGCCGGTTGAGACCAAAGTCGAAGCGGGTCTTCATTGACCTCAAAAATGGTATACCACTACATTGCATCCACACGGTCTCGCTTCGTAAATACGCATTTGACGCATCGTAGCCATGACCTTACCGAGGCCGCACCGGGAGGCATCTTCAAGTCATGAATTATCTGCAGCACTTCGATTCTGAGAAAATTATTGAGGCATGTGTTGCCGGGGCCGGTGACTTTGGACGCGGTATACTGCGGCAGGCCGGGCAGATGAAAGGTCTGTCCGTGCGCATTGCAGTAGACGTCAATGCTGAGTCGGCCGCTCGAGCCCTGCAGCTCTCAGGTGTGCCGGACGATAAAATAATGGTATGCCATGACGAGTCACAGGTGAATGAAGCCTGGAAAAAAGGGTTCTTTATTGCTTCAGGGAGTCTTGAACTCGTCACTCACTTACCTTTCGACATCGTAGTGGAGTCGACTGGTATACCAGACGTTGGGGCGCGCCACGCCGAGCTCGCTATCCAGGCCGGTAAGCACGTCGGCATCGCGACGAAGGAGACAGAGTCGGTTGTCGGACCATATCTGACTCGCCTGGCCGAACGCCAAGGGCGGCTGTTTACACCTCTGGACGGTGATCAGCCTAGTTTGCTGATTGGTCTTGTCACGTGGGCTCAGACACTGGGTTTCGAGGTCGTGGCGGCCGGCAAGAGCAGCGAATACGACTTTATATGGGATGAGCAGGACGGCGCAGTCTGGTGTAACGGCCAACGCTATCCAGCTCCCGATTTGAAAAACCTATGGGCTCTCGCTGAAGACCAGGAAGCCGCAACCGTCTCGGCACGCAGTGAGTCGCTTTCAGAGATCCCGCAGATTTCAGTGCCGGATCTCTGCGAGATGACCAACGTCGCCAACGCCACCGGCCTGATCCCCGACCGGCCAGATTTTCATGCCATGGTGTTGCGCACCCATGAAGTTCCGACCCTGCTCGACCACCAGGAGTTTGGGGGCGTGCTGCAGGGCAGCGGCCGCTTGGAGGTGTTCAATTGCCTACGTCGACCCGATGAAGTCAGTTTTGCCGGCGGTGTATTTGTCGTCCTGCGCTGTGAGGATCAGGAGACTTGGGAATTACTGCGTGGCAAGGGGCATGTGCTTAGCCGTAGTGGTAACAGTGCAATGGTATACCTTCCACGCCATCTGCTGGGACTCGAAGCGCCGATTTCCATGCTCGATGTTGTGCTGAAGGGACTCCCTTCTGGCGGCGGATCGGCGGTCAAACCCCATGTCGATCTCATTGCTCGCGCCACACAGGACTTCGCAAGCGGTCAAACGCTGGAAATGAAAGGGCATCATCGCCACATCGAAGGATTAAGGCCTGAAGTCCATGCCGCGGCCCCGCTATCAGCGTCTTCCCCGGTCCCTTTTTACCTTCTCCCTGGCGCTGAGATTGTTCGACCGGTGGCAGCGGGTCAGCCGATTACGCTCGCCGATATTTCATTGCCCGATTCCCACATGCTCCGGCTTCGTCGGGCGCAAGATGCCATGTTCTTCAAGGACGCGGCGCCAACCACGCAATCCCCACATAAGGAGACCCAGTCCACACAGCACCTTTAACCTCGTTCGTTCATTAACCGACGTGACGCCCTAGATAACAAAACCTTTTTGGAGAATGCCATGTTCATGAAGCACTCACTCGTAGCGGCAAGCTCTCTCGGTCTGGCACTGGTGGGATATGCCTCGGCAACCATCGCTAACGAAGCTGCCGAAGACTACCCCACCAAGCCTCTGCAATTCCTGGTCGCGGCTGGCGCGGGCGGCGGTACCGATAACTTCGCACGTACCGTGAAGCCGATGCTGGAAGAGGTGTTGGATACGCGTGTCACGGTCGTGAATTTACCCGCGGCCTCCGGTGCCATTGCGCATCAGCGTACTGCGAACAGCGAGCCTGACGGCCATACCCTGGACTTTGCTTCCTCGACCTTGGTGACTTCTCTGGCCGCTGGGCAGAACCCCACGGGACTGGACGAACTAACCCCGGTCGCTCGGATGCAGTCCGATGTGATGACCTTGATTGTCGACCCTGAAAAGTACCCCGACTTCGAATCGTTCCAGAAACATGCCGAGGAGAACCCGGGCGAGGTCATTATCGGTGGTACTCACGCGGCCAGTCCCGACCGCATGGCATTCCTGTCATTCAGGGACGCTTCGGGGCTGGATATCAACTTCATTCCCTACGATGAAGAAGGCAGTGTTTCAGCCAACGTGATGGGCGGAAACATTGATGGCATGTTCGGTGAAATCAGCTCGACCCTGAGTTATATGGAGTCAGGCGAGATGATGCCTATCCTGGTTTTTGCCGAGGAGCGCCTGGAAAACTTCCCCGATATCCCAACGACGGTTGAGCACGGCTGGGACCTGACCGATGGCAACGAACGTGGCATCTTCGTCAACGCAGATACGCCTGAAGCCATCTTGGCAAAAATCGAGTCCTCCTTAAAAGAAGTGTACGACTCCGATGCCTATCAGGAATACGAAGAGCGCGTAAATCTTCATTATCGTGAAGGCTGGCTGGGCAGTGAAGAATATCGCCTGCAGTTGGAAGAGAACTTGGAGAACTACAAGCGTCTGCTCGAAGAGAACTGAGGGTTGAATAAGTTTTAACCTGAGATCGGGTTGGCCGAGCATAGGCCAACCCGATATTTCAGAAATCCATCTTCGTGTCACTTGATCGGCACATTATCATCGGGCCCGACCATGCAAGCCAAGGTAATGACTTTCTCTGCCGCGATAATACTGCTTGCTATCGTGGCACTCATACCCACTCTCCAGCTCCCCAGTGCCGAGGAAGTTTCGACCTTTATCGGCCCACGTTTCTGGCCATTGTGCTTGCTGATCGCCCTATTGGGACTGAGTAGTTTTCTACTGCTGACGACCTGGCGAAGCAGACACCAAAAAATTGACGAGGGCGAAGAGACTTCTTCTGACGAAGCCAATGGCAAGGCCGGTACAGCGACACGGACCCTGGCAGCGACGCGTCACTGGTGGCTGATGCTAGGCACCGTTGCCTACACCATGTTGATGCAGGGGATTGGTTTTCTCCTGGCTACCGTCGTTTTCGCCTTGTTCTGCACCGTGTTATTGGGTGCTCGCCATTGGGGCGCGATCCTTGCAACCGTCGTCGTTGCTGTCGTGCTGATCCAAGGCGTGTTCTCGTATCTTTTGGGAATTCCCCTGCCCTGACCTAGGAGTTGAACATGCTCGACAGCTTTCTGAACGGGTTGGCAGTGGTTTTCCAGCCCATGAATTTCCTGCTGCTGACCTCTGCGGTCTTCATCGGCTTTATTGGCGGGGCCTTGCCCGGCATCAGCGGGGTTATTCTGGTGGTGATTCTGCTGCCAGTCACCTATGGCATGGACCCCACCGCAGCGTTCATGCTACTGACAGCCATTTATGGCTCTACCGTTTTCTCAGGCCTGATCACCGCCATTCTTTACCGTGCGCCGGGAACACCGGAAGCGGTCATGACCGCGTTTGACGGCTATCCCATGACGCAGCAGGGCCAAGCCGGTAAAGCGTTGGGCATCGGGGTCTTGAGCTCAGCCATTGGCGGCCTGGTGGGAACCATCGCTCTGATCATTTTTACCCCGATGCTCGCATCGGTGGCACTCAAATTCTCGTCTCCCGAATACTTTGCCTTGGCTGTCCTGGGCCTCACTGTGGTGGCTTCCCTGGGCGGCCGATTGATCTATGGCCTCATCGGCGCATGTCTCGGCCTGTTTATCGCCACCATCGGTTTCGATCCGCTGACAGGCACCAGCCGTTACACGTTTGGAACTCTGGAGCTTGCCGAAGGGGTAGGGTTGATTCCCGTCATCGTTGGGCTGTTTGCCATCTCGGAAGTCATGAAGCGCGCCTTGGGCGAGGAGACCCATCAGCCGCTGAAGAAGGTGTCCATCAGGATCTTCGACATGCCTATCCTGCGCAAGATCGGCGTTACCTTGTCGCGCTCCTCGCTCCTGGGAGTCGTCATCGGGATCCTGCCTGGCATCGGCGCCAGTACGGCGGCCATGGTCAGTTACAGTGAGGCGGTGCGCTGGTCCAAGACCCCTGAGCAATTCGGGAAAGGGGCGCCGGAAGGCATCGCTGCCCCCGAAGCGGCGAACAATGCCGCCGCGATGGGTGCCCTGGTGCCTCTGTTCGCCCTCGGCATTCCCGGTAGCGGAACGACCGCTATCATCCTCGGTGCGTTCATCATGCATGGCTTGCAGCCTGGGCCCATGTTCATGGTAACCAGCAGCGATCTGGTCTATGCCGTGTTTGCCGGGCTGTTCATCGTCAATTTCATGATCCTGCTGTTCTCGAAGCCGTTCATCGCCCTGTTCACGCGGCTGTTGAACATACCGTACTCGGCCTTGGGTCCGATCATCGTCATGTGCTGCATCATCGGTACGTACTCGGTCCGTAACTCGATGTTCGATGTCTGGCTGATGCTTGGGTTTGGCGTCCTCGGCTTCCTGCTGGAAAAGCTCAAGTTCCCCCTGGTTTCGATCATTCTCGGTCTGGTGCTCGGGCCGATTGCCGAAAGCGAGCTGCGCCGGACCCTGGCCATGTCTCGAGGCGATTTCACGATCTTTTTCGAGCGGCCCATCAGCGCCACGTTGATCGTTATCTCGATCCTGCTGCTCACCGCCGCCATTGTCGTGCCCCTGCGCAAGCGGGCAAAGCTGAAGGCAGCGAATACTTAATCTGCAAAGGGAGAATTCCATGACGCTTGTCCTGGGTGCCATCGCCGATGACTTTACCGGCGCTACGGACCTTGCCAACAACTTGGTGCGTGCTGGCATGCGTTGCGTGCAGACCATCGGCGTGCCGAGTTCCGACTTCGCCCTCGACAATGTCGATGCCGTGGTGATCGCGCTCAAGTCACGCTCGATTCCGGCCGCTCAGGCAGTGTCGGATTCGCTTGCCGCGCTGGCCTGGCTTAAGGAGCACAACGCCCGGCAGATATTCTTCAAGTATTGCTCCACGTTCGACTCCACGGACGCGGGCAATATCGGGCCGGTGGCCGATGCACTGCTGGAACAACTGGGTGCAACGCAGACGGTGATGGTACCGGCGTTTCCCATCAACGGGCGCACCGTCTACCAGGGCCACCTGTTCGTGGGGGATCGTTTGCTCAGCGAGAGTGGCATGCAACATCACCCCCTCACGCCGATGACAGACGCTGACCTGGTTCGCGTTCTGGCCCGCCAGACGCCGCATGAGGTCGGCCTGGCTGCATATCCGGTTCTTGCCAGTGGTTCAGCACCGACGCGTGAACATCTCGATAAATTATCGGCCGATGGTGTTCGCCACGTCATCTGCGACACCCTGAACGAAGACAACCTGGACGTGCTTGCCGAGGCCGTGGTCGATTATCCGCTGGTCACCGGCGGCTCCGGTCTTGGTCAGGCCCTGCCTGAGCATTACCGGCGCAAGGGGTGGCTTACCGAGATCAGCGACCCGGGGCGCCTGGCACCGGCTTCCGGCAGCGCCTTGGTGCTATCCGGCAGCTGCTCCAGGGCGACGCTGGGTCAGGTGTCCAACTTCCTTGAGCGCCATCCAGGGATGGGACTCGACCCGTTGCTATTGGCGAAGGATCCCGCTCACCTTGAGAACGCACTCGCCTTCGCCCGTGAGCATCTCGCCAAGGGTGGGCCGGTATTGATCTACGCCTCCGCCGATGCGGGTCGCGTCAAGGCTGCCCAGGCGGAGTTGGGGGTCGAACAAGCCGGCGAGCTGGTCGAGCAGGCACTGGGTGAGCTAGCCCGGACGCTGGTTTCAGAAGGGGTAGGGCGGTTGGTCGTCGCTGGTGGCGAGTCATCGGGTGCCGTGGTCTCGGCCTTGGGCATACGTCAGCTTCGCATTGGCGATCAGATCGACCCCGGCGTGCCCTGGACCCAAGCGCCCCTGGAAGGGAAGGACGCGCCGCTGTCCCTGGCATTGAAGTCGGGCAACTTTGGCAGTGAAGACTTCTTCTCGCGCGCCTTCGAGGTGCTAGAGACACGAACCAAAGGAAACTAACGCCATGAGCCTGCATGACGAGAATCGCCTTCGCGAACAGATCGCCACTCTGGGCAAATCCCTGTTCGACCGCGGCCTGACCATGGGCTCCAGCGGTAACATCAGCGTGCGGACCGATGACGGTGGATGGCTGATGACGCCCACCAATGCCTGCCTGGGCCGCCTGGACCCGGGCCGTATATCACGACTGGACCGGGATGGTGGCTGGAAAGACGGGGACAAGCCCACCAAAGAGAGCTTTCTGCATATGGCGATGTACGCGGAGCGCCCCCAGTCCGAGGCGATCGTGCATCTGCATTCGACCCATTCCGTCGCGGTGTCCTGCCTACCCGGCATCGACCCCTGCGACTGCATTCCGCCGTTGACCGCCTACTACGTGATGCGCGTCGGTAAGCTGCCTCTGGTGCCCTACCATATCCCGGGGGACGAGAGCCTGGGCGATGCCGTGAAAGGGCTAGCCGGGCGCCACAGCGCCGTGCTGCTGGCCAACCATGGCCCGGTGGTAGCGGGAAAGAGTTTGGAAGCGGCCGTCTATGCCACGGAAGAACTCGAGGAAACAGCCAAGCTATTCTTGCTGCTGCAAGGCAAGAACCCCCGTGCCCTGACGCCCGAGCAAGTGGCAGAGCTTGAGGCGCGCTACCCCAGAGATTGATGCGAGGCGCTGGGTATCCCTCCGATAGCTTCCCTGCGGTGCTAGGCTGAACAACGGTTCCTGACTAGCGCCGATACCCATAAGGGAAGCTCCTATGACGTCCACCGAACCCCGTATCACGCTGGACCCGCTTAATCGCCGGGTGCAGGCCACGCTTGGCGACACGCTGCTTGCCGACACCACCCGCGCCATCGAACTGCGTGAACGCGGCTATCCGCCCCGCCTGTATCTTCCCCGCGAAGACGTACGCATGAACCGACTGACCCGCTCAGACACCGTGACTCACTGCCCCTTCAAGGGCGATGCGGCCTATTTCTCGGTAGGCGATGATGCCGACGTGGCGTGGAGCTATGAGCAGCCAAAGGAAGACATGAACCAGATTGCCGGGTACCTAGCGTTCGATGACGCCAAGATCAGCCTGACATCAACAGACCCATAACGACAACCCCATAAACAGAGGCACCGTCTATGCACACGGGTAGCTGCTTGTGCGGCAAGGTCCGCTACGAATACCGCGGCGAGATCGATGAAGTCTCCATGTGCCACTGCACGCAATGCCAGAAAGCGCAGGGCAGTGCCTTCGCCGCCGTGGCACCCATTCGCTCGGCCGACTTCCGCATTACCCAAGGCGCCGATTACCTCAAGGAGTACCGCGCCACGCCGAACAAGGCGCGGGTATTCTGCGCGGAGTGCGGCAGCCCCCTATTCAGTGCCCGCGACGACCTTCCCGAAGCCAAGCGGCTGCGGCTGGGAACCTTGGATTCGGCAATCTCACCCAGCAAGCGCTACCACGCCTGGGTCTCGTCCAAGGCCGCGTGGTTCGATCTTACGGATGAGCATCCTAAGTTCGAGGAGTTTGCACGCTGACTCTCGTGATTTCTCCCATGCTAGGCTAACGACGGGCGCTTCGATCCAGGTGCAATGATGACTCCCAACTCCAATCACACATCCCGGCGCTGGCTTGATAGCGCGACTCACCACCACTGGCTGACCCGTGAAGGGCTAGCGCTGCTCGATTTTCATCGCCAAGCGCGTCTGGCGTCCGGCGGTTTCGCGGCGCTCGATGGCAACGGACGCATTTTTGAGGGCGCTGGGGCCGACACCATGATCACCGGGCGCATGGCGCACAGTTATGCGCTGGCGGCATTGCAGGGCGTGCCGGGCGCCGCGGCGCTGGCCGAGCACGCCATCCGCGCATTGAGCGGTGTGCTGCGCGACGAACGCCATGGCGGCTGGTTCGAGGCCGACCCCGCCACAACCGAGGATCACACCAAGCAGTGTTATCTCCACCATTTCGTCGCCCTTGGCGCGGCCACCGCAACGCATGCCGGGATTCCCGGCGCGGCTGAACTGCTCGAGGACGTCGTCGGGGTGATTGAAACCCGCTTCTGGTCATCGAACGAACAGGCCTTTGTCGAGAGTTACGACCGGGACTGGCGCAATCTTGCCGACTATCGCGGCGGCAACAGCAATATGCACGGTGTGGAGCTTTGCCTGGCGCTGGCCGATGTGCGCAGCGAACCGCTATGGCTCGACCGAGCGCTGGCCATCGTCGAGCGGCTGATCCACCGCCACGCCGCCGACCGCGACTACCGAATACTCGAGCACTTTCACGGCGATTGGTCCGAATGGCCGGATTACAATGCCGACCAGCCCGACGACGGCTTTTACCCCTATGGCGCCACGCCGGGACATGGCTTCGAATGGTCGCGGCTGATGCTGCACCTGGAAGCTGCACTGGAAGCCCGTGGTCGGGCCGCCCCGGGTTGGCTGTTCAGCGATGCGGCGGCGTTGTTCGATGCCAGCCTGCGCGACGGCTGGGCAAGCGATGGTTCTCCGGGACTGGTCTACACCGTGGATTGGCAGGGCCGACCCCACTCCCGCCGTCGGCGTCACTGGACCCATGCCGAAGCACTGGCCGCCGCGGCCGCCTTCCTGCAACGCACCGGAGACGCCCACTACGAGAAGTGGTACCGGCAATTCTGGGACTTCATCGATACCACGTTCATCGACCGTGCGCGGGGTGGCTGGTACCAGGAGCTCGACAGTCAGTTGTCGATCGACCCGAACGAGGGCGACGTCAAGCCCGACCTCTACCACGCCTATCAGGCCACGCTGTTACCGCGGCTGCCATTGGCGCCCAACCTGGCGCTGGCCGTCAAAAAGCTATAAGCGTTTACCGGTTGTTTTATCAGCCAAGGCTCTTTGGGAGGCGCTAATTTTCTAAGTGCCGACAGTTACAGAGCTTTATCAAAGACTCTGGGTGACTTTCTGGCCTTTCCGAGCCGCCTATCTTAGGTTATTCGGGGTGGAGCCTCCATCGAGGATGGAAAGAGCAATGCTGAAAACTTTGGAAGCGAGTTTACAGGCCTGGATGTTGCCGGGCATTTCGGCATTGCTTGCCGTGATAGCCAGTTATACCCTCTACCGGCTGACGCTAGCGGTGATCCGGCACTTTTCGAAACAACGAACCGTCCCCCGGCTGTTTCTGGACGCGGCTGCCAAGGCGCTGGGCTTGGTCACTAGCCTGCTGGTACTCAGGGCCACGCTCAATGGCGCTCCGGATGACCTGTTGCTCTTGGCGCCGGTGAAACAGGTTGTCACATTGCTACTGATTCTGTCCATGACGTGGGCAGCGGTTCGACTGACCTCAGTCATTGGCGACGTTATCGTGTTGCTGAATCCGGTATTGGAAGGACAGTGGAAGCGGGCCCGCAAGGTAGAGACACAGACACGCTTCCTGGTCCGTTGCTTGAATGTCCTCGTTATCATCGTAGGTGTTGGTGCCGCGCTGATGACCTTCGAGCCGGTACAGCAAGTGGGCGCCAGTCTGCTCGCGTCCGCGGGTGTTGGCGGCATTATCCTGGGTTTTGCTGCACGGCCGGTATTCAGTAACTTGTTGGCGGGCATTCAGATTGCGCTCACCCAGCCGTTCCGCATTGATGATGTGCTGAACGTGCAGGGCGAGTGGTGCTGGGTCGAGGAAGTGACCGCCACCTATGTAGTCCTGCGGGTGTGGGATCAGCGTCGGCTTATAGTGCCGTTGCAGTGGTTTATCGAGAACCCTTTCCAGAACTGGTCGCGGAATACGGCGGATTTGCTGGGCACGGTCTTTATCTGGGTCGATTACACCATGCCGATCGAGCCACTGCGCCAGGAGTTCTCTCGCTTGCTGGATACGACGAAGCAGTGGGATGGCAAGGTGGCGATTGTTCAGGTTACCGACTCCAATGATCAGGCGCTACAGGTTCGCTTCCTTATGAGTGCACCTAACTCCAGCCAGAACTGGGATCTGCGATGCGCTATCCGTGAGGGGTTGGTGACATTCATACAGCAGCATTACCCCTCGCAACTGCCCCGCCTTCGTGCGCGATTGGTGGATACTTCGCCGGAGTTTGAGGACAACGCCAAACAACCAGGCTGAACTCCAAAGAGAACCGCCTGGGTTATCTGGGCTTGGATACCGATTCCAATCTGGCAACCGAAAGAGCCGTAGGGCTGTCGCCGAACCTTTCCAATTCTGGCTGGGCCTAAAACGGGTCAGGGTCGCCAATCTTATATGCGGGCGACCCATTGCCTCCCAGATGGCCGCAGCATCGACTCGATCATTCTTGTTGCTCTTCACATCAGGTTTAATGCCATTAAGCGCAAACCTACTCGGTCCCCGACCAGCTCTCTTCCGTTTCCACCTGCCCGCGCCGCTGCATCCAGCGCATGACGAGCCAGCACAAAGATGCCCAGGCTGCCCCGGCTGTCCACCCGGCAAGTACATCCGTCGGCCAGTGAACGCCAAGGTAGACGCGGCTTGCCCCGACCAGCAGGGTGAGTAGTACGGCGATAATGAGAAGGTACGCCTTCAGCCGCAGCGAGGGCTGCACGCGGGTGAGCAGGGCGGCCAGGGTGAGGTAGGTCACGGCCGACATCATCGAGTGGCCGCTGGGAAAACTCGCGGTGTAGACCATGGCTTCATGAGGCACGAGATCGGGCCGGGCGCGGTCGTAGCCCATCTTCATTACGGTGCTGAGCAGGATGCCGCCGGGCACCGCGATCGCGGTAAAGAGGGCCGCGCGATAGCGGCGGGCGAGCAACAGGTAGCCGAGGGCGCCCAGCGTGATAAGGACCAGCACGCCGACACCGCCGAGCGCGGTGAAGTCCCGCCCCATTTCCTCGACCCAGACCGGCCCGAGCGGGTCGCTGAGATCGGCCGGGTTGCGCAGCGAAAGCAGCAGGCTCTCATCGACGCTCTGTGTCTCTCCTTCGGTGACTTCATCGGCCAGCGCGACGAACCCCCACACCCCGCCGGACAGTACCGAGACGCAGAGCAGTATCGCTAGTTCGTAGCGGCCGAACCGAGCCAGCAGGCTAAGGCTTTGACGCCCCACATGGCCGATTTTTCCATGGTGCTTCATACGCAGCTCCCTTGCTTTTCCCTTGCTTTGAACCGTACACAACGTCGTCCAGACGGGCTCTAGTGTGACCAACTTATTGCAACGTGCCCAGCCCGCTCACCCTGACGACGTCCCTCGCCACCGCGTCGTCCAGCATGCCACGGCCCGTCTCTACCAGCGTGAGCCAGTGCTTGGCGCGGGTGATGCCGGTATAGACCAGTTCCCGCGTGAGGATGGGGTTGGGGGCATCGGGTAGCAGCAGGGCGGTATGCGTGAATTCCGAACCCTGGGATTTGTGAACCGTCATGGCGAAGACGGTTTCCACTGCCTGCAGGCGGCTGGGCAATACCCACTTGATGTTGCCGCTGCCGTCACTGGCAGGGAAGGCCACCCGCAGCAACGTGCGGTCGGGCTGTGCGGTGTGGCGGGCATCGGGCACGGCGAGGGTAATGCCGATATCGCCGTTCATCAGCCCCAGGCCGTAGTCGTTGCGGGTCACCAGTACCGGGCGGCCTTCGAACCAGCCCTGGTCGAGTTCCAGGTCGCTGGCCTGGAGCAGCCCGGCGAGGCGCAGGGCGCGGCCGATGCGTGGGTTCAGGCCTTCGATACCCCACGGGCCCTTGCGAAGGGCACACAGCAATTGGAATTGGCCGTGGGCATTAAGCACGTCACGGGCCCAGTCGTCGAACGGCTTGCGTGCGTCGCCTTCTCCGAACGTGGCCTGCTCGGGGCGCTGTGTTCGCATCACGTGAAGATAGTTGGCGTAGCCCACCGGCGGAGCAATGGGCTCGCCGCGGCCGTCCTGGCGGCGTTCGCCGTTATGGGTGAAGCCACCCGGGTGGCCGCTCACCGCCAGCCGGTCCAGCGCCGGGCCGTCGGCGTCCGCCAGGGCGAGGCGGGCGATATCGGCGTAGTTCTGCTGGAAGACCTCGCGCACGGCGCGTTTCTTGTCTTTGGAGCCGTGGCCGGGGCCGAGCGGGCGGTTGACCGCTTCGGCAAGCTGGCCGATGCCGCTGGCCGCATCGAAGCGGTGGCTCACCCGCAGCATGGCGATGGCCTGGTCGAGCGGCTGGCCGTCTGCGTCCTGGTAGTCGTCAGGGATCGGCGTGCCGGTCACGGCTTCAAGCCATTGGCAGGTTGCCGGGGTGTAGTGGCCGCCTTCGGCGCGCTGGCACAGGTCGCCGAGCACGGCGCCGGCCTCGACCGAGGCGAGCTGGTCCTTGTCGCCGAGTAGTACCAGGCGGGCGCGGGGCGGCAGGGCGGTGAGCACGGCGGCCATCATCTCGATATCCACCATCGAGGCTTCGTCGATCACCAGCACGTCGAGCGGTAGCGGGTTGCCGGCGTGGTGGCGGAAGTGGCGGGTATCGGGGCGGGAGCCCAATAATCTATGAAGTGTGGTGACTTCAGTGGGTATATCGAGCGCTACTGCGCGCTCGGCGACGTTGAATTTATCCAATAACTCATCCAACGGCAGGCGGCTGACCTGCCCGGCAATTGATTCGTTGAGACGTGCGGCGGCCTTGCCGGTGGGGGCGGCCAGGCGGATGCGCAGCGGGCGCGCGTTATCGGCCAGTTGCAGCGATTGCAGCAGGGCGAGCAGCTTGACCACCGTGGTGGTCTTGCCGGTGCCGGGGCCGCCGGTGATCACCGCGAAGCGCGAGCGGGCGGCAAGGGCGCAGGCGATCTTTTGCCAGTCGAGTTGTGAATCGGCGCGGGCGGGAAAGAGCGCGTCCAGGGCGGTGGAAAGGGTTCGCGTGTTCTGCGGGTCGCTTGCCGTGTGCCCGCCGCCATCGCGCAGAAAATCTGCGCTCCCACAAGGACCATTCAGGTCGAGGCGGGTGCCGATCAGCCCGCGAATGTCCTGCTCATACTGCCAGTAGCGGCGCAGGTAGAGCCGCACGTTGCCGTCCTGTTCGCTGCGAACCAGCGGTGTATTGCCGGGGTTGGGGGCGTTGCCGTCGGCGATCAGCCCGGGGTGCTCGAGCGCAGCGCGCCAGATGCTGAGTTCCAGCCCCTCCAATACCTCGCTGGGTAGCGGCGGCGGGTCGCTCAGGTCGTCGCCCTCTGGCGGTAATGATAGCGCCAGGTTGGGGGCGGCGAGGGTCTGGGCGAGGTCCAGGCACACATGGCCGCGACCGAGCTGGTGGCTGGCCAGTGCCGCAGCCAGCAGCAACAAGGGTGAGGCCTCGGCCACTTCACGATGCAGGAACATCACCAGCGCACGGTCCAGCGCGCGTAGCCAGGCGCGTTCTACCCAGCGGTCGAGCAGGGCGACAAGGGCGTCGACGCTGTCCAGCGCCTCGCGCGCGTTCTCGTTCGCCGGCGTGTCCGTGTGTTGGGCGGCTTGCGAGGTGTCGTCGTCGAGCAGATCGCCGAACAGGTGGGGCGTGGCGTCATGGGTGCGCTCGATCATGCCGGCGTCTCCGTGTGGCTCGGTGCGTTGGCCGCGGCGGGCTGCCCCTGGAACAGCGCGTCCATGGCTTCGATCAGTTCGCGTGGCGGGCGTTCGGCATGCACGCCCCGGCTGTCGGCATTGGCGCCCCGCAGGAAGACCGTCAGCGAGCCGCCGATGTGGCGTTCGTAATCGTAATCCGGCAGGCGCGCCTTGAGCAGGCGATGCAGCGCCAGCAGGTAGAGCGCGTATTGCAGGTCGTAGCGTTTCTCGGCCACGGCCAGACGCATGGCCTCGGGGCTGTAGGCGCTGTCGTCCGGCCCCAGGTGATTGGATTTCCAGTCGGCCACGTAATAGCGCCCCTCGAACTCGAACACCAGGTCGATGAAGCCCTTGAGCATGCCGTTGAGCGTATCGGCATCGAGCTCGGGGCGAGGCGTGGTCGTACCCGCGCTCGGCAGTGTGTAAGCACTTACGAGGGCATCCAGGCGGCGGGTATCGACGTGGTGCGCCGCGAACCAGAATTCCATCTCGACCTGGTAGGTGGCGAGCGATTCCAGGCTGAACGCCGTGCCGGCTTGGGGCAGTGGCAGCGGGGCGCCGAGCAGGGCGCCGAACCACTCATGCAGCGTGGGCAGCCACTGCTGCCAGCCACGCACCTGGCAGCGCCGCGCCAGGGTGTCTTCGCGCAGGGCGGGGTCGCTGGCCACCCGGGCGAAGCCTTGTTCGCCAGCCCACTCGAGAATCCCATGTAAAAACGTGCCAGGTCCGGGGCCTCTCGGGAACCGATGCAGGTTGGCGATCTGCACGGTAGTGCCGCTATCGTGGGGTTCCTCGATCACCTCTAGGGCAGTGGCTTCCAGTGCGGTGGCCGGTTCGGGCACTGGGGTGGCGCTTTCCGCGCTACGCTCAGGCACCTCCGGTAAGTCAGCACTTACTGGGGCGGGCTGGGTGGCAGGCATAGTGGCTCCGTCGGCGGAGGTGCGCAGTGCCGAGTAGCTGGCGATCCACCAGTGTTCGCGGGCGGAACGTGCCGGTATCAGTGCATCGCCCAGGGGCGCATCGTTGGCATCCAGCGAGATGACGCGCTGCTCGATGGGGGGCGCGAGGACAATCTCGATGGCGGCGCTTCCCGCTTTGAGCTGCTGGAGCTCGCTTTCGAACGACGCAGGATCGATGGGCTCGCCATTGTTGAGCATCTGGCCGATGGCGCTGCCTTCCAGCCCCTTGAGCGGAGCCATGCCCAGCCAGGTGGCGTGGCGGGCGCGGGTCAGCGCCACGTAGAGCTTGCGCAGGTCTTCGCCCAGGCGTTCGCGATCGACGATGGCTAGGGTCTGCTCGTCGGCTTCCAGGCTGATGCGCAGCCGGCCTTCGGCGTCGTGCCAGCGAAGCGGCGAGTCTTCTTTCTTGGCCGGGCGATGGCCGCAGATGAACGGCAGGAACACCAGCGGATACTCCAAGCCCTTGGACTTGTGGATGGTGATGACCTGCACCAGGTCGGCATCGCTTTCCAGGCGCAGCTTGTGGGTATCGCCCTGGCCGTCGGGTTGGGCGATGGATTCGGCAAGAAAGCGGATCAGCGCATGTTCGCCGTCAAGCTCCTGGCTGGCCTGTTGTAGTAGCTCGCCCAAGTGCAGCAAATCGGTGAGGAAGCGCTCACCCTCGCTGGCGGGCCCGCTCGAGAGCAGCTGCCGGGCGATGGCGAAATCGTTGATCAGGCGACGCACCAACGGCAGCACGCCTTGGCGCTGCCACAGGCGGTGATAGTCGCGGAACTGCATGACGCGCTGCTCCCAGGCCAGCTCGTCCTCGTTGAGGTCGTTCAGCGTGGGGATATCCAGCCCCAGGGCCGGCATGGCCAGGGCGGTATGCAGCTTGCGGGTATCGTCGGGCTCGGCGCAGGCGTGCAGCCAGGCTTCAAGCTGCGGCGCTATGGGTGAATCGAACACCTTGTCCTTGTCGGAAAGATAGACGCTCTTCACGCCCCGGCGTGCCAGCGCCTGGCGGATCGCCCGTGCCTCGCCCAGGCCGTTGACCAGCACCGCCATGTCGGAGGGTTTCAGCGCTTTGAACGTATCGTTCTCGACCTGTGTTTGGAACCCGGCACGGCCGTGTTGGCCCTGTTCCAGCAGCTCGGCCATGTAGGAGGCGCAGCGTTCGGCCAAGTCGGCGTGATAGGCGGTCTTGGCCAGCGGTTCGTCACAGGCAAGGTGCCACAGCGTCATCGCGGGCAGCGGCTGGCCGTTGACGGTGAGCGCATCCTTGCGGCCCTTGGCGCCGACGCTCACGAACGGGACGGGATTCTCCCCCTCCGCCGATTTGAACAGAAACGCGCCGGGCGGGTGCGCTTCGGCGTGCTCGAAGCAGCGGTTGACCGCCTCGACCATGGCCTGGGTGGAGCGAAAGTTGGTGCCCAGGGTGACGTGACGGCCCTGGGTATCGCGGCGTGCCCGCAGGTAGGTGTAGATGTCGGCACCGCGGAAGGCGTAGATCGCCTGTTTGGGATCGCCGATCAGGAAAATGCCGCACTCGCGGCGATTCTCGCGGATGCGGTAGACGCAATCGAAAATGCGGTACTGCACCGGGTCGGTGTCCTGGAACTCGTCGACCAGGGCGACCGGGAACTGGCGGCGGATCTGGGTGCCCAGCGCTTCGCAGTTGGGGCCGGACAGGGCGCGGTCGAGGTGCGTCAGCAGTTCGTTGGGGCCCATCTCGGCGCGGCGTTCCTGCTCGCGGTCGAGCCGTTCGCGGCACCAGTGCACGGCATGGGTGAGCAGGTCGGTATACGGGTCGGGCAGGGCGTGCAATTCGTCCTGCAGCGATTCCAGGGCGGCCAGCGCCGGGTGGTTCGGCGGCTCGCCCTTGACCCAGATGTCCGCCATGCCCTGGGGCGTCAGGCGTTTCCAGGCGGCCTCGGTAAGGCCGGGCCAGGTGTCGTCTCCCTGGCACCAGTCGCGCAGCGCACCCAGCCAGTTGGCGCGGCTTCGGGCATTGAAACTCTGTCCCTTGAAGGCCTTCTGTTGGGCGGCTTCTTCGAACAGGGTTTCGCACTCGTCGAGCCATTGCGGCCAGGGCGCCTTGAGCTCGGCCAGGCGCTGGGCGGTCTCGCGTTGGGCGTTGGCAACCGTCTCGGCCGGGGGCGGGGCGCCTTTATCGAGCGCCTGGCATTCGGGCATCAGCCCGCGCACGGCCTGGTGCAACGCTTCGGGGGTCTTCCAGTGGCGCACCACGGTGGCCAGCTCATCGGCATTCAGCGGATAGTAGAAGCTGCGCCAGTAGTCGCGTACCACCTCAAGCTCCAGCTCGCTCTGGTCGGTCTCCAGGTTCAGGGAAAACAGGCTGCCACTGTCGAAGGCGTGCTCGCGCAGCATGCGGTAGCACCAGCTGTGGATGGTCGAGACGGCGGCCTCGTCCATCCACTCGGCGGCGAGCTGCAGGCGCCGGGCGCAGGCGGGCCAGGTGGCGGGATCGTACTCGTCGCGTAGGGAGAGAAGGAGCGGATCTGTCTTGAGCAGCTCTACTCTTGCTACATTGTCTGTTCCGGCGTCAGGCACCGGGGCTTCTTGACTAGCCGCATCGGCAGCTTCGTCAGTAGAACTCCGCGGAGGCGCTGTGAACCCTTCCCTGGGCGCTACATTCGACATCCATGTCGAATGACCTCCGCTCTGTTCTGCTCCCGAAGCTTCGGCAATGTGTTGCGTGGCTTCTGGCGACTGAAGAAAGACCCCCGCCGCTTCTACCAGCCGTGCACGTATACGCTCGCGCAGCTCCTGGGTCGCGGCATTGGTGAACGTCACCACCAGGATTTCCGGCGGGGTGAGCGGGCGTTCAAAGGCGGCGTCATCGCCCTCCGAGCGTGCGCCCAGCACCAGGCGCACGTAGAGCAGGGCGATAGTGAAGGTCTTGCCGGTGCCTGCACTGGCCTCGATCAGGCGGCTGCCGTGCAAGGGGAAGTCGAGCGGATTCAGGGCAACTGGCTGCGCGACGTCGTTCATTTCTTGCCTCCGGCTTTCGTGTCGCTCTCTTTCCTGCCGCCTTTGACGGCCCGATGCACCGGGGCGAGTAGCCGTTCGGTCAGCTGGGCGAAGCTGTCCGGTGACTCGCGCTTGGCTTCGACAAGGGTCCGGAAGCTCGGCCATTGGTGAACGAGATAGGGGTTACGACCGGCCTCGCCGGCATTGAAGGCGTCGCCATTGTAGGCGGCAGCTGCGGCGCGCCAGGCATCGCTTTCGTCAGTGCTCCCGGGCGTGCCGGCCTTGCCCAACCAGGCAAAGGCGGTTTCAGTGGCCAGGGGCAGCGGGGCGCGCATACCGTTCTGCCAGGCGGCAATGAGTTCCTGTAGATGGCGAGTCGCCGCGTCGGGGTCAAGCGGAGGCAGCGTCACATGGCCGGCCTTGGAGAGCAGCCGGGTGGTCAGCGGTTGACCATTCACATGCCCGGCAAGATGCGCCACCCACGGGCGCAGCAGGTGGTGCCAGTGATACTTGTTCTTCTTGATCAGGCTGCTGCTGGACAGCACCAGGCGGCAGCGGCGGCCTTCGTCATCCTGTCGCAAATCTTCCAGCCAGTCCTCCAGTGGCGGGGCGCCAGGGATGGTGAGCTGCACCGCGTCGGGCGCCTCCAGGGCATGGGGCCATTCCTCCAGCGCGTCTTCATAGGCCTCGAACAGCTCGCCCATCGGTTCGATGAGCTGTTCGCGCATGCGATACCCGAAGGCGCCCATGGCCAGTACCCCCTCGCCCTGGAGACGGTCCAGTGCCTCGAGCATGGCGGATTCGCGGGGCCTGCCGCTATCCACGGCGCGGCGCTGCACCTGAATCAACCGGTCCTGCAATTGCCAGTTGCCTAGGCCATCCAGGGCGAAGGGCTCGTGGTCGAGGCTGGTGAGGTCTTCCTGTTCGAGGAAGACGTTCAGGCGCGTGGTGAAGAAGGCCCTGGCCGGATCGCGCAGGAAATTGCCCAGTTGGATCAGCGTCAGAGGCGCGTCCTGGTTGTACGTCTCCAGTTCGCCAGAGGGTGCTTCCGCGGGCTGACTATCATGCACGTCTCGCCACTCATGGGCGTAGGTGAACAGCCGCCGGGACGAGACACCGCGCTCAGCCAATGCCTCCCGGGTGGGGAAGTAGCGGCGGCTGAACGGTTGCAACGGATGCTCGGTGGTCAGGGCATCGAGCAAGGGGCTCCCATCGGTGGTGTGCCAGCCGGCCTGGAGATGGTCGCGTAGCTGCCCGACCAGCACCGAAGGCGGTTTTTCGGCGTTATCGACGATGCTGCGGCCGATCCAGCTCACGTAGAGCTGATCGCGGGCCGAGAGCAGGGCTTCGAGGAACAGATAGCGGTCGTCTTCACGGCGCGAGCGGTCGCCGGGCCGGTAGTCGCCATTCATCAGGTCAAAATCTATCGGCGGGTGGCTGCGCGGGTAGTCGCCATCGTTCATCCCCAGCAGGCAGACCCGCTTGAAGGGAATCGCGCGCATCGGCATCAGCGTGGCGAAGTTGACCGCACCGGCCATGAAACGCTGCGAGAGGCTGTGCTCGTCGATCTGAGACAGCCAGTGTTCGCGCACCACCGAGAGCGGCAACTCGCGGGTCAGGCCGGCCTCTTCGGCGCTCTCCTGCCAGGTCTGCAGGGTCTGTTCGAGCTGGGTCAGCATCAGGCTGTCCTGGGGCGCCTCGGCGCTGAAACAGGCCTCGAGCAGCTCACGTAGTCGCTGGGCCCAGCCGTTTACATTGGTGGGTTCGCGTAGCGTATGCCATTGGTCTTCCAGGGTTTCCAGCAGCAGGGCCAGGGGGCCGGCAAGCTGGGCGTCGAGCCCGCCGATGTCGTCGAAGGGTTCGATACCTTGCCAAGGGCCGGTGGCGGCGTCGCCCACGGTGTAACCCAGAAGCAGCCGGCGCAGGCCGAAGGCCCAGGTGTTTTGCTCCATGCCGTCGGGCAGGTCGAGGCTGGAACGCTGCCGGCCATGCAGGCCCCAGCGAATCCCGGCGCCCTCGATCCAGCGGCGCAGGGTGGGCACGTCCGCTTCGTCGAGCCCGAAACGCGCGCGCAGGGCGGGCACATCGAGCAGGTCGAGCAGTTCTCTCACCGAAAGTCGCAGCTCGGGCAGGCGCAGCAGCTTTTCCAAGGCGATCAGCAGCGGCAGGCGATGGCGGTCGCCCTGGTCGGATAAGGTAAAAGGGATGAAGCGCGGGTCATCGTCCCGGCGCTGGTCGCGGGCATATTGCCCGAACACGGCCTGGATGTGCGGTGCGTAGTGGTCGATGTCCGGCACCATGACGATGATATCGCGCGGGCGCAGATTGGGGTCGGCACTGAACGCGGCGAGCAGTTGGTCGTGAAGGATTTCGACCTCGCGCTGGGGGCTGTGCGCCACGTGAAAGACGATGGAATCGTCCTGGGCAGGCGCCACGGCGGGCCACTGCTCGCGGGTCTCATGCACGGGCCGCAGTTCGCGGATGTCGTCCTGCAGTTGGTTCAGCAGGCGCGTCTGGCCCTGGCTGCTGACGAACGGCTCGAACAGGTCGATACGCAGCGAGTCGGCGGCAAACAGGCGCTCGTACTGCTGGGCATCGTCGTGCTCGTCGAGCAGGCGCAGGTAGTCGCGGCCCTGCTTCCCCCAGGCGGCGAGCAGCGGCTGGGCGTGCAGGTGCAGGCCAGCATCGCCGTCGCCATCGCCGAGCACATCGAGCCGGGCGGGCATGCCACCCTTGCGGCGCTGGCGGTAGCGATCGGCGCGTAGCAGGTCCTTGTGCTCGATGATGTCCGCCCAGTAGTGTTGGCAAGGGTTATGCACGCACAGCACCACCTGGCAGCAGCGGGCCACCACGGCCAGTGCCTCGAGTGCCTGCTGGGGTAACGACGAGATGCCGAAGACCATCACCCGGCGCGGCAGCCCGGTCGGGCGGTTGTCGCAGTCCAGGTGGCGTGCAGCCTCCATGAACCGACGGTGCACCATGGCCCGGCTGGAGTCGATGCCGTCGTCCCCTACGTCCTCGATCAATGCCCGCCAAAGGGCCGGCTGCCAGCGCTGGGCCTCGTCGATCGGGCGGGACTCGCCACGCGCAGAGATTAGTACGTCCTCGCCGCGCCCCCAGGCTTCCAGCCAATCGGCCCGGTAGACCTGGTACTGGTCGAACAGATCGGCCAGCCGTTCGGCCAGTTGGTAGTGCTTGCGCAGGTCATCATCATCGGCCAGGAACTGGCGCAGCGGTGAGAAGGTCTCGCGATCCAGCAATTCGGGAAGCAGGCGCAGCAGCCGCCACAGCAGACGGGCCTTGTCGAAGGGCGAGGTCGCCGGCACCGCGTTGGCGTCCTGCTCGACGTGGGTGAGCACCGCACGGTAGGCTTGCCACAGGAAGCGCGCCGGCAAGGTAATATCCAGCGCCGCGGCAATCCCAGAGCCGCCGCTGCCGTCATCGCTCTCGTCGGCGGCCAGGGCGAGTTTCATCCATTGCCCGATGCCGTTGCTCTGCACCAGGATCACTTCGTTTTCGAGCGGGGCCAACGGATGCCGCTTCATCCACTCTACCGCGACGCCGCGCAGGTCCTCCAGGCGATTGCCATGAATGACCATGAAGCCCGGTGTGAGGGCATTCTCCTGGGGGGCGGCGAGCGACGGCATGCAAAGTCCTTGGCGGGGAAACGACTGCCGCTATGGTGCCGCAAATGCAGGCACCGTTAAACGCGTTTTGTCGGGCCGGGCGCGTCGCTCAACCCAGCACCTTGCCCTCACACCAATAGCCCATGCTGGTAACGTAACGCTTGGGGAGACCGCACTCGTTGACCAGATAGCGGCGGATGCCCAGCGCGACCTTGGTCTCGGCGGCAACCCAGGCATAGAAAGGGGCGCTGTCGTCGACCGTGGCGGCTTCCCAGAAGGCTTGATCGGTGGCTGGCTCGTCTATCGTTTCGCTGCTTTCGGCCTTGCCGCCCAGGGCGACGATCTCGTAGCGCAGGTCGATGTCGCGCACCGCACGCAGCAAGTGCTCGCCATGCGCGCAGCCGGGCGTGGCGTCACGCGGGAGCCAATGTACCTGGGCTGAACTGGGCAGGGCTTGCACGTCGCCACGCAACGGCATTTCGATCAGGGCGTCGACGCGGGCCGGGCCGGCACGTTCGGCAAGCTGTTCGATAATCCCCGCCGCCGCCGGCAGGGCGGTCTCGTCGGCGACCAGCAGGATCCGGCGAACGTCCCGCGGTGGCTTCCACTCGAAACCGACCTGGGCGCTTTCCGGCCCGGCGATGGGGGCCGTCATGGCCAGGCGGTCGCCCGGTTGGGCCCGCATCGCCCAGCGTGAGGCCGGCCCCGTATCGCCATGCAGCACGAATTCGACATCCACTTCTGCGCTCTCGGGGCGCAGGGCGCGGATGGTGTAGGTGCGCATCGCGGGGCGCTTGGCTTCCGGCAGGGCGCGGAAGGCGGCGTACCATTCATCCTGATGCTGGTGCACGACGTCGAACAAGGCATCCAGGCTGCCGGGGGCCTCGCCAAAGAACAGCTTGATACGCTGGTCGGGGGCGTGGGTCGCCATCTGGTTGACCTCGGGGCCGGTGAAGGTGAAGCGAACCAGTGACGGGCTGACCTGTGTGCGTCGGGTAAGGGTGACATCGAAAAGGCGATAACTGTGTCGTGCGGCCATGGAGGACTCCCGATGAGATTTCCGCAAGCTACCACTTTCGATAATAGTTCTCAATTGTGTTGGTGCGAAGACTGGCGTGGGCGATCGGTCTCGGCTGGGGTACGATGGACGTGACGATGCGGAACCCCGACACACGAGGAGGCTGCGATGACGATGCGTTTTCTGGTGATGGGTCTGGTGTCTGGCGTGATGCTGCTCAGTCAGGCGAGCCTGGCGGCTACGCCGGGCGAGACACTCGAGCCTTGGACTCTTGAGGATCAGCGTGGCGAGCCTGTCCAGCTCGATGACCAGACGCGGGTATTGCTGTTTGCGGGCAGTCGCAACGCCGCGGACGTGGTCGACGACGCCCTCGATGGCCTACCGGAAGGGGCGCTCGAATCGCATGACGTGCTCTACGTGGCTGATATCTCCCAGCTTCCCTGGTTGGTCGAGAAGGTGATGGTGCCGATGATGCGCTCGGCCGATTACCGCATCCTGCTGGATCGCGAGAGCGAGGTCGCGCCCGATCAGCTCGGCAACGACACGGTGCTGTGGCTGGGGCTCGACGAGCGGGTGGTTCAGGAGCGTCGCAGTTTCGACTCGCCCGAGCAGTTGCGCCGGGCGCTGGAGGCGCTCGAACCATGAATGTCGCGATCAATGGGGCGATCGTCGTGCTGACTGTGATTGGCATGGAAGCGTTTGCCTGGTTCGCGCACAAGTACATCATGCACGGCTGGGGGTGGGGATGGCACCGCTCGCACCATGAGCCCCACGATTCGCCCGCGCGGCGTGGTTGGTTCGAGAAGAACGATCTGTATGCGGTGGTCTTTGCGGGTGTGGCGATTGCCCTGATCGCCCTGGGATCAGCCGGCTGGCATCCGCTGCAATGGATCGGCGCGGGCATGACCGCCTACGGTGCGCTGTATTTCATCGCCCACGATGGCCTCGTTCACCAACGCTGGCCGTTTCGTCATGTGCCGCGCCGCGGCTACCTGAAACGTCTCTACCAGGCGCATTTGATGCACCACGCGGTGCAAGGCCGCGAAGGGTGCGTGTCGTTCGGGTTTTTGGTGGCGCCGCCGGTGGCCACGCTCAAGCGTCAGTTGCGCGAAGCGCATGGCGGGCCGCTCTCTAGGCAGGGCGCGTCCAGAGCTGAGCAGGGCGAGGCTCGGGCGTCACGAAACGTGAGCTGACCGCCACTCCTGCGCCGCGCATCAGTAATCCCGCTTTTTCCGTCTTGCTTGTCGAAACTCGGCGATCCCAAGCCTGAGCGCCCCGTTCCTTCACCTTCACGCCAATCTCACGGTACACGCCGTGGGCGGTGGCGATCGCCCACGCTGAGCGCAGCGGCAGCGCCGGCAAGCCGCCACGTGCCGAGTGGTAGTAGGGCTCGGCGGTATCCACCAGGCGTTGGGCGAGTCCGGCCAATGCCGGGCGATGCCGCGGCGCGGCGATGTCATCCTCAGCAATGCCCACCTCGGCCAACCAGGCGGCGGGCAGATAGCAGCGGCCCATACCGGCATCCTCGACTAGATCGCGGGCGATATTGGTCAACTGGAACGCCAGGCCCAGGTCGCAGGCGCGATCGAGGGTCGCCTCGTCACGCACGCCCATGACGTGGGCCATCATCACCCCCACCACACCAGCCACGTGGTAGCTGTAGCGCAGGGTGTCGTCGATCGTTTGGTAGCGTTGGCCCTGCACGTCCATGGCGAAGCCGTCGAGGTGGGCCATCGGGTAGCGCTCGGGAATGTCGTGGTGTCGGACCACTGCTTGCAGCGCAGCGAAGGCCGGCGTGGCCACCGGTTCGCCAGTGTAGGCGCGGAGGGTCAGTTCGCGGAGTTCATCGAGACGTGCCTGATCGCCATGGCTATTCGCAATGGTGTCGTTGGACCCGGTGTCGTTGAAGCCGAGCACTTGGCCATCAATCACGTCGTCGCAGTAGCGGCACCAGGCGTACAGCATGATCGCGCTGCGTCGGGTCTCGGAGTCGAACAGGCGTGCGGCGGTCGCGAAGCTCTTCGAACCGACATCGATGGTCTGGGTCGCATGATCGAGCAGGGCTTGATTCATGAGGCGCTTGGCTCCCGTGTCAGCGATTCCAGCATCAGCCCGGCGGTGGCCTTGGCCGAGCCGATCACCCCGGGGACCCCTGCGCCGGGGTGGGTGCCGGCACCCACCAGATACAGGTTATCGACCTCAGCATCGCGGTTGTGTGGGCGGAACCAGGCGCTCTGGGTGAGAATCGGCTCCAGCGAAAAGGCCGAACCCAGATGGGCGTTGAGTTCGTCGCGAAAATCATGGGGGGTGAAGGTGCGGCAGGTCACCAGGTGCGCTCGGAGCCCGGGGATGTAGTGCGCTTCCAGATAGTCGAGGATGCGATCTCGATAGCGCGGGCCTTCCCGGTCCCAATCGATGGGGGCATTGCCCAGGTGAGGGACCGGCGCCAGGACGTAGTGTGCGCTACCCCCGGGAGGGGCCAGCGACGGGTCGGTGACGCAGGGCGCATGCAGGTAGAGCGAGAAGTCGTCGGCCAGCTCGTCGGCGGCGAATATCTCCTCGATCAGTTCGCGATAGCGCGGCCCGAAACACACGGTATGGTGCGCCATGCCGTCAGGCGGAGGACGATCCAGCCCGAAGTAGATCACGAACAGCGACATGCTGAAGCGCTTGCCCGTCAGGCGCCGGGCTTCGCTCTGCCCGCGTGAGGACTGGCCCATCAGGGTCGCATAGGTGTGCACCACATCCGCGTTCGAGGCCACGGCATCGGCGGCTAACCGTCGGCCGTCGAGGAGTGTGACCGAACGGGCCTTTCCCTCTGCCAAGTCGATATTCTGGACCGCGGCATTGAGCTCGAGCGTGCCGCCCAGGTCCTCGAACAGGCGCACCATGCCCTGGACCAGGGCGCCGGTACCGCCTCGCGGGAACCACACGCCCCATTCTCGCTCCAGAGCATGGATCAAGGTATAGATCGAAGACGTTGCAAAGGGATTGCCACCCACCAGTAGCGAGTGGAACGACAGCACCTGGCGCAGGTGCTCGTCCTCGACGAAACGCGACACCATGCCGTAGACGCTGCGCCAGGCTTGCAGCCGGGCTAGCTGCGGGCCGGCGCGAACCATGTCGCGAAAACTGAGGAAGGGAACGGCGCCGAGCTTGATATAGCCTTCCTTGAACACCGCCTGCGAGTATTCGAGGAAACGGCGGTAACCAGCCACGTCCGGCGGGTGGCGCTCGGCGATCTGCCGCTCGAGCTCGGCCTGGTCATTGACGTAATCGAACGGCGCCGCATCTTCCCAGCACAGGCGATAGAAGGGCGCGACCGGCAACAGGTCGACGTAGTCCGCCATGCTGCGCCCGGCCAGGGTGAACAGTTCTTCGAGCGCCGACGGGTCGGTGATGACCGTGGGGCCGGCATCGAACACGAAGCCCTGGTCTTCGTAGACGTAGGCACGCCCACCCGGCTTGTCGCGTTTCTCGAGCAAGGTGGTCTGGTAGCCACCGGCCTGGAGCCGAATGGCCAGGGCCAGGCCGCCGAAGCCGGCACCGATCACCACGGCACGAGGTGGTGCGGTATCTGAAGTTTGGCTCATGATTCGTGCTCGCTGCGTTGTGTGGCGGTGCGATGGGCCATCACCTGCTCGGGGTGGGTGAGGCGCGCTACGCGCATGGCCTCGCCCAAGGGCACCGGCGGCTTGCCGGAAACGATCCGCAGCTTGTCCATGGCCGTCAGCCGACCGGCATAGAAACGCTTGATCAGCGGTTCCGATAACCCGTAGAAGCGCTGCATGACTTTCCAGCGCCGTTCGGGGTGGCCCGCCAGGAACAGCATGCGATTGAGGAGTCGGAAATAGCCCTGGCGCTGCCATTCCCGGGTCGCTTCGTCACGCACCAGTGAATACAGGGCAGGGGCCCTGAGGTCGTACTGGCGGGCAATGCGCTCTGCCAGACGTACGGCGTGCGGCAGCGAATAGCCGGTGGTGGGGTGAAACAGCCCCGCACTCAGGCCGCTCATGGGCTGGCCTTCGGTGGCGTTCCAGTAGGCCTCTATGTCGCCGGCCAGCGTGATCGGCAGCACCCCGCTCTCTTCGCGAATCGTCTCGCGGACCGTCCAGCCTTTGGCCCTGGCATAGGCCTCGATATTGTCGCGCAACAGGGTCGGGTCGGTTGCCGGGCCATCGACATAATGGGTGTCTTCGATCAACACGGTGTCTTCGGTGAATGGCAGCACGTAGACGAACCGATAGCCTCTGTCCTGGCGAACGCTTGCGTCCATCAGGGTCGGCACGCTCAGCCCGTGCGGTTGGCTTAGACGAACCTCCTGACCCAGAAAGGTCTGGTAACCCAGTGCCAGGTGACGGGTGTCCGGTGCGCCACGGCCATCGATGACTGCGCCGGCCTCGAGGCGTCGGCCGTCGGCTAGATGGACGTGGGTTGGGGAAAGATCGATGACCATGGAATTGAGCGACAGGGTGTCGCCCAGCGTGCTGCTCAGGATGGTGGCGAAGTCTTCCGAGAAGATACTGGCATAGCCGCTGTCGAGCGTGCGGTTACGCCCTGGGAATATCACGCGATGGCGTGGCCAGCGGCGCCCCACCAAGGGCCCGACCCACTCCCACTGGGCTACGGTGAGATCGCTGTCATGGAACGACCAGGTGTGGTTACCCCCGGCCCGCGAGGATTGCTCCAACAGCAGTACGTTGAGTTCCGGCCGCGTCTGTTTGAGCCTCAGGGCGATCAGCCCATTGGCCAGGCCGCCGCCCACCAGGATCAGGTCATAGTGAGCCGTCATGCAGAGCGCTCCATGGGTGTATCGGTCAAGGTCAGGGCGTGCTCCACGATGCCGGCAGCCTTGAGCGACCCGCCAGCCTCATCGACCTCGCGGCCGAGGCGTGCCAGGGGGGGAGTGAAACGGTCACTCTCGAGCAGTGCTTTCAGGGCGTTGCGTAGCCGCCTGACGGTCGCGGTGTGCGGCGAAACGCGAACGCCCACCCCGGTGTACTCGATGCGTGCCGCCACCCCGGGCTGGTCGAAGGCCAGCGGCAATACCAGCAGAGGCGTGCGGGCAGAGAGGGCGTCCATCACCGTGTTCATGCCGCCGTGGGTGATCACCGCATCGGCACGGGCGATGGCCGCTCGTTGGGGCACGCTATCGGTGACCCAGGTGGCTCCGTCGCGGTAGAGCATTTCACTCTGGCGAGCATTCAAGGCGCCACAGTGGGCGATCAGCAATTGCACGCCGAGTGCCCGGCATGCCCGAGCCATGCGTCGGAACAACGTCAGGCGATGTCCCTGAAGCGTGCCCAGTGAGGCGAAGACCAGCGGCTTGTCGTCGGCCACTGCAAGCCCCAGGGCTCGTTCATCCACCGGGGCAGGACGCAGTGGCCCCAAGTGGTGCAGTCCGCCGGGCGGCGACTGCCGCGGAAAGTCGAACCCCGGAATCGTCTGGCTGATCTGCGCCTGTGGCGAGAGACATTCGTGCAGGCCTTGGCGGGGTGAGAGTCCGAATTCCCTGGCGTGGCGGGACACCACCCCGTTCAAGGGCGTCATCATCAGATCATGGACGCGTTCGCTGCCCTGTATGATACGTATATCCGTGCCGTAGCCGAAGGGCATCACCGGCAGCGGCAACCCGGCTTCACGATTGATGGGCAAGGCACAGGCCACCGAGACGAACGGGCGTCCCATCCCCTCGGCGACAAGCCCGCCTGCGGCTTCCATCTGATCGCAGATCAGGGCATCGACACCCAGGGCATCCAGCGCGGAGGGCAGCGTGCGACACAGCATATCGGTGGTGCGCGCCATGTCATGGATCAGCCGATAGAGACCGATCGGCCCACCGGGACTGGCTGCCAGGCGTAGCGTCTGGCCCAGCGAGCCGGTCGGATGGGTATCTTCGCCCAGCGCGTGAAAGGCGATGCGCGAATCGTCGAGCCAGCGTGCCGCGTCAGGCTGATGCAGGAAGGTCACCCGATGGCCACGCTCCAACAAGGGGCCGGCCACGGCCTGCAACGCGCGAAAGTGACTGGGGAAGGGTGGCGCTACGACGGCGAGGTGAGCCATTAGCCCACCCGCGGCGCGGTGTCGTCGTCACCACCGATCCACGGCGCCCGGCGCAGGGCGGCAAGGTCGGCACTGCCGGTACAGAAGCAGGCGATGCGCAGTTGTTGAATGATGATCTGAAAATGCTCGATGACGGCCTCGCTGGAGTGCAGTGCGCTGCGCAGGACGCCCGAGGCCTGCCCGACCAGATCGGCACCCAGGCGAATGGCCTTGGCCACGTCCACGCCATCGCGAATGCCGCCCGAGGCGATCAGCGGCGTATGCGGGAGCGCGGCACGTGCCATCAAGATGGCCTGGGCCGTGGGGATGCCCCAGTCGCTGAAGGCCATGGCGATCTTTCGCTCGGCCTGGGTCGGGGCGCGCTCTGCTTCCACGGCCGCCCAACTGGTGCCTCCGGCCCCGGCCACATCGATCGCCGCGACGCCCGCCGCGACCAGGGCGCGGGCCTCGGGGGCGGCGATGCCCGCACCCACTTCCTTGACTACTACCGGTACCTCGACCATAGACACCAGATGAGCAATGGCCTCGAGCACGTTGCGCCAGTCGCGGTCGCCTCCCACCTGCACCGCTTCCTGAAGGGGGTTCAGGTGCACGATCAGCGCATCGGCGCCAATCATCTCGACTGCCCGGCGTGCCCAGTCGAGCCCCGAGGGTTCGAGCAGTTGCGCTGCGCCGAGATTGCCGAGCAGTGGCACGCTGGGGGCGTAACGACGCAGCTCACGGGTCAGCCCATGATCGGCATCGGACTGCAGGGCCACCCGCTGCGAGCCGATGGCCAGGGCAATGCCCAGCGTCTCGGCGGCCTCGGCCAAATGATGATTGATGGTACGGGCACGCTCGGCGCCGCCGGTCATCGAGCTGATAAGCAACGGAGCGCGAATCGGCTTGTCGAACAAGGTGGTGCTCAGGTCGATCTCGTCGAGGTGGAGCTGGGGCAGGGCGCAGTGACGGAAGCGATAGGCCGCCAAGCCGGTATCGGCCGTGCTCACGGCCCGCCCGGTATCGAGCACGATATCGAGATGGTCATTCTTGCGATGGATGAGATCGTCCCCGCCCATTGTACCTCCTGTCCGATCCGCGGCTGGCGTATCGGGAATTTTGTGCAAGACTTATACAATAATAACAATTAAAGTAAAGCTTACGTCAACCTGGCGATGAGCGCACCGTATGGATCGCTTGCACCGCGAGGCGGTCGAGGCGCGCACTAGAGGAGTATCGCTGATGGAGTCATCCCTTGCCGTCAACGAAGACAGCCAGCAGACCCATGATCAACTGAAGCTGCGGATCGAGGCCTGCCTGGCCCAGTGGGCTCCGGATGCAAATCAACAGAATGATCCGGTCGCCTGCGCGATGCGCGACAGCCTGCTTTCGGGGGGCAAGCGTGTGCGCCCGTCCCTGATGGTGCTCGCTGCCCAGGGGCTGGGTGAGACGCACGAAAGGTTCTACGATCTGGGCTGTGCGATCGAGATGATCCACACGGCCTCGCTGATCCTGGATGACATGCCATGCATGGACAATGCCAGTTTGAGACGGGGACGGCCCGCCATCCATCGTCACTATGGCGAGGATGTCGCAATGCTATCGGCCGTGGCGCTACTGTCCCGGGCGTTCGGCGTCGTCGCCTCGATCGAGGGCATCGCTGCGCCCTCCCGCCTGTGCATGATCGAGACGCTATCCCGGGTGGCCGGGATGCAGGGACTGGTCAAGGGGCAGTATCAAGACCTGCGTGAGGGTGCGCGCCCGCGCTCGCCGGAAGCGGTCGTAGAAACCAACACATTGAAAACAGGGGTGCTGTTCGAGGCCGCGATGACCCTGACCGCCCTGGCCGCCAATGCCGACGCAGCCACGACACGCTCGCTCAAGGCCTTTGCACTGGCGCTGGGGCAGGCCTTCCAGCTTCACGACGACCTGGCCGACGGCACGGTGGGCGGGGACAAGGATGTGGGCCAGGATCGGGGCAAGACGACCTTGATTGCCCTGCTGGGGGCGGATACGGTGCGTCAGCGGCTAATGGAACAGCGGACCAGCGCCGAGCGGCACCTGAACGACGCGCTCGGCCCCGGTTCCGCACTCCAGCATTATGTCGAATATCTCTTCGTGCGCCTGGAAGCTCAGCTGGTCAACGTACCTCACACGTATTGATCGCATCGGGTAACGAGACATGAACCTGACGACCGCCACCTATCGCATCGATTCGCCAATTGGCGTGATTTCCGACACACACGGCCTGCTGCGTGACGAAGCACTCGTGCTCCTGGAAGGATGCGACCTGATCCTTCATCTGGGGGATGTCGGCGCCAAGCCCGACGACGAGGCGATCCTGTCACGACTGGCCGAGATGGCGCCGGTGCACGCCGTGCGAGGCAATATCGATACCGCGGACTGGGCGAAAACGCGTCTACCGCCGACCTTGGACATCGAGGTCAACGGCTGGCGCTTGCATCTAGTCCATGCCATCGGCGATCTCGACCCGCACGTCACCTGCGATGCGGTACTGCACGGCCATTCTCATAAGCCGCGCAATACCTGGGAAGCCGGACGACTGTTGTTCAACCCCGGTGCCGCCGGCAAGCGACGCTTCAAGCTGCCTATCACCCTCGGCAAACTCTGGGCCCAGCCCTCGGGGTTGAGCGGTGCGATCCTGCATCTGCCCCTCTAGCGCGTATTTATACTCTGGGCGCAGCGAGCCTATTGACTGTCGGTACCGCTCGAATGTTGCTGGAAGAGTTGCTCCATGGTCATGGCATCGTCGGGCAGCTCGAAAAGATCCGGTGACGGCGATTCACCACTCAACTCCTCGACGTAAAACTTGTCATCGAAGCGCAACATGCCCAGATCGCGTTGAATCACGGCATCGCCGATGGGGTCGCCTTCATCCATCACCGTGATGACGTAGCGCTGGAAGGCACGCAGCATGTCCTTCGCCAGTGGGTCGTCGCTGAGAACTATTTCGTTGTCATGGGTATTGCCGGTGAGGTCGGTCCAGGCCACACGGTAGAGGTCCCCCTCGATGCCGGCGATGGTCTCGGTCTCGCCGGTGGCTTCGAGACTTTGTACCGATTCAGCCTGGCTCTCGCTCATGGATTCGGCCTCGTCGCCCATGGCATCGGTCATGTTCTTGAGCCGGTCCATCTCGATGATCATCAGCTGCTCGCCCTGGCGGGCAATCATGAAACCATCATCACCGCGCAACAGCAGGTAGCCATGCTCCTGCGTGGGGAAATCCATGCGTACATGCTCGTCGTTCCAGTGCACGACCATGGGCAGGGATTCCTGGGCATCCCCGGTGTGGATCAATGCCTTACCGTCGGCAAAGGCGGGCAGGGCCGCGGTCAGCAACATCCCTGCGGCTAGCGTTCTCATGGTGTTCCTCCTGAACTGGCGTGGAACGGAAGCGTTTCGCTTGGGTAATTGGCGAAACACACCGTTACCGTTCATACACTAGCCAAACCAGCCAAGAGGGCCAAGGGCGAAGCCGGATTAAATTGTTACTGTCGATCGGTTGAGTCTTTTCCCTCGGCGAGCTTGCCGCGTTCCAGATCGACCTCAGAGAAACGCAGGGGCCACTCAGCGATTCCAGAGCTGGAAGGTAAGATAGCTGCGCCAGGGGGCGGCGGCGTCGGGGTCGGCCCCGCCCAGTTCGCCCAGCGCCTTCTTGACACCCAGGTCGCCGCCCAGCCAGATATCGGGATGGCTGGCGCCACGCATCTGGGCGTAGCTGACGGTCCAAGGGCCGATGCCCTTGAGGCTCAGCCACTCGCTCGCCTCATGATCGTTGCCGTGGTTTACGTGCCACTCCGCGAGCCGTCTCACGGCATCGCGACGCGCGCCGGGCATGCCGAGAAAGGCCAGATCGCTTTCTGCAATGGCGGCAGGTTCGGGAAAGTGCCGCTGCGACTCGCCCCAGGGTTCGCCGAGCGCATCGACCAGCTGTTGAGCCAGGCGACGGGCAGCGGCCACCGAGACCTGCTGGCCGAGAACGGCCTTGATGCCCGCTTCGAACTGGCTCCAGATCCCCGGCAGGCGTAGCCCTTCCACCAGGGCCAGGCCGGGTACCGCCTGCGTCAGGTGCGTCTCGATGGCCTGAGTGTCCCTATCCACGTCGAGCACGCGGCGAATGTTGCCTTCCATCGCCTCGAGAGCATTCGGCTCATCGACAACCAGCACTACCCTGAAGCGGTTTGCGCCGGGGTCATGGTAGGCGGTGAAGTGGCCCTTGGCCCCTTGCCAGACGACGCTGCGCCCGTAGTGGTCGCTGCCGACCCATTCGAGGCCGGTGATGGCGCGCTGGGCGAGAAAATCGCACAGGCGTTCCCAGTCATACGGGGGGCGATAGGTTAAATGCAGGGTGAATTCATGGCCACCTGCCTGGCGGCGGCGTTCAGGGTCGAGCACGGTCGTCCTCCTGACAATGATGGGCGTCGTCATGCCACGTTCGTGCAGTAAAGATAGCGGTGCTGGCAACACTCCCTTGCAATCTCGAGCGTCGCTATCACCTATGCTCTATGACATGAGGTGTCCCCATTTGCAATCGACCCGACCGGGAGGGTAGATGTTTCCCACTTTCACCCTGCGTTATGCACGTCTGCCATCGCGCTTCTTCGAGCGCTTCGACCCTGTACCCGTGCCATCGCCCACGCTGGTAGCGTTCAATCGGCCCCTGGCCGAGGAGCTTGGCTTCGATCTCGAGGCTTTTGATGAAAGCCTCGCCACCGAGCTCTTTTCCGGAAACCGCCTGCCCGAAGGCGTCGAGCCACTGGCGATGGCCTATGCCGGGCATCAGTTCGGCAATTTCGTACCGCGCCTGGGCGATGGGCGCGCCGTCCTGCTGGGCGAGGTCACGGATCGCAAGGGACGCGTGCGGGATATCCAGCTCAAGGGGGGCGGACGCACGCCGTTCTCGCGGGGCGGCGATGGCCGCGCGCCGCTCGGGCCGGTGCTGCGCGAGTACCTGGTCAGCGAGGCGATGCATGCGATGGGTATACCCGCCACGCGCGCCTTGGCTGCAGTGACCACCGGCGAACGCGTGATGCGCCGTGTTCCCGAACCCGGTGCGGTGCTGACCCGCGTGGCGGCCAGTCATATCCGGGTCGGCACCTTCCAGTACTTTGCTGCCCGCGGCGATGTCGATGGCCTTAGAGCGCTGGCCGATCACGTCATGGAGCGCCATTATCCTGAGCTTGCCGACACCGAACATCTCAACCGGCCCGAAGGCGAGCGCTACCTGGCGCTGCTCGAGGCGATACAGAAACGCCAGGCCCGCTTGATCGCCAAGTGGATGGGGGTGGGCTTCATTCACGGCGTGATGAATACCGACAACATGACCGTGTCCGGTGAGACCATCGACTTCGGTCCGTGTGCGTTCATGGAAAGCTACGATCCACGTACCGTCTTCAGCTCCATCGACGAAGGCGGGCGCTACGCCTACGGCAACCAGCCGGGTATCGGCCAGTGGAACCTGGCCCGCCTGGCCGAAACGTTGCTGCCGCTCATCGATGAGGACCAGGAGCAGGCCATTGCCCGGGCGACTCAACTGCTCGAGAGCTATTCCGCGCATTTCGAAGCCGAGAAGCACTGGGTCATGCGCGCCAAGCTCGGGCTGGCCCGGGAAGAGGAGGGGGATGGCGAACTCATCGACTCGCTGCTCGAAGCCATGCAGACCGGGCGTGCCGACTTCACCCTGACCTTCCGTCAGTTGAGCGATGTTGCGGCCTCTCCCGAGTCGGAACCGGCGCTGCTGGAGCTATTCGAGCGGCCCGAGGTGATGCAGGCCTGGCTGGGACAATGGCGGGAACGGCTGACCCGAGAATCGGTAGGCCTGGATGCCATCGCAGCGCGCATGCGCGAGAGCAACCCGCGCTACATCCCGCGCAATCACCGCGTTCAGGAAGCACTGGAAGCAGCGGACCGCGGCGATTTCGCCCCCTTCGAGACGCTTCGACAAATTCTGGCCAGGCCCTTCGACGACCAGCCAGGACGCGAGGAGTACTCTTTGCCTGCCGCACCGACAGAGCGGGTGTTCCGTACCTTCTGCGGTACCTGAAGAGCCCAGGGGAAGGACGAAAGTCGTACGTGGGGCATCGTTGTGGCATTTCGCTGGCCGCGTAAACTAGCGAGACACTATTCATGACGACTCATAACGACAACCGGCGATAACGACAACAGGAGCCGCCCCATGTCAGTCAGAGAAATCGCACTCTTCATCGATGGCCAGTACGTACCTTCGGAAAGCGGGGAATGGCGCGACGTGGTCAACCCCGCTACCCAGGAGGTGGTCGCCCGGGTTCCGTTTGCCAGCCTTACCGAGGTCGACCGTGCGGTGGCCAGTGCCCAGGCCGCATACAAGACATGGCGCAAGGTGCCCTTGGCCAAGCGCATGCGCATCATGCTCGCCTTCCAGGCGCTGATTCGTCAGCATACCCCTGAATTGGCGGCGCTGATCACTGAAGAGCACGGCAAGACCCTGCCCGATGCCGAAGGCGAGGTAGGGCGCGGTCTGGAAGTGGTGGAGCACGCCTGCTCGATCACTTCGCTGCAACTCGGCGAGATGGCCGAGAACGCAGCCAGCGACGTCAACGTCTACTCCCTTCACCAGCCCCTGGGGGTTGGTGCCGGGATCACTGCCTTCAACTTCCCGATCATGTTGCCGTGTTTCATGTTTCCGCTGGCCATCGCCACCGGCAATACCTTCGTGCTCAAGCCCTCGGAGCAGGATCCGAGTTCGACCATGCGGCTGGTCGAGCTGGCCCATGAAGCCGGCGTTCCCCCGGGGGTGCTCAACGTGGTGCACGGTGGGCCGGAGGTGGCCAACCGCCTATGCGATCACCCCGATATCAAGGCGCTGTCCTTCATCGGTTCGACCCACGTCGGCACCCAGATCTACGAGCGTGCCGGTCGAGCCGGCAAGCGCGTGCAGTCGATGATGGGCGCCAAGAATCACTGCGTGATCATGCCCGACGCCAACCGCAGCCAGGCGATCAATAATGTGCTGGGCTCCGCATTCGGGGCGGCCGGCCAGCGCTGCATGGCCAACTCGGTTCTGGTGCTGGTGGGCGAGGCGCGGCAGTGGCTTGACGAGATCGTCGAGAAGTCTCGAAACATGACCGTTGGCCCCGGCACCCAGCGCGACGCCGACCTCGGCCCGCTGGTGTCGCCGGCGGCTCGCGACCGCGTGGTATCGTTGATCGGCAAGGGCGAGGCCGAAGGGGCGACGCTCGATCTCGATGGGCGCAACGTGCAGGTCGAAGGCTACCCGGAGGGCAACTTCGTGGGCCCGACGATCTTCAGCGACGTCACCGGCGAAATGACCATCTACCGCGAGGAGATCTTCGGCCCGGTGCTATGCGTGGTTGGCGTGGAAACGCTCGATGAGGCCATCGCCTTCATCAATACCAACCCCAACGGCAACGGCACCTCGATCTTCACCAATTCCGGCTGGGTGGCCAAGCGCTTCGAATCGGACATCGATGTCGGGCAGGTGGGCATCAACGTGCCGATCCCGGTACCGGTCGCCTACTTCAGCTTCACCGGCTCGCGCGCCTCGAAGCTGGGCGACCTGGGACCCAACGGCAAGCAGGCGATCGCTTTCTGGACGCAGACCAAGACCGTGACCGCCCGCTGGTTCGAGCCCGAGAACGTCTCGAGTGGCATCAACAGCACCATATCGCTGAGCTGAGCCTGGCCCTAGGTGATGGGCGATCGCAAGACCACGGCCCCGTCTTTCAGGCGGGGCCGTTGCGTTGACGAACCCGCAACGTCTGAGTAGGAAAACAGGGGTAAACTGGCGCAACGCAGGGATCGTTCCGCCGGAGCCGTCGTGATTCGTAACCTTCTTTCGTTGCCTCCCGTGATGGTCGCGGTGTGCTGGTCCTTGTGGCTGGGGCTTCTACCATCGCTAGCCCAGGCCGCCATCTCGATTGCCGAATCGCCCGACGACCTCAACCCCAGCCCACGGGTCGAATTGCTGGAAGACCCTGAGCGAAGGTACTCGATCGAATCACTGCTGGAAGGGTGCCAGGCCCTCTCCTGGCAGGATTCCGAGCAGGAGGCGCTCAACTTCAGCTTCTCCGGATCGGCCTGGTGGGTGCGCTTCGAGCTGGTCAACGATACCTCGGGCCCGGTACGCCGACTGCTGGAACTGGCCATGCCGATGCACGACTATCTCGATGCCTGGGTGGTGAATGACGGCGGGGCGGTGGTGCAATCCTGGCAAACCGGCGATCGACGCGGTTTCGATTCGCGTCCAGTGGCGCATCGCACCTTCGTGTTTCCGCTCTATCTGGCCCCGGGCGAGGCGTATAGCGTCCTGTTGCGGCTGGATACGCATGACGGTCTGTTCGACGCCACCCCCCTCTACCTGATGGAAGATGAGCGCTTCCTCGCGAAGAGCCAACGCGAACTGATGGCCTTCAGCCTCTACTTCGGCGCGTTGCTCGCGCTCATGATCTACAACCTGCTGCTGTTCCTGGCGACGCGGGAGCGCATCCTGCTGCATTATGTCGTGTATCTCGGGTCGTTCTTCCTGTTGATGTTCCTGTCCCGGGGCTTTGCCTTTCAGTACTGGTGGCCAAACTGGCCGACGTTCAACAACCAGCTGGTGCCGGTGAATATCGGTCTGTTCGCGGTGGCATTGGCCATCTTCAGTGACAGTTATCTCAACCTGCCTCGGCATTCCCCCCGGCTTTCAAGCGTCGTACGTTGGGTCGCCTTTCTGAGTATCGTGTCGACCCTGCCCGCGCTATGGGGGAACTATGGGCCACTGTTCCTCCTGATCATTCCCTCGGCCATCCTGTTATCGATGTCGCTGCTGGTCCTGGCCGCCTGGCGAAGCTGGCGGGGCGACATCTTGGCGCGCCTCTATCTGGTGGCATGGTCGGTGTTGCTGGTCGGTATCACCCTTTACCTGCTGCGGGTGGCCGGCGTTCTGCCTTATAACCTCATTACCGAATATGCCATTCAGGTAGGGTCGAGCATCGAGTTCCTGCTGCTTGCCCTGGGCCTGGCCTGGAAAATCAATCGGCTCAAGAACGACAAGATCGCCGCCGAGCGTGCCACCCTCGAGATGCAGCGCTTGGCCAACCAGCGGCTCGAGGAGCAGGTCATGGCACGCACGCTCGCCCTCGAAGAGGCCAATCGGCAGCTGGTCGACATGGCACGTACCGACCCCTTGACCGGGTTGCTCAACCGGCGCCAGTTCGGCGAATGCCTCGACGAGGAGCTCCGGCGAAGCGGCCGGAGCGGTCAACCGTTGCTGTTTGCGGTCATGGATATCGATGCCTTCAAGACGTACAACGACACCTACGGCCATCAGGCGGGGGATGAGGTTCTGGTTCGTGTCGCAGCGCTGTTGCACACGCACTTTCGACGCTCGGGCGACCGGCTGTTTCGTCTGGGTGGCGAGGAATTCGGCTTACTGTTCGAGGCCGATAGCCTGGAAGCGGGCTACGAGGCCCTGGAACGATTCCGTGCCTCGCTCGAGGCGCTGGGTATAACCCATCGGGGCGCTGCCCATGGGGTGATCACGGCATCCTTCGGTCTGGTGACCTGTGAGGATCAAAGCCAGATCGTCGATGCCCAGTCGCTTTACTTCCAGGCCGATCAGGCCATGTATGAAGCCAAGGCCCAATCACGCAACCGTATCGTGACGCGCCATCTGGCAAGCGCCCGGGAGGGCCTGGCCGAGTGAGAGAGTGGGCTGCTCGTCCTGCCGGAGCTGCGCTGACCGCCATCGCCCCGGCACCAGAGCGTACCTAGGCCAGATGACTCTCCAGGCATGTCACCAGCGTATCCAACTGGCCTTCATGAACCAGAATGAGCGTGGGGCGATTGCTGTCGGGGTCGGGCGGTACGCAGATGGCGAATTCGCACACATCGAGATGGAACTCATGGATCTCGAGAGGGCCCTCTGGCGTGTCGCAGTGAATCGAACGGTAGCTATCGTCCTCACCGTAAACCAGGCGGTGATAGACCTTGAAGAAGGTATAGAGCGTCAGGCCGCCTTCGAAGCTCGGCCAGCGGGCTGGATTCAGCCGGATGGTATCGTCGATCTGCTGTCCCGAGTCGCGGGCGCGGGCGATCGCGGTATCGCGGGGCTGGGCCAGTAACGAGACGTTATTGCGGGGCAGGGCCATATCCCGCTCGATGCTGGCCCGGTAATCGGCCTTGACGGGCGTCAGGTCGGCCAGGCTTCGCAGGGGGTGGTCGCAGTGAACCAGCGCTTCGGGGGTATCGTCGCCGTTTTCCCATCCATACAGGACCCGCAGCTTCAGCAAGCCTTCGTCCAGGGGCTTGCTGAGCAGGGCGCGCAGCGCCACGTCCAGGTGCAGCTTGCGCTCCAGTACGCCGTTCTCGAACGCCTCGTAAGGGGCGGCGAAGATCGCGTGCAATCGGCCTGGCGCATGTTCCTTGGCTTCGTTGTACATGGTGTCCCTGCTTTTTTCGAGTAGTTTCGCCATTATGTCAGTTTGGGTTTTATAAACCAGTTTATTGACAAGCGTTCTTAAACGTAGAATGTCCTTTCATTCACCTGTCGCCAGGGGAGTCCCGTCACGCTGACCGGACTGAGAGTGCGCCATCAGCGCAGACCCTGGAACCTGATCCGGTTGATACCGGCGGAGGAAGTGCGACATGCCCTACCTGACGTCTGCCGCGCTGGGCGCGGCCCTGCTGTTGTTCGCCTTTCTGGGGCTTCGGGCGCGCCGCGCCGACGGCGCCCTCGATGACTACATGACCGCTCGCAATTCCCAGACGGCCTCGACCCTGGGGTTGTCGTTCCTGGCCTCCGGCATGGGGGCCTGGATCCTGTTCGCCCCGCCTGAAGTGGGGGCCTTCGTGGGGCCGGTGGGGCTGGCTGGCTATGCCATCGGGGCCGCCCTGCCATTTCTCGTCTTTGCTTTGCTGGGCCCCTCGATCCGCCGCTTCCTGCCTGAAGGCAGAAGCGTTGGCGAATTCGCCCAACGCCGCTACGGTCAGGGTGTGCGCCGATATGTCTCGCTGATCTCGATACTGTACATGGCGATTTTCCTGGCGGCGGAGCTCACCGCCATTGGCGGCATTACCGCCTTGCTCTCGGGGGTTCCCGGCAGCGCCGTCGTGGTTGGGGTGGCCCTGACGACGCTGCTCTACACCGCCCTGGGTGGCTTGCGGGCAAGCCTGGCCACCGACCGTTGGCAGGCATGGCTGCTGATCGGTTTGCTGGTCGTGGTCGGTGGGGTCGGCTGGCAGCGGCTTCCCTCGCTGCCGACCGACGCAGCGATCCCCGGCATTCCCGTCGCGAGCGCCCTGAGCGTTGCCTTGACACTGGTCATCGCGGTGACGGCCGCCAACCTGTTTCACCAGGGCTATTGGCAGCGGGTGTGGGCCGCGAAGACCGGCCAGGCACTGGGGCGCGGCGCGCTGCTGGGCGGTGCGACGACCGTTATCGTGGTGGCCGTCGTGGGAGGGCTGGGCATTCTCGCGGCCATGTCGGGTACGCCGCTGGGCGAGCCGCCGATGCCGTTCTTCGCGCTACTGAGCGAGGCGCCACCTGCCTTGTCGCTGCTGGGGCTGGTACTAGCGGTCACCTTGGTCGCCTCGAGCGTGGATACCCTGCAGAACGGCATCGCGTCACTGGCGGTCAGCGAAGGGGAGGGCAGCCACCGTCAGGTCTCGTTGACCACGGCCCGCTGGATTACGGTGCTCATCATGCTGCCGGTGGTGCTCGTGGCGCTGCAGGGGCTGTCTGTCCTGCGCCTGTTTCTGATCGCCGATCTACTTTGCGCCACGGCGGTGGTGCCGGTGCTGTTGGGTCTATGGTCTCGCATGACCACAGGTGCCGCGGTTGCCGGAGGCATTGCCGGCCTGGTGGGCGCCATCATCCCCGGCTGGGTAGCCCAGGGGAGCCTGGCGGCAGGTGTGTTGACGGCGAGCTTCCCGGGGGGCGTGCCCACCCTGGGACCGTTTCTGGCGGCACTGGTCGCATCGACTGCAGTGAGCCTGCTGGTCGCCTGGTGGCGGCCGGCCATGTCACGGCCGGCCCGGGTCTATTGATGCGCTTGCAAGCCCGCGGAACGACGCCCACCCTGTAAAGCGAAACGTCGACTAAAGACGAAGTGCTTGAGAAGGGGAAACGCATGAGCGAGCAAAGCGATCCACGGCGTCGTTATTCCAGTCCGGTGGTGGATGGCCTCGGCAAGTCGGCGAGCCGGGCCATGCTGCGGGCCGTCGGGTTCACCGATGAGGATTTCCGCAAGCCCCAGGTGGGTATTGCCTCGACCTGGAGCCGTGTCACGCCCTGCAACAGCCACATCCATGAGCTGGCCGAGGCCGCCAGCGGTGGCGCGGATGCGGCGGGCGGCAAGGGGGTGATCTTCAATACCATCACTATCTCCGATGGCATCGCCAATGGCACCGAGGGCATGAAGTACTCCCTGGTCTCGCGCGAGGTGATCGCCGATTCCATCGAGACCGTGGCCGGGTGCGAGGGCTTCGATGGCCTGGTGGCGATCGGCGGCTGCGACAAGAACATGCCGGGTTGCCTGATGGGCCTGGCGCGCCTCGACCGGCCCAGTGTCTTCGTCTACGGCGGAACCATCCTGCCCGGCGAGAACCACACCGACATCGTTTCCGTATTCGAGGCGGTGGGGCAGCACGCCAAGGGCGATCTGGACCTGATCGCGGTGAAGCACATCGAGGAAACGGCCATTCCCGGTCCCGGCTCGTGCGGCGGCATGTATACCGCCAATTCCATGGCCTCGGCGATCGAGGCGCTGGGCATGAGCCTGCCCGGGAGCTCGGCGCAGAATGCCGTCTCTCGGGCCAAGCATGACGACTGCGAAGCGGCCGGGGCTGCCGTGCTTGAATTGCTCGAGCGCGACATCAAGCCTTCCGACATCATGACGCGCAAGGCCTTCGAGAATGCCATCACCGTGGTCATCGCCCTGGGCGGCTCGACCAACGCCGTCCTGCACTTGATCGCCATGGCCAACACCATCGGCGTGCCGCTCTCTCTCGAGGATTTCACCGAGATTGGCCGGCGCGTACCGGTCGTCGCCGACCTGCGGCCCAGCGGTCACTACATGATGAGCGAACTCGTCGAGATCGGCGGTATCCAGCCGTTGATGAAGACCCTGCTCGATGCCGGGCTGCTGCATGGCGACTGCCTTACCGTAACCGGCCGCACGCTGGCCGAGAACCTCGCCAACGTGGCCCCCTATCCTGCCGAGCAGCAGATCATTGCCCCGCTGGATCGGCCGTTCAAGGCCGAGAGCCACCTGCGTATCCTCTACGGCAACCTGGCGCCCGAAGGGGGCGTGGCCAAGATCACCGGCAAGGAAGGCACCCGCTTTACCGGCACGGCACGGGTCTTCGGTTCGGAAGAAGAGGCCCAGGCACGCATACTCGATGGCACCGTGGTCGCCGGGGATGTGCTGGTGATTCGCTACGAAGGGCCGCGGGGAGGCCCCGGCATGCGCGAAATGCTATCGCCGACATCGGCCATCATGGGACGCGGCCTGGGCAGCGATGTCGCACTGATCACCGATGGTCGCTTCTCCGGGGGCAGCCATGGCTTCGTGGTGGGCCACATCACACCCGAAGCCTACGACGGCGGTCCCATCGCACTCGTCCATGACGGCGACGAGATCACAATTGATGCCGAAGCCGACACCATCGAGGTGAATGTCAGTGACGAAGAGTTGATGCGCCGCCGGGCGGCCTGGCAGAAGCCCACCCCACGTTATGCGCGCGGGGCCCTGGCCAAGTACGCCAGGACGGTGAGTTCGGCCTCGACGGGGGCAGTAACGGATTTGCCGGACGTCCGTTAGTCGCCCTACCAAGGCGAGGCCTTGCATGGGAAGCGGGGACTACTAATTTTAAATTAGAGAGACATAACAACTTACGAACAGGCGGACCCCACCATGAAGAACGAGACGTCGTCAGGCAGTGGTCTTACCCGGGTGCTGGCACGCAAGGACGTGCTGGCCCTGGCCTTCGGGGCCATGATCGGCTGGGGCTGGATCGTGATGACGGGGGAGTGGATTCAATCCGCCGGCAGCCTGGGTGCCGTCACGGCCTTTGTCGTCGGTGGGCTCATCATCGTGCTGGTCGGCTTGACCTATGCAGAGCTGGCTTCCGCGATGCCTCAGGTCGGCGGTGAGCACGTCTACAGCTACCGTGCCCTGGGTCATTTCGCATCGTTCTTCTGCACATGGGCCATTGCGCTGGGGTATGTCAGCGTAGTGGCCTTCGAGGCCGTCGCGTTGCCGACGGTGGTCGAACACCTCTTCCCGAACTACGCCGTGGGTTACCTATGGACGATCGCCGGCTGGGAAGTGAATGCCACCTGGGTAGCGGTTGGCGTAGCGGGATCGCTGGTGATGCTATGGATCAACTATCTGGGCATTCGTATGGCGGCGCTGGTGCAGAAGCTCGTCACGCTGTTGATCCTGGCCATCGGCATCATGTTCATTACCGGGGCGCTGTTCGAGGGGGAGGGCGCCACCATGGAGCCGCTCTTCAATGTCGAGAACGGCATCATCGGCGGGATCATGACGGTCATCATCATGGTGCCCTTCATGTTCGTGGGCTTCGATGTGATTCCCCAGGCCGCCGAAGAGATCGACCTGCCATTTCGCGAGATTGGTCGTGTATTGATGATGTCGGTGATACTGGCCGTTTTCTGGTACGCCCTGATTATTCTCGGGACCGGGCTGATGCTCACCCCCGAGGCCCTGGCCGAAAGCTCACTGGCAGTGCCCGATGCGATGCAAGCGGTCTTCCAGGCGCCCTGGGCGGGCAATCTCATGATCCTCGCGGGCATCGCCGGTATCCTGACCAGTTGGAATGCCTTTTTCGTCGGGGGCTCACGGGCCATCTATGCCTTGGCGCATGCCGGCATGTTGCCTGCGTTTCTTGGCAAGCTGCACCCCACCTACCGCACGCCGGCGAACGCCATCGTCTTGATCGGCGTGCTGTCATGTCTCGCACCGTTCCTGGGGCGCCCGGCACTGGTTTGGCTGGTAGTGTCCGGCGGGTTGGGGATCGTCATCGCCTACTTGTTCGTGGCGATCTCCTTTGTGGTGTTGCGCCGGCGCGAACCTGACCTGGTCCGCCCTTTCCGCGTGCCCTACGGCATGCTGGTGGGATGGCTTGCGGTGCTGTTCTCGCTGGGCTTGATCGCCATGTACTTGCCTGGAAGTCCTTCAGCGCTGGCGCCGATGGAGTGGGGGATTTTCTTGGGCTGGATGATCATTGGGCTGGCACTCTATGGCTGGTCGCGCATGCGCTACGGTACGGCCCATAGCCAAGCGGTCATGAACCGGGAACTGGCAGGCAATGAGCGGCATTCTGGGTCTTGAAGCACTTCAGGCGCAGCGGGCTAGCAGCTCTGCCGGTTGATGCTGTGACGCAGGCGCAGATAGTTGCGCAGACGACGCGCCAGGATATCCACACCGATATTGAGCAGGGCAGTGATCAGGATCAGCACCATGGCACGATCGAAGCGAATCTCCTGGATGGCGCTGTCAACGTAGAAGCCCAGGGTGGTGATGCCCAGGATGCCGAGGATCGCCGTCTCGCGCATGATGATCTCCCAGCGATAGAACAGTAGCGCCAAGAACGGCCCGTAGACCCGGGGCGCAACTTCATAGGCGTAGCGGTCGATCCCGCGAGGCGCATCCTGTCGCAAGGTGATCTGGTTGCTGCGCTGACCTACCAGGTGGGCGATGATCCCGCCGTTGTGCAGGGCCAGCGCAGCCACCGCCGGCAGCATCGACGGGCCCCAGAGTTGCAGCAGGATGAAGGCGAGCAGCAGTTCCGGTGTTGAGCGCATGACCACCAGAACGATATGCCCCAGCATCCCCTTGAGCCGGCCGGTGCCGTGGCGTCCCGTGAAGTGATGCGATATCAGCGGGAACAGGGCCATGGCGAGGATCCCGGTCAGGACCAGGGCGATCTGGGTCAGCAGTAGCGTGTTCCAGATACCGGGCAGTGCCTGATTGACGAGGAGATTGCCGAGCCAGGGTATCAAGCCCTCGAGCCCTTCGCCGTTGCGCAGGGGGGCGGGGACGATATCCTGGGTGAAGAAGCGAGAGACGTTGCTCCATACGATGGGCAGCCCGGTGCCCAGCAGGAATGGAGCGGCGATCAGATACAGTGGCAACAGGCGGGGCCGGACCCACCAGCGCAGTGTGCCGATCAGCAGATAGAAAAGTATCAGTAGCGCGCCTACCGAACCGTAGGCACCTTGGGCGAACGCCGACTCCAGATAGAAGCCGAGGGTGGGCATGCCCACGAACCCCAGCACCGCACTCGAACGCAATCCGCACTCCAGCCGGTAAGCGGTATAACTGACGACATGGGGCCAGGCCTGGGCCAGGCGAGTGTAGACAAGCCCCGACACATGGTCGGTCCCCCGGGGCAAGGTGTGTGCTGGTTGCGGATCGCTCTCGTCGAGAATCTCGGCATAGACCTTGGCGAAGATGCCGGCATAGGGGATGGCGATGGCCAGCACGCCCGTCAGCGGATGCAAGCCGAAGAACTGCAGGAAGATCAGGGCCCAGAACAACTCGTGAATGGCCCGTACCACGGCGCAGAACGTTCGCACCCACAGATGACGGAAGAGCAGCGCCAGCAGGAACCCGCCGGCAGCCCCGAGCCCCACCCCGACAAAGGCGAAGGCCAGGGTGCGGAGGATGGCTTCACCGAGGAAGTCCACGGCGGCGAAGTCGGGAGCGATCAATCCCAGGAATATCCGCCCTAACTCCTGCCAGGGATCATGCGTGCTGATCTCGAAGTCGCCAAAGGCCAGACACACCATGGCCAGGGCAATGAAGCCCAGGCTGACGCGCAAGCTGGCCGAGCGGCTCATCGGCTTCTCGTGTCGGTTGTGGCGAGGGACATCAATAGAGCGGCATCAGGTCATTGGTGGTAAGGCGGTCGCTGGGCTGGTCGATGACGATCCCTCCGTCATGAATGCCCAGGACCCGGTTGCAGTAGCGCAGCGCCAGGTCGAGGTCGTGCATGGCCAATACGGCCGTAGGAAATGCATCGACGAGCATCTGCATGACCACCTCGGCTTGCGGACCATCGAGGGCCGAGACCGGCTCGTCGGCGAGCAATATCCCGCCGCCCTGATGGATGGCCCGGGCCGCCGCCACACGCTGGCGCTGTCCCCCGGAAAGCTCGCCACATGGCGAGCGGGCCTTGTCGCCCAGGCCCAGCCGCTCGAGGAGTGGCTGAATCGTCTGGCGATCACGGTGAAAAGGGCGCAGCAGGGTCGCCAGGTTGTACCAGGCTCGATGGCGTGCCAGCCCTCCCATGTAGACGTTGTGAAATACCGAAAGGGTGGGTACCAGCCCCAGGTCCTGTGGCAACAGGGTCGCTTCACGATCGCGCCACTGCGCATACATTACGCTCAGCAGGCTCGACTTGCCGACGCCGCTCTTGCCGACCAGGGCGATGCGTTCGCCCGGGTCGATCGTCAGGCTCAGGGGGCCGAGCACGCGTGTCGCGCCGTAATCGGCGACGGCGTCCTGTAAAGCCAGCGATTGCATCAGTCGATCAGATCCAGTTCCTGACCGATCTCGCGGATGATCGTATAGTCGTCATTGCTCGCCGGGATGAACCCTTCGCGCGGAAAGCTCTCGAGCAATTCGGGATCGTCCATGTCGAGCAGCGCCTGTCGTACCCGGTCGGTGAAGCCCTCACCGAAGCGCTCATCGGCATCGCCGCGGATGGTCCACTGGTAATCGGGATATTGTGGGGACTCCCACACGACCTGCACGGTATCGGTGTCGACATTGCCGGCCTCGACTTCGTTCTCCCACGCCGTGTAATTGACGGCGCCCAGTTGGTAGGCCCCGGAAGCGACCAGCGACACGGTGCGGCTATGGTTATCGCTGAAACCGACGCGCGCGAAGATATCCTCGGGGGCTTCGCCGAAATGCTCGCGCAGGAAGTATTCGGGCATCAGCCGTCCGGAGGTCGATCCCTTGGCACCGAAGGTGAAGGTCAGGTCCCGCATGTTGTCGCTCAGGCTGTCACTGGGTTCGAGCCCGGCGCTCTCATGGGCGATGAAGTAGGTCACGAATCTCGCATCCTCGACACCCTGGGCCAAGGCCTGGGAACCGGGAACCTGTTCGCGCGCCTGGACGCCCGAGAGTCCGCCGAACCAAGCCAGCTGCACCTGGTTGTTGCGGAATGCCGTCACTGCCGCGGCATAGGACTTAACCGGTACGAAACGCACCTCGACATCCAGTTCGTCTTCCAGGTAATCGGCCACTTTCTGGAAGCGCTCCTGAAGACGAGTCTCGTCTTCGTCGGGAATGGCGGTGAACACGAAGGTATCCGCAACGGCCAGCGGTGTAACGAGCATGGCCAGGGTCATCACGACAGGGCGAAGCATGGGCAGCGTCTCTTGGCAAAAAAGGGCTTAAAGGATAGCCAAAAAGCCCCTTTCATCACAGGAATACATCCGCTGCCCGGAGGCGTGTCGGTTATCGATGCTGGGCGATCAGGACTCATCCTCTACGCAATCGCGCAGGGCCTGAAGTTCGTCGACGGAAAAATGTTCGATCTTGCCGGCCAGCAGGTCGCTGAGCCGTTGGGGGGGGATGCCTGCGCGCTGGGCGATTTCTCGGTTACCCAACTCGGAGATGGCGATGCGTCGTGTAACGACGCGCATCAGGCGACTGCGTTTTTCCAGTTCCCTGACATCAAGGTCGGGCGCCATTCGGGGAGGTTCAAGGGCGTCCCAACCGGTCAATAATCGTGCCGTGCTCATGTGGCTCCATTGGCTTGGCTTGCAACACGTGAAGCATGCAAGTTTTTCGAGCGATGCGCCAGCGTCGCGATGAGGAATTTTTTCACTGCGCGAGGCGCTGACGCATCGATACGATTCATGTTACCGATCACTCCAGGGGTGGGGTCGGCCGCACCAGGATTTCATTGACGTCGACGTGCGCCGGTTGGCTCACGGCATAGATCACCGCATTGGCGATGTCGCGGTCTTGAAGGGCGTGCTGGGGCGGCTCGTCGAAGAACGGCGTATCGACCATGCCGGGTTCGATCAACGTCACGCGAATACCCGTACCGCGCAGTTCTTCGCGTACGTTGTAGCCGATGCCGCTGACGGCCCACTTGGTTGCGCTGTACATGGAGCCGGGGATGGTGGTGCGCCCGGCGGCAGAACCGGTCAACAGTACGTGGCCGCGGCTGGCGCGCAGGGCCGGCAGGGTGGCCTGCAAGGTCAGCCCCACACCGTAGACGTTGGTCAGGATCATGTCGCGCCAGGCCTCGGCATCGGCGCCACTGAAACCGCCGGGGGAGCCGCCTCGTCCGGCATTGGCGAATACCACATCCAGGCGACCGAACGTCTCCAGCGCCTCGTCGACGGCGGCTTTTTGATTATCCAGCGAGGTGACGTCGCAGCCGATCGGCAGTACGTTTTCCGGCCCCAGCTCCTGGGCCAACGATTCCAGCTTTTCCTTGGAGCGTGCGGTCAGCACCAGCTTGTAGCCTTCCTTTACCGCAGCACGTGCCGTGGCCGCGCCAATACCACTCGATGCCCCGGTAATCATCATTACGCGATCGCCCATTGTCCTATGAACTCCTTCCTTCCGTGAATGTGCTCTCCTAGCAGGATGGGTCAGCATTTGGCATGGGACAAGCCGGTCTATGCCCCGTTTCGCTGCGTTGCGTCAGCGATGGGAGTAGACTGCGCCTCCCTTGTTCCTGATTTCGAGACCGACATGGCCCTTAGCGCAACTCCCTACAAGGTCGAGCTCAACATTACCGACCTCGATCGCGACGTCTATGCCAACCCCCGTTTCACCATGGCGCGTCATCCTTCGGAAACCGAGGATCGGTTGGCATCGCGCCTGCTGGCGCTGGCGCTGTGGTACGACGAGTCGCTGAGCTTCGGACGGGGCCTGTCGAATGTCGAGGAGGCGGCGCTATGGCAAAAAACGCTGGATGGCCGGATTGCCCACTGGATCGAAGTCGGCCAGCCCGATGCCGACCGCCTGACCTGGTGTTCGCGGCGCTGCGAGCGCCTGTCGTTGATGGTCTATGGCGAGCGGCGCGTCTGGGAGAGCAAGGTATTGGCCGGGGTTTCCCTCGACAATCTTTCGGTGGTCGCCTTGCCGCCCAAGGAATTGTCCGAACTGGCGGCCGGCATGTCGCGTAGCCTCGATTGGACCGTGATGATCAGTGGCGACACCCTATTCGTGACCGTGGACGAGGAACAGCACGAACTGCCACTGACCTGGCTGAAGGGAGAGCGTCACCAGAGGTAGCACGCTACGACCAAAGTCCTTGTTGAAGAAATTCCTGCAAAATGTCGAAATATTCGACGGTTACCCGAGTCGATACAGACATGCTAGCTTTCAACGAGGCGCTGTTGCAGGGTGGGTTTGCGGCAATGCCCTTCGACCGAACGTCTATAACAATGTCAGAGAACTGACCGGAGGAATACAGATGCGAGTGCTAACGTATGCCGTTGCGGCAACCCTAATTGCCACGGCGCCGGCCGCCATGGCTCAGCAGCAGGTCTCTATCGCCACGGGGGGTACAGGCGGCACCTACTACCCTTATGGGGGTGGTCTGGCTGAACTGATCAACAATAACCTCGAAGGCTATAGTGCCGTGGCTGAAGTCACCGGCGCTTCGGTCGAGAACATGGGCCTGATCTACCGCGGCGATTCCGATATCGCTCTGGCGCTGGCCGACACCGTCTACCAGGCCTATTCCGGCACCGGCGACTTCGAAGACCGTCAGCTGCCCGATACCCGCGCCCTGGCCTCGATTTATCCCAATGCCGTCCAGTTGGTGACCATGGCGGATTCCGATATCGAATCGCTGCAGGACCTCAAGGGCAAGCGTGTTTCGGTAGGCGCACCCGGCAGCGGCACCGAGCTCAATGCGCGCGCGCTGCTCGAAGCCAATGGCATTACTTACGACGATTTCGATCCCCAGCGCCTGAACTTCAACGAGACGGCCGACGCCATCCGCGACGGCGATATCGATGCCGGTTTCTGGAGCGTGGGCCCGCCCACCAGTTCCATTCTCAACCTGGCGACTACCCGCGACGTGCGCCTGATCCCGCTGTCCGACGAGGAGATCGCCAACGCTCGCGAGGAAGAACCGGTATTCGCGGCCTATGACCTGCGTGCCGGTCTCTATGAGGGCATGGACGAAGCGGTGCAGACCATTTCGATTCCTAACGTGCTGGTGGTCGACGCAAGCCTGGATGAGGAACTGGCCTACCAGGTCACCAAGCTGCTGTTCGAGAAGACGGACGAACTGATCGCCATCCATCCGGCAGCCAACGACACGACCGTTGAATTCAGCGTCAATTCGACGCCGATTGCCTTCCACCCGGGGGCACTTCGCTATTACGAGGAAGTCGGTGCCGAGGTGTCGGACGAGCAGCGTCCCTGATCGAGCAATAGACGAATGAAGCAATGGCACGTCAAGCCATGACGAGTCGCGCCATGACGAGTCGCGCATGACGAGACAATCCAAGCCATGGGGGCGGGCCTTGCTGCCCGCCCTTTCCTTGTGTGTGGCAGTGAACACGCTGTGCCTGGTGTCGAGCGTGCAGGCCGGTGGCCCGCAGCAGGGCGAGTCGCCCGAACCAGCGACGCCGGCAGGCGCCTGGTTGGACGTACTCGATGCCGAGCAGCAGCGTATCGCTACCCTGGCCATGCCTTCCGGGGCAGGGTGGTGCATGGTATGGAACCACTCCGTGGAGGGGTTTCCGGTGCATGACTGTTACCGCAATCGGGACGGTCGCATGGTGCTCGAGCGCAGTCATCAACCCGATTACGCTGCGGGGCTGGGGCCCGTACTCGGTCGCGGCAAGCCGCGCTCCGACGGCGCAGGCGGTTACTGGATCGAGGATATCGATGAGCCGGTAATCGGAAATCGCTATCTGCTTCGGGTCGGTTCGCCCAAGGTCAATCATCGGTTGGTGAATGGCGACACGCTGATCAGTCTCAGTGAGCTGGCCGCAGGGGAGCGGGTGGAGATTCACCTGCGCACCGAAAAATAAGTAAGTAAAACACGAGGTCCTTATGAGCGAGCCTGGAACGTCGGCCATCGTACCCGGGAGCCAAGCCAACCACTCCCGCCCCATCCTCTGGCTGATCACGCTGGTGGCGGTGGCGCTATCGCTGTTTCAGATGTACTCCGCGGGCATTCAGCCCCTGGGCCTCTTCTATCAGCGCAGCATTCACCTGGCCCTGGTGATGATGCTGGCCTTCCTGATGTTTCCGGTCTTCGGACCCCACCGCAAGCGCGGCGTGGTCGGAGGCATCATCGATCTGGCATTCTTCGGCGGGGCGTTGCTGACCGGCGGTTACCTGGTCCTGTACCTCGACGAAATCATTTCGCGGGCGGGGTTCTGGAGCCAGACCGATATCGTCGTAGGCTGCATTGCCACGATCACCGTGCTCGAGGCCAGCCGGCGGGCGGTGGGGCTGGGCATGACGATCATCGGTCTGCTGGCCATCGTCTATGCCTTTGCCGGGCCAAGGGGGGAGTTGCCCTGGTTGAGCGACTTTATGCCGGGGATCATGGAGCACCGGGGCTACGGCCTCGATCGTCTGGTCGGCCAGCTCTACCTGGGGCAGGAAGGGATTTTCGGTTTGCCGCTGGGCGTCGCGGCAACCTATATCTTCGTCTTCGTACTGTTCGGCGCCTTTCTCGAGAGTACGGGCGCCGGCAAGTTCTTCATCGACATGGCCTATGCCGCCACCGGGCGCCAACGCGGCGGGCCCGCCAAGGCGGCGGTACTCGCGTCGGCCGGCATGGGGTCGATTTCGGGAAGCGCCATCGCCAACGTGGTGACCACCGGGGCCTTTACCATTCCTCTGATGAAGCGTCTGGGCTACAAGCCGCACCAGGCAGGCGGTATCGAGGCGGCAGCCTCGACCGGGGGCCAGATAACGCCGCCGTTGATGGGCGCCGGGGCCTTCCTGATTGCCGAATATACCAACGTGCCGTACCTCGAGATCGTCAAGATCAGCATCCTCCCGGCGATCATGTACTTCGCCACGGTCTACCTGTTCGTGCACATCATCGCACTCAAGCAGGGCATGCAGGGAGTACCGCGCTCGGACCTGCCCAAGATGCGCGACGTGATGCATGCGGGCTGGCACTTCCTGCTGCCACTTGCGGTGCTGGTGTGGCTGCTGGTGATGAACATGTCGCCGATGCGCGTGGGCTTCTATGCGGTGATTTCGGTGATCGCCGTGGCGGTGTTGCGCTATGCGATCTGGTTCTTCTTCGTAGCGCCCCAGCAGGGCCAGAACGTGACCCTGGCGAGTACCGCCGGCGTGGTGAAGGCGGGTCTCGTCAAGCTGGTCGAAGGCCTGGAGCTCGGCGCACGCAATGCCGTTGCGGTTTCCATGGCCTGTGCCGTGGCCGGCATCATCGTCGGTGTGGTGGGCCTGACTGGGCTGGGGCTTAAGTTTTCGGCCATGATGATGGCATTCTCCGGCGGCAACCTGTTCCTGGCCCTGGTCATGGTGCTGCTGGCCAGTCTCGTATTGGGCATGGGGCTTCCGGTCACCGCAAGCTACATCGTGCTGATCGTGTTGGTTGGCCCGGCACTGACCAATGAATTCGGCGTGCCGCTGGTGATCGCGCATCTGGTGGTGTTCTGGTACTCCCAGGATTCCAACGTCACGCCACCCATTGCGCTCGCCGGGTTCGCCGGGGCGGCGATTGCCGGCAGCAAGCCCATGGAAACCGGGTTCCAGGCCTGGAAATTCGCCAAGGGCCTCTACCTGATCCCGCTGTTCATGGTCTACAACCCCGAAATCATCATAGGTGGGCCGGCGGTGCTCGTTGCCTGGAATGCGCTGATTGCGATTGCGGCACTGCTCGCCTTTGCGGCGAGTCTCGAGGGGTACCTGTTCACGCGCATGGACCCCGTTTCGCGATTGGCCCTGGTGGCGGCCACCGTCGGCGTGTTCTACCCCAACCCCTATGCCGAGGTGGCAGGGCTGGCAACGATCCTCGTGGTGCTGGCATCCAACTGGCTGAATTACCGTCGCCATGGCAGTGCCGTGACCGATCCCATGTAAGGTGGGCGGACCTTTCCTCTCCGGGGATATCCCGGTATGCTGCGCGGTTTTCGGACGCTCTCGCCCCCCGACTCCGCACGCATGACGCTGGCACATCCCGGGGGAGGAGACGCCAACTGGCAGGGGGAGAGGCATGTCAACGTCGAAGCAAGCGCCGCGAGTGGGCGTGATCATGGGTTCCAAGTCCGACTGGCCGATCATGGAGCATGCCGTGGCCATGCTGGAGCACCTCGGTGTGGCTTGCGAGACGCGTGTCGTTTCCGCCCACCGCACACCCGATCTGCTGTTCGATTATGCCAAGAGCGCCGCTGAACGTGGCCTCCAGGTGATTGTCGCCGGTGCGGGCGGGGCGGCTCATCTCCCGGGTATGGTCGCTTCGCAGACCGCGCTGCCAGTGTTGGGGGTTCCGGTAGAATCCAAATCGCTGAAAGGACTGGATTCCTTGCTTTCAATTGCTCAGATGCCCGGCGGCATCGCCGTGGGCACATTGGCCATCGGCAAGGCGGGTGCGACCAATGCGGGGCTGCTTGCCGCACAGATCGTGGCACTTCAGGACGATCGTGTACGTGCCGCCGTCGAGGCTTTCCGCACCGAACAGACCCAGAAAGTCCTCGACAACCCCGATCCGCGGGCCGAGTGAGCAGACGAAGGAGAGCGACATGAATATTGGCATCCTGGGTGCTGGCCAGCTAGGCCGCATGCTTGCACTGGCGGGCTATCCCTTGGCCAACCGCTTCACGTTCCTCGATACCACGGGTCAGCCCAGTGCCGGCATCGGTGACATCATGGTGTTCGAAAGCCACGCCGAGAACGACCCGGGGCAGCTCGACGCCTTCCTGGCCAAGGTCGACGTGGTCACTTACGAGTTCGAACACTTGCCCGTCGATCTGGTACGTGCCATAGAAGCCCAGAAGCCGGTCTATCCCTCCAGCCAAGCCATTCAGGTGTGCCAGAACCGGGCCGAGGAAAAGGCGCTGTTCGATCGCCTGGGCATTCCGACCCCGCGCTATCGACTGGTGGAGAGTGCCGAGCAGCTCGAGGCGGCGGCGCGCGAGCTGGGCTGCCCTGTCGTGGCCAAGTCGATCACCGAGGGCTATGACGGCAAGGGCCAGGCCGTGCTGCGCGACCCTGCCGAGGCGGCCGAGGCCTGGCAATCCATTGGCCATTCCCGGTTGATCGTCGAAGCCTTCGTCGATTTCGTCCGTGAGGTTTCCATCATCGCGGTACGGGGCCGTGACGGGCAGGTGGTTTTCTACCCCATGGCCGAGAACGTGCATGTCGACGGTATCCTGCGCTACTCGCTGGCGCCTATGCCCGATCTTGATGCCCAGGTACAGCAGACCGCCGATGACTACATCCGCGCCTTGCTCGATGCGCTCGATTATGTCGGTGTACTCACGCTCGAACTGTTCCAGACCCGGGATGGCGAATTGCTGGCCAACGAGATGGCGCCCCGGGTCCACAACTCGGGCCATTGGAGCATGGATGGTGCCGTGACCAGCCAGTTCGAGAACCACCTGCGTGCCATCCAGGGGCTGTCGCTGGGCGATACGGCGGCGCGACAGCCCACCTGCATGATCAACGTCATCGGCCGCGAAGGCGACCCGGAATCGATCCTGGCGATTGGCGACGCCCACCTGCATCGCTACGACAAGGACGAGCGTCCCGGCCGTAAGCTTGGGCATGTCAACCTGGTGGCGCCCAGTCATGCCGAACTCCTGGAAAAGGTGCGCGCCTGTGCGGCCCTCTTGCCCGACGCGCCTGAGCCGCAGTTCAGCTTCGAGTAACGTTCCCGTCCTTCCTGCTTCACACCACGAGGCCGCCGTTTTTCACGGCGGTCTCGTGGTGTGAAGCACTCCTCGCCCGCCCGGTAAATAGAGCGATCATTTCGGCCGGCCGATCCTGAAGGGGCCGTCGTCAGCGCTCAGTCAACGCGCACCACCCTTGGCCAATCGCCAACCCCGTTTAAATCGGTTACAAGTATTCCATCTTGTTAACGTGACACGACGGCACATGTATCAGATAACCGGAAAGCAGCAGGGTGGGGCGGATGATGCGCCAGCGCCGAGTGGCGAGCGGTATCTGGGTGCCTATCGGACCAACGCCAGGCGGCTCCAGGCCGAGCAGGTCGCCCTGCTGTTTCAGGGCCTGTGGCAACCGGTGCTGGCCAGTGCCACAGCGGCAACTCTGCTGGTAGCCGCGATGTGGCCGGTGCTCGATCGGGTCATGTTGCTCACTTGGCTCGCTGCGCTGCTGAGCGTATCGGGATTGCGGCTATGGCTGGCCCGCTGGTATCTACGCTTGCCTAGCGAACGCCAGCGGCAGCAACGCTGGTTGTGGCGTTTTTCCCTGGGCACCGTGGCCTCCGGCGCGGTCTGGGGCATGGCAGGCATCGTCATGTTCGCCCCCCAGCACCCGACGCAACTTGCTGCGTTGGCCATCGTCCTGGCCGGGATTGCCGCCGGTGGGATCACGACCCTTTCCTCGGTCTGGTGGGTGGCGTTGGCCTTCGTGATACCCATCCTGTTGCCCTTGATGGTTCAGTTCCTGATCCAGGGTTCTGCCGTATCACTGCTGATCGGGTTACTCATGCTGCTCTTGCTGGGTCTGGTGACCGTCTCCAGCGGTCGGCTGAGCAAGATCATCCGCGACAACATCGGCTTGCGCCTAACCATGGCGTCTCGCGAGGCGCAGCTGTTGGAGAGCGAGAACCGCTATCGAATGATTTTTCATTACTCGCCCCTGGGGGTCTTTCATTTCGACCGCCATGGCGTTCTGGTCGACTGCAATGACAAGTTCATCGACATCATGGGCTCCGCCCGAAGCCGCCTGGTGGGACTGAATCTGCTGCATGCCATTGACGATGTCAGCGTCAAGGCAGCCATACGCAACGCGCTCGACAGTGGGGTTGGCTACTACGAAGGGGTCTACCGTGCGACGACGTCCGGAAAGGTGACGCCATTGCGAGGCTTTTTCAGCGGTGTGCGTAACATGGGCGGCGATATCAGCGGTGGGGTGGCCGTGGTCGAGGACTTCACCGAGCGCAAGCGTACCGAAGCCATCATCCATCATCAGGCCTACTACGATGCGCTGACCGATCTGCCCAACCGCCGCATGCTCCTCGATCATCTCGCCGAAACGCTCAAGACGCATCGTGGCGAGGGAGAACATGGCGCGCTCTTTTTCCTCGATCTGGATCGTTTCAAGTCGGTCAACGACTCCCTGGGGCATGCCTACGGCGATCATCTTCTGATCCAGGTCGCGGATCGCCTCCGCGACGTGCTGGGTGACGAGGACATGGCGGCGCGCCTGAGCGGGGACGAATTCGTGGTCATGCTACCGCGGCTGGGGCGCCGGGAGGCGACCGTGCGCGACGATGCTCAAATGCATGCAGAGCAACTGCTGCAAGCGCTTACGCAGCCCTACCAGATCGATGACCGACGGGTGAATGTCACCCCCAGTATCGGCTATGTGGTATTTCCGGCTGCAGCCGAGACCCCGGAAAATGTACTCAAGTACGCGGATACGGCCATGTATCGCGCCAAGGCCCGGGGGCGGGCGCAGGTGTGCGGTTACGAGCCGAGCATGCAGGCAGAGGTCGAAGAGGGCCTGGCTCTCGAACAGGCGTTGCGCTCGGCCGTGCATGATGGCTCGCTGTACCTTCACTATCAGCCTCAGGTCGACGGTCATGGGCGTATCGTCGGAGCCGAGGCGTTGCTGCGCTGGGAGCATCCGCAGTGGGGGCGGATCCCGCCAGACCGGTTCATACCCGTAGCCGAGGAGAGCGACCTGATCGTCGAGCTCGAGGTCTGGGTGCTTCGGCAAGCCCTGGCATGCCTCGCCGAGAGTGGTGCCGCGCGTCTGCCCACGCTTTCGGTGAATATCAGTGCACGCCACTTCAGTCACAGCGATTTCCTGCCGCGCTTGGCCGAGCTGATCATGCATGCGGGCGTTGCGCCGTCTCGTCTGGTGCTGGAACTGACCGAAAGCGTGCTGATCGATAGCCTGGACGCGGCAGCGTCACGCATGCAAGCGATAAAGGACATCGGTGTGGGGATTGCCATCGATGACTTCGGTACCGGCTACTCATCGCTCTCCTATCTCAAGCGCTTACCGGTCGACGAGCTCAAGATCGATCGTAGTTTCATCGACGATATCGACGAAACAGGTGCCGAAACCGGCATCGTCGAGGCGATCATTGCCGTGGCGCACCACTTGCGCCTGCGGGTGATTGCCGAGGGGGTCGAAACGCAAGCGCAACGCGATTTCCTGGCCGAGCACGGCTGCTGTCTTTACCAGGGCTTCTGGTTCCATCGCCCCATGCCGTTAAGCGACTTCAAGCGTTGCCTGGATGCGCCCCGGCGCCCGCATTCGGCGCCGGCCTCATAAGCACCACCGGGGTAGGCAATCGATCAGCCAAGCCCGCCGACCCACCATAGCCACAGGGCGATCAGGGCGAAGTGGCCGGGGTACCAGGCGAGCCACAAGCGGCGCGGCATCCTGACCGCGACCCTGGGTAGCCATTGCCCAGCGCCGGCGGCAATCAGAAGCACGGCCAGGCAGGTGCCTACGGTGAACGACTTGGCCAGGTCACTGCTGTTCATCAGACCGCAGACCAGCAGTACCGGTAGCGCAGCGGCCACCGCCGTCAGCCGTTCGAGCAGGGCATCGCCCCCGGCCTGAAGATGATGCATGGCCAACATGTAAAGGGGAACCAGCAACAAGCCACGATGACCGTATTCGACCCAATGGCCCAGCAGATACCACAGCGCCAGGGAGGCCACCATGGCGAACACGACCCAGGGGGTGCCGAGCGTTCCGTCCCGTTGCCGTTCGAGCAGCAGACGAAGCCCGGCTCCCCAGGCAAGCCCGGCGGCCAGGGTAAAGCAGATGTTGAGAATCAACCCATCGAAGACGCGCGGCATCATCATGTAGGGAAGCTGGGCCACCAGGCCGATGACTAGAATGCGGCGCGCGTAGCGCAGGGGGTTGCGGGTATTGAATAGCCCATGCCAGGCAACCATCGCGGCAAACAGCGGGAAGGCGATGCGCCCGATCGATGAGCCGGCCCAATCGAGCTCCCATGCCTGGGGAACCACGTAGCGGCTCAAGTGATCGACGGTCATGGTGAACAGGGCCAGCCATTGGCCCCAGCCGGTCCAGTTCGAGGAGGGGCGGGACGAGGGGAGTGCGTCGATCGCCGGTGCGGTCATCGTTACCTCCTGTTGTAAGCGATGGCGCGGCCATGATACTGGCTTCGGCGCGCGCTGTGTACGCTTGCGATGCGGCATTCACGCATTGCGACAGACCTGTACGAGGGGGTCACTACCGGAGAGAAGAGAATGCGCAACGGCTTCGGCTTCGATCTTCGCAGTCTGGAACTGTTCGTCGAAACGCTCGAGCGCGGTAGCCAGAGCGCTGCGGCACGCCATCTTGGCCTCAAGCAATCGACGGTCTCGCAGAGCCTGGCCAACCTGGAACAGGGGCTCGGCGTGGTGCTGTTCCAGCGTCACTCCCGGCCGCTCGAGCCCACCAGTGCCGGCCGTTTCTTCTACGATCGTGCCAAGCGCATGCTGGCCGAGGCGCGAACGACGCGACGCGAACTGGTTTCGGGTGCCTTCGGCCAGTTGCACCAGGTACGCATGGCGCTGGTTGACTCGCTGGCAACGGCCGTAGGACAGCCGCTGATCGAGGTGATCAAGCGTCACACCAGCGATTACACCCTGACGACGGGACTCTCGCACATGCACGGTCATGCCCTGTTGACGCGGCATGTGGATATCATCATTTCAGACGACCGCCTGGAGAACTACGACGGTCTCGAACGGCATGCCGTTCTCGGCGAGCCGTTCGTGCTGGTGGTGCCGGGCGAATGGCACGGCCCGGTGGATAACCTGCGCTGGCTGGCTCGTCAGATGGATTTCGTGCGCTATACGCCGCAGTCGCTGATCGGGCAGACCATCGAGCGTCATCTGCGGCTCAACCGGCTCGAGCTGCCAGGGCGGCTGCATCTGGACAATACCTTCGCGGTGCTGCGTCTGGTCAGTGCCGGGGCGGGGTGGACGATTACCACGCCGTTATGTCTTTACCAGGCGGGGCTGCAACAGCTCGGGGTGCGTGTGGCCCCGCTACCCACTGCACCGCTGCGGCGCGAATTGACCCTGGTGTCACGGCGCGACGAACTGGGCGGCCTCCCGGCCCAACTGGCCCGAGATAGCAGGCGCTTGCTGGCCCGGCACTTCCTGCAAGAGATACAGCATACCTGGCCCGACATCGCCGCCGAGCTCGACCTGCTCGCGTCGTGAGCGTGCCTTATTGGTGAAATGCCGTCATCGGCAGCGCTTTGATCGTGCACTATCGATTTTATCGATAGGCAGGGCGTCGCTGGCATCGATGGTCTTTGCGCTTTTGCCGATCCTCTGCAAAGACTGATTGAAATAACAAACGTCACGTGCCGGGGCGCACCGATACGATGCCAACAATAATCACCTGCTACGTACGCTGGGTAGACGCCTTCAACCGCCGGGTGGGGCGGATCATCATGTACCTGATCTTCGTGATGATCGCCGTGCTGCTCTACTCCTCGATTTCCCGCACCGTCTTCGATGCGCCGCTGATCTGGGGCGTCGAGGTCTCGCAATTCCTGATGGCCGCCTACTTCATGCTGGGTGGGGCGTACTCGATGCAGATGGGCGCGCACGTGCGCATGGACCTGTTCTACTCGCGCTGGTCCGACCGGACCCGGGCGGGCGTCGACATCGCCACCATCGTCCTGCTGTTCGTCTTCCTGGGGGCACTGCTCATGGGGGGCATCTCGAGTACCCAGTACGCCCTGAAGTATGGCGAGACGAGCTACACCTCCTGGGGGCCGCCCCTGGCGCCGATCAAGATCCTGATGACCTTCGGCGTGCTGCTCATGCTCCTGCAGAGCCTCTCGTCACTGTTCAAGGATATTGCCCGGCTGCGCGGCGTATCGCTCGGCGGGGAGATCTCGGAATGAGTTACGAGACGATCGCCCTGCTGATGTTCTCCTCGATGATGCTGTTGCTGCTGACCGGGCAGCGGGTATTCGGCGTGATCGGCTTCGTCGGTGCCGCTGCATCGCTGCTGTTATGGGGGCAAGGCGGGGTGGAAATGCCCTTCAGTGCCGCCATCCAGTTGATGAACTGGTACCCGCTGCTGACCCTGCCGCTGTTTATCTTCATGGGCTACATGCTTTCCGAGTCGGGGATTGCCAGCGAACTCTACGAGATGTTCCACGTGTGGATGGGGTCGCTGAAAGGCGGGCTGGCGGTGGGCACCATCGGCCTGATGGTGGTGGTGTCGGCCATGAACGGCTTGAGTGTGGCGGGCATGGCCATCGGTGCCACCATCGCCTTGCCGGAACTGCTGCGCCGGGGCTATGACAAGATCATGGTCACCGGGGTGATTCAGGCGGGCAGTTCGCTGGGGATACTGGTGCCGCCCAGTGTGGTGCTGGTGCTTTATGGCATGATCGCCCGCCAGCCGGTCAGTCAGCTATGGCTGGCCGGGGCGATCCCGGGGCTAATACTCGCGGCGCTGTTCGTGATCTATATCGTGATTCGCTGTCGCCTGCAGCCGCACCTGGGCCCGGCGCTGCCCGAGGAGGAGCGCCAGATCGGCCTGGGCGAGAAGCTCAAGCTGCTGCGGGCCGGCATCCTGCCGCTACTCATCTTCTTCTTCATGACCGGCCTGTTCCTGATGGGCGTCACCAGTCTGGTGGAAAGCTCGGCGGTGGGGGCGGTGGCGGCCACCCTGGCGGCCTTGGTCAAGCGTCGCCTGACCTGGGCGGTGATCGAAAGCACCGTACGCAAGACGCTGGGCATCAGTTGCATGTTCATGTGGATTATTCTTGCCGCGCTGTGCTTCGGGGCGGTGTTCGATGGCCTGGGTGCGGTGCGCGCCATCGAGAACATCTTCCTCGACCGCATCGGCATGAGCCCGTGGCAGATCCTGGTGATGATGCAGCTCTCCTACATCCTGCTCGGCATGTTTCTCGACGATACCGCCATGCTGGTCATCGTGGCGCCCTTGTATGTGCCGCTGGTCATCAGCCTGGGGTTCGATCCCATCTGGTATGGCGTGCTTTACACCATCACCGTTCAGATCGCCTACATGACGCCGCCGTTCGGCTACAACCTGTTCCTGATGCGCGCCATGGCGCCGCCCGAGATCTCGCTCGGCGATATCTACCGCAGCGTCTGGCCGTTCGTCGGCATCATGTTGATCGGCCTGGCGCTGATCACGATCTTCCCGCAACTGGCGCTGTGGCTGCCGCAGCTCTACCGCGGTTACTGAGCCGCCCTGGAGGTTTTCACCCGAGCCGAAACCGATTGACCGACACGTTGCTTCCAAGAACAAGCACAAGCAGGAGAGACTCATGACCAATCGTCGCGATTTCCTCAAGAAGGCGGGCCTGGCCACCGCCGCCACCGTCGGGGCCACCACCCTGTCGGCGCCCTACGTTCATGCACAGCGCAGTCCGATTCGCTGGCGCCTGCAGACCTATGCCGGGCCGGCCCTGGCCGAGCATGTCATCAAGCCTTCCATCGACGCCTTCAATAAGGCCGCCAACGGCGAGATGGAGATCGAACTCTATTACTCGGACCAGTTGGTGCCCACCGGCGAACTGTTCCGTGCCATGCAGCGCGGCACCATTGATGCCGTGCAAAGCGATGACGACTCGATCAATGCCCCGGTCGACGTATCGGTATTCGGTGGCTACTTCCCGTTTGCCTCACGCTACAGCCTCGATGTGCCCACGCTGTTCAACCACTACGGCCTCAAGGAAATCTGGGAAGAAGCCTACGGCGAGGTGGAAGGCGTCACCTGGCTGGGATCGGGGGCATGGGACCCGTGCAACTTCGTTACACGCGACCCGATTCGCAGCCTGGACGATCTCAAAGGCAAGCGCGTGTTCACTTTCCCCACGGCGGGCCGTTTCCTCAGCCGCTTCGGCGTGGTGCCGGTGACTCTGCCGTGGGAGGACATCGAAGTCGCCATGCAAACCCGCGAACTCGATGGCATCGCCTGGGCGGGAATTACCGAGGCCTACACGGTGGGCTGGGCGGATGTCAGCAACTACTACCTGACCAACAATATTTCCGGTGCCTGGTCGGGCTCGTACTTCGCCAATACCGAGCGCTGGAATGAGTTGCCCGAACACCTCAAGACGCTGTTCAAGCTCAGCATGGATAGCTCCCACTACTACCGGCAGCACTGGTACTGGTGGGGCGAGGCGCACTACCGCACCAAGGGCGGCAAGCTGGAGCTGACCTCGATTCCCGAATCGGAGTGGCAGACCATCGAGGACGAGGCCTTGGCCTTCTGGGACGAGATCGCCCAGGAGAGCGAGCGCAGCGCCAAGGTCGTGCAGATCCTCAAGGATTATCGCGCCACCATGCAACAGGCGGGACCGCCGTACCGCTACTCCTGAGCGGACGGGCGACGCTCGTCTGGGCGCCATGTCAGATTAGAAGGCAGGCGAGAAGGCAGATGAGCGTCGGTTTACAGGCCAGTGGCGAGAGGCACTCCATGAGTTCACTGACAGCAAGAAAGATCACCGACATTGACCTGGCACGGCGGCTCGTCGAACAGCGTGGCCTGAGCCACGTCAAGGTGGGGGTATTCGATATCGATGGGGTCCTGCGCGGCAAGTACATGCAGCGCGACAAGTTCTTCCATGCCCTCGAGCATGGATTTTCGTTCTGCGATGTGGTGCTGGGCTGGGACAGCAAGGATGAGCTCTACGACAACGTCACCTACACCGGTTGGCATACCGGGTACCCCGATGCGCTGTTGCGTATCGTGCCCGAAAGTTGCCGTGACTTGACCTGCGAAGGCGACATGCTGCTGTTCCTGGCCGAATTCGATGGCCCGGCGGGTGAAATATGTCCGCGTCGCTTGCTGCAGCGGGTGCTCGCGCGGGGAGGCGAGATGGGCTTCAAGGTCTGCGGCTCGCTGGAATACGAATTCTTTCTCTTCCAGGAGACGCCCGAGTCGATCCGCGACAAGGGCTACCGCAACCTCAAGCCGTTGACGCCAGACATGATGGGCTACTCGATGCTGCGCAGTTCGGTCCACAGTGAGCTCTATCACGAGCTGCTGGCGCTCTCGGAAGCCATGGATTTCCCTATCGAGGGGCTACACACCGAGACCGGCCCCGGTGTGCTGGAAGCAGCCATTGCCGTGGACGATGCCCTGCCAGCCGCCGACAAGGGGGCGCTGTTCAAGGTCTTCACCAAGGTATGGGCCCAGCGGCGCGGCTTGATGGCCACCTTCATGGCCAAGTGGTCGCCGGACTATCCCGGCCAGAGCGGGCACATCCATCTCTCGCTGCGTCATACCGACAGCGATACATCGGCCTTCTTCGACGCTGACAAGCCCTTCGGCATGAGCGATATCCAGCGCCATTTCGTCGCCGGCCAGCAGAAGCTTATGCCCGAATTCCTGTGCCTGTTCGCGCCGACCATCAACAGCTACACGCGGCTGATCCCGGGCTTCTGGGCGCCCACCGAGGCTACCTGGGGCGTGGAGAACCGCACCACGGCGTTGCGGGTGATTCCCGGCAGCGACAAGTCGCAACGGGTCGAGTACCGGCTGGGAAGCGCCGATGCCAATCCCTACCTGGCCCTGTCAGCAGCCATCGGTGCGGGGCTTTACGGCATCGCGCATCGCCTGGAGCCCGATGAACCGGTCAAGGGCAACGCCTACGAACTCGATCACCCTGAACATCAATCGTTGCCACGAACGCTATGGGACGCCGCGCAGCGACTCAAGGCCTCCGAGGCGGCGCGGGAGCTATTCGGCGATGCCTTCGTCGAGCATTTCGCGGCGACGCGGGAATGGGAGGAGAGGCAGTTTAGAAAACATATAACGGATTGGGAGCTTGACCGGTACTTCGAAATTATTTGAGAAACAGGAATGCGCTGTTGCGCTCCTCATCGCTCGGAGATGTCTAGTCGGGAGGGGTGTCTGTAGGAGCGCAATTCATTGCGCGATGAGTGGCCCGGTCCATCGCGCAGCAAGCTGCGCTCCTACACACGCCAAGCGTCGAGCGGAGATGTCTAGTCGGGTGGTGTATTTGTAGGAGCGCAATTCATTGCGCGATCAATGGCTGAAAGAAAGGGGATGACATGGCCATACAAAAGACGATTTCGCCGGTCGACGGGTCGGTCTACGTCGAGCGGGAGCAGGCCGACCCGGAACGGGTCGAGGAAGCACTGGCGCGGGCCGTTGCGGCGCAGCGTGAATGGCGGGAAACGCCGCTCGCCGAGCGGGCGCGGCTGTGCTCGGCCATGGTCGATGCGTTCGTTGCGCGTCGCGACGAGCTTGCCGAGGAGTTGACTTGGCAAATGGGGCGGCCGACCGCCGTGGCGGGGGGTGAAATCGGCGGCTTCGAGGAGCGCTCGCGCGGCATGATCGCGCTGGCCGAGTCGGCGTTGGCCCCCATTACGCTACCCGACAAGCCGGGTTTCACCCGCTATATCACCCGGGAACCGTTGGGCGTGTCGTTCATCGTGGCACCGTGGAACTTTCCCTTCATGACCGCGGTGAATGCCGTCGTGCCGGCGATCATGGCCGGCAACGCCGTGATCCTCAAGCACTCGGCGCAGACGCCGCTGTGTGCCGAGCGTATCCAGGAAGCGTTCGATGCCGTCGGTCTGCCGACAGGTGTTTTCCAGCATTTGCATCTCTCTCACTCCGCCACCGAAACGTTGATCCGTGACCCGCGTATCCAGCATGTGTCCTTCACCGGATCGGTTGCGGGGGGTGCGATGGTCGAGCGCAATACGGCGGGGCGCTTCATCGCCACGGGGCTGGAACTGGGCGGCAAGGATCCCGCTTACATTCGCGCCGACGTGGATCTCGACGAGGCGGTGCCGGGCGTAATGGATGGCGCGTTCTTCAACTCGGGGCAGAGCTGTTGCGGAATCGAGCGCATCTACGTGCATGCTGATATCGCCGAGGATTTCATCGCTCGTGCGGTGGCCTGGGTGAAACAGCTCACGCTTGGCAACCCCACCGACCCCGGCACCTCTCTAGGGCCCTTGGTGCGTCCCGCGGCGGCCGACTTCGTCCGCGGCCAGATCGAGGAGGCGGTGACGGCGGGGGCCAAGGCGTGGATCGACCCTGGCGACTATCCGTTGTCGACGCCGGGCAGTGCCTATCTGGCCCCGCAGGTCCTGACCCAGGTCGATCACGGCATGCGCATCATGACCGAGGAGAGCTTCGGTCCGGTGGTGGGCATCATGACGGTGGATTCCGACGAGGAAGCCGTTCGGCTGATGAACGACAGTGCCTTCGGCCTGACCGCGGCCGTGTTCACGCGCGACCTGGCTACCGGTGAGGCGCTGGCACGCCAGCTCGATGCGGGAACCGTATTCACCAACCGATGCGACTATCTCGATCCGGAACTTGCCTGGACCGGCGTCAAGCAGTCGGGGCGGGGCTGTTCGTTGTCCCGCATCGGTTACGAGACATTGACCCGGCCCAAGTCCTTTCACTTGAAGCACGCCTGACAGGTCGTGCGCAAACGAATGAACACTCGTGAATGCTCAGGAGACCCGCATGAGCCTTGATATCAATCATTTCTCCACGGGCTGGAACTATCCGGCCCAGATCCTCACCGGGGCCGGGCGTATCCGTGAGCTTCCCGGCGCCTGCCAGGCCCTAGGCATGAAAGCGCCGCTGCTGATCACCGACCCGGGGCTCGCCGGCTTGCCAATGGTCAGCGATATACGTGCGGCCTGCCATGAGGCTGGCCTGGCGATCGACGTATTCAGCGAGATCAAGGGCAACCCCACCGGCAAGAACGTACTCGATGGCGTGGCGGCCTTCCGCGAAGGCGGGCACGATGGCGTAATCGCTTTTGGGGGCGGTTCGGGACTCGACGCTGCCAAGGCCGTTGCGCTCATGGCTCACCAGCGCGAAGGGCTGTCGCTGTGGTCGCTGGAAGATATTGGCGACAACTGGAAGCATGCCGATGCCGCGGCCATCGTACCGGTCGTCGCCGTGCCCACCACGGCGGGGACCGGCTCGGAAGTGGGGCGGGCCTCGGTCATCACCGATGAAGTCGAGCACGTCAAGCGCATCATCTTTCACCCCGGCATGGTACCCAGCACGGTGATCCTCGATCCCGAGTTGACCGTTGGCCTACCCCCCAGTATCACGGCGTCTACGGGGATGGATGCGCTGTCGCACTGCCTGGAGGCCTGGTGTTCGCCCAATTACCATCCCATGGCCGAAGGCATTGCCGTGGAAGGCATGCGGCGCATCTGCCATTACTTGCCGCGGGCGTTCTTGCACGGTGACGACCTTGAGGCGCGCATGAACATGCTGGTTGCCTCGATGATGGGCGCGACTGCCTTCCAGCGTGGCCTGGGCGCCATGCATGCGCTGGCGCATCCGCTGGGGGCGCTCTACGATGCCCACCACGGCACGTTGAACGCGATCCTGATGCCCTATGTGCTCCGCGCCAACGAGTGCGCCATCGGCGAGCCCATGGTGCGCCTGGGCCGTTATCTGGACCTTCGCCAGCCAGGCACCGCAGCAGTCATCGACTGGGTGCTGGAGCTCAGGGAGCGGTTGGGGATTCCGCATACCCTGGCCGCGCTGGACATCGACACTCGCCAGGCCGAGAAGGTGGGGCAAATGGCCGTGGTGGACCCGTCGTCAGGTAGCAATCCGATCGCGTTCGATGCCCAGGCGTACCAGCGCATCTTCGTCAATGCGGTGGAAGGACGGCTTTGACTCGACTGTGAGGATTGAGAGAATCGTCGCGCTTCATATCCCTATGCCATCAAGGAACCTCAAGAGGAGCGCCAATGGAACTTGGCCTGTTGCAATGCGATGACGTGGCACCGGAGCTACGCGACACGCACGGAAACTATCCGGAAATGTTCACCCGGCTGTTCCAGGCCGTCGACCCCGACGTGACGTTCCGGGTCTGGCGGTGCCTGGATGGCGAGATTCCCGAGGATGTCGATGCCGTGGATGCCTGGGTCACTACCGGCTCCAAGTTCGGCGTCAACGACGGTTTACCCTGGGTCGACCAGCTGAGCGATTTCGTGCGCCGGTTATGGGACGCAGGCAAGCCCCTGATCGGGGTTTGCTTCGGCCATCAACTGATGGCCAAGGCATTGGGTGGCGAAGTGATCAAGAGCGAGCGCGGGTGGGGGGTCGGCATGTCGTTCAACCGGGTCGAGGATCGGGCACCCTGGATGGCGCCCTGGCAGCCGGGCCTCGACTTGCTGGTCAGTCATCAGGACCAGGTCGAGCGGCTTCCTCCCGAGACCCATGTCCTGGCAGGCAGCGCTTTCTGCCCCTATTACCTGATTCAGATCGGCGAGCACTTCCTCGGCGTGCAGGGCCATCCCGAATTCACCAAGGCCTATTCACGCGACCTGATGAACCTGCGAAGCGAACTGGTGGGCAGCGAGCGCGTCCGTGAAGGCCAGGTCTCGCTGCACGCACCGGTGGACGATCAGCTGATGGTACGCTGGATGCTCAATTTCCTGCGGGCGCAGCGCGCCTTGTCGCGTGCGTCGTGACGCTGCCGTCGGCCTGGTCGTGACTCGGGCTCGCGCCACGCAGCAGCCGCAGCCCATTGGCCACCACCAGCAGGCTGGCACCCATATCGGCGAATACCGCCATCCATAGCGTGGCGTGACCGCTGAAGGCGAGAGCGAGGAATACCGCCTTGATACCGATGGCGAAGGCGATGTTCTGAATCAGAATCGACCGGGTATTCCTTGAAAGCTGCACGAAGCGGGGAAGCTTGCGAAGATCGTCGTCCATCAGTGCTACATCGGCCGTTTCGATGGCGGCGTCACTGCCTGCTGCGCCCATGGCAAAGCCGATATCGGCCCGCGCCAGTGCCGGAGCGTCGTTGATGCCATCGCCGACCATGCCAATGGTGCCTTGGTGGGCCTTGGTCTCGATCAGCGCGAGCTTGTCCTCGGGCAACAGCTGACCGTGGGCTTCGTCGATGCCGGCTTCCTGAGCCATGGCAGCGACGCTGACGGCGTTGTCTCCCGAGAGCACCATGGTCTTGACCCCCAGCCGATGCAACGCCTCGATGGCCTCGCGACTGGTCGCCTTGAGCGGATCGGAGACTGCAAACAGTGCCAGGACCCGTTGAGTGTCGCCCAGCATGACGACACTGGCTCCGCGCTGCTCCCAAGGTTCGAGCTGCTCGCTCAACGCCGCGGTATCCAAACCGTAGGTTTCAGCCAGGCGGCGGTTGCCGAGCCAGACTGTTCTGCCAGCGACCTTGCCTTCGATGCCGCGCCCTGGATGCTCCGTGACGTCATCGATCTCGTCGTTGGCGATACCGGCCTCCTTGGCTGCCGTGGCGATGGCCTGCGATACGGGATGGTTCGAGCGCCCGGCCAGGCTGGCCGCCAGACGTCTGGCTTCCTGAGGTTCTATGCCTTGAAAGGCTTGCCAATCCCCTTGGCGAGGCCGACCCTGGGTCAGGGTGCCGGTCTTGTCCAGGGCGAGCCAAGCCAGGCGGTGGCCTTGTTCGAGAAATTGCCCGCCCTTGATCAGAATGCCGGACCGTGCCGCGGCTGAGAGCCCACTGACGATGGTCACGGGTGTGGATATCACCAATGCGCAGGGGCAGGCGATGACCAGCAGTACCAGGGCGCGGTAGATACCGTCGAGCCAGGCCGTGCCTGTCAGCAGGGGCCAGAGAAGTGCCGTGGCAATGGCCAGGATGAAGACGGCCGGGGTGTAGACGGTGGCGAAACGATCCACCAGGCGCTGTGTGGGGGCGCGGCTGGCCTGGGCGTCTTCCACGGCATGGATGATTCGCGCCAGGGTCGTATCGCGCGATAGCCGCGTGGTCTGGAAATCGAACTCGCCGTGGCGGTTGATCGTCCCGGCGAAGACGCCGTCGCCCACCTGCTTGTCACGGGGCAGGCTTTCCCCGGTGATGGGGGATTCGTCGAGCGCCGGGCTACCGCGTACGATGTCGCCATCCAAGGCCACTCGTTCTCCGGCACGCACGCGTATACGGCTGCCTATTGGGATGCGGTCGGCATCGACCTCCTGCCATTCTCCATCCTCCTGTTGCATCCGGGCGCGGGGCGGGGCCATATCGAGCAGATCGCGAATGGCATGGCGGGCACGCGCCAGCGAACGCGCCTCGATGCGTTCGGCCAGCGTAAACAGCACCAACACCATGGCGGCTTCGGCCCACTGCCCGATGAGAAGCGCGCCAGTGACGGCCACGCTCATCAAGGCGTTCATGTTCAGTGAGCGATGGCGCAGGGCGATCATGCCTTTCTTCCAGGTCGGTAGACCCACCAGGGCGATGGCACCCAGTGCCAGGGCCGGCGGCGCCCAGGTCTCGAGCCAGGGGGCGGCACCGAACCAGTGGATGCCTTCGGCGGCAAGGGCGAGCAGGGCGGCCAGCGCCATTGGCCACCAGCGGGATGGGCGGTCGGCGTCCGCGCTCTCGTCGTCATGCGGTGCATCGTCGTCGATATCGACCGGGGTCATGCCGGTGCTGCGGACCTGCCGCTTGAGAGCGTCGGTATCCGCCTGACGATGGTGCACGGTCATGAGCCGGTCCATCAGATTGAAGTCCAGCGACACGACGCCGGGTTGGTCCTTCACCGCCTTGCGCAATACCCCCTCTTCGGTGGGACAGCACATTTCATCGATGCGCAGGCGCAACGCCTGAGTATCGGGCGGCTGTGCTGGCGTCTGGGGAACCGCTTGGGGATCCCCGGACTCGGTGCGCGGCTGGCAGGCGCCGCCGCAGCAACCTGTATTTTGCTGGGACATGACGAACTCCGTAAGGCTCGATCTTGTCCCATGAAACACCCTGTAGTGACTACAGGGTCAAGTCCGATAAAGGCCCAAGCTAAACGGGAGCCTGTCTGACTGGACCCGCGGTGCCATGTTACAGCCAGTTCTTGTGCTTGAAATAGAGATAGGGCGAGACGCCGGCAACCGCCATCAGGAGCAGGGCAAAGGGGTAGCCGAACGGCCACGAGAGCTCGGGCATGATCTCGAAGTTCATCCCGTAGATACTGGCGATCATGGTCGGTGGCAGGAACACGACGGCGGCGATCGAGAAGGTCTTGATGATCTGGTTCTGCTGGATATTGATGAAGCCTTGCGTCGAGTCCATCAGGAAGTTGATCTTGTCGAACAAGAAGGTGGTATGCGTCATCAGGGTTTCGACGTCGCGCATGACCTCACGCGCGGTCTCCTGGAGCTCGGGGCTGCCGCGCAGGTGCCGAGTGAAGAAGGAGATCGAACGCTGGGTATCCATCAGGCACAGGCGGATCTTGCCGTTGCTGTCCTCGAGCTTCGCCAACTGATCGATGGCATCCTCGAGATCGGAGTCTTCCTCTTCGAGCACCAGATGGCTGACATCCTCGAGCTTGCGATGGATGTCCTCCAGGGTATCGGCGAGGTTCTCGACCTTCTGCTCGAAGATGGTCAACATCAGCGACTGGGGGGAGTCGGCCTCCACCTGGCCGCTGCGTGCCCGCAGGCGTAGCAGTCGAAAATCGGCCAGGTCGGTGTCGCGGAAGGTGATCAGTCGCTCGGGCTGCAGAATGAATGCGACCGTAGAGTTACCGTGGCGCCCTTCACTTTGAGAAAGGAACAACGAGTGCACGTGGATGCCATCGGCATCGACGAAGTAGCGTGCCGAGGACTCGATCTCCTCGACGTCGTCAGTGGCCGGGAGTTCATCGGCCAGGAAGCTGTTGAGGCGCTCGCGCTCGTCCTCATCGGGGTCATGGGCGTCGATCCAGGTCGCCCTGGCCAGCCGCTCGGCCAGCGGCAGCGTTTCCTTGGCGACTTCCTGGATGGTGCGGCGACTGAGTTGGAAAGTCCGGATCATCGTCGTCCTTGTTCGTCTCGTGGCTTGCGCAAAGCGTAGGCAATGGCTCTATTGTCGCCAATTGCAGCAGGGTTTGAAACGTTTCATCCCGGGAGGAAGAACATGAAAATTGGAGAGTTGTCGCGTCGCTCAGGCTGCCCCGTGGAGACCATCCGCTACTACGAACGCGAGGGTCTGATCCCCGAGCCCTTGCGCAGTGCAGCCAACTATCGTCTTTATGGCGAGGCGCACGCAGAGCGTTTGAGCTTCATTCGCCACTGCCGGGCGCTGGACATGACCCTGGACGAGATTCGATCGTTATTGATCTACCACGATCATCCCGAGCAGCCTTGCGGGGAGGTCAATGCACTCATCGACAACCACCTCGAGCACGTGGCTGCGCGTATCGCCCAGCTGCAGGCGCTCGAACAGGCGTTGGTTGCCCTGCGGGCGCGTTGTAACGGCGTGAGTGCCGCGGGGGAGTGCGGCATCCTCAGTGAACTGGCACGCCCGGTGGAAAGCGAGGCCATTCAAGAGACTGAATCGGTGGGGCATGTGCCCGGAACCCATCGACGCGTCTAGGCGATCGATCTCTAAAGGAAGACATTAGATTGGGAAGAGGGACTGAAGAGAGATAGGAGAGAGGTTAGAGAGTACCGCGAGGCGAGGACGCTCCCCCGGCAGGCCGGGGGAGCCGGCGGTTACTGCTTTTCGCTGAAGTAGCGGTTGTAGATTTCGTCGTAGGTGCCGTTGTCGCGCAGGGTGGCCAGGGCATCATTGAATTTTTCGGCCAGGGCCTCGTCACGCTTGCGGAAGGCAATACCGAAGCCGTCGCCAAAGTACTCCTTGGGTTCGGTGATCATCTCGCCGACGACCTTGTAGTTACCCTCTTCGCTGTCGAGCAGGGTCGCCTTGCCGACCGGGAAGTCGAGGAACAGGATATCGAGACGGCCCGAATCCATGTCCAGCACCATGTCATCGGCGGTGGCGTAGCGATTGACGTCGGCCACGTCACCGAAATTGTCGGTCACGTAGTTGTCCTGCAGAGTACCGCGTTGTACGCCGATGGTCTTGCCTTCCAGCGTTTGCGGATAGGGCATTTCGATATCGGTATCGGCCGGGGCGAACCATGCGGACGGCGGCGTGAAGTACGGATCGGAGAACAGTACCTGTTCGCGGCGCTCATCATTGATGGTCATCGAGGACATGATGGCGTCGTACTTGCGGGACATCAGTCCGGGGATGATGCCGTCCCAGCCCTGCACGATCCACTCGCACTCTACACCGATCTCGTCACAAAGCGCATTGCCCAGGTCGATGTCGAAACCGGTCAGTTCCCCTTCGGGCGTCCGGTATTCCATCGGCTCGTAAGGAACGTCGACGCCGATGCGTACCTCTTCGTAATCGCGTGCCTGGGCGCTGCCGGCCGCGATGGCTGCGCCAAGGAGGGTCACGCCAAGAAGTTTCTTCATGAATACAGCTCCTTCATTATTGGAATGATCGTCTAGCCACGTCGGGCAGGCTGACGAATATACCGGTAGGGACTTCCACACAGTAGCGTACCCATCCCCGCTCCGGAAGAGGGAACCCATCCTCGACGGACTGGATTCCCAACGCTCGTTTGACGCTCATGTCATTGATTGGCCGGCTTGAGATGTGCCAGCAGGCGTTTCTCGAGGTAGCGGAAGAAGTACAGGATGGCGAAGGTCAGGCACAGGTAGATGCCGGCCACAAACAGGAAGGCTTCGAATGGCGCGTAGAAACGTGCATAGACGAAGCGGGCCGCGCCGGTCAGGTCCATGATCGTGACCACGCTGGCAATGGCACTGGCATGCAGCATGAAGATCACTTCGTTGCCGTAGGCCGGCAGCGCGCGACGGAAGGCGCTGGGGAGGATGATGCGTCGCATCATGAGTCGCTGCGACATGCCGTAGGCCCGTGCCGCCTCGATCTCGCCGCGCGGGGTGGATTTTATCGCACCGCGGAAGATCTCGGTGGTATAGGCGGCGGTGTTCAAGGTGAACGCGATCAACGCCGGTACGAACGGCTTCTCCAGGATCAGCCAAAGCCAGGTGTCCTGGATGCCGTCCACGAAGACCACGCCGTAATAGATCAAGTAGAGCTGGACCAGCAGCGGGGTGCCGCGAAACACATAGGTAAAGAAGAAGATCGGCATCTTGATCCAGGCATGCCGCGAGCCACGGCCGATCGCCAGCGGCACCGCCAGCACCAGGCCGATGATCAACGAGAGGAACACCAGCTGCACCGTCGTCACCAGGCCTTCGCCGTAATAACCCAGCGTCTTCATGGTGAAGATGGTGTTGTCTGCCAGCAGTTCGGTCAGCGCGTTCATCAAGGCTTCCATCAGTGCGACTCCCCGAAACCGACGTCATAGCGCTTCTGCAGGCGCGCGAACCCCCATTCGGAAAACGTGGCGATCAGCAGATAGATCAGCGCGACGATGATCATGAAGGTGAACGGCTCGCGGGTGGCCTTGGAGGCCTCGGACGCCACCCTGACCATATCCGACAGCCCGATCACCGAAACCAGTGCCGTGGTCTTGAGCAGCACCATCCAGTTATTGGACAGCCCCGGCAGGGCATGGCGCATCATCAGCGGGAAGCGGATGCGGCGAAACACCAGCCAATGGCTCATGCCGTAAGCACGCCCGGCCTCGATCTGACCGTTGTCGACGGCCATGAAGGCGCCGCGGAAGGTTTCTCCCATGTAGGCACCGAAGATCAACCCGATGGTGATCACGCCGGCCACGAACTCGTTGACGTTGATGAAGATATCGATGTCGAAGCGGTCGTAGAGCATGTCGGTGAACATGTTGATACCGATCTGGCCGCCGAAGAACATCAGCATCATCAACACCAGGTCCGGCACACCGCGAATCACCGTGGTATAGAGTGTGGCGACCTTGTGCAGCATCCAGTTACGCGACATCTTAGCGCTGGCCGTGAGCAGCCCAAGCACGACGGCGACCACTAATGACAGCACCGCCAGCTCGATGGTGACCAGAGCGCCTTCGAGAAGACGCGGGCCATAGCCATGCAGATCGATCATGGTTCTCTCCTTGGTTCCCGGTCGCCCGGTCAGTGCTTGGGCGCGAGGAACTGCTTGAGGCGACCGGAACGGGGATTGCCGAGCACTTCCGCCGGTGGCCCCGCCTCTTCGACGTGCCCTTGATGCAGGTAGATGACTTGGGTGGAGACATCGCGGGCAAAGGCCATTTCGTGGGTGACCACGATCATGGTGCGACCCTCCTCGGCCAGGTCGCGCATGACCTTGAGCACATCGCCGACCAGTTCCGGGTCGAGCGCCGACGTGGGTTCATCGAACAGCATCACTTCGGGATCCATGGCCAGGGCGCGAGCGATGGCGCCACGCTGCTGCTGGCCCCCCGACATCTGTGCCGGGTAGTAATCGGCCCGCTCGGCCAGGCCTACCCGTTCGAGCAGGGCGCGGCCATGTTCGATGGCCTCTTTCTTGGATTTGCCCAGTACATGCACCGGCGCTTCGATGACATTCTCGAGCAAGGTCATGTGCGCCCACAGATTGAAACTCTGGAACACCATCGACAGCTTGGCGCGCATGGCGACGACCTGTTTCCAGTCGGCGGGTTCGCGTCCATGGCGGGTCTGCTTGAAGCGGATCTCTTCGCCATGAACGAGAAGATCGCCCTCGTCAGGCTGTTCGAGCAGGTTCATGCAACGCAGGAAGGTACTCTTGCCGGAGCCGGAAGCGCCGATCAGGGTGATGACATCGCCCTTGTGGGCCTCGAGCGAGAGGCCCTTGAGCACCTCGACATCGCCAAAGCGCTTCTTGATGTCACGCACTTCGAGGGGGATGGGTGTAGCGGCCATATCGGACTCCAGAACTTGGGTTGCCGCGAGTTCTCAGCGGCCTAAGGATCGTGGCTGGCGCGAAAAGGGGGCGATTCTAGCAGGCCGATCGCGTCTGGGCAGAGCCCGATGTGGTGTTTGTCTTACAACTTTGGTCGCTCATGCGATGATTCATGGTCATAGGGGCCTGCAACGTCTTGTTATGTTTGAAAATACTGCCGCCTTCGGTTCGCTTCGTGAGCGGTCACTCGGGTGGCGTGGCCGGGCTGACCAATAGCGCCGCGCGGGCGCCGAGTTCGACCCGGGCATTGGGAAACACCACCGCGAGGGGGTGTTCGCCGACCACGCAATCGCCGGCCACGCTATCCCGGGCCAGGCGCGTGCCGGGGGCGAATTCGGTGAAGTTGGGCGTATCGTCGGCAAAGCACAGGGCGAAATCGTCGGCTTCACGCATCAGTTCGTGCTCGACGCGAAAGAACGCCATTCGCGATGCCTCGGCACCAGGCGGGTCACGCCCTTCTACCAATGCCTCGAGCAGTGCACCCATCGGGCGCAGGGCGTCGAGATCATTTTCGCCGAATGGGGCGACCTTGCCCAGTTCCAGAGTAAACGCTTGGGCCTGATGGTAATGCTTGGAGTAATGCGAAAAGGTCCAGCTATGCCGATGCTGATGCAGCACTGCCTGGATTCCAGCGGCGGCCAGCCAGCGCCACTGCTCGCCTTCGATGCGGACATCGGCGAACGGCTCCACGGCGAATCGTGGGTAACGACTGTCGCGAATCGCCGTATGCATGTCGTAGTGCAGCCGGGGCAGGGGGTGACGTGCGTAGAAGCCATCGACGGCGTCCATCAATGCCTTTGCCCGCTGGGGCTCGTCACCGCTTTCGTCGAGGTCGCGTCGAAACAGTCGATTGAGATTGGTGGCGATGAAGCGTGTCTGGGCATGCACGGCGGGAATGTTGCCCAGAATCACCAGCACCGGCGCCCCCAGGCGCAGCAAGCCAGCTTCCAAACGTGCCAGCAACTCGCCCAGCAGCTCGATGGGTGCTGTCTCGTTACCGTGGATCCCCACCGAGAGCACGCAAGCCCGCGCCTGAGGCTGAACGTGATCGGGCTCGAGTTCGAGGATACCCGCTGCGTGTACGCGATACTGGCCGGCGGGTATTCGCCCCTTGTCGGCCTCGTCGAGGGTGCCGTCCGGGGAGCGGTCCAGCCAGTGTCCCAGCATGCCGAGGCGCTGCGTGTCATTGGCTCGCATATCTTTACCCGGCATGGGAAGTGCGTTGTCCGCTGTCGGTAGATTCGAAGATCTTGTCGGCACTGGCCGCCACGAAGCCCTGATAGAGCTTGCCATCGGCATCGCGATAGCGCTTGGCGAATTCGTAGTAACAGGTCGGGATCTCTTCGACCTGGCCTCCGGCAAAGGTGAATGGCTGGCGATCGGCCAGGGTCGAGCCCTGTTCAAGAAGCACCTCGGGCGAGCCCTTGATGCGTCCGCCGGATTCATTGATGCCCAGCCCCAGGGATTCGACCTTGGCGAGCACCTTCTCCAGGGTATCGAAGTGCTGGAAATGGTTGACGCTAATGGTGAAGTGGTTGGCACGAAGACCGATGATCGATAGCCAGGCGGCGTATTCACTCTCTTCCATCAGGGTGCGGTAGTCGTCGAAGCTGGGCGCTTGCCACAGGCGCCCGGCCCACATCACGTCGGGGGTTTCCACACGCGACGGATCGATCTGGCCGACCAGGTCGTCGATGATGGACTGGGCGCGAGTCGAAAGTTCGCTGCACATCAGTTCCGACAGGAAGACCCTGGGCAGCCCCTCGGCGGGGGGAAGGTAGCCATAGGCACGAAGCTTCTTGGCCTCGAACGTATAGGGCTCGTAGCGTGTATAACCGAGCGCCAGCAGGTGGGGTTCGAGGGTGGCCAGGGTAATGGCGCCACGATCGAAGGTACGAAAGGCGACATGATCGTTGACGATGGTCTCGCCGGCGTCGACGAAGGCATCATGAATTCGGCTGGCCTGGGGCGTCATGGCGGTGTAATCGTCCCAAAGCCGCGAGAAAAACGTATCGATATCCATGGTCAGCCCTTTCCTCTTGTTGTTGCCCGTTTAGCCAGCAAGCGTCGGCCGGCAGGTGACCCTCACCTTCCCGGGCCGACCTCACGAGTACAAGTACCGGCGTCGAGCTGATGAAAAAGCCGGGTGCGAACGTGAAAAATCGCGTCATCGGGTTCGACAGGGTGAGCAGCCTGCTAGGCTGACGAGTCGATAAAATCGTTTCCTGGACACGAAATCATTCGCTTAACCCGCGGTGAGGCTTCGCTAGACTAGGCACCTGGACGAACCATTACGAACCGTATCGGCAATCCAACTCTCGCAAGAGTGACAAGGAGTGGCAGCATGACAAAGGTATTGGTGCTTTATCATTCGATGTATGGACATATCGACACCATGGCCAAGGCGGTGGCCGAAGGCGCACGTCAGATCGACGGGGTCGAGGTCACTATCAAGCGTGTTCCTGAGACCATGGATCCCGAGACCTTTGCCAAGGCCGGAGGCAAGCAGGATTTCGATACGCCGGAAGCCCGCCCGGACGAGTTGGGCGATTATGACGGGATCATCTTCGGAACCCCGACTCGCTATGGCAACATGACCGGGCAGATGCGCACCTTCCTCGACCAGACCGGTGCTCTGTGGGCCAAGGGCGCCCTGCGCGGCAAGGTGGGTAGCGTGTTCACCTCGACAGGTACCGGTGGCGGTAACGAGACCACCGTTTTCACCTCCTGGACGACCCTGGCCCACCACGGCATGCTGATCGTCCCGATCGGCTACGGCATTCAGGAACAGTTCGATATTTCTGAAATGCACGGGGGCTCCCCGTATGGCGCTGCCACACTCGCGGGGCCTGACGGTTCACGCCAGCCCAGCGATCGCGAGCTCAAACTGGCGCGCCTGCAGGGCGAGAGCGTCGCCAAGGTGGCGGCAGCGCTCAGCGCCAAGTAATGGCAACGATGGGACAGTCCTTACACAGCGACTGACCATGCAAGTGGCCATTCAAATAAGACGCCCCGCTTCAGCGGGGCGTCTTGCGTTGCGGGGCGGCGTCCACCTGAAACGATCCTACTGGCTTCGTCCCAGTGAATCGGCCGCGTATGCGTCGCGTTTTCCCATGCGATTGCGCTGGCCGTGTGTGGTGTCATGTTTGGTCTGTTTTTCCATCTCGCTGTTGAGTTCGGCGCCCATCAGTACGATGAACGCAGAGAGCCAGAACCACATCAGCAGAATGATGACCGCACCCAGGGAGCCGTAGGTTTCGTTGTAGCTGGCAAAATTGCGCACATAGAGCGAGAAACCGATCGAGCCGATGACCCACAGGACGACGGCCACCGTCGAGCCCGGACTCGTCCATTGCCAGCGCGGTTCCTGACGATCCGGCGCGTAGCGATAGAGCACGGCAAGCCCCACCATGACGACAGCCAGCAATAATGGCCAACGGGCGATATTGATTGCAGTGCCGATGACTCCGTCAAGGCCTAGAAGGTCGACCAGGACGGGGATGGCGGTGACGGTGCCCAGTGCGACGACCGTCATGACGATGCCGCCGGCGGTGAGCACCAACGTGAGCAGCGTTTTCTTGATCATGCCGCGCTCATCGAGTTCGTCGTAGGCAATGTTCAGCCCTTCCATGAGGCCCTTGGTTCCCTTGGAGGAGCTATAGATCGCCAGCAAGATCCCGCCGATGGCTGCCAGGCTCATGCCCACACTGGCATCTTCGGTGGCTTGTTCGGCCTGTTGCGTGATCAGGTCGGCCGCCTGGCCGGGCAGCAGGTGGCTGACGTTCTCGATCTGCTGAGAAATTTCCTGTGGGTCGAAGACCAGTGCCCATACCGAGGTGATCGCCACAATGGCTGGAAAAATGGCCAGCAGCGCATAGAACGCCACGCCGGCGGCAATGATGGGTATATGGTCCCGATCCATCTCGCCCTTGACTCGCTTGAGGATATCCCACCAGCCGCGTTTGGGAATCTGGCCTGGGCGATCGGCTTGGCGCCCATGCTCGGCCTGTGAGGTGTCCGTCATGTGTATTCACGTCCCGGTGTTGAAGTGACCTGATAGAAGGCATTTCCAATACCTATGCACTCAAGCTAGAACACTGGGCGAGCGAGAACCCCCTATTCTCACCAGGCGCTACAAAAAGCCGCGAAATGTAGGGCGGCGGAAACGTCCTGAAGCAAACGCAGGGCCTGCGCCCCCGGCCTGTGACCCGGGGGGCGCTAAGGAAGTGATGAGGAGGTTCAGGCACCGCGGGTGGCGGTATAGACCGTATAGACGGATTGGCTGGCCGTCATGAACAGGCGGTTGCGATTTTCGCCGGCGAAACACACGTTGGAGCAGACCTCGGGCAGAAGAACGCGGCCCAGCAGGTCGCCCTCCGGCGAGAAGACCACCACGCCATCGATGCCTTCGCCGCCGTTGGCGCTCGACCAGATATTGCCGTCCTGGTCGCAGGCCATGCCATCGAAGATCGTGTCTTCGCTGGTGACGACCACCTGCCGGTCGCTGACGCTGCGACCGTCGTCGCCCAGCGTCCAGCGAATGATCCGGGCCGGCTCGTCGAAATGGGTCGGGGCGCTGTCGCTGGCATAGAACCCACTACCATCCGGCATCAGAACGATACCGTTGGGTTTATGAATGTCCTCGGTCAGCTTGATCGGCTCGTCAAGGCTGTCGTCGACATAATAGATGGCCGTCTCGAGCTCCAGCTCACGCTTCTTGCCTTCGTAATCGAAATGGGCGCCATAGCCTGGGTCGGTAAAGATCACACCGCCGGAGGGCAGGGCGACCACGTCGTTGGGGGCATTCAGCGGCTTGTCCTGATAGCGCTCGGCGAGCACCGTGGTGCTGCCGTCCCACTCGTAGCGTAGAACCCGGGCGGGGTGATGCTCGCATGAGACCAACCGGCCTTGATGATCGAACGTGTTGCCATTGGAATACCCGACGTTGTTCCTCAGCACGCTGACCTGCCCGGTAGCCTCATCCCAGCGCATCTGCTTGGCACGCGGGATGTCACTGAACACGACATAGCGTCCCACGGCGTTCCACGCCGGCCCCTCGGTCCATAACCCCCCGCTCCAATGGCGTTCCAGAGGGGTGTTGAAGATCATGTAATCGTTGAAACGGGGATCCTCGACCTTCCAGGCATCGATGGGATAACGATCGGGGGTGGGGCCCTTCGAGCCCTGGAAGGCAAACAACTGAGGTGACGTACCGACAGCGGCCAGGGCGGCCGTTGCCGAAAGGAACTGACGGCGTCCAAGTTTCATGGGTCTGTCCTGGGATTGTTGCCTGATGGCGTTGTTGTGAGTGAAGCGAACCCGAAGGTGCCTCCAGGACAAAGGTAGAACCCAACCCATGAAAAGTCAGACATAGAGTCAAGGGCTCTCTTGGAGACTGCGTTCTTCACCGGCTATCAAGTAAGCGCTTACGCTGCCGATAGATTGGTGATTCAAGACTAACGTCGAATGACGGAGAGGGGAGCGATGGCAGGCAGCGCAGCAATACTGAGACAGGAGGTAGTGCCGACCGGACATTCACTGACTCGGGTCGTGCGAGAAAATATGACTTCCACCAGCGGTTCCGAATCATCGAGCTGGACGCTGAAGCAAAAGCTCTGGTTCACACTCGGACTGATGTGGCTCGTGATGATCGGCATCGTGGTCAGCATGGCCTGGCAGGGCCGGCAGGTCATGTACGAAGGGAGACAGCAAGCGCTGTTCAATACCGTCGGGATGGTCACTACCCTGCTGGGTGGCTACCAGGCGCGTGTCGAGACGGGTGAGCTTAGCCTCGAGCAAGCCCAGAGACTGGCTTTCGCCGACCTGGATGCCATGCGCTTCGGCGATGAGCGCGACAACTACGTCTTCGTTTTCGACGCGAATTCCACCCTCGTCTATCACCCCCGGCGCGATCCAGGTACCAGCATGCGGGATTACCTGGATCCCAATGGCGTGGCCGTTTATCGAGAGCTTGCCAAGCTGGCGGATCAAGGGGGGTATCTTCCTTATCATTCGCAGCGAAGTTCGGTGGATGATCCCACGCTGCAGGCCAAGCTGAGTTATGTCGAGCGCTTTGAGCCCTGGGGTTGGAACATGGCCGCCGGCGTCTATACCGACGACATTCAGGCCGCTTTTATTGGCAAGCTCTGGCAATACGCATTGGTTCTGCTGTGTGCCGGGGGGATCCTCACGGTGGCGTTCCTGCTGTTGATCCGCTCCGTCTATCGCAGCCTCGGCGGTGAGCCGTCTCAGGCGGCCAAGGTTGTCGAACGTATCGCCGATGGCGACCTGACCCAGGAAGTCGTTTTGCGTCCGGGCGATCAATCGAGCCTGCTGTATGGCATCGAGCGCATGCGCCGTGAGCTGGCCAGTACCATTGCGCGAATTCGTCAGTCGACCGAAGCGATCGATACCGATGCGAAAGACGTAGCCAGTGGCAGTGTGGATCTGGCCGCGCGTACCGAACAGCAATCGGCGTCACTGGTCGAGACTGCCGCAAGCATGGAAGAGCTGACCACCACCGTCAGTCAGAACGCCGAAAATGCCGACACCGCCAACCGTCTGGCTGCGCAAACCACCCAGTCCGTTGCCCAGGGGCAGGCGGTGATATCACAGGTCGTCACGACCATGGGCGGTATCCGCGAAAGCTCGGGGAAGATCGCCGATATCATCAGCTTGATCGATGGTATTGCCTTCCAGACCAACCTCCTTGCGCTTAACGCCTCCGTCGAAGCGGCAAGAGCCGGAGAGCAGGGCCGCGGGTTCGCCGTCGTTGCCAGCGAAGTGCGTAATCTGGCAGGTCGCTCGGCCCAGGCCGCCAACGATATCAAGGCACTGATCGAACGTTCGGTGAGTCAGGTCACGACCGGGGCGAAGCTGGTCGACGAAGCGGATACCGCCATGGCCACGATCCGGGACAGCGCTCAGCGCGTCAGTGACATCATGGGGGAAATCTCGGCCGCCTCGCACGAGCAGTCGGCGGGCATCGAGCAGATCAACCACGCGGTCACGCAGATGGACCAGGTAACCCAGCAGAACGCAGCACTGGTGCAGCAGACGGCATCTGCGGCGGGGTCACTGGAGGCCCAGTCCGGCTCGCTTTCTCAGGCGGTAGGGCGCTTCAAGGTCAGCGGTACGTTCTGATTCCCAGAGGCGTTCGACTGACTTGTCCAAGCATGACGGCCTGCCCGAAACGGCAGGCCGTCATTTTTTTGACGATCACTCGTTGATGGCGTCGGCTATGGCCTGGCCGAGGCGCTCGGTCGTGCCTTCGCCGCGAATGTCCGGCGTCAGCACGGCCGGGTCGGCCTGCTCAAGTACGGCCTCGATGGCGTCGACCATGGCCTTGCCGGCCTCGGGATAACCTAGGTGCTCGAGCATCATGGCGCCCGACCAGATCTGGCCGATGGGGTTGGCGATGCCACGTCCGGCGATGTCCGGGGCGCTGCCGTGGACCGGCTCGAACAGACTGGGGAAATGTCCCTCGGGATTGATGTTGGCTGAAGGCGCCACGCCGATGGTACCGGTACAGGCGGGACCGAGATCGGAGAGGATGTCGCCGAACAGGTTGCTGCCCACCACGACATCGAACCAATCGGGATGCATGACGAAGTTGGCGGTGAGAATGTCGATGTGAAACTTGTCGACCGACACCTCGGGATACTCAGTGGCCATGGCCTCCACGCGCTCGTCCCAGTAGGGCATGGTGATCGAGATGCCATTGGACTTGGTCGCCGAGGTGAGCTTCTTGCGGGGGCGAGTGGCGGCCAGGTCGAAGGCGTACTTGAGCACACGGTCGACCCCGGTACGGGTCATCACGGTTTCCTGGATGACGACTTCACGCTCGGTGCCTTCGAACATCTTGCCGCCGATGCTCGAATACTCGCCCTCGGTATTCTCGCGCACCACATAGAAGTCGATATCGCCAGGCTTGCGGTCGGCCAAGGGGCTGCGAATCCCCGGCATCAGCCGACACGGGCGCAGGTTGATGTACTGATCGAAGCGACGCCGGAACTGCAGCAGCGAGCCCCACAGGGAAATGTGATCGGGCACCTTGTCGGGCCAGCCCACCGCGCCATAGAACAGGGCATCGAAATCCTTGAGCTGATCGAACCAGTCGTCGGGCAACATCTTGCCGTGCTCGAGGTAGTAATCGCAGTTGCCGAATTCGAAGGTCGTAAACTCGAGTGCGATATCGAAGCGCTTGGCGGCGGCCTCCAGGGCGCGTAGCCCTTCGGGCATCACCTCGTTGCCGATGCCGTCGCCGGCGATGACGGCGATGCGATGAGTCATGGTGTGTCTCTCCTGGTGTCTTCGTTGAAAAATTCGCGGATATGCGCGTACAGCGCATCCGGCGCTTCCTCGGGGATATAGTGGCCGCAGGGCAGCGCCTTGCCATCGACCTGCTCGGCCACAGCACGCCACTCGGCTAGGGGGTCGAAACAGCGCTCGATGATGCCGTGGCGGCCCCACAGGATGCGAACGGGGCAGCGGATGGTGCGACCGGCTTCGCGATCGGCACGATCATGCTCGAGATCGATGCCATTGGCGGCACGGTAGTCCTCGCACAGGGCATGGGCAGCCCCCGGCTGGGCCAGGCAGCGTTGATATTCAGCGATGGCTTCCGGCGCGAAGGCGTCGAGGCGCGCATGGCGGCCTCCCATGGTGCGCGTGACATAGGCTTCGGGCGAGGCCTCGATCAAGGTCTCGGGCAGCGGCGCCGGCTGGATCAGGAAGAACCAGTGGAAGTAGGCCGTGGCGAAGGTGCGATCGGTCTTCTCGTACATGGCGAGCGTCGGTGCTATATCCAGCAGCATGAGCTTCTCGACGGCCTGGGGATGGTCCATCGTCAGGCGATGCCCGACGCGCCCACCGCGGTCGTGCCCGCACAGATAGAAGCGATCGAAGCCCAGCTCGGCCATCACGGCGACCTGATCCGCTGCCATGGCGCGCTTGCTGTAGTTGGCGTGATCCTCGTCACTCTTGGGTTTCGAGGAATCGCCGTAGCCACGCAGGTCGGTCGCCACGACGGTGTAATGCTGCGCCAGGCGTTCGGCGAGCTCATGCCAGATGACGTGGGTCTGGGGATGCCCGTGCAACAGCAGCAACGGGGGACCCTCGCCTTTGATCCTCCCCTGAATATGAACGGCGTTCACATCCAGCTCGAAGCTGCGATACCCCTCGAACATGGCTCTCTCCGAATCCGTGTGCGTCTTACGACAGTCTAGCGTCTGTCGAACGGTAGATATTCAGGCTAAAGTGAAAGTTATTGTTGCGTATAAGTTGAGAATAAACGGCATGGCAGAGATCGATGACCTGGCCTTCTTCCAGTGTCTTGCCCGGTGTGGGAGCCTGACAGCGACAGCACGCGAGCAGGGCGTATCGCTGTCTGCGGTGAGCAAGCGTCTCAAGCAGCTCGAGGCCAGGCTGGGCGTGGCGTTGGCCAGCCGAACCACGCGCCGGCTGACATTGACCGCCGAGGGAGAGCTTTATCTTTCCCGTGGTAGCTTGATCTTGGACGATCTCCACGAGCTGGAAGCGGCCCTCGGCGAGCGCCAGGCCCGGTTGACCGGCCGCCTGCGGATCAATGCCACCTTCGGCTTCGGTCGTCGCCACGTGGCGCCGTTGCTGTCGGCCTTTTGCTCCAGGCACCCCGAACTCGACGCCTGGCTCGAGTTGACCAATTTCCCGCTGAATCTCGCCGATCATGGCTTCGACGTGGGCATCCGTGTCGGCCTGCCTCCGGACTCGCGGCTGGTGGCGACACGTATCCTCGAGAACCGGCGCGTGCTGTGTGCGTCGCCGGCCTTTATTTCGGGCTGCGCGGAACTCCGGGCCCCAGGCGACCTGTCTACCCGGCAGTGCCTGATCTTGCGGGAAAACGATAGCGACTATGCGCTATGGCGCTTCGTCGATCAGGCGGGAGAGGAGCGTGCCGTCAAGGTGGGGGGTGGGCTGGCCAGCAACGATGGCGAAGTGATCACTCGTCTGGCACTGGACGGACACGGTATCATGTTGCGCTCGTGGTGGGACGTGCACGAACATCTTGCCAGCGGACGTCTGGTCGAGCTGTTGCCGAACTGGCGGGGGGTACGGGCCGATTTCTATGCGGTCTACGACCAGCGCCGCCATGTGCCGACGCGAATACGCACCTTCATTGCCTACCTTCAGGAACAGATGGCCGGGCGTGTGCCACAGGCACCACGAAAGACAAGGGAGTCTGCCGAGTGAATATTCTCATGTTCACCAATACCTACCGACCGATCGTAGGTGGGGTGAGCGAGTCAGTGCAGCGACACAAGAGTCGGCTGCAAGAGCAGGGCCACCGGGTCATGGTGGTGGCGCCCAAGATGGATGGCCAGCCGCCCCACGAATCCGATGTGGCGCGGGTGGCGGCCGTCCAGCATTTCAATGGCAGCGATTTTTCCCTGCCGGTACCGATTCCCGGACAGCTATCCGATGCCATCGAGGCCTTCGAGCCGGATGTCGTTCATTCACATCATCCCTTTCTGCTTGGCGATACGGCGGCACGCGCTGCCAATACCTATGGGCTGCCACTGATTTTCACCCATCACACCCTCTATGAGCATTACACCCATTACGTGCCAGGCGATTCCCCCCGCATGCAGCGCTTTGCCGTAGCGTTATCGACCGAGTACACGCGTCTTTGCGATGCAGTGATCGCCCCCAGCGAAAGCATCCGGGACCTGCTGGTGCGCCGTGGTGTGCGGCCCGAGGTCACGGTGGTTCCCAGTGGCGTGGATACCGGAAAATTCGCCCTGGGTGACGGCAAGCGCCTTCACCGTGCGCTGGGCATCCCCGACGATGCCTACGTGATCGGCCACGTGGGTCGACTCGCCCATGAAAAGAATCTGCCGTTTCTGGCCCGGGTCGCGGCCGAGACGCTGCGTCGCGAGCCGCTGGCTCATTTTCTGGTGGTGGGTGACGGCGACGCCCGACCCGCCATGGAACGCGCGGCGGAGCAGGCCGGGGTCGCCGAGCGATTCCACTTCACGGGGCGTCTGCAGGGCCAGGCACTGATCGATGCCTACCACGCCATGCATGTGTTCGCCTTTGCCTCGCACAGTGAAACCCAGGGCATGGTATTGGTGGAAGCCATGGCGGCAGGCTTGCCAGTAGTGGCCATCGAGGCGCCGGGCGTGCGTGAAGTGGTCAGCGATGGCGTCAATGGCCGACTTCTCGCGAATGATGACGAGCCAGGCATGGTCGATGCCTTGACCGAGCTTGCCGATCTCGAGCGCCAGCTCACGCTGCAGCAGGCGGCATGGCGTACCGCGCAGGAATTCGAGGAGAGTCTTTGCACCTCGAGATGTCTGGAGGTGTATCGCCGGGCGATTGCCGACGGGCCCTCACGCCAGGATGATGTGTCGGGCTGGGAGCGGGTGAGGGCTCGCCTGGAAGCGGAGTGGAGCCTGTTGCGCCACCGTGGGCGAGTCCTTCGTTCCATGCTGCAGGAGCCGCAGCAGGATGGCACTACCGGCTACCCCACCCTGGATGACGAAACCCGCTTGTCCCCCAAGTAGAACGCCTAGTTGCCTCGGCGTCGGCGCTGGCGGTACGCAGCGTAGCGCCGGAGGCCATAAAGCAAGGCAATACCCGCGACGATACCGCCGGCGCCCCAGATCAATTCCTGACGATCTTCCGCGGTCAGCAGCGTCGTGACCTGGCTACTGAGCAGGATGATACCCGCGAGACCGGGAACGATGCCGATCAGCGTCCCCAGCATGAAGTCCCGAAAGCGAATGCGAAACGCCCCGGCCATCATGTTGGTCAGGGTAAACGGTGCCAGCGGCAACAGGCTGATCAGCGTTATGGTACGGATGCCGCGTCCGGCGAAATAGCGAGACACGCCCAACAGACGAGGCCCGCCATGGCGCAGCAGGGCATCCCGTCCCAGCCGATGCCCGAGCCAGTACGTCAACACCGAAGCTGACAACGTGCCTGCCAGGGCATAGCCGAACCCCCACCAGGGGCCAAACAATAACCCCGTCAGGACCACCAGTACGCTCAAGGGAAACAGCACCAACGACGTACTGGTATAGACCCCGATCACGACCAGCAACGCCCAGGGGGTATCCCGCCAGGCCAGCGAGCCCTGTAACAGGGAATAGAGCACCTGGGCATTCAGCAGATCCTGCATCGCCAACCATCGCCACAGCAGGAGCAGGGCGGCGATCACCGCAATGGCCAGCAGGATGAGGAGGTGCTTTCGGGTCATGAAGGGCTGCCCTGCGCTGAAAAAGACTTACAGCATACGAATACCACGCCCAGAGGCAATGCCCCTGGACGTGGCGGGCAGTATAGGCGGAATTATAGCGAGAAGGTGTCCTGAATCACTTCCCAGGCCGACTCACCCTCGGCGGTGGTCACGCCCTCCAGCATGGCTTCCACCCGCTCGGCGTTGTCACGAATCCACTGCTCGGCGACTTCATCGGCGGGGCGTTCCTCCAGGCCATATTCGAGAATCATCCAGCTCTGCTCCTCGGCACTGAAGGTAAACTGCTCGAAAAAGGCCTTCAGGTTGGGGTGGGCCTCGGCGTAATCGCCGCGCATCACGGTCAATACTTCGCTCTCGCCATTGTTTTCACCGAACAGGTTCTTCGAGTCCGCGAGATACGCCATCGGCAGTTCGAGGTTCATCCAGTGCGGGGTCCAGCCGACCCAGACGATGGGCTCTTCCCGCGAGATGGCGTCACGCGCGGCGCTCAGCATGCCTACGGTGCTGGTGTCGACGATCTGCCAGTCACCCAGGCCCCAGGTGTCGTTGTCGATCGCCTCGTTGAGTAGCTCGCTGGCCGCCGAACCGGCGCCGAAGCCATGAATCTTGCCCTCGAACATGTCGCGGTTCTCGTCGAGATCGGCAAAGCTCTGGATGCCGGCCGCGTAGGTATACTCGGGCACGGCGAGGGTCATCTGGGCGCCATCGACATTGTTGGCCACGCTGATAATCGCGCCACTCTCTTCACGCGGTCCGTACATGGCTTCCTGCGCCGGCATCCAGCCGCCCAGGAACACGTCCAGATCGCCGGTCTCCAGGCCCTGGTAGATCACTTGCAGGCCGAGTTCCTGGCTTGTGGTGTCATACCCGAGCGGGGCCAGCAACTGTTCGGCAATCTCGGTCTTCACGGTGATACCCGGCCAGGCGGGCACGCCGATGTGCAGCGTGTCATCGTCGGCCTGGGCCGAGGCTACCATGCCAAGCGTCAAGGGCAGCGCCAGTGCCATGGCGGCAGGCAGGCGCGCCTGCGTGGCGCGAACGTTCAGGGGGAAGGTCATGCATAGTCTCCTTGTCTAGGATGTCACCGAGGTTGTTATGATTCTGAGGCGGTGGATGATGAGCGTGGCATGCGTACGTCTCTTCGGGCGTCTCTTCAGACGTTTCGGGCCAGGACCCGCAACCGCGATTCGAGCATGTCGCGATCAAGATAGGTGCCTTGCAGGTGACGGCGGCCGGTATTGGGATCGAAAGCGCGGCGGCCGTGCAAGACACGACGGTTGTCGAAGGTGATCATCTGGCCGGGCTCGAGCGAGAATTCAATCAAGTGACGTGGATCGTGAAGCAAGCGCCAGAAACGACGATAGGCTTCATACCAGGCATCCATCATATGCTCGGGTAAGCGTAGCGTATCGCGGATCCAATTGTTGAAGCGAACCTCGACCACGTGGTCGTGGGCATCGCACTCGATCACAGGGGCCCGGACGGCGATGTCCTGGGTCTCATCCTGGAAACGGAAATCCACAGGGGTTTCGCTCAGGACCTGGAAGGCCTCGGGCGCCTCGATGGTCCCGAAGGGGACGATATCGAAATGCGTTACGGGCGGGGGGATTGGTCGGGCACTGAAGTGGCCTCGCTTGGCGAGGAGTCCCTGCTGCCTGCATGTGCGCCGAGGCTGGCCGACAAGCTGAAGACACCGGCTGACCTTGCCGGCTGCACCCTGTTGCATGCGGTAGGCTTCGCGGTGGGATGGCCAACCTGGCTGAAGCAGGCCGGCGTGGCGGGCCTCGAACGGGAGTGTACGGCCCTGACCTGGTCGCGCCGTTCTCTCTGGCAGTCCCCAGCGATGAGTGTTTCTGGCTGGTGCGCTCGGCCCGGGGGCAACGTCAGGAGGAGGCGTCGCTGTTATGGGACTGGCTGGTGGCGGGGCGGGACACCGACGACGCCTGAGCCTGGCTGCCAGCCTGCAGACGGGCCAGGGGATCCTGGCGGAAGTACTGGCCCAGCAGGGCATAGAGCTCGGGGTAGGCCTCGGCGAGTATGTCCGGGGCGGCGAAGAAATACTCGCAACACACCGCGTAACACTCCCCGGGGTGACTGGCGGCGTAATCATCGATGGGGGGCTCGCTGCCGCGTGCAAGCTGCGCCTGCAGGTCGTCCCAGGCCGCAGTGAATATGCGATGCCATTCGCGCGGATCGATGTCTCGCGGCAGGGGGGGAAAGCCGTCGATGTCGCTGGCGTTACCCATGTCGAGCTTATGTGCCAGTTCATGGATGAGCACATTGAAGCCGGTCCAGTCGCCGCTTGCCATGAGATCGGCGAAGGAGACCACCACCGGCCCCTGATAGGAGGTTTCCCCGGCGCGCTCGTCCTCGTATTCGTGCATGACCCCGAACTCATCCATCTCCTCGACCCGCCGGCTGAACGCATCGGGCAGCACCAGGATTTCATGCACATTGGCGAATGCCTCTGCGTGCTCATGCTCTTGCCAGTTCATTGTCAGAAGACAGGCCTGTCCCGCCAGTACCAGGCGTGCCGGCAGGTCGAATCGGGTGGTCTCGGCAAGCGTCGGATGCAAGGTGAGGCGCTTGGCATGGGCGAAACGCCAGGCGCGATGGCCCAGCCGGGTGGCTTCGTCGTCATCGATCAGCGAGGCGAGCAGAGGCACCCGCGCTCGCGCCTCGTCCCAGGCGTCCTGTGGGAAGGGATGGCGGGCCTCGAACAGCTCGGCTCGCCACCGTCGCCATTTATCGAACATCGAGTGCCTCAGTGTTCATCCTGCCGGCCTCCGGACTTCCACGACCAATCGCGCCAGCGCAGGTCGAACAAATCCTTGCGCCGATCCTTGAGGTTGGTCACCGAGCCTTCGCTGCGCACCACGGTGAGGCGCGTCAGGTCGAGATCGGAGAACATGATCATCTCGGTGTTGGGCGTGGTTTCGGCGAGTACCGCATCGTGCGGGAAGGCGAAGTCCGACGGTGAGAATACCGATGACTGGGCATACTGGATATCGAGGTTCTTGATCGACGGCACGTTGCCCACGCTGCCACACAGCACCACGTAGCATTCGTTCTCGATGGCACGCGCCTGGGCGCAATGGCGTACGCGCAGATAGCCGTTCTTGGTATCGGTCCAGAAGGGTACGAACAGAATGTCCATGTCCTGGTCGGCGAGCAGCCGCGACAGCTCGGGGAATTCCACGTCATAGCAGATCATGATACCGACCCGGCCTGCGTCGGTATCGAATACGCGCAACTCGTCACCGCCCTCGATCACCCAGTCGCGGCGCTCCTGGGGGGTGATATGCAACTTGGACTGCGACTCCATGCTGCCGTCGCGGTGGCAGAGGTACGAGACGTTGTAGAGCTTGCCGTCCTCGCGCTCCTCGATCATCGAGCCGGCCACGATGTTGATGTTGTACGAGACCGCCATGCGTGACAGCTCCGACTTGAACTGCTCGGTGAAGCCGGACAGGAAGCGGATGGCGGCAAGCTGATCGAGCTGGGCGGCACGATCCTGCAACCCCATCAACGGCGCATTGAACAGTTCCGGGAAGACGGCGAAGTCGCTTTGGTAGCCCGAGAGCGCATCGACGAAGTACTCGATCTGTTCCAGCACGGCTTCTACCGAGGCAAGCTCGCGCATCTGCCACTGTACGGCGGCGACCCGCACCTGGGTGCGTCGCGTTTCCAGTACCCGCTCGGCGGGCTCGAAGAGTATGTTATTCCACTCGAGCAGTGTGGCGAAGCCCTGGGACTTCTCATCCTCGGGCAGGTACTTGCGCAGCAGGCGCTTGACCAGGAAGTCGTTGGCCAACTGAAACGACAGGATCGGATCGTGCAGCTCCTTGCGCGAGACCTTCTCGATGTACTCGGTAGGCGAGAGCTCGTCGGCATGCTGGTGATAGTTGGGGATGCGTCCCCCCGCGAGGATCGCGCGCAGATTCATCGAGCGACACAGTTCCTTGCGCGCTTCATAGAGACGGCGGCCCAGCCGGTAGCCGCGATAGGCCGGGTCGATCAGCACGTCGAGCCCGTACATGGCGTCGCCTTCGGGATCGTTGAGGATCGTCTCGCGCTTGCCGATCAGGTCGTCGTACTTGTGCGGATTGGAAAACTCGTCGTAATCGACCAAGGCGGTCAAGGCCACGCCGACAATAGTCTCGTCATCCTCGATCAGGATCTGGCCATCGGGAAACTCTGAGATCAGCTTGTCGATGGTGAGCTTCGGCCAGGCGCCACCAATGTCGTGATAGACCCGGTCCATCAGGGTCTTGAGCTGCGGATAGTCATCCGGTGTCAGGTTGCGCAGATTGAGATGCAAGTCGTCGAGGGACATGTATGGCGTGTTCCTGAACAAAAATTGATCACCCATTCTAGCACGACGCTGGACGGCCGCTCGGTGACGACGTGTCACGTCACATGCCTGACACATATCCATCATGTAACCGTAACGTGGGTTGCCGACCATAAACATAATGAAAAACCGGCCGCAGGGGCTACGCTTGGAAACAACAGGGATGACAGGCCTGCCGAGAGCGATAGTCGGCTCACTGTCTGGCGGTTACACGCCTGGGAACGTCATGTCCGATAACAACAAGCGCATTCGTCTGGAAAACGTCAGCAAGCAGTGGGGAGACACCCCTGCCGTCGATGGCATCAGCTTCGATGTCACGCCGGGCCAGTTCGTGATCCTGCTTGGCCCGTCAGGCTGTGGCAAGTCGACCACGCTGCGCATGATCGCCGGCCTCGAGCAGGCCTCGAGCGGGCGCATCCATATTGGCGACCGCGACGTTACCTCCCTGCCTCCTGGTGATCGCGGGTTGAGCATGGTGTTCCAGAACTATGCGCTGTTCCCCCATCTCAACGTGGCCGAGAACATCGTTTTCGGCCTGCGTAGCCGCAGGGTGGCGGGTGCCGAGCGCCGCGAGCGACTCGCCCGCGCTGCCAAGCTGGTGGACCTCGAAGCCTACCTGGATCGCAAGCCGGCGCAGCTCTCGGGCGGGCAGCGTCAGCGCGTGGCATTGGCCCGCGCGATCATCGCCGAACACCCGATCTGCCTGATGGATGAGCCGCTATCCAACCTTGATGCGCGCCTGCGTGGCGAGATGCGCCGCGAGATCAAGGCCTTGCAGCGCCGGTTGGGCATGACCGTGATCTATGTCACCCACGACCAGGTCGAGGCCATGAGCATGGGTGACCGGGTCATCCTGATGCAGGGTGGACGCATCGTCCAGGACGATACACCAAGCGAACTCTACCGGCGTCCGGCCACCGCCTTTGCCGCCAGTTTCATCGGCAGTCCGGCGATGAATCTGTTACCGCTGGCTGCGGCCTCGGACGGAGCGGTGATCGAAGGCGAACCGCGCTGCGCCGTGGCGAGCCATGAGGCAGTAGGCAGCCAGATTGGGGTGCGCCCGGAGGACATACGTATTGCTGCCTGGGATGCCCCGGGGGTGCCGGCCGAATGGCAGGACACCGAATACCTCGGCGCAGACAGCATCGTGCGTCTCAAGGTCGGCGAGCATGAGCTGCGCGCGCGGCTCGATGGACCGGCCCCCGAGCATCCGCCGGGCCGATGCCGCCTGCAATGGTCGGCCGAGGCGGCTCACTTCTTCGACGCGGATGGCGGGCAACGGCTCGCCCTACGCGGCCACGACGTTTCCGCGACCGTGAGTCGCGTCTACCGGGAAAGCGAGGCGCAGACCTCGCCCCCTCAAACTGGGACCCAGCGTCCAGGAGTGAACCGATGAACCCGCGTATTTCCAAGTTGAGCATGCTTGGCGGCCTGGCCCTCGGTGGCTTGATCTCGGCCGGGCTGAGCCAGGCGCAGGAGACGACCTCGCTGACCATGTATTACCCGGTCGCCGTCGGCGGCGCCCTGACCGAGGTGGTCGATGGCCTGGTGGCCGATTTCGAAGAAGCGCATCCCGATATCGACGTCGAAGCCATCTACGCCGGCAACTACGACGATACCCGCGTGCGAGCGATGTCGGCGATCGAGGCGGGCGACACGCCTCAGCTATCCGTGCTGTTTTCCATCGATATCTATGAACTGCTCGAGCAGGACGCCATCGTGGCCTTCGACGATATCGTCGAGAGCGGCGAAGAGCGGGAGTGGCTGGACAGCTTCTATCCCGGCCTGATGGAAAACGGACGGGTCGACGGCAAGACCTACGGCATCCCGTTCCAGCGCTCGACCATCGTCTTCTACTGGAACAAGGAAGCGTTCGAGGCCGCCGGGCTCGACCCCGAACAGCCCCCCGAGACCTGGGAAGAGATGGTCGAGATGGGCGCCGCGATTCGCGAGGCCAGCGGTGGCGATCAGTGGGGCGTGATGGTGCCCTCGACCGGTTATCCCTACTGGATGTTCCAGGCCTTCGCCTTCCAGAACGGCCACAAGCTGATGAGCGATGACGGCACCGAGGTCTATTTCGATGACCCCGCGGCGATCGAAGCGCTGGAGTACTGGGTATCCCTCGCCGACGAACACGACGCCATGCCCGACGGCACCGTCGAATGGGGCACGCTGCGCCAGAACTTCATCGAGCAGTCCACCGCTATGATGTGGCACAGCACCGGCAACCTTACCGCGGTGAAGAACGAGGCCGGCTTCGATTTCGGCGTGGCCATGCTGCCGAAGAAGACCCAGCGCGGGAGCCCGACCGGGGGCGGTAATTTCTACATCTTCAAGGACACCAGCGAGCAGGAGCAGCGTGCGGCGATGACCTTCATTCGCTGGATGACGGCGCCTGAGCGTGCAGCGGCGTGGTCGATGGAGACCGGCTACATGGGCGTGAGCCCCGCGGCCTACGAGACCGAGGCGCTGCAGCAGTATATCGAGTCATTCCCCCCGGCTGCGGTGGCCCGCGATCAGCTCGAACACAGCACGGCCGAACTGGCGACGTATCAGGGTGGTCGTGTACGTCGGGCACTGGATAACGCCGTACAAGCGGCGCTGACCGGTCAGATGTCAGCGGAAGAGGCGCTCAAGCAGGCGCAGGCGGAGGCCGAGGCAGCCTTGCGTCGGTACGCCCGCTGAGGGAACGCTTAACAAATGTCTGCGCGAGCGAATCGCTTCATCTCGCTATGGATGAGCGCTAAGCAGGTGCAAGAAGGGCGTCGGGGGTAAGGGCGGAGAGGAGTCATTTGCATGGGTGAGGCGGAATTAGAAGAACGTTTATATTTCTTCCCGCCGAACGGGTTGGCCAAGGATGGCCAACCCTGGACCTGCAAGCGGAGCAAGATGCGAGAGCGATGCAGGGCAAATGTAGCGTCCAAGGAAGGATTCATAGCGCCTCCTCACAGCCCTTGCCCCGGATCAGCCCGTTACGGGACGTACCATGGTGATCCAGAGCGATACCCGACGCATGCAGGTCTATGGCGCACTGCTGCTGCTCCCGGCAGCGGTACTGCTTGCGACGTTTGCCTATCTGCCGACCGTCGCGACGGTCATCAATAGCCTGTTCCTGCCCGGGTTTGGCGGGGCGCCTGCCCAATTCGTGGGCCTGGAGAACTACGCCCTGCTGTTCGAGGATGCCACGTTCTGGAAGGTGGCCCGCAACAACCTGATCTACGCGCTGGGCACCATCCCCACCTCGATGGCCCTGGCACTGGGCATGGCCCTGTTCGTCAATGGCCGGCTACCGGGTCGCAGCTTCGTGCGTATGGCCTACTTTACGCCCACCGTGCTACCGATGATTGCCGCAGCGAACATCTGGATGTTCTTTTACGCTCCGCAAATCGGCCTGTTCAATACCCTCCTCGGCGCGTTCGGCATCCCCGGGGTCAACTGGCTGGGCGATCCCGGCGTGGCGCTCTATTCCGTCATTGCCATGGCGGTATGGAAGGAGGCCGGCTTCTTCATGATCTTCTATCTGGCAGCGCTCCAGAGCATCCCGCCCGAGCTCAAGGAGGCTTCGGACCTGGAGGGCACCAGCCGCTGGAGCTTCTTCCGACGCGTGACCTTCCCGCTATTGATGCCGACCACGCTGTTTGTACTGATCAATGCGCTGATCAATGCGGTGCGGGTGATCGATCACCTGTTCATTCTGACCAAGGGCGGCCCCAACAATGCCACCAACCTGCTGCTCTACTACGTCTACGAGAACGCCTTCTCGTTCTTCGACCGTACCTACGCTGCGACCATCACGGTGGTGATACTGGTGGTACTGGCGGCGGTGGCCACGATCAAGTTCGCCGTGCTCGACCGCAGGACCCACTACCAATGACTACCGTGGCTCTCTCTTCAATCAGGCGGCAGCGCCTACGTGTGCCGAGCCTTGAAACCGTGGCGGCGTGGCTGCTGGGCATCGTATGGGTTTTTCCCTTGCTCTATGCGCTGTGGGCCGCCTTTCACCCCACCGAGTTCATGGTGCGCTTTGATCTGCTGGCGCCACTGACATTGAGCAACTTCGCCGACGCCTGGGCCCAGGCCCCGTTCGCGCGCTATTACCTCAACACCTTCGCGTTGGTGACCGGCATCGTCATCGCCCAGTTCGTGGTGTGTACATTGGCCGGGTTCGCCTTTGCCCGCTTTCCTATCCCGGGCAAGAACGTGCTGTTCATGCTGGTGCTGATCCAGCTCTTCGTATTTCCCGAAGTGCTCATCGTCGAGAACTACCGCATCGCCAGCTCGCTGGGGCTCGTCGATACCATTACCGGCATCGGGCTGCCCTACGTGGCCAGTGCCCTGGGAATCTTCCTGCTGCGACAGACGTTCAAGACGATTCCCCGCGAACTCGAGGATGCCGCACGCATCGAGGGCTGTGGCTGGATGGCGGTGCTGCTCAAGGTCTACGTGCCGCTGGCCAAGCCCACCTATCTTGCCTACGGGTTGGTCTCGATCAGCCATCACTGGAACAACTTCCTGTGGCCGCTGGTGGTGACAAACTCGGTGGAGAGCCGCCCGCTTACCGTGGGGCTGGGCATCTTCTCGGCGCCGGAAACTGGCGTCAACTGGGCCACCGTCAGTGCAGCAACGCTGCTCAGCATCGCGCCGCTACTGGTGGCCTTCCTGTTGTTCCAGCGTCAGTTCGTACAGTCGTTTCTGAGGGCCGGGATCAGGTAGGCTGGGTGACTCTGGCGCGAGGTGAACGATGATGACAATGACTACACCCAGCATAGGTTTCCTTGGCACGGGCCTGATGGGCGAGCCGATGGCGCTCAACCTGCTGGCTGCCGGCTTCCCGGTATTCGCCTGGAACCGCTCACCAGAAAAGGTGGGAGCGATAACCGCGGCGGGCGGTGTCGCCTGCTCGACACCGGCCGAGGCCGCCTCCAGCGCCGATGTACTGATCGGCATGCTGAGCGACGGTCCGATCAGCGATGCGGTCCTGTTCGGCGATGGCGACAGCGACCATGGCCAGGGCGCAATCGATGCCTTGGCGCCAGGTAGTGGCTTGATCGTAATGAGTTCGGTCCCGGTTGAAACGGCAATCCGGCAGGCGCAACGCTGTGCCGAGCGGGATGTCGCGTATCTCGACGCACCGGTGTCGGGCGGGCGGAAGGGAGCGATCAAGGCCACATTGGCGATCATGGTCGGTGGTGAGGCCAATACATTCGAGGCGTACCAGGCCGTATTGTCGGCGATGGGCCGTCCGGTGCACGTCGGCCCGGCCGGCACAGGGCAGCAGACCAAGCTTGCCAACCAGATGATCGTGGCCAGCACCATCGCGGCGGTGGCCGAGGCGCTACTGTTCGCCGAGCGGGGCGGCGCCGACCCGGCCAAGGTGCGGGATGCCCTGGCCGGTGGCTTTGCCGACTCGCCGATCCTGCGTCAGCATGGCCAGCGAATGATCGACGAGGATTACGCGCCGGGCGGGCCGGCGAAGTACCAACTCAAGGATACGCGTACCGCGTTGGCAAGGGCCGAGGCGCTTGGCCTGGAATTGCCCGTGGCGCGTGTCGCCGATGCGCTGTACGCCGCCATGGTCGAGCATGGCGACGGAGAACTCGACCACAGCGGGGTGATGCGCGAACTGCGGCGGCTCAATTCGCTGACCCTTCGCTGAGGTGATCGCATCGCTTCAGCGAACGCGGGTCTCGAGGAAGCTCAGCGTGCGGCCATGGGAGAGTGCGGCGGAAGGCTGATGGTAGGCACCGCGGGCCCAGCAGTTGAAACCGTGGTCGGCGCCTGCATAAACGTACGTTTCGACATCGTCGCGCCCCTGGAACGCCGACTGGACCTGCTCGATATGCTCTTCAGTGATATGAGCATCCCGTTCACCGAAGTGAAACTGCAGCGGCACGCGGATGTCTGCGGCCCCGTCGAGCAGGTTCGCGATGCCGCCGGGATAGAAACACACCGCCGCGTCGACACCCGCCTCCTGCGCGCAGAGAAAGGAGAGCCTGCCGCCCAGGCAGTAACCCAGTGAGGTCACAGGCCCGTCGCATTCCGGCCGTTCGCGCAGGGTCGTCACGACGTGCTTGAGGTCATCGACGGCTTGATCGCTATCCAGTGCCTTCATCAAGGTGAAGGCTTTCTCCATGTCGGCCCCTTCATAACCCAGCTCGACCTTCGGCTCCTGCCGCCAGAACACATCCGGGGCCAGCACCACGTAGCCGTCCTGCGCGTACTGCTCGGCGACGCTCCTGATATGTGCATTGACGCCGAAAATCTCCTGGATCAAGACGATCCCCGGCCCTTTGCCGGCGGGGGGAAGTGCCAGGTAGCCTTGAAAGGTACCGCCGTCCCGGGCGGTGATATCGATCCACGTTGCCGTCATTTGGCGCCTCTTGGTTGAATGTCCTGTAAACAGAACGTCAGCCTAGCTGAGGATATCAGCGCTGTCGCACCTGGTCTGCCAGGGCGAATACATGGGCGTCTTCCGCGCCCAGGGCTTCCAAGGCGCTGGCCAAGTTGAGCAGATAGTCTCGATTGGGTCCGCTGGGTCCATGAGCCTGGTGAATCTGCTCGGCCATCGTCTCGATAGGCGCATCGCCCAGGAAGGCAGCATTGTCTTCGGTGGCGATGTAGACCAAGCCCTCGGCATGGCTGCCGTCATGGAAGTACAGCGTCACGGTTTCGCGCACGTACCCGTTCTTTTCGCGATGATCCAAGGGGCCGAGGGTCTTGGCATCGATGTGATAAGCCATGCCATGGCAAAGCGCCTCGGGCGCCCCGATTAGCGTGACGACGCGTCCGGGGGCGTCGGGGGTGCCTCGATGGTCATGGGAGCCCTGCCAGAAGCGGCGGGCCCAGCCTGAAATAGTCGCAGGCTTACGCTCATGATAGGGAAAGCCGGCTTTCCAGATCAGCGACCCATAGCCGAACAGCCAGACCGTGGCCTCGTCATCCAAGGGCATGCGTTGCTGATTGAGGTGGCGAGTGTCGAACGACATCGTAATACGATCCTGACTAGCCGGTGGAAGTGGCTCGGCGCACCAGAGGCTGGGTGAGTTTCTGCGCCATGATCACGCCGATGAGCGTCAGGCCGCCACCCAGGAGGTGCCAGCTGGCCAGGCGCTCACCCAGAAACAGCATGGCGATAAGCGCGCTGAATAGAGGCATCAGATTAAGAAAGATACTCGCCTTGCTGGCGCCGATCTGGCGAACGGCACGCATCCACAAATAGGTGGTGACGATCGAGGCGGGAATCCCTGCATACAGGATCAGGCCGATATTGTGGGCGTCGATGGGTGTCTTGGGGCCGAGCAGGAAGCCCGGCAGCAAAAATAGCGTGGCGAAGCAGGCCTGAACGTAGAGCATCACCCAGGGCGGAATCGTCATTTGCCAACGCTTGAGCATCACCCCATAGGACGCATAACAGGTCGCTGCGACGACCATCAGCAGGTCGCCGATCGCAACATCGAGGCTGAGCAGCGTTAGGGGATTGCCCCTGCCCAGCAGCACGAGAACGCCAAACAGCGCGACGGCCCCCCCGGCTATGCCCCCCAGGGTCGGCGGCTCGCGCAGTATCGCGGCACTGAGCAGCACGGTCAGCAGGGGAACCGTCGCCGCGAGGATGCCCATGTTGGTGGCCGAGGTGGTTTCGGCGGCCACATAGGCCAGCCCTTGCCACATGGCCATGCCCAGCAGGCCCAGGAAGGCGAGCTTGGGAAGCTCGGGGCGCAGTTCATGCCGCAATCGCCACACGGCGGGCAGTACGAAGGGCGATAGCACGGCGAGCGCCAGCACCCAGCGCTCGAACGCGATGGTGCTGGGGGCGATCGCGCCCACGGTCAGCTGATTGATGGTCATGTTGCCCGACCAGATCAGTACGGCACCCAGGGGCGGCAGGAAAAACAGCAACGGCATGGCGACCTCAGGCAGACCTACATCAGGGAAGGCAACTACTATAACGCGGTGTAGCGGGCGGTTCGATGGCTGAACGGCACGACGCCCACGATCCTTGATCGCAGGCGTCGAGCGGGGGAGGAAGCGGTCAGGCGACTGCTGCGATACCCGCCTTGGCTATTTGCACGTCCTGATCCGGCTTGACGCCGGACACACCCACGGTGCCGGCCACCTGGCCATCGACCAGCACCGGCACGCCCCCTGAAAGCATGCCCTGAAGCGGTGCCGAGACGAATGCCGTGCGTCCGCCGTTGATCATGTCCTCGAACACCTGCGTTTCCTTGCGGCCCAGTGCGGCACTGCGAGCCTTTTCCGAGGCGACGCCTGGCGTCATCGGGGCGGCGCCATCGAGGCGGCGCAGGCCAAGCAGATGACCGCCGTCATCGGCCACGGCGATGGTGACGGCCCAGCCATTGGCCTCGGCCTCTTTCTGGGCGGCATCGAGAATCGCATTGACGTCGCTGAGGGTGAGTACGGATTTGGTCTGCATGGGAGCTCCTCGTGTGTCTACTGTGTTGGGCTGTCGTTTCGGATCATCTTGTGTCAGGGCGAACTACGGTGCCATGGCCTGATCGACGATTTCGATCCAGTGCAGCACCGGGGTGCGACTGCCGCTGGCCAGGTGGGTCTGGCAGCCGATATTGGCGGTGACGATCACCTCTGGATTGCCGGCTTCCAGATTGGCGATCTTGTTGTCGCGCAATTGCCTGGAAAGGTCGGGCTGGGTAATCGAATACGTGCCCGCCGAGCCGCAGCATAGGTGGGGATCCTGCACTGGGGTCAGCGGAAAGCCCAGCCGGGTGAGTACCTTCTCCACGGCACCACCGAGTTTCTGTGCATGTTGCAGGGTGCACGGACATTGAAAGGCCAGTGCCGGTGTCTCGCGGGGTTTGACGGCCTCTAGCGCCTCGCCGTCAAGGATCTCGACCAGATCCTTGGCCAGGGCACTGATGCGCCGGGCTTTCTGTGCATAGTCGGGATCGTCGGCGAGCATCTCGCCGTATTCCTTGACGAAGGCGCCGCACCCGCTGGCTGTCTGCACGATGGCCTCGCAGCCCGCTTCGACATGGGGCCACCACGCATCGATATTGGCACGCATTCGATCCCGGCCGTCGGCCTGGGCATTGAGGTGGAAGTCGATCGCCCCACAACAGCCGGCCTCGGGCGCCGGCGTCAGGCCGATTCCCAGCCGGTCGAGCACGCGGGCGGTCGCCGCATTGGTATTGGGCGAAAGGCCTGGCTGGACACAGCCTTCGAGAATCAGCATCTGTCGTGCGTGTTGCGAGTGGCCCGGCCGGGTGCCGGCATCCGGTGCCTGGGGTGGCATCTTGGCCTTGAGGGGGCCTGGCACCAGCGGTTTGAAAGTCTGGCCGAGCTTGAGCAGGGCCTTGAACCGCTTGGGGTCGACCAACGCCTTGCGCAGCCCATAGCGCAGCGCCCGGTCACGCGCATTGCGCGGGACGCGACGCTCGATCTCTGCACGGCCGATATCGAGCAGCTTGTGGTATTCCACGCCAGACGGGCAGGTGGTTTCGCAGTTACGGCAGGTCAGGCACCGGTCGAGGTGTAACCGGGTTTCCTCGGTGACCTGGTCGTCATCATCACGGCTCTCTAGCAGCTCCTTCATCAGGTAGATCCGCCCCCGTGGGCCGTCACGTTCGTCGCCCAGCAACTGATAGGTGGGACACGTCGCGTTGCAAAAGCCGCAATGCACGCAACTGCGCAGTACCCGGTCGGCCTCACGGATATGCGGCTGCTTGAGGGCGTCTTCGGTGAAATGCGTCTGCATGGCTCAAAGCTCCGCGTAGAGTCGCCCGGGGTTGAAGATGCCCTGCGGGTCGAGCTGGTGCTTCAACTGGCGATGATATTTGGCAAGCACCGGGGAGAGGGGGGTGAACGGCTCGATATCGGCCTGGTTGCAGGCCCGGTAACACGTAGCGTGGCCGCCGACACGTGCCGCCGCTTCGCGGATGGCCTCGGCGGATGCCTCGCTTCTCAGCCAGCGCTGGGCACCGGCCCAGTCGTAGAACGTTTCGCCGTCGAGTTCGAGGCGCGGCGTATGGTTGGGCAACGAAAGCCGCCACAGCGAACGAGTATCTTCTGTATCGAAGAAAGCCAGGCGGTGTTCGCGAAGATCGGTCCAAAAGCTGTCTTCGGGGGCATCGCCGCCGAGTCGCTCGCGAGTGGCGGCGACGGAACTCGGGCCGCCTTCCAGGCGCAGGTAAAGGGCGCCGTCATGCCAGGCTGCCGCGGTGATCGGTAGCGGCTGGCGCCCCCACTCGGCGAATCGCGCCAAGGCATCGTCCAAGCTCATGTCGAGCCTCAGGCTCGCTTGGGCACCGGGCTTGGGCAATACCTTGAACGATACCTCCGTGGCCAGGCCCAGGGTTCCTTGGGCACCCGCCATCAGACGCGAGAGATCGTAGCCGGCGACATTCTTCATGACCTCGCCGCCGAAGCGCAGCTCCTTGCCTTCGCCGGTAATGACCCGGCTACCCAGGACGAAATCGCGAACGCTCCCGGCCCAAGGGCGGCGTGGGCCGGATAGACCGGTGGCAAGCATGCCGCCGACAGTGGCGCCTTCGCCGAAGTGGGGCGGTTCGCAGCCGAGCATCTGGCCCTCGGCGTCCAGTGCGGCTTCCAGTTCAGCCAGTGGCGTACCGGCGCGTACCGACACGACCAGCTCGACCGGATCGTAATGGCGGATGCCACGGTGATCGCGGGTCGAGATAGCTTCGCCCTCGATGGTGCGACCGTAGAACGTCTTGCTGCTGCCGCCTACGATATGCAGCGGGGTGCGTTCGGCCAAGGCCTGGCGGACGCGTTCGCAGAGCATGTCGGCCCTGTCCTGGCCCGCAGCGGCTTGGGTGCCGCGTTCGGCATGGGTAGGGTGCTGATCCTGTTCGTGCTGTTCCATCGCCTGCTCCTTAAAAACGCGGCAACTCGGGATGCGGCAATTCCCCATTGTGCACATGCATGGCGCCGAATTCGGCGCAGCGCTGCAGGGTGGGGATGTTCTTGCCGGGATTGAGCAGTCGATGCCGGTCGAAGGCGGCCTTGACCGCGTGGAACGCGGTGAGCTCATCCGGCTGGAACTGGGCGCACATCTGGTTGATCTTCTCGCGACCCACACCGTGCTCGCCGGTAATGCTGCCTCCGGCTTCGACACACAGTTCGAGGATCTTGCCGCCGACGTCCTCGGCGAGTTCGAGTTCGCCGGGCTGGTTGGCATCGAACAGGATCAGCGGGTGCATGTTGCCGTCGCCGGCATGGAAGACGTTCGCGACCCGCAGGCCGGACTCTTCCGAAAGGGCCGCGATACCCTTGAGCACGCGCGGCAGTTCGCGGCGTGGAATGGTGCCGTCCATGCAGTAGTAATCCGGCGACATGCGCCCCACGGCAGGGAAGGCATTCTTGCGGCCAGCCCAGAATTTGGCCCGCTCGGCATCGTCGCGAGCCTGGGCGATGTCCGTGGCACCGGCGGCCTCCAATACCCTGCGCACGGTGGCGCAGTCATCGTCGACATCGGCTTCGACCCCATCGAGCTCGCACAGGAGGATCGCTTCGGCCTCCACCGGGTAGCCTGCCTGAACGAAATCCTCGGCGGCCTTGATGGCCAGCTTGTCCATCATCTCCAACCCACCGGGGATGATGCCCGCGGCGATGATGTCGCCGACGGCCTTGCCGGCCTTCTCCACGTCATCGAAGCTTGCCATGAGTACCTTGGCCGTCTCGGGCTTGGGCAGCAGCTTGACGGTAATTTCGGTGATCACGCCGAGCATGCCTTCCGAGCCGGTAAACAGCGCCAGCAGGTCGAAACCGGGCGCGTCGAGCGACTCCGCGCCCAGGGTCATGCGCTCGCCCTCGATGGTGATGACATCGACCTTGAGTACGTTGTGAACGGTCAGGCCGTACTTCAGGCAGTGCACGCCACCGGCATTTTCGGCGACGTTGCCACCGATCGAACAGGCAATCTGGGAAGACGGGTCGGGGGCGTAGTAGAGGCCGTAGGGCGCGGCGGCTTCCGAAATCGCCAGGTTGCGCACACCTGGCTGCACCCGGGCGATACGGGCATCCGGGTCGATATGCAGGATCTGCTTGAAGCGCGACATGACCAGCAGTACCCCCTGCTCGAGTGGCAGGGCGCCCCCGGAGAGGCCGGTGCCCGCGCCACGGGTGACGATCGGCACGCCAAGCGAGTGACAGGTCTTGAGTAGCGTCTCGACCTGGTCGAGCGTATGCGGCATGGCGACCAGCATGGGCAGGACGCGATAGGCGGCCAGCCCGTCGCACTCGAAGGGACGCAAATCCTCCTCGCGGTGCAGCAGGGTCATGTCGGGCAGGGATTGGCTCAGCGTGGCCAGCACCTGCTGCTTGTCGTTGAACGGCAGTTCGCCATCGAGCTGCGGGTCGTAGAGGATATTCATGGCGTGTCCTCACGGTCAGTCCGGACTATTGGTCAAACCAATCTTGTTATGATGGAAACCTTTTCCAATTTACCTATCCAGAGGAAAATTGGAAGGCCGGGCTTGGTATAAAATGGCCAATTGGGGATGTTTGCCGTCGAAGCAAAAAGCGATGGCGCCCATCCAACAATAGGGCGCCATCGCTAGCCTTGCGCTCGTACTATCTAGCGCTTCAGCCACCCATCAGCGGATCGCTGACGCCCAGCACGTAGAAGGCGATCAGCGCGATCAGTCCGGTGAACACCAAGTAGTAGATTGTGGGCAGGATCGTCTTGCGCAGGGTGGTGCCTTCACGGCCCAGCAGCCCGACGGTTGCCGAGGCGGCCACCACATTGTGTATGGCGATCATGTTGCCTGCCGCGGCGCCCACGGCCTGCAGCGCGACCATCATCGCGGTCGAGAGACCGAGCTGTTGAGCGACGTTGAACTGGAAGTCGGCCAGCATCAGGTTGGACACCGTATTGGAGCCGGCAATGAACGCTCCCAGGGCCCCCACGGCAGGTGCGAAGAACGGATACACACTGCCTACCCCGTCCGCGACGAACTGCGCCATGGCCACAGGCATCGACACCAGGTCGGAGGCGTTGACTCCCGAGTTGATCAGGATGCGCACCATCGGGATGGTGAAGATCAACACGAAACCGGCGCCCAGGATGGTCTTGGTCGATTCACTGAAGGCCGCCTTGACTTCGCTACCGCGCATGCGATGCAGCGCGATGGTCAGCAGCACCACCATCAGCAGGATGCCCCCCGGCAGATACAACGGCTGAATGCTGCCCGAGACGCCCGCTTCGCCAAGGATATTGCTCCAGCCGACGCTCAGTGAGGTGAGGAAGTCACGGAACGGCGCGATGGTGCGTGACGCTACCAGGATCACTGCCAGCAGGACATACGGCGTCCAGCCCATGAACGTCGAGATGGGCGTCTTGCCCGCGACCTGCTCGAGCTTGATCTCGATCTTGCCGATCCATTCGTCCGGCCAGGAGGTGCTGGGCGGGAAATCCCAGGTGTCCTTGGGCAGCAGGAAGCCCTTGCGTGCCGCCGGCACGACAATGGCCAGGCCGACCATGGCGCCAATCATCGACGGGAACTCGGGGCCGAGCAGAATGCCCGCCAGCATGTAGGGCACCACGAAGCAGACACCGGCAAAGATCGCGAACGGTGCGATCGACAGACCTTCCTTCCAGGAGCGGTTGGCACCGAAGAAGCGCACCATGATCAGTACCAGGATCAATGGCATCAGGATACCCACGATGCCATGAACGATGGCGACCTCGGCGGTGATCAGGCGGAAATACTCCAGCCAGGAGCCGCCCTGGGCCGACAATTGCTCGCTGATGGCTTCACGGTTGATGCCGCCCGAGACCCCGACGACGATAGGGGTGCCGACGGCCCCGAACGAAACCGGTGTGGACTGAATCATCATGCCCACCACCACCGCGGCCAGCGCCGGGAAGCCCAGCGCGACCAACAATGGCGCCGCGACGGCGGCAGGCGTTCCGAAGCCGGAGGCGCCTTCGATGAAGCAACCGAACAGCCAGGCCACGATGATGGCCTGCACCCGACGATCGGGACTGATGCCCGAGAACCCGTTGCGGATGGCAGCGATGCCTCCGGAATGCTTGAGGGTATTGAGCAGCAGGATCGCGCCGAAGATGATCCACAGTATCGATACCGTCAGGATCAGCCCTTGGAAGGTCGAGGCGAGAACGCGGTTGAAGGTCATGTCCCAGGCGAACAGGGCAATGACGGCGGTTACTAGGAATACGATAGGCATGGCGACCTTGGCTGCCATGCGGAATCCGATCAATAGCACGCCCGCCAGTACCAGCGGCAGAAAGGCGAGCAACGGGAGCAGGGTTGATTCCATGGAGCTAGGTTCCTCTGTTATCTCATGGTTGTTGGAGTGAATCAGCGATGGGCCGTTTCCCTGCGGTGGACAATACGGCGAGTAGTGCGAATTCGCCAGCTGTGGTGAATTGGTAAGACCAATGCGACGAAAGTCGCTTTGTACTGAGTATCTTGTTGTTATCGCACTTGTTTTTTGTGCGTTGATGCGAGACAAGGGGAAGTGTCCCCCACTGGAATTCGACTAATGGACAGGGGGCGAGTGCAAGGTGGGATGCCACCCTGATCCGGATTGTCAGAAGTGTCACAATGCTTAATCAGGAGGTCACATGACCCGAGTGCTTTACGATCTGTGCGGTATCGACGAAAGCTTGCGCTTCTCGCCTTATTGCTGGCGGGTCAAGTTCGCCCTGGCACACAAGGGGCTCGACTACGAGACGCGCGCTTGGTGCTTCACCGACAAGCAGGACATCGAGTTTTCCGGCCAGGGCACCGTGCCGATTCTGGTCGATGGGGACGAGGTCGTCGGCGACAGCTACGAGATCATGCGTTACCTGGATCGGGCCTATCCCGACAAGCCTTTGCTGGGCGGCCCTGACGCCGAAGCCCGCGCTCGTTTCTTGAAGTTTTACGCCGAGCGATCGCTGGCGCCGGGCATGATGCGCACCATTGTCATGGATCTGCACAACGCCGTCGCCCCCAAGGATCGGGACTATTTCCGCGAAAGCCGTGAAGCGCGCTTCAAGCGCACGCTCGAAGAGTTCCATTCGCCCGCCAAGGGCCTGACGCAACTCGACCAGGCGCTCGAGCCCCTGCGTGGTCGGCTTTCCGAGAGCGATTTCATCGATGGCGACAGTCCCGCCGCCGCCGATTATCTGGTGTTTGGCTTCTTCATGTGGGCGCGCACGGTATCCACCGCTGATCTGGTCTCCAATGCCGACCCGGTCTATGCGTGGATGGAAAGAATGCTCGACCAGTACGATGGCCTGGGACGCAACGCGATGCGTATCGTCGATATCGACCATGCTTATGGGACATGACGATACACGCCCATGAGGATATGCGATGCTGGGGAGAACGGCGTTAGCCGACTGCGCTAGACGACGCGACAACGGAGGTTGGCATGATCGATCTGTATTACTGGACGACGCCCAATGGGCATAAGATCACGATCTTCCTCGAGGAAGCGGGTCTCGAGTATCGCCTCAAGCCGATCAACATCGGGCGGGGCGATCAGTTCTCTACCGAGTTTCTGGAGATCGCCCCCAACAATCGCATTCCTGCCATCGTCGACAAGAAGCCCGAGGATGGCGGGCAGCCCCTGCCCCTGTTCGAGTCCGGTGCCATTCTCGAATATCTGGCTGATAAGTGTGGCCAGTTCCTGCCCAAAAGTGGGCGAGAGCGTTATGTCACGCTGCAGTGGCTCTACTGGCAAATGGGCGGGCTCGGTCCCATGGCCGGTCAGAACCACCATTTCCGGAATTATGCCCCCCAGAAGATAGAGTACGCCGTCGAGCGCTACATCAACGAGACGTCACGTCTCTATAGCGTGCTGGATAAGCGACTGGACGATAACGAGTTCGTGGGTGGCGACGAGTATACGATCGCCGACATGGCAATTTGGCCCTGGATCAAGCCGCATGCCAACCAGGGGCAGGACATCGAAGACTTCCCCCATGTGCTGCGCTGGTTCCGCGCCCTCGAAGCCCGCCCCGCCATCAAGCGCGCCTACGCCGTGGCGGAGGACATCAATCCCCAGGATGGGGTGAAGATGGATGAGGAGGCGCGCAAGCACCTGTTCGGCCAGCGCTGAGATTGCATTTAACAAATCGCCCGGCAATGCCGGGCGATTTTTTGCGTAGGATTCCGTTCTTCTCATTCATCTTCGGGCAAGGCATAGGCGATAACGTGATCACCTATCGGCGTTTCCATGAAGTGGTGCCCCCCGGGTGCGATGACAACGTATTGGCGTCCATCGACCTCGTAGGTCATGGGATTCGCCTGGCCACCTGCCGGCAAGGTGTCTTTCCATACCACTTCGCCATTCTCGATATTGATGGCTCGAAACAAGTCGTCGGTGGCAGCTGCAATGAAGATCAGCCCACTTCCGGTGATCAGTGGCCCGCCATTATTGGGCGTGCCGATCGTCAATGGCAGGTAGGTGGGAATACCGAACGGCCCATTCTTGCGCGCTTCGCCCAAGGGCTTGTCCCATAACGTTTCACCGCTGGCGAGATCAATCGCGCGAATTCCGCCATAAGGCGGCGCCGTACAGGGCATGCCCGTGATGGGGGCGCGCCAGCCGGCGTTGACATCGATGGCATAGGGTGCCCCTACCTGAGGATCGCCGGCCCCTTCGGCCGGGCCGTCTTCCTCGCTATCGCTACCGTCGCCGCCCGCGTAGATCGGCTGCAGATTGCGCTCCTCAGCTTCCTCGCGGGTCAAGAGGCGGTTGTAGTTAGGTATGTTGTTATAATTGGCGATGAGAACGCCACGCTCGGTATCCACCGCCACGCTGCCCCAGTCATTCCCGCCATTGTACCCAGGATATTGAATGAAACGACGCTCCGAGGTGGGCGGTGTGTACATCCCTTGATACTCGGCGCGGCGGAACTGAATGCGACACCACAATTGGTCGATGGGTGTCATGCCCCACATATCCTTCTCCTCGAGATCGGGGAAGGCGAGGGTGTGGTAACTCGAGCTCGGCTGGGTCTCGGAGAGGTTGTCAGGTTCCACGCCGCCGCGGGGGGCCTCGACCTCTTCAACCGGGAACAGCGATTCGCCAGTACGACGATCAAGTACGTAGATATCGCCCTGCTTGGAGGCCAGGATCAAGGCCGGAACGGTGCTCCCATCTTCCTGGGGAAAATCCACCAGGCTTGGCTGAGAGCCGAGATCGTAATCCCAGACATCGTAGTGCACGGTCTGGAAATGCCAGACAGGCTCACCGCTATTGACGTCGATAGCTACGAGCGAGGTGGAGTATTCGTTTTCCTCTTCGCTGCGGTTGCCGCCGAAATAATCGACCGAGGAGTTGCCCATGGGGAGGTAGACGTAACCCAGTTCCTCATCCGAGGCGGCAGTCGTCCACATGTTGGGGGTGCCGCGGGTGTAGGTTTCGCCTTCGGGCGGGGCACCGTCCAGATCGGGACGCCCCATGTCCCAGGCCCAAGCAAGCTCCCCGGTTTGGGCGTCGTAGCCGCGTATGACGCCGGAGGGCGCATCCTCAGCCTGACCATCCTTGACCTGTGCGCCGGTAACGATGATGCCCTGGACGATCGTCGGTGGCGCTGTGACTGAGTACCAGCCGGGTACCTTTTCGCCTATCCCTTCCCAGAGGTCCACCATCCCGCCATCACCGAAGTCCTGGCAGAGTTCCCCGGTATCGGCATCGACGGCGATCAGACGCCCGTCGAGGGTGCCTTCGATGATGCGCGCGGCACACTGCTGCTCGTCGCCTGCATTCGGTATTTCGTGATACGTCACCCCGCGACAGCTGGCGCTGTAGGGGATTGCCCCCGCATCGACCTGAGGGTCATATCGCCATTGCTCCTCCCCGGTCCGTGCATCCAGCGATATCATGATGTTCATGGCCGAGCAAAGGTAAAGGCTGTCGTCGACCTTGATGGGGGTGGTTTCGGGGGCGTATTTGCTCTCCGCGTGGTCGCCCTCCGGCATGTCACCGGTACGGTAGGACCAGGCCACTTCCAGGTTTTCGATATTGTCCGCAGTGATCTGATCAAGCGGCGAATGCCGCGTGGCGTGGCTTTCCCGACCCCAGGCGGCCCAGTCGCCCGGTGCGGGTGCGTCGCTGGGCTGTGGGTCGGTAGCGTCTTGCTGTGACGAGGTCGCGGTGGAAGCGCTTTCTGAGGCTGGTGGCGCTTGGCTCTCTTGCGCCGAGCTCTCCTCGCTGGGTGCCGTTGGCTCCGTTTCCTGGGCAAGGCCGGGCAATGCGAGGGTGAGAGTGAGGCCAGCCATCAGTAGGGGGGCTTGTATGTTCTTTCTCATGATGCCTTTCCTCCGCTCATGGCCTGGCGGCGTTTCAATGTGGGCAAGAGCACTGCGACGACGATACCAAGCACGATGTAACCGAATACGCGAGGCAGTAGCTCCCAGGGCGAGAGGCCGACCTCCCATAGTGCCCATATCACGGTGCCAACCAGCACGACAAAATAGAGCCACGCACCGGTCAGTGAGTCTCGAGCCATCAGGCCGCCGGAAACCATCAGGCCTAGTCCGGCGATGAGGTAGTACCAAGATCCCCCCAGACTCGCCAGCCAGAGGCCGCCAGCCATCAGTATTAATCCCAGGAGAATGAGGATTAGGGAGAATACGAGCAGGCACCAGCCGCTCGCACCGCGGGAAGACGTGGGCATGTTAACGCTCTCCATGTAGATATTGGCCTGGACTCTTCGTATGGCAGGTGGCTCGGTGGGTAACGCATCTCAGCGAAGCCCACCTCATCAGGTCAGACCAATATACGAAGGTTGTAAAGGCGGCTGACATGGAAAGCGCTAGCCGTATTGACGAATCTCACGCCAAGGCGGGGGTAGGTCTACTGAGCGAGGGCGAGGTAGTGCCTTGCCACTCTTCAGGCGTGGCTTGCCTCAAATGCTTGATCAGGGCGGTCAGCTTGCGGGGCTGCCGGCCGAAGGGATAGAGCAAGGTGACGGGGAGAGGCGGGGCTTGCCATTGTGGCAGGCACGCTTTCAGCGACTCAGGGTGATGGCTAAGCCGCTGTTCGGCCATCCAGTGCGGAAGCAGACCCAGCCCCTTGCCACGGGCAATGGCGTCGATATGCAGGACATGCTGGTCGACACGCAGCCAGGAGGGCGAGGGCAGGATCTGACACTCGTCCTCGTCGCCCATATGGCGAAGCCATAAGCCTTGTGAGGACTCCCCCAATAAATCGACCCAGGCATGTTCGCTTAGCTCTCGAGGGTGTCTTGGCTCCCCTCGCTTGGCGAGATAGTCGGGGTGGGCGTACAAGCCGCGCGTCATGGCGCCCAGTGTTTCCTGGCGCAACCCGCATTCGGGGGGCATGCCGAGCCATAGGCACAGTGCCGTGTCTTCGGGACCCCGCGGTGGGGTGAGCTGAGTGTGAAGAGTGAGCCGGAGTGCCGGATAGCGACTCAGGAACGTTTCCAATTCTCGAACGAACCAGCCGCGGGCAAAGGCCTCATGCATGTGGATGACCAATTCGCCACTGACCTCTTCGCGGAGTTCATCGAGTGCATGTTGGCTTTGCGAGGCAAGGCTGAGGATCTGCTCGCAGTAACGATGAAAGAGAATGCCGGCTTCGGTAGGGATCAACCGATTGGCCTGACGTCGCAGCAAGGGCTGCCCCAGCTGCGACTCGAGCTGGCTGAGACGGCGGCTTAACGTCGATTTCGCCACACCGAGCTCACGTGCGCTATTGGTCAAGCTGCCGGAGCCATACACGGCAGAGAAAGCGGCCAGTTCATCGAGGTTGTACATGGGACGTCTCGTGTAAAGCGAACTACGCGTCGAACAGAACAATTAGTTTCGCACAGTCAAATGTTTTTGAAAATCATTCCCGAATGCGATGCAGTTGATGGTATCGGTTGGTGTTGCAGGATAGGGAACGGGGCGTTGTCGATAAACTCAATGCAGACGCTTCTGAGAGTCATTATCATCCTCGCCATATTGTCAGGAGAGCATTCATGTCGACGCGCATCCCTTTTTCCACAATCCGCCTGTCTCGACTGGTTTCCGCCGGCGCCGTGTCGCTTCTGCTGGCCATGGTCAGCGCTTCGCCTGTGCTGGCAAGGACCCTGGATACCGCCTATGGCGAAGTGGAGATCGAAGGCGAGCCACAGCGTGTCGTGACGCTTTATGAAGGCGCGCTGGATGTCTCCGTCGCGGCCGGTATTACGCCATTGGCGGCTGTTGCCACTCGCGGTGGGGAGGGGGTGGCCTCGTATCTGGAGAGTGACGTTCCGGGCATCGCCATCGTGGGTACGGCCCGTGAAACCAACCTGGAAGCTGTCGTGGCGCAGTCGCCGGATCTCATCCTGGCCTCTCCGCAGCTGCCCCAGGAACAGTACGCCATCCTGTCGCGCATCGCTCCGACGCTGGTGCCGCTCACCGAAGAGACCACCGCCGAGAGTTGGAAAGACGAAGCCCGCTTTTTCGCCAAGGGGCTGGGTAAAGCGTCCCAGATCGAGCAGCGCTTAGAGGAGCTGGAACGTCGCGCCGAAGCGATCGCTGAACACGTATCAGCCCAGGGCAGCCCCGGGGCCAGCCTGGTGCGTTGGATGCCCCAGGGACCGCTGGTCATGTCCGAACAGCTTTTCTCGACCGGTTTGCTGGCAGCGGCAGGCTTCGAGGTGACCGATGCCGGCCTGGTCAAGGGCGGGCGTCCGCATAGTGATCCGCTGAGCCTGGAAAACCTGGCCCGCATCGACAACGATTGGCTGTTCCTGGCCACGCTCAATGAAGAGGGCGAAGCCGCGCTGGAATCGGCCCGAACCTCGCCGGCTTTCTCGCGTCTCTCTGCGGTGGAAAACGATCGTGTCGTGCCCGTGAATGGTCAGCTCTGGACGAGCGCAACAGGGCCGCTGGCCGCCAGCGCTATCCTGGACCGCATTGCCGAGGTGACCGGTGCCGGAACCGGCGACTGACATGGTGCTATTGAAAGCGGCGGGAACCCCGCCGCGATTGCTTGCCAAGGCGTTATTTCTGGCTGGGCTGCTGCTGTTGGCATGCCTGGCCAGTTTATTGTTTGGTGCAGGGGACGTGGGCCCGGTCCGTGCACTCACCTGGTTACTCGGAGGAGGGGATGACGAGGCTCACTTCGTCATCTCGACCCTGCGCGCCCCCCGTGCCCTGATCGGGTTGACCGTGGGCATGGCATTGGGGGTTTCCGGTGCGCTGCTTCAGGCCGTGGCCCGTAATCCATTGGCGGAGCCTGGGCTGCTGGGTGTGAGTGCTGGCAGTGCCTTTGCCGTGGCCCTGATCCTGGTCATGGGGGCGAGCGCTGCCACGCTGCGGGTCGGCGTGGCCCAAATCGGTGCCCTGGTGGGCTGCCTTTGTGTTCTGGGCGTGGCACGGCTGCGCGGTGTCGACGGTGATCCGATCCGTCTGGTGCTTGCTGGCGCGGCCTTTACTGGATTGCTGGGCGCTCTGACCTCGCTGCTGTTGCTGTACGACCAGCGTGCCGCTGACGAGATACGCTTCTGGGTCGTGGGTAGCTTGTCTGGCCGCCGTTTGGACGATCTGGTGGCGATAGCGCCGGGCCTGCTGGTGGCGGGAGTCATCACATTACTGATTGCCCGCCCACTGGCATCGCTTGCGCTGGGCGAGCGTGTCGCCACCGGACTCGGCCATCAACCCAAGCTGATTCGCCTTTTGGTGATCTTCTCGGTCGCGCTGCTGGTAGGGTCGGCCACCGCGGTGGCCGGGCCCATCGCCTTCGTGGGACTCGTGGTGCCGTATGCAGCCCGGGCACTGGCAGGGCCCGATATCCGCCGAACGCTATGGCTGTGCCTGTTGCTGGGGCCGCTGATGGTCATTACCGCCGATATCATTTCCCGGTTGCTGGTGGCCCCTTCGGAAATGCCGTTGGGGGTCCTGACGGCGCTCTGTGGCGCGCCGGTATTGGTGGCCGTGGTGAGAGCCCGCCGCCTGCCGTCCCTCTAGGCCATGTAACATGAACTCCTATTCTTCCAGTGATGTTGCCATGAAGCGTTCAGCTGACCGGGGCCCAACGCTCCACGGGCCGGCACATGCCCCGAATGGGACATGGTGTCTGGCTTGGTCCGGAAACGGCGGCCAGCAACACAGCCTATTGATAGACCGTCGCGGCCTTGCAGCCAATCTCCTGCTCGCCCTGGGATTGATGGCCTCTTCCTTGGCCTATCTCAGCTTGGGTAGCCTGACTGTCGCTCCCTGGGAGCTCATCGACGTACTGGCCGGAGGGGGCGATCCGGTGGCTTCGTTCATGGTTCAGGAGTTGCGCCTGCCGCGCCTGGCAATAGCGTGCTTGACCGGGGCGGCCTTTGCCTTGTCCGGCTGCCTGATGCAGACCCTGGCGCGCAACCGTCTGGCGACACCGGGCATCATCGGTATCGACAATGGTGCCACTGCGTTCGCGGTGGCCTCGGTCGTCGGTATCGGTGTGGTGATTGCGCCACCGGCAATGGCCTTAGCCGGGGCGGCAACAGCAACGGCCCTGACCTTCGGGTTGGTCGGCGGTGGCGGCGCGCGGGGGTACCGCTTCATCGTTGCCGGTATCGGTGTGGGTGCCGTCTTCGGTGCGATCACCCAGCTGCTCTTGGCGCGAGTGTCCATCGATGTGGCCAATTCCGCCTACCCCTGGACGGTAGGCACGCTGAATGCACGGCCCTCCAACGCCGTAGCCGCGCTGGCGTTGGGCTTGCCGCTGGGGCTGTTGGCCGCATTGGGACTCTCCCGGGCGCTTGCTGTGATGCGCTTCTCCGAGTCTGTGGCCAAGGGGCTGGGCCAGCCCGTCAATCGTCGACGTCACCAGGCGCTGATCCTGGCGGTCATCCTAACCGCGCTGGCCGTCGCCGTTGCGGGCCCCGTTGGCATGGTGGGATTGATCGGTCCTGAAATCGCGCGTTACCTGTCTTCTTCACGCAGTGTACCCATTGTCGCCTCGGCGCTGGCCGGTGCCTTGGTCATGGTACTTTCCGACCTTGTGGGACGTACGCTTTTTACGCCCATCGAAGTGCCGGTAGGCATCGTGACGTCGGTTGTCGGGGCGCCTTACCTGCTGTGGATATTGCTACGTACCTCCAGGAGCCTTGCATGAGCACACCCTCCGATGCCCTTGGGGACGAGGCCGCGGGTCTCGAGGCCAGCGACCTGGGACTTGCCTACGGTAAGCACACGATCATCGAGGCCCTGAATCTTTCGCTTCCCCAAGGCCAGGTAACGGCCATCGTCGGGCCCAACGGGTGCGGCAAGTCGACGCTCTTGGCCGGGCTGGCGCGGCTGCATACGCCCAGCCAGGGCCATGTGCTGCTCGATGGCCAGGATATCCAGCGGTTGCCGTCGCGCGCCCTGGCAACGCGCCTGGCCCTACTTCCCCAGGAAACCCACGCGCCCGAAGGGTTAACGGTCAGCGAACTGATTCGTTTCGGACGACAGCCCCATCAGGGGTGGCTGCGTCAATGGTCGGAGGAGGACCAGTGTGTGGTCGCCCAGGCCATGGAGGCGGCAGACCTGCAAGGGTTGGCCGACCGCAGCCTGGACGCGCTGTCCGGCGGCCAGCGCCAACGTGCCTGGATAGCGATGACTATCGCTCAGCACACTCCGTTGTTGTTGCTCGACGAGCCCACGTCGGCACTCGACCTGGGACACCAGATCGAGGTGTTCGAACTGATACGGCGCCTGGCCGCCAAGGGCAGAACGGTGGTGATGGTGGTTCACGACCTGGCCAGCGCATGCCGCTATGCCGACTATCTGGTGGCCATGCATGAAGGTGCCATCATCGCTGAAGGCGATCCACGCGATATCGTCACGCCCACTCTGGTACGGCAACTCTACGGGATCGACTGCACCCTCATCCCCGATCCCGAGACGGGGAGCCCGCTGCTGGCGGGAATACGGCGCGCCTCGAGCTAGACGAGGCCCTTCAGTTCATCCCACCCTACATTGCCTCCGGTAACGACAACGACGATATCGCCCTTTGTAGGTAGCGACACCAGCCCTTCTTGAAGGGCAGCGATACCCACGGCAGCGCCAGGCTCGACATAGAGCTTGGCGCTTTCGAGCAGATGTCGCATGGCGTCGAGGATCGCTTTGTCATCGACCGCTGTCATGGCATCGACATGCTGTCGACACAGGGGATAGGTATGTTCACCCACGCGAGCCGCTGCCAGGCTCTTGGCACAGGTGTCGACCTCGCTCAGCGACTGCGGCGTATCGTGGCGCCAGGCGTGCGCCATGCTAGCCGCGCCTTCGGGTTCCACACCGATCAATTGCATGTCGGGCCGCAAGGCACGTACCGCGATGCCGATCCCGGAGATCAGCCCGCCCCCGCCCACTGGACAAACGATCGATGCGGCAGCGGGTGCCTGCTCGAGGATTTCCAGCCCCACGGTGCCCTGGCCCGCGATAATGCGGGGGTCGTCGTAAGGATGGACCAGGGTCAGTCCTCGCTCGTCTACCAGGGAATGCATCAGCGCCCAGGCAGCATTGATGTCGCCCTCGAGTATCACTTCGGCACCCAGCTCACGGCTGCCTTCGACCTTGAACGCGCTGGCGTCGGTAGGCGTGGCGATCGTTACCGGTATGTTGGCCTCACGCGCCGCCCAGGCGAGCCCCAGGGCATGGTTACCTGCCGACACGGCGCCTAGCCCCTTGTCGAGCTCTGACCGGTGCGCAGTGCGGATCCAGTTCAGCCCCCCTCGAGGTTTGAACGAGCCGGTCTGCTGTAGCGATTCGGCCTTTAACCAGACGCGCCGCCCCAGTCGCTCCGATAATGAATGATCGGCAATCAGCGGCGTGGGGGCCAGGCGATCGGCGATCCGGGCCTGGGCCTGCCGGAGCGTGTCGAGAGTGATCATGGCGATACCTTGTTGTGGCGACGTACTAGGAAATAGCCTAGTTCACGCTTGGGGGAGACATCGCCATGATTCCTTGTTGCAATGCAACAAGGTCATTGCTATGCTGCTTTGCAACAAGGAGGCCATCATGGCTTTCTCACACATGTCGCTACACACATGTCTATTGATGGAGGTGTTACCATGAGCAACGCCAATTCCGAGCAAGCGAACAAGCAATTCGAATCACTGTTCCTGTCACCGGCACGCGCTTACGCATCGCTGGCGATCGATTACACCGAGCAGCTGATGAATACCCAGTACGACGCAGCCAAGACCTATGCCGAAGTGGGCCTCAATCAGTTCCGCTCGGCGCTGTCCATCAGCGATCAGGAAGGCCTGCGCAATTACGTCGAAGGCCAGCAGCAGGTCGCCAAGGATGTCAGCGAGCGCCTGCAGCGTGATACCCAGAAAGTGGTGTCGCTGAATCAGGAATTCATGCAGAAGAGCCAGAAGCTGGCTGAAGACAACATGAAGTCCGCATCCAAGTCGACCGCTAAAGCGACCAAGTAAGTCGCTCCGGTCTATGGATCGTGAACCGCCGCCCCATGGGGCGGCGGTTTTCGTTGTGGCCTCCATCGCGTTCGTGCCGAACAGGCAAAACCCCCTGGGCGTCCTATGCTGGGATGAAGTTTCGCTGATGTAGGGAGCATGCATGCGAACGTTGATCATCCTCGGCCACCCTCGCCGAGACAGCCTGTGTGGCGCCATGGCCGAGGCCTACCGGCAAGGGGCGGAGCAAGCCGGGGTCGAGACCCACCTGTTATCCCTTGGCGAACTCGACTTCGACCCGCATGTGCGCGAGGACTCGCCCGAGCTTCAGCCTCTGGAGCCGGACCTGGAGCGTGGCCGGGCGTGGCTTGCCTGGGCCGAGCATCTGGTTTTCGTCTACCCCAACTGGTGGGGTACCATGCCGGCGCTGCTCAAAGGCTTCCTCGATCGACTCGTGATGCCCGGCGACGCGTTTCGCTTCTATGGCCCCGGAGCCACCCAGTGGGAAGGCCTCTGGGCGGGCAAGACGGCTCAACTGATCACCACCATGGACACGCCGCCCCCCGTGTATCGATGGCTTTTCAAGGCGCCGGGAACCCATGCCATGCGCAATGCGACGCTGGGATTCTGCGGAGTGAAGCCCGTACGTTCACTCGTGGTCGGTCCCGTACGGACGTCGGACGACCCGCAGCGTCGCGAGTGGATCGAACGGGCCCGGCGTGCCGGGTTTGCGCTGGGGGGCGGGATTAAACGTCCTGCAGCGCGAGTCATCGAGCGAGCCAGCCCCTGGCTCAAGGCGCTTCGCCTGCAGTTCTATCCGATGACCTGGGCTGCCTACACGGTAGGGGCATTGACCGCGGGCGTGAGCGGCTTGGCTTGGGGGCCCTACCTACTGGGTTATCTCTGCCTGTTCTGCCTGGAAGCCGCCACGGTTTTCTCCAACGACTATCAGGACTATCCCAGTGACCGTATCAACGCCAATCATGGCCCGTTTACGGGGGGGTCGCGCGTTCTGGTCGATGGCGAGCTGAGTTTTGCCAAGTTACGACTGGGGATCGGTCTGGCCTTGGTGGGCTTTTTCGCGGCCGGCGGATTGGCATTGCATACCGCGGGCCTACCCTTGGCGGCGGCGGGATGGCTGCTGCTCGCGCTGGTGCTCACGCTGGGGTATACCTCGCCCCCCTTGAAGCTGAGCTACCGGGGCCTGGGTGAAATGGATGTGGCCTTTACCCACAGCGCGATGGTGCTGTGGGTTGGCTACACGTTGCAGGGCGGAGAGGCCTCGGATAAGTTGCCCTGGTGGCTGGCCACGCCCCTTTTTCTCGCCATCCTTCCTGCCATCCTGTTGGCCGGCGCGCCCGACCGCGATGCCGATTCCCAGGCGGGAAAGCGGACCCTGGCGGTGCGCTTGGGTAACCGTCCACTTCTCATGCTGGCGGGGTTGGCCGTGGTCGTTGCAGCGCTCTTGGCCGTCCTGTTCGAGCATGGCGGTGGTGTCGTCGGTGAGCTCTATGCGGGACTCAGCGTTTTTGTCCTGCCCCATGCCGCCTTGTGTCTGGGGCTGTTGTGGTTCTACTACCAGCGAGGCACCGATCGCCTGAAGCGCATCAATGGCCTGCTGATCGTCACCCTTCACTATATGGTGTGGTTCGTGGCGGTACCGTTCTATCACTTGCTGTGAGGCAAAGGCCCGACGGGCTCAGGCGTCACCCTATGTTCGTACCGCAGTCGCTAGTCATCCGTTTCGAAGCATCGCTTAACCTATGTTAATTAACATGAATTTTTGTTTCGCCATGTTATGGTCGCGATAGCATGGTTTGATTAGTCTCAAGGTAGGCGAGCTGGTATTTTGCCGCCGCAGCTACGGCGGGGGACGATGATAGATGCACAACAATTACGAACAGGCGCGGCTCTATACGCTACGCCAACTCAACCTGCTGGACACGCCGCCAAGCGAGAGTTTCGACCGTATAACACGCATGGCGAGCCAGTTCTTCAATCTGCCGATCGCGGCGGTTTCACTGACCGATCAGGATCGACAGTGGTTCAAGTCGCGTGTCGGGGTGGACCATTGGGAAATCCCCCGGTTCAAGGCGTGCTGCGGCGAAGTTGCCGACGAATCCGAACTCCTGGTCATTCCCGATCTGGCGTCCTCAGCGACATACCATGACAGTGTGCTTGCCGAGTCGGGAATCCGCTTCTATGCGGGTGCCCCGCTGACCACTCAGGACGGCTACACGCTGGGAGCAATGTGTGTTCTGGGTACCGAGCCGCGCGAGGTGACCGAGCAGGAGATCGCCGTGCTCAAGGATCTTGCCGCCATGGTGATGGCCCAGATCGAGTTGCAGCACGCCTTCGGACGCATCGACCCACTGACCGGGTTACCCAATCGCAGCCAGTTCGGCGAGGATCTCGAGGACCTTGGTCGTGATGCCAGCGGCGAACTGCGTTATGCCCTGTTCACGGAAATTCTCGACGTCACCCAGACGACGACCCTGAATCGGGTCATGGGGCCGGCGTATCTGGATGAGCTGATTCAAGGCGCAGGGCAGGGCTTGCAACAGGGCGTCGGTAGCGGCGTGCGGCTTTACAGCGTGGGGCCTGGCCAGTTCGTGCATCTCATTCCAGGGGGCAACGAAGGCGAAGCGTCCAGCGAGGCCCTGCGTATCCGACGTGAACTCATGACACAGAGCCTGGCTGAAAATGCGGCAACCTTGATACGGCCCGTGGTGGGTGTTGCCCCCTTGCGGCTCGGCGAGGACAGCCCCGCGCATGTACTGCGTACCGCACATAGCGCGTGCCAGGACGCTCGTCAGGGTGAGACCGGCGTGGGCATCTACTCAATGGCGATAGATGCGAGTCATCGGCGCCGCTTTGCGCTCCTCTCGGGGTTCCGCGAGGCGCTGGAACATCCCGATCAACTGCACCTGGTCTATCAACCTCGTGTGACCCTGGGCGATCAGGCCTGCCGGGGGGCCGAGGCGCTTTTACGATGGCATCACCCCGAGTTGGGTGCGATATCTCCTGCCGAATTCATCCCCCTGGTCGAGAATACGCCTCTCGCCCGCCCGCTGACCGACTGGGTCATCCGAACTGCCATCGCTCAGGCGGTGAGGTGGTATCGCCAGGGCCAGCCAATCTGCATTTCGATCAATATTTCGGCCGTTAATCTCGAAGAGGACGACTTTGCCCAGCGGTTGCTTAGCCTGTTGGATGAGGCCGAGCTTCCGGCGGATTGCATTGAGCTCGAGCTGACTGAAACGGCCTTGCTGGGCCACGGTCGGGCAGCCTGGATACAGCTAGAGCGGCTGGTAGAAGCGGGCATCCGCGTGGCCATCGACGACTTCGGTACGGGCTATAGCAGCCTGGCCTATCTACAGAGTATTCCGGCTCAGGTAGTCAAGATCGATCGTTCCTTCATCCATGGATTGGATGAGGACGCTCGCAGCCAGACGCTGGTCAAATCGATGATCGGCATGGCACACGACCTGGGGTACCACGTCGTCGCGGAGGGCGTGGAAACCGAGCCGACATGGCGTTTCCTTGAACGGCTGGGATGCGATGAATTCCAGGGCTTTCTATTTGCCATGCCGATGGCGCCGGATGCGTTCGAGGCCTGGCTGAGTTCATAGTTAAAAAAACGGCGACGACCAGGCTTGCTGTTCGTCGCCGCTCGTCTTGTTTCCCTTCCCTAGGGGCTGACCGCTGCGACTTCGCTGTCCACGGTAGTTTTACTCACGTCATGCTCAAGATCGTTTGGCCACCAGTCGGCATAGGCCAAGCGGACCTTGGCGCCGAAATGTTGTACAGAATCCTCGACGATGAACTCACGCTGTTCATACATCGATTCCCAGCATGGACGCAAATCATCGAGAACGGCCACGAGGTCCGAAGGCCGTCCGCGCAAGCGTACGGAGAGATCCTGAGTGGCGGGGTTGTACAGGCGGGCTTCGTTGTTAGCGTAATCGAGCTGAAGGTTCTTCATTATTGTCTCCCTCGTTGGGACCTGCGTATTGCGGAATTGCACCACTGAAACCGTACATTCTCCTTGGATGGGTTGAACAGCCCTTTAATAGGAAATGAATGTTACAGCACAGGTTTATATAGAATAGATGACCGAATGCTCGGCGTCGGGGGGAGATTTGTCCTCCTTTAGCCGTAATGCATGGCCAGATTAATAACGTCCTACTAATAACCCATGATTTGATAAAAAAAGGCATCACGAGCGTAATGGCTCATTGTCTGGTTATAGTCTGCTGACGCAACCAGGCAATTTCTTCCGCCCAGATATCGGGCTCGATCGTCTCGAGAATCAGCGGTATCCCATCGATCCGTGGGTCCTGCATGATCGTCATGAAGGCGTCGAGACCGATATTGCCCTGGCCCAGGCTGTGATGTCGGTCGACGCGGCTGGCGAACTCGCTCTTGGCATCGTTGAGATGCATGCCACGCAGGTAGTCGAAGCCGACCACGTCGCCAAACTCGTCGAAGCTGGCGGTACAGGCGGCCGAAGTCCGCAGATCATAGCCGGCGGCAAAGGCGTGGCAGGTATCGATACACACGCCCACCCGCGTCTTGTCCTCGACCTGGTCAATGATCTCGGCCAGGTGCTCGAAGCGCCAGCCCAGGTTCGATCCCTGACCGGCAGTGTTCTCGATCACGGCGGTGACACCGCGTGTCTCGGCCAAGGCCATGTTGATCGATTCGGCAATCCTGGCCAGGCATTCGGCTTCGCCGATCTTGTTAAGATGGCTGCCAGGGTGAAAGTTGAGTAGCGAGAGGCCTAGCTGCTCACAGCGCTGCATCTCGTCGAGGAAGGCCGCGCGGGATTTCTCCAGGCCCTCACGCGCCGGGTGCCCGAGATTGATGAGATAGCTGTCATGCGGCAGGATCTGCCGGGAAGAAAAGCCGTGCGTTTCACAGGCCTCACGAAAGGCTGCAATCGTCTCGTCGGTGAGCGGTTTGGCCTTCCATTGGCGCTGGTTCTTGGTGAACAGGGCGAACGCGTCGGCACCGATCTCGCGGGCGCGGGTCACTGCCTGTTCCGGCCCGCCGGCTGCGCTGACGTGGGCTCCTATATATTTCATGGCACGCTTTTCCTCACTGGGGTCCAGCGGCCTACCTTATCACTGCACGCGGCGTGGGCCAGCCCGGCCTGGTTCCGTTGTACGCGGTTCACTCCTCCCTCATCGCGCGAGCGATCAGGTCGGTAAAGGGTTTGGCCACGTAGCTGGCAAACGTGCGTTCGCCGGTCTTGATCATGACTTCGGCGGGCATGCCGGCCAGGAGTTGCATGGTCTCGGTCATGCTTTCCTGGCCTGCGTCGGTCACGTGGATACGGGTCTTGTAGTAGCGGGTACGGGTGGCTTCGTCCTCGAAGCTGTCCGCCGAGACATGCGTCACTTCGCCATCTATGACATTGGACATGCGTTGGTTGAACGCGCTGAAGCGAATTTCGGCCGGCTGGCCCAGGTAGATATTATCGATGTCTCGGTCGGGCACGCGGGCCTCGACGACGAAACCATCGCCGGAAGGCACGATGTCCATGAGCGGATCCCCTGAGCGGATCACGGCGCCGAGCGTATGGATCTGCATCCCCACCACGGTGCCCGAGACCGGGGCAATGATCTGTGTGCGCTGAACCTGGTCGTCCAGTGCGGTGATGCGCTCCTCGCTGTCGGCAATCTGCGCCTGGGCCGTGCGTAACTGCTCGCCCACCTCTTGCAGGAACTCCTGGTTGCGTACGGCCTTCTGCAATAGATTCTCACTGATCTGCGAACGCAGGCGGGCCGCATCCGCGTTGTAACGGGCATTTTCGGCCTGATACTCCATGATTTCACGCTCCAGCTCGCGCAGACGTTGGCTGTTGCCCAGGCCCGATTTGAATAGCGAGCGGTGAGCGTTGGCTTCTTCCGCCAATGAAGCGATGCGGGATCGATTGATACGCTGGGTAGCCTCCAGCCCAACGATCTGCTCTTGCATCTGCAGGGCCTGTTCATCGAGCGAGGCGAGTGCCCCGTGAAGGGATTCGCGCCGTGCGGCGAACAGTTTTCGTTGCACGCTGAGAACGGCCTGGACTCGGGGTGAGGGGGACTCCAGCAAATCGTCGGGGAAGACCAGCGCTTCCTCGCCGGCCTGCTCGGCCAGTAGACGGATTTCGCTGGCGCGAGCGATATGGTACTCGGATTGGGCAATCTGCAGCTGAGCGCGAGATTGGGTGTCGTCCAGCACCAGGAGCGGTGCGCCGGCCTCCACCTTGTCACCGTCCTGGACCAGGATGCGCTCGACGATGCCGCCTTCGTAGTGCTGAAGGGTCTTCTTGAAGGATTCCACCGAGACGGCACCTGGGGCCACGACGGCGATGGCCAGGTTGGCTGTCATGGCCCAGCCACCGAACCCGCCGAAGGCCACCAGCAGAATGAGCATGCCCAAACGCCGGTAGCGTCGATCGCTGGTGGGCAATTGCTCGGCCTGGTCTGACTCGATCTGACGCGTTGTCGCTTCGCCGGGAAGATAGTCGGCGGGGCTGGCCTGGTATGTCATTATTCTGCCTCCTCTTGCCCGGCGAGTGGCGCGTTCTTGCCTCGGGCGGCCTGGCGAATCGATGTCGGACGGCTACTGGCGGCTCGTGGTGCGCCAGCGACACCGCGTACCGGTCTGCTTTGCTGTGCGGCGATCTGCTCGGGAGGGGCAAGCATGTTGAGCTGGCCATCCTTGAGCACCAGCAGGCGGTCGACATGCTTGAGGATCGAGTGGCGGTGGCTGATCACGAACAGCGTGGTGCCCTCCTGCTTGAGACGTTGCACGCACTCTGAGAGGGCGTGCTCTCCGGCCTTGTCGAGGTTGGCATTGGGTTCGTCCAACACGACCAGCACGGGATTGCCGTACAGGGCACGGGCTAGCCCGATGCGCTGACGCTGGCCGCATGACAGGCTGCTGCCACCCGCGGAGAGGTAGGTGTCGTAGCCATTCGGTTGCCGCAGGATCATCTCGTGGACACCCGCCTTGCGCGTGGCTTCGACCACCTTGGCCGGGTCGATTTCACCGAAGCGGGCAATGTTCTCGCTGATCGTCCCGTCGAACAGTTCGATATCCTGGGGCAGGTAGCCCAGGTAAGGGCCGAGCGCCTCACGCTTCCATTGAGTGATATCGGCACCATCCAGACGCACGCAGCCCATCTGGGCCGGCCAGATGCCGAGTATCGTCCGGGCCAGAGTGGACTTGCCGGCGGCGCTGGGGCCGACGATGCCGATGTGTTCGCCGACCTCGACATCCAGATCGATGCCGCGCAGGGTCAGATGGCGCTCACCCGGCGGGGCGACCGATACCTCCTCTAGCGTCACCCGACCGCGAGGGGCAGGCAGGGGCATATTGGGCTCATCCGCCGGAATTACATTCAGCAGTTCATTGAGGCGTTGATATGCCGTTCGGGCACCGACGAACCCTTTCCAGCCGCCAATGATCTGGTCGATGGGCGCCAGGGCGCGGCCCATGATGATCGAGCCGGCGATCATCATGCCGGCGGTCAGGCTGCCCTGAATGACCAGATACGCCCCCAGGCCCAGGATGAGCGACTGAAAGAGCACACGTAAGACCTTGGACAGGTTAGTCAGGGTGCCGGCATGGTCACTCGCCTTGGATTGGTGGATCAGATAGTCCTGATGCTTGGCCGACCAGCGTCCCATGATGGCCGGCAACATGCCCATGGCATGCAGCACTTCGGCATTTCTCAGGTTGCTGTTGGCCAGGTCCTGAGACTGCACGTGCTCGATGTTGGCTTCTGCCAGCAGGCCACGGGTGACCCGTTCATTGATCAAGGCCAGCGTGAACAGGATCACGCCGGCGCCCAGGGCGAAGTAGCCAAACCAGGGATGGAATAGAAACAGCACGCCCAGATAGACGGGTACCCACGGCATGTCGAAAAACGCAAAGAGACCGTTACCCGAGAGGAACTGACGGACGCTGCTCAGATCGTTGAGCGGTTGGGCAGAGGGCTTTCCGGGGAGCGCTAACGTCTTCTTGAACATGGCGCTGTACAAGCGTTGATTAATCATCGCGTCCAGCCGGTTGCCTACCCGCACCAGAATCCTTGACCTGACGAGTTCCAGTCCACCCATCACCACGAACAGGAAGACAATCAACAAGGACAACATGAGAAGCGTTTCATTACTTCGCGTGGTAATGACTCTGTCATACACCTGAAGCATGTAAAGGGGCGGGGCCAGCATTAACAAGTTGACGAACATGCTGAAAAACGCGACGGCGATAAATGAGCCTCTGCATTGGGACAGCACGGTTTGCAGTTCCTTGGCGCTTTGGGTAGTCGACATCGCCGTTCTCACTCTTCTTGTTTGATTCGAGGAACTCGGTGCGAACTGGCATTCCTCCATGTAAGTCAACGTAACACATGATTGCTTGGATGCCATCGTTATTTTTTAAAGTTAGCGATTTCGTTTGTTCAGTTAATTCTTTATAAATCATGGGTCTAGAATTATTTTTGTTTGTGCGATTAGGTTTTTAATGAAAGTGTGTGGGTATGACCATATACGAGGGATTAAAGTATTGATGTTTTAAAGTGGTGCGCTTTCCATGCTTCGTAATCGAGACCGGATCATTTTTTTGAATCCGCAGGCCTGCCTAAAATCAGTGGTTTCGTTTTGTTCTAATCCACTGTGCATTTAGCGCAATGTTTTCATTGGGAATATTTTTATATCGCTGGAGTTTGCTTTTACGTGGGATGACCGCGGGCTGTTTAAGGACTTTAAAGGCCTATTGCCAAGTTCTAGGAGTAATCTAAGGTGTGCTTGAGTAACGAAACGATACTTTTCGGTCCTGGTGCGTGGGTAATTCCTTCCTGGCTCTTCAAATGAAGAGACAAAAAAACAAGTTGAGTGAGGTGTCGCATGTTTTCTTTTTCCCTGGTTGATGCGGTCAATGGTGAGCTACGTCGTGGTCTCAAGGACACACAACGGCTCGACGCAGAGGATTTCTCAGGGGCGGCCCTTCGCGTCATTCCCACGCCGGAGAACGGTCTTGATGTGTCGCTGGTTAAAGCACTCCGGGTATCACTCACCAATGGCGATGGCGACCCCACGACGTGGACCGATACCTCGGCTCCGTTCATCTTCGCTGAGCTGCCTGCACTAATGGCAGGCGCAACCCGTTTCAACGTCGAGGCGCTGGACGAGCAGGGCGCGGTGCTTCCCCAAGGCACAGGCCAGCTGGCCTTCGACGTGACAGAAGGCAGCGAGGAACCCGAACTCTTCACGCCACTACGCATCCAGGCTGAAGATACCGACGACATCGAGGCCGATGGAAATTACACGACCCTCACCGGCGAGAATCTTCTTCCTCAGGGAGGCGAAGACGAACCCAATGCCATCAATGCCGAGGGCGGCGCGTATATCGACTATGGCGACCCCAGCGGCGAAGCATTGGCGTTCCATGTCGATATTGCCGAGGCTGGCGAGTACGAGATAGCGCTGCGTTATGCGCTCAGCCAGAACAGCGATGGCACCGACCGCAACCGACCGTTGCGGCTTGAACTGAATGGCGAACTCATCGACCGCCAGTTCGACTTGCCGAGCACCACGGACACTGCCGATAACGGCGATTTCACTACCTTCGCCGAGCGGACACTCCTGCTGCAGCTCGAGGCCGGTCAGAACATCATCAGCTTTACCTCCAATGGCGAAAGCGGTCCCAACGTTGATGCTCTCGAGGTTCGACAGCCTGCGGAGGGCTCAGTGGTCATCCAGGGCGAAAACCTGGCACTATCGCCAGCGCAGAGCCTCACTGATAACACCACGAACCGTGTCGTCACGCTCGATTCCATCATCACGATCGACGACACCTTCCGTATTGGCGCCGAAGGCGCCAGCTATTTAGACTGGGCTTTTGGCAATGCCGATGCCTATGCCGAGTTCGGCTACGAGGCGCCCGTTGCCGGCACCTATCGAATCACCGTGACCTATGCCGGTTCCACCGATCGACCGCTTGACCTGATGCGCGTGGAGAACGGCGAGACCACCGTGCTCGATACCTTCGATTTCATCGCCTCCGCCGCTCCCGAGTCACTGCCGGACGATCTCGACGATATCCCCGAGGGTGTTGAGGTCGCCGAGCAGCCGAGCGAATGGGAGGGCTGGACCACCGAGACCTTGGAAATAGCGCTCGGCGCGGGGGACCATCTCCTGCGCCTGGGCGGCTACGCCAATGGCCCCAACATCGACAAGATCGAAATGGCTCTGGTGGCAGCGGATCCGGTGCCGGCGAGTCTGGCGCTCGATAATGCCAGCGTGCTTGAAAACGACGATGGCGCCGTGGTCGGCCAGTTGACGATCGAGGGCGGCGCGGAAGCGTATGTTTACAGTGTCGATGACGATCGTTTCGAGGTCGACGATGCGGGAATGCTGCGGCTCAAGGAGGGGGTGAGCCTCGATTTCGAGACCGAGGCAAGCGTCGAAGTCCGCGTCACGGCGACCGATTCCAACGAAGTGAGCCTCACCGAGACGTTCACCCTGGCCGTGGGCGATGTCGAGGAAGAAACGCAAGCTACCGTGCTGATCGGTATCGCCGATGCCGCGCCGCTGGTCGAAAGCGGCGACGACGGCGTGACCACGCTGAACTTCGCCCTCAGCGCCAGCGAGAACTTCAGCGGCGAGGTGGCGCTGGACCTCGAGATCGATGGCGTGGCCGAGACGCGTAGCGTGACGTTCACTGACGGCAGCGCCATGTTGGCCGTGGACGTCGCCAACGACGACGAAGACAACGGCAGCGAGACGGTCAGCGTGAGCCTGATTGGCGTGACCGGCGACAACGTCGATGTCGACGCCACTGCGGCCACGGCCAGCGGCAGCGTGAGCGAGGATGACGAGGCACCGGTCGAGCCCGTCGACCCGATCCGCCTGCAGGCCGAGGACTTCGACAGCTCCTTGGCGTTCAGTGTCGAGTCCATGGCCGCCGCGGACGGTGGCCAGGGCATCCGCTTGCCGGCCAGGACCGAAGGCAGTGCCCGTTATGAGCTCGACGGCAAGGTGGCTGCCGGCACCTATACCGTGATCGTCCGCTACTTCGACGAAGACGACGGCGAGAGCACGGCGCAACTGAGCATCGGCAACGCCGAGGGCGAGAGCTTCAGCGGTAGCTGGACCTTCGACGACGACGGTGGCGGCAACGGCCTCCAGGCCCAGAACCTGCGCACCGTGACGTTCGAGAATGTCACAGTTGGCGAGAATGCCGCGCTGGATCTGAGCGTCACCTCGGATGCCTTCGAATACGCCCGTATCGACTATATCGAGTTCGTGCCCGGCAGCATCGAGCCGACCCCTACCGCACTGATCGGTATCGCCGATGCCGCGCCGCAGGTCGAAAGCGGCGACGACGGCGTGACCACACTGAGCTTCGCCCTCAGCGCCAGCGAGAACTTCAGCGGCGAGGTGGCGCTGGACCTCGAGATCGATGGCGTGGCCGAGACGCGTAGCGTGACGTTCACCGACGGCAGCGCCACGTTGGACGTGGGTGTCGCCAACGACGACGAAGACAACGGCACTGAGACGGTCAGCGTGAGCCTGATCGGCGTGACCGGCGACAACGTCGATGTCGACGTCACTGCGGCCACGGCCAGCGGCAGCGTGAGCGAGGACGACGAGGCACCGGTCGAGCCCGTCGACCCGATCCGCCTGCAGGCCGAGGACTTCGACAGCGCCTCGGCGTTCAGTGTCGAGTCCATGGCCGCCGCGGACGGTGGCCAGGGCATCCGCTTGCCGGCCAGGACCGAAGGCAGTGCCCGTTATGAGCTCGACGGCAAGGTGGCTGCCGGCACCTATACCGTGATCGTCCGCTACTTCGACGAAGACGACGGCGAGAGTACGGCGCAACTGAGCATCGGCAACGCCGAGGGCGAGAGCTTCAGCGGTAGCTGGACCTTCGACGACGACGGTGGCGGTAACGGCCTCCAGGCCCAGAACCTGCGCACCGTGACGTTCGAAAATGTCACAGTTGGCGAGAATGCCGCGCTGGATCTGAGCGTCACCTCGGATGCCTTCGAATACGCCCGTATCGACTATATCGAGTTCGTGCCCGGCAGCGTCGAGCCGACCCCCACCGTGCTGATCGGTATCGCCGATGCCGCGCCGCTGGTCGAAAGCGGCGACGACGGTGTGACTACGCTGAGCTTCGCCCTCAGCGCCAGCGAGAACTTCAGCGGCGAAGTCACGCTGGATCTCGAGATCGATGGTATGGCCGAGACGCGTAGCGTGTCGTTCACCGACGGCAGCGCCATGCTGGCCGTGGATGTCGCCAACGACGACGAAGACAACGGCACCGAAACGGTCAGCGTGAGTCTGGTCGGCGTGACCGGCGACACCGTGGCGATCGACGCCACGGCGGCCACGGCCAGCGGCAGCGTGAGTGAGGACGACGAGGCGACAGTCTTCGTGCCGATCGTCATCCAGGCCGAGAACGGCGATCTCACGATCTTCGATGACGGTTCGAATACGACCGTCACCACGGTACGTGACGCGGACAATCCCGAGACGGGAAGTGGTTTCAGCGGTTTGCGTCCCGACTTCTCCGGCACCGGTTATGTCGACTACGGCGACACGGCCGGCGATGCGGTGACGTTCGAAGTGTCGGTCCCCCAGGCGGGAAGTTATGACCTGAACATCCGCTATGCCAGCAATACCGGACGTCCCCTCGACTTGAGCATCAACGGCAATGATGCCGGTGCATTGCCCTTTACCAGCACCGATCCCGATGGTGCCGGTGAGGAGGAGGGTTTCGACCACTGGCTGTTCGAGACCGTGACCGTCACGCTCGCGGCGGGCAGCAACAGCGTGTCATTGGCGATCCCCGAGGGGGCCAGCACCGGCCCCAACATCGATCGCATCGAAATCACCGAGGCGGGTAGCGGGCCGCTCCCTGAAGACCCCGACGGCGAACCTCCCGTCGAGGTCGATCCCATCGTCATCCAGGCAGAAAATGCCTCACTGGTGGCGATCAACGATAGTGGCAGCCCCGACGAGGGCGCCTTTACTCGCGTGGTGGATGCCGCCAATCCTGATGCCTTCGGCAACTACCGTGAAGGGGCCGAAGGCGGGGCCTATGTCGACTTCGGCTCCGACCCCGGCGATGAGGTGGTCTTCACGGTCAACGCCGAGGTGGCCGGTACCTACACCGCCACCATCCGTTTTGGCAATGGCGGCGCCGATCCACGTCCGCTCAATCTCAGCGTCAACGGCAGCGATGCGTCCCAGGTCGCCTTCCCCCCGGCACCCGACGACGGTGTCACCGATCCCTGGGATATCTGGCAGGAAATCGAGATCGAGGTCGAACTCGAGGCCGGCGCCAATAGCGTCTCCTTTGCGATCCCCAGCGTGGCTGAAGGTGGCGTCAATAATGGGCCCAACTTCGATTGGATCAAGTTCGATCACCAGGCCGACGATGGCGGAGAGCCCCCTGTCGAACCGTTCCTGTTCGAGATCGAAGGCGAAGCCCTCACTATTCACGACGACGAACCGACGCCGGATACGGTGGTGCGCGACGCGTCGAACCCCGAAACCAACACGGGCGCCGGTCCGGATGGCTTGTGGGATGGCTTCGGCGGTGAGGGTTATCTCGATATGGGCAACGAGACGGGTGATGCGGCCTCGTTCGAGGTGACGGTCGAGGAGGCCGGCACCTATACCCTGACCGTACGTTACGCCAATGGCGATGGGGCCGGTGCCAGCCGCCCCATGGATATCCTGGTGGGTGGCGAGTCGCAGGGTTCGATGGGCTTCCCCACGACCGGCATCGGCGATGCCGGCTGGCTCAACTGGTCGGAGGCCACGATCGAGCTCGATCTCGAGGCGGGCAGCAACACGATCCGTCTGGAAAACCTCGGTAACGCCGGGCCCAATATCGACAGCCTGGCGGTAAGCCGTGAGGGTGACGAGGAGCCGCCGTTCGTGGAGCCTGGCGAGCGTTTCGCGGTCAAGATCAATTTCCAGCCCGAGGGCTTCGCCACGCCGGAAGGCTACGTGGCGGATACCGGCCAGGCGTTCGGCGACCAGTCGGTCACGGCCGGCGGACAGACCTACCAGTACGGCTGGGTCACCGAAGCATCGATTGCCGATGGCACTGACAACGGCACCACACCGCTGGCGATAGCCGACCTGACCAATGTGGCCGTCAATGACCGTACCGACGAGATCGCTGGTGTCGATCCGCGCCAGGGTACCTATGCCCACTTCGACCAGCCGGCAGCCAATTACGTGCGTGCCGGGTGGGAGATCGAGCTCGAGGATGGCTACTACGAGGTGACCCTTTCCATCGGCGATACCTCCGGCCCCTATGACAGCGTCAATGCCGTCAATGCCGAGGGCGAGGCATTCAACGACGCCTTCACGCCCTTCCGACCCGATGATTTCCCCGAGGATGGCAATCCCGCCAACGATACCGAAGGGTTCCGGTCGGACCTGGTGACTCGGGTGGTGCTGGTGACCGACGGTCGCCTGACGCTGGATTCGATAGGCCTGGGGGAAAATACCGAGATCCAATACGTCGAAATCAAGGCGTTGCCCGACCTGACCCCCGAGGATGATCGCGAGGCACCGGCGGACTATGCCTTCTTCACCGACCCGCGGGCCATCGCCGGGGTAGGCGAGAACGAGGTCGAGGTCGATCTCGACGCTGAAGACGGCACGCCACCCACCGGCGTCGATCCCAATTCGGATATCTTCGTGGGCATCTCGGTGGTCGATGGGCGTGGTGGCGCGCTGCTGGAGAGCCTCAATGACGGTTCGGTTCGTTTGTTCAAGACCGTCAGCGGCCAGGAGGTCACCTTCAACGTCAACACCACCGGTGGCTTCGACTCGCTGACCATTTCACCCAGCGGGACACTGCAGGAATTCACCAGCTACACGCTGGTCATCGAGGGTTTCCAGGACCGCGGGCCCAACGACGATCCCGATGCCCCGACCCGTGAGTTCCAGAAGTTCACGACCACCTTCGTCACTGGCGAAGCCGCGGAAATCGTTCCCCGTGAAGTGGCCTTCAACGACGTGGTCGAGATCAATGGTGCCACGGACGGTGCCTTCCAGTTCACCTCGCTCGAAATCTCACCGGACGGCAGCAAGATGTACGTCTCGGATATGCTCGGGCAGCTCAAGCGCTACGATATCGATCCGCAGACCGGGGCGCTGTCCAACGAGCAAGTACTGGCGCTGGATCACTTCAACGGTGACAGTGCCGGGGCGCGTGGCATCATCGGTCTGACCTTCGATCCCACCGATCCCAATGTGATCTGGGTCACCGACAACTACCCGATCCCGCTCTCGGGACGCGACAACGGGGTCCCCGACTTCAGTGGGCGGATCACCAAGATCACGCTGGACGGGGGCGACGCCTTCAGCGCCACTGCAGAAACCTACGTGACGGGGCTGCCGCGCTCCAATGGCGACCATGTCACCAACAGCCTGGAATTCCGTGCCAACCTGGCCTATGACGCGCAGGCCAATCCCGATGTGCCGAGCCATCTCTTGTATCTGGTGCAGGGTTCCAACTCAGCCATGGGCGAGATCGATAGTGCCTGGGGTAACCGTCCCGAGCGGTTGCTCAATGCCACGGTACTGGAAATCGACCCGACCCAGGAGGCACCGGAGGGTGGTTTCGACGTCTCCACTGAGCCGCTACCCAACGACGGGTTGAACAGGCGGTTTGCCGATAATGACAATGACCTGCTGAATGGCCCCATCGAGATGGGCAACGGGGAATACCTGGTATTTGCCGAGAACGGCACGGCAACGGTGCAGGATGTCGACGGCAACGTCCTCGAGGCTTACTACGATCCGTTCGCCGACGATGCCGTGGTCAAGATCTTCGCCACCGGGGTGCGTAACGCCTACGACCTGGTCTGGCATTCCAACGGCAGTCTTTACGTACCCACCAACGGCTCGGCCGCGGGCGGTAACGTGCCGGACGACCCGTCGACGCCTCAGAACGAGTATCAGGGCAACGTCGAGAAGCAGGACGACTATCTATTCACGGTCGAGGAGGGTGGCTACTACGGCCATCCCAACCCGCTGCGCGGCGAGTACATTCTCAATGGCGGCAACCCGACCACGGGCAGCGATCCGAACCAGGTAGGCAACTATCCCTCGGGGCAGCAGCCCGACCCCAACTACGATCTGGAAGGGGCTTACTCGCTGGGTGAAAACCGTTCCCCCAATGGGGTAACCGAGTACACCAGCGGCGTGTTTGGCGGCAATCTGCAGGGCAGTGTGCTGTTTACCGAATACTCCGGCGGCGACGACATTCGCTACATCTCGCTGGATGCCAATGGCAATATCGTCGGCGACGATGTGATTCGTGACGTCAACGGCAACGTCATCAGCTACATCGATCCGTTGGACGTGATCGAGAATCCCGCCACAGGCCAGCTGTACCTGCTGACGCTCAACCGCAACAACGGCCAGAGCCAGATCATTCGGCTCGACCCGGCACCCGGCGGCGTCATCACCGACCCTGGCGAGCCGGGCGAGCCAGGCGACGATCTGGTCAGCGTACTGGTCATCCAGGCCGAGGATGACACCCCCAATGACGGCACGTCGGTCGCTATTGCCGAGGGCAGCGGGGCTGAGATCGAGATCCGCGACGCAAGCAACCCGGAAACCACCGAGGGGCTTGAATACGGCCTGCGCCCGGGCGCCTACGGGACCGATGGCAATAACGACAATACCGACGGGGTGCTGGGTGGCTACGCCGACTTCGGAGCCACCAATGCCGACTTCCTGACCTTCAACTTCGAGCTGTCCGGATCCGATGCCGGCGAGTCGGTATTGCGGGTGCGCTACGGCAATGGCGCGAACACCGACCGGCCGTTGGAGGTCTTCGTCAACAATGTCAGCGTGGGGGTCTTCGCCTTCAGTCCGCCAGCGGGCGCCACCGGAGACGACGCCTGGAACGAATGGATGACGCTGGATATTCCTGCCGACCTGGTATCGGGACTCAACACGGTGCGCTTCCAGGCCACCGCCAATACCGGTCCCAATATCGATCAGCTGGAGATCCTCAAGGCGCCCGACGACACCACCCCGGGCTATACCGAGTACGAGGCGGAAGCTGCGGACCTCGACGGCCCGGTGGTCGTGACCGCCGATCAGGACGACCGTAACGCCTCGGGCGAGGGCTTCGTCGACTTCGACGGCACGGCCGACCAATCCATCACCTGGACCATCGAGGTGGACGAGGCGGGGACCTATGAGGTCGGCTTCCGCTACGCACTGGCCACTACCAAGGCCGACCGGCCCATGATGGTGTCCATCAACGGTAGCGATGTGGGTGAACTCAACTTCCCAGGCGTCAGCGGCGTAGAGGAGAGCGACTGGTATTACCAGACCACCACCGTGATCCTGTCGGCGGGTAGCAATACCGTAAGCGTGACCGCCCCGGGGGCCAACGGGCCCAATATCGACCTGCTGCGCGTGGCGGATACTCCCGAGGATACCTTCGAGCCGAGCTATGCCGACATCGATGGCAGCGGTCGCATCGAACTGGAGAATGGCGAGTCGGCACGTCCGGTCAACGAGCGTACCGCCGATTTCTACTTCACCGTGAGCGAGGACGGGGCCTACAAGCTCGACCTGGCGGCCAATGCCGGTGCGTCCGATGGGGGCAACCTGACCTTGTTGCTCAATGGTCAGCCGCTCGATCAGATGGGCTATCCCGGTGTCGGTGACGACGGTGAGCTTTCCACCTACGTGGAGCTGCAAGCCGGCATACAGTACAACCTGCGGGTCGTCTCGCAGGCCGATGGCGCCAACGAGATCGATTATCTCGACCTGTCGCCGGCCCCGGGCGATCCCGATGCCGATATCGGCATCGAGAGCGGCGATGCGGCGTACTTCTCCGATCGCCTGCACTTCAATTATCTGGAGAACAACAGCGCGTCCAACCCCGACCGTGACTACAAGGAAAGCGGCACGGTCGTGATCAGCAACACCGGCACCAGTGAACTGTCCTTCATCGACGCCGACGTCGAAGGCCCCTTCGTACTGGCCCAACCGACTATCTTCGCCGGTTTGACCCTGGGTGCCGGTGAATCGATCGAGGTCGAGGTGCTGTTCGATCGCGAAGCTTATACGCCGCCCGCCAATGATGCCGGCGACGGTGTCTTCGAGGGCCGTATCCGCCTGGTCACCAACGATGCCGACACACCGGTCGCCGAGGTGCACCTGGCCGGGTTCTGGCAAGCGCGCGATGAAGGCGGCTGGGAGCCCAACGTCAATGAAGTCTGGGAGGTGTTCGGCTTCGGTAACGTGATCGAGGGGCTCTCCACCCAGCGTGGGGGTGAAAATTCGGTACTCAACGGCTTCGACCTCTACCGTCCGGTCAATGACGACGAGGTGCTGTCGCGCTACTGGAAACTGGCCGATGGCGTCGAGTCAGCCACCATCACGCATATCGCCGCATTCCACGGCGGCGGCGGGGCGACGCTGGGTATCCATAACCCCAACAATAAGAACGCCGATATCACCTTGAGCAACCATGCCGGCGACAACAACCAGTCGCTGCTGCCGATCCTGTCGAACGGCGGATTCGCGACAGCCACGATCACCGCCGACATGATTCCGGCGAGTTGGGCGGGCAACGGCCTCTTCGGTATCGAGGTGGCCGGACTGTCCACCGACCCGTCGCTCAACCCGACGGGCGGCGGCACGGTACCGGACGACGCCGAGGGCATCGAGCGCGGTTACACCGTGCGCATGTTCCAGGCGCTCGATGCCAACGGCAACGTGATTCCCAATACCTACCTGGGGATCATGGATTACACCGGTATCAACTACGACTACAACGACAACATGTTCGTGATCGAGGGCGTCGAACCGGCCTCGGGGGGTGAGATCACGATCGCCAACCTGGATGGTGTGCCGTCAGACGAGCGCCTGGTGATGAGCCGCATCGAGAATCCGGCCAATGCCAATCAGCAGGTGCATGACGAAGTGGTCTTCACCATCACCAACGACGGCTTCGCCAACCTGGAGATCGCCAGCCTCGAGATCGCCGATCCGTCGCTGTTCGAGATCGTCGGTGAGAGTACCGATCTGGTGATCCCGGCTGGCGGTTCCCTGAACGTGACGGTGCGCTTCATCGCCCAGGACACCAATACCGCGACCCTCTACGAGTCGACGCTGACCATTAACTCCAACGACGGCGACGAAGGCCAGAAGGTCATTCAGCTGGCGGGGCTGGCTCAAGGGCAATCGGAAAGCGGCCAGGAGCCGACGGTGCAGGACATCGTCAAGGCCTTCGGATTCAGCACCGATGTCGCCGAAGGGCAGATGAACCAGGGCGGCCTGGTGGAAGCCAACGGCGACGAGATTCTCTCTCCCTACTTCCAGCGCGCCGAGGGATCGGCCCCGATCAAGATCACCCAACTGGCGGCTTATCACACCCAGGGCGATGTGGCACGACTATTCATACACGACGTCGACAGTCGCGATCTGGACGAGGTGCTCGCCCATGACGAGCAGGATGGCCAAACCTTGTTGCCGCGCACGCTCAATAACGGTGACCTGCTGACCACGACCACGCTCGATCGCGATGACCCGTTCGGTTTCTTCGCCGAAATTAGCGGTCGCCAAGGGTATATCTCCTGGTCCGATCCTGACGCCAATCTCTATGAGGACACCATCGATGCCATCGGCAACCCGGGCACGAACCTCGATTGGGACCAGAACGACGGGCACCTGATCCGTGTCTACGTGGCCCGCGATGGTAGCGGTGAGGTGATACCCAACACCTATATCGTGATCCAGGATTATGCGGGGGTGAACTACGACTACAACGACAACATCTTCCTGCTCGAGAACGTCACGACCTACGACCCGACCGGGGCCGAGGATGCCGATGGCAATGGCCGTGTCGATATCTACGACGATGATGACGGCGACGGGGTGCCCAACTTCCTGGACGATCAGGCGCCTGTGCAGCAAACCGCCTATAACGATAGCGATACTCCGTGGGTGGTAGGCAGTGACGGGCTCACGCTCGATGCCGTCAACTACGACGAGGGCGGACAGGACGTCGCCTACAACGACAGCAGCGCGAACCAGGAGGGCAGCGATTTCCGCGGCGACGGCGTGGATATTGTCGGCGACGGCGACGCCATCGGCTGGATCGAGAACGGGGAATGGGTCGAGTACACCATCGAGGTGGCCGAATCGGGCACTTATGAGCTGTCGTTCCTGACGGCACTCGGCGCGCAGAACGGCAGTGCGCGGTCGATCACCGCCTCCTTCGCGCAGGGCGATACCGCCTACGCAACGGCATCGCCGGTCGCGGTGGGTTACACCGGCGGCTGGTCGACCTTCACCCAGACCGACACGGTGCAGGTCGAACTGGAAGCCGGTGTACAAGTGGTTCGCCTGACCTTCAATGGCGGATCGCAGGACCTGGCCTCGTTCAGCCTGGCGCCGGTCGAGACCAACAGCGCTCCGGAAGTCGACAATGGCCTGAACGATTTGACGGCCACCCAGGACGAGGCGTTCTCCTACACGATCCCGGCGGAAGCCTTCAGCGATGCCGATGGCGATGCGCTTAGCTACACCGCCAGCGGCCTGCCGGCCGGGCTGACCCTTTCACCCACAGGGGTGATCTCGGGCACGCCGACGGCGAATGGCAGTTTCGAGGTGCTGGTTACCGCCTCGGACGGCGAGGATAGCGTCGAGACCGGGTTCACGCTGACGATCGAGGCGCCCGTGGTTGTCGATGGTCAGACACCCTTCAATGACAGTGGAACACCCTGGGCGGTGGGCAATGGCATTACGCTCGATGCCACCGTCTTCGACGAGGGAGGTGAAGGAATCAGCTACAGCGATGCCGATGCCGAGCAATTGGGAAGCGATTTCCGAGACGTCGGTGTGGATATCGTGGGCAATGGTGATGCGATCGGCTGGGTAGATGAGGGCGAATGGGTGGAATATACCCTCGACGTCGCCGAGGCCGGCACCTATAGCCTGAGCTTCATGTCGTCGACACCTGAGAACGGCCGCACGATAACGGCCTCGGTGGAGCAGGCTGGTGCGTTCTATACCAGCTCGTCGCCCCTCGCGGTGCCCAATACCGGCTCATGGACGAACTTCACCCAGACCGAGGCCCTGGAACTCGGCCTGCAGGCCGGTGAGCAGGTATTGCGCCTGACCTTCAATGGCGGATCGCAGGACCTGGCCTCGTTCACCCTGGTGCCGGTCGAGACCAACAGCGCGCCGCAAGTCGACAATGGCCTGAGCGATTTGACGGCCACTCAGGACGAGGCGTTCTCGTACACGATCCCGGCGGAGGCCTTCAGCGATGCCGATGGCGATGCGCTCAGCTACACCGCCAGCGGCCTGCCGGCCGGGCTGACGCTCTCGCCCAACGGGGTGATCTCGGGCACGCCAACGGCGAGTGGCAGCTTCGAGGTGCTGGTCAGTGCCTCGGACGGTGAGGATAGCGTCGAGACTGGCTTCACCCTGGTGGTGGGTGCGCCGCCTGTCGATGATGGGCAGACCCCTTTCAACGGCACACAAGCGCCATGGCTGGTCGATGCCGGGGGTCTGACGCTGCAGGCGATCCATTATGACGCGGGTGGCCAGGGTGTGGCGTACAACGATAGCAGCGAGGCGCAGCTAGGCAGCAACCTACGCGGGGATGGGGTCGATATCGCGGTGGCCGAGAATGCGATCGGCTGGGTGGCTGACGGCGAGTGGGTCGAATACACCATCAATGTGGCCGAGGCAGGTACCTACGATCTGTCCTTCATGCTGTCGACACCGGAAAGTGGACGTAGCATCACCGCGTCAGTGGAGCAGGGCGGAACCTTCTACACCAGTTCGTCGGCCTTGGCCGTCCCCAATACCGGTTCGTGGACGAACTTTACCCAGACCCAACCGTTGGCCATGGACCTGGAGGCCGGAGAGCAGGTTCTGCGCCTGACCTTCAATGGCGGTTCGATGGACATCCAGTCGCTCACTTTGGACAAGCAGGAGGAGCAGCAGGCCTTCAACGACTCGGGCACGCCGTGGTTGATCGATGCCGACGGCTTGACCCTCGATGCCGTTCTCTATGATGAAGGTGGAGAGGGTGTCGCTTTTAGCGACAGCGATATGTCGGAGTCGGGTGACGATTTCAGGGCGGATGGCGTCGATACCGTGGGTGGCGGCGAGGCGATTGGCTGGGTCGCGGATGGGGAATGGGTCGAGTACACCGTCAATGTGGAGCAGGCGGGTACATACGCGCTCTCCTTCCAGACGGCGACGACCCACAATGGTCGCTCCATCACCGCAGCGGCGGAGCAGGACGGCCAGTTCTATGCCGAATCCTCACTGGCGGTTCCCAACTCGGGGGCATGGGGCAACTACGTGTCCACCGGTACGCTGTCGCTCGACCTTGAAGCCGGTGAGCAGGTGCTACGGCTGACCTTCAATGGTGGCTCGATGGACCTGCAGTCGTTCACGATCGCGCAAGTGCCGGGGGCCATGCCAATGCTTGCGGCAACGCTCGATGAGCCAGCGCTGAACGATGCCAGCTTCGATGGCGGGGAGCATGGCGAGGCCGCGATGGCGCCCATGAGTGACGAGGTGAGTCTGGCGGGGGTCAAGGACGACGAGGGGATGGCGTCCTCTCTCATGTAGCCCTGACGCTCCCGTCCTCAGTCCGGACGTAACGTAAATCGCCCCCGGCCAGGTTTCCTGGTCGGGGGCGTCATGTTCTGCTTGGTTACAGCGTTCCTCCGGCCTCGATCCGGTAGCCCAGGTCGATGACGGTCTCACGGATCGATTCGCCGCGAATCCGGTTGAGCAATTCACTGGCGGCACGCTCTCCGATCGCCTCGCGCGGCGTGACGACACTGGCCAGGCGCGGTGCCATCACCTGGCCCACGTCATGGCCATGGAAACCGGCGATGGCGATACGTTCAGGCACCGTGACGGCGCGTCTGAGGCATTCGAAGTAGGCCCCGACCGCGACATCGTCGTTGGTGCAGAATAGCGCGTCGGTTTCCGGGTACTTTTCGAGGACATCGCCCATGAGCGCCGCGCCCACGCTATAGGACGAGGGCTGGGGATTGTGCAGGGTGACCGGGGTCAGGCCATGCTCTTCGATAGCCTGGCGATAGCCCTTTTCGCGCTGTAGCGTGCGTGCATCGAGACGTACCGCGAGGTACACGATATGCCGCCTGCCTCGCTCGATCATCGCCTTGACCATGGCATAGGCGGCGGCCACGTTGTCGAACCCCACGGCTTGGTGGAAGGGGACCGAATGCGTATCGAGGATTTCGACCGTGGGGATGCCAGCAGTCTCGAGCATCCTCAAGGTACGCTCGGTATGCTGGCTATCGGATAGAATCACGCCATCCACATTGTAGGAGAGTAGCGAGGCGAGGCAACGTTCCTCGAGCCCGGGGCTGTAACTGTAGTGCGAGAGCATGACGTGGTAGCCGGCCGGTTCGGTGGCCTTTTCGATGCCCTTGATGATGTGGGAAAACACCTGGTTGGTCAGAGACGGCAGCAGGACGCCGATGGCGCGGCTGATCGACTTGGAGAGGATGTCGGGACCGCGATTGGGGATGTAGCCCAGCGCTTCGGCGACTTCGAAAATGCGTTTACGAAGGGTCGGTGAGACGGTATCTGGATCACGGAGGCCACGACTGACGGTCATCTTGGTGACGCCAACCTGATCGGCGATATCCTGCAACGTGGGGCGTTTCTTTTTCACTGGCACTGGGCGCTCAACGGCCATCCTTTTCTCGGGCGGGGATCATATCCTGAAACGATGCGGGACTGGCAAGTGAATGAGAGGGCGGACACCGGTCAGTGCATCCACCCTCTCGCAGGGCGAGGTTAGCTGCCTCTAACCGCCGTGAGGTCCGGTAGCCAGGTGACCAGCCCGGGGAAGGCGATGAGAATTACCAGTACCACCAGCAGGGCACAGTAGTAGGGCAACATGGCGCGCACCAGTTGCTCCATGGTGACCCGGCCCACGCCGCAACCCACATACAGGCAAGTCCCCACCGGCGGCGTCAATAGCCCGATACCCAGCACGAACGCCATGAGAACGCCGAAATAGGCGGCATCGATGCCCACCGAGGTAACGATCGGCGTCAGCATCGGCGCCATGATGACCATGGCCGGTGTCAGGTCCATGACGAAACCGACCAGCAACAACAGGCCAGCGACGATCAACAGTAGCCAGAAGGGATCCTGGGTGATGGCCTGGACCTGCTGTACCAGCGTCTGCGGCACCATGTTGATGGTCAGGAACCAGGCGATCACGGTGGCGAAGGCCAGCAGCAACAGCACCATGCCGGTCATGCGCGCAGTACGTACGCACATCCCCCACAGGTCGCTGATCTTGATCTCGCGGTAGATGACCAACGAGATGAACAGCGAATAGAGCAGGGCGGCAACGGCCGCTTCGGTGGCCGTGAACACACCGCCAATGATGCCGCCGATGACGATGACCGGCAGGACCAGGGCGAAGGCCGAGGCCTTGAAGGCGTGCCAGAGCACATCGAGCCGGAACTTACGCGTTTCGCCGGCGTGTTGGATGCTGGCAAGAATATAGGTCGTTACCATCAGCCCGAACCCGATCAGCATGCCGGGGACGATACCGGCTATGAACAGGCGGCTAATCGAGGTTTCCGTGACGATGCCGAACAGGATCAACGGGATCGAGGGTGGAATGATGATACCGATCACCGACGACACGGTGTTGATGGCCGTGGCCTGGGGACCGCTGTAGCCCTGTTCTTTCATTGAAGGGATCATCATCGCGCCCGTCGCGGCGGTATCGGCGACGGCCGAGCCGCTGATGCCGCCAAAGAACATCGAACCGGTGATGGCGACCTGGCCAAGCCCCCCCTTGATGAAACCGACCAGGGCCGCGGCCAGGTCCATCAGGCGACGCGCGATGCCGCCCGAACTCATCACTTCGCCTACCAGGATGAAGAACGGAATCGCCAGCAGGGGAAAATTATTGACGCCGCGAATCGACTGTTCGACGACGATCGACAAGGGAATGTCGGACAGCAACGCCATGATGACCGCTGCGATGCCCAGGCCAAAGGCGATGGGCAGACCGATGGCGATACTGATGAAAAGTATGCCGAGGAAGATCCATAACATGACGCTAGGCCCTCTTGTTATCCGGTGAGTTATTCGGCGACATCATCAGGCCGATACTGCGCCAGATACGCCAGAGCGACATGGCGACGATGATGGTCGCACATAGCACCAGCGAAACGTTGATCAGATTCCAGGGCACATCGAGGATCGGAGTCCGCCCGGTGGAGCGGGACATGACCAGATACCCCCCGTACATCACGACCCCCATGAGTACGGTGATGATCAAATGCTGGAGGATATACAGCGCATAGGCGGCTCGGTCGGGCAGCTTACGCACGAGAAAGTCGACCGCGATATGCTCATAGCGTGCAAAGGCCGCGGCAGCACCGACGAAGATCAACCAGATGAACAGCATCCTGGCCAATTCATCGGCCCAGGGTAGCGATTGATTGAGTAAGGAACGCCCCACCACATTGGCGGTAACCGAAAGGATCAAGGCGATCAGAATCAAGGCGATCAGCGTCTCCATGGCCACGGTCAGCCAACGGAAAATGCCGGGTCCCTTGCGGGCCTCAGTGTCGATCTCGAGGGGGCGGCGGCGAGGATCCTCGACCGAGGCGCCCTCGGGAATGTGGATGTCGCGGTCTTCCATGGGCTCTCCCAACGGTGGGCAAGGCGCCTAGACGCCTTGCCCACCCAATGGTCAGTCTTTATCGAGTTACTGGTTTTCGCTGGCGATCTGGCGAATGGATTCGACCAGGTCTTCACCGATCTCGGGAGCCCACTCGTCGTAGACGCTCTCGACCGCATCCTGGAATGCAGCGATCTGGTCATCGTCCAGGCGAGTGATTTCCATGCCGGTTTCGGCCAACTGCTCGCGAGCCCAGTTGTCGTACTCGGAAGCCAACTGGATTTCATATTCGGCCGACTTGCGGGCCGCGTCCTGAACCAGCTCCTGATATTGCGGGTCGAGGCGCTCCCAGCTGCGCTCGGACATCATCAGAATGAACGGGGTATAGACGTGGCGAGTCTCGGAGCCGTAATCCTGAACCTCGTTGAAATTGGAGGTAAGGATGGTGCTCCAGGGGTTTTCCTGACCATCGATGACGCCTTGCTCCATGGCGGAGAAGACTTCCCCAAAGGCCATCGGGGTCGGATTGGCACCCAGGGCTTCCCAGATCGACAATTGAACCTGGTTCTCCATGGTGCGGATAGTCAGACCTTCGACGTCATCGGGAGAAGATACTTCCCTTTCGCTGTTGGTCAGCTGGCGGAAGCCATTCTCGGAAAAGGCCAGCGCCTTGATGCCAGTGCCTTCGAAGCCATCCAGCATTTCCTGCGCGGCATCGCTCTGCATCACCGCGACTGCGGCATCGCGAGTCGGCAGCAGGAACGGCAGGTCGAATACGCGCAGTTCAGGGACGTAGGTGGTCGCCGGTGAGCTGGACGGATAGGTCAGATCCAGTGAACCGGTCTGCAACATCTCCATCATCTGTACATCGTCCCCCAATTGACTATTGGGGAAGATATTGACGGTAATGCGACCTTCGGTACGCTCGTTGAGAATCTCGGCGAAATACTTGCTCGACAGGTACTGGGGAGAGGTCTCTGCCAGGCCGATGCCCATACGCAGGGTATGGCTGCCGAGATCCTCGCTGATCACTTCGCCCTCGATGGGGGGCGGATCGGACAGGTCGGGCTGCTGGGCATGAGCGACGCCGAACGAAAGGGTGGCCGCGCCGGCCAGGGTGAGCGTGCTGCGCCAAATGGATGTCATGGCGTTTTCTCCATTGCTTCGTCGTTATTTGAAGGCGGTTGCCGCTGTCGTGAAGTCGCGAATATCGTTATTCACGCTTCGGTTTCCGGTGTCTCCTTGAACGCTCTTACCCGGTCAGGCCCGGTGAGGTAAGCCCCCGGTGGGCTCAGTCGCGCCAGAAGCCACTGCTATTCAAGGTAGAACACTCGCTTGCCTTGTGGTGACGTCTTTTTGGCAAGGAATCCATCGGTTGCCAGTGCGTATTGTCGTAGCCGTGATGTTACTGGTAACTCACCAGTTGGAGGCTATGCGGTGGGCTGTAAGCTGTCAATGATTCACCTGGATCGGCAGGTTAGACCATGGTCTATTAGCCTTCATCGAGGTAGCTCATCAATTCGCTAAGTGCCGTGGACGCGAGCAGGTAGTGGGCGGACTTAACGATGGCGCGGCGCTGAGTCTCTTCCAGCAATCGCCGGCAGGTCCAATGTTCCAATCCGGGCGGGGGCGTTTCGGAGACGTAGCCCCACATATGCTGAACGGCGTTACGGATCCCTCCGTTGCCTGGGGTAATGCGAAGCCACTCCGTCAGTCGCAGGGCCAGTTCGGCAAAGCCGACCTGGCGCTCTGCCAATTCGCGCCCCAACTCGCGATACAGGCTGGGGTCGCGAGCCAGGATCGAATATTTGTGCTGGCTCCAAAGCTGCTGGGGAGATGTCGGCAATGGGATCCTTCCGCCCGACGCCGGCGGGTGGGCTTCAGACAGCAGCGCAAACTGCTGTCCCGGATCCTCCAGGTAGGTCGTCGGCCAGCTTCCCTCGTTGAGGATCGCGACACGTGGCCAGTGATTCTCCAGACCTCTCAGGGCCAGCTCGCTGGCGACCTGACGTTGCCGCTGGTTCAACGCGCCATCATGTCCGAGCCAGCGAATGGCCTCGGGGTGGCGAGGGTCTTCGAGGGCCAGATCCAATGCCGCCACGCGTTGCAGCGATAAGTGCTCGTCCCGAAGCGCCTGGTCGTTGAGGTAGCCGGGTGAGATATCCCATATCTTCATTCTCGACGCCCCTGCATTGCATCGTCCTGCCGTGAATGGATGAGCCGCATGTGTCGCCCTCGTTAAGCGTAGCGAAAGTCACGTGCCACGTGGGGATTCCATTCTTGCCAGGTCGCTCAAGGGTGCCGTCGATCGACGAAAAGGCTGTTTCCAATTTGCTGCTTGGCGCGGTGCTTGAGTTCCGACAGACGGCTCGATATATCGAGCGGACTCCAGGTAGTGTCCTGGGGCACGGGCTGGGCGCCGATCGAGAGGCTTAGCAGAGGATGGAAAACCTCGACGCCTTGGCGATTGGCCATCCACAGGCCGCCCGCTTGCCGGTGCTCTTCATCGTAGAAACTGGGCGCCAGCTGCGCGAAATTCTCCAGTATGGCCTCGCAGGTATTGCGCCAGGCCGGCTCGACCAGCAGGAGCATGAAGTCATCTCCACCCACGTGACCCAGGAAATTCACCTCGGTATCGAGCTGGGTCTGGAGAATGTTAGCCAATGCCAGTATCACGCTATCGCCTCGCGCGTACCCGTACGTGTCGTTGTAAGCCTTGAACGCATCGATATCGCAATAGGCGGCGACAAAGGGGCGCGAGGACGCCAGTAGTGTCGCCATGGTGTCGTTGATCACGATATTGCCAGGCAAGCCGGTCAAGGGGTTGGCATGTCGAGCGCAGCGAACCTGGATCGCCGTTATTTCACGCAGCAGGTCGAGCAGTCGGCCCATCCCCAGGTAGTGGCCGTCATCGTCGACGATGACGACATCTTCCTGCTGGGTATCGTCGGTGTCGGTGATCTGCTGGCTCAATTGTTCGAGTGGCGTGTCGTGACGCGCCATCAGCCAGCGGGGTTCGATGAGCTCCTCGACCCGCCGCTTGGCATAAAGGGCATGACTGAAGGGATTGGTGAACAAGGTCAGGAAAGCGTGACGGCGAATGACGCCTACCGGGATGCCATGCTTGATGACTGCCACGCTGCGAAGCTCCGACTGGGTTCGGAACCGTTCGGCGAGCTCGAGCACCGGCGTTTCGGCAGGTACGGGCTCGACCGGCCGGGAAATCTTCGCGGCCACGGCTGCCCCTGGGCCGGCCTGAGGGCTGTTGGCCGGCAACATGTTAGCGATCGACCTTGGCGGATTCTCACTAGGGCGCGCGAAATAATAACCTTGCAGAAACCCCCAGTTCAGCCCCCATAGGCAGCGGTATTCCCCACTGGTCTCGATGCCTTCGGCAATCACCTTGCAATCGAGGTGTCGCGAGACGTCCAGGATGGATTGCAGGAATTGCCGCTTCAGCGGGTCACGGTCAGATGTTCTGAATGAAGTGGCGGTCGATCTTGACGAAATCGGGACGCAATTCAGCCCAGTGGCGAAGCCCCGAATAGCCTGCGCCCAGGTCGTCCAGCGCTACCTTGAAGCCCATTTGACGATAATGCGCGACGGCTTGCCGCATGAGTGCGTAATCGTGAATGGGGGTATGCTCGGTCAATTCGATGACCACACGCTGGGGAGCCAGCCCGGCTTGTTCGAGATAGCGCAGGGTCAACCCTTCCCGGAAGTCCCTTTCGACGATAGTGTTCGGCAGCACATTGAGAAACAGACAGCCTGGTAGATCGAGACTGACGAAACGGGTAATGGCCAGCCGCCGGCACAGCAGGTCGAGATCGACAAGCCGACCGTGTCGAGCCGCTGCATCGAACAGGGTCAGTGGCGAATGGAGCGGTGAATCCGAGGGGCCGCGAATCAGTGCCTCGTAGCCGAACAGGGTGCGATTGCCGGCATCGACGATAGGTTGGAACAGGGGAGTGAGGAGATCCTTCTCGAAAATCGCATCCAGCCATTGCGCTTCGGATCGCTGCATTGGGCGGCACCTTAACGGGAGGAAACCTCCGTCATGTAACGTTGTGTCAATGGCGGCGATCATGCGTCAGGCATGTTGCATTCTCATGACAGGCGCGAGGCGGTTTTGCCAAGCCGGGGCGCATGCCCGACAATTTCGGCACTGGCCCCCTCGGGCCCCGACGTCAGCACAAGGAACGAAGATGATGCGAAAGGCATGGCAATGGTTGGGCACGCTGATTCTGGCGGGACTACCCGTACTGCTCCAGGCCCAGGCCCAGGAACCGGTGCGAGTAGCGGCGGCCTCCGATCTCCAATTTGCCTTGGAAGCGGTCGCCCAACGGTTCCAGGAGCGCACCGACCACCAAGTTCGCCTGACATTCGGCTCCTCCGGCAACCTGCATCGCCAGATCGCCCAGGGTGCGCCGTTCGACCTTTTCCTTTCGGCGGATGAAGCCTATGTCCGTGAGCTCTATCGACAGGGTCACGCTCAGGATGAGGGGGTTCGGTATGCGCGGGGTCGCCTGGTGTGGTTGCAGCCAGCCGATCACGACGATCTGCCCGGCGAGGAGGCCCCCTTGGCCAAGGTGGAGTCCGCCATCGAGGCGTATCGAGTCTCCCAGACGCGTTCTCGCATTGCCCTGGCCAACCCGGAACATGCGCCCTACGGGGTGGCGGCAAGGCAGGTGCTGGAGCGTATGCGTCTCTGGCAGATGGCCCAACCCTTGCTCGTGATGGGAGAAAATGTCTCCCAGGCCGCCCAGTTTGCCCTTTCGGGGGATGCCGAAGGCGGGTTGGTCGCCTACTCCCTGGCGCTGGCCCCTCCGATCGCCGAGCGCAGCCAATATCGACTCATTCCCCAGGACTGGCACCCGCCCCTTTATCAACGCATGGCGTTGCTCGAGGGGGCCGGTGAGGACGCCAGCGCCTTTTACGCGTTCCTGCAGCAGCAGGAAGCCCGCGGGATCCTGGCAGACTTCGGCTTCCAATTGCCTGACGAGGCGAGTGGGGACAAGGCACTCTGATGGATTGGACAGCGCTGTGGGTCTCCTTGCGTCTGGCCGGGTTGACCTGTCTGTTCTTGTTGCCGGTCGGCCTGTGGTTGGGCCGGCTTCTGGCCATGGGGCGTTTTCGCGGACGCACACTGTGCGAAGCCCTGGTGGCGCTGCCCCTGGTCATGCCGCCCACGGTGCTCGGCTTCTACTTGATGATGACGTTTTCCTCCGAAGCACCCTTTGGTCAGCTATGGCAACAACTGATGGGAGAAGGACTCAATTTCACGTTCAACGGTATTCTACTGGCCTCGCTGCTGGTCAACCTGCCGTTCGCCGTGCAGCCCATTCAGCGCGCCTTCGAACATGTTCCTCGCCATCTTCGTGAAGCGGCCTGGTGCAGTGGCTTGTCATCCTGGCAGACCTGGCTGCGCATCGAGCTTCCCCTGGTGTGGCCAGGCGTGGTATCGGCGCTGGCCTTGACCTTCGCCCACACCCTGGGGGAATTCGGCGTGATCCTCATGGTCGGGGGATCGATAGACGGCGAGACCCGCACACTGGCCATTTCCATCTATGACCGCGTTCAGGCATTCGATGAGGCGGGGGCCGCTCGCATGTCCGCCATCCTGTTGATCGTATCGTTCGTCACCATTGCCTTGGTGTATGGGTTGACACGGCGTGGGAGGGGCGTGCGTGTCTAGCACCGACGCTTCGTTGTCGCTACGGGTCACTCAGCCGGGGCCGATTCCCCTGGCTGCCCAGTTCCAGTGTGCCCCCGGGGACCTGCTCGCGCTTGTCGGCCCGTCGGGGAGTGGCAAGACGACCCTGTTGCGGGCGATTGCCGGTCTCTATCGTCCGGCCGAGGGCTATATCAGTATTGGCGACGAGACTTGGCTGGATACCCAGCGAAATATCTGCCGTCGCCCACAGCAGCGACGCGTGGGGTTCGTCTTCCAGGACTATGCGCTTTTCCCCCACCTCACGGCACTGGGCAATGTCATGGCGGCGATGGGCCATGTGCCTCGCCATCAGCGCCGGGATCGTGCGAGAGAGTGGCTGGCCCGGGTACGGCTCGATGGGCTCGAGCAGCGACATCCCGCCCAGCTTTCCGGCGGCCAGCGCCAGCGCGTTGCAGTGGCCCGGGCCCTGGCCCGTGAACCGCGGGCGCTTCTGCTGGACGAACCGTTCTCGGCAGTCGACCAGGTCACTCGCCGTCGGTTACAACGTGAACTGGCATTGCTGCGTGACGCCATCGAAATTCCCATGATTCTAGTGACCCATGACCTCGAAGAAGCCGGGGCCCTGGCGGACAGGTTATGCGTGCTGCATAGCGGGCGAAGTTTACAGAGCGGTCCGCCGGAAAGCCTGTTTCGCAGGCCGGCCTCCGCACAAGTGGCCCGACTCTTGGATAAGCACAATGTCTTTTCGGGGCGAAAGGTCATGGAAAATGGCCGGGCGTGCCTGGCCTGGGGTCCCTACCGACTCGAGGTGGAGAGGGGCCTGGAAGCCTATCGTGAGGGAGGGGCGCTGCAATGGTATATCCCACCTTCCGATGTCGTGGTGCATCGGCGCGGGCGACCGTCCAATGGGGAGCGGGAGAACCCAGTGACGGGCGTGATCTGCGAATTTATCGTGTTGGGCGGCATGACCCAGGTATCCCTGGGCTTTGACCATACCTCCGAGACGCTTCGTTTCGAGATGAGTACCCACGGCGCACGTCGAAACGGATTGGCGATCGATGTCAGTGTCGACGTCTCGTTACTGGCAACCGGTATCCATCTGATGCCCAGCGACGAGGGCTAAGTTGCCCTGGCTTGGCAATTTGCTTGGTAACCTGAGCGAGTCAGCAGGGTGCGAGGTCGCGCGGCATATTATCATCAGCGAGCCTCGTTCATTGATGAGCAGGTAGTCACCGCTACGCAGATAAGCGACGATGGGTCGAAGCGAATCAAGCATAGTATAAGCATAAGGGGCTACGTGAATGCTGCTAGCGCGCCGCAGATTACTTGAATGGATGGTCGGCGGGGCCTGCGCGGTCGCCTGGCCGGGGTCAGTGGCCTGGGCATCGGCCCAGCAGGCCGGGGCATCGCTGCCGACAGCCCCCTTGGTGATCCATAGTAACCATGGCCCGCATCGGCTCGAGGTGGAACTGGCGCGCAGCACGCGCGAGCGCGCACGGGGGCTGATGGATCGCGACCAATTGGCCGAGGATGGCGGCATGCTCTTTCTCTATGATCGCGTTCAATCATCGCGGCGAGGATTTTGGATGTACCGCACGCGCATTCCTCTCGATATCGCTTTCATCGCTCCGTCGGGTAGCATTGCAGCGATCCGACAGATGACCCCTTGCCAAGCTCAGGCACCAAGCGAATGCCCAGCGTATGCCGCCGGTGTCTCCTATGTTGCAGCACTGGAAGTCAACGCGGGCTATTTCAAAGAACGAGGCATCGAAGTGGGGGATTGCGTAAGCCTGCCTGGCGATATCGCCAGTGACTGTCGACCCTGAAGGCGGTGATGTTAGGGGGACGTGCGCCGCGGGCCGAAGCGCAGGATGATCAAGGCGATGCCCGCGACGACCAGCCCCCCGCCACTGAGCTTATGGATGCCCAGGGTATCGTCGAGAAGCAGGGCCCCCAAAAACACGGCCGCCACAGGGACCAGGAGTGTGAGCGGTACGACCCGGTTGACGGGGTGCCGCCGCAACAGGCCGTACCAGAGACCGTACGCGGCGATGGACGACATCACGGCGGTATACAACACGGCTCCCCATCCCGCCCATCCCGCGTTGACTATCGCCTCGACCTGCCCGCGCTCGAACAGCAGCGAGCCCAGCGCTACCTGGGGGACCGCGAATAACGCCACCCAGCCGGCCAGGGCCATGGGTGGCAGGTTGGGGCCTTGCTTGATGAGCAGTTGCGAGATTGCCCAGCCCAACGCACTCAGTAGCAACAGGGCCAATGGCAGCGCTGTAGGCAGAGTGGGCCCCCCCGCCAGTACGACCACACCGGCGAACGAGAGCAGCAGCCCCGCCAGGCGCTTTGGCCCCAGTCGTTCCTTGAGGAAGATGACGGCCAGCAACGTGGCGAAGGGGGTCCCCATCTGGACCAGCAAGGCGCCGGTACCGGCCTCGGCCTGGCTCAGGCCGATGAATAGAAGCGCAAAGTGCAGGGTGCCGAACGTGACCGACAGCAGCGCCAGAAAAGGTAATTGGTGTCGGTGTACCGGATAAAAGGGTACTAGCAATGCAGCAACCAGAATGAAGCGTAGCGTCATCAGTAACAACGGAGGAATTTCAGCAACCCCGACCTTGATGACGATGATATTCAAGGCCCAGATGGCCACGACGGTCAGTCCCAGCAGCACATCACGTAATGGCACGGCACATCCTTGTCGGGTTGGATAAAGCAGGGTTTCCGTGAACGAGTCGGGAACAGCGCCTCGCCCATTCCTCCGAGCCTATCAGTAAATACCGCGTTGCATCTTCCTTTCAACGCTGGCCGCCTTACAATGACGCTTGCATCATGCCGACACTGACCCGGTGTCTCGCGGTCCGCCACAAGCGGCCAGCCCCTCTTTCCTACCCGGAAAGCGCAGCTTAGCTGACGACGTTTCGTCCCCACGCTTCATACCAATAAATGCCGCGGCCGTCTGGCCGGTGCACGCTAGCAAGGACAGAGAATGAACTCGACACGCCGCGTTTCCCCGCTCACTGCCGCTATCGCCGGCGCCACATTGTTATGTGCGGCATTCACCGTACAGGCCCGCGAATATTCGGTCTCCACGGTCCTCTCCGATGCCTTCCCCTGGGGGCAGGCTGCCGAAAAATGGGCGGACCTGGTCGAGGAGCGTTCCGAAGGCCGGATCACGCTTCGCGTCTATCCAAACTCCCAACTCGTCTCGGGAGACCAAACCCGGGAGTTCTCCGCGATGCGCCAAGGGCTCATCGACATGGCCGTCGGTTCGACCATCAATTGGTCGCCCCAGGTGCCGGAGCTGAACCTGTTCTCGCTGCCGTTCCTGATACCCGATGAGGCCGCCGTGGATGCCGTGACCGGTGGCGAAGCGGGCGCCCAGGTCTTCGCGGCGATCGAGTCGCGCGGCGTGGTTCCCCTGGCCTGGGGCGAGAACGGTTTCCGCCAGCTTTCGAACTCACGCGGTCCCATCGACGAGCCGTCCGATCTGGCAGGGCTCAAGATTCGTGTCGTGGGCTCCCCCCTGTTCCAGGATACGTTCGAGGCGCTTGATGCCAACCCGACCCAGATGAGCTGGGCCGATGCCAAGCCGGCGCTGACGACCGGGGCCGTGGATGGTCAGGAGAACCCGCTGTCGGTCTTCGATGTGGCGCGTATCGATCAGGTGGGCCAGGAACACCTGACCTTATGGAACTACATGAACGATCCGCTGATCTTCGCCGTCAACGAGCGAGTCTGGGCCTCCATCGAGGAAGCGGATCGAGAATTGCTTCGCCAAGCGGCGGTGGACGCAGGGCAGTGGGAAATCCGCAAGACCCGCGAGGAAGAGAGCGAGCGTCTAGCGGCGATCAAGGAACGCGGGGTCCAGGTCACCGATCTCACCGAGGCGCAGTATCAGGCCTTCGTCGATGCGACACAGAGCGTCTATGAAACGTGGGTGCCGGAAATTGGCGAGGACCTTGTCGAGACCGCCCGCCAGGAGATCGAGGCGCGCTAAACGATCATAGTCGTTTCTGCTGCCGTCCAACCGGGCGGCAGCCCTGTTTTCGAGGTCGTCATGCAATCCCAACCCGATGCCCGCCTGGAGCGGGTGCTGGCTACGCTGGCGTTGGTCATCATCGCGCTGATCAGTTTGGCCAACGTCGTCGTGCGCTACATCACTGGAGGCTCGTTCGCCTTCACCGAAGAGTTTTCAGTTTTCCTTCTCGTGGTGCTTACCTTTGCCGGCGCTTCCGTGGCGCTGCGCCGTAACGGCCATATTCGTATTGGATTGCTCGAGCGGGCCCTGCCCGAGGGGCCGCGCCGTATGCTGATCATTCTGCAGTGGATCAGCGGCATGATCGTACTGGGGTTGATTACGGGGTATGGAGGCCTGCTGACCTGGGAGGAGTACCAGTGGCAATCTCGCTCACCCGGGTTGGGGTTGCCGCAGTGGTGGTACCTTGCCTGGCTTCCCCTGTTATCAGGCTTGATGCTCGTACGCATTACCCAACAGTCGATCGATCGTCTACGCGGGAGACTCGTCGATGAGTCCTGACGTGTGGATGCTGTTGAGTTTCCTGGCCCTGTTACTGGTGGGGGTGCCCGTTGCGTTCTCCCTGGGGCTGGCGGGTGCCGTGGGTATCGTCAGTGGCCTCTCGCCGGCCATGTTGGCGACCTTGGGAACCAATACCTATAACAGTGTCGCCAAGTATCCGTTGATCGCGATCCCGCTGTTCATTCTTACTGGCCTGATCTTCGAGCGCGCCGGGGTGGCGGGGCGGCTGGTGCGTTTCGCTCAGGCCCTGATCGGCCCCAGACACGGTGGTCTGGCGCTGGTGGCCGTACTGGTATGCATGATCATGGGGGGCATGAGCGGCTCGGGACCTGCCGATGCCGCAGCGGTGGCCATGGTCATGCTGCCCAGCATGACGCGGGCCGGCTATCCCAAACCGTTCTCCGCTACCTTGATCGCTGCTTCGGCGTCTACCGCGATTTTGATTCCGCCGTCGGTAGCTCTGATCCTGTATTCGATCGTGGTGCCCGGTGTCGATCTGCGTGCGTTGTTTGCTGCGGGCCTGTTCCCGGGAATACTGGCCGGCCTCGCACTATTGTTGCCTGCCTTGTGGCTATCGCGTCATTACCGGTGGGAATCACCGGACGCCGGTGAGCGGCCCCCGCTGGGGGAAAGCTTCAAGCAGGCATTGCCCGCCTTGTTCGCGCCGGTACTGATTTTGGGCGGCCTTCGCAGTGGCCTGTTCACACCCACCGAGGCGGCCGTGGCCGCCGTTGCCTATGGGGTCGTGGTCGGACTGTTTTTGACACGAGAGCTTGGCTGGCGAGAGCTTTGGCATTTATTCGGTGAGGCAGCGGTGATTTCGGGCGTGGTCATGCTGATCATTGCCCTGGCCGGGATCTTTGCCTGGGCGGGTACGATGCTTGGTACCTTCCGCGAACTGGCCGAGTGGATCATTGGTCTTTCCGATAACGGCACGCTCTTGCTGCTTTTCATCATGCTCGCCGTGCTGGCGGCAGGCATGGTGCTCGACGCCATCTCGATCTACTTGATCATGATGCCGATCCTGATCCCGGTCATGCAGCACTTCGGCTGGAATCCTGTCTGGTTCGGCATACTGCTGGCCATGAATATCGCCATCGGTCAGTTCACCCCGCCCGTGGCCGTCAACCTCATGGTGACGACCCAGGTGGCCAGGATACGACTTGAGCAAACCATCGGCTGGGCGGTGATATTCGTATTCGCCATGGCACTGGCGTTGTTATTGGTCGCCATGTTCCCGGATATCGCGCTGTGGCTGCCGCGCATCCTGGGGTATAACGTCTAACATCCATGAATTGGCCAGGGAAGGGCAGGATGTCTCGATCTCGATGCGGTGTGTCGATAATGGCGGCGGCGATAGCGCTGATGCTGTCTGTGGGGGGCGCCTGGGCCCAGGCCCCGCTCTATACCTGGCAGGATGCCGATGGGCGCCGCCATTATGCCGATCAACCACCCGACCGGGACCCGAGCATCTCGCTCGAACTTCAGATCGATATTGGCGAGCTGCCGGCACTCAATAGTATGCAGGCACCGGGCGACTCTCCCTACCGCCCCCTGTCACCGCCCGAACCGCCCAAGCCTGCCGCGCCGGCCGGGACACAAGCAGCGACTTGCCGTGCCCTGGCGCAGCGCCTCGTCCAGGTTCAGCAGGCGTTGCGTGCAGGTTACGTCGAACCTCGAGGGAATCGACTGCGCGCCGAGCGCCGACAACTCCAGGCACGCTATCGGCAGTCCTGTCGAAGACACGACTGATCGGCGCGTCAAGACGACCGTTGCTCCTGTGCCGCCAATAGCTCTCTGTGCAGCTCGGCGGCGGCCTCATCGAACAGCACGAAACGTACTCGTTCGAGGTGGCGGCACTGTGTTGCGGTTTCACTCACCGTCTTCAAGGCGATACGGGCGGCATCGGCCATGGGATAGCCGAAGGCGCCGGTCGAGAGCGAGGGAAAGGCCAGTGAGGACAGCTCGTGCTCGTCGGCCAGCGTCATGGCATTGCGATAACAGGCCGCAAGCAGTTCAGCGGCGGGTTCGTCGACACCGTACACGGGTCCCAGGCAGTGGATCACGTATCGATTGGGCAGGTCGTGTCCAGAGGTGATGACCGCCTGGCCGGGTTTGATCGGTGCCAGCGGCCGGCACTCTTCCTCGAGTCCGGGACCAGCAGCCCGATGCAATGCGCCTGCAACGCCGCCACCGATCTGCAGTTCGGCATTGGCCGCATTGACCACGGCATCCATTTCCGCCTGCCGGGCTATATCGCCTTGTTTGCATTCGATCGTGATGCGTTGTGTGGACATGGTGTGCTTCCTCCCTGTCAGTGGCTGCTATCGGATGGTTTCCGGGCTTACGTTTACCAGAGCCTGCCTACAGATTGGCAGCGGCAGCGCCCCGCGTCTGCCTGGCGACGCTTTTTTCTTGGCCTACGGGGCGGTTTCAGCGTAACGTTAAGTAATCGAGCCCTGCCCCGACGTCTCCTTTCGTGTAAAAAGACACTCACAACTTGGTGCGTTTTTCGCTAAAGTAGCGCCATGCCAATCTTCATCGCCCGGCGGTGCAGCGTTGGCCAGTGCTGGGGTTTACGGCTATAACTCAAGCATGCCCGGACGTCGACGGGGCGATTCCCGAGGCACGACGTCAGGTAACCATGTTGTTATCTGGTTAGTGGTGCGGGTCGAGGTGATTTCAGGTCGTCTCGGGCGAATCGCGATCCCCGGGCAGGATTTCAACAAGCAAGGGAAACGGGGCGGCGCGTCCGCCAGCTTTGCCTACAACATTAGAGGTGTCTTCATGAAACGCCACGCTTTTACCGCTGCCACCTTCACGGGTGCACTTCTCGGGGCTGCGATGTTCTCGGCGCCGGCGGTAGCGCAGGAACGCTTCATCACGATCGGTACCGGCGGCCAGACCGGCGTGTACTATGTCGTCGGCCAGTCGGTATGCCGTATGGTCAACCGCGGCTCCGATGAGCACAACATTCGTTGTAACGCGCCTTCCACTGGGGGATCGGTCGCAAACGTCAACGGCATTCGTTCCGGCGAACTCGACATGGGCGTCGTACAGTCCGACGTGCAGTACCAGGCGTACAACGGTACCGGCAACTTCGAGGACAACGCCTACGAAGACCTGCGTGCGGTGTTCAAGATTCATGGCGAGCCGCTGACCGTCGTTGCACGTAGCGATTCCGGCATCGAACACATCAGCGATTTCGAAGGCAAGCGCGTCAATATCGGTAACCCGGGTTCCGGCCAGCGCAACACCATGGAAGTGGTGATGGAAAAGATGGGCTGGACCACAGATACCTTCTCGCTGGCCTCCGAGCTGGACGCCGCCGAGCAGGCCTCGGCCCTGTCCGATAACAACATCGATGCCATGGTCTATGTCGTGGGTCACCCCAACGGTTCGATCCAGGAAGCCACCACGACCGTCGATGCACGCCTGGTACCGGTGAGCGGCGACGAGATCGACGCACTGGTCGAAGAGTATCCTTACTATGCCAAGGCAACCATCCCCGGTGGCCTATATCGCGGCAATGACGAGGATGTCGACACCTTCGGGGTGGCAGCGACCTTCGTGACCACCGCCGACACCGATGAAGAAGTCGTCTACGAGACCGTCAAGGCGGTATTCGAGAACTTCGATCGCTTCAAGCGCCTGCACCCGGCGTTCGAGAACCTTGATGAGCAAGACATGATTTCTCAAGGTCTCTCGGCACCGTTGCATGAAGGCGCCAAGCGCTACTACACCGAGCGTGGCTGGCTCGAAGAGTAAGCCCGACGGTACGGAGTAGATGCTCCACTGACGATGCGCGGCCTTCCTGGAAGGCCGCGCATCCTGTTTTGGTAGACCCCCGGCGTGCAAACGCTTTTTGTGGCGACCGACGACGAGCAGGACACGCGCTCATGAGCGAAGAGAGTAAAAAAACGACGTCTGATTCGAGTGTCGATCTCGAAGAGATGGTGGCGTCATCGGATTCCGGCTCTCGCAAGCCGGCCGGTATGCCAGGCAAGGTTCTGGTGGGCACCGCTGCAGCTTGGTCTTTGTTCCAGCTGTGGATCGCGTCGCCACTACCTTTCATATTGGGTTTTGGCGTGTTCAATGCCACCGAATCCCGTTCGATCCACCTGGCTTTCGCCTTGTTCTTGGCTTACACGGCCTACCCGGCCCTCAAGGGCTCGCCGCGTGACAGAATCCCGATCCAGGATTGGCTATTGGGCCTGATCGCCGCCTTTGCCGGCGCTTACATGTTCATCTTCTACGAGCCGCTGTCACAGCGTCCCGGTGCGCCGATCATGCAGGACGTCGTGGTCGGTATTGCCGGCCTGCTGCTGCTGCTCGAGGCCACGCGCCGCGCCCTTGGGCCGCCGCTGATGATCGTGGCCATCGTATTCATCGTCTACTCTCTGGCAGGTCCTTACATGCCGGGGATCCTGGCTCACCGGGGGGTCAGTCTCTCGGGTCTGGTCAACCATCAGTGGCTTACCACGCAGGGTGTATTCGGCATTGCCCTGGGGGTATCGACCAGTTTCGTGTTCCTTTTCGTGCTATTCGGTGCCTTGCTCGACAAGGCCGGGGCAGGCAACTATTTCATCAAGGTCGCATTTTCGATGCTGGGCCACTACAAGGGGGGGCCTGCCAAGGCCGCCGTGGTTGCCTCGGGCATGACCGGTCTGATCTCGGGCTCATCGATCGCTAACGTGGTCACGACCGGTACCTTCACCGTACCCATGATGAAGCGCGTCGGATTCTCCTCTGAGAAGGCCGGCGCGGTGGAAGTGGCCTCGTCGGTCAATGGGCAGATCATGCCGCCGGTCATGGGGGCTGCCGCCTTCCTGATGGTCGAGTACGTCGGCATTTCCTATGTCGAAGTCATCAAGCATGCTTTCCTGCCGGCGCTGATCTCCTATATTGCCTTGATCTATATCGTTCATCTCGAGGCCCTCAAGGCGAATCTCCAGGGACTGGAAAGCAGCAACCCGAGCAAGCCCCTGCTGCAGAAAGTCATCGGTTTCCTGGGAGGGCTGCTGCTACTGATGGGATTGTCGTTCATCGTCTACTACGGCCTGGGGTGGCTCAAGCCGGTACTGGGCGAGGCGACCCCATGGGTGGTGGCGGTCGGCTTGGCGGGAATTTATGTCGCCTTGCTCAAGGTGGCCTCAGGCTATCCCGAGCTGGAACTCGACGACCCCAACGAGCTTATCTATACCCTGCCTCAGACCAAGCCGACGGTCATGGTCGGGCTGCAGTACATTCTGCCGGTCATCGTGCTGGTCTGGTGCCTGATGGTCGAACGGCTGTCTCCGGGGCTCTCTGCCTTCTGGGCCACGGTCTTCATGATTTTCATCATCGTTACCCAGCGGCCCATCACGGCGATCTTCCGTCAACGTGGCCGGCTCGGAGAGGATATTCTTGAAGGCTTTCGCGACCTGTGGGACGGGCTGGTGACCGGGGCCCGAAACATGATCGGTATCGGCATCGCGACAGCCACAGCCGGGATCATCGTGGGTGCCGTCTCGCAGACCGGCGTCGGTCTGGTGCTGGCCGACGTCGTCGAGATCTTGTCGATGGGCAACCTGATGCTGATCCTACTGCTGACTGCGGTGCTCAGCCTGATCCTGGGGATGGGGCTGCCTACCACGGCGAACTATATCGTGGTCTCGGCGCTGCTCGCGCCGGTGATCGTGCAACTCGGTGAGCAGAACGGTCTGCTGGTGCCGTTGATAGCCGTACACCTGTTCGTGTTCTATTTCGGCATCATGGCGGATGTGACGCCCCCCGTGGGCCTGGCTTCCTTTGCCGCGGCCGCGGTATCCGGCGGCGATCCGATTCGTACCGGCTTTCAGGCGTTCTACTACAGCCTGCGGACCGCGGCCTTGCCGTTCCTGTTCATCTTCAATACCGACCTGCTGCTGATCGATGTGTCGTTCATGCAGGGGATCGTGATCTTCGTGGTGGCAACGCTTGCCATGTTGATTTTCGCGGCGGGGACGCAGGGCTATATGCTGGCGCGCAGTCGCTGGTATGAGAGCCTGCTGCTGTTGCTGGTGGCGTTTACGCTATTCCGGCCAGGGTTCTGGATGGACATCATTCACGATCCGTACCGTTCGGTGCCGCCCAGCGAGTTCGTGCAGGCAATGGGTAACGTCGATGAGGACAGCACGTTGCGCCTGCAGATTCGCGGGGAGGATGCCTTCGGCGATACCTTGACCACCTACATGCGATTGCCGGTTCCCGAAGGGGACAGCGGGGAAGAGCGGTTGGAAAATCTGGGGCTCGAGATCGTGATCGAGGATGATCGCGCCATCGTCGATATGGTGACCTTTGGCAGCACCGCTCAGGACCTGGGCTTCGACTTCGATCAGGAAATCATCGAAGTATTGGCGCCCGTGGATCGCTGGTCTAAGGAATGGATGTGGATCCCGGCGTTCCTGGTATTCGCGCTTATCGTGTTGTTGCAGCGGCGTCGGCGCGACAGCCCGGCGTCGCCGGCGGCAGCCTGAGGCAAGGAGGGTGTGAAGTATAAAAAGATACTGCTGCCCGTGGACCTCAACGAGGAGGCCTCCTGGTCCCGGGCCTTGCCCACGGCACGTGCTTGGACCCAATGCTGAGCATGTGGTCCACCATTCCCGTATCTCGGTGAGGGTGGTCCGCTAGTCAGGCCGCATCTCGTGTAAAAACGCCAAGGCCCCGCATCTGCGGGGCCTTGGCGTTCATAGGGACCAAGCGCGGTACTTAGATGCCGTCGTGGGGACGTTCCTCACGATTTCTCGTACTTGCGACGACGGTACCGGTCTCGCCGCTTTCGAGTGTGGCCAGGAGTTGCTCGGACTCACGCTTGAAAGCTGCCAGCGCTTCACCGTTCAGGGCCTGGTTCTCGGGAAGTTCCACACGCATGGGGTCGACCTGCTTGCTGTTGACGATCACCTCATAGTGCAAGTGAGGGCCCGTGCTGCGACCGGTATTGCCGGACAGGGCGATACGCTCACCCATGGTCACGCGATCGCCGCGACTGACCAGGGGCTGCGACAGGTGCAGGTAGCGTGTGCGGTAGCCATTGTCATGGCGTACCACGATGAAACGGCCGGCCAACGGGTGGTTGCCGACCTTTTCTACGCGACCATTGGCCGGTGAGTTCACAGGGGTGCCGCTGGGCATGGCAAAGTCGGTACCATAATGCGGACTGACGCGGCCGGTGACCGGATGCTTGCGCTGCAGGTTGAACGAGGAACTTTGACGGTAACTGCCATTGAAGGGGTAGCGTGAGAAAGCGGGATCGAGGCTGTGTCCTTCGGGCGTATAGAAGCGATTGTCGGTGCTATTGCGCACAATCGTCAGGTCCATGCGGGCCCCTTCGTACTGTACGGCAAGGATCCGGGGATCCAGCTGCTGGCCGTCGATCACGTCATGCTCCACCAGGACCTGAAAACTATCGCCGCGACGAGTGTCGCGGCGGAAGTCGAGTTTCTTGGCGAGCACGCTGCTCAACTGTGCCACCTCAGCAGCGGAGAGACCGGTCGCTTCAGCCGAACGGCCGAAGCTTCCGCTGACCGTACCGGCGTACAGGCGTTGTGTCGGCTCGCCGGCCTTCTCGATCGTCGCGATGTCGAATGTGTCTTCGCCGCGCTCGATCAGATAGCCGGTCCGAGCGTTTTTCATGACGCGCAATGCCAGCAACTTGTTGTTCTCGTCGAGCTGGTATTCAAAACCACGCCCGACGCGCAGCCGTGTCAGGATATTCTGATCGGGCAAGCTATCGAGCAAGCTGAGAACTTCGCTGTAGCCCATGCCCAGATTGCGTTCGGCGAGAACGGCGAATGTATCGCCAGGCTGAATGGTATAGGTTTGCCATTCGGGGGTGTACGTCTCGTGAGCGACGATCTCTTCTTCAAGGAAGACGTGCTCTTCATCAAAGAGCATCAGCGGGTCGGCTGAATAGTCGTCGTAGGAGGTGCCGTCGTCGTGCTCGCCGTTCTCGAACGACCAGCCATTCGGCAACATCATGGCCAAGTGCAACACGTCGGAATCGATACGCGGGCGCTTGGCTGTTTCCGTGGCACGTTCCTGAACCGGAGTGACCGGATTCGTCGGCGTCATCACGCTTGCCGACATGGTGTCCGTCGTTTCTCCAGCGTGAGCTTGAGAGAGGAACTCGATATCCAGGATTTCGTGAACTTTAAGTTCACTAATCGGTACGTGGTGCTGTGTCGCATCCAATGCGGAAGTGGCTAATTGAACCGCTTCGGCAATCGGATGTTTTACGCCGATTGCAGCCGCATCGTCGGACTGTAAATCCAGGCCAACCGGTGCGGCAACAATGGCGGAATCGCGCTCGAAAGACGCCGTGTCATCGAACGCGCTGAAGATCTTTTGTGTGCCCAGCACGGTAACCATGGTAGCTACCGGCAAAAGTAACAATTTGTGTGTGCGGGGCAGCGAATGTAGGATTCGCAACATGATAAAAGGCCGTACGTGATAAAGGGATATAAGAAGGCAGATGAACCTTAACCCATGACGTATAGCCTGCCTAGTCTGTATGTTGGTACAGTAAAAATGCATGCAGCGCAGAGGCCTCCATTCCGGGGGCCTCGCGCTGTGTCAATCGAGAGATAAAGGTTAAAAGGACGTTTGTTCAGGTAATTAAAAGTTACCGATTCATTCCGTTAGTGTGCCGTCCCGATAGGCCTGAAGTGTCTGCTCCAGCTCGTCACGGCTGTTCATTACAAAGGGACCGTAATGGGCAATCGGCTCATTGTGAGGCGTTCCGGCGAGAACTAACGCCTGGCTGTCTCGATGGGCATGGAGCGTGACATGATCTCCGCTACTCAATCTGGCGAGTTGACCGGCATCGACACGTTGCCCTTCGATTTCAACGCTACCCGAGAATACATATATCAGTAGCGTCGTTTGGACGCAGGCCAGTTTGAGTGTCCCGCCCGATTCGAGCGAGGCATGGGCAATACCGGCGTTACCGGCCAACGCATTCAGGGGCCCCTCGATATGGGTCCCGTCGTCTCGTGTCCACTTGCCACCCAGTGCGGTGAGTTTGCCCCCCGATGCTTCGAAGTGAGGCATCTCATGGCTGCGTACGTCCCGGTAGGTGGCCGGGCTGAGCTTGTCCTTGGCGGCCAGGTTGAGCCACAACTGAAAGGCATGCAAACCCTGGCTGTCGGTCAGCGGCATCTCGGAATGCACGATGCCGCGACCGGTATGCATCCACTGGGCATCACCGGCACGAATGGTGCTGGTATGGCCCATATGGTCCTCATGGGCCAGCCCCCCGTGAATGACATAGGTCAATGTCTGGATGCCCCGGTGCGGGTGGGAAGGGAACCCGCCGATGTAGTCGTCGGGCTGGTCGGAGCCAAGCTCGTCGAGCATCAGGAACGGGTCGATACCGCCGCCGAAATCGTGAATGCGTCGAATCTGTACCCCATCACCATCGGCGCTGGGATGGCTCTTGATGATCCGCTCGACGGAACGTGGCGCGGTAAACTGTCCGGCGCTCATGGTGAACCCCCATTACGTTGGAATAGATGGCATTCTAGGCCATCCTTTTCGAAGCTTAAGCGCATAATTTGCCGCTTTACGTTCGAGGAATTCGAAATGTCGCGAGTCACGCTGGCGCAGTGGCAGATGCTGGCCGCCGTCATCGACCATGGAGGTTTTGCCAAGGCGGCAGAGGCGGTGCACAAGAGCCCGTCGACACTCAATCATGCGGTGCACAAGCTCGAGGAGCAGCTCGGCGTTCAAGTCCTTGAACTGTCCGGTCGTCATGTACGGCTTACCGAAGCCGGTGAAATGCTCTTGAGGCGTGCGCGCCAGTTGATCGAGAGTGCTGCGGCGCTGGAGGATGTCGCCGAGCGTCTTTCCGAAGGCCTGGAAGCCGAAGTGATCCTGGCCGTCGATCAACTCTTCCCTCCCGATGCATTGGCGCATGCCTTGGAGACGTTCTCGTCGACATATCCCCTCATCCGCGTGCAGCTGCACGAGACAGTGCTGAATGGCGGCATCGAGATGCTCTACGATGCGCGGGCTGACCTGGTCATCTCGGGCCTGGCTCCGCAGGGGTTCCTTGGTGAGCCGTTGGTCAGCGTGACCTTCGTCGCCGTCGCCCATCCCTCGCATGCGCTGCATCGTCTAGGCCGTGAACTCGACCTGCGCGATCTGGAACAGCACCGGCAACTGGTGGTGCGTGATTCTGCGTTACGCCAGTCGATGGATGCGGGGTGGCTCAAGGCCGAGCAGCGTTGGACAGTGAGTCATCTGGATACCTCGATCGATATGCTGACCCGAGGCCTGGGCTTTGCCTGGGTGCCTGTCACGCGCATCGGCGAGCTTCTTGCCGCGGGCGATCTGGTTCCGTTGCCGTTGAATGCGGGGGGTGTGCGTGAAGTTCCCATGCAACTGTTCTTTCGCGACCGCGATCGGGCCGGCCCGGCGACCCATGCCTTGGCCGGCGCATTGTCCCGCGCTGTGCAGCAATGCTGCGCCGACGCCCAGGATTCGATTTCCTCGAACGAGACCCGCTAAATCCTGCGCTTGAGTGTGGGTTGCTTCGCGCTAGGCTTGCTAGTCAATAGACCGTCAATGAGGGAGAGCGGCATGGGATTGTTGATCGATGGGACATGGCACGACCAGTGGTACGACACCAAGCAGCATGGCGGAGAGTTCGTGCGCGAATCCTCCAAGTTACGCGATTGGGTGACTACCGATGGCGAGCCGGGCCCACAAGGCCAGCCGGGGCTCCCCGCCGAACCTGGGCGCTACCACCTGTATGTTTCGTTGGCTTGTCCCTGGGCGCATCGCACCTTGATCATGCGTAAGCTCAAGGGGCTCGAGGATCTCATTGGCCTGTCCTGGGTCAGCCCGTTGATGCTCGATCAGGGATGGAGCTACAGCGTGGAAGAGGGCGCCAGTGGCGATCCAGTCAATGACGTTGAGTTCCACCACCAGCTCTACACCCTGACCGACCCGCACTATACGGGCCGTGTCACCGTGCCGGTGCTTTGGGACAAGCAGCAGAAGCGTATCGTCAATAACGAATCCGCCGAGCTGGTACGCATCTTCAACACAGCCTTCGACGAACTCACCGGCAATCGGCTCGACTTCTACCCCCAGGAGTTGCGCGGGGTCATCGACGAAGTCAATGACGACGTCTACGACCATATCAACAATGGCGTCTACAAGTCCGGCTTCGCTACCGAGCAGGACGTATACGATAAGCACGTGACTGCCTTGTTCGAAGCGCTCGACCGGGTCGAGTCCCGCTTGTCAGAGAACCGTTACCTCGCCGGGCAGTGGCTGACAGAGGCCGACATCCGCCTATTCACCACGCTGGTGCGTTTCGATGCGGTCTACTTTGGCCATTTCAAGTGCAACCTTCGGCGCATCGAGGACTATCCCAACCTCTCTCACTACCTGCGTGAGTTGTATCAATGGCCGGGTATCGCCGAGACCGTGGACATGCAGCACATCAAGCGCCACTATTACTACAGTCACGACACCATCAACCCGACACGTATCGTGCCCAAGGGCCCGCTGCTCGACTTCGATCGGCCGCACGACCGTGAGCGGCTGCCGGGCAAGGGGATTCGTGAGCAGAGGTAGGCAGAGATAGAAAGGGGAGAGTGGTTGCGCCGCTCCCACGGAGCGGCGCAACCAGGGCCGCCTGTCAGTAGGCGGCATCCGGCTCGTAGAAGTCCTCGACGTTATCGGCAGTGATCAGGTCGGCAGCCAGGATCACCCGTGACGGTACGCCGTGATACATGTTGCCGAGCTGCTCCCCTTTTACCCCGTGAACGGCCAGGGCGATGGCGGAAGCAATCATGTTGGGCGGATAGGTCACCGTGCCACGTACCACCGGGTGATCGTCGCGAATCATCTCGATGACCCGCTGAGAACCGCCACCGCCGACGATCAGTTGGACGTCGTCGCGCTCGTTTTCTTCCACCGCCCGCAGGGCGGCGATCAGTACGTCATCGTCACCGGCCCAGATGGCATCGACCTGCGAGTTACTACCGAGTAGATCCTCGGTCACGCTCAAGGCCTGCTGTGGATTCCAGTCGGTGGTCTGTGAATCGAGGATATTGATGCCGGGGTAGTCGGCCATCACGGCATTGAAGGCCTCGACGCGCTGGGTATTGATCGGAATCGATGGCCCTTCGAGTACCAGGATATCCCCTTCGCCACCGAGCTCCTCGGCCATGTAACGGGCGGCGACCTCGCCGAGCCCCGGGTTGTCCCCGGCCAGGAAAACGTCCTGGCTGGGCTCTTCCAGCTCCCGGTCGACCACGACGGTATAGATGCCCGATTCGTAGGCTTCGGAGATCACCTGCTGCAGCGTGGCGGGGTTATGGGGCAGGATGACCAGCGCGTCGATGTCGCGAATCATCAGGTCTTCGACGTCCGAGACCTGGGCGGTGCCCGAGCTGGCCGACAGCACCGTGAACGTGACGTCGTCGTACTTTTCGGCCAGGTCCTCGGTAGCGCGCTGCGCCCACCATAGTAAGCCCGCCGTCCAGCCGTGGTCGGCAGAGGGCACGGTCACGCCGATATGATAGTCGTCTGCGATGGCCGCCAGCGACGTGCCAGCCAGGGCGGTTGCCAGGGCGGCCTGCTTGAGAACGCGTGTTATCGTCATTGTTGTCACTCCATTGCATCGTTGTCGTACGAATGGGCTGGCATACCCAGCGATGACGGCACAGCGGCGCCCGGAGACGCCGGCCGCCTCCAGTCAGCCGGTGCGTCGGTATTGCAGTAGCACCGCCAGCAGGATTACGGCCCCCTTGACCAGCCCCTGTAGATAGGGCGAAACCCCGGTCAGGTTGAGCATGTTATTGATGATGCCGAGGATCAGCGCGCCGATGACCGTGCCCCACACCGAGCCGCGGCCGCCGGACAGGGCCGTGCCGCCGATCACCACCGCCGCGATGGCGTCCAGTTCATAGAAATAGCCGGCATCACTGGGGCTGACCGAATTGAGCCGGGAACTCAGCATGATGGCGGAGAGCCCCACGCAGATCCCGGCGATGATGAACGTGCTGAGCACGACCCGCTCGACACGAATGCCGGAGTAGCGGGCCACTTGAGAATTGGCGCCCACAGCGCAGACGTGGCGACCGAAGGGCGTGTGAGCGAGCAGGACATGCGCGGCCAGGGCGAGGCCGAAGAAGGCCCACACCGGAATCGGGATGCCGAAAAGGTAGCCGCCCCCAATGCTGGAAAAGAGCGGGTTTCGCGTGGTCACTTCACCGGCATCGGTCAGGTAGAGCGCCAGTGAGCGGAAGATCGACATGGTGGCTAGCGTGACCACGAAGGCGGCCATGCGCCCTCGGGTGACCAGCAAGCCATTGAACAGGCCGAATAGCGAACCGGCCACCACCGCCGCCAGCATGCCGAGCAGCACGGCCTGGATCGGGTCGGCGATGGCATTGACCACATACAGCAACAAGACGCCCACCAGCGCCACCATCGAGCCTACCGACAGGTCTATACCTCCGGCTATGATCACGAAGGTCATGCCGATGGCGATGATGCCCGTGTAGGAGACCTGGCGCAGCACATTGGTAATGTTGCGGGCGTTGAGAAAATACTCGCTAGCGAACGACGAGAGCACGAACAGGATGAGTAGCGCCAAGAGCGGCGCCAGAAGGGTGGCGTTGATCGGCAATCGGCGCAGGCGTTGCAGGCCCGACTGTCCTGGCGAGTTGGGATTGGTCGCGTCGTTCATTTACTGTACCTCGGCCCCTGCCATGCCGCGCTGGCGTGCACCGGCGGCGTAGAGCATGATGTCTTGTTCGTTGATCTTGTCATCGCTTAGCTCGGCGGCGATGCGCCCCTCACGTACTACCAGTACCCGATCGCACAGCCCGATGATCTCCTCCAGTTCCGAGGAGATGACCATCACCGCCTTGCCCTGGTCGGTCAGCGAGCGAATCAGGCGATAGATTTGCTGCTTGGTATTGATATCGATGCCCCGGGTAGGCTCATCGAGGATCAGTACCTCGGGATCGATGTCCAGTAGCTTGGCCAGGTACACCTTCTGCTGGTTGCCGCCACTGAGCAGGCTTACCGGATCGCTGAGCTTTGCCGCCTTGATTGCCAGGCGTTGCTGGTATTCTTCGGCGCGTCGGCGCTCGGCACCGTGACGGATCAGCCCGCGCACGTAGCGCGGCAGGCTCAGGGTGGTGATGTTCTCCATGACATTGAACGACAGCACCAGCCCCTTGCCCTGACGGTCTTCCGACAGATACGCCAGGCCGTTGTCATGGGCCGCCCGCGGTGAGTCGATACTCAGCGGCTTGCCGTTCATCTCGATCTCGCCGGAGCTTTTGCGCCGTAGCCCCATGATCGCCTCGGCAATCTCGGTGCGCCCCGAGCCGACCATGCCCGAAAGCCCCAGCACTTCGCCACGCCGTAGCGTGAAGCTGATGTCCTCGAGCAGGTTGGGCACGCTCAGGCCGCTGACCTTGAGCGCCGCTTCCCCTGGAGTGCCTCGCCTGTCGGGAAAGATCTGCGATAGCTCGCGCCCGACCATCTTGTGCGCCATATCCTCTTCGCTGACATCCTGTGCCTGGCACACCTCGACCTGGCAGCCGTCGCGCAGGATCAACAGCCGGTCGCAGAGTTGCCTGACTTCCTTGAGCTTGTGCGAGATGAACAATACGGCCACACCCTTGGCGACCAGCGCGCGGACCACGTCGAACAGCACCGCGACCTCGCGGTCGGTCAGTACCGTGGTCGGCTCGTCGAGAATCAGGATGCGTGCGTCGTTGACCAATACCCGGGCCACTTCGACCATCTGGCGTTCAGCCACACTGAGCTGCTCGATAGGCAGTTCGGGATCGAGTTCGACATCCAGCGATTGCAGTACCTCGCGGGTTCGACGCCGCATCTGGGCTCGGTCGAGCAGGCCGGCACGACGCACTTCCTGGCCCAGGAAGACGTTTTCGTAGACACGCAGCGTGGACACCAGATTGAACTCCTGGGGAATCATCGCCACGCCTTGCCGTCGCGCCGTAATAGGGTCGAGCGCGGTGAAGGTTTTTCCATCGAGGATGATCCGGCCGGCACTGGGCGTATAGACGCCGCTGATGATCTTGAGCAGCGTCGATTTCCCGGCACCGTTCTCGCCGAGTATGCCCATGACTTCGCCCGGGGCGAGCTCGAAGGCGATATCGTCGAGCACCGTGACCGGACCGAAGGCCTTGCCGATGCCCTCGAGACGTAGGAGGGGGCGACTCATGGCTCGTCTCCCCGGGGAGATTGCGAAACGTCGAGCGGTGTCCAGGCGCCTGCTGAGCGACTCGAGGCGAGTGTCGCGGCGATGAAGCGCATCCCGTCGACACCATCCTCGACGCCCGGCAACCAGGAAGGCTCGATATCGCCCTCGAGGCCGTCACTCAAGGCCTGGTAAAGATTGGCAAACGCTTCGAGATACCCCTCGGGATGACCGCCGGGGACACGAATGCCGCGGGCGATATCGGCGCCGAGCCGGTCGTCACGACGCGTGAGGCGCTGGGCGGGGCCGTCGAGAGGGGCAAAGGTGAGATCATTGGGCGACTCCTGCGCCCAGCGCAGGCTGGCCCTCTCACCGACCACGCGAATACTCAACGCATTCTCGAATCCGGGCGCGGTCTGGCTGGCCCATAGCATGCCTCGGGCACCATCGGCGAAACGCAGTAGGGCGTGTACGTTGTCGTCAAGCTCACGACCCGCCACGGCGTTGAACAGCTCCGCACTGACCTCGCTGACGCGCTGGCCGCAGATGAACTGCGCCAGGTGAAACGCATGGACGCCGATATCGCCCAGGCAACCCGCCGCCCCGGCCTTGGTGGGGTCCATGCGCCAGGCGGCCTGGCGATTGTCTGAGTCCGGTGCTTCGCTGAGCCACTCCTGCACATACTCCACATGGACGCTACGAAGACGGCCCAACTCGCCGCGCGACACCAATTCGCGGGCATGCTGGACCAGCGGGTAGCCGACGTAGTTATGCATCAGCACGAAGCGCTTGCCGCTTGCACTCACTGCGTCGGCCAGGCGCTGTGCCTCGTCGACGCTGAGCGTCATCGGCTTTTCGCAGATCACATGCTTGCCTGCTTCCAGGCAGGCCAGCGCCGCCGGGAAGTGAAGGTGGTTGGGCGTGACAATGGCGATGACATCGGCACCATCTTCACGCCCTGCCTCGCCGCTCAGCAGCGCCTGATAGTCCGAGTAGCAGCGCGCTTCGTCCACGCCCAGCTCCCGGGCCGTGGCCTGATTACGCTCGGGCTGGGATGAGAAAGCGCCGGCGATCAGCTCGAAACGCGCATCCATGCGTGCGGCAATACGATGCACGCCACCGATCAGTGCCCCCTGGCCACCGCCAATCATGGCCAGCCGCAGCCGCCGTGGCGCCTCGTTGCGTAGCGTCTCGTTCATGTCTGCGTCCTCGTCGTATCAGCCCAGGCCCAGCAGGGCACGATTGGCGTGGCGATCGGTGCCGGCATCGGCGAAATCGTCGAAGGCACGGTCGGTCACCTGGATGATGTGCTCGGCCACGAAGCGGGCACCCTCGGCGGCGCCCTGCTCGGGATGCTTGAGGGCACACTCCCACTCGATCACTGCCCAGCCTTCGAAGTCGTACTGCGCCAGCCGCGAAAAGATGCCCTTGAAGTCGACCTGGCCATCGCCCAGCGAGCGGAACCGACCGGCACGATTCACCCAGGAGGCGTAGGCGCCGTACACGCCTTGCTGTGCGGAAGGATTAAATTCCGCGTCCTTGACGTGGAACATTCGAATGCGCTGATGGTAGCGATCGATAAATCCCAGATAGTCGAGTTGCTGAAGGAGCAGGTGCGACGGATCGTAGAGGATCTTGCAGCGGGGATGCTCGTCGACCTCGGCAAGGAAGCGCTCGAAGGTGGCGCCATCGTGCAGGTCCTCACCGGGGTGAATTTCAAAGCAAAGATCGACCCCTTCGCTCTCGCAGACATCGAGAATCGGCGTCCAGCGGGCTGCCAGTTCGGTGAAGCCCTCGTCCACCAGGCCGGCGGGTCGCTGCGGCCAGGGATAGAGGAAAGGCCACAACAGCGAGCCGGAGAACGTGCCCAGTGCGCCCAACCCCAGGTTGGCACTGGCGCGGGCCGCCAGCTTCAATTGCTCGACGGCCCAGGCCTGGCGCGCCGTGGGATTGCCATGCAGATGAGGCGGGGCAAAGCCGTCGAACAGGGTGTCATAGACCGGGTGTACCGCCACCAACTGGCCCTGCAAATGGGCCGATAATTCGCTGATTACCAGGCCATGCTCGGCCAGGACGCCCTTGATCGCCTGACAATAGTCCTGGCTCTCGGCGGCTTGCTCCAAGTCGAAGAGTCGCTTGTCCCAGGAGGGGATCTGGACCCCCTCGAATCCCAGGCCGGAAGCCCAGCGAGCGATGTCTTCAAGACTATCGAAGGGCGGCTCGTCGCCGGCGTACTGGGCCAGGAACAGGGCTGGCCCCTTGATGGTCTTCATCGAGCACCTCGTTGTTGGTCTTGTGGTGCGGGCGGGTAGCCCGCCGAAGAAAATGCGTTGTGATGTAATGGATTACATTGCAGCAGCAACATCGATACGGGTCAAGACGGTGGCCATCGCGAGACGAGTTGGCACGATAGGGCGGAAAATATTTTAGAATCAGTATGTTGTTTTAATTCTTATAGAGGGCGTCACGTTTTATTGAAGGGCCGGTTAGACCAAAGAAGGAGGCGGGGAAGAAGTTAAGCCGGCTTTGTAGGCTGACGTCAGGTCAGGGTGTAACGCTTTACATCGTTGTCCAGGCCACCCCACAATTGCAGTAAGCGTGGCGGGGCGATGCCGGCCACGGCATTATCACGGTGGACGACCACGTTATGCTAAGAGCCAAGCGAACAGGCAGGCGAACTCTCTCCATGCCCACCATCAAGGACGTCGCCAAGGCGGCGGGGTGCTCAACGGCGACCGTATCGCGGGCGCTGGCCAGCCCGGAAAAGGTCTCGGAAGCCACCCGGTCACGGGTAGCCCAGGCAATCGCCGAGGTCGGCTACGCGCCCAATGTGGCGGCCCGCAATTTGCGTCGTGCCGAGTCCAGAACAATCGTCACGCTGCTACCTGACATATCCAACCCGTTCTTTTCCGAAATCATCAACGGCATGGAGGAGATCGCTCACAAGGCCGGTTATCAGATACTGATCGGCGATTGCGAACGTGATCCGGCCAGGGCCGAGGCCTACTTCAACCTGCTGCCGACCAACCAGGCCGACGGCATCATACTGCTGACGTCCGATATCCCTCCCGCGCTGGTCCGACATGCTGGTGCGCCCCTGGTCATGGCGTGTGAGTTCTTTTCGGACATCGACTTGCCGACGGTCGCCATCGACAACTACCAGGCGGCATGCCATGCCATCGGCTATTTGGCCTCACTGGGGCACGAGCGTATCGCCACGATAGCGGGGCCGATATCGAACCCGATATGTCGCGAGCGCACGCAGGGCTATCACGATACGCTGAGGTCACTGGGTCTGGAGGCGGCGGCACGCGTGGTCGAGGGCGACTTTGGCTTCCGTTCGGGCTACCAACAGGGCCTGGCATTGCTTCAAGACGAGGCGCTGCGTCCCAGCGCGATTTTCTGTCACAGTGACGAGATGGCTATCGGGGTGCTCAAGGCGGCCCGTCAGAGGAATATCGATGTGCCGGGGTCGCTCTCGGTGGTGGGGTTCGACAATATCGGCTTCAGTGAGTACTGCGAGCCGGAACTGACCACCGTCAGCCAGCCGCGACACGAGATCGGTCAGCAGGCCATGCGCATGTTATTGAGCATTCTGGCGGGGGAGGACGTGGTGCGTCGCCAGACGCTCAGTACGCAGCTGATTCTTCGCAAGAGTACCGGCCGGCCGGGCTGCGCGTAGGTAGAGAGCGAGCCGCGATATCAATCCCGGCTGTGCTTCGCCAGCCAGCGATCCAGTGCATTGGCAAATTCGCGGCGGTCGCTGTCCGAGTAGCCCTTGGGGCCACCGGTGTGTTCCCCGCTGGCGCGCAGGGTTTCCATGAAATCACGCATCTGCACCCTGGCGCGGATATTGTTCCTGTCCAGTGTCTCGCCGCGTGTGGTCATCACCGCTGCGCCCTTGTCCAGGGCCTCGAGTGCCAGGGGCAGATCCGAACTGATCATCAGGTCGCCGGGTGCCAGGCGGGCGACGATCTCGTTATCCGCCGCATCGAAGCCGCTTGCCACGGCGAGCGCTTTCACCCAGCGGGAGGCGGGCAAGGGCACCTGGTGGTTGGCCACGAACCAGGTCGGCGTGGCGGTGCGCTCGGCAGCGCGTACGATGATATCCCTGGCCACCCGGGGGCAGGCGTCGGCGTCGACCCACAGATTCGGCATAACGTTCCTTTGGATAAATACTGGAAATGTAGCCAGGGCAATGATAGCATGCGTGCTCCTCGCATGTGTTGACCCCCACCATCGTAACGGATCGTCTCGCCATTTAAGCCGTGCTAGAGCCGGCAGGCAGGACGACGCTTGCAAAGACGCCGATTGTTGAGAGCGCGTCTGGATAGGTAGATGGAAGCGCCCAAGTGCCTCGTGATGACGAGCACGGCGCGTAAGGTCGCCACAGCGGTTCATCGGGACCCCGTTCAATTGCGAACAGGTCGGATGGGCCGGATGCAGGTGCGACCGGTGCCCCGGCTTCTGTTGATGAAGCTTCGCCAGATGGCGATATCGAGCAATGGCTCGTGTCAGCCAGGGCACCACCCGATATTCTGCCGGCAATTTGAGGCCGGCCTACCAAGGTGTGATTGATGACCTCGACTTCTGTCGCCTCGCCGAGCTTCGGCGATCTGGCACTGCTGCCTGCCGTGCTGTCTGCTGTTGAAACACTGGGCTACGAGACGCCCTCGCCAATTCAGGCGCAAACCATTCCTGCCTTGCTGGAAGGCCGTGACATGCTGGGCCAGGCCCAGACCGGCACCGGCAAGACCGCGGCTTTCGCCTTGCCGATCCTGTCGCGCATCGAGCTCGATCGTCGCGAACCCCAGGTACTCGTCCTGGCACCGACCCGTGAACTGGCCCAGCAAGTGGCGGCTTCGTTCACCAAATACGGCCAGAACCTGCAAGGCCTGGGCGTGGCTATCCTGTGCGGTGGCCAGGAATATCGCGAACAGATCACTGCGCTCAAGCGTGGCGCCCAGGTCGTGGTGGGTACCCCCGGCCGCGTGATCGACCACCTCGATCGCGGCACGCTCAAGCTCGATGGTCTCTCCGCCCTGGTGCTGGACGAAGCCGACGAAATGCTGCGCATGGGCTTCATCGACGACGTCAAGCGCGTCGTTGCCGATACCCCGACCAATGCCCAGCGCGTCTTCTTCTCCGCGACCCTGCCGGAAGAGATCGAGAAAATCGTCAACCGTTACCTGGTCGATCCGGTCAAGGTCATGATCGAAGCCAGCGTGGGTACTGCAGCGAGCATCGATCAGCGCATGGTCCGGGTAGAAGGCGGCGCCAAGCTGGAAGCGCTGTCACGCCTTCTCGAGGTCGAGCCGGTGGACGCCGCGATCGTCTTCGTGCGTACCCGTGCAGCCTGTACCACCCTGGTCGAGCAGCTCAGCGCCCGTGGTGTCAACGTGGCCGGTCTCTCCGGTGACCTCGACCAGAGTCTGCGTGAGCGTACCATTCAGCGCCTCAAGCGTGGCAAGGTCGACGTTCTGATCGCTACCGACGTGGCCGCTCGCGGTCTCGACGTGCCGCGCATCACTCACGTGGTCAACTACGACCTGCCGCAAGACAGCGAAGCCTATACGCACCGCATCGGTCGTACCGGCCGCGCCGGACGTACCGGGATCGCGATCACCTTTGTCGGCTTCCGCGAGACGCGCAAGGTGCGTTGGATGGAGCAGGCCACCGGTCAGCATATGGCAGATATGCCGTTGCCCGACGAGAAGGCCATCCAGGCCCATCGCGACAACGTATTCCGTGAGCGTGTCATCGGTGCGCTGACCGCCGGCGCTGACGAACAGCGTGAGCTGGTCGAGCGTCTGGTCGGTGAAGGCTATGACCCGATCGAGTTGGCCTGTGCCTTTGCCTCCATCGCGCGTGCTGACGAGGCGCCCATCGGCCGCCTGCCGTCACCGCGTACCGAGCGCAGCAGCGATCGCGCCCCGCGTGAAGGCAAGCCGCGTCGTCAGGAGCGTGGCCCCAGCGAAGGCATGACGCGATATCGTGTCTCCGTCGGCCACAAAGACGGCGTCAAGCCGGGCCAGCTGGTCGGCGCCCTGGCCAACGAAGGCGGAATCGAAGGCTCGCGTATCGGTCGCATCGATATTCGTAACGCCTTCTCGGTGGTCGAGCTGCCAAGCTCGCTGCCGACCAGCATCCTGGCCAAGATGGCACGTGCCCGGGTTGCCGGTCGTCCGCTCGAGATCAGTGAAGACCAGGGGACGCCCGAGCGTGCGCCGCGTCGTCGCAACGATGACGATGCACCGATCCGCCGCCGTAGCCGCGCTTAAAAAAGTGGGTTAGCTTCGCGCGAATCGCGCAAATGAAACCGGCCGGGGATTCCCCGGCCGGTTTTTTTATGCCTGTGTTGTCGCCTGTCTTATTACCTGTCCTAGGCTCTGGCGTTCGCCGGCAGGTTAGCGGTCGCCTTCCGCGGGGAGAATCCGTCCTGTGCTCATCAGCCCCTTGGGATCGAAGACCCGCTTGATCCCCTGCAGCAGCTCGCGCTCCACAGCGGGCAGGCGTTGCAAGTAGGCCTCCTGCTTGGTGCGGCCAATGCCGTGTTCGGCACTGATGCTGCCGTGGAAGTCGTCGAGTACGGCAAAGACCCGCATTTCCAGGTCATGCAGCAGCGTGGCCTTGTCGGCATCGCTCAGTTCGCGGGGCGGCAGGATATTGAAGTGCAGGTTGCCGTCGCCAACATGGCCATAGGCGATGACCTCGGAATCGGGCGAGGCTTCTGCTACCACGGTCTCGGCTCGTTCGACGAACGCTGCGATCGACGAGATGGGTACCGAAACATCGGTGCGCAGGTGTTCGCCATGCATGCGTTGCCCTTCGAGCATGCTTTCCCGGAATTGCCAGAGTTGCTCGGCCTGGGCGCCACTCGAGGCGAGCACCCCATCGAGGACCAGTCCGCGCTCCATGCCGTTCTCGAGCAATTGCTCGATCATGGTACCCAGGTCGACAGGCCCGGTGGCGGCGACTTCCATCAATACATACCAGGGATAGGCATCGTCCATAGGATCGCTGAGCCGTGGGCTGGCCTCCATGGCAAGTTCCAGGCAACGCCGGGGGATCAGCTCGAAGGCAGATAGCAAATCGCTGCAGCCACGCCGGGCCAGGCCGTAGAGCTCGACGACCGCCGCCACCGAGGGCAGGCCGATCAAGGCCGTTGCGGTCTGGTCCGGGCGGGGAGCGAGCTTGAGCACCGCGCCGGTGACGATCCCCAGTGTACCTTCGCTGCCCAGGAATAGCTGCTGCAGCGAGTAGCCGCGGTTGTCCTTGTGCAGGCTGTGCAAGCCGTTCCAGACGCGCCCGTCGGGCAACACTACTTCGAGGCCGAGCACCAGCTCGCGCATCATGCCATGGCGCAGCACGTTGAGCCCGCCCGCATTGGTGGCGATATTGCCACCGATCTGACAGCTACCCTGGGCCCCTAGCGACAGGGGGAAATCACAGTCGTGCTCCTCGGCGGCGCGCTTGATTTCCTCCAGGACACAACCAGCCTCGACGGTCATGCTGAAATTGATCGGATCGATATCGCGGATGCGATTCAGGCGTTCCAGACTGATGACCAGTTCGCGGTCGTCAAGGCCGGGAAAAGCGCTGCCCACCAGGCCGGTATGGCCGCCCTGGGGCACCATGGCGATGCCATTCTCATGGCACAGGCGAACCACTGCAGCGACCTCCTCGGTGGTGGCAGGGCGGGCCACGGCCAGGGGCTGACCCAGTTCATGGCCGGCCCAGTCACGGGTGTAGCGCGGCATGTCGGCCGCATCACGCAATACACCGCTGGGGCCCAGCAGGTCGCTCAGCGCGGCGATGAAGTCGGTTTCATTCGTCATGAGTTCTCTCGCAAGGGCGCGTTAGCCGTCTTCCCGCCAGACCTCACCGTCGGGATAGCGGTGTTTCTCAAGGGATTCGGGATGCATGGCGATACTGTAGCCCGGCGCCTCGGGCACCTGGTAGCGGCCCCGTTGAATGCGAACCGGGTCGACGAAATGCTCATGAAGATGATCGACGTATTCGAGCACCCGACCCTCGAGCGAACCGGACACGGCAATGTAGTCGAATAGCGAGACGTGCTGAACGTACTCGCAGAGGCCCACCCCCCCGGCATGCGGGCATACCGGAACGCCGTACTTGGCGGCCATTAGAACGACCAGAATCACTTCGTTGAGCCCGCCCAGTCGGGCCGCATCGATCTGGCAGTAATCGATGGCATCCGCTTCGAGCAGTTGCTTGAACATCACTCGATTGTGGCAATGCTCGCCGGTGGCCACGCCGATCAGCGGCGCCAGGCGATGGCGAATCTCGGCGTGGCCGAGTATGTCGTCGGGGCTGGTGGGCTCCTCGATCCATAGCGGGTCGAACTCAGCGAGGCGGCGCATGTTGACGATCGCCTCGTCGACTTCCCACATCTGGTTGGCATCCATCATCAGGGCCCGTTCCCAGCCGATTTCTTCGCGCAGGATCTGTGCTCGGCGGCAATCCTCCTCGATGTCGCCACCCACCTTCTGCTTGAAGTGTGTCCAACCCTCTTTCAGCCCTTCACGCGCAAGGCTGCGTACCTTGTCGTCCGAGTAGCCGAGCCAGCCCGCCGAGGTGGTGTAGCCGGGATAGCCGCTCTGGCGCATCTCGCGTTCCCGCATGGCCCTCCCGCCTTGCTGCCGGCGCAGCAAGGCCAGCGCCTCGTGCGGTGTCAATACGTCGCTGACGAAGCGGAAGTCGAGGCAACTGACCAGTTCCTCGGGCGTCATGTCGACCAGCAACTTCCAGACCGGTTTGCCTTCCTTCTTGGCCCACAGATCCCAGACGGCATTGACGATAGCGGCCGTGGCCAGGTGGATCACGCCCTTGTCGGGGCCCAGCCAACGTAACTGGCTGTCGCCGGTGATCTCGCGCCAAAAGGCGCCCATGTTCATGGTGATGTTCTCGAGCCGGTGGCCCTCGATCATGTGCTTGAGCGACTCCACGGCCGCCACGCAGATTTCATTGCCACGACCGATGGTGAAGGTCAGGCCGTGGCCCTCGAGATCACTATCGGTATGCAGGATCACGTAGGTGGCGGAGTAGTCGGGTGCGGCATTCATGGCATCCGAACCGTCGAGCGAGCGCGACGTTGGAAAACGGATGTCCTGAACCTCGAGCTGGGTGATGGTGGTCATGTGTCTCTCCCTGAAAGATGGCGGCTTCCATTGGCTGTCATTGTTGATGGCGTGTCATGTGAGCCTGCCACTGACGTATGCCGAAGGTCCACGGCGGCAGGCGGTCGCTGCGGTCGACACGATTGACCAGGCCGCCCAGTGCCGGGGTGGTAATGGTCACGGTGTCGCCGAGGTGGTGGGTGAACCCCTTGCCTTGCCCGTCACGATCCTGGATCGGCGAGAACATGGTACCGAGGAACAGCATGAAGCCGTCGGGGTACTGATGGTGCGTACCGACGGTCTGTTCGACCAGGTTCTGCGGATCGCGGCTGATCTCGCGCATATCGCTCGTGCCCTCGAGCACGAAGCCGTCATCTGCGCCTTCGATGCGCAGCGAGACCTGGGCCTGACGCACGGTATCCAGCGTGAACCGCTCATCGAATAACCGGATGAACGGCCCGATGGCGCAGGAGGCGTTATTGTCCTTGGCCTTGCCGAGCAGCAGCGCACTGCGCCCTTCGACGTCACGCAGGTTGACGTCGTTGCCCAGCGTGGCGCCACGGGCGCGTCCAGTGGCATCCACGGCCAGCACGATTTCCGGTTCGGGATTGTTCCATTGCGAGGCGGGGTGCAGGCCGACACGCGCCCCGAATCCCACCGAGGAGAGCGGCTGCGCCTTGGTGAACACTTCGGCATCGGGGCCCAGGCCCACTTCCATGTACTGCGACCACGCACCGCGGGCCTGCAAGGCTTCCTTGAGGGTCGAGGCTTCTTCCGAGCCCGGCGCGATACGCGATAGATCCCCGCCGATCACCTCGTTCAACTCTTTTCGTAGCTCCCCGGCTTTGGCGGAATCGCCGCCGGCCTGTTCTTCGATCACGCGCTCCAGCAGGCTCACCGCGAAGGTTACGCCGCAGGCCTTGATCGCCTGAACGTCGCAGGGTGCAAGCAGGTAAGGCGCCTGCTGCGGTTCCTCCAAGGAGTTGGCCAGCAGTTCCTCGACCGAGCCCAGCAACTCGCCCTCGACCGTGTCCACGAAATCGACTGCATCGGTGCGGTCGAGCAGATCGGCCATGCAGCCGCACTGGGCGCTGATATCGAACACCTGGCCCTGGCGGACCGCGACCAGGGCCGGGCCTGCCGTCGATTCGGGGCCAGAGCGCCAGGCGCGACCGACCAGCCGGGCATGGGATAAATCCTCCGGCAGGAGCGGGTTGTGTCGTGTGTCGTTCATTGTGCCTCCGGCTGGCTAATGGCCTATGCTTGTCAGTATGTATGATAGGTATGCTATCAACCCAATTGCCAGGCGCAAATGGCGAGCGCCTGCAACACGACCTAGCCATACAAGACAAGAGCCACACAAGACCAACATCCCCCAAGCGTAGCGGGGAAGACGAGGGAAAGCGCATGTTCGACGAACTCAGGGGCAAACGCGTTCTAATCACCGGGGCCAGCCGCGGCATTGGTGCGGCAGTCGCCAAGCGCATGGGGGCGCTGGGGGCTCACGTAGCCGTTCATTACCATTCGAGCGAAGGGCCGGCCAAGGCGGTATGCGAGGAGATCGAGGCTGCCGGGGGCAAGGCCGTGTGCCTCAAGGGCGATGTCAGCCGCTCCAGCGAGGCGGTGCGGGTCGTGGAGGAGGCTGCCAAGGCGCTCGGCGGGTTGGATATCCTGGTCAACAATGCCGGCGACATGCTGGGGCGGGTGTCGCTTGCCGATATCGATGACGACCACTACGACCGTGTGCTGGATCTCAACGTGCGCTCGGTCATCGCCGCGAGTCGTGCCGCATTGCCTTACTTTCGCCAGCAGGGGAGGGGCAACATCATTCACACCAGCTCGATCGCCGCACGCAACGGTGGCGGGCCGGGCGCGGGGCTCTACGCCTCTGCCAAGGGCTTTGTCAGCACCTTGACCCGCAATATGGCCAAGGAACTCGCCGGCGACAATATTCGCGTCAATGCCGTGGCCCCGGGCACCATCGCGACCGATTTTCACGAGCGTCACTCCAATGACGCCCAGCTCGAGGCGGCACGGGCGACCATTCCCCAGGGCCGCCTGGGCTCCGCCGAGGATTGTGTGGGTGCCTATCTATTCCTGGCCACCGATGCGCTCAGCGATTACGTCACGGGTCAGGTGATCGAGGTCAACGGTGGGCAGCTGATGCCATGAACAGGCCAGGCTTCCATTCCGAACAACCGTTTGCCATTGCCATCACCATGGGCGATCCGGCGGGCATCGGCCCGGAAATCATTTGCCGTGCAGTGACTGGCATGAGCGCAGAGGAGCGGGCGTCGACCCTGCTGATCGGCGATATCGATACGTTTCGTCGCGCCGCGCGGATAGTCGAATCGACGCTCGATCTCGTTGCCTGGCAGCCGGGTGAACCTCGGCCCAACGGACGTGGCGTCGCGGTGGCCCAGATCGCCCCGACCGAGCATGGCGAGGTGGTGGATGGAAAAATCTCCGCGGCTGGAGGCGACATGGCCTTTCGCTGCGTGGCATTGGCGGTGGAGATCGTCGAGGCGGGCCACGCCGGGGTGATCGTTACCGCGCCGCTCAACAAGGCGGCGCTGCATGCGGCGGGCCATCACTACGATGGGCACACGGGCATGCTGGCATCACTGACCGGCGCACCGTCATCGTTCATGCTGCTCGCCTCGGAGCGGTTGTCGACGATCCACGTATCGACGCATGTCTCGCTGCGTGACGCCATCGATAGGGTCAGCGAGGCGCGTATCGCGGCGACCGTCAATGCCGGGCACACGCATCTGATCGAGCTCGGCAAGCGCCACCCCCGCATTGTCGTGGCGGGGCTCAATCCGCATTGCGGGGAGGGCGGTATATTCGGCGATGAGGACGACCGAATCATTGCCCCGGCGGTTCGTGAGCTGCGAGAGCAAGGACTCGACGTGACCGGGCCGATTTCGGCAGATACGGTCTTCTACCGTGCGGCCCAGGGCGAATTCGATCTGGTGGTGGCGCAGTACCACGATCAGGGGCACATCCCGGTCAAGCTGATCGCCTTCGATACCACCGTCAATGTCAGCTTGGGCCTGCCCATTCGCCGCACCTCGGTGGATCATGGCACGGCCTTCGACATTGCCTGGCAGGGTCGGGCGGACGCCACCAACCTGGGGTCCGCGATTGCCTACGCACGCCAACTCTCCGACTCGGCGCCCCGCAACATAGCATGAGAGGCAACGTCACGGTGGCCATTGTCGCCGACGATCTGACCGGGGCGCTGGACGCTGCCGCGCCCTTCGCCGAGCGAGGTCTGGCCACGCGGGTGGCGCTATCCCCCGAGACGCTCGAAACCACATTGGCTGCGGGGCGTGGCCTGCCCGAGGTGATTTCGGTCAATACGGCGTCGCGTCACATGACGGCGCAGGACGCCGCACTGCGCGTCGCCGAAGTGGCTGGACGCCTGGTCGAATGCCAGCCGCGGGTGCTGGTCAAGAAGGTCGATTCCACCCTGCGCGGTCAGGTGGTGGCCGAGTCGCTGATGCTGCGTCAGTTGAGTCAGCGCCGTCTGGTGCTGGCGCCGGCCGTGCCTCGCCAGGGGCGCCAGGTGAGAGGGGCACAGGTCGTCGTCGAGGGCGTGCCGTTGGCTGACACCGAGTACGCCAGGGATGCCTTGTCGCCGCCCCCTTGCGCGCCGCTCGATGAGGTTTTTGCCTCCCAGGGACAGACGCTTGGCCGTTACTGCCCCGGCAAAGACGGCGGCCTGCCGGAAGGCGAGTGGGTCGTGGATGCCGATTCGGATGACGACATGGATCGTCTGGCCAGGCAACTGCTCGATTCGCCCGCCGCTTGGCTGCCGGTGGGCGCCGCCGGCTTGACGCAAGCACTGGCCCAGGCGCTTGTCGGAGCCCCGGGCCGCGTCGTCTTGCCGTCTTGCCCCGGAGTGCTGCTTGCCGTTGGCTCTCGAAGCCCTCGGGCACAGCGCCAGGTGGCTCGTGTCATGGAGACATGGCCAGACCTCACTCGGGTTGCGATATTGGAAGGCGGCATGAACACCACCGATGCCGACTCGTTGCTCATCGTTCCCGGCGAGCCGAACCAGGAACCGATCGACGCCGACATCGTCGCGAGCCTGATGACCGACGGCGTGGCCGCCTGTGAAGCTGCGCGGCCGGGACGACTGCTGTACCTGTCAGGGGGCGACATCGCGTTGGCGGTCCTGGTTCGTCTGAGCGGCGCCTTCATCGAACTCATGGGCGAATGGCGTCCCGGCGTCCCCCTGGGCTTCGTCGATGGCGATCATGCCAGACCGGTAATGACCAAGGCAGGTGGATTCGGTGACGAAACGCTGCTGGTGGAACTGGTCGGCATGTTTCGCTCTTCGTCCAAAGGATAACAAGCGGTGGGTTGCGGCAGACAGGGGGAGGGGCTAGCTTTCCTTATGATGGTATGACACGTATACAGCGCACCATCCGGATCTGACTCGAACACGGCAAAGCACCGTCTTCACCTAAGGAGAACAACAATATGCGTAACCCGAGCAAACGCCAGCTGAATCGTTGGCTGTCGACCACGCTGCTCGCCACCAGCGTCGGCGTTGCCAGCCTGGCCCAGGGGGCCGAATCGCTTACTTTCGCGCACGTCTACGAAACCTCGGAGCCCTATCACGAGTGGGCCTTGTGGGCCGCCGATGAGATCGAGAAGCGCACCGATGGGCGCTACACGATCGAGGTTCACCCGGCGTCATCGCTGGGCAAGGAGGCGGATATCAATGAGGGGCTCAGCCTGGGCACTGTCGACCTGATCTATACCGGCAATCAGTTTGCGGGCCGCTCCTATGGCCCCGTGGGCATCGCCGGGGCACCTTACATGTTCCGCGATTTCGACCATTGGCAGGCGTATACCGAAAGCGACCTGTTCCAGGAAATCGGCCAGGGCTACGAAGAGGCTACCGGTAACGTGCCGCTGGCCATGAACTACTACGGGCGCCGTCATACCACCTCCAACCAGGAAATCCAGACCCCCGAAGACATGCAGGGGCTCAAGATCCGCGTGCCCAACGCGCCAATGTACATGATGTTCCCTGAAGCGGTCGGTGCCAATCCGACACCGATTGCCTTTGCCGAAGTCTATCTCGCTCTTCAGCAAGGCGTCGTCGACGCTCAGGAAAACCCGCTCCCGACCATCCGGGCCAAGGCGTTCTATGAGGTGCAGGACTATATCACCCTGACCGGGCACATTACTGATTCCCTGATCACCATCGCTGGCGGGCCGCTGTGGAATCGCCTTTCCGAAGAGGATAAGCAGATCTTCCGTGAGGTCTACATGGAAGCCGGCAAGAGCATCACCGAGGATATCCAGCAGCAGGAAGAAGAGCTGGCCGCCTGGTTCGAGGAGCAGGGCGTGACGGTCAACGAAGTCGAGACCGAGCCCTTCCGCGAAGCGGTGATTCCTCATCATAACGGTGACGCGGCCACGTGGGACCAGGAAACCTACGACCGCCTGCAAGCTATCGGGCAGTAATGATCTGTGCACCCCGCCGGACGGCGGGGTGCAATGACGAGGAGTCTCGCCATGTCTGACGAGCGCTTGCCGCCGGAGCCTCAAACCCCTTCCTTCGATATCCAGGAAGATGACGATTTCGACTTCCGGGCCTATGGCCCCGAGGATTACCTGACCCTGGTGTTGTTCTGGGCGTTGCTGGTCATCGTCTTCCTGCAGTTCTTCAGTCGCTACGTGCTGGGCGATTCGATCGCCTGGACCGAGGAGATGGCCCGCTATTTCCTGATCACGGTCGCCTTCATGGGGAGCGTCATGGCCGTGAGAACCAATACGCATATCGCCGTGGAGTTCTTCTATCGCTATATGCCAGGTGCCGTAGGGCTTTTCATGTCGACACTGGTCGATGTGGCTCGAATCCTGTTCCTGGGTGCGGGCTGCTGGATCACCTACCAATTGGCGAGCCGTACCAATTCGATGATGGTCTCGGTGGATATCCCCAAGAGCCTCATCTACTACGTCGTACTGGCCGGTTTCGTGCTGATGTTCCTGCGTTCCATCCAGGTGGCCATTCGCCATTGGCGCGAAGGCACGAGTGAATTGCTGTTTGACGAGAACGATGCATGAGCCTCGCCCCCAGGAGAACCCCATGACATTTACCGCTTTTGGCCGACGGGGCGGTGTGGTGATTCCACCGGTCATCGCCGCGCTGGCCATCATTTCATGCATTATCCTGGCAATTCAGGGGGCCCATCTTGCGTTCCTGTTTGCCAGCCTGTTCACCATGCTGGTGCTTGGTGTACCGATTGCCATGAGCCTGGCCGGCTCCTGCCTGCTCTACGTCTACCTCACGGGGCGCATCCCCGATGTCATCGTGGCGCATCGCATGATCAACGGCGTGGACAGCTTCCCGCTGTTGGCGATCCCGTTCTTCATCCTGGCCGGTAACTTGATGAACAACGGGGGGATTACCACACGGATCTTTGACTTCGCCAAGGCCCTGATGGGCTGGATGCGCGGCGGGCTGGGTCACGTCAACGTCGGCGCAAGTATCGTCTTTTCCGGTATGTCGGGAGCGGCGGTGGCGGATGCCGGCGGGCTGGGCACGATCGAGATCAAGGCCATGCGCGACGCCGGCTACGATCAGGAATTCGCGGTGGGCATCACGGCCGCCTCGTCGACCATCGGCCCCATCATTCCGCCCAGCTTGCCCATGGTCATCTACGGGGTAATGGCCTCGACATCGGTGGGGCAGCTGTTTGCCGCCGGGCTGGTTCCTGGCCTGCTGATGGGGGCGGTGTTGATGGTCATGATCACGCTGCTCGCTCGTCGGCGCGGCTACCCCCGCGATGCCACCTTCTCGGTGAGTGTTCTTGGGCACAGTGCCAAGCGCGCCTTCCTGTCGTTGTTGACCCCCGTGATCATCGTCGGGGGGATTATCACGGGGGCCTTCACGCCCACCGAGGCTGCAATTGCGGCGGTGATCTACGCGCTGTTCCTCGGGGTCGTGGTCTATCGCACACTGACCTGGCGTCGCCTGCTCAAGGTCAGCATGGAGACCATCGAGACCACGGCGGTGATCCTGTTCATCGTGGCCGGCGCCTCTATCTTTGCCTGGATCCTGACCAGTAACCAGGTGACCCAGCATGTCGTGGCGCTGATGGGCCCCTTCTCGGATAGTCAGGTGGCGGTCCTGTTGATCGTCAACCTGGTGTTGATCGTGGTGGGCTGCTTCATGGAAACCATCGCCGCCATTACCATCCTGGTGCCGGTGCTGTTGCCCGTCGTCGTGGCAGCGGGTGTCGACCCGGTTCACTTCGGCGTGATCATGGTGCTCAACCTGATGATCGGGTTGCTGACCCCCCCGGTAGGCATGGTGCTCTACGTCCTGTCACGGGTCTCGCATATTTCGTTCGAGAAATGCATGCGCGGTACATTGCCCTTTCTAGTGCCGCTGTTCATCGCCCTGTTGATGGTGACCTTCATTCCCGCCATCTCTATGTGGCTACCGACACTCGTTTACCGTTGAGGAGTTTTGATGAATCACCCTAGGGATGCCGCTGGATTGGTAGATGGCAACGAACTGCAGCGCTTCATGCAGGCGGCGCTGGAACGATGCGGGGTCGATGACGCCGCTCGCCAGGCCGTGGCGAAAGCCCTTCTGACCGCATCGCGCATGGGCACCGACAGTCATGGGCTGCGTCTGTTGCCTCACTATGTGGCGGCCGTCCAAGGCGGGCGAATCAAGCCCCGGCCCGAGATGCGTTTCACGCGTCGCCTTCCCGGGACGGGGTTCCTGGACGCCGGCGATGGCTTCGGCCACCGGGCAGGATATGTCGCCATCGACCATGCCATGGCGATGGCCGACGAGGTGGGTATCGGCGCCGTTGCGGTCGGTCATTCGTCCCATTTCGGGGCGGCTGGCTGCTATGCCCTCGAGGCGGCAGAGCGGGGCTATGTCGGGCTGTCGTTCTGCAACGCCGATGCGCTGGTCAGCGTGCACCAGGGGAAACATGCCTTCCACGGCACCAATCCCATCGCCTTCGCTGCGCCGGTACCCGGACAGAAGCCGTACCTGCTCGATATGGCCACCAGTTCGATCCCCTGGAACCGGGTCAAGCAATATGCCGCCATCGATCACGAACTGCCTTCCAATGTGGTGGTCGACGCGCACGGCAAGCTGACGACCGACCCTCACCTGGCGAGGTCGCTGTTGCCGCTGGGCGGGACCGATTTCGGCTTCAAGGGCGCGGGGCTTGCCGGGATGGTGGAAGTGTTGAGCGCCACCCTGACAGGCATGATCCACGGCTTTCGCATGGTGCCGATGACCGGTGAAGATATGGCCACGCCCCGTGGCGTGGGGCATTTCTTTCTGGTCATGCGTCCCGACGCTTTCGTCGAGCGTGAGGTCTATGACCGCGGCATGGTGGGCTATTTGCAGGACCTGCGCGCTCAGCCTGCCCAGGAAGGCGCCGAGGTGCTGGCCCCAGGGGATCGCGAGTGGCGCTGCCAGGCTCACCGCGACGCCAATGGGGTCCCGCTGGATTCCGCCAACGTGGCTGCGTATTCGGCACTTGCGCAGTCGCTCGAGATCCCGCCGTTGGTTTTCCTGGGCGAGAAGTGAGCGGCGGGATGCCGTACCATAGGGCCGCCCCGTCCAGGGGGGACCGTAGGCCAGGAGTCGCACCCGCATGACCAGATACAAGGTGGAGCGCAAGACGCTTTCCGAACAGGTGGCTGAACAGCTCGAGGCGGACATCCTCGAGGGGCGATTGGGCGAAAACGAACAATTGCCTTCCGAGCGTGAGCTGATGGAGCAGTTCGGCGTGGGCCGTCCGGCGGTTCGGGAAGCGCTGTTCTACCTTCAACAGCTGGGATTGATCGCCATCAATAGTGGAACTCGGGCGCGGGTCATCAGACCCACGGCCGAAGCCGTGATGGCGCGTCTGTCAGGTGTCACCAAGCAGCTTTTATCCCAGCCGCAGGGCCAGCAATACTTCCAGGAAGCGCGCGCCATGTTCGAGATATCGCTGGCGCGTTATGCCGCGCGGCACGCGACGCAAGAGGATCTTGCCCGGTTGCGGGCTGCATTGGAGGATAACCGCGAGTCGCTGGGCAATGGGGCACGCTTCAAGCGTTCGGACAACGACTTTCACGGTGTACTGGCCTCGATCGGCCACAACCCCATCTTCGATGCCATCCATGAAGCGCTTTCCGAATGGCTCGATGACCGGCGCGCCCAGGTTTTACAGCGCGAGGGGGAAGACGAAGCCGCCTTCAAGGCCCATATCGAAATTATCGATGCCATCGAGTCGCGTGATCCCGAGGCGGCTGAGGCTGCGATGCGCCGTCACCTCGATCGTCACTACGGCACGTACATGGAACTCAAGAAGCGGCTGTCGAAGTCACCCAACTGACTTACAGCGATACGCCTCGCTTCCACGGAATGAAATCGTACTGGGCCAGCCGCACGGCACGGGATTGGTAACGTCCCGAGGCAGCATCGATGCACTGCTGAAGCAGTTGATCCGCCAACTCGGCAATCTCGGCCTCGCCGCGAATGATCGGGCCGGCATCGAAGTCGATCACGTCGGGCATTCGCCGGGCGAGTTCGCTATTGCTGGAGATTTTCAGTACCGGGGCGATGGGGTTGCCGGTGGGCGTGCCCAGGCCGGTAGTGAACAGCACCAGATTGGCGCCGGAGCCGACCAGGGCGGTGGTCGATTCCACATCGTTTCCCGGCGTGCATAGCAGCGTCAGGCCCTTGCGGGCATGCGGCTCGGTATAATCAAGCACGTCGACCACCGGGCTATCGCCGCCTTTCTTGGCGGCTCCTGCCGACTTCATGGCATCGGTGATCAACCCATCGCGAATGTTGCCCGGGGAAGGGTTCATCGAGAAGCTGACACCGACACTGGCGGCATGGCGTTGATAGGCCTCCATCAGTTGGGTGAATCGCTCGGCGACCGCTTCATTGCGGCAGCGGGCAACCAACTCGTGCTCGACGCCACACAGCTCGGGAAATTCGCTGAGGATCCCGCTGCCGCCCAGCGCCACCAGTCGGTCGGTGACCGCACCGACCAATGGATTGGCGGAGAGCCCCGAGAAACCGTCCGAACCGCCACACTCCAGGCCCAGCGTCAATTCAGAAAGCGGCGCCGGACGGCGCGCCACCCGATTGGCTTCGGCCAGGCCATCGAAAATGGTGGTGAGCGCTTCGCGAATCAGCGCCTCCTCGCTCTTGCTCGCCTGCTGTTCGAGATAATGAACCGGACGTAGCCCCTGCGGGTCGCGCTCGGCCACGGCCGAGCGCAGCATCTCGATCTGTGCCTTCTGGCAGCCCAGGCTCAACACCGTGGCACCCGCCACGTTGGGGTGGCAGATATACCCGGCAAGCAGGCGGCACAAGGCCAAGGCGTCGTCATCGGTGCCGCCGCAGCCCAGCGTATGCACCAGGAAACGTACGCCATCCACATTGGGAAACAGCCGTTCGGCAGCGGGGGACTCGCTTCGTACGGCGTTCTCGCCATGCAACAGTTCGCGCGCCATGCGCTTGTACTCGCGATAGGGATCTTCGCCCAAGGCATCGGCCACGCTCTGGCGCAGCACCTCGATATTGCGGTTCTCGCAGAACACCAAGGGCACCACCAGCCACACATTGGCCGTCCCCACCCGGCCATCGGGGCGATGGTAACCATCGAAGGTCACTCCCTGAAAGGCACTGACGTCCGGCGCCTGCCAGGAGTCGTGCCTGCCCTGGGGCGCGGTATTGTCGGTCGAGTGTTCGAGATTTTCGGTGGTGATCGCACCGCCAGCGGGGATCGGTTTGACCGCACAGCCAACGGTCACCCCGTACATGATGACCGTATCGCCCGCGGCGAGCGCTTCCAGTGCGAATTTGTGCTTGTGCCGTACCGCCTCTGCGAGTCGGAGAGTACGCCCTCCATCCTCGATCTCGGTGCCTGCCGGCAGGTCCTTGAGTGCCACACGGACATTGTCCGCGCCATGCACGCGCAGGCTGGCCTGCTGGAAACCGTCGCTGGCGATCGTGCGGTTCATCGTTCGCGCTCCTCGTCATTGATGACACGCTGCTCCTGCTCGCCCAGCCCGTCGATGCCCAGGCGCATACGCTGGCCGGGCTTGAGATAGACCTGCGGTTTCTGGCCCATGCCGACGCCAGGCGGTGTGCCGGTGGAGATCACGTCACCCGGCTGCAGGCTCATGAAACGGCTCAGGTAGCTGATCAGGAAGGGCACCTGATAGACCATGGTGTCGGTCGAGCCGTCCTGGTAGCGTTTACCGTCCACCTCGAGCCACATCCCCAGTGAGTGCGGGTCGTCGATCTCGTCGGGCGTGACCAGCCAGGGGCCAAGCGGGCCGAAGGTGTCACAGCCCTTGCCCTTGTCCCAGCTGCCGCAGCGCTCGAGCTGGTATTCGCGCTCGGAGACATCGTTGACCACACAAAAACCGGCCACATGCGCCATCGCATTCGACTCGTCGATGTAACGGCCGCCCTTGCCGATGATCACGCCGAGCTCGACTTCCCAGTCGGTCTTCTGCGAGCCGCGGGGAATGATCACGTCATCATTGGGGCCGCAGATGGCACTGGTCCACTTGTTGAAGATCACCGGCTCGGCCGGCACTTCGGCACCGGTCTCGGCGGCATGGTCGGAATAGTTGAGGCCGATACAGATGAACTTGCCTACACCGGCCACGCAGGGGCCGATGCGTGCGCCGGCCGGCACTTCGGGAAGCGATGCCGGATCGATGCGTGCCAGTTCGGCAAGACGTTCCTGCGATAGGGCTTCACCGCGCAGATCGTCGATGTGGGCCGACAGGTCGCGTAGCGTACCGTTTGCGTCCAGCATGCCGGGTTTTTCCTGGCCCACGGGGCCGAAGCGAAGCAGTTTCATGTCTCGATTTCCTTGGTTCTCGTTGAGCGATGCGATGATTCGAAGTGGCTAGCGATTGCCGAGCTCAGGTCAGCCAGCCGCCATCGATGACCTGGGCGGTACCGGTGGTGTAGCCGGATTCATCGGCGGCAAGGTATGTCGCCAGCGCCGCGATTTCTTCGGGTTGCCCCAATCGGCCGAGGGGTTGGCGTGCCGTGAATTCGCTGTAGACCTCGTCTTCGCTGCGGCCCTGTTGCTCGGCTTGGGCGCGGATGCGCTCGCGCAGCGAGGGCGACTCCACGGTGCCGGGGCAGATGGCATTGCAGCGGATGCCCTGGCCGACATAATCGGCAGCCACCGACTTGGTCAGACCCAACACAGCGGCCTTGGTAGTGCCGTAGGCAAAGCGGTTGGGGACGCCCTTGAGGCTCGACGCTACCGAAGCCATGTTGATGATGCTGCCACTGCCGCGTTCGAGCATGCCCGGCAGGAAGGCGCGGATCATGCGATACATGGCCGTGACGTTGAGCGCCAGCGAGAACTCCCAGTCACGCTCGTCGCAGGCCAGCAGATCGCCACTGGCCACATGGCCGGCGCAGTTGAACAGAATATCGAGCGGGGGAAGTTCCTGGGCCAGGGAGGTGATGGCTCCCGGGTCGAGTACATCGAGCCGGTGGGTCTCGATGCCGGGGGTGCCTTTGAGTTCATCGAGCTTGCCGGCATCGATGTCGGTCGCGAAGACGCGCGCGCCTTCGCTGGCAAAGCGCAGGGCGGTGGCGCGACCGATACCCTGGCCGGCAGCGGTAATCAGGGCGGTTTTCCGTTCGAGGCGCATGGCGTGGGCCGTTCCTGGGTTGTTATTGTGGGGTCTGTCAGCTGGTATGACAGGATACTAGGATGACGTTCGACTCGAGTATGGTACAGATTCTTGCGCTTGCCAAACTCGACCTTTGCCCCATAAACAACAAGGGGCGGCCCATGGCCGCCCCCTACTGACGGCCTGCGAGGCAGGCCGCTTTCCATTGGTTTGCTTACGCTTCGCGCTTGCCATCCACTAGGCGCGACACCTGCCACGGGTTGCCGTCCTTGAGCGGCTCGGGCAGTAGCCCTTCCGGCAGCGCCTGGTAGCACACCGGACGCAGGAAGCGGAAGATCGCTGCGCTGCCTACCGAGGTGGTGCGGCTGTCGGATGTCGCCGGGTACGGCCCGCCGTGAACCATGGCGTGGCACACCTCGACCCCGGTCGGCCAGCCGTTGGCGAGAATCCGCCCGGCCTTGCGCTCGAGTACCGGTATCAGGGCCTTGGCCGCTTGCAGGTCGCCGTCGTCCATCTGCAGGGTGATGGTCAGCTGGCCTTCGAGCTGGGCCGCCACACGCTTCACTTCATCCTGGTCGGCACATTCGATGACCAGCGAGGTGGAGCCGAACACTTCTTCCTGAAGCTCGGTCTCGTTCAGGAAGTCGTTCGCCGTGGTGACGAACAGCCCCGCCTGGCACTGGTTGGGCGTTTCGCCCACCTGGCCACGCGCCGCTTCACGCACCTTGCTGCTGTTGGACAGCCGACCCACGCCCTGCTGGTAAGCATCGTAGATGCTCGGGGTGAGCATGGTCTGGGGCGCACTGCCCTTGACGCCTTCTGCCGCGGCCTCGACGAAGGCATCGAGCTCGGCGCCCTTGACGGCGATCACCAGGCCGGGGTTGGTGCAGAACTGGCCCGCACCCATGTTGAGCGAGCCGACGAAGCCTTCGGCGATCTGCTTGCCGCGTGCCTTGAGCGCCTCGGGCATCAGGAACACCGGGTTGATCGAGCTCATCTCCGCATACACCGGGATCGGCTGCGGGCGCGACTGGGCGGTCTTCATCAGCGCGGTACCGCCGCCCCGCGAGCCGGTAAAGCCCACCGCCTGGATGCGCGGGTCGGCGACCAGCGCCTGGCCGATCTCGTTGCCCGAACCGAACATCAGCGAGAAGGTGCCTTCCGGCAGCCCGCACGCTTTCACCGCACGCTGTACCGCACGGCCGACCAGTTCGGAGGTGCCGGGGTGGGCGGAGTGGCCCTTGACGATCACCGGGCAGCCGGCGGCCAGTGCCGAGGCGGTATCGCCCCCGGCCACCGAGAAGGCCAGCGGGAAGTTGCTGGCACCGAACACGGCGACCGGGCCCAGGCCGATATGGCGCTGACGCAGGTCGGCGCGCGGCATCGGCTGGCGGTCCGGCATGGCCGGGTCGATACGCACGTCGAGCCACTCGCCGGCGCGCACCACGGAGGCGAACAGGCGCAGCTGGCCGCAGGTACGGCCGCGCTCGCCCTCAAGGCGGGCCTTGGGCAGGCCGGACTCGGCCATGGCGCGTTCGATCAGTTCATCGCCAATGCCTTCGATTTCGCTGGCGATGGTCTCGAGAAATACCGCGCGTTCCTCGAGGGACGTCTCGCGATAGGTGGCGAAGGCCGTCTCGGCGAGCTCGCAGGCACGCTCGACCTCGGCCTTGGTACCACCGGCGTAGGTGGGCTCGAGGGTCTCGTTGGTGGCCGGGTTGATGGCGTTGATGGGCTTGGAACTGCCGCTGATGGCGTCCTGGCCAATGAGTAGCTTGCCTTCCAGGGTCATGTTGAACTCCTTACTGATTGCTGTCAGAGCGATTTTACGTCGATAGGCGCGCTGTCCGCTTCAAAGCGTAGTGGATTGCGCAACGGACGGCCGAAATCGGCGAGGCTGATCTCGAAACGGTCACCCTCTCGGGTGCGAATGTCATCGGCGAAGCTCAGGGTTGCAGTGCCGAAGAAATGCACATGCACGTCGCCGGGCCGGCGGAAACCGACATATTTGAAGTGGTGGTGCTCGAGGTTGGCCAGGCTGTGCGCCATGTTGGCCTCACCGGTAAGGAAGGGTTTCTCCCATACCGTCTCGTTGTCACGCACGATCCGGCTGACCCCCTCCAGGTGAGCAGGTAGCTCACCGACCAATAGCTCTGGGCCGAAGCTGCAGGCACGCAGTTTGGAGTGGGCCAGCCAAAGGTAGTTGAAGCGCTCGGTGACGTGGTCGGAGAACTCATTGCCGATGGCGTAACCCACCCGCCACGGGTGACCGTCATCGCCAATCACATAGAGCCCGGCCAGCTCAGGCTCTTCGCCGGCGTCCTCGGCGAAGTGCGGCACGGGGATCTCGGCCTCGGGGGCGACCACGCAGGCGCCGTCGCCCTTGTAGAACCACTCCGGCTGGGCACCGGGGGTGCCGGCCTGAGGCTTGCCGCCCTCGACCCCCAGCTTGAACATGCGCATCGAATCGGTCAGCTCTGTTTCGGCGACCTGCGTCTTGGCATGCATGGCCGAGCGCGTATCCGCGCTGCCCAGATGGGTGAGGCCGGTGCCGGTAACCAGGCAGTGAGCCGGGTCCGGATGGGTCAGCGGGGGCAACAGGCGTTTCTCGTCGATCAGCTGGGCATAGTCTAGCCGGGTCTCGGTCGCGGCCGCTTCGACGACGTCGGCCAGGGAGCGCCCCGCAGCGATGGCGCGGCGGGCCAGGCTGTAGGTATCGGCATCGAGCAGCCGGACTTGGCTGTCACTTTCGACCTGGGCGGCACGCACCTGGCCCTGATGTACACATTGAATCAATCGCATGGCGCAGTTTCCTCAGCAAAGAGTTTGGGCGGTGACGCAGTTGTCATGACCTCAGGCAGCGTCCGAGGGCTTGCCAAAAACAGGGAAACCCTCTCGGTTCCATTGGATGGGTTTGACGTACGTATGCCGATTGGGGTCCCAGAGAGGATCGCCCTCGATATCGGTGTAGGTGCGAGCGTGATACACCAGTAGATCGGTCTGGTCGTCTTCCGCCACGGTGAAGCTGTTGTGTCCCGGGCCGAAGATAGAGTTGGGCGGGTCGCTCTCGAAAACGGGCGTTGGAGATTTGGTCCAACTGGCGGGGTCGAGCAAATCGGCATTGGCGTCCGCCCATAGCGTGCCCATGCAGTAGTTCTCGTCCGTGGCGCTGGCGGAATAGGTCAGGAAGATGCGGCCATGACGACACAGAACCGCCGGCCCTTCGTTGACCATGAACCCACGGGTCTCCCATTCGAATTCAGGTACGCTCAGGCAAACCGGAGGGCCCGAAATAGCCTCGGGAGTCTTCATGGGAGCGATATACAAGTTTGAGTTTCCCGGTATATCAGGCGCCTTCTGGGCCCACACGTAGTAGAGCGTGCCCTGGTGGACAAACGTGGTGGCATCAAGGCAGAAACTGTCGATACCAGTCTCGATCCTGACAGGAGAGCTCCACGTACCCGTAAGCGGATCGGCAGCCTCGTTGCTGATCGCATACATGCGATGCTGGAACAAGCCGTCGCGTATTTCCCGGCTCGGTGCGGCAGCGAAGTAGAGATACCAGCGACCCTGGCGATGATGTATTTCAGGCGCCCAGATCAGCTCGCTGAAGGGACCCGATTCGGGCTTGCGCCAGACAGTGGTCGGGGTCGCCTCGGCGAGTGCCTCGATACTCTGGGCTCGGCGCAACTCCAGACGATCGTAGCTTGGCACTGATGCTGTGAAGTAGTAACTGCCGTCCTCATGCTTATGTATGTGCGGATCCGCTCGTTGTTCTATCAAGGGTCTCATTATCGCCATTGCCTCGTTCTGCTTTGCCGGTGTTTCGTCCCGCGATGCGTGCCCCGACTCATGATGGCTTGGGGGTGGCCGTAGCCAGGGGAGAGTCGCTCAAGCGACCTGCTTTCATCTCTTCGTAGTAGCGATCGGTAATTCGGTACTTGAACATCAGGCTGCCCATCAGGGTATGGAAGAGGCCGGGGATGATCGACAGCATCAGGGCGATGCCGGTGAGAGTGAATGCGCTCTGCTCGGTATTCGCCTCGTAATTGAAATAAGTGAGAAGCGTGCCTACCAGGAACCCGGCCACACCCATACCGGCCTTCTGAGAAAACGAGATGCCGCCGAAGGCCAGCCCGGAGACGCGTCGTCCGGTCTTGGCCTCGCCGTAATCCACCGACTCGGCAATGGCCGACCAAAAAACGGGCGCGTGTAGATCGACCACGAATGAGATAAGAAAATACAGGATGAAGGCCAGCAGGATATCGCCGGGACCCACGGCGATGAACATGACCAGACTGAGCGCGCCGACAGCGAGCTGGCTCCAGCGGAAGAGCTGAATCTTACAGTAGCGCTTGGTGATCCAGGTCGAAGCCACCATGGCCAGGATCGCCGCGCTCACCCCGACGGTCAAGAATGCCGAGAGCATCGTGGCGTTGGCGCCGAGATAGTACTTTGCGTAATAGGCCGCCACGGAGCTGCGAATGACGTAGCCAAGGGTGCCCGTGAAGCAGACGGCACACAGTACCAACCACTGGTCGTTCTTCATGAGTACACGCAGCTGCTGCTTGAGAGGCTTGTCCTCGATTGTGTGCTGTACACGTTCCGTCGTCGTGTAGTAGCAGAACAGGAAGAGCAACGTGGCAAGCGCGCCCATCAATCCCATGGAGAACTGATAACCGAATTCGAGATTGCCACCCCCCACGGTCTCAGCCAGCTTCGGCACGATGATCGTGACCAGGAACGCCGCGATCTTGGCAAAGAACAAGCGATACCCGTTGGCTGATAGCCGGTCCTTTGGGTCCGGTGTCAGCACGCCGATCAATGAAATATAGGGAATGGTCACCGCAGTGAACATGAGAGTGACGAAGAGATAGGTCGAATACGCCCAGACCAATTTTGCGTTATAGCTCCAGTCCGGCGTGGTGAAGAGCAGGAACACCGACAACCCGAATGGGATGGAAAAGACGAGAAAATAAGGGCGGTAACGGCCCCAGCGGCTATTGAACTTATCCGTGATCAAGCCCATCAGGGGATCTGTGATGGCGTCTACCAAGCGTGCCACCAGAAAAAGGATGCCCATATGGCTGGGCTTGAGGCCGAAAATATCCGTGTAGAAATAGGAAATGATCAGGAACATGGAGGAAATGACGATATTGATGGCCATATCGCCACTACCGAACCCGACCTTCTCCAGATAAGTGAGTCGTTGTGTCTTCATCAATCATACCTATCGGGTCTGACGTGTGGGCTGTCTCGTGAAAACCTTAAAAGGGCTTATAGCGGCCAGATGGCCAGCTGCGGCCACATCAGCAGGGCGGCCAGTACACAGAGCTGGATCAACATGAAGGGCAACACCGAGATATAGATGTCCTTCAGGCTGACTTCGGGCGGCGCCACGCTTTTGAGGTAGAAAGCGGCCGGGCCGAATGGCGGCGACAGAAACGAGACCTGCATGTTCACGGCGAACAGGATGCCGAACCAGATCGGGTCGTATCCCAGTTGCGTGACGATGGGCAGGAAGATCGGTAGCGCAAGCATGGCGATGCCGATCCAGTCGAGGAACAGCCCCAGCACCAGCATGATGCCCATCATGATCAGAATGATGACGATCGGTGCCACATCGAGGCCCAGGATCAACCCCGAGACGAAGCGGTTGCCGCCCATCAGGTTGTAGACGCCGACCAGGGCGGCGGCGCCGATGCCGATCCAGATGATCATGCCGCAGGTGTTCAGCGTCTGGCCCAGGCTGTGGTGCAGCATGCCCAGCGAGAATTCACGCCGCACGATAATGGCCAGCACGACCCCGAACACGCCCATGGCCGCGGCCTCGGTGACCGAGGCGATACCGCCATAGATCGTGCCCAGCACCAGGAAGGCAATCAGGCCCGGAAGCAGGATGGCCTTGATCGCATCGAGCTTGCTCGCGAAGGGGTTGTCCTGGGTCTCTGCGGTCAGTGGCGGGCCCATCTCCGGATTCTTGAGACAGCGCACCAGGACATAGGCGATATATGAGCCCATCAGAATCACCGCCGGGGTGATGGCCGCGGTGAACAGCTCAGCGATCGAGACACTGGCGATCAGGCCGTAGATGATCAGCACGATGGACGGCGGCATCATGGTGCCCAGGGCGCCGCCGGCACATACCACGCCGATCGACAGGCGCTTGTCATAGCCCAGGCGCAGCATCTGGGGTAGCGCCAGGATACCCAGCAGCACGATCTCGCCTCCGATGATGCCGGACAGTGCGGCAAGGAAGAAGGCCACCACGATGGTCTGGACGGCCACGCCCCCGGGCAGGCGTCCGGCGAACACGCGCATGGCATTGAACAGGTCCTTGGCGATGCCTGATCGATCCAGCAGCGAGGCCATGAGCACGAACATCGGTACGGCAACCAGCGAGTACTCGGTGATAAAACCGTAGACCCGGCTGGTGACCAGCGGCAGGGCGGTCTCGCCAAACCAGCCGAAGGTGAAGATCATTGCCACCAGGCCGGTGATGAAAGCCAGGGGCAAACCGGTGACCAGCAGGGCGAAGATGGAACCGACCATCAACAGCGTCGCCGTTGCGATATCCATCAGCGCACCTCCCGGCCGGGACGCGCCCGCAGTGACTGGATCAGGTGCAGCAGGGCCTGCAACGTCATCAGGGCCAGGGCGAACAGGATCACGCCCTTGATCATGGCGGGGAAGGGCGGATTCCAGGAGGTGCCGGAGCGCTCGAGACTCCATTCGCCGAGGGGATTATGCGAGGCTTTCCAGAACATAATGAACGCCGCATAGCTCATGGCCAGACAGAAGCCGAGCGTTACCAGGTCATTGAATCGATCCATCCACCCCTTCAGGCGTGGGCTGACGTTGTCGTAGAGCACCTTGACCCGGATATGACTGTTTCTGGCCAGGGCCGCAGGGCCGCCCAACGCGAAGCTGACGGCAATCAGGAACACGACGCTTTCGTGGACCCAGGAGGTGGGATTGTTGAAGGCGTAGCGCATGAAGACTTCGACGACACTGATGGCCATGGCCAGCAGAATCATCCAGGCGGCGCCCCGCGCGCCTCGCGCAATCATACGATCGAGGGCATTGCGTTCCGGCGAAGGCTCCTCGACCTGTTCGACGATCTCGGCGAGCTTCTTGTCGGGCGGGGCTTTCGGATCGTGGGTAGGCTGCGACATGGCGGGTCTCGATAGGCGTCGCGGGCCGCCAGTCGCCTGAGGGCCCGCTGTGGATTGCCGGTGGAAACGATTAGAGCAGGTTGCGCGAGCGCAGGAAGGCGGTCGCCGAATCGTAGATTTTCTGGGTCATCTCGTTCTGTCCGGCCCACTCCTTCCACTCTTCTTCTGCCGCGGCGCTGAACTTGCGACGCTCCTCGGCGGGCAGGTCATAAGGGTGGACGTCCGGGTCTTCCTGCAGACGCTGTAGGGTCTCGATGTCCTGAGCCTTGAGGCGGGCGATCAGGTCATAGGCCATGCCGTCGAAGGCGACTTCGAGGGTCGACTTGAGATCCTCGGGCAGGCCGTCCCAGATATCCTTGTTCACCGAGACGGCAATCATCGGCATGGAGTGGAACCCCGGATACAGCGGGTAGGGGGCGAACGCGTGCAAGCCCATGGCGTCATTATTGGACAGCACCGTGGAGTCGGCGGCGTCGATGACCTTCTTCTCCAGGGCGGTGTACACCTCGGAGCCAGGCAGATTGACCGGACTTGCGCCGATGCGCTCGAAGACGTTGTAGACCATGCCCTGCGGGGCGCGGATCTTGAGGCCTTCGAAGTCATCCAGCGTCTCGATCTTGACGGTAGAGGGCACCGATTCGAGCGGGAAGGTGGCGGCACTGATCAGGTGGACGCCATACGGCTCCGCCAGTTCGTTATAGAGTTCTTCGCCGCCGGCATGCTTCATGAATTCGAGGAAGTCGTAGGGGTTCTGCCAGGCGCCGACCAGGTTGCCCAGCATGCCGAACGCCGGGTCCTGGCCCGAGAAGTAGCTGGGATCGGTCATGTGGCCTTGCAGGATACCGGCACTCACGGCTTCCAGGGTCTCGGTCGGCCCCACCACGGAATTGATTGGCATCACCTCGATCTCGACCCGACCGTCGGTCATGCGCGTGATCTTCTCGGCCCACTCCTGCTTGATCTTGAAGCTGGGCTCGCCGGAGGTCTCCGATGCCTGGAACTTCCATTCATACTCCGCGGCCTGGGCGGCGGATAGGCCCACCAGCAGGGCCGAGCCGGTGATGATGAGGCTGTTCTTGAGATTGAGCATACGGGCTCCACAGGGTTGCTTGTTATTTAATGCCTTTCATATGTTGAACATAAAGAAATCATGTACAACATATACTTTAGTCGTGTCGCGCTTGTAAGCTGGGTTACGTAGTTTCTAACGACTTGAATATTCAGGAATCGTCATGAAGAAAATCGAAGTGGGACTGGTCGGTGTCGGCAAGATCGTGCGTGATCAACATCTGGCTGCCATTGAGAGTGTCCCGCAACTCCACCTCACGGCCAGTGCCGACCCGTATGCCCGGCTGGACGATCTGCCAGGCTACGACTCGCTGACAGCGATGCTGGATGATCGACCGGCGCTGTCCGCAGTTGCGATATGTACCCCGACTCATCTGCGTTATGCCCAGGCACGACTCGCGCTGGAGCAGGGCAAGCACGTGCTGCTGGAAAAACCCCCCGGGGCTACCTTGAGCGAGGTCGAGGATCTCATCGAGCTGGCCGATCGGCAGGGCGTGACCCTATTCGCTGCGTGGCATTCGCGTTTCGCTCCCGTCGTCGAGGATGCTCGGGCGTGGCTACGAGACAAGCGAATCCAGCGTGTCGAGATCAATTGGAAAGAAGACGTGAAAGTCTGGCATCCCGGTCAGGCCTGGATCTGGGAGCCGGGCGGCATGGGGGTGTTCGATCCCGGCATCAACGCGCTGTCGATCGTCACGGCGATTCTTCCCCGCGCATTCTTCCTGCGTGAGGCCACGCTGGATATCCCTGAAAATTGCCAGACCCCCATCGCGGCACGCCTGGCATTTACCGACGCGGATGAACTGCCGATTCATGCCGATTTCGATTTCCGCCAGCCCAGTCCTCCCATCTGGGAAATCCATGTCGAGACCGATGCCGGCCGGTTGAGCCTGAGCCGGGGCGGGTGTCGCCTGGAGCACGACGGCGCCTTGATCAAGGATGAGGAGGAGCGGGAATACGCCTCGCTGTATGCCCGCTTTGCCGAGTTGATCGAGCAATCGCGTAGCGATGTCGATCTGGCACCGTTACGCCATGTGGCGGACGCGTATCTTTATGGGCGGCGCGAACCGACGGCCCCGTTTCACGAGTGAGCCAGCGTTTCGCGGATTCGTTAGCCAAGCCCACGCTGACGTTGGTGGGCAACCAGCTCCTGGAGGGTGGCCATGAGCGTGGCCGCCCCGGGCGAGAGCCGCCGTCGCTTGAGACTGACCAGGCCGAACGGCTGAACGCTCAGCCGTTCGCGGAACGGCAGGATGCGAAAGCGGGGCGGGGCGCACAGCAGTTCGGCAACCTGCAATGTGGTGGCAGTAATCGTATCGGAGCGATCGACGAGCGCCAGCGCGACCAGTACATCCGGTGAATCGACGATCTGCTCGGGAAGCGTGACCCCATAATGGAGGAACAGAGCGTCGACCCGTTGACGCATCAGTGCGCCCTGCGGCTGCAGCACCCACGGAAAGGCTGCCATGGCCTCGAGCGTGAGGGGTGACATCCCCGAAAGGGGGTGCCCTTCACGACACACGAAGCAGATATCCTCTTCTCCGATCTCCTCGAAGATGAAGGGCTCGGCCGAGATATCCGACGGGATCCGTGTGATGGCGAAATCGAGCTCGCCTTCCAGGAGTCGTGGCGCGAGGCGTTTGCTGACATCCACTTCCACCGAAACCTTGAGCTTGGGGTGCGTGCGGTGAACCCGCTCGATCGCGCTGGCCAGCAGCGTGACCGCCGGCGCCAGGACCGTGCCCACGGCCACGGTACCAGTGTTGCCCTTGGCCAGTGCATTGAACTCCTCGCCGGTCTGACGAAGCTCCGAGATCATGTTGCGGGCGTGACGAATCATCACCTCGCCATACCAGTTGGGACTCAATCCCCGCGCATGGCGATCGAAGAGCTTGACCCCCAACTGCGCTTCGACATCGCCCAGTAACTTGGACGCGGCCGGCTGGCTGATGCCCAGGTGAGCGGCGGCACGGTGCAGGTTTTGCTGTTCGTCCAACGCCAGAAACAGCTGTAGATGCCGCAACTTTAGTCGTGCTTGTAGAAACCAATCCTCACCCAGCGCTCGCATCACCACGTGGCCACCCTGTTTGTTAATACGGTTTTGTATATCAAATTTTGCGTGAAAGCATATTGGTTGGTTATTACAGCGCTGTCTACTGTAAGCGTGGAATTACGATCCGTCGTATTACTGCATAACAACAATCCCCCTGGGATAGGAGACAATGTCATGCCAATCGCTTCGACCTTCACTCGACTTGCATTGAGTGGCGCACTCTCGCTGGCCATGCTCGGCAGTGCGCAGGCTCAGGACGATGTGCGTATCGGATTTATCGTCAAGAAGCCCGAACAGGCCTGGTTCATCAACGAGCAGGAAGCCGCCACCCAGCTGGGTGAAGAAAAGGGCTTCAGTGTCGTTCGCCTAGGGGGCGAGGATGGCCAGGAAGTCCTCAGCGCTATCGATAACCTGAATTCCCAGGGCGCCCAAGGCTTCGTGATCTGTCCGCCTGACGTGCGCCTGGGGCCGGCCATCATGAACCGCGCCAATCAGTACGGAATGAAAGTCGTGACCGTCGACGACCGTTTCGTAGGTAGCGATGGCGAGCCCATGGAAGATGTGCCGCACCTGGGCATGTCGGGATACAAGATCGGCCAGCAAGTAGGCAATGCCATCGCCGAGGAAATGGAAGCGCGTGGCTGGGATCCGCAGGAAGTCGCTGCACTGCGCATCACCAACTATGAACTGCCTACCGCCAAGGAGCGTACCGACGGCGCTACCGATGCGCTGACTGAATGGGGCTTTCCTGAGGACAATATCTTCGACGCGCCTCAGCAGAATACCGATACCAGCAGTGCCTTCTCGGCGGCTTCACCGGTCATTTCCAAGCGTGGCGATTTCGAACACTGGATCATCTATGCGCTTAACGAAGAAAGCGTGCTGGGCGGTGTGCGTGCTACCGAGCAATATGGCCTCGCCGCAGAAGATGTCATCGGTGTCGGTATCAACGGCTCGGGCGCGGCTTTCGCCGAGTTTTCCCGCAGCAATCCGACCGGTTTCCATGGAACGGTGGCAGTGAGCTCCACTGCGCATGGCCGTCAGACCGCGGACAACCTGTACCAGTGGATCACCGAAGGTGAAAAGCCGCCGGCCAATACTGAAACCTCCGGCACGCTCATGACGCGTGACAACTGGGAAGAAGTACGTGCCGACCTCGGCCTGTGATGCCACGTGCCCGGCCTTGCCGGGCATCGTAGGAATCAGGAGGACCCCATGACAGAACCTTATCTTCGTTTCGACAACATTAGCATGGTCTTCCCCGGCGTGCGGGCCCTCGATGGGGTCAGCTTCGGGGCGCATGCCGGCCAGGTCCACGCGCTGATGGGCGAAAACGGCGCCGGTAAATCGACCCTGCTCAAGGTGCTCAGCGGCGTGAATCGGGTAACCGAAGGCGCGCTGTGGATCGATGGCGAGCGCCATGTATTTTCGAATGCCCGGGAAGCGCTCAGGCAGGGCATTGCCATTATCTACCAGGAGTTGACCCTGTCGCCGAACATGTCGGTGGCCGAGAACCTGTTGCTGGGCCAGCTGCCGGCCACCCGCGGCTTCATCGATCGCCGCCGGATGCGGGAGCAGGCGACACGCATCCTTGAAGACCTGGGGGAGGCGGGTATCCATCCCTCGACAAAGGTGCGCGATCTCTCCATCGGCCAGCAACAGATGATCGAGATCGGGCGGGCGCTGCTGCGTGATGCCCGCATCATCGCCTTCGACGAGCCGACCAGCAGCCTGTCGGTGCAGGAGACCCGCCAGCTCAAGCGAATCGTGAAGCGACTGCGCGACGAAGGGCGCGTGGTGCTCTATGTCACGCACCGTATGGAAGAAGTGTTCGAGATGTGCGATGCGGTGACGATTTTCCGTGACGGCCAGCATATCCGCACCCACGACAACCTGGAGCAGCTGGACCAGGACACGCTGGTCAGCGAAATGGTCGGCCGCGATATCGAGGATGTGTATGGCTATCGCTCGCGTGATCACGGTGATGTGATGCTCGAGCTCGATGGGATCGAGGGCAAGGGGCTCCGCGCACCGGTCAGCTTCGAGGTGAAGCGCGGCGAAGTGTTCGGTCTGTTCGGCCTGGTAGGTGCCGGTCGCAGCGAGCTCATGCGACTTGTATGTGGTGTAGAAACCGCGAAAGCTGGCGAAGTTCGCTTTCACGGTCACGCCCGTCGCTTTGCATCGCCGACCGAGGCGATCCGCGCGGGCATCGCCATGTGCCCCGAAGACCGTAAATCGCAGGGTATCTTTCCGGTTGCCAGTGTGGCCGACAACTTGAATATCAGCTGCCGCCGCTTCTTCAAGCGATGGGGCGTATTTCGCGATCCAAGTCGTGAACGGGCCAATGCCGAGAAGTACATCCAGCAGCTTTCCATCAAGACCCCAGGCCCACGTACGCCAATCGGCACGCTTTCGGGGGGCAATCAGCAGAAGGTCATCCTGGCGCGCTGGCTCTCCGAGGAAATCGACCTGTTCGTCATGGACGAGCCGACCCGCGGCATCGATGTCGGCGCCCGGCGAGACATCTACACACTGCTCTATGACCTGGCCGACCAGGGCAAGAGCGTGGTGGTGATCTCAAGCGACCTGGCAGAAGTCAGTTCCATTTGCGATCGCATCGGTGTCATGCGCGATGGTGAGCTGATCGACATCGTGCCGCGTGAAGAAGCGACCCAGCAGCGTCTGCTTGGGCTCGCCCTGCCTGCCTGACCCCAACAATTCGAGACATTCGAGAATATCGCTATGACAACCAACAAGCTTGCCCAGGGAGAGGCTGGCGCCACTCCCGCACAATCGCAAGGTCGCCAGGGGCTGGCCAAGCCGCTGCGTACCCTGCTTGATACGTCCGGCTTGATAGGTATCTTCCTGATCCTGTTCATTGCGCTGGCACTGTTCATTCCTGACTTCCTGACTGGTCGCAATATGGTTGGTCTGCTGCTGTCGATCACAGTGATCGGCACTATTGCCACCACCATGATGATGGTGCTGGCGCTGGGGGAAGTGGATCTTTCCGTTGCCTCGATCGTCGCCTTTGCCGGGGTGGTGGCTGCTGTCGTCACGTCGACCTCGGGCAGCGTATTCATCGGTGTAGTAGGAGGGGTGGCCGCCGGGGGCGCCGTGGGGGCTTTCAATGGCTTTGTGGTCGCCAAGTTCGGCATCAATTCGCTGATCGCCACGCTCGCCGCCATGGAGTTCGTGCGGGGCCTGGCCTATATCACCTCCGGCGGGGATGCGGTAATGATCACCGTGCCCGGCTTCTTCGACTTGGGCAGCGCGTCCTTCCTGGGCTTGACCTTGCCGGTCTGGACCATGATTGCCTGCTTCGTGATCTTCGGCATCCTTCTCAACATGACCTCCTTCGGCCGCAACGTGTTGGCGACCGGGGGGAACGCCGAAGCTGCCGCCTTGGCGGGGGTGAACGTCAAGCGCTTGAAAATCATCGTCTTCGGTCTGCAAGGGGTCGTGGCCGGTATCGCCGGTGTGCTGCTGACTTCGCGCATGGGGCTCGGTGATCCCAATACGGCATTGGGCCTCGAGCTGGCCGTGATCTCGGCCTGTGTGCTGGGGGGCGTGGCACTCTCGGGCGGCGTGGCCACCATCACCGGTGTGCTGGTTGGCGTGCTCATCATGGGCTGTGTACAGAACGCCATGGGACTGCTCAACGTCCCCACTTTCTATCAATACCTGGTTCGCGGCGCGATCCTGCTGCTGGCGGTGATGTTTGATCGCTGGAAGCAGACCCGGCGCCAGCGTGCTTGAGCTTATTATAAGAGGAGAACTCGTATGACCGACCGCAAGCGTCCATTGCGTAGTGCCGAGTGGTTCGGTACCGCCGATAAGAACGGCTTCATGTACCGCAGCTGGATGAAGAACCAGGGGATTCCGGACCACGAGTTCGAGGGCAAACCCATCATCGGCATTTGCAATACCTGGTCGGAACTGACGCCCTGCAACGCCCATTTCCGCAAGTTGGCCGAGCACGTCAAGAAGGGCGTACTGGAAGCGGGCGGTTACCCGTTGGAATTTCCTGTATTTTCCAATGGCGAATCGTTGCTGCGCCCGACGGCCATGTTCACCCGTAACCTGGCGAGCATGGATGTCGAGGAGTCGATTCGTGGCAACCCGCTGGATGCGGTGGTGCTGCTGGTGGGCTGTGACAAGACCACGCCCGCCCTGTTGATGGGCGCGGCGAGTTGTGACATTCCTACGATCGTGGTGACCGGCGGGCCGATGCTCAACGGCAAGCACGAAGGCAAGGACATCGGTTCGGGCACCGTGGTCTGGCAGCTCTCCGAGCAGGTCAAGGCCGGCAAGATCTCGATCCATGAATTCATGGCCGCCGAGGCGGGCATGTCCCGCTCGGCCGGTACCTGCAATACCATGGGCACCGCCTCGACCATGGCCTGCATGGCCGAATCGCTGGGTACCTCCTTGCCGCACAATGCCGCGATCCCGGCCGTCGATTCGCGCCGCTATGTGCTGGCGCACCTCTCGGGCAACCGCATCGTCGAGATGGTCAATGAAGACCTCACCCTCTCGAAGATCCTCACCAAGGAGGCCTTCGAGAACGCCATCCGTACCAATGCCGCCATCGGCGGTTCGACCAATGCGGTGATTCATCTCAAGGCGATCGCCGGTCGCATCGGGGTGGATCTCGAGCTCGACGACTGGAGTCGTGTCGGGCGGGGAACGCCGACCATCGTCGATCTCCAGCCCTCGGGGCGTTTCCTGATGGAGGAGTTCTACTACGCCGGTGGGCTACCGGCCGTGCTTCGCAGGCTGGGTGAAGCCGACCGCCTGCCGCACAAGAACGCCTTGACCGTCAACGGCCATACCCTCTGGGACAACGTCAAGGACGCGCCGCTCTACAACGAGGAGGTGATCCGCCCCCTCGACAACCCGTTGCGCGAGGATGGCGGCATGTGTGTGCTGCGCGGCAACCTGGCGCCGCGCGGTGCGGTGCTCAAGCCCTCGGCGGCGAGCCCCGAGTTGATGAATCATCGTGGCCGGGCGGTGGTATTCGAGGACTTCGACGACTACAAGGCCCGTATCAACGATCCCGATCTCGAGGTCGATGCCAGCAGCATACTGGTCATGAAGAACTGCGGTCCACGCGGCTATCACGGCATGGCCGAGGTCGGCAACATGGGACTGCCTTCGAAACTGCTCGAGCAGGGCGTGACCGACATGGTGCGCATTTCCGACGCCCGCATGAGCGGCACCGCCTACGGCACCGTGGTACTGCACGTGGCGCCGGAAGCGGCCGCGGGGGGCCCGCTCGCGGCGGTGCGTAACGGCGACTGGATCGAACTCGACTGCGATACAGGCTCACTGCACCTGGAAGTCAGCGATGCCGAACTCGAGGCACGCCTGGCCGAGTACGATCCCACCGCCAAGTCTCGCCAGATCGCCAGCGATGGTGGCTACCGCCAGCTCTACATCGAGCGTGTGCTGCAGGCCGATGAGGGCTGCGATTTCGACTTCCTGCGAGGCTCGCGTGGGGCCGACGTACCGAGGCATTCGCATTGAGCCGGATGGCTCGCAGCGTGACCCTGCTCGACGGCTCGATGCTCGAGTGTGTCTGGCAGGGGCGAGCCCAATGGGCGAAGGGGCCGCAATGGTGCCCCCAGCGGGGCGACACGGGACAATTGCTGTTCGTCGATGTCCTTGGGGCGCGGTTGCATGCCTTCGATGTCGCTCTTGCCGAGATCCAGAGCTGGCCGCTGGACGAACCGAATGGCTGGCAGACACCGCCGGCCATTAGTCCCGATGGCGGAACGCTGTATCACAGCGATACGGCAGCGGGGATTATCCATGCGTACGATCTGGCCCCCGACGGCGAATGCTCGAATAAGCGTGAGCACATTCGCTTCCGGCCCACTCAGGGCTATCCGGATGGCATGACGTGTGACGCCGAAGGGGGCTTGTGGGTCGCCCACTTCGATGGCGGGCGCGTCAGCCGGTTCCTGCCTGACGGATCGCTCGATGAAACCTTGACGCTTCCCGCGTCGCGCGTGACCTCGTGTACCTTCGGTGGGCCGGAGCTCGATCAGCTTTACATCACCACGGCGTCTCACGAACGCGATCGAGAAGAACTGGCGGGTGCCCTGTTTCGGATTGTCCCTGGCGTCAAGGGATTGCCCCCACACGCCAATGGTGCGGCGTCTCTGCCCCACCTTGCGCCAAGGTTCAGCTGCGCCTGAAGAGATAGGCCCTTGCCTGACACGCCCCAGCGAGTAAGCTCAATAAGGAGTACAAAACGCCAATGCAATGTTACCGGTAAAGGCCACGTCATGAGCGATAACAACCGCAAGATCACGCCCGACCAGCTCCGCTCACGCTGGTGGTTCGACAACCCCGACCACCCGGGTACCACGGCGCTGTGCATCGAGCGCTACATGAATTACGGCATCACCCTCGATGAGCTGGCCAGCGGCAAGCCGATCATTGGTATCTGCCAGTCGGGATCGGACCTCACGCCATGCAACCGCCATCACATCGAGCTGGTCAAACGGGTCAAGGATGGCATTCGTGCCGCCGGCGGGGTGCCGTTCGAGTTCCCGTTGCATCCTATCCACGAGAACGCCCGGCGCCCCACCGCCGCGCTGGATCGCAACCTGGCCTACCTGGGGCTGGTCGAGGTGCTGCACGGCTACCCGCTCGATGGCGTGGTGCTGACCACCGGCTGCGACAAGACCACCCCGGCGAGTCTGATGGCCGCCGCCACGGTCAATATTCCCGCCATCGTGCTCTCCGGCGGACCGATGCTCAACGGCTGGCGCGGGCCGGATCGCGTGGGGTCGGGCACCATCGTCTGGGAACTGCGCAAGCGGCTGGCCGCCGGCGATATCGATTACGCCGAGTTCCTGGCGCGTATCACCGATTCCGCGCCCTCGGTGGGCCACTGCAATACCATGGGCACCGCCTCGACCATGAACTCGATGGCCGAGGCGCTGGGCATGAGCCTGTCCGGCTCGGCGATGATTCCCGCGCCCTACAAGGAGCGCTCGACGGTGGCCTACGACACCGGCTCGCGGATCGTCGACATGGTCTGGGAGGATCTGAGGCCCTCCGACATCCTCACCCGCGAGGCGTTCGAGAATGCCGTGCGGGTCTGCTCGGCAATAGGCGGCTCGTCCAACGCGCCGATCCATGTCAACGCCATCGCGCGCCATATCGGGGTCGAACTCACCAATGACGACTGGCAGAGCCTGGGCCACGACATTCCCCTGCTGGCCAACGTGATGCCCGCCGGGGCCTACCTGGGCGAGGAGTTCTATCGCGCCGGTGGGGTGCCCGCCGTACTTCACGAATTGCTCGAAGCCGGCAAGCTGCACGCCGATGTGATGACCGTCAACGGCAAGACGCTCGGCGCCAACACCCAGGGGCGCGAGACCCAGGATCCCGAGGTCATCCGTCGCTACGCCAATCCCCTAGTCGAACAGGCCGGCTTCCTCAATCTCAAGGGCAACCTGTTCGATTCGGCATTGATGAAGACCAGCGTCATCTCGTCCGATTTTCGCCAGCGCTTTTTGAGCGACCCCGACGACCCCGAGGCCTTCGAAGGCAAGGTCGCGGTGTTCGACGGCTCGGAGGATTACCACGCCCGTATCGACGACCCGGCACTTGGCATCGACGAGCGCACCATCCTCGTCATGCGCGGTGCCGGCCCGGTGGGTCATCCCGGCGGGGCCGAAGTGGTCAACATGCAGCCCCCCGAAGCGCTGATCAAGCGTGGCATCGAGTCGCTGCCCTGTCTGGGCGACGGACGCCAGTCGGGGACCTCCGGCTCGCCGTCGATCCTCAACGCGTCGCCGGAAGCCGCCACGGGGGGCGCCTTGGCGCTGCTGGAAGATGGCGACTGGTTGCGTGTCGACCTGAGGCGCGGCGAGGTGAAGCTGTTGATCGACGAGGCTGAGCTGGCGTCGCGCCGCCAACGGCTGGACGCCCAGGGAGGCTATCGCTACCCCGCCCACCAGACGCCGTGGCAGGAGATTCAGCGCACCTTGGTCGAACCGCTCGATCGTGGCATGACGCTGGAGCCGGCAACCAAGTATCGCGACGTGGCAAGGGTCAGCATTCCTCGGGACAATCACTGATCGGGAGAATGCATGGCTTTCTCGCAACTCTCGTCACGGCAGCAGGGGCTGCTACTGACCGGCGGCGGCGCCCTGGTCATGTCACCCGATGCGCTGCTGATCAAGCTGGCCGATCTGCCCGATGCCGAGATCCTGATGTGGCGGGGCCTGCTGTCGGCCCTGGGGTTCCTGGCCATCGTGCTGGCCCGCCATGGTCGGGGGACATTGGCCGCTTACCGCCGCTGTGGCTGGACGGGGGTAGCCGTTGCCGTTCTGTTCAGCATGACCACCTGCGGTTTCGTGCTGGGCAACCAGTACACCAAGGGCGGAAATGTGCTGATGATCCTGGCCGGCTCGCCGCTGATCGCGGCGGGCCTGTCGTGGGTACTGCTCGATGAACGCCTGCCGCGCCGCACCTGGCTGGCGATCCTGGCCTGTGTCGTGGGAATCGGGTTGATCGCGCTCGATGATACAGGCGCTGGTTCCTGGGTGGGAAACGCCTTCGCGCTGCTGGCTTCGGCCACGCTGGCCATTAACTTCACGCTTTGTCGAACCCGTCCCGGTGTCGACATGAGCCCGATGCTGACCTTTGCGGGGTTGATCGTCGGGGTTGGGGCGTTTCTGGTCATGGCCCGGGAGAGTGCGCTGCGAATTCCACCCACCGATAGCCTGCTGGTGGTGCTGTTCCTGTGCCTGATCATCGTGCCGACGGGAGTGACCCTGCTACAGCGGGGGCCGCTTTACCTTCCTGCGCCGGAGGTCGGCTTGTTGCTTCTTCTGGAAGTGGTGGTCGGCACCCTGTGGGTGTGGTGGATCATCGGTGAGCAGCCAGCGCCGCTGTCGCTGTTAGGCGGGGCACTGGTGCTCGGCACGCTACTGGTCAAGGGCCTCTACGAACGTCGTCTCGAGCAGCAACTCAGGGCGGTGGGCTAACGCAGCGCTAGGGCAGCTCGATGCAGCTGCCCAGAGTACCGTCCCCGGGCTCGATGCCCAGCGCGGTGGCCGTACCCTGGAGTACGGCCTGGGCGGCCTTGAAGGCCTCACGCGGCTGCCGGGCACGAATCGCTTCCATGACCTGGCGGTGACGCTCGAAGCTGGCCTCGGGGTCTACGGTACTGTCGTTGGACATCTCGACCAGCAGGTGGATCGAAGGGCGCAGGATATGAGAGAGCTGCGCCCATACGATGTTATGGGTGGCCTTGAAGATTGCTACATGGAAGGCAACATCGTAATCGCTATGCAATCGGCGCTCCTCATCGGTGCTCTCGCTATGCAGGCTGCGTCCCATACCCTCGAGGGCTTCCTCGATGGCGACCAGGTCGCGCGCCTTGGCACGCTTGGCGGCGGTCATCGCGACGTAGGGCTCCACATCCAGGCGAAAGGCGAGGATTTCGCGATGAATCCGGGGGTTGGGCGCGGCATAGCGTGTCATCCATTCGGTCACCGAGGGATCGAGGATATTCCAGTCCTCGTAATCGCGCACCTTGGAGCCATGCCCTGAAATGCGCGCAATGATGCCGACATCGACGAGCTGGCGCAGATCGCTTCTCACCGCGGAACGATTGATGGCGAATTGTTCGCAGAGATCGATCTCCTTGGGAACGAAGTCGCCAGGCTGATAGCGTCCTGAAAAGATGGATTCGGCGAGATAATCGACGACACGAGGTCGTGCGGGTTTGTCTAGTGACTTGACGTGCATGGCAACCAACGGCCTAAGATATTTAATACATAAGTTGCCATATGTTCAACATATGAGCAATGTCGACCGTCGTTTAGCACAAGGGTTCTAGCACAAGGACTCCCCCAGCCTCGCCATGAAGGCAGCACCCGCATCCAGTTGCTCGTAAGTGATATATTCATCGGGTTGATGCGCCTGGGCAATACTGCCCGGACCGCAAATGACCGTGGCCAATCCCTCACGCTGGAACTGTCCGGCCTCGGTAGCATAGGCCACGGCCTCCGTGGGGCGCTCGCCGAGTAGGTCATGACACAACGAAAGCGCCGCAGCATTGTCTCGATCGGCCAGTGCCGGCACGGTGGTGTTGAGGCAGTGGGTGGTGATCCCCGCTTCGGGGGCACGTTCCTGCATCGCCTTTTCCAGAGATCGCGCATAGTCATTCACGCGACCCAGCAAGTCGTCGAAACGATCCTGGGGCAAATGGCGGATCTCCCATTCGAAACTGCACTCACGTGCCATGATATTGATTGCCGTACCGCCGGCAATCTTTCCCACATGCAGGCTCGAATGCACCACGTTGAAGGCTTCGTCGATGCGGCCTTCGGCCTGGAGCTCCTGCATTACGTCTTCGATCCTGGCGACCAGCCGGGCCGCCACGTGGATGGCCGACACCCCCTGGTTCACCTGGCTGGAGTGGGCTTCTCGCCCGGTCACCACGGTGCGCAGGTTGGTGGCGCCTTTCTGGGCCGTAACCGGCGCCATGAGTGTGGGCTCACCTACGATGACCGCCGCCGGACGCGGGTGATCGGCCATCAGACGCTCGATCATGCGTGGTGCACCGACGCAGCCGATCTCCTCATCATAGGAAAAGGCCAGATAGATGGGGCGGGTCAAGGGGCGAGTTACCCAGCGTGGCACCTCGGCCAGGGCGCAGGCGATGAAGCCCTTCATGTCGCAGGTGCCGCGGCCATAGAGCTTGCCGTCATCCTTTTCGACCAGTTCGAACGGATCGGTGGACCACGGCTGCCCGTCCACCGGTACCACGTCGGTATGGCCGGACAGCACGACACCGCCTTCCACTGCCGGACCGATGCGCGCCAAGAGGTTGGCCTTGCGGCCGTCATCGCTCTCGATGCGTTGGTGGGGTATGTCGAACTCGTCCAGGTAGCCCTCGATGAATTCGATCAAGGCCAGGTTGGAGTCGCGCGAAACGGTGGCAAAGCCCACCAGACGTGATAGCAGCTCGACCGCGGTCATGGTCCACTCCTAGTTGGATAATAGGCAAAGCCTAACATGCCCCAGGTGAGGAGGCTGTGTCGCTGACACAGCTTGGCGTCCATGTGAACGCGGCAGCCGGTGAGGCTGCCGCGAGGCATTGAGCGCTTACCTTTGTACGTTTCGGCGCAGTTCGGGGACGACCATCACGGCAAGCGTCAAGCCGGTGATCGGCAACACGAAGTAGAGCATCAGCGCACTGAAGCCGGCCAGGGCGTCGTGATGTGTGGCGGCCAGGATCAGGTAGGCGGTATAGGCCACGTAGTAACCCATCAGCACGGCCCCTTCCCAGCGATTGATGGCACTGGCGGTGAAGCAGATCGGCAGGCAGGCAACGGCCACGGCGAGCATCACCGGAAGGTCGAGGCTGAGCATGGCATCGGTCACGGCGATGCCGGCTGGGGCAATCAGGCTGGCCAGGCCGAGTACGCCAAGCAGGTTGAAGATGTTACTGCCGACCACGTTGCCTACGGCGATGTCCCGCTGTCCGCGCAAGGCCGCGACGATCGAGGTGACGACCTCGGGCAGAGAGGTGCCGGCAGCGATCACGGTCAGGCCGATCACCTGTTCGCTGACGCCGAGCCAGGTGGCCAGCACGACCGCCGAATCGACGAAAAAGCGCGAGCCGGCGACCAGCATGGCGAGCCCGCCAGCCACGAAGAGTACGTCGCGGGCCCAGTGGTGGCTCTTTTCCTCGTTGGTCCCCGGCTCGGTGGGGGTTGACTGGCGCCGCCCTTGCCATAGCAGGAAGCCGGTATAGACGATTAATCCCAGGAACAGCAGGCCACCATCAAGCCGACCGATACTGCCATCCAGGGCCATGAGCAGCACGACCAGGGAGAGTGCAATCATCAGCGGAATATCCAGGCGGATCAGCTGCTGAGCCACGGCGAGCGGTACGATCAGTGCCGAGATGCCCAGAATGAACAATATGTTGAAAATATTACTGCCCACAACGTTGCCGATGGCGATACCCGCCTGATCGTCGAAGACCGCCTTGATACTGACGACGAGTTCGGGCGCGCTGGTGCCGAAGGCCACCACGGTGAGCCCGATGATCAACGGTGAGATACCCACCTTCCCCGCCAAGCGAGAGGCGCCCTGGACGAGGCCCTCCGCACCGGCAATCAACAGGGCTAGACCGACCAACATCAGCAACATTGTCAGCATTTTGGGTACTTCCGTTCACTTAGGGGAGGGGGCGGCTCTTAGCCGTAAAAGCGGGGTGATCATGGCACGATCATGGGCTCACCGATGCGCAGCTCGATTATGCATCGACCGAGCGCGTGCACGGAATGGCCTCGATGAGAAAATCTATCGGGGCATTGGTCAGCCGTCGTCAGAGGAGCGCTGCGATGATCATTGCGCACATAGCGAAAAGACAAACGATACCGACGCCATAGGCGATAGTGCGCCAAGGTTGAAGTGCAGAGAGATAAAACATCGTGTGCAAGTACCTCGCCGCCGTGAACCCAAGGAAAAGCCAAGGGGCCAGGCTCGGTGAAGCGTTCACCCACACATACGCGGTGGCAAGAGCGAAGAATATGGGAATGTTCTCTAGATCATTGCGCCAGGCTTTTGCCGCACGCTGAACTTGGGGTAACTCCTCTGCGGCAGCTTTCTGCCCAACCAAGGCTGCATCTTCAGGTGTCTTGAAGGTTCGCTTGCCGATACGGTGATATCCCTGAAATAGGGAAATGGCGAACATCTTCAGGAACAGTAATACTGCGGAGACAGCATATAAATGCTCTACTTCATTCATGTCATTACCCTTGATATGAGCCCGGCGTGCTATGAACGTGCAGAATCAACTCGTTTCCCCGAGAGTATAGGCGGGCGTGCTGTAGGATATTCATTAGGCCATGTCCGATCATGTTGATTGCCCTACTGGCATATGCGCAGGCGATTCGAAACGAGTTCGTGCTTGCACTGAAAAGGGAGGCCAGGTGCCTCCCTTCTTCGTTTTTCAGTTCGAGATTAATCGTTTAATCGAAGGTCCTGCTATGTGCTCAGAACTCCAGCCCCAGCGCAAAGCCGCCGAGCAGGTAGCAGAACAGGGTGATCAGGGCGATCCCGATCACGTTCAGGACGACGCCACCGCGCGCCATCTGGGCGATGCTGACCGCGCCGGTGCCGAAGACGATGGCATTCGGAGGTGTGCCGACTGGCAGCATGAAAGCACAGGTCGCGGCGAAGGCCGCCGGGATTAGCAGCGTCATCGGGTCGGCACCGATGCCGACCGCCACGCCGCCGAGTACGGGGATGAAGGTAGCGGCCGTTGCCGTATTGCTGGTCACCTCGGTGAGGAACAGCACGAGCGTGGTCACGGCGGCGACCAGCAACAGAATCGGAAGCACCTCGAGGCCGGTAATCTGCTCACCGAACCAGCTATCCAGGCCCGTTGCTGCGACCGCACCGGCGAGGCTCAAGCCGCCGCCGAACAGCAACAACACGCCCCAGGGCAGCCCATCCTCGGCATCCTGCCAATTCAGCACCATCTCGCGCCGGCCTCGTCCGGGCAGGATGAACATCGCAATGCCGGCGGCAATGGCGATGGCCGTGTCATCGAGTTCGCCGAACGGCCCCAGCCGGTCCCCGATGCCCGGGATACTGGCGAGCACGCCGGGCACGACCCACAGAAACGCGGCCGAACCGAAGACGATCATGACCATCTTCTCGCCCTGACTGAGGGGGCCGAGCTTTTGGATCTCGCCGTCGATCATCTCCTTGCCGCCGGGGATCTCTGCGATATCGAAACGGTAAAGCACGTTGGTCATCAATACCCAGCCCACCAGGATGAAGGTGAATGCCAGCGGCACGCCGAGCATCATCCACTCGAGAAAACCGATGGTACGACCCAACTCGTCGGCAGCGTAGCCGGCAACGATGGCATTCGGCGGGCTGCCGAGCAGGGTGCCGAGACCACCCATGCTCGCCGACCAGGCAATCGCCAGGAGCAGGCAGAGACCGAAGCGCTTGATGTTATCGTCATGGATAAAGTCGACGTGGCCGGCCCGGTGATGGTCATGGCCAGGGGAGGTCGTATGCATGGACTCGCCGCTGCGCTCCGCCACCAGACGGAGTACGGAAAGCCCGATCGGGAGCATCATCAGTGTCGTTGCGGTGTTGGAGACCCACATCGAGAGAAACCCTGTGGCGAGCATCATGCCAAGCACGATCCGCTTTGGCTCGACCCCGACCCGGGCTAGCGTCAGAAGCGCAATGCGGCGATGAAGATTCCACTTTTCCATCGCGATGGCGATCAGAAAACCGCCAAGGAAAAGAAAAACGATGGAACTGGCGTAAGGTGCCGTGGCCTGACCGACGGTTCGCTCGGTCAACATCGGAATCAGCACGATCGGCAACAGGGCGGTCGCCGAGAGCGGTATCGCCTCCGTCATCCACCAGACGGCCATCAGCGTAGCGATCGTCGCGACCCAGCGCGCATCCGACGACAGCCCCTCGGCGCTCCCCATGGCGATCCACACCAACAACGCCAAGAGCAGCCCGAAGCCGCGCAAGCCCCAAATCATCCTGGCTGATCGTTCGTTCGAACCTGGCCCTTCGGGAGAGGCACCGGGTTGATCGTGCGATTGAGGCTGTTCTGTCATATTGGCTCTCTCCCCATTTTCACTCATGCTAGTTCATCCGTGGAACGCCGGTTAGCGCTTTGGGGAGATAGCGTAGAGCATGTCAATTAGTTTGCTTAGGATCTTGGTGAGCGTCTTCGATTGCGTAGCACGCCGGTCGCGTCGAAGGCACCTTGGTACCGGTTGGAGTCGGGCCGGCGCACTTTAATAGCAAGAATCGGAGTGTGTCTAGCGATCCCGGGGTTCACCCTGCCCATAAGGAAGATGCCAACTCACCATCGGGGGCCCGCCATGATAGAGACGTCAACAGAGCCGCTAGCCACTTTCGACTCCGACGAGGCAAAGTGGGCGGCAGTACTGGCCCGCGATGCGGTGGCAGATGACGCTTTCGTCTACGCGGTGTGTACCACCGGGATCTATTGTCGTCCCACCTGCGCTTCGCGTCGGCCGCGCCGCAAAAACGCCGAGTTCCACGCGGATGCGGCCGCGGCCGAGCGGGCCGGTTACCGACCCTGTCAACGCTGCCACCCGCAGGGGGTGTCCTTGGCCCAGCGGCACGCGCAGAGTGTCGCCAAGGCTTGCCGGCTCATTGATGCATCCGATGAGCTCCCTTCGCTCGATGCGCTGGCGCAAGCCGCGGGACTGAGCCGTCACCACTTTCATCGCGTATTCAAGTCGAACATTGGCCTGACGCCCAGGGCCTACGCTGCCGGCCAGCGTGCCGAACGGGTGCGGGACGAAATGGTGCGCAGCAGGACCGTCACCGAGGCAATTTATGAGTCGGGCTATCATTCCAGCGGACGCTTCTAAGCCGATTCTAATCGCTTGTTTGGCATGACGCCGAAACGTTACCGTTCGGGAGGGAAGGGCATGGAGATTCGCTTTGCCCTGGGAGAATGTTCACTAGGCTCGATTCTGGTAGCGGCCAGCGAAAAGGGGATTTGCGCCATTTCCCTAGGGGGCGATCCGGAGCTGCTTTTGCAAGAATTCCAGGATCGCTTCGCGAACGCTGATCTGCTTCACGGGGGAAAGGATTTCGATGCATGGGTGTCCCAAGTGGTGGGTTTTGTCGAGGCGCCTGACATCGGGCTATCGTTGCCGCTTGATATCCGTGGCACTGCCTTTCAGCAGCGAGTCTGGCAGGCGATGACCGAGATTCCGGTGGGTGCTACCCTCAGCTATGCGGCGTTGGCGGAGCGGATTGGCTCTCCCAAGTCGGTGCGCGCCGTGGCCAGGGCCTGTGCCTCGAATACCATTGCGCTTGCCATTCCCTGTCATCGGGTGGTGCGCAGCGACGGGTCGCTGTCCGGGTATCGTTGGGGCGTCGAGAAAAAGCGCGCCCTGCTTGAGCGGGAACGTCAGTAAGGCTCAGTTAGGCGGTTAGACAGGCGCTTCTTCCAGCGCTTCGGAAATGCCAGCCTGGGGCGTACGTTCAAAATACGTAGCACCACGCAGCTGCGCGTGGCCTTTTTCGCCGGGCATGGCATAGAGCCTCGCATGCAAGCCTTCGAGCGCCCTGCTATTGGCACAGCGCAGTACGTTTCACCCGCTCATGCGCGGCCGCTGCCAATAGCCAACGCCTATACGCATTCGATTACTGGTAGTAGCCAGGTACCGTGCCACGGATGTAAACGCTGTGCCCGGGTACGCGCAAACCCATGCTCTCATTATCTGAAGAAATCGCTGTTATAGCCATCCATTACCAAAAGCTATCAAGCTTGTTGGCTAATACAACGCCCGTACCGCTGGGTGTAACTGGTATACATACGCTCACAGAAGGAGAGGGACCGCGCCGCTTTCGCTACGAGTGAAGCGTGCCTACGTGTCAGGGACAGACCGTGAATTCGATTGACAGGCATATAACGAGAAGTGACACGTGGAGAGCGTTATGGACCAGAAAGTAAGCAATTCCGCAGGCAAGTGCCCGGTAATGCATGGCTCACGCACCAAGCATGGGGATACCGGCAACTCGAATCACGACTGGTGGCCTAACCAGCTCAATCTCAACATTCTTCATCAACATGCCCCGAAGTCGAATCCGCTGGGTGAAGCGTTCGACTACGCTGAGGCATTCAAGTCCCTCGATCTCGCCGCGGTCAAGAAAGACCTCGAAGCGTTGATGACCGATTCCCAGGAATGGTGGCCGGCCGACTACGGGCACTACGGTCCGCTCTTCATCCGCATGGCCTGGCACAGTGCCGGCAGTTACCGGGTGGGTGATGGCCGTGGGGGTGCCGGTACCGGCACGCAGCGCTTCGCACCGCTCAACAGCTGGCCGGACAACGGCAACCTGGACAAGGCACGCCGCCTGTTGTGGCCGATCAAGCAGAAGTATGGCAACAAGCTATCCTGGGCCGACCTGTTCATCCTGACCGGTAACGTCGCCCTGGAATCCATGGGCTTCAAGACCTTCGGCTTTGCCGGTGGCCGCGCGGACGTCTACCAGCCCGAGGAAGACATCTATTGGGGTGCCGAGGACGAGTGGTTGGCCACCAGCGACCACGCCAAGAGCCGTTATTCGGGTGAGCGTGACCTGGAAAACCCGCTGGCGGCGGTGCAGATGGGTCTCATCTACGTCAACCCGGAAGGGCCCGACGGCAACCCGGATCCGCTGGCCTCGGCCCGCGATATCCGCGAGACCTTCGCCCGTATGGCAATGAATGACTACGAGACAGTGGCCTTGACCGCCGGCGGTCATACCTTCGGCAAGACCCACGGTGCCGGCGATGCAGCCAATGTCGGACCGGAGCCGGAAGCCGCGCCGATGGAGGAGATGGGCTTCGGCTGGAAGAGTACCCACAAGAGCGGCAAGGGCCGCGACACCATCACCAGCGGACTGGAAGGTGCCTGGACGCCGACGCCCACCCAGTGGGACATGAGTTACTTCGACGTCCTGTTCGGCTACGAGTGGGAATTGACCACCAGCCCGGCCGGTGCCAAGCAGTGGGTAGCCAAGGACCTGGCCGAGAAGGACATGGCGCCTGACGCAGAAGATGCCAGCAAGCGGGTTGGCATCATGATGTCCACCGCTGATATGGCCATGCGCGAGGATCCCGAATATCGCAGGATCTCCGAGCACTTCCACAACAACCCCGATGAATTCGCCGACGCCTTCGCCCGTGCCTGGTTCAAGCTGACCCACCGTGACATGGGCCCGAAGGTGCGTTACCTGGGTACGGAAGTGCCGGCTGAAGAGCTGATCTGGCAGGATCCAGTCCCGGCGGTCGACCACGAGTTGGTCAATGCCCAGGACATCGCCGACCTCAAGGACAAGATCCTGTCGTCCGGCCTGACTGTTTCCGAGCTGGTGTATACCGCTTGGTCATCCGCCTCGACCTTCCGGGGCTCCGACATGCGCGGGGGCGCCAACGGTGCGCGCATTCGCTTGGCCCCGCAGAAGGATTGGGATGCCAATCAGCCCGAGCAATTGGCCAAGGTCCTGCAAACGCTGGAAAGTATTCAGGGTGACTTCAATGCGACGCAGACGGGCAACAAGCATGTCTCGCTGGCCGACCTGATCGTGTTGGGCGGTGTCGCCGCTATCGAGAAGGCTGCCAAGGAGGCCGGTCACGCCATTGAGGTGCCGTTCGTCCCCGGCCGTACCGACGCCACCAATGAGCAGACCGATGCCGACTCCTTCGAGTGGCTGCGCCCTGAAGCCGATGGTTTCCGCAATTACCGTCGGGCCCGTTTCAATGTCTCCGACGAAGAGATGCTGCTCGACAAGGCGCAGTTGTTGGGACTCAGTGCGCCCGAAATGACCGCGCTGGTGGGTGGTATGCGCGTGCTGGAAGCCAACTACGCTAACGCACGCCACGGCGTATTCACTCAGCGCCCCGGTACCCTGACCAACGACTTCTTCGTCAACCTGGTCGACATGAACACGCAGTGGCTGCCGGTCTCGCCCGATGCCGACGTGTTCGAAGGTCGTGATCGCAAGACGGGTGAAGTGAAGTGGACCGGAACGCGGGTTGACCTGGTGTTCGGCTCCAACTCCCAGCTGCGCGCGATCGCCGAGATCTACGCCCAGGACGACGCCAAGGAGAAGTTCGTCAATGACTTCGTCGTTGCCTGGAACAAGGTGATGAACGCGGACCGCTTCGACCTGGCGTAATCCGGCACGAAACGAGCGATGACCTAGGCGCCCCGGAAACGGGGCGCTTTTTTTGGGCGGTTAGGTGCTCACCAACCGCGCTCGGCTCGTGCCGTTCCCCAGTGGTTCCACCTGGATCTGCACCGGGATGCGTTCGTGCATTTCCTGAACGTGTGAAATTACCCCGACACGACGGCCCAGGGCCTGCAGGCCATCCAGCGCTTCCATGGCCAGCGCCAACGACTGCGGATCCAGGCTACCGAAACCTTCATCGATGAATAGCGACTCGATGGCCAGCTCGCCGGAGGCCATGGAGGCCAGGCCTAGGGCCAGGGCCAGCGAGACGAGGAAGGTCTCGCCGCCCGAAAGCGAGTGCACCGAGCGCCGCTCGTCGCCCATGTCGTGGTCCACCACCAGCAGGCCTAACGGCGTGCCGCCCCGCGCCAGCCGATAACGTCGGCTGAGCCCGGCCAGGTGGACATTGGCGTGTTCCAACAGTTGCTCCAGGTTGTAGGCTTGGGCGATACGCCGGAACAGCTTGCCGTCGGCGGAACCGATCAGCTCGCTGATCCGGCCCCAGCGCACGTATTCGGCCTGAGCCGCTTCCAGCTCGGCCTGGCCCGCTTGCTGGCGTTGTCGGCGCCGGTCGTCGTCGCGCAGGGCATGAACGGCCTCGTCTCGGGCCTGTTGAACCCCCTTGAGCCGTAGCGCGAGCGCTTCGCGTTCATTGGCCAGAGCGTCGCGGCGGCCGGCAATCCTGGCATCGATAGCCTCATTCAGTAGGGCATCGTCGCCTTGTGTATCGTCGGTCAAGCCCTGTTCGCGGCGATGCTCGGCCAAGGCGTGGCGGCGCTCGGCGAGGCTGGCCTCGGCCCGTTGGCGGGCTTCGTCGGCCATGGTTAGTTCGCGCTCTTCGCGCTCGGCGTCTGCCTCGGGCTGCGCAAGCAGGCGGGTAAGCGTGGCGTCGTCCAGTTGCGGATGGGCCTGGCGCCAGTCGGCCAGTTCCCGCTCCAGCGTGGCACGCTCTTGAGTCAGTGTCTGGATGCGCTCCGCTTCGTGGCTAAGCTGCTGGTTCAGGCGCGCTTGCTCGCGTTCGGCGTCATGGCAGCGCTGTATGGCCTGGGCATGCTGTTGGCGAGCGGCCTCCTGACGTGCATCCAATGCCTGCTGCCAAGCATCGGCCGAATCATACCCGCCGAGCAGTGCCTGGAGCGTATTGGCCACGTCGTCGCGTTGCTGGCGCAGGGGAGGGAGCCGCTCGGCGAGTCTGGACCGTTCCTCGTCGAGGGCGATCCGCCGGGTTTCAAGCTGGGTGAGGCCCAGTTCGCCTTGGTGCAGGGCCTCTTCGAGCGGGGCCAGCTCGGCCTCGGCCCGGGCCAGCGCTTGCAGGGTGGCTTCGTGCTGCTTACGGGCGGCGTCACTGTGTTGCTGCTGATGGGCGAGCCAGGCGTCGCGCTCGTCGGCATGGATGGCCCCCAGTTCCGCGTGAAGCGGATGGTGAGTCAATGCCTGGTTGGCTTGGGCCAGGCGCGCCTCGGCCTCCTGTCGCTCCTGCTGGAAGCGGGCGATAGCTGCCTTGAGGGCGCGATACTCGCCTTCGAGATCGTCGCGCACGCGCTGGGCCTGTTCCCAGGCCTGTCGAGCCTCGGCCAGCTGGGCATCTTCCTGCGCTTGTTGCGCGGCGAGCTGGGCCGCTTCTGGCGTTACGGGCGGTGTGTGGCGGTAGGGATGCTCCAGCCCGCCACACACCGGACAGGGCTCGCCTTCCTGCAGGGTCTCGCGTAGGTGCGCCACGCTCTCGCTGCGCGCGGCGCGGTTGCGCTCGATGAAATCGCGCAGGCGGGTGTAATGACGCGCTTGCTCGTCGAGCTGCTGTCGGGCCGTCTTGCCCTGGGCAAGGAGTTGTGCCTGGCGCGTCTCATCGTCACCCAGTTGTTTATCCAACCGTTGCCGGGATTGTTCGGCGCGGCAGGCTTCCTGCCAGGCCGTGGCCAACGTGCTCAAGGACAGACTACGACGCGCGGCCTGGTCGTGGGCGTGCTGGGCTGCCTGGCGTGCGCTGTCTATCCGCTCATGTTGGCCCATGTACTGGTGAAGGGTGGCCTGCCATTCGTCGCGCTGCTGCTTTTGTGCATGTTGTGTGGCTTCGGCCTGTCGTCGCTGCTCAGTCAGTCGCTCAGCCTGTTGTTCAAGCGTGCTGTGCTGCGAGGCTAGATCGTTCAGCTGTCGTTCGAGGGTGGCCAACGTCTGGGACTGTTCCCGGGCCTGGCGCAAGGCGGGTTCGGCACGCTGGCGAGCCTGGGCGGCGTCTTCAAGTCGTTGCGCGGCTTGATCCCGCGCTTGGGCGGCCGCCTGTTGGTCGGTTTGGGCCTGCTCCAGAGCCTGGCGGGTCTGACGATGGGTCGCTTCCAGGGTAGCGATCTCATCGGGCATCTCAGCCTGGCGCAGCAGACGGTGACGCTTTGGCGCGAGCAGGCGGCGACATTCCCGGTCGGCCCGAGCATCGGCAAGCGAATGACAGCGCGTTTCGGCATCACGCTGTTGCTGGCGTCCCTCTCGATAGGCCTGGTGAAATCGCGCGTCGACAGCATGCCACTGTTGGCGGGCTTCCAGTTGCTTGTCCTGCTGTTGCAAGCCGGATAGCTCACCCTCGACTTGCTCGGCGTTGTGCTCCAGGGTGGCTCGCGTCTCGGCATCGGCAGGCAGATCATCGGCGAGACGGGTCTGCAGGGCCTCGACACGCTTTTTTGCCTGGCTGGCGCGGCGATAGGCGGCCATGGAAATCTGTGAATACTCGGCCGTGCCGGTCAGGCGTTCGAGCAGGTCGCTACGCTCGTTGTCGTCGGCCTTGAGAAAGGCGGCGAATTCACTTTGTGCCAGCAGCACGGCCCGGGTGAACTGATCGAAGGTCAGCCCCAGGCGCTGTGGAAGCAACTCAGCGAATTCACGCTTCTGGTTGGTGAGTAGCCGGTCGTCCTCGATGTCGGTGAGCGATTGCTCCACGGCCTGCAGCCGACCGCTGGCCTTCTCGCGGGCACGCCGCACCGCCCAGCGTGCCCGATAACGCCGTCCGTCGCGGCCCAGGAAATCGACTTCGGCATAACCTTGCGACGTCCCGCGCCGCAGCAGCGTGCGCGGATCGGCGGTGCTCACCGTCTCGCCTTCCACGTCGGGCAGCGGAGCATCGCGAGCGGGCGCCTGGCGAAGTCGGGGCGTGTTGCCATAAAGCGCCAGGCACAGGGCATCGAGCAGGGTGCTCTTGCCGGCGCCGGTGGGGCCGGTGATGGCGAACAGGCCGGCCTCGCTGAGCGGCGGTACGGTGAAATCCAGCGTGAGCGGACCGGGCAGTGAAGCCAGGTTGGCCAGGCGCAGCGCAAGGATCCTCATGGGCGCGACCCTCCCGACGGCTGTTCTTCCGAGCCGTCATCGAGCACGTCCTGAAGCAGCCGGTCGAAATCGGTCATTACCTCGGGTTCGGGGGCGTACCCCCACCGTTCCTGCCAGGTGAGCTCGAACAGGCGGCGCGGTCCCAGTGTATCCAGTTCGACCCGCGCCGGTGCATTGTCGTGTTGAATCTCGGGCAAGCGACGCACCAGGCGCAGCAGGCGAAGGGCCTTGCCCTCCATCGCCGCCTCGATCTGGGCGCGCAGGTCGGGCACCGGGGCGGCCAGCACGACGCGCACTTCCAACCAGGGCCACTGCTCGCGAGGGCGCTCCGGGTCGTGGGGAAGCGATTCGAGTTCAGCCACGACCTCGTCGAGGGGGCCGGGGCCGATACGATGCATGGCGACGGGGCGTGGTACGGGAATCGCTTCCACACCCGTCAGCGCTTCGCCGTCTAGCGAGACTTCCACGACCTGATGGGGATAGGCCGTTTCGCTGAAATCCAACGGCAGGGGGCTGCCGCTGTAGCGGATACGCGACTCGCCGACCTGTTGCGCGCGGTGCAGATGGCCCAGCGCCACATAGGCGATGTCGTCAGGAAACAGGGCGGCGGAGATCGACTCCTCTCCGCCGATGACGATGGGCCGCTCGCTGGCCTCGGAGACGGCCGCACCGTGCAGGTGCGCGTGGCTCATGGCCACCAGCGCCTGGCCGGGATGGCGGCGCGCGCGCGCGGTGTCGATGAGTTGTTCGTGAACCCGCGAAATACCGCCGACGTAGTCATTGCTGGGCAGGGCGTCATCCATCCGTTCAACGTTACGGCCGAGGCCGTGACCGGTCACCTCGGCGGGGCGCAGGAAGGGCAGTGCCAGACACCAGGCCTGGGTATCGCCGGAGGCATCGGTGAGGGGGACCAGCAAGCGCTCGGCATCGAGGCGGCCATCGTCGAGCCAGTTCACCCGGCCCAGGGCATGGGTGCGCAGGCGGCGCATCAACGGGGCCGGCAACTCGATACGATTGCCACTGTCGTGGTTACCGGCAATCAGAACGATGTCCAGGGCCGGCAGGCGCTCGTGGGCCGTCACGATGAAATCGTAGAGCAGCTCCTGGGCACGCAGTGAAGGATTGACCACATCGAAAATGTCGCCGGCTACCAGCAGGGCGTCAGCCTGGCGGTCGACGAGGGCATCGAGCAGCCAGTCGAGGAAGGCGCGATGCTCGGCATGACGCTCCTGGCCGTGGAAGGTCTGGCCCAGGTGCCAGTCGGCGGTGTGAATCAGCTTGAGCACAATATCACTCGTGGTTGGATCTGCGTCGATGATACACGATCCCGAGGTGGGCCCGGGTTGGGAGGAGCGCTCTCCTGTGCCTAGACTGGAGCCAGCCGATTACCTACGCAAGGATGCCGAATATGGACAAGACGCCACTAACGCCACTACACGAATGGACACCGACGCCGGACAAGGCGATAGCCCTGCAGCGCGAGCTGGCGCCCCGCGTCGAGCGGGAGGATCGCATCGGTGAGGTGAATCTGATCGCCGGGGTGGATATCGGCTTCGAGCAGGAAGGTGCCATCACCCGTGCCGCGGTCGTGCTGCTCGACTGGCCTTCGCTCACGCTCGTCGATCACGTCATCTATCGTGAGCCCACCCGCATGCCCTATATCCCCGGGCTGCTGTCGTTCCGTGAAATCCCCGCGGCCCTGGAGGCATTCAACAAGCTCTCGGCCACCCCGGACCTGGTCATGGTCGATGGCCAGGGCATCGCTCACCCGCGGCGCCTGGGTGTGGCTTCTCACCTCGGCTTGTGGCTCGACCTGCCGACCATCGGTGTGGCCAAGTCAATCCTGTGTGGTCGTCACGACGAGGTGCCCGAGCAGCGCGGCGGTTGGACGCCCTTGAGCCACCGTGGCGAGGTGATCGGTGCAGCGCTGCGCAGCCGCGAGAAGGTCAAGCCGATTTTTATCTCGTCCGGCCATCGTGTGAGCCTTGAAACCTCGCTGGACTGGGTCGTGCGCTGTCTTGGCCGCACAAAGTTGCCCGAGCCGACGCGGCTGGCCGATCGACTGGCGTCTCGGCGAGGTGCGATGCCCGCCGCTTCGAGCTAGACGATATCCAGCGGGACCTTGTGAATGGGAGGCGGAAAGGCGGCATCGAGCCGTGCCAACGCATCGTCATCCAGGCGAATCTCTAAGGCGCGGGCATTCTGCGAGACATGCTCCCGTTGCACGGCCTTGGGGATCGCGATCACTTCATGCTGGCCAGCGTGAGGTCGGATCGCCCAGGCCAGCAGCAACTGGGCCGGGGTGATGCCCAGCTCTGCGGCGATATCGAGTACCTCGGGGTGGGACATCAGCTCGTTGCGTAAACGACCGCCCTGGGCGAGCGGGCAGTAGGCCATCATGGGCAGGCCGCGTTCGTGCAGCCAGGGATATAAGTGGGTCTCGATGCCGCGGGATCCGAGATGGTAGAGCACCTGGTCGGTGACGCAGGCCGCGCCGCCGGGCTGAGCAAGCAATGCCTGCATGTCGTCGACATCGAAATTCGACACACCGAAGCGGAGAATCTTGCCCTGCTCCTGAAGCCGGGTGAAGGCTTCCAGGGTCTCTTCAAGGGGTATTTCGCCTGGCCAGTGGAGCAAATACAGGTCGAGATGATCGGTGTCCAGGCGCTTGAGGCTGCGTTCACAGGCTTCGATGGCGCTTTCGCGCCCCGCATTCCAGGGGTAGACCTTGGATACGAGGAACGCTTGCTCACGGCGGCCTGCCAATGCTTCGCCGACGACGCTTTCGGCGCCGCCCTCGCCATACATCTCGGCGGTATCGATCAGCGACAAACCCAGTTCCAGGCCTTCCTGCAGTGCCCGGACTTCGTCGCGATGCGGCGCCAGTCCCTCGCCCATGTACCAGGTGCCCTGGCCGATGGCAGGTACCTCGACGGCGGGATGGTCCCCCTGGGCAGCGAAGCGGACATGGGGAAGGCGGGTGGCTGGCATCGAGGGCGCTCCTGGCAGTGGCGGGTTCGTCTAGGCTGGCTCACCCTGGGTGGCTTTGCAACGTCGAGGGCAGCAGCGGTTATACTGGCCTCTTCTCGCCGTGAGTATTGTCATGAGTCCATCCGAACAGGTTATCGCCGCCACCCGTGAGTGGGTCTCATCGTTCGTCGTCGGGCACAACATCTGCCCCTTCGCCGGTCGTGAGGTGCGCCGCGAGACGATACGCTATACCAGCGTCACGGCTGAAGAATGGGAGCCGCTGCTTGCGGCCCTGCTCGATGAATGCCGACGTCTCGACAACGAGGCGGATATCGCCACGACGTTACTGATCGTCGAGTCAGGGCTGGAAGACTTCGAGACCTACCTCGACCTGCTGGCCGTGGCCGAGGCGTTGCTGGTCGATCAGGGCTACGAGGGGATCTACCAACTGGCAAGTTTTCACCCCGAGTACCGGTTCGCTGGCGCCCCCGACGATGATCCCGCCAACTACACCAATCGCTCGCCCTGGCCCATGCTGCATCTGCTGCGCGAGGCCGAACTCGAACAGGTGCTGATCCAGTACCCTGACCCCGAGGCCATACCCGAGCGCAATATTCTGGCCTTGCAAGCGATGGGCGAGGCGCCATTACGCAAGCGCCTGGCGTCACTGCGTCACCCTGAATCGAATGCCTGAACGAAGGAGAGCACTATGTCACATGTCACCCGCGCAGGCGTTCCCGTCGAGGTCGAGGGGGAGTTTCCGACGGTCGGCCAAGCAGCGCCAGCGCTGTGCCTGACCAATGCAGACATGCAGGATGTCACGCTGGCCGATTTTCCCGGCCAGCGAAAAGTCCTGAACATACTCCCGAGCGTCGATACGCCGACCTGCGCTGCGTCCACGCGCAAGTTCAATGAACTGGCCTCGACGCTCGACGACACAGTAGTACTGATCGTTTCGGCCGACCTGCCTTTCGCGGCCAAGCGTTTCTGCGGTGCGGAGGGCCTCGATAACGTAATGACGCTGTCGACCTTCCGGCACCCCGAATTTCACCGCGACTATGGGGTGGCGCTGGCCAGCGGGCCGCTCAGCGGGCTCACCGCACGTGCCGTGGTGGTACTCGACGCACAGGATCGTGTGGTCCACGCCCAGCTCGTTCTCGAAATCAAGCAAGAACCCGACTATAACGCCGCCATGGCTGCCTTGAATCAAGAGGCCTGAAATAGCCTGCGTTCTCATTCGGCGTGAAGCACGTCAGGCTTCTACACTGTACGTGCAATCTCGTGTGGCCCCGTTCGGGCCACAACTGCACGCGCAAAAGGAGCTATGCATGAGCATCAAGAAGACCGGATCCGCCGAATGGCAGGGTAGCCTGAAAGAGGGTAAAGGCACGGTGTCGACCGAGAGCGGCGCGCTCAAGGACAACCCGTACGGTTTCAAGCAGCGCTTTGAAGGCCAGCCGGGTACCAACCCGGAAGAGTTGATCGGCGCGGCCCATGCCAGTTGTTACTCCATGGCCCTGTCGATGATTCTGGGCCAGGAAAATCTGGAAGCTCAGAGTATCCGTACCGAGGCCACCGTGACACTGGATCAGGATGACAGCGGTTTCACCATCAGCAAGATCCATCTCGATACCACAGTGAAGCTCCCCGGTGCCGACAAGGCCACCTTCGAGGAGTGTGCCAACAAGGCCAAGGATGGGTGCCCGGTATCCAAGCTGTTCAAGGCCGAGATCACGCTGGACGCCAAACTCGAGAACTGATCCCACAGTTCGACAAGCGAGAAAGCGATGGCCTCCTCATCGGGTGGCCGTCGTTTTGTTCCCTTTTCAGGACCTTTCCATGCTTCCGGCTTGGCGCGTCCGGTGCCGGCAAGCCGCCTTGACCAGGGCACGTACCAGGCGTTGTTGGGGCCGATTGAAAATCAACCATTCGGGATGCCATTGCACGCCGATCAAAAATTCATGATCCCTCGACTCGATGCCTTGCACCAGGCCGTCACGGTCGCGAGCGACGATCATGATGCCCTCGCCGGTCTCCTGGACAGCCTGATGATGCAGGCTGTTGATACGACACCACGACACTGAAAGCAGTCGGTGCAGCTTGCTTCCGGGAACGATATCGACCGTCTTGCGCGGCAGGACCGTACGTCGACGCTTGAGGTCCTGATGCGTGGTGTAGATGTCTCCGTCCAACGTGCCGCCGCGATAGACATTGATCAGTTGTGCCCCGCGGCAAATCCCCAGTACGGGGCACCCTCGTGGTGTGAAGCGCTCCAGCAGGCTGAGTTCGAGCTCATCGCGTTGGGGGTCGACCCGGACATCGAGCTGGACCTCGCCGCCGTAGAGGTGGGCCTCGATGTCGTCGCCGCCGCCAATGATCAGACCGTCCAGCGACTCAGGGACAGGACGAGACGGTGACAGGCGCAGCGGACGCCCGCCGTGGCGCCATACTGCAAGCCAATCGAAGAACCAGGCGATGAAACTCTTGCGATCCGATGTGGTGATACCGATCAGGGGGCGTGTCATTCATGCATCCACTTGCGTAGTTTATCCAGCCAGCGCGACATCGGCGATTGGGCATGGTGGGCCAGGTACTCCCGCGCATGTGCCTCGAGTCGCACGGGGTCGGCGGCCAGCCGTTCGACTTCCAGCCACCGTTGCCACTCTGTGGTGACGCCCCAGTCGGGTGAGGAAAACTGTGCGTTGGGCAAACGATAGTGAAAGGTCGGGCGCGGCTTGACCAGCACGTCCTGAAACAGGGGGCTGGGATAATCCGGGCGCAGGTAGGCGAACAGGGGAAACATGTCCAACTCGCGGTTGCGGGTCGGATTGAAAGCCAGGTAATCGGCAATCAGGGTATCGAGATCCGGCTGGTAATCGGGATCGAGGATATGCGTCGCATACCCCTTGGGAAAGGGGTTGGTGTGCGGTAGTACTTCACGCGTGAGGTCGACATCGATGGCGTCGCGCAACCAGTCGGCAAGCATCATGTAAGCTTGCAGGTGAGCGAGCAGGCTTTCGGTGGAAAGGCTGGGTACCTCGGGGTTCAGATGCAGGCCGAAGCCGTAGAACAGGCTGGCATCGGATCCCTTGGCCCCTCGGCCGCGCAGGGCCTCGAGCAGGTCATCGAGTTCGGTCAGCGATGACCAGGGAATGGGCGGGCAGATGATTTCCGTGGGTACCAGGCCGGTCACCACATCGCCAATCAGCTCCCGGGTCCGCGTGTGAAACTCGACACGCAACTGTTGATACTGCCGGTCCCAGTCCGCTTCGCTGCGAGGTGGCTTTTCCACCACCTTGGCATCGGGGTGGGCATACTTGGTGTCGAGCTCGATGGTGAAGTCGCCCCAGCGGGTTCCGGCCACCTTGAGCCGGTGAGCGGTGACCATTTCCAGTTGCCCACCGAAGAGCCCCGTGACCAGACCGGCCGCGTCGTGGGGAGCGATTCCCGCGAACTCGATTTCCACGCCAACGCGCCGTAACTCGCCCTTGGGGTTGTGCGTGAGCGGAGGAGATTGCCTATCCATGCCCGACTCCTGAAGCCAACGCTGAGTCATGCAGCGTATCACAACTTGCTGTCGAGCCAGGATGGCACAGCGGGCCGATTCCTCTACCCTGTTAGTCGCCCCATGAAGACTTTTATCCTATAGCTCGCCAGTGGAGATGTCATGAATCGAGCGCCAGCCTTCGTGTCCGTTAGCCAGTTGGCGAGACACCTCATCCATCTGATGTGCCTGATGCTGGGATTATTTCTGTTATTGCCATCCACGGCAGTACAAGCCCAGTCGATCTCGTTGCCGGATATCGCCGGGGGGAATGGCCAGTCGCAGGAACAGCAGGCAGACCCTGAGCAGCTACAAGAATCCTTGGATCAAGTGATTGCGATGCTCGAGGATGCTGAGCGACGGGGGCAATTGCTCGAGGAACTCAAGCAACTGCGCGAGGCGACCTCGCAGACCGAGGCGGACGACTCGCCACTGGAAAGACAGGGCCTGCTGGGGGCGCTGGCCGACACCTTCAGCGATTTTGGCGAGCAGGCGGAAGCCGGACAGTCGCCACTGGACAATTGGCAACGCCAGATCGACCAGGGCTGGCGTGACATCAGTCAACTGGCCGACGCAGCAAGCACCAGCCAATTGATGCACTGGCTGGTAGAAGGTGGCGTCATGCTGGGGGTGTGGGTAGGTTTACTGGCCTTGCTGATGGGGGGAGGGCGCTTGCTGGCTCGCCGCCGCGATTGGCCCCTGCGGTTACCCCGGGAACCCAAGCCCTGGCTACTTGGGGTGCATTTTCTGCGTCGCGTGCTCCCCTGGTTGGTCGCCTTCGCCGCGCTGCTCGCCGCGGCGCAGTTCATGGCCCCTCAGGCCGGCCTCGTGGTTGTGCTGGTCATTGCCTACGTGGCGCTATGCGGGCGCTTGCTGTCAACGATCGTTGAAGTGGTGGCCTCGGTATTTACTCGCGGTCACCGCTATGTAGCGGTACGCATTCTGCGCGAGCGCGGTGGGCGGCGGCTTTTCCTGATTGGTGCGTTGGTCGCGCTGGGCGATGCGTTGGGGTCCGGGCGGCTGGTCGATCCGCTTGGTGCGGAGCTCGCCAGCTTGCTGTCGGTCACTGCGAATATCCTTGCTGCGCTGATCGCGGGCAACTTTGTGCTGCGTTTCAAGCGTCCCGTAGAACACATCATCTGCAATCGACCCTACACGCGTCGCAAGCAGCCCCATACTGCAGATGAGGTGGTTCGCGTCATTGGCCGGCTCTGGCATATTCCGGCACTCCTCCTGATCGGGGCGTCGCTGCTGGCGATCTTCATTTCGGTCGGCGATGCAGCGGGGGCATTGACGCGAGCCATCATCACGGCGGCATTGTTGGTGGTGACCTTGGTGTTTACCGGCCTGCTGCGCCGCAGAAGTGAGACCGTCACCCATCGCCGGCGGCTCTCTCAGTATCGCAAGCGCCTCGAGCGCTTTGGCCATGCGCTGGCGCACATGCTGTGCTGGGTGGTATTTGCCGAACTCTCCATGCAGGTGTGGGGTGGCTCGCTGATCGGTCTGGGTCAGCAAGGGGTGGCTGGGGCACGCATCGGTCAGGCGCTGCTGGCCATCGGCTTTACCGTTCTGCTGGCCTGGCTGGCTTGGATCTTTGCCGATACGGCGATCCAGCGCGCCCTGACGTCGTCCGCCCGGGTGCGTGGCGGACGGGTGAACAATGCACGTATCCAGACCATTACGCCCCTGATCCGCAACGTGATCTTCGCCACCATCGTGGTGATTGCCGCCATCGTCGGGCTGGCCAACCTCGGGGTCAACGTCACTCCCCTGCTTGCCGGTGCCGGTGTGATCGGGTTGGCGATCGGGTTCGGCGCGCAGACGCTGGTTCAGGATTTGATCACAGGTATTTTCATACTCATCGAGGACTCGCTGGCCATCGACGACTTCGTTGACCTGGGCGGCTTCATGGGCACGGTCGAGGGGCTGACACTGCGAACGGTGAGGCTGCGTGATCTCGATGGTATCGTCCACATCATCACGTTCAGCCAGATCAAGTCGATCCATAACATGTCACGCCAGTTCGGCATCGCCCTGATGCGTATCACCATTCCGCATCGCATGAAGATCGATGATGCCATCGCTCTGGTACGGGAAGTCGCCGACGAACTGCGTCAGGATCCGGTCATGCGCCACCATATCTGGTCGCCGCTGGAGCTTCAGGGCATCGACCGATTCGATGAGGGGGCGGCCGTCCTGCGCATACGCATGCGTACCGCACCGGTCATGCAATGGGACGTGGCCCGTGCCTTCAATCTACGGCTCAAGCAACGCATGGAAGAGCTGGGCGTTGATCTGGCCCTGCCACGCATGAGCATCAATATGGAAGGGCGCATGGGTGAAAGCGTACGAGACGAGAACCAGACCGGGACGGAGGACAATGCCTGGGATGCCGCCAGTTGCATGCACGGCGAGGCGGGGCAGGTCGAACGGCAAGGCGAGGTCAGCCGATACGGCGGCTCGCCGGGTCACACACCGGCGCGCAGTTAAACTATCATCACCCCGGTGGGGGTAGCGGCTAGTCCTGTTCATACTCTTGCAGGGCGCGCTCGCAGCCGATACCGGCGTCCTCGCCACCGCCAAGATCCACCCATGGCAAGATCGCGGTAGGCGGAGCAACGATAGCGCCAAGTAGCGAGGCGAGGCCCTTGGCCAGCAATTCCCGGGTCACTACGTTGACCTGGGGATTGCGAAGCGAGCCTTCGAGCTTGATTGGGCTATCGGCCGAGAGCACGCTGACATCCTTGGCATGCGTTTCGAAGGCAAGGTCGATCACTTCGTCTTCGAGGCCGATCGCCCCGGCGCCGGTGATGTTCGCGTCCTCGGTGGCCATGAAGAATTCCTCCATCGAGACCACGCCATCCTCGGCCTCGAGGTGGGCATAGGTACACTGCAACGCGACCTGATCCGAGTCGGCCAATGCTGCGATGAGTGCTTCCCCGGCATCCAGCCCCAGAATTTCCACGGCCAACATGTCCAACCAGCCACGTGACATGGCCAACTTCAGCGTGCCATCGAGGCCGGCCATGACCTCGGCCAGCGAACGGCCTTGGTAGGTAAATTCGCCACGGCCGCCAATCACACCTAGCGTATCCTCGGCGACATCGGGTAGTTCGGCCTCACGTAGCAGTGCCTTGAGATCGACCTGCTGTGCCTCGATGTTCATGTCGCCCTGCAGCGCCGCCTGGCGGGCATCCATTTGCCAGTTGGCATTCACGGTGCCTCCGCCCAAGCCCACCTCCAGGGGAGTGACACGCATCACGCCGTCCTCCAGCGAGAGTTCCAGGCGCACATCATTGAACGGGATGTAGCGGGCCTGAACGCCGTCGGCACGGTAATCCAGCTCGATATCGGTGTCCCGGAGCCCGGCAAGATCCCACTCCCGATCGGGGAACACCTGTTCCTGACGCTCGTCCTGCGCCTCCCATTGCTGTTGTTCGTCGGATGCGGCATCGCTTCCGTCGGTCTCCGGTGCGATACCCAGCATCGGCAATAAATCGTCGGCATCGAGACGGGAAGACCGCAGCGTCGCCCACACCTTGGGCGTCTCACCGAGACGCAGGCGTACATCACCAGCGACATCGCTCTCGCCGAAACTACCTTCCATCCCCTGAAGGTTGATGAGGTCATCCTGATAATGGAGGTGGCTGCTGACCTGGTAGGGCGGCAGTTCAGGGAGATTGATACCGGTGAGCTCCGACAATTCGGCAGGATTGGGTCCTTCGAGGCGGAAACTCCCTTCCACTTCGGTCAGTTGCAACGGCTGCACGACGCTGCCGTCAAGGCTGAGGTGGGTATCTCCGGCACTCAATTCCCCCGAGACAGGATAAGGCGCGGTATCGTCGGTCAGGTCGAGCAGCGGGCCAACCACCAGATCGAAGAAGAAGGCCTCGTCCTGGTAGGTGCCTTCGCCCGTGAAATTGACCCCGGGGGACTCAATGCCTTCGATATCCTGGGAATTCGCCTGTAACGATAACGCTAGGTCCCATTGCGGTGCTTGATAATCGAGCTGGGTGTCGTCGAAAACCAGACCGCCTTCGACGACCCGGGTCACCAGCCGTCCTTCAATGGTGCCCAGCTCGCCCAGACCGAATGGCGCCAATGCTGCCGTCAGGTCGATACGGTCGAATTCGGCATCGATCTCGGCGACCAGTCCCTGTTCCTGTACCTCCAGGTAACCTTGGGCATTGAGTTCGCTGGGCCCACCCTCCGCCTGTTTCTGTACCAGATGCAGCGTATCGAGATTCAGTCGACCATCATTCAGCGCAGCTTCGACGGTAATGTCGCGCAGCGTCTGTTCCGCGTAGTCCAGGGTATCGCTGGTCAATTCCAGTTGGCCTTCATAGCCTTCGAGCATGGCCAAGGACTCGGCGATGCGCTGCCTCCAGACGATGAAAGGATCTTCGGTTTGACTCGCTTCGTTACCCTGGGACCCTTCGCCCGCTGTTCCCATCTCGTCCCGGGGAATCGCCCGGCGGGCTTGTGCCTGGACATTCACGGCAAACGCGACATCCTGTGCCGCGTCATGATACGTCACCCGACTGTCCTCGACGGCAAACTCATCGGGCTGCAGGGGGAGCCCCTGTCTGTCTTCCTGAGGGGTGTCGTCCGATTCGGTCAGGGCGGCCCAGTTGGCAGTACCGTCCGTATCGCGCGCGAGGTGGATCTCGGCATTCGAGAGCGCCAGGCGGCGAAGCTCGACCCGCCCGCGCAGCAGGGCCCCAGTATCGAAAGCGATATGGGCCCGCTCGGCATTTGCCATGTTGTCCTGTTGCGTCTGGGCCCATTCGGCATTGGCCAACGTGACATTCTCGAACGTGACTGTCAGGGGCCAGCCCCAGCCGATATCGTGATCCCCGATGACGACCTCACGGCCATCGAGGCGCTGGCTGGCCTGCGTTTCGAGCCAGCTACGTGCCCAAGGTGACTCCAGAAACAGGGCGGCGGCAACCAGCAACAAAACCAGGGCCACCAAAATAACGATTCCCAGACGAAGCGCGCGTGTCACGACAGTTCCTTGTCCCTTTATCCGAGGCTGCAATGCGTTGCTCTAACCATGGACAGTGAGAGGGCGTTCGTCCAATCGATGGGATAGGCGATGTAAGAAGTGTGCTAGTAACAGAGGGGAGATTGGAAGGCTTCTCGCCGCCTACAGCAACCAGTGGCACAGGGCCATGCCGATGGCGATACCCAGCCCCAGCAGACCCGCCAATAACCAGGGGCCGTGCCAACGCTGCCAGCGGTTATGCAGGCGCACCGCATGGGTCACGCGACCGATCAATTCGTCGTGATTCGAACAGGTGTTATCGGGAGGCAGGGAGAAATCGTTGGCCACGCTGTCCTGCCAATAGCGGCCATGGGTCAGCCCCAGGCGTGCGCGCAGCAGGCCGATGTCTCGCAGCGTGGCATGCAGAGCATCGTACTCTTCGCGGCGGGACTTGACGCCGAGCACGGCGCTGGCATCGGCCTTGAGTGCCGTGTGGCTGCAGGCCTCGATGGCCCGTCCGATTTCGTTGTCCGAGGCCTGGGGAGAGATGCCCAGGCGCTTGTAAAGATCGCGCATGGGTCAGCTGACCTGCATCAAGTATTCGTAGGCGTTCTTGATTCGCTGGAAACGTGCCGAGGCCGAGGCGGTCATCGCTTCCCCCTGAGCAAAGAACCGGTCCGGGTGATGCGTCTGGGCCAGGCGCCGATAGGCCTTGCGGATATCGCTGCGACTGGCACCCGGCTCGAGCCCTAGAACGATCAGGGCACGACGCGCCCGATCACCCGGCGGGGATTGGTGTGAGGAGTGATGCCGCTGCTCCTGGCGATGACCGCCACTGCCACCAGAGTGCGCCTGCTCTCGACGGGATTGCTCCTGTCGCGACTGCTCCTGTCGAGAATGACGCTCGCGGGAATGGCGTTCCTGCTGACGCTGCTGCTCCTGGCGAGCCTGCTCCTGCTGATGTCGATGATGCTCCTTGGCTTGCCAGTAACCGGTACGGCTGGGGTCGTCGGGGTTTTCGAACGTCTTTCCGGCCACATCGTTGAATAGCCGGGCGAATTCGGGGGGCGACACACCCAGCAGATCGGCGAGAAAACGCAGGATATGATGATTCGCCGTCGTCGGCTTGCCATCGGCGATGGCCATTTGTATCGCCAGGCGCAGAAAAGGATAGGCCTGCTCACCGCAGCAGTCCTTCTGCATGATCTCAGCGGCGAGTTGTACGGCCTCGAGCGCTTGTCCGCTCGCGATCTCGAAGATCGGCTCCAGCGCATGACCGTGGCTGAACGTTGCGGCCACCTCGTCGAGACGCAACCGGTCGGCCTCGGTGAACTGCCCGTTGCTGGCCAGCACCCAGGCAAGCAACATCAGGCCGGCCGTATCGGCCTGCTTGCGGCTCTTCAGCAATAGCAGTTCAAAAGGAGAGAAACGGGCAATCGGCATCCCTGGCTCCGGGCGGGGTGATCTTGTTCTGCCATCGGCGCGTTGCGTTGCGATCGCCAATGGTCGCCCCGGCGCTGGCAGAAGGCAAGCCCGGCTCGCCAACGCGGAGGGTCTGTGTTACAGCCCTGCGAGGTTCTCCGGACCAAACGAATCCGGCAACAGCTCATCCATGGTGTAGCTCTTGAGCCAGTTGGCCTGTCCATCCAGAACATGGATGCGCGTCTCCGGCGTGGCGAACTCGCGGATGCGTTGACGGCAATCCCCACATGGCGTGCAAAGATGCTCGCCGGGGCCGATCACGTAGATCTCGGTAATGGTTTGCCGGCCACTCGAGATCAGGGCGGCAATCGCGGACGCCTCGGCGCATAGGCCCTTGTAGTTGGCGATTTCCACATTGCACCCGTAGAAGGTGTGATTGTCGTCGCTGACCAATGCGGCCCCGACGGGATGGCGAGAATAAGGCGCGTATGCCCGGTCACGCACCGCCAGTAGCTGTGTGCGTAGTTCATCGGAAATGTCATGCATCTAGGATCAAGCCTCTTGGCGGGGGGTGGAATCGTCGCGCAGGACGGCTTCGAGCGTGACTTCGATCATTTCATTGAAGGTGTTCTGGCGGTCGTCGGCACTCAATGCCTCGCCACGCGACAGATGATCGGAAACCGTGCAGATGGTCATGGCTCGCGCCCCGTACTCTGCGGCCACCCCATAGAGGCCGGCGGCTTCCATCTCGATGCCGACGATGCCGTAGCGTTTCATCAAATCGAACAGCTCGGGCTGCGCCGAGTAGAATAGATCCGCCGAGAACAGATTGCCGACCCTGAACGGCAGGCGTCGCTCACGGGCCACATCGACGGCATGCGCGACCAGATCGAAGTCGGCCAGCGCGGCAAGATCATGATCCATGAAGCGCATTCGATTGACCTTGGAGTCGGTACTGGCACCCATGCCGATCACCAGGTCGCGCAAGTGGATGTCGTCGCGCACCGCGCCGCAGGAGCCAACCCGTATCAGCGTCTCGACGCCGTAGTCGGTAATCAGCTCCTTGGCATAGATCGAGACAGAAGGAATGCCCATCCCATGGCCCATGACCGATATCTCCCGACCCCGGTAGCGTCCGGTGAAGCCCAGCATGTTGCGGACTTCATTGACCTGGCGTACCTCGCTCAAGAAGGTTTCGGCGATGAACTTGGCGCGTAGCGGGTCGCCGGGCATCAGCCCAGGCGGCCAAGGTGGCATCGAACAGGGCATCATGGCCGCTGGCCTTGATCGCGCGAGTGATGCCACAGTGGGCATAGATATCGGCGATCTTGCCGACCGACACCACAGTGCCGCCCTTTTCGTCGACCAGCTTCTGCAGCACCGTCGGCGCCGGTGGTTCTACCGCATAATCCCTGCGATTGGCGGTGCGTGTGAAGCCTGCGTCCGCAGTGCCGACGAACGGTCGAGCGATGACGCGACCGATGTTATAAGGTTCGAGCAGGCCTCGGGCGATTTCACAGACCCGATAGAGCCGCTCCAGGCCGAACGTTTCCTCATGGGCGGCTATCTGGAAGACCGAGTCCGCCGAGGTGTACACGATCGGCTTGCCGCTTGCCGTGTGAGCTTCGCCGAGACGCTCGAGGATAGCGGTGCCCGAGGCATGGCAGTTGCCCAACACGCCGGGTAGGTCGGCCTCGGCAACCAATGCCTCGAGCAGGTCAGGTGGGAAGCTTGCCTCGGGGTGCTCGAAATAGCCCCAATCGAAGAGCACCGGCACCCCGGCGATTTCCCAATGGCCGGAGGGCGTGTCCTTGCCTGAAGAGATCTCCCGTGCATGACCGTACGCCGCCGTGACCGTTTCAGGGATCGACGCGCCTTCGGCCCATGTGCCGCTGGCTTCGCGGTGGGCATGGAACAGCCCCATGCTGGCCAGGTTGGGCAAATACAGCGGCCCGTGGCGCTGCGGGCTGTCGCCGACCTGGTCGGCTTCGCCCCGGGCACACGCTTGGGCGATATGGCCCAGGGTGTCGGCACCGGCATCGCCGAAATCGGCAGCGTCCGGGGTGGCGCCGATGCCGAAGGAGTCGAGAACGAGTACCAGCGCGCGACTCATGCGTTCCCTCCCACCCTAGCGCTTCGCAGCACGTCTCGGATCAGTGTCGGCGGGGAGACCGGCGACTCACCGAGGGTGAATGCGGCACGAACCTGCCGGGCGGCACGTTGTGCGTCGTTCTCGCTGCGTGCATGGATGACGGCGAGCGGACGTTCCCCATCGATGGCGTCGCCGATCTCGGCAACGTGCGACAGGCCAACGGCATGATCGATGCTGGCCCCCGCGGTCAGGCGTCCGCCACCAAGTTCGACCACCGCCATGCCCAGTGCGCGGGTATCGATGGCCTGGACATAGCCTGGCCGATCGCTTGTGACCGTTTGGGTCATCGGCGCATGGGGCAGCACATGTTCGATGTCGGCGAGAACATTTGCCGGGCCGCCCAGCCCGGCCACCATCCGCTCGAAGCGTTCGGCGGCGTCTCCTGTCGACAATGCGTCATCCAGTCGTGCTATCGCAGCGTCGCGGTCAGCGGCCAGGCCACCGGCAACCAGCATCTCGGTAGCCAATGCGCGGGTCACGTCGAGCAGGCGGCCTCCGCGTTGCTGGCCGGTGAGCAGCGCGACCGCCTCGCGAACCTCCAGGGCGTTACCGGCGCTGCGTGCCAGGACCTGGTTCATGTCGGTGAGAAGGGCCGTCGTCGGTGTGCCGGCGCCATCCGCCACGTTGACGATGGCCTCGGCCAGTGCGCGCGAGGCCTCGGGCGTGGGCATAAATGCACCGCTGCCGACCTTGACGTCCATGACCAGTGCGTCGAGCCCGCAGGCAAGCTTCTTGCCGAGTATCGAGGCGACGATGAGCGGAATCGACTCCACCGTGGCGGTGACGTCGCGTACGGCATAGAGCCGCTTGTCGGCCGTGGCGAGGTTGCCGGTCTGGCCGATGATGGCGACACCGACATCCTGCACCAAGCGCCGGAACGTGGCATTGTCGGGTGCCACGTCATAGCCCGGGATGGCTTCGAGCTTGTCCATAGTACCGCCGGTGTGACCCAGTCCGCGTCCCGATATCATCGGCACGTGGGCACCGCACGCCGCGATCCAGGGTCCAAGAATCAGCGAGACGACATCCCCGACGCCGCCGGTGGAGTGCTTGTCGATCACCGGTCCGTGCAGGCCCAGCTCGCGCCAGTCGATTACTTCACCGCTGTCGCGGATGGCCATGGTCAACGCCACGGCTTCGTCGTCGTTCATGCCATTGAGGTACACGGCCATGGCGAAGGCGCCGATCTGCCCGTCGCCGATGCGCTCGTCGGCGATGCCGGCAACGAAGCGCTCGATCGCTTCGGCCGAGAGGGCTTGCCCGTCCCGTTTGGCGCGCAGGATCTCCTGGGGCAGCATCAGTAACCTCCTGAGCTGGGGGTATCGCCTTTCATATCGAGGGTGTCGAGCAGGTTGGCGAGCAGGCTCGAGGCACCGAAGCGGAAGTGGGCCGGGGTGACCCAGGCAGACCCCATGAACCGATTGGCCAAGGCCAGATAGTCCGCCGCATCCTCGGCCGTGCGCACCCCTCCGGCCGCCTTGAAACCCACCGCGCCGCCATGTTCACGAATGACATGAAGCATGATTTCGGTGGCTTCCAGGGTGGCGTTTACGGCCACCTTGCCGGTCGAGGTCTTGAGAAAATCGGCACCCCCGGCGATAGCCAGTTCGCTGGCTTCGCGTATCAGGGCCGGGTCGTGCAGCTCCCCCGTTTCGAGGATCACCTTGAGCGTTCGAGCGCCGCAGGCCTGCTTGCAAGCTTCGACCAGGGCGCGGCCGAGGCCGCCGTCGCCACGCATGAGGGCACGATAGGGGAAGACCACGTCGACTTCGTCGGCGCCGCGAGAGACAGCGTCTTGCGTCTCGCGAACCGCGTGGTCGATATCGTCATTGCCATGCGGAAAGTTGGTGACTGTCGCGATCTTGACCTTGTCGGCCAGGCCCAGCGATGCCAGATCATGGCGAGCGCGTACGATGAACGACGGATAGATGCACACCGCCGCCGGGTGGCCGGCGGGGGTATCCGCTTGTCGGCAAAGAGCGGTGATGCGTGTTTCGGTGTCGTCATCGTTGAGGCTGGTCAGGTCCATCAGGGACAGCGCCTGGCGTGCCACAGCTTGAAGATCGTTCATGTTAGGTCTCACTTCTCGGTCAGCCGCCTGTCGCAGCCAGGGCAATAAAGAAACCGGCAATCGAAGCCGACATGAGGTTGGACAAGGTGCCTGCCAGCACCGCCTTGACGCCGAAGCGGGCGATGTCATGGCGTCGGCTGGGGGCAATGCTGCCCAGTCCGCCGAGCAGGATCGCGATCGACGATAGGTTGGCGAACCCGCACAGGGCGAAGGAGAGAACCGCCACGGTGTGTGCCGACATCGCTTCGCCGGTGGCGGCGACCATCTGCTCGCCATCGATATAGGGCGCCAGGTTGATGAAGGCGACGAATTCGTTGACCACCAGTTTCTGGCCGATGAACGAGCCGGCGAGCGTGGCTTCTTGCCAGGGCACACCGAGCAGGAACGCCAGCGGGGCGAACAGCCAGCCGAGCAGCAGCTCGAGGCTCAGGCTGTCCATGCCGAACCAGCCGCCGATGCCTCCCAGGATGCCATTGATCAGGGCAATCAAGCCGATGAACGCCAGCAGCATGGCCCCCACATTGGCCGCCAGACGCAGCCCCGAGGTGGCACCGGATGCGGCGGCATCGAGAACGTTCGAAGGCTTGTCTTCTTCCTGGATGCGCTCCTTGGCATCAGAAATGTCGTCATCGGGGGTTTCGGTTTCAGGCAGCAGCAACTTGGCGAATAGCAGGCCGCCGGGGGCGGCCATGAACGAGGCGGCCACCAGATATTCCATGGGAATGCCCAGTGCGGCGTAGCCGGCCAGTACCGAGCCGGCCACCGAGGCCAACCCCCCGCACATCACGGCGAACAGTTGAGAGGGCGTCATGCGTGCAATGAACGGCCGTACCACCAGGGGCGCTTCCGTCTGGCCGACGAAGATATTGGCGGTGGCCGACATCGACTCGGTGCGGGAAGTGCCCAGCGCCTTCTGCAGCAATCCCCCCAAGATACGTATGATCCATTGCATGATGCCCAGGTAGTAGAGCACGGCAATCAGCGAGGAGAAGAAGATAATGACCGGCAGCACACGAATGGCGAAGACGAACCCCACCGCGTCGATATTGGCGAGTCCGCCGAACAGGAAGTCGATGCCATTATTGGCGTAACTGACGACTTGGCTTACACCGTCGGAAATGGTTTTCAGGGTCGCCTGGCCAAAGGGGACATATAGCACGAAGGCACCGATGCCGGCCTGGATCAGGAAGGCGCCGCCCACGGTGCGCAAACGAATGGCGCGGCGATTGTAGGAGAAGACGATGGCGATGAGGATCAGCGTCGCCATCCCGACCAGACTCATGAAGATGGTCATGTCTACCTCGGGGTTGTCGTTGTTGGGTTTGCCGGACGGGCCGGGGCGATGGGTGGGTCATTCGGGTATCGAGTCAAAACTATAACATGCATGTTAATTTTCTAACATTTTTGCTGCCCGGTGAGCTGTCCTGGCTGGCTATTTGATCGCCAGTGACGCAGCATGAGCCGACAAGCAGTTGATCCATAAAGGATCGGGAACCAGGAATTCGACGTTGGCCAAAGAGAAACGGACGCACAAGGAGAAGGGAGCCTCGATGAACGGTCGTAGTGCAATGCGGTTATCGCGATTGCAGGAACTTCTGGCACGAGGCGGGACGATCCATCTATCGGAGGCCGCCGGGTTGTGTGGTGTCTCTGAGATGACTATTCGCCGCGATGTGGCCGCGAGCGAGGGGGCACTCGTCTTTATCGGCGGTCGTCTGGTCCTGGCCGACAACCCCCAGTATGCCCCGGTTTACAACCTCGATGCCGAGCAGGGCAGCCACATGCCAGCCAAGCACCGGTTGTGTGAACGGGCCGTGGCATTGGTTGAAGAAGGCGATACGCTTTTCATCGATTGTGGTACCACCCTGCTTCCCCTGGTCGGGGCATTGGCCGATCGTGGGCCGCTTACCGTGGTCACCTACGCGCTGAATGTGGCCGAGGCCGCCAGCCGAACGCCCAACCTGCGACTCGTGCTGCTCGGCGGACTCTATCATGCCAGCTCACAATCCTTCGGCAGTGATGAAATGGCGACGACCATACGCCGCCTGGGCATCAACAAGGCGTTCATTTCGGCAGCTGGCTTGCATGTCGAGCGGGGGGTGAGTTGTTTCCACTTTCATGAGGTGGCCGCCAAACAGGCGGCCATCGAGGCGGCCGAGCAGCGCATCCTGGTTGTGGACGACAGTAAGCTGGGACGGATTCGCCCCGCCTATTTCGCGGAGCTGGAGGAATTCGACTGGATCGTCACCCAGCGGGAGACGAATGAGGCGTTGCAGGGTCGCGGTAGCCCTCTGCCGCGACTCGCCCTGGCATGATTTGACCTGTGAGCTATTTCAAGCTGTCAGGGTGTACAGAAATAACAATGCGCCGGTGGCACGTTGAGCGGTTCGAAATCGCTGCGCACCTGGCTGAAGATACGCACGAGATCCGCCTTGGCCTTGGGTGAGAACTGGTAGATCAGCATCGAACCCGTCGGCTTCAGGGCTTGTTGGCTGCCCTCGAACAGACTCACACGCAATTCGTCGGGCATGGTGCTGAACGGCAACCCGGCCACGACATGGTCGGCTGCCCCCAGGCCATGATCCGACAGGATGTCCGCCACATTCTCGGCAGAGTCATGGATCACATCCAGTCGAGGGTCGAATAGCGTTTCGTTGAGGAAGTCGACAAAGTCCTCGTTGGTCTCCACCACGATCAGCCGCGCTTCGGGATGCATCCGCGCCAGAATCTCGCGGGTAATGGTGCCGACCCCAGGCCCGTATTCGACAATCACCCTGGCGTTTTCCCAGTCGGCCTGATCCAGTAACCGGCGCACCAGAAAGCCCGAGCTGGGAATGATCGAGCCCAACATGCGGGGATGCTTGAAGAAATTTCTGGCGAAAAGCATCCATTGACTGCGCTGGGAGGGCACGGGCTTTTCTGAGGTGCGAGGCTGGAAATCCATTGACCGTTCCTTATGTCGAATAACGTCACATTCCCACAACTCTAGGCTAACGCGGGGCCTGGGGAAAGGCACGAGGCTATCTGGTGCTCTAGATGGGGCGCGCCATGGCTCGCTGGACTATCGTTTGCTTGGGCATTGCAAGGCCTAATGTCGCACATGGCTGCGGCAAATCGTCCCTTCACAATGGCGCTCGGTATCGGCACCCTTTCCCACCCGCGGTCGCTTCCCCCGGCCGCGGGCAGTCTCACAGCAAGCCTGCCGCCCGTTGTTTCCTGAGGGCGGGTTACCCGACCAAGGTGCTGTGACGACTGTTAGCTAGCTAAAAAAAAGTGTGCTAATTTCCCGCTCCCCAGCCCTGACGAGGTCAAATCATGAGAGGAAATCGCCGCTTGCGCGTGCTCGGCGTCTTGCTGTTGACGGCGTTACCCTTGCTTCTGGCCGGTTGTAGTTCGGCATTGCTGGATCCCAAGGGCGAGGTCGGTATGGAGCAGCGTACGCTGATCCTCACCGCCTTCGGTTTGATGCAAATCGTGGTCATCCCCGTCATTGTCATGACGCTGCTGTTCGCCTGGCGTTACCGTCGCAGTAACCACAAGGCTGCCTACAATCCCGATTGGGCGCACAACAACTGGATCGAAGCCATCGTCTGGTTGATACCGTGCGTGATCATCGTGTTCCTGGCGGGTCTCACCTGGTACACGTCACACAGCCTCGATCCGCACAGGTCCCTGGCCGAAGACGGTGAAGAGCTTGAAATCCAGGCGGTATCGCTGGATTGGAAGTGGCTGTTCATCTATCCCGAGCAGGGCATCGCCACGGTCAATGAGGTGGCCTTCCCTGCCAATGTCCCGGTGCGCTTCCGGGTCAGCTCCGGATCGGTAATGAACGCATTCTTCATTCCCCACCTGGGCAGCCAGATCTATGCCATGGCCGGCATGGACAACGATGTGCATCTGATAGCCAATCACGAAGGCACCTACGAAGGTCGCTCCACGAATTACAGTGGCGCCGGCTTCTCGGAAATGACCTTCGAGGCCATGGCTACCTCGCCCGAAGAGTTCGACAGCTGGGTCGAAGGCGTTCGCGAATCGTCGCAGACGCTCACCTTCCCTGACGGCTATGCCGAACTGGTGGAACCGACCATCAACCACCCGGTTGAGTATTTCTCGAGTGTGTCATCGGGGCTGTACGAAGACATCGTGTCGAGCTTCCTCGGGGGTAGTGAAGGCATCCACGTGCCGCCGTCCGATGGCGGGCATGGACATACCGATCATCGTGCCGGTGAGGAGAGCCATGAAGATCATGGCGAGATCTCGCCCACCAGCGCGGAGGCAGCGGAGTAAATCATGTTCGGAAAACTCAGCTTGGACGCCATTCCTACCCATGACCCGATCATCATGATCGTGGCGGTAGTAATGGGAATCGGCGCGATTGCGCTGCTTGGCGCTATCACCTATTACCGCAAGTGGGGTTGGCTGTGGTCGGAGTGGTTCACCACCGTCGACCACAAGAAGCTTGGCATCATGTATTTCATCGTCGCCCTGGTGATGCTGATCCGTGGCTTCTCCGACGCCATCATGATGCGTATCCAGCAGGCCATGTCCGTGGCCGGTGCGGAGGGCTACCTGCCCCCCGATCATTTCGATCAGATCTTTACCGCGCATGGCGTGATCATGATCTTCTTCGTCGCCATGCCCATGGTCATCGGTCTGATGAACCTGGTAGTGCCGTTGCAGATCGGTGCGCGTGACGTGGCATACCCGTTCCTGAACAACCTCAGCTTCTGGCTGTTCGTGGCGGGTGCCGCGCTGGTCAACGTTTCGCTCGTCATCGGTGAGTTCGCCACGACCGGCTGGCTGGCCTACGCCCCCTTGTCGGGGATCGAGTACAGTCCCGGGGTGGGGGTCGATTACTGGATATGGGCGTTACAGATATCGGGGATAGGCACGACGCTGACGGGGATCAACTTCTTCGTCACCATTCTCAAGATGCGCGCGCCGGGCATGACGCTGTTTCGCATGCCGATCTTCACCTGGACGTCGCTGTGCTCCAATGTGCTGATCATCGCCTCGTTCCCGATCCTGACGGCGACGGTTGCCCTGTTGACGCTGGATCGCTACATGGGGATGCACTTCTTCACCAATGATTTTGGCGGCAACATGATGATGTACGTCAATCTCATCTGGGCCTGGGGGCACCCCGAAGTCTATATCCTGATCCTGCCGGCGTTCGGCGTATTCTCGGAAGTGGTCGCGACGTTCTCGCGCAAGCGGCTGTTCGGCTACAAGACCATGGTCTGGGCCACGGTGTGCATTACGCTGCTGTCGTTCATCGTCTGGCTGCACCACTTCTTCACCATGGGAGCGGGGGCCAACGTCAATGCCTTCTTCGGCATCATGACGATGATCATCGCGATCCCCACCGGCGTGAAGGTATTCAACTGGCTGTTTACCATGTATCGCGGCAGCCTCGAGATGTCGACGCCGATGCTGTGGACGATCGGTTTCATCATCACCTTCACCATTGGTGGCATGACCGGGGTGATGCTGGCGGTGCCGGCGGCCAACTTCGTGCTGCACAACAGCCTGTTCGTCATTGCACACTTCCACAACGTCATCATCGGTGGGGTGCTGTTCGGCATGCTGGCGGGGCTGATCTACTGGTTCCCGAAGGCCTTCGGCTTCAAGCTCGACGAGAAGTGGGGCAAGCGCAGCTTCTGGTTCTGGCTGATCGGGTTCTACGTGGCCTTCATGCCGCTCTATGTGCTGAGCTTCCATGGGGCCGTGCGCCGCATGCAATCCTACGGTCCTGAGGAATGGCAGATATGGTTCATCGTCGCGCTGGTCGGTGCGCTGCTGATCATGGCAGGTATTGTCTGCACCGCGATCCAGCTCTACGTGAGCATCAAGAACCGCCATCATCCCGCCTATGTCGATGTCAGTGGCGACCCGTGGGACGGCCGTACCCTGGAGTGGTCGGTGGCCTCGCCCGCGCCGCACTATAACTTCGCCCACCTGCCGCAGATCGGTCAGATCGACGACTTCTGGGAAATGAAGCGCCAAGGACGTGTGACCGTGAACGAAGGGCCTTACGAGCCGATCCACATGCCGCGCAATACTGCAGCCGGTCCCATCATCAGCCTGTTTTCGGTAGTGGTCGGGTTTGGCCTGGTCTGGCATATCTGGTGGCTGGCCATTGTCGGTGCGCTGGGCTGCCTGGTGAGCTTCCTGGCCCGCGTGTTCAACGACGACATCGATTACTACGTGCCCGCAGAAGAGGTCGAACGGACCGAGCGTGCCCACCAGCAGCGTCTCGAGGAATATCGCAAGTGGCTGGAGGCGCATCCTGAGGAGAACCCCAACGCTCAAGTCAGGATGGAGGGCTAACCATGGCGAGTGAATCAATGAGTCAACATGGCGATCATGCGCACCCGGAAACCCATGCGCATCACGACACCGGCAGCATCAAGGTATTCGGTTTCTGGGTCTACCTGATGAGCGACCTGGTGATCTTCGGGTCACTGTTCGCCACCTACGCCGTGCTCCTTCGGGGCACGGCCGGGGGCCCCTCCGGGGCCGATATCTTCGACCTGCCGTTGATACTGGCCGGCACCTTCCTGCTGCTGATCAGTAGTTTTACCTATGGCATGGCCGTACTCGCCATGACCGCGGAGAAGGTCAAGCAGCTCTCCGCCTGGCTGATCGTGACCTTCCTGCTCGGGGCGGGGTTCATCGCGCTGGAAATCTATGAATTCCAGCACCTGATCCACGAAGGCTACGGGCCCGATCGCAGCGCCTTCCTGTCGGCGTTCTTCACCCTGGTGGGTACCCACGGCCTGCACGTGTTCTTTGGCCTGATCTGGATCCTGGTGGTACTGGTCCAGCTCAAGACCAAGGGACTCAACGACATGACGCGTCCACGCATCCTGTGCCTGAGCCTGTTCTGGCACTTCCTGGATATCGTGTGGATCTGCGTATTCTCGTTCGTCTACCTGATGGGGGTTCTGTGACATGAAGGATGCACCCGCTTCACACGGCAGCGTCAAGTCCTATGTGACCGGTCTGATCCTGTCGATCGTCCTGACCATCATTCCCTTCGCGGTGGTCATGGGCGACATGCTGGATACGGCGCCAACAATATGGGTCATCGTGGCTACCGCCGTCATGCAGATCCTGGTCCAGCTGATCATGTTCATGCATATGGATACCAAGCAGGAGGAGGGCTGGAATTTCATGTCCTTCGTCTTCACTGTGACGGTTCTCGCCCTGGTCGTTGGAGGTTCGTTGTGGATCATGCACCATCTGCATCTCAACATGATGATCGGCTGACGTTGCGCCGGGCCACTTGGGGCGACTATGTCGCCCTCACCAAGCCGGGCATCATCGGCGGCAATACGATCTCAGTGATGGGCGGCTACTTCCTGGCCGCCCGCGGCGAATTCGATCTCCTGGTGTTTGCGTCTGCGGTACTGGGGCTGGCACTGGTGATCGCATCGGGCTGCGCGTTCAACAATGTCATCGATCGCGATATCGATGCGGTAATGCGGCGCACCCGCGGCCGTCCGCTGGTTCAGGGGCGGATCACTCCCACGGCCGCGCTTGGCTTCGCCACCCTGCTTGGGGTGGCGGGCTTCGTACTGTTGGCCCTGGGCACCAATGTCCTGGCGGTGGGCTTGGCCGGTTTCGGCTTTGCCATCTATGTAGGGGCGTACAGCCTCTACATGAAGCGTCATTCGGAGTACGGCACGCTGGTGGGAAGCCTCTCCGGGGCGATGCCACCGGTCGTCGGCTACTGCGCGGTGACCGGTCAGTTCGACGGTGGGGCGCTGACCCTGCTTGCGATCTTCTGTCTTTGGCAGATGCCGCACTCCTACGCCATCGCCATCTTCCGTCGTGAGGATTACCAGGCCGCCTCGATACCGGTACTGCCCGTCGTCCGCGGCATTGCCACGGCACGCCACTATATCCTCGGCTACATCCTGGCCTTCGTGGCGGCATCGCTGGCGCTGGGCGTGGCCGGGTATGCTGGCCCCGGGTATCTGTTCATCGCGCTGATCATGGGAGGCTACTGGCTCTACCTGGCCATGCAGGGCTATCGCATTCGTGATGAAGAGCGCTGGGCCAAGCGTGTGTTTGGCTTCTCGATCCTTACCATCACGGCACTCAGCCTGATGATGTCGCTTGACGCTTACCTGGTATCTTTCTCACCGCTCTGGAATGAATTTTACTGAGCGAGGGAAGGCACGGCGGTCGGGCATTGGCCTATATTGGCTAATATACGACCGTGGTCGTATGTCCCGGCCGCACGCCGGGCATCGAACAAAAGGAGGCTTGGTATGCTGACGCACGTCTGGGGATTGATGGCCCATCCGCATCGTGAATGGAGACAGATGCGGGAAGAGCGCGAAACGATCACGCACCTTTACGCGCACCACGTTCTGCTAATGGCTGCGGTTCCCGTGGTCTGCGCTTACATCGGCACGACTCAGGTCGGCTGGGGCCTGGGAGGCGAGCGAACGATCCAGCTCAACTATCTGGATGCCTTCTATGCCGGCGTAGTGTTCTACCTGACCATTCTGGCGGCGGTCTTTGCCGTGGGCAGCGTGATCCGCTGGATGGCCAAGCGCTATGCCTCGCCACCCAGCCGGCGTCGGTGTGTCATCTTTGCCGGCTACCTCGCGACGCCGATGTTCCTGAGTGGGGTGGTGGCCCTCTACCCACTGGTCTGGCTATGCCTGCTGGCGGGTATCCTGGGGCTTTGCTATACCGCATACCTGCTTTATGTGGGTATGCCGGCTTTCCTGGGTATCGATAGCGAGGAGAGCTTTATCGTCTCCAGCGTGACCCTGGCATTCGGGATACTGGTTCTCGAGGCGATGCTGGCGGCGACCGTTCTGCTATGGGGCTATGGCGAGCGAATACTGCTGACCCTGCTGCTCAACTGATGAGCAGTGACTATCCTTCGATGCAGGCATGAAGGATAGCGAGAGACGGGATAGGGCGAACCACGCCCTATCCCGTTTTACTTTATGGGTCGCTCAGCTCCCCGCATCGCGTTGGGCGGCCTGTATCGCGGTCAATGCGATGGTATAGACGATATCGTCGACCAGGGCGCCCCGCGAGAGATCGTTTACCGGTTTGTTGAGGCCCTGCAGCATGGGGCCGACACTGACCACCTTGGCGCTACGCTGCACGGCCTTGTAGGTCGTATTGCCGGTATTGAGGTCGGGAAAGACGAACACCGTGGCCTGGCCGGCCACTGGAGAGTCGGGTGCCTTCTGGCGCCCCACGCTGTCGATGGCGGCGGCATCGTACTGCAGCGGGCCATCGATCAGCAGCTCGGGGGCACGCTCGCGAGCGATGCGGGTCGCTTCGCGTACCTTGTCGACGTCCGAGCCGCTGCCCGACTCACCGGTGGAATAGCTGATCATGGCGACCTTGGCCTCGATGCCGAAGGCAATGGCCGAGCGCGCACTCTGAATGGCAATTTCGGCCAGCTCTTCGGGATTGGGGTCGGGATTTACCGCACAGTCGCCATAGACCACCACCTGCTCGGGCAGCAGCATGAAGAAGATCGACGATACCAGGCGATAGTCCGGCGCCGTCTTGATCAACTGGAAGGCAGGCCGCACGGTATTGGCGGTGGTATGCACAGCGCCCGAGACCAGACCATCCACATCACCCTGGTAGAGCATCATGGTGCCGAGCACCACGGTGTCCTGTAGCTGGGCCTCTGCCATCGGTTCGTTGAGCTTGCCGCGGCGGCGCTCGACCATGGCCGCAACATAATTCATGTAGATGCTGTCGGGATCGATGATCTCCAGATCAGCGGGCAGATCGATGCCACGTGTCCTGGCGACGTTCTCAACCTCCTCGCGCTTGGCCAGCAATACGCAATGCGCCAGGCCGCGTCGTTGACAGAGGGCGGCAGCTTCGATGGTGCGCGGCTCATTGCCCTCGGGAAGAACGATGCGTTTTTTCGCCTGCTGGGCTTTCTGTACCAACTGATGCCGAAATGCCGACGGCGACAGGCGGCGTGGGTAACCGCGGCTGAGATGGTCCTTGAGCCACTGGAGATCGATATGGCCGGCGACGAAGCGGGCGACCTGGTCGGCACGCTCCAGATCGTCCACGGGGATTTCGTTGCTCATGCGGCTCAGGTCCTGGACGGTATTGAAACTGTTGGTTTCGACCGCCATAACCGGCAGCCCGGTCTTCAGCGCCGGGGTACAGGCATCGATCATCGCCTGATTGGGCAGATAGCCATTGGTTAGCATGACCCCTGCCAGCGGCGTCCCGTTCATGGTGACCAGGGCGGCGGCCAGCAGGATGTCGTCACGATCGCCCGAGGTGACGATCAGGCTTCCGGGCTTGAACACGTCCAGGGCATGGGCGGCACGGCGCCCGCATAAACTGGTGGCCAGCACGCGGCGGCTGTCGGCGTCGCCCTCGTTGAGCCACTTGGCACCGACGGCGGCCGCTACATCGCGAATACGCGGCACGCTCAGGGTATCGCTGAACGGCACCACGCCGATCATGTGGAAGCGGTCGGTGGCGAGTGCCGGGGCGTAGCGCCGCAGTTCGGTGACGAGCGCGTCATCCAGCGGGGCAGAGCCAGCGCCCGGTGCGATAGGGATTTCGCTGGTGGCATTGGGCAGGTGCTTCATGCGCATGAGAATACAGCCCAGGGTACGGGCGGAGGCGAGGCCACCAAAGCTGCGCGCATGAATATCGAGTTGCTCGGCGAGCTCGCGGGGGGCGTGGTAGTCGCCCGTGCCGACGAAAATGATACGTGCGTCCAGCGCATGGGCCAGGTGCGCATTCAGTTGGTTGGCGTAGGTGCTGTGTTCGGTCGACACCAGCCCTTCGACCACGACGATATCCTGCTCGATATTCTCATCGTCAGCTGCCTGCTGATGAAGCTCGACCACGGTCTCGAGCAGCTCATCCAGCTTGTCTTCTCGCAGGGCGCGCTCGATGCGCTCCTGCGGAATGGAAGGGGGCGGTGAAAGGTTCATGGCCCGCGCTACCAGGGCGCTTGAGCGATCCGGGCCGGGGCCGTTGAGCTCTTGCTGCATGAAGGGCTTGAGGAAGCCTGCTTTCAAGCCGATCGAGTCGAGGGCCTTGATCAGGCCCAGGCAGGCTGACGTCAAACCGGTTCCCACCGCAGTGGGGACCATCAGCAGGGTCTGTGTCTTGGGTCTATTCGGCGTCGGTGTCATGCGCGAGCATCCAGTACCTGTTGAGTTTCGCGAGCGATCTGGCTCTCTTCGTCGGTCGGAATGACCCAGACACGGGGCGTGGCGTGATTGCCGCTATCGATACGCTGGCAGGCGCCTCGCACGGTCGAGGTATTGGCGGCATCGTCCAACGTCAAGCGGAAGTGCGGCAGGGCGGCGACCACCTTGTGTCGCACCAGCGGCGAGTTCTCGCCGATTCCGCCGGTAAAGACGAGACCTGTCAGTTCGGGCAGGGCGCAGGAGAGACTCGCCAACGATTTGGCGATGCGATAGCAGAACACCTCGAGGGCGAGCTGGGCGCCGGCATGGCCTTCGCTGGCGGCCCGTTCGATCTGACGCATGTCGTTGGACAGGCCCGACAGGCCGAGCAGTCCGCTCTGCTTGTTGAGCAGGCGGTCGATGTCGTCCAGCGACCAACCCAGCTCGCGGCCCAGATGGGCGTGCAAGCCGGGATCGACATCGCCGCTGCGGGTTCCCATGACGACGCCCTCCAGCGGCGTCAGGCCCATGCTGGTGTCCAGGCTCTTCCCTTCCCATACCGCACAGGTAGAACAGCCGTTACCCAGGTGCGCGGTCAACCAGCCGTTGGCGGTGCCGCCTTCGAGCCGGTCGGCCTGGCGACTTACATAGGCATGGCTGGTGCCGTGGAAGCCATAACGACGTATGCCATGCTCGCGATAGAGCGAATCGGGCACTGCATAGCGGTAGGCGTGCGGTGGCAAGGTCTGGTGGAACGCGGTATCGAAGACGGCGACCTGGGTCAGGTGCGGGAAGATTCGCTGTGTGGCATCGATGCCGGCCAGGTTGGCCGGGTTGTGCAGGGGCGCCAGCGCTGCCGTTTCGTGAATACTGCGTATCACGTCCTCGTCGATGATCGCGGCCCGGGTGAAGCGCTCGCCGCCATGCACGATGCGATGTCCCACCGCTACCGGTGGCGTGTCGCCCAGGTGGGAAAGGATCGCTTCGAGGGCGGCCATGTGGTCGGCGCCCGGCAAAGCGTGCTCGCGTTTGCTGCCCTGGGTGTCGGTTGTCTCGAGGCGAGCCTCTGGACTTCCCAGGCGCTCGGCGAGTCCCACCAGCCGGGGTGCATCGGGCTCCCGTGAGATCAGCGCATACTTGATCGATGACGAGCCGCAATTGATGACCAGTATGGGATCTTTCATTGGCATACGATCCTTTGCGATGACATAGGTGCGCCGGCTACCTGAGAGAGGCCGGCGCGGCGCAATGTGATGCCCAGACTTTAGTTTATAATCGCCTCTCTCACATGGTCGGGCATAGGCTCTGAGACACTCGGCTTCAGGCGAAGTCGGCTTCTCGCCGTGGCAGGGCGCGCGGCATCGCTGTCGTGTCGGGAGCGTGCGATGGATGACGTAAGGCATCGGCCCCAGGCGCCTGCGTCTGACTGACACGGAACTCGCCCACCAATGCCGACATGTCGTTGGCCTGGTCGTCGAGGGAACGACTGGCGGCAGAGACCTCCTCGACCAGGGCGGCGTTCTGCTGGGTGACGTCTTCGAGCTGGGCGACGGCCTGGTTGATCTGCTCGATACCGGCCGACTGCTCCTGGGACGCAGCGGCGATATCGGCGATCAGCTTGGCGACCTGACCGATCCGGCCGGCAATCGCATCCAGAGTATCGCTGGTGGTCGAGACCAGCTGGCTGCCATCGGTGATGGTCGTTACGTTGTTCTGAATGAGTTGACGAATGCGCTGCGCTTCACCGGCGCTCCGGCTGGCCAACTGGCGAACCTCGGCGGCAACGACTGCGAAGCCATGGCCGTGCTCGCCGGCGCGTGCCGCCTCCACCGATGCATTGAGCGCCAGCAGGTTGGTCTGGAAGGCGATGCTGTCGATGGCGGCAACGATGGCGGTGACCTGCTGGTTGGCATTTTGGATCTGGGTCATGGCATCGCGGGCCTGTATCGCTACCTGGCTGGCCTCACGCGCCTGGTCGGCGACCTGTTCGGACATACCCTGGGCCTGGTGGGCGTTATCGGCGGCCTGACGCACCGTCGCGGTAATTTCCTCCATGCTCGAGGCCGTTTGCACCAGCGAGGCCGACTGCTCCTCGGTGCGCTGGGCCAGGTCCTGGTTCCCTTGGGCGATCTCGCCGCTGGCGACTTCGATGGACAATGCGCTTTGCTGGATATTGCCCACCAGCCGCTCGGTTTCTTCGGTCGATGCGTTGAAGGCCTGGTAGAGGCGCGAGAGCTCGTCGCTTCCCGGCACGTCCAGACGTTGGGTCAAGTCGCCACCGCGCTGAGAAATAGCCTGCAGGGCGCGCTCCAACGGACGAACCATGGCGCGAACGATCAGTAGAGACAGACCGATGGCCAGCAGCGCGGCCAATGCGGCGACGGCCATATAGCCGAACAGGGCCATGCGAGCCTCCTGCAACAGCGCATGCTCCATGGCCAACAAGTCGGTCTCGAACTGGTCTTCCAGGGTCTTGAGCCGTTCGATCTTGACGGTCTGCCAGGCGAACCACTGCTGGGGATCGACACCGAACCGGCCGCGGGTCGAGCGTGCCATGACCCGCTCGCGCAAGTCATTCAGACGCTCGATATCGGCCCCTGACAGGGCGGTTTCGGCCTGGGCGCGCATGTCGTGGGTCGCCAGGGTACGGAAGCTTTGAAGAAACGCGGCTTCCTCGCCGATCAGGGTCAGAAAGCGCTGATAGAGCGCGGGCTCGATCTTGTCCGCGGCAAAGGCGTTGGCGAGTAGGGCGCGCTCGATACCGGCGAGGTCCTTGGCTTCCAGCAGGGCGTAATAGGCACCAAGGTTACGGGTGACCTCTGCCTGCTGCGTGGCGTGCACGATCTGGCCGATCATCGCCAATACTGTCTGGTTTAGCTGGGTGTAGTAGCCGATGGCCTCGGCGGTCGGTACCGAGAGCGAATCGACACGACGGCGTATGTCGGCGCTCGCGTTCCACTGACTCTTCAGTGCCGAAAGCTGCCGGGCGATGTCGCTCTCCTGACTGACTTTCAGCGTGGCGTAGGTCTCGAGCAGCGCAGCGACCTGCCGCTCGGTGACGAGGCGCTGGTTACGCAGTTCGTCGCGGAAGGTTTGGCCGCCACTGCCCAGGAAACCGGAGGTCATGCCGCGCTCCCGTTGGGATTCGTGCATGAGTTTTCCGGCTTCTTGGGCCACTTGAGTCAGTGAGGTTAAATGGGTCATCTCGCTGACGACTTGCTGGCGCTCGATGATCCCGGCAATGGCAAAATAGGCCATGGCCAGCAGGGGCAGGAGCAGGGCCAAAGCAAACTTGCGGCCAACGGGAATACGGTGCAGTAGCGACGTCATGTGAACTCTCTCTTAAGAACAGGGGGTCGGGCAGGAAAAGAGCGCCGTGTTGTTCCTGCCTTGTTATGCGACGCCATCCTGACTCTTAATGTCGGCAACCGAGCCTCGGCATTGATGGCTCGCCGAAGCCGTCGGATGGTTTCCTGATCTGCATCAAGAAAGACATGTAAATGCAACTTTCGTCAGAGTCCCTGGCGTGCGGAGAGTCGATGCGACGCTTGAGGCCGTACATTTTTCTGGTGCTTACCGCGCTGATCTTTGCCGGTAACATCCTGGTGGGTAAGGCACTGAACGACCTGCCGCCATTGACGATTTCCTTCTCGCGGGTATTCATTGCCTTGCTGGTCATGCTGCCCATCGGCGCCTATCAGGCGTGGCGACATTGGCCGCTGTTTCGCACGCATTGGCAGCCTCTGCTCGGTCTGGCCCTGACGGGCGTGGCATTTTTCAATGCACTCATTTACGCCGCCTTGCAGTACACCTCGTCGACCAATGTGGCAGTACTGGAGAGTTCCATTCCCGTCGTCACCATGGTGCTCAGCTTCCTGTTGCTGGGCGAGCGGTTGCGGGCCGTTCAGTGGCTGGGGGTGGGATTGTCGGCACTGGGCGCCGTGGCGGTCATTATCGTGGGGGGAGAACCCGGTAGCGGGCTTGCGCGGGTCAATCGCGGCGATGCCATCATGGTGATTGCCGTTCTGGTGTGGGTGGGCTACTCGCTACTGGTCAAGAAGCACATGGCCAAGTTTCCACGCTACGGGGGGCTGCTGGTGATGCTGGTCATCGCCAATCTCGCACTGGCACCCCTGGCGCTCTGGGAAAACCTGCAGCATGGCGGGGTGATCCCCTGGGCGCCTCGGCAATGGTGGGGCCTGGTCTACCTGGGTGTATTCCCCTCGGTGGTGGCGCTACTCCTCTACGGCAGTGCCATTGGTGATGTGGGGCCATCCCAGGCAGCGGTATTCCTCAACCTGTTGCCGGTCTTCGTCATGCTGGGGGCGTGGGGCCTGCTCGGCGAGTCGGTGGGGCCGGCCCAAGTGGTAGGCAGCCTGGTCGTTATCGGTGGGGTACTGCTGACGACACGAGCGACGGGCACGGCGGGCCCCGCTCGGAAGGCTTAGCTCGGCAGGTATAGCTTGACGGGATCAGCTCGATCAGACGAGCCAGGGGTGGCTCACTGGAAACCTGGCCCTGCCAGGGCGTATATTGGCGCGCTAATCGAACAGGCAGCCTCATGACACAACGATCCGACACCCCGCCAGCCACCCAGGCCCAACCCAATCTCCTGCCCCGTCACCTTGCCATCGCACTCCTGTTGGGTGTGGCCTGCATGTTCGCGGCTAATCATGTGGCAGCACGGCTAGCTTTCGATAACGGGACCGGCCTGCTGCTGGCAATCATGACCCGCTCCGGGCTGGCGCTGGTTATTCTGGGCGTGCTGCTCACGCTCAAACGGCAAGCCATTCGGCTCCCAGCAGGTACCTGGCCCTGGCAACTGGGGGTCGGTTTGCTGATCACCCTTCAAAGCCTGTTTCTTTATTCCGCAGTGGCGCGCTTGCCGGTGGCGGTCGCGTTGCTGCTGATGAATACGTTTCCGATCATCCTTGCCCTGTTGACCTGGGCATTGGGAGGCTCGCGGCCCACGCTTCGCGCCACGCTGATCATGACCGTGATCATGGTAGGGCTGGTCGTGGTGCTGGATGTGCCGACCTGGCTGGCCAATCCCCAGGAGATGGGCGATCAATGGGCCTTGGGTGTGGCGTGCGGGCTGGGTGCGGCCACGGTATTTTCGGGGGCATTGTGGATCACCAACCATCGCCTGTCAGGCGTAGGCAATTCGCTGCGAACCTTCCTGACAATGGGCGTCGTATTCGTCAGCATGATTCTGGCGGGGGCGGCAGGGCTTGTGCCGGGAGGGCTGGCATTGCCAAGCAATGCCAGCGGTTGGAGTGGCCTGGTGGCGCTTGCCACGCTCTATGGGATCGGCTTCTCGGTATTGTTCATCTCGGTGCCGCGACTGGACATGGCCCGCAACGCACCGGTCATGAACCTCGAGCCCGTAGCCTCGCTGCTGCTTGGATATCTGGTGCTGGGGCAGATGCTAGGCCCCGTTCAGCTGCTTGGCGGTGCTATCGTGCTTGGCGGCATCGTATGGCTCAGCGTATCGCGACAGACCTGAACGTCCACAACCGCTCGGTAGCGCAAGATCGCCGCCTTAGGGCTCGAAGCTAAGTACTTACGGGCTAAGGTGCTTACGGGCCATGGTACCGGTCATTGAAGCCGACGTGCTCGCCATTCTTGAGTACATCGTCGATGCTGACACCGTCATCGTCGTTGCCGACCATTTCATCACTGGCGTCCATGTAGGTCAGGATGCCGTGGGTATAACCCAAGGGGCGCAGCATGTCCTTCACCTCCTCGACGGAATGCAGATGCACTGCACTGCCATCGTCATTGACCAGCTGGTAGGAGGTGTCCGGTGTATGCAGATAGACCAGATAGACGCTGGCACGGCTAGAGGTCATCTCGACATCCGGTCTGGGCTCATGGCGCGCCAACTCCCGCGCCTGGTCGACTGTCGCATTCTCGAGTCTGTCCGTCCTTGGTAGGCTCTCTTCCATTTCAACGCACCTCTTCCTTGTGTGTGCTACTACCTTAGTTGGCCAGGCCATGGTCGCAAGCGACTGCATCGCCTCTTCAGTATCGTTACGTGAGCGGATGAAACGGCAGGGCCCCGCCATTGCGGGCCCCTGAGCGTCGTACGAAGCATGCGGCGCTTTTGTTCAAAGTGCCTCGTTCAGACTTCCTTGTAGAGTTCGCCTCCCTGGGCGCGGAATTTCTCCGCTTGCTCCTGCATTCCACGCTTTACGGCCTCGGCATCGCTCTCCTGGCCCTGTTCAGTGATGCGCCCTCGATACGTGTCGCGCACCTCCTGGCTGATCTTCATCGAGCAGAACTTGGGCCCACACATGGAGCAGAAGTGAGCCACCTTGGCGGAGTCCTTGGGCAGTGTCTCGTCGTGGTATTCACGCGCGGTGTCGGGGTCGAGCCCCAGGTTGAACTGATCCTCCCAGCGAAATTCGAAGCGCGCCTTGGACAGGGCATTGTCGCGGCGCTGGGCAGCCGGGTGACCCTTGGCCAGGTCGGCGGCGTGCGCGGCGATCTTGTAAGTGATGATGCCGGTCTTGACGTCATCCTTGTTGGGCAGGCCCAGGTGCTCCTTGGGCGTCACGTAGCAGAGCATGGCGCAGCCGTACCAGCCGATCATCGCCGCACCGATGCCTGAGGTGATGTGGTCGTAACCGGGGGCGATGTCGGTCACCAGCGGCCCCAGGGTATAGAAGGGCGCCTCGTCGCAGTACTCAAGCTGCTTTTCCATGTTCTCCTTCACCAGGTGCATGGGCACGTGGCCGGGCCCTTCGATCATCACCTGCACGTCGTGCTTCCAGGCGATGCGGGTCAACTCGCCCAGAGTCCTCAATTCAGCCATCTGCGCCTCGTCGTTGGCGTCGGCGACCGAGCCCGGGCGCAGGCCATCACCCAGCGAGAAGGCCACATCGTACTGCTTGCAGATCTCGCAGATCTCCTCGAAGTGGGTATAGAGGAAACTTTCCTGATGATGATAAAGACACCACTTGGCCATGATCGAGCCGCCGCGGGAGACGATGCCGGTGACGCGGTTGGCGGTTAGCGGCACGTAGCGCAGGAGCACGCCGGCATGAATGGTGAAGTAATCGACCCCTTGCTCCGCCTGTTCGATCAACGTATCGCGAAACACCTCCCAAGTGAGGTTCTCGGCGACACCATTCACTTTCTCGAGCGCTTGGTAGATCGGCACCGTACCGATAGGCACCGGCGCGTTGCGAATGATCCATTCGCGGGTCTCGTGAATGTTCTGCCCAGTGGAGAGATCCATGATGGTATCGGCACCCCAGCGGATGCCCCAGGTCATCTTGTCGACCTCCTCCTCGATCGATGAGGTGACCGCTGAATTGCCCAGGTTGCCGTTGATCTTCACCAGGAAGTTGCGGCCGATGATCATCGGCTCCGATTCAGGGTGGTTGATGTTGCAGGGAATGATCGCCCGCCCCTCGGCGACTTCGCGGCGCACGAACTCGGGAGTGATCTCGTCGGGCAGCCGAGCACCGAAGCCTTGGCCGGGATGCTGGTGGCCGAGGATGCGTTCGACGTCCGCCGTGCCCAGCGCCTGGCGGCGCTGGTTCTCACGTAGCGCGATGAATTCCATCTCGGGCGTGATAATGCCTTGCCGCGCGTAGTGGAGCTGGGTGACATTCCTTCCTGTCTTGGCTCGACGTGGCGTGCGGGTCAGGTCGAAGCGCAGCGGGGCGAGCAGCGGATCGTTGGCGCGACGCTTGCCGTAGTCGCTGGTCGGGCTATCGAGATATTCGGTGTCGTCACGTTCGTCGATCCAGGCCCGGCGCAGTGCAGGCAGACCGCGCCGCAAGTCGATCTCGGTGGCGGGATCGGTATAGGGACCGGAGGTGTCGTACACCAGTAGCGGCGGGTTCTCTTCGTCGGCACCGGAGGTGCGTGTCGGTGAAAGTCCGATTTCGCGGAAAGGCACGCGAATGTCTGGGCGCGAACCTTCGACGTAGACCTTGCGAGAGCCGGGCAGTGGTTTCACGGCAGCAGCATCGACGCGGGCGCTTTCGGCGAGGAAATGATCGGTTCTTGCCATCGTTGTTCTCCCATTGTCGGTATCGTCAGGGAGGACAAGCGGAGGAGGGACAGGGGCAGGGCGGTTCTTGCCTGGAGTCTCTGCGTGTCGCTTGATCCCTACGCTGGTCCTAGCCAGATCAGGTTCAACGGGATCAGTGCTATGGTTCTCTTCTTTTGAGGGAACCCTACACCATCTCAGCCGGATTGACCGGCACCCCGTCAAGCTTCGATGGCAGTCTAGCAGGACGGGGGGAGCTTGCCATCCCTGCGAATTACCGGGCGTGGCGCCACAACCAGCGAACATCGAGGGCAAACGAGGCGAACAACAGCAAAAGCGCTATCGCCGAGAGTCGTGTCGCCCATGTGGCGTCGACCGCAGGCAATAGACAGATGAGTAGCGTGGCGACCTGCACGACACACCCGGCCTTGCGCCGCAAGCGCTCGGGCAGCTCGGCACGTAGCCACGGCCAGACCAGGCCGGCGATCACGAAGCCATAACGCATGACACCGATCAGCAGGACCCAGGCTTCCACTTTCCCCAGCAGCGCAACGGCCACACTCAGCGCCAGCACGAGTCCGGCGTCGAGCTCCATGTCGAAGTGCGCACCGAACCAAGTGTCCGTGCGGGTACGGCGCGCGACCCAGCCATCGATTCCATCGAGTACCAGAGCGAGTAGCGCAAGTCCCGCCAGGGCGACGGCGTGATTCGCCAGGAACGCAGGGAATGGCAGTGACCCAATGAATACCGTGACCAGGGTGGCCCGAAACAGAGTGACGCGGTTGGCCCAGCCAAGGCCGCGTAGCGTCGCTGGAAACGTCGCCCAGACCACGCCGGCCAGCACCAGATAGCTCAAGAGTGCGCCAGCCAACATGCCCGTGGGCGGCGCCACGAGATGTTGCCAGATCCATAGTTCCAGCCCGAGCAGCCCAAGCCCAAGTGCAAGTTCCAGCAGCACCGGAACGTTAGGGCGCTTTAGGCGGCGCATTATGTTAGACGATTCGAACATGCTGAAACTCGGCCAGGGCAACTATGCTGAAACTACGCAGCGTATAAAGAGCGGAGATCTGAAGATCGCCGTGCCTTGAAACGATGCATGGTCTACTCTAGGTAAGAGTATTGTATAAGTTTTCAGGCGTCACGTGATGGGCGCCATCTGGGCACAAGGAAGGTGAAATGACCCCCACGCTTGCCAAGGCTTTCTGGGTCCAGTCTCCCGGGCGAGGTGTCCTTAAAGAGGAGACGTTGCCGGTGCTCGGTGACGATGAGGTACAGGTTGCGACCGACTATAGTGCCGTCAGTCGGGGCACCGAGTCGCTGGTATTCGAGGGACGCGTGCCCGAAAGCGAGCACCAGCGCATGCGCGCGCCGTTCCAGTCCGGTGACTTTCCGGCACCGGTAAAGTATGGCTATGCCAGTGTCGGGCGTGTCGAGCGCGGTCCTGCGTCTCTCCGAGATCGCCATGTCTTTTGTCTCTACCCCCATCAGGACCGCTACGTTGTCCCGGCCAATGCCGTGCTCCCGCTCCCCGACGGGCTTCCCCCCGAACGGGCCGTGCTGGCCGCCAATATGGAAACGGCCCTCAATGCGACATGGGATGCGGCCCCCGCCGTCGGCGATCGTATCGTGGTGATCGGCGCGGGCGTTGTCGGTGCACTGGTGGCTTACCTGTGCGCTCGAATACCCGGTACCCGGGTGAGCCTAATCGATGTCGTACCGCAGCGTGCCTCGCTTGCCGAGGCACTCGGGGTCGCGTTCGCCACGCCCGATCAGGCCCCAGCCGATAACGACCTCGTCGTTCATGCCAGCGGCAACCCCGAGGGGCTCACGCAAGCGCTTCGCCTGGCGGGTACCGAGGCCACCGTACTCGAGATGAGTTGGTACGGTCATCAGTCCGTCAGTGTGCCGCTCGGTGAAGCCTTTCATTCCCGTCGCCTGACCCTGCGCTCCAGTCAGGTGGGCGGCATCGCCCCGGGGCGTCAACCGCGCTGGGATCACGGTCGACGACTGGCGCTGGCGCTGGATCTACTCGCCGATCCTCGTCTCGATGCCCTGTTCAATGGCGAAAGCGATTTTCTCGACCTGCCGGAGACGATGCCGCGACTCGTCGCCGCGTCAGGTGATGTCCTTTGTCATCGGCTTCGCTATCGCTAGCCGACCGTAACGGAGTTTTCTGATGTTCAGTCTCAACGTTCGCGATCACTTCATGATCGCCCATAGTTTCAGCAGCGAGGTGTTCGGGCCCGCCCAGCGCTGTCATGGTGCCACCTACGTCGTCGACGTGACGTTCAAGCGTCCCGAGCTGGATCACGACGACCTAGTCGTGGACATCGGCCTGGCCGGTAGCGTGCTTCACGAGATATTGGCCGAATTCAACCTGACCAATCTCGACGAATTCGAGGAGTTTCGTGGGCGCAATACCACGACCGAGTTCATGGCCCACGTGATCTTCGAGCGCCTTGCCAAGGCGGTCAACGGCGGGCGTCTCGGCGAGGCCGCGAAGGGACTCACGGCAATGACCGTGACCTTGCATGAGTCACACGTGGCCTGGGCCAGTTACGAGGGGGCGTTGTGAGTGAGTCTCTTACCTTGATCGTGGCCGGTGACCCCGCGCAGCTCACCGGAGGCTACGTTTACGACGCCCGTATCGCCGAGGCGCTCCAGGCCCAGGGCGTTCCGGTCGAGGTGATCGGACTCGAGGGTCGTTTTCCCGAACCCGACAGCGTTGCCGCCGACGCGCTTGAGCAGGCCCTGGCCAGCCAGGCCGAAGGAACGCGGGTGGTGATCGACGGGCTGGCCATGTGCGGCCTGCCTGACGTCGTGGCGGCCCACGGCAAACGTCTCGATCTGACGGCATTGGTGCATCATCCGCTCGCCGACGAGACCGGATTGAACGACGCCGAGCGCACGCGCTTCGCCATCAGCGAGACGCGTGCGCTGGCCGCGGTAGGGCGAGTGATCGCCACCAGTACCTTCACCGCCCGCCGTCTGGCGGATTTCGACGTACCCGCAGAGAAGGTGGCGGTCGTCGAGCCGGGGGTCGCATCGGCACCGCTGGCTGCCACCTCCAACGATGACGGCGATGCCTCACGCACCCAGCGCCTGCTGTGTGTGGCGACCCTGACCCCGCGCAAGGGGCATGACCTGCTAGTCGAGGCGTTGGCGCCGCTAGCCGATCGTGACTGGCAATGCGATTTCATTGGCGGACTGGATCGCGACCCGGCCCATCTGGCGCGCGTGAAGGCGCTGATCGAGACGCATGGTCTGGACGAGCGCATCCATTTGCTCGGTGAGCGCCCCCATGACGCGCTGGACGCCGCCTATCACCATGCCGATCTGTTCGTGCTGCCCTCGCATTACGAGGGCTATGGCATGGTCGTGGTCGAGGCCTTGGCCCATGGGCTACCGGTCATTACCACCACCGGCGGTGCCCTGGCACACACCTTGCCCGAGGCGGCCGGCGTCAAAGTGCCGCCAGGCGAGGTTGCCGCCTTGAGCGATGCGCTGCGTCGCTGGTTCGATGAGCCCGAGCTTCGTCAGGATCTGCGTCGTGGCGCCCGTGAGGCCCGTGGACGCCAGTACAGCTGGGCCGAAGCGGGCGAGACATTCATGGCGGCGCTATGCCGTCCTGCCGTGGGCTCGAACGGCGCAGCGCGGGAGGCGCCGTGAGCCTGCCGGTAGAGGCGAGTCGTTTTGCCGCCGATTGGCTGGCGCTGCGCGAGCCGGCCGATGCCCAGGCGCGATCGACGCGTCTGACGGAGCAGGCGGCAGCGTGGCTAGAGCGCGTCGATGATCGGGTTATCGTCGACCTGGGCAGCGGTGCCGGCAGCAATCCGCGCTATCTCGCCCCCCGCCTGCCCGGTCCGCAGCATTGGCGACTCGTCGATCACGATCCCGCCCTGCTGGCACTTGCCGTTGAACGTCTCCAGGCATTGACGTCGTCGGAAGGGACCCCCGTCGAGATATTCACCTGGCCACATGATCTCGATCGTCTCGAGGCCGACTGGTGGGAGGGTGCGCATCTGGTGACCGCCTCGGCGTTGTTCGATCTGGTCTCGCGTGAATGGCTGGAGCGTCTCGTCGATGAATGTGCCGGGCGTGGCATCGCCTTGTTGGCCACACTCAGTGTCACCGGGCATTGGCATTTCATCGACCGGGACGGTCGACCGGCCGATACCGAGGAGGATGCGTCGGTGGCCGAGCTGCTGCGGGTACACCAGCGGCGCGACAAAGGGCTGGGCGTTGCCCTGGGCGGGGAAGCCCCGGATGAAATCGAGCGGCTGTTCACGCTGTACGGTTATCGGGTGGAACGGGACGCCAGCCCATGGCAACTGACCGCAGGCACATCGCATGGCCTGTCCCTCGGCAGCGCCTTGATCGATGGTTGGTTCGATGCGGCATGCGAGCTGGCCCCCCAAGCCAGCGAGGCTCTTGGTGCCTGGCATGCCCAGCGCCGCTCGGCGCTGGCTAGTGGAGCGTTGGGTCTATGGGTCGAGCATTGCGACCTGTTTGCCAGTCCCGCGCAGGGGAATGCCGAGTGAGGGGGGCCGCGCGCCGCGTGGTGCGTCCACTGGTCAGCCTGGCGCTCTTGCTAGGCCTGATCCTGTGGCTCGACCTCACTGAAATCATGGCCGAGGTACAGCGCTTGTCACCGGGCTGGGCGATGTTGGGATTGGCCTTGACCCTGCCGCAGGTGGCCGTATCGGCGTGGCGCTGGCGCATGACCGCCGGTTGGCTGGGGGTACCGATCGCCTGGCGAACCGCCTTCAGCGATTATTATCTGTCGACCTTTCTCAATCAGGTGCTGCCCGGCGGGATGATGGGCGATGCCACACGGGCCTGGCGGCATGCCCAATCCAGTGGCACACGGGGTGCGGCCTGGCGTGCCGTAATCATTGAACGTGCCTCCGGCCAAGTGGTCGTCATTGGCCTGACCCTTGGAATGCTAGTGCTCTCGCCGCTGTGGCATGCCTCGGTGGGCCGTGCCGTACACGGCTTGTCGGCGCACTTGCCAATGGGCGGTGTGGGCCTGATGGCCATGGCCTTGGGCGGCCTGGCAATCGGGGGCGTGGTCTATCGATGGCTCATGCATTCGCCTCCCCGCTGGAGCGCGATACTGCTCGAGGGATTGGGCCGGGATATCCACCGGGCACTGTTCAGCGCCCGTGCCTGGCCTCGTCAACTGTTCAGTTCGTTGCTGGTAGTGGCCAGCTACGGCGCGGTGTTCGTATGCGCCGCCCGCGCCATCGGGGTCGAACTCCCGGTGACAACGCTGATGGCGCTATTGCCCCCGGTGCTACTGTCGATGTTGATTCCGCTCACGGTAGCCGGTTGGGGCATGCGAGAGGGCGCCGCCGCCCTGGCATGGGCTGCCGTAGGGCTATCCGGCGCGCAGGGCGTGGCCGTTGCCGTCAGTTATGGGCTGTTGATTCTCGTCGCCAGCCTGCCAGGGGCGCTAAGCCTATGGTACCGGCCGGGACGCAGGCGCTCACCGCCGTCAGGCGCGTCGGGCGACAGTAAAGTCGAGATCGGCGATCGTGTCGTCTCCGCAGCGGAACCATCGAGTCACCGGGCGCAGGGCTTCGTCGAGCGTGACGATGGGGGGCATCAACAGCCCCGCACGCCCCGACCCGATCAGCAGCGGCGCGATCAGCAAATGCAGCCGATGCAGCGCCCCGGCTTCCAGGAAGCGCGACACCGTGGTACCCCCGCCCTCGATCAGGAGGCGCGTGTGGCCCAGCCCGGCCAGGTAGTCGATGACGGCGTGTGGCGAGACCCTCCCGTCCTGAGAGTCAACCACGGCGCGAATGACGTGGTCGCCGACCGGCCCCTGGGGCACGGCATGCGCCCCGACCAGATGAAGGGTCGGCGCATCGGGCACTTGAAACACATGCCGTTCGGCCGGTACGCGCCCACGCGGATCGAGCACCACACGGACCGGGTTGTCGCCCGGCACATGCCGCACATTGAGCTGGGGGTCGTCCTCACACACCGTCCCGGCCCCGACCAGCACTGCGTCGACCAGGCCCCGCAATCGATGCAGGTGCGTTCGGCTGTCGATGCCATTGATGTAATGAGAGTGCCCGCTCTGGGTGGCAATTCGCCCATCCAGGCTCTGGCCGAGCTGGGCAATGGCCAGGGGGCCCTCCTGAGCGGCGAGCGGCAACAGGCAGTCGAGGATATCGCGGGCCGCATCGGGCACTGGCACCTGGGCTTGCCATTGGCCGCCGCGCTCAACGGTCACGACCGTGCCAGGCAGGTCGAGCGTCAGGCGCTGCGGCATCGCTCCGGCATGGTCGCGCACCTGGCGCACCGCGTTCCAGGCCGCCAGGCACCACGCTTGGATGTCGCTACACGCGACGATGTCGGAAGTCGGGGACATGCCATCTCCAGGTCGGTATCGAGTCATCATCTTGCTAAGTCCCCTCGTGCAGTACAACCTTTCGTCCAGCGTTAAGGAGAACGCCATGCATCAGGTCGAACGCGCCATTTTCGATTTACGTCGTGGCCTGCCTATCGTCTTGAATGACGGGCCCGCCCAGGTTCTGGTGCAGCCCGTCGAGGGTATCGACGACTCGACGCTCGAGCGTCTGCTCGACAAGGCGGGGCAGGCGCCAGCGTTGGTCGTGAGCAGGCATCGTCTGGCATTGCTAGGCGGTTCGGTCGACGCCGAGGCGGCCCGGCTGCCGCTCAGCGACACAATGCCGCTCGACGTTCGCGCGCTGAATGCGCTGGCCTTCGGTGACGATCCTCAACGGGATAGGCGCTTCGGTGCTCCGCAACCGGCCGGGCTGGCCGACCGGGCCGCGTTGGCTCTGATGCGCCGAGCCCTGCTGATTCCCGCGGCGATCACGGCACGTGTGAGCGACGCGGCCCGCCCGCGCATTCGCCAGCTGATCGAGGAGGGCACGCTGCTGTCGGTGGCGGCGGACAAGGCAGTGGGTTGCTTCGAGGCGTCGGCAGGCCTGCTCAAGCGTGTCAGCGAAGCTCAGGTGCCCCTGGCCGAGGCCCAGGACAGCCGGTTCATTCTGTTTCGCGAACCCGACGGGCTGCGCGAACATGTCGCGGTCGTCATCGGCGATATCGATGCCTGGCGAGACGCGGTACCGCTGCGCCTGCATTCGGCCTGCTTGACCGGTGACCTGTTCGGCAGCCTGCGCTGCGATTGCGGTGAACAGTTGCGCAACGCGGTGGCCGATATCGCGGAAATGGGGGGCGGCGTGCTGCTCTACCTGGCCCAGGAGGGCCGAGGCATCGGCCTGGCCAACAAGCTGCGTGCCTATGCCCTGCAGGACACCGGCCTGGATACCGTCGACGCCGACAAGACGCTGGGCTTCGGCGACGACGAACGCCATTATCGGGCGGCCGTGGATATGCTGGCGGCGCTGGGTATCGAGCGCGTCCAGTTATTGACCAACAACCCCTTGAAGCTACAGGCCTTGAGAGATGGCGGTATCGAGGTCGCCGACCGCCAGGCGCTCTATGGCCGTCTTACCGATCATAACCTGCGCTATCTGAGCGCCAAGTCCAAACGGGCTGGACATTGGCTCGACGATGTATTGGACGGTCACTCGTCGGGCCGTGCCTGAAAGGCGTCGATCGTCATGTGGCGCGGCACGTCCAGTACACTGGCGAGGCGCGACGCATAATGCGCGACCAGGCGCTCCCCTAGTGCGGGAGTGGCGAGACTGGCGTTACCCACCACCCCGTCGGGGTGCAGATCTTCAGCCAGCCAGGCAAAGGCGGCTTCACCCTCCGGACCCAGACGCATGCCCTGGGCTGCCATGGCCTCACCGCACGAGGCCGGATGTCCGAGGCGGTCGCGATGGACCTTGTGCGGTGCCAGATGCAGCATCAGTGCCGTTTCCAGGGCGCCACCATGCAGACCATGCCGCATTTCGTCGGCAGGTAGCCACTCCGAAGGCGGCGCCGAGCGGACGTAATGGTACTTGACCACCAACATGCCCCAACGGCGGCGCAGCGTGAGGGCGGCAATCGCCATCACGGCATTGTTGCCGCCATGGCCGTTGAGCAGTACCAGACGCCGTACTCCGGCGCGAGCGAGGCTATCCCCGATGGCTTCGATCGTGGCAATCGCAACCTCGGGCGGCAGGCTCAAGGTGCCCGCAAAGCTGGTGTGCTCTGGGCTGGCGCCAATCGCGAGCGGCGGCAGGACCCATAGCGGAGCATCGTCTTCCAGATAAGACAGGGCGGCATCGAGCAAGCCTTCGCCAATATCCAGGTCGGTCGACAATGGCAAATGCTCGCCATGTTGTTCGATGGCGCCGAGTACCATCACCGCGACGCTGTCGGGTCCCACCTGACGAGCCAGTTCGGGCGCGGTCAGGTCCTGCCAACGTCTGGTGCGATCCGTGTAGGGGGCCATACTGTTTTCCTCGTTTCCCTTCGGCTTCTGATTTGCCTGCTAATCTTAGTTCATCGTCAATGGTTAAGGGGGTAACGCATGGATGCGTTTACGTGGATCGATACCGTAGTGCTGGTGGTCTACGTGCTGCTGATCGCCTGGATCGGCTCGTGGGTCGGCAAGGGGCAGACGAGTACCCAGGACTACTTCCTGGGGGGACGCAGCATTCCCGGCTGGGCGATCGGCCTCTCGGTCATGGCGACCCAGGCCAGTGCCATCACGTTCATCGGCGCGCCGGGCTGGGGCTTCGAAGGAGGCCTGGAACGCCTGGTCACCTTCATCAACGTGCCGCTAGCCATGGCGGTGTTGATATTGCTGCTGGTGCCGGTGTTTCACCGCGCCGGCATCTACAGCATCTATGAATTGCTCGAACGGCGCTTCGGCCCGTCGACGCGAACACTGAGTGCCTTCCTGTTTCTGGTGGCGCGTGGTCTGGCCACCGGGGTGGTGCTCTATGCGCCCGCCCTGGTGCTGTCGGTGGTCACGGGCTGGGACGTCAACCTGACCATCATTCTGATGGCGGTGCTGGCGATCAGCTATACCGTCCTGGGGGGCATCAGTGCCGTGGTCTGGACCGACGTGATCCAGATGTTCGTGTTGTGGATGGGCGCGATCCTGAGCATGGTATTGCTGGTGACGAGCCTGCCGGGCGGCTGGGGCGATGTGTTCGATTACGGCCGGGCCAATGAGATGTTCAATGCACTGGATCTGTCGTTCAGCCCCACGGTCACCTACACGCTCTGGGCGGGGCTGTTCGGCGGGTTTTTCCTGCATGTGGCGTACTTCGGTACCGACCAGAGCCAGATCCAGCGCGTATTGACCAGTCCTTCGGTCCCCGATGCGCAACGTTCGCTTTTGATAGGCGGTTACCTGCTGGTGCCCCAGATGCTGCTCTTCCTGTTCATCGGCGTGATGCTGGGCGCCTACTATGAACAACAGGGCATGACCGCCCCCGACAATCTCAACGAGTTGTTCCCACGCTATGTGGTCAACACGTTCCCGCAGGGCGTCACGGGGCTGGTCATTGCCGGGGTCTTCGCGGCAGCCATGTCGAGCCTGGACTCCGCACTCAATTCGCTATCGGCGGTCACGGTGCGCGACTTCTACAGTCGCTATGTCAAGTCAGAGGCCAGTGAGTCGCACTATCTCAAGGTGTCGCGTCTGGCGACGGTCTTCTGGGGCATCTATGCCACGATATTCGCGTTCTTTGCGGGCAACCTCGGGCCGGTGATCGAGGCCGTCAATCAGATCGGCTCGTGGTTCTATGGGGCCCTGCTCGGGGTGTTCCTGCTGGCCATTCTCAACCATCGCGCCAACGCCCGTGGCGCGATGGCCGGGCTGATCGTAGGCATGCTGGCGGTATGGGCCGTGTCGGCCACTACCGAGATCTCCTGGCTGTACAACAATACCATTGGCGTCACGGTGTCGCTGGTGGTCGGATACCTCGTCAGCCTGACTGCGCCTGCGCCCCGTCGAGAACAGTTGAGCGATGTCATGATGGAGGAGACCGCCCCCGACATGCAGGCGATCCTCTCGAAACGTGCCGGCCAGGCGCAAGAGATCGGTGGTGAGGCCCGCCTGACACGGCAACGCTGCATCGGGCTGGTGGTGTGGTTCATCGTGTTGATGATCGGTCTTGCGGTGTTCCAGGGGTGGGCCAATGGCTAATTCCCTTGCCTTGGCCCGCCGGGTCGAGACCTCGCGAGCCATCGCCAAATTGCGGCGGTTGGGCGCGACGTCCTGCGAGCCGGCGTGGCTCAAGTTGTGGGGTTTCGGCCTGGCGCAGGCGGGGGACAGCGACCCGCTTGCCTGGCTTCTCACCGGGCAGGATCTGTCGCGTGCCCTGTTGCTGCCGGGAGGCGACTTCGCCGTTGGCGATGCTCTGTCGGCGGGCGAGGCAGTGTTCTCGGATGAGCTGCGACTCGATGACGAAATGTCACCGCAGCGCGATGACGTGGCCCGGCAATGGCTATGGGAGCGATTGGCGAAGCCCCGCTTGTGGCATACCCGGCTGATATTGGCTGAGCCTACCCCCGTATGGTTGCCTTTGTGGCTTGGCTATCGTCACGGGCGGCATCATCGGTTAGTCATCGTCAGTGGCATGTCAGGCGAGCCGCTGGTACGGCTCAAACCGGCGGTGTTGGCGGGTTTGGCCAAACGTCATGCCGAAGGCGAGGGCGCCGCCAGGCGTGCATAGAGGTCACCCGAGGCCAGACCGTCCGCACCGGCTTCGAGCCACTCCCTGACCTCGTCAGGCGTTCGCCACTGCGTCCAACGGAACTGGCGCGACTCTCCCTCGATCGTGTTGTAGCGATACTCGCCCAATGCCGCCAGGCGATCCACGCACGCCTGGCTCACTTCCAGCGAGCCGGAGACGAACTCGACCGAGAGCGCAGGCAGCGGCTGGCTCAGTCCCGCCAGCACCTCGGCCTCGAATCCTTCCACATCGATCTTGCAGAAGGCAGGCGAGCCGTAGCGGGCGATGAGTTCGTCGAGTGTGATCAAGCGAACGCGGATGCGTTCGTCCCAGGTGACATGCCGAAATCCCTCATTGCGCTCGCCGATATACTGACGCCAGTGCGTGGCCAGTGTCGAAACGGTAGGCGTGGCACGGCTGACGGCAAGCTCCGCGTGTCCGGGTTCGGCACCTGCCGCGTAGGGAAGCAGGATCACGCCCTGCCGCCAACCGACCAAGCGTTGCAGCCAGGCGTAGAGGTGGGGCTGCGGTTCCAGCGCCACCACCTGAGCGCCCAGCCCGGCAAAGGCTCCGCTGCGGTCGCCTAGATGCGCCCCGATATCGAACGCCACGTCCCCCGGTGCGAGGAACGTGGCGTAGAGGCGGCGCAAGCCACGCTGGCGCCCTGGGCGCCAATAAAGCCAGAGGGAGCGCGATAGGCCGAGCCCACGCGTGAGCCGCTCCCTGAAGGCGGTGTTCATCAGTCCTTCACGTAGGCCGTGTTTTTGCGACTGGCCGTAGTTTGCGTGGCGGGGTCGGGTTGCGGTTCGTGAGCCTCCGTATCGGGGGTTGCCGGACCCAGGGGACGCGCCTGAGCGGTGGGCTGCGGCGGGGGCTGCTGGGAGAAGGACTGGATCGGCATCTCGCCCGGCACCGGTGGGGGCGGCGGTTGTAGCTGAGCGGTCTCCTGCTCGAGAGACACTTCTTCGGCGAAGGTGCCCAGCGTTCTGAGTACACGCGTTGGCTGGACTTCCGAGGGGACCAGCAGCAGGCCGAGACGACGCAGGCGGTTGCCGTGGGTCAAGCTGCTGGTCATCTTCACCAGCGGGGCCGAAAGCAGCAGGCCGAACCACACGGGCGAAAGCCACCAGAAAAAAACCGGGGCCAATTGGTACGTGGCGATGGCCCACACCGCACCGAGCAACGTAGCGGCCCAGGTATGGCGAATGGCATCCCACCAAGGCACCGAGCGTCCTTCACGAACCTGCGCGTCCCAGCTCACCTTGCCACCGCTGAGGATGCTCAGGATGAAGAAGCTGTGGTAGACCATCATGATCGGGGCTATCAGTATCGCAATGACGATTTCGAAAACCGTGCTGGCGATCAGACAGCCTCGTCCGCCGAAGGCCTCGGGGCGTTGAATGAAGGCCAGCGTCGATCCCAGTATCTTGGGCAGTAGCAGTACCGCCGCCGTGCTGGCGATCAGTGGCATGATCAGATCCGGCGTGGCGATGGGCCAGTCGGGAAAGAGTTGGTAGCCGTCACTGAAGAACGTGTGGCGTCCCTGGGCCCGGCCGATGGCGTCGACCGTACTGACGATCAGCATCAGCGCCCACAGCAATGAGGTCATGAAGGCCAACGCGCCGAACAGGAAGTGGAAGCGGCTCATGCCGTGCAGTCCCTTGCCTGTCAGCAGACGCAGGTGTTGCATGTTGCCCTGGGTCCAGCGCCGGTCGCGCTTGGCGAATTCGAGGATATTGCTGGGTACTTCCTCGTAGCTCTCGTCGACACGCACTTCCAGGTGGGTTTCCCAGCCGGCCCGGCGAAGCAGGGCGGCTTCCACGAAGTCATGGCTAAGGATTTCGCCACCCAACGGGGGGTTGCCAGGAAGGTTGGGCAGGCCGCAACTGGCCATGAACGCCTGGGTGCGAATGATGGCGTTGTGTCCCCAGAAATTGGCGGTATCGCCCTGCCAAAAGCTCTGGCCAGTGGCCAGGAGGGGGCTGTGCAAGGCGGCGGCGAACTGGGTGAAGCGCCCGAACACGCTTTCCGAGCGTACCGGGATAGGGATGGTCTGAATCAACCCGACCTGGGGGTTTGCCTGCATGGACGCGACCAGGGTCACCAGCGTTTTCCCGCCCATGACACTGTCGGCATCGAGCACCACCATGTAGTCGTAGCGATTGCCCCACTGACGACAGAAGTCCGACAGGTTGCCGGCCTTGCGACCCTCGTTGCTCTCACGCCGCCGATAGTACACCTGCATGTCGGGGGCGAGCCGTCGCTGCAGGGCGGCGATCGCCGTGGCTTCCTCATCGGCGATCGTATCGTCACGGGTATCGCTGATCACGAAGACTTCGAAACCGTCGCCCCCCGGTTGCTCAAGCACAGAGCGGCAAGTGCTTTCCAAGCCATCCACGACCCGCTCGGGGTCTTCGTTATAGATGGGCATGACCAGTACCGTGCGGTGTTCGCCGGGGTGCTGGGCCGGGGCATCGGGGTCGAAGCGGACCAGGGTGGCCGGATCGCGTCGAATCAGCAGGAGCACGAAGCCGGCGATGGCTGTCCAGAAGGCGATCGTGATCCAGCCGAACGTGATCACGAACAGCCCCAGCACGATGCTCTGCAAGGTAGTGATGCCGTTGACCCGGAGGATTTCGAACATTGCCCAGCCACCCGCGGCGGTGCTGGAGAGCACCAGCAACGCGAATACCAGACGTCGCATGCCCAGCAAGGGCATGTGGGAAGGCTTAGCGGATCTCATTGGGATTCCAGACGTAATTCCAGGTTTCAGAAAGGGTCTCATTGCGCAATGTCAGGCCCATTCGCAGATCCACTGGTGTGTCATCTTCTGGGTGCAGGCGGAACGAGGCGCGCCAGGTCTTTCCATCCGGCAGGCGTTGAACCTGGATCTGCTCCGTTTCGCCATTGGAGGCCGTGACCCAAGCCTCGACGGGGTGACTCTCGTCGAGCGTGGCCAATGCATCTCCCTGGAAATCGACGACAAACTGACGATGGCTGCGGGGGGGCGGATCGCTCTGTCCAGGAATCGCAGCCCAGCCTTGACGCGTGCGTATCACATGCGCGAGTTCCTGGTTCGGCGGGTGCGCGTCGAACGTCGACATCCGGTAGCGGTAAGTGCGCTCTTCACCCGCTTCCAGCGAATCCTCAGGAACCCAGAACGAGACGATGTTGTCGTTGGTTTCGGAATCGCTGGGAATCTCGACCAGCTCTACGCTGCCGGCTCCCCAATCGCCCTGGGGGACGATCCAGTGGCTGGGACGCTTGTCGTAACGGGCCTCGAGATCGAGGTAGTTATCGAAATCGCGGTCCCGCTGCACGAGACCAAACCCGCGTGGATTCTCGCCCTGCAGGCGTGAAATGCTCAGGTTGCGGGGGTTGCTCAAGGGGCGCCACACCCACTCGTTGGCCTGATTCAGTACCAGTAGCCCTTCGGAGTCATGCACCTGCGGGCGGAAGTCATCGGCCTTGTAGGGACGCGCGTCGCCATGGAAGAACATGCTAGTGAGCGGGGCGATGCCGAGCTTCTCGACGGTTTCACGTGCGAACAGCCGGGCCTCGACATCGATCTTCACGTCGGCACCGGGATGCACGGTAAAACGATAGGCACCCGCCACCGACGGACTATCGAGAAGCGCCACGATCTGCATCTGGGTCGATTCCGGATCGGGCTTGAACAGCCAGAATTCGCGGAAGGCGGGAAACTCCTCGCCGCCCGGGGAGGCGGTATCGATGGCCAGGCCGCGTGCCGATAACCCATAGCCCTGCTGGCGGCCCACCATGCGGAAATACGATGCTCCCTGGAAGACCAAGAACTCGTCGTGGTACTCCTCGGTGTTCAAGGGGTAATGCAGCCGCAGCCCGGCATAGCCGGCCCCCGTGAGGTCATGCTCCGCGAGTGGGGCCGCTTCGTCATCGTAACGGAAGAACGCCTTCTGGAAGGGGAGGTGGCGGATCTCTCCGTCCTCGACCAGATTGATCTTGACCGGTGAATTGAACAGAAATCCGGGGTGGAACAACTGAACGGAATATAGATTGCCGTCATCGTTCCATAAGGCGCTTTCCCGATTGAAGCGAATCGAGCGATAGACATCGTAGTCGATATCGCGAAGTGGCTCGGGCAGGGTAATGGGGTTGTCCTCGTAGTCGGAGGCCGCCATTTCCCGGGCACGATCGGTCACGTCATCGAAGACCTGTGTGACGTTATCCTCGGCTTGACCCCATGCCATCGGAGCCAACATTACCATCGATAAGGCGAAGGCCAGTTGCCGCGCCTGTTTCATACTCTTCCTCCCTGATCTACCGTCTCCTGACGAATCGCAACATAACATGGGTCATCAACTAACAGGCGATACAAGGGTTGTACATTTCGCCAATACTAGTCCATGTTCGACTCATGAACTCGCTCACATCGTCCTTGCCATTCTTGCGCTGGCTGTGTGTCGGTACGCTGCTGAATGTAATACTGCTGGCGCCTGTCTGGTTGCGATTCGACGCGCTTTCCCTGCGCGACTTGGCCTTGGAGGCCTGGTTGATCGTTGCGGCGTTGGCACTTATGCCCCGCGGCAAATGGTATCGAATACTGTGTACGAGTGTAGTCGTTGTGGTGACATTTGCCTCGTTGATCGGGCTGGGCGACGCCCTGGTACATGAAGCGTTCGGGCGCTCGCTCAACCTCTACCTCGATCTCCCCCTGCTTGAATCGGTCTTTGACCTACTGGTCGGTAATCTAGGGCCGGTGTGGGCGTGGCTCGTGTCTCTGGCCGCCTTGCTGCTTCTCATCGGGCTCGGCGTGGGGATATACCTCGCCTTGCTATCGTTACCCCGTTACTCCCCCGGTTCCGTGCCGGGCGGTATAACTATTGGCCTGCTGGGCGCCGCTTGTCTCTATCTGTTGGCCGAGGCAACAGCCGGGCAGCGCTTGCTCACCCATGTACGTACTCCGGCCTGGGACACCCTGATGTTTCAGGGGGAGCAGGTCATCGACACCCACCGAACGAAGCGGGACTTCGCCCTTAGTCTGCAAGAGATGCCAGGGACGTTACAAGCCATGCCGGGCCTCGAAAGCAAGGATGTGTTCATTATTTTCATAGAGTCTTACGGTATGACGGCCCTGCAGGATAAACACTACGCCGAGGTCCTGGTCCCGCGATTGCGTGAACGGGAGGCGAGTCTGGCCGAGGCTGGGGTATCGATGATTTCCGGCAGTCTCGAGGCTCCGGTCCGGGGCGGTCAGTCCTGGCTTGCTCATGCCACGGCCCTGAGCGGGCGATGGATCGACAACCAGCTCCTGTACCGGCTGCTTCTCGATAGCGACTCGCCCACGCTGGTGGATGACTTCGGCGCCACCGGGCATACCACGCTGGCCGTGGTGCCGGCGATCACCCGAGCCTGGCCGGAAGGCGAGGCCTACGGGTTCGATCACATCCATGACGCGACGAACCTGAACTACGCCGGGCCGGCACTGAACTGGGTCACCATGCCCGATCAGTACACGCTGGATCATTTCCAGCGCACGCTTCGTCCTCGTCATGAGGGGCCGATCTTCGCGCAGATTGCCCTCATCAGTAGCCATGCACCCTGGACACCGATCCTGCCGATGCTCGACGACTGGGGGCGTATCGGGGATGGCCGCATTTTCGAGCGCTGGGCCACCGCGGGAGAGGCGCCCGAGGCACTGTGGCAGGACCCCGGGCGCGTCCGGGAGCATTATGCGCTCTCCGTGGACTACGCTGTGAATGTCGCGCTGCGCTGGGCCGAGGATGCCGTGGACGACAACACCTTGCTGGTCGTGCTCGGCGATCATCCACCGGCGCCTCTGATTACCGGTGACGTGGCGGGCGGAGCGGTTCCGGTGCATATCCTAAGCACCGATCCCGCGCGTCTCGAGCCGTTCATGGCCCATGGTTTCCGTCAGGGCGCCATTCCCGATAGCCTCGAGGATCCCCCCGGTATGGATCGTCTGCGTCACTGGTTCCATGATGCCTTCGGCCCCTCCGCCGAGCGATAGCCCTATTTGGAAGCGAAATGCCAGGACGCGAAATGCTAGGAGAGTTGACCGCATGCTGATTCCCATCGTGCTGGCGGGTGGAAGCGGCACACGACTATGGCCGCTTTCGCGGCGCGACCGCCCAAAGCAGTTTCAGGCGCTGGCCGGCGAGACCAGCCTGCTGCGCGAGACCCTGGCAAGGCTAGACGGTATCGAGGGTATCGCCGCGCCGATCGTGATCGGGCGTGAAGCCCATCGCTTTCTGCTTGCCGAACAGCTACGGGAAGCGGGCCTGACCGAGGCGACTCTGCTGCTCGAGCCGGAGGGGCGCGATACGGCACCGGCGATTGCCGCGGCAGCGCTGGTGGCCAGCCAGCAGGCCGACGACCCCGTACTGTTGGTCCTCCCTGCCGATCACCTGATGGTCGATACCGATGCCTTCCATGCCAGCGTGGCGAGAGCGGTAGCGCTCGCCGAGCAGGAACTCCTGGTCACGTTCGGTATCGTGCCGACCCAGCCTGAAACCGGTTATGGCTATCTCAAGCGCGGTGAGCCTGTTGGCGAGGGCTTCAGGGTCGAACGTTTCGTCGAAAAGCCCGATGCTGCCACTGCGCGCGACTACCTCGCGCATGGCGGTTATTTGTGGAATGGCGGCATGTTCGTGTTCCGGGCCACACGCTACCTGGCAGAGCTCGAGCGTTACCAGCCCGAGATACTCACGGCCTGTCGTGGGGCGGTTGACGGGGCAAGGCAGGATCTGGATTTTCTTCGTCTGGAAAGTGAGGCGTTCTGCGCCAGCCCCGCGATCTCCATCGATTATGCTGTGATGGAGCACACCGATGCAGCAGCACTGGTCACGTTGGAAAGCGGTTGGAGCGATATCGGCTCATGGGCCTCGTTATGGGAGAGTCTTCCCCACGATGCCGACGACAATGTGCTGCGCGGCGATGTCATTCTCGACGATAGCCGACGCAACCTCATTCATGCCGAATCACGGCTGGTGGCAACGCTCGGTGTTGAAGACCTGGTAATCGTGGAGACGGGCGATGCCGTGCTGGTCGCGCGGCGTGGGCACGCGCAATCCATCAAGCTGCTGGTGGCCAGGTTACAGTCCCAATCGCGGCCCGAAGCCGACAGCCACCCCTGCGTGCATCGCCCGTGGGGATACTACCAGAGCCTGGCCAACGGCCCGCGCTACCAGGTCAAGCGCTTGCATCTGTCTCCAGGGGCCCGAGTGTCTCGCCAGCTTCATCATCATCGGGCGGAACACTGGGTCGTCGTATGCGGTACGGCGCGGGTGAGTGTGGGCGAACGCAGCTTTCTGCTCGGCGAGAACGAGTCGACCTTCATCCCCATGGGCGAGGTCCATGTTCTGGAAAACCCAGGACTGATCGATCTCGAGGTGATCGAAGTCCAGTCGGGTGCCTATCTGGGCGAGGACGACATCATCCGACTGGACGATCCTTACGGGCGGGCCTGATCCTGCCTCATTGATCGAAGCTACTACAGCCAATTTACCACAGCCAACTCCCGGGGCGCGGCGGCGCCTGCTGGCGGCGCACCTCGCGTATGCCGATTGCACAGCGCACGATCAGCCATATCATCAATAGCGGCCACAACAGCACACCCACCGCGATGAGGCTGAGCACGAACGCGACGAACGAGTAGAGCAGCCCGATCCAGAAGGTGCGGATCAGGTAGCGATAATGCGCTTGTAGCCAGGGGGCGGCATCGCCGCGATAGACATAGGCGACGATCACACCGATCAATGTAGTGACGCTGCCGGTAAGCAGCCCGGCCAGGTAGAGCGCATAGACGATCTGCGGAACGCGGGTGTCCTGACTGGGTACGAGATACTGATTCATGATGTTCGCTCCGATGGATCGATCAATACAGGCGGTAACGGCGATGATTGGGGACGCCGGCGAGTTCCTCGGGCACCTTGCGGTAGCGCTTGTATTCCCACTGGTATTGGGCCGGATCGAGGGCGATGGCGGCTTCGACACAGGCGTTGACCCCGGTGGCCGAGCGTGTCTCGTCGCTATCGTAGACACGGTCGTCGGCGGCCAGGAAATGTAGGGCGAAGCCGTGCCCCTCGGGAAGACGGCGTGCCACGCCGGTGACGACACGGGCCTCGGTGCGCGCCACCAGCTTGGGTAACAGCGTGGCGGTATAGGCCTGGCGGGTATAGAACGGCGCGAACACGCCGCTGCCCCAGTCAGGCTCCTGGTCGGGCAGAATGCCGACCGCCTCACAGCGCTTCAGCGCCTTGAGCAGCGCTGCCACGCCACGCGCATTGGTGGGTACCAGGCTGGCACCCATGCGCTCGCGGCCATGGCGGATCACCGGCTCCAGGGCGTCCAGCTTGGGCGGCTCGTACATCGCCGTGAAGGGAAAGTGGCTCGAGAGCCAGAAATTGAGGACTTCCCAGTTGCCGAAATGGGGTGCCAGAACGATGACGCCGCGCCCCTCGGCGCGTGCCTCGTCGAGCAACTCGCGACCGTGGATCTCCTTGATGGCGGTCTCGACACGCTCGGGCCGCGCCATCCAGGCAAAACCCAGTTCCAGCATGGTCGCCGTGGAGTGCGTCAGGCTTTCGCGGGCCAGTTGCCGCCGCGCCTGGGATGAGCGCTGCGGGTAGACCTCATGCAGGTTGATCTCGGTGACCTCTCGCTCACGACGACTGAAGCGATGGACCAGCGGACCACCCAGCCGGGCCAGGCGCCATAGGGTGCTCAAGCGGCGGTTGGCCAGCGTTTGCCACAAGCGGGCGATCAGCCGCGATTGATAGGCGCTGGCGGTAGAACGGGGCTTACGGTTCATGCGGTCGAATCGTGGCTCGGGGCGTCGGAGTGGGTGAGGCGCGCCGGGCGGCAGATCTCCAGCAGATTGCCGTCGGGGTCGCGCAGGTAGAGTGATTCGATGGGGCCCTGGGCGCCATCACGGGGCACCGGCCCCAGGTCGATCGGCACCGAAAGAGCCTCCAGGTGCTGCTGTATTTCATCGAGGGGGCGCGCACTGCGAAAGCACAGGTCGAGGCTGCCGGCACTAGGGGTGGCGGCCCGGGGCGATACCGAATTGTCATCGAGGTGCAGGCGCAGGGCCACGTCGCCGAGCATCAGGTCGACACGCTCGGCATCCCGATAGCGCGTTTCGAGGCCCAGCACGCGGGTATAGAAATCCACGGCGCGTGGAATGTCGGTGACGGTGACGACCAGATGGTCGAGGCCTGACAGCATGGCATTCTCCTGAGGGTGCTCTCGCCACGTGAACACGGTAGGCTTGGCACGCGTTTTTTACGAGAGCCTACGATAGACGATGCTACCTGCCTTGTCCTGCCCGTTGTGCGCCGCTCACGATGTCAGCCACTATCATCGCGATGCGCGGCGAGACTATTACCAGTGCCTGGAATGCGCGCTGGTGTTCGTGCCGCCGGGCCAGCGACTCGATGCAGTCGATGAACGTGCCGTCTATGACCAGCACCAGAACTCGCCGGACGACATGGGCTATCGGCGTTTCCTGGGGCGCCTCTTGATCCCGCTGAAGGAGCGACTGGCGCCCGGTGCGCAGGGGTTCGATTTCGGCGCCGGCCCCGGCCCCACACTCTCGGTCATGTTCGAAGAGGCCGGCCACCCCATGGCCATCTACGACCCTTTCTATGCACCCGACCCGTCCGTGCTCGATCGCCACTACGATTTCATTACCGCCACCGAGGTCGCCGAGCATCTTCATGCGCCTGGACGCGACTTGGCGCGATTGGTCCAGCAGTTACGCAGCCGAGGCTGGCTGGGGTTGATGACCAAGCGGGTCGAATCCAGGCAGGCATTCGCGGCTTGGCATTACATCCTCGATCCTACCCATGTGTGCTTTTTCAGCGAAGCCACATTTCTATGGTTCGCCGCGCATCACGAACTGGATGCGACCTTTCCAAGCCCTGACGTGGTGTTGTTCCAGAAGCGGTTTTGAGCGCACTTCGATAACTTCCATTTATCCACTGATAAAACCAGGGCTTAGGTGGCGAAAGTTCTTTGCCTTTGTCTAATCTGGACGTATATTCGCCGCGCGTTTTTCCGACCTGCGCCAAACGTCTGGCGTCACTCGTGGCGGGCTTCGCCACACATCGTTATTCAAAAATTCAAGCGTGAGGCATTACATGTCGCGGCAGCTGCTGTCCATGGCGCTGGCACCGTTGTTGGGTCTTTTTATTCTCGGCATCGGTAACGGTTTTCTGGCCACCCTCATCACCCTGCGTCTCGATGCGGCGGGTGAGTCCGCCGTGGTCATCGGCTGGGTGTCGTCGGCCTACTTTATTGGCCTGGCATTGGGCGCCGTGTTCAACGATCGGTTACTGCTGCGCATCGGGCACATCCGTGCCTATGGCTGTTTTGCCTCGCTTGTGGCGGTCACGGTGCTGTTGCAAGGTCTGTGGCTCAACCCGGGGTCGTGGTTCGTGCTGCGCCTGGTCGGTGGCTGGGCGACCGTGGGGGTCTATCTGGTCATCGAAAGCTGGTTGCTGACCTCCGGCGATACCAAGGTACGCGGCCGGCTGCTGGCGCTGTACATGATCTCACTGTATGCCTCGGGGGTGGTGGGCCAGTTGCTGCTGGGGGTGACCGATGCCGCCGGTGAAACCGTACCGTTCATGGTCGTGGGGCTATTGGCCTCGCTGTCGGTGCTGCCGATGGCCTTGATTCCCCGCGTATCCCCGCTGATCGAGGCGGCCGAGCCGCTGTCACCGATGCGCCTGATCACCATGACCCCTACCGGCGTGATGGGCAGTTTCGGTTCCGGCCTGGCCGTGGCCGCGGTATATAGCTTGCTACCGCTCTACTTGCAGCGAATCGGCCTATCGGTGGGCCAGGTGGGGCAGATGATGGCGGTGGTGGTGCTGGGCGCCATGTTGTTGCAGTACCCCATCGGACGTTGGTCGGATCGTCATGATCGTCAGCTCGTGCTGATACTCATCGGTGCCTTCAGTACCGTGATCTGCCTGGGCATGCTGTTGTTGCCGTTGAGCGCCTGGGTCCTTGCCGGTTTACTGTTCCTGTTGGGCGGTGGCGTGTTTGCGATCTATCCGGTGGCGGTCAGCCATGCGGCCGACCGGGCACCGGCGGGGGCCTTGGTGCGTATGAGCCAAGGGCTGTTGCTGATCAATGCCATCGGCTCGACCTTGAGCCCACCCCTGATCACGCCCGTGATGGCGGTAGTGGGCGATGGCGGGCTGTTCTGGTCGTTGGCAGCAATGAGCGCATTCCTGGTGGCGTTCTTCTTCTGGCGACGCACCGTGCGTCCGGCGCCCATTCCTGTGGCCCCGTTCGCCCCGAATACGCCCATGAGTGCCGTGGGGGCCGAGCTCAGCGTGACCGAGGAACTGGTCCAGGGCGCCATCGAGCACGAGCACGTCGAGGATCTTTCCAATGTGGTGCCCGAAGTCGATGTGGCCGAGCCGTTAGCCGGTCCGCCTCGGGAGGATCAGGCACATATCGAGTACTTCGAAGAAGCCTCGGAATCGATCGAGGAGCGCCGGAGTGACCGCACGGGCGGCGAGGCGGAAGCCCGCACTCACTAAGGCGGCGTGCCCCGTTTGCGGAATTCAAACTTGCGTTTTATGGCTTTTCACATACATTCAAGTATGTAAATGACATACAAGTCATGGATAAACGCAAAGGGGCAATGGAATGCACCGATACTTGACGCATGCCGGGAAACTGGCTGTTTCTATTGGGCTCGTCATGGCCAGCACCGGCAGCCTTGCCGATGCCGGCGTCTTCACGTTCGAGAGTGAGAACGACAGCTACAACAGTAGCGACGACGACCACTACACCAGCGGTACCAACTTCACCTGGAGCTTCGTTCCCGAGCCGGATCATTGGGCGCAGCGCCTCGGTAATGTGTTACCCAATACGCTACTGTCGCGTGTCGATGGCGTCTCCTACCGATTGGAACACCGCATCTATACCCCGACCGACCTGCGAGAGCAGGACCTGATCGAGGACGACCGCCCCTACGCCGGGGTGACGATGCTGGGACTGTCGCTACATGAGACGCAGGAGTACGGCGGCTGGCGCCAGACCACCGATGTGGGATTGGATGTCGGTCTGGTAGGGCCGGGGTCCGGCGCCAAGTCGATTCAGCGGGAAGTGCATCGCGTCCTGCACAGTAGAATGCCGCGCGGCTGGGATAACCAGCTCGATAACGAACCGCTGGTGAACCTGGGACTGCGTCGCCAGTGGTGGCTCGGGCATCGCCTTGGCTCGCTGGAACTGGAACACGGCCCGCATGCCTCGGCAGCACTCGGCAACCTGTATACCTACGCCGGGGGCGGTTATGCCTTTCGGGTGGGCCAGTCACTCTCGCGCAGTAGTGGCATTCCCGTGACCTCGCCTGGGCACACCGGACGCGATTACTACGAGGCCGAGGGGCCCTTCAGTTGGTTCGTGTTCGCCTCACTCGAGGGTCGCTACATGGCGCATAACCTGCTGCTCGATGGCAACACCTGGACCGATAGTCATTCGGTCGATCGCCGTGAAGGTGTGGGTGACGCCTCGCTGGGCCTGGCCATGACCTGGGATCGCTGGAAGCTGTCGTTGACCAGCGTGTGGCGGACCAAGGAGTTCGAAGGCCAAGCGAGCCACGACAAGTTCGGTTCGCTGCGAGTCTCCCGCGCTTTTTGATCGCTGCACACGCCTGCTGACGTTCTCCTGGCCGATGCTATAGTTGTTGCAATGCAATAACTTGGCAGGCCAGGAGAACGTGATGAGCAAGCAAGCGATAGGCGTGGTGGGCGCCGGTACCATGGGGCAGGGCATCGCCCAGGTGCTGGTAGCAAGCGGTCGCGAAGCGCGACTCTACGATGTCAGCGCCGACCAGCTCGGCCGGGCGGAACAGAAGATCGCCAAGGGGCTCGACAAGCTGATCGAGAAAGGCAAGCTCGAGGCCGCGGTACGTGACGAAGCCATGGCCCGACTCACCAAGGTGAATGTGCTCGACGACCTGGCCCACTGCGAGGTGATCATTGAGGCTGCCCCCGAATCCCCCGAACTCAAGGAGCAACTGTTCCGCGATCTTTCGGCCCTGGGCGATGACATCATCCTGGCCTCGAATACCTCCTCCCTGTCACTGACCCGACTGGCTGCAGTAAGCCGACGCCCCGAGCGGGTGGTCGGCATGCATTTCTTCAATCCCGTACCGGTACTCAAGCTGGTCGAAGTGATCCGTGCCGAGCAGACCGCCGACGATACCGTCACCCGAATCGAGTCGCTGGCGAAGGAGCTTGGCAAGACCGCGGTGCCGATCGCCGACTCACCGGGCTTCGCGGTCAACCGCTTGCTGGTGCCTATGATCAATGAGGCGGCATTCCTGGTGCAGGAAGGCGCCGCTACCCCCGAGGCCATCGACGAAGCCATGAAGCTTGGCGCTGCCCACCCGATGGGGCCGCTGGCCTTGGCCGATCTGATCGGCCTGGATGTGTGTCTCTCGATCATGGAAGTACTGCAGGAGGGCTTCGGCGATCCCAAGTATCGTCCTTGTCCGCTGCTTAGACGCATGGTTGCGGCAGGGTACCTGGGTCGGAAAAGCGGCAGGGGCTTTTATCGCTACGAATGAGCTTACGAACACGATTGGGACAAGCACGACCAACAGGGGATTGCTGCCCAACCAAGCGTTCGCTAGGGTTTACGGTCATCAATAACAACCCCAACGCGTCGAGAAGGAAGCCGCCATGAGCGACAAGCTGATCGAAGTCCAGGAAGACACTGGTGTCGTGCGTCTGACCCTGAATCGTCCCAAGGCACTCAATGCCCTGAACACGGCCCTGTTGGCCGAGCTGGATAGTGTGCTGAATGACCTGGCCCAGCGGGATGACCTGCGGGCGGTACTGATCACCGGCGCAGGGGAGAAATCCTTTGTCGCGGGGGCCGATATCGCCGAGATGCGTGACAAGACGCCGGAGGACGCACGTCGCTTCGCGATGCAGGCGCTCACCACATTCAAGCGGCTTGAACGATTGCCGGTGCCGGTGGTTGCGCTAGTGAACGGCTTCTGCCTGGGCGGTGGTTGCGAACTGGCGCTGGCATGCGACTGGGCCGTGGCCAGTGACAACGCCCTCTTCGGTCAGCCCGAAGTCGGCTTGGGGGTCATACCCGGTTTCGGGGGTACGCAAAGACTTCCGCGTCGTGTTGGGCCGGCAATGGCGCTGGATCTCGTCACTACCGGACGCAAGATCGATGCCCAGGAAGCCCTGCGGGTCGGCCTGGTCAATCGCGTAGTGCCCCAGGCCGAGCTCGAGGCCGTGGCCGAGGAGCTCACCAAACAATTAGCCGCCAACGGCCCCCAGGCGGTGCGCTCCGCCAAGCAGGCGGTGCACGACGGCATGGACCAGGATCTCGAAAGTGCCTTGGCCTTGGAAACCAGTCTGTTCGCGCTGAGTTTCGCCGGTAGCGAACAGAAGGAGGGCATGGGCGCCTTCGTCGAAAAGCGCAAGCCTAACTTTTGAGTCCTTCCCCCGTTGGCTGGCGGCACGCTTCACGGGCAGCCCGTTGGGTTGCGCCCCGGGCGTAGCGGGGGCAGGCGCAGGATTCCGGTGGCGATCGCCGTGCCCAGCAGGGTGATCGCCATGCCGATCATCACCTGCAAACTCAAGACCTCGCCCAGCAGCAGGTAACCCCACACCAAGGCGCTGACCGGTACCAGAAATGTGACGGTCGACGTCGCCGTAGCGCCGGCGCTCGATATCAGCCCGAAGTAAAGCAGGAACGCCACCGTGGTGCTGAACACCGCCAACGCCAGACCGTTGGCCCAGGCCAGTCCGCTCACCGGTTCGCTAGGCCATAGCCATAGGCCGGGCACTAATAGGATCAGTGCCGACATGGCCGAGCTGCCTGCCGCCAATACCCGGATCGGCAAGTGGGCCAGGTGGGTCTTCGAGTAGTTGCTGGCGATGCCATAACAGAAGGTGGCGCCCAGTGCGGCCAGGATGAACCAGCCATCGCCCCCCAGGGCGAAATCAAGCCGATTGGCCGAGAGCACATACACGCCACAGAAGGCCAGAGCCAGCCCTACGTATTGCCGGCCTTGTATCGGTGTGGCGAAGAACAGTGCGCCGAGCAAGGCGGTGAAGATCGGCGTGGTGGCGTTGATCAACGAGGTGAAGCCGGCTTCGAGCCGCGTGGTGGCGAGGGCGAGCAGGCAGAACGGCAACACGTGGTTGACCAGCCCCAGCAGGAACAGCTTGCCTTTATGCTCCCACACCAGACGCAGGTAACGCAGGCTCAGCAGCAGCGGTACCAGCAGTAATGCGCCGACGCCCATGCGTACCAGCACCAGGGGGACAGGCCCGAACTCGGGCACCGCCACGCGCATGAATATGAATGACATACCCCACAGGGTGGAGAGCAGAATCAGGCGTAGCGTATCGGCGGGGGTCATTCGAATTCCCTGTCGAATGGAGGGGGAGGCAAGCAGATTACGTCGGGTGCCGTGTCTTGGGAAGCCGTCTCTGGGTAAGCAATGCAGGGCGCCCGCAGGTAGGCGAAATCGGCGAAGCCGTGTAGGCTTGCCCGCTTTCGTTTTCCTTCGCCGTAAAGGACCCGAGCATGAGCGACCTTCCCCCTTGCCCGAACTGCAGTTCCCCTTATACCTATGAAGATGCTGCCATGTTCGTGTGCCCCGAGTGCGGCCATGAGTGGGCGGAGCAGGTGGCTGACGATACGGGAAGCGACGAAGGCGGCATCCGCGATGCCCATGGCACCGTACTGGCCGATGGCGACAGCGTTACCGTGATCAAGGACCTGAAGGTCAAGGGCTCGTCATTGGTGGTGAAAGTGGGTACCAAGGTCAAGAACATTCGCCTGGTCGGCGGCGATCACGACATCGACTGCAAGATCGACGGTATCGGTGCCATGAAGCTCAAGTCCGAGTTCGTCAAGAAGGCCTAAGCGCCTGGCTCTGTGACTTCAGGCCGGCTGTTAGTGCCGGCACGCCGAGGATCGGCGATTATCCCGCAACGGGTGCCTGCAGCGTTTGGGGGAGGGATAACCTGTGCACACCCTCGCTCAAGCGCGCTTCAACGAAGTCGACCTCCAGGGGATCGGTATAATCCTGCGCCAATCGTTGGATAATGCGGTCAGCATGTCGTTGTATGGTCTCCAGTTCAGGTGGCTCTGCAAAATTCGATAGGGTCTTCAAGGCGCTGAGCAGCGATAGACATATGCTCAGGTCATCGCCGCCATAATGGAGGATAGGGTTGAAGACCCTGAACATTAAGCTCTCGAGCGCTTCTTCGTGCCAGGACACAAGACACTTTCCGTCTGAATCGACGATCATGTTGCTGGGCGTCATCGTGAGTCGTTGAGAAAATAATTCGGTAATCTGGTGAACGCACAGCCGCGCTGTGCCTGGGTCGTTGATGCCCGGTGATAAGGCCTTGATGGCCACCTCCATCAACTGTGTCAGGCCGTTGACATAATGATCCTCCGTTGATTCACCTTCCACATACTTTAGAGACGATTGGATCTCATCGAGGATCTCATTGCTGGGTGGCTCGCTAGATTCAATATGAATGATGGGAAAGTGCTTTACTACGAACACCCCAAAACTGAAGTTGAAGTGAATCGCGATATTCTTCTTTTTAGCCAGTTTGGCCAGCTTCTTGAGTTCCGCGCTTTGGATGTAGCCGCTGTAGCGCGAGAACACGGGGTGGCAACGGTACGGGTCAATAGTCTGGTGACCACAAATATAGGCGCTGTCTTCTTGTCTCCTTTTCAGCTTTTTCAAGGCTTGTCGTGTCGATTCAAGAAGGTCTTGTGTTATGGCATTTATCTGAACCGACTGTGACGCGGAATGTATAAAGAAAACGAAGAGCCCTAAGCTGTTGATGACCATGGCAGCGCCCAGGTAAACGGCTAAAGAGCGCCAAGTGTCAGGGGTGTCGCTTGCCGCTGGTACAAGAAGAAGGATCAAGATATACAAGATCGTGCCGAGGTAATGGCCCAGCACATGCTGATGCTTTTTCTCCGTCATCAGCCCGAACACGAGCTTGTTGGAGAAATTGCTTCCCGCTTGAGTCAGCACAGACATGACCATCGAGAAGCTGAATACGACCAGAGAGATCATTCCCGCGATAAGCGTCGACAATAAGGTCCGTGCCGTACCGGGTTGGTCAAAGCGTATGACGTTCAGTGCGTCTGGAAGCGAGGGAGGCTCGACCGAGACGGCGATCAAGCCCAGTATCACATAGGCCAGGATTATGATGCTGGTGAGATAAGCGATGCTGTTTCGAAAATTTATGATAAATCGAAGCGCCGAAGTCATGCTCATGGTAGACACTGCCTCCCCGGGCCGTCCTTGCTTAAATCACTTTCATGGCGCACGACGATCCAACGAGGCGTCATGAAGATCAGCTTCGAGACGTCTTTGGATGCGATTTACCTGGCGCTATCGGCATTGGCCCTCGCGGAGGCCATCTCTCTCATGGGCTATGGCCACCGCGAGGAGTGAGACCTTAAAGCTTCACGACCATCTTGCCGCGGTTAGCCCCTTCGAATAGCTGGAGGAACGCATCCGGCGTTTTCTCCAGGCCTTCGACGACGGTCTCTTCGTGCTCGATTTCGCCCTTGGCGACACGCGGACCGACCTCGTCGAGAAACTGCGCATAATGCTGCCAGTGATCGGCCACGATGAAGCCCTGCATGCGGGCTCGATGCATGATCAGCGCCGCCAGGTTGCTGGGCCCCGGGGCAGGCTGCGTCTCGTTGTAATGGGCGATCATGCCGCAAACGGCGATACGTGCATCGCGGCGCAGGCAATTGAGCGCCGCTTCCAGGCAAACGCCCCCGACGTTCTCGTAGTAGACGTCAAATCCCTCGGGGCAGGCGTCCTTGAGGTCGGCCGTGAGCTGTTGGGCCTCCTTGTCGCGGTAACTGACCGCCTTGATACCCATGGATTCCAGCCATTCGAGCTTCTCCTTGGCGCCGGCGATACCTACCACGGTGCCGCCCTTGGCCTTGGCGAGTTGCACCGCCAGTGAGCCCACGGCGCCACTGGCGGCACTGACCAGGACGTTGTCACCCTGTTGGAGCTCGGCCACCCGGTTGAGCCCTGCCCAGGCGGTCATGCCCGGCATACCCAGTACACCCAGATAGGCCTGGTCCGGCAGGTCGAGATTCGGCAAGGGCTGCACGGCCTTGTCGGGCAATTGCGCGATGTCTCGCCAGCCCCCCATGTGGCTTACCTTGTCGCCTTCCTTGAGCCGTTCGCTGCGTGACTCGATGACCTCGCCCACGGCGGCGCCTTCCATCGGCGCATTCAGCTCGAACGGATCGATATAGGTACGCTGGCCGCTCATCCGTCCGCGCATGTACGGATCGACGGAAAGCCAGGTGTTGCGTACGCGGACCTCTCCTTCACCGAGATCGGGAAGATCCTGTTCCTGCAACTGGAAGATATCGCGGCTGGGTGTGCCTTTCGGGTATTCGCTTATCGATATGAAGCGTGACTGCATTCCCGTCTCCTTTCACCTAGGTTTAAAAGTGCCTCACACAACGTAGCCCATGTCTGCAGGTCAAGCTGAGCGCAGCTTGACCCAGCTCAAGTTGGTAGCCGCACGACTATGGCCCAATGATCTTGCCTACTGCACAAGACTCTGCCGAGAGGCCCTGACGCTACGAGGAATCCGCCATGCCTGAGATGATGAAAGCCGCTATCTTCGTCGAACCCGGCCGCATCGAGATCGACGACAAGCCGATCCCCGAGATCGGCCCCAACGACACGCTGATTCGCATCACAACGACGACCATTTGCGGTACCGACGTTCACATTCTCAAGGGCGAGTACCCGGTCGAGAAGGGCTTGACCATCGGCCATGAGCCGGTCGGGATCATCGAGAAGCTGGGCGCCAATGTGCAGGGTTACCAGGAAGGCCAGCGGGTGATTGCCGGCGCGATCTGCCCGACCTTCACTTCGTATGCCTGCCAGGATGGCTGCTGCGCCCAGGATGGCGGCCATCACGCCCACGGCTACAAGCCCATGGGCGGCTGGCGCTTCGGCAATACCATCGACGGCGCCCAAGCCGAATACCTGCGGGTGCCCGACGCCCAGGCCAACCTCGCGCCGGTGCCCGATGGCCTGACCGACGAACAGGTGCTCATGTGCCCCGACATCATGTCCACCGGCTTCGCCGGGGCCGAGGCCGGGGGCATCAAGATTGGCGACAGCGTGGCAATCTTCGCTCAGGGCCCCATCGGGCTTAGCGCTACGGCCGGTGCCCGCCTGCGCGGGGCAGGGCTGATCATTGCCGTGGACGGAGTCGATGAGCGTCTGGCCATGGCCAAGCGCATGGGCGCCGACATCACCCTCGACTTTCGCAAGGTCGACGTGGTCTCGGAAATCCTCAAGCTCACCGGCGGGCGCGGGGTGGATGTCTCCATCGAGGCGTTGGGCCTGCAAAGCACCTTCGAATCCGCCCTGCGTGTGATCAAGCCCGGCGGCACACTCTCAAGTCTAGGGGTGTACTCCGAGAACCTGACCATCCCGCTCGATGCCTTCAGTGCCGGTCTGGGCGATCACCGTATTATCACGTCGCTATGCCCCGGCGGTAAGGAGCGCATGCGCCGCCTGATGCAGGTCATCGAAAGCGGTCGACTCGATCTTGGCCCGATGGTGACTCATCGCTACAAGCTCGAGGACATCGTCGACGCCTACGATCTGTTCTCGCACCAGCGCGACGGGGTGCTCAAGGTCGCTATTCAAGCAGGCTGAATGCGCGCTATGCACACGAGATAACAGGGGGCGCTGAAGGGCGCCCGCGTAGGAAAGGGTGATTGGGTCGATTGATTCGAGGGGTTATTAACTGGAAAAGAAGCCAATCCGCAAGCGAGCTTGGCCTGCCGACGCAATGATAGGTAAGTGGAAACAGTCTGCACGCTTAAGTAGGCCGAGGCAGCCAGGGCGTCACCGCCTTCCTCCACTATTACCGCCGCACTGGATGGTCAGGGCGTTGCGCTGATGAGCCAGCTATCGCCGCTGTGCGCGAATGGGTCATGGGGCTTCGCAGCGCATCTTCCCGAGAGAGTGCCTGTCGAAATCAATAGCTGGTACGCGTTGTTTCAGGCGTTGGCGGTTTTCGTCACTTATGGTTCATTCGCGCCATCACCGCTGCCGGTGAGAGGGGGTGGATTCAGGCAGCGGGGTTCTTTTCAAGATGCAGATAAAGAGGGTCGAAGTCGCCTGCCTGCTTGAGCTTCTCCCAGTCCGGAACGGTGATCTGTGTTCTGTTTGACTGAATCAAGCCATCGGAGCGAAGCGCCTGGAGAACACGGTTCATGTGAACCAAGCTCATGCCGGTCGCATCTGCCAGCTCGGACTGGGTGACCGGCAGCTCGAATGTATCATTGTCCGCCAGTCCTACCGCGTTTAGCCGCATCCGAAACTCGCAGATTAAATGGGCTACGCGGGTGTAAGACTCGCGTTGACCGTTATTCAATAACCATTCCCTGAAGATCGACGCGTCAATCAGCGTCTCGCGCCAGAAGGCGGCGGTAAGGCGGGGATAGCGTTCGCATAGTTGGCGTAAATCGTCATGTTGGATAAACCCGACCATACAGGCACTGACCGGGGCAATACTGTGGTCAAGCACCTTGAGATGAAGACTCTGCAAATCCGGAATATCGCCTGGAACGTGCAGGGCCATTATCTGGCGTTCGCCCTCGGAAGTTAACTTGTAGACGCAGGTGAAGCCTTCAAGGATCAAGCAGCAGTGGGCGGGACGGTCGCCGATTCGCACGATGTCCTGGCCGGCCTTGAGGGCGACAACCTCGATTGGCAACCCGAGTAGTGCCTTTTGCTCCTCGTCGGTGAGGGAAAAAATGCTGGCCAGCTTGCGAATCATCAAGGTGTGGGGTGGTAGAGAATCCGCGGTCATAGGAGGGCTCCAAGTTCGGTGGGGCAGGAATGAAGCCCATCGCCACAGTGTCTCAGCACATCTGACCTGAACCATTTCCTTTATTGCGGCTAATTATGATGCATCGCCTCATGTCTGGCCAGACGAGGTGATGCGACACTATATAGCAAAGCTCCTTGTAAATTTAGTCATACTCAACCTCTTGCATAACGAGTCGGAGCGGTGATCCATTTGCTCTTACGCGTTCGCTAGTGGCGCATGCAGGGATTCGCATAAGATAAAGAGCCTGGCTGACTTCGATCATGTAGCCTATATATTCACGTCGTGCTCACCAGGACGAACCTAATGCATACCATTGGTCTTCTCGGCGGAATGAGTTGGGAGTCTACTCAAAGCTACTATCGCGCTCTCAATGAGGGCATCAAGGCGGCCTTGGGTGGGCTGCATTCGGCCAAGGTAGCCATGGTCAGTGTCGATTTCGCCGAGATCGAGACGCTGCAGCACCAGGGGCAGTGGGAGGAAACGGGGGAGTTGCTAGCCGCGGCAGCCGGCCAGGTGCAGGCGGCCGGTGCGGATTTCCTGCTGATCGCCACTAACACCATGCACAAGGTGGCGCCCCAGATCGAACGGGCCATCGATATCCCGCTTTTGCACATTGCCGATGCCACTGCCGAGAAACTGGTAGCCGACAATATCACGCGGGTGGGTCTGCTGGGCACGCGTTTCACCATGGAGCAGGCCTTCTACAAGGACCGGTTGAGCGAGCGCTTCGGCATTGAGGTGGTGATTCCCGATGCAATGCAACGAGACACCGTGCATCGCGTCATCTATGAGGAACTTTGTCTGGGGCGGATCGAGTCTGCGTCACGTGATGCCTATCTCGATATCATCGTGTCGCTGCGAGAGCAGGGTGCCCAGGCAGTCATCTTGGGTTGTACAGAGATCGCGTTGTTGGTGAGCCAGGCCGATACCGACATGCCACTTTACGATACGGCGGCGATCCATGCCGCACGCGCCGTAGAATGGGCGCTGGCGGCGACTATTCCACCCGGCACGCATGGCAAGTAAGCGACGGCATCGTTTCCTGGGTCACGCTAACGCTGCTCAATTGCTTGCCACAGTAAGCACGGTTATCCGTGCTGGAGCGGGGGGTTGACTGTTACATAATTGTCAGGGCGAGCGCTTAGACTGGTGATACCATCGTCGTGTCCCGCCGTGACGAGAATACCGCTATGCCCGCCCTCGACCTCCGCGTTTCACGCCGCCGCAATGCGTTGCTGGCGCTGCTTTGGGTTGCGCTTCCCGTCGCTATTCTATTTTTGGTTTTGAATATTTCGCTCAAGGCTCCCTGGCTCGCAGTGTTCAATGGTCTGGCGCTGCTAGTGTCGTTGGGCCTTCTCGTGGCGTTGCGCCGCGGTGCACCGTTACACCTTGCTGCGGTGGGGTTCCTGATGGTGTTTTATCTCAATATCGCCGCCACCATGGCGAGGCCGGATATACACCCGGGGGTGACTTCATGGCTTCCGGTGATACCGGTACTGGCGTACCTGTTGCTAGCGGTCCGTTGTGCGTTTCCCTTGGCATTGGGGGCCGTAACGGTCACGTTAATGGCTTATTTTGCCGGTTCTGAATTGGCTCCCTACCGCTGGAATCCGTTGCTGATCGTGCATGTGGTCACACCCATGTTGGGTGTCTTCATCGTCTGCCATTTCTATTCGCGCAGCCAGCATGCACTCACCATCACGCTGCTCGAACGCGCCCTGCGCGATCCGCTGACGGGGCTGTGGAATCGCGCCAAGCTGGAACGCGAGTTCGATCGAGAGCAACGGCGTGCGACACGCAGTGGCAGGCCGCTGTCATTACTGCTGATCGATCTCGATCATTTCAAGCGGATCAATGACTGCTTCGGTCATGCTGCCGGCGATGCGGTATTGATGGCCTTCGCGAGGCTGCTTCGAGAGCGTACCCGTGAAACGGATCTGCATTGCCGGATAGGCGGTGAAGAGTTCGCTACCTTGTTGCCCGATACCGACGTGAAAGGTGCGGCTGTCATTGCCGAACACCTGCGTCAGGCCCTGGCGCTGGAGGGGGTTATCTACCAGGGGGAGCGAATCCATGTGACGTTGAGCGCGGGTGCCGTGGAGCTAGGCCGCGACGGCGATACGTGGTCGGCACTGTTTCGCACGGCAGACGCCAGGCTTTATGCCTGCAAGGAGCGCGGGCGCAACTGTGTTCTATGGGAGGAAACCATGGCCACTCCCTGGCCTGTCGCATCGTGATTTCATGATGCAGCCCCTTCTGTAGCCACTATGCTATTGGCATCGACACAGGAGGTATCATGGCTGATCGCATTCTGCTAGTTCTCAACGGGGGCGGCGCGCTAGGGGCTTATCAGTGTGGGGCCTACAAGGCGCTGGTCAGGCATCTGTCGCCGGAGTCACTGCGTTCCATGGTCGTGGTGGGAGCGTCGATCGGTGCGGTGAATGGCTATCTCATCGCCGCCCATCATCAAGACCCCGATGGTGGTGTCGAGGCGTTGGAACGCTTCTGGCGCAACGTGACAATGCCCTCCATTCCCTTCAACCCGCTTCCCGTGCCTTACGCGGCACGCTTGAATGCGACCCTTACGGGATTGACCCTCGGCAACCCGGCCATATTCCAGGCGGTGCCGGGGGGTGCCCTGGGCGGGATGTTCCGTTATCCCGAGATGGCCGGCTTCGATAACGCGACCCTGGCCCGAACCGTGAAGACCCATGCCCCGGCGCGTGTGGCAAGACGCGAATCGGGGCCTCGCCTGATGATCCGCGCCATCGATATCGAGGCCGCCGAGCCGGCCTGGTTCGATAGTCAGCATGAGGACATCGAACTATCGATGCTCGGTGCCAGTAGTGCGATCCCTCTGCTGTTCAAGCCAGGCGAACATGCGGGGCGGACCTATTGGGATGGCGATGTATGGCACCAGGGGTTGCTGCCCCCCGCCCTGGATCGGATGAAAGGCGATGGCGATGGGGATCGTTTCCATGTGATCACGATGGAGTTGTTTACCCGCACGCCGGGCACCCAACCGGTGGGCTTTGGCGGGAATCTGGATCACTTTCGGCGCATGTTCCTGGGGGCGCGTAGTGACGAGGACGCAGCCAAGGCCCAGGCGACGCACCCCGAGCTCCGCCTGACACGCATCCAGCGACATCCTCACCCCAACGAGCGGGTCTCATTGTGGTTGATGGACTGGTCCGCGGGACGTCTCCAATATCTGATCGAGCAAGGGGAAGCGGATGCCGAGCGGGCGTTGGCGTGACGTCAGCGCGCCGGGTCGATTCGTCCATTGAGTGAGGCGTTGCGCCGGAACCAGCCGGCAATGCTGGCGCGGGGCAGGCGCGTCGGTAGCACCTCATGGGGCACGGTTTCGGAAAGAAAACAGGCGAAGGTGCCCGCGCGCGGCACGACCCGGGCCACCTCACGCTCGGGATCGGCGGGCTCGAACAGGGCCATCTCACCACCGCCGTCTTCGGGCCACTCGGGATTGAGATAGAGCACGGTCGAGATCACGCGATTGGCACGCCCTTGAAAACTGTCGACGTGCTTCTTGTAGAACGCGCCAGGCGGGTACTGGGCGAAATGCGCCTCGAATTCGAATAACCCCAGATAAAGGGCGTGATTGAGCTCGCGCTGCAGCAGCCCCATGGAATCGAGGTATTGCCGCTGAGGCAGACTTTCCCGGTCGAGCCAATGGATGGCGTCACCACGAATGTCGCGACGCACATTGTGTTGATTGCCGCGTCCGATGCCGGCATCGGCCAGTGCGTCGTGCTCTGCCAAGGCCATGACTTCACGATACAGGGCGTGGCAAAGCTCGGCCTCGATGAAGGCCTCGCCGACGAACCAGCCTTTTTCAACCAGCTGGTCGACCAGCGGGGCGAGCCGATTGGCTTCGAGCGGGATGTCGTCATACGAGAATAACAGAGGCACCTCCCAGGCGTGTCGGCGAGGCCAGTGGCCTCGGTATGGGCGCAGTATGGCTTATACCGTACGTGTCGTGGAGGCGGTCAAGGTTCGGGCGGCAGTACGACGCGCCGGGTAATGACAAAGCCAGCCTTCGGCGGGCTCGTGGTAAAGGCTGATTCGGCTGCCGAAGCCTTCGACCAGCAACTCCACCAGCATCATCGCCGACAACCCCCAGATAACGTGGTCTCCTGCACGGTAGCTGGGCACGTAATGGGGCCGTCCGTCGACGGGTATTACATCGGTATGGGTGCGGCGATCCTCGAGAAAGTGGCTCAACGGTACCTCGAAGATGGCATCGAGTTCGCCGGGGTCGGCGCGCAGGGGGAGGTCAGGCGGAATCAACCCTACGTATGGCGTGACGGCGATACCATGCAATGAAATCAGATCACCGAGGCGACCGACCAGGTCGACGTTCCCGGGCGGCAAGGCGATTTCCTCCTCGGCCTCACGCAGGGCAGTGGCCAGCAGGTCGGCATCGCCGGGCTCCCATTTTCCACCGGGGAAGGCGACCTGGCCGCTGTGCTGCTTGAGATGGCCGGCACGGCGGGTAAACAGCAGGGTCGGCTCGGCACGTGTGACGATCGGCAGCAAGACGGCGGCCTGTGGCAGCTCGGTGACCAGGCGGCGAGGCGTGTGTGCTTGCAGGCGCTCACGTAGTTTCTCTAACATGGGACGTCCATTGGGTTTCATCTCTTGTACCCAGCCCTCTCTGGTGCGTCAAGGACCGGTCCGGGCCGCCTGGAAGCGGCGAGCCGAGAATCCGAGCTAGGAGTCCCATGAATTTCTGCAGCCACTGTGGTCACAAGGTTCACGTCGCGGTTCCAGAGGGGGATAACCGGCCCCGTTATCTGTGCGAGACCTGCGGAACGATCCATTACCAGAATCCGCGTATCATTGCCGGCACGCTGCCCGTCAAGGGAAGCCAGGTCCTGTTATGCAAGCGGGCCATCTCGCCACGCAAGGGCTACTGGACCCTGCCGGCCGGTTTCATGGAAAACGCCGAGACCACGGGCGAGGCTGCCATTCGCGAGACGCTGGAGGAAGCCTGTGCCGATGTCTCCCTCCAGGGGCTATATACCCTGATCAATCTACCGCATATCAACCAGGTCTACATGATCTACCTGGCCCGGCTCGAGGGCGGTTTCGACATCGGCCCTGAAAGCCTGGAAGTCTCGCTGTTCGAGGAACACGAGATCCCGTGGGAATCGCTGGCGTTCCCCACCATCGAGCGCACCCTGCATCACTTCTATGCCGACCGGGATGAGGGTGCATTTCCTCTGCATGTCAGCGATATCACCGCCGAGGATCGGGAGCGTTACTTCGGTAGCGCCTGAACTCCCCAGTAACGAAACAATCAATCGCGGTCAATGTTGAACGGCGACCATGCCTGGCGTGTCGGCATGATTTCCAATCGATTGATATTGATGTGGTCGGGCAGGGTAGCCACGTAATAGATCTGCTCGGCAATATCTTCCGCCTGTAACGGCGTGGTGCCGCTGTACAGTTTGTCCGAGGCTTCCTGGTCGCCCTTGGTGCGCACCAGGGTGAACTCGGTCTCGGCCATGCCTGGGGCGACATCCGTCACTCGCACGCCGGTGCCCAGCAGATCGCAGCGAAGGTTGTATCCGAACTGCTCGACGAAGGCCTTGGTGGCGCCATAGACGTGTCCGCCGGGATAGGGCCAATGCCCCGCTACCGAGCCCAGGTTGACGATGCTGGCGCCCTTGCCGGTTTCAATCAGCGACGGCAGCACGGCATGGGTCACGTTGACCAGGCCGGTCACGTTGGTATCGATCATGGTGTGCCAGTCCTTGAGAGCGACCTTCTGTGCCGGCTCGGGGGCCAGGGCCAGTCCAGCATTGTTGACCAGGCAGGTCACCGGACGAAACTCCGATGGCAAATCGGCGACGGCCTTGCTCACGGCCTCGGCATCCCGCACATCCAGGGTGACGGCATGTACGGCTGCCTTGTCGCCGAGTTCCTGCTTGAGGTCATCGAGTCGTTCGGTACGACGGCCAGTGATGATGACCGACCAGCCAGCCTCGGCAAACCGTCGGGCGGTGGCGCGACCGAAGCCGGAGGTGGCACCGGTGATCAGAGCTACGGGCATTGAGTCTCTCCTTGTTATGCTTGATAGATAAAGAAATTGAAGGGGGCCTGACTCTATTTCACCCCAATCGTCAGAATTCCTCCAGCCGCCACACTTCGTAGGCCGGTTCCTCATAAGGATGGGCGAGCTTGAGCGCGGCCACGGCGGCGTGAATCAGGCTCTCGTCGCAGACCAGCTCGACCTTGAGCTCCTCGACCCGCTCCAGTTCACCGACTCGGCCGATATGCGGGGCGGCGCCATCCAATGGGCGGAACTGGCCGGTGCCGCGTGTTTCGAAACAGCACGCCTCGTAGTCGCCCAGGCGGCCGGCACCGCTTCTAAAAACCGCTTCCTTGACGCTCTCGGCGTCCTCCACGGGGACGAAGAAAGCCAACTTGTACATGGCATCGCTCCTGTTTACGCCGGGTTCGTTTTGCCACAATGGTTCTTTTGCCATAGTAGTAGGGCGTTATCGTCTCAGCAGGCGTTGCCACGCTGCAAGCAATGCTCTGGACACACAGGATGGTGTCCCAATCAACCGCAGGAGGCCGGATGGAACGCGCGCTACACGAACTATTGGAATCGCTGGGCCTTGCCCCGAATGGTGAGCCACAGCCCTTGTCCGGAGGCGACATCGCCGAAGTTGCCTGGCTCGATACGCGTCAGGGCCCCGTGGTAGTCAAGCGTGACAGCCATGAGCGCATCGAGGCCGAAGCCGACGGACTGCATGCACTGCACCAGGCCGGTACCCGGTTGATCGTGCCCGAGGTGCTTGGGACTGTGGATGGCTGGATGGTGATGGAAGCGCTGGAAAGCGATACCGGTTCGACACACAGTGCCATTACGCTGGGGGAAGGGCTGCGCGAGTTGCATGCGGTCACAGGCGATACGCATGGCTGGGCACGGGACAATTTCTGCGGGCTGACACCCCAATCCAACACGCCCATTGCCAACGGACGGGCCTTTCAGCGTGAGCGGCGATTGGTGCCTATGGCCCATGCTTGTCAGGAGAAGGGGCTGATGGATACGGCCCTGCGTGAGCGGATCGAAGCGGTGGCCGATGCGCTCGAACGCTGGCTACCGGACACCCGGGCCAGTCTGGTACATGGCGACCTATGGTCGGGCAACGTTCTCCAGACCCGCCGGGGGCCGGCAATCATCGATCCGGCAATCTATCGTCATTATCCCGAAGTCGACCTGGCGATGCTGACGCTATTCGGTTCACCCGGCGAGGCGTTTTTCGAAGCCTACTGGAACGGTCGCCGCCCCGACGATTGGCCGAGGCGGCAGGCGTTGTTCCAATTGTACCCGCTGCTCAATCACTTGCTGCTGTTCGGCGGGACCTACCGAAGCGGTGTAGAGCGCTGCGTGGCGCTGCTGGAAGGCTAGAGAGCCGGTGCAATAAACGGTCAGTCTTAGTTCTTTCAGCACAAGCCGACAGCTCCGGTCAGTCCCTCGTCTTGTGCGAAACTGCATTGCTTTGTGCACGGTTTTCGGCTATGCGCAAGTCTGGCATACATACATGAATGTAACTATACTGCCGCTCTTTGGGTCGCTCCGTACGGCCCGCACGCTCAATGTTGACCGTCATCGAATCACGATAAACAGGTGCAAGGCACATGCTAACCACGATAGGCAAGGGACGAGGAAATCTGCTGGCCATGGCAGTGTTGGGGCTGGTACTGGCCGGTTGCGGTGACGGTGGCGAAGAGGGCGGCGCTGCACAGCAACAGCAAGGGCAGCAGCAATCCCCGCCACGCCCGGCCCAGGTCATGGAGATGCAGCGCCAGGATCTGGACCTCGACAAGGCTTACTCGGCCATGCTGCGTAGCGAAAATGAAGTGACACTGGTCGCCCGGGTGACCGGGACACTGGAAGAGCGGCTATTCGAGCCGGGCGACCAGGTGGAGAAAGGCGAGAGCCTCTACACCATAGAACCCGATGTCTACCAGGCAACGGTCAGCCAGCGTGAGGCCGACCTCGAAAGCGCTCAGGCTCAGGCCAACCGTGCCCAGCGTGATGCCGAACGTTTCGAGCGCCTAGTGAGCCAGAATTCTGTCAGCCGTCAGGAGTACGACCAGGCCCAGGCTGAACTGCGTGTCGCACGGGCCAGCGTGGCCCAGGCGCGCGCAGCGCTCGAGAGCGCCCAGATCGATCTGGACTATACCGATGTGACTGCGCCGGTCGCCGGCATGATCGGCTTGAGCAACGTCAACGTGGGCAACCTGGTCAATGCAGGTACTACCTTGGCGACCATTACGCCGCTGGATCCGTTGGAAGTGCGCTTCCAATTACCCCAGCGCGATGCCTTTGCCCTGCGCAACCAGCGTAGCCAGGAAGGCACCGCGCCGATCAAGGCGCATCTCGAGTTGCCAGGCCGTGAAGGGAGCGAGGCCTCCCGCCTGGAAGGGAAACTCGATTTCCTGAGTTCCAGGGTCGATGAGAATACCAGCACCGTGCAGGCCAGCGCCGTTTTCGAAAATCCCCAAGGCGTCTTCCTGCCCGGCCAGTTCGTGCGGGTGCGTCTGGAAGGGCTCAAGCGTTATGACGTGCTAGCCGTGCCGGAGATTGCCGTCACCCAGGGTCTGATGGGGCCGCAAGTATTCGTGCTGGATGAAGACGACACCGCTCGCTCACGTACCGTTCAGCTCGGCGAGATTGCCGGTCCGTGGCAGCTGATCGTCGATGGGCTCGAACCTGGCGACCGTGTGGTGGTCGGCGATCCGGCCGGTATCGAGCCGGGTACACCGATCGAGGCGCAGCCCTTCGAAGGCGACGCCGAACAGATTGTCGAGAATGTCGAGGAAGCGCGCGAAGAGGCCCAAGAGGAGCAAATGCAGCAGGCCGAAGCGGCCCAGGGCGGACCGCCCGCAGGGGGCGACGCCGAAGAGGGCGATGCCGCTGGTGATGCTCCTGCTGAGGGCGCCGAGGCCCAGAGTGGCGACGATGCCGAGGGAGACCGGGCGGAATGAATTTTTCCAACTTCTTCATCAAGCGGCCGATCTTCGCCACGGTCCTCGCCATCATCCTGACGATCATCGGGGTGATGAGCATGCGGGTCCTGCCGATCGAGCAATACCCTAGCGTGGTACCGCCCACGGTGTCGGTTCAGGCCAGTTTCCCCGGGGCCAATGCCGAGACCGTGGCACAGACCGTCGCCGCCCCGCTGGCCGAGGCGATCAACGGGGTCGAGGACATGCTCTACATGACCTCGACCAGCGCCGACAATGGCTCGATGAGCCTCAATGTGGCATTCAACATCGGCACCGATGGCGACATCAACACCATCAATGTCAATAACCGGGTCCAGGGCGCACTGTCGCAGCTGCCCGAGGCGGTGCAATCCCAGGGTGTGCAAGTGGAGCTTCGCTCCAGCTCGATCCTGATGCTGGTGGCCTTGATCTCGCCGCAGGGCGATTACGGCAAGGTCTTCATGCAGAACTACGCCACGCTGAACATCCTCGATGAGCTGCGCCAGGTATCTGGTGTGGGCAACGCCGAGGTGTTGGGCGGTGGTGAGTTCGCCATGCGTATCTGGATGGACCCGCACAAACTCGCGCAGTACGACCTGACGCCCAGCGAAGTGGCCAGCGCCATTCGGGCGCAGAATACCGAAGTGCCTGCGGGTAGCCTGGCGGCGACCCCACAGAGCGAACCGCGTGCCTATACCTATACGATCACGGCGGGGGGCCGCCTATCTAACCCCGACGATTTCCGTGAGATTTACCTGCGCACCAATCCCGACGGTTCGTCGCTACGTCTGGCAGACGTCGCCCGTATCGAGCTAGGCGCCTCGTTCTACGGGGTCGACGCGCGGCTCAACGGTGCGTCCATGACGCCGATCATCATCAACCAGCAACCCGGGGCCAACGCGCTGGAAACGGCCGATGCGGTCAAGGCCACCATGAACGAGCTGGCGTCGCGCTTCCCGCCGGGCCTCGAGTACGTGGTGCCTTATGACACCACGCTGTTCATCGATGCCTCGGTCGAGACGGTGGAACATGTCTTCGTCGAAGCGTTCCTGATCGTACTGGTGATCCTGTTCATCTTCCTGCAGAACTGGCGCTTCACCATCATCGCCATGTCGGTCGTGCCGGTGTCGGTATTGGCCACCTTCGCTGGGTTCTACGTCTTCGGCTTCTCGATCAACTTGTTGACCCTGTTCGCGTTGGTGCTATCCATCGGGATCGTGGTCGATGACGCCATATTGGTCGTGGAGAACGTCGAACGCGTTCTCAGTGAAGACGAGTCTATCAGCGTGCGCAATGCCACGATCCGCGCCATGAAAGAGGTCGGTGGGCCGGTTATTGCCACCTCGTTGATCATGGCGGCAGTCTTCGTGCCAGTGGCCTTCCTGGGCGGCTTCACCGGGCAGATCTATCAGCAGTTCGCCCTGACCGTAGCGATATCTGTCGCCTTCTCGGCATTGATGGCGCTGACCTTCACACCCGCATTGTCGGCGATCTTCATCAAGCACAAGCCCAAGGGCGCTGGCGAATCGAAGTTGATGCGGGCGCTCAATACGCCACTGCGCCTGTTCGATCGGTTCTTCGCCTGGGTGACGGCGGTTTACCTGTGGGTGGTGCGTTTGCTGGTCAAGCACTGGTTCGTTGCACTCATGCTGACCATAGCGACCGGTGTGGGATCCTACTGGCTGTACGAGCGAACCCCGTCGACGATGGTGCCCGAAACCGATCAGGGCATCGTGCTGGCGAGTGTCTCGCTGCCGGATTCGGCGTCTCTGGCGCGGACCCAGGAGTACATGGCCAAGCTCAGCTACGAGATCGAACAGATTCCCGGGGTACAGTATTCCTCGGCGGTAGCCGGTTACGACATCCTGTCGAGCGCGGTGAATACGGCGCGCGGGATCATCTTCGTCAACATGGCGCCCTGGGACGAGCGTGAACTGACCGCCACACAGCTGGTGGGTCGCATCATGCAACTGGGGGCGCAGATCGAAGGGGGCTCGGCAATGGCCTTCAATGCGCCGCCGATCATGGGGCTGTCCACCACCGGCGGGTTCACCGGCTACCTGCAATCCTATGAGGGGGCCTCGCCAAAAGAGCTCTATCAGGCCTCGCTGAAGGTGATGCAGGCGGCGAACCAGCACCCGGTATTGCAGCGCGTATTTACTACCTTCAACACCAACGTGCCTTCGTATCGCGCGGAGATCGACCGACAGAAAGCGCTGAGCTACGGCGTATCGCTCGAGGCCTTGAACAGCACGCTGGCGAATACCTTTGGTAACGGCTTCGTCAATTTCTTCAACTACCAGAACCGCAACTTCCAGGTCTACCTGCAGAACGAGGACGAGTTCCGCAAGACGCCGGACGATATCGCCAACGTGCATGTGCGCGGCGGCGATGGCGAGCGCATTCCGCTCTCCGAATTCGTCGAGCTCGAGCGGCAGGCCGGGCCGGCCGTGGTGACACGCTTCGGGGTGTACATCGGTGCCCAGTTCCAGGGCGGGCCGGCGCCGGGTTACAGCTCGGCACAGGCGATCGAAGCCATGGATGAGATCGTTCAGCAGGAGCTGGGAGGCAACTGGGGCATGGGCTGGACAGGCACGGCCTATCAGGAAGCCAACATGGGCAACACCGCGACACTGGCCATCGTCTTCGGCCTGATCATGGTCTTCCTGATCCTTGCTGCCCAGTACGAGAGCTGGTCGTTGCCGCTGGCGGTACTCACCGCCACGCCGTTCGCCTTCCTCGGCGGGATCGGCGGCATCGCCCTGCGTAGTCTGGAAACCAGTGTCTACGTGCAGATCGGTATGTTGGTGGTGGTGGGGCTGGCGGCCAAGAACGCTATCCTGATCGTCGAATTCGCCGAGATGCAGCGCAAGGAGCTGGGGCAGACGATTCGTGAGGCCGCCGTCTCCGCGGCAGAGCTTCGCTTCCGTCCGATCGTGATGACCTCGCTGGCCTTCATCTTCGGCACCCTGCCGCTGGCGCTGGCCACGGGGGCCAGCGACACCAGCAGCCACCATATCGGTACTACGGTGGCGGTCGGTATGGCTTCGGTCGCGGTGCTGGGTAGCTGCTTCGTGCCCACCTTCTACACCATGATCGCGCATGTTTCTGCCTGGATGGGCGAGAAACTGGGCCTCGGTAGCGACCATGACGACGAAACCGACGAGCAGGCCGTCCCGAAACAGCACTGAGCCACGTAGCATGAGGGCCGCCCCACAGGGGCGGCCTTTTTTTACGGCTTAACGAATTCGACCAAAGTCGTAGGTCGTCTGCCTTACGTCACCACTACGCTGAAGACAGGTACACCGGTTCCCTACCCAAGGAGGTGCCGATATGGACCTGCTGATCCAAATTGCGCTGAGCTTTCCGACCCTGATCTTCACCGGTCTGCTGACGCTAGTCGTTGGCTATTGGTTACTGGTTGCCCTGCGGGTGCTACCGGTGGAATTCTTCGAGCGCGACAGCCTGCGTGACGATCATCTCTCGAGTACCTTGGTCTCGCTGGATCTCGGTGGGGTGCCGGCGTCGTTGGCTTTATCGGCACTGTTGTTGCTTGGGGGCGTCATATGTTTCGCCCTGGAGTTCTTCGTGTTACGCCATCTTCCGTTGGGCTTCTTCCGTGTGCCGCTGGGCCTGGTCGTTATCTGGGCATCGCTGGCCTTGGCTACGCCGTTAACCGTCAGCGTCTGTCATGTCATTCGGCGCCGCCTGCATCGCTTTAACGCAAAGCCGACGCGTTGTTTGCTCGGCCATGTGGTCGAGGTCACAAATGAGCCGGATGCTCAGGGGCGCTCTCGGGCACGGCTCATCGAGGATCCCGAGTTCGAAGTGACGCTGCATGGCAAGCAGGAGCGGACCCCGCATATCGGCGATCGTCAGGTATTGGTGAAGTACCTGGCGGAAGAAGGGGGATACCGCAGTGTGCCGCGCAGCGAATACCTGGAAGCCAGCGAGTACCTGCGTAAGCTGCGGCTGCGTCGGCAGCATTCGGCGGGTCGGGGCAGTCACGCACACTGACGTAAGCGGAAGGCATCAGCGCTGCAAGAGCGCGCGGCGCAGCCACGCCCACGGTCGCTGCCACCCGGTTGGCTCCTGGCCATGGCGAGGGGCGCCGTGGGAGAGCTCGAGAAACGCTTTCAGGGGCGTTACCTGTGCCGGACGGTCCAGCATGGGGGCGTGGCCGCAGCCTTTGGCTTCGATACTCGACAGGTCGGGTTGCTCGCGCTTCATGCGCTCCACCACCGCGCGACTCAAGAGTGGCGACTGCTCGCCACGAATCACCATCAGCGGGCAACGGATCTTGCCCCAATCGGCCCATAGATCGCGGGGTGTATCATGCACGAACTGCTCGGCGATCCGCGGATCGTAGTGAAAGGTCCAGCTGCCGTCAGGCAGGCGACGCGCGCTTTCCAGGGCCAGCCGACGCCAGGCCGCCTCGCTGTCGATACCGAACCCGGCGTAATGCTCGCGTAGCTCGTCAGCCAAAGCGGTAAATGTGGCGAAGCGATGGGGAACGCTGAAGTAACGGCTCAGGTCGCGTAACCCGTCGCGTTCGAGCTCGGGCCCTACGTCATTGATGACCAATCGCTCGATACGCGGCGCATGCGTGTCGCTTGCCGCCAACAACATACCCAGCAGGCCGCCCATGGACGTGCCGACCCAGGCCACGCGCTCTAGCTCGAAATGATCGAGCACGCCGATGGCCACGTCCATATAATGGCTGTACAGGTAATCCTGCGCTGGGAACAGCGACCAGCTCGACAGGCCTCGCCCCGGGGCATCCGGTGCCAGCAAACGCCACGTCGGCCCCAGCTCACGTGCCAACGCGTCGAAATCGCCCCCATGGCGAGCCAGACCGTGCCATGCGACGACCGTGCGCGGGGCTTCGGGATGCCAGATTCGAACGGCAACTTCCAACTGGCGAACGGTAATCAGGGCCAGGTCATCCATAGAAACGCTCCCCCTATGTGACACGACCCTGAGTGTAGCGGAATCTTGCTGCGTTGCAGCAGGCTTAGCGACGCATGAGCGTGAATAGCGTATCCACGAGTTGCTGTCCGTCGCGCACGATCGAGTAGCGTTCAGGATCGCGCAGCCAATCGTGAAGCAGGCCGCCGAGCGTCGATTGCAACAGGCGTGCGGCCAACTCTGGCGACAAGCCCTCTTTCATCAGCTCTAGCTCATGGGCGCGACGGAAGTGATCGAGGATATCGTCGAAGCATTGCTGGGCGAGAGCATTCTGCATTTCAAGGGGATTGATGTCGCTGAAGAACTCACAGCGATGAATCAAGATCGACAGGATTCGCTGGTAGCTGGGCTGTTCGAGCCGTTGCAGGCTGGCGTGGCACGCCAGGCGGATCGTCTCCAACGGTGAGGCATCGGCATTCAGACGAGCCGCTTCCTCTGCAAGCTCCTCGAACGGCATGCGAACCCGTTCGAGCAACGCCATGAACAGGTCGCCCTTGTTGCGAAAATGCCAATACACGGCACCCCGCGTCATATCGGCATGGCGTGCAATCTGCTCCAGCGAGGTGCGGGCCACGCCTTTCTCGTAGAAGACTTCTTCGGCGGCATCCAGCAGGGCTTCGCGGGTGGCGGCGGCTTCCGCTTTGGTCTTTCTGGCCATGGCGTGCTCGTCTTGGTGGACCTGGATGCCATTCTAACGCAATACATTGTTATTTACATACATGATTGTATGCTTGAAAGGGAAACTTGACCCAGGTCGTCTTACACGAGGTCAGTCGGGGGTCGTCAAGCTCGCATGAGACAGGTATAAAAGGAAACACTGTTCTTGTCAGGATGTCGATATGGCCCGCGCCCCCTTCGAAATTGCCGGTACCCGTGTGGCACCGGGCTCACGTGCCCAGATCGATGTGCCCGTGGCCAAGCTCTACACCCATGCACCGCTACACATCCCGGTCGAAGTGGTCCACGGCCGCCAGAGCGGCCCGGTCATGCTGGTGTGCGGTGCCATACACGGGGACGAGATCAATGGGGTCGAGATCGTGCGTCGCCTGTTGCGTTCCAAGGCGATACGCCCCTTGCGCGGCACCCTGATCGCGGTGCCCATCGTCAACGTATTCGGCTTCGTGCAGCACACTCGCTACCTGCCCGACCGGCGCGACTTGAACCGCTGCTTCCCGGGAACGGAGGAAGGCTCGCTCGGGTCGCGTATTGCCGCACTGTTTCGCGAACAGATCGTCGATCTCGCCACGCACATCATCGACCTGCATACCGGGGCGATTCATCGTACCAACCTGCCGCAGATCCGCGCCCAGTTGGTGCCCGATAGCGAAACCGATGCCATGGCGTCGGCCTTCGGCGCGCCGGTGATCCTCAATGCCGAGTTAAGAGAGGGCAGTATCCGCCATTACGCACAGAACCGGGGCGTGCCGGTGCTGACCTACGAGGCGGGAGAGGCATTGCGTTTCGATGAGTGGGCCATTGGCCCGGGGGTGCGCGGCATACTGCGGGTCATGAGGCGCATTGGCATGCTATCCGGCGATCAGCGCCGGCGTGCTCCGCGGGCGGCCGAAGTGGCCAATGGCTCGAGCTGGGCGCGGGCGCCCATCGACGGTATTCTGCGCCCCAAGGTGCGTCTCGGGGCCCGCGTGGCCAAGGGCGAGATTCTCGGTGTGGTGGCCGATCCCTTCGGCAATGCCGAAGGCGAGGTGCGTGCCAATGCCGATGGCATCGTCATCGGCATGAGCAACCTGCCGCTGGCCAACGAGGGTGAGGCGCTATTTCACGTCGCCCGCTTCGAAGCCATCGAGGAAGCCGAGAACGCTGTCGAAAGTTTCCAATCCGACTACCCGGCCAACGCGACCAATCATTGATCGGGTAGCGTTGGCAGGTACTCAGGCGGCAAAGTACTTACGCGGTGAGTGCGGTGCTTGCGTTGGCTTCCGGTACCAGGCCCAAGGCATCGTCGAATACCGACAGGCCCGCGCCATCGCGATGGGCATTCTCGGAAAGGTGCCGGCGGAAACGCCGCCCGCCGGGGCAGCCCTGGAACAGGCCGAGCACATGGCGGGTAATGTGATTGAGGCGTGCGCCTTCCTCGAGTCGCATGGCGATATACGGGCGCAGGGCGCGCGCCGCCTGGTGCCGGGTCGCCGCCGGCCCAGGCTCTCCGTATAGCGCGGCATCCACCTCGGCCAGCAGCCAAGGGTTCTGATAGGCTTCGCGCCCGAGCATCACGCTATCGACGTGCTCAAGATGGCTACGGCAATCCTCAAGCGTCTTGATGCCGCCATTGATGCCGATGTGCAGCTCGGGTCGGCTGGCCTTGAGGCGATAGACCCGCGGATAGTTGAGCGGGGGCACATCGCGGTTTTCCTTGGGCGACAGGCCCTGAAGCCACGCCTTGCGCGCGTGGACGATGAAGGTGTCGCAGCCGGCATCGGCCACCGTCTCGATGAAGCGCGTCAGGTCGGCATCCTCATCCTGATCGTCGATGCCGATACGGCACTTCACCGTGACCGGAATCGAGACCGCCTCGCGCATGGCACGAACCGCCGCTGCCACCTTGTCGGGGTGCGCCATCAGGCAGGCACCGATCAGATTGTTCTGCACCCGATCGCTGGGGCAGCCCACGTTGAGATTGACCTCGTCATAGCCCCACGCCTCGGCAATCGCCGCGCACTCGGCCAGTTCGCCGGCATCACTGCCGCCGAGCTGCAAGGCCAGCGGATGCTCGACCTCGCTGTAGCCCAGGAAGCGCTCGCGGGGGCTGCCGTGCAGGATCGCACCGGTGGTGACCATTTCGGTATACAGCAGGGCACGCCGCGTCAGCGTGCGGGCGAATGCACGGTAGTCACGTGTGGTCCAATCCATCATCGGCGCCACGGAGAACGTTCTATCCAGCGCAGGGCGCGTTATTTCATCACTCATAGGTTTCGCTGAGACTTGCCTTCGGCAATGTTGGGATCTCGAGTCGGTGCCCTTGGCATGGCATCGATGGATGCGCGCGAGTGCCTGCACGTATGCCTGGGATCCGAAGAAAGGGCGGCAGTTTCGCATATCTGAACGCAAACCGCATGGCTAACACGAGTCCAACTGACCTCGATAGTTATTCATATGATGATCTCATCGCAGCGGTCATCACCGACCAAAATTGTCATAGATCTCTTACACGCATTCATAACCCAGGTTAAACCCCGTGCCTGGTCTATGTGGGACCATGCTTTTCCAGAGCCAGGACGGCTCTGACGAAGGAACCCGAGCAAGGATTGCTCGACGACCCAAGGATGCGCGAACAGGATGTTCGTGGAGTGTGTAGCAAGGAAGCGTGTATGAAGAAGCCCGGCCTTGATGGCCGGGCTTCTTCGCGTTTGCCTGTTTGAAAAGCCCACCTCGACCGCTTTCCCCTGGTTCCTGCTATCGTACGGACGACACCCGCCGGGATAGGAGCGATCAACTGCCGGGACGACGTAATGTGATGGAGAGCACCTGGGTCGATGTGGGTGGACGACGCATCCACACTCGCTGGAACCCCTCGGCAACAGCCACTGACCAGCCGCCGATCGTGCTGGTGCATGGCTGGGGTGTGTCTGGCGGCTACTTCACGCCGACGGCGGAGCGGCTCGCCCAACGCGGCTACGCCGTTTACGTTCCCGACCTGCCCGGCCACGGTAAAAGCGACACGGCGGATGCGCCGTTGGATATCGCTGGCTTGGCTGATGTATTGATTGAATGGCTGGATGCCATGGGCATCGGTCGAGCCGATTGGGTAGGGCACTCGATGGGCTGCCAGATGGTGGTCGATGTGAGCGTTCGCTATCCCTCGCGAGTCAGGCGATTGGCCTTGATGGGCCTTACCACTGATCCGGCTCACTGCAGTGCGCCTGCTCAATTCTTTCGCGCCTTGTACGCCTGCGCGTTCGATCGGCCCGGGCTGCTCTACTACCTGATCAAGGATTACATGCGCATGGGGACGCGGCTGTGGCCGGAGGCCTTGGCGATGCTGCGCGATCCGGTGGAAGAGAAACTGACAAAACTCACACAGCCGGTGCTGCTGATGCGCGGCCAGCGTGATGCCATCGCGCCACAACGCTGGCTCGAGAGGGCGGCACAGCTAGCGAGAGCCGAACGGGTGGTCACCATCCCCAAGTGGGGTCATAACATCAATTACAGTGCGCCTGACGCTGTCGTCGCCGAACTGTGCGATTTCCTGGATCCGCCAGCGAGCTGATCAAGCGAACTTCATGGTTATAATGCCCGCCACGATGAGCAGGGCGGCGATGACGCGCAACGGGGTGATGGCTTCCCCCAGCCAAAGGACACCGACCACGAACGCCCCGATGGCGCCGATCCCCGTCCACACCATGTACGCCGTGCCCAGCGGCAACTGACGCATCGCCAACGACAGCAGGCCGAAGGAGCCGATCATGGCGACCAGCATGATGGCGGTGGGAACGAACCGCGTGAAGCCGTGCGATTGCTTCATCGCGTAGGCCCAGACGACTTCTAGCACCCCAGCCACGCCCAGAATCAACCAAGCCATGTATTTTCCCTAGTCCAAACGTTTTCCCAAACCATCGTCTCTCCAGCCTCGGAGTGAGCGATCACTCACCCAGCCTCAACGTAGCTTGGTAGCTCGCAAGGCCTGCTCACGGGCAGGGGGGTGAAAGGTATCCGTGCGCGCCGTGGCCCAATAGTCGCGGAAAACGGCGTGATCGGGCATGCCATTCAGCAGCTCATCCGGTTCCAGATGGGGGAACAGCGCGGCAAACGAGCGTATCTCATTCATCGAGACACGACGCAGTACATGTTCCGGGCCCAGCTCGCTAGTGTCGTTCAGGCCAGCTGCAGCGAGCATCTCGGCCAGCGCCTTCAGGGTATTGTCGTGATAGTGGTAAACCCGCTGGGTCTTGTCGGCGATGTCCAGCTTCTTGCTTCGACGGGTGTCCTGGGTCGCCACGCCACTGGGGCATCGGTCGGTATGGCAGGCCCGGGCTTGAATACAGCCCAAGGCGAACATGTAGCCTCGTGCGGCGTTGCACCAGTCCGCGCCCAGGGCAATGGTGCGGGCGATATCGAAGGCGGATACGATCTTGCCGGCGGCCCCGATATGGATCCTGGTGCGCAGCCCCGCGCCCACCAGCGTGTTGTGAACCAGCAGTAGCGCTTCGGTCAGAGGCATGCCCAGCCGGTTGATGAACTCCAGCGGTGCGGCGCCGGTACCGCCTTCGCCGCCGTCCACCACGATGAAATCGGGATGCTGCTCTGATTCCAGCATGGCCTTGACCAGCCCGAACCACTCCCAGGGGTGGCCAATGGTCAGCTTGATGCCCACCGGCTTGCCCCCCGAAAGTACCCGCAGGCGCGAGATGAACGCCATCATTTCCAGCGGTGTCGTGAACGCCGAGTGGGCGTAGGGTGAAATAACGTCTTCGCCGACCGGGACGCCGCGCGTCGCGGCAATTTCGGGCGTCACCTTGGCGCCGGGCAGGATACCCCCATGGCCGGGCTTGGCGCCCTGGCTGAGCTTGAGCTCGATCATCTTGACTTGATCGAGTTGAGCACCGGCGGCGAAACGCTCATCGCTGAACGTGCCATCCTCGTTGCGGCAGCCGAAATATCCCGAGCCGATCTCCCATACGAGGTCGCCGCCTTGGCGGTGATAGGGCGAAATCGCCCCTTCCCCGGTGTCATGGTAGAAGTTGCCCAGGCGGGCGCCGGCGTTCAGTGCGGTGATTGCATTGGCGGACAACGAGCCGAAGCTCATGGCTGAAATATTGAAGACGCTTGCCGAATAGGGCTTGGCGCAATCGGTACCGATAGTCACGCGAAAATCGTGGGAGTCGATGTGGGTGGGGCGCAGCGAGGGGTTGATCCACTCGTACCCCTCGGCATACATGTCCTGCACCGAGCCGAAGGCTTTCTTGTCGAGCACGTTCTTGGCGCGCTGGTAGACCACCGAGCGCTGCTCCCGTGAAAAGGGCACCTGTTCGGTGTCGGACTGAATGAAATACTGACGTATTTCCGGGCCAATCGACTCGAGGAAATAGCGAAAATGCGCCAGGACGGGATAAATGCGGCTTACGGTGTGACGGCGCTGGGTCAGGTCATGGGTGCCCAGCGCGGCTAACAACCCGAAGGGCAGCATCAGCCATGCCCAGGAGGCGCCGAATATGACCGTGGCGATCAGCGAGACCAGGAGCCCGACGATGCTGAGGAGATAGGCGGTATATCGCAACGGGATGCGCGTGTGCGCTGATGACGAACGTAGCAGCCATGTCGGCTTGGGCATGGGCGGGAAAACTCCTGCATCCGAGTAATTGGTAGGCATTGTAGCGACTCGACCCAGCCGGGTGCCATTCGGCCCGCCAAAGCGTGGAGAGCGGCATCAGGAAAAGAAAGAGGCCAAACCAGGTGGCTGATTCGGCCTCGGTGCTACCCTGGCAACGCTAGTTCTTCCGGCGACAGCGTCTCACGAGGGAAAGGAGAACTGGGCGCCTTCGCGAACGCCGGCCGATGGCCAGCGCTGGGTAATCGTCTTGCGCTTGGTATAAAAGCGCACGGCATCCGGGCCATAGGCGGAGAGATCGCCAAATAGCGAGCGCTTCCAACCCCCGAAGCTGTGGTAAGAGACCGGGACCGGTAGCGGGACGTTGATTCCCACCATGCCTACCTGGATATTGTCGCTGAAGTAGCGGGCCGCTTCGCCGTCGCGGGTGTAGATGCAGGTCCCGTTGCCGTATTCGTGATTGTCGATCAGCCTCATGGCATCGTCCATGGAATGGGCGCGGACCACCAGCAGGACCGGCCCGAAGATCTCTTCCTGATAACAGGTCATCTCCGGTGTGACGCGATCGATCAATGTGCCGCCGACGAAGAAGCCGTTTTCGGCACCGTCCACCCTGGGTCGACGGCCATCCACCACCACCTCGGCACCCTGTTGCTCGGCGCTGTCGATGTAACCGACCACCTTGTCGCGATGGGCGGCGGTAATCAGCGGACCGAAGTCATTGCTCTCGTCCGAGAACACGCCGACCTTGAGGCGTTCCATCTGGACTTTCATCTTGCCGATCAGCGTGTCCGCAGCGGCGTCGCCCACGGCAACCGCGACGGAGAGGGCCATGCAGCGTTCACCCGAGGAGCCGAAGGCTGCCCCGGTCAGCGAGTTGACGACATTATCCATGTCGGCGTCGGGCATCACGATGGCGTGATTCTTGGCGCCGCCCAGGGCCTGGCAGCGCTTGCCGTTGGCACTGGAGCGTGAATAGATGTACTCGGCAATCGGGGTGGAACCCACGAAGCTCACCGCCTGTACCCGCGGGTTGTCGAGCAGGGTATCGACGGCTTCCTTGTCGCCATTGACGACGTTGAGCACGCCGGCGGGTAAACCTGCTTCCATGGCCAGCTCGGCAATGAAGAGGGTGGATGTCGGGTCGCGTTCGGAAGGCTTGAGCACGAAGGTATTGCCGCAGGCGATGGCCATGGGGTACATCCACAGCGGGACCATGGCCGGGAAGTTGAACGGGGTGATACCCGCGACCACGCCCAGCGGCTGAAATTCGCTCCAGGAATCGATCCCAGGGCCGGTATTCTTGCTGTGCTCGCCCTTGAGCAGTTCCGGCACGCCGCAGGCATACTCCACGTTCTCGATACCGCGTTGCAGTTCGCCCTTGGCATCGTGACAGATCTTGCCGTGCTCCTCACCGATCAGGCGGCAGATCTCGTCGGCGTTCTGCTCCAAAAGCTCCCGGAAACGGTACATGACGCGGGCACGCTTGGCCGGTGGCGTAGTGCGCCAGGCCGGGTAGGCGGCCTGGGCAGCGGCAATGGCCTCTTCGACGGTGGCCTTGCTCGCGAGGCTCACCTGACCGGCAACTTCCCCGGTGGAGGGGTTGAAGATGTCCTGGGTGCGTCCTTCGCGGTCGACACGGGTGCCGTTGATCAAATGGCCGAGGGTATTCATGAAAGCCTCTCTATAGGACTGCAGGTATTAGGACTGAAGGTATTGTTTTAATCGAGTTCACTGATAGCGTCGCCCAGCACATTGACGAGACGGTCGATTTCGTCGCGCTCGACGATGAAGGGCAAGCCGAGCTGGATGGTGTCGCCGCCATAACGGACGTAATAGCCCTTGTCCCAGCACTTCATGGCGATCTCGAAGGGGCGACGGCCCGGCTCGCCGGGGTAGGGCTCGATTTGCAGGGCGCCGGCGAGCCCGTAGTTACGAATGTCGCTGATATAGCGTGTGCCCTTCAAGCTGTGCAGGGCGTCTTCGAAGACCGGGCTCATCTCGCGCACGCGCTCGATCAGGCGATCGTTTTCCAGCACATCCAGGGCGGCGAGGGCGGCGGCACACGCCACCGGATGGCCTGAGTAGGTATAGCCGTGGGGCAGCTCGAGCATGTAATCCGGCCCGCCTTGCTCCATGAAGGTGTGATAGATCTCGCTCTGCACGATCACCGCGCCCATGGGTACCGCACCGTTGGTGAGCTGCTTGGCGACGTTCATGATGTCGGGCACTACGCCGAACTCCTCGGCTCCGGTCATGGCCCCCATGCGGCCAAAGCCCGTGATGACCTCATCGAAGATCAGCAAGATGTCATATTGATCGCAGATCTCACGCAGTCGCTTCAAGTAGCCTTGGGGCGGCGGGATCACCCCGGCGGAACCCGCCATGGGCTCGACGATCACGGCAGCGATATTCGAGGCATCGTGCAGGGCGATCAGCTCGAGTAGGTCCTCGGCACGCTCGGCGCCTTGCTCGGGCATGCCGCGTGTGAAGGCGTTTTCCTTCAGCAGGGTGTGGGGCAGGTGGTCAGCATCGACCCCCTGGCCGAACATGGTGCGGTTGGCGGCGATACCGCCCAGGCTGAACCCTCCGAAATTGACCCCGTGATACCCCTTGGCCCGGCCGATGAGCTTGGTCTTGGTCGGCTTGCCCTTTTTACGCCAGTAGGCGCGAGCGATCTTCAACGAGGTGTCGGCGCTCTCGGAGCCCGAGCCGGTGAAAAACACGTGATCCAGCCCCTCCGGCGTCAAGCCGCGGATGCGGTGGGCCAACTCAAAGGCCTTGGGGTGGCCGAATTGAAAGGCGGGAGCATAATCCAGTGTCTTGAGCTGCTGGGCGACCGCTTCGGCGATTTCGGGGCGGCAATGGCCGGCACCGCAGGTCCAGAGCCCAGAAAGACCATCGTAGACCCGGCGGCCTTCGGCATCGGTGAAATAGCTGCCTTCGGCGCCGACAATGATACGTGGATCGCGCTTGAACTGGCGGTTGCCCGTGTAGGGCATCCAGTAGGCGTCCAACTGGTCGGGGCTCAGCCCTGCAGCCTTCGAATTTTCTTGTTCTGTCATGCGGACATCCTCGGTTATAGCCGCTGCGCTTTATCGGTCACTTGCAGTCGTCTGTCTTGCGAGCCTAGAGCGTGGCATCGATAAATGAAATTCCGGTTCGTTTAATTTCATGTAACCCGTTGCTTAACTTTCACGATGGGGCTGGCTATTCTCGACGCGTACAGGTTGGGCGAGGGGAGACCGATGTCGGCAAGAAAGGACGCCTTGGCGGGTCAAATGAGCGACGCGGACCTTCGTCTGCTTCGTATCTATAAAAAGGTAGTGGAGTGCGGGGGATTTGCCGCCGCCGAGGTGGAGCTGAATATCAGTCGTGCGGCCATCAGCATGGCCATGAACGATCTCGAGACGCGTCTCTCGTTGCGCTTGTGCCAACGCGGACGCAGCGGCTTTTCACTGACCGATGAAGGGGCGGAGGTCTATGAAGCCACGCTACAATTATTGGCGGCGACGGAGGGCTTTCGCACTCGGGTCAATAGTCTGCACGCCTGGCTCAAGGGCGAGCTCAATATCGGTATAACCGACAATCTCGTCACCATGCCGGAAATGCACATCACCCATGCTCTGAGTGCGCTCAAGAAGCGGGGCCCCGATGTGCACATCAACATTCGCATGATTCCGCCCAGCGATATCGAGCTGGCCGTGCTCGATGGCCGCTTGCATACCGGTGTGATCCCGGCCTTCAAGACCCTGCCTGGGCTGCATTATCTTTCGCTCTACGAAGAAATCTCTGAGCTCTATTGCGCCTCGGACCACCCACTGTACGAAGCCGAGAACGTGACTGAGGCGCAGCTGGCAGAATGTGAAGCCGTGCTGCCGGCCTATGCGCAGTCGCCTGCCATCAAGGCGTTGCATGACCCGCTCAGGACGGCTGCCTCCGCCACCGACCGGGAGGGCATCGCTTTCCTGATCCTCTCCGGGCGCTATATCGGTTACCTGCCGACCCACTACGCCCAGCGATGGGTTCGCGACGGCAGAATGAAGGCCTTGAATCCGGGAAAATTTCGCTATGTCACCCGCTATAGCTCGATTACCCGCAAGGGGGCTCCGCCCAACCGAGTGCTGGAATGCTATCTCGAAGAACTCGAGCGGCTGGTAGGGGCTTCATCAAGGGCATGACCCAAACGATGGCAGGGCAGGGCGCGTTGCTTTAGATGGACTCGAGGCGGCGGGTTTATCTCACACGGTCAACGCCTTATACTATTGCGGCTTTTCTTCGGCCCCCATAGCTCAGCTGGATAGAGCGTCCCCCTCCTAAGGGGAAGGTCTCAGGTTCGAATCCTGATGGGGGCACCACTGCTCGCTACGCCTACATAACCGCCCCCACGCTTAACGCCGCATAGGCGGGCTTCACCAAGCCCATTGGTTTCGTACCATGTCACTGGGCTACGCCAAGCCGTTTAGGGCAGGACAGTCATTTTTGCATGTTGACCCACCGCCTCAGGGAAGTCCGGTTGACTTCCGCTAACAGCGGTAATTGTGGGCAGGCGTAAACAACCCGATATGGGGAAGCCATTCGCATTATCAGCCATGTATGCCGTGGCGATGTACTTCATAGTTCCAATCACTAACATCTTATTATGCATAACCTTCTTTTTCATTAATTGATACAAATCAATTGTTGTTGGGGTAATGCTGTATTAAATAATGTAATTATTTCGTTTTGTTGCACTCAGACTGTTTGACCCTGCCTAAGCGGGAACCCTATAGTGTGTCCAAACCCAGCGCAGCGGTTCGGTAGAATTACTGCCATGAGCGATAAGATGCAGGGGCAGGTGGGTTGATTATGATGATTACTTGCGCCTGTTTGTTTCTAAAAGGACGTAGCCTTGGAAAAGATATTTAGAATACTCAGCTACGTGGTTCTCGTGCTTATGTTACTAGCGATCATTTATGCTGGGGTGATCGGTGTCACCTATTGGACCGGCATCGGCGTTTAAAAGGCACGGGAGCCTTTCATGAACAGACGACAGACCCGCTTGTTCGCTATCGGTTCGACAGCGCTTGCGACAATAGTATTCGTTGGGTTAACGATCGATAGTCATCGCCAATTCCCTGAGTTGACCAATGCAGACACGATTACTCCGGCCGTGACTCGCGGCAAGGATGTTTGGCATGAATATAACTGCATCAACTGTCATACCCTTTTTGGCGAAGGGGCGTATTATGCGCCCGACCTGACGAAGATAGCGCAGCACCGTGGCGAGCCCTACTTGACTGCCTTCCTCAAGGACCCCTCGCAGTTTTATGACGAGCAGCGTCATCGGCGATTGATGCCGAACCAGGATCTTGACGACGAGGAAATCGCGAGTCTCATCGCCTTCTTTGAATGGGTCGCTAACGTGGATAACCAGGGTTGGCCGCCTCGGCCGATTCTCGTCGCAGGATCGTCGATTCCCGGCACCAGCATGACGCTGGCTCAGCAGGATGCCTCAGGTCCTGGCAGTACAGACGAAACATTGCCTCCCGGTTCACGCCCCGTCAGTGAAGAAGACGACCCTGTTGCCTTGGGGGATGCGCTGTTCAACAGCGCTACGCCTACCTGTAGCGCCTGCCACTCCATTGCTCCCGGGGTGAATCTTGCAGGCCCTTCATTGGCGGGTATCGCCTCGCGGGCTGAGCAAATCATCGGCTCGGAGGAGTATCAGGGTGATGCGGATAGCGTTGAGGCCTATATCAGGGAGTCGATTGTTGCTCCCAGTGCCTATCTCTTCCCCGGCGAGATGTATTCCGCCAACGGCACGTCCTTCATGCCGACGACCTATGCCGAGTCCCTGACATCCGAACAGGTCGATCAACTGGTCGCTTACCTGTCGACATTCAAATAACAGTCATTCCGGCAAATGCCATGGAAGTCAGACTAGCTATTTTCTGCAGGAGTAGGCCATGCGCTACAAGTCTCAATCAGTCGCTTACTGGTATTTTGCCGTCGCGATGGCACTTTTCGGACTGCAGCTCGTATTCGGTCTGCTGTCCGCTGCCAAATACCTCGGTCCCGATCCGCTGCTTTACATCCTTCCTTTCGATGTGACCAAGGTCATCCATACCAACCTGTTAATCGTCTGGGTGCTCACCGGTTTCATGGGGGCCACTTACTGGATGGTCCCCGATGAGTCACGAACCGAGTTGTACAGTACCCGATTGGCCTATATCCAATTGGGGCTCTGGACTGCCATGGGCGTCACGGCAATTATCGGTTATCTATTCCGCTATGGTACTGGCAACAAGCTTCTTGAGCAGCCTCTACCACACAAGATCGTTATCGTGATCTGCATGTTGATCTTCCTCTACAACATCGGCATGACGATAAAGAAATCCGGTCGCTTCACGACCACAGAAGGCGTTCTATTGCTTGGCCTGGCCAGTGCTGCCGTTCTTTATATACCGGCTCTACTGCACTATGAAAACTATACGGTTTCTATCTATTATCGCTGGTGGACCATCCATCTCTGGGTCGAGGGTGTCTGGGAAATGATCCAGGGGGGCTTTCTGGCCTATCTATTGATTCGACTCTCGGGGGCGGATCGTGAGGTGATGGATAAATGGCTGTACGTCATCGTCGGCCTGGTGTTCATCGCGGGTATCCTGGGTACGGCCCACCATTATTACTGGGTTGGCGTACCGTCGTACTGGCTGCCGATTGGCGGTTTCTTCAGCGCGTTGGAGCCGGTCGCCCTGGTGGGCATGGCCATGTATGCCTACTATGCCATGCGCCGCTCGGGGCTGGCACACCCCAATAACCTGGCCCTGCATTGGACCATTGGTAGCGCCGTCTTCACGCTGTTCGGGGCGGGTCTGCTGGGCTTCGCCCATACCTTTCCTAGCGTCAACAAATGGACCCATGGCACCCTGATCACCGCCATGCATGGCCACGCGGCGTTCTATGGTGCCTACGCCATGATCATCATGGCAATGATTACCTATGCCTTGCCATCCCTGACCCGAGGACGAAGCGAGGATAGCAATAGCCTTGGCTATTGGGCTTTCTGGCTCCAGCTGGCAGGCATGTTCGGTATGACACTATCCTTTGCCACGGCAGGTATCGGTCAGGTCTATCTCGAACGCATCCTTGGCCTGGGTTATCTCGACACCCAATTGAAGATACAGATTCACTTCCTGATGCTGGTGGCGACGGGGTCTATCTTCGCTGTCGGGGTGGGGCTGTTCATCTACGATTTCTTCCGTCTTCCGCCACGACTCAGTGTCGACCGGGACGATCCGGCGCTTAGCACCCAAGCGGTAAGGTAGCATTATGATGGAGGGGGCCGAATCGACACTGAAACGCCTTGATAGCGAGCCTTTACAGCCCGAGGCCGAACCCTGGTACGAGCCTTGTGGGGACGAAGTATCCATCTTCGAGCAGTGTCATGCCCACCAGCTGGCAGTGATGCTCAAGGGGCCCACCGGCTGCGGCAAGACGCGTTTCGTTGAGCACATGGCATGGCGTCTCGGCCGGCCACTTATCACCATCTCGTGCCACGATGACATGACGGCCAGCGACCTGATCGGCCGTTTCCTGATTGGTCATGAAGGCACGCGCTGGGTTGATGGCCCATTGACCCGGGCGGTACGAGAGGGCGCAATCTGCTATCTGGATGAAGTGGTTGAAGCGAGACAGGACACGGTCGTTGTGCTTCATCCGCTGACCGATCATCGACGCATCCTTCCGCTGGACAAGACCGGCGAAACCATCAATGCCTCTCCCCATTTCCAGCTTGTCGTCTCCTATAACCCGGGCTATCAGCGCATGCTCAAGGACCTCAAGCCCAGTACGCGGCAGCGTTTCGTGGCCCTGGACTTCGAATTTCCCAAGCCTGAGCAGGAAATCGCAATCGTCATGCACGAGAGCGGGGTTGACCGCGCTACGGCTCAGGCGCTGGTGTCGCTCGGCCAACGCCTGCGGGCATTACAGGACCGAGGCTTGGCCGAAGTGCCAAGTACACGACTCTTGATTGCTACAGCCCGATTGAACGCCAGTGGCATTCCCATCCGTACGGCCTGCCAGGCGGCGCTGATCTCGCCACTCTCCGATGATGCTGCGTTGGTGGGAGCCATGCGTGACCTTGTCGAGATGACGTTTGTCTAATGGCCGAAGCTGAAGACGTCATCACTGACGTTGCCCGCCACGCAACGGTGTACGCTCAAGGGCTCTGGCGCCGGTACAGGGCACCTCATGACACCCCCGGCCCCATCGGACTGGAGGACGTGGCCGAACGGCTTGAACTCTTGTTACAGGCCGCCTTCGGTAATACCCACTCATTACGTATTGCCCAGCCTCCCGCACCGCCTACCTTGCTGGATAAACTGTTCCGGCGCGGTCAGCGGCCCCGCCGGCAGTGTGCCGTACCCGCCACTGACGGCGTCCAGATTTGGCTACCTGCACACTTGGGCATCCACGACTACGCCTTGGCGCTGGCGCGCTATCGGACCATGGCCTTACAGCAGGCGATACGTGCCCAACGGGGAAGCGCCCCCTATGCACACACACTCGATACCCCCTTGAAGCGTCACCTCTATCTGATTTTTGAGGCGTGGGCTGCCGATGCCGAGCTTGTAAAGCACCTCCCAGGCATGGCGCTCTCGATCAACGACTTGAAACAATACGCACTGTCAACAAGGCCTGCGCTAAAGCTGTTCCCGGGGGCCCGCCAGCCACTGGAGAGTGTTCTGCGTCAGGTATTGGGTGGGGGTGGGCTCGCTGGGGAAATAGCGCCCCCCGCGGCGCCCCTCGATTCGGCCGCCTTGGCTGAGCGAATGTCGGCTCAACTGAGTTCGGGCTCGATACCGAATGCTCAGCAACAATCGCTATTGCTCGATTATTGGACAGGGGACTTGCGACAACCTCCTTCGCGCCAGGCAGATGACTCCACCTACGCCGTCGACGAACCTGAAGATGACTTGGCACTTACCCGTAGCGCTCGTCTTGAGCGACGCCCCGAGGTGCGAGAGGCCCGCGAAGACGAAGACGAGGAGCAGCAACCCGGCCTGTGGATGGTGCAATCCGCACAGCCACAGGAGCATGCCGAGGACCCGATGGGAATGCAGCGCCCCGCCGACCGGGACCAGGCGACTCCAGCCGAGGATTTCGCGGATTCCCTCTCTGAGTTGAATGAAGCGCGCCTGGTAACCACCCCCGGTAGCCCCAAGGAAGTGCTGCTAGCCGACGATCCGCCCGAAACGAGACCACTGAACCAGAGTGGAGCGGGAGATCATTCCCAGGCCCGCTTCAACTATCCCGAATGGGACTACCGTGCCAGGGCCTACCGCAACCCGGGCGCCTCCATCCATCTGCTCGAGACGCCTTTGGGCCGCCAGCGATGGATCGATGAAACGCTTGAAACCTACCGCTCGTTACTTGATTCGATCCGCCGTCAATTCGAAATGCTACGGGCCCGTCGGGTACGGCTGCGTCGGCAGCTTGACGGTGACGAAATCGATCTTGATGCCTATCAGGATGGCCTGGCCGACACCCGGGCGGGGCTGAGTATGCCCCAGGCGGTCTACCAGACGCAGCGTACGGACAGGCGAGACATGGCCATCATGCTGCTGGTCGATGCCAGCGGCTCTACCGATAGCTGGCTGTCCAAGAATCGCCGCATAATCGATGTGGAGCGAGAAGCGCTGCTTTTGGTATGCCTGGCGCTGGAAGGGCTGGGAGAGCCCTACAGTGTCCAGGCCTTTTCCGGTGAAGGGCCACAGACGGTCACGATACGTAGCCTGAAGCGTTTTGATGAGCGCTATAGCGCTGAGGTGGGCAGACGGATTGCCGCATTGGAACCTGAACGTTATACGCGCACAGGTACTGCGATACGGCATGCCAGCACGTTATTGATGCAGGAGCCGGCGGAGCATCGGTTACTGTTGCTCCTGTCGGATGGCAAACCTAACGATATGGATGAATATGAGGGTCGGTACGGTGTCGAGGACACGCGCCAGGCAGTGACGGAGGCCAAACTGCAGGGAATATACCCGTTTTGCCTGACTATTGACCGCCAGGCCGCCAGCTATCTACCTGTCGTGTTCGGCGCACAACAGTATGCACTCCTGACAGAACCCGAACGTTTGCCCAGTGTCCTGCTGACGTGGCTCAAGCGCTTGTTGACGATCTGACCATCGATGATGTCATTTCTTGCCATGAGCCAGGGAAGAGCGGGGCCAGCCAGATCTTAATCGGCGTTGCACCAAGCGTACTGCGGCGGTTCGTGTAAACGTCAGCGTAAATATTTATCTTTATCTTTTGGATGACTCAGAATGCGCAAGCGCTCGGCTCGGTCGCAGCCAGCTTTTCGGTTGCCTGCTCATATCCTCTTCTTCCCCGCGGCGAGCCTGTATGCAGCGCTGCTGGCGCCCTTGTCGCTACTCGCGATGTTCGATGCCCCTGGACTCTTTCCAGGGCTGGCTAGTGGACTCGGCCATGCTCGGGAACTGCTATTCGGCTTCGCCCTGGCGGTGATCGCGGGCTATCTGCTGGGACCGGTAACGCCGCAGCGCCTGTTCGTGATGTTCTTCCTGTGGTTGGGGGCGAGAATAGGCTATCTCGTTACTCCAGCGAGCCTTACGCCCGCGTTACTTGGGGCAACATTCGCGATCGCCTTGGGCATTCTCATTGCCCCACGTTTTCTTGCCGCAAAGAAGTGGCGCAACCGCATCACGGCTCCCTTGCTGATGGCCATTTGTCTTGCTGCGGCGGCAGCCTTTGCAGCGAGGTATAGCGACGTAGGGGGCGGGCTTCAGTACGGCCTCATCCATCACGCTGTTCTGCTGGTGGCGCTTCTCATGGTCTTCATGGGCGGAAGGGTGATCGCTCCGGCGATGGCGGGATATCGTCTCAACCGGGGAAAAGCCATCGAGGCTCGAGTACAGCCGCGTATCGAGGGGCTGCTGATAGTAACGCTGGTCCTGGCTATTCTGCTTATGGCCTGGCCCGCCGGCCGGGCGTGGGCTGGCCTGCTCGAGACGATGGCGGGGCTACTAGCATTGATACGTCTACTGCGCTGGCAATTGTGGCATTGTCTTCGCCGGCCGGACCTGATCTGCCTTGGCATCGGCTATGGCTGGCTGGCGATTGGCCTGACGATCACTGGCCTCGCGCAGTGGCTTGGTCAGGGAACGCCGGCACTGACGCATCTTGTCACACTGGGCGCGCTGGGGACCCTGACGGGAGCCGTCATGTTGCGCGTGGCTGTGCTGCAGGCGAAACCGCGGGCCGAGGCTGACCTGGCCGGTGAATGCTGGATCGTGACATTCACCGTTCTGATCGCTATCGCGACTTTAATGCGGGTCGTGGCACCGCAGCTGGGGGACCTTTATCTTCCATTTTTATGGGGAGCTGCCCTGGCCTGGAGCCTGGCTTGGTTACTGGCAGCACATCGGTTGCTCCAGACAGGCTATCTAACGCTACAGCGCCGCCTCTCACGCTCCACCTGAAATAGTCCCGGGCCGGCCTGCGACAGTTTGAAAACCATAGCTGCTCCCGTGGTAGCCAGTAATCTTCCAGTGCCTCGACGAGCCGAGATTCTTGGTTGGCGAACGGCTTCACCTTAAGGTATATTCAAATTACATCTTTAAGGAGTGCGAAACGATTCACTGCTTAGCCAAGGATCTCCCATGGTTCTGCGATGTAAATCATCCTGATTACCGGGGGCAGCATGCGATATTGGAGAAAGAAGACTTCAGCATTAGATAGCAAGCAGAGCATTCGGCTCGATGCCCTGACCCATGAGCGTAACCTGCTGCAGGAACGTGTGGAGTCACTAGAGGCCGAGAAAAAGATGCATGAACATCTTTTCCAGAATCTTACCGGCTTCGGGGACTCCGTCGTCGCATTGCGCGAATCCTTTTCCGAACTCTCGTCGCTGTTGGTTGATAATCAGAAAATCAACTCTTCGACGGCCAATGAATCGCTACGTAGTCAGGAAGACCTGAGTTCCATGGTCGTCGAGCTCCGCTCCCTCAATGAGCGGATCAGCAAGACGGCAGAGCAAGTCACCGTATTGCGAGGCGATGCTGGCGATATCAGCATGTTTGTCGCCGCTATCGAAGAAATCTCCCTGCAGACTACGCTACTCGCTTTCAATGCAGGTATCGAAGCAGCCCGAGCCAGCGAGGCCGGGCGCGGTTTTGGCGTCGTGGCCTCCGAGATCAGAAGCTTGGCATCTCGTACCAATTCGGCTACTGACGAGATCCGCGGCCTCAACAGCAATATTCTGGACCAGGCGGGTGTTGTCGATAAAGACGTCGGTAATAACGCCAAGGAGGCAGAGCGGCTCAGTCTCAAGGCCAGTCAGGTAATGCAGCGCACCAAACAGCTATTGACGCTGATAGTGGAGAGCAGCCAAACGCTTTCGTTTGCGGCGATGCTAAGTGAAATCGAACTCGCCAACCTCGAAGAACTGGAAATCAAGCTGGAGGTCTACCGTATCTTCATGGGGCTTTCATCGACAACCGCGGCAGATCTGCCCGATGCAACACAGTGCGCCTTCGGTCAATGGTACTACCAAGGTACAGGCAACGCCCAATTCGTCGCGGACCCAGATTTCCAGGCATTGGAAGGCCCGCATCGGGAAGTACATGTGCAAGCCATAGAGGCCGTAAAGCACTTCCATTCCGGTGATAACGAGCTTGCCATGGAGGCGCTGGCAAAGATGGAAGCCGCCAATCTGGATGTAATGACTCGACTGAGAGCGGTAGTTCATAAACAACCTAAAGTAACGGCGGAGTCCAAGGCCAGCCTGCCAAGGTAAAAAATGAGTATGGCGTTATAAGTTGGCGCGCGGGTTTACTAAGTGAACTGTGATAGTTCTCTGGCTGCCTGATATGGCCGGTGCACTTCACGCAGGAGGAAGCATGAACTCTTTATTCGCTGATGAACATAAGGCACTTGCTCTCTCACGTTACATGCTGGCTTCCGGGGCGGCATTGTTGATTATCGGCATCCTTGGCGGCTATGTTTTCGATTCGATATTGACGCTACCAGCCCAAGTATTTTCCCACATCTTGGTTATTGCGGGTCCAACCCTAGTTAAAGTGGGCTATGTGATTCGGCTGAATGCGCTGGCACGGTGTGCCAAGAGTTTTAATTAATGGCATGACGAATCGGGTCATGGGCTGACACCATCGAGCGCTAGTCAAAAATGGCCCACCTGGAGGGGCGGCCACAGGCTCTAGAACCAGTGGGTGTGGCTTGCACACGGGGGCTCAGCGCGTTTGAGTTACCTTGCGTCGCGTTCAAGTAACAATTGCTAGCGCAAGCTTTCGTCTATGTGGCTTCTGATCGTTGCATTCTGTCTCGTGATGCACCATCGTTGTGCACAATTTTCTCCCGACTCGCGTTAGGTATCCCACAATGTCCTATGTCCACGATACTATCGTCCAATTGCAAAAAAGCAGTCCGGCTCAGACTGAGTTTTATCAGGCGGCAGAAGAGGTGCTGGATTCATTGCGTCCGCTCTTGGAGCTGAACCCTCGGTACCACCAGCACAAAATCATTGAGAGAATAGTCGAACCAGAGCGGCAAATCCTGTTTCGCGTTTGCTGGGTTGACGATCGTGGCGAAGTTCAAGTCAACAAAGGGTATCGGATACAATTTAATTCGGCACTCGGACCTTACAAGGGTGGTCTGCGGTTTCATCGAAGCGTAAACGCCAGTGTCATTAAATTTCTCGGTTTTGAGCAGATATTTAAAAATGCGCTTACAGGCCTACCCATCGGTGGGGGTAAGGGCGGTTCGAATTTCGACCCCAAAGGCAAGTCAGACGCTGAAATCATGCGTTTCTGTCAGGCATTCATGACGGAGTTACACCGGCATATCGGGCCCACGACTGACGTGCCAGCGGGGGATATCGGTGTTGGAGGCCGTGAGATCGGTTACTTATATGGTCAATATAAGCGGCTAACGACCCGCCATGAAGGCGTTCTTACCGGGAAGGGCCTGGACTGGGGCGGCTCCCTTGGGCGTAAGGAGGCGACCGGCTATGGCGCCGTTTATTTCGCGCAGAACATGCTGAAGTCGCTTGGTGAAGATATCGATGGCAAAACCTGTCTCGTCTCGGGGGCAGGCAATGTCGCGATCTATACCATCGAAAAGCTGTATCAACTTGGCGGTCTGCCGATTACCTGCTCCGACTCTCAGGGCGCGGTATATCACCCGCAAGGCATCAACCTCGATACGCTCAAGCTGATAAAGGAAACTCGGCGTAGCTCATTGAGAGAGTACGTGGAGCATCATCCAGAAGCCACCTATGTCGATGTCGAAAGTTATCCTGAGGACGGCCACGCCGTATGGCGCTACAAAGCCCACCTTGCTTTTCCTTCTGCCACCCAGAATGAATTAACCGAAGCGGATGCATTGGCCCTGTTAGGCAATGGTGTCTTCTGCATAAGCGAAGGCTCGAACATGGCTTCTACGGCCAGTGCTGTTGACCAAATTCTCCAAGCTGGAATCGCCTATGGTCCAGGTAAGGCTGCCAATGCAGGCGGTGTGGCGACGAGCCAGTTGGAGATGGCACAGAACAGCAGCATGCAGCAATGGACCATCGAGAAGGTGGATAAGAAACTGATGAGTATCATGCACGATATACACCATCGCTGTGCCAGTACCGCCGAAGAGTTCGACCAACCGCATAACCTTGTCCTGGGCGCTAATATCGCCGGTTTCCGTAAGGTGGCCGATGCGATGATCGATCAAGGGGTGTATTGATAACGCTTCGCACGCCCGCTTCGTGGGGCCTGAGCGGCAGCACGAGCCGGTCGTACCTATGCCAGCGGCATCAATAGTTGGGAACCGCGCCTTCGAGCGGCTCGGGCCGGTGCACGCCATACCCCTGAGCGAAATCGACGCCGAGGGAGCCGAGCAGCTTTAGAATCCGATCGTTCTCTACGTATTCTGCAATCGTCTGGATTCCCATCACGCTGGCGACCTTGGCGATGGCTTCGACCATGGCACGGTCTACTTGGTCTTCGACGATATCCTTGATGAATACGCCATCGATCTTGATGAAATCGACAGGGAGATGCTTAAGGTAGCCCAGTGATGACATGCCGCTGCCGAAATCGTCGAGCGCGAACCAGAAACCCAGTTGGCGTAGGGCACGGATAAGATGGGCGGTCTGTTTAAGGTTGGCGACTGCCATCGTCTCGGTAATCTCGAAACAGATTCGAGCGGGTGATACGGAATACTGCGTTAGCAGATCTTGAACGAACCTCAGAAAGTCATCGTCGCCCAGTGTCGCGCCCGACAGGTTGATCGAAAGTGTCGTTCGGTCTCGCTTGGCTGCGGGTAAGCTGGCTAGATGGCGAAATACCTTCTCAACGACATAACGGTCGAGGAGCGGCATCAGGTTATAGCGCTCCGCCGCGGGGATAAAGGCCATGGGAGGCACGATACTGCCGTCGGGCTCCTGCAATCTTATCAGTACTTCCCACCGATCCTGATTGCCATCACCGCGAATCGGAGCGATGCGCTGCGCATGGAGGACCAGCCGCTCCTCGTGAAGCGCTTCGCGCAACCGGCTGATCCAACTCATTTCACGCAGGCGAGACGATAGCTCATCATCGTCTGGAGAATAGACATGTACTCGGTTGCGCCCCTTCTCCTTGGCCAGGAAACAGGCGGAGTCCGCCGTGCTCAGGATTTCTTTGAGCGTCAATCCTTCCCCGAAGGTCATCACACCGATACTGACCGGGATACCGAAACGGAGTTTCCCCCAGCAGAACTCCAGCCCTGCGGTCAGCTCACGTAGCTCCTCGGCGATTCTATGAGCATAACCGCCCGACTCCTCCCGGATAAGCAGGCCAAACTCATCACCGCCCAAGCGGGCCAGGATGCTTCCACGGGGAGCCCATTCATCGAGCTGGGCGCTAAGGTAGCGCAGTAGTTCATCCCCCGCGGCGTGACCGCATGTATCGTTGACGACCTTGAATTGATCCAGGTCGAAATAAAGCAATGCGTAGCGCGAATCCGTGAGATGGGCTTCCTGGATGACCTGACTGACTTGCCGCTCGAACTCTCCCCGGTTGACAAGGCCAGTCAACGCATCGTGACTCGCCTGGTGCCTGATCTCGCACGCTAGCTGGTGCGCCTTGGTAACATCGTTCCCTTGAACGAAGATACCCGTAACGTTCCCTCCGGTATCTGTGATCGGTTGGTAGACGAAATCGAGATAGACCTCGTGCTGTTGCGAGCCTTCCGGCAGGAGTAGACGCACCGCGCGGCCGACGAAGGGGTTGCCCGTTGAGTAGACGCGATCGAGCAGTTCATAGATATCCTGCCCCTCGAGTCCGGGGAGGGCCTCCCTAACGGTCATGCCCATCAGATCCTGGCGGCCGACAAGTTGGCAATAGGCCGCATTCGCCAATTCAAAGACATGCTCGGGGCCACGTAACACGCAGACGAAGCCGGGGGCCTGTTCGAACAATCGACGCAGGTGCGTTCGTTCAGCGAGCAACGTCTCATTTGTCTGCTGCACGTCTTGGGCACGCCCGAACACGTACCTGTGCAAGTCATGGGCCGAGTCTACCGATTGTCCTTCAGCCTCAGCGCCCAGTTGTTGTCTGAGCTGGTGGAGCTTCGTCACGTCCGCGGTGTGGTGAAGAATCAACGCCACGTCTCCGTAGGCGTCGAAAATAGGAATGTTCGTCACGCTCCAGTAGCGATCTTCGATCTCACCCTTCGTCGTGGAGACGATGGGGTAATGCAGTAGCGCCAGGCTATCGGGCCGGCGCTCGAGGAGGGTGCGCTCGAAGGAGGCACGTAACAGCTTGACGCCCCTATCATCGTTCAGGGCGGGAAACGCCTCGAAAACATCCTTTCCAATCAGTGCTTCGTACCTGCGGCCCGTTGTACTTAGGTAGCTCTTGTTGACGTCGACGAGTACAAGTTCTGGCGAAAGCAGCAGGTAGGCGTTGGGTGATGCATGGAATATCGCTTCGAAATCCAACTGTGGCATTACCAAGTCTGGATTCGTCATCATCTCTCCCTGCTTCTTTTATGCTCCAAGCAGCTCATTCTGAATCAATCCGATGTAGTTTCATATTTATACATCAGTCTTTGACGAGCCCGATGCCCTGCTGGCCGAGGAGGTGCGTCATGGATCTACGCCTCGAGAGGGCAGAGGTAAGTTACCCTTCGATCAACACTTGCGTACCCACGCCCACCCATTTGGAGAGCTGTCGGATCTCGTCATCCGTTACCGCAAGGCATCCATCGGTCCAGTCCATCTGTTTATGCAAGAAAGCACTTCGCCCGCCCAGCCCATGGATACCGATATGCCCGCCAAGGGAGGTATTCGGCAGTGAAACACGATGCCGGTCATAGTGCCGTTGGATACGCTGCGCCTCGTAGTCGCTGATGAAGCCGCCTGCGATGGCTTCCTCGGCGATCTGGGGATTGGGATAGTTGATTCCGAAGAACGTATGGAATCGGCTGGCGCCATTGATTCGCTCGATGCGAAACGTGCCGATCGGAGTCATCTTGCTGCCTTTAAACCGGATGCGGCCGGCTCCGTTTTTGCCGATGGCCACATGGCCCACCTGCCAGATCACATCCTCTCCACGGAACACGAGCAGCCCACGCGTCTTGAGATCGATGTATAGCCAGGCCTCATCAGGTTTGACAGGCAGGAGCGGTACTCCGGTATCGACCTCTAACAGGAAATGTGGATCAGGCGCTACGATCACGGATTCAGGCGTGGAAGGGGCAGGCATCTCTATTGCTGACGCTAGGCTGGGGAGTAAACACAAGAAAGCAAGGGCGAAACGACGGAGAGCTTGGCGCATGATGGTCGATTCAGGTAGTGAGCGGATAGGACAGTATCTCAACTGTTTCGAGCAGTAAGACGGGCATAAGCGATACAAAACGGTGTTTTACCGTGGCGTTGGCCAGTCAATTGCAGGGAGGGAGCGTATGCGGGGCGAAGAATATTGCCGTTTCGATGGCCTCGGCCTGGCGGCAGTGATACGCAGTGGCGAGGTCAGTCGGTGGGAGGTATTCGAGGCGGCCTGCGAGGCGATCGAACGCGACAATCCTCGGTTCAATGCCGTGGTGCGTACCCGGTTCGACAAGGCCAGGCATGAGCTGAATGTTGTCGGTCCCGACGCACCCTTTGCAGGCGTGCCGTTCCTGACCAAGGATCTGCTGACGGCACTGGCTGGTGAGCCGCTAACGTTTGGCAGTGCCTCGCTCAAGCAGTGGCGCCCCCCGGCCGATTCCAGCGTTGTCACGCGATTTCGGCAGGCCGGGCTATCGATAGTGGGCCAGACCGCAACGCCGGAGTTGGGCCTGATGGGCATTACCGAGCCCAAGGCCTTCCCTGCCCCCCATAACCCTTGGAAACGGGGATATTCGCCCGGTGGCTCCAGCGGCGGCTCCGCCGCTGCCGTTGCGGCGGGGTTGGTGCCCTTGGCCGGTGGTGGCGATGGGGGCGGGTCGCTGCGTATTCCCGCCAGTTATTGCGGTCTGTTCGGCTTCAAGCCATCCCGGGGCCGCGTCCCGCAGGGGCCTACGCATGGAGACGTCTGGGAAGGTGCCGTGGTCGAGCACGTACTGACCCGCAGCGTGCGCGATAGCGCGGCAATGTACGAGGCCATCAACGGCCCGGATACCGGCAGTCCACTGCCGATAACTCGTGAGACGAATATCCTTTCAGCACTATCGCGTCCTCCCGCGTCAATGCGGGTGGCTGTATCTCTGGGCGAGCCTTTGGCGGCCCCGCTGGGGGCGCGCAACCATGCCGAAGTTCGCCTTGCGGTGGAGCGTGCCGCTGAGGCCTGTGCGTCATTGGGGCATCATGTCGAGTGGCGCGATCCGCCCGTCGATGGGGCGCGTTTGGCGCAGTGTTACCTGATTCTGTACCTGGGTCAGGTCGCTGCCGATCTCGAGTGGATCAGCCGCGCTACCGGTGTGGCGGTATCCCGCCTGGATATCGAGCCGTCAACGCGTGCCATAGGGCGGCTGGGGCGAGCCTTGAAAGCAAAGGACTACATCCTGGCGCGACGTGACTGGAATACCGCCGCGCGTGCCATGGGCGATTTCCATCGGGACTATGACGTCCTGCTGATGCCGGTGACAGCCGGCCCCCCGCCACGTATTGGAGCGCTCTACCCGAGTCCGATGCGGGAACGCTTGATGGCCGCCTTGGCGATTCCCGGCATGGCCAATGCAGCACTTGCACTGGATGTGTTGGGTCAACTCGCCCGCGATGCGTTGCGCCATACGCCGTATACCCAGCTAGCCAACCTGACCGGGCAACCGGCCATGTCGTTACCCATGCATGTGGCTGCCGAGGGCTTGCCGGTGGGAGTGCAAGTAGTCGGTGCCATGGGAGAAGACAGACGGATGTTGCAGTTCGCGGCGCAGATCGAGACGGCGTTTCCCTGGCCGGCGCTCCCTCTGGCCCCGAAACCGGACTCGCAGGCAGGGGTGCACCTAAATGAATGAGAGGGAGGCCGTTTCCGGCTAGACTGTCGCCCCAAATCGCAAGATGCCGGAGCCGCCATGCCGTCGCGCCCACCCTCGCCACGTCCCTCTTTCCTGTCCGAGCGGGGGGATCGTCATTTCGACGGGCTAGGCAACAAGTTTGCTGCCAGCCTGTACGGCGGTTCCCGGGGGCGGGTTCGCCTGGCCGTGCTCGACCACTTGCTCCCGCAGATGCTCCAACTGGACGGCCAGCCCGTATTGGATGTTGGGGCGGGTCTGGGCCAGATGGGCCTCTGGTTCGCACAAAGGGGGCATGCCGTCACGCTATGCGAGCCCGCGGAGGAGATGCGCGAGCAGGCACGTTCGGCAATGGAGGGGCATCCAGCCGAGTTCCTGCCACTCCCGTTACAGGATTTGCCCGAGCAGGCGCCAGGGCCTTGGTCGCTGGTGGTCTGTCATGCCGTGCTCGAGTGGCTGGGCGACCCCCGGGCGGGGCTGGAAACGCTGAGCCGGCTATTGGCCCCTGGCGGGCAGCTGTCATTGATGGTCTTCAATCGGGATGCACTGCGTTTCTCGAACGTGGTCAAGGGCAACCTTGAGAAAGCCCTTGCCGATCGACTGTCGGGCACGGGTCAACGCCAGCGTCTGACGCCTATCTCGCCGGTATCTCACGCAGAGATCGAAACCTGGGCCAGTGAGTGTGGTTTGACGATCGAAGCGGTCGCCGGGGTGCGGGTCTTTCACGATTACCTGCGGGTACGTGAGCCGAACGAGGCGGACCTTGAACGTCTGATAGAACTGGAGTGTCGCTACTGCCAGGCCGAGCCCTACTGGCGGCTGGGGCGCTATTTGCTCTATATGCTGAAACGACCCGAGGAGTTGCACCCATGAACGCCGAGACACCGGTCTGTCAGTTGCTGCAGCGACAGGATGAGGCGTATCGCGGCTGGCTGTGGGTAGCGCCGCCTAGGGACGCCTGGCTGGAGCAGGGGGATGGCAGCGTACTGTCGGGGGATCATGGCGTGCTGCACGCCTGGCAAGCGTGCGGGCGCCCCGCGTTTGGCGCTTTTGAGATACCCCCCGTTTTGCCACCGGGGGCGGTGCTGTTCTGGCCCAAGACCCACGCGCTAGGGGAGTGGTGGTTATTAACGCTTTGCAAGGTATTACCCGAGGGCACACCGCTGCAGATCGTGGGGGAGAACAACGGCGGTATCAAGCGCGTGCTCAAGGTACTGGCGGCGCTGGGGCTGGGGTGTCGCAAGCGCGATAGCGCGCGTCGCTGCAGCCTGTTCGAGACCCGGCTGGGTCCGGTCGACATCGATCCGGATGCTGTCTGGCAACGCTTCGAGATCGAGGGGCTGACCGTCGTCAGTCACCCCGGGGTGTTCGGCCACGGCAAGCTCGATGCCGGTACGCAGTTATTGCTATCCCAGCTACCCGGCACCTTGCCTGAAACAGGTGAGTCGATCCTCGATATGGGCTGTGGCGATGGGATTTTGGCCGCTTGGCTGGCTCGGCGTGGCGCATGGGTCACTGCGGTTGATGTGAACGCGTTCGCGGTGGAAGCGACGCGGCGAACGCTTACCGCCAATGCGTTGGAAGGCCAGGTCGTGGCAGGTGATGTGTATTCGTCCCTCGCAGGGCATCGCTACGACGCCGTCGTCAGCAACCCGCCGTTTCATCAGGAACGGGCCATCGACTACGGTCCGGCGGGGCGGCTCATCGGCGAGGCGCCTGAGCACCTGGTGCCCGGTGGGCAACTGGTGATCGTGGCCAATGCCTTTCTGCCTTACCCCGACCGGCTTCAAGCCGCCTTCGGCAATTTCGAGATCCTCGCCGATGACCGACGCTTTCGCGTCTACCGCGCGTTCAAGCGCTAGGCGCCTGGTAGGAAATATCTGTGATCACGTACGTGGTTTCTCCGCCGGGGGCGGCCACGGTGGCTTCATCGTCGAGCCCCTTGCCGAGCACGCTCTTGGCCAACGGCGCATCGATGCTGATCCAGTGCTTTCCTGCATCGGTCTCGTCGTGACCGACGATGCGTATACGTAACTCCTCGCCTTGCTCGTCCTCCAGGGTGACATAAGCCCCGAAATAGACGCGCCCGGTATCGGCCGGCAGCCGATCGACGACCTGCAACTCGTCGAGTCGCTTCCCCAGGTAGCGAATCCGCGCAATGACCCGGTTGAGTTCCTTCTTGTTGTAGGTGTAGTCGGCGTTCTCGCTACGATCGCCCAGGGCAGCGGCTTCCCCGACCTTAGTCGAGAGTTGCGGTCGCTTGACTCGGGAAAGGTGGTCATGGATGCCTTTGAGCCGGGCGAACCCTTCGGCGGTGATGAGGTTGCTCTTGGGTTCCTGGCGGGGATCCTTGGCGGGATCGCGCCAGCGAGTCATGTTGCGGCCTTTCATGGAAATTCGGCTGTGTGGCGGTATCAGCCGACACCTTACGCATCCTCTCGCCAGGCGCCAAGCCAGGCGTGTTAATTCATTGGTCTTGCCTGTCTGGCGATTCATTCAAACGTTCGTTACATTGAAATGGTCGCCTCTGTCGCGACGATAACAATCGATAATCGGAGTTCGCCATGATTCGTCGCCCCTTGACCGCCGGCATGTTCGGTGCCGCCTTGCTGGCCGCTACGCTGACGTCTGCCCACGCCTTCGAAAATGAGGTGTTTGCGCTCAAGAATCGCTGGGAGCACATCACCACCGAAATGCCCGCCAACGCACGTGAGGATGCGCTGGGCCAACTGGCCGACGAAGCCGATGCGCTGGCCGATGCCCATCCCGATGCAGCGCCGGTCCTGACGTGGCAAGGCATCATCCTGGCCAGCGAGGCCCGCGCCAAGGGAGGTGTCGGCGCGCTGGGGTTGGCCAAGCAGGCCCGTGCCGCCCTCGAACGCGCCATCGAACTTGATCCCCAGGGTCAGAACGGGTCGGCCTATGTCACCCTGGGTGCTCTTTACGACCGCGCGCCCGGCTGGCCGCTGGGCTTCGGCGATAGCGAAACTGCCGAACAGATGTTCAAGCGCGCCTTGGAAATACGACCCCAGGGGATCGACGTCAACTACTATTACGCCGCGTATCTTGCCGATGAAGGCCGTCGTGACGAGGCGCGCGAGTACGCTCAGCGCGCAGTGGCGGGTGAGCCCCGCGAGTCGCGCCAGACCTCGGACGAAGCCCTGCGCGAAGAGGCCCGGGCGTTTCTCGAAGGCTTGTAAGTATCGTCTCCACAAGAAAGGTCCTCGTCGAAGGGGAGAGAGCTGTAATAAGCTGGCGGCATGACGAACCATGACCCCCCCTCAGAACACATGCCGGATGTCCTCATTGGCCCGCTGCTGCGCCGTGTCGCCAACGATCGCCTGGTCTTGTGGTTGGTGGCATCACGTCCCCTGACGCTTTCACTCTCGCTGTGGCCGGTGTCGTCAGGCAGCGAGCAGCATCACAAGCTCGATGTATTGCAGTGCCGCTGCCTGGCCGTGGGACGATACGCCTACATACATCTTATCGACGTGTCGCTAGACACGCCGCTGCCCTGCGATGAACGTATCGCCTACGACGTGACAATCGAGGGCGAGGAGGGCAGCCAGCGGGGCATCGCCGATTGGGCACCTCACTTGTGCCATGACGGCGCGGCGTTACCGGGATTCGTCATTACCTCTCGGCTGTCGAGCGTGCTGCATGGCTCCTGTCGCCGCCCCCACCATCCCGTTGGCGATGGGCTGGCACGCGCCGATGCCTGGCTTAACGAGCGCTGGCAGGATCCTGGGGCGCGTCCTTCCTGGCTATTGATGACCGGCGATCAGGTCTACGTCGATGACGTGGCGGGTCCCATGTTGAGTGCCATCCACGCGCTGATCGCTCGGCTGGGACTGTTCGACGAGACCCTCGAAGGCGCCATGCTGGAGAGTAGCCAGGCGCTCTATGATTCGCCGCAGGGTTACTATCGTCGCGAGTGCCTGCTACCCGATATCGAATCGAGTGAAGCCCTGCGCGAGCGTTTCTTCGGCGGTGTCAGAAAACCGGTCTTTACGTCTGCCAGTGCGCATAACCACTTGATCACCTTCGCCGAGGTGATGGCCATGTATCTGCTAGTGTGGTCTCCGGTCCCGTGGAGGCTGATCGCGGCGATGCGACCGGCCCTGTCAGAGGAGCATGAGGCACGCTACGCCGAGGAAGCGGCGGCAGTGGATGCTTTCGTCGAAACCCTGCCTCAGGTGGCGCGCTTGCTGGCCAATCAGCCTACCCTGATGATTTTCGACGATCATGACGTCACCGATGACTGGAATCTCACCGCCGCCTGGGAACAGACGGCCTACGAGCATCCTTTTTCGCGGCGTATCATCGGTAATGCCTTGCTGGCCTATGCCTTGTGCCAGGGGTGGGGAAACGATCCGGATCGTTTGCGCGAGCCGATCGATGCGATTGCCGTTCTCCTCGCCGACGGAGCCAGCGATGGCTGGCTGTCCCCGCAGGGGCAGGACGCCGCGATTCGTCAGCTCATGCGCTTTCAAGGTTGGGAATACGAAGTCGCCTCGTCGCCCAAGCTGGTCGTGCTCGATACGCGAACACGACGCTGGCGCAGCGAGCGACGGCGGCATCGGCCTTCGGGTTTGATGGATTGGGAAGCCCTGACTGAGCTGCAGCAGGCGCTACTCGATGAGCGCGCGGTGGTGATCGTCTCGCCAGCGCCGATGTTCGGCGTCAAGCTTATCGAAGGGGTTCAGAAGCTCTTTGCCCTGGCGGGCAAGCCGCTATTGGTCGATGCCGAGAACTGGATGGCCCATCGCGGGGCGGCCAGTGTCATGCTCAATATCTTCCAGCACTCTCGGACCCCGGGTAACTACGTCATACTGTCCGGCGACGTTCACTACTCCTTCGTCTACGATATTCGTATTCGAGACCGCCGGCAGGGCCCCCGGCTTTGGCAGATCACCAGTAGCGGGGTGAAGAATACCTTCCCCGATACGCTGCTGGACTGGTTCGATCGTTTGAATCGTTGGTTGTACGCACCGCGCTCGCCGCTCAACTGGTTTACCCAGCGACGCGACATGCGGATTCGTCCGCGCACGCCGGACCGTGCCAAGGCGGGTGAGCGGCTCTGGAACGGTTCGGGGATTGGCTACGTTCGCTTCGATGCCCAGGGGCGCCCTCTCGAGATCATGGAACTGGGCGCCGATGGCCGGGATGTGCGTTTCCCCGAGTCGCGTCAGGACTAGCCGCCAGCGAAGTTTGCATCGTGGGGGTGGGTCGGGATAATGGTTGCTTTGGCCGATCAGGGGGCGTCATGAGTGAGAGCGTACCGCCGGTACCCTTTACCGCTAGCGATGTGGAGCGGCTCGAGGACGAATGCCTGTATCAGGGCTTCTTTCGTTTGGAGCGACGCACATTGCGCCATCGCATGTACGAAGGCGGCTGGAGCGATCGCGTCATTCGCGAAGTGCACGTCCGTCACGATGCCGTAGGGGTATTGCTCTACGATCCGGAACGCGACGCCGTAGTGATGGTCGAACAGATCCGCGCCGGTGCCCTCGACGATGCCATCAGCCCCTGGAAGATCGAGGTGGTGGCCGGGTTGATCGAAGCGGGCGAGAGCCCCGCCGATGTGGCGCGTCGCGAAGCCCAGGAAGAGGCTGGCTGCGAGATCGGCGAGCTGATCGAACTGTATACCTATTATCCCAGCCCCGGGGCCTGCAATGAACGCGTCACCCTGTTCTGCGGTCTGATCGACAGCCGCGGCATGGGCGGAATCCACGGCCTGGACGAGGAACACGAGGACATTCGCGTGCATGTGCTAGGGTTTCTCCAGGCCAAGGCGCTTCTCGATGCCGGCCGTCTCGATAATGCCATGAGTCTCATCGCCTTCCAGTGGCTGGCGGCCGAGCGAGCCTCACTACGTGCCAGGAGGTAATATTTTGGCCAGAACCGCATACGTCACCGACCTCAAGAGCCTGCAAGGCGAGTGTAGTGCGAACTACCTGCGCCTGACCCGGCTATTGGGTGAGCTGGAGGCCGGGGAGGTGCGAGAAGTGGCTTTGCGCGGGCGTGAAGCCCGCTTCGGATCGCTGTGGCTCGAGGTCATCGAGCGTGCTCCCTATACCACGGTCCTGCGCGTGTCGCAGTCGGGCGTGCTCGATACCGTCATCGAGCCCATGCGCATGCGCGTTCATCTCTATCACGACGTGCGCATGGCCGAAGTCATCGATTTTCAGCGTCAGCGGCACTTCAACGGACGTTACCGCTATCCCAATGCGCGGATGCATCAGCCTGACGAGAAGCTGCAATTGAACCGCTTTCTGGGTGAGTGGCTGGAATACGGGCTGGCACATGGCCATGCTGTCGATCTGCCTGAATTGCGTTAGGGACAGGGAATAGCGGCCGAATGCGTCTGATCCAGATCACTGATCTTCATCTTTATGCCGATCCGCAGCGCCGCTCCCGGGTCGGCTTTCCGTTACGCCAGCTACATGCCGTGATTGCCCACGCACGGCAGCGTCGCCCCGATATGGTCATCGTCACGGGGGACATCAGCCAGGACGAGACGCCTGCGTCCTATCGCTTGGCAGCCGACGCGTTCACCCGTCTGGATTGCCCCTGGTTCTGGCTACCCGGCAATCACGACGATAGCCAGGTGATGGACGAACAGCAGGCCCTGCATGACGAACTCGACCTGGGCGCTTGGCGGCTTCTGCTGCTGAATACGCAGGTCAGTGGGCACGCTCATGGCGAGCTGGGGCAGGCCAGGTTGCAGGCCTTGGCGGAACGCCTCGAAGAAGATGACAGGCCCACGCTGATCGCCATGCATCATCCCCCTGTGGAAATCGGGTCGAGCTGGATGGATGCCATCGGCCTGGTCGACCGCGAGACGTTCTGGCAGACCATTGCAGCCTATGCTCAGGTACGTGGCGTTGTGTGCGGGCACATCCATCAGGCCTTCGCCCATCGCCACGCCATGGCGGCCCACGAAGTCGCTGTCTTCGGCACCCCGGCGACGGCCGACCAGTTTCTGGGCGGTGCAGAGAGCTTCGCCGTCGACGAGGCGTCGCGCCCCGGCTACCGTGTCTTCGAACTGCACGATCAGACCGTAACCAGTTGGGTCGAGCGTGTCGAGGTGTAACGCTCGTTATGCTTTATACGGCTAAAAAGATAGTTCTTAATTCTTTGACGTTATCATAGGGGGCTCAGTACCCTACTTCTCATGAAACTGCCGGGGCTCCGTTGTACCCCGCGTCGTCCTTGAACGACGGGCAGATTACCCAGCTTACGCGCTGCCCCTCGTGGGGGCGCCATGGTCATGAGAGGTTGCCAAGCCGCGATGCTTTCCCCCGAGCGACAGACCCATCTCAAGCAGCTCGAAGCGGAGTCGATTCACATCATCCGCGAGGTAGCCGCCGAATTCCGCCACCCGGTGATGCTTTATTCCATCGGTAAGGACTCCTCGGTCATGCTGCACCTGGCGCGCAAGGCCTTCTATCCGGGCACGCCGCCGTTCCCGCTGATGCACATCAACACCACCTGGAAATTCCGCGAGATGATCGAGTTCCGCAACCGCATGGCGGCGGAGGCGGGCATGGAACTGATCGTGCATACCAATGAAGAGGGTCGGGCGGCCAACATCAACCCGTTCGATCATGGCAGCGCCAAGTATACTGACATCATGAAGACCCAGGCGCTCAAGCAGGCGCTGTCCCAACACGGCTTCGATGCGGCCTTCGGTGGCGCACGCCGCGACGAGGAAGCCTCCCGGGCCAAGGAGCGGGTCTACTCGTTCCGCGACAAGTATCATCGCTGGGATCCCAAGAACCAGCGTCCCGAGCTGTGGAACGTCTACAACGCCAAGATCAACAAGGGCGAATCGATTCGCGTATTCCCGCTCTCCAACTGGACCGAGCTCGATATCTGGCAGTACATCTACCTCGAAGAAATCCCCATCGTGCCGCTGTATTACGCCGCCCCGCGCCCGGTAGTCGAGCGTGACGGCATGCAGATCATGGTCGACGACGAGCGCCTGCCCCTCGAACCGGGTGAGGTGCCCGAAGAGAAGTGGGTGCGCTTCCGCACGCTCGGCTGCTACCCGCTGACCGGGGCCGTCGAGTCCAAGGCCGCCACGCTGCCCGAGATCATCCAGGAAATGCTGCTGACCAAGACCAGCGAACGCAGCGGCCGGGCCATTGACCATGACCAGGCGGGATCCATGGAGAAGAAGAAGCGCGAGGGCTACTTCTAGCCGCTGGCAACAAACCGCTGTGCTCGGCCATACGGCGTTGAGAATTGGCTCAAGATGCTCATTTACTTCAGTAAACTCCGCTCTTTCGTCAATTCTCGCCTTGTCTGGCCATCGCTCGCTGGCTTCTTGCTCAGCGCCTAAACAGTTATTTATCGGGGCGTTCCCATGTCACATCAATCGAACCTGATCGCCGAGAACATCGAGCAGTACCTGCACGAGCATGAGAACAAGGATCTGCTGCGCTTCATCACCTGCGGCAGCGTCGATGACGGCAAGTCGACCCTGATCGGGCGGCTGCTGCACGACTCCAAGATGATCTACGAAGATCAGCTCGCCGCGATCACCCAGGCCTCCAAGACCAGCGGTACCACCGGCGAGGCCGTCGATCTTGCGCTGCTCGTCGACGGGTTGCAGTCCGAGCGTGAGCAGGGCATCACCATCGATGTGGCCTATCGCTTCTTCTCCACCGACAAGCGCAAGTTCATCATCGCCGATACCCCGGGGCACGAGCAGTACACCCGCAACATGGCCACCGGCGCCTCGACGGCGAGTCTCGCCATCATCCTGATCGATGCCCGCTACGGCGTGCAGACCCAGACCCGCCGGCACAGCTTCATTGCCGACCTGCTGGGTATCCAGCACCTGGTCATCGCCATCAACAAGATGGACCTGGTCGACTTCGACAAGACTCGCTTCGACGAGATCGTCGCCGACTACCAGGCCTTCGCCCGCAACCTCAGCGCCCGCGATATTCGCTTCGTACCCATCTCCGCGCTGGAAGGCGACAATGTGGTCAATCGCAGCGAGCGGACGCCCTGGTACTTCGAGGCAGGCCACGAGGGCCGGCCGCTGCTCGAATTGCTCGAAAGCGTCGAGATCAGCCGTGACCAGAACCTCAGCGACCTGCGTTTGCCGGTGCAGTACGTCAATCGTCCCAACCTCGATTTCCGTGGTTACTGCGGAACGCTGGCGGCCGGTATCTTGCGCCCGGGCCAGAAGGTCATGGCACTGCCCTCGGGCAAGACCTCCACGGTCGAGCGTATCGTCACCTTCGATGGCGATCTCGACGCGGCCTACCCCGGCCAGGCGATCACCGTGACCCTGGAAGACGAGATCGACATCTCACGCGGCGACTGGATCGTCGAGGCCGAGGCCGAGGTGCCGCTGTCGAATGCCTTCGACGCCGATATCGTCTGGATGCATGACACCCCCATGCAGCTTGGCAAGCTGTATGACTTCAAGCTGGCGACCCGCGATCAGTCAGGCGAGATCACCGGCATCGAGTATCAGATCGACGTCAACACGCTCGAGCGCAAGCCTGCCGGGCAACTGGCACTCAATGCCATTGCCCGTTGCCAGGTAGAGCTGACCGGCCGGGTTCCCGTCGATGACTACCGCAAGAGCCCGGGAACCGGCAGCTTCATCGTCATCGACCGACTGACCAACGTCACGGTGGGCGCGGGGATGATCCGCGGGGCCAGGCAGGCCACCGGCGGGAATGGCGAGCAGGTCGATTGGCAGGCCTTCGAAGTCGAGCTCAACGCCTTGATCCGTAAGCACTTCCCGCATTGGGAAGCCAAGGACGTGCGCGACCTGCTGACACGTTGAGCGCGTTTCACCGGCTTGACGTGCCGGGCTGAGCCACCACACTGAAGAATAACGGTCGCTGGCTTCGGAGGAAGCGCTTGAAGCGGCCGTCTTCGTCTCCGGTGCATGCAACCGCATCGGTGTGTCTATTCGCATGGCGGCAAGGGAGTGTCGACGTGCAGCCAAACGATACACAACCCAAGCGAGGCAGGCTGTCTCGCTTCTTCAAGCGCCTGCTGCACATCGTCTCCAAGCCGATGAAAAGCGACAGCGGGCAGGGCGGGATGGTCGTGCATCCCTACCGGGGCTATGGATCACGTAAAGAGGCGTACCTGATGGGGCGCGTGTTCCGCCAGGCGGGACTGGGGCGCGCTATTCCTCGGCGAGGCCCATTGCGGGATACGGCCGATGTAGTGCGCCGTATCACCCGGCGGGGCATGGCGGATGTCGAGGTCCACGTCCGGCTGGGGGACAATGTCGTGACTGTCATCACGGACCATGACGGATACTTCGATGTCCACCTGCCTATCAAGGTGCCGGTTGCCGACGATGTGGCCTGGCACCGTGCCGAACTCCATGTGGTGGCCCGAGATGAGTCGCCCCTGCATACCTATGCCAATATCTACATCCCTCCGCCGAATACCGACCTGATCGTAATCAGCGATATCGACGATACCGTGATGTTCACCGGGGTCGCCGACAAGCTGCGGATGCTTTATCGGCTGTTCGTGGAAAAGGCCCACCATCGCACTGCCTTTCCAGGGGTAGCCGCGTTCTACCAAGCACTTCACGTGGGCAAGCATGGCGAGGCGAGGCGTCCGATTCTCTACGTCTCTCGGGGTCCTTGGGCCATTTATGAAGTACTCGAGGCCTTTTTCCAGCTCAACCAGATTCCGGTGGGGCCGATCCTGTTCCTGAGGGAATGGGGCATCTCATTGCGACACCCCTGGCCACGGCGGGCCGAGGATCATAAGCATGCCCTGATCACGCGGATGCTGTCGCTATTCGAGGATCTGCCTTGTGTATTGATTGGCGATAGTGGCCAGCACGATCCCGAGGTCTACACGCGCATCGTCAAGGAGCATCCCGGGCGGGTGAAAGCCATTTACATACGCCGTATCGGGCAGAAGGCCGACCGGGAGCGCGCCATCGCGCGCTTGCAGGATGAAATTCGCCACACCGACTGTGAACTGAAACTCGCATCCGACAGTGTTGCCATGGCTGAGCATGCCCGGGATCGTGGCTATATTTCCGATAATGCACTGGACGCCGTGGACCGCGACAGTCGCCTCTGATCGTTCCGCTCATTATTCAACGTATCTCTCATCCCATGCCCTGATTAGGCGCCCATCCCGGGCGCTGCTAGAGCTATTGGCGGGGTACACAGAATTTATGATAGTTGACGTATTCTTACATATTTAGCCCTTAGGCGGCGCCAGATCGGGACTCCCTCGAGGCTGGCAACGCTCGAAGGGGCTCGCTGAGGCAACCAAAACGACGAGTGCCTGAGTCTGGCCAGTCAGGCTCGCACAGCTCGAGAGGTACGCAGAATGACGACTATCGTATGGGACGGAACGACGCTCGCGACGGATTCGCTGATCAGTGTCAATGGCTCGACCTACAACCATGCGCAGAAGCTCTTTCAGCTCGATAACGGCGAGTGGGTCGCGTTCGCCGGCGAACAGCAAGAGTGGTGGGAAGTAATGGAATGGCTTAACGCCGGCGCACCAAGCAATAACAAACCCCATGTTTCCCGAATCGAGATGATCATTGTCGGTCCTGGCGGGGTCTTCGAAATGTTTACCAAGCTGGTGCGTATGCCGGTGAGTGGTCCGGTCGCGTACGGTACCGGTTGGAAATGGGCGTTGGCCGCCATCGACCATGGCAGGAATGCCGTCGAAGCCGTCGAATATGCCAAGACCCGAGACCACGACACTGGTGGCGAGGTGCAGTCGGTGACCATGCCGTCCAAGGCCGATAAGCCCTTCACGACCCTGCTGAAGGAAGCCAACGACACTGCCGTCATGGCCTGATCGCCGCCTCCAAGCGATTCGACATACAACGACACCCCGGCCCAGGCCGGGGTGTCTGCTTTTGCCTTGAGCATAAGCGGAAGGCTTCACTACGCTCTGAATACTGTTGAACTCGGTTAACACGTCAGGACAGGGAGGAGCGGATATGACGTCACCCCTTGAACACGTTCGTGACCATGCCGTGCGTCTCGAAGGACGCGACAACGACTATGATGGGCTGTTGGATCAGGTCGGGGAGCGTTCCCTGGTTCTGCTGGGCGAGGCGTCCCATGGCACACGCGAGTTCTATCGTATGCGCTCCGAGATCACGCGTCGTCTGATCCTGGAGAAAGGCTTCGAAGCGGTCGTCGTCGAAGCTGACTGGCCCGATGCCTTGCGACTTAATCGCTATGTGCGGGGCGATAGTGAGGACACGCTCAAGCAGGCGTTCGACGATTTTCAGCGGTTTCCGCAGTGGATGTGGCGCAACACGGAAGTCCGGGACTTCATCGGATGGTTACATGATCACAATGCCGATAGGCCCACGGGCCACCAAGTCGGCTTCCATGGCCTGGACCTTTATAGCCTGCATCGCTCGGCAGCAGCGGTAATCGAGTACCTGGAGGAGATCGATCCCGAGCAGGCGCAACGAGCCCGCGACGGTTATGCCTGTCTCGACCACGGTGGCGATCCGGTGCGGTACGGTCACGACGCCGCCTTTGGGCTCAGCCGTATCTGTGAAGACGCCACGGTCAACCTGCTGGCCGACTTGCTCGATAAGTCGCAAGCGCATTTGCAGCCCGACGGCCGCCGCTCTATCGACGAGCAATTCTATGCCGAGCAGAATGCCCGTGTCGTGGTCAACGCCGAAGCCTATTACCGGGAAATGTTCGGTTCTCGTGTCGATACCTGGAACCTGCGTGACGAGCACATGGCCGATACCATTGCCGAATTGCGCGAGCATCTTATCCGCCACGGCGGGCGGGGCAAGATCGTCGTCTGGGCGCACAACTCTCACCTGGGCGATGCCAAGGCCACCGACATGGGCTGGCATCGCGGCCAGCATAACGTGGGTCAGCTTGTCCGGCGTCGGTTCGGTGATGACGAGGCGCTATTGGTCGGTTTCACTACGCATACCGGTTTCGTGTCGGCGGCGCATGATTGGGACAGCCCGGTCGAGCATCGTCGTGTCAGACCTTCCCTCGAAGGAAGCGTGGAACGCCTGTTCCACGAGACGGGGATTGGTGATTTCTACCTTCCCCTGCAGGGCGAGGTGGCCGAAGCGCTGCGTCCGCCCCTGCTTGAGCGTGCCATCGGCGTGATCTATCGGCCCGAGTCGGAACGTATCAGTCACTACTTCAAGGCCTCGGTGGCCGACCAGTTCGATGCCGTTTTCCATGTGGATGAAACGACCGCCCTGGAGCCCTTCGAGAAAGGCGATCTTTGGCGTCCCGAGGAGGTCCCCGAGACGTATCCCTTCGGCGTCTAACGCGCCTTGTTGGCGATCAGCACCGCACGGCGCGGTGCTGGGTAGCCTTCCCGGGTTCGGCTGGGATCCTCGGGATCGAGGAAATCCGCCAATGACTGGAAGGTCATCCATTCGGTGGCACGCTGTTCGTCCAGCCCGGTTACGGCTTCGTCGACCACGCGGACCTGCTCGAAGCCGCTGCGCACCAGCCAATGGGTCAGCGCCGCTGCAGAAGGCAGGAAGAACACGTTGGGCATTGCCGCGTAGCGCTCGCCTGGCAGTAACACCGTCGTCTCATCGCCTTCGACCACTAGCGTCTCCAGTACCAGCTCGCCACCGGGGCGCAGGGCGTCCTTCAACTGTGCCAGGTGCTCCAGTGGCGAGGGCCGGTGGTAAAGCACACCCATCGAGAAGACCGTATCGAAGAAGCCTAGTTGTTCGGGAACGTCTTCGACGCCGACGGGGAGAAAATGGGTGCGCCCCCCATCGGCATCCCCGACGAAATGACGTATCGCCTGAAACTGGTAATAGAACCGGGGAGAGGGGTCGATCACCAGCACGAAGCTGGCGCCGGCCCCTGCCATGCGCCAGGCGTGGTAACCACTGCCGCCCCCTACGTCCAGCACGCGTCGCCCTGCCAAGGGCGTCAGGTGAGGGGCCACCCGTTGCCATTTCCAGTCGGAGCGCCACTCGGTATCGATAGTGATGCCGCCTAGCGAATAAGGACCCTTGCGCCATGGAGCGAGCTTCTTGAGAAGATTTTCGCATTGGCGCTGTTGGGCGTCGCTCAATGCCACCTCGACCGTGACGGTGTCACGATCCAGTGCGACCTCGCGAACCGCTGGCAAATCGGGAAGCTTGGCCACGGCTTTTTCCCAGGCAGGCAAGTCGCCGTAGCGCTTGCGGTCGAGGCCACGTGCCAGTTGCTCCGGCAAGCGTGCCAGCCAACGGTCCAGTCCCTGGTCGACGAAGGCGTGATAGAGGTCGCGGTGAGATGGGGAGGTCATCGGATCAGGCTAGTCCTTGAAAGCGATCAGCGAAGCGAAATTCAGATACTGAAACCAGGTCTGGCTGCGGGGAAACCCCGCCTGGGCCAGGCGCGCGTGATGCGCGTCCAGGGTATCCGGGACCAGCACATTCTCCAGGGCCGTACGCTTCTGGCTGATCTCCATGTCGCTGTAGCCGTTGGCGCGCTTGAAGTCGTGGTAGCGCTCGACCAGCCAGGCGTTGGCCTGCTCGTCGGCATCGACGATCTTCTCTGACAGGACCAGGACACCCCCGGGTTCGAGCGCGGCGTACAGCTTCTCGATCACCGCGTCGCGATCCTGCGGCGCCAGAAACTGCAGCGTGAAGTTGAGCACGATCATGCCCGATGGGCGGTAATCCAGGTGCCGTATATCGCCTTCGATCACTTCGATATCATGCGCCGGCGACTCCTCGGCAAAGGTTGCCCGAGCACGTTCGACCATGGCCGGCGAGAGGTCCACGCCGGTCAGCGAGAACGCATCGGGAGGCAACCGGCCGGCCAGGGCCAGGCCGACTGCGCCCAGGGAGCACCCAAGATCGTAGACGTGAGCCCCATGGCGCAGGTGACGTGCCGCAATCACCCCCAACATGCCGAGGATCTGACCATAACCGGGCACCGATCGGCGGATCATGTCAGGGAAGCAGGCCACGACCCGTTCATCGAAGGAAAAACTGGCGACGCGGTCCAGGGGTGTCGAAAAGATCGCGTCACGGTAAGATGCGTCACTCATGGCAAATTCATGGAGTCGTTTCGAAAAGCGCTATCTTACGCGCCACAGGCCATGTCTGCACGGAGCGACCGATCAGGGAGAGAGAGTGACCATGAGCAAGAGTGAACGTGACACGATCGACCAGGGTACCGCTTGGGAGGCCTTGAAGGCCCATGCCCGGGACGTTGGACAGGCCCACCTGCGTGACCTGTTCAACGAGCAGGCGGGACGCTTTGAGTATTATCGTCGCCAGGCGGCAGGCCTCACGCTGGATCTTTCCAAGCAGCGTTGGCGCCCCGAGACGCTCGAGCTGCTGCTGGACCTGGCCAAGGAGGCCGGGCTGCCCAGCGCCATCGAGCGACTGCTCGATGGCAAGCGGGTCAACCTGAGCGAGGACCGCCCGGCCCTGCACACCGCGCTACGCATGCCCGAAGACGCCAGGCTGGTCGTCGAGGGCGAGGATGTGGTGCCGGCAGTGCACCGTACCCTGACGCGTATGGAAGAGATGGTCGACAAGTTTCATGGCGGCCAGTGGCGTGGCGCGACCGGCCGAGCCATACGCGATGTCGTCAATCTCGGCGTGGGCGGTTCCGACCTGGGGCCACTGATGGTGACCCATGCCCTGGCGGACTACCAACCCGAAGGGATACATCAGGTCAACGTGCACTTCGCTTCGACCATGGACGGCTCTCAACTGGCCGACTACCTGACGCGGCTCAACCCCGAAACGACGCTGTTCGTGTTGTCATCCAAATCGTTCACCACCATCGACACGCTGTCCAATGCCCGTACGGCCCGCGACTGGTTGCTGTCACGGTTAATGCAGGAGAAGCAGGGCGGTAACGGCAATGGTCATTTCCATGCCGACGACATCGACCGCGACCTGGTGATGCGACAGCACTTCATCGGCGTCTCGGCGAGTCCCGAAAAGATGAGTGAGTGGGGCATCGCGCCGTCCAACCAGCTTGAATTCTGGGATTGGGTAGGGGGTCGCTACTCGCTATGGGGCGCCATCGGCTTGCCCATCGCGCTGGCCGTAGGCATGGATAATTTCCGCGGTCTGCTGGCTGGTGCGCATGAAATGGATCGCCATTTTCGCGAAGCGCCCCTTCAGGACAACCTGCCGGTCATGCTGGCCCTCGCCGGGATCTGGAACGTCAATTTCCTCGATATTCGGGCACACTCCATCTTGCCGTATGACGGCCGCCTCGAGTATTTCGCCAGTTATCTCGAACAGCTGGAAATGGAATCCAACGGCAAGTCGGCGACCAACGATGGCCAGGTCACGACCTACTCGACATGTCCCGTACTCTGGGGCCAGCTTGGGCCCAATGCCCAGCATGCCTTCTATCAATTGCTTCATCAGGGAACCCAGGCGGTCGAGTGCGATTTCATCGCGCCGCTGAAGCGCTACGACGACGTCGAGGACGACGCCACCCGGGAGCATCTCCAAGGGCAGCATCGCCTGACGCTCGCCAACTGCTTCGCTCAGTCTCGTGTCTTGATGCTCGGCGACGACGCCATTGATGAGCCGGGTGAACGTCCCAGCCACAAGCGCTATCGCGGCAACCAGCCCTCGTCCACGCTGCTGCTCGATCGCCTGACGCCGCATACGCTAGGGGCCTTGGTGGCTCTGTATGAGCATAAGGTCTTCGTCCAGGCGACCATCTGGGATATCAACCCCTTCGATCAATGGGGCGTTGAGCTGGGTAAGAAGATCGCCGGTGAAACCGAGCAGATTCTGGCGTCCCGGGACGGGATCGATGCCATGGACGACTCCAGTCGTGGCCTGATCGAGACATTCTGGGCCTTCGAACCCGATCAGACCGGTTCGTCTTCCCGTGATGCGTGAGATCCTGCCGATCCGTTAGCGAAGAGGGCGTGCTGGTCATTTATACAGGAGTTGCGTTATGCTGAATGACCGGCACGCGCTCGGCAGGGCGAGCGGTGTGCTTTACCTGCATGGCTTCAATAGCGGGAGTGACTCGCCCAAGGCGCAACTGATGCGCATGGCCTGCCAGGCCTTGCCGGAGGAGACCCCGCGCGGGGCAACACTGCCCTGCGAGACGCCTCAACTCTCGCATCGTCCCGATGCGGCATTCGAGCAGGCCGAGGCGAGTCTGGCGTTGCTGGGACCGAGGCCGCTGATCGTGGGCAGTTCCATGGGCGGTTTTCTGGCCACCTGCCTCGCCGAACGGCATGGATTGCCTGCCGTCGCGATCAACCCCGCGGTGCGGCCGGCGCGGCTTGTAGAGGCATGGGAGGGGCAAGGCTTCGTCAATCCCTACACGGGAGAATCCTTCACCGTGGAGAGCGCCCACCGCGATGCGTTGGAGGCGTTGACACCGAAGGCCATCACGCCGCCTCACTACCTGTTATTGTTGGGCACACGCGATGAAACGCTGGATTGCCGCGATGCCTTCGTGGCGTACCGGGGATGCCGTACCATCCTGCATCCCGGTGGCGATCATGGCTTCAGCGCAATGGCGGACTACCTGCCGGCAATATTCGCCCATGGTGGGTGGCCCCTGCCCCCCGGAAGAATAACCGCTATCGATCTGGACGACGCATGACGCAATACAGTGCCAGCTCCATCGAGGTCCTCTCGGGCCTCGATCCGGTGCGCAAGCGCCCCGGGATGTATACCGATACCACCCGACCCAACCATCTGGTTCAGGAGGTCGTCGATAATAGTGTCGACGAGGCTCTGGCCGAATACGCCAGGGAGATTCACGTCCGCCTGCTCGAGGATGGCGGGGTCGAGGTCAGCGACGACGGGCGTGGCATGCCCATCGACGAGCACCCCGATCATGGTGTGAGCGGGGTGGAGCTGATCCTCACCCGGCTGCATGCCGGGGGCAAGTTCTCGCAATCGAGCTACCGCTTTTCGGGCGGCCTGCACGGCGTGGGCGTGTCGGTGGTGAATGCCTTGTCGACCCGCCTGGAAGTCGAAGTGTGCCGCGACGGCAATCGCTATGGCATTGCCTTCGAGAACGGTGACAAGGTCAGCGAGCTCCAGGTAATCGGCAGCTGTGCCAAACGCGCCACGGGAACACTGGTGCGTTTCTGGCCGGATGCCAGCTATTTCGACAGCCCGCGGCTCGCTTTGCCGCGGCTCAAGCATCTGCTCCGGGCCAAGGCCGTGCTCTGTCCTGGGCTCAAGGTCACATTGACCGAGACCGATGGCAGTGCCAGCGAATGGCAGTACGCCGATGGCCTTCGCGACTACCTGGCCCAGGCCACCGATGGCTACGAGGTCTTGCCGGCTTCGCCGTTCATCGGCCATTTCGCCGATGACGATCAGGGCGTCGACTGGGCCATCCAGTGGTTGCCCGAAGGTGGCGAACCGCTGATGGAGAGCTACGTCAACCTGATTCCCACGCCGCTGGGCGGGACGCACGTCAATGGGCTGCGTTCGGGACTGCTCGAGGCCCTGCGCGAATTCTGCGATTACCGCAACTTGCTCCCGCGCGGGGTCAAGCTGACGCCCGAGGATCTGTGGGAGCGGGTGGCCTACGTGCTGTCGGTCAAGCTGCTCGACCCTCAGTTCGCCGGCCAGACCAAGGAGCGCTTGTCTTCTCGCGCCGTGGCAGCCTTTGTCGCGGGCGTGGTCAAGGACGCCTTTTCGCTATGGCTGAACCACCATGTCGACCAGGCCGAAGCGTTGGCCGAGATGGTGATCAACGCCGCTCAGCGTCGCCAGAAGAGCGCCAAGAAAGTGGCCCGCAAAAAGGTGACCTCCGGCCCAGCGCTTCCCGGCAAGTTAGCCGACTGCTCGGGGCAGGATCCGGCCGCCGGTGAACTGTTCCTGGTGGAGGGCGACTCGGCCGGGGGCAGCGCCAAGCAGGCCCGTAATCGCGAGACTCAGGCGATCCTGCCGCTGCGCGGCAAGATTCTAAATACCTGGGAGGTGGAGTCTCACGACATCTATGGCTCACAGGAAGTGCACGATATCGCGGTGGCCATCGGTATCGATCCAGACAGCGAAGACCTGTCCAAGCTGCGCTACCACAAGATTTGTATCCTGGCCGATGCCGACTCCGACGGGTTGCACATCGCCACGCTACTATGCGCCCTGTTCGTGCGCCACTTTCCGGCCCTGGTCGATGCCGGCCACGTCTACGTCGCCATGCCGCCACTTTACCGTATCGATCTGGGCAAGGAGGTTCATTACGCCCTGGACGAGAGCGAGAAGGCCGCCATTCTCAAGCGCCTGGAAGGCAAGCGCGGTACGCCCAATGTCCAGCGGTTCAAGGGCTTGGGTGAGATGAGTCCGCTACAGCTTCGTGAAACCACCATGGCGGTCGACACCCGGCGCCTGGTGCAGCTCACCCGGGAGGAAGGCGACGGCACCGGGGAAATGCTCGATATGCTGCTGGCCAAGAAGCGCTCCGCCGACCGCAAGAGCTGGCTCGAGGACTACGGTAACCTGGCGGATATCGAGGTTTAGGCCGCGGATAGGTGAGCCGATATTGATTCTTTAACCCTGACCAAGGGCTAACCGAATGACCATGGATATCCAGGTGGCGGAAGGCGACGTCGAACGTCTCTCGCTGCGCGAATACACCGAGAAGGCGTATCTCGATTATTCGATGTACGTCATTCTCGATCGTGCCTTGCCGCATATCGGTGACGGCATGAAGCCGGTACAGCGGCGTATCATCTATGCCATGCGTGAGCTGTCGCTGACGGCCAACGCCAAGTACAAGAAGTCGGCACGTACCGTCGGCGACGTGCTGGGCAAATTCCATCCCCACGGCGATAGCGCCTGCTATGAAGCCATGGTGCTGATGGCGCAGTCGTTCAGCTATCGCTATCCCCTGGTGGATGGCCAGGGCAACTGGGGGAGTCCCGACGATCCCAAGTCGTTCGCGGCGATGCGCTACACCGAGGCACGATTGTCGAAGTTCTCGGAAGCGTTGCTGGCCGAATTGGGGCAGGGCACCGTCGAATGGACGCCCAATTTCGACGGCACCATGAACGAGCCGGTGGTACTGCCGGCGCGCTTGCCGCATGTGCTGCTCAATGGTGGCACCGGGATTGCCGTCGGCATGGCGACCGACATACCGCCACACAATGTGAATGAGGTAGTGGAGGCGACGTGCCACCTGCTGCGTCATCCCGAGGCGACCGCTACAGACCTGAATCGCTTCCTGCCGGCGCCCGATTTCCCGACCGCCGCAGAGATCATCACCTCGCGCAGTGATCTGAAAAAGGTCTACGAGAGTGGCCGCGGCTCGGTGAAGCTGCGCGCGCGTTATACCCTGGAAGAGGGCAACGTCGTGGTCACTGCGTTGCCTTACCAGGTCAGTGGCTCCAAGGTCCTCGAGCAGATAGCCGCGCAGATGCAGGCCAAGAAGTTGCCGATGGTGGCCGATCTGCGAGACGAATCGACCCACGAGGACCCGACACGACTGGTCATCGAGCCGCGCTCCAACCGTGTCGATATCGAATCGCTGATGGCGCACCTGTTCGCCACCACCGATCTCGAAAAGAACATTCGGGTCAACATGAACGTCATCGCGCTCGATGGCCGTCCGCGGGTCATGGCGCTTCCCGAGCTTCTGGTTGAATGGTTGACGTTCCGGCGTGCCACCGTGCGCAAGCGGCTCGAGCACCGCCTGGGCAAGGTCGAGGATCGCTTGCATATCCTCGAGGGCCTCCTTGCGGCTTATCTGAACATCGACGAGGTGATTCGCATCATCCGCGAGGAGGATGAGCCCAAGCCCGCGCTGATGAATGCATTCGGGCTCAGTGAGCGGCAGGCGGAAGCGATCCTCGAGCTGCGCCTGCGTCACCTGGCCAAGCTCGAAGAGATGAAGATTCGCGGCGAGCAGGACGAACTCGAAGCCGAGCGCAAGCACCTCAAGGCGCTATTGGGCAGCGAAGCCAAGCTGACCGATCTCATCGAGGAAGAGTTGCGCGAGGCGGCACGTGAGCATGGCGATCCTCGTCGGTCACCATTGGTCGAGCGTGAGGAGTCACGGGCGCTATCGGAAGTCGAGCTGATGGGCGCCGACCCGGTCACCGTGGTGTTGTCTGAAAAAGGCTGGATACGCGCAGCACGCGGGCATGACATCGACCCTGCCGGCCTGTCTTTCAAATCGGGCGATAGCTTCCACCTGGCAGCTCGGGGCAAGACCAACCAGCCCTTGGTGTTACTCGACGCTAGCGGGCGTGCCTACACGCTGGCCGCTCACAACCTGCCCAGCGCTCGCAGCCAGGGCGAACCCATCACCGGGCGCATCAATACCGTGGCCGGGGCGCATATGGCCGGGCTTATGCTGGCCCCGCCCGAGACCCGCTATCTGCTGGCCTCTGACGGTGGCTACGGTTTCGTTTGCCGGCTCTCGGACCTGATCGGCAAGAACAAGGCCGGCAAGGCGGTGCTGTCGCTACCCAAGGGCTGTAACGTACTCCCGCCCCAACCGCTGCCTGAGCGGGAACGAAGCAGCGCGGCGGCGGTGTCCAACGAGGGCAGGCTGCTGGTCTTCGACATGGATCAGCTGCCCGAGATGACCAAGGGCAAGGGCAACAAGATGATCGATATCCCCGGACCGCGTGCGGCACGCCGCGAAGAGTTCGTGCGCGACCTGATCATCGTCCCCGAGGGGGGGGCACTGGTGATACATGCCGGCAAGCGCAAGCTGACGTTGAAGTCCGGTGACCTGGATTATTACCGCGGCGAGCGAGGACGGCGGGGTAGCAAGCTCCCCCGTGGCTTCCAGAAGGTCGACCGCCTCGAAGTGGAAGGATGACATGACACGACGCGTCCTGATTCGCGCGACCGGTAACGCACGCCCTGGACAACTGTCCGAACTGGGACGTGCACTGGCCAAAAGCGGCGCACGCCTGCTCAATATCAATCAGAGCGTGACCTTCGGCATCCTCTCACTGGAGGCGCTGGTAGGACTCGACCGTGATAGCGATCTCGAGGCGACACTCAGTGAAGCCGGTGACCTGCTGGGCCTCGATGTCCAGGCCATCCAGGTCAGCGCCGAGGATTACCAGCGCTGGAGCGGCCAAGCCAGTCAACCGCGCTTGATACTGACCCTGCTTGCGCCGAGATTGCCGGCGGGCATCCTGGCCGAAGTGGGGGCATTGACGGCCGAGCATGGCCTGACCGTTGAGCTGATCCATCGCCTGTCCGGGCGTGAACCCCTCGAAGGGGGAGCGCCGACGCACGGGGCCTGCGTGGAGTGCTGGTTGCGAGGCGAAGAGGTCGATCTCGAGGCATTGCGTATCAAGGCCCTGGCGCTGGGAGCGATGCATGGGGTGGATATCGCCCTTCAGGAGGATTCGATCTGGCGCCGGCATCGTCGCCTGGTGTGCTTCGATATGGACTCGACCCTGATCCAGGCCGAAGTCATCGATGAGCTGGCCCGGCGGCACGGTGTCTACGATGAGGTATCAGCCGTCACCGAGCGTGCCATGCGGGGCGAGTTGGATTTTCAACAGAGCTTTCGCGAGCGCATGAGTAAGCTCAAGGGGCTCGATGAGTCGGTGCTGGCCGAGATTGCCGAATCACTGCCGCTGATGGATGGGCTCGAGCGGTTGATGCGGCATTTGAAGCGGTTGGGCTATCGAACGGCCATTCTCTCCGGTGGCTTCACCTATTTCGCGCACTATCTTCAGCGTCGTCTGGGCTTTGATGAGGTCCATGCCAACGAATTGTTGATCGAGAATGGTGTGGTGACCGGCGAAGTCCGTGAGCCCATTGTCGATGCCGACCGCAAGGCGGTGCTGCTCAAGGAGATCGCCGAGCGCGAGGGGCTACGTCTCGAACAGACCATTGCCGTGGGTGACGGGGCCAACGACCTCAAGATGCTGGCCAGCGCCGGCCTGGGTATCGCCTTCCGCGCCAAGCCCTTGGTGCGGGAGCAGGCGAGCCAGGCGATCTCCACGCTGGGGCTGGATGCCGTGCTGTACTTGATGGGCTATCGTCAGGTCGACCTTGAGGATGAGGATCGACAGGAGTAAATTTCTGCCGCACGCAGCCGATAACATTTTGATACAGACAGCCCTCACCGAGCCGAGACTACATGCAGCAGGACAGCGACGCCATTAGCCGTATCGAACACCCCAGCGAAATGCAGGCCGCGCTCGAAGCGCTGACCCAGCCTGGGGGCGCCTCGCTCATGTTCGAGTCGCCGGGAAGCGAGCCATTGCCAGCGCTTGTCGTCTATGTTCGTCAGGGCGAGGGGATTCTGGTCGACATCACGGCCATTGCCGATATTGCACCTGCGATCGAAAAGGGACGGCTCGTCTACCTGGTCGGCCAGAGCAATGGCAGCATGCTGCGCACGCCCGTGCTCGAGAATATCGAATGGTTGCCGCGTCAGAACGACCGGCTGCGTTTCGCCTGCGATTATCCCTCGCATGTCGAAATCATGCATCGCCGCAGCGCCTATCGTGCCGAGTTGAAACCGGGAATGGAAGCGCGCGCCACGCTGCTCATGGCGCACAGTGAGGTTCCCGTCAGCGGCGCCCTGAGAAACCTGTCGTTGGGGGGCTGCTTGCTGGAACTTTCTCTGGCAGCCGCCATGAGCCTGCAGCCCGAGCAATCGGTCCAGGGGCTCGTTCTTGACTTCCCCGGTGGGCAACGGCTCCGGGTGCCGGCCAAGCTACGTCACGTGCAGGGCGACAATACCCAGCAAGTGGCGCGCATCGGCTGCGAGTTTCTCGCTGTCGACCCCCAGGCCGAGCGGGAAATCTGGTTTTTCGTGCGCGAGATCGAGCGTGAAGGTGCGCGATATGGGCAGCAGGACGCGCGTTCGCTGGCGCCTTCACCGCTGTTCGAATCCCGGGGTGGTGCCATGGCGCCACCCAGCCGGCCCCATGGAGCGGATTACGCTACTCCCATGGCACGCCGCCTGGCCAAGATCAGTGCCTATCTGGATACCCAGCTACTTGGGCTCCAGGAGGGAGAACGTATTGCACCGCGCGACCTGTCTCGGCACAGCGATCAATTGCTGGGATTGCTCGAGGAGGATCGTGAAGCGCTGCTCTTCGCCAGTGTATGCATGGTCGATGATCATCCCCTGGTACAGCATGGTATCGCGGTTGCGGTGCGTCTGGTGGATTGGGCCTCTAGCCAGCGTCTTTCCCGCGACGTGCTCAAGGCCATGGCGGCCTGCGCGCTCGTCCATGATTTCGGCAAGATCCTTCTGCCCAATGAGCTGCGGCATGCTCAGCAGTTCAGCAACGATGACAAGCGGCGGATGGCCGAGCATGTCTCGTTGCTGGATGCACGCATGGTCGACTGTCGCTGGTTGTCGCCCGAAGTCGTGAATTCCGTCATCTGGCGGATCAATGAGCGATTGGATGGAAGCGGGTACCCCCAAGGCCTGGCCCAGCGCAAGGTCGATTCCCTGTCACGTATGGCGGCGGTGATCGATGTCGTCGATGCCATGGGGCGGGAGCGCGCGGATCGCAAGGGACGTACCGTCAGCCAGACTTATCGGCACTTGCTCAGCCATGGCGAGGCCTTCGATCTCGCCTGCGTCGAACGCTACGTCAAGCACTTCGGCATCGCGCCCATCGGCGGGCTGGCCCGCTTCAGCAATGGCCAATTGGCCTGGATACAGCGACTCGACAAAGAGGGCCGGCCCCGCCAGGTTCAGGTAGCACCGACAGATACCTTGCCACGCAACGTCTTGGGTGAGGTGCTGATCGACTCGGAGTTGGCCAGGCTCGGTAAGCTCGAGGCGTTGGTCGTACCCGCTGTTGGCTGAAGGCTCCTTCGTTTGCGTCATGGCGTGTTTCGCGCATAATCCCTCAACTTTTTCGTAAGGGGATCCGCCGTTAGTGCCGAAAAACTCGGCGCAAGCCCAGGATTTCCGCTACCTGTGAGTCACTCATGCCTGCTTCCGCCCTGACGTGGCGCGATCGCTTCGAGCGGCTGCGCGCCAACAAGCTCTTCGAAGCCTGTGTCATCGCTATCATCATCCTCTCGGCCTTGCTGATCGGCGCCAAGACCTACGAAGAAACCAGTCGCTTCGAACAGGTCCTGCGCGTTTTCGACATGGCGGTGACGGTGTTTTTCCTGATCGAAATCCTGATTCGCATGGCCGCCGAGCGTCGTGTTCGCGACTTCTTCCGAAGTGGGTGGAATATCTTCGATTTCGTGATCGTGCTCGCCAGCCTGATACCGCTGGATAACACCGATATGGTGTTATTGGCCAGGCTGCTGCGGATCTTTCGGGTACTGCGCCTGGTATCGATGATTCCAGAGCTACGCATGCTGACGGCTGCCCTGGTCAAGTCGATTCCGCGCATGGGTTACGTGGTGCTGATCATGTTCATCATTTTCTATATTTACGGCGCGATCGGGAGTTTCCTGTTCCATGACGTCAACCCGAATCTCTGGGGCAATATCTCCCTGGCCATGTTGACCCTGTTCCAGGTAGCGACCTTCGAAAGCTGGGCGACGGCGGTGCTGTATCCGACCATGGAGCATTATCCCTACAGCTGGATCTATTTCCTGACATTCATCTTCCTGAATGCCTTCATCTTTCTCAACATGATGATCGGTATCGTTCTCGACGTGATGCAAAAGGAGAGTCTTCAAATGGACCTTGAGAATGGCGAGGGAGAAGCCGCGGAGATGCAGGGGCTTCGCAGTGATGTACGCGACCTGCGTGAACAGATGACACGTATGGAGGCGCTTCTTGAGCGCGACCGCAACTGAGATTCGGGTAGGCTTGGCTTGTCGTGAACACAAACGTTCAGGTTTGTCTTGACAGGGAAGCCCGGGCCTGATTTTCTAGAGGCCATGAACACGACATTATTGAACCTGAGCCTAGACCTACGACTACTAGCCGGCCTTTGATCGCGCCGGGCGGTGTTTTGCACATCGCACATTTCGAGTCTAGGTTTGCTGAGGTGTCACATGTCGAAGTTCACTACGAAAGCCCACGCGGCCCACCCTAATACGGTAAATCGCGTTACGCCCCATTCTGTCGACGCCCCGGCATGCCTTGCGCTGCCGGGGCGTTGTCGTTTCTGTCGCATACCCTACGCCCCGTCACGCATGCAAGCCCAGGAGACCACGCCATGATGCTCAGCGACCCGTCCGCCAAATACCGCCCTTTCGTCGCCATCGATCTGCCCGATAGACGTTGGCCCGATGTGCGACTGACCCATCCACCGCTGTGGTGTAGTGTGGACATGCGGGACGGCAACCAGGCGCTGATCGATCCCATGGACATGGAGCGCAAGCGTCGCTTCTTCTCCATGCTGGTAGAAATCGGCTTCAAGGAAATCGAAGTCGGTTTTCCCTCGGCCTCCCAGATCGACTTCGATTATGTGCGTGAACTGATCGAGCAGGATCTGATCCCGGATGACGTAACCATCCAGGTATTGACCCAAGCGCGTCCTCACCTGATCGAGCGCACCTTCGAGGCGCTCCAGGGCGCCAAGCGGGCCATCGTTCACGTCTACAATGCCACCGATCCCTTGTTCCGCCGCGTGGTGTTCAACGTCGACAAGCCGGAGTGCATCAATATCGCCTGCGAAGCGACGGCACAGATCAAGCAATTTATGGCGGAGCGCCCCGAGACCCAGTGGACCTTCCAGTATTCGCCGGAGTTGTTCACCTCCACCGAAATGGATTTCGCCGTGGAGATCGTCGAGGCGGTCATGGACGTGTACGGTCCAACGCACGAGACGCCGATGATCGTCAACTTGCCGGCGACGGTCGAAGTGGCCACGCCCAATAACTATGCCGACCAGATCGAATGGTTCTGCCGTCACGTCAAGGATCGCGACAGCCTCATCGTCAGCGTGCATCCCCATAACGACCGGGGTACCGGGGTGGCAGCCGCCGAGCTGGCGGTGATGGCCGGGGCCGATCGCGTCGAGGGTACCCTGTTCGGCAATGGGGAACGCACCGGCAACGTCGACATCGTGACGTTGGCCATGAACCTGTACACGCAAGGAGTTCATCCGGGGCTCGATTTCTCCAACATCACGCCAATCATGCGTGAAGTGGAACACTGCAACCAATTGCCGGTACACCCACGCCATCCCTATGTTGGCGATCTCGTCTTCACCGCCTTCTCCGGCTCGCATCAGGATGCCATCAAGAAGGGCATGGCCGAGCGACGCCAGGATCCCGATGCCGCCTGGGCAGTACCGTACCTGCCGATCGATCCGCTCGATGTGGGGCGTAGCTATGAGGCAGTGATCCGTGTCAACAGCCAGTCGGGCAAGGGGGGCGTCTCCTACCTGCTCGAGAGCGAGCACGGCATCGAGTTGCCGCGTCGCCTCTCCATCGAATTCAGCCATGTGGTCCAGGAAGTCGCCGAGCGTACGGGCAAGGAGATTACCTCCCAGATGATCTTCCAGGCGTTCTCCGACGAGTATCTCGACAAGGCCAGTGACTACGCATTGATAAACCATCGCCTGGCATCCGAGCCGGACAGCCCGCGCATCCTCCTGGAAGCGGCGATCGAAGACAAGGGAACAAGACGTACCATTGCCGGTGAGGGTAACGGGCCCCTGGCCGCCTTTATCAAGGCGCTGGGAGCCAGCGGTATCGATGCCGAGATCATCGATTACCACGAGCATTCCCGCGGGCAGGGCTCCGAAGCCGAGGCGATCGCCTATGTGGAGGTTCGTATCGGCGAGAGCGCGGTGTTCGGCGTAGGTATCGACGAGAGCATTACCAGCGCCTCGATGAAAGCGGTGCTCAGTGCCCTGAATCGTCACCAGGCGTCGAACCAGCCGGCGGCCCCCAACGTCACGGCGGAGAGCCTGGCCGATACCAAGTAGGCGGTAATGGCTAAGCCCCGCGCCTGGTGATTCCTAGAGCGGGGTCTTGCTGGCCTCGCCGGGTACCTCCCTTACCAGGCGAGGCATGAGAAATCCCGGCAGCACCTCCCTGAGGTCCGCGACCAGTGCGCGGGCTTCTTCGTCCGTCACATCGAAATGAGCGGCCCCTGTCACCGGGTCCAGCACATGCAGGTAATAGGGAAGTATGCCCGCCTCGAACAGCCGCTCCGAGAGCGCGGACAGCGCCGACACCGAATCATTGACCCCCCGTAGCAGGACACTTTGGTTGAGTAGGGTGACACCGGCCTGCTTCAGCCGTGCACAGGCCTCGACCACGGCCGTGTCGATCTCGTTGGCATGGTTGATGTGCAGGACCATGACTTTTTGCAGTCGCGTGGCCGAGAGCCAATCGAGCATACTCGCGTCCACCCGGTCGGGGATGACCACGGGCAGCCGGGTATGGATGCGCAACCGTTTTAAATGCGCAATCGATTCCAGTCGCTGGCTGAGCCAGGCGAGCTGGCGATCGCTTGACGCCAATGGATCGCCACCGGACAGGATCACCTCGTTGAGCGATGGGTCGTCTCGGATATAAGCCAGCGTATCGTCCCACTGGGCTCGTGAGGGGGCGTTCTCCTGATAAGGGAAATGGCGGCGAAAACAGTAGCGGCAATTGATGGCACAGGCCGGGCTGGCAATCAACAACACACGGCTGGCGTACTTGTGGATCAGCCCACGGCGCGGTGTATGCTCGGCTTCCTGCAGGGGATCCTGCACGTAGCCAATGGGGGTCTCGGATTCGGCGGCAAGGGGCAGCACCTGGCGCAACAGCGGGTCCTGTGGGTCATTGACACGGATCCGGGCAAGATAGGCCTCGGGTACGCGCACCTCGAATAGGGCATGGCCTGTCGACGCCCCCGGCAACCAGCCAGGGTCCAGATTCAGCCGTCGACACAGCTCTCTGGGGTCGCGAATGGCAGCGGCGAGCTGCGCCTGCCAGCCCGGGCGGGCCTCATCGTGCACGACAATCCGGCGACCGGACTCCGGCATGGAGGAGGGCGTCTGCACATTGGCGGGGCTTCGGGTTATCATGCGGGCACTCATTCACGTCGAGCGAAGGCGCAGGGCCTTCGTGGAACCAATTTTCGGGGCGGAGCGATACGGCCGCCCACGTCAGGAGCGTTGCGAGGAATCATGGCGAACTATTCTACCAACGAATTCAAGGCCGGGCTGAAAGTGATGCTGGACGGCGATCCGTGCAACATCGTCGAGAACGAATTCGTCAAGCCAGGCAAGGGGCAGGCCTTCAGCCGCGTCAAGCTGCGCAACCTGATTACCGGGCGTGTCTGGGAGCGTACCTTCAAGTCCGGTGAATCGCTGGAAGGTGCCGACGTCATGGATCTGGAGATGGAATATCTCTACAACGACGGCGAAATGTGGCACTTCATGAAGACCGACGGCTCCTTCGAGCAGTACGCCGTCGACAAGAAGGCGCTGGGCGACACCGAAAAATGGCTCAAGGAGCAGGTCGCCTACACCGTCACCCTGTGGAACGACAACGCGATCAGCGTAACGCCGCCCAACTTCATCGAGCTGGAAGTGGTCGAGACCGACCCGGGCCTCAAGGGCGATACCGCCCAGGGCGGTTCCAAGCCGGCCACGTTGTCCTCCGGCGCAGTGGTTCGCGTGCCGCTGTTCATCAATCAGGGCGAAGTGTTGAAGGTGGACACCCGCAGTGGCGAGTACGTGTCTCGCGCCTGAAGCGAGCACCTGCATGCGCTCGCTCATGTGGCGGTAAGCCTGTCGTAGCGATTAGGTTGCAGCGTCGGGGGCAGGCCAAAGCGGAGGTCATTTGTCATGGCTGACAAATGTAGCGCCCAGGGACGGGTTCACAGCGCTACCGCGGAGTGCCTGTCCCCGGCGACCCCGCAACGCCGCCACGCTTTTGGAAGGCCACACTCATGAGTGTGGCCTTCTTCGTTCTTGAGGTATTCCATGACAATCGACTGGCACCCCACGGCAAGTGTAGAGACGTTACGCGAGCGGGCGCAGCTGCTGGGTGAGGTTCGGACGTTTTTCGCCGAACGCGGCGTACTTGAAGTAGAGACCCCGATATTGGGGCATGGCGGTAGCACCGACGTACACCTCGATTCGCTCTCCTGTGACGCGTTGACGCCGGCGGGGCGCGAGCGGCTGTGGCTGCAGACCTCGCCCGAATTCCACATGAAGCGCCTGTTGGCGGCAGGCAGCGGGCCGATTTTCCAACTGGCGCGAAGTTTTCGGGACGGTGAGGTGGGCGGCCGCCATAACATCGAATTCACCATGCTCGAATGGTATCGCCCGGGCTTCAACCTCGAAGAGCTGATTGGCGAGACGACAGCGCTGATTCGCGCTCTGCTGCCACATGATCCGGGCCCGACCCGGCGCCGCCGCTATCGTGAGCTGTTCGAACAGCACCTGTCGATCGATCCGTTTCAGGCCCCTTTGACGACGCTTCGAGAACGGGCGGCGAGGCATGGGGGTATGGCGATGGATGATAGCGCCCGCGACGATTGCCTGGACCTACTGATGAGCCACGTCATCGAACCTCAGTTGGGCATCGACGGTCTGGATGTCGTCATCGAATACCCCGCCAGCCAGGCGGCGCTGGCGCGGCGTCATCGTGACGCTCAGGGCGAGTGGGTAGCGTCGCGCTTCGAGATTTATCTACGAGGCACCGAGCTCGCCAATGGGTATGACGAACTCACCGATGCCGACGAGCAGGCAGCGCGCTTTGCTGCCGACAATGCCGAGCGAGAACGGATCGGAAAGCCGCTCGTGGCATACGACAAGCATCTGGTGGCGGCCCTGTGCGCTGGTATGCCGCAGGGGTGCGGTGTGGCGCTGGGGGTCGATCGATTGATACAACTGGCACTGGACAAGCACAGCGTGGCGGAGGTGATGGCGTTTGCCACCCCGGTGTGCTGAAACGCAAACGATCACCGGTGCAGGAACCATGATGGCGATAGTTATCCGCCTCCTTTCGATAGCCTTACTGAGCCTGTTCCTTGGCAGCCAGGCCACGCACGCGCAAGCACCCGCCCAAGATCGAGATCCAAGCCGAGACGCCCTGATCGAGAAGGGCGAATACCTGGCGCGTGCCGGCGACTGCGTGGCCTGTCACACCGCCGACGAAAATAAGATGTTTGCCGGCGGCCTGGCAATGCAGACGCCGATCGGCACCATCTACTCGACCAATATCACCCCGGACCCCGAAACCGGCATCGGTCGCTATACGCTCGAAGACTTTACGCGAGCCATGCGCGAGGGCGTGACGCCAGCCGGGCATGCGTTGTATCCGGCCATGCCCTATCCGTCTTACGCACGAATCACCGACGAAGACATGCAGGCGCTGTACGTTTACTTCCTGCATGGCGTCGAGCCGATCCAACAGCAGAATCGCGATTCCGTGATCCCCTGGCCACTGAGCATGCGCTGGCCATTGCGCATATGGAGCTGGATGTTCACTCCCGACGAGACGGGTTTCGACCCGGACCCGGAGCGTAGCGACGAGTGGAATCGTGGGGCCTACCTGGTCGAAGGGCTGGGGCACTGTGGGGCTTGCCATACCCCGCGTGGCCTGGCCTATCAGGAGCAGGGCTTCAAGGCGGGAGACAATGGCTTTCTGGGGGGCGAAATGGTCGAAGGCTGGTACAGCTTCAATATTACCTCGGATAGTGAACACGGCATCGGTGGCTGGCGCGACGACGAGATCGTCGCCTACCTACGCGACGGCGCCGTGCCCGGCAAGGCCCATGCCGCCGGCCCCATGGGCGAGGTCATCGGGCACAGCCTGCGCTATCTCGACGATGCTGACCTCTACGCCATCGCCACCTACCTCAAGAGCGTACCGCCGATCAGTGATCCGGAGCCCAGCCGTTTCGGACAGGGCGAACCTGCCGACGATGTCGAACGGATGGATGATCCCGGGTTCGTCGCATCACCGCAGGGGCAGGCGGCCAAGCGTTACCTGACGACCTGCGCCTATTGCCATGGCGACCGTGGAGAAGGGTCGCGCCGTGGAGACCCATCACTGTTCAACAGCAGCGTGGTCGGGTCGACGCATCTGAACAATCTGGTGCGGGTCATTCTCGAAGGGGTAGCGCGGGAGACCAACCAGGGGCAAGTCACCATGCCGGGCTATGCTGACGAGCTGGATGACGAGCAAATGGCCCAACTGGTCAATTACCTGGTCGACCGCTTCGGCAACCCCGAGGCCGAAACGCTCGCGCCCGAGGATATCGCTGCCATGCGAAGCACTCACTGACCTCGCTACCGACGCAGCAGTTAGGTGGGCTGGCGAACCGGGAAGCCACCGAGTGACTGTTTCACGGCCACCTTGGTCTTGGGGGCCAGATCGGTATCGAAGTCGACCTGGCCGGCGAAGGCCATCACCACGGTGGAGCCGAGCTTGAAGCGCCCCATCTCGGCGCCGCGTTCGAGGTGGATCGGCGTGTCGAAGCGGATGCGTTGCACCTGGCCAGAGAGCGGGGTGATCTGTCCGGCCCATACGGTCTCGATGGCAGCGACAATCATCGCACCCACCAGCACGACCACCATGGGGCCGTACTCGGTATCGAAATGGCATACCAGGCGCTCGTTTCGAGCAAACAGGTTAGGCACATGGTCGGTGGTGGCCGAATTGACCGAGAATAGCCGTCCTGGCACGTAGACCATCTCGGTCAGGGTGCCGGCCAGCGGCATATGCACACGGTGATAGTCGCTGGGCGAGAGATACACGTTGGCGTAGCTGCCACCGCGATAGCGTCGTGCCGTCTCCTCATCGCCACCGAGCAGGTCGGCCACCGAGAAACGGTGTCCCTTGGCCTGCAGCAAGCGATCCGCCTCGATAAGCCCGAACTGCGACAGGTTGCCGTCGGCAGGGGAGAGCAGTCCCTCGCCCTGGGGGCGTGCGCCCGGTTTCAGCGCCCGCGTGAAGAAATCATTGAAGGTCGCGTAAGCGGTCGGGTCGGGTTCGACCGCTTCGCGCATGTCGACCTGGAAAGCCTTGATGAAAGCGCGTATCAGCGCATCCTTGAGCCAGGCAACGCGGCATTCCGCAAGATAACCCACCAGCCGCGAGAGCAGATGATGGGGGATAGGGTACTGAATCAGGGCGAAGAACTTTGCGAGAGACAAGGTAACGGTTCCGTTGTGGGCGCTTCGATATAAACGTCTTGCTTTTTTACTTTTCTATGGGTGTATCGTCGCGGTTGCCCCACTCCTGCCAGGAGCCGGGGTATGCTCGAATCTTATCGAAGCCCAGCGCCTTGCCCACCAGCCAAGTGAAGCCGCTGCGGTGATGGGACTGGCAGTGGGTCACCACTTCCATGTCCGGCGTCAGCCCCAGGGCCTCGAGCTCGGTAATCAACTCGGCAAAATCGCGAATACGCATGTCGCTGTCCATGGCATCGGTCCAGGTCATGTTGACCGCCCCCGGGATGTGACCGAGGTGGCGGTTCTGTCCCTTCTCGCCATCGTACTCGGCCCGCGAGCGGGCATCCCATATGGCAACGTTTCTTTCATCGAGGCGCTGCAGAAGCTCTTCGCGATCGATCATCGCCTCGGGTTTGAGGTATTCAGCTTCGTAATCGCTTGGCTGAGAAGTGTGATGCTGGGTGGACACTTCGAGTCCTGCCGCCCGCCAGGCATGTATCCCGCCGTTGAGGTAGGAAATGCGCGTATGTCCGATCAGCTCCAGCGTCCACAGCAGCCGGCCCGCCCAGCCACCGCCTTCATCGTCGTAAGCGACCACATGCGTGTCGCGGGTCAGGCCCAGTTCTGAGAACAACGAAGAGAGCGCGGCTTCATCGGGAACGTCGTTGGGGACCTCGCCGCTGCCTTTCATCAGACGGCGATGATCCAGAAACAGCGCACCGGGAACATGGCCTTCGTTGTAGCTCTCCGATTTGAGCGGCACATCGATGATCATGACGTGTGGGTCGTCGATATGCGCGGCTAGCTGCTCCGGTTCGACGATGAAAGGCAACTGGTTCTCTTCAGAGCTCATGGCGGACTCCTCTGGCAAAGCGTATTGGCTGATGATGGCATAGCCGGCGTCGATTGGGCGAGCCACGAGCAACCCTGGCTCGTCAGGCATGCTTCAATACGTTTCGCCTTCAAGGCTCTCGAGGATCCTGCGATAGCTTTCGAAACGTTGCGGATGTATGTCGCCGTTGGCAACGGCCTCACGCAGGGCACATCCCGGTTCGGCCTCGTGCCGGCAATCCCGGAACCGACAACGACCTAGCAGCGGACGAAATTCGACGAACCCGTCGGTGACCTCGTCAGGCGTGAGGTGAGTCAGGCCGAACTCACGGATTCCCGGGGAGTCGATCAGTTCACCGCCGGCGGGAAGCCGATAGAGCCGTGCGGTGGTGGTGGTATGCGTCCCTTTGCGTGAATCGGCGGACAAGGCGCCGATACGCAAGGCTTCGTCGGGTAATAGGCGGTCGATCAGCGATGATTTGCCGACCCCGCTCTGGCCGACGAATACCGATGTTCGTTCGGTCAATTGCCGGTGCAGTTCATCCAGTCCGTTGGCATGTTGCGTCGTGGTGGTCACCACGGGATAGCCCAGCGCCTGGTAGCGCGAAAGTAGCTCGCGCAAATCACCGCCCTCGTCGGGCAGCAGGTCGGTCTTGTTGAGCACCAGTACCGGGGGAATCCCGGTGGCCTCGGCAGCCACCAGATAGCGGTCGACCAGGTTGGCGTGCGGGGCGGGCTCGACGGCGAAGACGATCAGGATCTGATCGATATTGGCGGCAACCGGCTTGAGCAAGCCACGCGGATCGGGACGCTCGAGCACGTTGTCCCGTTCACCGCGCGCCACGACGACACCGCTGCCATCGCCGGCTTCCCGCCAGATGACCCGATCCCCGGTCACCAGGGCATCGAGGTTGGCGCGCATGTGACAACGATGCAGGCTCCCGCTGTCAGCCATGACTTCGAGCGTGCGGCCGAAGTGTGCGATCACCCGGCCGGCCTGTTCGGCGCCATATTCGCCCGCCTCGAGCTTGTCCTGGTCCTGTTCGTCCCGACGCGAGGCACGCGACGCGCGTTCGGCCTGGATCTTCTCGATGCGCCAACGTTGTTGGCGGGAAAGCTTGCGTTTGCTCATGAGCCCCCGAGGGTCTGTACAATAGCGGCTAGTGTAACGTTGCGGTGCGTGACTGTCGCCCGCCCCCCTATTCAAGGAGATGTTTCAATGTCGGATGCCCCTGCCGTGGCCCCCCGCCAGGATCTACTGGTCTGGATCGATCTGGAGATGACCGGACTGGACCCGCAGCGAGAGCGAATCATCGAGGTGGCCACCCTGATCACCGACAGCGACCTCAATACGGTGGCGGAAGGGCCGGTGCTCGCCGTACACCAGCCCGATTCGCTGCTCGAGGCCATGGACGAATGGAATACTCGCACGCATGGCGCGTCGGGACTGGTCGAACGTGTACGCCAGAGCCAGGTCGATACGGCCCAGGCCGAGCAACAGACGCTCGATTTCCTGAGAGCGTATGTGGCGCCGGGAACCTCGCCGATGTGCGGCAATAGCGTGCATCAGGATCGCCGCTTCCTGGAGCGGGAAATGCCACAATTGCTGGAATTCTTTCACTATCGCAATCTGGACGTCTCGAGCGTTAAGGAACTGGCCAAGCGCTGGAACCCGGCCGCGCTCAAGGGCTTCCAGAAGCGTAACGTCCACCTGGCCATGGATGATATTCGCGAATCGATCGCCGAACTGGCGCACTATCGCCAGACCTTCCTGCGCATGGAACCGCCGGTCCCGGACGAAGAAGAACAGTAGGGATTACTGAACGGCGATCAGCGACACGCGACGCGTACGTTGACGGGCCAATGCCCAGCGCACGTGCTCGCGAACCAGATCGGAGGGATAGGCCAGGCGTGCCTGGAGAGCCGCTTCGACGGCTGCGCTCCAGGGCGCATTGCCCAGCCCCACGGCCAGGTTGCGCAGCCAGCGCTCGTAGCCGATACGGCGAATGGCACTCCCCTCGGTACGCTGCATGAACTCTTCTTCGCTCCAGGCAAAAAGGGTCAGCAGATCGGCGCGGTCGAGGTCGTGCCGGGGGGCGAAGTCAGGTTCCTGGCTTGCCCGGGTGAAACGGGTGAAGGGACACACCAGCTGGCAGTCGTCGCAACCATAGACGCGGTTACCCATGGCCTCGCGGTACGCCTCAGGAATCGGACCGTGCAGCTCGATAGTCAGATAAGAGATGCAGCGTCGCGAGTCGACCACCTTGTCGTCAATGATGGCCCCGGTGGGGCAGGCGGTCTGGCAGGCCGTGCAACGCCCGCAATGTTCGCTTTCGAAGGGGGGATCCACGGGCAGGGGCAGATCGGTATACAGCTCACCCAGAAAGAATAGCGAACCTGCTTGCGGGTGGAGCAGCATCGAATTCTTGCCGAACCAGCCCAGGCCAGCCTTCTGGGCCAGGGCGCGCTCCATCACAGGCGCCGAATCGACGAACGCACGATAGCCGAAACGACCGACGGTCTCCTCGATCTGGCGCGCCAGCTGTGCCAGACGTTTGCGAATCAACTTGTGGTAGTCGCGACCCAGCGCATAGCGCGATACGTACGCCTTGCCAGGCTGAGCCAGCAGACGCGTGGTTTCCACTTCGGCAGGAAGATAATCCATACGTACGCTGATCACCCGCAAAGTACCGGGAACCAGCATCTCAGGCCGGGTACGCTTGACGCCATGCTTGGCCATGAACCCCATTTCGCCGTGGTGACCTTCGTCCAGCCAGTGCTCCAGGTAGCGTTCGTGCGTGCTCAGGTCGGTATCCGTGATACCCACTTGCTGGAAGCCCAGTTCGCGGCCCCAGGTCTTGATATCGGCGGCCAGCGCGGTCAGGTTGACCGGGTCCGTGATCTGATCATTTTCCGATAAGGAAGAAGCGGGAGTCGCCATGCTGGAAGAACACTCGGGATCGGGGCCGCTCACGAAGGGGAGCCAAGGAAGCAAACGGTCTGCAGGGGTTTGGCCCATGCACGCGACACCCTACACTAGAAGCCATCTCCTCGTCATATGAGTAGAAGCAGATGAAACAGTCCCTTGGACGTCCGCTCTATCTTGCCGATCAGGTTCGCGAACTCGATCGACGCACAGTGGCTGCCGGAATGGATGGTTTCGCCTTGATGCAGCGCGCGGCGATGGCCGCCTACGATGTGTTACGGGCGCGCTGGCCTGGGGTGCGTCGCCTGAGCGTCTTGTGCGGCAGCGGTAATAACGGCGGCGACGGTTACGTGATGGCCGCCCTGGCCGTGTGCGACGGAATCGACGTCCAATTGATCGCTGTGAGCGACCCGGCCGGACTCAAGGGCGAAGCGGCTCGGGCGCGGGACATGGCCGAGCAGGCCGGTGTGCGGATACGTCATTGGCATGCCGGCCTTACGCTCGATGGCGAGGTTGCCATCGATGCGCTATTGGGCACGGGACTCAAGGGTGAGGTACGGGAGCCCTATGTCACCGCGATCGAGACGACCAATGCTAGCGGCAAGCCGGTCCTGGCCGTGGATATTCCGTCGGGGTTGGCGGCGGATACGGGCGCTTCACTGGGGCATACCGTCCGGGCCGACATCACGGTCACCTTCATCGCCGATAAGTTTGGACTGCATACCGGCGCCGCCCCGGCACATGTCGGGGAGCATCGCCTGGAAACCCTGGGTGTGGAGGCGGGGGCGCACGCCGACCTGGTACCCGCAGCCTGGTTGATGGTGGAAAGCAGAATCGCCGAGGCGCTCCCGCCGCGTCGCCGGGACAGTCACAAGGGCCACCAGGGGCATGTTCTGGTGCTCGGCGGTGCGCCGGGGTTCGGTGGGGCAGCTCTGCTGGCGAGCGAAGCGGCGGCTCGCCTGGGCGCAGGCAAGGTGAGCCTGGCCACGGCGCGCGAGCACGTCACGGCCAGCCTGGTGCGATGCCCCGAAGTCATGGTACATGGCGTCGATTCGCCCGGTGAGATTCAAGCGCTGCTGGCGGCAGCCGATGTCATTGTTATCGGTCCCGGCTTGAGCCAGGCTCCGTGGGGGCAGCGCATGCTACAAGCCGCCCTGAAGACTGCTGCAAGGTTGGTCGTCGATGCCGACGCCTTGAACCTTTTGGTGACCCGCTGGCCCGATCTGCGGCGTGATAATTGGATACTCACCCCGCATCCTGGCGAGGCGGCACGCCTGTTGAATATTGCAGGTAGCGAGGTGCAACGCGGCCGGCTGGCCGCTGTCACACAACTGCAGCATGAGCGGGGGGGTTGTGTCGTGCTCAAGGGGGCCGGTAGCCTGGTGGCCGGCCCGAATCGTGTCGGCGTGTGCCCTTTCGGCAATCCGGGGATGGCCAGCGGCGGCATGGGGGATGCGCTCAGCGGCATATTGGGCGCGTTACTGGCGCAGGGCCTACCTCTCGAGATTGCTGCCGAGGTCGGCATGCTGCTGCATGCCCAGGCGGCCGATGCCGCTGCCGAAGCACAGGGCGAGCGTGGTCTGCTCGCCAGCGATCTGGCATCCTATGCGCGTCGATTGGCCAACCCCATGGAATCATGATGCAGGTCACACTCGAAGATGAAGCTGCCCAGGTGGCGTTCGGCGAAGCGTTGGGGCTGGCCCTGGCGGGGCGAGGCCAGGTTCACCTGCAAGGGGAACTGGGAGCCGGCAAGACCACGCTGACGCGCGGCGTGTTACGCGCCTACGGCCACCAAGGGGCGGTCAAGAGCCCGACCTACACCCTGGTCGAACCCTATCGGTTCAATGACCGGGAAGTACACCATTTCGATCTCTATCGCCTGGCGGATCCCGAGGAACTCGAGTTCATCGGCGCGCGCGACCTGCTCGACGACGATAGTTTGTGTCTGATCGAGTGGCCAAGTCGCGGTGAGGGCTGGTTGCCCGAGCCTGACCTGGCCGTGCAGCTGAGCGTAAGCGGCATGGGGCGTACGGCCGAACTGCGAGCCATGACGGAGTATGGCCGCTCGGTACTGACACGATTGCAACGTGATTGGTCGCAAGCTCGCGACGAGTCCGATACGGAAGACCCGACAAGACCATGAGCGGTACGATCGAATTTCAACGAGACGCGCTGGCTTGGCGCGGCTCCCGACGCATCGGCGCCAAACGGTATCTCGCTGCGCTGCTTTGCAGTGCCTTTCTACTGGGTTTGCCACAGACGGGCAGGGCAGCCGACGTCGATAACATCCGGCTATGGGCAGCGCCGGATCACTCGCGCCTGGTCTTTGACCTCAGCTCACCGGCACGCGCCAACGTGTTTACCCTGGATAATCCCGACCGGCTGGTCATCGACCTCGATGACTCGCGCATCACCACCGATCCGGCAGGTCTGAATCTCGATGGAAGCGCCATCAGCGGCGTGCGCACCGGGGTGCGTGACGGTAACGGCCTGCGCATCGTGCTCGACCTGGAGCGCCATGTGCAGCCGCGCCACTTCACGCTGGATCCCAACGATCAGTACGGCCATCGTTTGGTGGTGGATCTCGAATACCCCGGCGAGAGCGCCGTCGAGGATCCAATCGATCCTATCGAGGCGATGATTCGCGATCAGGAGATTGCCGCCGGCCGCGCGCGTGCCGAGGCGGAGGCCAGTGGCGCGGAACGTGGCGCCGATACGGTTAACGCCCAGCAACAGGCCCAGCCACACCCCAAGCGTGACATCATCATTGCCGTGGACGCAGGGCACGGCGGCGAGGACCCCGGTGCCATCGGTCCTGGCGGGACGCGTGAAAAGGATGTGGTGCTGGATATCAGTCGTCACTTGCAACGCTTGATCAACGATACCCAGGGCTTTCGCGCCGTCATGATTCGTGATGGCGATTACTACGTGGGGCTGCGACAGCGCACACGAATCGCCCGCGAGCAGAAGGCCGACTTCTTCGTATCGATTCACGCCGATGCCTTCACGAGCCCTCGTCCACAGGGCAGTTCGGTGTATGCCCTGTCACAGAGCGGGGCGACCTCTGAAGCGGCGCAATGGCTGGCCAATAGCGAAAACCGGGCCGACCTCATCGGCGGTGTGGATGGCAATCTATCCTTGAAGGACAAGGATGAGGTACTGCGCGGCGTGCTGATGGACCTGACCATGACCGCCACGCTCAACGATTCGCTCTCCATCGGTGGCCAGGTGCTGGATCAGTTGGGACGTGTGAATCGGCTCCATAAGTCGCGTGTCGAGCAGGCCGGATTCATGGTGCTCAAGTCACCGGATATACCGTCGTTGCTGATCGAGACCGGATTCATTTCCAATCCCGACGAGGAGCGCCGACTCAAGGACAGTAGCCATCAGCGAGGCTTGGCCCAGGCGGTGCACAGTGGCTTGATGGCGCATTTCGAGCGCAACCCGCCCCCGGCGAGCCTGCTGGCCTGGCAGCGTGACCAGCAACGCGGGGGTGGCCAGGACGAGTACCGCATTCAACCCGGTGACACCTTATCCGAGATTGCTGCGCGCCATCAGGTCCCACTGGGGCAACTCAAGCAGGCCAACGAGATCAATGGCGATGTGATCCGTGTGGGGCAGGTGCTGAGGATTCCGAACTCATGACCCCATCTCGCCGTATTCACATTCTCAACCCGCGGCTGGCTAACCAGATCGCCGCAGGTGAAGTGGTCGAGCGGCCGGCCTCGGTGGTCAAGGAATTGGCCGAGAATGCCATCGATGCGGGGAGCCAGCGTATCGAGGTCGAGCTCGAAAACGGCGGGGCGCGCCTGATCCGCGTGCGGGACAATGGCAGCGGCATCGCCGAGGATGACCTGCCATTAGCGCTTTCGCGCCATGCCACCAGCAAGATCGAGTCGCTGAAGGATCTCGAGGGTGTGGCGAGCCTGGGGTTTCGGGGCGAGGCATTGGCGTCCATCAGTTCGGTGTCGCGCCTGGAGCTGGTCTCGAATACCGACGCGGATCCGCAGCAAGGCTGGCGCGTGGTGGCCGAGGGGCGTGAAATGGAGCCGCGGGTCAGTCCCGCTCCCCATCCGCAGGGCACGTCCGTCTGTGTACGGGACTTGTTCTTCAATACCCCGGCGCGGCGAAAATTTCTGCGCACCGAGAAGACCGAATTCGGCCATGTCGAAGAGACGTTCAGGCGTCTTGCGCTATCGCGTTACGATATTGGCTGGACGCTGCGCCATAACCAGAAGACGCTGCATCAGCTGCGTAGCGTGGAGGACGCGGCGGGGCGTGAGCGACGAATTGCCTCGCTTCTCGGGGCCAAGTTTCTCGATCATGCCCTGCATCTCGATATCGAGGCCAGTGGCTTACGCCTGTGGGGCTGGGTCGGTCTTCCCACGCATTCGCGTGCCCAGGCCGACCATCAATATTTCTTCGTCAACGGCCGGGTGGTACGCGATCGGCTCGTAGCCCACGCCATTCGACAAGCTTATCGCGATGTCCTCTTCCATGGGCGGCATCCGGTATTCGTGCTCTATCTGGAAGTCGATCCCTCGGTCGTGGATGTCAACGTTCATCCCACCAAGCACGAGGTGCGCTTTCGCGACGGCCGCCTGGTTCACGATTTCCTCTTCTCGAGCCTGCACCGGGCACTGGGAGAGGTACGGCCCAATGCCACGGCAGCTGACTCTCCAACACCTGAGGCCCAGCAGTCCGAAGCGACCGAGGACGAGACAGCCCCTCGACTGACTGGCCCCGCTTGGCAACAGCAGCCCATGGCCCTGCGTTCGTCGGAAACATCGGACCGCTATCCTGGGGCAGAACGGGTCAGGCAGTTCATGGCGGGCTATCGTGCCTTGCATCCCGAGCATGAGGAGAGCTTGCTGACTCCGCAAGCGGCCGCGCCGGGCACCGAGGCAGCGGAAGTCGCCGTGAGGGAGCGGCCGCCCCAGGGCTATCTCGGAGAAACCACTCCAGCGCAGCCGCTACCGGAGGACGATGCCACCCAGGCACCGCCGCTCGGCTATGCCGTTGCCCAGCTCCACGGGGTGTATATCCTCTCGCAAACGGCGCGGGGCCTGGTCGTTGTCGACATGCATGCCGCCCATGAGCGGATCGTCTATGAGCGCATGAAGACCCAGGTGCACGGTGGGGCACTCGACGCCCAGCCCTTGCTGGTGCCGGTATCGATGGCAGCCAGCCGGGCCGAGGTCGAGACGGCTGAGGCCGAGCGCGACGCCTTCGTGCGGCTTGGTGTGGAGCTTGATGTAGCTGGCCCCGAGACGCTGCTTGTGCGTCAGGTACCGGCCTTGCTGGCCGATGCCGATGTCGAGCCGTTGATCCGCGACATGCTGGGGGACCTCGAGCGCTATGGCCGCTCGGATCGGCTCGAAGCGCGTATCAATACGCTGCTTTCCACCATGGCCTGCCATGGCAGTGTCCGTGCCAACCGGCGCCTGACGATCGCCGAGATGAATGCGTTGTTGCGTGACATGGAACGTACCGAGCGCAGCGGCCAGTGCAACCACGGGCGACCGACCTGGACCGAAATGTCCATGCGTGAGCTCGACAAGCTTTTCCTGCGCGGCCAGTGAACGTGGTGGCAGCCTCCGCCCCTCCCGATAGTCGTCCGCTTGCCATCCTGCTGATGGGACCCACCGCAGCCGGCAAGACCGACCTGGCCATTGAGCTGCACGAGCGGCTTGGCTGCGAGTTGATCAGTGTCGATTCGGCCCTGATCTATCGAGGCATGGATATTGGCACGGCCAAACCCGGGCCCGACGAGCTGGCCCGTGCACCTCACCGTCTGATCGATATCCGCGATCCGGCAGAGGCTTACTCCGCAGCCGACTTTCGCCACGATGCCCTGGCAGCGATGCGGCAGATTACCGCAGCCGGACGGATCCCGCTGCTGGTCGGCGGTACTATGATGTATTACAAGCGCCTTCTTGAAGGGGTGGCCAATCTGCCTTCAGCAGACCCCGCCATACGCGCCGAACTCGACGCTCAGGCCCGGGCGCAGGGACTTTCGGCGTTGCATGACGAGCTGGGCCGCGTCGATCCCGAGGCGGCTAAGCGCATTCACCCCAACGATCCACAGCGTTTGCTGCGTGCCCTGGAGGTCTACCGAGTCAGTGGGCGATCCATGAGTGAGTTATGGCGACAGCAAGCTCAGGAAACCTTCCCGTGGAAGACGTTGTCGATAGGAGTGGCGCCTGCCGAGCGAAGCCTATTGCACGCGAGAATTGCCCAGCGCTTCGAGGCCATGCTAGAGCAAGGCTTCATCGATGAAGTCATTGCCCTGAGAGCGCGAGGCGACTTGCATCTAGGGCTACCGTCGATGAGGTGTGTCGGGTATCGTCAAGCCTGGGAGTATCTTGACGGTCAGCTTGACTGGGAAGGCTTGCGAGAAAGGGGCATCGTGGCGACACGTCAGTTGGCCAAGCGCCAGCTGACTTGGCTGCGCAGTTGGCCCGGGGTGAACTGGGTCGATAGCCAGCGCAGCGAAGCGCTGGAGGAAATCCTTAAACTCGTGCGCCATGCGGGTTCATAGCGTAAGATAAGCCCTTCGCTTGGCGGGTTGAGTCGAGCCGTTGACGAACCATGTGCCAATCGCTTGGCAGACAAAGAACACATTCAAAGAGACAGTTAGGGAGAGCAAAATGTCCAAAGGGCAGTCCCTTCAAGACCCGTACCTGAATATCCTGCGCAAGGAGCGCATTCCGGTTTCTATCTTCCTGGTCAACGGCATCAAGCTGCAGGGGCAGATCGAATCGTTCGATCAGTTCGTGATCCTGCTGCGCAATACCGTCAGCCAGATGGTTTACAAGCACGCCATCTCGACGGTGGTTCCGTCGCGCAACGTGCGTCTGCCGGCACAAGACCCTGCCGCAGCACAAGAAATCTAATCGCGAGGTAATGATTGTTTTTTGAACGACCCGACGCCGGCGAGACGGCGATCCTCGTCCATGTGGATTTCCATGACGAGAAGGAACGCGAAGATCCGGGTGAATTCCTGGAGCTGGTGCGTTCCGCTGGCGCCGAGCCGGCGACCCTGTTGCAGGGGAGCCGGCATCGGCCCGACCCGCGAACCTTCATCGGCAGCGGCAAGCTGGAGGAGCTGCAGGAACTCAAGCAGATCCACCATGCCGAGTTGGTGATTTTCAATCACGCGCTGAGCCCGTCTCAGGAGCGTAACCTAGAACGTGCCTTGAAGAGCCGGGTGCTGGACCGCACCGGACTGATACTGGATATCTTTGCCCAGCGTGCACGTACCCATGAAGGCAAGCTTCAGGTCGAGCTGGCCCAACTCGAATACATGTCGACGCGGCTGGTACGAGGCTGGACTCACCTTGAGCGCCAGAAGGGCGGTATTGGCCTTCGCGGTCCAGGCGAGACGCAGCTCGAAACCGACCGTCGCCTGCTGCGGGCACGCATCAAGTCGATCCACAAACGGCTGGACAAGGTGCGCAGCCAGCGTGACCAGAACCGTCGGGCTCGGGCCCGGGCGGAAATTCCCAGCGTATCATTGGTGGGCTATACCAACGCCGGCAAGTCGACGTTGTTCAATACGTTGACCGAATCCCACGTGTATGCCGCCGATCAGCTGTTTGCGACACTCGACCCGACCTTGCGTCGGCTGGAAGTCAACGACGTTGGGCCGGTGGTGTTGGCCGATACGGTAGGTTTCATCCGTCATTTGCCGCACAAGCTGGTGGAGGCGTTCCAGGCCACGCTGCAGGAGGCCTCGGATGCCAGCCTGTTGGTGCATGTCATCGATGCCGCCGATCCGGATCGTGAGCTCAACGTCGGTCAGGTCGAGACGGTACTGGGTGAGATCGGTGCGCTGGACGTTCCCACGCTGCGGGTCATGAACAAGATCGATCTGCTCGACACGGCCCCGCGGATCGAGCGTGATGGAACCGGCCGTCCCGAGGTGGTCTGGGTCTCGGCTCAGAAAGGCCTGGGCATGGACCTGTTGTATCAGGCTCTGTCGGAGTGTCTCGCCGACGATGTGCTCGAAGCCCATCTGACACTGGACCCGAGCCAGGGGCGGCTGCGTGCCGCACTGCACGATCTGGGCGCAGTGCGCGAGGAAAGCTTTGACGACAACGGCAAGATACGCCTGGATATTCGGCTCCCCAGACGCGACTTCATGCAGCTCATGGCGCGGCTGGGAGAAAAGGCCAACGATTACTTGCCCCCGGAACAACGGGAGCGCCCGGTATGGGACTGATGCGGCAGCATCGCCGGGTGTAGCGTTGGCAGCAAGACATCGCAACCGATGCTGTGATGCCCGATGATGAGTGATCGCATCGAGCATCAACGGACTTATTGCATAGTGGAGACGACGTATGGCTTGGAATGAGCCTGGTGGTGGCAACCAGCACGACCCCTGGAGCGGCGGCGGTGGCCGACGTGGTGGAAGCGGGGGCGGCGGGGGCGGGGGCGGGGGTGGTAACAATCAAGGCCCGCCCGACCTCGATGAAGCACTCAAGAAATTTCAGGACAAGCTGAACAACATGCTGGGCGGCGGGCGTGGCAAGCGCGGCGGCGGCAATGGTGGTGGAAAGCCGGGTGGCGGGCGTCGTAATACCTTCGCCTTGCCAGGACTGTTGGTCGTCGTTGCGCTCGCAATCTGGGCGGCGTCGGGTTTCTATCTGGTCGATCAATCCGAACGTGGCGTCGTGCTGCGCTTCGGTGAGTTCCAGCAGGTAGTGACACCGGGGCTTCACTGGAATCCGCCGCTCATCGATGACGTGCGCATGGTCAATGTGACGCGGGTTCGCTCACTGACCCAGACGCAATCGATGCTGACCCGCGACGAGAACATCGTCGAAGTCGAGATTTCGGCCCAGTATCAGGTCGCCGATCCTCGGGCTTTCGTGCTTAACGTGCGCAACCCCCAGCTCTCGATCGAGAATGCCCTCGACTCGGCACTGCGCCACGTGGTCGGTGGCACCGACATGATCGAAATCCTGACCTCCGGTCGTGAGATCCTGGGTAGCACCGTGGCCAGCCGTCTGCAGAGCTACCTCGACAGCTATGGCACGGGGTTGAGCCTTCAGACCATCAACATCGAATCGACGGCTCCGCCCGCTGCGGTGGTCAACGCCTTTGATGACGTGATCCGGGCGCGTGAGGATCGTCAGCGCACGATCAACGAAGCCATGGCCTATGCGAATGCGATCATCCCTGAGGCACAAGGCCAGGCCCAACGCCTGATCGAGCAGGGACAAGGCTATCGTGAGTCGGTGGTTTCCGATGCCCAGGGTCAGGCCAACCGCTTCAATTCGATGCTGACCGAATACCGCAACGCCCCCGAGATCATGCGTGAACGCCTGTATCTGGATGCGGTCAGTGAGGTGCTCGGCAACACCAACAAAGTGTTGATCGACGTGAGCGATAGTAGCCCGCTCATGTACCTGCCCCTCGATCAGTTGCGTAATGGCAACAGCGGTAATGGCAGCCAGAGCAACCAGAACACTAATGCCTCCAATTCAGAGAGCATTGATCCGCGTGTACTGGACCGCCTGCGTAATCAGCAGCAGTCGCAAGGTAACTCCAGCCGCGGTATCAGCCGGGAGGGCCGTCAATGATCAATAATCGTTCCCTGCTCATTGTGGGCGGGCTTGCCGCGGTGGCCTGGCTCGCCAGCAGTAGCTTGTATATCGTCGATGAAACCGAGCGTGCAGTGAAGCTGCGTTTCGGTGAGGTCATCGAGGAGAACATCCAGCCAGGGTTGCACTTCAAGATCCCGATCACCCAAACGGTTCGGACCTTCGATACGCGACTGCTCACCTTGGATACCGACCCCAGTCGTTATCTGACTCAGGAGCAGAAGGCGGTCATCGTTGATTCCTTCGTGCAGTGGCAGGTGGTCAATCCGACACGCTACTACGAGGCGACAGCCGGCGACGAGATGATGGCGGTTCGCCTGATTCAGCCGCGCGTCGACGAGAGCCTGCGTAACGAATTCGGTCGATTGAATTTGCAACAGATCATCGCGGAGCGTCGTGACGAGCTGATGGCGGGGCCGACCCAGGAACTCGACCGGCTGCTACAGAATGAGCTTGGTGTGGCGATCCGGGACATCCGCGTCAAACAGATCGATCTGCCGGAGGACGTGTCCCAGGCCGTCTACGACCGGATGCGTTCCGAGCGTGAGCGTGAGGCTCGTGAATGGCGCGCCCAGGGGCAGGAGGAGGCCGAGCGCCTGCGTGCCAACGCCGATCGTCGGCGTCAGGTACTGTTGGCACAAGCGACGGAACGTGCCGAAACCCTGCGTGGTGAGGGGGATGCCGAAGCCGCTGGGATCTATTCCCAGGCGTACCAGCAGGACGCGGAGTTCTTCTCGTTCTACCGTAGCCTCAACGCCTATCGTGACAGTCTGTCGGGTGACGGCAACATGCTGGTGCTGGAGCCTACCAGTGACTTCTTCCGCTATCTCAACAGCCCAAATCCGCCGGCGAACGGCGACTGAACGTCGCCTCAGCTGCACGGCCCCGGGGTTCAACCCGGGGCCAAACGTGATAGACTCCTTCAACCGGGCGTGGCCCGGTTTTTTTGTGGAGGAAATATGACCATCGCCGACCGCTGGTTGCTCCCCGACGGTATGGAAGAGGTGCTGCCACCCCAGGCGGCACGTATGGAAGAGCTGCGTCGTGCGCTACTCGATCAGTATCACCGCTGGGGGTATGACCAGGTCATGCCGCCGCCGGTGGAGTTTCTCGATTCGCTCTTGACGGGCACCGGAACCGACCTGGATTTGCAGACCTTCAAGCTCACCGACCAGTTGACCGGCCGGATGATGGGTGTCAGTGCTGACGTTACCCCTCAGGTAGCGCGAATGGACGCCCATTCCCTCAAGCGCCAGGGGCCGGTTAGGTTGTGCTACTGCACCAACGTGCTGCGTGCCAAGGCCGATCAACATCAAGGCGGTCGCAGCCCCGTCCAGGTTGGCGTCGAGCTGTTCGGTCATGCGGGCCCTCAGGCAGATCTCGAGATACTGCAACTCGCCCTCTCGAGCCTGCTCACGGCCGGTGCCGAAGAGATCCATCTCGCGCTTGGACACATCGGCATTTATCGAAGCTTGGTCCAGGCAGCGGCGCTCGACCCCGAGCAGGAGCGCGCCATTTTCGGCGCTTTGGAGCTGAAGTCGCCGGGTGAATTGGCCGCACGCGTGGCAGAGGGTGTCAGGGATCCGGCGCTGGCCGAGATGTTCCTGGCCTTGATCGACCTGCATGGGGGTCACGATGTGCTGGTGCGGGCACGGGAAGTCTTCGCCGAGGCGCCCCAGGCGGTCGGTGCGGCGCTCGATCAATTGGAAGGGCTGAGTGCCGGGGTCGTCGCAGCCTATCCGAATGTGGAGCTCTACTATGATCTTGCGGAACTTCGCGGTTATCAGTATCACACAGGGATGATGTTTGCCGCCTATGTGCCCGGTTACGGCCAGGCACTCGCCAAGGGCGGGCGGTATGACGATACCGGTCGCGCCTTTGGCCGGGCACGGCCGGCCACGGGGTTCTCCATGGACCTGAAACTGCTCGCATCGCTCGAGATTCAGGAGCCGACCCGGGACGGCATCTGGGCGCCAAGCGATGATGATGCGACCCTGGCCGGAACGGTTGCCGAACTGCGCCGTGCCGGCGAGCGTGTCGTCCAGGCACTGCCTGGGCAGCGAACCGGCCCGCAGGAGCACCGTTGTAACCGGCATCTCGTACAGGATGCGGGGCATTGGCAGGTAGCACCCTTGAACCAGGCATGACGTCGGCGTGTACCGAGACGCTGGATTATCATGATCGAATGCGCGATGTTTGGCCGCGCTGACGCAAGCAAGAGACGAGACCAATGGGCAAGAATGTAGTCGTACTGGGCACTCAGTGGGGTGATGAAGGCAAGGGCAAGGTCGTGGACCTGCTAACCGAATCGGCCACTGCTGTGGTGCGTTTCCAGGGAGGCCATAACGCCGGCCATACCCTGGTCATCGATGGCGAGAAAACGGTCCTGCACTTGATCCCTTCAGGTGTCCTTCGCGCCGACAAGACGTGCGTGATCGGTAACGGTGTCGTGCTATCGCCGGAAGCGTTGATCAAGGAAATCCGCGAGCTCGAAGCCAAGGGTGTGCCGGTACGAGAGCGTTTGCGTTTGTCGCCCGCTTGCCCATTGATCCTGCCGTATCATGTCCGCCTCGACCAGGCCCGCGAAAAAGCCCGCGGTGAGGCCAAGATCGGTACGACCGGCCGCGGTATCGGGCCGGCCTATGAGGACAAGGTGGCTCGCCGTGGTCTGCGCCTGGGCGACATGTTGCATCGCGAGCGTTTCGCGTCGAAATTGGGCGAAGTGCTCGATTATCACAACTTCGTTCTGACGCATTACCACAAGGAATCCCCGGTCGATTTCCAGGAAGTCCTCAATGAGGCCATGGAAATGATCGAAGAGCTGCGCCCGATGGTCTGCGATACCGTGGGCCTGGTGCATGGCATGCGCAAGGCGGGAGAAAATATCCTGTTCGAGGGCGCACAGGGGTCGCTACTGGATATCGATCATGGTACCTATCCTTTCGTGACCAGCTCGAACACCACCGCCGGGGGCACCGCGACGGGATCGGGCGTCGGGCCGCTGTACCTGGATTACGTACTCGGCATCACCAAGGCGTATACCACGCGCGTTGGTTCAGGACCGTTCCCCACCGAGCTATTCGATGAATTTGGCAGCCATCTCGCTAAGCGCGGTCACGAATTCGGGGCCACGACCGGGCGTCCCCGCCGGTGTGGCTGGGTCGATGCGGTGGGGCTGCGCCATGCGGTGCAGATCAACTCGGTCTCCGGGTTGTGTCTGACCAAGCTCGATGTGCTCGATGGCCTCGAGAATATTCGGGTATGCGTAGGCTACCGCAGCAAGGATGGCGATGTGTTGGATACGCCGGTGGATTCCGAGGGCTATGAGGCGATCGAGCCGCTCTATCGCGACCTGCCGGGATGGCGCGAATCCACGTTGGGCGTCAAGCGCGTGGAAGACCTACCAGCCAATGCTCGCTCCTATATCAGCTTCCTCGAGGAGCAGGTGGGCACGTCGATCGACATCATCTCAACCGGCCCGGATCGCGTCGAAACGATCGTGTTGCGTAACCCGTTCGATCACGACTGATACGAGACGTCTGGCAGGGTTTAGAAAACCGGCGCTCACGCGCCGGTTTTCTCGTTTGGCTCAGCCTTCGGACGTCAGGCCCTCGAAGGCCATCTTCTCCTGGCGCTCATCATCCATGCGTACGTGCTGCTGCAATTCCGGATCCATGAAGTAGAGTGTGGTGAAACCGCCGGCACTGCGGTTGTAGACCGGCCTCAGGTTGGCCAGGAAGGTATCGATACGCGGCTCCTGAAAACGCGAACGGTAGATCTCCATCCACGAGAAGAACTGCTTTTCCTTGATGAAATCGATGGATTGCTCACGAGGCGCCAGTTCATCCAGTAGCGTGGGGTCAGCCATAATATCCAAGGCGAAATCCACGGCGTCATGGATCGTCGACCCTTCGATATCGAGATCGTATATGTCATACCCCTGTCGAGCGATGATCTCCATGTTGGGAAGCAGGTACAGCAGGGCATAATTCTGGTATTGCACGGCACGCCGGCCGCGCTTCACCTCCAACGGGAGGGCGCCTTCTGCCGTCAGGTCATGCAGGGCGGAATAGACCCCGCTCACTCCGATCTGGAATAGCTCATCGTCCTGGGTCAGCACGCCGACCATACTGGCGTAGAGGGCCCGGCGGTAAAAGTGGTTATTGCAGCAACTGTTCCCTTCGCCTCCGGGAATGGCGACGTGAAAGTGAGCCAGGCCATTCAGCCAATCCTCGACGCGCTCTTGCTCTGCTTGCATCCCCTCGATGGCGGGGCGAACGGTGGAATAAGCCATGGCCGCGGAAAAGATCATCGAGGCACTATTGAACCAGGCCTGCGGCTCACCCGCTTCGTAGTGGAAATTGATCAGGGCGCTTTCGGTGGCCCAATGATCGAGGAACTGGACCAGGCATTCCGCATAATAATCGTCTCCCGTGGCTACATACGAGCCGGCCAGGGTACTCACGCTCTCCTCGAACTCGAACATGGGTTCCGTTGCCATTTCCCAATCGTCCCGGGCTGGATAGTAACCCGGTATGCGCTGCTGGGAGGTGAGGGGAGGAAGGTCGAGCAATTGCTTGCAGCTGGGACCAAGAGACAGCGTGTCGCGCTGTTGAAGGAGCAGGCTGTTGGTCGTTGTCCCAAGCATTTCCATGCGTTTTTCTACATCGAAATAGGAGGCATCGGGTACCTGGACGGTATAGTCGCTAAGATCTAGGGCGTTGCGCTCCGCGATCGTCATGGCACCGGCTGGGGGAACGGCAAGAACTAGAGTTGAAAGGAGTGACGTCGTGACTCCCTTGAAAACGCCGTAAGTGGGCTGTGTGCTCTCCATGATGTTATATCCTCTTCCTTGCGCGGATAGGGGGCGGTGTTGGACCGGCCTTGTTGTGCAATTCGAATTGATTGGCAAAGCCTGGGACGGAGACTTTCCGTCCCGGCTTTTTTATCGATTTGGTTCTAGCGGGGCGATTCAATCGGTGCTGGCGACTTCCACGTCACCCGCCGCTTCGACGGCACTCTCGTCGGTCAGCAGTTGGCGCAGCGTTTCCAGAGCGAGCTGGCTATCGCTTTGCATGACGCCATCGAGCCAGACCAGGGCTTGCTCGCGGTTCGCCATCTGAAGGCCCTCTGCGGAGAGGTAGGCTTCGGCCAAGGCAAGTCGTGCACTGCGATGGCCTTCGCTTGCTGCCTCGAAGAGGTATTCCGTGCCCTTGGCGCGGTCCATGGGGAGCCTCTCACCGCGCAGGTATTCGCGCCCGAGTGTCGCGAGGGCCCCTGTGTCGCCGCTCATGGCTGCCTGTTTCAGCAGGGTATGGCCGCGTTCGCTATCTTGGGCCAACGCTTCATCGCCCCTGAGCAGGGCGCGTCCCAAGCTGGCCTTCGCTGACACGCTACCACCCTGAATGGCTCGGGTGAGCCACCGGTCGGCCTGGTCGGTATCTTGATCGACTGCCGTCCCGCGCAGGTAGGCAAGACCCAGGCGATGTGCTGCATGGGGATTGCCCGACTCAGCTGCGGAGCGCAGATAGCGCAAGCCACGCTGGGCATCCTTCTCGACCTTGTTCCCGTCCAGATAGGCACGCCCCAGAACCAGGCTGGCACCGGCATGGCCTTCGTTGACGGCTTCCTGAAGTAGGGCGAGGCCCCGCTCACGGTCATAGGGGACATGACGCCCTTCGAGCATCAACTCGCCCATGGTGGCACGCGCACCCAGATGGCCTTGCTCCATGGCCCGCTCCAGGTACTCGAGCCCGCGTGACGTCTCGCCATTTTCCATGTACAGGCGGCCCAGGCTGGCAGTTGCCCCTTGGTGGCCCTCTTCATAAGCGCGCTCAAGCCACATGCGGGCCCGGCGGGGATTGCGTCCGACGCCCGTGCCATCCAGGTAGGCCCGGCCCAGGTCGGCCATGGCACTGGGCAGGCCTGACTCGGCGGCTTCCTTCAAGGCATCGATATTCCCTTCCTTGCCCTGGGCGCGATACGTTCGCGATAACGCCACGGCAGCCGAGGGATGGCCGGCACGCTGCGCCCGTTCGAGCCACTCTTGAGACCTAGCCAGGTCCTGTGAGACTCCTTCACCGTCCCGGTAAGCCCGGCCCATGACCACCATCGCGTAGCTGTCGCCCTGGTTTGCGGCTCGCTGTATCAGCTCGACACCCTGCGATACGCTACCCCTCAGTGCGCCATCGATATAAGCCTGGCCAAGCACGACCATGGCCGTGGTGTCATTCGCTTCAACAGCTGTGGCCAGAAGTTCCTGACCCTGTTCGGTGTCGTGTGCCAGCGTCTCGCCAGCCAGGTAGGCCTCGCCCAAGGTTCTCATGGCCGATGTCTGGCCCTGGTGGGCTGCGTCGCTGAGAAGCGCTTCGGCGCGCTGGGGATCACGTGAAACCCCAGCGCCTTCCAGGTAGGCGCTACCTAGAAGGGCCGTGGCATAGGGGTGTCCCAGCTCATGACCGCGCTGCAGGTACTCGACGGCTCGCTCGAGCTGACGTGTGACGCCACGCCCTTCCAGGTAAATATCACCCAGCAACGCCAGGGCCAGGCCGTCATCACGCTGTGCTGCGCTCTCGAGCAGGCTGATGCCCTGGCGGGTACTACGGCGCACACCGTTACCGTCCAGGTAGGCTTGCCCCAACGCGGTCATGGCCTGCGCATCGCCGGCATTGATGGCGTATTCCAGCATCGCAGCGCCACGCCGGGGATCGCCGCTCTCGAGAAGGACACGCCCAGCATTGCGTAACGCAGCTGGTTCGCCCGACTCAGCGGCTTGTACCAGCCATTTGCGCTGTTTTTCCGGCTGGTGGCCCAGTAGGCCATCCTCGGCGTAGAGGCCGGCAAGACGCGTCATGGCGTCGGTGTCGCCGTCCTGGGCCTGCCGCTCCATCAATGCAAGGTAGCGCTGGGTGTAACGCTCGGCCTGGTCAGGGCTTTCGCTGAGCCAGGAGCCTTGTTGATAGCCCTCGGCCAACGCCAGCAAGGCGTCCGGTTGACCCTCTTCGGCCGCCTCTTGATACAGCGCGACAGCGAGATCGGGATCGGCGTTGACGTTATCCCCGCCTTCCTTGAGAAGATCGGCCAACATCGCCTTGGCATCCCGGCCAACCTCTTCCTGGATGGCCTGGTTCAGCAGATGGTAGGCCAACACATCGTTGCGCTCGACGCCGACACCTGCGCGATAGAGCTTGGCCAGGTTGAGGGAAGCATGGCCGAGGATAGGGGAGGGGCGAGTGATAGCCTCACCGTAGAGCCGCGCCGCTTCGGCCTTGTCCGTATCGACACCTACCCCGTTATCGTACATCTTTGCCAGCTCGTGATACGCCGGCTGAAAATGGCCTTCCCCTGCCATGCGCTCCAGCCGCTCGATGGCCTCCTGATAGTTGCCCGCCTCGATGGCGGCCTGGGCCCGGTCGATCCGGTCCCAATCGGCGGAGTTCATGCGTGCAGGAAGGCCACCATCGAACCAGGCATGGTAACGTGCCGGAATAGGAGCCGTGGCATGTTGACTGGTGGTCGGGGTTCCCGGTGTGGCGCATCCGGTCAACCAGATGCTTAACGCTGCCGTGGCTAACCACGGCGCATGCGTTGCGACCTGACGCGTGAAAGACATGTTAGGTGTCGTCATGAGCCTCTCCTTGTCTCAATGATCCCTTGGGCTTGCTTAGCCCGCTATACGGGCTCTTCCTTTATTCGTACTCAACTAGTCGTCTTGCAGCCCTTCGAAAGCTACGGTTTCCTGGCGCTTCTCATCGTCGACTATATGTCCCTGGACGTCAGGATCCATGAAATAGAGTGTCGCGTAGCCGCCGGCACTGCGGTTATAGATGGGACGGAGGGTCTCTACGAATTCCTCGAAACGGTCATAGCCGAAGCGGGCTCGATAGATCTCGACCCAGGAAAAATATTGGGGATCCTTCATGAACCCGGTGTACTGCTCTCGCGGAGCGAGATCGCCCAATTCATCGGGGTCCTTCATGATGGTGGCGAGAAACTCGACCGCGTCGTGAATGGTCCTGCCGTCGACTTCCAGGTTGTAAATGTCGTAGCCCTGGCGAGCGATGATCTCCATGTTGGTGACCAGATAGAGCAGGGCATAGTTCTGGTAGTGGGTCGCACGACGTCCCCGCTCCATTTCCATGGGAAAGGCGCCTTCCTCGGTCATGTCATGCAACGCGGAATAGATGGCGCTGACACCGAACTGGAACATCTCGTCGTCTTCGGTCAATACGCCGACCATGGTGGCGTAGAGGGCCCGACGATAGAAGTGGTTGTTGCAGCAGCTGCTTTCCGCTCCATCGATGGACATATGTTCGGTGGCCAGTCGGTTCAGCCAATCCTCGACACGTTCTCGCTCCTCTGTCATCTCCTCGATGTCTGGCTGAACGACGGAGTAAGCCATGGCGGCGGCAAAGATCATCGATTCCAGGGAAAACCAGGCCTGCGGTTCCATCCAGTGGTAATGGAATTCCATGAGGGCATCTTCCTTCGCCCAGTTATCCAGGAATTTCACCAGGCACTCGGCATAGTAAGCATCCCCACTGGCCACGTATGACCCCGCCATCTCCGAGACGGTGTCCTCGAACTGGAATAGCGGTTCGGTAGCCAACTCCCAGGCGTCAGGGGTCGGGTAGAAGCCCGGGATACGCATGTTCTCGGTGATCGGTGGAAGGTCGAGGCGCTGCTGACAGCTGGGCCCGTAGTTCTTCAGCTCATCGCGCTGTTGTATGAGCAAGCTATTACTCGTCTTCTGGAGCAGTTCCGTGCGCGCTTCCCGGTCAAAGTAGGAGGCGCTGGGGTCTGTCACCGTGTAGTGGGACAGGTCGAGTTCCTTTCTCTCTTCCAGAGTCAGTGCAGATGCACTCGACGAGAGCCCGACAGCCAGTGCCAGGCCCGCACAGGCCGTAGTGAGTCGTTGGCCGGGACGCGACCTCGAATATTCTTTCATAAAGCGGGAAACCATGGCGTCTCACCCTCCTGGTTGGTGTCGCATCGGCCGGCTCCTGGCCAGCCATGGTCAATGGTGTGTTGAATAGATACGAAAGGCGGCAAAGTCGACAGACTGGTCGCGGGGCGAGCGCCAGGATTGACCAGTGCCGCCGAAGAAACTGGAGAACATGAGTCCATCGATGGCGACATCTTCAGATGTGCGGTATTCGATATTGCGCTGCTCAAGGACGGGCTTGCCGTCGACCCAGACCCTGGCGAGGCCGTCCGCCTTGCCAGGCGCGTTGAGAACGATTTCCTGCTCCAGGCTGACCCAGCGGCCGGTAGGGAAGGTCCACCAGCCGCGGCCTATCGAAGCCCCTTCATCGTCGACGACGTATTCGTAGAGTTCGCCTTGGCCGTCTTCTCGCCACATGAAGCGCATCGAGAAGCCGTTCTTGCCGGTCACCTCATCGCCGCCACTGGGTGCATCACCGCCATACAGCCCAGGCAGCTTTCCCCCCCTGACGAAGTCGAAGCCGGGTTCGAAGCGCACGTGATACTTGAGACAGGCCCGATCAGTAGCGCGTAGCTCTGCTTCCCGGGTATAGAACCCGAGACCGCCGCGAGGCACATCGGCCTTGTCAGCGTCACTGGGCGATGAGCTATCCTGGGGGTAGCGTACACGCAGACCAGGCTCTCCGAGGCCGGTCGCCAGAGCCGGAATCAGCAGGACATTTTTTTCCGTCCCCCAATCCCGGATCGATGCGTAATCCTCACGGATCGAGGCCTTGGCGTTACTGGCCTCGAGCTTGGGACGCGGGGAGGCCAGTAGGGAGTAACGTGTCGAGCAGGGCGCTAGCTCGGGCACGCTCAGATCATTCTCAGAGGCTTCCTTCGCCTGTGTAGACATCGGGACAAAGGCGGCACACGCGATCATGCACACGCGGCAAATTCCCTCGCCTATTCGTTTTTTCGCAAGCAGTTCCGGCATGCGTTCTCCTCGGGACCGCCGAAGCGCCCCTCTCCTTGAGCTGGTCGGGCTTGCTTGCCGCATCGTGGTGACCGCCTGCGGACAATCACTACCCAAGCGCACACGTTCAAACGTGTCACTGGAAGCGCCGCGATGGGCAACGAGACAAGATATTCATGAAGGATAAGCGGGCTCGTGATGTACGAGTTCCAACGCCAGTGGCCGCGCTTGAGCAGCCATTCCGTTCTGATTTTCAAGCTGGCCTGGCGTCCTGCCTGACACGCTTGAGGTCCTTGCAGCGAATATCTTTCCGATTCGTTTGTAACCGTTACTGACTATCGGAGATGCTCAGTCACATTTCATTTCAGCAAGCCTGAGCCGTTTCGTCAAATTGTGAGGGGGTGTATCTGAAAAAAAGCATGAGCCCCTTGGCGCGGAATGCCTTTTAGGCGGGAGGGGGGCTGATCGAGTGGAAAGGGAAGAGGAACCGTAGAAACAGTGGGCAGGCCGAAGGTCGGCCTGCCCGGTAGATCATTCGCTATCAGTGACTTGCTGCTCACTTGCCGCCTGAAGGGCGCGATCGTCGGTCAGCAGTTGACGTAGTGTTTCAACGGCCATTTGACCTTGGCCCTCGAAAACGCCATCGAGCCAGATCAACGCTTGCTCGCGATTCGCCTGCTCCAGGCCACGTGAACTCAGGTATGCTTCGGCCAGCGAAATACGTGCGCTCCGGTGGCCTTGGACAGCTGCCTGGAAAAGGTAATTGGCTCCTTTCTCAAGATCCTGCTCGATATTCTCGCCACGCAGGTACTCGCGTCCCAGGGTGGCTTGGGCGCCGGAATGGCCTTCCTCGGCTGCTGCCAGCAACAATTCATGCCCACGCTCGACGTCCTGTGCCATGGCGCCTTCGCCACGAATCAGGGCGCGTCCCAGGCTGGACCGGGCGGCAAGACTGCCCCCTTGGCTGGCTCGCTCGTACCAGCGCTTGGCTTGCTCGGCGCTCTGCTCGACGCCGTTGCCTTCCTGATAGGCCTGGCCGAGAAGATGCGCGGCGTGGGGATTGCCGCTATTGGCAGCGGCAGTCAGATACTCGACGCCTTTCTCGGAATCCTGTTCAACGTGCTGGCCTTGGAGATAAAGCTCGCCGAGCGTAAGCCGGGCGCCGCTATGGCCGCTCCTGGCAGCCTGTTGCAGCAACTCAACGCCGCGTTGAGGATCGGCGCTAGTACCTTGGCCGGTCAGCAGCGCCTCGCCAAGATCAGCGCGGGCTCCGTTATGCCCCCTTGCTACGGCGGCCTCAAGATAGTTGATGCCCTGGGAGGTATTGCCGCTTTCCATATACATGCGGCCTAAGCTCGCGGCTGCGCCTGCGTGGCCTTCCCGGTGGGCCCGCTCGAGCCAAATACGCGCTTGCTCATTGTTCTGCGGCACACCCCGGCCCTCGCGATAGGCGCGGCCCAGGTCGGCCATGGCCCCCGGGATTCCGGATTCAGCGGCTTCCACCAACGCTTCGATGTTACCGCCTTGGCCCTGTTCACGGCGGGTGCGTGCCAAGGCATCGTCGGCCGACTCATGGCCCGCATCCTGGGCCCGTTCGAGCCATTGTTGCGATAGCGCCAAGTCCTGTGGGACGCCGGTCCCTTCGCGGTAGGCGCGACCAAGCACCACCATGGCATAACCGTCACCGGCATTGGCGGCTTGCTTCAGGAGCTCTTCGCCCCGCTCGGGCTGCGACTGATTCAAGGTGCCTTCTTCGTCCGAACCGCCTTCCAGGTAGGCTTCGCCCAGCACTGTCATGGCCGTCGTGTCGCCGGCCTCGACGGCTTGCAGTAACCACTGCTCGCCCTGCTCAGGGTCGCGGGAAAGCACCTCGCCTGACAGGTAGGCCTCGCCCAAGGCGCGCATGGCCGATGTCTGTCCCTCATCGGCTGCCTGATTGAGCAGTTCGACTGCACGAACGGGATCGGGCGCCACGCCACGGCCTTGAAGATAGACCTCGCCGAGTTGGGCGGTGGCATAGGGGTGCCCTAGTTCATGCCCGCGCTGCAGGTAGTCGATAGCGATCAAAGGCTGCGTATCGACGACCTCTCCATCAAGATAAATACTGCCGAGTGAGGCCATGGCAAGCCCATCACCTTGTTCGGCGGCTTCTTCGAGCAGGCTGATTCCCCGCTGCGGATTGGCGGGCAGTGCGTCGCCTTCGACATACGCGCGGCCCAGGGTCACCTTGGCGTCCACCGAGCCTTGTTCGATGGCGGCTTGCAGCCACTGTTCGGCCTGGCCAGGCCGCGGCGTAATATTGTCCTCCTGACCCAACAGGGCCTTGCCAAGCAGGGCCATGGCATCGATATCGCCACTTTGTGCGCCCCGTTCAAGCATGTCGATGGCCTGGTCGGGATTTGATTCGAGCATGGCCCGGCCGGCATTGGTCAATGCCCCGGGATCGCCCGATTCGGCCGCCTGCATCAACCAATGTTGCTGCTGATCGGGTTGCGGGCCAAGCAGGCCATCTTCGGCATAGACACTGGCAAGCTGGGTCATTGCGCTTACTTCGCCACGTTGCGCTTCTCGTTCCAGCGCCTCGGCATAGCGTTGCGCATAGGTTTCGACTTGCTCCGGATTCTGCTCGAGCCATCCGCCGGGTTGGTGGGCTTCGGCCAAGGCAAGATAGGCTTCCGGATTGCCCTGTTCGGCCGCCTGGCGATATAGCCTTTGCGCAAGCTCAGGGTCGGCATTTACGTTCCGGCTACCCTCGGCCAGCAGATTGGCCAGTTCCAGGCCGGCATCGCGTTCCACCCCTTCGTCCAAGGCTTGCTTGAGCAAGTGATAGGCCAGAAGGTCGTTGCGTTCGACGCCCTGACCAGTCAGATACAGCTTCGCCAGATTTAAGGAAGCATGACCCAGGATAGGGGAGGGCCGGGTAATGGCCTCGCCGTAATGGTGGGCCGCTGTCTGGAAGTCCTGGTCGACCCCTTCTCCACGCTCATAAAGCTTGCCTAGTTCATGATGCGCGGGTTGAAAGTGGCCTTCCTCGATCATGTCTTCCAGCCGGCTCAGCGCTTCTTCGTAATTGCCGGCCTCGATAGCGGCCTGGGCGCGGTCGAGCCTGTCCCAGTCGGTAGAATTCATGCGAGCGGGGATTCCCCCATCGAACCATGCCTGATATTCGGAAGGCACGGGGGCGGTCGCATGCTGGGTTCTTCCAACACTGCCAGTTCCGCCACCGGTAGCGCAGCCGCCGATTGCCAGGGCCAGCGCAGCGCCCGCGACCCAACGCTGGGAGACATGCGTTCGTTCTAGCAGGGCGTGACGTGGTGTCTTCATGGGGTGCTCTCCTTGTCCTTTCGTTGCTGCCAATCCCTTGCAGGAGGCTCGCCGCGGTCAATCTCCGGATAATCCTTCAAAAGCTGCCGCTTCTTGCTGCGCTTCATCGACCACGACATTCTGCTGTACCTCAGGATCCATGAAGTACATTGTGGTGTAGCCGCCCGCACTGCGATTATAGGTAGGCCGCACGGTCTTGATGAACTCGGCGATTCTTGGGTCGTGGAAGTGGTGCTGATAAATTTCCATCCACGAAAAGTACTGATCGTCCTTGAGGAACCCGGTGTATTGCTCGCGTGGTGCCATTTCCCCCAATTTTTCGGGATCCTCGAGTATCGACATGATGAAGTCGACGGCGTCATGGATGGTCTTGCCATCTATCTCCAGATTGTAGATGTCATACCCTTGGCGCGCGATGACCTGCATATTGGTGATCAAGTACAGCGTGGCATAGTTCTGATAGTGAGTGGCTCGCCGCCCGCGTTCGATTTCAAGCGGGAGGGCGCCTTGCTCCGTCATGTCATGCAGGGCCGAATAGATGGCGCTCACGCCGAAGCGGAACAATTCATTATCCTCGGTGAGGACACCGATAATGCTGCCGTAGAGTGCGCGGCGGTAAAAATGGTTGTTACAGCAACTGTTTCCCTTTCCACCGGGGATCGCCATGTGTCGATGCGCCAAGCGATTGAGCCAATCCTCGACTCGCTCCCGCTCTTCTTCGAATCCGTCAAGCTCGGGGCGAACGATGGAATAGGCCAGACCTGCTGCAAAGATCATCGATTCAGTGGAGAACCACGCTTGAGGCTGGGTCGAGGCATAATAGAATTCCATCAAGGCATCGCTGCGCGCCCAGTGATCAAGGAATTTTACAAGACACTCGGCATAATACTTATCATCACTGGCCAAAAAAGAGCCGGCCAGCCCCGAGACGGTATCCTCGAATTGGAAGAGAGGCTCAGTAGCGAGTTCCCATGCTTGTGGGCTTGGATAATAACCCGGCACCCTCAGGCGTGTGGTGATCGGGGGGAGCGAAAGCACCTGACTGCAGCTGGGGCCTTGCTGCAACTCATCTCGTTCCTGAAGGAGAATGGAATTGCTGGTTTCAGCCAGCAGCTCCTTACGTGCTTCTACGTCGAAATAAGAAGCATCGGGATTATTCACGGTATAGTCGGACAGGTCGAGTTCCTGGCGTTCTTCCAACGTCAATGCGTGGCTCGATCCGATGCCGCAGAGCATGATGAAAAGAACCGTTGAGGCTGCCGTACCGAGGTGGGTCAGGGCGGTACATGAACGAGGTGTTAGCAAACCCATTGATGTGTCTTCCGAATAGGGGGTCGTCTCGAGGAGAACCGCCGCGCTAGATCAGCGCGGCGCGTAGAAGCGAAAAGCGGCAAAATCGATGGTCTGGTCCCGGGGCGTCCGCCACTCTTCACCATGGCCACCGAAAAAGGTGGAGAACATCATCCCGTCGATAGTCAGGCTGGGAGTGGTGCGGTAGACAATATTGCTTTGCTCGAGCACCGGTCGACCATCGATCCAGACGCGAGCAATGCCGTCTGACTCTCCAGGGGTGTTGAGTACGACTTCTTGCTCGACGGTCACCCACTGGCCAGAGGGAAAGACCCACTCCCCGCGGCCTACGGAATCGCCATAATCGTCTTCATCGCTCTGGCTGGCGACATACTCGTAAAGTTCGCCCTTGCCGTTCTCCCGCCACATGAAGCGCATCGAGAACCCTTCGTCGCCTTCGGCGGTTTCACCGCCACTTGGGCTATTGCCTCCGTAGAGACCTGGTAGCTTGCCACCCTTGACGTAATCGAAGCCGTACTCGAAGCGAACCTGGTATTGCAGGCAGGCGCGGTCATCAAGAGACGGGACATCGGCATAGAACCCTGCGCCGCCTTCCTCGGTATCGCCCGGAGAGGAGGTCCCTTCGGGATAGAGCACTCTGAAGCCAGGCTCGCCCAGGCCTGTCTCACTGGGGGAGAGAATTTCCACATTCTTGTCTGTCCCCCAATCGCGCTTGGTCTGGAAGCCTTCTCGAATCGCCTCCTGCGCATCGGCCAAGCCCATTGCGGGCTCGGGACTGCTGACTTGCGTATAGCGCTCGGAGCATTGAGCCACGGTCGGGGTGGACAACTGCGCTTCATCCTCGCCTTCGTCGGCCTGAACCGACAGGCTGGTCAGTGCAACAAGCGCTAGACTCGATAACATGACTTGGCTACGGGCCGGCCGTAGTAATGAATGTTGGCTGTATTTCAACGTGCTCTCTCCTCATCGCGGTGGGGTTGCCACCGCGACGTAGTAGGTGAGTTTCGTTCAGGGGTTAGCCTGCTTCTTCATCGGATTCGTTGACGGCGGTCTTGTATATCTCGTCGACGAATGACACCACGCTGCTAGTGCCTTGCCAGATCCATTCGGACATGGCGCTCAATACCGGGGTTTCGGCGAAGCGAACATCAACCGGCTGACCGACGGACTCGGGCGGAAGCGGCTCCTCGGGAACCAGAAGTACACTGGCAACATTTTGCTGCTGGCGAACCCAGCTGGGGAAACCGGCACGCGGTTGACGCTCGATGTCGAGAGCGACGTTACGCACCTTGGCGCGAATCGCCTCGTTTGAATTGGCCAAGGAGACGTAGGCTGTCTGCTCCGGCTCGATCCGGGCAATATCGCTCATGTGTACGAGCGCCTCGACCAGAATGTCGTCCTCATCCTCGGTACGAATGAGCGTCATGATACGCTCACTCTCATTGATGTAGGTACCATCGGCACTACTCAATGCCCAGGCCACCAGGCAATTGCAGGGGCTCGAGATCTCGTTCTGCGACATCCGCGCCTGAAGGGCACTGATCCGCGAGCTCTCGTAATCGCGAGCGGTCTCGAACTGTTCGATCCGGGTACGGGCAATTTCCGGCGATGCGGTCTCGAAGCTGACTGTCTCGCCGCTACCTGGCTGTGCCGAGTTGGCCAGGCTGACCTGTTCGACCCCAGCATTATTCAGGCTTTCCTGGAGGTTCTCGATCAGCTGCGAATTGTAGCGATGCGACGCTTCCGCCAGGATCAGGTCAGACTGTAGATCGCTGTTATTGACCGAGGTCAGGTACTGGTCGCGTTCCACGCGATCGCCGGCTTCGAGATTATGCTGCTCAAGAATCCCCGGCCCTGGAGCGCGAATATCGATACGTGGTGCGGTTACCGCGGCGAAGCTCGGCTCGATGAGCATGAAATTGCGGTAGACCGTTGCTGCAGCCACCAATGCAAGGATCCCGGCAGCCGCAAACAATGCGATATAGCGCCCCCAGGGTTTGGGAGGCTGGCTGACAGGCGGAGTCGAGCGCCGTGTGTTGCTTCGCTTGCGAGGGGTCTGCGGATCCTGGCCGCCCACCATGTCTTCGATGCTGGCATGGTGCCCGCTCAGATAAGCACGAATGACACGTCTCAGCACTTCACGTTGTGGCGCTTCGATCGAGGTGATCTCGAACGCGTTCTTGTATGCCTGCCCATCGTCGGTAGGTACGCTGCGTACGCAACGCGCCTGCACGGGTACGTTGAATTCCGCAGATCCCGCTTCCAGTAGAAGTGAGATATCTACCGGGGTTCCCGGCTCAAGCGCTTCTTCGCTATAGAGGGCAAAGCCTCCCAGGGCAAGATCGCCGCCTGTCAGCACCCGGTCATCCGGCATCTTGGCATGGAAGGGCGGCGATAGGCGTACGTGGCGCCGCTCATCGCGCCGTTCATGCTTCAGGAAATCCTCCCGAGACTGGGCGGCAGACTCGTGTTTCTCATTGCCGGGAGCTGCCGTGTTCTGCTGTGCCCCGTCCTTGCGACCACCCTGGCCCAAGGTCGGCTCAGTACGGTTTTCACCGTCACTATTGGGATGATTATGTTCTGTCATGTGTCCGCCTCTCCTTGCTTAGGTTGCTTGGGCGTCAATGCGTCAATGCGGGAACAGTCCCCAATTCTGCAGTATTTCCAACGACATCATGTCGGGTGGCAACAGCACGCCTGTAGTCAAGATCAGTATGAAGACTAAGCAACTGACTGCGAGGCCATGTAGGAAGTTGCCCATGCGACGTTGCCGCTTGACAGCTTTGGGGTCGTCGGGCTCGCCTGCGGAAATCCCTTGCCGCGACCACTTCTGGCGATTGAATCGGAAACTTACATAAATCTTGAGTAGCGCTCCGCCGATCTGGTTGTAGTAGAGCAGCGGTATCCACGTGAAGCTGAACCGCCCGTGTTGCCAGGCCAGCACCAGCGTCGCGATCGTTCTCGTGAACATAATCCACAACAGATACGCGAAGATGAACGATGGGCGGATGAATAGCGTCACCAGGATCGCGACGGTCGGCCCCACTAGCGTAGTCCACATCGAAATACGCTGATCGACCAGACTCCACCAGGTGAACATGCCCATTGGGCGAGGCCCCAGCTTGATGGCCCGGCCACTGGTGCGCAGCATGTTGCCGTACCAGCGCTTCATCAAGTCGAGTGTCGAACTGAAAAAACGGTGTCGATCCGGCAACTCCTCGAAGCCCGTAACATAGACATCGGGGATGTAGCGCATCTTCCAGCCACGTTGCAGTAGCCAGTACCACGTCGATTTATCATCGCCCGACAGGAACTTGAAATTCCCGAAGCGCCAATGTTCGACGTGATCGCTCTCTACTAGTTCAATGAAGCTGGGTTGCGTCGCCAGGTCGGCCCGGAAAGCGCTATAGCGCCCGGTAAGAACCAGCAGACGTCCCGACAGCGACATCGAGCTCATCATCAGATGGCGCTGCGCATAGCGCAGGTCATACCACTCCTTGGTGGCATCGTTGCCAGTGACAACGGCGTTATTGTTGGTCGTGATCGCACCCAGGTCATTCTGAATCATGAAGAACGACAGCGAATGCTTGAACGTGCCTGGCTCGAGGCGAATGTCGCCATCCATCGAAACCAGCAGCGACCGTTCCGTCGGCATGCACCGAGAGATCGCACGAAGCACTTCAGCCATGGCCGAGCGCTTGCCATCCCCTTTCTGGAACATGTACCGGACCTCGACATTCTCCGGCCAACCATTGTCATCCAACACATGATCGATCACGTCGATATCGGAACGATCCGATATTGCTGCGAAGACTGTGGTCGGCACGCCGAAATCAACGGCCTCACGGATCAGAGCGTCATACACCATGAAGCTGGTTTCGGGATCGATGCGAAAAGACGTGCAAAGCACGTACAGTGCATCGGGCTGATCCACTTCACTGGCGGCATCGGCTTGGGCGCGCAGCGGTGGAAACACCTTGCGGTTGTACCAAACCGAACGTGTAGCCTGAACGAACCACCACGAATAGCGCCAGATGCCGATGAAACCGATCACAAAGAAGAACTGCTTGGATTCCGGCGAGAAAATCTCGCTCGGAAGCTCCGACAGCAGCAAGATCAGCACCGACAAACCCAGCAATAGCGTGGCGACCTCCGTCGCCCAACTGGCGACGGAGGGTTGCGGTCTTTTAGGGTGTGACATGAGTGTCCCCCTTACGCTGCTTCCGCGTTGAGGGAATCTCCACGGCCCATGGCGAAGTAGAGCAGGCCTGCGGCCTTGACGGCGTCAAGGTCGAACAGGTTGCGGCCGTCAACGAGGACAGGAGAGGCCAGGGCGTTGCGCAGCTTCTCGAAGTCAATCGTACGGAATTCCTTCCATTCGGTGCAGATCACCAGGGCATCCGCCCCTTCCAGCGCATCGTCGCGGTGGTCGGCATAGGTCAGGTCATCACGCTCGCCGTAGATGCGGCGGCATTCGTCACTGGCCTTCGGGTCGTAGGCCTGGACCTTGGCGCCGGCTTCCCACAGCGACTCCATCAACGTGCGGCTAGGCGCTTCGCGCATGTCGTCGGTGTTGGGCTTGAAAGAGAGACCCCAGACGGCGATCGTCTTACCCTTGAGATCGCCATCGAAGGCTTTCATCAGCTTGTTGAATAGCTGGCCCTTCTGGCGATAGTTGACCGTTTCGACCGCTTCGAGCAGCTCCGAGGTCTGGCCCAGTTCATGAGAGGCACGCGCCAGTGCTTGTACATCTTTGGGGAAACAAGAGCCACCGTAGCCGCAGCCCGGATAGATGAACTGGTAGCCGATACGCGGATCACTACCGATCCCGTGGCGGACGTTCTCGATGTCGGCCCCCATTTGTTCGGCCAGGCGCGATATCTCGTTGATGAAACTGATCTTGGTCGCCAGCATGGCATTGGCCGCGTATTTGGTGAGCTCGGCACTGCGGATGTCCATGAACATCAGCTTGTCCTGCTGGCGGCTATAGGGGGCGTAACATTCACGCATGGCGCGCTTCACGCGCTCGGAGTCGGTGCCCACGATGATGCGTGCACCCTTGGAGAAATCCTCGATAGCATTGCCTTCCTTGAGGAACTCCGGATTGGAGCAAACGTCAAAGGCCAGCTCCGCGCCACGCTCGGCCAGTGTCTCGGAAACTGCGGCACGTACCTTGTCTGCGGTGCCGACCGGGACTGTCGATTTATCGATGATGACCTTGTAATCCTGCATATGGGTGGCGATGGTGCGCGCCACAGCCAATACATATTTCAAGTCGGCGCTGCCGTCCTCGTCGGGCGGGGTACCGACCGCGATGAACTGCAGCTGGCCAAATTTCACGGCCTCTTCAGCATCGGTAGTGAAGTTGATGCGTCCGGCTTTCATGTTATTGACGATCATGGTGTCGAGGCCCGGCTCATGGATCGGCACGATCCCTTGCTTTAGCCCGTCCACCTTGTTCTGGTCGACGTCGACACAGAGAACTTCATGGCCGACATCAGCCAGGCATGCCCCAGTGACCAGGCCGACATACCCTGAACCGAAAATTGTGATCCGCATACGTTTGGCTCCTTGCGCAATTTGCTCGCCCGCGTCTTGCAGGATGAATGGCGTCCTATAAGCACGTAGCGAGCCAGAATGTCCGTGTGTGAATCGGATTACACCAAGGTCTTAGCCAAAACCGTGCCGGATCAGTAGCTTATTATTCAATTTCAGTTAGTTACCTTGTTTCAGTTGGGTAAGTAGGAAGCTGGTGAAAAAATACTAGCTAAAAAGTGTCGCTTAATGGCAACGCTCATGATGGATATATTAAGAAAGGTTGCAGAACAGGGGGTTAAAGTGTCGCCTATTTGAGACAGTGAGGGTGCGGAGCTTCCCTAAGCTAATGATATTTAACTTGTAATTTTTTATGCTGCAGTGCTTTGTAAGAGAATCCGGATGCAAGCTAGGTCGAAACAGATGAGAAGTTTTTGCGTACGAGAAATCTGTGCAATTGTGCGTCATCTTCGTTAAACGTGCCGATTCGCTATACCTATTGCTCCGATTGCTGCTGGCGGCTTCACATACCCTTCATACAGGACTAAAATGGTCCTCAATTGAACCAGGCTAATCTGGACGGATGATCGAGGGGTGGACCCGGCATGATGAAGCTTTCCCGGATGACCGACTACGCTGCCGTGGTGATGGCGCAGATTGCCCGGCATCCCGAGCGTTCGCATGCCGCCGGTGATCTGGCCGATGCCGTGCTACTTCCCCACCCTACGGTGAGCAAGACACTCAAGATGCTGGTACGTGCCGGGCTTCTGGTTTCGCAGCGTGGCGCTCAAGGCGGCTATCGCCTGTCGCGCCCGGCCATTCAGATTACCGCCAGCGACATCATCACCGCTATCGAGGGGCCCGTGGCGGTGACCGAATGCAGCCACGATGATGGCGATTGTGACCTGGTTGCGACATGTGGCGTATCCGACAACTGGCAACGGGTGTCGCTGGCCATACGCACCCTGTTGGACAGCGTAACGCTGGTTCATCTCGCGCAAACGACGCCGATCAAGCTGCCCGTGCAGCTACCGATTCAAACCGTGACGCTGGCAGCATCCAGCGACCGATAACATCACCCGAGCAAGACTCGACCGTAACCGCCCGGGAGGGAGAAACCAATGGCAAGTCAGGAAATGGAGCAGCTTGTCCGTCGCGAATATACGCAGGGCTTCGTGACCGACATCGAAAGCGATACTGTCCCGCCCGGCCTGGATGAAAGCACTATCGCCTTTATCTCGGGTAAGAAGGGCGAGCCCGAGTGGATGCTCGAGTGGCGTCTGGATGCTTATCACCAGTGGCTGAAGATGACACCACCCTCCTGGGCCCATCTCGATTATCCGCCCATCGATTACCAGGCGATCTCCTATTACAGCGCGCCCAAGAAGCCGGAAGATCGGCCGCAAAGCCTCGACGAGGTCGATCCCAAGCTGCTCGAGACCTATGAAAAGCTAGGCATTCCCCTGCATGAGCGGGCCGCGTTGGCGGGGGTGGCGGTCGATGCCGTGTTCGATTCCGTGTCGGTGACGACCACCTTCAAGGACAAGCTTGCAGAAGCGGGTGTCATCTTCTGCTCGATTTCCGAGGCCATTCGCGATTACCCCGAGCTGATCAAGCAGTATCTCGGCAGTGTGGTGCCCAAGGCGGACAACTATTTCGCGGCCCTGAATTCGGCCGTGTTCACCGATGGCTCGTTCGTTTTCGTGCCCGAAGGTGTGACCTGCCCCATGGAGCTGTCCACCTACTTCCGCATCAACGCCGCCAATACCGGGCAGTTCGAGCGCACGTTGATCATTTGCGAGAAGCAGGCTCAGGTCTCTTATCTGGAAGGCTGCACGGCACCGATGCGCGACGAGAACCAGTTGCACGCTGCGGTGGTCGAGCTGGTGGCCCTCGAAGACGCCTATATCAAGTATTCCACCGTGCAGAACTGGTATCCAGGCGATGAAGACGGCAAGGGCGGCATCTATAACTTCGTCACCAAACGGGGCGACTGCCGTGGCGATCGCTCGCGCATCAGCTGGACACAGGTCGAGACCGGGTCAGCCATCACCTGGAAGTATCCTTCTTGCGTACTGCGGGGCAAGGACAGCATCGGTGAGTTCTATTCGGTCGCGGTCACCAATGGACGTCAGCAGGCCGATACCGGCACCAAGATGATTCACATCGGGGAGGGGACTCGCTCCTATATCGTCTCCAAGGGGATCGCGGCCGGGCGCTCCGACCAGTCCTACCGGGGTCTGGTCAAGATCGGGCCGCGGGCCAAGGGAGCACGCAACTTCACCCAGTGCGACTCGTTGCTGATCGGTGATCGCTGCGGTGCGCACACCTTCCCTTATCAGGAGATCGGCAACGCCACGTCCACGCTCGAACACGAGGCGACCACCTCCAAGATCGGTGAGGATCAGCTGTTCTATTGCCAGACCCGGGGCATATCCGAAGAAGACGCCGTTAGCATGATCGTCAATGGCTTTTGCAAGGATGTGTTCCAGGAGTTGCCGATGGAGTTCGCCGTGGAGGCAGAGGCGCTACTCAACGTCACGCTCGAAGGCGCTGTTGGCTAATAGAAACGGCTGCGCGACGCCTGAACGGCGTTATAAGCTGGTTCGAGAATGCTCATTTACCTGAGTAAACTCCGCTTCTCTCTCCAGCTTCTGCCTTGTTCAGGTGCCGCTCGCTCGTTTCTCGCCCTTGGTAGGGTTCAATTTCAGGAGTCGCTGCGGCGGCTCGCCAGAATCGAAAAAGGTACTCGATGATGCTCGAAGTCAAGGATCTGCACGTCACGGTGGAAGGTAGTGAAATCCTCAAGGGCCTTACATTGACTGTCAATCCCGGGGAAGTGCACGCCATCATGGGCCCTAACGGGGCCGGTAAATCGACCCTGTCGGCAGTCATCGCCGGTAAGGACGGTTACGAAGTGACAGGCGGTTCGATCACCTTCGAAGGCAAGGACGTGCTGGAGATGGAGATCGAAGAGCGCGCTCAGGCCGGTTTGTTGCTGGGTTTCCAGTATCCGGTCGAGATCCCTGGGGTCAAGAACATCTACTTGCTCAAGGCTGCGCTGAATGCGCAGCGTACGGCCCGCGGTGAAGAAGAAATACCGGCGCCGGAATTCATGAAGCTGGTGCGCGAAAAGCTCAACTTCATGCAAATGGATCCGAGCTTTCTACAGCGGGCCGTTAACGAAGGTTTCTCGGGCGGGGAGAAAAAGCGCAACGAAATCCTGCAGATGCTGGTACTCCAGCCGAAACTCGCGATGCTCGATGAGATCGATTCAGGGCTGGATATCGACGCCATGAAAGTCGTCGCCAAGGGGATCAACTCCCTGCGCAGCGAGGAGCGGGCGATTTTGCTGGTAACCCACTACCAGCGACTTCTCGATCATATCGAACCGGACGTGGTCCATGTGCTGGTTGACGGCCGTATCGTCAAGAGCGGTGACAAGAATCTGGCACTTGAACTCGAGTCGCGGGGATACGACTGGCTGGTGGAGGGGTCCGCTGCATGAGCGAAGAGCAAACCTTTATCGACGCCTTGAATCGTCGCATGGCAGCACGCGATGCGGCAGAGCCGACTTGGGTGGCAGCTCGCCGCCAGGCGGCCAGTGCTCGCTTCGAGGCCGTGGGCTTTCCTACCCGACGTGACGAAGCATGGAAATATACCGACACCCGGTCCATCGCCCGTGGCACCTTCGTACAGGCAGATAACGCCGAGTTCTCACCGGCCGCGGCCGCCGCACTGACGCTGCCACTCGACGCGATTCGCCTGACATTCGTCGACGGGGTCTTTTCCGCGGCGCTTTCTGACCTCGACGCCTTGCCCGCGGGCGCCACGGTGGAGACATTGTCACAGGCACTCGAGAGCAATCATGAGGCTGTCGGTGCCGTACTCGGCCGCTTGGCAGGCGTCGACTTTTCTCCGTTTGCCGCCCTCAATACCGCCTTTGCCGAGGAGGGCGCTATCATTCGCCTGGCCCCGGGGACGGTAGTCGAGACCCCGATCCTGCTTCAGTTCCTGTCTCGGGAAGGTGATCAGCCGACCATGTGCCATCCGCGGGTGCTGATCGAGGCGGGAGCGCGCAGTGAGGCGACTGTCATCGAGCATTACGTGGGTGAAACTGATGCCAAGAACTTCACCAACGTAATTACCGAAGTGTTGCTCGATCGCGGCGCCATCGTGCAGCACTACAAGCTTCAGGAGGCCCCCGTCGGCGACATGCACATTGCCAGCGTGCATGTTGATCAGGGGCGCGACAGCCGGTTTACCTCGTTCAACCTCAATCTTGGTGGCGCGCTGGTCCGCAACGATATCGTCGCGGACCTCAATGCCGAAGGTGCCGAGACCCAGTATTTCGGGCTGTTTTTTGCTCAGGGGCGTCAGCACGTTGACAACCATACGCTGGTCAACCACAACGCGCCGCGGACCTACTCGCAGGAAAGCTACAAGGGCATCCTCGACGATCGGGCCCGGGGGGTGTTCAACGGCAAGGTCATCGTCAAGCGCGACAGTCAGCAGATCGAGGCGTATCAGAACAATGCCAACCTGCTGCTATCCGATCGTGCCGAGATCGATACCAAGCCGGAACTCGAGATCTATGCCGACGACGTGAAATGTTCACATGGCGCGACCACCGGCCAGCTGGATGAAGAAGCGATCTACGCATTGCGCACGCGCGGCATCGACGAGCAGACGGCACGCGGGCTGCTGACATTGGCCTTTGCCGGTGAAGTCATGGAGCAGGTCAAGCATGACGCCATTGCCCAGCGCGTCGAGCTTGCCGTGGCTGGTAAACTTCCTGAGCGATTCAACCTGGCCGGATTGGTGGAAGCGGCCGTCGCGCTTGGCGAGGAGGGCTAGATGAGTGCATTCAGCGACCTGACGCTCGATGTGGTCAAGGTGCGTGCGGATTTTCCGATCCTTGAGCGCAAGGTGCATGGTAAGCCGCTGATCTACCTGGACAATGCTGCAACCAGCCAGACCCCGCGTCAGGTCATCGACGTCTTTGCGGATTATTATGAGCGCTACAACGCCAACATCCACCGGGGGCTGCATACGCTCTCGGATGAGGCGACGGCGGCTTACGAAGCCGTACGCGAAACGGTGGCTCGCTTCCTGAACGCCAACAAGCGCCACGAGATCATCTTCACCCGGGGTACGACCGAGGCCATCAACCTGGTGGCCAACACCTGGGGACGTGCCAACCTGAAGGCCGGGGATGAGATCATTTTATCGATGCTCGAGCACCACTCGAATATCGTGCCGTGGCAGCTTCTGGCCCAGCAGTTGGGCTTGATCATCAAGGTTATCCCTGTCGATGAACATGGTGCGCTCGACATGGCCGCGTACCGTGAACTCATCAGTGAGCGGACACGTCTGGTAGCGGTCAACCATGTTTCGAACGCCTTCGGCACGATCAATCCGATCCGCGACATGGCGGCGATTGCGCATGATCATGGAGCGCTTATCTTAGTCGATGGCGCCCAGGCGGCGCCGCACGAGCCGATAGACGTTCAGGCGTTGGGCGTGGACTTCTACGCCTTTTCAGGACACAAGGTCTACGGGCCCACGGGGGCCGGGGCGCTGTATGGCCGCGCTGAGCTGCTCGAGGCGATGCCTCCCTGGCAGGGTGGCGGTGAGATGATCAAGACCGTTGGCTTCGATGGCGGCACCTCCTTCGCCGACATACCTCACCGTTTCGAGGCTGGCACACCTGCTATTGCCGAAGTGATCGCCATGGGCAAGGCGCTGGATTGGGTCTCCAATATCGGCATCGGACTCATCGGCAGTTGGGAGCAGCGCTTGCTGGCACATGCCAATGACCGTCTGCGCACCATCGACGGCCTGCGTATCCTGGGTACGGCACCGAAAAAAGCCGGCGTCATTTCCTTTGTTGTCGATGGCGCTCATTCTCAGGATATCGGCCTGTTGATCGATCAGCTAGGGGTGGCGATCCGCACCGGACACCACTGCGCGCAGCCGCTCTTGAAGCATTTTGGTGTCGATGCCACCTGCCGAGCGTCGTTTGGGGCCTATAACACGCCCGAAGAGATCGATATCTTCGCGGATGCCCTCGAGCGAGTCATAGGTATGGTGCGGTGACACGGGTTCATTGAATCGCGTTGGGGGAAAGAGCCGATGGCTGCACTGGAGCAGATGAAAAGCCTTTACAAGGGGCAGGAGATGCCCCTGCAACGGGACGTGGAGGCCATCTCCATCCCGTTCGGCAAGACCGTGACCCTGACCGAGGACAGCGTGGTATCGATCATGCAGGCCAAGGGAAGCTCGGTAAGTGTCGCCTACGAGGGTCGCTTGTTTCTGATCGAAGGGGCTAATCTCGATGCCCTGGGCCTGGAGTCGGTGCCCCGCCCCACGCTGCATGAAGACGCCAGTGATGAGGAACTGGAGCAGTTCGTCTGGGACCAGCTGCGTACCTGTTTCGACCCCGAGATTCCGGTAAATATCGTCGATCTGGGGCTGGTGTATGGATGTCGCATCGAGCGCCTGTTGACGGGCGAGCGTATCGTCACGGTACGCATGACCCTCACGGCGCCGGGTTGCGGCATGGGCGAAGTGATTGCCGCCGATGCTCGTAACAAGATTCTGGGCGCTCCGCAGATCTCTCGAGTCCATGTGGAAACCGTGTTCGATCCTCCGTGGAGTCGTGAGATGATGTCCGAAGAGGCCAAGCTGGAACTGGGCATGTTCTAGCCGGTCGAGACGAGGATTGCGGATGCGGCTAAGGCTGCTGACATGGGTCAAGGCGTTCGTGATGTCGCTGGGAGTCGTTGTGCTCTTGGCGACATTGCTATTTATTGCCGCCAATTTATGGATCATCTCGCGGACGTACTCACGTATCGAGCACGATATCGAGCAATGCACCAGCGCTCCTGTCGGGATCGTCTTCGGCACATCCCATTGGAGTCGTGGTGGGGTACGCAATCCGCATTTCGAGGCACGCATGAGCGCGGCGGCCGAACTCATTGCATCACGCCAGGTCGCGCACTTGCTCTTATCCGGTGATAACCGCACCCGGTACTATAATGAGCCGATCACCATGTGGCGGGACCTGCGAGGGCGTCAGGTGCGCGACGATGACATGACGCTCGACTATGCCGGTTTCAGCACGTTCGACACTCTAGTGCGTTCCCGTGAGATCTTCCGCGTATCGAATGTACTCCTGATCACTCAGGCTTGGCATCTTCCCCGTGCACTGATTATTGCCGATGCGCTGGGACTGGACGCTGAAGGATGCGCAGTGCCTTCCCGCCATGTCTCGGGGGTCTGGCGTCTTCAAGTGCGGGAGTGGATTGCTCGCGTGGCGACACTGGGGGACCTGTACCTATGGGAGCGTCAGCCCTACTTCCTTGGACCCGAAGAGCCGCTATTGATCGCTCCCGAGCGAAAGCCACCGCGCTACGAGACACCCGAAGGCATCGACTAGCTCGGCCATAATAAAAACGGGGTCAGCGGCGTCGCTTCTGCAGCTTATAAAGCTCACGTATCAACGATCTGCAGCCTTTCCAGCAGCGTTCAACCGCGGGCTCGATCGGGTCAGGCAGGGGATGGGTATATAGCGTGGCCAAAGCCTGCATCAATACGCGCTCCTGTTCGAGCAATTCGTTGATCAGTACTTGGCTATCGTTGCCGACGAAGCTCTTGAGGCGGCTCCACAACCACAGGTAGTCGTCGCGTTCGACATCGGCATCGCGGGGGAGCAGGTGGAGGTGCTTCTTGGCCAGCTCCTGCAACTCATGCATGGATTCGCTGCGCGCTTCATAGTGCGGCTTCAAGGCTTCACGCAGAGAAGGGCGCAGGCGTTCGAGATTGTCCTGAAAATAATCGAGACTGTCGGCCAGCGCTTCCAGGACGCTGTCCATCGCCACCTGGCGATTATCAAGAAACATGAGCGGTCACCTCCTCCGGTGACGCTGATTGTGCGGGGGAGAACACTGTTTTGCTACCCCCGCAAGCAATTAATTTATAGATTCTCCGGTTTCGGCCGCTTTTCGACGAATTAACCGTTGGGTTTGGGCGGCGCCTTGCGTGGAGTCACGGCATTTTTCTCGATGTGGTCGATGATCAATCCCGCGATGTCCTTGCCGGTGGAGGTCTCGATGCCTTGTAGCCCCGGCGAGGAATTGACCTCCATGATCACCGGGCCGTGGTTGGAGCGCAGCAGGTCGACACCCGCCACACGCAACCCCATGGCCTTGGCCGCTCTGATTGCCGTAGAGCGCTCCTCCGGCGTGATGCGAATGACGCTGGCGCTTCCCCCACGGTGGAGATTGGAGCGAAACTCCCCCTCGGCGGCCTGGCGCTTCATGGAGGCGACCACCTTGTCACCGATCACGAAGCAGCGGATATCGGCGCCCTTGGCCTCCTTGATGTATTCCTGAACCATGATGTTGGCTTTCATGCCCATGAAAGCCTGGATCACACTCTCGGCGGCCTGGTTGGTTTCCGCCAGCACCACGCCGATGCCTTGCGTACCCTCGAGCAGCTTGATGACCAGTGGCGCGCCCTTGACCATGGTGATCAGATCGGGAATATCGTCCGGCGAGTGGGCAAAGCCGGTAATGGGCAGCCCCAAGCCCTTACGCGAAAGTAGCTGAAGCGAACGCAGCTTGTCCCGCGAGCGGGTGATCGCTACCGAGTCGTTGAGGACGTAGGTGCGCATCATTTCAAACTGACGCAACACGGCACAGCCATAGAACGTCACAGACGAACCGATCCGCGGTATGACCGCATCGAACGGCTCCAGCTCAGCGCCTTTGTAGTGGATCGAGGGCCGGTGCGAGGCAATGTTCATATAACAGCGCAGCGTATCCACGACACGAATGGTATGCCCACGGGCTTCCGCAGCTTCGATCAGGCGCCGGGTAGAGTACAGGTTGCGGTTACGCGAAAGCAGGGCGATATGCATGTGATTCTCCGTTTCGAAGCGAAAGCGGCTAGAAGATGTCAGGCGGTTCAGCTCAGGGCTCGCCGTGCAGGAAAGCGGTGCCGGGTGCCACCAGCAGGCGGCGCATGGCACGTCGGCCGAGCAGCATCGGATGCCGCATGTCCCGTCGATCAGTCAAGGTGAGTTCTACCGGGAATTCCAGTTCGCCGAGCTGCATCGGGGTGCGTATGACATAGCGCCACTCGCTGTGCCCGTTGGAGCTCGTCACCCGGCGACGGTCATGTAAGTGCAATTTCATGGGATGACCCGGGCTGTGCGGGCCGCCACTGCGCGTCAGGAAGCTGACCCACATGTGGCCATCCTCCTCGAAGGACTCGATCTCCTCGGCATGCAGGGCGGAGGTCCTGGCGCCGGTATCGATCTTGCAGCACAGCGACAGGTGCAACTCGGGTAGCGTAACCATTTCCCGGCGTCCGACGATGGCTTTGGCCTGATAGGGAAGTGCTTTCATGCGTTGCCCTTCTGGTGATTCACGGTACAGGATGCATCAAGCCTGATGCAGGGCTGCCAGACGTTGACCGATGGCCGAATCCGCCGGTGCCTCGCGCAAGCTCATGAGCACGGGGAGGCGCAGACGCGGAATCAAGGCGAGATCGCGCACGAGGGCCAGGAAATCTGCTCCGGGATGCTCGGCGAGGCGCTGGAGAAAGCGGGGCAGGCGCTCGGCATCTTCCAGATGCTCCCAGCCGCGTGCCGCCATCGCCGCCAGCAGATCCGGCCCGCTGGCATGGGTGTCCGCGAGCAGCGCATCGTACCACTTCAGCGTCGTGTCGCTGACGCTGGTCCCTACAGCACGGACGCAGGCGCAAAGGGTCTCGACATCGCCATGTTGCGCTGCCGCCTCGCCGCGGGCACGTAAGGCGATGACCAGCGACTCGTCGAGAGGCTCATGTTCAAGACAGTAGCATAGTGTACGCACCACATCCGACGGCAGCGCGTCCAGGCGATCGGCAAGCTGACGGGACTGTTCGGTGTCCTGACGAATGACGTAATCGGCCATGCCTTGTAGCCCCAGCGCTTGCCAATGGGCTTCATCCTGCTGTCCCTGAAGGTAAGCTTCCACCAGTTCGAGATGCTGGCTTGCGGGGCGATCAAAGGCACGCGTTGCCCTGGCGTGCAGCATCGCGCGAAAGGGCAGGCTGGGCTCAAAGCTGAGTGGATTCCCTTCCATCAGGTTTTCCGCTGCGCCGTCCTCGGCTTGGTTCTGACGTTCGACTATGCGGCCCAAGGTTTCGAGCAGTCGCTGTACGAACGCATCGCGAGGCGCAGGCATCAGATGGCCTTGTTCGTCTAGCGGCATGGCCAGGAACCAGATGATCGGTTCCGGACTGTCCCCCAGCGTGAAAACGCATGCCATGCGGGCCTGCGACCGCCAGGGTTGCGGCCAAGGCAGCGTACCGTTCTCGAAGGCCGCCAATGTATCCAGCCCGAAGGGCGTGACTCGGCGCCCCATATGGAACAGGCGAAGCTGCGCGCCACTGCGCAGGAAAAAATCGTGAACGGTGTGGATCGGCTGCATATCGTCATTCCGGCGTTGAACCGCGCACTGTACCGCGGGGCCGGCTACCTTGTCAGTAGCGGGCAAGGCCGCCTGATCGAACTGGTCAGTTTTTGATCGATTCTCTGAAGCTGACGTCCCGTCACGCGGTGCGTGTGTTTTCCACGGGTTATCCACAGCCTCGCTCAGGGTTTCTGTGAATCCGTGGATAGCAGCGGGGCTTCGTCGTTCTCTCTGCGGCTTTCACCCGATTAATCAATAGCCTACTATGCGATCTTTTTGATCGCAGCGACAGATGACTCAGGAGATCACTATGCTACGTACCATTGCGCTTGCCCTGGCCCTGGCAGGACTGGGGACAGCCCAGGCACAAGAAACCCCCTTGAGGGTCGGCATGTCGGGAGGATACTTCCCCTTCACTTTCGTCAAACAGGACGAGTTGCAGGGCTTCGAAGTGGATGTGATGGAGGCCGTTGGCAAGACTCTGGATATCGAAGTGACATTCGTAACCGCCAATTTCTCCGGCCTGTTCGGTATGTTGGGGTCCGGCCGCATCGATACCATTGCCAACCAGATCACCATCACCGAAGCGCGTCAGCAACAATATGCCTTCACCGAGCCCTACGTTTATGACGGGGCTCAGGTGGTGGTCAGGCAGGGCAATGAATCGATCGAGGGGGTCGAGGATCTGCGAGGCAAGTCGGTGGCCGTCAACCTGGGCTCCAATTACGAGCAGCTGTTACGTGAGCTTCCCTACGCCGACGAAATCGATATCCGGACCTACGAGAGCAATATCGAGCAGGACACGGCCCTGGGCCGGGTGGACGCCTTCGTGATGGATCGTGTCAGTGCCAGCCAGGTGATCCAGGAGACGCCGTTGCCGCTTGCCCTCGCGGGCCAACCGTTCTCCGAGATTCGCAATGCGCTGCCGTTCCGTGATACCGAGGAAGGCCGGGAACTGCGTGATCGTGTCGACAATGCCCTGGAAACGCTGCGTGAAGACGGCACCCTGACGAGTATTTCCGAGCGCTGGTTCGGCACCGATATCACGCGTCCCTAAGGCAGGAGATCCCCATGCGAGAGCTAGATTTCGGGTATATGCTCGAGCTGTTCCCGATCCTGCTCAGATACCTGCCGTTGACACTGGAAATGGCCGGGGCCGGTATGGTGCTTGCCCTGGTACTGGCCTGTCTGCTGGCGGTCATCCGTGTGCTCAAGCTGCCTGGCCTCAATGCCCTGACCCTGCTGTTCATCTCGTTCTTCCGGGGAACACCGCTGTTGGTCCAGCTATTCCTGTTCTATTACGGGTTGCCCCAGCTACTGGCCTTTCTCACCCAGATCAATGGCGTCACGGCAACGATCATGGGGCTGACCCTGCACTTCTCGGCCTACATGGCCGAATCCATACGGGCGGCCATCGTCGGGGTCGACCGCAGTCAGACAGAGGCTGCGCTCTCGATCGGCATGACCAATGCTCAGCTGATGCGCCGTATCGTGCTGCCTCAGGCCACTCGTATCGCCGTGCCAACGTTGATGAATTACTTCATCGATATGATCAAGGCGACGTCGCTGGCCTTTACCCTGGGCGTCACCGAGCTGATGGGCGCCACGCAGAAGGAAGCGGCAGGCAGCTTCCTTTATTTTGAAGCGTTCATCACAGTGGCCATTCTTTACTGGGGGATTGTCGAGCTGCTGGCATGGGCTCAGCGACGACTCGAATCACGGCTCGGGGAGGCCTACCGGAGATGATCGAGCTTGAAGGATTGATCAAGCGGTTTGGCGATACCACGGTGCTCGACGGCATCGATCTGGAAATTCAGGAGGGCGAGATCATCGTCGTCATCGGTCCATCGGGAACCGGCAAGTCGACGCTTCTGCGCTGCATGAATTTTCTCGAGCGCCCCGATGCCGGTCGCTTGCGAATTGGGGATCTGGATCTCGACGTGACGCGCGCACGCAAGGCCGAAATTCTCGCACTCCGGCGCCGCACCGCATTCGTATTCCAGAATTATGCCTTGTTCGCCAACAAGACGGCTCTGGAGAACATTGCCGAAGGTTTGATCGTCGTCAATCGCTGGCCGCGTGCCAAGGCGCATTCCCGCGCCCACGAGATTCTCGAGCGGATCGGCCTGGCTGAAAAGGCCAACGCCTATCCGGCTTCCCTCTCGGGTGGGCAGCAACAACGCATTGGTATCGGGCGCGCCATGGCCGCTCAGGCCGACGTGATCCTGTTCGATGAACCCACCTCGTCCCTCGATCCCGAGTGGGTCGAGGAAGTGCTCGGCCTGATGAAACAGTTGGCGCGAGAGCGTCAGACCATGCTGGTGGTCACGCATGAAATGGGCTTCGCGCGCGATGTTGCCGATCGTGTGATCTTCATGGATGGCGGGCGTATCGTCGAGCAGGATGTGCCTTCGCGGCTTTTCACCCAACCGCGTGACGAACGAACGCGTGACTTCCTTCGCAAGGTTCTCGCCAATCAGGCAGCCAGCCTGGGGCCCGAGGGTAGCCATTCGCGAGGAGAGCCGGATAATGGCCAGGATTCGATAAAGGAGACCCCATGAGCGTACACCAGGAACTCGACGAGGCTCTTCGCCGCCTCGAGGCCACCATGAAGGCCTCCAATCTCTGGCAAATGTCCCAGCCTTCAGCCGAGGCCTTTGACAGCCAGCAACCCTTTTGTGTGGATACCATGGCATTGCCGCAGTGGCTGCGGTTCGTATTCATCGCTCGTCTCGATGCCCTGGTCGAGGCACGTGGTCCGCTACCCACAAGCTGTGACGTCGCGCCCGCTGCGGACATGTACCTCAAGCAGTCCGATGCGCGTCCGAGCGAGCGCCTGCTCCTCGTCAAGGCGATCGAGGAAGTCGATCGTGTCATTACCGAAAACGAGTAGTTCCCTGCATGGCGTATTATTTTGCCTATGGCAGCAACATGAACCCGGCGCGGGTCGCAGCCCGAATCGGTGCCACACGGGCTGTCCTGGCAGGGCGGCTCGATAACCACGAATTGCGTTTCGACAAGGCCTCAAGCGTACCGGGCATTGCTCATGCCAATGTCGCAGCAAGATCGGGCATTCACGTCGAAGGGGCGCTCTACGAGCTTGAATCTCCCGATCAAATCCAGCTCATGGATCCCTTCGAGGGGGTTCCTCACCACTATTTTCGCCAGCAGCACCCCATTCTTACCGAACGGGGCGTCATCGAGGCCTGGGTCTATATTGCGCACCCCGGTCAGACCCGGGCGGCACTCAGGCCGGCCCGCGAATACCTGGAGCATCTTCTGGCCGGCAAGGCGTTCCTCTCCGATGAGTACTACACGCGCTTGGCAGCGGTTGACGCTGTGGAGGGTTTGGAGGACACCCTTTTGACGATGCTTGGCCTGTCACGCCACTCCCCCCGCTAGCCCCCGCACAACGACGTCGCCCGCCGGGAGGCGGGCGACATTTCAGCGATTATCGGGGACCCGCGGATCGGGGTGTCGTCTAGAAGCGATAGCTGATACCACCCATGACCACGATCGGATCGATGTTCACAGTGCCCAGATCGTTACCACCGAGGCTGGCGTCGGTGTCGATATCCAGATACCAGGCCGCGGCATTGAGTGCCCAGTTGTCATTGATCAGCAGATCCACACCGATTAGGCCGGCGGCTCCCCAGGAACTGTCGAGCTCCAGCTCAGCTCCGTCAATCCCGATCTCTTCATCCGAGAAACGCGTGTAGTTGATACCGGCCCCGAGGTAGGGCTGTACGCGCGCATCGGTGCCGCCCAGGGGATAATATTGCAGGGTCAGCGTCGGCGGCAGGTGCTTGGTGGAAGCATTGATGTCTGTGCCGGCTGCATCTAGGTCTATCTCGTGCTCGAAGGGCAGGGCGGCGAGCAGTTCGACGCCCAGCTTGTCATGGAAACGATAGCCCAGGGTAAATGCCAGCCCGAGCTCATTCTTCACATCGACATCGATAGTGCCGTCAGCCAGGGAGCCGTTGCTATCCTTCGGCGCAACCTTGGCGATACCTACGCGGGTATAGATATCGCCAGCGCCATAGGCGAAGGCCTGATTCACGGTGACTAGACCGCCGGCAATGACCCCAGCGACCAGCAGGGCGGAAAAGGAAGACTTCTTCATAGGGCGACTCCTTGTGAGAGGACACGCTGAGCGTGCGTCGAAACTACGAGGAGTCTAATGGTCTTGTCGGGGGCGCTTATTGACCCAGCGCAAGACAGATCGAGGTGTCACACGAAAAACGCCGGGCAATGGCCCGGCGTTATCTTTCTCCGTAGCTAACGGCGAGTGGATCAGAAGTGCAGCGTGACGCCACCGCCAACAGTCACCGGATCGACGTCGGCACGGCCGATCGTGCTGCCACTTTCGCGGATGTCCGAATCGACATCGGCGTAGTTGGCGAAGCCATTGAGAGATACGTTCTTGGTGATGGCCAAGTCAATGCCGACTTGCCCGGCAGCACCGTAGGACTTCTGTAGGTCGACACCACTCGGTTCGCCTGAAAAGCGCGTGTAGTTCAGGCCGGCACCTACATAGGGCTGCACTTTAGAGTTGAGCCCACCGAGGGGATAGTAGTTGACCATCAGGTTGACCGGCTGACGATCGAAGCCGAAGCTGTCGCTGCCCATGGCTAGATTGTGGCCGATCTTCTCGGAGCTGTTGAGCTCCACGCCGATCTTGTCGTGGACCAGATAGCCTACACCGAAGGTGAAGCCGTTCTCGTCGCTGACATCGATTTGCTCGCCACCGGCGCGACCATTGTCGCCCTCAGGATTGGATTGGGCGAAGCCGCCCCGGGCGAAGAAGTCACCGGCACCGTAGGCCATGGCCGCCTGGCTGGCGACAAGACTGGTTCCCACGATGACTGCAGCTGATACCCACTTAGTCTTGCTCATTGGTTCCTCCTTGAGGCCGGTAAATCCGGCGCGCCAATTAATTGGACAACATCATTATAGGAAACAGTGTTTCCTTAGTCTCGTTACGAAATGTAATGAATGCTGAGGATATAGTAAGCGCAGTGCAGCGCGATTCTTCTTTATAAGGTGCGACTCAAGTCTAATGCCGTTGGGGTTTGAGATGTATAGCCTTTGTCTAAATCAAGGCTGGGCGTGGCGGGGACAGTCTGGCTACGCTTGAGGAACTGAAGCCATCGTATAAGGAAATCCTGTGGTGACACGTCTTCTGTATCGCTTGCCTTGGTCGCCCATGCTGGCGATGGTGCTCTCTGCGACGATGGCCGTAGGGTTGTTATGGTGGCCTGATCTGCTCACCCAGCTTTCGATGCCGATGCGCTTCCCGTTGATTCTCTTGGGGGTATGGGCGCTGGGGGCCGGTTTCACCCAAGGCATGGGGCTCGAACCCCGCGCAAGCTGGCTGCGATGGCTCGTCTCGGAACCGCTCAGTTGGGGGTTGCTTGTAAGCTTCGCGCTGGTCCTCGTCTGGCGTGCGCTGGTCCTTTTCCACGGGGCATAAAAAACGGGGCCGCCTATGGCGACCCCGTGGTTTGCACGCTTTGCGAATCAACGCTTGAGGGCATCGAACTCGGCGGTGATCTCATCGCTCGGCTCGCCTGTAGCCAGGCTGGCAACGACGATGGCGATATAAGCGAATATCACGCCCGGAACGATTTCGTAGAGATCGAACAGGCCACCGGAAATCTCCGCCCATACGACGACGGTGACACCGCCGACGACGATACCGGCCAGGGCACCCCACTGATTCATGCGGCGCCAGAAAAGCGACATGATCAGCGCGGGGCCGAACGCGGCTCCGAAACCTGCCCAGGCGTAGGAGACCAGGTCGAGTACCGTTGTGTCCGGATTCAGGGCGAGGAGGTAGGCAATCACGGCGATAGCCACCACGGCAAAGCGACCCACCCAGACCAACTCACTCTGTGATGCTTCCTTGCGTAGCAACGCCTTGTAGAAGTCATCCGTCAGCGCTGACGAGGAGACCAGCAACTGCGAGTCGGCTGTCGACATGATCGCTGCCAGGATGGCAGCCAACAGGATGCCCGCGATGACCGGATGGAAGATCAGGTTGACCATGACCATGAACACCGTCTCGCCATCACCCAGCTCACGAGAAACGAAGCCAACGCCCAGCAGGCCTACGGCCACCGCACAGAACAAGGTCAGCCCCGACCAGATGACGGCGATGCGACGTGCAGCCGGGATATCGTTCTCGCTACGGATACCGGCGAAACGCGCCAGGATATGCGGCTGACCGAAGTAACCCAGACCCCAGGCCAGGGAGCTGATGATTCCTACGGCCGTCAGGGCATCGCCGGTTGAGGCGTCACGGAACCAGGACAGCATGTACTCGCTTTCGGCGGCCAGGGCTGCACCTGCGCCACTGGCACCGCCAAGGTCCATGAACGCGATGATCGGGACGATAGCCAGGGCGGCGGCCATCATCAGGCCCTGGATCAAGTCGGTCCAGGAGACCGCCAGGAACCCGCCGATAAACGTATAGACGATAATGGTCAGGGTCCCCACGGTGACCGCAATGCGGTAGTCGAGACCGAAGACCGTCTCGAAAAGACGGCCACCTGCCACCAGCCCGGAACTGGTATAGAACAGGAAGAAGACCAGAATGAAAATGGCCGAAATGATCCGTAGCAGGTGAGTCCTGTCGCGGAAGCGGTTGGCAAAGAACTCGGGCAGTGTCAGCGAATCGCTGGCCTGGAAGCTATAGATGCGAAGCCGGCGGGCGACGATCAGCCAGTTGAGCCAGGTACCGATCAACAGGCCGACGGCGATCCAACTGGCAGAAATGCCGCTGACATAGGCGGCGCCCGGCAGACCCAGCAGTAGCCAGCCCGACATATCGGAGGCACCGGCGGAGATCGCCGATGTCCATGGGCCGAGCGAGCGCCCGCCAAGAATGTAATCGGAGAGGTTGGTAGTGCGCTTGTAGGCAATGATACCGATGCCGAGCATTACTATGAGGTAGACGGCGAACGTCAAGCCGATGAGGAGGTTGTTTTGGACCATAAGATCTGTCCCACGTAAGGGTAAGTTTGTTGTTTATCAGGCGCGAAACCTCCCTGGCCACCGGCCAAGGAGGTTTCGGGCGCCCCCGTCGTCATCGAACCCGGCAGGATGACGACGGGCTGCGGCGCTTGCTCAGGTATCGCCGAGCGCCAGCAGCGACGCGTTGCCGCCCAAGGCGGCGGTATTGATGGTGACCGTCTTTTCGGTGGCGAAGCGAAGCAGGTAGTTCGGGCCACCTGCCTTGGGGCCCGTGCCCGACAGGCCTTGCCCACCGAAAGGCTGAACGCCAACCACGGCGCCGATGATATTGCGGTTTACATACACATTACCAACCCGAATTTTCTGAGCAATGGCTTCCGCAAAGGATTCGTTTCTGCTATGGACGCCAAAGGTCAAGCCGTAGCGCCGGTCATTGATCGACTGGATCACCGCATCGATTTCGGAGGCCTTGTAGCGCACGATATGCAGCACGGGGCCGAACTGCTCGCGCTCCAGGGCATCGATACCGTCGATCTCGAAGGCCGTCGGCGGCACGAAGGTGCCGTCTGCCGTATGGGCGGGGTTCAGGCGCGTCTCGGCGATCAGACGCCCTTCGGCTTTCAACGCTTCGATATGTCCGACAAGGCCCTCACGTGCGTCTTCATCGATGACCGGGCCGACATCGGTGCCCAGATCGCGCGGATCGCCGACGTGCAGCTCGGCCATGGCGCCCTTGAGAATCTCGATGACACGGTCGGCCACGTCTTCCTGAAGATACAGTACTCGCAGTGCAGAGCAGCGCTGGCCGGCGCTCTGGAACGCGGACTGCACAACGTCGGCCACGACCTGCTCGGGAAGCGCCGTCGAATCGACGATCATGGCGTTCATGCCGCCCGTCTCGGCAATCAGCGTGGGCAGCGCCGCCCCCTCGCGAGCCGCAAGCGCGCGATTGATGATCTGGGCCGTATCGGTTCCACCCGTGAAGGCGACCCCGGTGATGCGCGGGTCGGAGGTCAGCACGCTGCCCACTGTGGGGCCATCGCCCGGCAGCAGCTGGACCACGTCGCGCGGCATGCCCGCTTCGTGAAGCAATTCGATCACGCGGTGAGCGATCAAAGAGGTCTGCTCGGCGGGCTTGGCCAGTACGGTATTACCGGACACGACCGCGGCCATGATCTGTCCGCAGAAAATGGCGACCGGGAAGTTCCACGGGCTGATGGCTGCGAACACGCCCTTGCCGGTAAGCAGCAGTTCGTTCGATTCTCCGGTCGGGCCGGGCAGCGGGGTCGGGTTGAACAGATCCTCGGCGCGCATGGCGTAGTAACGACAGAAGTCGACCGCTTCGCGGATTTCATCGACACCATCGGTCAGCAGCTTCCCGCCTTCGCGCGAGCAGAGCGTCATCAGCTCCGCCATGTTGTGCTCCATCAAGTCCGCCAGGCGGCGCAGGATCGCGGCGCGTTCGGCGACCGGCGTCGCGTCCCAGCTCGGAAACGCCTGCCAGGCGGCATCGATGGCGCGGCGTGTCTGCTCGCTCGAGGTCCACTGCACCGAGCCGACACGCACGCGGCGGTCGAAGGGACACAGCACGTCATGGGTGTTGTCAGCGTCGTCATCCACCGAGAACGCCAGCAGTGGCTTGACATGATGCTCCTTGTCCATGAAGGAGCCCATCTCGTCCACGAGCGGCTGGTACTGGCTACGTATATTCAAGTTAACGCCCTGAGAATTCTTGCGATTCTGCCCATAGAGATCCCGGGGAAGCGGAATACGGGGGTTGGCGTAGGAAGGGTACTGCTTGAGCGTCTCGACCGGGTGCACGCAAAGCGACTCAACGGGGACGCGGGGATCGACCAACTGGTGCACGAAGGAGGAGTTGGCGCCATTTTCGAGTAGCCGGCGCACCAGGTAGGGCAATAGGTCCTTATGCGCCCCCACGGGGGCATAGATACGACAGTAGGTGCCCTTGGGTGCGCGCTTTAGCGCGGCGTCATACAACGCTTCGCCCATCCCATGCAGACGCTGGAACTCGAAGGGACGAGAGACCTCATTGGCCTGTTCCAGAATGGCACTGATGGTATGGGCGTTGTGCGTGGCGAACTGGGGGAAGATCTTGCCCCGGGTGTTTTCCGACAGCAGGAAACTGGCACAGACCAGGTAGGCGACATCGGTATTGGCCTTGCGCGTGTAGACAGGGTAGCCGTCCACGCCCAACTGCTGCGATTCCTTGACTTCACTATCCCAGTAGGCGCCCTTGACCAGGCGGATGGGGATCTCGTCACCCTGTTCGTCGGCAAGGCGGTTAAGGTACTGGAGCACGGGCAGGGCGCGCTTGGAATAGGCCTGAACTACCAGGCCAAAATGCCCCCAGCCGCTACATACGTCGCTTTCGAATACGGCGCGGAAAACCTCCAGTGACAGTTCCAGTCGATCGACCTCCTCGGCGTCGATGGTCATGGCGACGCTATACTCACGCGCCAGGGTCGCAAGGCGCTTCACACTGGCGACCAACTCCTCGAGGACCTGCTCGCGACGGCCGAACTCATAACGCGGATGCAGCGCCGAGAGTTTGATCGAGATCGAGGGGGCAGGGGTCTTGTCGGCCAATGTCTTGCTGGTCTTGCCGACCTGCTCGATGGCGCGTGCATAGTCGTTGAAGTAGCGCTCCGCGTCCTCCCGCGTGCGGGCGGCTTCGCCCAGCATGTCGTAGGAATAAGTATAGCCCTTGTCGAAAAGCGGCTTGGAGCGCTTCAGCGCCTCGTCGATATCGCGCCCCAGCACGAACTGCTTACCCATGATCTTCATGGCCTCGACCATGGCGCGGCGGATGACGGGTTCGCCCATGCGGTTGACGAGGCGATTGATGAAATTGGCCGGCTTGCCGTCGCGGGGATGATCCATGGTGGTGACGCGGCCAGTCATCAACAGGCCCCAGGTCGAGGCGTTGACGAACCACGACTCGCTCTGGCCGACATAGGATTTCCAGTCGGCGGGGCCCAGCTTGTCCTCGATCAGGGCATCGGCAGTAGCCTTGTCGGGAATACGCAGCATGGCTTCTGCCAGGCACATCAGCATCAGCCCTTCGTGCGTATCCAGACTGTATTGCTGCAGCAGTTCGTCGATGCTGTCCACGGCCGTATCCATCTGACGGACTTCGCGCACCAGCTCAGCGGTCTTTTCGGCGATGCGCTTGAAGTCTTCCTCGTCGTTGGCCAGGAATTTGACCTGCTCCGCCACATAGGCGTTTTCGTCGACGATATAGTGGTCACTGACCCGGGCGAACAGCGTCGCCAGGTCCTGGTTCCACGTAGCACTATCCAGCATGTTGTTGGCGTTGAGCATGTGACTACCTATAGCGATGGGTGAACGAAACCCGCACTTGGCCAGGTCGGTCCCCGTGATAATGAGATGAATGTAGAGCGGGGTGTAGACGCCGTCTTGCCGAATCCTCGGCAGGAGTTGTCAAAAACGCGGATTTTCACAAAGAACCATCTTGTCACCCTAGTCCAGGATGACGAGACGTGCCGTTGGGGTTAGCGCTGCGGGCTACCGGCCAAGAGCGAGCAACGAGGGAGCGTCGGCGCGTCGCAATAGGCTCGGCGGGTGACCGTAGGTTCGGCGGAATGCGTGGGACAGGGCGCTCTGATTGGCAAAGCCGGTATGCGCAGCGATCTCGGATAATGGTAGTCGCGTTGAAGTGAGAAGATGGCGAACGGCACCGAGACGTTGCCGCAACAGATATTGATAGGGCGAGAGCCCGGTCTGTTGCCGGAAGCGCTCACTGAAGTGTGCTTCACTCAGGCATGCCTGCTCGGCCAGATGCTTGACGGTGATACGTTCGGCTAGGTTGCGCTGTATGTAGCGATCGAGGGTCTGGAGGTTCAACCGACGCGGACCGCGTGTCGCCAGGTCGGGGTGCAGACGGGCATAAAGACAGCTGAGAAAAGTGGCCGCCAGCAGGTCGCCCTGCCTTTCATATTGTCCGCCCTGGCCAAGTTCCTGGGTAAGAAAGTCGAGGTACGATCGCAGGGGAGCGTCGAGTTCGAAGAAGCGGGGTGCGTCGAAGAGGCGGGCAAGCTCATGGTTAGCCCCTGTCAGGCAGGGTCCGTCACCGGGCAGGTCCAGGATCAGCTGGCGATTTTCTCCGATGCCCTCATAGTAGTGCACATGGTTGGCCGGCACGATACAGCCCGAAAGCGGGGCGATTCGCCCGCCCAGCCCTTCGATCTCGAGCTCGGCATGACCACTCAGCCCGATCACGATTTGGTGGAAATCGTGATCGTGGTGCTTGGTCATATTGTCGAGCGGAATCAAGCGAATGGCGCTGGACATGTGTCACCTCGAGCGAGCCGGCGATGAGAGCCGATCTCAGTATACCCGCTTCGTCCACTGAAATGCGTCAACGCGAATCGTGGCGTCGCTCACGCAGTGCAGTGTGAGCCGCCAGATGATCGCGTAGTGCGGATAGTTCCTTCTTGCCTTCAGGCGATAGCAGTGAGCCGCCACGTGATGCCCTCCAGGGGCGGCCATGATCCTCCATCAGGCGCTGTGCACGGCGTCTCACGCTTTCGAGATAGGCGTCGTGCCGTATGGGATAGCCGACGATGGTCTGCCATTCGGTATCGCCGATCTGATCGTTCAGGGCGCGATCGAACAGGGCTAGCAGGTCGTGTGGCTCAGTGCGGTAGCGTGGGGTTCTCGACAGTAGAAGGACGCCCAAGGTACTGCCGATGACGAGTAGGCAGACCGCGAAGACCAGTAGATAGGTTGCCATGACCAGGAGTCCGTGGCGAGGGTGCGGAACCCAGACGCGGGTCGCAGGAATGGAGCGGGTGAAGGGAATCGAACCCTCGTCTTAAGCTTGGGAAGCTTCTGCTCTACCATTGAGCTACACCCGCGACGCGTTTCGATAGTAAACTCAAGGCCTTATCCGGATCAAGCTGTCTCACGTTTTTCGCGTTCCATGGGACTTAAGTCGTTGTTATCTCGCTTGCACGCCAAGGCTGGGCGCTGCCTGGCCAGGAAAAGAAGAGAAAATCTTGCGCTGGCATGAAACTTTTGCCGAATCCATGGTCATAGAGACATAAGCGCAATTTCAAGGTGATAGCAGTCGCTCTTCCAATTGTGTTTATGCTCGCAGTTTCGATCTCTTGGCCGCCATATGCATGCATATGGCGGCTTTTCTTTGCCATGCTGTCAGGCGAGGCATCAGCGGCCATTACGCATGCGCAACAGGGCGGTAAGCACGTCATGACGGGTGACGATACCGATGAGCTTGCCTTGTTCGACCACAGGAAACACCTTGGGGCGTGCCCCGTGCATCTCCTGGGCGAGGTCAGTGATGCCCTTGCTGGCCGTCACACACAGGGCTTCTTCGCGCATCAGGTCGCGAACCTGAGGCGGCTCGTCATTCAGGTAGGCGCTTTCCAGCAACTTGCCGAGCACATCCTGCTCCGAGATGAAGCCGATCAATCGATCGTTGTCATCGACCACCGGTGCACCGGGAAGCCGATGCAAGGCAAGTCCCTTCACTAGCGTAGTAATCGGCATGCTGCCGCTGACCCGAAAGCAATCCCGGGACATGATGTCGCGGACGATGGTGGGCGCCGTGTTGGCCATGGATGTCTCCTCTTCAGGCACGCTTGTTGGCCAAGGGCCAACGCGTTTCTCCCGTTCAGGATAGTCGAGTCCGACGAGGGGGATTTTCGGGTCGCTGAGGACCGCAAGAACTATTGTATAGATAGCACTGATAAGGAATTTGCACGCGGGCTCTCGCCGTTAGCCCTGATTGACGCTCGCATCGAGCGTACCACCCCCCTGGAGGATTCGACCATGGATGCAAGAGAGTATCTCGCCAAGAAAGGATTGGCCGATGACCGCGACGAGTCGCATCCCAATACGCTGGAAGAGCTGGCCTGGTCCCGGGCTCGTCAGTCGGGTCAAAAACGACCCAGAAGCGGTACACCTCACGACTGGGAGGACTGGGACCGCTACCATGCCGAGCTATCGCAAGGGGCCGAATCGGTAGGACAGAAGCTCGATACTGCCTCCCGCCTGGTCTATCAAGGGCGTATGGCCCGCCTGCCTCAGGGCACGTCACCTCTAGGTGGCCCGAAAGCCGATCCGGGGGCTGATAATCTTTGAAGTCTTGTTTATTTTCGGAATCGAACTAGATTTTTTCTACACGAAAGCGCGACGTTTCGGCTCGTCTTGCTGAGGCGAGTATATTCCCCTCGGGTGTGGCGAGTTGTATTTCTCGTCACAAAGCTGCATTTATTATCGAGTTATTGTTTGCGCCGGTTAGACCATTGTCTAGCCTTCAACGGCTTGAAAGCCATTGAAGGGGAGAGGTAGGTAAGCTAGCCTGATCATCGAAACCGAACATTTAATGTTCGTTTTTTTAAAAATCGAACATTGCTGCGCGGGCATCGCACACCCGCTTAGCGTGGGCTATCACAATGATAAGAAAGGACACTGCTCAATGGCACCTATGTCTTGTCGCTTCACTGCCTGCTCCAGTCCGTTGAATCTGCTTTTGCTTACAAGTGCCTTGCTTTCAGGCCCTTGGCTTTAATGTCCTTGAAACGTTCGGTTGCCAGCGTGTCGAGAGGCTGAGCCCCTCTTTCTCTACAAGACGATAACAACGAGCCAAGCATGTCTCTGATTCTCGAAAAAATCGATCACGTGGTTAACGGCGCCACGCATATCGACAACGTCAGCCTTGAACTGGCTCCGGGGTCGTTCAATGTTCTGCTGGGGCGCACCCTGGCCGGGAAGACCACCTTGATGCGGTTGATGGCAGGCCTCGAACGGCCGACGCATGGACGTATCCTGATGAATGGCCATGACGTGACCGGGGTGCCTGTGCGCAAGCGCAACGTGTCGATGGTCTACCAGCAGTTTATCAATTACCCCAGTTTGACCGTTTACGAGAATATCGCCTCACCGCTCAGGTTGGCTGGTGTCGAGGCCCGTGAAATCGATCGCCGGGTGCGCGAGACGGCCGAAATGCTGCATATGGAGGCGTTGCTCGAGCGCTATCCCCAGGAGCTCTCGGGAGGGCAGCAGCAGCGAACTGCGATGGGGCGAGCGCTGGTCAAGGATGCCGAGGTAATCCTGTTCGATGAGCCCTTGGTGAACCTTGATTACAAGCTGCGCGAGGAGTTCCGGGAGGAGCTGCGTGAATTGTTCAAGACGCGCAAGGCCATTGCCGTTTATGCCACGACCGAGCCGAATGAGGCGTTGGCGCTGGGTGGCCATACCGCCTTACTCCACGAAGGAAAGTTGCTGCAGTACGGCCGCACCGAAGACGTCTACCATCGGCCCCAGAACATTCTCAGTGCCGAGATGTTTTCCGAACCGCCCATCAATGTCTTGCCTGGCATGGTCTCGGGGTCGGAAGTCACCTTCGATCGCCGGGTTCATTTCTCCCTGACCGATGACCTGAAACGGCTGGCGCCCGGCCAGTACCAGTTCGGGGTACGTGCCTCGCACATTACCCTGGGTCCGCAAAGTCCTGACGACCTGGGGCTGCCGGTCAGTGTCGATCTGGCCGAAATCAGCGGCTCGGAAACGTTTTTGCATGTGCACAACGACCTTTTTGATCTCGTGGTGCACCTGGCCGGGGTCCATGAGTTCGCCGTCGATCAGGAAATCACCGTTTATCTCCCGCCGCACAAGATGTATGCCTTCGACCGGGAAGGGGCGGTCGTGCACATCCCCCCGCATCTCGAAGGAGCGTGACATGGCCGAAATCACCTTGAAGTCGCTGGCGCACACCTACGTCGCCAAGCCGCAATCCCCTCAGGACTATGCCATACGCGAGATGACCCATGTCTGGCATCAGGGAGGCGCTTACGCTCTGTTGGGGCCCTCCGGGTGCGGAAAATCGACGTTACTCAATATCATCTCCGGCTTGCTGGAACCGTCCGAGGGAGAGGTGCTTTTCGATGGTCAGGTCGTCAATGCCTTGCCGCCCGAAGCGCGCAACATCGCTCAGGTTTTCCAGTTCCCGGTGATTTACGACACCATGACGGTGTATGACAACCTTGCCTTCCCGTTACGCAACGTCAATACGCCGGAACAGCGAGTCAGGGAGCGGGTCACCGAGGTGGCCGATGTGCTCGAGCTCGGGGCACTCCTCAAGCAAAAAGCCAAGAACCTGACCGCCGATGAGAAGCAGAAGGTATCCATGGGGCGCGGCCTGGTACGTGACGACGTGTCGGCCATTCTGTTCGACGAGCCCCTGACCGTTATCGATCCACAGCTCAAGTGGAAGCTGCGCCGCAAACTGAAGGAAATCCACCAGCGCTTCGGCATCACCATGGTGTACGTCACCCACGACCAGCTCGAAGCCTCGACCTTCGCCGACAAGATCGCCGTGATGTACGAGGGGCAGGTGGTGCAGTTCGGGACCCCGCGCGAGCTCTTCGAGGTCCCGGCCCATACCTTCGTGGGTTACTTCATCGGCAGCCCCGGGATGAACTTCCTCGAGGTCACCGTCCGGGGCAGGGATCTCTATAGCGGGGACACTCGGATCCCGCTGGACGAGGGGCTCGTCTCCGCCGCGGCGAGGAGCGGATCGAACAATATCAAGCTCGGCATCCGTCCCGAATTCATCGATGTCATGCACGAGCCGGGGGCCGAGACGCTCGAGGTCGAGGTGAATCGCGTTCAGGACCTGGGCACGTACTCGATCGTTTCGTGTCATCTGGGCCAGACGCCGCTGAAAGTGCGCGTAGAGGAGGGCCAACACGTCGAGGGGCCCCGGTGCCATGTGCGTTTCGTGCCCGAACGCGTGGGGCTTTATGTCGACGAATACCGTGTGGAGCTAGGCCAATGAACAAAGTCAGAAACAACCATGCCTGGTGGTTGATCCTGCCGATGCTGCTATTGGTGGCCTTCTCGGCGATCATTCCGCTGATGACGGTGGTCAACTACTCCGTGCAGGATGTATTCGATCCCTATACCCGGTTCTTTACCGGAACCGAATGGTTCCAGGTGATGCTCAACGATCCTGCACTTCAGGCAGCGTTGCTTCGCCAGTTTGCTTTTTCCCTAACGATACTCGCCATCGAGGTACCGCTGGGGATCGGTATTGCCCTGATCATGCCCAAACAGGGTTGGCAGGCCTCGGCGGTGTTGATTCTGGTGACCCTTCCGTTGCTGATTCCCTGGAACGTGGTGGGCAGCATCTGGCAGATATTCACCCGCGGCGATATCGGCCTGATGGGGTGGGGGCTGCGGGAGTTGGGGTACGGCTACAACATTACCCGGAGTCCTGCCGATGCCTGGGCCACCATCGTCCTCATGGACGTATGGCATTGGACGCCGCTGATTGCCTTGCTCTGTTATAGCGGGTTGCGTGCCATACCCGAGGCGTATTACCAGGCGGCACGTATCGACCGAGCCTCGAAGTGGGCGGTATTTCGTTTCATCCAGTTGCCGAAGCTCACCAATGTGCTGGTCATCGGCATCCTGCTGCGCTTCATGCACTCCTTCATGATCTACGCCGAGCCGTTCGTACTCACCGGCGGGGGGCCGGGCAGTTCGACTACTTTCCTCAGCCAGTCGCTGACCACCATGGCGATCGGACAGCAGGACCTGGGTCCGTCGGCGGCATTCTCGCTGATCTACTTCCTGATCATCCTGCTGGTCAGCTGGGTGTTCTACACCGCCATCATGCACAGGCAGAAAGACCCTACTACCCAGGGGGAGCGTTGAGATGAGCGATTCACTGCCGACCACCCCGCAAGCCGTTCGTCAGCGCGTAGCCGTTCAGGACTATCGTCGCCGTCGCAAGGCACGCGCTGCCTCGATCACGTGGCGCCGCCGCGGGCTGATGACCGCCTATATCGTCTTCGTCCTGCTGCCCATTTACTGGCTGCTCAATATGTCGTTCCAGTCGAATACCGAGATTCTGGGAGGGCTGACGCTCTGGCCCCAGGATTTCACGCTGGAGCATTACACGAAAATCTTCACCGATTCGACCTGGTACATGGGATACGTGAATTCCATGACCTACGTGCTGATGAACATGGCCATCAGTATCGTGGTAGCGCTGCCTGCAGCGTATGCCTTCAGCCGTTTCCAATTCATCGGCGACAAGCATCTGTTCTTCTGGTTGCTGACCAACCTGATGGCGCCACCCGCGGTCTTTCTGCTGCCCTATTTTCAGCTCTACTACACGGTGGGCCTGTTCGATACGCATGTGGCCGTCGCGCTGGCGCATTGCCTATTCAACATTCCGTTGGCGGTATGGATCCTCGAAGGGTTCATGAGCAGTGTGCCCAAGGAAGTCGACGAAATGGCCTATATCGATGGCTATAGCTTCCCGAAATTCTTCGTCAAGATATTCCTGCCCATGATCCGCTCGGGCATTGGTGTCACGCTGTTCTTCCTGTTCATGTTCTCGTGGGTCGAACTTCTCTTGGCCCGTACGCTGACGTCCACCAATGCGCAGCCTATCGCCTCGATAATGACCCGGACTTCGACAGCCTCCGGCATCGATTGGGGGACGTTGGCCGCTGCCGGAGTGTTGACCATCCTGCCCGGCATCGTGGTGGTCTACTTCGTACGCAACCATATCGCCAAGGGCTTCGCCCTGGGCCGTACCTGATCGGAGGCTAAGCCATGTCCTGGATGGTCTGGACCGTACCCACGGCGGTGTTCTTTTCTACCATCGCTGCGATGCTCGCCGGCATGACGGCCTGGGAGATCGTTTCGCCCACCGTAGAGCGCAATGGCTTCCTGCCCATTGCCACGACGCGCGGCGACCGGCTCTTCATCGGCCTGCTGTCGGCCGCGTATATCCATCTGATCGTCGTCGGCTTCCTGCCGATCAGCATTTGGTTTGCCCTGGGCCTGTCCATCGTGTGGATGCTGGTTCTGATGCACTGGGGTTAATCAATCCAAGGAAGGGTAATACCCGCAATAAAGACAACACCAACGAAGAAGAGGTCATCATGAAGCACACTAGCATCCGACTCTCTCTACTTGCCGCCAGCGTCATGCTTGCCAGTAGCGCACTACAGGCCCAAGAGCCCAGCCGTGAAGTCATCGAACGGCTGATCGATGAGCACTTTCAGAACTCGACGCTGACTCGTGAGGAGCAGATCGAGGAGCTCGAATGGTTCGTCAAGGCGGCCGAGCCATTCCGCGGCATGGAGATTAATACCGTTGCCGAGGGCCTGACCACGCATACCTATGAGCGTGATGTGCTGGCCGAGGCGTTCACAGAACTGACCGGCATCGAGATCACCCATAACATCATTGGAGAGGGCGATGTCGTCAATAACATGCAGACCCAAATGCAGTCGGGGCGCAACATCTATGACGGCTACGTCAACGACTCCGATTCGATCGGTACCCACATTCGCTATGGCACGACCATCAATATATCCGAGGCGATGAAAAACGAGTGGGCCGATTACACCCTGCCTACTCTCGATCTTGACGATTTCATGGGTATCCAGTACGGCACCGGGCCGGATGGCAGCATCTACCAATTGCCGACCCAGCAGTTCGCCAACCTCTATTGGTTCCGCTATGACTGGTTCCAGCGTGAGGATTTTCAGGAGCAGTTCCGCGACATCTACGGTTATGACCTCGGTGTGCCGACCAACTGGACGGCCTATGAGGATATCGCCGAATTCTTCACCGAGCATGTCGGCGAGATCGACGGCACCAAGATCTACGGCCACATGGATTATGGGCGCCGCGACCCATCGCTAGGCTGGCGTTTCCACGATTCCTGGCTATCGATGGCGGGCATGGGCAGCCCCGGCGTACCGTTCGGCAACCCGGTCGATGACTGGGGTATTCGTGTCGACGAGGAGAGTCGTCCGGTAGGCGCAAGCGTCTCCCGTGGCGGAGCGACCAACTCGCCGGCCTCGGTCTTTGCCGTGACCAAAATGGTTGATTGGTTGGCCAAATATGCTCCCCCCGAGGCGCAGGGTATGACCTTCGGTGAAGCTGGCCCCGTGCCTGCGCAAGGCAATGTCGCCCAGCAAATGTTCTGGTACACCACCTTTACCGCCGACATGATCAGTCCCGATGTGGCCGTGACCGATGACGAGGGCAACCCCAAGTGGCGTATGGCGCCGTCGCCGACCGGCCCGTACTGGGAAGAGGGCATGAAAGTGGGGTATCAGGATGTGGGCGCCTGGACCTTCTTCGACTCCACGCCCGAGGATCGTCGTACCGCGGCTTGGCTGTTTGCGCAGTTCACTACTGCCAAGACGGTCTCTCTTGAGAAATTGATGGCGGGCCTCACGCCGATTCGTAAATCTGACATCTTTTCTGACCAGATGACCGAGATGGCGCCCAAGTTGGGCGGTCTCATAGAGTTCTATCGTAGCCCGAACGAATCCAACTGGACTCCCTCGAGCACTAACGTGCCGGATTATCCGCGCATGGCACCGCTGTGGTGGCAGAACCTGGCGCCCGCGGTCAATGGCGAGGTCACGCCGCAGGAGGCTCTGGATAACCTGGCAGGCGATCTCGATAGCGTCATGGCACGCCTGGCGAGAGCCGGTGTCTTCTCCACGTACGCGCCCAAGCTCAACGAAGAGCGGGATCCGCAGGAATGGCTCGATGAGCCGGGTGCGCCCAAGGCCAAGCTCGACAACGAGATGCCACAGGGGACCACCATGCCCTACGACCAGATGATGGAGGAGTGGATGGCGGCCGGTACACGCTGATCGAATGGGCGGCAGTTTCGCCGCCCCTTGCTGCCGCCGTGCGGTAGCCAAACAACGTGAAACCGGTCGCCCAGTATGGGTCTTGAAGCCCCGCTCGGCGTAACCGAGCGGGGCTTTGTCATTAAAAAGGGCTTCCCATGCAACTTCGCAATAACAATATCCGCCGGATGGCGGAGACACGCTTCGATGTCGTCATCATCGGAGGGGGAATCAATGGCGCCGCCTCGGCCGCAGCCCTCGCGGGACGAGGGGTCAAGGTGGCGCTGATCGACCGGGGGGATTTCGCCGGCAGCACCAGCATGCAGTCTTCCAACCTGGTTTGGGGCGGCATCAAATACATGGAGAGTTACGATTTCGCGCTGGTGCGTAAGCTGTGCAAGAGTCGAAACCATCTGATTCGCCATTACCCATCGACGGTCCAGGAAATTCGCTTTCTCACCACGATCGGCGAAGGGTTCCGGTACCACCCGCGCTACCTCTGGACCGGTGCCTGGATTTACTGGCTGATGGGCAGTGGCTTTACACGCATACCGCATTTTCTGTCACCATCACGTATCCGGGCCAAGGAGCCCATTATCGATGTCGAGGGCGCCGTCGGCGGCTTTGAGTATTCCGATGCCTATCTCTATGACAACGATGCTCGGTTCGTCTTCAATTTCGTGCGTAGCGCCATGGATCGCGGCTGCGCCGCCGCCAATTATGTCGAGTCCCTGGGAGCCAGGCGGGAGGAGGGTGGCTGGCGTGTTACGGCGCGAGATGTCATGAATGGGCATGAGTTCGATATTCGAGCCCAGGTCCTCGTCAATGCCGCCGGCCCCTACGTGGATCAGCACAACGCGTTGACGGGTCAGCAGACGCGCCATCAGCATGTCTATTCCAAGGGTATTCACCTGATCGTCCCGCAACTGACGAATGCCAAGCGCGTCCTGGCTTTCTTTGCCGATGACGGCCGGCTTTTCTTCGTGATTCCCATGGGGCGACGAACCTGTATCGGAACCACCGATACCCGGGTCGAGGGGCCCGACGTCGAAGTGACCGAGGAGGACGTTCGCTTCGTGCTCGACAATATCAACAAGCGTCTACAGCTTGAACGGCCACTGGAGACGCGGGACATCATCGCAACCCGTTGCGGGGTGCGCCCCCTGGCGGTAAAGGCAAGCTCCGGAGGGGGGCGGGATTTCCTGCAGCTTTCACGCAAGCATGCGCTCGATATTGATCCGGACGACGCCCATGTCAGCATATTCGGCGGCAAGCTGACCGACTGTCTCAATGTCGGCGATGAGGTCGTCCAGGCTGTCAATCAGCTGGGGGTCGAGGTTCCTTATCCGCGTTATGCCTGGTACGGCGAGCCTCCCCAGGCGACACGCGACGAGTTTTTTCACCAAGCGACACTGATGGCGCTCGATGCCATGGCCCGACCCGATGCGGCCGAGTCACTGAGCCAGCGACTTTGGCGGCGCTATGGGGCACATGCCCTGGAGATGCTCGATGAGATCCGCGAGGATCCCCGCCAGGCTGAGGTCATGATCGAGGGTACGGAGTATCTGCGCTGCGAGATTCGCCAGGCCGAGCGTCGCGAAATGATCACCCAGCTCGATGACTTCCTGCGACGACGCTCGAAAATTTCGCTGGTGCTCAAGCGCGAGGAGATTCGGCAATCACCCGGGCTCTCTGAAGCGTGCCGCGTGCTCTTCGGCGATCAGGCAGAAGAGAAGCTCGAGGAATACTTCGCGATGCAAGGCGATACGTCTGCTTTCGGGTCAGGCCAGGGCGCCGTGAATTCCGAATCTTTGCGTTGGTAGCCGAACCCTAGGGCTATCGATAGCGGTAGTGAAGGGTTTCATCCTTGCGCGGCCCTCGAATCTGCCAGTGCAAGTCGAAGCCCCCGCTCCATAGGTGCAAGCGCGCCCAATAATTATCCATTCCGCAGAGGTGCGCTTCATCACTGACCAGATCGAGCGAGTCGTGCCCGGCGACAAGGTCGAAAAGCCAGACGGCGTGAGCCGGACCCCGCCGCTCATGAAACAGCCTTAGGCGATCCACTTCGACCTCCCACCGATAGACATTGGTAAACGCGACAGGATTTCCACCGGCGGCAGGTTGAAAGTGACCTTGCTCGTGAAAGCGAATCTGGTTTGCCTGCTGCTCGATCCGTACCTGGCCGTTGCCCTGGCCCTGCCAGCCGCTGGCGGAGCTGGGGCCAGGCTGGGCATCGAAGGTGAACGAGCGTATTGCTGTCAGCAGGGGCAGTCGGGCTATACTATCAGTCAACTTTAAGTCTCATTTGGGGTTAACTGTGGGCTATCTTGTCGGCGTGACGGTGCTATGGGCATTTTCCTTTTCCCTGATCGGAGCCTATCTTTCGGGTCAGGTGGACAGTTATTTTGCGGTACTGACGCGTATTGCGCTGGCGAGCCTACTGTTCTTGCCGTTCTTGCGGCCTCGCATGCTCGCGCTTCGCCACATTCTTTCCCTGATGGGGATCGGGGCCATCCAGCTCGGTCTGATGTACATTTTTTTCTATCAGTCCTTTCAGCTGCTGTCAGTGCCTGAAGTCTTGCTCTTCACCATTTTTACGCCGCTCTATATCACGCTCATCGACGATGCCATGGCCGGGCGCTTTACCCCATTCTACCTGCTGACGGCGGCTCTGGCCGTGATCGGGGCCGCCGTGATTCGTTACGAAGGCGTCAACAGCGGTTTCTGGGCTGGGTTCCTGGTCGTTCAGGGGGCCAACCTCTGCTTCGCCCTGGGGCAGGTTGCCTATCGTCACCTTGCCGTGCAGCTTCCCAGGGACGTGGCTCAGTTTCGTCTGTTCGGCTGGTTCTATCTCGGCGCGCTGGGCCTTGCCCTGCTTGCCTTTGGCCTGTTCGGCAACGCGGAGAAACTGCCTACCACGTCCTTGCAGTGGGGAGTATTGGGATGGCTGGGGTTGGTCGCATCGGGGCTCGGCTATTTCCTGTGGAATCGAGGGGCTACCCAGGTGGATGCCGGGGCGCTGGCGATCATGAACAATGCGCTGATTCCCGCCGGCTTACTGGTCAATCTGGTGATCTGGAATCGCGATGCCGACCTGGTTCGTCTGGCCCTGGGTGGAGCGATCATCGTCGTCTCGCTTGTGATCAATGAATGGTGGGTAAAGCGCCGTCAGGCCGTGGCTGCCGCCTGAGTCGGTTTGCCCATGGGCAAGCGACCCCGCATAATGGCCAGCCTCGACGGGAGAGGCTGATTGCATGACATCCTTCAAGAACATCGGTCTGATCGGCCGGTTGGGCAGTGCCAGGGCGGTGGACACGCTCAAGCGGTTGGTCCGTTATCTCGATAAACGCGGCCTTCATGTCATTATCGAGGATCGTACCGCCACCGTGCTGCTCGATCATGGCCAGCAGGAGGCCAGTCGAGACAGGCTTGGCGAGATTTGCGACCTGGTCATCGTGGTGGGTGGCGATGGCAGCATGCTGGGAGCGGCCCGGGCCCTGTGCCTGAGCGGTACGCCGGTGCTAGGCATCAACAGAGGTCGCCTGGGTTTCTTGACCGATGTGTCTCCCGACGAGATGGAAGTGAAGGTCGGCGAAGTACTCGACGGGCATTTCGAAATCGAGGAGCGTTTCCTGCTCGATGCGCAGGTGTACCGCAACGACATGCCGGTTGGCGACGGTGATGCACTCAATGACGTTGTCGTGCACCCCGGCAAGGCGGTGCGCATGATCGAGTTCGAACTCTTCATCGATGGCCAGTTCGTATACAGCCAGCGTAGCGACGGCCTTATCATCGCCACTCCGACCGGAACCACGGCTTACGCTCTCTCCGGAGGTGGCCCCATCGTTCATCCTGGTATCGATGCCATCACCTTGGTGCCGATGTTTCCTCATACGCTATCCAGCCGGCCGATCGTCGTGGGGGGCGGTAGTGAAATTCGCATTCATATCGGCGAGACCAACGAGGCTTATCCTCACGTGAGCTGCGACGGCCAGACCCGGGTCGTCTCAAAGCCTGACGATATCCTTTATGTGCGCCGCAAGCCCCAGCGCCTCAAGCTGGTTCACCCATTCGGCCACAATTTCTATGAAGTGTGTCGTAGCAAGCTCGGCTGGAGCAGCCGGTTGGGAGCGTAACGTGAGCATTCGTCCCGATATCGAAGGCTATGACCTGATAGGTGATGTGCATGGCTGTGGCGCCACGTTGGCGGCATTGCTTGAAAAACTCGGATATCACCAGCGGGGCGGCGTTTATCGTCACCCGCGACGCAAGGTGATCTTCCTTGGCGACCTGATCGATCGTGGCCCGCGTATTCGTCTGGCAGTCGATATCGCTCGGCGCATGGTCGAAGCTGGCGAGGCGCATATCGTCATGGGTAACCACGAATACAATGCGCTGGCTTATTGCAGGCAACGTCGGGTGGGTAACGAACATGCCTGGCTGCGCGAACATACGCCACGCCATAACCGCATCATCAAGGAAACGCTCGAACAGTATCGAGATCACCCCAGCGAATGGGAGGATACCCTTGCCTGGTTCATGGACATTCCCCTGATGCTCGAGATCGATGGGATACGTATCGTCCACGCCTGCTGGGACCAGGCGCTGATCGATGCCTTTCGTCGCGACCATCCCGACGGCAAAATGTCCGAAGCGTTCCTCGAGCAGTCGGTGGACAGTGACAGCCTGGCGTACCGGGTTCTCGATCGCCTGACCCGGGGCAGCCATATCCCGCTCCCGCCCGGCATGGAGATCCATTCCGGTGATGGCTTCACGCGGCGTAGTTTCCGCGCCCATTTTTGGGCGCGTCGCCCGCGTACGTATGGCGACGTGATTTTTCAGCCGGACAACTTGCCCAATGACTTGGAACTACGGCCACTGGACGAGGAGGAGCGTAACCGGTTGAGTTATTATCCGCCGGACGAGCCGCCGCTGTTCATCGGCCACTATTGGTGTGAGGGTATCCCGGCACTGCCGGCGCCCAATATTGCTTGTCTCGATTACAGTGCCGTCAAGTTCGGTCGTCTGGTGGCCTACCGATGGTCGGGCGAGTCTTGTCTGGATGCCAATCGCTTCGTCTGGGTTCGCGTGCCCCGCGACGAACAGGCACGGCCTAGACCCTGGGAGATCGACTTCGATTGACGCATCGGCAGGCATTGTTGTTGCGATACAATTAATTACATAATTATTCGACTCGACTGTGAACTTGCCGTTGTCATGACCATCAGAGTAAGTGTTCCCTTGAATGATCCCTTGCTTTTATCCGGCGGCCCCCTCCGCCGGATTTTTCTTTGTCCAGACCATTCATGAGCTTTGGAGAATCCATGTACAAGGTGCTCATGCTGCCCCGCGATACCGATACCCGTCCCTTGCGGGAGGCGCTCTGGGCACATCGCATCGGTCATCGTTTCACCGAGGACGAGCAAGGCTATACCTTATGGTTGGCCGATCCCGCACAACACCAGCAACTGATGTCACTGTTGGAGCGTTGGAAGCAGGGTGAGTCATTGATGCCCGTCGGGCATCGCCATCGTCGGCGCCTGGCCGATAGCGGCGTGACACGACCTTTTCGTGTCGCGCCCGTGACTGCGACCTTGCTGGGGCTGTGCCTGCTGGTGTTTGGCTTGATGGCGGTGCTGGGCGATCTGGTGGTGGCCATGCTCACCATCGTGCCGATCGGCATCGCCAATGGCAGCCTGGTCTTCGCCGACCTGGGCGATACCTTCGCTTCGGGCCAGGTATGGCGAATATTCTCTCCAGCATTGCTGCATTTCAGCTGGATGCACCTGATCTTCAACATGTTGTGGCTGTGGTATTTCGGTCGCCAGGTCGAGGAAATACAGGGCAGCCGGCACATGGCGCTGTTCGTCCTGTTGACGGCGGTGGGTTCCAACCTGGCGCAATATGCGACCGGCACGGTGCTCTTCGGGGGTATGTCCGGCGTCGATTATGCCTTGCTTGGCTATGTGTGGCTGATGTCGCGCCGGGCGCCACAAAGCGGCTTTTTCGTGCCGCAGATGCTGGTGGTTTTCATGCTCGGCTGGATGGTATTCACCATGACCGATATCGCCGGTCTGGTGGGCTTTGGCAATGTCGCCAACGAGGCCCATGTCGGAGGCCTGGTCGTGGGCTTGCTGCTGGGATGGTATTATTCGGGCCGCCAGCGGCGGCAATAGTCACGAGGAAGCACCCATGAGCGAGATGACCTTCGATCGCATGATCCAGCAGATGTCCCCGGAAATCTACGAAAGCCTCAAGCAAGCGGTTTCGCTGCGCAAGTGGCCGGATGGACGGCGTCTGACCGATGAGCAGACCGTGCTCTGTCTGGAAGCGGTCATCAAATACGAGCACGAGCATAATGTCGCCGAGGATCAACGGGTAGGCTACCTGGAGCAGAGCGGCTGTGGCAGCGACAATGCCGGCCAGGGAGATAGCATCAAGTGGGTGAACTGATCGACTTGGCGACGAGCTTTCGTGGCCACCTGAGCAAGATGGCCATCGCCCCGGGGCAGGGCGATGAGCCGGCTCGTTATCATCTACGGGCCGGGGATCATCGTATCGATCTCAATGCGCGTCTGGGGCAGCCGCTGCGGTTGAGCTACACGGGAGCGATCGCTTGCACCCATTGCGGACGCCCGACGAACAAAAGCTTCGGGCAGGGACATTGCTTTCCCTGCTTCAAGCGGCTGGCCCAGTGCGATACCTGCATCGTCAAGCCCGAGACGTGCCACTACCACGCCGGCACCTGTCGCGAGCCGGCTTGGGGGGAGCAGCATTGCTTCCAGCCCCATGTGGTCTACCTTGCCAACTCGTCGGGATTGAAGGTCGGCATTACGCGCAAGACGCAATTGCCGACTCGCTGGCTCGACCAGGGGGCCATCCAGGCACTGCCCATCCTGGAAGTCGATACGCGGCTGCAGTCGGGCAAGGTCGAGATGCTGTTCAAGGAGGCCGTGGCCGATCGCACCAACTGGCGCGCCATGCTCAAGGGCGAGGTCGAGCCGCTGGATCTCATCGCCGAGCGTGACCGTCTCATGGCGCGGCTCGAGAGCGGTCTGGCCGGGCTGAGAGAGTACGTTGGCATCGATAGTCTGCGCGAGATCGACGCCTCGCCCACGCATCTGCATTACCCTGTGCTGGAATCGCCACGCAAGATCGTTTCGCACAATTTCGACAAGTCACGTGAGGTGTCAGGCTTACTCATGGGGCTGAAAGGGCAGTATGTGATTCTCGATACCGGTGTCATCAACCTGCGCAAGTTCACCGGCTACGAGATCGAGGTCGCCTGAGTGCCGCGTGGCATGCCGGCTCGGCACTGGACGCCGAGCAAGGCAGGCGGTAATAGTAGCTCTTTGCCGACAAGCTCGGCCGTTTCGCGACGGGAACCCCATGTATCGCCTGCATATAGCCAACAAGAACTACTCCTCGTGGTCGCTTCGCCCTTGGGTGCTGATGCGTGAGCTGGGCATCGAGTTTGAAGAGTGCCTCACGCCCTTCGTCTCGGGCGGCAGCTGGTCCGACTTCCGCCACTTCTCACCGACAGGTCAGGTCCCCTGTCTGGTGGACGAAGAGACCGTGGTATGGGAATCGCTGGGCATCGTCGAATATCTCGCCGAACGGCATCCAGGCGTGTGGCCCCAGGCGTCTCAGCCGCGAGCTTGGGCACGCTGTGCCAGTGCCGAAATGCATGCCGGCTTTGGCCAGCTTCGCCAACGCTGCACAATGAACTGCGGTATTCGCGCCCGCCTGCATGATCAGCCAGACGTGCTGCTGAAAGAATTGACGCGTCTGGATGAGCTTTGGTGCGAGGGGTTGGGTCGTTTTGGCGGGCCCTTCCTGGCAGGGGCTGATTTCACGGCAGTCGATGCCTTCTTCGCTCCGGTTGCCTTCCGCCTGCAGAGTTATGACCTGCGTCTCAGTGAGCCTGCCATGGCCTACGCCGAGCGCTTGTTGCAGATGCCGTCGCTTCGAGCCTGGTACCAGGCGGCGCTCGACGAGACCTGGCGTGAGCCCGGTCATGAAGATGAGGTTCTTGCCTATGCGCGTATCGTCGAGGATCTCCGCCGCCAGTAGCGTTTTTATGAGCTAGCCTGTCAGGGACATTTTAGACAGGGGCGGTCCCATGCGCTTTGAACTTTACTATTGGCCCGGCATTCCCGGGCGGGGCGAATTCGTCCGTCTGGCCCTCGAGGAAGGAGAGGCCGACTACCTTGATGTCGGTCAGTCCCCCGAACTGGGGGCCGAAGAGGTGGCGAGTCGTCTGAGCGATCCCGAGGTGGCACAACCGCCATTTGCGCCCCCGTATCTCAAGGCCGACGGTATAGTCATTTCCCATGTGGCTAACATTCTCCAATACCTGGGGCCTCGGTTGGGCCTGGCACCGGAGGATGAGGGGCAGCGTTACTGGTTGCACGGCCTGCAATTGACCATGACCGATTTCGTTGCCGAGATTCACGATGTCCATCATCCCATCGGCGTCGGTCTCTACTACGATGACCAGCGTGAAGAGGCGCTGCGCCGGTCAGAGCAGTTTCGCCAAGAGCGGTTGCCCAAATTTCTCACTTACTTCGAGCAAGTACTGGCCCGGAATCCCGACGGCCATGGGTGGTTGGTTGGTGACTCGCTGACCTATGCCGATCTGTCGCTATTCCACATCCTTTCGGGGTTGCGCTACGCTTTTCCTCAAGCCATGCAACGCTTCGAGCCCGACTTTCCCTTGCTGGGTGGCTTGGTGTCGCGTGTGGTAGAGCGCCCCAATATCAAGGCTTACCTGCAATCGGAGCGGCGGCAGGAGTTCAATGAACAAGGACTGTTCCGGCACTATCCGGAACTCGATGGCTAACTTGCCCGTGCTATCGCATACCCAGTGAGATCCACGCCCGCGTGCGGCGTGGATACGCAAGGAAAGGACTATAGAACGTGGCGCCGGCGGGCTTCCATACGTTCGAGAAAGACCTCCATGATCCGATCGTACAAGCGGGGGCCCAGCACGGTATCCTCGACGCCGGCATCCACGTTGGGATTGTCATTGATCTCGATCACCACGACCCGATCGCCGATTTGCTTGATATCCACACCGTACAGGCCATCGCCGATAAGCCGGGTGGCTTTCAGCGCCGCCTTGACCACGGCCTTGGGCGCCTCGCTGGGCGCGTGGGTACTGAAACCACCGCTCTTCACCTTGCCTTTGGAATGGTCATAGATCTGCCAGTGACCCCGTGCCATGTAGTATCGGCTGGCATAGAGCGCCTCGCCGTCGAGGACGCCGATCCGCCAGTCATACTCGGTGGGTAGCCACTCCTGCAGCAGCAGCAACGCCGAGGACTCGAACAGGCGTGTCGCCTCGCGAACCAATTGCTCGGTGGATTCGATCTTGACGATACCTCGAGAGAACGAGCCGTCCGGTACCTTCAGTACCATCGGATAGGTGAGCCCAGCGGCACGTTCCGGCAAGCGCTTGAGATCGAGGCGATTGAGCAACAGGCCGTCGGGACTGGGAACGCCCTTGGCGCGTAGCAGGGTGTGCAGATAGACCTTGTTGGTACAGCGCAAAATGGATCGCGGATCGTCAATGACCACCAGGCCTTCGTGTTCGGCGCGCTGCGCCATGCGGTAGGTATGATGGTCGAGACTCGTGGTTTCGCGTATGAACAACGCATCGAATTCGGCCAGGCGTGCCTCGTCACGCTTGGTGATCAGGGTCGCATCGATGCCCAGGCGCCGTGCCGCACGTATGAACTGCTTGAGCGCACTACGGTTACTGGGAGGCAGTGCCTCCTGAGGATCGACCAGGATCGCCAGATCGAAACGGTAGCGACGACGTGCCTTGGGCGTACGCCAGACCTTGCGCGAGTGGCGATTCAGCGCGCTGGCAAAAAGATCCTGCTCCTCACCCCGCAGGGCGGAGAGCTTGAGCGGCTTGAGCCGAGACAGGCGCCAGCTATCTTCGCGTCGTGTGAAGCGGGCTTCGAGCAACGGGCAGGGCAGGCGTTCGAACAGGCGGCGGGCCAATTTGGCGAAACCTGCGGGCAGGCATTCGCCAAACATCACCCGAAGCGTCACGCTGTCGCCCTGGAGTGCGCCACGCTTGGCCAGATCGGCAAGTAATGGGGCGAGACTCTCCAGTTGCAGGTCGACCAGCGATTTCCTCGACAGCTGATTGAGGGTTTCGACGCTTGGCAGCACGCGCTGACCGCGTGCCTGGGCCAGCAAGGATACGTAGTAGCCGGTTTCCAGGTAGTCCAGGTCATCGCACAGGTTGATGACATGCGTCGCGGCATCCTGGTCGGCCACGAGCCGTTCGTCGGCAAGGTAGTCGTTGGCGGTAATCAGGTCTTCGGTAGGATAGTAGGGGCGCCAATCAGCGAGGCGGTCAACGACGATACGCAACGAACTCATAACCCGGTACATCCCCTTTGAGGCATTGGCCCACATGGCCAATTCAACCTAGCATGCCCGGGCATGGGGCGAGGGACAATACTCGGACCAAGTGAAATAATTTCATTGTCCAGGTTAATGACAAGCGTCTCGCTGGGCTCCAGAATCCGCGACAAAATCCATGAGATAACCGATGAGTTGCGTACTTCGCGCCGCACGTCCCACCGATCTCGATGCCTTGTGCCTGCTCGAGATGGCGTGCTTCGATGGCGACCGTTTCAGCCGCCGGCAACTGGCTCACCTGCTGCGTGGCGCCAACGCCGTCACCTGGTTGGGTGTGGATGATCACGACTGTCCGCTGGGCTATGGCACGCTCCTGTTTCGCCGCAACAGTCGCAGTGCGCGCCTATACTCCTTTTGCGTGCACCCCGACGCGCGTGGCAGTGGGCTTGGGCGTCGCCTGCTCGAGGCACTCGAGGCCGAGGCCATTCAACGAGACATGCGCCAGCTTACGCTGGAAGTCAGGGCCGACAATCGAGTTGCCCTGGGCCTTTACCGTCGCATGGGATTCGGGCTTCAGCGTTGGATCGACGACTACTACGTCGATGGCTGTGCCGCCTGGCAGATGCACAAGCCTCTCGAAACGGATGCGTCGGACGGTATGGATCCCCCGCAACAGGCGGATGCAACTGTAGGACGCCTGACTTAGAATCGATGCCCCTTTCGCAGCCAGGAGAAGCTTCAGCATGCCTTCCTTCGATATCGTCTCGGAATTCGACAAGCACGAAGCCAGCAATGCGGTCGATCAGGCCAACCGTGAAGTCCAGACCCGCTTTGACTTTCGGGGGGTCGATGCCAGCTTCGAGCTCAACGACGATACGGTCTCACTCGAGGCGGACGTCGACTTCCAGCTCAAGCAGATGCTCGATGTGCTGCGGAACAAGCTAATCGCCCGCGGCATCGATGCACGCTGCATGGACGAACAGGACCCGGTACTCAGTGGGGTCAAGGCACGCCAGGAGGTCAAGCTCAAGCAGGGCCTGGAGCAGGCCGACTGCAAGGCAATCGTCAAGCAGCTCAAGGACTCCAAGCTCAAGGTTCAGGCCCAGATTCAGGGTGACAAGGTGCGCGTGACCGGCAAGAAGCGCGACGATCTCCAGCAAGCCATGGCCCTGCTCAGAAGCGAGGAAGGCCCTGATCTGCCGCTTCAGTTCAATAATTTTCGCGATTGACGAGCTGTCCCGATCAAGCCGAGCTGTCTGGCAGCGTGTCTGCGCTTTGACTCATTGCGTCAGGCCACCGTTTGCCACTGTTCGGCCAATCGGGGACTCGCCAATGTCAGCATGCTCAGGTTGCCGTAGCTGAAGCTGTCGTGAAGTGCAGCCATGGGCCGACCGTTCATCGCCGCTACGCACATCAATAGCGGTAGGAAATGCTCTGGCGTAGGGTGGGCGTGCTTGGCATAGGGCGCCTGATGTTGCCAATCGGCCAAGGCGGCAAGGTCGCCGCGGTTCGCCACATTTTTCGCCCAGGCAGTGAACTCACGCGCCCACGGGTCGGGGGGTGCAAACTCGGGTTTCCGATCACCCAGGTTGTGCGTCGCGGCACCGGAGCCGATCAGCCACATGTCGTTGGCGGTTGCATAGCGCCCCAGTGCAGCTGCCAGCGACAACTGCTCGGGGGGCGTCAGGCTCATGGGCACACTCACTGGCACGATAGGGACATCGGCGTCGGGCCAGAGCAGCGACAGCGGCGACCAGATACCGTGATCCAGAGGGCGAACAGGATCGAGACTGGCCTTGTAGCCTTGAGTCTGTAGCGCTTCGGCAAGCTTCCGAGCCTCGGAGGGCATGCCCTGTGCTGGATACCGCACTTCGTAGAGTTCGCGAGGGAAACCATAAAAATCGTGCCACGTCCCCGGTAAGGCGTCGGCACCCAGCGTCAGCGTGGGCGTCTCGAAGTGCGCTGACACCACCAGGGCACCCCGTGGCCGGGTGAGGCGTCGGCCCAGGTCTGACAGGAACGCCCGCGCCGGGTGATCGCTCATTATCAGCGCGGGTGAACCGTGGGAGATGAATAGGGCGTTGAGCATGCGGGCCTCGGACAATGGATCTCATGTCCCAGCTTACGCGTCATGTACAACGGAGACAGCTTGGCGATTATGAATAGACCATTAACGCTCTGGCATGAGTGACGGCTCGCCAGACGCGTCATGATGACGGCGTTGCGGGCCGAACAGGCAGGCCAGGAGCAGGATGAGACCGGCAACGCTGGCGATCATGCCCGCCGCGCTGAGCGAGGCTTCGAAACCCAGCCAACCAGGCCCGTATCCCGAAAGTACATAGCCGAGAATCGCCGACAGCAGGGCGAATACCTGACTCCAGATCAGCTGTGCCGATAGGCGATTGGTCATCAAGCGTGCCGCCGCGGCCGGACAGATGAACATGGCGATGACGATGATCGACCCAACCGCCTCGAAGGCGGCAATGGCCGTGATGGCCACCATGGCCACCAGCAGCAGGTCGACGAGGGTCGGGTGGGCCCGAACGCTGGCCGCGAATTCCGGATCGAAGCTGCCGACCACCAGGGGCCGCCAGGCCACGGTCACGAACCCCGCTACCAATAGGCCCACCCAGGCCACGCGGGGCAATTGTGGGGGAAGGTCGGCAAGCGCCTGGCGATCCAGCAACGCGCCCCAGTCATGACCCTCGAACCAGATCAGGCTCTCCAGGCTGCCATACAGTGCATGCTCGACGTCGAGATGGACCCCGCTGGCGCCGTGCCATTCGAGCATCAACACCCCGAGGGCGAAGATGGCGGTAAAGGCCACCCCCATGGCGGCGCTCGATTCCACCCGCCCCAGATGCTTGATCAACGCAATCATCGCGACCGTGATCAGGGCCGCGACACCGGCGCCGACCATCATTGCCGTGGCGGCCAGCGTGCCGGTAATCAAAAAGCTTGCGACGATACCGGGCAGGGCCACGTGGCTGATGGCATCACCTATGAGGCTCTGACGTCTCAACACCAGGAAGTTGCCTAATAGCGCGCAGGTGCTGGCAATGATCGAGGCGATGAGCATCGGTACCAGGCTCAACATCAAGAAGTCGCTCATGACGCTCCCCCCTGCGGCGGGTAGCGACGCATTTCCAGCGCCATGATCGTATCGGGCGGCAAGCATTGACCGATGGGTTCAAGGCCGACGTAGCCGGCATAGGCCGCCTCGTCGGGATAAAGCGTTCGATACAGGGACCACAGCTGCTCCTCGTGTTCGGCGTCACGTGCCGCAGCCAGCCCTGACGGCGTGGGAACATGATCGCGGCGAATATACCCATGCCGTTTCAGGATGCGCAGGGTCAGGCCGTCATAAATGGCTTCGTGACGTGCCAGGCTGAGCAACCCCTGGCGCAGATGCACCTGCGTCTTGAAGCGCTGATGGGCGGCCAGTTTGGCGACGATGCCTCGCCGTGGCGAGAGCAATAGCGAGAGCGCAAACAGCATGAATGCGCTGAGCACGATCAATGGGCCGGTGGGCAGGCCGGAACGGATGCTCGACAGCGTGACGCCCAGGTAGCCGGCCAGGGCACCACACACGGAGGCGATGGCGACCATATGCAAGGGGCGGTTGGTCCAGAAGCGACCGGTCACGGGGGGTATGATGGTCAGCGCGACGATCAGGATCAAACCGGTGACCTTTAGCCCAATGACCGTGACCGCCAGCAGCAGCAGGAGCATCAGCATATCGATGCGTCGTGTGCGAATGCCGGTGGTATAGGCGTATTCGGCATCGAAGCAAACCAGCAGGAACTCGCGCCGGAACATGAAACAAGCCAATAGCAGCAGCAGGGCGCAAAGCGCGATGAGCTGTGCCTCGGCCGCCAGCATCCCGGCTGTTGAACCGACCAGGTAGTCGGTCAGGCCCGCCTGACCGCCGATGTTCATCGTCTGTATCGCGGTGATCAGCACCACGCCCAGGCCGAACAGGGTGGAGAGTACCGCCCCGATGGCGGCATCCTCGCCAAGACGGGTGCGCGAACTGATGGCTTGTACGCACCATAGGCCGAACGTGGCGCTCAGGGCGGCGCCGATCATGAGTCCTGGCAGCCAACGTCCGTCGCCCGTCAGTGTCGCGGTGAGGATGAACGCCAGGGCCAGGCCGGGCAGGGTGGCATGGCTGATGGCATCACTGACCAACGAGCGTTTGCGCAACAGGATGAAGCTGCCGATCATTCCGGCACTGGCCCCCAGGGCCATGGCGCCCAGCGTAACCAGGCTGGTGTTGTAACCCGCCGAGAAGAGCAGGGCACTTATCCAGACATCCATGCTCAGGCCCCTGGCGTAGAATTGACGCTGACGATGCGCTCGAGTTGTAACGCACCGAGCCGCCCGCCATAGGCCTGCTGAAGCGCCGACTCGGTAAAGGCTTCATCGACCGGGCCGGCCGCTACGCGGCGTACGTTGACCAAAAGCACGTGATCGAAGTAGTCGCGTACCGTGGTCAGGTCATGATGGACGCAAAGTAGCGTCTTGCCCTGCTGTCGCAGCGACTTGAGCACTTCGACGATAGCCTTCTCGGTAGCGGCATCGACGCCGGCGAAGGGTTCGTCGAGGATGGTGAGGTCAGCCTGCTGGGCCAGGGCCCGCGCCAGGAAAACACGTTGTTGCTGACCTCCAGAGAGTTGTCCGATTTGGCGGTCGGCGAAACTTTCCATACCCACACGTGCCAGGCATGCCAGGGCGGTGTCGCGGTGTTTCCTGCGAGTGAACTGCCACCAGCGCAGTTGCCGAAACAGGCCCATGGTCACGACATCGAGTACGGTAGCGGGGAAATCCCAGTCGACACTGTTGCGCTGGGGAACGTAGGCGATACGTTGGCTCTGCTGGGCATAGGGCTTGCCATAGACCAGCACCTCACCGGAGAGACGCCTCACGATACCCAGCGCGGCCTTGAGCAGGGTCGACTTTCCCGCACCATTGGGACCGACAATGGCGGTGAGACTCCCCGGTGGCGTGACGAAATCCACGGAATACACCACGGGGTTTTGCCCGTAGCTCACGGTCAGCCCCTGGATGGCCAGGGGGCTTTCGAGTATCGCCGGGTCGTGGATGGCTGGCGGCTTCATGGGCGGGACCCCGTTTCGAGGGGCTGTGTCCCGCCGGCCAGTTTCCCTTGCATGCCGCCCAACGGTGCCTCGCCGCCCAGGGCGCGTGCCAACAAGGTCACGTTATGATCGATCATGCCAATGTAGGTTCCTTCATAGCTTCCCGGCGGCCCCATGGCATCGGAAAAGAGTTCGCCTCCGACCTCGACGGGCCATCCCCGCGCCGCCGCTCCTTCGATCAGGGCGCGAATATTGCGCTCGGATACCGAGGATTCGATAAAGATCGCGCCGATCTGGCGCTCGACCAGTAGCGACACCAGCGCTTCCATGCGAGCCAGACCCGCCTCGCTTTCAGTCGAGTATCCCTGGATACCTTCCACTTCATAAGCGTAGGCCTCTCCCAGATATCCGAAAGCATCGTGGGCGGTCACCAGGACGCGAGAGCGTGGCGGAACGCTGGACAGTACGTGCCGAGCATAGGTGTCAAGAGCATCGAGGCGTGCCAGCAGGTCGTCCGCATTGGCGACGAAGCGATCGCGTGCCGCAGGCCTCAGCGTCACCAGGGCGTCGCGTATCGCAATCACGACATGCCGCCACCGGCCGGGGTCCATCCAGACATGCGGATCCCAGCGATCCGGGTACTCCGCGTCGGCTAGCCGCTGCGATTCGGGGACGGCTTCGGCGACGGCGAAGACAGGACGCCGCTTGGCCAGCCGAGCCAGGAACTCTTCCAGTTGAGCTTCGAGGAACAGGCCGTGCCAGAATACCGCATCGGCCTGGACCATGGCCGAAATATCGCTACGTGTCTGGCGGTACAAATGCGGATCGACGCCGGTCCCCATGAGGCCCCGAACCTCGATCTCGTTACCCCCGACCTGGCGCAACGTATCGGCAATCATGCCCGTCGTGGCCACGAGTCGTAAGGGGTCGGCTGCCTGGGCCTGGCCTCCAAGCGCCATCAGCCAGGTCAGCAGGGTAACTAGGGCCGTCATCCTGAACGGCATGAGCGTTCCTCGTGGAGAGTGGTGTCGATACGCTACACTCAGATGGCCCGGATGGTTCATTGATTACGCCTTGATGTGCGATAGGGTTTTAACATTTTCACGGAAAGCGTGATTGCGGTTCAATAAACCCTAACTCAAACGGCACGAAGCTGCAGACGGAGGTGCAGGTGTCCTCTCAACCGCCGATTCACTCTCTGATGCGTCCCGTACGCAACAGCCTCTATATCGGTCTGGCCGGCACCAGCTTCGGGCTCGGCGTCATTGGGGTATTCGTGCCCTTGATGCCCACCACGTGCTTCATGCTCCTGGCCGTCTGGTCGGCCTCGCGGGGTTCGCCACGTTTCGCCAGGTGGATTCGTCACCATCCTCGCTTCGGCCCCGCCATCCTCGCCTGGGAGCGCGAGCGCGCCATCCCCAGGCATGCCAAGTTGATTGCCGTTGCCATGCTGGCCCTATCCTGCCTGGTCCTGGCCCTCACGGTCACTTTGATGCTGGTGAAACTGCTCTTGATCGTTTTACTCATGCTCCTGGGTCTCTGGATCGTTACGCGGCCCGAGCCAAAGGCAGACATGAGCCCGTCTTCCCAGCGGCTTTCACGGTACTGAACACGGCGGATTTTCGGCCAGCTGCGCTATACATTCGGACCTTCGATTTGCGGGGATTACCCCGGGTGCTTTGAGAATCGTTCCTCATGCGCCTTACAATGGATGGCGATTACCGAACAGGAGCGTTCATCCGATGTCTGCACCGCAGCCGATCCATCTTCACGATTACCAGCCCCCGGCCTATCGGGTCACGCACACGGAACTCAAGTTCGACCTCGCCCCCTCTGCCACTCGGGTCACGGCGCGACTGCACATCGAGCGTCATCCCGATCGTGCCGAGGGAAGCCTGCCCTTGGTATTGAACGGCGAACAGTTGACGCTGCTGCGTGTCGCGATCGACGGTCAGGAGTTGGGCGACGGTGAGTATGTCGTGGATGAAGCGACCCTGACGGTGCCTGAGGTTCCTGAGCGGTTTCTGTTGGATACCGAGGTCGAGATCGACCCCGCCTCCAACACCGCACTGGAAGGGTTATACCTTTCCAATGGAATGTATTGCACCCAGTGTGAGCCCGAGGGGTTCCGCCGCATTACCTATTATCCCGACCGACCCGATGTGATGGCGACCTTCTCCACGACGGTGATCGGTGAGGCCGGTACCTCGCCAGTGCTGCTTTCAAATGGCAATCCGGTGGAACGCGGCGAGCTGCCGAATGGCAAGCATTTCGTGACCTGGGAAGATCCCCACCCCAAGCCGAGCTATCTGTTTGCGTTGGTGGCCGGTGACCTCCAGAAAGTCGAAGAGCGTTACACGACCCAGAGCGGACGTGACGTCACGCTTCAGATCTGGGTCGAGGAGGAGAACCTAGACAAGACCGAGCATGCGATGGCCTCGCTCAAGCGTGCCATGGCGTGGGACGAGCAGACCTATGGCCGCGAGTATGACCTGGATCTGTTCATGATCGTGGCGGTCAATGATTTCAACATGGGGGCGATGGAAAACAAGGGCCTCAACATATTCAACTCGGCTGCCGTGCTGACCCATCCCCAGACCGCGACCGATGCGGCGTTCCAGCGGGTCGAAGGCATCGTCGCCCACGAGTATTTCCATAACTGGTCGGGCAACCGCGTGACGTGCCGCGACTGGTTCCAGCTGTCGCTCAAGGAGGGCTTCACCGTCCTGCGCGACCAGACCTTTTCGGCCGATACCAACTCGGCACCGGTCAAGCGCATCGAGGACGTCTCGTTCTTCCGTACCGCGCAATTCGCCGAGGATGCCGGCCCTACCGCCCACCCCGTTCGCCCCGATCACTACATCGAGATCAGCAATTTCTATACCTTGACGATCTACGAGAAGGGCGCGGAGGTGGTTCGCATGTTGCGGAACCTGCTGGGTTGGGAAACCTTCCGCAAGGGGTCCGATCTCTATTTCGAGCGGTTCGATGGTCAGGCGGTGACGATCGAGGATTTCGTCGACTGCATGCGTGAGGTGTCGGGGCTGGATCTCGATCAGTTCATGCGCTGGTATTCCCAAGCCGGTACGCCGGAGATCGATGCCTATGGCGAGTACGACTATGCCAAGGCCGAGTATCATCTCACGCTGCGCCAGCGCACCCCGGCCACGCCCGGTCAGCCGGAGAAGCAGCCGTTGCATATCCCGGTTCGGATGGGGCTGGTCGGCACCAAGTCGGGCACGGACCTGGCTATGACACTGGATGGCGAGCCGCTTGGTAGCGATGCCGTGATTCATTTGCGTGAAGAAGAGCAGCATTTCGTCTTCACCGATATCGCCGAAGCGCCGGTGCCTTCGCTGTTGCGCGGCTTTTCCGCACCGGTCAAGCTGCGCTTCCCTTATAGCCGTGAAGATCTCGCTTACCTGTTGCAGCACGACAGCGATGGCTTCAACCGCTGGGACGCCGGCCAGCGCCTGGCCATGCTCGCCCTGGACGACCTGATCGCTGCGCACCGTAACGGGGTCGAGAAGGTGATGGACGTCAGGGTGACCGAGGCCTTCCGGACCCTGCTGACCAGTGAAATCGCCGACAAGGCAGTCCTCGCCGAGATGCTGACGCTGCCTTCGGAAGCCTATATCGCCGAGCAGCAGCCCACGGTCGACGTGGACGCCATCCATGCCGCACGCACCTTCGTCAAGCAGTCCCTGGCATTGGCGCTGCGCGATGAGTTTCTTGCCACGTATCGGGCCAACCAGACCGACGCGCCCTATGCGCCGGAGCCCGAGCAGATTGCCCAGCGTAGCCTCAAGAACGTGGCGCTCTCCTACCTGATGAGCATCGAGGACGAGGAGGCCGTGACCTTGGCCCAGGAGCAGTACGAGGCAGGTCATAACATGACCGATGTGCGCGCCGCCCTGACGCTATTGACGCATAGCTCGCGTGACGACCTGGCCAATCCGGCGCTGCGTACCTTTGCCGAAAAGTGGGCACACGATCCGCTGGTCATGGACCAGTGGTTCACCATACAGGTCACGCGGCCACAGGAGGATGTGCTGGACCGCCTCAAGTTCCTGATGGATCATCCCGCCTTCTCGCTCAAGAATCCCAACAAGGTGCGTGCGCTGATCGGTGCTTTCGCGGGCCAGAACCGCGCCAATTTCCACCGGCCGGATGGGGAGGGCTACAGGCTCCTGGCGGATGTGGTGATCGAACTCAATCGCCTGAATCCTGAAATTGCCGCACGCATCATCACGCCGCTGACGCGCTGGAAGCGCTTCGACGAGTCGCGCCAGACTCTGATGAAAGCGGAGCTGGAGCGGATACGGGCCGAAGCATTGTCGCCCAACGTCTATGAGGTGGTCGAGAAAGCCTTGGCTGAATAGATGACCAAGGTGGCCAAGCAGGCCGGGTGCCGGCCTGCTTCTTGTCGACGCGAATTGACGCGGTTCGTGTCGATTCATGCTGAAATACAGGACGCCAGATGATGCCACAGGGAGGCAGACACCGTTGATTTCCGATTATGCAACGATACTCATGTATCTGGGAGCCGCGTGGTTAGCGGGCAGCCTTATCGGGCTCGAGCGCAGCTTTCATGGACGACCGGCGGGATTTCGTACCCACGCATTGGTCTGCCTGGCCTCGGCGCTCCTCATGATGGTCTCGACGCACCAGGGGCAATGGTTCGGTGCCAACATGCCGACATCCGCGGTGAATACCGACCCGACACGCATGGCCCAGGGCATCATGACCGGTATCGGTTTCCTGGGGGCGGGGGTCATCTTCAAGGAAGGATTGACGGTACGTGGCCTGACGACGGCGGCATCGATCTGGGTCACGGCGGCGGTGGGCATCCTGTATGGCATCGGTTTCCTGTTCCCGGCCGTGGTGGTCACGATCATCACTCTGGTGACCCTGTCGCTGTTTCGTTGGGTGGAGGCCAGAATGCCCATGCAGCATTTTGCCGACACGATGTTGGCATTCCCCATCGATGGTGTGCTGACCGAGTCCGAAGTCCGTGGCTTGATTAAGGAGCAGGGGTTTCGTGTCAAGTCGCTCAGTTATCGGTTGGTGCAGCGCGGGACGGTCTACGAATACCATATGACGTTGCAAACACTGGATCGCAGGAACATGAGTCTACTGGCCGATCGGCTCAGGAATGAACAGTCGGTACAGGAGTTTCGGCTTTCCTTGGCCGAGTAGCGTTCATGCAGCGGTACGCCGACAAATCCACCCGAAGCGAACTCTTCGGGTGTTTTTTTGTGGCGTTAGTTCGATCTAGGTTTGGCGAGGTAAAGATATGTCTCCGCTATAGCGTCTCCTTCATGCCGTGTCTATCTTGAGGGCACAGGGAAGATAGACGGGAGTTCTTTTGTTGAGTACTCCCTATTCGTCATGGAGATTGCTGAATGAAGCGAGACATTTTTGTTGTGGCGCTTGAAGACCAACAGCGCGAGGAGCTCGAGACTCTGCGGCATTCGCGGGATTACCATGTCCATAACCTTCTGGATATCGAGTCCGCAGTCGAACCCGAGAGCTTTTCCTTCGACGCGTTGCTCGACAAGGCTCGCCAACAGCTGGATGACTTTGGCGGCAGTGTCGATGCCATCGTGGCGCAATGGGACTTCCCCACAAGTGTGCTGGTGCCCATCCTGTGCAAGGAGCGGAATATCCCTTCGTCTTCTGTCGAGAGCGTGCTCAAGTGCGAACATAAGTACTGGAGCCGTCTCGAACAGCAGAAGGTAATTCCCGAATGTGTGCCGGAATTCTGTAGTGTCGATCCGTTTGTCGACGATCCACTACAGCAGGTCACGCTCAAGTATCCCTTCTGGTTGAAGCCGGTCAAGGCCTTCTCTTCCCAGCTCGGTTTCAAGATCGAGAGCGATGAGCAGTTTCGTGAGGCCATCGAGGAAATTCGAGCTGGCATCCGCCACTTCGGTGACCCGTTCAACGAAGCCCTGCGACATGCTGAGCTGCCTCCCGAAATCCAGGAAATGGACGGCAACAGTTGCATTGCCGAGCAGATCATCTCAGGGCAACAGGGGGCTCCCGAGGGCACGGTGTATCGTGGCGAGTTCAATGTCCACGGCATCGTAACTCAGCCCAGGTCGACGGCGGATCTGCCGTTCGATCGGATCGAATACCCCAGCGACTTGCCGGAACACGTCCACCACCGGATGATTCAGGCCACCAAGACATTTCTCGAACATATCGGGTATGACAATGGCTGTTTCAATGCGGAATTCATGTGGGATGAGGAAAGCGACAAGCTTTGGCTGATCGAATTCAATACTCGCATTTCCCAGTCGCACAGCGAGATGTTCATCATGGTGGATGGCATGTCCAACCATGAGGTGGCCATCGATATCGCGTTGGGCGAGCGTCCCTCCTTGCCCAATCGCCAGGGCCCTTATTCGGTCGCGGCCAAGTGCGTGATCCCCTACGAGCATCAAGATGGGGTCGTGCGTCGTGTCCCCAGCGATGAGGAGCTCAAGGCATTGAGCGACCGCTATCCGGGTACCCGGGTGCGCCTTGACGTCGAGCCGGGGATCCGCCTCAGTGAATTGCCCAACCAGGACAGCTTCGCTTACCACCTCGGCACTATCTTTATCGCTGGCGACGATCACGAGCAGGTTGCGCAGCGCTACAAGGAGTGTCTTGACGCCCTCAATTTCGATATCGAGCCCGTCACGGAGTGATGGGCATCCGATCTGTAAGGAGGAATCGTGGAGTTCATTGATTCGTACCCCTACAAGATTCGCGAGATCGAGAATACCTTCATCACCATGCGCGACGGGGCACGCCTCGCCGCGCGTATCTGGTTGCCGGAAGTGGCCGAGCAAGAACCGATGCCGGCAATCATGGAGTATATTCCGTATCGCAAGCGCGACCTGACCCGTGGTCGCGATGCAACCAACCACGCTTACATGGCAGGCCATGGTTACGTTTGCGTGCGTGTCGACATGCGCGGTAGCGGTGACTCGGACGGGGTGCTTACCGATGAGTACACCCAGCAGGAACAGGAAGACGGGGTCGATGCGATCAACTGGATCGCCAAGCAGCCTTGGTGCAATGGCAAGGTCGGGATGATGGGTATTTCCTGGGGCGGCTTTAATAGCCTCCAGGTCGCGGCCAAGCAGCCTGAGGCCCTCAAGGCGATCATCAGTCTTTGCTCCAGCGACGACCTGTACTCCGATAACATGCACTATATGGGTGGTTGCCTGCTCGGCGACAACCTGTCCGAAGCCACGGTCATGTTCGCCTTCAATACCTTGCCGCCCGATCCTGAAATCGTCGGCGATCGCTGGCGCGACATGTGGTTCGAACGCCTGAAGGGGAGTGGCTTGTGGTTGGAGCAGTGGCTGGAGCACCAGCGGCGCAGCGAATACTGGACCACGAGTTCGATATGCGAGTATTACTCCGATATCAAGTGCCCGGTCTATGCGATCGGTGGGTGGGCCGACGGCTTCACCAACACGGTCTTTCGGCTACTGGAGCACCTTGATGTGCCCCGCAAGGGCTTGATCGGCCCATGGGGCCACAAGTACCCACACCAGGGCATCCCCGGGCCGGCGATCGGCTTCCTCCAGGAGGCGTTGCGCTGGTGGGACTACTGGCTCAAGGACAAGGACAACGGCATCATGGACGAGCCGTCCTTGCGTGCCTGGCTCCAGGATAGCGTTCCCCCGGACACCTCCTATGAAGAACGCCCGGGGCGCTGGATTGGAGAGCCTGGCTGGCCTTCCACCAATATCGCTCATCGCCGCCATCGGCTGGGTCCCTATACGGTAGACCTGGGCAGTCAGGAAGAAGTGGGCGAGCGGCCCGAGGACGAACTCGAAGCGACCGAAATGGGGCTGCGGTCGCCCGTGAGCGTGGGGATGTTTGCCGGCAAGTGGTGCTCTTACGCGGCCACACCCGATCTGCCGGGGGATCAGCGCGAGGAAGACGGCGGCTCGCTGGTCTTTACCAGCCGTACGCTTGACGAACCCCTGGAAATCTTCGGTACGCCGTCGCTGGAGCTCGAGCTTTCCGCCGACAAGCCGCAGGGCATGGTGGCGGTTCGACTATCCGATGTGGCTCCCGACGGGAAGGCGACGCGCGTCACCTATGGGCTGCTCAATCTATCCCACCGTGACAGTGACGCACATCCCGAGCCGCTGGAACCGGGGCGCCACTATCGCGTACAGGTGCCGCTGAACGGGATTGCACAGAACTTCCCGGCTGGCCACCAGCTCCGTGTCTCGGTGTCGACCTCTTATTGGCCCTTGGCCTGGCTGCCGCCGGAGCCGGTTCAGGTCAACATCTATCCCGAGAAGAGCGCCTTGCACCTGCCGGTACGTTCGCCCCGGGAGGATGACGTTTCATTGCCTGACTTTGGCGCGCCCGAGTGCGCAGAGCCCTTGAAAACCACCTCCTTGGCGCCCAGCGAGCACAACTGGTTGCTGCACCGCGACCTGGCGAGCAAGGAATCGGTGATGGAAGTGGTCAACGACCAGGGCAATTTCCGCATCGACGACATAGGCACCGAAATCCACCGCAGCAACCGAGAATGGTACTCGGTGGTGGATGATGAATTCACTTCGGCCCGGGGTGAGACCTATACCGAGCGGGTCTTCAAGCGCGATGACTGGAACGTGGAAATCTACACTCGCACGGTATTGACCTGTGATTCCGAGCAATTCCATATCCATGCTCAACTCGATGCTTACGAGGATGACTACCGCGTCTACTCGCAGAACTGGGAGCGCAGCATTCCGCGAGACAACATCTGACGCACCGGGCGTACAATGAAGTAATGTGCGCTCTGACGCACCTCAAGCCGTCGTGAGCTGGTCTGAATCCTAGGGCTAGCCCACGGCGGCTGTTTTCATTCGCTATCACCAATGCACGGAGGCATACCATGGGCGAGAATGTCAGCGATTTCATGATTCGGCGGCTTCGGGCGTGGGGGGTAGACCGAATCTTCGGCTATTCCGGGGATGGCAATAACGGTCTGATGGGAGCCCTGAACCGAGCCGAGGGAGATATGACCTTCATCCAGCCGAGGCATGAAGAGATGGCCGCCATGATGGCCTGTGGTCATGCCAAATTCACTGGGGAGGTCGGCGTATGCATGGCCACCTCCGGCCCCGGGGCGATTCACCTGCTCAATGGTCTGTACGATGCCAAAAAGGACCATGCACCTGTCGTAGCGATTGTCGGCCAGCAGGCCCGTACAGCCATGGGGGGCGAATACCAGCAAGAAGTCGATCTACTCTCGCTATTCAAGGACGTTGCCGGTGACTTCGTACATATGGCCACCAGCCCGGGCCAGGTGAGACATCTAGTGGATCGTGCCATGCGTATTGCCAAGGCGCAGCGCACGGTCACCGCCATTATCGTACCCAACGATCTTCAGTCGCAGCCGGCCGTTGAAACCCCTCCGCATGCGCATGGCACGGTACATTCGGGGGTAGGCTACCGTGCCCCGCGTAGCGTTCCGCACCAGGAGGATCTCGAGCAGGCGGCGGCAGTGCTCAACGAGGGCGACCGTGTCGCTATCCTGGTGGGGGCAGGGGCCCTTGGCGCCACCGATGAAGTGATCGAGGTGGCCGAGCGACTGGGAGCAGGAGTAGCCAAGGCCCTGTTGGGGCTGACCGTGGTGCCGGATGGTTTTCCCTTCGTGACGGGATCGATCGGTCTACTCGGCACCAATCCCAGTTGGGAGTTGATGGCCAATTGCGACACCTTGCTCATGGTGGGCTCCAGCTTTCCCTATTCTGAATTTCTTCCGGAGGAAGGGCAGGCGCGTGGGGTGCAGATCGACATCGAGGGCCGTATGTTGAGCATGCGCTACCCGATGGAGGTGAACCTCACCGGGAATAGCGCATCGACGCTCAGGGCGCTGTTACCTTATCTCGAATACAAGGAGGATCGCAGCTGGCGTGAGCGAATCGAGAAGAGCGTGACACGATGGCAGCAGGTGCTGGAAGAGCGCGCCATGGTCGATGCCGACCCGGTCAATCCCCAACGGGTATTCTGGGAACTGTCGCCCCGCTTGCCAGAGGACTGCATCCTGACCAGTGATTCAGGTTCGGCCGCCAATTGGTATGCACGCGATCTACGCATGCGTCGTGGCATGAAAGCCTCGCTATCGGGGGGGCTTGCGACCATGGGCAACGGAGTGCCTTATGCCATCGCTGCCAAGTTCGCGTTTCCCGAGCGTGTCGCCATTGCGTTGGTGGGCGATGGTGCCATGCAAATGAATGGAAATGCGGAATTGATCACCATCGCCAAATACTGGCATCAATGGTCGAACCCCCGCTTGATCGTCATGGTGCTGAACAATCAGGACCTGAACCAGGTGACCTGGGAAATGCGCGCGCAGGATGGCGATCCCAAGTATGAAGCTTCCCAGAACCTACCCAACTTCCCTTATGCTCACTATGCCGCGATGCTCGGCCTCGAGGGGATCGAAGTCGACGATCCAGAGCAGTTGGGCGATGCCTGGGATAGAGCGCTGACGAGCGACCGCCCGGTCGTGCTCGAAGTCCATACCGATCCCGATGTACCGCCCATCCCGCCGCATATCAAGCGCGAGCAGGCCAAAGCGTATATGTCTGCATTGATCAATGGCGATCCGGATGCCATCGATATCGTCAAGGCATCGGTTAAGCAGTTTTCTCAGGATATCATGCCCAAAGCGCATTGATCGTCGTACATAAGATCAAGGAGATAAACGCATGAGCAGCCGCGTTCCACATGAGAAAGCACTGGACAGCACGCTAGCGTTCTTGCGTGAGGGCTACGACTTTATTCCTCGACGCTGCGAAAAGCATGGCTCAACTATTTTCGAAGCGCGCCTCTTGATGGAGAAAACCCTATTCCTGAGGGGAGAGGAGGCCGCGCGAGTCTTTTACGACCGCGAGCGATTCACTCGTGAAGGCGCTGCTCCAGGCCGGTTGCGCAAGACCTTGTTCGGCGAGGGCGGTGTGCAGGGCCTCGAGGGCCAGGCGCATCGTGTGCGCAAACAGCTTTTCCTGGGGTTGATGGATCCCGATCGTATCCAGGAACTCGTCGATTTGACGCGCGATCATTGGCGAGCGCGCTTGCCGAAGTGGGAAGCCGCGCAGCGCGTTGTGCTCTTTGGTGAAATGAATGAGATCATTTGCCAAGGGGTTCATGATTGGGTCGGGCTACCCTTGGCTGATTCCGAGCTTGCCGAGCGCACCCGGGAGCTCACCCTACTGATCGATAGCGCAGGAGCGATCGGTATACACCATTGGAAAGGCCGTGCGGCGCGAAAGCGCGCAGAACGCCGCCTGGCCGATGTGATCGAATCAGTGCGCAGCCAATCAATGACGCCTGGGGATCATACCTTTCTTCATCAGGTTGCCTGGCATCGCGATTGGGACGATACATTGCTCGATGCTCGCGTGGCCGCGGTGGAATTGTTGAATGTGTTACGGCCCGTCGTGGCGGTTTCACGCTACATCGTTTTTGCCGCCTTGGCGATGCATCACTACCCAGAGGAACGCCGCAAGCTCCAGGCCGACAAGGAGGGGGGCTACCGCGCATGTTTTCTAGAGGAAGTTCGTCGATTCTATCCTTTCTTTCCCTGCCTGGTAGCCAGGACGCGAGTACCGTTTGAGTGGCAGGGCGTGGAATTCCCCAAGGATCGACAGGTGGTCTTCGATCTGTATGGGACCAACCACGATCCTTACGTCTGGCAAGACCCGGAGTCGTTCAATCCCGATCGATTTACTGGTTGGGAAGACAGTGGCTTTGCCCTGGTGCCTCAGGGAGGGGACACCGCGGCCGGTAATCATCGCTGCCCGGGGGAGCGCATCACCCTGGCGCTCATGTTGATGGCAGTAGAGGAGCTGACACAAACCATTGATTACCAAATACCGGACCAGGATCTCGCCATCCCTCAGGATCGCATGCCAACCTTGCCGAGGAGCGGCCTGGTCTTGAGCCCTGTTCGGCGGCAATAAAAAAAACCGGGCATCGCAGATGCCCGGTCGTTACCTCGCAGTCCATCAGGCCTAAGCTTGATGGACTTCCAACCGACTTAGCTCTTGGCCGTCAGTTGCCCGCTTTCTGCACGTTCGAGGAACTTGCGCGTCGTGTCGTCCAGATGATCCGAAAGCCATTTGGCCATCGCTTCCTCTTCCTTGAGGATTTCCTGGCAGACTCTGGCTACTTCGGGTTTCCCGGCCGCTTCGGCGGCTTGGATCAAAGCCTTGTAGCTGGCAATTTCGAAGTGCTCGAACGAGTAGCTCGCCATGGAGCCCTTGACCACTTCGTCACTGACCAGCATGCCACTCATGGCCTGCCCGAACGCGGTGAGCTTGGCGCCCATGTCCTTGAGTGTCGATAGATCGACCCCCATTTGAGACATGCATTCCTCGAGTTTCTTCGATTGCCCGCGCGTTTCCTGGATATGCTGTTCGATACGGGCCCGGAGCTCGGGATAATGCTCAAGACGGCTCGCCTGGCCCTCGAGCATTTTCTCGGCTTGTTGCTCCATGGCATGGGCATCACGCAACCAATCGGTCAGGTGCTTTTCTGTTTCCGTTGCCATACATCCTCCTGTTTAGCGTCTGAAAATCACTTCTTCGGATCGACCTGCTCATTCTGAGCGCCGGAATGAGGCTTGGCTCCCCCAAGCTTGGGCTCCTGTCCTTCCGGCTCCGGCTGGTTCTTGAAGCTGTATTCGCTGCGTCCGTCGAGAGAGGGGCCTTGCGACCAGCGACCCTGCGGGGCCTCCTTATCGAGCAGCGTATTGAGGTAGTAGTAGGAATGTTGCATGGCTTCGTGCGATTCGGGCGTGGAGTTGGGTATCGGCAACTGCGCTTCCATACCGCCCATGTCTTCGATTACCGCCAGCCATTGCTGCTGATGATAGGTATCGCGAGCGATCAAGAAGGACAGGAAGTCTTTCATTCCGTGATCGTCGGTCCAGTTATAAAGGCGCGATGCCAGAACGCGGCCGCCCGCTTCTGCGGTCACGTTGGCCAACATGTCTGCACCGATATTGCCTGTAGCGTAGACATGGCTCATGTCGAAGGGCACGCCATTGGCATTCACCGGCATGGCCGACAACCCGGAAGACAGGAGATGGCGCGGGTTGGCGCCGCCCAGGATGGCGTTGATCACCGGGTCCTTGGCAGACTCTTCCTGATAGTGCACGGGGGCACCTTCCAGATTGAGTGCAACGGCGTGGCCGAGCATCTCGATGTGAGAGAGCTCTTCGGTCGCGGTCGACATGAGCATGTCTCTGATCCTGTCGTCACCACGGGCGCCCATGGCCTGGAAGAAGTACTGCATGGCTACGCGGATTTCGCCTTCTACCCCGCCGATGGCCTGTTGCAGTAACATGGCAAATTGTGGATCCGGCTTGTCGACCTTGACCGGATATTGAAGCTTTCCTGAATGATGGAACATGAGTACCTCCTTGACTGCCTCGATCAGATCCGTTGTAAGTAAAACGAGGCGAAAAATGTCACGACAAACCGATACGGTTGCCTAGCTCACTTTCCCTTGATAGGAAATCCGATTCGAAATGGGATAACCCTACCATCTCTTTGTAGTTCAAAATCTTAATTTTTCCCTTTTCCTTTTGTATCAAACCGTGTTCCTCAAGGTAAGAAAAACAACGGCTGACATGCACTCCGGTCATGCCTAGTAGTGCGCCGATCAGGGATTGAGAGAGGGGTATGTTTAAGCAATTGGTGCGACGGTTTTCATGCCTGGCACAGCGCATGTTGAGTTCGAGTATGAGATGTATAATCCTCGTCGTCGCATCATGATGGGCATAGCTTTTCAAACGATCCGAGATGATGTTGTGCTGATAGATGAGGATTGCAAGAAGCCGATCCGCAAGCGATCGATAACGATGAACTGAGTCGATCAGCGCTGTCTTTGGGGTGGGTGCGATACGCCCATCCGTCAGCATGATGACTTCCGTACTGTTATTATCCAGAGAGAATTCTCTTAATCCGATAAGATCGCCGGGTACGAAGACGTCGTATAGCTGCCTGGACCGATCCTCTGCCGTGCGGTAGGCGCAGGCCCAGCCTTCTTCAAGCGTGAATAGATAATGAGAAGGCGATTTCTCGCTATAGACAATGCTGTCCTTTTTCAGCGTCAATGGGGGCTCTTCAATGGCAGAAAGCTCCGACCACTCCTGTAGGCTCAAGGGACCTTGCGAGGAGAGGACTTTTCCCAAGCTACTGCCTCCGGCAGTATTTTCCATGCCTTGCTGTTTCGAAGGCGTACCATTGTCAACGTTACTGAGGTCTCGACACGTATTCCTTGTGCTCATTGTGATGGCGCTCCTTTGTTACCGACTCATCCTGTCAGTAACAGCCATGCTTCCTGCCTTCAGTTGACTTCTATAGGTGAAGCTACCCCTCGATACGCATGCAAATTATGTCCTACTTACCTGTAGGCTAAGAGGCCCGACTATCCATGTCGGACCTCTTGCGTCGCTTACGGTTGAAGCGAATCCCATCGATCGAAGGTTCGCCGTCCTTGGCGGATCGGGATAATTAATGGCCCTGGTTCTGGCCACCTTTCTTGCCGGCTTCAGAGGCTTTCTTCGGATCATTGGCGAAGTTGCCGCCGCTGTTTTGGCCGCCTTTCTGACCCGCTTCAGAGGCTTTCTCCGGGTCATTGGCGAAGTTGCCACTGCTGTTCTGTCCGCCTTTCTGACCCGCTTCAGACGCCTTCTGCGGATCGTTGGCGAAGTTGCCACCGCTGTTCTGGCCGCCTTTCTGGCCTGCTTCAGACGCCTTCTGCGGATCGTTGGCGAAGTTGCCACCGCTGTTCTGGCCGCCTTTCTGGCCTGCTTCCGAAGCTTTCTGCGGATCGTTGGCGAAGTTGCCACTGCTCTCCTGGCCACCCTTCTGACCGGCTTCGGAGGCTTTTTCACGATCGTTCTGGAAATTACCCGGATTCTGATTGCGCTGTGCCATGTCTATCTCCTTACTACTGGAATAGCGTGTTAGTACTTCCATTTACCGTCTATCGGCACTGCTGGCGTCTCCGCCATCACGTTAAACGTAGGTACGATATGAGCGTGGCATCAAGCCGTTTATGTTTCCCAATGAAATCCAATGTGCAGCTTCCTTCCACTCCTGACGATTAACCTGAGTTAATATTACCTAGTGTAGTCTTTTGTCACTTATATAATGTGCTGTTTATTAAGAATAAAATCAGCACCTCCGATCTGAGAGGATCTCCCTGGATGGAAAGGTGAGTGAGGGCCTGTTACCTATGCTTTCAAAAAAATTGTTGAAGCGTTGCCTGTGGCTTGGCTCCCTCTAGTAGGGATTGAGGTCGAGCCATGGCCAGGGCGGCATGCGCTACAGTAGTAATCAACTCTCGAGCCAGCAAGGACCTGCTGGCCATGATAGGAAGGAGCCTATGCACCCGATTCTCTCCCTGTTGGGAGCCCTATTGGTGATGTTCACCTGTTACGATGCCATCCAGACGACCCTGGCGGCCTCCAAGTCCGGCCCCATGACGACCCGCCTGGTTGAAGGTATCTGGCATATTCTTCTCCGGCTACACCGGCGTAATCACTTGCCCGGAATGCTTCAGGCCTCGGGTCCCTGGGTCACGATGGGGCTGATTATTTCGTGGGTAGCCCTGATCTGGCTGGGGTGGTGGCTGGTCTTCTGCGGGGGGACTTACGCCGTAGTCAGTAGCAGCACAGGGGATTCGGCGAGTTGGGTTGAGCGGGCCTATTTCGTGGGTTATACGATCACAACGTTGGGTTACGGCGACCAAGTGCCAGGCGAAGCCCTTTGGCAGCTTCTGTCTGTCATGGCAGCGGCTAATGGCCTGCTCCTGTTCACATTGGCGGTGACCTACGTGTTGTCGATCGTTTCAGGCGTAACGCAGAAACGGCAACTGGCCGTCTCCATCCATACGATGGGCCTCAGTCCACAGGCCATGCTTGAGCGCACGCGTGGAGACGGGGACTACGCTGAGTTGGCTGAGCGGGCCGACCAACTCTCGGGAACGATCGTCAACGTGGGCCAGCAGCACCTGGCCTTCCCGATCATTCATTACTATCACGATACTGTCGTGGATCGCTCCCTGCCTCTTGCCTTGGCACGATTGCATCAAGCGTTGTCGGTAACGTACCTATGCTGCCCAGAGCTGCCCGGTTCGGTTCGGCTGAAACTGGACATGACTCTGTATGCCATGGAAAGTTACATCAATGTACTGAGCCGTTTTGTCTCTCCTAGCGAGGAGCGCCCGGAGGTTCCACCGGGCGCGCTGGCGCCTATGCCCGAGTGCGACCGGGATGAGGCAGGCTTACATGCATGCTTGAACGAGTTGGATGCGCAGCGCTACCTCAAGGCCTATGTGGAAAAGGATGGGTGGCGCTGGGCCGAGGTCTGGCACGCCCAGTGAGCATGCTTGCCCGAGGCGTGGCGACGCCATAAGCTGAAACCCAACGCAGTATTCCCGCTCGCGGCTAGGGACCTTCGGAGCATTTCATGAATGAATTTATGCAAGCGGCGTTAGAAGAGGCGCGCAAAAGTCTGGCCGAAGGCGGGGTGCCGATCGGTTCGGTGCTGGTACACCGCTCGCGTATCGTGGGCCGTGGTCACAACCAACGGCACCAGCAGGGCAGTGTGATCTTGCACGCGGAAATGGCTGCCCTCGAGGATGCCGGGCGACAGCCGGCGAGTTTCTACCGTGAAGCGGTCATCTACACGACACTGTCGCCTTGTCCAATGTGCAGTGGCGCCATTTTACTGTACGGCATCCCGCGCGTCGTCATTGGTGAAAATCGTTCCTTTCTCGGTGATGAGGCGCATCTCGAGGCGAGCGGTGTCTCCCTCGAGGTCATGGATGATTCATACTGTCGAGAAATGATGAAAGCGTTCATCAGCGAGCATCCGGAACTCTGGAACGAAGACATCGGCGAGTGACGTCCCTTGCGGCCACCTTCGGCCTCTGGTGGAATGTGTCACGATTTTAAGCTCAGCGGAGAGAGACTCATGATTCGACCCTGGATAGGGGGTATTGCGGTATTGGCCCTGACCTTGGCTTTGGTGGGGTGTGGTGAAGACGAACCGAATGAGCCAGCTACACAAAGCGAGCCCAGCACCGAGCAATCCTCTCAGGGCGAGCCCGAGGGTAATATTGCGCAGCCGGAAAGCCCCGAACCCGCTACCGGCGACGAAGTGCCTGAAGCTCAGACCGGGTCGAACTCCACTAATGAATCATCTCAAGCTGGCGGTGAGGAATCTATCGAGGCGGATCCTGACGAGACGTTAGGGGAGCCGGCGGGTGTCAGTGATGACAATGCCATGCCGGGCGAGACGACCGATTCGGAAATCGAAGCCTTCATGGAAGAGACCGAACGGCGTTTCGAGGAAGCCCAGCGTGAGATCGATCGCCAGTTCGAAGAGGTCGAGCAACAGGATCCAACGGCTGGAAACGTCGAACTTCCTGAAAGTGGCGATACCCAGCAGTAACCACGCGGATTGCAGAATTTCGTGGCACGCACGAAAAAGGTCCACCTTGGTGGACCTTTTTTTTACCACTTGCTTAAGGCTCGCGCGTTAGGCAACTGGCCAATCGTAGTCGAACGGATCGTAATCGATCAGTTGGCGACCTTGATGTTGGCGGCCTGAAGGCCTTTCTTGCCCTGAGTCACTTCGAACGTGACTTTCTGTCCGTCCTGCAGGGTCTTGAAACCGTCTGCCTGGATCTCGGAGAAGTGGGCGAACAGGTCGTCACCGCCGTCGTCCGGAGAGATGAAGCCGTAGCCCTTGGTATCGTTGAACCACTTGACAGTGCCAGTTGCCATTGTCGATTTCCTTTACTATCCAATGATGATGCTGGGCCGGCAAAGGTTCGGCCTATGCCCTGTGCCCGTAATGCGTGGGTCAGGCAAAGAAGAAGGCGCACTGGGAGTCTCGAAAAATCGATCAACAACTGACGACATTCTACTTGCAAACCAACGCAGCGGATGATGCATCAGGGCCCAGGTTGCGTCAATATGGTGACGTTTTGGCCCGAGCCGATGCCCGCCAAATCACTTTAGATCGAAACCTCGGGTACGTCCAGACGCCCTTGGCAGCATGACGCTAGCGGCCATAGAGTGAGTTTAGAACGGTTCTGGTCATCCTAAGTATATGTTTTTATTGGGAGGTGGCATGTCAACTTTGAATACGGTGGCGGGGGATACCCATAGCAAGGTAATGGGTTACCTGTTATGGATTTTCGGTTTCCTGGGGGCGCATCGCTTCTACTACGGCAAGCCCGTGACGGGTACGATCTGGTTCTTCACCCTGGGACTATTGGGAATAGGCTGGCTGATCGATCTGTTCCTGATTCCTTCGATGGATAGACAAGCGAGCCTGCGTTTCCGGCCAGGGCCGGTCAACTATTCGTTGGCCTGGATCCTGCTGACGTTTCTCGGCATTTTCGGATTGCATCGTTTCTACATGGGAAAATGGCTAACCGGGTTGCTGTATCTGCTGACAGGTGGTCTGTTCCTGCTGGGTGTCCTTTACGATTTCTGGACACTGAACGAGCAGATTTCAGTCAAGCACGCTCGGCGCGGGCTCTTTTCCTGATAGGGAAGCCAACCCATGTTTCTGGACGCTTCGTTCTGGTCGTTTCTGGTTGCTATCACCCTGCTGACAATGACACCCGGTGTCGACACGCTGCTCGTGATACGCAATACCACGCGGGGTGGCTTGCGTGACGGTACGCTGACCAGCCTGGCGATATGTTGTGGCTTGTTCGTCCATGCCGCGGTATCCGCGTTGGGCATATCGATCGTACTTCTGCAGTCGGCGTGGGCGTTCGGGCTGCTCAAGCTGGTGGGGGCCGCTTATCTCGTTTGGCTGGGGCTCCAGAGTCTTGCCAGCGCGCGCCGGGGCCAGCCGCTGCCGATCGCGGGTGTGTCATGCAGCAAGAAGCAAGTCCCGATTTGGGTGCCCCTGCGAGAGGGCTTCCTGTCGAATGTGCTCAATCCCAAGACTGTCGTGTTCTATATGGCGTTTCTTCCTCAGTTCATCGCGCCGGACGACCCTGCGCTGGCCAAGTCGTTGTGGCTAGCGGGGGTGCACTTCGTGATTGCCAACGTGTGGCAGATCGGCATTGCCATCATGGTGGGGAGCGCGGGTCGGTGGCTCTCGAAACGTTGGGTATCCAGAAGCCTCGAGGGGGCGACCGGTGGAGTCATGATCCTGTTCGGAATCAAGTTGGCCCTGACCCAGCGTCCGGCCTGACTTTTTATTTGTACTCTGGGTTGGTTGACAGGACGGCCGGGATCAGCCCAGTGCCGTCCTGTATTGATCATGAATCAGTTTCGCGCCAGTAGCGATGCGTCGTAGCGGCTGTGCCTCTCCGTGGCGCTCAGCATGGTGACACCTTGGGTGTCGCCGCCATTGGCGAGGCTCTCGAAAATAACGCGATAGCTAAGCACGGCCTGGACGTAGTCGCGGGTTTCCCGGAAGGGAATGCTCTCGACGAACAGGTCGAACTCGCCATTGGCTTCACGCAACCAGCGATCGACCCGGCCTGGTCCCGCGTTATAAGCCGCCGTCGCAGCGATGCGGTTCCCCCGGTAGCGATCGATCATGTCACTGATATAAGCGCTGCCCAGGCGAATGTTGACTTCAGGCTCCAACACACCATGAGGCCCCGGGTCGGCGATGCCCAACTGACGGCTGACAAGAGTGGCGGTGCCTGGCATCAATTGCATCAGGCCACGCGCACCTGCCGGTGACAGGGCTTGAGGGTTATAGGCACTTTCGCGCCGTGCGATGCCCATCAGCAGGTAGGGATCGACATCGTTGGCGGCGCCCCATTTTAGAAAGTCGTCGCGGTATGCTTCGGGAAAACGCCAATCCAACGCATCCCACATTTTGGCGGCGATGGTGGTCTGTACCAGCTTGGGATACCAACCCTGGCGGCGGGCATAGTCTGCCAAGGCGTGGGCTTGGTCAGCGCTGGCGCGGGCAGCGGCGGTGTACCATTCACTGTTGGCCAGGCCCTGCTCGCCAATACGCATCAAGGCCTCGGTGCGCTGGACCACGGGCCACTGGTCGACTTCCTGCCGGTAGGCATCGTTGAAGGTGGCACGATCGAGGTTGAGATTATAGGGTTGGCCGAGTCTGTCCGCCGCGGCGAACCCAAAGAAACTTCGCTCCCCCGCTGCGGCAGTGAAGGCTTTTTCAGCGGTCTTTGGATCACCAAGCTGCTCCAGGGCCCGCCCCAGCCAGTACTGCCAACGCGCCTGCTGACGTGGTTCATCCGGCATGGCATGAACCCAATCGATGACGCCGCGCCAATCGCGCTCGGCCAACGCCCGGCGGACACGCAGTTCGAGAAGGTCCGGCTCGGCCAGGCGGGCAAGGGCGTCATCGACCCAGCCTTGATTGTTGCTCACCTCACGCACCATCGAATAGAACGCCAGGTCACGCTCGATGGCATGCCGGTAACTCGCCTCGATATCTACATGCGGGGCGATCTTGCGCCAAGCTTCGAGTGCGGCCTCGGTATCGGCGCGTGTGAATCCATGCATGGCTGCAGCGAACATCGGGCCGCTGCCCTGGCCGCCGGGCCCCACCCTCGCAGGAACGCGGGTAACCGCCGAAAAGTTACGCTGCAACTCGGCAACCGCTTGGGTAGCCGTCTGCCACTCGCTGTTCAACTGACGCTCCAGGTAGTTCATCAGACCCGTCTCGCCGTTCTCCCAGGCAAGCATCATGCGTTCCCAGATATCGGTGTCGTCGATATCGCCGCGGGCCCGCAGCGTGTCGAACAACGTATCGCAGGCCGAGGGCTGTGAAGCCCCGACATGCCATAAATCACGACCCCCTTCGGTGGCAACGTCGGGTTGCCTATCGAGCAGGGCGGTGTAGTAGTAGCAGCGCCGCTCCGTGCCGGTAGGCTCGCCGTCGCTGACTTCGAGAAGGCTGACGTGACGGCCGGCCTGGCCATAGCTCGATATGGCCGCGCCACGCATCCACTCGGCCAGTGGCGAATCGTCATACCGATGAATGAAATCGAGGATTTCATTGGGATCGGCCACCGGCAGCCGGCTCTTCACGCGATGGTATTCGACATAACCCGCCAGGGGATGGCCCTCGATGGCCGCGTAATCGATCTGGTTCCATTGATGGCTACGTGCGGCATTGAGCGCATCGCGCATGGCATCGTCGTTGTCCTGGGCGAACGTGACAATGGGCAGCGTCGATGTCAGAGAAATGAGAAGCACGCCAAGGCGTCTTGCAAAGGGGCGTCGGCGCATGACGACATGCCTCCAGCAGGGGAAACGGAGTTAAGCTCCCATCCTCGCCGAAGACGAGGCATTTGAGTAGTGTCGCCATCCCCCGACAATGGATGTTCCCATGTGAGGACAGGCTACACTGTAGGCCTCAGCGCAATTCAAGGAGTGATGGTTATGGTGAAATGGCTGAGTGGAACCCTGTTCGGGCGCTTGGGCCGGCGCGGTTGGGCCATCCAGCGAATCGGGCGCGCGTTGCGCCTGTTCTTGCCCATGACGTCGGATGCCATCAGGGGGCGCTATCGGCCCGTTCCCTGGGCGGCTTTTGGATGGATGGGCCTGGCATTAGCCTATCTGATTTCACCCCTGGATTTGATTCCCGATTTCCTGTTCATTATCGGCCTCGTCGATGACGTCGTGATCGTTGGCTGGTTGCTGACACGCGTGGATCGCCATCTGGCGGCGTATCGTGTCTGGAAGGACTTGTCACCCGAGGCATGAGGCACGCTTGAAAAGCCAATGCCGAGCCCCATATCCCGTTCACGTAACAGGGCGTCTGCAACACGGACGTTCAACCACCGATGTGATCGATGAGGGCTTAGTTCCATGACCACCGCCACCCATGAAGAGACGCTGGGTTTTCAGACCGAGGTCAAGCAGCTGCTTCACCTGATGATCCACTCCCTGTATTCGAACCGGGAGATCTTCCTGCGTGAGCTGATTTCGAATGCCGCGGATGCCTGCGACAAGCTACGTTACCAGGCGCTGGACAACGATGCCCTCTATGAGGGTGACAGCGAGCTGCGCATCGAGATCGAGCACGACCCCAAGGCCAATACCGTGACCATTCGCGACAATGGCATTGGGATGAGCCGCGACGAGGTGATCAGCAACCTGGGTACGATCGCACGCAGTGGCACTGCAGAGTTCCTCAAGCAGCTTTCGGGCGAACAGCAGAAGGATGCCCGCTTGATCGGGCAGTTCGGGGTGGGGTTCTATTCTGGATTCATCGTTGCCGATGAGGTCACGGTGCGCACCCGTCGTGCCGATCTTCCCCATGACGCGGGGGTCGAATGGCGTTCCAAGGGCGAAGGCGAATTCACCATCGCCGATATCGAGCGTGCTGCCCGTGGTACCGAGATTGTTCTGCACCTCAAGAAGGATGCCAAGGAATTCGCCGACGATTACCGTCTCAAGGGCCTGGTGCGCAAGTACTCGGACCACATCGAGGTTCCGGTACGCATGCCTACCGTGGACAAGGACGATGACGGCAACGAAACCCACGGCTGGGAAACGGTCAACGAGGCCACGGCGCTCTGGGCTCGCCCGAAGTCCGAGATCAGCGATGAGGAATACAAGGCATTCTACAAGCACGTCGCCCACGACTTCAGCGATCCGTTGGCCTGGAGCCACAACAAGGTCGAGGGCAAGCTCGAGTACACCAGCCTGTTATACGTACCGGGCCGTGCACCGTTCGATCTTTATGAGCGCGATGGCGCACGCGGCCTCAAGCTTTATGTGCAGCGCGTCTTCATCATGGACGATGCCGAACAGTTCCTGCCGCTCTACCTACGTTTCATCAAGGGCGTGATAGACACCAAGGATCTTTCGCTCAACGTGTCCCGGGAGCTGCTTCAGCAGGACCCTCAAGTCGAAAAGCTCAAGTCCGCATTGACCAAGCGGGCCTTGGACATGCTCAAGAAGCTGGCCAAGGATCAGGAAGCCTACCAGACCTTCTGGAATACCTTCGGCGCCGTGCTCAAGGAAGGCCCGGGCGAGGATCACGCCAACCGCGACAAGATTGCCGGTCTGCTGCGCTTCTCGACCACACATACCGATAGTTCCACACAGGATCAGTCCCTGGCCGACTATGTATCGCGTATGAAGGAAGGCCAGGAGAAGATCTACTACATCGTGGCCGACGGCTTCAACGCGGCCAAGCATAGCCCGCACCTGGAAATCTTCCGCAAGAAGGGCATCGAGGTGCTGCTGCTCTCCGATCGTATCGATGAATGGCTGATGAGCCATCTCACTGAATTCGACGGCAAGACCTTCGTTGACGTCGCCAAGGGCGAGCTCGATCTTGGCGACATCGAGAACGAGGAAGAGAAAAAAGCCCAGGAAGAGACGGCAAAAGCCAAGGAGTCCCTGGTCAAGCGAGTCAAGGAAGCGCTGGGCGACCATGTGCAGGATGTGAAGGTCACCCACCGCCTTACCGATTCGCCGGCGTGCGTGGTCTTGCCAGAACATGAAATGGGCTTCCAGATGCGTCGCATCATGGAAGCCGCGGGGCAGCCCCTTCCCGAGGTCAAACCCATACTCGAGCTCAACCCTGACCATGCCTTGGTAAGCAGGTTGGAGACGGCGGAAGGCGAGGGGTTCACTGATCTCTCTCGTGTGCTGCTCGATCAGGCCATCATTGCAGAAGGCGGCCATCTCGAGGATCCCGCCGACTACGTCAAACGATTGAACGCGTTACTGACCGCATAAGCCGGCCGTAACTCGAGCAAGACCCACCTCGCCGACCCTTAGGGTCGGCGAGGTTTTTTTATGCCGGTCATCAGGTTCGCGCTTCGATAACGTTTTGCTTATAGGGTCTATAATCGTCAGTTGAGATTTAGGTGGTGTTAAAAAGTCAAATAAATCAATTGGTTAGATTTATCCTGCTTCATAAGCTCAATATTATAATAAATATAGGCTATTGTTTATAAAGCGCTTTTTATAGCGAAACGCTTGAGTTTTCTGGCGTTTTATTCAAACACTAACGTCCTTTGTGTCAGTCATCTGACCTCACGTTTAACCACCACGTCGTGACGCATCTAGAGGAGAGCCTATCGTGAAGATCGGGGCACCCCAGGAAACGGGAAGGGGAGAGGCGCGCGTTGCATTGACCCCAGAGAGCGCGCAACAAATCCAGAAGCTAGGACACGAATGCTTGATTCAAAGCGGTGCCGGAGTGGCGGCTGGGTTCAACGACGAGGCCTATCGCAAGGCTGGCGTGACGATCGTCGATAGCGCACAGTCACTCTGGGACGAAGCGGATTTCGTCATCAAGGTACGTGAGCCCAATGAGCAGGAAGCCGACTGGCTTCGTGAGGGGCAGACCTTGATCTCCTTCTTCTGGCCGGCCCAGAACGAGGCATTGCTGGAGCGCTGTCGTGCCAAGGGTGCGACGGTGATCGCCATGGATATGGTGCCTCGTATCTCGCGTGCTCAGAAAATGGATGCCCTCTCCAGTACCGCGAATATTGCCGGCTATCGCGCCGTCATCGAGGCGGGCAATCAATTTGGCCGTTTCTTCACCGGGCAGGTCACAGCAGCGGGCAAGGTACCGCCCGCCAAGGTTCTGGTGATTGGCGCAGGCGTTGCCGGGCTGGCAGCGATTGGCACCGCTACCAGCCTGGGAGCCGTCGTGCGTGCTTTCGATGTACGTCCGGAAGTGGCCGAGCAGATCGAGTCGATGGGGGCTGAGTTCCTGTTCCTCGATTTTGACGAGAGCCAGGATGGTTCGGAAAGCGGTGGTTATGCAGCACCGTCAAGCCCTGAGTTCCGCGAGAAACAGCTGGCGTTGTTCCGCGACCAGGCCCCAGATATCGATATCGTCATCACCACGGCACTGATTCCGGGCAAGCCGGCACCCAAGCTTTGGCTCGAGGATATGGTCCAGGCCATGAAGCCTGGCTCGGTGATCGTGGACCTGGCAGCCGAGAAAGGCGGTAACTGCGATCTCACGGTAGCCGATGAGCGCATCGTGACCGATAACGGTGTGGTCGTCGTCGGGTATACCGACTTCCCGTCTCGCATGGCAACGCAGGCATCCTTGCTTTATTCGACGAACATACGCCACATGCTCACCGACCTGACGCCCGAGAAGGATGGCGCGGTGGTGCATGACATGGACGATGACGTCATCCGGGGCGCCACGGTAACGCACGCCGGCGAAATTACCTTTCCTCCGCCGCCGCCGAAGGTCAAGGCCATCGGTGCGGCCAAGCCCAAGCCGAAAGAAAAAGAGCCCACGCCGGAAGAGAAGAAAGCGGCAGAACACGCGGCGTTCGTCAGCCAGACCAAGCGCCAGGCCGTTTTGCTGGGTGCCGGTGGGCTCTTGATGCTACTGCTCGGCCAGGTGGCGCCGGCATCGTTCATGCAGCACTTCATCGTTTTCGTACTGGCCTGTTTCGTGGGCTTCCAAGTGATATGGGGCGTTAGCCATTCCCTGCATACACCACTGATGGCGGTGACTAATGCCATCTCGGGAATCATCGTGCTCGGGGCCATACTGCAGATTGGTTCGGGCAGTTTCCTGGTGGGGTTGCTGGCGGCGGTTTCGGTGCTTATTGCCACTATCAATATCGTGGGCGGCTTCCAGGTGACACGCCGGATGCTGGCCATGTTCCAGAAGTCTTGAGCGGCGGAGACACGATATGTTGAGTCAAGGATTCGTATCTGCCGCATCGATTGCGGCAAGTGTACTGTTCATCCTCTCGTTGGGTGGGTTGAGCAATCAGGAGAAAGCCAAGCGGGCGGTGTGGTACGGCATCGTCGGGATGGCCGTCGCGGTCGTGTTCACCGCACTCGGCCCGGGAATCGGTGGCTACGCCTGGATGATACCGATGATGGCGATCGGTGCCGGCATCGGTATCTATTTGGCCAAGAAGGTCGCCATGACGGAAATGCCGCAGCTGGTCGCCGCGCTGCATTCTTTCGTGGGCCTTGCCGCCGTGTTCGTGGGCTTCAATGCCGACCTCGAGCGTCGACGCGTCATGGCAACCCAACTCGCCGGGCGCGGTAGCGAGCACTTTTCCGCCTTTGCGGCCTTGGTGGCGGAGAAGACGCCGGCAGAGCTGACGTTCCTGCAGGTCGAGGTGGTGCTGGGAGTGTTCATCGGCGCGGTGACCTTCACCGGCTCGGTGATTGCCTTCGGCAAGCTTGCGGGGAAGGTCGATGGCAAGTCACGACAATTGCCAGGTGGCCATGCACTCAATGCGGGCGCCGCCGTGCTGTGCCTATTGCTGGCCATACTCTATCTCAATGGCGCCGGATTCTGGACGTTGCTGCTCCTGGCTCTGCTGGCCTTCTTCATCGGCTATCACCTGATCATGGGGATCGGCGGTGCGGACATGCCGGTAGTGGTGTCGATGCTCAACAGTTACTCCGGCTGGGCTGCGGCGGCGATCGGCTTTACGCTCTCCAACGATCTGTTGATAGCGACCGGCGCCCTGGTCGGTTCCTCCGGTGCGATTCTTTCCTACATCATGTGCAAGGCGATGAACCGCAATTTCATCAACGTCATCCTCGGTGGTTTCGGGGGCAGCCAGGGGCCGGCCTCCGAGATCGAGGGTGAGCAGGTGGCCATCGATGCTGCGGGCGTGGCCAACGCACTCAACGATGCCGACAGCGTAATCATCGTGCCGGGTTACGGCATGGCCGTGGCCCAGGCCCAGAATGCCGTCAGTGACCTGACACGTAAATTGCGCGCGGCAGGCAAGACGGTACGTTTTGGCATCCATCCCGTGGCGGGGCGCCTGCCTGGCCATATGAACGTGCTGCTGGCCGAAGCCAAGGTGCCTTACGACATCGTGCTGGAGATGGACGAAATCAACGATGACTTCGCCAATACCGATGTGGTGATCGTCATCGGCTCCAACGACATCGTCAATCCCGCGGCGGAAGAAGACCCCAACAGCCCGATCGCGGGCATGCCGGTGCTCAAGGTCTGGGAAGCCAAGCAGGTCGTGGTCTGCAAGCGGGGTCAGGGTACAGGCTACTCAGGCATAGAGAACCCGCTTTTCTATAAGGAAAACACCCGTATGCTCTACGGCGATGCCCGTGCGAGCATGGAAGCCCTGCTTCCTTCACTGGACTGACCGGGACTCGACCGGGCCATCTTGCCCGTCCGGTGAAACGACGCGACAACGCCCCGATGAGGGGCGTTTTTCGTTACACTATCCTTATCATTTTGCAGCTAGGAACCGAGCATGATGGAAGATCGCCTGCGAGTCGCAGTGCTGGGCGGCGGCAGCTTCGGTACGGCTCTGGCCAGCATTGCCGCCGACAATGGTGCCGAGGTGCGGCAATGGATGCGGGATCCGGCCCTTGTCGAGACAATCAATCGCGATCACCGGAATACGCGCTACCTCCCCGATTACGCCATGAATCCGGCCGTGGTCGCCTACGACAGCATGCCGGACGCCCTCGAAGGTGCTGAATTGGTCTTTGTGGCCATTCCTTCCAACGCGTTCCAGAACGTGGTCCGTAGCGCCCGGCCCTGGCTTCGGTCCGATCAGATCCTTGTGAGTACCACCAAAGGCATTCACGAGGAGGGGTTCAAGCTGATGAGCCAGATCCTCAAGGAGGAAACGGGCTTTACGCATATCGGTGTGATTTCAGGGCCCAACCTGGCCGGTGAAATCGCCGAGAAACAGCTGACCGCCACGGTCATCGCCAGTGATGATCCGCTGACTCGCGCCCGTGTCCAGACGGCCCTTGGCTGCGATTACTTCCGTGTATACGCCAGCAATGATCGCTATGGCGTGGAGCTCGGTGGCTCATTGAAGAACATTTATGCCATAGCTGCCGGGATGGCGGCAGCCTTGGGTATGGGCGAGAACACTCGTAGCATGCTGATGACTCGTGCGCTAGCCGAAATGAGCCGCTTCGCCGTCGAGCTCGGCGCCAACCCCATGACGTTTTTGGGGCTTGCCGGCGTCGGCGACTTGATCGTGACCTGCTCGTCGCGGTTATCGCGCAACTATCGTGTGGGCTATGCCCTGGGCGAAGGCAAGACACTCGATGAAGCCGTCGATGCGTTGGGCCAGGTGGCGGAGGGCGTCAATACCGTGCGACTCGTGCGTGACAAGGCCCAGCGCGAGGACATCTACATGCCGCTGGCCGAGGGCTTGTACCATGTCTTGTTCAACCAGGTCCCCGCCAGGCAGATGGCCAAGACCCTGATGCAGGGCGAGCAGAGCAGTGACGTGGAGTTCATTCTTTCGCGTGAGGATGTGAAGCTGGCCCGACGCCTCGAGGAGCGTAACGATGACTGAGCCATCGCCCATCGGTAATGTCTGGATCATGCGTCATGGCGAAGCGGCGCCTGGCTACCCAGATCATGCACGCCGGCTCACCGCCCGGGGGGAACGCGACGTGGCACGCATGGCGGAGTGGATGGCAGCCCAGCCATCCGCTGGAGAACGCTTGAGACTGGGTGCCAGTCCCTTTACCCGCGCCCAGCAGACTGCAGCCATCGTCGCCGAGCGCTTGGGCCTTGAGGTCGAAACGTTGGAGAAAATCACGCCCGACGATAGCGTGGAGTCGGTCATCGACTGGCTGCAGGACAAGGCGCAGGCAACCTCCTGGCTGCTGGTCAGCCATATGCCTTTGGTCGGCGACCTGACGGCACGCCTGGTCGAAGGCGATCGTCGCGCCAGCCTGGGTTTTGCTCCGGCAGCCATTGCCTCGCTCGAGGCTGAGGTATGGGCCGCGGGCTGTGCCCGGTTGAAGGGCTTCACAACCCCGGGGGATGTGGGCTGATCTCTTCACGAAAGCAGCTTGTGGTAACGGGACAGACTCTGGGTCAAGTGGGAACGCATGGCGTGACGGGCATTGTCGGGGTCACGTGAGACAATCGCTTCGAATATCAAGCGATGCTCCTCGAGTAGCTTTTCCAGATACTCCTGCTGTGCCTCGGGGGATTCGGCAGTGCGTGTCACGCGGGCGCGCGGTATGGTCTTGTTGCCTAGGAATTTTAGAAACTCGACATAATGCGGGTTGTTGGTGGCTTCGGCGATGGCCAGGTGAAACTGGTAATCCGCCTCTGCGCCGAGATGGCCCTCGGCCACCTCGGCGCCCATACGTTTGAGGGCTTCGTAGAGCCGGGCCTGATGAGCGAACGTCATGCGCTGGCAGGCCAGGGCGGCCGATTCGATCTCGACAGCCATGCGAAGCTCGAGCACTTCAATGATATCGGACAGTTGTTCATAGCTTCCCGAAAAGGGCGCCTCAGGCATCGGCTCCTTGATTGCTGTCCGCTGTACGAAAACACCGGCGCCTTGCCGAGAAGCCAGTATTCCTTCCACCTTGAGGGCCGAAACCGCTTCCCTGATGACGGTCCGACTCACGCCGTACGCTTCTATGAGCTTAGCCTCGCTGGGCAGTCGTTCGCCAGGGCTCAGCTCGCCGCGCTGAATCTGATCCCGCAGCTCAGTGGCGATCTGTTCAGTCAGTCGGGGTTTCGCCGCCCTGGTTTTTGGTGTTGGTTGCATGCGCTTCCCTCTGGTATCGGCTGCCCCGTGGCCAGGCATCGTTGGCAGCGACCGTGGGCCATGAGTCGCGGCAACGGACCACGGTCATGCTTCAGCTAGGCAGCGGGGTCGCTTTGGGCTTGCGGATCACCATGAAGTAGAAGAACACGGCGGTCAGCCCAAGGAAAAACACGCTGTCCGGACTCGTCAGGAAAATCATGGGATTGCCATCGCTGATGGACAGCGCGCGACGACAGTATTCTTCCAGGCTTGGGCCAAGCACGAAGCCAAGCAATAGGCATACCGTGGGGTAATCCTGGCGTCGCATGAAGTAGGCAACAATGCCGAAGATCAGCGCCAGGGCCATTTGAAAGAGTGAATAGGTCGCTACATAACTCCCTACCAACGCAATCATGGCAATGCTCGAATAGAGCACATCACGGCGGATCGAAACGATCTTCAAAAAGTAGGGGCCCAGTAGATAAAGGGTCAGGGGAACCATGACCAACGCACTGACCATGAGTGCAGCGAACATCGGCGCGACCAGATGGAGTTGGGAATCCATGAATTGTGGACCCGGCTGCAGTCCATTGATGACCAGCACGCCCAGTACGATCGCTGTCGTTGGATCGCCGGGGATGCCGAAGGTGAGCATGGGTACGAACGCACCGCTACACATCGCGTTATTGGACCCCTCTGCCGCTGCGATGCCCTCAGGTGTGCCCTTGCCAAATCGCTCGGGATGCTTTGAGGTGCGCATGGCTTCGGCATAGGAGACGAACGCGGCCATGGAGCCTCCCGCCCCCGGCAGGGTGCCCACGAGATAGCCGATCACCGCTGATTTGAGATAACGATAGAGGCCGATCTCTCGGACTTCGGACCAGGGCGGAATGAAGTCACGTCGGCGAATCGGAGGTGCCTCGACCTGCTGCAGATCGACTGTATGAGCGCTGCGATTCCGGGCTTGTACCAGAAGCTCGCTCACGGCAAATGCACCGATGATCAACGGCATCATGTCGATGCCCTGGACCAGCACGCCGGTGCCAAATGTGAAGCGAGCCAGGGGTTGCATCACATCGATGCCGACGGTGGCGACCATCAAGCCCAGCATGGTGGCGATCAGCCCTTTTGATATGGACTTGCGTTGGGAAATGATGATGACCACCAGGGCGAAGGCAATCAGTGCAAATTTTCCGGGGGTGCGGATCAGCAGGGCGGCATCCGCCGCTAGCGGCGCGACCAGTATGAGCAATAACGCGCCAATGGACCCCCCGATCATGGAGGCCAGGGCGGCGTGACCCAGCGCCTTTGCCCCTTCGCCTCGCTGCTGCATCGGATAGCCTTCCAGAGCAGTCATCATCGATGCCGGGGCGCCGGGGATATTGATGGTCGTTGCGGTGATGCTGCCGCTGCACATGCCGGCCATGAAAATGCTGGCGCATGCCACGAGCGCCGCAGTGACATCGAGGCTATAGGTGAGCGGCAGCAGCAAGGCGATGGCCAGCACGGAGGTCAGGCCGGGCACCGCGCCGAAGAAGGTGCCGATAAGAAAGCCGCCCACCATATAGAGAAGAATGTCGGGCTGTGCCAAGGCGGCGAACCCGGCGAGAATACCTGTGAAGAATTCCATGATTTACAGGCTCCACAAGGTAGGTAAGCGCACCCGGAACACCACCTCGAACAGCAGGTAGCCTGCCACGGTGATGATGACTGACGCGATGAGCTTGAGGGGCAGCCCACGAAAGCCTTCGCCATAAAGCAATGTCAGAACGAAGACATAGACGGTGGTGGACACGAAGTAACCCAGCGTAGAGAACGCCAGGAGATAGCCTGCGGTGGCCAGGGTGACCCAGAGAGGACCGAGCCGTCGGGTAGCGGCGTGATCGTCCGTGGTCTCTCGCTCGGGTGGCGAGCGCAGGATACGCCAAATGACCTGGGCAATGGCCAGGTACATGATGATGGCGATCGCCATGGGGAAAAACGATGCGGTCATGTTGCCGTTGCGCATCGGCGGCCCCAATTGCCAGGCTTCAAAGAAATAGAGTGTCGTAACGAGGAGCAGCGCGACGGGCACCAGCAGGCGACCATCACGTGAGCGTTGCAGTGACATGGCGCGGCCTCGGCATGGGGCCACCGTCGACTCTCGACGGTGGCACGTTGCGATCACTTTTCGAGCAGGCCCTGCTCGGCTAGCTCATCCATGGTGGCGAATAGGCTCTCTTGCGTCTCTTCGGCCCAGTGAGTGACCTCATCGCTACCCAGCCAGCTCGGTGCGACACCGACTTTAGGCAGCCACTCCTGGAATTCGTCACTTTCGTAGGCATCCTGATAGGCACTTTCCAGGACGTCGACGGCCTCTTCCGGCGTACCTTCGGGGACGGCGAGGACGATGAAGCTACCCATCTGGAGCTCCAGCCCACTTTCTGTGGCAGGGGGAACATCGGGGAACGCCTCGTTCTGCTGGTCGCTGAACTCCACGAGGCCCCGGGCATCGCCGGATTCTATCAAGGGCGCAAAGTCGCCCAGGCTGGTCACCACGAAATCGACTTCACCGTTGAGCAGAGCCTCTTTCTGCGGAGCGGCCCCCCCGGGGTAGGTAATGACCTTGAATTCGGCATCCACTTCGTCCTGCAGACGTAACAAGGTCAGGTGGGTACGCGATCCCATATTCTGCAAGCCGACACGAATACTGTTGGGTTCCTCCTTGGCTGCATCGATCAAGTCCTGAACGGTCTGGTATTCAGAATCGTCGGGGACGATTATCGCGTCGGGTTCGCTGGTGATGCGCGCCAGGAGTTTCATCTTGTCGATGCTGTAGCCAGGCAGCATCTCCTGCCAAGGTACGGTTACCACGCTGTCGTAGGTCAGGGCGCCAAGGGTATGCCCGTCCGGGCGAGCCTTGATCAGTTGAAGCAGACCGGTGGCGCTCATGCCCCCCTCGATGTTCTCGACATAGGTCGACACGGGGAGCGAGGTTTCAGCAATATTGGTGATCTTGCGGACGATGGCATCGGTGCCGCCTCCGGCCCCCCAGGGCACGATGACCCGAATGTCTCGTGAGGGGAAATCAGCGGCATGAAGGGTGGTCGCAGTCAGCGTCAGTGTACAGGCGAGGCCGAGGCCTTTGGCGAGAGGTGAAAGCATGCGGTGTCTCCACTCTTTTATTGGCATTGGGTTGAGCGTGCTTGGGATGCTGGGACTCCGTTGATGGCCGATGCAGCCATGAAACAGTAGTAGTACAAGTTAGGGCTTTGAATAATACAACTTTGGTGGCGTCACTCGCCGGGAGTGAAAGGGGCATCCGGCGGCAGCCGAATCTCGAGCAGGGAAGGGCCGTCGTGCGCCAAGCACCGTGCCAATGCCGCCGCCATGTCTGCATTGTTCTCTATGGCTTCGGCATGCAGGTGACAGGCGCGTGCCAGGGCGACAAAGTCCGGATTGGTCAGTGTCGTGCCCGATACCCGACCCGGAAAGCGTTTTTCCTGATGCATCCTGATCGTCCCGAAGCTGGCATTGTTGACCACGACGAACAGTATCCTGAGCGACTCCTGGCTTGCCGTGGCCAATTCCTGAATGCTCATCATGGCGCACCCATCTCCACCAAACGCGACCACCTGTCGCTCGGGGAAGGCCAGCTTGGCGGCGATGGCAGCGGGGATGCCGTAGCCCATCGCCCCACTGGTAGGGGCCACCTGGCTGCGGAAGCGATGAAACCGAATGAAGCGTTGGAGCCACAGGGTGTAGTTCCCTGCACCATTGGTATAAAGCGTATCCGAGGGGAGGGTGCCCGTGAGCACGCTCATGACACTCTGCATGTCGAGACCGTGGCCTTCGTAGGCGGGGTATGAGTAGGTCTCGTAGGTATGGCGCAGCGCCTGGAGCCGCTCGCGATGTGCTGGTGTTGGTTGATAGTCCAGCTCGGACAGTGCCTCGGCAAACTCGGGCGATGTCGCGTTGATCATCAGTGTTGCCTGATAGACGCGGCCCAGTTCACGACTATCGGGATGCACATGGACCAGCCGCTGTCTTGGGATGGGAGGGGTGAGCAAGGAATACCCTTGCATCGTCGCTTCCCCAAGCCTGGCTCCGATGGCGATCACCAGGTCGGCCTCTTCTACCAGTGAGCGTGTGTAGGCGGGTGCACCCAAGCCGAGTCTGCCGACGTAGGCCGGTGAGTCATTGTCGATAAAATCCTGGCAGCGGAAAGAGGCGAGCACGGGGATGCCATGACGTTCCGCCACATCGCGGATCGCGTCGCCAGCAACCTGGCTCCAGCCTCCGCCTCCCAAGATCATTACCGGCCTTTGCGCCTGGTTCATCAGGTCGTCGAGTGCCTGCATCGATGCGTCGGTCGGCGCGATGGCCAACCCAGGTGATTGAGCGACATCGGTCACCTGCACGATGTCGTCGAGCATATCCTCGGGGAGCGCGATGACGACAGGCCCCGGACGCCCGCTAAGGCACGTCTGAAAGGCGCGGGAGAGTATCTCCGGCAAGCGTCGTGCATCGTCGACTTCGGTTACCCATTTGGCCAGAGGTCCGAACATCTGGCGGTAGTCGATTTCCTGAAAGGCCTCGCGCTCTCGCATTTCGCGAGCGACCTGGCCGATGAACAGGATCATCGGCGAGGAATCCTGGTACGCCGTATGTATAGCAATGCTTGCGTGGGTAGCGCCGGGTCCTCGTGTCACGAAGCAGACACCCGGTGTACCGGTAAGCTTGCCGTGGGCTTCCGCCATGTTGGCGGCGCCACTCTCATGGCGGCATGTGACCAAGCGGATGTGTCGATGCTGCTCGTAAAGTGCGTCGAGTACACTCAGATAGCTTTCGCCCGGCACGGCGTAAGCGCGGTCGATACCATTGATCCTGAGGGTATCGACAATGACCTGGGCGCCAGTGCGTCCTGTATTCGCAGAAGATTCGATAGCCACATGCCACCTCGCCAGGCGTTATAGAGGAGAGAAGGGGGCGGAGCGCAGCAGCTTGTTCTCCTGATGCTGAACATTGCCTGCTTCGCCACTCTTGCGACGATAGGCGATCCACTCGGGGTCCTGCTCCATGGCGGAACGCCGTTGCTCCCTGTCAGCTGCGCTCTCGTAACCCCATAGGTGTACGACCTGATTCAATGTTCCCGTCTCGGTGACGAAATAGCCCAGCAGGTTACCCAGGTAGCGTTGTTGTATCGGCAGTCCCTCTTTCTCGTATAGTTCGAGAAAGGCATTCAGCCGCCCCGGGAACATGGTATAGGTGCGTAGGTCAACGATCATGCTTATCTCCTCGGTTGAACAATCCTTGTAGTACAACGAGGAGCGATCGGTAATACCACCTTCGTGCAAGCTCGATGCATCAAGCAGCGCGCGCTGTCTGCACCAGTCGAATCGAGTCGAGTTAGATGAGGCCCAGCACGCGCAAGGCGAACACGCCGCTTGTCACGGTAAGGCTCGCCATCAGGGTGGTGATGGCGATGATATTCGCTGCCAGCTTGGCGTTGCCGCCCATGGCCTTGACCATGACGAAGCTGGCGGCGGCGGTCGGACTGGCAAAAAATAGGAATAGCAGGCCGAGTTCCCGATCATCGAAGCCTAGAAACCAGGCACCCAAGGTGGCCATGAAGGGCAGCGTCACCATTTTCATCACGCTGGCGCCCATCGCCGTGCCATGGGATTCCAGCAAGGCCCTGACTGAGAGCGTGGCCCCAATGCAGATCAGCGCCAGGGGGAGGGTGAGAGACGCAAAGTAATCCCCGGTCGTCATCAGCCAAAGCGGTAACGTCAATTCCATAAACTTGAATGGCAGAGCTACCAGTACAGCGAGGATGAGGGGATTGCGAATGATATGGACAGCGATGCTTCGCCAGTTCGTGGTTCTTCCGGGTCGATAGCTGGATAGTACGATCACGGACAGCACGTTATAGCTGAGGATGACCACACCGAGCAGCAGGCCGCCCGCGGATAAACCATACTCACCATACATGCTCGCGGCCAACGCCAGCCCGACGATGCCGCAGTTACCCCGAAATGCGCCCTGAACATACACGCCGCGGTCTTCATGAGGCACTTGCCATATCGCCCACGTCCAGCTCAGCAGAAACGTCACTAACGTGGCTGCGGCGAAGTAGGTCATCAGCGCGGGGTTGAAGGCAGTATCGATATCGGCTTTCAGCAGGCTGAGAAAAATCAGGGTGGGCATGGTCGCCTTGAAGACCAGTGCCGAAGCCGTGGATACGAACGCCTGGTCGATCCACCCTATGCGGCGTAGCCCAATGCCGAGGAACACCATGGCGAAGACGGGAAGGGTCACTTCAAGCGTGCCGAAGAAGATTTCGGTCAAATTCATGTAAGGCCAGACTCCCTGGCGGGGCGCTCATTTAGGGGTTTCTACAGTACTCAACTTTGGTCTAATTTTGCTAGGGCTTGCTTGTCACGCGGGGGTAGGGTGTTTAGTTTGTGGTTGTATGATGTATGACATGACCTAGCCAGCCAACATCCCAGCATTAATACGTCCGCCTACCAGGGTCGGCGAAACACGCAAGAGGGCATACCTGTGAAGTTTTCCAGACAAGACGTCAAGCAAGCGATTGGCGACGGGCTTCTCTCCTTTCCCATAACCGATTTCGATGCGGCGGGCAACTTCGATCAGGAGAGCTACCGTCGTCGTCTTGAGTGGTTCATCAGCCATGAAATCTCCGCTGTATTCGTTGCCGGCGGCACGGGTGAGTTCTTCAATCTTACCATGGACGAATACCGCGATATCGTGCGTGTAGCTGTGGAGACAGTCGATGGCAAGCTGCCCGTCATCGCCAGCGCGGGCCTCAGCATCGGCAGTGGCAAGGCCTATGCCCAGGCGGCAGAAGAAGCGGGGGCCGACGGCATCCTGCTGATGCCTCCTTACTTGACGGAATGCCCCCAGGACGGCCTGGTAGAGTATGCCCGGCAAATTTGCGACTCGACCAAGATCAATGTGATCTACTACAACCGGGGTAACGGCATCATGAATGCCGACTCGGTACAGAAACTCGCCGATAGCTGCGACAACTTGATCGGCCTCAAGGATGGCAAGGGCGATATCCAGGCGCTCAACAAGATCATCAAGACAGTTGGCGACCGGCTGGTCTACGTCGGCGGTGTCCCGACGGCGGAGATCTTTGCCGAGGCGTATCTCTCTATCGGCGTGAACACCTATTCTTCCGCCGTGTTCAATTTCGTGCCGGAAATGGCAGTCAAGTTCTATAAGGAGCTGCGCAAGGGCAATCGTGAAGTCGTCAAGCAGATCACTCGCGATTTCTTCATTCCCTTCGTGGATCTCAGAGATCGGAAGTCTGGCTATGCCGTCAGCCTGATCAAGGCGGGTGCGAGCATTATCGGCAAGCCTGCCGGTGATGTCAGAGCGCCTCTGGTTATGCCGACCTCCGAAGAGAGCCGTCAACTAGAAGCATTGATTGACGCCAGCAAGAAGCTGTAATCGCAACCCAGCTCATGAGGTACTTATGACAATTAATAAGATTCTACTCACGTTCGGTTCCGCTGCCATGGCACTGTCCATGACAACGGCAAGCAGTGTTGTCCTTGCTCAGGACGGCCCGCTGCGGGGCAATGTGCGTGTGGTTATCGGCTCCACCTCCACCGGTGGTGATACCTACCAGAACTCCAACATCGTCGTTGAGAAACTAGCAGAGCATCTCGACCTCAACATGAAAGTGGATGCGGTGGGTGCAAGCGCGGCCTTCCGGGCCCTCGATCGCGACTCACGCGGCAATACCCTGATGATTTTCCATGACCAGTCCTACCTGGGGCATCTCTACGGGGTTCAGGGCTACGAGGATATCTTCGAAAAATATACTATCGGGCCGACCGTCGCCATCAACCCCGGTAATGCCTATCTCGTCCCCAAGGATTCTCAATACCAGAACCTTGACGAGATCATCGAGGCAGTAGGTAACGGGGAAACCGTAAGAGTGGCAATCCAGCCCGGCGGTGTTTCCGAGATTGGCTTCAGTGCATTGAAAAATGCCATTGCCATTGAGCATCCTGGGAAAGAAGACAACTTGGTTGCGGTCAATACCGGTTCGCAATCGGACAAGAACCAGCAGCTCTTCGATGGCCAGGCCGACGTCATCAATGGTACGGTTCAGGCGAACGAGCAATATACTCGGCTGCCCGAAGACGATCAGAAGGCGATGCGCTTCATCTGGCTGACTGCGCGTGAGAGCACGATTGAACAAGCGCCTGAAGAGGGCTTGGGCCAGACCAGCCGCGAGCAACTGTTGGAATACACCGAGCCCAATGTGACCGTGACCATGGGCGATGATGAGAACTTCACTTTCGATAAGGAGTTCTTCTTCCTTTACAATAAGGACATGGACCAGGCGATTGTCGAACAGATCGATACGGCACTCGCTGAGATCTATGAAGAAGGGGAGATCCAGGAAGTTCAGAAGAATTCGTTCTTCATCCCCAACTTCCTGCCGTCCGATGAGGCGCGCGAGCACCTGGAAGACAAGCGGTCTCGTTACGAAGAGATTATCCAAAACATCCAGTAAGTGAGTAAGCGTGCTGGTGGCGTTATGCCGCCAGCACTCTCGTCGTGTGTCTTGAGGCAGTCGTGAGTCCCTTAGTCAGACTCCCCAGCCGATACCGGAGCCATCATGGAATCAGGTCTGTCAGACTTGCTGAGTGTCTCGGTGGATTTCCAGACCTCACATCTCTATTTCCCTACGATTATAACTTGGATCATGGCGGGTTTATTCGTTGCGATACTCGTGACGAAGGTGATTCCCTTCCTGGCCGCTGTCAAACGGGGCGAGCGCACATTACCCATCCTGGGTGAGCCAATGGACGCGTTTCGATTCTTTGGCACCCTTGCCCTAATTGCGGCTTATTTCTATTTAATGGCAGTAGTGGGCGACATGTTTCCATACACTGGCTATGGATTTCTGTTCGTCTCTATTCCTTTTGTTCTTCTCATGTCGCTGCTATATGCGCATGAATGGACGAAGAAGGCGCTGATCGTCATTTGTATCAATGCCATTGTTGCGCCCAGCCTGGTTTGGTACATCCTTGCCAAGCTATTTAAAATCACCTTGCCGTGACTGAGTGAATGCCACTATGGAATTCTTGTCGCTTCTCGACGTTACTTTTTTCCTGCTGACCGCTCTCGGCGCCTTGGTCGGGATCATTTTCGGTGCGATCCCTGGCATGACGGCCACCATGGCGGTAGCGGTCTGTCTCCCTTTGACTTATGCGCTTGGCCTTAACCACGGTCTTGCTTTGCTTCTTGGTTTATATGTTGGTGGCATATCGGGGGGTATGGTTCCTGCTGTCCTGCTTAATATACCCGGCACCCCTTCCTCCATTACCACGACATTTGATGGCTATCCGATGGCCCGCAAAGGGGAGGGAGAGAAGGCGCTCAAGGTGTGTGTCATTGCATCCGTGGTGGGTGGCCTGATCAGTGCCGCCGTGCTGTTTTTCTTCGCGCCCATCCTGGCCGACTTCTCGATCAAGTTCTCCTATATCGAGAAGTTCCTGATAATTCTCCTCGCACTGAGCGTTATTGCCTCGCTGTCGAGCAATATGCTGGTGGGTATCTTCAGTGGCGTGATCGGTATCTGGTTAAGCCTGATTGGTGACTACAGTATTTCCGATGGCGGCAACGGCAAGACGCGTCTGATGTTTGATTTCATGGAGCCATATCTCTTCGAAGGGTTCTCTCTGCTGCCTGTTTTGATCGGTATCTTTGGTATTTCGACAGTACTTCTCGAAGCCGAAAAGGGCGTCAAGAGCGATTTGAACGACGAACGCGTAAAGATAGGAAAGGGGGGCGGCTTCTCCTTTGGTATCTTCCATGGCCGCTTCACCAACATGATCCGCTCGTCCTTCATCGGCACGTTCGTTGGGATGCTGCCGGGTGTCGGAGGCAGTGCTGCATCGGTGCTGGCGTATACCCAGGAAAAGAACTTGGCTCGCGATTCCTCGGAAATGGGCAAAGGGGCGCCACAAGGGCTTATCGCTTCGGAATCCGCCAACAATGCATTGACGGGTGGTGCGCTCATTCCCTTGCTCTCGTTGGGCATTCCTGGGGACTCCACGACTGCTGTGTTGATCGGTGCCTTTACGCTTCAGGGTATTCAGGTGGGACCGCTTTTCATTCCTGAGAACGTGGACACCTGGTACATCATGATGACGGCCTTGATTTTTGCCAATTTCGTGATGTTCTTCCTGATGTTCTTTGCGATCAAGCATATTGCCAAGGTCGTGATGGTGCCCAAGCATATCCTCTATCCGATCATCGTCATGATGTGTGTGGTAGGTGCTTATGCAATCAATTACGGCATCATGTTTGACGTCTGGACGCTACTCATATTCGGTGTTCTGGGGTATTTGGTTCAAAAGGTGGGGTTGGAAGTGGCACCACTGATCATTGGTTTCATACTGGGCAGCCAGGCTGAAGTCTATTTCGTCAAGAGTCTGGAGTCCTATGGAACGTTCTCGATTTTCTTTACCAAGAGCCCGATAGCTGTGGTGTTGTGGCTGCTGATTTTGGCTTCGGTCGTTTTCTCGATCCTGATGAGCCTCAAAAATCGTGCCAAGCAACGTCAGGCCGATATTAGCTGAATTTGGCTTCTCGAAAAGGAACGGTTATGCCCTATTCCGAAGGTAAGATCATCAAGGTACATCCCGACGATAATGTTGCCATCGTCGTGGAGGCAGGGGGCCTGGCGGAGGGCCAGGGTCTCGGAGAAGGTCTGATTGCCAAGGGCAACGTTCCGCAAGGCCACAAGATTGCTCTCAGCGATATTCAGGTTGACGAGCCGATAGTTCGTTATGGTGAAGTCATCGGTAATGCCGTGGCCGCCATAGCGCAGGGAGAGCATGTCGATGAGGCGCGGGTGCGCCTTCCCCAGGCACCGTTGCTCGGCGATCTTCCGCTCGCGACACGTCCAGCCCCTGCTGCCGAGCCGCTCGAAGGATATACGTTCGAAGGGTTTCGTAATCCGGACGGCAGTGTCGGGACGCGCAACGTATTGGGGATTACTACCAGCGTCCAGTGTGTCGCGGGCATTGTTGAGTACGTCGTTCAGCGCATCAAGCGCGAGCTGTTGCCGCAGTATCCCAATGTCGATGACGTGGTAGGGCTGAACCATAGCTATGGCTGTGGCGTCGCGATCAATGCGCCGGCTGCAATAGTGCCCATTCGGACGTTAAAGAATATTTCCCTGAACCCCAACTTCGGTAACGAGGTGATGGTCATCGGGCTGGGGTGCGAGAAGCTGCAGCCCTCCACCCTGCTCGATGAGCAGCCCGTGAGAATCTACAGCAACACTGAAGCTGCCGATCCTGAGGCCAACGTCCTGAGCCTTCAGGATGAGTCTTTCGAAGGCTTCGGCGATATGGTCGATGGCATTCTTGCCATGGCCAAACATCACTTGGAGCGGCTGAACAATCGTCGTCGTGAAACCTGCCCCGCGTCCGAATTGGCCGTGGGCATGCAGTGTGGCGGCAGCGATGCGTTCTCTGGGGTCACGGCGAATCCGGCTGTAGGGTTCGCAACGGACCTGATCGTGCGCGCCGGGGGCAGTGTCATGTTCTCCGAAGTGACCGAAGTGCGCGATGCCATTCATCTGCTGACGCCACGGACCATCAACGAAGAGGTTGGTACGGCTCTCATCGAGCAGATGGATTGGTACGATCAATATCTCGCGCAGGGACAGGCCGACCGAAGTGCCAATCCCTCTCCGGGGAACAAGCGCGGTGGGCTGAGTAATGTCGTTGAGAAGGCCCTGGGCTCGGTCATCAAATCCGGCAATTCTCCTATCGTGGATGTCATCGGCCCCGGCGAGCGTCTGCGGCGCAAGGGGCTGACCTTCGCGGCGACCCCGGCCAGCGATTTTATTTGCGGCACGCTCCAGTTGGCTGCAGGCATGAATCTTCAGGTTTTCACCACAGGACGCGGCACGCCTTACGGTCTGCCAATGGTGCCGGTACTCAAGGTATCCACCAACTCAACATTGGGGAAGCGGTGGCACGACATCATCGATCTCGATGCCGGGCGCATCGCTACCGGGGATGCCAGCATCGAGGATGTGGGTTGGGAGCTCTTCCATCTCATTCTCGATGTCGCGAGCGGGCGTAAGCAGGCAGCTGCCGATCGGCTTGGCATCCATAACGATCTGGTGCTGTTCAACCCGGCCCCGGTCACCTGATCCCATGAAAACGACTTTACGGTCGAATCGTTAATACCATAGGTAGGCGTATCATGTTTCCGACGATTAAATCTATGCGTGTCGTTCCCGTTGCCGGCTATGACGGGTTCCTTCTGAACCTGAGTGGCGGCCATGCCCCCTGGTTCATTCGTTGCGTGGTGATTCTCGAAGATTCGGCAGGCAACAAGGGTGTCGGTGAAATTCCCTCGAGTGCCGGTATCCTCAAAGGGCTGGAGCAGTGTCGCGAGCTGGTGGAAGGCACTCATGTCAACCAGGTCAAGAACACGCTCAACCAGGTTCGTCTGGCGCTCAGCAAGAATGGTCGTGAGGAGCGTGGGCGCCAGACCTTCGATCTTCGCGTGGCGGTCCATGTGATCACCGGCCTTGAATCGGCGCTCTATGATCTTTACGGTCAGGCGCTGGGTATGCCTGTCGCTGACCTGCTGGGCCAGTATGGCCGTCAGCGTGACGAGGTCGAGGCATTGGGGTATCTCTTCCTGCTGGGCGACCCTGACAAGACGGACTTGCCGTATCCCAAGGCGAGCAATCCTCAGGATGCCTGGGATGAGGTTCGCTATCGCGAAGCCTTGACGCCGGATGCGGTCGCCAATCTTGCCAAGGCAGCCTACGAGCGATACGGCTTCAAGGACTTCAAGCTCAAAGGCGGCGTGTTACGTGGTGAGGAAGAAGCAGACTGCATCCGTGCGCTCTATGATGCCTTCCCTGAGGCTCGCCTGACACTGGACCCCAATGGCGCATGGAAACTCGATGAGGCGGTGAGGGTTCTGACGCCCATCCGCGATCTTCTCAGCTATGCTGAAGACCCATGTGGCCAGGAGGAGAGCTACTCGGGTCGCGAAACCATGGCAGAGTTCAAGAAGCGCACGGGGCTGCCGACCGCGACCAACATGATCGCAACGGACTTCAAGCAGCTACAGTATGCTGTACAGCTCAACTCCGTAGACATTCCATTGGCTGATTGTCACTTCTGGACAATGCAAGGGGCTGTAATGGTGGGTGAGCTGTGCAACGAATGGGGAATGACATGGGGTTCCCACAGCAATAACCACTTCGACATTTCCCTAGCCATGATGACTCATGTGGCTGCGGCTTGCCCGGGTGAGATCACGGCTATCGATACCCACTGGATCTGGCAGGATGGACAGCGTATCACCAAAGAGCCGTTCAAGATCGAAGGTGGCAAACTGACAGTGCCTACCACACCGGGCCTGGGTGTCGAATTGGACGAAGACAAGCTGATGGAAGCTCATCATCTCTACAAGAGCCTGGACGTCACTCAACGCAATGATGCCATGGCAATGCAATACCTGATCCCGGGGTGGGAGTTCGATCCGAAGCGCCCGGCCCTGGCGCGGTAATTGTCGGAAGACGAGACGCATAACGGCCTGCCGATGGGATATCGAGCCCATCTACAGGCCTGAGGTGAAGTTACTTGTCGCCACTTGTCAGCCTGCGGGGCTTTCAAGAGGTCTGAAGTATGCAAGATCACTAAACCCTCATAGGAGGTAACATGACCCTGGAAGGCAAACTACTTATTGGCCAGGACGCCGTCAGCGGCAGTTCCAAGCCCATCAACGCCATCAACCCGGCCACCAACGAGACCCTCGAGCCCACCTACGCCGGTGGTACCAAGGCCGAGGTCGAGCGTGCCTGCGAGCTCGCCGAGACGGCCTTCGCCACCTATCGCGAGACGTCCCTCGAGGAACGCGCGGTATTTCTCGAGACCATCGCCAGCGAAATCGAAGGCATTGGCGATGAACTGATCGAACGCGCCATGGCCGAGTCCGGCCTGCCCAAGGCCCGCCTTGAGGGCGAGCGCGGCCGTACCTGCGGCCAGCTGCGCCTGTTCGCCTCCGTGGTGCGCGCCGGCGAGTGGCTCGACGTGCGTATCGACCCGGCCATGCCGGACCGCCAGCCGATGCCGCGCGCCGACCTGCGTCAGCGCCATATCGGCCTGGGCCCGGTCGCCGTGTTCGGTGCCAGCAACTTCCCGCTGGCCTTCTCGGTGGCCGGGGGCGATACCGCCTCGGCACTGGCCGCCGGCTGCCCGGTGATCGTCAAGGGCCACTCCGCCCACCCCGGCACCTCCGAACTGGTCGGCCGTGCGGTACAGCGTGCGGTGAAAGCGTGCGGGCTGCCGGAAGGCACCTTCTCGCTGATGTTCGGTTCGGGCAACGAGATCGGCCAGGCGCTGGTCGCCGACCCGCGCATCCAGGCGGTGGGCTTTACCGGCTCGCGGGGCGGCGGTACCGCGCTGATGAAGACCGCCCAGTCGCGCCCGCAGCCGATCCCGGTGTATGCGGAGATGAGCTCGATCAACCCGGTGTTCCTGATGCCCGAGGCGCTCAAGGCACGCGGCAAGCAGATCGCCGAAGGCTTCGTCGGCTCGCTCAACATGGGCGCGGGCCAGTTCTGCACCAACCCCGGCCTGGTGATCGCCGTCAAGGGTGCCGAGCTCGATGCCTTCGTCGAGGCCGCGGCAGAAGGCGTCAAGGGCAGTGCGCCCCAGACCATGCTCACCCCGAGCATCTACGATGCTTACCAGCAGGGCGTGGGTCGGCTGTCCAACAGCAGCAAGGTGCGTGAAGCGGCGCGTGGCCAGGTGGGCGAAACGCCCAACCAGTGCCAGGCGGGGCTGTTCGTCACCACGGCGAACGACTTCCTGAACGAGACCGAGCTTCAGGAAGAAGTGTTCGGCTCCACCTCGCTGGTCATCGAATGTGCCGACCAGGATGAAGTGAAGCGTGTGGCGGCCCAGCTCGAAGGCCAGCTGACCATCACCCTGCAGATGGACGACGGCGACCTGCAAGCGGCCAAGGCCCTGATACCGGTACTCGAGCGCAAGGCCGGGCGGATTCTCGCCAACGGCTGGCCGACCGGGGTCGAGGTGTGCCACGCCATGGTTCACGGCGGGCCGTACCCGGCGACATCCGACAGCCGCACCACCTCGGTAGGCAGCGCGGCGATCTTCCGCTTCCTGCGTCCGGTGTGCTACCAGGCGCTGCCGGAAGGGCTGTTGCCCGAGCCGCTCAAGGATGGCAATCCGTGGAAAGTGTCGCGTCTGGTGGATGGCAAGCGCGAAGCGTGATCCGTGGCTGGCTTTTTCACCATGAGACAGGGGCCATCAGGCCCCTGTTTTCATTGGTGTCATGTATAGCCGTACTTATATCAGGCCGAACGTTATCAAGATAAACACCCCGACGATGATGGTGGCCATGCTCAGGAACGTACTGATCACGATGATGTTGGCCGCGAGCAACGAATTGGCTTTCACGGCCCTTGCCATGACATAGCTGACGGCAGCGCCAGGGCTGCCGAGGAAAAGGAATAGCATTCCGAGCTCGGCATTTCTGAAACCGGCGCCAATGGCCGCCAGTACCCCAAGCGCTGGCATCCAGAGGACCTTCCATAGGCTGGCATCCAGGGCTTGCAAGCCACTTTCCTTGATGGAAGCAGTGCTTAGGCTTCCCCCTATACATATCAAGGCCAGCGGTAAGGATAGTGATCCGAAGCGTTCCGCCGTTGTCATCAACCAGGTGGGCATTTCTAAATCTTGAGTGGAAACGGGAAGGGCTAACAGGATGCTGAGAATCAGAGGGTTCAAGGCAATTCCTTTCGCCATTTTCCAAGCGTTGTTACTTTTTTCGACGCTGTAGTACTCCAGAATTAAAGCGGAGAGTATCAGGTTGAGTACGATGACTCCGCCGGCCATTATACCTCCCAAGGAAAGGCCGTAGTCTCCGTACATGCTGGCAGAGAGTGCCAGACCAACGATGCCGCAATTACCCCGGAAACCGCCTTGAACAAAGACACCCCGGTCTTCAGGCGGGTATCTCGCTATTGCCCAGGCCCAAATGCCCAAGAAGCAGATAAACGTTATCCCCAGATAAAAGCTTAATATCCCAAGCTTGGAGGTAACCGATGCCCCAGATTTGATAATGCTTAAGAAGAGAAGGGTAGGCATGGTGGCTTTGAATACAAGGGAAGAAGCGGTATTGATGAAGGCCTGATCAATCCAGCCCGCGCGCCTCAACCCAATACCAATAAAGACCATTGAAAATACAGGCAGGGTTACATTGAGTGTTTCAGTAAATACGCTCATTAATTAAATGTATTCATGTAAGACTTTTTTGAACTTAATGTGAATAACAATAATGATGCAACCAAGGTCGGTATATACGTTGGTATGTAGACCATGGTCGATATTGTTAATTCACCGCTAGCAGGCCACCTTAGGGATGTATGATGTATGACTATCCGGGGGATGTACAGCCTGGCGGCTCGAGGAAGTTAGGGTTGGGATTTCTGGAGCCGAGCAACCGACTGGGGCTATAGCTTTGATGAAGCGAGCCCGGGGAGGGTCAACAAGATCACAGCCTGACCAGGGCTGAAGCGGACTTCGCCGGTAGCCCTGCCGGCGTTGTCAGGGCACCGTTGGCGATGCCCACCTGGACGAGCGCCGTTGGTTGGGAAACCGATGATTGTCGCTCAATAACGATAACTTTTATCCAATCCCATCGAAGCCAGAAAGGAACCACATCAATGCAAACAACAACGTTCATGAAAAAGACGCTATGCGCCACGGCCGTATCCGCAGCCATGGTATCCATGTCCCTGCCAGCTCTGGCTGATAGCTGGCGCGGCTGGAACATTCATCCGCCGGGATACCCCAACACCGAAGCGCTGGAAGCCTTTGCCGAGAATGTTGCCGAGAAGACGGAAGGGCGTGTCGAGCCGCAGGTCTACAACAATGCCGTGCTGGGTGATCAGTCCGACGCCATTGAGCAGACACGTAGCGGTGCGTTGGACTTTGCCAACTTCAATATGGGGCCGATGGGGCCCATCGTGAACGAGACTAACGTTCTCTCGCTGCCGTTCATCTTCAGCAGTGTCGATCACATGCATGAAGTCATGGACGGTGAAATCGGCCAGCGCTTTGCCGATGCACTGGCAGAAAAGAACCTGATCGCGCTTTCTTGGTTCGATTCCGGTGCCCGCAGCCTCTACAACACCAGCCATCCGGTCAATACGCCTGAAGACGTGGAAGGTCTTAAGATCCGCGTCATGAACAACGATCTTTACGTTGAGATGATCGAGGCCATGGGCGGCAATGCGACGCCGATGTCCTATGGCGAAGTTTACCAGTCACTCAAGACGGGTGTTCTGGACGGCGCTGAAAACAACTACCCCTCCTTCGAGTCAAGCAACCACTACGAAGTTGCCAATTATTACTCGTTGACAGAGCACCTGATCATTCCCGAGTGCCTGTGTATCGCCAAGTCGAGCTGGGAAGCGCTGTCCGAGGAAGATCAGAAGATCGTCCGCGAGGAAGCGATCAAGGCGTCCGAAATGCAGCGGCAGCTCTGGGTCGAGGGTTCAAAGGAGAGTCGCCAGATTGTCGAAGATGCAGGTGTCGAGATCAATGAAGTAGAAGACAAGTCCGCTTTCCAGGCAAAAATGGATCCGGTCTATGCCGGCTTCATCGAGGAGAATCCGGAACTCGAGGACCTCATCAACGCGATCCGCTCTTCCAACTAAGCAATGACGCATCCCTCCCGGTGGCCATGGGCCGCCGGGAGAGAGCAGTGCGTCATGAAGGCTTACCTGGACTCATCAGAGGCAATCGTGAATCTATCCCATCTGCAAAAGAGGCTAGGCCGTGCCCTGGATGGTATCGCCAGCCTCTGCCTGATCTCGGCAGGCGTGTTGCTGGTCTTTCTCATTGTGAGTTTTGGCTGGCTGGTGTTCGGTCGTTATGTCCTTAACGATACTCCCACCTGGGTTGAGCAGTCCTCTTTGGTGGTGGTGGTCTATATCACCTGTCTTGGTGCGGCGGCAGGCGTCAGGGCGAATACCCACCTAAGTATTGATTTCGTTCGCGAGAGCATGCCCGAGCCCTTCAAGACGGTCTTCCGTTACCTTGCTGATATCGTCGTGGCCCTTTTCGGCGGATTCATGGCGATCGAGGGCTGGGGATTGGTGGCAACAAATCTGGAACGAGCGATCCCCATGATCGGATTGACTGAAAGCTGGCGTGCAGCCCCGTTGGTGGTTTGTGGCGTCCTGGCCGTGGTATTCGCGCTCTCCAATATTCTCGACCGTATTTGCGGTATCCAACGTCAAGAGGACGTCTGAGCATGGGCCTAGCTATCCTTTTCGGTATCTTCTTTCTGGGCCTGCTGGCGGGGGCGCCCGTGGCTTTCGCGGTGGGCCTGGCTGCGGTCGTGACTTTTATCTACGAAGGCCTCCCTCTGTTCGTTGCCTTTCAGCGCATTCTGTCGGGGATCTCGGTGTTTTCGCTACTGGCCATTCCCTTCTTTATCTTTGCCGGCGAGCTGATGCTGCATGGGGGGATTTCCGACCGCCTCGTTCGGTTGGCGTCCGCAGCTGTGGGCCGGGTACGCGGCGGGCTGGGCATCGTGAATGTCACTTCATCCATGCTTTTCGGCGGCATATCGGGGTCGGCCGTGGCCGATACCTCGGCGCTGGGTTCGCTGCTGATTCCGGTGATGAAAGAGAAGGGCTACGATGCCGATTATGCGGTCAACGTCACGGTGACCTCGTCGGTGGCCGGTGTCGTGATTCCACCGAGTCACAACATGATCCTTTATGCCGTTGCGGCCGGTGGAGGGATTTCAGTCACCCAGCTTTTCATTGCAGGTATCGTCCCGGGCATCCTGATGTGTCTGACCCTCGCCGTTGCTGCCTATCTGGTGGCGATCCGTCGGGGCTACAAGGGTGAAACCTTCCCTGGGTGGACGGCGCTCATCGTCAGCTTCGCCGCAGCCCTTCCCGGCCTGTTGACGGCGGTCATCATCGTGGGGGGTGTGCTATCGGGGGTTCTTACCGTCACGGAATCGGGGGCCTTCGGGGCGATCTATGCCATCGTCATCACTGCACTCGTCTATCGAGAGCTGCGCTGGGCGTCGTTCAAGGCGGCAGTGCTGCAGTCTGTCCGGACTACGGCCCTGGTCATGATCCTGGTGGGCTGTGCTTCGGCCTTCTCGTATCTGCTGGCGCTTTATAACGTGCCGCAGATGCTGACCGAGACGCTCATGGCATTGTCGGACAACCCCATCGTCATCTTCCTGCTCTTGAACCTGTTGCTGTTGGGGCTCGGCATGATCATGGACATGGCAGCCCTGATCCTGATTTGCACGCCGATTTTCCTGCCGGTTGCCATGCAGTTCGGCATGGACCCCATTCAGTTCGGGATCATCATGATGATGAACCTGGGATTGGGGCTTTGCACACCGCCCGTCGGGGCCTGCCTGTTCGTCGGCTGTGTCATCGGTAAGGTCAAGATCGAACATGCCGTACGCACGATCTGGCCCTTTTACCTGGCGCTGTTCGTTGCCTTGATGATGGTGACCTACATTCCGGCCGTGTCGTTGACCCTGCCTCGCTTCTTCCAGTGACCCGCTGCTTTTCGTGACAAGCGAAGTCAGATGACGAAACTGAATCATAGGATTGAAACGCATGAAGGTTGAAGCTGTTCACACTCATATCCTCGATCATGCGCTGGACACCACCTTCGAGAGTGCTTCGATGCATTTCGCCAGGCGTCAGCACTGTCTGGTCGAGATTGTCTGCGACGACGGCACCATCGGTTGGGGTGAGTGTCTGGGACCGGCCAAGCTCAATGCTGCCGTGGTTCAGGCTTATGCCACAGCATTGATTGGCCAGGATCCATTGCAGACCGAGAAGATCTGGCTGGAATTATACAACCGCTTGCGCGATCAAGGGCAGCGTGGCCTGACCGTGACGGCCTTGAGCGGGATCGATATCGCGCTGTGGGATGTCAAGGGTAAGCATTTTGGCGTGCCGGTATCGACCCTATTGGGCGGTCGCTTCCGTGATAGCGTGAAAGCCTATGCCACGGGGTCCTTCAAGCGCGAGGGAGTCGATCGAGTCGAGGATATCGCCCGCGAAGTAGCTGGGTATCGAAAAGAAGGCTTCCATGCGGTCAAGATCAAGATCGGCTTCGATGTCGAAGAAGACCTGCGCGTGATCGAAGCGGTACGTGAGGCGATAGGCCCGGATCTACGTATGATGATCGACGCCAACCACGGGTACGACGCCCTGGAGGCCGTTGAGGTCGGCCAGCGCGCGGCGCGCTTCGGCATCGACTGGTTCGAAGAGCCGGTGCTGCCTGAGCATGTCTCAGCCTACGGCGCGGTACGTGCGGGCCAGCCCATTCCGGTGGCGGGCGGTGAAACCTGGCATGGGCGCTATGCCATGCAAGACCCCCTCTCGACGCGGGCCGTGGACATCGTTCAGCCGGACATTTGTGGTGTTGGCGGGTTCACTGAGATCCGTCGCGTGGCGGACATGGCTGCGCTGCATGGCGTGCGACTGGTTCCGCACGCCTGGGGAACCGCGGTCTGTCTTGCCGCCAGCCTGCAATTCATGGCCGCCATGTTGCCCAACCCGCCACGTCGCAATCCCATCGAGCCGATCCTGGAATTCGACCGCACCGAGAATCCCTTCCGCCAAGCGGTGGTCGAGACGCCCATCGAGCATAGCAAGGGAGTCGTGACGATTCCCGACGCGCCGGGGCTGGGTATCACCATCAATCGAGAAGCGCTCGAGCGCTTTGCTCTCAAAGAGGCCTGATCCATGGAAACGATTCCTGACAACACCCGTCCCCTGGATGGGCCGGCTCCCCAGTTAAAGACCCCGGCCGGCGCCACGGACTGCCATATTCATCTCTATCTACCCGGTTTCGAATCCCAGCCGGGGGGGCCGAAGATCCCCGAACTGGCCACCGTGGAAGATTATCGTCAGGTGCAAAAGCGCCTGGGATTGGAGCGGGTGGTCGTCACGCAGCCCAATGCGTACCAGCGTGACAACAGCGCACTGCTCGAGGCACTGACGCAGTTGGGTGTGCAAACGGCCCGCGGGGTAGCCGCAGTCACGCCTGAAACGCCTACTGAAACCTTGCGCGAATGGCACGAAAAGGGCGTACGCGGTGCCAGGATCATGAACCTCCCCGGCGGGGCCGTGACGCAAGACAGCATGCTCGATGTCGAACGTTTGATTCGTCCGCTTGGCTGGCACTTGATGGTGCAGTTCAACGGGCGGTATCTGGATGACTATCTCGATGGGCTACAGCGGATCGAGGGCGAATACATCATCGATCACATCGGCAAGTTCATGGATCCCGTGCCCGCCGATGACCGCCGTGTGGATGACATCCTGCGCCTGATGGATCGCGGCAATGCCTGGTTCAAGATCTGTGCAGGCTATGAAGCCAGTGTCACCGGTGGGCCGCACTACGAGGACATCGGGGCGATTGCCAAGCGAGTCATCGCCCATGCCCCCGAGCGTATCATCTGGGGTAGCAACTGGCCGCACGTCGGGGTGCCTCGCGAACAGTATCCGGACGATGCCGAGCAGCTCGATGTACTCCTCGAGTGGGCCGAACCCGAAGTACGCCAGCAAATCCTGGTCGACAATCCAGCCAGATTGTATGGCTTCTGAGCGAACAATATTGAGTCGGTAACCTAGCAGGCTGCATTCGATATCTGACACAACACGAACCACGGCCATGGTTGCGCCGTGGCCGCATAAAAGGGAGACAACAATGCTTAACCGTTTATTGGTCACTGGGGCCGCAGGTGGCGTAGGTCAGGCGATTCGCCCGCATTTGAAGACATTGGCACGTGAGGTTCGGCTTTCGGATATAGCCGATCTCGGCCAGGCCGAGAGCCACGAAGAATTGGTGCCGTGTGACCTCTCCGATGCACAGGCGGTCAACGCCTTGGTAAAGGATTGCGATGGGATCATTCACCTGGGGGGCGTGTCCGTCGAGAAGCCGTGGGAAGGCATTCTCCAGTCAAATATCATCGGCGTTTACAATCTTTATGAAGCGGCTCGCAACCTGGGCAAGCCACGCATCGTCTTTGCCAGTTCCAACCACACCATTGGTTATTATGAGCGAACCACGCGAATCGATACTGAAGTCCCGCACCGTCCCGATTCGCTGTATGGCGTCTCGAAGTGTTTCGGTGAGGATCTCGCCAGCCTGTATTACCACAAGTTCGACGTCGAGACGCTGAGCGTACGTATCGGTTCGTGCTTCCCCCAGCCGAAGGACACCCGGATGATGGCCACCTGGCTCAGCGTCGAAGATTTCATGCGCCTGATGAAGCGCGCATTCGTGGCTCCGAAACTGGGGTGTACCGTCATTTACGGTGCCTCGGCGAATGCCGAGCTTTGGTGGGATAATCGTAAGGCTGCCTTCCTCGGATGGGCGCCACAGGATAGCTCCGATCCTTGGCGTGCCGAGGTCGAAGCACAGGATAACGACATCGACCCCAACGATCCGGCGGTAATCTATCAAGGCGGCAAATTCGTCACGGTCGGTCATCCCGATGATGCCTGATGATCGATCTATTCAGGGCGTTTTAGCAGAGTAGGTGTTGTTAAACTTAATACTCGAGTCATCAATTAATATGGCGTTGCGCGATTAGCCAGCGCCTCTTGAAAGATTCAATCAATGGAAGGCGTCATGGCAGGCAATCCCGTACCCGCGGTGAATTTTCATCAGCTCAACCTACGGAAAATACCCCGTGGAGGAAGCCTGTCACTGCATGTCGCTGATCAGCTCGAGGCACTCATCACCAATGGCCGCATCGACGTCGGTGAGAAGTTGCCTACCGAGAACGGGCTTTGCGAAGCGTTTGGTGTGAGTCGCACGGTTATCCGTGAAGCGATCACGCACCTCAAATCGCTGGGGCTCGTCGAGACCCGCCGTGGTGTAGGGACAACGGTTTTGCGGAACAGCGCCCTTGAAGCCATGCCGGCCAGCCGCATTAGCCCAACGACCGTGGAGGACATCCTGCACGTGCTGGAGTTGCGTCTTACGATTGAACCCGCAGCGGCCGAGTTGGCGGCTCAGCGACATGATGATGCGGATAGGCAAGCGATCATGGAAAAGCATGCTGCATTCATTCGGGCCCGGGCCGAGAAATCGCAGGCGCGTATTGAAGATTATGAGTTTCACTATGCTATTGCGCTGGCGACTAAGAACCCCTTCTTCAAGACGTTCTATGAGCAACTAAGTCAGAGCGTGATTCCCCGAGCAAAACTCATGAGTATAGAGATCAATACCTCGGCCACTGATAAGTATCTTGCACGCGTCGAGGAGGAACATACCTATATTCTCGAGGCCATTCTGGCTCGTGATAGCGATGCGGCGAAAGAGATGATGTACCAACACCTCAATCGTGCACGTAACATGTATGCCAAGTTCCAGGAAGCCTGAGATCGATCCAGGCCGTATGTGGAGCGATAGACAGAGGCGGCCATGGGCCGCCCTTTTTATCTGGCCATCCAGAATCCGACGATCACGGCTGCGATGACGATGGCAAAGAACAGGCGGTTACGAAGGCGGGTGTCTCGTGGGGGACGTGGCTCGGTCAAGACCAGCTCCTTTGGGTCGAAAGTTGATTGGATCGAAAGTAAACGATCGTTTAAAAGCGCGGAAAAAATGGTTAGGTTAGAGTAGTCTCGTTACTCACTCCAGGCCATCACTGGCCCGGGCTGGCCCGCCTCGCTTGGCATCGAATCTAGGGAACCGCTTCTTGTCCACTCAGCCTACGCGCGACCGTCTGGTCTTCGCCCACGCCAACGGGTTTACCGGTGCCAGTTACCGCAGCTTTTTGAAGCCATTGGAACGTCACTACGATGTCCTGCCGCTCGATCGTCTAGGACACCATCCGCACTATCCGGTGGGCCGTAACTGGCTGAACCTGAGAGATGAGCTACTCGAGCAGCTCGGGACAGGCCCGTCAGCGGTCATCGGTGTCGGTCATTCCATGGGCGGGGTGCTCATGGCCATGGCGGCTGAGGCCGCCCCCGAGCGTTTTCGTTGTGTCGTGCTCCTCGATCCCCCGCTGATGCTTGGGTTGGACGCCTGGGCGATGAAGCTGGCCAAGGGGCTGGGCCTTGTCGACCGCGTGACGCCAGCAGGCAGGAGCAAGGGGCGCAGAGCGCAGTGGTCCAGCCGCGAGTCAATGCACCACTATCTGCGTCAGCGTGGACTGTTCCGCCGTTTTACCGATGAGGCGCTAGATGACTACATTGACGGCGGAACGCTCCCGGGCGAGGGCGGTAGTATACAGCTGCGCTTCGATCCGCAGATCGAAGTCGAGATATTTCGCCATCTCCCCGACCACCTACATGGTTTGCCAACCCGTTTGACGGTCCCGCTGGCGCTATTGGCCGGCGCCCAATCCGATCTAATAACTGCGCGTCGTCGTAAGCGCCTGAAGCGTTACGGCGTCGAGGTCGGTACCGTACCCGGCGGGCATATGTTCCCCATGGAATATCCCAACGAGGCACGCCAAGCCCTGCTGTCATCGATAGCTTCCCTATCAGGAGAGAATGCATGAGCGAGCCCACGTCACTGGTACTGGCCTCGGGGCGTCTTGCAGCACTGGCTTGGGGGGAGGCGAGCGCACCGACGTGGCTGGCGTTGCATGGCTGGCTGGATAATGCCGCCAGCTTTTCGCGACTGGCGCCACTGTTAGTGGAACGCATGGGTATCCGAATCGTCGCCATCGACTTTGCCGGTCACGGCTTGTCGTTACCCTTCCCGCCAGGGGTCGATTACGCCATTTGGGATTACACCCATGATGTACTCGATGCACTGGATAGCCTCGAGCTGGACCAGGCGCCGCTGCTGGCGCACTCGATGGGCGCGGGGGTGTCCTGCCTGGTAGCGGCGGCCCTGCCGGAACGAATCACCCAGCTCACGCTTATCGATGGGTTGGGTACGCTGACGACTGCAGTCGAAAAGACCCCCGAACAGTTGCGCAAGGGCTTGCTCGGTCATCGTCGATCGCCGTCGCCTGCGCCGCGTTACCCCGATCTCGACGCGGCGATAGTGGCTCGCGTTGCTGGCGGTGTGACGCGTCTCGATGTACAGACGGCGGCACCGCTCGTCGCGCGCCAGGTCGACACACTGGCGGATGGCAGTGTGCGATTGCGAACCGATGGGCGCCTGCTGCGGCCTTCCATGGTGCGCTTCTGTCCCGAGCAGACCTTGGCCATACTGAAGGCGATCGAGCCTCCCGTCCTGCTGATCGAAGGGGACACCGGGATCCTCTCCGAGCGACCGCAGGCTGAAGCGGCTCGGCAGGCCGTGCGCGGATTGCGACGACGGGTGCTGGCAGGGGGGCACCACTTGCACCTGGAACCCTGGGCAGTCAAGGCGGTAGCAGAAGCCATCAGCGACGCATGGCAACAGTGATGAAACGTAAGACGCGAGGGCCACATGAGTGACGGGCAGGCGGGTAAGCGGGTTGCGTTGGTATTGGGTAGTGGCGGAGCCAGGGGATACGCCCATATCGGGGTCATCGATGAGCTCGAGGCACGCGGCTATCAGGTCGTGGCCCTGTCGGGCTGCTCGATGGGGGCATTGATTGCTGGGGTCTACGCAGCGGGTCAACTCTCGGGATATCGTGACTGGGTGACCGAGCTGGATTATTTCGACGTGCTAAGGCTCGTCGACGTGACCTGGAGTCCCATGGGGGCCATGCGGGCCAGCAAGGTCATGATGAAACTCGAGGGCTTGATAGGCGACCTTCAACTCGAAGACTTGCCCATTCCGCTGACCACCGTGGCCACGGACCTGGTGCGTCAGCGCGAGGTCTGGTTTCAGAATGGGCCGCTCCTGCAAGCCATTCGCGCCTCGATCGCTGTGCCCGGGATCATCACGCCGGTGCATATCGGGGATCAGATACTGGTAGATGGTGGCTTGATGAACCCATTGCCCATCATTCCCACGGTGTCTTCTCATGCCGACCTGGTCCTGGCGGTCAATGCGACCGCGCAGAGCCACTATCCGGTTCAGTTGGAGGATCTGCTCCCCCCAGAGGCCGCCGCCGAGGAGCAGGCCAGGGAACAGGCGCTTGACGCACAGGGTCGTGGGTTCGGGGCGTGGATTGGGGGTGTCCGCGATCGTATGTTTCCCGGTACAGGGGAGGAAGAAGAAGCCCCCGAGAACGAAAGAAGGCGGCAACGGGCGCGGCAGCGTGCCTGGAGCAAACTGGATATGATCCTGGCTTCATTCGATATTACGCAGGGCGCCTTGGCCAAATACAAGGTCGCCGGTTACCCGCCAGATATCCTCATCGACATTCCCAAGACGGTCTGTGGCGCCTACGAATTTCATCGGGCCGACGCATTGATCAAGCTGGGTCGGCATCTGGCGGCTCAGGCGCTGGATCGCTACGAGGGGCGGCCTGGCGTGCCGGGTGCGGCGGCTTCTGCGGTAACCGTGGAAGAGGGGACGCCGGTATCGCCAGGAGAGGGAGATGACTAGAACTCGCCTCGGCGCTTGAGCAGGACGTATACCGCTCCCGTACCGCCATCATGTTCACGTGCCGAACAGAAGGCCAGTACGCTCGGCCACTCCCGCAGCCAGGCATTGACATGGCTTTTGAGTACTGGGTAAGCCGTGACCCCGGAGTCGGCCATGCTGCGCGACTTGCCGTGAACGACAATGACGCAACGTGCACGCTGTGCCTTGGCATCGTCGAGGAACGTTTCCAGCTCGGTGCGCGCCTCGTCGAGGGTATAGCCGTGCAGGTCCAGCCCGGCCTCCCAGGGGATATGCCCGCGCTTGAGTTGCAGGTGGGTACGGTACGGCAGGTCGACGACATGAAATTCCAAAAACTCGGAGGGGCGTACGGCCTCGACCCGCCCGTCGGTGGTCCGGCTGGTCGACTGAGTGGTATCCGAGGCCTCGGCCGCGGCACGACGTTCTGCCAAGGCCGCCTTGCGATTGGTACGAGGTTTGCCTGGGTCGGCGCGATTGGTTTTCAGGCGCTTTATGCCCGCGCTCTCGAGTGCTGCACGAAACGCACCGAAATCGTCGTCGTCACCTCGGTTCATGGCAAGGCTTCCGTGTGTCGTCGCACCGGCGGGCTCCGATAGTCGTCAAGAGGGGCCAGTATAGCGTCTATGCTCTCCAGTAAAAGCACCCCGGAACGGGTGCGTTCGGTAGTCACTGGGAAGCCCGGGCCGGGACGGTTACAATGCGGGCCTCGAGCCCATCCGACATTGACAGGATACGCCCTTGGCCGCCTCACGACCCGATGCCATTTCCACCCTGACGCTTGCCGACGGCGAGATCGTCGATCATCTACTGAGCGTGCGCGATTACTTGCGTTGGGCCACGACCGAATTTCACACCCATGGGCTGCATTACGGTCACGGGACCGATTCGCCTTGGGACGAAGCGGTTGCGCTTGTGCTCGGTGCCTTGCATCTTCCTTGGGACGTCGACCCCGCCGTCATCGAGGCCAGGCTGTTGCCCATGGAGCGCCGTCGAATCGTACAGTTCGTGCGCGCTCGTATCGAAGAGCGTCGGCCGCTTCCGTACTTGCTGGGGGAAGCATTCTTTGCCGGGTTTCCATTCACGGTCGACGAGCGGGTATTGATTCCCCGCTCGCCGATCGCCGAGCTCATCGAGGATGGGTTTTCGTTGTGGTTCCCGGAGGAGCCGCCGGCACGGATCATGGACTTGTGCTGTGGTTCAGGCTGTATCGGCATCGCCGCGGCATTGACCCTGCCCACCGCCGAGGTCGACATCACGGATGTCAGCAGTGATGCCCTGGATGTCGCCAAGGCCAATATCACGCGTCACGATGTGGGAACCCGGGTTCGTGCGGTTCACTCCGATGTATTCGAAGGTGTAGCGGGGCAACGCTACGACCTGATCGTGTCGAACCCTCCTTACGTGGATGCCCGCGATCTGTCCACGATGCCAGACGAGTTCGGTCATGAGCCTTCTTTGGCCCTTGGAGCAGGTCAGGATGGCCTGGATATCGTGAGGCGGATCCTGCGCGAGGCACGTGATCATCTCAACGAGGGCGGCGTTCTGATCGTCGAGGTGGGCAATTCGGACCGTCATCTCGAAGCGGCGTTCCCTGACGTGCCGTTTCTATGGTTGGAATTCGAGCGCGGTGGCCATGGGGTCTTCGCGTTGACTGCACATGAGCTCGACGTCCATGCGGCGTCATTTGCCTGAGCCCGCCCCGAGAGAGCCCTGAGGAACGATCATGTCCGGCAACACCTTCGGCAAGCTGTTTACCGTCACCACCTTCGGCGAAAGCCATGGGCCGGCCCTGGGCGCCATCGTGGATGGCTGCCCCCCCGGCATCGAGCTCAGCGAAGCGGATCTCCAGCATGACCTGGACCGCCGCCGCCCGGGGACATCGCGTCATACCACGCAGCGGCGCGAGTCCGACCAGGTCCGAATCCTGTCTGGCGTCTTCGAGGGCAGGACCACCGGCACCTCGATCGGCTTGATGATCGAAAATACCGATCAGCGCTCCAACGATTACTCGAAGATCAAGGATCGTTTCCGTCCGGCTCACGCCGACTACACCTATCACCATAAATACGGCATTCGCGATTACCGGGGCGGCGGTCGCTCCAGCGCACGCGAGACCGCGATGCGTGTTGCCGCGGGTGCGATTGCCAAGAAATACCTGGCGACCCAGGGTATCCGGGTTCGCGGTTACATGAGCCAGCTCGGCCCGATCGCGATCCAGTTCAAGGAGTGGGCTTCAGTCGATCAAAATGCCTTCTTCTGCCCCGATGCGGACAAAGTGCCCGAGCTTGAGGCCTTTATGGATCAGCTGCGTCGCGAGCAGGACTCGGTGGGGGCGCGCATCACCGTCGTAGCGGAAGGGGTGCCTGTCGGCTTGGGCGAGCCGGTATTCGATCGGCTGGACGCCGAGCTGGCCCATGCCCTGATGAGCATCAATGCCGTGAAGGGCGTCGAAATCGGTGATGGTTTCGCCGCCGTGAGCCAACGCGGAAGTGAACACCGCGACGAGATGACACCTGAAGGCTTTCTCTCCAATCACGCAGGCGGTGTCCTCGGCGGCATTTCCTCGGGACAGCCTGTGATCGCTCACCTGGCCCTCAAGCCGACCTCGAGCATTACGCTGCCCGGTCGGTCGATCGACGTGGATGGAAACCCGGTGGACATCGTCACTAAAGGGCGCCACGATCCATGCGTGGGCATTCGCGCTACGCCGATTGCCGAGGCCATGATGGCCCTGACCCTGATCGACCATTTGATGAGACATCGTGCTCAGAACAGTGATGTCAGCGTGAAGACGCCCCGCCTTCGCTAAGTGGATTCGGCTCGGTCGTCATTGCCGCAGACTGCTACACTGTTTGAAACAACCAGTCGAGCCGCGCCATGAAGATCAACGTCGAATTCGATCTCACTCCCGCCGAGTTCCGGCAGGCCATGGGTCTGCCGGATGTCGAGCCGTTCCAGAAAGCCTTGATGGAGCGCATCCAGAAACAAATGGATGCAGGTGTCGAAGGCTACGATCCCATGCAGCTCATGCAACCTTTCTTGCAGCAGCCCTCTTTTCTACAACAGCCCTTGTTCAAGGAAGGTATGGCGCAAGGCTTCGCCAGCTTTGGCAACTACCAGCAGATGATGTTGGACATGCTGCGACAAGCCGGGAATCCGAATACATCTTCCCCGGGCGGAAACACCGCTGAGGCGACGGCTGGGGAAGACGCGTCGTCGACTTCCGAGAGCCGAGCCCGCAAACAAGGGCCCGCAGCGGCGCAATCCCGATCAAAGCGTCAATCCTGAGCGCCTGCAGGCGAATCGCCTTAGTGTGACCGTAATCAGGATTTTGAGCGGTCATGTTGTTGCAACGGTGAAAGGGTAGGATTACGCTTTGTGCACTGCAGCATCAGGGCGTGCTTGACATACCATTCTCGTTCCTCTTGGAGGACTACCCCATGCAAGACAAAACGTTTAGCAACTTTACCGAACAGACTCGCAGCTTCTTCGAACCCATGCGCAAGATGAACAGCATGATGCTCGACAACATGGAGAAGATGACCCATTACCAGCTTGAGTCCATGAAGCGCTATAGCCAATTGGCTACGGAGCGCATGCGCGATGCAGGTGAAATCAAGGATGCAGAAAGCATGCGTGAGTTCGGTTCGCGTCAGGCCGAGGTCATGAACGACATGTCGAAGCAGATGCTCGAGGATGCACGAGCGATGGCGGAGCTCAGCGTTCAATTTACCAATGAAATGAGCACGCTGTTCGCTGAAGCGGGTCGTGAGGTCGCGGAAAAGGCGGCAAACGCGCCCCAGGCCCAAGCCGCCCAGGCGAGCAACGCCGATACCGGTAAGAGCGACAATACCAACTCTACCAAGAGCGACAATGCCAAGAGCGAGCCCGCGAAAGCCACGAGCCAATCGAACCGCAAGAATTCTTGATGATATAGGGCCGCTTCGGCGGCCCTCAATATATGGGTGCTTGTCACGCATAATGAGCGCAAGGCCGTGGTGCCTTGCTCTTAATTCCATAGAACAACAGTTCGTATGAGCGACACGAGTCGTTAGGAGAGGCGAATGCAGTCCGGGTCTCAGCAGCCTTCGCGGGCCGAGTGGGAGCAGTGGTCAGGCCAGCTCGATACGATCGGCAAGGAATATCAAGCATTAATGCGCGACATGCTGGAGCGCGCGATTCCCAGTGAATCAGCGCAAACCGTCTACGATGATATGCGCGATGCGTTTCAATCAGGGCTGAATGCCTTGATGAGCAACCCGATGGCCTGGAGTCAGGTTCAGATGCGTCTGGTTCAGGACCAGGCGGCGTTATGGCAACACGGCTTGCGTGAATTGGCAGGTGAAAAAGTCCCTGCGTTGGTAGAGCCTGACCGAAGCGACCGCCGTTTCAAGGATCCTGGCTGGTATGAAGACCCTGTCTACCACACCATCCTTCAGCAATATCTGCTCTTTTCCCAGCGTGTCGAAGAGGTCATCGAAACGCTCGAGCTGCCTGAGTCCCGCAAGCGTAACCTCGAGTTCTACGCCCGCCAGTGCATCAGTGCCCTGGCACCCTCGAATTTCGTGTCGACCAATCCCGAAGTGGTCCGGCTGACCAAGGAGACCCAAGGGCAGAACCTGCTCGATGGGTTATCGCGCCTAAGGGAGGATCTGGCCAACTCGGCTGAGGGGCTCAACGTCTCAATGACGGATCGGAGCGCCTTCAGCGTCGGAGAGAACATTGCCGTGACACCGGGTAGTGTCATCTACGAGAACGAGTTGATCCAGCTGATCCAGTACAGTCCCACAACGGAAACGGTATTCAAGACCCCGCTACTGATCGTGCCGCCCTGGATCAACAAGTATTACATCCTCGACCTTCGCGAAGACAACTCCTTCGTCAAATGGCTCGTCGATCAAGGCCATACGGTCTTCCTGATTTCGTGGCGCAACCCCGGACCGGAACAGCGTGACCTGACTTGGGCCGACTACATGCAGATGGGGCCCATCGAGGCCATGGGAGCCATTGAGCAGGCGTGTGGTGAAAAGTCGGTCAACCTGATGGGGTATTGTGTCGGCGGGACGCTAACAGCGACTACCGTTGCCTATTTGACCAGTACCCGGCGTGCGCGCAAGGTGCGTTCGGTCACCTACCTGGCGACGCTTCAAGACTTCAGCGATCCCGGCGAGATCGGTGTGTTCCTCACCGAGCCTATTCTCGACGGGGTGGAGAAGCAGTTGGAGCAACAAGGGTACCTGGACGGTCGCGTCATGGCCTTTTCCTTCAACCTTTTACGCGAGAAGGACCTGTTTTGGTCATTCTTCGTCAATAATTATCTGAAGGGTGAACTACCTGCGGCCTTCGATCTACTCTACTGGAATACCGATGGCACCAATCTCCCCGCTGCCACCCATGGATGGTACCTGCGGCATATGTACCTTGAAAATCGCCTGGTCGAGCCGGGGGGCATCGAGCTCGATGGCGTCAAGATAGATCTGCGCAAGGTATCTACGCCGAGTTACTTCATTTCGGCACGGGAGGATCATATCGCCAAATGGAACAGCACCTACGGCGGGACCCAGCTGCCCAAGGGGCCGGTCACTTTCGTGCTGGGCGGTTCGGGACATATCGCCGGTATTGTCAATCCACCGCACAAGAACAAGTATGGCTATTGGACCAACCAGGCGCTCCCCGCAGAGCCACAGGAATGGTTGGACGCAGCGACCTTCAACGAAGGTTCCTGGTGGCCTCACTGGCAGGCCTGGATGACAGACAATGGCTACGTCGATAGCCAGAAACGAGTCACCGCGCGGACACCGGGGGAGGGAGAATTGCCGATGCTCGAGCCGGCCCCCGGCCGCTATGTGCGCCAGACTATTCCCGACGTGTTGGCAGAAGTCCCCGCCAAAGAATAATGTCTGTTCGAGCGACACGAAAAGGCCCGCGATTGCGGGCCTTTTTCATGGCAGCAGGGTGGATTCGTTTACTCGTGATGGCCTGCGGGGGTGCGCTGGAACCAGCGAAGCCCCGTCAGCAACAGCAAACATGCCAATGCCCAGGTGGGCCAACTGCCCGTACGTGTGAATGGTGTATGTCCCTGCATGGCGGTGACCTCCCCCTGCAAGCTTGCGGTCTCGAATTGTGGAAGCCGCTCGGTGACATTTCCCTGGGGATCGATAATCGCCGTGACGCCGTTATTGGTGGCACGCAGCACGTAGCGGCCGTTTTCCAGAGCGCGTAACCGTGCCATTTGAAGATGTTGCAGCGGACCGATCGATTCCCCGAACCAGGTATCGTTGGAGACGGTCAGCAGGATGTCGGCGTCCCTTGCCCGCTTGGCGACCAGCTCTGGGTAAACGATTTCATAGCAAATGGCGCTACCGATGGTCAAACCGGCGGCCTGGATCGGCTCGGGATCGGAACTGCCCGCCGTGAAGCTCGACATTGGCAAGTCAAAGAAGGCGATGATGCCGCGAAGCAGGCTTTCAAGGGGAAGATATTCACCGAAGGGAACGAGGTGTTCCTTGCGGTAGACCCCTTCGACATCACCCGCGCCGATCACGCTATTGAAGTAGCGTCCCTCGGTATCGCGCTGCACGATCCCCGTCAGCAAGGCGATATCTGGGGGCAGGGTGGACTGAAGCCGCTCGAGCACTGGAATGGCATCTTCCTCGAGCATGGGCAGGGCGGTTTCCGGCCACACGATCAAGTCGATATCCTCGCCCTGGGCGCGGGTCAGTTGGGTATAGGTATTGGCGGCGGTCCGTTGGCCCTCGGCAGTCCACTTCATCAATTGGGGCAAGTTGCCTTGCAGGAGCGCCACTCGGTGGTTCGTCTCGTCAGCAGTCGTCCAGGCGTGGGGTAGCAACAAGGGAGCGGCCCATAAGGCAGCGATGGGCAAAGCGGCCAGCCATTGCCGACGCAGCAGTTCGACACCCAGCGTGCCGGTCAGCGCCGTGATCAGACTCAGCGCATAGACGCCGCCGATAGGCGCCCAGGACGCCAACGGAGAGTCGACATGGGCATTGCCGAGGAGCAGCCAGGGGAAACCGGTAAAGGCATAGGTACGCAGTACTTCGCCGAGTACCCAGGCGCCGGCGAAGGAGAGGGCCGCGAAGCGCGCCCCGGCAATCAGGCGATACAGCCACAACGTCGCGGCATAGAAGAGCGCCAGGGTCGCCACGAACAGGACGGTGAGAAAGACGGCCAGCGGAACGCCGGTGTAACCGTAATCGTGGATGGAGACATACACCCAGGACGTTCCGGAGCCAAACAGGCCGACGCCGTAAGCCCAGCCCCTCAGGGCGGCTTGGCGAGGGGTAAGGTCGAGAATACCCCAATACATCAGGGCAATGGCCACCGGTCCCAACCACCAGAGACCGAAGGGGGAGGCGGTGAGCGTGGTCAATCCACCCGCAATCAGCGCGACCAGATAGCCACGCATCGGGGTGAGGTGCAATGCACTCATGCGGATTTCCTTGGCATGGACTGGCGGATCAGTCGTCGTATTCTTCGGCGACGGCGTCCTGGCGGGGTTCAGCCTGAAGCAGGCGGATACGGCGGTTGTCGGCGTTCAGCACGGTGAACCGCCAGATTCCAAGATCGGCATGTTCACCCCGACGGGGCAAGTGGCCGAAACGCTGCATGACCAGGCCACCCACGGTGTCGAAGGCTTCATCGGAGAATTCGGTATCGAAGCGCTCGTTGAAATCCTCGATCGGTGTCAGAGCGCGAATGGCATAGCTGCCATCGCCGAGATCGCGAATATCCTCTTCCTCATCAATGTCATGCTCGTCCTCGATATCACCCACGATCTGCTCGAGAATATCCTCGATAGTGACGATGCCAGCGGTTCCGCCGTACTCGTCCACCACCACCGCCATGTGGTTATGGGTATCCCTGAATTCCTTGAGCAAGCTGTTCAACCGCTTGGATTCCGGAACGAACATGGCGGGACGGAGCACACTGCGCAGCTCGAAGGAATCCTGGCTAGCCTGTTTCTGACACAATAAAGGCAACAGGTCCTTGACCAGCAGGATGCCCAGAACTTCATCCAGGTTTTCGCCGACCACCGGATAACGCGAGTGCCCCGTCTCGAGGATCACCGGCAGATACTCTTCGGTGGGTTGGTCGATCGTGATCGCCGTGACTTGTGAGCGCGGTATGAGCACTTCGCGCACCTGTTGATCGCTGATCTGCAGGGCGCCCTCGATGATGGTAATAGCATCCTGGTCGAGACGCAGGCGTGATCCCGCCTCGCGGAGAAATTCCAGCAGTTCGTCCCGTGAACTGGGCTCGTCGCTCTCTGTGGAAAAAGCGCTAAAAAACTTCTCGAGCCAGGACTTGTTGCCGTGGCTGCTCGATCGGTCTTCGCTCATGCGTCGTGTCTCTCGTCCTCGATTTCCTGAGCCTCGGCAGGATCCCGATAAGGGTCGGCAATACCGAAACGGGACAGTAGCGTCGTCTCGGCACGCTCCATGACCTCGGCTTCATCATCCTCGATATGGTCATACCCCAGCAAATGCAAGGTGCCGTGGATCACCATGTGAGCATAATGGGCTTCAAGCGTCTTGCGCTGTTCCTTTGCTTCGCTAGACACGACCGCATGGCAAATCACCAGATCCCCCAGCAATGGCAGGTCGATGCCTGGCGGGCACTCGAAGGGAAACGAGAGCACATTGGTGGGGCGGTCCTTGTCACGATAGTCATTGTTGAGCGCACGACTTTCTTCTTGCTCGACGAAGCGGACCGTGACTTCATGTCGCGTCTCTTCGGGGTGCAGTTGCAGGACGGCGGTGATCCAACGCTGTAGCGCCTCGCTGTCAGGCAGCAGGTTGGCTTCGCTGGGGTCCTCCAGCGCGACCTGGCGATCAATGATCGCCGGAGGAGGTTCACTCATGAGGAGGGCTCCTGGTCGCCATCGCGCGGCCTTGGCGTGTCCTGCTGCTCCCTGCGCAGCTGATCACGCCGCTGCTTGCGCTCCCGGTCAGCCGCTTCTTCCTGTGCCTCGAAGTGATCGTAGGCCTCGATGATGCGCTGTACCAGGGGGTGTCGAACGACATCCTTGGCGGCGAAGTGGGTCACACCGATTCCCGGCGTGTCCTTGAGCACTTCGAGGACCTGAATCAGGCCGGAATTCTGGCCGCGCGGCAGGTCTACCTGGGTGATGTCCCCGGTAATCACCGCTGTCGAGCCGAAGCCAATACGGGTCAGGAACATCTTCATCTGTTCGCGGGTGGTGTTCTGGCTCTCGTCGAGGATGATGAACGAGTTATTGAGCGTGCGTCCGCGCATGTAGGCCAGTGGCGCCACCTCGATGACCTGGCGCTCGATTAGCTTGCCCACCTGCTCGAAACCGATCATCTCGTACAATGCGTCATACAAGGGGCGCAGGTATGGGTCGATCTTCTGGGCCAGATCGCCCGGCAGGAAACCGAGCTTTTCGCCGGCCTCGACGGCAGGACGCACGAGCAGGATGCGGCGAACCTCTTGCTGGTTCAGCGCTTCCACAGCGGCTGCGACGGCCAGGTAGGTCTTGCCGGTACCGGCCGGGCCTATCCCGAAGTTGATGTCGTGGTCACGTACGCTCTGGACGTAATTCTGCTGGTTGAGTCCGCGCGGCTTGATCAATGCCTTGGGGGTGCGCAGCAGGACTTCGCCATCCTCTGGACCTTCTTCTTCCTCAAGGGCTTCGAGGCCGGATTCCTGAAGAAAGAGATGCACGGTATCGGGCGACAGATCGCCGGCTTCGGCCTCGCGATAGAGATGCTCGATAACATTGGCCGCCGCTTTCACGCGGGCGCTGGGGCCGGCAAGCTGGAAGGTGTTACCTCGATTGCGCAGGGTGACACCGAGCCGCGACTCGATCAGCTTCAAATGTTCGTCGCGTTGGCCGCAAAGGTTGGCCAAGCGCATGGGGTCGTTGGGTTCGAGGGTCAGTGTAATGATTCGATTGGCCTGGGAACTGTTCTGGCTCAAGAGCAGAGGGTCCGTGGGTTGCCGAAGGATGAATGGAGCTTACTGCCCCAGGCGGACCCGGGGCAATGCCTGTCAGTTCAAGGTAGACGATATGCGCAGAACAATGCGACTCACCTTGGGAAGGATCTCAGTAGCGCTCGGGGGAGGCCAGCTCACCGCGTAGCGAATTGGGCAGCGCCTCGGTGATCTCGACGTCGACGAAATAACCGATCAATTCCACCGGGTTGGCCGCACTGAAATTGACGACTCGGTTGTTCTCGGTACGACCTGAGAGCTGACCGGGATCCCTGGGCGAGAAGCCGGTGACCAGGATGCGTTCGGTGTTGCCCACCATGCGCCGGCTGATCTGCGCAGTCTGCTGAATGATGCGATCCTGGAGTATGGCCAGGCGCTGCTTCTTCACGGACTCGGGCGTATCGTCATCCAGAGAGGCGGCCGGCGTTCCGGGGCGCGCCGAGTAGACGAAACTGAATGAGTGGTCGAAGCCGATGCGATGGATAAGATCCATGGTGGCCTCGAATTCCTCTTCGGTCTCGCCCGGAAAACCGATGATGAAGTCTGACGAGAAGCTGATGTCGGGCCGCAGGGCGCGGATGCGCTCCATCTTGTCGACATATTCCTCGACCGTATGGCCGCGCTTCATCGCCGCAAGGATGCGGTCGGAGCCAGACTGAACGGGGAGATGAAGATGGCTGACGAGTTCGGGTATTTCGCCATAGGCCTCGATCAGGCTGTCCGAGAACTCCACGGGGTGCGAGGTGGTGAAACGCACGCGATCGATACCCTCCACGGCAGCCACGCAGGCAATCAGCTCGGCCAGGTCGATCTCGTCGCCTAGCTGGTTCTCGCCGCGATAGGCATTGACGTTCTGCCCCAGCAGGTTGATCTCGCGCACCCCCTGGTCCGCCAGATGGATGATTTCATCCATGACCGCTTCGAAGGGGCGGGAGACCTCTTCCCCGCGGGTATAGGGCACCACGCAGAAGGTGCAATACTTGGAACAGCCCTCCATGATCGAGACGAAGGCCGTGGCACCGTCGGAAGTGGGCTTGGGCAGGTGGTCGAATTTCTCGATTTCCGGAAAGGTGACGTCGACGACCGATATCTGCTCACTGCTACGCCGCGCATCGAGCATGGCCGGAACGCGATGCAGCGTTTGCGGGCCGAAGACCATGTCGACATAGGGTGCGCGCTTGCGCAGGGCTTCGCCCTCCTGGCTGGCCACGCATCCACCCACCCCGATCACCAGGTCAGGGTTGGTGTCCTTGAGTTTCTTCCAGCGACCGAGCTGATGAAACACCTTCTCCTGTGCCTTTTCGCGTATCGAGCAGGTGTTGAGAAGGATGACGTCGGCTTCGCGCTCGTCGTGGGTCAATTCGAGCTGATGGGATTCGCCGAGCAGGTCCGCCATGCGGGCAGAGTCATACTCGTTCATCTGGCAGCCATGAGTCTTGATGAAGAGTTTCTTCGCCATAAGAATACCGTCGAGACGTTGTAAGCGCTCGACCTGTCACCTGTTGGGGAACGTTGAAAGCCTCGGCCCGGCGGCCGCGATTGGATCTGGGCGCGATTATACGTAACCCGCGCCACCGGGGCCAGTGTCATGCCTGAGCGCCCTGGGTCTATGCTATTCTTGCCGCTTCGACGACTGCGACAGTGTCTCGCGGGTCGCAGCCATTAACGGCACTACCGACGTCAACGACAGGGGCACTATGGCGGCCAAGCCCATTTATCGAGTGGTTTTTCACAATCAGGGAGAAATCTGGGAACTCTATGCCCGGGAGATCTTTCAGAGTGATCTGTGGGGATTCATCGAGGTCGAGGCCTTCGTCTTCGAAGATGCCTCTAAACTGGTGGTCGATCCGTCCTCGGAAAAGCTACGGCGCACATTCGATGGAGTGAGCCGTAGTTACATTCCCTTGAACGCCATCGTTCGCATCGACGAGGTAGAACGTGAGGGAACGCCCAAGGCCATCAAGGCCGAGGGCAAAGTGGCGGAGTTCCCCCGCCCGGCGGGTTGGCCACCTCGACCTGAAGAGTGATTAAAAAATAACCGATTTAAGGCGTTGCCAGGCAGACCGGCACTCTACCTGGCGCTCAAAGTCGGTTTTCCCAAGACTTATCCACAGAAAGTGTGGATGAGGTCAGTCTCATCGCGATCGTGGCCACAGGATGTGGAGCGTCGCACGCGGGGGATGTCAGCGCTTCCTGGAGCCTTTCGACAGTTATCAAGATGGCATAAACATGCGTAAACACAATGTTCTTCTGGTGGCGGGCCTTGCCGCTGCCTTCTGGGTCATGCCCGTGGCTGCCCAAGACTCAGGCGATGACGCACAGGCGGGCAGTGACGGCCAGCGCTGGGTGTCAGATGAATTGACGACGTTCGTACGCAGCGGACCGACCGACGGCTATCGTATCGTGGGGACCCTGACCGCAGGTGAGCCGGTCACCGTGCTCGATACCAGTGGTGACTATACCCAGGTCAGGGATAGCGACGGCGAGAGCGTATGGATCCTTTCGAGCGAGCTTCAGTCCGAACCCAGCGCAATCCAGCGGCTGCCTGAAGTGCAGGAACGAGTCATGACGCTCAGCGAAGAACTCGAAGGTATCAATAGCGAATGGCAGGGGCGGGTCGCTTCGATGACCGAGACACTGGAAGCGCGCGATGAGCGCATCCAGGAACTCGAGGCGCGCAACAACCAACTCGATCGACAGGCGAACGAGGCCCAGCAGACCATTCGTGGCTTGCAGGCGAGGCTGGACACGCAGGAAGAAGACTTGCTGATGCGCTATTTCATGTATGGCGGGGGCGTGGCGGGCGCAGGTCTTGTCGTCGGCCTCCTGGTGCCGCATTTGCCCAGACGCCGTAAGAAACGTGATCGCTGGTTCTGAGGATAACGCATGACCGATGATTCACCGCTTACCAATGAATGGCTGGCGCGCTGGCGAGAAGGGCGGATTGGCTTCCATCGTGATACGCCGCACCCCGCACTAAGCCATCATTGGCCTGAGCTTGGCGTGCCGGCCGGGACCAAGGTACTGGTGCCGTTGTGTGGCAAGAGCCTGGATATGCGTTGGTTGGCTGAGCGGGGGCATCCCGTGCTGGGCCTCGAGCTCTCTCTCGAAGCCATCGAGCAGTTCACGGCCGAGGGGGGAGGGGAAGTCCTGCGCTTTCGCCAGGGCGACTTCGAGGTCTGGCGTCAGGGGAGTATCGAATTGTGGGGAGGTGACTTCTTCCATTTTCACATCGAGCAGGCGGCCGAAATCGGCGCCTTCTACGACCGTGCTGCACTGATTGCCCTGCCGGAGGCAACCCGGCAACGGTATGCGTTTCACCTGGCGCAGCTGATACCCCCTGGCGCGCGGGGTCTATTGATCAGCCTGGTCAGAGCGCCCGGAGATGATCGCGGGCCGCCCTACAGCGTCGATGCCCGAGAAGTGATTCGTTTGCTTGGCCCTAACTTCGAACTCACTCATCTCGAAGATGGCGAGCTTGAGGAGAATGGCTGGCAGGAAAGTGTCTGGTCGCTGGTGCGGCGCGGACCGAGAGGCGTCGAGAAGGTGGGTACGGATAACGCGTAATACGGGAGTCAGGACGCTGCGGAACCTACCGCAGCGCCCTGCGTGGCATCAGCGTGCCAGTAAGCGTCCGAGCTCAGGATCGCGGAAGGCGCGATTCAAGCCGTCGCTGAGAAGCTCGTTGACCATTTGGGTATTGTCCTCCCGGTTGGGACGGACCGCGTAGCTCTGGTCGCGGCGCGAGGTGTACGTCCCCGTGTAGGTATGACCGGCGTTTTGCGCCACGTTGCGGAACACGGCCTCGAGCCGCGCATTGCCAAGCACCGGTTGCCCTTCGCCTCGCTCATATCCCAGGCGTACCAGCGTCAGTGTCAAACTCGGCCGGTTTGGGCCAGTTTGCGTCGTGGGTTCAAAGCCCATCTGGCGCACGGCCTGTTCGGCTTGAGCCTGCAGTTGCGGTACCAGGTCGTGAGCATACACCGTGATCGTGGCGGCTGACATGGCGGCACCACTGCGTGTACCCAGCACTTCCGTTTCCCGGTCGTCCACCACATTCACGGTCACCTGCTGGCCGCTTCCGGCTTGTGGAATGTCTGCCGTGATCTTGGGGTTCGGCTGCAGATAGTGCGGGCTGGTGCAGCCAGTCAGTAGCGAGACGAGTAGAAAAAGGACAAATGCAAACCGTCCTTTGAGACTACGTGTTTTCATTCCAAGCTCCTGAGCATCAAGGTCATCGCGAGTATATTCGCTGCAGGCGCGCCAGGCGATGCCTCCCGGTACTCAGGACATCGTCTCGCTGGCAATCGAACGCTGGTTAGCGGCCGGGAACTGGTGCCATTGGCGTGGAATGGCGTAGAGACGTTGTCCTCGCTTTATTCGCAACCGTTCGAAATCGGCATGTCGAATCGTGGCCAACCATGGCTCGGCCAACCAGTCCGCCTCGAGCTCGACGCGTACCTCGGCGCCGACCGGGGCAATTGCCGTGATCGTGACCGGTAGATGGGCCAACTCGGTGGGGTGTTCATCGAGCTTGATCTCATGCGGGCGCAGTAACAACTCGTGCGAACCCTCATCCAGATCCACGTCCAGGCGGGCATCGCCGCACGTTAGCGTCCCGTCATGGACATGACCCTCCAGCCGGTTGACGTCCCCCAGAAACTCGAATACGAACCGATTGGCCGGCGAGCGATAGAGCACCTCCGGTGAGTCGATCTGTTCGATGCGGCCGTTGCTCATGACCACGACCCGGTCGGAGAGCTCCAGCGCCTCTTCCTGATCGTGCGTAACGAATACGCTGGTAAAGTTGAGCTCGTCATGGAGGTGGCGCAACCAGCGCCGCAGCTCTTGGCGGACCTTGGCATCCAGTGCACCGAAGGGTTCATCGAGCAGCAGCACGTCGGGACGCAGGGCCAATGCGCGAGCCAGCGACACCCGCTGTTGCTGGCCTCCGGACAGTTGGGCCGGATAGCGGTTGGCCAGGGATTCGAGCTGTACCATTTCCAGAAGCCGCTGCACCCGCGCGCGGATTTCTCCACTCGAGGGGCGCTGCTTGCGAGGTAGCGCAGTCAGGCCGAAGGCCACGTTGTCGAACACGCTCATGTGCATGAACAGAGCATAATGCTGGAAGACGAAACCGATTCGCCGATCCCTGACGTGGAGGTGAGTTACGTCTCGGTCGCCGAAATGGATACTGCTGGGGCGATCGGACATGGTGTCGGCCGCTTCCAGGCCGGCAATGATCCGCAGCAGGGTCGTCTTTCCCGAGCCCGACGGGCCCAGCAGCCCGATCAGCTCCCCTTCATGGATATCCAGGTCCAGCGGCTCCAGTGCCCGTGACACTCCACGCCCGGCCTTGCCGTACGTCTTGGCGATATTCTTCAGACGGATGCTCATGCTCAAGCCTCCCGGCGCGCAGCGCGCCATTCCAGGCCGGCCTTGGTGGCCAGCGTGAGCAGGGCGATCAAGGCCAGCAAGCTGGCGCTGGCGAAGGCCCCGACGGTATTGTAGTCCTGATACAGCAGCTCGACGTGCAGCGGCAGGGTGTTGGTCTGGCCCCGTATTGCACCAGACACCACCGAGACTGCCCCGAATTCACCGACGGCCCGGGCGTTGGTCAGGATAACGCCATACAGTAGCGCCCAGCGGATGTTGGGTAGCGTGACCCGACGAAACAGAGTCCATCCCGATGCACCCAGAGTGACGGCGGCTTCTTCGTCGCGAGAACCCTGGGCCTGCATCAGTGGAATCAATTCCCGTGCCACGAACGGGCAGGTCACGAAGATCGTCACCATCAGAATGCCGGGCCAGGCGAACATGAGCTGGATGTCATGCGTATCCAGCCAGCCACCGATCCAGCCATTGCGTCCATAGAGCAACAGGTAGACCAGGCCGGCCACGACCGGCGATACGGCGAATGGAATATCGATGAGGGTCTGCAACAGGCGCCGGCCGGGAAATCGAAAGCGCGTTACCAGCCAGGCGAGGGCGACACCGAATACCAGGTTGACCGGTATCGTCAATACGGTGATGAAAAGTGTCAGGCCGATCGCCGAAAGGGTGTCTGGCTGTGTGATGTTGCGCCAGAACACGTCGGCTCCCGCCGAGAAGGCCTGGGCGAAAATGGCAACCAGCGGGAGCAACAGAAACAACGCTGACAGAATGACCGCTGCCGACACCAGGGCGCGGCGAACCTTGGGTGCGTCGCCGATACGATGCATTAGCCCTTGCCTCCATGCAGCCGCTTGATGAAACGCCCTTGCCACAGATTGATGGCAAGCAGCAGGACGAGAGAGGTCGCCAGTACTACCGAAGCGATGGCCGAGGCGCCGACATAATCGTATTCCTGAAGCTTGACGAAGATCATCAGCGAGGTGATCTCGGTTTCGTAGGGCGTGTTTCCGGCGATGAAAATGATGGCGCCGAACTCGCCCAGTGAGCGCACGAACGCCAGCCCCGTACCTGTCACCAGCGCTGGCCACAGGTGGGGCAGGATTACCCGCCTGAACGCCGTGCCGTCGCTGGCGCCCAAGGTGAGGGCGGCCTCGTCGACCTGCACAGGCATATCTTCCAGAATCGGCTGAACAGTACGTACCACGAAGGGGATACTGGTAAATGCCATGGCCAGGGCGATGCCTACCCAGGTATACGCCACCTGAAGGCCGGTCGGGGCCAGCAGTTGACCCATCCAGCCATTGCTCGAATAGAGCGTAGCCAGGGTGATGCCTGCGACTGCGGTCGGCAGGGCAAAGGGCAGGTCCATCAGCGCATCCAGCAGCCGCTTGCCTGGGAACTCATAGCGCACCAGCACCCAGGCCATCAGTAAGCCGAAGGCCGCATTCACCAATGCCGCCACAGCGGCTGCGCCTACCGTGACCACGTAGCTGGCGACCACGCGTCCTTCGGTAATGATTGCCCAGTATTCGGCAAGGCTAAGGCCCGATAGCTGGCCTACCAGGCTGGTCATGGGCAACAGCAGCACCAGCGACACGAAGGTCAGGCTGATGCCCAATGAAAGACCGAAACCTGGCAGCACCCGCTTGGGGGTGCTGCCGGTCATTTGCGCAAGCGTGATCATCGGCGTTGTAGCTGGTCCAGCATGCCACCGCCGCCGAAGTGGGTCTCCATGGCTTCGTTCCAGCTACCGAAATAGTCCTCGACACGCAGCAATTCGGTCTCGGGGAACTCGTCCGAGAACTCCTCGACCACGGTTTCGTCGTGGACGCGATAATTGAAACCTGCCAGCAGGCGTTGGGCCTCTTCCGTGTACAGGTAATCGAGATAGCCACGTGCCAGATCTGCATTACCGTTACGTTCGGCATTGGGCTCGACCACGGCCACCGGGAACTCGGCAAGGATGCTGACCGGCGGCACGACGACCTCGTAGTCCTCGCTGCCGTACTCGCCACGAATGTTGTTGACCTCGGACTCGAAACTGATCAGCACATCGCCCATGCCACGCTCGATGAAACTGGTCGTAGCGCCCCTGCCGCCTGTGTCGAAGACCACGACATTGCGCAGGAAGGTACGCATGAAGTTCTTGATTTTCTCTTCATCGCCATCGAAGGCGTTGTCAGCGAAGCTCCAAGCGGCCAGATAGGTATAGCGGCCATTACCCGACGTCTTGGGGTTGGGGAATACCAGCTCGATGTCCTCGCGTGCCAGATCATCCCAGCTCTCGATGCCCTTGGGGTTCCCTTTACGGACCAGGAAGGCGGTGGTGGAGTAGTACGGCGAGGCATTGTTCTCGAACTGATTTTGCCAGTCCTCGGCCACGAGCCCTTCATCGGCCAGTGCCTGTACATCGGTCACCTGGTTATAGGTGACCACATCGGCACGCAGCCCCTGAATGATGGCGCGGGCCTGTGCAGACGATCCACCATGGGACTGTTTGATGGCGACTTCTTCCCCATGTTCTTGCTGCCACCACTCGATGAATTCGGGATTGATGGCTGCAAACAATTCCCGAGCGATGTCATAGGACGAGTTGAGTATCTCGCGTTCAGCAGCAACGACGGGCGTAACGACACCCGCGCCTAGCGCGGCGATAACGGCTGTGCCGATCAGTCGGCGTGAAGCAGCGTTGCGTAGCATGCTTGTAGCTCCCTCGAATGAGTATGGGAGCAAGGCTAGAGTAGCTTTTGAGTAATGACAATCCCGTTCTTTATTCTTTTTTGAAATATGGCGCATGTCTTCATCACTATCCTCGAGGGCTCGCGCTAGGGAGCGGCGGAAGGGATACGCGCACGTAGACTCCATAAGCCTACCAGCGGGCCGGGAAGAAGTAGCCAGGCCAGCCAGGCACCGAACAGGTTCCACATGGGAATGAGCAGCAGCAGTGACAGCATCGAAATGGCGAAACCGATGGCATTCTGCAGGGTCAGGGCACTACCCACGATCTCCCTTGGGCAGGCCTGGGCCGAAAGTGCCGAGAACTGCGGCGAATCGATGACGGCGAGCGCGCTCCATAGCGCGAGAAAGAGGGATAGCGAGGTCAGGGGCAACGGCCCGATGAAGGGAAACACGGCACAGCAGCAGGCCGAGCCGGCCAGCCCGCATTGCGCGACGCGACGACTGCCGAAACGTAAGCTCAAGGCGCCGCCCAGCCAGCAGGCTGGGCCCCCGATGGCAATAAGGATGAAGGCCCACATGGCAAGTGCAGGTGTGGATAGGCTGGGCTGACTGGCGAGCACGATCAGCGGAATCAGGGCCCATAGCGTGTAGAGTTCCCACATGTGGCCGAAGTAGGCCCCGGCGGCGCGACGAAAGCCGGGGATGCGGAACGCCTTGATGCCAGCCAAGCGAGCGCTCGGAGCGAGAGGGCCATGGCTGGGCGTGCGCATTCCCGGGGCTTCGCCCAGTCGCCATACCATGCCTCCCGCCAGTATCGCCAGGCCGGAGGCCCCCAGGATGCCATCCCGCCACGAGAGGTTGAGCGCGTGCCAGTCGCTCAGCGCACGCAGGCCGTGAGGTAAGGCCGTGCCCAGCACAAGCATGCCCACCAGCAGGGCCAGGCCAAGCCCGGCGCGGGCAGGGGCCCAGCCGACCATCAGCTTCATGCCTACCGGGTAGATGCCGGCCAGACATGCGCCGGTAATCATGCGCAGGATGACGGCTTGCCACAGGCCGCCAGCCCAGGGGAGCAGGGCATTGGTCAACGCGCCGAGTAGACAGCAGGCCGCGAACAGGCGACTCGCATCGAAACGATCGGCGAGTCCGCTGAGTCCTATCAATAGTGTTCCAAGCAGGAAGCCGCCCTGCACGGCGCCGGTCAACCATCCTAGATCGCTGATGCTCAACGACCACAAGGCCTGGAGGTCGTTGAGTACCGCGTTGGGCGTAAACCAGAGTGCGGTACCGAACAGCTCGGACAGGGCGAGGATGAAGATAGCCATGGCGATTCTCGACTGGAACACTGGGGCACACGACCCATTGGCGAGTCAGGTGCGGCTTCCTGCTAGAATACCGTTCTTTATCCCTTCGTCATCCGAATGGCTTCGCTCATGCCCAGCACGCACACCGATTTCAAGATTGCGCCCTCGATTCTCTCCGCCGATTTTGCCCGCCTGGGCGAGGAAGTGGATAACGTTCTCGCCTCCGGCGCTGACATCGTGCATTTCGATGTCATGGATAACCATTACGTCCCCAACCTGACTATCGGTCCGATGGTCTGCAAGGCGCTTCGTCAATATGGTGTCACCGCACCGATCGACGTGCACCTGATGGTCAAGCCGGTCGACCGGCTGATCGGCGACTTCCTCGAGGCCGGTGCAAGCTATATCACGTTTCATCCTGAAGCCTCGGAACACATCGATCGTTCTCTTCAGTTGATTCGAGATGGCGGTGCCAAGGCGGGGCTGGTCTTCAACCCCGCGACGCCACTTTCCTATCTGGACTACGTGATGGACAAGATCGACATGATCCTGCTGATGAGCGTCAATCCGGGGTTTGGCGGCCAATCCTTCATACCGGGCACCCTGGACAAGCTGCGCGAGGCCCGGGCGCGTATCGAATCCAGCGGTCTCGATATTCGTCTGGAGATCGATGGAGGCGTCAAGGTGGAGAATATTGCCGAGATTGCCCGAGCGGGCGCCGACACCTTTGTGGCCGGCTCGGCAATATTCAGCGCGGCCCGCGAAACCGATGCCAATCGCTATGACAGCGTTCTCAAGGCCATGCGCGACGCCCTGGGTCGTGGATGACTGGCGAGTCAACGTCGGGCCAAGATGAGCGAACCGGGGAAGCGAAAGCCAAGGGGCCGCAGTGGCATCTCTACATGATCGAGACGGCGGCAGGCGCCCTCTATACCGGCATCACCACGGATGTAGCGCGTCGCTTCTCCGAGCATGCCGCCGGCAAGCGAGGCGCTAGAGCGCTACGTGGCAAAGGGCCGTTGAGGCTCGTGCATCACCACTCGGTAGGCAGCCGAAGTGAGGCATTACGGCTCGAGGCCCTTCTGAAAAGCCTGTCGGCCAGCCAGAAGCGCGCCTGGCTAGCCGAGCAGGGGGCTCGCTCTGATTAATGCAGTTTCATCTTGGGTCGCAGGTAGCGATTGATCCCATCGACAACGACGGTCATGCCGGTCTTGACTGCACCGTGAATGGCGAATTGATGCATCCGGTAAAGCGAGGCATAGAATAGCTTCGCGATACGGCCCTCGATGAACAGGCTGCGTGCCGAGGCGCCCCGCATCAGGCTGCCCACGGCTTCGAAGTGAGCGAGAGAGATCAACGAGCCGCGGTCACGGAACGTGAACTCCCTGAGTGGGGCATTGTCGAGCAGGGCAACCAGATTGCGGTACACACACGAGGCCTGCTGATGCGCTGCCTGGGCGCGTGGCGGTACCAGTTTGCCGTCTTCCTGGGGGCAGGCGGCGCAATCCCCGAACGCGAACACGCGTTCGTCGTCCTGGCTTTGCAGGGTGCGCTTGACCTTGATCTGATGGTTGCGCTCTGTCGCTAGCCCCAGTTCAGACAGGAAGGCAGGGGCACGGATTCCGGCAGCCCATACGCTCAGGTCGGTCTCGATGCGCTCGCCATCTGCCGTGACGAAGCCGTGTTCATCGGCACGAGTGACACGCGTATCGACATGGATATTGACGCCGAGCTTTTCCAACTCCCGGTGTACAGCCTTGCTGATGCGGATGGGGAGGGCCGGCAGGATTTGTGGTGCTGCCTCGATCAAGTGCACTTCGAGCTGGCCGCTGTTGAGGGAAGTGAAGCCGTAGCTGTGCAGCATTTTCGAGGCATCGAACAGTTCGGCGGCCAGCTCCACGCCGGTGGCGCCGGCACCGACGATGCCTACCGCCAGATTGGGATGAACGCGGCGCTCGGGGGCGCTGTAGCGCAGGAAGGTATTGAGCATGTCGTGACGGAACGACTCGGCTTGCTGTGGGCTGTCCAGGAAGTGGCAGTGGTCGGCGACGCCGGGTGTGCCGAAATCGTTCGAGACGCTACCCAGCGATAGCACGAGATAATCGTAGTCGAGCGTGCGGGCTGGAAGAATCACTGTTTCATCGTCATCGACGATGGGGGCCAATGTGATCTGGCGGGTGTCGCGGTCCAGGTCGCTCAGCGTACCGCGTTGGAATTGGTAGCCGTGAGCTTTTGAATGTCCCTGGTAGGAGACCTCGTCGAGGCCTGAGTCCAGCACCCCCGTGGCCACTTCGTGTAGCAGGGGTTTCCAGATGTGGGTGGGGTTACGATCGACGAGCACGATGTCGGCACGCTTGCGCTTGCCGAGTCTGCGTCCGAGCCGTGTCACCAGCTCGAGTCCGCCCGCGCCACCGCCGACCACCACGATTCGTGGTAGGCTCATGCGAGGCTCCTGAAGGTCAAGATTGCAAAATGAGTCGCCTGGTCAGGAAGAGCGTCTCGGCGCCGAGGGCTCGGCCTGGGATGCGACAGCTGTATCTAGCATATTCCTGTTGTAACGCGATGCCTATGCTTCGACGCGCTTGGCTGGCATTTTTTTCGTAATATTACAAGCATTCGGCTAGGCATGGCTGGTCGCTGAATCAACTCAATTCAAGAGGGCATGCATGCATCCCGTGTTGAAAGGGATTCGTCTGGTAGGCTTCGATCTGGACGGTACTCTGGTGGATTCCGTGCCCGACCTGACAGTGGCGGTCGACACTGTCCTGAGCGAGTGCAACTTGCCCCCTCAGGGCGAGAACCGCGTCAGGGATTGGGTCGGCAATGGCTCGCTCATGCTCGTGGAGCGTGCCCTGACACGTGCGTTGGGCAAAACGCCGCAAGCGTCTTTGCTCGAATCGTCCCACGCGCGTTTTCTTGAGGAGTACGGTCAATCGCCCACCGCACGTACGTGCCTCTATGCCGGTGTCAGGGAGACGTTGGATGCGCTGCGTGAGCGTGGCTATGAGTTGGTCGTCATCACCAACAAGCCTCATGCGCTGATCGAACCGATACTCTCGAACTTCGCCCTGTCCGACCATTTCGGGCTGTGTCTGGGTGGGGATTCGCTGCCGCAGAAAAAGCCCGATCCGGCGCCCCTGCTCTACGCCGCCCGACACTTCGAAGTGTCTCCCGAGGCTTGCCTGATGGTGGGCGATTCACGCCACGATATCGAGGCAGGTCGGCGCGCTGGCTTCCGTACCCTGGCCGTTCCGTACGGCTACAATCACGGCGAACCGGTATCCGACAGTGGGCCGGATGCCATGGTCGAATCGCTTCGAGAACTTATCTAGAGTAAGGAACACCGGTCCATGATCACTCCCGAACGCTTCAATGAACTGGCGCAGGCCGGATACAACCGTATCCCGGTGACCCGCGAAGTACTGGCGGACCTCGACACGCCGCTTTCCACCTATCTCAAGCTTGCCGATGCACCCTGGACTTTTCTGCTCGAATCCGTGCAGGGCGGGGAGAAATGGGGGCGCTACTCGATCATCGGTCTGCCAAGCCGCGAACGTGTCGAGGTGCGGGGCTTTCAGGTGCGTCACTTGATCGATGGCGAGGTGCGGGAGGAATCCCAGGTCAAGGATCCTCTGGCCTGGGTCGAGGCGTTTCAGACCCGCTTCAAGGTGCCGCGTCTGGATGATCAGCCACGCTTCGATGGCGGGTTGGTGGGCTATTTCGGTTATGACACCATCCGCTACATCGAACCGCGTTTGCGAAGCGCCGAGGTCGAAGCCAAGCCCGACCCGCTCGGGGTTCCCGATATCCTGCTGATGGTATGTGACGACCTGGTGGTATTCGATAACCTCTCGGGTCGCCTCACCCTCTGGACCCATGCCGATCCAAGCCGGCCCGAGGCGTTGGAACGTGCACGGGCCAAGCTCGAGAGTCTTGAGCGCCAACTGCGCAGTGCCCCCTTCAATACCGGAAGCCCCGGCACCGGTCGCCGTGCAGTCGAGGAGGAGCATTTCTCCTCGGGATTTACCGAGGCAGGCTACAAGGGAGCCGTCGAGACGATCAAGGAGTATGTGCTGGCCGGGGATGTCATGCAGTGCGTACCCTCGCAGCGTATGTCGATTCCCTACCAGGCGCCTCCCCTGGATCTCTATCGGGCACTGCGCAGCCTGAACCCTTCGCCTTACATGTTCTTCTTCAATCTCGACGATCATCACGTGGTGGGATCTTCACCCGAGATCCTCACTCGCCTGGAGGACGGAGAGGTCACGGTGCGCCCGATTGCCGGGACCCGGGTACGCGGTCGAAACGAGCAGGAAGACCAGGATCTCGAAGCCGATTTGCTCAACGACCCGAAGGAGATTGCCGAACATCTGATGTTGATCGACCTGGGACGTAACGACGTGGGTCGCATCAGCGAGACCGGAACGGTCAAGGTGACTGACCAGATGGCGGTCGAGCGTTATTCCCATGTGATGCATATCGTTTCCAACGTGACCGGGAGGCTCAAGCCTGGCTTGTCAGCGATGGATGTCCTGCGAGCCACCTTCCCGGCGGGCACGTTGTCAGGCGCCCCTAAGGTGCGGGCCATGGAGATCATCGACGAGCTCGAACCGGTGAAGCGGGGAATCTATTCGGGGGCCGTGGGCTACCTTTCCTGGCATGGCAACATGGATACGGCGATCGCCATACGCACGGCAGTCATCAAGAATGGCGAGCTTCATATCCAGGCAGGGGGAGGTATCGTGGCCGATTCCGTGCCCGAGATGGAATGGCAGGAAACCCTCAACAAGGGGCGTGCCCTGTTTCGTGCGGTGGCCATGGCCGAGCGTGGACTGGATAACCTGGAATAACCTGGCACTCACGCCTGCAAGCCGGCTTTTCTCGAGGCGGCTTGCAGGCGTGATGATGCTGAGAAGGCGAAGGGCTTATGTGCCGTACCCTGGGTCAGGCCTCGACCTTCCACAGTTGCAACAGAGGGGCCTTGATTCCGTTGCGCCGTGCCACATACTCGGCTTCACGGCGCGCATTGGCGGCCTGCTCCGTGCTCATGGGCCCGTCGTCTTCCTCGCGACGGCTGGTGACCACGGTACGGCATGCCCAGGTCGCCTTCATGGCGTTAAGGAACGAGGGGGCCGAGACTGCGCTATGACGTTGTGTATCCATCACTGCTCTCCATTTCGATGAGCGGGCATCCATTTCCATTTGCCGCTGACGCTACAACGTGTGTCTTTTAACCAGGTGTGCTGCTCCGGCACATTCCTAGAGGACAGTGTAGTATACATGCTGTTACATTCAAGCCCTTTGTCGCCAATTGCGGGGCAAGGCCAGTTGACAGCGTCCGCCTTCGCCAGCACCATACCCGACATGCGTACACGTAAAGACCTACAGCCAAGCCTCTGGTGGCGCTCCTAAAAAGGGGCGGCCTACCCATGTCTTGGAAACGAGTGCCGCCGTCAGGGCGGCATTTTTGTATCTGGTGCCCCTCACGGCTGGCGAGAGTCCACAAGGCGAATCAAGGCCAAAAGATACGTCGTTTTACAGGAAGACCAAGCCATGTCCGTGCTGATGATCGATAACAGAGAACGCATGCCGCTGTCTTCCGCTGTCTGAATCGAGCCGTTGCGCTCGTTACCTGAACCCTTCGAACACCCTCCGTAGCTTTCCGCTTTCTTACTTACCAATCCGGTGCATTTGTGAGTACGATTGTGAGTATCTTCCCTTGTACTCACATCGATCATGGCGCTATCAGATACCAAAGCCCGCACGGCCAAGCCGCGCGAGAAGCTCTACCGCATTGCTGACGCTCACGGCTTGTGCCTTGAGGTGCGTCCCAACGGCGCCAAGTATTGGCGGCTGCGCTATCGCCTGCATAGCAAGGCGACCATGTGGACGGTGGGCGAATACCCTTCCACAAGTCTGGCTCAGGCACGTGAACGTCGCGAATGGGCGCGCAAGCTGATCGCCCAGGGCCAGCACCCCAAGGATGAGGAGGCGAGGCTCAAGCGCGAGGAACGCCTGCAGCAGGACAACACCTTCGGCATCGTGGCCGAGGAGTGGTTTGCCGAGCGCTCGCCCGCATGGACGGCCTACTACACCAGCCAGGTGCGTAAGGGGCTCGACAACGACATTCTGCCTGCCCTGGGCAAGTTGGCCCTGCGTGATGTCACGGCACCCGAGATTCTGGAACTGCTGAAACGAATCAAGGACCGCGGCGCACCGACCGTAGCAATTAACGTGCGCACATGGATCAGCGGCATTTTCCGCTATGCGATCGTGACGCAGCGCGCGAAGGACGATCCTGCTGCCCACGTCAGAGGGGCGGTCGTGCGCGGGGAGGTGAAGCACGCCGTTGCGCTCACCGAGAAGCAACTACGATTCCTGCTGGGACAAATCGAATTACATGGCGGGTACCGGATCACCCAACTGGCCATTGAGATATTGCTGTTGACCATGGTGCGCGGTATCGAACTGAGGCGGGGACGTTGGGAAGATGTCGATTTCGAGGCGAAGGTCTGGCGGATACCCCGGCAGGATATGAAGAAGCGGCGCGACCATGCGGTACCGCTCTCGAGCCAGGCAATCAGGGTGCTTGAGGAATTGAAAACATATTCGGGCGGGGCCGGCATCCTGGTGCCGGGCATGAAGCATCCCTATCAGCCGATTCATCACACCACGATCAATTCGGCGCTGGATCGGATGGGATTCGGGGGAGGGGAGTTTGCCTCCCATGGCTTCCGTGCCACCGCGTCCACGCTAATGAACGAACACGGCTGGCGAGAGGATGCCATCGAGAGGCAACTGGCGCACGTACCGGCGAATCGTACGCGAGGCTCGTATAACCACGCGAAGTACATGCAGGAGCGGCGGGAGATGCTGCAGTGGTGGGGCGACTACGTAGACAGCTTGCGTGGGGAAGGGGGCCAATCGGATCAGGAGGCCGAGGCCCACTGACGTTCGATCCAGTTGTCGATGTCGCGCTCGAGCCAGAGTCGCTTACCCTGGATCAGCTTGCCGGATGGAAATTCGCCGGCGCGAATCAGTTCGTAGATCTTCGTATGCTTGAAGCCCACCTTATCCTCCACCTTGGGGAGGGGCAGTAGGCGCTGGGAGTTATGCATGGTTTCCTCCAGGCATAGGTAAACCAGCGTGTTAATTTTTCCGCACCAACTGTAGGCGTCTGAAAATTAACACGGGTAGGCCAGACATAAAAAAAGCCGCCTCTGTGGACGGCTCGTTAACTTGATGAACGCCTCATGGCGTAGAGATTCTGAAATTTCTCGTATCGACGTATTCATCCCGGCTCGCAGCCCAGCTCCGATCGCCACCGCCAAAGAAGATGGTGTGCATCATGCCTTCGATCAGCACGCTATCTTTCGTGCGAAGTCGCAGGCCAGTCCTTTCAATAGCCAGCCTGTCGTCGTACCAGACGCGGATGAAGCCATTGCTCTGCCCGACATCGTTGAGCTTCACTTCCTGCCGGATCGTGTGCCAGGCGCCGCTGGTATCGAATGTGAAGCTCCCGCGCCCAATTGAATCCCCGTAACTTTTCTCCATCTCGGGGTAGTAGAGATACAGCTCGCCCTGAGCATCCCGCCGCCACATGATGCGAGCGGTGATTCCGTTGTCAGCTTCCTTGTGTCCGCTTGGAGAATCCCCCGCCATCAGCCCCGGCAACTTGCCGCCCTTCACCGGATCGAAGCCTGGCTTGAGGCGCAGGTCGTACTCCAAAATGGCATGCTCGGCATGCAGCGTACGGGTATCGAATCCCGCCCCGCGCTGCTTGCCCTTGTCGCCGACATAGAGCCCTTCGCCCATATGGGTGCGCAGGTAAGGGCCTTCGCTGTCCTGCATCACCTCGATGTTTTCCCATTCCCAGCCACCGTCATAGACGCCACCCAGTAGGTCGAGAATGTTGCGCTTGGCATCCTGGCCGGGATCGAGTGCCGGGGCATAAGACGTAGCGTCTGGCGTGGGTGCCGGCATGCTGGCTTTAGGCTCAGGCTCAGGCTCAGGTGCTGAAACGCCATCTGACCCGCCGACTGTCTCGGTTTCTTCGGCCTCGATCGTAGTGACCGCTGGCGACAGACTGAACGAATGATCCGAGCCCTTGGCCTTCATCCCGAAATCCCAGGTCTCACCGGGTTCGATGGGCTTGTCTGACGTGATGAGTGCTGAGCCAGCCGCTTGCTTGAACGAGCCGCCCCAGACATCTTCGATAGTGGCGACTATCTGCAAGGGCAGGGATAGGCGTGTAGCAATAGCGCTATTGTTGGTGGCTTCGATCTCGAGCACGAAGCCATCGTCCCATTCGCTCTTGATTCGATGATCGATGCCAATCGCGGGTATAGGATCGACCGCAGGCATCTCCAGCTGGGGAAACGCCACGGCCAGCGCGGACTCTATTCGTACCGCCTGCTCTTCACTCGCGAAGCGTACGCGTATTTCGGTCCCTGTTCGTTGAACGTCGGCTACATCTACTGCCGGCATGATTCCTCCATCAAAAACAAGCCGCCTTGAGGGCGGCGTCATCGGCATAGGGATATCGACTGCCTATCCCTGTCGTCGTTCCAGCACGGCTACCAGTGTCTGCATCACCACATCGACCACGTCCTTCTCGTCAGGGCCGATACACAGCATGGCGGTACCGTCATTGAGGAAGGTCAGGATCGTTTCGCGATTGTTCGCCTTGGCGGTACTGAGCATGGCGGTGCCGGCGGCTTCAACCAGGCCGCTCATGATTCGAGCTCCTCGGCTTGGCGGCGTAGACCTGCAACGTAGTCGTCGATCACTGCGCGAAGGTCTTCATCCTCCCAGTCGTCACCGTGCGTGAGGTGCCGAATGGCGAGGGCTCCTTCGATTTTCTTATCTGCGATCAGGCGGGCGAGTGACTCCAGGGCTGCGCTCGGTCTGTTGTAGCGGAAGTGGTCTAACCGGTGACGAGCTGAGCACTGGTCTGCATCGCTGTCATCAAGGACGTCAGACGCTTCATAGGCTGCGCTGCAAAATTCTTCCGCATACGCCGCCAGTGCGTCTTTCTTCGGGTCGTTGACTGATAGAATTGCCCAACCCTCAATCAAGCCATAGGCTGGCCCTCTCAAGACGTGCGTAACGGTTCGAGAAGCCGCCCGCCCCGTGTATTCAAGTGCGGCGCCTTCGGCCATCTCGGCGCCAGTGCTCACCGTTTCACGTAGAACCAGTAAGTCGCCAACTGCAAAACCTCGGTCGTCTCGGCGGATCGCGTAAGTTTTGGCTCCATCCATCAGGGCGCGAAACACTTCGGGGTCAGTTTTCAATTCATGCGTCGTCATTCACCACCTCCTCGCCCTCGATCACTTCCCGCCAAGATTCCGTCGCCGTGATCATACCGCCACACACCGTGCAGCAGTGATCCAGATTGAACGTACCCGGCCACTTATCGCCGCAAGTGCGGCATTCGAAGTCAGTCATGCGGCTTCCCATTGCTCAAGGTCGTCATTGGTCAGGTCCAGTTCGGTTCGAAGCCGTCTCAGTACCGGCAGCATGCTGGGCCAGTTGGCTGACCAGGGCCGCATGATCACGGCCCGGTCGATGATGTGGTTGGGGTTGCATCCGCTCTCAGCCGCCTCGAGGGTCTCGCGGATGATGGATAGCAACTGATCCTCCATCAGCGGCCCGCCTTCTTCATCAAGCATGAGCTTGCCGCTGTCGTCGCGTCGGTGACGCCACGCTGCAATGCGCTGGTTGGTGCGACCGGAGGCGAACTCGCGGTATTCGCTGCCGTCCTGGGCGCGGCAGTAAACGATGCAAAGCACCTCCCAGTGCTGGGGTGCCAGGTTGGCCATGCGCAGGATGGCCATGTGCTTGGCGCTATCCACCGGGGCAAGAAAGCCGTGCCGGTCGATCTCGCTATCCCAGCTACCCCGGCGGTAGAAGAAGACGAGATTCACCTGGCGCTGGCTGCGGGCGGTCATGGTGTTGTGCTGGGCACGGGTCAGCTTGCGGGCGCGTTTCATGCGGCCTCCAAAGTCTGCCGCCGGAGGGCGGCACCAATTTCAACAGGCCTCGAACAGGCTCATCTGTTCCTTGGCATCGGGGTCGAAGTCATAGTGGTCGAATATTTGCTGAATACGGTCAGGGACCAGCTCGGCGTACTGAGGGCTCAGTTCGCAAAGGATGGCGTTACGATCAAGTGCCAGGGCAACGCCTGCCGTGGTGCCGCTTCCGCCAAAAGGATCGAGCACGGTGCCGCCTTCGGGGCAGCCCGCCAGAATGCAGGGCCGGATTAGGTCGGGTGGAAAAGTGGCAAAATGAGCCCCCTTATATGAGCGCGTCGATACATTCCAGACGGTTCGACGGTTGCGCATCGCAGTGTCCCAGTCGCCTTCGCCACGATCTTCCCGGTGCGTGCCTTTCCTCTGCCCCGGTATGGCCTCATTCCGCTTACTCTCGGTACGCCTGAAACTATCTCGAGCCCTCCTTTTCGTGAGCCCACCCACGGCACGTATTGGACCGTTGGTTTTCCCTGGCTGCCTGGATGAGCCTGATTGTTCTTCGATGTTCTGTGCCCAGCGGGCAATGCTCGACTCTGCCGCCGGCTCCTTTACCGATTCATGGTCGTAGTAATACTGGGGAGATTTACTCAACAGGAAGATGTATTCATGCGCCTTGGTGCAGCGGTCACGCACGCTTTCTGGCATCGGGTTTGGCTTGTGCCAGATAATGTCCTGGCGCAGATACCAGCCGTCCGCCTGCAGAGCGAAAGCAACCCGCCAGGGTATGCCGATCAGGTCTTTGTGCTTCAGACCACTCGGGGGAGAGCGCCACCCTGTTGCACATCCTTTGCCTGACCATGCGTTATCGCCGCGCTCTCGCATATACGAACCGCCGCCACCTCTTCCTCCTGTCGCATAGCTGTCACCCAAGTTGAGCCATACCGTCCCATCATCGCGCAGCACGCGACGCACCTCGCGGAACACCTCGACCAGAGCGGCGACGAATTCGTCAGGGGAAGGCTCGAGCCCGATCTGCCCCTCATGTCCGTAATCACGCAGGCCGAAATAGGGCGGACTGGTGACACAGGTATGCACGGACTGGCCAGGCAGTTCGCGCATAGTTTCAAGGCAGTCGCCGACAAGAAGCTGGTACTCCATGCGAGACTCCAAAGAAATGCCGCCTCAGCGGGCGGTAGGTGATCTATGCAGCCACAGCTGGCGTGGCCATGAACTTGTGCTCGTGCGTGAAGTTGGCCTCGACGATTGCCTTGGCCAGGGGCGGGCAGACGCTGTTGCCGATCAGCCTCACCTGGGCGTACTTCGGCACTGGCTTACCGCCGGCTTCGGCGAATTGGTAACCGTCAGGGAAGCCTTGAGCAGCGGCCAGTTCGTGTGGCTGAAGCATCCGCATGCCAATGTCGGTGATGACATAGTCCTCGCCGCCGATCGTGACGGTGACCAGCTGCAACCGATCCTTGGTGGTGGCTGTTGGGCTTGGCGCCCGCAGGTCGCGGCCTGTCTCGCCGGATCCGCTGCCGTAGTAGGGCGCGAGGAACGCAGCCACGGCGGCGGCATGGGTGCCGCCAGCGCAGATGGTCGGCATCGGGCGATTGATATCGCTGCCGCCACGCTCGGCGCCCTTGAGGTTGAGCAGGCTCACTGCAACCGGTGCGTTGTGGTCGGTGGCGGTGATGGTGGGCAGCGGATGACGGATGTCCGCACCGACGACGCCTGTGAAATGCTTGGCCAGGAATGCCGAGACCAGGGCGCTTTTGCCACCTCCGCCTGCCGTGATCGTACCCAAGGGCTCGTTTGCGCCATGCCCAATGCTCGCCCCGAACTGCCGTGAGATCGTTGCCGACACTAGGCCTAAGGGGGCACAGCCTCCCGGGTTGGCTGTTGAGTCGGTCGCGTTGCTGTTCGCCGTGATGGTGTGCATCGGCTCATCACAGCCATGGCCGATAGCCCCCGTCCGGAACTTGGTGATGTGCGGGGAGACCAGGGCGAAGCTTCCGCCTTTCGGCCAGGCCGTGACCGTGCGCAGCGGCTCGTCAATGGCGTTGACCAGGGTAGAGCCGTTGCCGTAGTTGGCGATCGGGACGATGAACGGGTCGGCATTCTCGACCACGTACCGCATCACGCCTTTGGCGATCCGCTTGAGCGTGTTCTCTGCCAGCGGCCTGGCTCGGTCGAAGATCGAGGGGCAGGGGATCGACCAGTCGATACACTCCGCAGCTGTACGCCACGGCTGTAGCTTGCCCCGGCGAACGGCAGGGGATGCGGGGTCGCCATGCGTTGGCTTGGGCCAGACGATAGGACGCCCATCGCAACGGGCAACCAGGAACAATCGACGGCGGATGGTCGGGGCACCGTAGTCACAGGCCCGTAATATCTTCCATTCCACGTCGTAGCCATGGCGCTTGAGCATCCGCACGAAGCCACGAAAGGTTTGGCCCTTGCGCGCCGGGTCGGGTACGACCTGGCCCTTGTCGTTTTTGATGAGCGGGCCCCAGTCGAGGAACTCTTCGACGTTCTCCAGCGCGATGACCCTGGGCTTCACTTTGGCCGCCCAGCGCGCCGCTACCCATGCCAGGCCGCGCACGCTCTTACTGACAGGCCGGCCACCCTTGGCCTTGGAGTGGTGGCGACAATCAGGGGAGAACCATGCCAGCCCCACCGGACCATTGACGGCCTTGGCGGGATCGACGTCCCACACGTCGGCAACCGAGTGAGCGCTGCCGGGGTGATTGGCGGTATGCACCGCGATGGCGGTCGCATCGTGATTGATAGCGAGATCCACCGGGCGGCCCAAGGCCTGCTCGATTCCTTCGGATGCACCGCCACCACCGGCGAAGTTATCGACCACCAATTCATGGCCAAAGAGGTTGAGGCTGGTCACGTGTTGTTCTCCTGATACGAAAAAGGCCACCGCGTGGGTGGCCTATCGGTAGTGGTTGAGTCGTCGCGCCCGTCGCTGGGCGCGCGCCTTGGCAGCCTTCCGCCTGTCCTGCGCCGCGGTCCGCCGACGCCCGCCATTGGGCTTGGGTGGATCGTCAGCCAACCAACAGGGCGGCATCGACCATGATCGGGCTGTCGTGGCCAGCATGGCGCCGATGGAGGTCATGAGGTTCATGCGGCTGGCTCCAGTAGCTTCTGGAGATCGGAGATCGACTTATTGGAGCGCTCTGCCAAGTCAGCAGCCTGCTTTTCGTAGCTTTCATGGGCTCGCTCTATGGCGACTTCTATCTTGCCTCGCAACACTGTTCGCTCATCGCTGGTCAGGTACTCGGCAACGCTTGAGCAAAGCACGTCGGCGGCCATGCCATGACTGTTCATGCTCTTGTCGAGACGCTGCAAGGTAAGATCGATGCTTTTTCGAGCCGCTTCTTCGAAAGTGGCGAATCCATATACCTGGCAATTGGAGCCTGACCCGTCGCCATAACGGTTGAGCCGATACGATAGGGAGCCATCCGTTTTGCCATAAAGGCTTAGCAACTTGAGTCCGTCATACTCAACGCGACCGTGCCACCCGTCGGTGTCCGTTAATTTATCTTCGAAGCGCACCGGCTCTTCAAAGCCATAACCATCGCAAACCAACCATTTGATATCGCCAGCCAGAAACGCCACCAGGATGCTGAAGTCCTCGGGTTCCATTCCTGCGGCAACCTTGCGTACGAATTTGCCAATGTCGGCGTGCGCCTTTGCCTCGATGTGCGCTGAGCGCTTTTGCTTTTCTAGGCGCTCGATTTCCGCTTTCTGTTCCTGAATACGCTTTTCAATCCGTTCTTCTTCTTTCGCCTTGTAGGATTTAACTGGCGAGTCATGCAGCGACTTGGTGGTAAAGCGCTCTCCGGCGGGGATCTCGTCGCCAGCTTCAGTGACAAACACTTCCTGAACGATGGATTCTTGATTGTTGAGCTGACCGACGACCGCCACCTTGCGGCCATCCGATAAGAATTTGGTTTGCATACCAACCTCCAGAAACGAGAAAGCCCCGGCACTGACAGGGCTGGTTGAATTCGTTGCCGCGTGACGTGCGGCGTACGGCCACCGCCTCCAGCCTCCCGCGTTCGCGGTGCACCCCGCAGGGCGTGAGAGTCGGCTGAATCGGTGGCTGCCGGCTGATTATTCGTGCTACGTGAACCCTCCGCTGCGCCCCATCAGGGCTGGCTGCGCTGGGTGACAGCGGGATGAGAAAGGGATACCGGTACTTAGGAACGCCCCGGTCAGGCGTCAATCAAAAGGGATTTCGTCATCGAAGTCGTCGAAGCTTCCCGGGTTCGGGGCCCCGTAGTTCTGATTGGCCTGCCCCTGGGGTGGCTGCTGGACACCGCCTTGCTGGCCCTGGTTGGGGTAGCCGCCGGTCTGCTGCCCATAGCCGCCCTGCGGTGCGCCCTGTCCCTGGCCACCGTTGCGGCTGTCGAGCATCTGCATATCATTGGCGATGATCTCGGTGCTGTAGCGGTCCTGGCCATCCTGGCCCTGCCACTTACGGGTTTGCAGCCGTCCTTCGATGTAAAGACGCGAACCTTTATTCACGTACTGCTGGGCGATTTCGGCCAGCTTGTTGAACAGGATCACGCTATGCCACTCGGTGCGCTCCTGTTTCTGCCCCGACTGCTTATCCTTCCAAGTGTCGGTGGTGGCGATGCGTAAGTTGGCAACTGGGTTGCCGGACGGCATGAAGCGCACGTCGGGATCCTGCCCCAGGTTGCCGATAATGATGACCTTATTGACGCCGCGAGCCATATGAGACTCCTACTGAATAATGAAAGGGCCCCGCAGGGCCCCGTGAGACGGTTTGCTAGGCTGCCAGCACTTTGCGCGAACCGCTGTTGTTTATGGGCGCGATGATCCCCTCGGCTTCCAAGGCCTCGATGAAACGAGCTGCTCGGTTGTAGCCGATCTTGAATTGCCGCTGGACGGCGGACACCGATGCGTGACCTGAGCCCACAACGAATGCCTTGGTCTGTTCGTACAATGGATCCTCCGTGCCGTCAGGCATCAACGCCCCGGCAGGCGACACGCCATCCAGCAGCGGCGCATGGCCAACTGCCTCGCCACCCAGCCAGTCGATGAGGTTGTCAATCATGCCGCCCAGGGCCTTAGCCATGAGGAAGAAGTCGGTCTCCATGCGAAGCACAGCATCGTCTGCGTCGTCGGTCTGGCTGGCTTCATCGAGCAGGGCGTCGTCGAAGTGAAGGCTTTTGATGCCCAGGTCATCGGTCAGAACGAACGAGGCAAGGCCTTCGATGTGCATCGCCAAGCGCGTGGCTTCCCGGCCACCAGCCACGACCTGCTGTATCTCGTCACTGTCGAGGTCTACCTGGCGCGCGCTATGTACGCCATCGTCTCCCTTGGCCTTGAGTTCGACGCGATCACCCAGGATGAGCATCGGCGGGCGAGCCGCGGGATCAATCATCCATTGGGTCATGGCGCGAACGGGCAGCGTCTGTGTAGCCAGCGGTGTGACCTTGAGGCTGCCCAGGGTCATGCGCAGCAGGTCGAGGGTTTCTTCGGCGCGCTTGCGGCTGCCAGTATTGATAGCGATCAGATTGCGTGTCGTGTCCCACCACACATCGATGCGCTGGCTGCGGTAGAAGGCGCGGGGGAGGAACTCTTCGTAGACCTGTTCCTTGAGCGCCTGCTTTTCTCTGCGAGGCAGTGGGCGCCCCTCGGCGGCTTCACGGTTCGCCGCACGTTCCTCGACTTCATCACGCACCACACCAGCCGGTAGCAACCGCTCCTGGCGAAGAGCACATAGAAGGCGCTGCCCCTGGATCTCGTGCACGTACAGCTGGCTATTGCGCCCAGCCGGTGTCTGCCAGCCAAGACGACGCGCCTCGCTACCACCGAGGGGACGACAGGCGTGTTCCGCTAGCGCTTCCTGTAGCGCGTCGATGGATAGGTCAGGCGTGGCATGCAGGCGATACAGGTACAGGGATTTAAACCACATAGTCGTATCCTCTCGACCAAGGCCCCGTAGGGCCCCAGTAGTTGATCAGGCGTCGCCCTGATTGAAGGCAACGTGGCGGATTTCGCCAGCAGCGATGGCGTTGAGTACCTGGTGAGCCACGGCAGCATCGAAGCCAGCTGCCATCAGATCTTCCATGGCTTCGTCCCATCGGGTCAGGCCTTGCTCATGACCGGTAATCAGTTCGCTCACGTCGGCCTGATCCTCGACCGGGACTCGGTAGCGCTGAGCGGCCTCGGTAAGGCGACTGGTGTCGATGGGCTTGCTCTCCCGCTCGGGCGTCGGCGCCTCCGGCTGAGCCTTGGCGGCTTCCTGCTCGGCCTTGAATCGGCGCAGTTCCTCAAGTTCGGCTTGCTCAGCGGCGCGTCGGGCTTCCTCCTCGCGCAGCTTGCGACGTTGTTCCTCGAGCTCGGCCTGTTCTGCCGCGAGACGCTCGCGCTCCATAGCGGACTCGTGCATGGAGCGCAGTTCTTGCAGTAGCACCGCCTTGGCGTCTTCGGCCTCCTTGGTCAGGTCGTAGTAGCCCTCGGTGTCGATGCCCTGGGCGGCGTCGTGTAGATCGGCCAGACCCGCAGCGTCGAGCCCCTGGGCGGTGTCGCGATAACTGCCAATCTCTTTGTCGAGACGATCCTGCAGCTTGGCGATCCGTGCCTGACGCTCACGCTCGGCGCGTTCGTCTTCTTCCTGCTTGGCTTCGCGGTGGGGCGCCTCGAGCTGTTCAATCTCGCCGATCAGACCTTTGGCGTACTGGTTCACCTGCTCGATGAAGTCGCGGTGTGGCTTGGTGATCGCTAGTCGAGCCTTGTCGGTACCGGTGCGGTACTTGGTGAGCTCGCGCAGCGATGCCTTGCCGCTCTGGTAGCCCTCCTTGGTGCCGTAATCCGGCACGGTGCCGTGCTTGGCGCGAAGCTCGGCCATGGCCTTCTCGACGCGGTTGAGCTCAACCAACTCGTTGGCGTAAGCCTGAGGGGGATGTTCGAGTTTCTCGGCTGCGTTACCCATGAGTCACTTCCTCTTGCTGTTGTTTCTGCTGTTGGCGTTCGGCCAGAACACGCTCGATGCCGTCCTCGGCCGCTTTGCGGATCATGTCGGCACCCTTGGCAGGATCGACGCGAGCCACGCTGGCCCGATCGTTGATACGCTGCAGCATGGTGTCGGCGGCGAGCTGGATGCTCTTCGGGTGGGGTACCTTGTGCCGCAGGGTGTCGCACTCGCGCTTGAGCCAGTCGGCGTAGTCATCTCGGTACTTCTGCAGTTCGGCGTCGAAGTCTTCAGCCTTCTCTAGGCGCGTCTCGGCTTCGCGGAGCTTCACGTAGCCCAGGTCATCGAACAGGCCGGTGTAGATGTCGGCGGCGAAGCCCAGCTGACTGAGGCACTTCTTCATGGCGTCGGTGACAGACTTCTTCGGCGCCTCGTTGTCCGTGATGAACTGCCCCTTGTTGGTCATGTAGACCGCCCGGGTATGGCCGAAATGAGTGACCTCGCCGCGCTTGCCTTCCCATTCGTACCAGAGCGTTAACTGGCAGGTGTGGGTCTGCTCATGGCCGATCACCGTCTCCTTGAGCAGTACCGGCGCGCCCTGGTCGAAGCGATCCACGTCGATGCGATACCCCCAGCCAATACCCACCGGCCCGAAGATCTTCGTTGCCAGCTTGACCATGTGCATGGTGTCGATGGCGGTAATGTTCTGGCCGTTGACCTTGGCCGGCTTCACCGCATCGGTAGGCGTCTTCTCGACCCGGCTCCAAATCGCCAGGTGTTGGTCGTTTGTCTGCGTCATGCTCATCACCTCACGCCGCCTCGTACTGATAGCTAATAGCCGCTTCGTATTGATCCTCGGCGACTTGCTGCGCCCAGGCGCGCAACTCAGCCCGGCCGTCGTCGGTAGTGAGGTAGTGCTCGATCAGCTGGGCGATGGTGGTGGTCAGCGCGAGGTTGTCGTACCAGGTGCCCAGCAGGCCTTCATCGCGAACGTGCTCGGCGAACGACAGCTTCGCATCGGCGTTACCGTCATCGACGGCCTCGATGATTTCCTTTGTGCGCTGGGTTGTGTCGAAGGGGCGGCCGCGGACGATGAGAGGGAGGGTCATGTTCATGATGTGCGCTCCAGTTCGTCGAGCAGGGCGTCGGCTGTGGCTACAGAAAGCCTCGCAATCTCCTCCGGCGAGGGCATGCCATTGCTTCCTGCGGCTGTGTATCCCTGCATTGCAGCCTTGGCGAAGTCCTCGCGCTTGGTGAGGCCGTGCGCCTCGGTTGTGCCCTTTGAGGGATCGAATGAATCCACCCAAATCTCTGGCTCAGCCAGCGGCATTGCTGGCATATCTGCATTCTTCACGCCGCAGCCCTCCCTTTCTGCTCTTCCAGATAGGCATCGAGGATGATCTCGATGGCCCGGTTCGTTTCGCATGAGCTCGCGTTGTTGTTGCCCTGAGCGAAGAACTCATCCGCCAGCGCGGAATACAGCTCCGTCGCTTCGGCCTGAGCCCCGCAGACCGCCCAGGCCACCGCCTGGCTGACCAACACGGCGTCGCGGTCGTCGCGGGCATCCTCGATCGCGTGGCTGTTTCGGGCCCATTCATACGTCGGCATCGTGGTGCTCCCTCAGAAACTCGCGAGCAGCCTCGGGGATCTCTTCAGGCGGCACTCGCTCAACGGTGATTCGGTACAGGCGCCGTTCGAACAGGAACGTCTCGACGGCTTTCTCTCTGCCATGCTCGAGCAGCATGCGACGCACCAGGGCGCTTTGAGCCGCGGCGCGGGATAGATCAGGGGTCATGACGGCACCTTCCAAAGCTGCAGGAGGGGCGCCTTCAAGCCGTTGCGACGGGCAACGTATTCAGCCTCGCGTCGAGCGTTGGCCGTCTCGCCTACGCTCATTGGCTTGTCGTCTTCGGTGCGGCGGCGCCAGATGAGGCGCTGGCCCGCTGGAACGAGGTCCGCCACGCGGGCGCTCTCTTGGACCAGCGTCACGACATTGCCGCGATGAATCGGGATCATGGCGAACCTCCGGATTAAAAAAGGGCCACCGAAGTGGCCCAGGTACGCAGGGAACTGAAGGGTGATGCGGCACGCCGCTAGACGTGATTACCGCATCGGGATAGACACCGGCCCCGCACCCTGCTTTGAGCGGCCTTCCGCTCGCTAGACTGCATAACCTAAGAGTCGCGATGCCTATCCCGATGGCCCCAGGTGCGCCCTAGGGCTGGCAGAGGCGCCGACAAGAACGCCTCATTTTGATCATGTATTCACGTAATTATATGAATAATATAGATTTAATAGAGTCGACGATCCCTGCGCCGCCTCAGGCGACCGTGATCAACAATTGCGACCGTTTAGCCGCGCTGGTAATAGTGGTTATGTACAAAGCAGGGAGTCGCAAAGTGGACGCCAATAACTTACAAAAACTGGCCCAGCTCAAAGAACAGATTGCCCAATCTGAGCGCGAAGCCAAGAAACTTACGCTGGATACTTATGATTTCTCAGAAGCTGCGCGGCTTTCGCTTGAGAAGCGGCGAGAACAACTAGGCCAGCCCGAATACCCGCCCGAAGTATTTGATCCTGCAATTCCAAGCAGAGACGTAACCGTACAGGTGAAAAGGAAGAAGAAGGGTAAGAAGCGGCCCTCTTCTTCCGGGACTAGTCCTGAGCGGACGAAGAGCGGAAACCTTAAGAAGCGAAAAGATATTCACGACCCAACTGTTCCTACGTTTCCCTGCTCTTCCGAGCCGACTAAAAGCCGAAAGTGGATTACCAAGCTCTGTAAAATGTGCAGCAGAAAGATTCACATTCATGTCGATTGGAAGTCTCCCTCTCTTTATTGCAAATCCTGCAGGTCAACAGCTGCTAGCTTGCGGAAGAACAAGAAAGCCAATTCCTTCACGCCTCAATACACACACTGCGCTATATACCAGGGCGGTGCTCCTGGCGGGGGGAAGCGCCGGTAGCACGAAAGACACCTCATCGAAGCGGCTTTCGAGCGAGCCCTGCTTGATACTGCAAGGCTCATTAACTCGGCCTTCTGCTTGGCACCGTCAGGCTGACGGCTGGGCTCCCAGGGTTTCCCCCAGTCCCCACTCGGCTGCGCAAGATATCTGCGGGGGCTTCCGGCCCCTACGGCTCCTTCGCCGCGTCTAAGCGTCCCCTCTGTAACCCCGAGGTGCGGAGCTGCCTCTCGCAACGTCGGCCACATTCCCCGGTGGCTCGGGTCGGCCTGTGAGGGCCTGGGACGTTTTGTGCTGTGTCCGTGTTAGTGAATTTAAGCATACTGAAATGACCAGTCAAGAGCTTCGCTGAAATATTTTCAGTAAGCTAAACAGGAAGGCGTGAAAAACCCGCCAGTTAGGCGGGTTGGCTGGGTGCGGTCAGCGAATCAGAGGCGGTTCTCTGACATGAACACACGGCCCAGGATCTTGGGGGCGTCGGGATCGGCCATGCTATAGACCTCTTCGGGGAATTCTTCGGCATTGTCGCTGACGACGCGTACGCGCCCCAAGGGGAGCCGGTAAAGGCGCTTAACCCTCAACATGCCATCGTGGTCGAGTGCGTAGACCTTACCGTCCTCGATGTGACGGCTTCCCTTGTCGATGCCAATGGTCGCGCCGTCAGTGATGGCAGGGTGCATCGAGTCGCCCCTTACTGTCGCCAGGGCGGCGTTCTCCGGCTGCACGCCGTAGTGGTAAAGCCGGGGCAGGCTGAATCGCTCCCTGGCCCCGTGGTTCTCAACCACCTGCGTACTTCCGTCGCCGGCGGCGAACTCGACTTCACGGAAGATCGGCAGCCAGACCTCATCAGCACTTACAGGCTCGCTGCTTTCCACGAACTCCGTATCTAGTATTTCAGCGTCGCCGTCAAAAGCATCAATAGCCTTCTGTGACAACTCGTCGAAGCCCCGAATAGGGCCTTTTCCATCAACTAGCCACGTATACGAGACACGCGTAGCCCTCGCCAGTTTCAGCAGGCGTTCGGCAGTGGGGGCCTTGGTCTCTCCGCTTAGCCATTGCGTTACAGCAGACGGGCTGACGCCGCACGCCTTGGCGATGGCGCTCTTAGACTGCCCGCTCTCGCGGATGGCCTGATCAATTCGGTTGTGGATGCTCATTTTAGCGAGCTTAAAGCAAGCATCGTTAAGCATGCTTGCGGCCTTGCTTTCAGCATGCTTAAATATTTCCATACAGGAGGGCTCCCATGAAAACCGAAGACGCAATCCAGCATTTCGGCGGCAAGAAGATAGATCTGGCGAAAGCGCTGGGGCTGTCTCCGTCCGCAATTACCCAGTGGGGCGAAACGGTGCCTCCGCTTCGCCAGTTCCAGCTCGAGCGGATTACCGACGGAAAGCTGAAAGCCGAACCGGTTGCCGCCTGACTTATTGACCGCCTGCCTGGGAAGGCCGCGACCGCCGATGACTGACCGAAAAAAGGAAGAACCATGGCTCAGTACCTGGTTGACGATCGCCGCCGCAAACCGGAAGGCGAACACCTTAGCAACGTGGTGAAAGTGCGTTTTACCGATACGGAACTTGAGCTCCTCCAGGCCTCAGCCTCGATGAGCACCGAGGGACGCCTGGCTCCGTATCTCCATGACCTCGTACTCGAAGCGCATGAGGCGCGACGAGCCCGGCAAGCCCAGCTGCTTGCGGATCTAGCGGAAGGAAAGCCGCTTGATGACCAGGGCAGGGAAGCGCTCGAGGCATTGCTCGCTCGTATGGCTGAACAGGGCCTGATGAGGAGTTTGGCGCAACAACTGACGGCCTGACAGGCCCTGGAGTCGAATCGTGATCGACCAATCGGTAGTGCAAGGCGCATTGGCCCGTATGCGGCCAAGCCTGCGCCAAGAAGCAGAGGAACGCGCCAAGAGGCGTGGCGTTACCGCAGCAGACATCGTGATGGAGCAGTGCCTGGGGCAGCTCGAGGATCAGCTCTATGCGCTGCGGAAAAAAGGACGACCTGCATTGCGGGTTGTTTGAACGGGCGGGCCCAGGCCCGTCACTGCAATACGAGGCCCTTATAGGGCTGGCCCAGAAACGAAGAAGCCCGGCATATCGCTGGGGAGCGTGCCGGGCTTCGAATCACGAACAGGTGATGGAGTAAATCATGAACGAACTCACAGAACATCGCAAGCCGACCATGAGCAGCCGCGAAATTGCGGAGGTGGTCGAGTCTCGTCACGACAAGGTGAAGCAGTCCATGGAGCGGCTGGCAGATCGGGGCCTGATCGCTTTTACCCCAGTGGGGGAAAAGGACACCGGCGGCCGGCCAGGCGTTGTCTACCACGTCAACAAGCGTGACAGCTATGTGGTCGTGGCCCAGCTCTCCCCCGAGTTCACCGCCCGCCTGGTGGATCGCTGGCAAGAACTTGAGGAAAGCGCGGCTAAAACCGCCCTGACTCAATCAAACGTCCCGGCCACCCTGGCCTTGGTTGAGTGCGCCGCCAATCTGCTGCGCGCTTCCGATTCCGGAAAGGTGGTCATGCTTCGCAAGGCCGGCCAGGCCATCGGCGCCGATACCAGCTTTCTGCCCGACTACACCGAAGACAGCGCCCCGGGTCACGTGGGCGCCATGGATACCGCCAGCCTGACCCAACTGCTGCACGACTATGGCGTGGGCATGAGTGCGGCACGCTTCAACCAGGTCCTGGCTGAGATCGGCCTCCTTGAGCGTCGATCCCGTCGGACGTCAGGCGGGGAGACCAAGAGCTTCTGGTGCATCACCGACGCGGGTCAGAAATACGGTAAGAACGTCGTCAGCCCGCAATCTCCTCGAGAGACCCAGCCCCATTGGTACCGGAAGCGCTTTACAGACCTGCTCGCCCTGGCGGGCATGGAAGGTGCGGCATGACCGCGCTTGAGAACATCCTTCACTTCCCAACGCAAGAGAGGCGCCCACGTGTGAACTCATGGCGCTGGAACGAGCTGGAGGAGGACGCCTTGGATGGCCTTCCTCATGATGCCCAGATTCTCTATCTGCGCGTCATACGCAAGCACATGGACTACGCCACAGGCATCACCGGACGTGTGCGCAAGATCAGCTACACGCAGATGCGGGAGGTGCTTGAGTATCACCCGCCGAAACACAGCCGCGAGAAGCCGATCACCTACAGCAAGGATCAGCTAAAGCGTCTGGTTCAGAAGTTGGTGGATGCTGGCCTCATTGAGCGTCTGCACTGCACTGAGAAAGGTGTTGCGCCGATGGAGGTTCGTCTTCCAATGGCCAGCTGTGACGCTGACGAACACCGCCACGAGAGCGCCACGGAAACACCGCCACGTCTAAACCCCCATGGTAGAGCCTCTGGTGAGGTGAACACCGCCACGAGAGCGCCACGTAATAACGAACAACACCGCCACCCTTCCGGGTCCGGTAATTCCTCTCTACCTAGCGGTAGAGAGTCGTCATGCAAGCGCCGCCAGTGGGGTGAGCCTGTCGATCACGAGATCGCGGCCTGGATGGGCGAGATTGTCGATGCTCTGCCGGGAGGCTCCGAAAAACGCAGCCTGACCTCCTGGGCGAACACGATCCGACTGATGCGAGAACAGGACGAGCGCGAGCCTGACCACATACGCCGCTTGTTCGAATGGGCGACCCAGAACGACTTCTGGCAAGCCAATATCCTCAGCCCCGCCAAGCTTCGCAAGCAGTGGAAAACCCTAGCCCTCCAGTTCAACCGTGACCGCACGGGAGCCCGCCATGAAGACCGCAACCCAGCTAGTCAGCGCCGCGCAGAACAAGATCGTGTCGCAGCAAGCCTCGCAGACCCATACGACACCTCCTGGGCGGCTGGTCTGTTCGACGAAGGAGGAGCGGAAGGCGCTGATCGGCAAGCTAGTGAACCGAGTGTTTACCCGCATGGAGGCGATATTCCCCAGGACCTGGCGGATGTCGTTCACAACGGACCAGATGCTGAATCTGGCGAAGCGGGAGCTTGCGTTATCGATGGCGAGTTGGTCTTCGTTGCCGACACAGGAACGACTCGACATGGCCATTGAGCGCGTGAAGAACGATGGCGGCAACTGGCCTCCGTCCATTGCTGAGCTGTGTCTACGCCTGAAGCCCAGCATGTCTGACTTTGGCCTGCCTGATCCCGAGGTGGCATTCATGGAAGCCTGCTCCCATGCAGGCAATGTGAGCGGACACGCATGGAGTCACGAGGCTGTGCGTGAGGCCGGATCGGCAACAGGCTTCTGGGATTTGCGTCACGTAGCCAGCGACATCGAGAGGTCGCGCCTACGCAAGATATTCCACGCCAAATACGAAGCCATCTGCAACCGCGTGATTGCAGGCGGGGAAGTGTCCAGCGTTGCGCTTATCGAATGCGACGACATGAAAACCGCTCTTGAGCGTGCAGAGGCGGCGGCCAATGAGGAATCCGAGCGCCGGATGCGTGAGTTTTGGGCGAACAGGGGAGAAGAGCCCCCCAAGTCCGGAACTGAGGCCATTCAGCGTATGCGCGGGATGCTCGATGAGGAGGGCACTGCATGAACTCACTACGAACCCTGGTCTGGCTGATGACCGCGGCTGCCCTGACGGGGGCCGTGGCTGTCGAGGTGGCCTTACTCCACACGCTTATCGCCGGAGGTGCCTGATGGGATCCGTGACCAAGCTCAAGCCCAAGGCTTGCATCAACCGCCTTGAGAATCCCGAAAGCCAGCTCGGCCGGGTGCACCTGGTGCTGCGCGACGCAACCTACTGGCTGCAACTCCATGAAATCGGCGAGGCCATCCTTCAGCGCTTCGGACGCATGGACAGCCATGCCGCGATCAGCGCCCGTATCCGCGAACTACGTGGCCTGGGCATAACGATCGTCAGCCGCGAAGTATCAGGCCCTGGTAGTGCCCGACCTCACGAATACAAGCTGATGTCCGCCTGGGGCGGCGAGGACGGTGCGGCGTGAGACTCACGGCCCACGAACAAGGCGCACCGCTGCCGCCCAAGTCAGTGCTCGGAAAGGGCTGCAAGGTGCGCAAGGTCAAGAGCCCCTTTCTCGAAGGCGAGAGGCCGGGCGGGAGGCCTGGCCCTACCGATCCTGAGGGCGCGCGTTTGGTTGCTGAACTCATCGCCCGTCACGGAAGCAAATCGGCAGCTGCCCGAGCCGCCGGCTTCAATCCGACGACCTTCAGGACTTGGATATACAAGGGCGTCTATCCGGCCGAGGCGATGAAGCAGGTCCGCAAGGTACTGGGAGGTGATGCGTGAGAATCGTCCCGATAAGTACCAAGGTTCGCCTGGCTGCATCCATGAGCCCGAGCGGCAGCTGGCGGTCACGCTTGGCATGGTCGCTGCGCACCGTTGCTGATCGCCTCACAGGGCAGGTCACGATCGCTATAGAGGTGAAGGCGAGCCAGAAGATCGACGAACACGACATAGCGACAGCTTTCGTGAAGGGGATGGAAGTCAGCAAGGAATTGCTGTTCGAGCAGTGCCGAGCCAAAGAGATCGAGAGTCTCATGCGTCGGCATCAGCCCCACCTGTATGCGGAGGACAAGCAGTGAGTAAGGAGCTGACCTACCGCATCGAGTCGATACGCGATCTTCAGAACACATTGGCTATGGCAGCACGCATGGCAGGCAGGGCGCTTGAGGAAGGGGCGGTCGAGCTAGTGCTACGCCGCCCTGGGCGCGGCCAAGGCCAGAACGCGAAGTTCCACGCCATGATCGGTGACATTCACCACCAGGCGTTTCGTGGTTATTCCGCAGATGGTGTGAAAGCGGTGCTCGTGAACCAGTTCGCGCTCGAGATGGAGGAGCAGGGCACACCACTGGCCAGCCCGGGCGAGAAGGTCTGGGACTGGAAAACCAAGGAGCCCGTCTACGTGCGCCCCACCACGACGAAGTTTCGCAAGGCAGAGGCCGCGGCGTTCATCGAGTTCCTGTACGCCACCGGCGTTGAGTTGGGCGTCCAGTGGAGCGAGCGAGCCCTGGCAGCGTATGAAGAATACCGGGAGGCAAAGGCGGCATGAGCGAATGCGAGAAGTGTGGTGACGAGGCTATCGGCTTCAACGATGACGGCGACCTTCGCTGCGAGGATTGCCTCTTCGAGGAGACGTGCGAAGAGTTGTTTGCCGACCCGGCTGATGAAGAGGAGGCGTCCTGATGCTCAAGACCCTACGCGTTGAATCCCAGGCTATGCGGAATGCGGCCCGAGCCGAGCGCTGCACGCTCGAGATCCTCGGTGTCTGCAGCCATCGCGAGGAAACGACCGTCCTGGCGCACCTGCCTGACGAGTCGCACGGGATCAGCCGCAAGAGTGATGACATATCCGCCGTGTTCGCTTGCTCCAACTGCCACAACGTCATCGATGGCGATTCGAGAGGATGGCCAGCAGATGAGTACCGACAACGCGAGTGGTACTTCCGCCGTGCTCAGACCCGCACATGGCGCCGGCTGCTTGAGCTTGGCGTGATCAGTATCAAGGGGGTGCGCCTGTGATGACGATCAGTAGCCCGGCAGGGCGACGGCTGGCCAAGGCGAAGGCGGATATGGATGCCGCCAACGAGCTGTTTCAAATCGGCGAAACCCAGGGTCAGCATTACGCATACCTCGCAGCGCGCAAAGAGCTTTCCAAGGCGGCAGCCATAGTCGCCGACGAACTGGTTGCCCAACGGTTTCACCTGATGGAGGGCGACTGATGCGCTTGTTCGTTCCCTATATCGGCCCATCCACGAATGTGGCGCTGCGTCAGCACTGGCGGAAGCACAAGAGCCAGGTCGAGCTGTGCGACCTGCTCACCAAGCAGGCGGTTATTGAATCGGGCTTGCCGCCTATTAGCGACCAGGTAGACCTCTTCTTCACGCCCCGCCTGGGCCCGAAGGAGCGGATCCGAGATACAGGCAACTACTCAATCAGCTGCAAGACGATCGAAGACGGCCTGGTCCGCGCCGGCCTGCTTCCAGATGACCGTGGCGAGTACGTGAGGGAGTGGAAGGTGCGCCCGCCGATAATCGACCGCAAGCAACCGAGCGGTACCTGGGTGGAGATCGTTTTAGTGAAGGAGGAAGCGGCATGATCCAGAGACACGAAGAGAATGCACAGGGCCGCGACTTCTTTGTAGGAGATATTCACGGCCAATACGACTTGCTGATGGAGGCCATGCGTGGCGTCGAGTTCGATAAGGCCCGGGATCGCCTGTTCTCCGTGGGCGACCTGATCGACCGGGGCGCTGACAGCTTCAAGTGCCTATCCCTCGTTTTTGAGCCCTGGTTCTACGGCGTGCTCGGCAATCACGAGGTATTGGCCCATGACGCCTTTGAGGACCCCGGAAGTGCTTGGGACCTGTGGCAGATGAATGGCGGGAGCTGGGTTTACCTGGAAGGCGCTCATGAAGTGAAGTCCATCCTAGGGGAAGCCCTGCGATACCTGCCCTACGCCCGCGAAGTCGAAGTGGCCGGCAAGCGAATCGGCATGGTTCACGCAGAGCCGCCCGCCGATTGGGCCGACATAGAAACCGCCGATCCTCAGCACCTTGTCTGGAGCCGGAGACGCATCAGCCGCATGGATACGACGCCCATTGCTGGCATCGATGCCGTAGTAGTTGGCCACACCATCCTCGAGCAGGCGACCTGGCTGGGCAATGTCCACTACATCGACACCGGAGCATTCCACACCGGGAACCTGACACTCATCGATGCGCGGTCGATTGCAGGGTGAAGGAGCCACCCCGCACCTGGCCGGACGGTCGCCCCGTAGGTGGGACCAACGGCTACCCGCCGGAGTACGCCGAGTGGTTGCTCTATTGCCAGGCACTGCATGTCGCGAAGCAGATGCTCAAGGCAGGCAAGGGACAGCGTGAGGGCATCTTCAAGCAGTGGGAAGGGCAATGGCCGGGTGTGACTCGGGAACGCGTCAGGGAAGCGATGGCAGAGCTCAGCACAAAGCCCAAGGGCAACGAAACAACGCAACACAACGATTTAGGCAACGCTAGGGCAACGGGGGATAGGGGATGAGATATTCAAGCGCACGCCAAATGATTTTCGACGCGTATCAGACACGCCGCGGCAATAGCCCCATCGCCGGGCTATTCGATGACCTGCGCCGGATCCGCGAGAAGACCGGCAACAACGGCGCCAAGCTGCGCAGCCTGATTGCCGAGCACAAGCGCAACGTGAGAGCGCTGGCCAATGCCGATGTGAACAGCCCCGACATTGAGCAGCTGAAGATGGCCGTTCGCCGTACCGAGCAGCGCCTGTCCGAGGTTCGCACCGCGCTCGAGGATATATCGAAGTCGAGCAACGAGGGGCACCTTCCTGACAACGATTGGAAAATTGTGCATGGGCTGGAAGCCGGGGCAGTGATGAGTCGCGTCGAGTCATTGCCGATCCACCTGCAGGCACTAGCGCGGTATTGCTTCGGCCCCTTCACCCGCGACGAGCTTGCCGAAGATGCCGAGCATGTACATTGGGCCCTGTACTCGAAACTGCTGACCGAAGGCGTGAAGCTGCCAGGTCAGGGCAAGGGGCTGCCTACCGCCGAGCAGCTCAATACGCTCAAGTATCTGTGCGCTGCCGCCCTGTACCACCACAGCCAGGTGACATGGCCTTATTCACGGCCAGGGCTGCCCACGCCCAAAGCGGTGCAGGGCTTCATGCTGGACGAGTATGGCGTCGAGGTGGAGGTTCGATTCTGGACGCGCACCGATCGCTCGACCTGGGGCGCGGTATGGGAGCGCATTCTTCGTGTGCTGGATAACTGGGAAGCCGAGGCATTGGCGCCGGTGGCTGACCTTTTACCGCAGGCGGCCTAACAGATATTCTTGTCAGCTTTCGGTTAAATGGTAAGCCAAGTGGAAACGAGTGATGTCCTACAGTTCCTTGCCACCGTTATATTCGGTGGCGTTGCTGCATCCTTAGCCTCAGTGCTTTGGGGTAGAAGACATGCAAAGACTGACGCCAAAGTGGCTCGTCTTGAATCGCTTTACATGGCATTGGTGCGCTCAGAGAGGGATATGGACACCCATGTTCTATGGCACAGCCAATCCATGCTGGGGTTGCTGACCCCTGAACAAGCCATAGAGGGGCTTTCGCGTCACCATCAGCCTGTCTCAGATATAGGGCCCGGGGCTCAAGTACAGACCTATATCCATTTGTACTTCCCTGAATTCAGCGAGCGGTTCGCTGAGCTCGAAAAGCGAAGCAAGGATTGTGTGAGTTTCATCATTTACTACCAGAATTCGACCAAAGGCGGAAATACGGTCAGGAAGGACCTCTTGCCCGCGTTCCAAGCAAAAACAAAAGCCTTTCGCGAAGAGTTAGAGTTATTTAAGTCAGAGATCGCTGAGAAGATTCATTCTTCAATATAGACACCTGCATCCGTTTCGCTTATCTTATACCCATGATCCGATTCTGCGCCCTGGCTTCCGAGCCGGGGCGCTTGCGTTACTGGCCAGCTCCGATTAACTCTCTCGTTAATTGCTCTTTGGCGGCCTTCTCGCGGTCCTCTAGAGACAAGGAAAAGTATTCTCTAGCTGTTATGTTGAGCTGCACCCTGCGGTGGTGGTCTTGAGAAACTCGCACGTAAACAGCGAGCGGATCGGTGCTGCTAATCCCGTTTATGCTTAAACCCATATCGCTTTTCCTTCCGAGAAAGACGCAAGGGTAAAGCCCAATCCAAGGCCCTGCCAGTCCGGCGGGGCCTTATCGTTTCTACTGTCGTGAGACAGCAGGTAGGTATTTATGCACTGGCTCGACGAGATCGATGCGGTTCGACCGGCGGTCTCGCCGGAGCTTTTGCGCGTGGCGATGCCGCGCTGCCCTGATGTGGCGGAGTGGGCCGACGAACTGTCCGAGGCGCTGGCATGGGCAAAGATCCGTGTGCCAGCCGAAGTGGCGATGTTCCTCGCCCAGATAGGACACGAGTCCAGCGACCTGACCCGGCTCGAGGAATCGCTCTGGTATAGCGCCGATAGGCTCATGGTCGTCTGGCCCAGCCGATTCACCACCAAGAGCATCGCCAACCGCTTCGAGGGCAATCCCGAAGCCCTAGCCAACGAGGTCTACGGCGGTCGGATGGGTAACACCCAGCCCGGTGACGGCTGGCGATTCATCGGGCGCGGACCGATCCAACTGACCGGACGCGATAACTACACGCGTTGCGCCGAGGCCACAGGCCTTCCCCTCACAGAGCACCCTGAACGGCTAGCTAGCTGTCCCCGGCATGGGGCCATGGCGGCTGCCTGGTACTGGCTTGATCGCGTCACACCTGGCGCAGACATCATCACTGTGACTCAGCAGGTCAATGGCGGACGCCATGGCCTAAACGACAGAAAGCGCCGCTATGAGCGCACGCTGCGTCACGTTCAATCACTTGGTGCGCAATGCCCGGAGGCGGGATGACAGCCCGAGATGCCGACGTGAAACCGTCTGTCTTTGAACGACACCTACAGACAGGGATCCAGGTCATTCTGGTTGCCCTGCTGGCATGGGCCGGCCTCGAATTGGTCAACCTCGGCAAGAATACTGCCGTACTGCAGGAGCGGTTGATGTATCAAGGTCAGCAGATCGCAGACTTGCGTCGAGAGCTGCGCCAGTGGAACGAAATCTACTACCGCCAGGCTGACGCCGAACGGGACTTCGACGATATCCGCAAAAGGATCGAAGGCCTGGACGGCCGGGTATCCACCCTCGAGGGGGTACGACAGTGAAATGGTCCGATGTCGCAGAAACGGTGGCGAAGGTTGCGCCTGTTGTTGGCGGTGCTCTTGGCGGTCCTGCTGGGGCTGCAGTTGGCTCTCTCGCCGCTAGGGCACTGGGTGTTGAGCCCACTCCTGAAGCAGTGGCGCGCGCTATTCATGACGATCCTGAAGCGGCCGTAAAGCTGCGAAAGATCGAAGCCGACCTCGAGGCAATTCGTATCGAGGCACAGGCCAGTGTGATTACGGCGGAAGCCAATGGCGAAAGCTACCTGCAGCGCAACTGGCGCCCGATCCTGATGCTCGTCATCACGGCCATCGTTGCCAACAACTACATCATCGCGCCGTACCTGGGTGCCATGTTTGGTTCGGCGCTCACGCTCGACCTGCCTGAACGTCTGTGGGATCTGATGACCTTGGGTGTAGGTGGGTATATCGGCGGACGCACGATCGAGAAAGTTACCCGAGGCAGTTCCGGCAAGGGGCTGATGGATCGGATCAAGACGAGGTGAGTGCTATGGATAACCAGCACAAGAAGATCAGCGGCTACCGAGACCTGACTCAGGATGAGATCGACCTGATGAACGAGGCCAAGGCGCTAGAGGCTCAGTGCCTGGCCTTTCATCGCAAGGTGAGGGGTGTGCTCGTCAGTCAGAGCATCACTGGCAGCGACGAGGACAGGTTCAGGATGGATAACGCCAACGCTATGCGCTGGCACTCCATTGCCCGCACGGATATCGAGACTGGATTCATGGCCTTGGTTCGTTCCATTGCCCAGCCTCAGCCGAAGGAGTAGCCCATGCACTTCCAGGCAGCCTACAGCTACATGAAGCGCGGCCATGCCATCACCCTGCCTGAGTGGGGCGGCTACTGGACGTGGGATGACGCCGCAAAGACAGTGTTGATGCATACCCGTAAGGGTGAGGTCATCGGTATTCGTGACTCTCAGGACATGGACTACACCCTGTCATTCACATTCAGAGATGACTGGGAGTTGGTCACCGATATCAGCACTACCGAACATAACCAGGCCAAAGCCTGACCGAATCCCCGCAAGGGGTAGGGCACTGTCGTGAGATAGAGCCCGACCTTTTTCGCGGCACGTCGTGAGACGCCCGCACCTTTCTACGGAGGCGCCGCCCGTGAGGGCCGCGACACCCCATGGCGAAGCAACGATACGACTGGGAGGCCATCGAGAAGGACTTCAGGACTGGACGCTTCAGCCTGCAGCAACTCTCGCACCGACATGGCCCGAACAAGGCGACGATCAGCCGCCGTGCAGCCGAAGAGGGCTGGCAGAAGGACCTGACCGGGGCCGTGCAGCAGCGCACCCGGGAGAAGCTGAGCCGTCCCGCATCCGAGCCGCCCGACCTTCCCGATGCTGACATTATCGAGATGGCGGCGACCGAGAACGCCACTATCGTCCAGGGCCATCGCGAGATGCTGGTCCGCTGGCGGTCGATCGCCAGTAGCTTTGCCCAGCGCCTGTCCGAGCAGATTGCTGCCGGTAAGCGCACCATTGAGGTATCGGAAGGCAAGCCCGCCGAGGTCGATGTCGATCTGGAGTATGTCGGCAAGTGCATGGGCTACGGCACCCAAGCCGTTGAGCGCATCGTCAAGCTGGAACGCCAGAGCTATGGCCTCGACCTGGATGGCGACGATGTTCCGCCCGAGCGTGAACTCTCCGAGGACGAGCTTGACGCCAAGATCGCTCAATACCAGGCGCAGCTGGGTGAGCAGTGACGCCGAAGGAAAAGCGCGACTACCTGGCGCTGCTCGAGGAAAAGGCCAGGCGGCGACGCTACAACCTGATCGAGTCGCTATTCCCCGATGACGGGCCGCTGCGTCGTGAGCTCTACCCGCGACACATGGAGTTCTTTCGGGCCGGGGCTATTCACCGGGAACGACTGTTCCTGGCAGCCAACCGGGTAGGCAAGACCATCGCCGGCGGTGGCGAGATGACCTACCACCTGACCGGCCTGTACCCGGACTGGTGGGATGGGCGCCGCTGGGATCGCCCCGTTGAGGCCATGGCCGCTGGCGACACCAGCCAGACCACACGCGACATCATCCAGCACAAGCTGCTAGGCGGATTGTGGAATACCGACGAGTTGGGGGCGGGGTTGATACCGCGTCGCCTGATCGGCAAGCCCACGCCCGCCCGAGGCGTTCCGAACCTTTACGAAGAGATCCCGGTAAAGCACATCACCGGCGGCTGGTCACGCCTCAAGCTGCGCAGTTATGACCAGGGGCGGCGCATCTTCCAGGGTACCGAGCTGGATATCTTCTGGCCCGATGAGGAAGTGCCACTCGACGTCTACGAGGAAGGGCTCGTCCGGACCATGACCACGCACGGAATGATCATGATGACCTTTACGCCGTTGCAGGGCCTGACCCCGCTGGTGGTGTCGTTCCTCGAATCCAAACATGAGCAGGAGCCGGTATGACCGACTATTCCTCCAAGGTGATGGCAGGCGCCAAGCGCGCCATTGCCGGACTCGAAATGCCGCCGGCCAGCGCGCGCTACGTGAAGCACAAGACCAAGGCCGAGAAGCATATCGAAGCCCTGGTGAAGGAGCGCGGCATTGAAAGCGGAACGATCGGGCTGCGCATCGCTCGCAAGATCGACAGGCGTGCCGTGCACGGCCAGGTGATGCGTATCGCCGGGGCCGTGTTCACCGTCAAGGATCCGGCGCAGGCATGAGCCGCTATGTGGTTCAGGCGGGCTGGAATGACGTGCCGCATCTCTCCGAACAAGACAAGGCCGACCTGATGAAGTCGCTTTCCCCGCACCAAATCAAGGCGCGTTCCGAAGGTATTCCCAGCCTGGGCGCCGGGGCGATCTACCCCGTACCGGAAGAGGACATCGTCTGCGAGCCGTTCCAACTTCCCGATTGGTGGGCGCGTCTCTACGGACTCGACGTGGGCTGGAACAAGACGGCGGGCATCTGGGCCGCATGGGATCGGGATACCGACGTCATCTACCTGTACAGCGAGCACTATCGCGGCCAGGCAGAGCCCAGCGTGCACGCCAAGGCGATCAAGATGCGGGGCTCATGGATTCCCGGGAACATCGATTACGCCGGCACCAACCAGAGTGACGGCAAGCGGGTAATGAATCTCTACAAGGACGAAGGCCTGATCCTGCACCCGGCCAACAAGGCAGTGGAAGCGGGATTACTCGAAATGCTCGACCGCCTATCGACAGGACGGCTCAAGGTGTTCTCCACGCTGCAGCACTGGCTGAGCGAGTTTCGCCTGTACCGGCGCAACGAGAAGGGCCGCATCGTCAAAGAAAACGACCACCTCATGGATGCCACGCGCTACCTGATCATGGGGCTGAACCACGCCACCACGCGACCGGTGGAACGCGCGCACCAGATCACCCAGCCGGGCGACACCACCGCCGGATACTGAGCAGGTACCCCGATGCAGAATGACGCGACTGTCGAGACGACAGACGACATCAGCCTCGCTGAGCAAGCGCAGCTCGAGGAACGCCTCAACATGATGGGCGGCAAGCTGCACAAGCTCGCTCATGACCAGGTGGCCGCCAAGACACAGATTGAGACGCGCTGGCTGGCTGACCTTCGCCAGTACCATGGCGAGTACACGCCCGACCAGACAGCACGGATGGAGAAGAACGGCGGCTCCAAGGTCTTCGTCAACATCACGCGCAACAAGACCCGGGCAGCGCAGGCGCGGCTGTCCGACATGCTACTGCCCAACGATGACCGCAACTGGGGTATCAAGCCCACGCCGGTACCGTCGCCCTCAGGCGGTCAGTACGACAAGGCACAGATGCGCGAACTGGTTGAGGACGCCGCCAAGGCCATGGGCGAGCGCATCGCAGACGACTTCACCGAAGCCCACTACAACGCCATCGCCCGCGACGTGATCGCCGATAGCTGCCTGTTGGGTACCGGGGTGATGAAGGGCCCGACCGTGGTCAACCGCACGCGCCGCGCCTGGGTAACAGACGAGTACGGCCAGAGCACCATGGAGATTCAGCAGGAGTTTCGCGCCGGGCTCGAGCATGTCTCGCCGTGGGATTTCTTCCCCGATATGTCCGCTGCATCCATGTCGGAGGCCGAGTTCGCCTTTGAGCGTAAGCTGATCAACCGTAAGCAGCTGCGTCAGTTGGCCGAGCTTCCCGGTGTCCTGGCTGGCCAGCTGCGCAAAGCGCTTGAGGATGATGGCGACCACCATATTAGCCACGACCGTCGCGACGACATTCGGGCCATCACTGGCGTGGATACCGTAGCCAACGACCGCCGCTGGGAACTGTGGGAATACTGGGGCCCGCTCGACAAGGAAGAGCTTCGCGCTTGTGGCTGCGATGGCATCGAAGAAGACCCGTTGATCGAGTACACCGGCTGCGTGCTGATGGTGGGTCCGCATGTGATCAAGGCGGCGATCAATCCGCTCTATTCCGGTGACCTGCCTTACAGCGTGTGCAACTGGGAAGAGGACGGCTCCAGCATCTTTGGCTTCGGTGTGCCGTACCTGATGCGCAACCCGCAGCGCGTAGCCAACGCCGCCTATCGCATGATGATGGATAACGCAGGCCTCTCGTCAGGCCCCCAGGTAGTGATGAAGAAGAAGGGCATCACCCCGGTAGACGGTGACTGGACGCTGCGCCCCCGCAAGCTGTGGTACGCCGATGATGATTCCGAAGTGGGCCATGCATTCCAGGTCTACAACATCACCAGCCAGCAGGGCGATCTGTTCGCTATCTTCCAGCAGGCCCAGCAGATGGCCGACACCGAGACCAACTTGCCGATCCTGCTCCAGGGTGAAGGCGTCTCCGGTGGCCCCGGTGCCAAGACGGCGACCGGCATGCAGATGCTGATGAACAACTCGAACATCGTGTTGCGCTCGGCGGTGAAGAACTTCGATGACGGCATTACCGAGCCCACCGTGCGCCGCTTCTACGACTGGCACATGGCCTACACCGATGACCCCGAGATCAAGGGTGACTTCGATATCGTGGCGCGCGGCTCGTCTGTCCTCATCGCCCGCGAGGAGCAGCAGGAAAAGCTGATGATGCTCAGCCAGATCGCCGGCAACAATCCGCTGTTTGCGCAGATGACCAACTGGCAGGGGCTGTACAAGGAGATCCTGCGCACGCTGCAGGTGCCGGTCGATGCGATCGTCAAGAGCGAGGAAGACATCAAGCAGGAGGGCGAAGGCGAGGAGCCGCCACCCGAGGTCCAGTTGAAGATGGCCGAACTGCAGCTCAAGCAGCAAAAAGAACAGCGCGAGGCCCAGCGCGACCAGGCCGAGATGCAGCTCAAGGCCCAGCAACAGCAATGGGACCAGGAATACCGGGCGGCACAGCTACAGAGCCAGCAGGAGATTGCTCGCCAGGAAATGGCGCTCAAGCAGGGAATCACCATGGCCCAGCTCGAAACCAAGCTAGGGCTTGAGTCGCAGAAGTTGGAACAAAAGGCCCAGGAGACGTCCGCCCAGTTGCAGACTGAGCGCGACAAGACCGCGGCGCAACTGACCGAGCGTCAGAACGACCGCATGGCTCGTGAACGGAACATGCAGCAGGGGTTCGATAGCTATGGCTGATATCGACAAGCACAGCACGACCTGGCGGGCTGTTACCGAGTGGGCCCAGGCCGAACGCGCTAAGGCTGTTAGTAGCCTGATCGCAGGCAGCGGCTATGACGACAAGCTGCGCGGGGATATCCGTACGCTCGATAGCTTGATGGCCCTGACCGACGAGCCGCCCCCGGCGATACCCGCCGCTGAATACGACTGACCTCAGGCCCGCCACGTGCGGGCCTTTTCATGACCACTAGCCGCTCGGGAGAGCCGCCCCATGGCAGATAAAGCCGCTGATCAGCAGCCGCTGGACTCGCAAACCACTGACGAAACCAGCTTCGATGACGCCTTCGCCGAATACTCCACTAAGGAGCGAGGCGATCGCGACGAGTATCACCGCGAAGAGCGCGAGGCTGAAGCCACCCAGACCCAGGACGCACCACCCCAGGACGAGACCGACGAGGTTGTCCAGGGGGAGGAATCCCAGGCCAGTGACAGCGATCTCGAATCGCGCCTGAAGCAGCTCGAGCACAGTGAGCGCAGTCAGCGTGGCCGTGTAGGTGCCCTGAGCCGACAGATTCAGGAACGTGACCGCATCATTGCCGAGCTACAGAACCGGCAGGCTGCCCCGCAGCCGACACCGAGCAAGAAGACGGGCGAGTCGCAGGACGTGAAGGACCAGAAGCAGGCCATCGCTGACGAGCATGGCGTTGACGACTGGGAGAGCTTCCGCCAGGACTTCCCTGACATTGCAAACGCGCTCGATTCCCGCTTCGAACAGATGAGCCGGATGGAAGAGCGCATCAACTCACGCCTTGAAGAAGTGAATGGCGTGATTCAGCCCATACAGCAGCAGGCCCACGAACAGCACCTCGCAGGTCAATTTGCCGCGCTTGAAGCCCGGCACAAGGACTGGCGTGAGGTGGTCAGTGCGCCCGCGTTTCAGCAGTGGCTGGAGCAACAGCCGGAATGGATGCAGAAGCAAGTGGAGTCCGAGAACGCCGACGATGCGTCCGCGCTACTCGATATCTACAAGGGACTGCACGCCACCGCCGGCGAAAGCCGCAACGATACGCGCGAACAGCGCAACAACCGCCTGGCGCAAGCGCAAACGGTTTCCCGCCGTGGCGCACCGCGTCCGAGTGGGGCCCCCGACGATTTCGAAGGGGCCTTCAACCACTACGCAACCCAGAAACGCTAAGACCGTGAGGTACTGAGCAATGCCTACTACCGCATATGGCGATATCTCCCAGCGCACCGCCGCCTGGGCCGCCTCCGAAATGCTGACCCACGCCGAGCCCATCCTGGTGCTCTCGAAGTTCGGTCAGTCCAAGCCGCTGCCGAAGAACAAGTCCGACACGGTGAAGTTCCGCCGTCCGGTGCCGTTCCCGGTGGTGACCGCCTCGCTGACCGAGGGCGTTACGCCGAATGCGCAGCAAATGCAGTACGAGGACGTGACTGTCCAGATCAAGCAGTGGGGCGCCGTGGTCGAGATCACCGACTACGTGGCCGACCTGGCTGAGGATCCGGTGCTGTCCGACGCCTCGACGCTGTGCGGCGAGCAGGCAGCCGAGACCATCGAGCTTCAAACATGGGGCGCGTTGAAGGCGGGCACCAACGTGTTCTATGCCAACGGCGAGTCTCGCGCGGCCGTGAATACGCCGATCAGCCTGGCCAAGCAGCGCGCGGTTACTCGTGGGCTGAAGGGCAACCGGGCGAAGAAAGTCACCAGCATGGTAGGTGGCAGCCCGAACTACTCCACCGAGCCGGTGGATGCAGCGTTCATTGCTTTCGCGCATACCGACCTTGAGGCCGATATCCGCGACATGGAAGGCTTCACCCCGACCGAGAAGTACGGCTCCATGAAGGCGCTGCCCTACGAGATCGGCAAGGTCGAAGACGTGCGATACGTTCTCTCGCCCGTGCTCGACAAGTGGGAAGACGCAGGCGGTGTCGAGAACGGCATGGTCTCCACCACGGGTACCAGCGCCGACGTGTATCCGGTGGTCTACATCGGCAAGGAGTTCTACGGCTTGATCCCGCTCAAGGGCGCCAATGCCGTGAAGCCCTCTGTCATCAACCCCAGCACCATCTCCAAGGATGATCCGCTGGGCCAGCGTGGCTACGTTGGCTGGAAGACGTACTTCGTCGCCAAGATCCTCAACGAGGGTTGGGGCGCACGGATGGAGGTTGCGGCCAGCGAACTGGCCTGATACCTGAGGTAACCGAAGCCCGCCACCCGGCGGGCTTTCCTTTTCATGACATGCCGTGAGGTATCCCGTGAGCGATTCCACTCCAATCAACACTGCCGAAATGACCCGCGAACAGCTCGAGGCGACAGCCAACGACTTAGGCGTCAAGTTTCAGAGCAATATCGGCGACGACACGCTGCGATCGCGCATCGATGAAGCGCTGGGCACGCCGAACCCGACTGGTAGCGCGACCAAGCCCGCAAACGAGCAACCCAAAGGCTCGGCCCAGCAGACGAAACCCGCCAAGCGCAAGATCATCGTCGCCACCCACGATCAGGACAAGCAGCCGGTCCAGGTGTTCGTGAACGGTCGCAGCTACATCATCGAGCGTGGGAAGGAAGTCGTAGTGCCTGTCAGTGTCGTTGAGGTGTTGCGCAATGCCGTGCAGGACGTCTACGACCCGAAGACCATGAAGAAGTCGCATGTCATGGCCTATCCGTACCAGGACCTTGGCGAGGCGTAAGCCATGACCTTCCTGCAACTCTGCCAGCGGCTGCGTCAGGAGGTGGGCGCAGCCGGTACCGGGCCTGCCGCAGTCACCGGCCAGCATGGCGAGGCCCAGCGCCTGATCGGCTGGATTCAGCAAGCGTGGACCGAGATTCAGGCCACGCGCCCCGACTGGCGGTTTGCCTGGGCGGAAGGGTTGATCGAGTTGGAGAGTGGTTACCGCGACTACGCGCTGCCCGACGACTTCGCCTCGTTCATCCCTGACACGATCTACCTCGACGATCGCGAGCTAACGCTACTGCCGTACAGCGAATTTCGTCGTCGCTTTCGCAATGCCGCACCGGCCCAGCCACGCCATATCACCGTGACGCCTGGCGATGTGATGCGGTTGGGCGGGGTGCTGCACTTCGACGGCACACCGGGCGAGGGCGAGCGGCTGAGCTTCGAGTATTACCGCTCACCGCAGGAACTCGTCACGGGCAGCGACGTACCGCGCCTGCCCCTCGAGTACCACATGCTCATCGTCTACCGGGCAATGATTCAGTACGGGCTCTACGAGAACGCGGGCGAAGTGGTGCAGCAGGGCATGAGCAACGCCAACCGCCTGATGACCGAGGTGGAGCGCACGCAGCTGCCTAGCGTGTCGTTTGCGGGGCCGCTGGCATGAGTCGCTCGGCATATATCCGCCTGGGTGGCGGTCTCGACCTGGTCACGCCCCCGGGCGAAATGGCCCCGGGTGCGGCGCTGTCGTGCATCAACTACGAGTGCCCGGTGACCGGCGGTTATCGGCGCATCGATGGCTACACGCAGCAGGGGCCGGTGGTTCCCGGCGAAGGGCCTGTGCTGGGCGTGGTCACGTTTGCCGACGACACCTATGCCGTGCGCAAGGATGTGGGGGCCAATGCGGCCACACTCTACCGGCTCGATACCGGGACGGATGCCTGGGTATCCATCGGCGCAGTGCATAACGGCCGCCATGAGTTCGATGAGGGCAACGCCTACGCCACCGAGGCCGGGCGTGCCTTGTACGGCGTGGGTGGGGGCAAGCCGTTCGAGCTGACGGCCTCCGGCACCTTCACCACGCTGACCAATGCACCCAGCGGGGCGAAGCTGATCGCCCTGCACAAGAACCATCTGTTCCTGGGCTTTCAGGCGGGTAGCTTACAGTTCTCGGGCATTGGCGAGCCTTCCAACTGGGACGCATCGACCGGCGGCGCTGGCGAAATCGGTGTCGGACAACGCCTGACCGGCCTGTTGCGCGGCGTAGGCGGGGTGCTGCATGTGCTGTGTCGCGATAGCGTTCAGACGCTGCGCTTCACTAGTGCCAGTGATTCGGTGCTGGATGTCACGGTGCCCAACACCGGGGCGCGCACCTATTCGTGCCAATCGCTGATGATGCCGTACTTCGTCAACGAGCGAGGTATCACTACCCTCGAGGCCACGCAGCGCTATGGTGACTTCACGCCACTACAGCCCAGCCGTACGGTCGAGCCGCTGTTCGTGGGCGATGGCCTGTCCAGCCGCGTGAAGGCCAGCGCCGTATCCAAGAGCAAGGCGCAGTATCGGGTCTGGTTCGACAACGGTACCGGGCTCTACATGAGCGGCAACGGCATCGGCGTGGTGAAGTTTCCCCACCAGGTGGAAGTCGCCCACACCGGTGAGCTCTCTACCGGCGAGGAGCGGATCCTGTTCGGTGACAGCAACGGCTATGTCTACCGGCTGGACGACGGCAACACCTTCAACGGCGAGCCGATCGAGGCGTTTCTCACCCTGGCGTTTACAGACCTCAAGTCACCCAGCGTACGAAAGCGCTTCCGCCGCGCCTTCTGGGACGTGCGCAGCGGCACCGATGCCCAGATCGCCATCCAGCCCGACTTCGGCTATGGCCGCAACGAGACGGCCCGACCCCGGCGCGAGTTCATCGACTACATGCTCGGTGGCGGCCTGTGGGGAACCAGCCGCTGGAATGAATTCGTGTGGTCTGTCCCGGTGCTGGGTCAGGAGTCGATGGATATAACCGGCACTGATACCAGCATCAACTTCGCCATCCACTCCAGTTCGAGCGGCACCTCGCACGAAATCCTGGGCTACGACATTCACTATGACCTGAGGAGGCAGCGCCGTGGGTAATCCTTATTTCGACAACTCGGACCCGGGGAAGCGGTTTCAGCCCGGCACGGTGGCCGATGGCGAGGCGGTAGACGAGAAGTTCGACGCTATCGCCAGTGGCCTCGATTCTACCTTCCAGGACACCACGCGCGCGCTCAAATTTCCCTACGAGGAAGGGATGCCCAGCCAGGAGTTCACGGCCTCGGCCCTGCAACGCCGCAACCGTGTGCTGGGCTTCGATGGCGAGGGCAACCTGGCGCTGGTATCGGGCTTCTACTATCGCCAGGACTGGCAGCCGAACACCGATTACTTCCTCAACGACGTGGTGCGCGATCCGATCACCACCAACCTGTACGTGTCGATCGCTCGCCACACCTCCGGTACCGAGCCCGACCTAACGAACACCAGTAAGTGGTACCTGGCTATCGATGCCGACACGGTGCGCCGCGCACGTATCGAAGCCGTCGCGGCGCGTGACCTGGCGATTGCCTGGGCGTCTCAAGACCCCGGCCCGGTGGATGGCACCGCCTACCAGTCGGCCAAGACCTACGCCCTGGCTGCGCAGGGCTCGGCGAGTGCTGCCCATGGCTCGCAGCTTCTCGTCGCTGCCGCCGAGTCTCGCGTGGAGCTGCTCGAGCAGAGCGCGACCGACGCCGAAGCCGCAGCCGGCCAGTACGCCAGCGATGCCCACGGTTTCGCTCAGGCAGCCGCCCAGAGCGAAAGCAACATTCAGGGCGTCGAGAGCAACGTCACGCTCACCGCGCAGCAGGTGGCCACCGATGCCCAGACTGCCAGCGATGCGGCAAGCAGTGCCGAGTCGGTCAGCCAGCGCATCAACGACACCACCACCATGGATTTCCTCAACTTCGAACTCGATGGCCCGAACCTGATCGCGCACTTCGCCGGGTACTCGGATGCCAGCAACTTCTCGGTCAATGCCGCCGGTGAACTGGAGGTAACCCTGTAATGCCGACTATCAACCTGGGGCGCGTGCGCTTCAACTGGCGTGGCCAGTACGATCCGCTTGTTGCCTATGTCGAATACGACTGCGTCGAGGATGATGGCCAGTCCTATGTCTGCATCGCGCCGGTGACCGGTACCGGCCCCAACGATACCGAGGGTGGCACCTACTGGGGCTCGATGCTGATCCGTAGCGCCGATTACAACCAGGCGCGTCAGGATGCTATTGACGCAGCCGCCGCTGCCTCGGAAAGCGCCACCTCCGCAGGCGGGCACGCTACCACGGCAGGCAATGCCGCTACCGCCTCTGGTGATGCGCGGGACATGGCGCAGCAATGGGCCAATGAAGCCGAGGATGTCGAAGTATCCCCCGGGCTGTACTCGGCGTATCACTATGCCCAGAAAGCCGCGGCCTTTGGCGATCCCAACCAGTTCGATATCACTGCCTACCAGACCACCGATACGCGCAATCTCGATGCCTGGGCGGCGCAGGTGTTGTTGAATCAGCAGAAGGGCGCGGATAACGAAACGGCTATTGGTGAGCGCGCGAAACTAACGGGTGGTGCGGATGCCAACTTCGCGGCCATGCCCCAGGTTGGCGGTGCTCCCATAGTAGAGAGCGATAGTAATTCCGATGGTGATTGGGTGAGGTGGGCGGATGGTACGATGCAGGTAACGAGCAGAACTGCTGTTGCTGGTAATGGGGTTAATTACCTTCGGTACTCAGTTATATTCGCTGCCGTATTCTCTAAGCCCCCGAGGATAATGTTAACAGGAGCCGCAGATGCTAGTTTGCTGGAATCTAACTGGTCATTCAATTACAGAAGCCTCTCCTTAACAGGAGTGGACGTTGTAAGAACAATGAATAATAGTTTCAACGGGACCTATGATATTGATCTTTTCGCAACTGGCCTCTGGAAATAACAGGAGAATCACACCATGAAAATCAAGTTCCTGGCCACCGGCCAAAGCCCCGATTACTACACGGTGTCCGGCGAGACAATTACCGCGCATTACGAGGGCGTTAGCGAGACATACGACCTATCCGCCTTCCCCGAAGCAGGAGTTTTCCAATCAGCCGACCCGGTTAATGGTATTACGGCGATCAAGCACGTTGATCGGATAGATGGCGAGCTTAAGGTTACCCTCTGCCAGCAGGTCATCGCAGGCCAATATCCCGACCGCAAAGCCCATTGGCGCGAGTCTGAGTGGATGGATAGCGAAAGCTATGACCCGCAAGCGTGCCATGCCATTCCTACCGGCATGGCTAGCGTGGATGACTACGAGATCGTGCGCGGCACGGACGTGGCTGGCTTCGACGGATGGACAGTGCGCAAGAAAGCCGAGGAGGTAGCCTGATGGCTAACGTAAGCTGGAAGAACCCGCCCACCGCTGCCGAGTTGCTTGCATCCGCCAAGGTGGCCCAGGTCGCACTGATCGAACAAGCACGGGACGAGGCTATCGAGGGTGGTTTCGAGTACGACTTCCATGGCATCAGGGATCAGGTGCAGACTCGCCAGCGTGATCGCGAGAACCTTACCGGGCTCGCCGTTTCCGCTCAGCGGCACAGTCATGCCACGTTCCAGTTTCGCGCCGAGAGCAACACCACCTACGAACTGACCGCTGATGAAATGCTGGCATTGGCCGATGCCGCTCAGCAACACGTCAGCGCCCAGTACATCAAGAGCTGGCAGCACAAGGCCGAGATCGATGCTGCCGCCAGTATCGACGCGGTGAACGCCATCGCCTGGTAAACCCCCTCGCAACTCACCGGGAGGTGACGCACATGGCCAATGATACCGTTCAGAGCCAACTCAATTCGATGCTCTCCAGCAACTCGCCGTTGATGAAGCGGGCCGAGACCAAGGGCAAGCAGTACGCCAACAGCCGTGGGCTGCTTAATAGCTCAATGGGCGCAGGAGCTGCTCAGGGCGCGATGATCGATGCCGCCATGCCTGCCGCCCAGCAGGACGCCGCCGCCCAGCAGGATCTCAACAAGCTGCAAGCCAGCTCCATGGCCAATGCCTGGGGCGTCATGTCCAACAACGTCACGGACATCGTCGCGCAGGGCATGGAAGGCATCGCGAACATCAACGCCAATCCCGATATCTCCCAGACCGACAAGAGCAAGATGATCAGCCAAATCACGTCGATGCGGGATACCGATATCAACTTCCAGCAAAACCTCTACAAGAGCCTGTCCGGTTACCTGAAGAACACCGGCCTGTTCCCCAACCTGTAACGCAAGGAGAGACCTATGGACTGGCTGAGTACCGGATGGGACACGGTGTCTGGATTCGCGACCGACGCATTCAACTGGATCGGCGAGAACCCTGAGGCGGCAAATATGCTGGGCGGTATTGCCGTAGGCGCGGGGCAGGCCTACCTGCAGAACGAGCAGGCCAAGGGCGACCGTGCCTTTCAGCGCGAGATGTACGATCGGCAGCGCCGTGACCGCCAGGTGAAACCCGGCGAGATCAGCAACTACGGCAGCCACAACGCGACCATGACCAAGGGGCTGTTGTCCCACGGCATGATCACCGGGGAGGGCTGAGCCTATGAGCTGGGGCGATTCGGTAGGCACGTCGGGGCCCGGCGGGGGTTACGGCGGCGGGCATAGTAGTACCGATGGCGGTGGCGGTGGCGGAAGCTCGAGCGGCAGCACGAGCAACCTGGGCAGTGAACTGGGCACAGTGGGGGCCGGGAGCGGTTACGGTAGCGGCCATACCAGTACGGATGGCGGTGGCGGTTCAACCACAACGAGTACGGCCCGAGGCACGAGCCGGGCGAGCACGGCAGGGCGCACCGGTAGCCAGGATCCGTCAGGAGTTTCTAGCGCGGCGGTGGATGCCGCCAGTTCAGTAGCGGGCATGGGAAGCGTCACCAGCGGGTCAGTCGCCGACATGGCCGAGGCCAGCTTCGGCGGCTATTCAGGGTTTGCCGGCAACGCGGCCAGTGCGGCCACGTCCAACTATGGCGGCGCCCTGGGAAATGCCGCGCAGGCGTCGAGCATGACCCGGGACCAGCACACGGCATCCATGGAGCGCGCTGGCGTACCGGAGACCGTACAGGCCAATGCTCGCCCCGGCTTGCTGGGCAAAGGGATGGGGCTCGTGGCCAGTACCGTAGGTGGCGTACCCGGCGCCATGGCTAGCATGGCGGCGAATACGGCCCTATCGGCACGCGAGGCGTCCCAGAACCTGGGGGCCATCAATGACTCATTCAGCACGAGCCTGGATGACAGCTTCAGCGGCAGCCTTGGCAAGCAGGCCATGGGTACCGTTGCTGGATATGCCGGGGGCAGAGTAGGCGCAGGTGTCGGTGGCCAACTCGGCGCCATGGCCGGGCCTTACGGCGGTATGGTCGGTACCGTTGCTGGTGGGCTGCTGGGTAGTAATATGTCCCGCAATGCGGCGCTCACCGGCAGCCCCACGGCAGGCCAGGGGGCGTCGGGTGTTGCCACGCCAACTGGTGGCGCCGATGCAGCGGTGATTGGCAATGCCTTGGCTTCTGCGCCTAGCCAGGCACAATCTATCAGCCATGGCCCGGTAGACTTCGGTGGTTACGCCAGTTACGCCGAATCCTTCTTCTCCTAACTCGCCGGGAGGCGACTATGGCAGGACTCATTCAGCAAGGCATGGGCCCCGGCCCGCAAGCATCCCCCCAGGCCCAACCCGGCCAACCCCCACAGCAACAGGGACCAGGTGGTGATCCCCGCGTCGATATGGACCCGCAGCAAGGGCCACAACAGCGCGACCAACTCGTCAACGCCATGCTCGAAACGCTCTACGGCGACATGCTGCCCCAGGTGCGACAGATCCTTGAGCAGGGCCGCGAGCAGCCGGAACAAGCCATTGGCCGTGTGGTATCCGAATTGATGCTCTCCCTCTGGCAGGCGTTGACCGACCAAGGCAGCACAGTGCCCCCAGGCGTCATGGTGCAGTCCGCCATGGTGGCGGCGCAGGCGGTGGGCGAGATGGCGGTCAAGATGGGTATCGTCCCGGCGCAAGGCAACGCCGAGGTCATCGAGGATGGCTTCATGCTGGCTATGGCCATGTTCGGCCAGGCCACTGCCGAGGCCATGCCACCCGAGCAACGCCAGCGTTACGGCGAACTCATCCGTGGGCTACGTGAAGCCAAGGGAATGGGGCAGGCACAGCGGCAGCCGCAGCAGCCCCAACCACAAGCGCAAGGGGGTATGTGATGGCAATCGGTGGACTACTCGCCGGCGCGATGGCCGGCGGCGGCAAGGCGGTGCAGTGGACCGCCATGAGCGCGATCGAGCAAAAGCGTCAGGAAGCGCTGCGCCAACTTGACCACACCCTGTCCATGGAGAAACAGAACGATCAGCAGCAGTTCCAGACGCAGGAGCGCCTAGGTGGACAGGAATTCACCTCAGGCGAGAACCGGGCCAATCGTCAGCACGATACCCAGCTCACACAGATGCGCGAAAGCGGGGCTGATCGGCGGACTGGCATGCAGCTGTCGTCGGCAGACCGTCGCGCCAATGCCGGTGGCTGGCAACTGGTGCCCACCGAGGATGGCGGCGTGGTGCGCTACAACACCATTACTGGCGAGACGAGCGAAGCGCCGCAAGGCTTGCTGACCAGTGCCATGGGTAACGGCGGCAAGATGACCGACCGCGAAAAGGCCCGCTTCGAGATGCTCAAGGATCAGGCCGAAACGCTGCGCAACAAGCAGGCCGATGGCTTCGAGCTGACCACCGAGGAGAAGGCCCGACTCGGTCAAATCGAAGCGGACATGAACGGCATGCTGGGAGGCTCGGCGCCGTCACTGGCCGATGCGCTTGAGCAGGCCTTGGCAGGGGAAGGGGGCGAGGCAGCGCCAGACGCAGAGGATCCTGCACCGAGCGGTGCCGATGCACGTGGCCTACTCAGTCAGGAGCAACGCCAGGCAGAGATGCAGCAATACGCCAGCGAGCACAAGCGTACCGTCGATGCCCAACTGGAACAGGCCGGTGCCGTACTCGATTCCCTCGACAGCCAGCGCAGCGGCGGCGCGCGCGGCGACCTGATGCGTGGTATTAACCAGGCCCGCTATGGCGGCGACCTCGAGCCCGACGCCCAGACCCTGGAACAGGGCCAGGCGCTCGCCGATCAGCTAATGCAACTCCACGATGACCCGCAGACCAGCGACTTCCAACGCAAGCAGATCATGGATCAGCTGCGTCGATTGCGCGACAGCGGTATTAGCCTCACTATCGAATAAGCCCGCGACCCGCCCTGGCTGAGTCTCGCCAGGGTAGGGCCCGCGCCTATCAGCATTGTCGGGAGACAACGCCACATGGCCCTGCTAGACGACCTGCGTCAACAAAACCCTCGCCTCGCCAATTACAGCGATGCCCAGCTCAAGCAAGCCCTTCGCAAGCAACCCCAGTTCCAGTACCTCGACGACAATGAATTCGAGGCCTATGTCGGCGGCGTTACCGCCGAGCCCACGCAAGACGATGCTCCCGGCTTTACGGCTGGCGTATCGGCTGGGCTTGACCAGATGCAGGCCATCGGTGGCGGCTTGGCCATGGCCGCCGGCGATAAGATGGGTAGCGAAGGGCTATGGAACCAAGGCCGCGAGATCTATCAGCGCAACATGGCTGAGGCCGAGGAAAACAGCCTGGGCTATGGCTTCACCGACCTGTTCACCGATCCCGATACCAGCGCCTTGCAATGGGCCAAGTACACCTCGGGCAACCTGTTGCCGATGCTGGCGACATCGATTGCCGGCGGCGGTATTGGTGGCGTGGGAGCGCGCATGCTGGCCGGGGCAACGGCCAAGCAAGCGGCAACCCGGGCCGGTCAGGCGATTGGCGCATCCCTGGCATCGAGCGGCATGGAAACCGGGGCCATCATGGGCGAGGTCGAGAACGCCGACGTCGCGCTTGCACATGGCTCCGTCGCCGGTGCCCTCGATGCGCTTCCGGTCATTCGAGCACTGCGCAAATTCGGCGGCGATGAGATTGCCGACCGTGCGACGAACGAGATTGCCCAGCGCTCGCTGGATGAACTCAAGCAGACGGCCAGTCGTGGCACGCTGAATGCTGCCGGTCGTGGCTCACTGACCCAGATGCTCGCCGAAGCCAGCACCGAAGGGTTGCAGGGACTGATCGGGCAGCACGCCAGCTATTGGGTTGAGAACAACGGCGAATCACTGCTCACCAACCTGGGCGAGGTGAACTACAAGGCGATGATCGACGAGGCCGCTGCCGGTGGCCTCATGGGCGGCATGATGGGCGCCCCGGTGGGGATCGCCGAGCGCAGCCAGGCCCGTAGCGCGGTGGACCAACAACAGCGCAAGGCCGACGCCATTACCCGCGCCCGGGAGCAAGCCGCCCAGCAGGGCGGTGACGCCCTCAACCAGGCACAGGCCGCCCAGCAGGCCGAGCAACAGGCCGATGCCGAGAGCCAGCGTGAACAGGCCGCACAACCCGGCATGACCCAGCAAGACGCTGCCGCCATCGGTAACCGCATCCAGCTTGCCATGGGTGAGCTCGACGACCTGCAATCCCTCGCCCGCGGCTCGAGCTATCAGGGCCAGACCCGACTGCGCAATATCTCGACCATCCTCGACCGGGCCGAACGCGCCTACGAGGCTGGCAACGTCACCCAGGCTCAGCGCCTCGCCGAGCGCGCCGAACTGATTGCCAGCAACTTGCGCGGCGCTCTGAGCCGCGAGGGTACCAGCGAGCGTCCCGTTCGTGCCGATGGTGAGTACATGGGCCCGGATAGCGATGCTGGCCCGGCCGGACTGCTGGGCCGTGACAGCGTGCCCCGCTTGCCGCCTGGTGACCCTTCGACCATCTACGCCGAAGGCCCCACCGCCGACACCACCCAGTATGATCCGCAGGCACGTACCGTGCGCCGCGACGAGCGCATGGCTGCCCAGCAGCAGGGTGCCCAGCGTATGCGGGAAGGCGTGGCTTCACAGCGCCCCATGCTCACCGACAGCGGCACGATCTACGGCGAAGGGCCAGTGGCCGGCAATGCCAATACCGGATTGGATCAGCCGTTCGAGCGCGCACGTTTCACCGAATCGCAGCCCAGCGACGATGGCCGCGCCCAGCAACAGGCCCAAGCCGAACGTGTCGCCGAGATTGCCCGTACACGTGGCCGCAGCGAAACGGCCTACCTGCCCGACAACACGCCGGTACCCACTCGCTTTCGCGTGGTGGATGCCAGCCAGCTGATTGCCTCGAACGCACCGGATGGCCGCGTCAATCCCGATTACCCGAGCGAACTGCAACCGCGAGACCGCACCAACGCCAACAGCCAGGTACAGGTGCGCAACATCGCCGCACGCCTCAACCCCGAGCGACTGGGTGCAAGCCGTGATGCCAGCAGTGGCGCGCCGATCATTGGTCCCGATGGCGTGGTGGAGTCCGGCAATGGCCGTACCATGGCCATCGCCCAGGCGTACCAGCAGGGCGGCGACCGGGCCGGCGCCTATCGCCGTTTCGTGCGCGAGCAGGCCGAAGCCCAGGGCATGGATCCAGCCGCCGTTGATGCCATGGCTCAGCCCGTCCTGGTGCGTGAGCGTACCGGACAGATCGACCGCGCAGAGTTCGCACGTCGAGCCAATGAGGGCAACGTCGCAGGCATGACCGCCTACGAGCAGGCCCAGGCCGATGCCGACCGGTTGGATGCTGACGACTTGCAGACATGGTCACCCGATCAGTCAGGTGATCCCCTGTCGGCCAGCAATCGTAGCTTTCAGCGTGCCTTCGTCTCGCGCTTGGGCAACAACGAGGCCAGCCGCTACACAACCCGCGACGGCCAGGCATCGCCGGAACTGGGCCAGCGCATGCAGCGGGCCGTATTCGCCAAGGCGTACGCTGACAGCGATATGGTCGAGATGGCCACCGAGCAGGGCGATCAGATGCGCAACCTGACCTCAGGCCTGCAAGCCGCCGCCGCCGACCTGGCCGTTGCCCGGGAGACCGGCAGCCAGGAAGCGCTCACCGCTATCGGTACCATCAATGATGCCGTGCGCTTGGTGCGCCGAGCTCGCCAGGACGGTACCGCCATTCGTGAGCTGATCGGGCAGAGTGACGTATTCAGCGAGCCCGTGCCGACACTCACTGCTGACCTGGCGCTGATGCTTAACAACAGCATGCGCTCACGCCGCGCCATGACCGAAGCGTTCCGCTATATTGGTCAGGCAGTGCGCAGCCGTGCCGAGAGCGAAGTCAACGGGGCGCTCTTCGAAGACACCACCACCAACCAGGACGTATTCGATGCCGGATTCCGCCAAGCCGACCCAGAACAACGAACCGCTGCGCAGGATGTTTCAGGACGCGCTGAGCCAAGCCAACCAGCAGCTACCCAAGGGCGACAAGCTGGCCCTGCCCAAGGGGCTCAGGAAACCGGCGGGCAATCACGGCGGCTGAAAGGTCAGCCGGTAGACGATGAATGGACCGCGTTTGCCGCTGATTCCGGCACGCTGAATATCCCTCGTTCCGACATGCCGCAAGTTAAAGCTGAGCATCGCGGCGCCTTGGCCAACTTTCTTAAAGCGCGTGGCATCAATGGGGCCGAGGAAACCATTCCGGCCTCTTCGCTCAAGCCTACCCAGGCAGAGTTCTCCGAAGCGAAGGTGCAAACTGCCAAGGAACGGCAGGGTGGTGACCGGGCTATTCTCGTGTCATCCGATGACCATGTGCTGGATGGACACCACCAATGGCTTGCCAAGCTCGACAAGGGTGAAGACGTGCGGGTTATCCGGTTGGATGCACCCATCACTCAGTTGCTGGACGAGATTCAGGCATTCCCAAGCGTTGAGCAATCGCAAGGCGCCACTACCCCCGAGCCGCTTCTCGAAACCTACACCGAGCAGGACCTCGCCGCGCGTGAACAGGCCCAGCAACAAGCGCAGGAAAACAGCGCCGCGAATCGCCGCATGGAAGAACAGCGCGCCCAGGCCGACGCTGACCTCAACGACTTTAACCTGACCGGTAGCGACCGAACGGCGGACGAAGCAGCGGCACAGGGCCAAGATGCGCTGTTCAGTCTGTCGTCTTCTAACGGTTCACATCCGCCTAGCGCTGAAGCCGTACGCTTCGCCCTGGCTGGGATGGAGGGCCAGCTCGGCGACTTCACCGTCATCGATTCCGCCCGCGACCTACCTGAGAACGCGATCCTGGGTATGGCGCTGCGTGGCGTGAACCCGCGCGACGTGCGCGGCCTGTACCAGGGCGACACGCTCTATATCATCGCCGGGAACAACGACAGCCTGCAGCAGGCAGTACAGACCGCTGTCCACGAGGCTGTGGGGCATAAAGGCATGCGCGGTGTGCTGGGTGATGAGCTGGCCCCAGTGATGCGTCAGCTCTACCGCAGCCTGCCCAATAGCCCGGAAGGCCGGGAAGCGCTGCGCGAGGTGCTGGCGACCTATGACTTCCTCGACCGCAACAACGCCGCCGACCAGGTCACTATCGCTGAAGAGATGGTCGCGCACCTGCTTGAGAAAGGGCAGCGCCCCAAGGCCTGGCAGCGCGCCGTGGCCAAGATCCGTTCGCTACTACGGCAGATGTTCCCCTCTATCGCCTGGACCTACACCGACGTGCTGGCCCTGGGCGAGCAATCCCGGGCATGGCTGGGCAAGCGTCAGGCCGAGCAGACAGGAGCCGTCGAGCCGCTTTTCAGCCTGACCGGCAAGGCCCGCAGCGCCTTTGAGGATCAGTTTAGCGACTTCACCGCCGCCGACCGTGCTGCCGCTTCGAAAATTGGTGCGCGCACACCCCCGCAGCGGGCCATGGCCTGGTTCCGTGAACACGCCGAGCGTGCCGGACTGAAGATCCGCCAGGGTATGGTCGATCGCTACGCCGCGCTCAAGGAGATGGACGAGCAGCTATATGGCGAGTCGGCCCTGGGCGAGAACATACAGCGCTCGAGCTGGGTGCTGGCCCGCATGAGCAACGCCGCCAACGGTGCCCTGCATGCCATGCTTCACAATGGGCGCATTCGTCTCGATGCCAAGGAACGCGTGATCCAGTTGCAGGATGACGGCTCGACTGGCCTTGGCTCGGTGCTGGGCCAACTGGGCAGCGCTGCAGAGATCGAACGCTTCATGGGCTGGATCGCGGGTAACCGGGCTGACCGCTTGGCGAAGGATGGCCGCGAGAACCTATTCGACCTGGGCGACATCGATGCGATGAAATCCTGGAACCGCGGCACCCTGGCCGATGGGAGCAGCCGCGAGCAACGCTACCTGGAGGTATTCGAGCAGTTCCAGCAGTACCGGGATGACGTGCTGGCCATAGCTGAGCAATCGGGGATCATTTCCCGCGAACAGCGCGAAATGTGGGGCGAGGAATTCTACGTGCCGTTCTATCGCTTGAGCGAAGAGAAGGGCGCCCCGTCCGGACAGATGGCCACCAGTGGCCTGTCTCGACAGCAGGCCTACAAGCGGCTCAAGGGCGGGACGCAGAACCTCAACGACCTGCTGCAGAACACCATGATGAATTTTCACCACCTGCTCGATGCCAGCATGAAGAACCAGGCGGCTTCGCAGGCAGTGGAGAACGCCCAGCAGCTGGGCATGGCCGAGCGGGTGCCGGAGACCGGACGCGACACGACCAAGAGCACCTTCGTCATGAAGAACGGCAAGAAGGTTTTCTACGCAATCGACGATCCGTTGGTGTTCAGTGCGCTCACGGCCTTGGCCCACCCGGGCATGAACAGCACGGCCATGAAAGTAATGCGCGCCTTCAAGCGGGTCTTCACGAACCTGACCACCGTGACGCCTCAGTTTGTGGTGGCCAACCTGATCCGCGACACGCTGCAGGCGACCGCCACCAACAACGTGAGCAAAAACGCATTCAAGAACGTGGTGACCGGTGCGAAAACCCTGAAGGATGAGCGGCTACGGGCCCAGATGATGGCCAGCGGGGCGAGCTTCAATTTCGGGCATCTCTACGGCAACAACCCCGACGAGCTGCGCGCCCAGATGACCCGCGGCATGCGGGACGCCAAGATCATCGACGGCCCCTATGCGGTACCGGGGATGCTTCGAGCAGGCTGGTCGTGGTGGAACGACGTCAACAACACAGCGGAGAACCTTAACCGGGCGGCGATCTATGCCGAGAACCGCGAGGGTGGCGAGTTGCGCGCGGCATTCGAGGCGCGTGACCTGATCGACTTCTCGTCTCACGGCGCCTGGCCGGCGGTGAGGATACTGATCGACATCGTGCCGTTCCTGAATGCCCGTATTCAGGGTCTCGACAAGATCTACCGCTCAGGGGTGAAGCCCGGGGCGAGCGTCGTCGCCGAGGCCTTCGGCAAGGGCAAGGCGAACGTCACCGACAAGCAGGCAGCGGCCCGCTTCTGGAGCGTGACCGGCGCGCTGGCCATGGCCACCGTCGCGCTGTACCTGCACAACCAGGACGATGAGGAATACCAGAAGCTCGAGGACTGGCAGAAGGACACCTACTGGTTCGTTCGCTTTGGCGATCAGGCCTTCTTCATCCCCAAGCCGTTCGAAGTCGGTGCTATCGCAACGATGGCCGAGCGTGTCACCGAGCAATTCACCGACGACCAGGCGACCGGGCGAGTGTTCCGTGAGCGTCTCATGCACATGATGACCGACACGTTCAGCTTCTCGCCAGTGCCTCAGGCGATGCAGCCCGCGTTGGACATCTATGCCAATTACGATGCATTCACCGGGCGGCCCATCGAAGGCATGGGGATGGATCGGCTGTCACCCGAGCTGCGCCGGCGTGACTCGACATCGAAGGCGGCCGAGTGGATATCGAATGCGCTGAACAGCACCGTGGGCGCTATCGGCGACCCCGAGAAGAACCCGCTGGCCTTGTCACCGGTGCAGGTCGATCACTTGATTGGTGGCTACTTCGGGCAAGTGGGGTCATGGGCGGCAGCCAGTGGCGACGTGGCCTGGCGTGCAGCGACGGGGCAGGCGAGCCCGGCACAGCATTGGTACGAGTATCAGCCGGTACGACGCTTCTACAAGAACCTGGGTGACGAGGACCGCTATACCAAATACGGGACTGTCTTCTACGAAGGGTTGCGGGAGGCGAGTCGGGCGCATGCCGACGTGAAAGAAATGCGCGAGATGGGAAGGTTGGCCGATGCGACTGAGCTGGCCAACTCGAAGCGGGACATGCTTGCCCTTCGGCCTGCGCTCAACCGCGCTCAGTCCCGGCTGCGTACCGTAAATCAGCAGATGGACATCATCCGTCGATCGAACCTGGACGGAGATTTGAAGCGGCAACGTATCGACCGGCTGAATGCGGTGAAGAACCAGATCCAGCGGGCGCTGGGCGAGCGAATATTAGAGGCAAGGGCGAGCTGATCACTTGCCCCGGGCGGCTATTCCCAGCAGGAACAACGCGCCGAACAGGAGAACAGGGACGTTCACCACCAAGGCAACCACTAGCAAGAAACCCGGAATGCCCAGGTAGCTGACCATGAGCCAGCCCTGGACATTCTGCCAATCCCTGGGAACCCCGATCATGGCTAGCAGCCCAAAGATGGGCAGCATGAAGGCCAGGCCGAGGAGGGTTTCTGTATCCATTTGCCGAGAGTAACCGAGGCTCCCGCCATGTGCGAGGCCCTACTATTTCAACAGCCGAATCAGGCTGTAGAGCCGGTTGCGTTGCTCGACATAGTCACTTGCCGTGAGCTGCGGCCCCTCGTCACATTCCACCGCGTCATAGAGCGCAACCATTGAGCGCTTGCGCATTGAGGCGGTGGTCATGCCAATCTGCGAGACGTACACACACTCCGGCTTGTTCTTCGGTTCACTGGCAGCATCGGGCGTCATTTCGTCATACCGCCCCCAGCCATGCCAATAGGAGACCTTGCCGTTCTGTGCGAACTCGTAGCCTTGCGCATCGCTGAATGGAACCAGCTCGGATCGGCCATCGACCGAAATTTGCCACAGCGTCAGCAGGCTTCCGCCTTCCTGGGGTGATTCCCACGTGAATAGATGCTGGCGTGTCTGGATAGCCCGGGCATCGCCCGCACGCGTGGAGCGCTGGGCATCCTCATGACTGAGGTCGTCGAGGGGAAAGAAGCCGACCGGGGTATGTAGCGTCTCGATGGGATAGCCGGGGGAGACCGCGGCGCGCGCGGTTGCATCGAAGGAGGGTTCGGTATTCTCGGTGACTGGCCCTTGAGCACAGCCAGCCAAAGCGATCATCCCTGCGAGGATGGTTGCAGCTGCTTTCATTGTTCTGCCCTTATGAGCTTTCGAAGGATCCTACCGCACCCAGTCGTAGCCCACGAGGGCACGGAAGGCCCTTACTTTTGATTCTTGGTACTCGCCTCGAAAGAATCTTCTACCAGTGCCAGGCGTGATGCCAGATCACCCAGCAAGCGGATCATTTCGCCCGGGTCGATTCGTTCCCCCGTCTCCGGATTGACTCCTTCCCGGGCCAGGCTTTCTTCGAGTCGCACGATCACCTCGGCGGTCACTGAGCGCCGATTCTTCTTCGCTGCCTGAGCGATGCTGTCGCGTACCACCGTGGGCACGCGCAGATTGAGCTGAACGTCTGATTCTTTCATCCAGCGAAAATGTAGCAATCTGATACATCGGTCAATGAAGCAGTTTGCTACATTTGTGCAAGCATTCCGCTGGAAAGGAGCAATCCATGGCCGCTTTTATACAGACCAACGTCCGGCTGCCCCAGGGTATAAAGGAGCAGTTGAAGCGCGAGGCGCGAGCCAACCGCCGGAGCCTGAGCGCCGAGATCACGTATCGTCTGGACGTTTCCTTGAGGAATGAAAAGCGGCGGCGGAAAACTAAGGATTAATCAATGTGTGCTCGTTATCGATTTATTATGTTGTGGCAACAACGCAATAATTCATTTATTCAATGTTGAATTGTTTTATGTAAGTGGCGCCATGGCGCGCAAAACTGAATTTGCAGCCGTGCGGTTTTAAGGGTCTGAGGTTTAATTGTATTGTGATGAATTGAATTCCTGTTCTGTAGTTAATATTCCAGAAATTAAATTCAGTTCAATCAAAGGCGTAGAATACGATGAATGCGGGCCGGGGAGAGGTGCCCCACATAAACTAGGGTGTTGGGCTATATCAGCATGGCTCATAACTAAGAGGCGATATAAAAAATTAATGCCAAGGGTTGACCGGGCCGGAATACGCGCTAGATTAGTTAGCGTGGTGTCATCTGATTAGAGAGAAATAAGCTATCCAGCTGGCATCATGAGAGCGGTATAAACAGATGGGGCCCCGACGTGTGCGGCGCCGGGGCCCCTGATCAAATCCCTTAACAGAGCAGGTTCGATCATGCTAGATGATAGTGATTCGCCCCAAAATTGCAATTTTGGGCATAGGGTACGGCTGGCCTGGAGAGCGCTGCTGTACGGAGATGAGGCACTGACCCCAGCTCGTGGGGCAGCGCTAGTTGAGGCCGACCTCATCACCATACAGGCGCTTGTCTATCACGCACAGTGGCTTGCCAACCGATGGCAGCGCGAGCTCGGGCCAGCTCTCCAGTCCCTGGGCAGCCGACACGCGACTGAGTGCCATGAGCACATCCTGATGATTGCTCGAACAGCGCGTATGCTCCAACGACGAGCACAGGCAGCCGCAATGGCTGGATAACTCGTCACTGCGGCAGCGGGCGCACCACCTGGCCCGTTGCCGCTGCCGGATCCCTCGCGAACCGCCAGACTCCCTCCACCACATCCTGGCCACGATGCAGCAGATAGATCGGGGTGCCGGGCTCCCAGTAGTCGCGCTGGGTGTCATGGTCCGATAGCAGAACGCGACCGCTGAACAGCCGGCCCTGCCAGATGACGTGATACTCAACGAGTCGGTGATTCGGGGGAAGCTTCCGCCGCAGGCTGACCCAGCCCTGACGTTCGAGCCGCTTTCGCCACTGGGTGAGGGTGTAGTCGTTGGGCATCTACCGTCAGTCGTCGTTGCAATGAATCCACTTGTCGCCTCCCTCGAGGGGAAGCAACTCACCTTCGCCGAGGTCGATCTTCCCATCCCGGTAAGGCCCGACCTGCACACCCTCCGGTCTATACACACAGATCATCTCACCGTCTTCAGGCACATCGCTGGGATACTGGCATTCGCTCATCGTCATCGCTCCCGACTTGTTTGAACGAAGGATAGCGCCAGTTGCATAGGGGTGCTGCCTGGCGACGTGCTGCGCTGCTGTTCCTGCCTATCTCATCCCGGTACAATGAGGTCAGTCTATAGACCCGGCAGCGAATGCCAAGAAAGGGGTTGCATTGTTCGTTGTGAGTACGATTGTGAGTAACCTGACGGGCCTCATGACTCCAACGCTAGAGAAAACAGGAGCTTAGGCCGAAAATGGTTTTGATGATCGATAACTATGACAGCTTCACCTATAACCTCGTGCAGTACCTTGCCGAGCTGGGCGCGAAGGTCGAAACGCATCGCAACGACACTCTGGATATCGATACCATCGAAGCGTTGGCCCCATCACATATCGTGATATCCCCCGGGCCCTGCACGCCCAATGAGGCGGGTATCTCCTTGGAAGTCATTCGCCATTTCGCCGGGAAGCTTCCGATTCTTGGGGTATGTCTCGGCCACCAGGCCATCGGGCAGGTCTACGGCGGCGACGTTATTCGTGCCCCCCAGGTCATGCATGGCAAGACCTCCCGCATACGGCACGCAGGTCAGGGCGTCTTCGCGGGGTTGGATGACCCGCTCGAGGTCACTCGCTATCATTCGTTGGTCGTCGATGCCGATTCTTTCCCCGACTGCCTGGAAGTCACGGCCTGGGTCGATGACGATGACGTCACACCCGGCTTGATCATGGGGTTGCGGCACAAGACACTGGATATCGAGGGCGTGCAGTTTCACCCTGAATCGATCCTGACCCGCCAGGGCCATGAGCTGCTGGCCAATTTCCTCGAGCGCCGCTAGTCGCCATCGTAAGGAGAGCTATATATGCAGATGCGAGAGGCCATCGCCGCGGTCATGCGAGGCCAGAGCCTGAGTTTCGATCAGACCCATGCCATCATGCGCACCATCATGACCGGCCAGGCCACGGATGCACAGATCGGTGGTTTCCTGATCGGGTTGGCGATGAAAGGTGAGCGGGCTGAGGAGATCAGCGCTGCAGCTCAGGTCATGCGCGAATTGATGATTCCGGTCGAGGTGCATGGCGATAACCTGGTCGACATCGTGGGTACCGGGGGCGACGGCGCCAACCTCTTCAATGTCTCCACGGCCTCGAGCTTCGTTGCGGCAGCGGGTGGGGCGCATGTAGCCAAGCATGGCAATCGTAGCGTTTCCTCATCCTCGGGCAGTGCCGATCTTTTCGCAGTGGCGGGAATCAAGATCGACCTCGATGCCAAGCAGGTGGCGCGCTGCATCGACCAGGTGGGTGTCGGCTTCATGTTCGCTCCCATGCACCACCAGGCGATGCGTCATGCCATCGGACCGCGCCGTGAAATGGGGGTGCGGACCCTGTTCAATATCCTGGGGCCGTTGACCAACCCCGCGGGTGCACCCAATCAGGTACTGGGCGTCTATGATGCTGCTCTGGTGCCGCTCATGGCCGATGTGCTCAAGCGTCTGGGCAGTCGCCATGTGCTCGTCGTGCACGCCGAGGATGGTTTGGACGAGATATCGCTGGCGGCTCCGACTCGGGTTGCCGAACTCAAGGATGGCGAAATTCGTGAATACACGATTACTCCTGAGGACTTCGGCATTGCACGACAGTCGCTGGATGCGCTGAAGGTCGTCACCGCCGAAGACAGCCTGCGCCTGGTCAAGGAGGCGCTGGTCGGTGATGGTGCAGCCTCGGATATCGTCGCGCTGAATGCCGGCGCGGCACTGTATGTTTCGGGGGTCTCCGATAGCCTGGGCGAGGGGGTCGCGATGGCACAGGATGCCCAAGCGTCTCGCCTGCCCCTCGAGAAAATGCGCGAGTTGGTGGATTTCACCGGCGTCTTTGCCGAATGAATTACTTGTCATCGCTGCCGCCAAAGCCGGCATACCGACATCGGACCTTGTTATGACTACATCGACGGCCGGCTTGCCGACCATTCTGGCCAGGATACTGGCGCGCAAGGACGAAGAAGTGAGCGAGCGCAGCCAGGCGGTGGCCGAGAGCGACCTACTTAACCTTGCGGCGCATCAGAGCGCACCGAGGGGCTTTATCGCCGCCCTGGACCGTCGAGTCCAGGCGGGCGATCCGGCAGTCATTGCCGAGATCAAGAAAGCATCGCCTTCGAAAGGGGTGATGCGTGAGGACTTCCAGCCCCACGATATCGCGGCAAGCTATGCGCAGGGCGGAGCCGCCTGCCTCTCGGTGCTGACCGATGCCGACTTCTTCCAGGGCCACGAAGACTATCTGATTGCCGCGCGCGATGCGTGTCAATTACCGGTCATTCGCAAGGATTTCATCACCCACGGCTATCAGGTCAGCGAGGCGCGTGCCATCGGGGCCGATTGCATCCTGCTCATCGTGGCTGCCCTGGATGATGCGGAAATGCACGACTTGCACCAGCAAGCCGGTGCGTTAGGCATGGATGTGCTGGTCGAAGTCCACGATGCGGATGAGCTCGAACGGGCCCTTAAGCTGAACCTCGAACTGGTCGGCATTAACAACCGTGATCTGCATACGTTCGAGACTCGCCTGGATACCACGTTCGAGCTACTCGAGCGCATCCCTGCGGATGTAACGGTAATCACTGAATCGGGCATTCATACCCGCAATGATGTCGAGCGCATGCGAGCCCATGGGGTTCATGGTTTCCTGGTCGGCGAGGCCTTCATGCGCCGGAACGACCCTGGCGAGGCGCTGCAAGAGCTGTTTTTCTGACCCTGGCCAGGGGCAAGTACCCAAGTGTGCGTGACCCATAGCGCGATTAATCGGCTTCCAGGTGAGCCAGGAAATGCGCCAGCGCATGGATATCTTCATCCGGTGTGCCTGTCATGATCTCGATCATGGTCGTGTCGGGGCCGCCACGGCGGCGGTCCCGATAGTCCTTCATGGCCTTGTTGAGATAATCCTCCCGCTGCCCGGCGAGACGTGGCATTTGGCGTTGTCCGCTGTAGTCCGGCTGGTGACAGCTACTACAGCCATGCTGAGATGCTAGGCCCTGCCCCTGGTCATACAGCGTGTCGTCTCTGGTCGTGCTTGACGAAGCGACTGGCTGGGCGGCGTAGTAATCCGCCAGTGCCTGTATGGCGCTGTCTTCCAGTCCCTGAGCCTGGGGCGTCATGATCCCGGATTGACGCAAGCGCTCACGGAAATAGATAAGCTGGTTGGTCACGGCCAGAGGGGGCTGCCCCGCCAGGGAGGGGACGGCTTCCTGGGTGGAATTGCCATCCTCGCCATGGCAACCCCCACAGATGGCGATCTGCTCCTCCAGCGGCTTGCCGGCAGCCGGGCCGGTATCGGCCATGCCGCTGGGCATGGCCAACCAGATCGATAGCGCCACGAGCCCCGTACGCACCCCTGTCATTATTGCGCCTGATAGTCGGGGGCCTGATAACTGATGCGGTAGATGGCCCCGTTCTGCTCGTCTGAAACGAGCAACGCTCCGTCGGGCATCTGCAGAACATCCACGGGGCGACCCAGGAAGTCATTTTCGCTAGGCGCATGCAGGCCGACCATGAACGGCGAGGTGCCGGCCCGGCTTCCATCCTCGGAGAGCATGGCCAGTTGAATATCGAACCCCACACTCAGCGAACGGTTCCATGAGCCCCGGCGTGCCACGAAAATGGCATTACGGTAGTCTTCGGGGAACATATCGCCGGTATAGAAGCGCATGCCCAACGGGGCGCTATGGGGATCGAAAAGAGCAACCGGAAGGGTGACGTCATCGCAGGCACCTGCTTCGCCTCGCTCCGGGTCGACGATGCCATGTGCGTGGCACTGGGGGAAGCCGAAGTGCTCACCAGGCTCAGTAACTTTATTGAGCTCGTCGTTGGGCCAGTGTTCGCTCAGCCAATCCTGATTGTTATCCGTGAACCAGAGCTCGCCAGTCTCCGGATGAAAGTCGAACCCCACCGTATTGCGTACACCGCGTGCCACGATCTGCATGTCGGACCCATCGGGGGCATAGCTACGTATGTTGGCATGCGTCTCGCTGTCCACGTCACAGCCGTTGCATGGCGCGCCGACCGGAACGTAGAGGCGCCCATCGGGGCCGAACGCCAGAAATTTCCAACCGTGGTGTTCGTCATCGGGAAGGTCGAATGCCTCGGTCAAGTCTTCGGGTTCGCCTATTTCGCCATTAGCGACCTGGGATTCGATGTCGTCGAAGCGTAATACACGGTTGATGGCTGCCACATACAGGCTGCCATCCTTGAATGCGACGCCATTGGGTTGGGTCAGACCCTCGACCACGATGCGATGTTCTCGCGATTCGCCGTTATCGGTCACGGCATAGACCCGGCCGATGCTACGTGTCCCGACGAACAAGGTACCTTCATCGCCCAGGGCCATCATGCGTGCACCGGGCATGCCATGTGCCCAAAGCTCGGCGCTGAACCCGTCCGGTAGGCGAAGTCGGTCGACGGGTATCTGGTCTTCCGGTGTCACGGTCAGGGGTGCTGCGTGAGGCGATAGGGGCGCACCCTGCATCGATTCGGGGCGCCCTTGTGCCCAGGCAGGCTGCGATGCGTCCTGTTGGGCGATTGCAGGGGAAACACTGGCAGTCAGCCCAGCGATAGCCAACGCGGTAAGCGAGGAGCGGCGTGTCATGAACATGGCGTGGACCCTTGTCGTTGTGATTATGGGACGTTGGGTATGTCCATGTTCAGTGTAGAGTCTTTGTCACGGTGTGCTGATAGGGAAACGCTATCTACCCGAGAGCCAAAGCACCAAAGAGATAATGGCGCTTATGAGGATCATCGTCGTGATTGGAAAATAGAACGAGACGTTTTCCCGGCGAATGGCAATATCGCCGGGCAGCTGACCGAAGGGCAGCTTGCTGAGCCAAGGCCAGAGCAGACCCACCAATACGATCGCGATTCCAATCAGGACGAGGGTCCGGGACATGCTACCTCCTCTAGCGAGCACGTCTGATCAAGGCTAGCAAGGCCTGCAGGGGGTGTTGCAAGGTCGTATCAGAAAAACGCTTCACCTGGCTGCGGCATGAGTAACCTGTAGCCAGAAGACGGGTTTGATTTTCCGGGGCTTCTACTTGGGGCTCCCAGGATTGGGAATAGATCGTACGGGATGTCGCCTTGTTGCGTGTTTCATGGCCATAGGTGCCCGACATGCCGCAGCAGCCACTGGCCAGAAGCTCTAGTTCGAGCCCGAATAGGGCGAATACCTGCTGCCACGCACGGGGGCTTCCCGGTGCGGTAGTTTTCTCGGTGCAATGCGACAGAAGCCGATATCGTGGGTCTTCAAGCGCCAATCCGGTTGGGACGATGCGTTTGCCAAGAGATATCAGCCACTCCTGCAGGAGCAGGATTTCCGGTACGTTCGCAGCACCCAGGGCCTTGGCATACTCCTGTCGGTAGGTGAGGGTCATGGCCGGGTCGATGCCCACCAGGGGGATGCCGAACTCGGCCAGCGCACGAAGACGTAGTGCCTGTTTCTCTGCAGTACGTTCGAATGCGCCCAGGAAACCCTGGACGTTGAGCGGCTTGCCGTTGGGGGAGTAGGGCGCAACGAAAACCTTGATGTCCAGGCGGGACAGCAACTCGACGATATCCATCACCAGCGTCGATTCGAAATAGCTGGTAAAGGCATCCTGCACGATGACGACACTATTGGCCTTTTGGCGCTCGGTAAGCAGTCCCAGTGTGGTCGGGGTAGCTTCGGCGATACCCCAGGCGTGCAACTGCTTTTTCAGTCGGGCACGGGAGAGACGTGGACTGTCTACCATGCCTATGTTGCGCTCGAGCAGGCGATCGACCAGGCGATTCGACAGCAGGCCATTGTAGAGCGGGGCGACATGGGACAGATGCGGTACAAAAAACTCGAGGCCGCCAATCAGGTAATCGCGGAGGGGACGCTGATAACGTCCATGATAGACCTCAAGGAACTGCGAACGAAACTCGGGGACATTGACCTTGACCGGACATTGGCCTGCGCAGGACTTGCATGCCAGGCAGCCCGCCATGGCGTCGTAGACCTCATGAGAAAAATCTGGCTGACCTTGGCGCTGGCGCCGTCGGTTGGTCAGGCGCAAGGGCGTGTCGCGCACAAAGCCCCATAACCCTTCCGTCTTTTTCTTGCGTGATTCGTCAACGACATTAGTGCCCGCCAATCCTTGCAGGCGAAGCCACTCGCGCATCAGGCTGGCTCGGCCCTTGGGCGAATGAATACGCTGGCGCGTGCCTTTCCAGGAGGGACACATGGCATCGTCGGTATCGTAGTTGTAACAAGCCGCATTGCCGTTGCAGTAGACCGCAGCGCTATGGGCCTGCCAGACTCGTTCGTCAATCTGGCGGTCCAGTTGTCCCCGGGTCGTTACGCGGTCGATCGCCAGCAGGCCCGGGTCGACACTCTCGTTAGGGGAGACTGATGCCGTATCGGCAGGGTCGGCGTCAGCAATAGTGGCGGGGGAGAGCGGCGTGGCGATCTTGCCCGGGTTGAGTTGATTGTGGGGGTCGAACGCGCCCTTGATCCGCTGCAGGCTAGGATAGAGTTCGCCGAAAAACTTGGGGGCATATTCCGAGCGGACACCTTTGCCATGTTCGCCCCATAACAGGCCATGATACTTGTGCGTCAGTTCCGCGACTTCATCGGAAATCTCGCGTATCAGGGCCTCTTGGGCAGGATCCTTCATGTTAATGGCCGGGCGTACGTGCAGTACGCCGGCATCGACATGACCGAACATGCCATAGTCGAGCCCTCGCGCATCGAGGGCTGCCCGGAACTCGGCGATATATTCGGCCAGGTGCTCGGGCGGCACCGCCGTGTCCTCGACGAACGGAATCGGACGCTTCTCTCCCTTGGCATTGCCCAACAGGCCCACAGCGCGCTTGCGCATGGCGTAGACACGACCGATCTGTTCGCGTCCCTCGGCCAAGGTGTAGCCGATCCGCTCGACACTCGCATCCGTTTTTAGATGGCGTGTGAAGGCGGCCACCTTGGTTTCCAGCGCCAAGGCATCGTCTTCGTTGAACTCCACCAGATTGATGCCGCGAATACGCGGCGTGCCAAGGGTGGCGGTCACCATTTCGCCTGCGCTTGCCGTTTCGCCACTCGCTTCATCGGGGAAAAATTCGGCCACGCTATCCCAGACGAAATCCTCCATGGCGAGCCCCAGCACCTTGTCGTCAACCGTCTCGATCGAGGTCGGCCGTACCTCGAAGCCCAGAGCATCGCTATCGAGGCCCATCAGGGCCTTGGCGTCACGCAGGGCATCCATGAAACTGGCATAACGCACGTTGACCAAGACCGAATGCCGCGGGATCGGCAGAACGTTGAGCACGGCTTCGTCGAGAAAGGCAAGTGAGCCTTCTGCACCACATAGGAGGCTGGTAAGGTCCAACCGACCGTCGCTGTCGCGAAGGTGGGCCAGATCGTAGCCGGTCAGGCAGCGATTGAGCTTCGGAAACTTTCGTTCGATCAGATCGCGTTGGGTATCGATGATCTCGCGTGCGGTTCGGTGAACATCACCGACCAGATCATTCCTGCCGCAAAGCTGCTCCAGCGCCTCTTCGTCGACCGGCCGAGCGGTGAAGCGCTCGCCGCCCAGCAGCACCGTGTCCAGTTCAAGCACATGGTCTCGGGTCTTGCCATACTCCCGACTTCCCTGGCCGCTGGCGTCGGTACTGATCATGCCGCCAAGCGTGGCGCGGTTGGATGTCGAAAGCTCAGGCGCGAAGAACAGCCCATGCGGTTTCAGTGCGGCATTCAACTGATCCTTGACCACCCCGGCCTGGACGCGTACGCGCCGATTCTCGACATCGATATCCAGGATCCGGTTCATGTAACGGGAGACGTCCACGACCAGGCCATCCGTCAACGATTGGCCGTTGGTTCCCGTGCCGCCGCCGCGGGGGGCGAGCACTATCTTACGGTACGGGGGCTTGCCGGCGAGGCGTGCGATACGCACTAGATCCTCACCATTGCGTGGATACAGCACTGCCTGCGGAAGGCGCTGGTAGATCGAATTGTCGGTAGCGAGAACCACGCGGTTGGCGTAGTCCGGAGCGATATCACCCTCGAAACCGTCGGCCTTCAAGGCCTCGAGATAGTTCAGGTAAGGGGCGTCTAGCCGCTCGATGGTGTCCAGTCGTGCGATCATGGTTCTTCGTCAAGCCAGTGGGTGCCGCTCAAGGTGGCGTCTACTTTACCCGAGCCTGGCCGGGGACGCATCCGCCGCCGCAGGTTACGGGCGGCGTGGTGAAAGAAAGGGCTTTTCCCTACAATAGGCGGCTGATCGCCCTATTCACGTTTTCGACGGACAGGATTCCATGCTCGATCCGAAACTGCTGCGTAGCGACCTGGAAACGGTTGCCCAACGACTGGCCCAGCGAGGCTTTACACTCGATACCGCGCAATTCGAGGCGCTGGAGTCCCGGCGTCGTGAGCTGCAGACCGAGACCGAGCGGCTGCAGAATGAACGCAACACCCGCTCCAAGGCTATCGGCAAGGCCAAGGCCAGTGGTCAGGACATCGAGCCGCTATTGGCCGAAGTCAGCGACCTGGGCGATCGGCTCGATACGGCCAAGCACGAGCTCGCCGAGGTCCAGGCGCAATGGGAATCCCTTGCCGCCAGTCTGCCCAACCTGCCTCACGATAGCACTCCCGTTGGCGTGGACGAGGACGACAATGTCGAATTGCATCGTTGGGGGACGCCGCGAGACTTTGACTTCGAGGTCAAGGATCATGTCGACTTGGGTGCCAGGCTCGGTTATCTCGATTTCGAAATGGCAACCAAGCTGACCGGCTCCCGGTTTGCCGTGATGCGCGGGCCCATCGCTCGGCTGCATCGGGCGCTTGCGCAATTCATGCTAGACAAGCAGACCCTCGAGCATGGCTACGAAGAGTGTTATGTCCCTTACATGGTCAATGCCGATTCGCTGACCGGTACCGGCCAATTGCCCAAGTTCGGTGAAGATCTGTTCCGCCTTGAGGGGGATCAGGGCTACTACCTCATTCCTACCGCCGAGGTTCCGCTGACCAACTTTGCTCGGGACGAAATTCTCGAGCACAAGATCCTGCCGGTTCGGCTCACTGCCCATACACCCTGTTTTCGAAGCGAGGCGGGTTCCCACGGTCGGGATACGCGTGGCATGATTCGCCAGCACCAGTTCGACAAGGTGGAAATGGTGCAACTGGTCGATCCCGAGACCAGCTATGCGGCCCTCGAGGAAATGCGAGGCCATGCCGAGGCGATCCTGCAGGCACTCGAGTTGCCGTATCGTGTGGTTACCTTGTGCACGGGCGACATGGGCTTCGGTGCGGCCAAAACCTACGATCTGGAGGTCTGGCTTCCCAGTCAATCGACGTACCGTGAAATTTCCTCAGTGTCCAACTGTGAGGATTTCCAGGCGCGACGGATGCAGGCCCGCTTCCGTCATCCCGAGCACAAGAAACCGCAACTGCTGCATACCTTGAATGGGTCTGGGCTAGCGGTAGGGCGTTGCCTGCTGGCCGTTCTGGAGAATTACCAGAATGGCGACGGCTCGATTACGGTGCCAACCGCGCTTCGGCCCTACCTGGGTGGGCTCGAGACGATCAACGCCTGATCTCCCAGCGAACCTCGACGCCTGCGTCGATGCTGATCGTGCCGGGACGGTACTCCGGCGCGGCCTGTTGTTCCATAGCATCGGCGCGCATCGACATCATGCGAGGGGCGAATATCGGCGATTGGGTTTCCTGAACGCGCTTGATCGCCCCCAATGACACATCGAGCGTCTCGGCCATCAGTTCGGCCTTGCGCCGGGCTTTTTCCAAGGCCTGAACCAATGCCCGATCGGTAGCCGCTTCCCTGTCCGAGAGCTCGTATACGATACCGTCCAGGGCATTGACGCCCGAGCTGGTCAAGGCATCCAGAATCATGGGTAGGTGAGTAAGATCATCGATGGCCAGGGTAATGGGACGCTCGAGCTGGGTTCTTACCAGCATGCCCGGCTCGCCATTCTCTTCCCTTCTGCCGGGAATATGGTCGGGCCGAATACTCAGCGAGCCAGCCGTTATCGCCTCACTGGCGATCCCTTCCTGTTCCAACAAACGGATCAAGACGCCTGTACGCTCTTCCAGGGTCTCCCTGGCTTCCCGCAGGGCGGCAGGGTCGGGCGGTGTGCTCTCATCCTGCATGGCAATCGGAGGCGTTCTTTCCCACAGCCTGGCATTTACCGTGGCCCGATCGGGTGTTACATCGAGCGTGGTCTGGGCTTGCACCTGTACCCAGGCTTCGTTGTCCTGGGACTCTCGAGCCTGAGCCGACGCGGACATCAGCGTGCCGACCAGTATCGATCCGACGAACAGAGTTAGATGGCGACGACCTAGCATGTTATCTCCTTGGTCTTGGGCAGTAGCAATTCATTGCGTTTGGTAAGCGTGCCTGCACGTCGCTTCGAGCATCAACTGTCCCCAAGGTTCCCATGGTATTCTGCGTTCAGGCGATTTCCTGCTTGCTGCACGATTGAGTCTGCACCGGCAATGAAATCCTGACATACACTTTGTGAAAATGACTTGGCCAGGATGGCGGAATGATCGAACCCGAAACAGATGATGCTAAGCGCAACCTCCCCCTTAACTTGACTGTCGGCCTGGCTGCCCTGGTGGTGATCATCGCTGGAATGAAGGCAGGCTCGGAAATTCTCGTCCCCTTGCTGTTGTCGGTATTTATGGCGGTGGTGTGTACGGCTCCCGTCCATTGGCTGCATCGACTCGGCGTGAACCTACGCGTGGCAGTATGGCTTACCCTCCTGGTCATCGGTATTTTCCTGACATTGCTGATCGTGCTACTGGTCAATAGTTTCAGCACCTTCGTCGAAGCGTTGCCCGATCTCGAAAGCCAGCTGCAGGAATACTATCTCAGTTTGCTCAACTGGGTGGCCTCGCTAGGGGTCTCGATACGCCCCCAGCAGTTCAACCAATGGCTGGACCCCACCAATGCGACACAATTCATTCCCCAGTTCCTGAGTCAGTTGGGGGGATTACTGATGCAGAGCATCGTGGTCGCCCTGCTGGTCGTATTTTTGCTGTTCGAAACACTCAATTTTCGGAAAAAGTTTTCGACGGCATTGCTCGATCCTGCACCCAGTCTCAGGCGCTTCAGCGAATTCAGCCTGAAACTGAAGCGCTACCTGGCGGTCAAGACCTTAATTAGCCTGTTCACAGGGGTCCTGGTATGGATCGCCTGCCAGCTGGTCGGCGTGCAATTTCCCTTCCTGTGGGCCACGTTGGCCTTCGGCCTGAACTACATACCCAATATCGGTTCCGCACTGGCAGCCCTGCCACCGGTGCTTCTCTTGCTGATCGCGCCGGATGCTGGCTTCCTGCCGGCAGTGACCCTGGCGCTATCCTATCTGATGATCAACTTCGTGATGGGCAACCTGGTCGAGCCACGGGTGATGGGGCAGGCGTTGGGACTGTCGACCTTCGTGGCGTTCCTGTCGTTGGTCGTGTGGGGTTGGATTCTGGGGACTGTGGGGATGCTACTGTCGGTATTGCTGACCATGACGCTGAAGATAGCCTTGGACAGCCACCCCGAGACACGCTGGCTCGCATACATGCTAGGGCCGGGGGAGCGAGCTGTGCCCTCAAAGCCTGAGCCGCGTTGAAGCTTTGGCACTGGCCTGAACTGGACTGGCCCAGGCGACCAGACCGGCACGCTGAAACGAAGACGCCCCGGACGGTGCCGGGGCGTCGAGCGTTCTTCGATCAGTGAATCAGGCGTTCTGTTCGATGAACTGGGCCAGTTGGGACTTGGACTGGGCGCCTACCAGTGAGGCGACCTTGGCGCCGGATTTGAATAGCATCACGGTGGGAACGCCGCGAACGCCATGTTCGGCGGCGATTTCGGGGGCATCATCGACATTAACGCTAACGACCTTGAGGTTATCGGCGCGTTCATCGGCGACTTCGTCCACCACTGGGGCCATCATCTTGCACGGGCCGCACCACGGTGCCCAGAACTTCAATAGAACCGGCTTGTCGGCCTTGAGCACTTCCTGCTCGAAATTTGAGGCGGTGACATCGACATTATTGGCCATAGGGGTCTCCAATTGCTGTACGCGCTAGCGTCACGGTAACCAGTTTAGCTCGCGATGTTATCGACCGGCCGCCTTGCTGGCAAATGCCTGGGAAGTAACGAAGCGATAGTGACTTACTATGATGGGGGCTGTTGGTGCGAATAACAATGGTGGAGGGCCATGGTGAAGTGCGGTCAGTAACGCTATAGTTATGCTATTCGGAAATTAAAGATCGCGCTGCTATCGCCAAGTGATCTTACTAGAGCCCATGTCGTCGTCACTGCTTGCCATCGAATCGGCGGGTCGCGACGAAGAGGCGAGCGAGGGGATGAATCGGGTATGAAGTTACAGCAGCTTCGCTATATCTGGGAAGTGACACGGCATAACCTCAATGTGTCGGCGACTGCGCAAAGCCTGTACACGTCCCAGCCCGGTATCTCAAAGCAGATCCGACTGCTCGAGGACGAGCTGGGTGTCGAGATATTCGCACGCAGTGGCAAGCATTTGACGCGGGTGACACCGGCCGGGCAAGCCATCATCGACCTGGCGGGCCAGATGCTGCGGACCGCCGAGAACATCAAGCAGGTTGCCCAGGAGCACAGCGATGAACGCCGAGGCAGCCTGTCCCTTGCGACGACGCATACCCAGGCCCGGTATGCGCTTCCGCCGGTCATTCGCGATTTCACCCGCAAGTATCCCGATGTGGCCCTGCACATGCAGCAGGGCACGCCCAAGCAGATTGCGCAGATGGTCAGTGAAGGGCAGGCCGACTTTGCGATCTGCACGGAATCGCTCGATTTATTCAATGACCTAGTGCTGTTGCCTTGCTACCGCTGGAATCGCTGCGTGCTGGTGCCTCAGGGTCATCCCTTGGCCGAGCTGGACGAACTCACGCTCGACGCGGTTGCCGCCTACCCTCTGGTCACCTACGTATTCGGCTTTACGGGCCGATCGCAGCTAGACGATGCGTTCCGCGCGCGTGAGCTCAGCCCTAATGTGGTGCTGACCGCGGCGGATGCCGACGTGATAAAGACCTATGTGCGCCTGGGGCTGGGTATCGGCATCGTAGCGCATATGGCGGTGGACCCCGAGGCGGACAGCGATCTCGTGGTATTGGAAGCAGGCCATCTTTTCGAGAGTTCGACCACCAAGATCGGTATTCGTCGCGGGACGTTCATGCGCAGTTATATGTACGATTTCGTGCAAGGCTTTGCGTCTCATCTCGATCGGGACATTGTCGAGGCGGCCCTGGCGGCGGGGCCGCGCAACGAGCATGACTTGTTCGAGGGTATCGAGCTGCCCATGCGGTAAAGGAAGGGTTTCCTGCACGTACAGTTGAAGGGCCTGCCGTATGGCAGGCCTTCACCATGGAGGGTGGTTAGGCTCAATGCTGTAGATGCAGGCCACACTCACGTTTCTCTTCGACTTTGGTGGGGTCGAAGTAATCGAAATTGTTGGGCAGGTCGTGCTTCTGCAGGTACTGGTACATATCCTTGGAGGTCCAATGCAGTACCGGAGCCACCTTGACGAGGCCATCGCCATTTACTGATACCGGCTGCATCTGCGCCCGAACGGCGGTGTCCTCGGCGCGAAGTGCAGTCAGCCAGACCTCTGGCGCCATCTCGGCGAGGGCGCGCTGGAAGGGCTCCAGCTTCACTTCCTCGGTAAAGGCGGCGTGTCCCGGGTCGTCTATCCCTGGTACGCCTCCCTCGACGGCTTCGCGATGCGCTCGCGACCGCTGGGGATGGTAGGTCACCAGATTGAGGTTAAGCCGGGCGACGATTTCTTCCACGAATCGATACGTCGCCTCCGTGTTGTATCCCGAATCCATCCAGACAATGGGAATGTCGGGTTTCACCTGGGCCACCATGTGCAGGATGACGGCTTCGAACGGTCGAAAATTGGTGGTGCAGATGGCAAACTTGCCAAGCCCCATCGCCCACTTCACCAAGGCTTCAGGGTCTCCCCCGTGCTCCCGGTTGATGGCGTCGATATCCAGTGTCATGAAATGCTCCTCTCAACGAATGCACATACCCTAGCAAAGCCCCGGGCCGGCTCCCCAATACCTATTGGTTCGGTTCTTATGTAGGCGTCGACCGAGATTCACGACAGCCGAGCATCGCTGCCCAGGGCTTGCATCAGATGGCGAATCTTGGCCAGGGTCTCCTGGTATTCGGCCTCTTCATCCGAGTCGGCGACCAGGCCACCTCCGCCCCAGAGGTGCATCTTCCCCCGATCGGCGACGGCGGTGCGAATCGCAATCGAGGTATCCATATGGCCGCGCCGATCGATATACCCGAGACTGCCGCAATAGACACTGCGTTGGCTGGGTTCCAGCTCATCGATGATCTGCATTGCGCGTACCTTGGGGGCGCCTGTAATCGATCCACCAGGGAAAGCAGCGGCCAGCAAGTCTAGGGGAGTCTGTTGCGCCTCGAGCTCCCCTCTGACGACGCTGACGAGATGATGCACGTTGGCATAACTTTCCAGTTCGCAAAGTTGCGGCACGTGAACGCTCCCGGGACGACATACCCGGCCCAGGTCGTTGCGCAGTAGATCGACGATCATCACGTTCTCGGCGCGGTCCTTCGTGCTTCTGACCAGGTCGTGGGCTAGCTCTCGATCCTGGCTTGGATCGCTACTGCGTGGGCGTGTCCCCTTGATGGGGCGGGTTTCGACGTGGCCGTTGCGAGCCTCGAGAAAGCGTTCCGGCGACAGCGACAGTATGGCTTTGCCAGACCAGCTCATGTATCCGGCGAAAGGGGTTGGCGTGGCCTGCCGCAACTGCAGGTAGGCTTGCCAGAGGTTGCCTTCATAGCTGGCGCTGAAGCGCTGCGCCAGGTTGATCTGGTAGCAGTCCCCGGCATGGATGTAGCGCTGTACGGCACGAAACCGTTCGCCATAGCCGTGGCGGTCCAGCTCGGCCTCGAAAGGGCCGGTAAGGGTAAAGGCAGCTGGCTCCGGAGCAGGCTTCGCCAACCAGGCCATGACCTGGTCGCGGCGCGATGGCGTGGCAACCAGGCGGGTAATCTGGCGCTCGTGGTCTTGAATCAATGCCCAGTCGTAGAGTCCGACGCGGCTCCACGGCAGATCGGCGGCGGCGGGTGCCTGGTTGCCGATCCGCTCGAGACAATGTGCCATCTCATAGCTCCAGTAGCCGATCAGCCCACCAATGAAAGGTAAGTCGCAATTGTCGGGAGCCTGGGTATCGAGACGTTCCAGCAAGGCTTGCTGAGCATGAAAGGGTGAAGCGCACTCGGGTAAACCAGGCGCGTTGCCCTGCACCCGCCCTCTGGCATCCGTTTCAAGTTCGGCGAGTGGATCGGTACTGATAATGTCGTAGCGGCCTCCTGGGCCATCGGGACGGCCACTATCCAGCAGGACGGCTCCCTCACGTTCGCGCAACCTGGCGAAGTAATCCAAGGGGGTGCGCATATACGGTAAGGCTGTGATTTCTAAGGTTCGTGTCATCTTGAATGATCCCTCGTCGGGCGCTCCATTCTAGGGACGATGACGATCGTTGTCGCTCGTAGGTTGTCGGATTTACTGAACGCGCACTTAACGGCGGCGGGTTATGAGACTAACGGGTGATTGTCGACAAGTGATTGCAACATCATTCTGCCTTCTTTAGCTAAAAAAGTTGGTGCGTCGCCGTGGTTGACGGTCCATGAGCGGATAGCCTAAAGTTCCATTACTCCATAATTGTCGACAATCCTCATGACTGTTATCACTACTGAAGCGGCCTCACCGGAAGTCCGAACGCTGGCAGAGCGCGTCTTCAATCAACTGCAAAGCGCCATCGTGCGCGGCGAGATCGCTCCAGGCACGAAGATTACCGAGCCCGGACTGTCCAAGGCCTACGGCATCTCACGGGGACCGCTACGGGAAGCGATGCGGCGACTAGAGACTCACCGCCTGATCGAGCGCGTTCCCCATGTGGGGGCCCGAGTGGTCAAGCTCTCGATGAAAGAACTGCTTGAGCTGTTCGATGTGCGCGAGGCCCTGGAAAGTATGGCGGCGCGCCTGGCAGCTGAACATATGTCTGCCGAGGAAATTGCCGGGCTGAGAAAGGTATTGGCTGTTCATGAGCAACAGTCCGACCTGGCCAGGGGCGAAGCTTACTACCAACGGGAAGGCGATCTCGACTTTCATTATTGCATCGTCCAGGGCAGCCACAACCGTATGCTCATGACGATTCTCTGTGACGATCTCTATTACCTGGTGCGGCTGTATCGCACCCAATTCAGTGCCAGCGGGACGCGCCCTCAACGTGCCTTCGTCGAGCATCATCGTATTGTCGATGCCATCGAGGCCGGAGATGCGGAGCTGGCGGAACTGTTGATGCGTCGGCACGTGAGTGCATCGCGAGCCAATGTCGCCAATCGCTATGCCGAAATGCTGAAACAGGAAGCCGAGCAGGAAGTATCGCCTTCCACGGCCGGATAACAATTCAGGAGTTACCATGAACCGAGCGACCCCTGGCGCCCGCTTTCGCGCCGCGCTGAATGATCATCGACCCTTGCCCATCGTCGGTACCATCAATGCCTATAGCGCGCTCATGGCGGAGCGGGTGGGGCATCCCGCCATTTATCTATCTGGCGGTGGGGTCGCCAACGCCTCCTTCGGCTTGCCCGATCTCGGCATGACGACCATGAACGATGTGGTACAGGACGCCTACCGGATCACCGGAGCCACAGAGTTGCCCCTGCTGGTGGATATCGATACAGGGTGGGGTGGGGCGTTCAACATTGCACGCACTGTGAAGGAAATGCAGCGGGCCGGAGTCGCTGCGGTGCACCTCGAAGATCAGGTAGCACAGAAACGATGCGGCCATCGGCCCAATAAGGAGATCGTGCCCAAGCAGGAGATGATCGATCGCATCAAGGCGGCAGCCGATGCCAAGGTCGATCCTGATTTCTGCCTGATCGCGCGTACCGATGCCTTCCAGAAGGAAGGGCTCGAGGCGGCCATCGACCGGGCCAATGCCTGTATCGAGGCTGGCGCAGATGCGATCTTCGCCGAGGCCGTACATACGCTCGAGGACTACCGAGCCTTTTGTGAAGGCACCAATGCACCGATTCTTGCCAATATCACCGAGTTCGGCGCCACCCCGCTTTTTTCACAGCAGGAACTGGCCGAGGTGGGCTGTCGCATGGTGCTCTATCCGCTCTCGGCGTTCCGGGCCATGAATGCCGCTGCCCTCGAGGTGTATCGCAGCATCCACGAGCAAGGGCATCAGCGTGATGTCGTCGAATTGATGCAGACACGTGACGAACTCTACGACTTTCTCAACTATCACGATTTCGAACGCAAGCTCGATGCGTTGTTTGCCCAAGGCAAGACGGAATAGCACAAAACAATTACGACGTGACATCGTCACCAGGATCGTTATCAGGAGACACGCCATGGCGGATAAGACACCGGCTAGTACCGGCCTGCGGGGGCAGAGCGCTGGCAGCACAGCGCTGTGTACCGTAGGCAAGAGCGGTTCGGGCCTGACCTACCGCGGATACGACATCCACGACTTGGCCGAGCACGCGCGTTTCGAGGAAGTCGCCTATCTGCTGCTCAAGGGAAAACTGCCGAACGCTTCCGAGCTTCAGAATTATGTCGACAAGCTAAAAGGGCTGCGCAGCCTGCCTGAGCCACTTAAAGCCGTGCTCGAGCAAATACCTCGTGAGGCTCACCCGATGGACGTGATGCGCACGGGGGCTTCGATGCTGGGCAACCTCGAAACCGAGGGGGACTTCGAGGCGCAGCAGGACGCCAGCGATCGCTTGCTGGCCGTGCTGCCATCGATCATCTGCTATTGGTATCGTTACACCCATGACGGTGTCCGTATCGACACCGACACCGATGACGACTCGGTAGGCGCTCACTTCCTGCATCTGTTGCGTGGCGAGGCTCCCAGCGAACTGCATGCCCGAGTGATGAATGTCTCGCTGATCCTCTATGCCGAGCACGAATTCAACGCCTCGACCTTCACCGCGCGTGTCTGCGCCTCGACGCTATCCGACATGCATTCCTGCGTGACGGGAGCCATTGGCTCCTTGCGCGGGCCCCTGCATGGCGGTGCCAATGAAGCGGCCATGGCCATGATCGAGGACTGGCAGACCCCCGACGAAGCCGAGCGTGAAATAATGGGAATGCTCGAGCGCCGTGAGAAGATCATGGGGTTCGGTCATGCCATTTACCGAGACTCCGACCCGCGCAACGCGATCATCAAGCAGTGGTCGAAACGGCTTGCCGACGATGTCGGCGATGATCGCCTCTACCCGGTATCGGTGCGCTGCGAAGAAGTCATGTGGCGTGAGAAAAAACTGTTCTGCAACGCCGATTTCTTCCACGCCAGTGCCTACCATTTCATGGGCATACCGACCAAGCTATTTACCCCAATCTTTGTCTGCTCCCGAGTGACGGGGTGGTGCGCGCATGTTTTCGAGCAGCGCGAGAACAATCGGATCATTCGCCCCAGTGCAGATTATATCGGCCCCGAAAAGACTGATTGGGTGCCGATCGAACAGCGTGACTGAATGCCTTTTCTTCTTCGACTTTGTCGGGGTGACTCTCTCAGTCACCCCGGCACGATGCGATGACCGATGCCATGACCGACGATATGAACACTGAATTTCGCAAACCGCTTCCCGGCACATCGTTGGATCATTTCGATACCCGGGCTGCGGTCGAGGCAATCCTCCCCGGGGCTTATGATCGCCTTCCTTATACTTCTCGCGTACTGGCCGAGAATCTGGTCAGACGCTGCGACCCTGCTGCGCTGACTGATTCACTCAAGCAAATCGTCGAACGTAAGCGCGACCTGGACTTCCCCTGGTACCCGGCGCGCGTGGTCTGCCACGACATTCTCGGCCAGACGGCACTGGTGGACCTGGCTGGCCTGCGCGACGCGATTGCCGAGAAAGGCGGCGACCCCGCCAAGGTCAACCCCGTCGTCCCGACGCAGTTGATCGTCGATCATTCCCTGGCCGTGGAGCATGCCGGGTTCGAGAGCGATGCCTTCGAGAAGAACCGTGCCATCGAAGATCGACGCAACGATGACCGCTTCCATTTCATCAACTGGACGAAGCTGGCCTTCGAGAATGTCGATGTCATCCCTCCCGGCAACGGCATCATGCACCAGATCAACCTGGAGAAAATGTCACCCGTCGTTCAAAAACGTGACGGTGTCGCCTTTCCGGATACCTGTGTAGGCACCGATAGCCACACGCCGATGGTCGATGCCCTGGGAGTGATCTCGGTGGGTGTGGGCGGCCTCGAAGCAGAAAGCGTGATGCTTGGTCGTGCATCGATGATGCGTTTGCCGGATATCGTCGGGGTCGAGTTGACCGGCCGGTTGCAGCCCGGCATCACCAGTACCGATATGGTGCTAGCGCTGACTGACTTCCTGCGTCGTGAGCGCGTGGTAGGCGCTTACCTCGAGTTCTTCGGGGAGGGGGCCCGGGCGCTGACCGTAGGCGATCGGGCGACTATCTCGAACATGACGCCGGAGTATGGCGCTACTGCGGCCATGTTCTATATCGATGAACAGACGATCGATTATCTGAAGCTGACAGGTCGCGATGAGGACCAGGTGACCCTGGTCGAGACCTATGCCAAGGAAGCCGGTCTATGGGCCGACTGCCTGGCTGACGCCGATTACGAGCGCGTTCTGACTTTCGATCTTTCCAGCGTGCCGCGAACCCTGGCAGGCCCCTCGAACCCCCATGCGCTGCTTCCCACCGCCGAGCTGGCCAAGCGAGGCATTAGTGGCAATGTACAGAGCGATGAGGGACGCATGCCCGACGGTGCGGTGATCATCGCTGCGATCACCAGCTGTACCAATACCAGCAACCCGCGCAACATGGTGGCTGCCGGTCTCATCGCGCGCAATGCCAATGCATTGGGTCTGATGCGCAAGCCGTGGGTGAAGACGTCCCTGGCCCCGGGCTCGAAGACGGTAAAGATGTACCTGGAGGAGGCCAATCTGCTATCAGAGCTGGAAAGCCTCGGCTTCGGTGTGGTGGCCTTTGCCTGCACGACCTGTAATGGCATGAGCGGGGCCTTGGACCCGGCCATCCAGCAGGAAATCGTCGACCGCGATCTCTACGCGACTGCGGTGCTTTCCGGCAACCGCAACTTTGACGGTCGTATTCACCCCTACGCCAAGCAGGCCTTCCTGGCGTCGCCGCCATTGGTGGTTGCCTATGCCATTGCCGGAACGATTCGCTTCGACATCGAAAAGGATGCTCTGGGTTACGACGACAAAGGTAATCCGGTCACCTTGAAAGATATCTGGCCCAGCGATGAAGAGATCGATGCCATCGTCAAGCGAGCGGTGAAGCCCGAGCAGTTCCGGGCGACCTATATCCCCATGTTCGATGCCGATGCAACGTCACGAACCTACGTCGATCCGTTGTATGAATGGCGTCCACAGAGCACGTACATTCGTCGTCCTCCCTATTGGGAAGGCGCTCTGGCAGGAGAGCGCTCGCTCAAGGGTATGCGACCGCTGGCCGTATTGCCCGACAACATCACGACCGATCACCTGTCGCCTTCCAACGCCATCATGGCGGACAGTGCCGCAGGCGAGTACCTGGCCAAGATGGGCGTGCCGGAAGAGGACTTCAATTCCTATGCCACTCACCGGGGTGATCACCTGACCGCACAGCGTGCCACCTTCGCCAATCCCAAGCTCATCAACGAGATGGCGGTAGTGAACGGCGAAGTCGTCCATGGCTCGCTAGCGCGTATCGAGCCCGAGGGCCAGGTGGTGCGGATGTGGGAGGCGATCGAGACCTACATGCAGCGCAAGCAGCCCTTGATCATCATCGCTGGCGCCGATTACGGCCAGGGTTCGTCGCGCGACTGGGCGGCGAAGGGCGTACGCCTGGCCGGGGTGGAAGCCATCGTAGCCGAGGGGTTCGAGCGAATTCACCGCACCAACCTGATCGGTATGGGTGTGCTGCCGCTGGAGTTTCCGTCCGGAACTACCCGCAAGACGCTGGGTATCGATGGTACCGAAACGTTCGATGTCATCGGTGAGTTTGCCCCGCGGGCTACCATGAGACTCGTCATTCGTCTTGCCAATGGTGAGGGCATCGAGACACCGGTGATTTGTCGACTCGATACGCAGGAGGAAGTCTCGACCTTCCAGGCCGGTGGTGTGCTGCAGCGCTTCGCCCAGGATTTCCTCGAAGCCTCGGAGGCGGTGGAAGCATGATGCGAGTGCCACAGATCAAGATACCGGCGACCTATATGCGTGGCGGTACCAGTAAGGGAGTTTTCTTCTGCCTGGATGATTTGCCCGAGGCCGCCCGTGTGCCCGGTCCGGCTCGCGATGCGTTGCTATTACGCGTGATTGGAAGTCCCGATCCCTATGGCAAGCAGATCGATGGCATGGGCGGTGCGACATCGAGCACCAGCAAGGCGGTAATCGTTTCGAGAAGTTCTCAGCCGGATCATGACGTTGACTACCTGTTCGGCCAGGTTGCTATCGACAAGCCGTTCGTCGACTGGAGTGGAAACTGCGGCAACCTGTCGTCGGCGGTCGGTCCCTTCGCGATTAGCCAGGGCCTGGTGGAGGCCAGCCAACTCCCGCGAGACGGTCTGGCCACGGTACGTATCTGGCAGGCCAATATTCGCAAGACCATCGTGGCTCGCGTTCCGATGGTTGACGGCAAGGTGCAGGAGACCGGCGATTTCGAACTCGATGGGGTGACCTTTCCCGCCGCCGAGGTTCAGCTCGACTTCATGGATCCTGCCGATGGTGAGGGGGCCATGTTCCCTACGGGCAATATCGTGGACACGTTGGATGTTCCCGATGACGTGGCCAAGGGCGGACGTATCCAGGCAACGCTGATCAATGCCGGCATTCCAACGGCATTCGTCAACGCCTCGGATCTTGGCTATACCGGGACGGAGCTACAGGACGCCATCAATGGCGATACTAAGGCGCTGGCCATGTTCGAGACCCTGCGTGCTCATGCGGCGCTACGCATGGGACTTATCCAGTCTCTCGAGGAGGCGGCTCAGCGGCAGCATACGCCCAAGATCGCTTTCGTCGCTCCGCCGTCGGATTATGCGACATCCAATGGCCGGGCGATCCAGGCCGGGGAAATCGATCTCTTGGTCCGTGCGCTATCCATGGGTAAGTTGCATCACGCCATGATGGGGACCGCGGCGGTGGCCATAGGCACTGCCGCGGCGGTCTCCGGTACGCTGGTCAATCTGGCGGCAGGCGGTGGGGACCGCACCTCGGTTCACTTCGGACATCCTTCCGGTACCTTGCGTGTAGGTGCCGAGGCGAGCCGGGTAGGGGACGTCTGGAATGTGGAAAAGGCCAGTATGAGCCGCAGTGCTCGTGTCTTGATGGAGGGCTGGGTCCGCATTCCTGAGGATGCCTTCTGACCCCAACGCAGTAATCCACGCTAGTTTAAGGGTGCTCGGGCTGGTACAGCCAGACCCGTTACCCCGCGTCCTTGATCATCCTGGGAGACGAGCCGATGAGCGTCAATGTCGATCAAAATGTCCGCCCCGATTACGATTCGGAACTGCAGCAGATCGCCGACTATGTGTTGGAGTACCGTATCGAGAGCCCGGAAGCGCTGGAGACTGCACGTAACTGCTTGATCGATACCCTTGGGTGTGGATTGCTGGCGTTGCGATTTCCCGAATGCACCAAGCATCTGGGGCCCTTAGTCGAAGGTACCGTCGTGCCTAATGGTTCCCGTGTACCGGGCACGTCATTTCGCCTGGACCCGGTAAAGGCCGCCTGGGACATCGGCTGCACCGTGCGTTGGCTCGACTATAACGATACATGGCTGGCCGCAGAATGGGGGCACCCTTCTGACAACCTCGGCGGCATCCTCGCAGTAGCGGACCATCTTTCCCAGAAGCGCATCTCTCAGGGCGAGGCGGCCCTTTCCATGCGCGATGTGCTCGAAGCGATGGTCATGGCCCATGAAATTCAGGGTGTGCTTGCGCTGGAGAATTCGTTTAACCGGGTGGGGCTCGACCATGTGGTGCTGGTCAAGGTTGCGAGTACCGCCGTCGCTGCCAAGTTAATGGGTGCCAATCGGGATCAAATTCTCTCGGCCCTCTCGCATGCCTGGGTGGACGGCCAGAGTCTACGCACCTACCGTCACGCACCCAATGCGGGCTCTCGTAAATCATGGGCGGCTGGCGACGCCACCTCGCGTGGCGTACGTCTGGCTGATATCGCCCTCCGCGGGGAGATGGGTGTGCCCAGTGCCCTCACAGCAACTCAGTGGGGGTTCTACGATGTGCTGTTCGCCAAGACCAACAAGGATCAGCAGATCAAGCCGGAACCCCAGCGCAGATTCAGTATTCCCCAGCCATACGGCACCTATGTCATGGAGAATGTGTTGTTCAAGATTGCGTTTCCGGCGGAGTTCCATGCCCAGACGGCATGTGAGGCTGCGGTGCGGCTGCACCCCGAGGTCAAGGATCGGCTCGATGAGATCGAGCGTATCGTGGTCACTACCCATGAGTCGGCCATTCGCATCATCTCCAAGGAGGGCGAACTGGCCAACCCGGCTGATCGGGACCACTGCCTGCAATATATGGTGGCTGTGCCCCTCATGTTTGGGGATCTGACCGCTGAGCATTACGAAGACCGCTTCCATGCGGAACATCCCCGGATCGATACACTGCGTGCCAAGATGGAGGTTACCGAAGACCCCCGCTTCACTCAGGAGTATCTCGAGGCCGACAAACGTTCCATTGCCAATGCCATCCAGGTGTTTTTCCAGGATGGGTCAAAGACCGAGCAGGTTGTCGTCGAGTATCCCCTGGGACACCGGCGGCGGCGGCAGGAGGGCATTCCGCTGCTCGTGGAGAAATTCAAGGCCAACCTGGCAACACGCTTTCCTGTTCAGCGTTGCGGTGAGATCGTTTCGTTGTGCACGGATAAGCAAGCGCTCGAGGCCACCCCGGTACATCGCTTCATGGACCTTTGGACGATCTGAGGCACATTCGATAGCGGCTCGAATCAACACCAACACATTTTTCAGTCGACCCCCTTGCAGCCGAGATTATAAAGCCGTAAAGTACGCATCCGCTGCTGGCGACGAGCAACGTTGCAGGCGGTGGAGGATGGTGCAAGGCTTTGTTTCTGTGTGGTTTT
>NZ_JPZL01000003.1 GCF_000759345.1 Litchfieldella xinjiangensis
AAAACCACACAGAAACAAAGCCTTGCACCATCCTCCACCGCCTGCAACGTTGCTCGTCGCCGGCAGCGGATGCGTACTTTACGTTTCCCAGAGCGCCCTGACAACCCTTTTACGAAGAAATATTCGTCTCTTGTGATACCCGCTGCGCCCACCCCGAGACAATTGCTTATTAACGCAAAACGCCCGCACGGAGCGGGCGCCTGACAGAGAGACTTTACAATGACAGTAAAAGCCGGACGTCAGCTCAGGATCACGCGAGCATAGCGCTTCTTGCCGGCCTGAATGACGTAGGCCTGCCCCGTGGCCAACATGTGGTCGCGTGAGACGACCTCGCCATCGACCTTGACCCGGCCATTGCCCAGCATGTCCTTGGCCTGGGCACTGTTGTTGGCCAGGCCCGAACGGTTGAGTACGGCAGCGATGGGCGCCTGTGGGCTTCCTTCGAAATCGACCTCGACCTCGGGCAGATCCTCGGGCAGCTCCCCCTCGGCAAGCTGATTGCCAGCAGACTTGTGTGCGTTGGCGGCAGCCTCTTCGCCGTGATAGCGACCGATCAGCTCTCGGGCGAGTTCCATTTTGATATCGCGTGGGTTAGCCCCCGCCTCAATGTCACGCTTGAGCCCTTCGAGCTCTTCGTTGGTTTTCAACGACAGCAGCTCGAAATAGCGCCACATCAGGCTGTCAGGCATAGAGACTAACTTGTTGAACATGGAGCCCGGCGCTTCATCGACACCGACATAATTACCCAACGACTTGGACATCTTCTGCACGCCATCGAGCCCTTCAAGTAGCGGCATGGTGATGACGACCTGGGGCTCCTGGCCGAAGTGCTTCTGAATCTCGCGGCCCATCAACAAATTGAACTTCTGGTCGGTACCCCCCAGTTCGATATCGGCCTTGAGGGCCACCGAGTCGTACCCCTGCACCAGCGGGTAGAGAAATTCATGGAGGGAGATCGACTGTCCCGACTTGTAACGCTTTTCGAAATCGTCACGCTCCAGCATGCGTGCCACGGTGCTCTGGCCCGCCAGTTCGATCATGTCAGCGGCACTCATTGCCGAGAACCACTCGGCATTGAAGCGAACCTCGGTCTTCTCAGGGTCGAGGATCTTGAAAACCTGCTCTTTATAGGTCTGAGCGTTGGCCTTGACTTCATCTTCGGTCAGCGGCTTTCGGGTGACGTTCTTGCCGGTGGGGTCGCCGATTCGTCCGGTAAAATCGCCAATCAAGAAAATGACCTCATGGCCGAGATCCTGAAACTGGCGCATCTTGGTCAGCAATACACTGTGGCCTAGATGTAGATCCGGTGCCGTGGGGTCGAAACCGGCCTTGATACGCAGCTTACGGCCCGAGGCGAGCTTCTTCTTGAGCTCGTCTTCCAGCAAAATTTCATGGGTGCCGCGCTGCAACAGGGCAAACGCGCTCTCAAGGTCGGTCATCGTGCCCAACTCCCCTAAAACGATGTCATATCAAACGATGTGCGGGATGTTAGCATGACTGGAGCATCACGGTTGAGCGCCACGGGCGCAGGAGAAGGCATGGCTCTGTTCATAGGTTTGATGTCGGGTACCAGCCTGGATGGGGTGGATGCCGCTCTAGTTGACTGCGACACCTCCCGTCCGCCCCAGTTGCTAGCGACACAGGCAGTGACGATGCCCGATGCGCTGCGCGAGCGCCTGCTTGCCTTGTGCCATGCCGACCAGGCCAGTTTCGCCGACCTGGCCGTCGCGGAAGATGCCTTTTGTCGCGTCCAGGCCGAAGCGGTCTCGCGCTTGCTGGAGAAAAGCGGCACCCCGCGCGACGCGATCGTGGCCATCGGCAGTCACGGCCAGACCATCGAGCACGCTCCCTACGGCCACGACCTAGGCATCCAGAACGACGCCGGGCCGGCCTATACCTGGCAGATGGACAACCCCAGCCTGTTGGCCGAACTCACCGGCTGCCACGTGGTTGGCGACTTCCGGCGCCGCGACCTGGCGGCAGGGGGACAGGCCGCACCGTTAGCCCCTGCGTTCCATGACGCCGTCTTTCGAGGTGCCGACGAATGGCGCCTGGCACTCAACCTGGGTGGCTTTGCGAATCTGACATTGTTGCCGCCGGCAGAACAGCGCGTACCGGTGATCGGGTTCGATACCGGCCCCGCCAACGTTCTGATGGATGCCTGGTACGGGCGTCATCGCGGCGGGCGCTATGACCCGGAGGGTGCCTGGGCCGCATCGGGCCAGGTCATCGATGACTTGCTCGAATCCCTATTGCGCGAGCCGTTCTTTCACCAATCGCCCCCGCGCAGCACCGGTCGCGAAGTGTTTCACCTGACTTGGCTTGAACGACATTTGAGCGGACAAGAAGCCAAGCAGGATGTTCAGGCAACGCTAGCCGAACTGACGGCGACGAGCATTGCGCTAGGGATCCAGATGGCATGTGAATTGGTGAGTGCACCAGCCCCAGCCACACTCATCCCCTGCGGCGGTGGTGCACACAATATCGACCTACTCTCTCGCCTGGCACGCCATCTTCCAGAGACTGCCTTGGTTCCCAGCACCGACTGGGGGTGGCCAGAGGACTGGCTGGAAGCCGGCGCCTTCGCCTGGCTGGCCCATCGCCGGCTGGAAGGGCTTCCCGGTAACCTGCCTTCCGTAACGGGGGCCGCCGGGCCGCGCGTCCTGGGTGGCGTCTATGCCCCTTGAGCAGAGCGCAACACTGAGGCAGAAGCTCAGAAATCGTCCCCCTCTTTGAGAGAGAACTGACTGGCAGCGTCCTGCGCCTTGTTCATTCCCGGGCTCTGCTTGTCGCCGAATTTGATCATCATGCGCACCTCATTGGCCGAGTCAGCATGCACTAACGCCACCTCCTCGCTGATGATGCCGGCATGGAAAAGCTCGTAAAGCGCCTGATCAAACGTCTTCATGCCCAGATCGCCTGACCGGCGCATAATGTTCTTGATTTCGCCCACCTCGCCCTTGCGTATGAGGTCACTGATCAGCGGCGACTGCAGCAGGACTTCGATTGCCGCATGCCTTCCACCCTCCAGCGTAGGCAACAACTGCTGGGCGACCACCGCACGCAAGTTGAGCGAGAGATCCAGCAACACTTGCTCATGGCGCTCCGACGGGAAGAAATTGATGATCCGATCCAGCGCCTGGTTGGCATTGTTGGCGTGCAGGGTCGCCAGACACAGATGGCCGGTTTCGGCGAAGGTCAGCGCATGCTCCATGGTTTCGCGGGTGCGTACCTCGCCAATCAGGATCACATCGGGAGCCTGACGTAGCGTATTCTTCAGCGCCACCTCGAACGACTCGGTATCGATGCCGACTTCACGCTGGTTGATGATCGCGCGCTTGTGGGGATGGATATACTCGATCGGGTCTTCGATGCTGATGATATGGCCACCGATCGTTTCGTTGCGGTGCTGAATCATCGAAGCCAAGGTGGTCGACTTCCCGGTCCCGGTTCCCCCAACGACGAAGACCAGCCCCCGCTTGAGCCCCGCCAGATCGCCCAACACCGGCGGCAGCGACAGCTCGTCCAGGCGCGGTATGTCGAAGGCGATACGCCGTATGACCATCGCCGGCTGGCTGCGCTGCTGAAAGGCGCTGACACGAAACCGCCCACGCCCCGTTAGGCTCAGCGCAAAGTTAGCCTCCTGCTCGGTAGCAAAGCGCTCGCGCAGCCCTTCCGGAAGCGCAGCAGTCACCAGCTCGCGAACCTGAGGGTGGCTCAGCACCTGCTCGCCCAAGGGGGTGAGCTTTCCGGTCATCTTGAGCGTCGGCGGCGCATTAACCGAAATCAGCAGGTCGGATGCCTGCTGTTCGACCATGATATCCAGCAATTGATAGAGCCACTCGCTCGGTGTCATGACTGCGTCCCCATGCTATTACATAGTGGGCCGTTCAGGCCGCAAGCGTTCCCTTGGCCTTGGCCTGGGCATCGTCGCGGGCTACCAGCCCCTCGCTGACCAGCCGTGATAGGCAGGCATCCAGAGTCTGCATGCCCAGGTTGCCGCCCGTCTGTATCGTCGAATAGATCTGTGCGACCTTATCCTCGCGAATCAGGTTGCGTACCGCAGACGTCGCCACGAGGATCTCGTGGGCGGCGATACGCCCGCCACCTACACGCTTGAGCAGCGCCTGGGAAATGACGCCCTGCAGCGATTCGGAAAGCATCGAACGCACCATGGCTTTTTCATCACCGGGGAATACGTCGATGATGCGGTCCACGGTCTTGGCCGCCGAGGTCGTATGCAGCGTACCGAACACCAAGTGCCCGGTTTCGGCGGCGGTAAGCGCCAGGCGAATGGTTTCGAGATCGCGCAATTCGCCAACCAGGATCACGTCGGGGTCTTCACGGAGGGCGCTACGCAGCGCCGGTGCGAAGCCGTGCGTGTCTCGACTGACTTCTCGCTGGTTGATCAGGCACCGCTTGCTGCGATGCACGAATTCCACCGGGTCCTCGATGGTGAGAATGTGGTCGTAGCGGGTTTCGTTGATGTGATCGATCATCGCCGCCAACGTGGTGCTCTTGCCCGAGCCGGTGGGGCCCGTAACCAGCACCAGTCCGCGGGGCAACATTGCCATCCGCCGGAACACGTCGCCCAGTTCAAGATCGTCCATGGTCAATACCTCGGACGGGATGGTCCTGAATACCGCGCCGGCCCCGCGACCATGATTGAAGGCATTGACGCGGAAGCGGGCGATGCCGGGCACCTCGAACGAAAAGTCGGTCTCTAGCTGCTCTTCATAGTCACGCCGCTGGCGATCGCCCATGATGTCGTAAATCAGCTTGCGGACCTCACGGTCGTCCATTGCCGGCACGTTCAGGCGGCGAATGTCCCCATCGACACGAATCATCGGCGGCAATCCGGCCGACAGGTGCAGATCCGACGCGTTCTGCTTTGCCGAGAATGCCAGCAGTTCGGTAATATCCATCGTTCCCCTGCTCCCAGGTAAGGTCGACGCCAGTATGACAGAGGTAATCGTCTCCGAGACACTCGCCGCCGCCAACGCTCGTCTGGCCGCTGCGCTGCGCCAGGCCGGACGCAGTGCCGACGCCGCCCGCCTGCTGGCGGTAAGCAAGACCAAGCCTGACGCCATGGTTCGTGATACCTATCTTGCAGGGCAACGTGACTTCGGCGAGAACTACCTGCAGGAAGCCCTCGACAAGCAGGAAGCACTTGCCGATCTCCAGGATATCGTGTGGCATTTAATCGGTCCGTTGCAGTCCAACAAGACACGCGCCGTGGCGGAGCACTTCGCCTGGGTACACAGCGTCGATCGGGAGAAGATCGCCAGGCGTCTCGATGAACAGCGCCCCGACGCGCTTCCCCCGCTTAATATCTGCCTGCAAGTGAATGTGAGTGGAGAACCCAGCAAATCCGGGGTGACATTGGACGAATTGGAGCCCCTGGCAGCGGCCGTAATGAATATGCCGCATCTCGTGCTGCGTGGATTGATGGCCATTCCGGCGCCCGCAACGAGCTTCGAGGAACAGCGAGCGCCTCTGGCGGCATTGCGCAAGGCGCTCGAACGCTTGCAGATGCGCTATCCCCAGGCCCCCCTCGACACCCTTTCGATGGGAATGAGTGACGACCTGGAAGCCGCCGTGGCGGAAGGGGCGACGCTAGTGCGCCTGGGTACCGCCATCTTCGGGGCACGCCAGTAGCGAGACTGGTACTATCTAGTTTTAATTTTGCCCAAGACGAGAAAGGACTGTACGCATGGCGAGCCAAGTCACCTTCATCGGCGCCGGCAACATGGCCAGCGCCATTTTCGGCGGCATGATCGATAGCGGTTATCCGCGTGAGGCCATCACCGCCACTTCACCCAGCGACGAACAGCGTAACGACCTGCAGTCTCGCTATGGCATTCATACCTCGAGCGACAATGCTGCCGCCGTGAGCGATGCGGACGTGGTGGTACTGGCCGTCAAGCCACAGATCATGCATGACGTTTGTCTCGGGCTACGCGATGCGATCCAGGCTCGCAAGCCGCTGGTCGTGTCGGTGGCCGCAGGCCTGCCGGCCGATACGCTCGAACGCTGGCTGGGAGGCGACCTGCCGCTGGTCCGCTGCATGCCCAATACGCCGTCGCTGGTAGGCGCCGGCGCGTCCGGGTTGTATGCCAATTCGCGAGTCAACAGCGAACAGCGTGAGCTCGCTGCCTCCCTGATGACATCGGTCGGCCTGGTCGAATGGGTCGAAGATGAGGCACTACTGGAAGCTGTCACGGCGATTTCGGGTAGCGCACCGGCCTACTTCTTCCTTATCTTCGAAGCGCTGGAGGCCGCTGGCGAGCGGCTGGGCCTGCCTGCCGAGAGTGCACGTCGCCTGGCATTGCAGACAGCGTATGGTGCGGCGCGCATGGCCCAGCAGAGCGAGCATGCCCCCGATCAGCTCAAGCGCAACGTGATGTCCCCGGGGGGCACCACAGAGCAGGCCATTCGTGTGCTCGAGGAGGCCGGGCTGCGCCAGATATTTCTTGATGCCACCGAGGCATGCGCCGTGCGTGCCCGCGAGATGGCCGACGAGTTCGGCAAAAACTAGTCCTTTAGCTACGAGGAGCCCCCATGGGCAGTCAATTTGGAAATGCCGGCCTGCTGCTGATCAATACGCTGATCAATATCTATCTGTTCCTGCTGATGCTGCGGTTCCTACTGCAAGCCTCTAGGGCCGATTACTACAATCCCATCAGTCAATCGGTGGTGAAGGTCACGCAACCGGTGGTCAAGCCCTTTCAGGGGTTCCTGAAGCCGGCAGGCCCGTTCGACCTAGCCACGCTGGCGGCCGCGTTCTTGATCAAGGCGATCAGCATTGTCGTCATCCTGCAGATCGCGGACTTCGGTATGCCGCCTTTGGGTGGCGTGGCCATCGCAACGCTCGCCGCCTTGGCCAATGCCATTCTGAAGATCTACTTCTTCGCGCTGATCGGCATGATCATCCTGAGCTGGGTCGCGCCACAGGCCAGCCACCCCGGGGCCTTACTTATCTTTCAACTGGTCGAGCCGATCATGGCCCCGGTACGCAAGGTGATCCCACCGCTGGGCATGATCGATCTGTCACCGATCGTGGTATTCATCGCCATCAGTCTGCTCGATGGCATCGTGGTGGGTTCGTTGACCCGAGCGGCAGGCATTTCCGGCGCCCTGGTCGGCCTGTAGAGTGAAAACCCAGACATCGGTGGGGACACGCGTAGCATTGGATAACGACACCCGGAAGAGCCGCTTTCCCGACGACTCCGTCGGTTTGGTCAAACCGCAGATCGCACATTTCGACTCGCCCCTGGCCCTGGCCTGTGGGCGATCGCTGCCGGCCTATGACCTGATCTACGAGACCTACGGCACGCTGAACGAGCAGCGCACCAATGCGGTGCTTATCTGCCACGCCCTTTCAGGGCACCACCATGCCGCGGGCTACCACAGCTCGGATGACCGCAAGCCCGGGTGGTGGGACGCCCACATAGGGCCCGGGAAAAGCATCGATACCAACCGCTTCTTCGTCGTGGCGGTGAATAACCTGGGAGGCTGCCACGGCAGCACCGGCCCCTGCGCCACCGATCCCGAAACGGGACGCCAGTGGGGGCCCGATTTCCCCATGATGACCGTGGGCGATTGGGTGCATAGCCAGGCCCGCCTGGCGGATCAATTAGGGATAGAACGCTTCGCCGCGATCGTCGGTGGCAGCCTGGGCGGCATGCAGGTCATGCAGTGGACCCTGGCCTACCCCGAACGGGTAGCCAATGCCGTCATCATCGCCGCCACCCACAAGCTCTCGGCCCAGAACATCGCCTTCAACGAGGTGGCCCGGCAAGCCATCCGCTCCGACCCCGACTTTAACGATGGCTGGTATGCCGAGCATGGCACCGTACCGCGCCGGGGGCTCAAGCTGGCACGCATGGTGGGGCATATCACCTACCTGTCGGAAGATGCCATGGGCACCAAGTTCGGACGCGACCTGCGCAGCGATGACCTGAACTTCGGCTATGACGTCGAATTCCAGGTGGAATCCTATCTGCGTTACCAGGGCGATGCCTTCTCCACCGCCTTCGATGCCAATACCTACTTGCTGATGACCAAGGTACTCGACTATTTCGACCCGGCGGCCGCACACGGAGGCGATCTCGCCGCGGCGCTGGCCCCGGCACGCTGCCCGTTCCTGGTCGTCAGTTTCACGACAGACTGGCGTTTCCCGCCAACACGCTCGCAAGAACTGGTGGACGCTCTGATCCACGCTGGCAAGCGTGTCAGTTACGCCAACATCGATTCGCCGCATGGTCACGATGCCTTCCTGCTGCCCGAACCACGCTACCAGGCCGTGTTCGCCGGGTTCATGGCACGCGTGGCGCGTGACTTGGGAGTACACACGCCATGATGCGAGCCGACCTCAAGGTAATCTACCAATGGGTGCCACCCGGCGCGCGTATTCTCGACCTGGGCTGCGGGGATGGCACGCTGCTCGACGTACTCGCCCGGGACAAGCAAGTGACGGGTTACGGGTTGGAGATCGATCCCGACGGGATAACCCAATGCATCCAAAAAGGTGTGAACGTGATCGAGCAGAACCTCGACCAGGGGTTAGCCAATTTCGGCGACGACACGTGCGATCTGGTGATCATGACCCAGGCCCTGCAGGCACTGCGCCGCCCGGACATGATGCTCGACGAGATGCTGCGCGTGGCCAACGAGTGCATCATCACCTTCCCCAACTTCGCATACTGGCGTCATCGGGCGTACCTGGGCTTCAGGGGCTATATGCCCGTGTCCAAGTCATTGCCGCACGCCTGGTACGATACGCCCAATATCCACCTCTCGACCTTCAACGATTTTGAACAACTGTGTCAGGAAAAGGGTCTGATCATCAGCGACCGTGCCGTGGGCAACGGCGAGCACGAAGGGCATTGGAGCTCACGCCTGTGGCCCAACCTGTTCGGTGAAACCGCAATATTCCGCATCAGTCGCGGCCGCTAGCACGAAACACGAGTCGTCAGTCAAGAAGGGGAAGAGCATGGCCAGAAGCGCTTGCGCCTGGGGCCTCGGCCTGTTGATGTCGCTATTTGCCGGGCTCGCGCCGGCCCAGCAATATGAACAGATCGGGGATTATCAGATTCACTATAGCGCCGTGAATACCAGCTTCCTGACACCGGAAGTGGCGGCTGCGCATGACATTCAGCGCAGCCAGGTGCTGGGGTTATTGAGTGTCAGTGTCCGTGAGGAGCTCGATGACGGGACGACACAGGCGGCGATGGCCATGGTCAATGGCGAGGTCGGTAATCTCGCCGGCCAATCCCAGGGACTCTCATTTCGAACCGTACGCGACGGCGAGGCCATCTACCATATCGCCATCTTTCGCATTCAGGTCGATGAGCCCATGCATTTCAGGTTGGATGTGACGTACGACCGCACCCAACCCCCGGCCGATGTCGCCTTCATCCAGCGCTTCTACATCGATCGCTGACTTTCCGCCGGGCTAGCCGCCACTGTGCTAGTGGGCGAAGCGCTCGCGCAGCTCGGCACAGGGATCTCCCCGCGATACGCCGGTCGAGAACCAGACCAGATCAAAGGGTGGCTTCGCGTCGACACCAGCCGGCAGGGCCGCCTGCCAGGCGTCTTGTCCCGGTGGCGCTTCGAGCATACCCAAGGACAGTGTCGATTTACGGGCATGCAACGGCACACCGATATCGCGCCGGGCATGCCCATTACCACAGATCAATACCGCCGTCGCCGGCAACGCGTCCAGCGCCTCGGCCATGGCCCGGTCCCTCGCCACCTGGGCGGCCAGCATGCCGTCGAGATGCTCCTCGGGCAGCAAGTGACAATGGCCTTCGATCAACGCCTGGCGCTGGGCCTGGGCCACCGGCGCGGGCAGTTCGGGCGCTTGATTATTCGTCACGATCGAGCGGATCGTCTCCTGCGCCAAATTGGCCGGCTGCGGCGTGATACCTAATTCGAATACTCGCTGCAGTGTCGGCCCGTAGGCCTGCCAGTCCCAACCGGGATTCCACTCGAGCGTCTCACGCATGGACCGCTCAGACATGGCCAGCCACGCAGCGGGTGAGTGAGTCTCGAGAGCCCTGCGCTGCGAGGCATCAAGCATTTCCATTGCTACGCCGCCCAAGCGTTCGCGCTTTGCCAACTGATTGATTACCCAGCGCTCGCGGCGATGATGCTCGGGGTTATCGTGGCGCTCCCCGATGACCACTGCCTCAGCGGCTATCAGTTGTTCGAGAAACTGCGTCTCGCTTAGCCAAGTGCCGTTTCGCAAATCCCGCACCCGTCCTTGCACCGTGGGCCCCTGGGCCATGTGGTCCCGCTCCACCTCCGCCTTGCCGGAACGCGCCAAGGGCAACAGGCCAGCCAATATCAGGGAGAGCCCCCCTTTCAAACACTCACGACGACGCATGATAGGGCTCCATGGAAAGGACATCGGGGAGACGGCGTGTCAGCGATACCGGCAATGGCCGTGCCAAGCGAATCGAGCTTGGCGTGTCGTCGATACAGGCGACCTCGCAGCCGTAGGCCAGCACTTCGACGCCACGCTCGGCAACCCCCGCCAGGGTATGGGTATAGCGTGGGTCGATGTGCAGCGCCGGCGCTACATCCTCGATACCGGTATGGGCGACACAAAACAGCAGAACGGCGCGCTGTCCCTGGCCCGCCAGGCGGGCCAGGCTTTCTAGGTGCTTGCGGCCACGTTCACTAACGGCATCGGGGAAGTAGCCATGACCGTCGCCCTCTTTCAAGGTCACCTGCTTGACCTCGACGTAGGCATCCGGCTGGCCGGACAGGGTGAGCCGAAAATCCAGACGGGCATCCTCGACCTTAGCCTCGCGCTTGAGTGTGTCGTATCCACGCAGTGTTTCGATCACTCCGGTGCGAAGGGCCTCCTCGACGATGGCATTGGCACGCCCCGTCTGCACCGAGGCCAGCGCCATGCCGCCTTCCGGCTGCGGCAGTTCGATCAGTTCCCAGGTCCAGGCCAGCTTGCGCGCCGGATTGGTGCTGGGTGAGAGCCATACCCGGCTGCCCGGCACGTTGACGGCCCGCATGGAGCCGGTGTTGGGACAGTGAGCAACGACCTGGCTACCGTCGGCGAGCTCGATATCGGCCAGGAAGCGTTTGTAGCGACGCAGCAACACGCCAGGCACCAGTTGTGGATAATCCATGATCGCCTCGCTACTGGCGGGCCAGGAAGCGCTCGAGGCGAGATACGGCTTCCTCGAGACGGGCCACGTCGTTGGTGAATGCGATACGTACATGGTACTCGCCACCACGCACGGCGAAATCGATCCCCGGGGTAATCGCCACGTTTTCCTCTTCAAGCAAGCGTCGGCAGAAGTCCTGGCTGTCGTGGCTATAGCGCGAGATATCCAGCCAGACATAGAAGGCGCCCTGTGGAGGTACCGATGGCGCCAGCTCCAGGCGCGCTAGCCCGGCCAGTAATACGTCGCGTCGCTTGTGCAGCTCTTGTCGACGCCATTCGAGCTCCTCGCGACAGCTCGGTGCAAAAACAGCCAGCGCGGCATGCTGCGAGGGGGTCGATGCTGCCAGAAATACGTTTTGAGCCAACCGCGTCAGTGGCTCGACGGCGGGGTCGGGGGCGACCAGCCAACCCAGCCGCCAGCCAGTCATGCCGAAATACTTCGAGAAGCTATTGACCACGAACGCTCCGGGCGCCAGTGCCGCCGCCGAGACCGGCTCGATGTCATAGGTCAGGCCCTGGTAGATCTCGTCGACCAGCAGATGGCCACCCCGCTCACCCACGGCGTGTGACACGGCCGTGAGAGCATCCCGTGACAGGGTGTGACCGGTAGGGTTCGAGGGACTGGCCAACATGGCCAGGCGCGTCGCGGGCTGCCAATGGCGTGCCACGAGGCTGGCATCCAATTGCCAGCCACTCTCGGGGCCCACCGCCACGGTATCCAGCTCGGCGCCGGAAAGCGCCATGAGGTGGCGATTGCAGGGGTAATTGGGGTCGGCCATCAGCACCCGGTCACCCTGTTCTACCAAGAGCTGGCTGGCCAACAGGAGCGCACCGGACGCCCCCGGTGTGATGATGATGCGTGCCGGGTCGACCCGGGCGTCGAAGTGCTGCGCGTAATGCTCGGCGATCGCTTCACGCAAGGCAGGCAGGCCAGCGGCAGGCGTGTAGCGGGTATGCCCCGCCGCCAAGGCCCGCTGTCCCGCCTGAATCACGGCCTCGGGCGTGGGAAAGTCAGGCTCGCCGACCTCCAGGTGGATAACATCATGGCCCGCAGCCTCTCGCGCCTGTGCCTGCTCGAGGAGACTCATGACACGAAAGGCTTCAACGCGAGCGACTCGAGAACTGAACTCCATGCCCAGGCTCCGCTAGTTAACGATGACAAAACAGTGACTTCGCAATGAAACCCTGCCAAGCGCCGCTGCGCTCGATGTCCCAGTGTAACCGCTTAGCCCCCTCCATTCAGGACAATACAGCGAAAACGACAGTTGCATTGGGCAAGGTTTTCCGCTAAATAAGCAGGGCTTTGGGCGGGTGAGGCCGCGCCCAGAAGGATCTCGACGGCTTCGCCAGGATGCGATCCACGGCGATCGGACACGGCCACGCATTGACCCCAGTCACTTGCATGTAAAGAGGCAGCCCCCATGCCAGTAGCAGAACAGAAGACGGAAGCGCCTGAGAAATTCACCCCGTACGAGCCAGCGCCGGGTGAAGAGTACATGAATGAGCAGCAGCTGGAGCACTTCCGACAGATCCTGCTGGGCTGGAAACACGAATTGATGGAGGAGGTGGACCGCACGGTTCGCCACTTGCAGGAAGATGCCAACAACTACGCCGACCCAGCGGACCGGGCGACGCAGGAAGAAGGCTTCAGCCTCGAATTGCGTACGCGTGACCGCGAGCGCAAGCTGCTCAAGAAGATTAACGAGACGATCGAAAAGATCGATGAAGACGACTATGGCTTCTGTGAGGCTTGTGGTGTCGAGATCGGCATTCGCCGCCTCGAGGCCCGCCCCACCGCCACGTTGTGTGTCGACTGCAAGACCCTGGCCGAGCTCAAGGAAAAGCAGCTCGGCGGCTGATCCGACGTCGGCATGTCGAAACGGGCACCTCGGGTGCCCGTTTGCGTTTTGCGCCCGGGAGACCCATGACCCCCTATCGAGGTCGTTTCGCCCCTACGCCTTCGGGCCCATTACATCTCGGGTCGTTGGTCGCGGCACTCGCCAGTTATCTCGATGCTCGCCACGTGGGTGGCGAGTGGCTGCTGCGTATTGAAGATATCGACCCACCGCGTTGCCCGCCTGGAACCGACAGCGTCATCCTGCGCCAGCTTGAGGTCTTTGGCCTGCACTGGGACGGTCCGGTGCGTTTCCAGAGTGAACGAGACGAGGCCTATCAGGACGCACTCGATCGATTGCGTGACCAGGGGCTCGCCTATCCCTGCAGTTGCTCACGGCGCCAATGGCGCGATCATGCCGTCTACCCCGGCTGGTGCCGCTGCGGTGTACGTGAGCCCGGCAAGCCTCAGGCCTGGCGTCTGCGCAGCGATCTCGGCCTGCGTCCGGTCACTTGGCAGGATCGATTGTTCGGCGAGCAGACCTTCGACCCGGCAGCGTTGGGCGATGTGGTGCTCAAGCGCAAGGATGCCCTCTGGGCGTATCAGCTTGCCGTTGTCGTCGACGATGCCGACCAGGGCATCACGGACGTGGTGAGGGGGTACGACCTGCTCGACAATACGCCATGGCAACGCCAGCTACAGCACGCCCTGTCATTGCCCGAGCCCCGTTATCTTCATCTCCCCCTGGTCATTGGCGAGGATGGACAGAAGCTCTCCAAGCAGAACCTGGCCCCGGCCCTGCCGTGTGATGAAGTTCACGCCCGCCCCCTGCTGAGCCGCGCGCTGGGCCTGCTCGATCAGCCCATCGATCCCGAGCAGCGCCATGCGCCGGTCGAAGCCCAGCTTGCCGAGGCCATCGCACGCTGGGACAGCACGCGGCTGGTCCCGGTCAACCACCGTCAGGGGTAATCGGGTGCCTCCGCCCTCGCCATAGGTCCACTTGATCCTCCAGGCGCGCTCGGTTCAGGATGTGAGCTACCGTAACCCGAGCCCCACGCTCGAGGTTACCCATCAAGGGAGGTCGGCGAAGAGAGCAATGACTCGGATCCTGATCGTTGAAGACGAAGCCACTATCCGTAGCGCCCTGAAGCGACTGCTCGAACGCCGCGATTACCGGGTCAGTGAAGCGGCTTCGGTCGAGGAAGCCGAGCGCCAGGACCTGCAACAGTTCGAGCTGATCATCAGCGACCTGCGCCTGCCCGGAGAGCCCGGTACGGTGCTGATCGAGCGTGCCGCCCCGGTTCCGGTACTGATCACGACGCGTCATGCCAGCATGCGCTCGGCGGTTGATACCATGAAGCAAGGCGCCGTCGACTATATCGCTCAGCCCTTCAATGACGAGGACCTGCTCGATAGCGTAGGCCAGGCTATCGAGCAGGCTCAGGCCAAGATACATGAAAGGGGCCCCGCCTCGGCGGCGACCATTGACGCCACGCTTCCCACCATGATTGGCGAGTGTGGCGCCATGCATCGGGTTTACACGCGGATTCGCAAGACGGCACCGGCGGATGTCACGGTGCTTATCCAAGGGGAGTCGGGGACCGGGAAGGAGCTGGTCGCTCGGGCCATCCATCGCCAGAGCCGACGCGTCCAGGCACCGCTGATCTGTGTCAATTGTGCCGCCATCCCCGAGACATTGATCGAGTCGGAGCTATTCGGCCATGAGAAAGGTGCCTTCACCGGCGCCAGCAGCGCGCGCACCGGGCTGGTGGAAGCCGCCGACACCGGCACCCTGTTTCTCGATGAGATCGGCGAGTTGCCCCTCGACGCCCAGGCGCGGCTTCTTCGCGTGCTCCAGCAGGGCGAGATCCGTCGAGTGGGCTCGGTAGAAACCCGCTATGTGGATGTCAGGCTCATCGCCGCCACGCACCGCGATCTGCACGCCATGTCAAAAACCGGCGAGTTCCGCCTGGACCTGTATTACCGCCTCAACGTGATGCAGATCGAACTGCCCCCATTGCGCGACCGTGAAGACGATATCCTGATGATCGCCGATGTGCTGCTGGACAACGCTTGCCGGCGCCACTCGCGCCAGGGCTTGAAACTGTCACGCGCCGCACGTCGAGATATCCGCAATTATCCGTGGCCGGGGAACGTGCGTGAACTCGAGAACGCCCTGGAACGGGGTGTCATTCTCGCCGAGGGGCATCTGATTCATTCTGACGATCTGGGGATCACCATGCCCTCGTCATGTAGCGCACCCTTACCGGTCACAAGGACCCATGGCGAACCCAGCCCACCCGACAGTGAGGAGCTGTCGCTCGAGGACTATTTTCAACATTTCGTTCTCGAGCATCAGGAGCAGATGAGCGAGACCGAGCTTGCCCAGAAACTCGGCATCAGCCGCAAGTGCTTGTGGGAACGACGCCAGCGGTTGGGCATCCCCCGACGCCGGACAGCACGGCCACGCAACGGCTGATTCCTGCATGACACGACCATGGTCTAACTGGTACTCACGAGCGGTCTCGGGCATGTTGGGGCCATACGAAAGCGATCGGCGCACCAGTTGTTACCATCTCACTCAGCAAGCGCCTCATCGTGGCGCAATACAGGTAACACCCCCGAGGCCCGAGACGTGAGGAACTTAGTGTCAAAAAGTTAAGACACTGAAATATAGAGTTTTTTAGATTTCTGGCATAACCACTGCTAAACATAGATCAAGAAAAACAACATCCGGACGTTGCGGTACACCACCAATAACAATCAGTTGCTACCAGGACGCTCACGGCACACAAACAACGACAAACGTGCCGAACAATGACATTGGGCAAGGCAATAACAACGACAACGCATGCAGCCCTGCTTCGGTTTGCAACAACAACAAGATAACCGAAGGTCCGGATCCATCAGGACGCGACGCCTCCCGAGCGGGCAACAACAAGAACAGGCCCGCCAGAGAGGCATCCTCGGCAACAAGAACAAATCGCCGAGGGGGAGGTAGAATCCCTACCGTCGTGGTTGGATTATTGTTTTGAATACGAGGCGGTCGCCCTATCAGGAAGCGCAACAACAACAAGAGAATGGCTTGCTGACGCTTTAGGTGACTGTGGTGCGTATTCAAGGCGATGCGCCATCACGAAGAAGAACCAGCAGCACGGACGCTGAATAGTTGCTTCGAGGGGAGACCATACGGTCTCCCCTTCTTACGTTGGAATGGCTTTTTTATTAGGTTGCGCTCTGGCGACACAGCGGTTCCCAAGGTGTCGGTGGTCAGCTACACTGAGTTTTCATTGGCTATGAGTCGCTATAGCGGCATGTTCAAAGGATTTACACGCTTTCTACAACGCCCCGGTGAACGATTGAAGACACTGCTCGGCAGCCAGGAAGGGCCTGGTGAAAGTGCCAGCCCCCGCATCATCGCACGCGAAGATCATCCAGTATCGCGCAAGCTATTCAGCGATGCTGCTCTAAAGGTTCTCTATCGTCTCCACAACGCGGGCTTCGATGCCTACCTCGTGGGGGGCTGCATTCGTGACTCGCTCCTGGGACGCGTGCCCAAGGATTTCGATGTCGCAACCGATGCCACCCCCGAGCAGATCCGCGACCTGTTCAGGAACTCGCGCATCATTGGTCGGCGCTTTCGTATCGTGCACGTTCGCTTCGGCCGCGAGGTCATCGAGGTCACCACCTTCCGTGGCCGGCCTGGAGACGATCATGGCGAGCATATCGCCCATCAGTCCGAACAGGGCCTGCTGCTGCGTGACAATGTCTGGGGCAGTATCGGCGAAGACGCCTTGCGTCGGGATTTCACCGTCAATGCGCTCTATTACAATATCGCCGATTTCTCGATTCACGATTGGGCTAACGGCGTGCATGACATTGAGTCACGCACCCTGCGCCTGATCGGCGATCCCGAAACGCGTTATCGGGAAGACCCGGTGCGCATGCTGCGTGCCATTCGCTTTGCCGCCAAGCTCGACTTCCGCTTCGACCCAAAGACCGAGGCGCCCCTGCGGGACATGGCACCGTTACTGCTGCAGATCCCCCCGGCCCGCCTGTTCGACGAAGCCCTCAAGCTGTTCCTGGCCGGGCATGCCGTGGATACCTTCCACGCACTGCGGGAATACGGGCTGTTCGCGATGCTCTTTCCCGAGGCCGACGAAGCCATGGCCCAGCTCCCCTGGGCAGAACCACTGATCGAGCAGGCCCTGGCGAATACCGATGCCCGCATTCGTGAGGAGCGCCCCGTCACGCCGGCGTTCCTGTTTGCTGCCATGCTATGGCCGGGGGTCACGCAACGCATGGCCGCCCTGCAGAACGAAGGCATGCCCGCGATTCCGGCGCTCCAGGCGGCGTCACAGCAGGCCGTGACCCGACAGCTACAACACATTTCGATCCCCAAGCGCTTCAGCTTGCCGATGCGGGATATATGGGATCTTCAACAGCGTTTGCCCAAGCGACGCGGGGCACGCGCGCTACAGACCCGCGACCATCCGCGGTTCCGCGCAGCTTACGACTTCCTTCTGCTGCGCGAGCAAGCCGGCGAGATCGAGCCCGGCCTTGGGCAGTGGTGGACCGCCTTTCAGCAAGCCGACGAACACGAGCAGCATCGTCTACTGGCCAAGGCAGGAAGCGAGGCTCCCGGCAACAGTGGTCGCAAGCGGCGCCCCCGCAAGCGCAATAGACGACCTTCATCGACTAGCGGACAACGTGACTGACGACGCCACATTTCAGCGCGCCTACATCGGCCTGGGCAGCAACCTGGAGACGCCGCAACGGTACGTTCTCACCGCGCTGAATGAATTGGCCATGCTGCCGCTGTGTCGGTTGAACGCCCACTCGCGGCTTTATGCGAGCCGGCCGCTCGGCCCTCAGGATCAGCCTGACTTCATCAACGCTGTCGCTATCCTGGATACCCGATTCTCCCCGTTGGCCCTGCTCGATCAACTTCAGGCGCTGGAGCAGCGCCATGGCCGGCTTCGACAGCGACGCTGGGGCCCCCGCACGCTGGATCTCGACCTGCTACTCTACGCTGACAGCCATATCAACGTGCCGCGCCTTCGGATACCGCATCCCGAGATGACGCGACGTGCCTTCGTGCTGGTTCCACTGGCAGAGGTCGCCCCGGAGCTTACCCTGCCCGACGGCCAGCGGATCGACGCACTGGCACGGGACATGCAACAGGATGGCTTGCGGGTCGTGTTACCGGAAAGGTAGAGTGAGTCGGATTTGTTACCGTTCAACTCCTTTTGTTCCGCACCGTCGGTAACAGTATCGCGTAATAACACGCCAGCTTATCGCCCGCGCCGCCCAGGCGACGCGAGACGATTCCAACGATGAGATCGGACATCTATGAAAACGGTCACCTTGAGCACGCTCCAAGCCTACAAGCGTGCCGGCGAGACGTTCAGTTGCCTGACCGCCTATGACGCCACTTTTGCTCGGGTAGCCAATGAGGCCGGCATCGAGGTCTTGTTGGTCGGCGACTCGCTGGGCATGGTGCTTCAAGGCCACCCCAGTACGTTACCCGTTACCCTCGACGACATCGTTTATCACACCCGCTGCGTCGCCCGCACCAAGGGCGCGAGCCTACTGATGGTCGACCTGCCGTTCATGAGCAATACCACCATGGAACGGCTGCTCGACGATGCGGGTGCGCTGATGCGCGCCGGTGCCGAGCTGGTTAAAGTCGAGGGTGAAGCCTGGATGGCTGACGGCATACGCGAATTGACTCGCCGTGGCGTGCCCGTTTGTGCGCACCTGGGCCTGACCCCCCAGACCGTCTACCAACTGGGCGGGTACAAGGTGCAAGGCCGGGAGGCCGAGCGCGCCGAACAGATCCTCAACGATGCACGCACCTTGGTCGAGGCCGGTGCCTCGGTGATCCTGCTGGAATGCGTCCCGGCCTCACTCGGCCGCGCCATCAGCCAAGCTGTCTCGGTGCCGGTGATCGGGATCGGTGCCGGGGCGGACGTGGATGGCCAGATCCTGGTAATGCACGACATCCTGGGCATCACCCATGGTCGGGTGCCGCGCTTCGTCAAGAATTTCATGGCCGAGGCCGACGATATTCAAGGTGCCTTTAAAGCCTTTCATGAGGAGGTCAAGACGCGTCGCTTTCCCGCCGAGGAGCATACGTTCTAATGCAAACCCTGCATGCCATCGACGCGCTGCGCGACACATTGGCCACTGCCCGGCGCAAGGGCCAGCGTATCGGCTTGGTGCCAACCATGGGTAACCTCCATGCCGGTCATCTGGAACTGGTCAAGGCAGCCCGCGCCCAGGCCGACCTGGTGGTAGCGACGATCTTCGTCAATCCCATGCAGTTCGGCCCCGGCGAGGATCTCGACAGCTACCCACGAACGCTTCCCGACGACCAGGCGGGCCTGAGTAGCGCCGGTTGCGATCTGCTGTTTGCACCGAGTGTCGCGACACTGTACCCCCATGGCCTTGAACAGCATACCCGCATTCACGTGCCCGGAATTAGCGAAGGCCTCTGCGGAGGCAGCCGCCCCGGGCACTTCGAGGGGGTGGCGACCGTGGTCGCCATGCTCTTCAACCTGGTACAGCCCGATGTCGCGTGTTTCGGTCAGAAGGACTATCAGCAGCTTGCCGTCATCCGCAAGCTGGTGTCCGATCTTCACCTCCCCGTGGCGATCGTGGGCGTACCCACCGTGCGTGCTGAAGACGGCCTCGCGCTCTCCTCGCGTAACGGTTACCTGAATGATGCGGAGCGCGCCCAGGCCCCGGGACTGTATCGGACCCTTGGCGAGCTTCGCGATGCGCTGGAACGTGGATCGTCGCTGCCGGAAGCCATCGAGGCCAGCCGGGCCAGGCTCGTGGAACGTGGCTTCCAGCCCGATTACCTTGAAGTCCGCCAAGCCCATGACTTGGCCGCAGTCAATGCATCCACCCGCGATGCGATCATTCTTGCCGCTGCTTACCTTGGGCCGGCACGCCTGATCGATAACCTTGCCGCTACCCTCCCCCGCTGAACGTCGTCATTGTCAGGAGTGTTTGCACGTCCATGTATACCATCATGCTCAAGGCCAAGCTCCACATGGCCCGTGTCACCCATGCCGTTCTCAACTATGAAGGTTCGTGTGCCATCGATGGCGAGTTGCTCGACATGGCTGGCATCCGCGAGAACGAGCAGATCCAGATCTACAATGTCGAAAACGGTCACCGCTTCACGACCTATGCCATTCGTGGCGAGGAGGGATCACGTCTGATCTCGGTCAACGGTGCCGCCGCCCACCTGGCAGATGTTGGCGACCGGGTCATCATCTGCAGCTATGCTCATTACAGTGATAGCGAACTCGACGACCACCATCCCGCACTGGTCTATCTTCAGGAAGGCAATCACGTCAGTCACACCAGCCATGCCATACCGGTGCAGCTGGCCTGACGCGGCCTACTGAATAGTGGTATGCCACCTTTGGCGATTGTCGCGGCGCACAAGCCTCTCCTATGCTAGTAGGGCGCTATTCCAATAATGAGGAGTCTGTTATGCAAGACGTGGTGATTGTCGCGGCTCGCCGCACCGCTATCGGCACTTTTGGTGGCTCGCTGGCGGGTATCCCGGCCAGCGACCTGGGAGCGCTCGTCATCAAGGATCTCCTCGCCAGAACCGGTGTCAGCGGCGACCAGGTCGATGAAGTCCTGCTGGGCCAAGTGCTCACGGCGGGGGTGGGGCAAAACCCGGCACGCCAGGCTGCGATCAAGGCCGGCCTGCCCGACGCCGTGCCCGCCATGACCATCAACAAGGTCTGCGGTTCGGGGCTCAAGGCGCTCCACCTGGCCACCCAGGCGATCCGCTGCGGCGATGCTGATCTGATCATCGCAGGGGGACAGGAAAACATGTCCATGTCCCCGCATGTCTTGCCAAACTCGCGTAACGGACAGCGCATGGGCGACTGGAAGGCTATTGACACCATGGTGCATGACGGCCTTTGGGATGCCTTCAACAATTACCATATGGGGATCACTGCGGAAAACCTGGCCGAAAAGTACGGGATCACGCGTGATGAGATGGATGAATTCTCAGCCGCCTCCCAGCAGAAAGCAGCTGCTGCCATCGACAGCGGGCGCTTCGATAGTCAGGTCGTTCCCGTAGAGATTCCCCAGCGCAAGGGTGATCCCATCGTTTTCGACAAGGACGAGGGACCACGCGCCGGCGTCACCGCCGAGAAGCTCGGGGGCATGAAGCCCGCCTTCAAGAAGGATGGCACCATTACCGCCGGCAATGCCTCGTCGATCAATGACGGTGCCGCCGCTGTCATGATCTGCTCCGCCGAGAAAGCCAAGGCGCTGGGTCTCGAGCCGCTTGCTTACATCAAAGCCTATGCCAATGCCGGTGTCGATCCGTCAATCATGGGCATTGGTCCCGCCCCGGCGACCCGTCGTTGCCTTGAAAAGGCCGGCTGGAGCCTCGACGAACTCGATCTCGTGGAAGCCAACGAAGCCTTTGCGGCGCAGGCCCTGGCAGTCAACAAGGAGCTTGGCTGGGATACCTCGAAAATCAACGTCAATGGGGGCGCCATCGCTTTGGGTCATCCCATCGGCGCTTCGGGGTGTCGTGTGTTCGTCACCCTGCTACATGAAATGATCGCCCGTGACGTCCATAAGGGGCTGGCAACGCTGTGTATCGGTGGCGGACAAGGGGTCGCCCTGGCCATCGAACGTCGATGATTCGCATCGCCCCACAGTAAGGGATAAAAAAAGCGCCCCTGCAGCTCAGCTGCAGGGGCGCTTTCGTTAGCGCATGGATAATACTTAGACGATAGCGGCGTCCGCTGCTTCGAACTCGGCTTTCTCTTCCGGCGTGATCTCCTTGATGGAGAGCTTCACCCGGTTGCGATTGTCGATATCCAGCACCTTGACGATTACCTCGTCCCCTTCGTTGAGGAAGTCCCGCACATCGTTGACCCGTTCCTGGACGATCTGCGAGATGTGCACCAGACCGTCGGTTCCCGGCATGATGTTGACGAAGGCACCGAAGTCGGCGATGCGCACCACCTTGCCCTTATAGAGCTTGCCGATTTCAGCTTCGGCCGTGATCGCCAGTACGGTATCGATAGCCGCCTTGGCTGCTGCCTTGTCCTCGGCGTAGATGCGTACGGTCCCGTCGTCGTCGAGATCGATGGAGGCCCCGGTGTCTTCGCAAATCTTGCGAATGGTGGCGCCACCCTTGCCGATGACGTCGCGGATTTTCTCCGGGTCGATCTTGATGGTCGCCATGGACGGTGCATTAGCAGAGACTTCGCTACGGCTCTGGCTGATCACGGCATTCATCTGTTCGAGAATATGCAGGCGAGCCTGGAGAGCCTGCTGCAGCGCCGTTTCCATGATCTCTTCGTTGATACCCTCGATCTTGATGTCCATCTGCAGTGCAGTCACGCCTTCGGCGGAGCCGGCCACCTTGAAGTCCATGTCACCGAGGTGATCCTCGTCACCCAGGATATCGGTCAGCACGGCGAAGCCGTTGTCATCCTTGACCAGACCCATGGCGATACCCGCTACCGGCGCCTTGAGCGGCACCCCGGCATCCATCAGGGCCAGCGAGGTGCCACACACGGAAGCCATGGAGCTCGAGCCGTTGGACTCGGTGATCTCTGAGACCACACGGATGGTGTAGGGGAAGTCGTCCTCGGCAGGCAGCATCGCCTGCACGCCACGCCGGGCCAGGCGGCCATGGCCGATCTCGCGACGCTTGGGGCCACCCATGAAGCCGGCTTCGCCGACACAGTACGGGGGGAAGTTGTAGTGCAGCAGGAAACGATCCTTGCGCTCGCCTTCCAGCGACTCGATCAACTGGGCATCACGCAGCGTGCCCAGGGTAGCGATCACGATGGCCTGGGTTTCACCGCGAGTGAACAGGGCCGAACCGTGTGTCTTGGGCAGCAGGCCGACACTCATGTCCAGCGGACGCACGGTCTTGTGGTCGCGACCGTCGATGCGCGGCTCACCGGCAACGACACGCGAACGCACCACGCGCTTCTCGAGGCTGGCGAATGCGCTGGCCACTTCATCGGCATTGAACTTGCCTTCTTCTTCACCACCGAGCTGCTCGATGGCTTCGGCCTTGGCCGCCGACAGGGCATCCTGGCGCGCCATCTTGTCAGTGATGCGGTAGGCGTCACCCACCTTCGCCTCGAAGCCACTGGCCACGGCTTCCTTGAGTAGCAGGTTTTCAGCGGCAGGCTGCCAGTCCCACTTGGGCTTGCCGGCTTCAGCGGCCAGTTCGTTGATGGCGGAGATGGCGACCTGCATTTCCTGGTGGGCGAACAGCACGGCGCCCAGCATTTCGTCTTCGAGCAGTTCCTTGGCTTCGGATTCCACCATCAGCACGGCTTTCTCGGTTCCCGCGACGACCATGTCCAGTTCCGAGGTGGTGAGCTCTTCGACCGTGGGGTTGAGAAAGTAACCCTTGTCCTCGTTGAAGCCGACGCGGGCAGCACCGATCGGACCATTGAACGGCAGGCCGGAAATCGACAGCGCCGCCGAGGTGCCGATCATCGCCGCGATATCCGGATCATGATTGCGATCGGTGGACAGCACCGTACAGATGACCTGGACTTCGTTCATGAAGCCCTTGGGGAAGAGGGGGCGAATGGGGCGATCGATCAGGCGCGAGGTGAGGGTTTCCTTCTCGGTAGGGCGACCTTCACGCTTGAAGAAGCCGCCGGGAATCTTGCCCACGGCATAGGTCTTCTCTTGATAGAACACCGCCAGGGGGAAGAAATCCTGACCTGGCTTGAGTTCTTTCTTGCCCACGACGGTACACAGCACCACGGTATCGTCCATGGTGACTTGTACAGCGGCGGTTGCCTGACGGGCAATGACGCCCGTTTCCAGGGTGACGGTACTGCGACCGTACTGAAAACTTTTCTTGACCGGGTTCACGGTAACTTCCTTCAACTTGTCGATTCATTTGGGCCGTTTTGACTCGGCGCCCATTTTAGGGCTTGACGGGCGTCAGGGCCACCACTTGCCGAGAAGCCACCGAGAAAACGAAAACGGGCAGCCCTAAGGCTGCCCGTTTCGATACTGCTGTAAGCGCTTGCGCTGCTGCGTAAACGCTTAGCGACGCAGACCCAGACGCTGGATCAGAGACTGATAGCGCTCGAAGTCCTTGCGCTTCAGGTAGTCAAGCAGCTTGCGGCGCTGGTTGACCATGCGGATCAGGCCACGACGTGAGTGGTGATCCTGCTTGTTGGTCTTGAAGTGATCCTGCAGGCCATCGATATTGGCGCTCAGCAGGGCCACCTGAACTTCGGGGGAACCGGTGTCGTTTTCGCCACGGCCGTAATCCTTGACGATCTCGGCCTTCTTTTCAGCGGTAAGTGCCATCTGTCTCTCCAGTAAGCAATATGCCTAAATGATGAATGTCTGAGACCACGCATATTTGCAGTCTCCACTTCACTACTTCCAACTACTACGATTCACAGCCAGGACAACCGAACTGTCCATCGTTGCTGCTACGCCCCTTCCGGCCCGGTAGGCTCGGCGGGAGCGGTACTCAGCAGGCGTCGCGGCACGATGTGCCCCGCCGCCTTGACCGTGACCAGCCCCAGAAAGGCGGTATCACGATAGAGTCTGGCTACCGTGCCCGGTGCCAGATCCCCGGTGTCGCCACTGGCCGGCTGGCCATGCAATAGACGCCGGACTTCATCAGGCTCGACAGCGATAGCTGGCAGATGTTCCACCAACACATCCATCGGTAGCAGGTACGCTTCCCGTGCCGCCTGGTCGGGCAATGCCTCCAGATGGCTGAGATCGCACATGCCATCCACCCCGAAGGGGCCGGTTTTCAGCCGTCTCAGTGCGGTGATGTGCGCGCCGCTTCCCAGCGCACGACCGATGTCCTCGGCCAGGGTGCGGATGTAGGTGCCCTTGCTGCACGAGACCTCGAGCTCGAATGCCTCGGCCTCCTGCGTCAAGAGGCGCGTATCATAAACCGTCACACGCCTGACTGCACGCTCGATCGTCTTGCCCTGACGAGCCAACTCATACAGCGGGCGCCCCTCATGCTTGAGCGCCGAATACATGGGCGGCACCTGCTCGATCTCGCCACGAAAATCCTTCAGTACCGCCTGGATTTCCTGCTCATCCAACGCAGGTATTGGCAGACGCTCGATCACCTCGCCATCGGCATCCCCGGTGTCGGTCACCTCACCCAGGCGAACCCGGGTGCGATAGACCTTATCCGATTCCAGCAAGTGCGAAGAGAACTTGGTCGCCTCGCCAAAGCAGATCGGTAACAGGCCGGTCGCCATCGGATCCAGCGTGCCGGTATGACCGGCCTTCTGGGCCTGAAACAGCCGCCGTACACGCTGCAAGGCGGCGTTGCTCGAAATGCCTTGCGGCTTGTCGAACAACAGCACCCCATCGATCGGCAGCCCTCGGCGCCGTCGCGCCATCAGCGCTCACCCTCGTCATCGGGGGCATCTTCTTCCCCCTGACGCGCCCGGTCCTTGGCGACAGCCTCGTCGATCAGCGACGACAGATGCTGGCCTCGTACCACGCTTTCATCGTAATGAAAGCGCAGCTCCGGAACATGGCGCAGCTTGATGCGCCGGGCAATCTGGCTGCGCAGGAAGCCGGCGGCGTTCTTGAGCACCTTGAGGTTTTCACGGATGCGCTCAGGATCGTTCTCACCGAGCAGCGTCACGTGGACGTCCGCATAGCCGAGGTCACGGCTGACCGTGACCCCGCTGACGGTGATCATACCCAAGCGCGGGTCCTTGACCTCGCGCTGGATCAGTACCGCCAGTTCCTGCTGCAGCTGATCGGCGACCCGGTCGGTTCGCTTGAACTCACGCATGGGTATCGCTCCTCGGGCGCTTAAAGACTACGCTCGACCTTGATCTGGTCGAAGACCTCGATCTTGTCGCCGGTCTGGACGTCATTGTAGTTCTTGACGCCGATGCCACACTCCATGCCGTTACGCACTTCGTTGACATCGTCCTTGAAGCGACGCAGCGACTCGAGCTCGCCTTCATAGATCACCACGTTGTCGCGCAGAACACGGATGCTCTTGTTGCGATACACCGTGCCCTCGACCACCATGCAGCCCGCGACGGCACCGATCTTGGGCGCGCGGAACACATCGCGCACTTCGGCCACCCCGAGGATCTCTTCCTTCCACTCGGGGGCGAGCATACCGCTCATGGCCTGCTTGACCTCGTCGATCAGCTGGTAGATGACGCTGTAGTAGCGCAAATCCAGGCCTTCACGTTCGACGATCTCGCGAGCGGCGGCATCGGCACGCACGTTGAAGCCGATCACGATGGCATCACTCGCCAACGCCAAGTTGGCGTCAGTCCCGGTGATACCGCCCACGCCGGAGGAGACCACAGCGACCTGGACTTCATCGGTGGAGAGCTCTTCGAGCGCCCCCTTGATGGCTTCCAGCGAGCCCTGCACGTCGGCCTTGAGCACGATGTTGACCTTGGCAACCTCGTCCTGGCCCATCTGGCTGAACATGTTCTCCAGCTTGGCCTTCTGCTGACGTGCCAGACGGACTTCGCGGTACTTGCCCTGGCGGAAGTTGGCGACTTCACGGGCTTTCTTCTCGTCGGCCAGGACCATGAAGTCCTCACCCGCTTCGGGCGTACCGTCGAGACCCTGGATCTCCACCGGCATCGACGGACCCACCGATTCGACCTGTTGACCAAGCTCGTTGGTCAGGGCGCGAACGCGGCCATAGTGCAGGCCGGCGAGCACGATGTCGCCCCGCCTCAGCGTACCGTTCTGAACCAGGACGGTAGCTACCGGGCCGCGGCCCTTGTCGAGACGCGACTCGACGACAACGCCCTTGCCAGGTGCTTCCGGCACGGCCTTGAGTTCGAGCACTTCGGACACCAGCAGCACCGCCTCGAGCAGCGCATCGATGCCTTCGCCGGTCTTGGCCGACACATGCACGAACTGGGTGTCGCCGCCCCATTCCTCGGAGATCACCCCATGCTGCGACAGCTCGTTCTTGACCCGCTCGGGATCGGCACCGGACTTGTCGATCTTGTTGACGGCAACCACCAGCGGCACTTCTGCCGCCTTGGCATGATCGATCGCCTCGATGGTCTGAGGCATCACGCCGTCATCGGCAGCCACCACCAGAATGACCACGTCGGTCGCCTGGGCACCGCGAGCACGCATGGCGGTAAACGCCGCGTGGCCCGGGGTATCGAGGAACGTTACACCACCATGCTGGTCTTCGACGTGGTAGGCGCCGATATGCTGGGTAATGCCGCCCGCTTCGCCCGTGGCCACCTTGGCTTCACGAATATGGTCGAGCAATGAGGTCTTGCCGTGGTCGACGTGACCCATGACGGTCACGACCGGCGAGCGGGTGATCTCTTCGCCTTCGTAGGAGATGCCCTCGAGCACTTCCGTCTCCAGCGCATCGTCCTTGACCAGCTTGGGCTTGTGGCCCATCTCCTCGACCACGATCGCAGCGGTATCCTGATCGATGGTCTGGTTGATGGTCACGGCCGCGCCCATGGTGAACATGGTCTTGATGACTTCGTTGGCCTTGATCGACATCTTGTCGGCCAGCTCGGCGACGCTGATCGATTCGGGAATCGTCACTTCGCGCACGATCGGCTGGGTCGGCTTCTGGAAGCCATGCTTACCACCGCCGCTCTCGCGGCCGCCGCGACGGGTGCCACGACGCTCGGCGCGCTTGACCTTCTTGCCGCTACCACGACGACGCTCGTCACGGTCGCTACGATCGTCATCGTCATCACGCCCACGCCCCTTCTTGGCGGCCGTCTTCTTGGGCGGTGCAGTACGGCGATCGCTACGGCCTTCCTTGGGCGGTGCCGGCGGTTCTGCCGGTGCCTCGCCGACTTCCAGCTCGGGCACTGGAATTTCGGGCTCGACCGGCGCGGGCTTTTCAGCGGCCTTGGGCTGCTCTGCCTGGGCGGCTTCCTCACGCTCGCGCGCTTCGGCTGCCTTGGCATCGGCTTCGGCCCGAGCCTGTTCTTCCTGCGCCTTGGCCTGCTGCGAATTGGCCATGTCGCCGACCAACTGACGCGGCCCGGTTTCCTGAGGCTCAGGGGCCTGGGGCGCCTGCTCCTCGTCACCGCGCTTGACGTAGGTCCGCTTCTTGCGTACCTGGACCTCGATGGTCTTGCCACGCTCACCGGTGCGAATCTTGCTCTTGGTCTTGCGCGTCAGGGTGATCCGGTTCTTGGGCCCCCGTCCGCCGCTACCATGGCTCTTGGTGAGATGATCGAGCAGGCGCTGCTTGTCCTCTTCGGACACGGCATCGGCTTCGGTCTTGTGCGGCAGACCCGCATCTTTCATCTGTTCCAGCAGGCGGGGAACTTCGCGTCCCACCTTAGCTGCAAAATCTTTAACGGTCATTTCTGACATTACGACCCTCCTGAGCCCGTGACCTGATTACTGTGCTTCGAACCAAGGCGCACGGGCAGTCATGATCAGTGCCGCAGCGCGCTCCTCGTCCACGCCATCGATGTCCTTCAGATCATCGACGGACTGCTCGGCAAGGTCTTCCATAGTGACAATGCCGCGGCTGGCCAGCAGAAAGGCCAGGTGACGCTCCATACCTTCCATCTCGAGCAGGTCGTCGGCAGGTTGTGCCCCGTCCAGCTCTTCCTCGGAGGCTATCGCCAGGTTCAACAATTCGTCCTTGGCCCGCGCCCGCAGCTCTTCAATGAGATCCTCGTCGAATTCATCGATCTCGAGCATCTCCTCGACCGGTACGTAGGCGATCTCTTCCAGCGAAGTGAACCCTTCCTCGACCAGGACCCTTGCCAACTCCTCGTCGATCTCCAGGTGCTGGATGAAATGTTCCACCAGACTGTCGATTTCCTGCTCGCGCTTACCCTCGGCCTCTTCCTCGGTCATCACATTGAGCTTCCAGCCAGTCAGCTCGGATGCCAATCGCACGTTCTGACCACTGCGGCCGATGGCCTGGGCCAGGTTATCTTCGGCCACGGCAACGTCCATTGAATGGGCGTCTTCATCGACCAGGATAGAACCCACATCGGCCGGGGCCATGGCGTTGATGACCAACTGTGCCGGGTTGTCATCCCACAGGATGATGTCGACGCGTTCACTGCGCAGTTCGGTCGATACCGCTTGTACTCGAGAACCACGCATGCCCACACACGCCCCTACCGGGTCGATGCGGCGGTCGTTGGTCTTGACCGCAATCTTGGCGCGCGAACCGGGATCGCGGGCTGCGCCCTTGATCTCGATGAGCTGCTCGGCGATTTCAGGCACCTCGATCTTGAACAGTTCGATGATCAGGTCGGGGTTGGTACGAGACAGGATCAATTGCGCGCCTCGCGCCTCGGCATCGACCTTGACCAGCAAGGCACGTACCCGCTCGTTCATGCGGTAGCGCTCGCCAGGGATCATCTCGCTGCGCGGCAGGAAGGCTTCGGCGTTGTCACCCAAGTCGATGATCAGGCCATCGCGTGTCGTCTTCTTGACGATACCGGCGACCAGTTCGCCTTCACGGTCGGCGTACTGGCGCACCACCTCGGCGCGCTCCGCTTCGCGAACCTTCTGCACGATAACCTGCTTCGCGGTTTGCGCCGCGATACGACCGAAGGCCGCATTCTCGATGCGCTCCTCGACAACGTCACCGAGCGTCAGCGGTGGATCGCGACGCTCGGCAAACGACTGCTTGATCTCGGCATCGGGATTCTCGAACTCATCGTCTTCGATGACGACCCAACGCCGGAATGTTTCATAATCGCCCGTCGACCGATCGATCTTGACCCGGACATTGACTTCCTGGCCCTCGAACCGCTTGCGCGATGCGCTTGCCAGGGCGGCCTCGACAGCCTCGAAGATGACGTCACGGGGCACGCCCTTCTCGTTCGAGATGGCGTCAACCACCATCAGAATTTCTTTGCTCATGCCTTTGCCTCGCCAGAAAATCCGTCCTTATGCATCGAATCCATGCGCCACCCTCAATCTTCGAACCGCGGCACAACGCGCGCCTGGTCAATGGTATCGATGGGGAAGCAATACTCTTCGCCATCGAGTTGAACCAGTACCTCGTCGCCCTCGACACCGGCCAACAATCCCTGGAACTTGCGCCGCCCCTCGAACGGCACCCGTAGGCGCAACGCGACATCCTGTCCACGATAACGCGTGAAGTGATCGAGGGTATAAAGGGGGCGGTCCAACCCGGGCGAGGACACTTCCAGGCGATACTCCCCGGCAATCGGATCCTCGACATCGAGCACAGCGCTCACCTGGCGACTGATGCTGGCACAATCTTCCACCGACACACCCTCGGGGCTGTCAATATAGATTACCAGTCGTGAATGTTTGCCCTGGGAAAGATAGTCGATCCCCCAGAGCTCGAACCCCATGGCGGTCACCACCGGTTCGATGAGCGCATGTACTGCTGCGTCCTTGATTGCCACAGACGTAGACTCCTAAAGCCGTTGCATCAGGCACCTGGCCAGGAGGTCATGAGAAAGCTAGGTGGCTGATTGGCCCTGCTGCCGGCAAGTGATGGCCGACAGAGCTGCTAACAAAAAGCCCCTTCACTGGAAGGGGCTTTTTACGAAAACCTTTCGATCCAACTGCCGAGCCCCATGAACAGGCTTTTGACTTCGGCAAATTGGTAGCGGGGACCGGATTTGAACCGATGACCTTCGGGTTATGAGCCCGACGAGCTACCAGACTGCTCCACCCCGCATCATTAGGTCGGCGAGTATAAGGCATGCTCATGCTTTAGTCAATGAGCTACCTACGCCGCTTGCCAGTCGCGCTGAAGCCTACATGCTCAGGCGTTCAGTTGGTGCCGAAGGCGGGACTTGAACCCGCACGACCATACGGTCACTACCCCCTCAAGATAGCGTGTCTACCAATTCCACCACTTCGGCATCGGGGAGCGCTTGATAAGGAACGGCTTATTGGTCGCCGTTCTCCTCTAGCACTGGCGCCGCATTATCCTGATCAGCAGCCCCGTCGTCAAGCGTCGGCACGCTATTTTGCTGTTCGATCAGGCGTGCATCGGGGATGCCCGCTTCAGGCGCGTTACTTGCCTCGGAGGCAAAGTAGGCCAGGGCCAGCGAGGTGGCGAAGAACGCCGCCGCCAGAACACCCGTCATCTTGGCGAGGAAACCGCCGCTGCCGCGTGAGCCGAAGACTGTTTGCGACGCACCGCCACCGAAGGCGGCGCCGGCTTCGGCGCCCTTGCCCTGTTGCAGCAGAACGAGGACGACCAAGGCGATCGCGATCGCCACATGGATCATGAGAAAGACAACTTGCATGGATTCAACCTGCTGACTGGCAAATGGCTAGGAAATCGTCGACCTTGAGCGAGGCACCGCCCACCAGGCCGCCGTCGATGTCAGGCTGAGACAACAGCTCAGCCGCGTTGCTTGCATTCATGCTACCGCCGTACAGCAGACGCAACCCGTCAGCCAGTTCGCGATCGAAGCTGGCCTGATATTCACGAATGGCGGCCATGACTTCCTGCGCCTGCTCCGGCGTCGCGGTACGTCCGGTACCGATGGCCCAGACAGGCTCATAGGCAATGATAACCTGACGACGCTGGACCGGCTCGAGGCGCGCCATGACATAGCCCACCTGACGCAACACCACGTCCCGCGTGCGGTTGGCGTCTCGTTCTTCGAGGGTCTCGCCCACGCACAATACTGGAGTGAGGCTAACGCTCAACGCCGCAAGCAGGCGATCGAGAACAGCCTCGTCGTCCTCGCGATACAGCTGCCTGCGTTCGGAGTGGCCGGCCAAGGCATACTCGACGCCGAGCTCCTTGAGCATGCCGCCGCTCACCTCACCGGTATGGGCCCCCGACGCCAACGGATTGAGCGTCTGGGCTCCCAGTTTCACCGGCGTCTCGGCCAGGGCACGACGCGCTGCGTCGAGATAGGGGAACGGGGGAAATAGAGCTACGTCCAGTGACGCGGGCAGCTGAGCATCGGCAAAGGCACGGCCGAAGGCGTCGACCAGTTCGGCCGATCCGTTCATTTTCCAGTTACCGGCAATCAGGGGCACGCGCATGGGGACAGTCCTCTTGCAAGTGGTGCGAAATGGTATAGGAGCGTCCCTAGCATGACAACTAGGAACGAAGCAACCTGGCCGCCAGCCATCACCGGCGACCCAGGGAATTAAACTAGCGAGCCATCAGGCAATCAGCGACTTAACATCATCGGCGATGCGACGCGCCAGGCCGGCCACGTCCAGGTGGGGCCGCCCTTCGACCATGACGCGGATCAACGGCTCGGTGCCGGAGGGTCGCAACAGCACGCGCCCTTCATCACCGAGTTCGGCTTCGACGGAGGCCACCGAGCGCTTAAGCTCGTCGCTCTGCATCAACTCGGCTCGATCGGTCTTGGGGTTTAGGCGCACGTTGATCAATGCCTGGGGCGCTTTCTCAAAGCCTCCCAGCAACTTGGCCAGCGGCACCCCCTCGCGCACCATGATCGAAACGACCTGAAGCGCCGAGACGATGCCGTCCCCGGTGGTCTGCACGTGACCACACACGATATGGCCCGAGGACTCTCCTCCCAACTGCCAGTCGTTCGCCGCGAGGCGTTCCATGACGTAGCGATCGCCCACCTTGGCCCGCTCGAAAGGAATGTCCATGGCTTCCAGCGCTGCCGCCAGCCCAAAATTGGACATCAAGGTGCCCACGACACCGCCTTTGAGCTCTCCACGCGAATGGCGATCGCGGGCGATCAGGAACAGGATGTCGTCGCCATCCACCTCGCGACCATCGGCATCGACCAACAGGACGCGGTCGCCGTCGCCATCGAAGGCGATGCCCAGATCGGCCCCCGCGCCAATCACCGCGGCGCGCAGGCTGGCAGGGTGAGTGGATCCGACCTGCTGGTTGATGTTCAGTCCGTCCGGCGTCGCCCCGATCACACTGACCTCTGCGCCCAGTTCCCGGAAGACACTAGGAGCAATGTGGTAGGTGGCGCCATGGGCGCAGTCGAGCACGATCTTGAGCCCATGCAGGCTGACACGATCGGGAATCGTCGATTTGCAGAATTCGATGTAGCGACCAGCGGCATCGTTGATGCGTACTGCCTTGCCCAGCGCATCGTTGGCCACCGTGGTCAGCGGTTTGTCGAGCTCTTCCTCGATGCTGGCTTCGATCGCGTCATCCAGCTTGGTGCCTGCGGCGGAGAAAAACTTGATGCCGTTATCGTCGAACGGATTGTGCGATGCCGAAATGACGATGCCAGCGTCGGCACGGAAGGTCCGGGTCAGATAAGCGATCCCGGGCGTGGGCATGGGCCCCAGCAACGACACATCGACACCCGCCGCTGAAAGGCCGGCTTCAAGGGCCGACTCGAACATGTAGCCCGAGATACGCGTATCCTTGCCAATCAATACCTTGGCGGTGCGACGCTCGCGGGTCAGGACGCGCCCCATCGCCCATCCCAGCTTGAGCATGAAGTCGGCGGTGATGGGGGGGTGACCGACGGTGCCGCGAATGCCATCGGTGCCGAAATAACGTCTAGTCATGGCTCCATGCCTTCCTGTAACACAGCCCAGGTCATATTGATCGCGTCCACACTGGGCCCCACATCGTGAACGCGTAGAATTCGGGCGCCCCGCTCGACGGCAAGCGCCGCCAGAGCCAACCCACCAGGTAATCGCTCTTCAACGGGGCGCTCCAGCACCTTACCGATCATGCTCTTTCGAGACATGCCGACCAACAGGGGCAACCCCAGCGCCTCGAGTCGCCCGAGACGGTTGAGCAACCGCAAGTTATGCTCGACCGTCTTGCCGAAGCCGAAGCCGGGATCGAGGAGCAACCTTGCCCGCGTTAGCCCTCCCGCTTCGCAAGCGGCCACCCGCTCCATAAGGAAGTCTTCGACGGCCGACTCGATAGCGCCATCATACTGGGGCGCCTGCTGCATGTCCTCCGGCTCGCCGACCATATGCATCAGACTGACGGGTAGGGCCGTTCTCACCGCCGCCGACAGGGCGCCCTCGCGGCGCAGGGCGCGTACATCGTTGATCATACCCGCGCCCAGTGCGGCGCACTCGGTCATGACTGCTGGCGAGCTGGTGTCCACGGAGACCAGGGCATCGAGGTCACGAACAAGGCGTTCGACCACGGGCGCTACCCGGTCGAGCTCCTCCTGTTCGGAAATCGGCTGCGCCCCGGGTCGGGTAGACTCGCCACCCACGTCGATGATTGCCGCCCCTTCGGCCAGCATGCGCTCGGCATGGGCAAGCGCATCGTCGAGGATGTTATGCCGACCTCCGTCAGAAAATGAATCGGGGGTGACGTTGAGAATCCCCATGACACGGGGATAGGAGAGGTCAAGCCGATGCCGGCCGCAATGAAGTGGGGCGGCAGAAGGAGAATCGCTCATGGCGTCGAATCCTGACGATGGGCCCTGCAATGCTTCATGGCTATGAATCAAGGCTTGAAGAAAGCGACCACTGTAAACAGGCCCCCTCCCAGGTGCAACAAAGGCGCCCGAAGGCGCCTTGTCACAAGCCAGCACAGGGATTACCGCATCAGTGCCCTGCAGGGCCTCCCAGCGGGTCGGAAGGACGGCGACGCGGCCCCTCCTCCTCATCGCCGGCATCAGAGCCGTCTTCCTTAGAAGATTCGCTGGAGGCGTCGGACCGGGAGGTGTCATCTTCGACAGGCGCCGACGGTGCACCACCGCTAGGGTCATCCCACCCTTCCGGCGGACGCGGGTCGCGCCCCTCCATGATGTCCTTGAGCTGAGTGGAGTCGATCGTCTCGTAGAGCATCAGCGCTTCAGCCATGGCGTCCAGCTTCTCGCGATTGTCCTCAAGAATCTGTCGCGCCTGGGCATAGCACTCGTCAATGATGCGGCGCACTTCCTTGTCGAGCCTGGTGGTGGTTTCGCCTGACTTGAGTTTACCACCGCCTTGTCCGGGACCGCCCAGGAACTGATGAGACTCGTCCTCGTCGTACATCAGCGGCCCCATCTCATCGGAGAGACCCCACTTGGCAACCATGTTGTGGGCAAGCTCCGTGGCCCGCTTGATGTCGTTCGAGGCGCCGGTGGTCACACCGTTGGGTCCTAGCGTCATTTCTTCGGCGATACGGCCACCGAACAAGGAGCAGATCTGGCTGATGATCTGCTGGCGAGACAGGCTGTAACGATCTTCCTCGGGCAGGAACATGGTGACACCCAGCGCTCGACCACGCGGAATGATCGTCACCTTGTACACCGGGTCATGCTCGGGCATGACCAGACCGATAATGGCGTGGCCAGACTCGTGATAGGCCGTGTTGAGCTTCTCCTTGTCGGTCATGACCATGGAGCGGCGCTCGGCCCCCATCATGATCTTGTCCTTGGCAAGCTCAAGCTCGTCCATGCCTACCAGACGCTTGTTGCGGCGCGCGGCAAACAGGGCGGCCTCATTCACCAGGTTGGCCAGATCGGCGCCGGAGAAGCCGGGCGTACCACGAGCAATCAACTGAGGCTTGACGTCATCGCCCAGCGGCACCTTGCGCAGGTGCACGCCGAGGATGTGCTCGCGGCCACGAATGTCGGGCAGCCCGACGGTCACCTGGCGATCGAAACGGCCCGGGCGCAGCAGTGCCGGATCGAGTACGTCGGGACGGTTGGTCGCAGCGATGACGATGATACCTTCGTTGGCCTCGAAACCATCCATCTCGACCAGCAGCTGGTTAAGCGTCTGTTCACGCTCATCGTTGCCACCACCCATGCCGGCACCGCGCGAACGACCTACGGCATCGATCTCGTCGATGAAGATGATGCAGGGCGCCTGCTTCTTGGCCTGTTCGAACATGTCACGTACCCGCGAGGCACCGACACCGACGAACATCTCGACGAAATCAGAGCCCGAGATCGAGAAGAACGGCACCTTGGCCTCACCGGCGATCGAACGCGCCAGCAAGGTCTTGCCGGTCCCGGGCGGCCCGACCATCAGAACACCGCGCGGGATGGTACCGCCGAGGCGCTGGAACTTGGAAGGATCGCGCAGGAAGTCGACCAGTTCCTCCACTTCTTCCTTCGCTTCGTCACACCCGGCGACATCGGCAAACGTGGTCTTGACCTGATCGTGAGATAGCAGCTTGGCCTTGGACTTGCCAAAGCTCATCGGGCCACCCTTGCCCCCGGCACCGCCCTGCATCTGGCGCATGAAGAACAGGAAAATGGCCAGGATGATCAGAATCGGGAAACTGGCGATCAGCAGCCGTGTCCAGAGACTCTGTTCCTGAGGCTCCTGCCCCACTACGGTCACGTTGTTGGACAACAGATCGTTGATCAACTGCGGGTCTTCGGCGGCCGGCCTGATGGTCTGGAACTGCGACCCATCGGTACGTTCGCCAGTGATTGTGTACCCATCGATCGTCACACTTCGTACCTGCTGGTTCTGGACCTGCTGGACGAACTGCGAGTAATTCATCGACTGGGGAGAGCTGTCGACACTGAAGTTGTTGAACACCGTCAGCAGGACTGCCGCGATGACCAACCACAGGATCAGGTTCTTCGCCATATCATTCAAGGGAGCACCCTCATTGCTAAAAACGATCTGCTATGCATGAGCCTAGCCATTCGACACTACAGTACAAGGCGATGTTCCACCCGAGCGGCAGTCCGCTCCACTTTGCCACATATCGTCGCGCAATGTCCGTCTATCGGCATATTAGCCCGCTACTATTGCCCGCCAGCATCCACCACTACCGACAACGGCACTCAATCACGAAACCCTTGCGCCAGCAGGTAAACTTCGCGCGAACGGGCGCGGGAGGCCTCCGGCTTGCGAGTCACGACCCGCTTAAAACTCTTTCTCAGTTCCGCCAGGTAGGGATCGAATCCTTCACCCTGGAATACCTTGGCGAGGAAATTCCCCCCCGGCGCCAAGGTCTGGCGAGCCAGATCCAACGCCAGCTCGACGAGGTACATCGCCTGGGGCTGGTCGATGGCCGCCATCCCACTCATATTGGGGGCCATGTCCGACATCACAAGGTCGACCGGTCTATCGCCTACCGTGCCAAGGATTTCGTCCAATACCGACTCCTCGGTGAAATCGCCACAAATGAACGCTACGCCGGGCACGGCATCCATCTCGAGGATATCGGAGGCCACCACCATTCCCTTGTCGCCGACCTTTTCGGCCGCCACCTGGCTCCACCCGCCCGGCGCCGCTCCCAAGTCGATCACCGTCATTCCCGGAGAGAAAAGGCTGTCTTTGGCATCGATTTCGAGCAGCTTGTAACTGGCACGGGAGCGATAGCCATCCTGCCAGGAGCGCTGAACGTACTGGTCGTCGAAATGCTCCTTGAGCCAGCCGGCGCTCGTCTTGCTGGAAGAACGCTTGCTATTGGCGCCGCGTTGGGTCGCGGATGTCTTGCTGGGGCTTGAGGCACGGGCCACGGCATCACCTGAATTGCTACGGTCGGACGCTAGGGAACTACGGAGGGGACCTGATCGAGATAGCGGTTGGGCTTTCAACACTGAGGCTTTAAACATAAAGGCTTTCGCCTTACCATGGCGCGTTCAGCGCAACCGGAAGCCACACGATACCATGAGCTTGTCATCGGCACAAAAGAAAGCATTTCGCAGCATCGGCCATCATCTGAATCCGGTGGTCACGGTATCCGAGAATGGGGTATCCGAGGGTCTGCTGGCCGAACTCGACCGCGCCTTGAGCGATCACGAATTGGTCAAGATCAAGCTGGCGATTGCCGACCGCGACGAGCGCACAGCCATGCTCGACGAGCTGGTCGCCCAGAGCCGGTCAGAGGCAGTACAGACCATCGGCAAAACGGCCCTGCTGTATCGCAAGAATCCCAAGGCCAACCCGCGCCTCTCGAATGTGACACGCTTCCAGGACCATCACGGCCGTCATTGAACGCCACTACCCGCCATGGAACGACACCAAAGACAACGAGGCCGCCCCATCGGGCGGCCTCGTTGCATTGACGGCTCGCAAAGCTCGCACGCTCAGATGTGCTCGACACTGACGATCTCGTATTCGACCTCGCCGCCCGGCGTCTGCACCACGGCCACGTCACCTTCTTCCTTGCCGATGAGCGCCCGCGCGATCGGCGAAGATACCGAGATCATCCCCGACTTGATATCGGCTTCGTCCTCACCAACGATGCGATAGCGAACCTCGTCATCGTTATCCAGGTTGAGCAGCCCGACGGTGACGCCGAAGATCACCTTGCCCGTCTTGGGCAGCTTGGTGACATCGATCACCTGGGCGGTGGAGAGCTTGCTTTCGATCTCCTGGATACGCCCCTCGATGAAGCCCTGCTGCTCACGCGCCGCATGATATTCGGCGTTCTCCTTGAGATCGCCGTGCTCGCGCGCCTCGGCGATGGCATTGATCACCCGAGGACGCTCAACCCCTTTGAGCTGATCCAACTCCTTTCGCAGGCGAGCCTCGCCTGCGACAGTCATCGGGACCTTATTCATTGTGTGGCTCCTGCATGCAATGTCTGAAGCCGCCGCACCGTGATCGCATTACCGTATTCGAGTGCCATGCACACAGCTCGGGCGCCCGCCAGCGTCGTGGCGTAGGGAACCTTCCGGGCGAGTGCAGTGCGGCGGATCACCGAGGAGTCGTTGATGGCCTGACGACCTTCGGTGGTATTGACGATATAGGCCACCTCATCGTTCTTGAGCATATCGACGATGTGGGGGCGACCTTCATAGACCTTATTGACGATATCCACCTCGAGGCCGGCATCCTGCAAGGCAGAGGCCGTTCCGCGGGTGGCGCAAAGGGTGAACCCCAATCCTAACAGAGATTGAGCGACCTCGATAATGCCCGCCTTGTCCGGATCGCGCACCGACAGGAAGGCCTTGCGGTCGCCGGTAAGCTTGGGAATCGCTTCGCCCGCGCCAAGCTGCGCCTTGTAGAAGGCCTCCGCAAAGGTATCCCCAGAGCCCATCACTTCCCCGGTAGACTTCATTTCCGGCGACAGGATCGGGTCGACGCCCGGGAACTTGTTGAACGGGAAGACCGCTTCCTTGACGCTGTAGAAGTGCGGCACGATTTCCCGCTCGAAGCCCTGCTCGGCGAGGGTCTTGCCCGCCATGCAGCGTGCGGCAATCTGCGCAAGCGAGGTACCGATGCACTTGGAGACGAAGGGCACCGTGCGCGAGGCGCGCGGGTTGACTTCGATCACGTAGATTTCGCCATCCTGCCAGGCGAGCTGAACGTTCATCAGGCCCACCACGCCGAGCTCGACGGCCATGCGCTTGACCTGGGCACGCATCTCATCCTGGACGTCAGCCGGCAGCGAGTAAGGCGGCAGGGCACAGGCGGAATCGCCCGAATGCACGCCCGCCTGCTCGATGTGCTGCATAATCCCGCCGATCACCACCTGCTGGCCGTCGGAAACCGCATCGATATCGATTTCCACCGCCGCATTGAGGAAGTGATCGAGCAGCACCGGCGAGTCGTTGGAAACCTTGACCGCATGGGTCATGTAGCCCTCGAGCTCCGATGCGGTATAGACGATTTCCATGGCGCGACCGCCCAGCACGTAGCTCGGACGCACTACCAGCGGGTAGCCGATCGCCTCGGCCTTGGCGAAGGCGTCCTCGAAGCTGCGTGCCGTGGCGTTGGGCGGCTGCTTGAGTCCCAGCTTCTCGATCATCTGCTGGAAACGCTCGCGATCCTCGGCGCGGTCGATGGCATCCGGCGTCGTGCCGATGATGGGCACGCCCGCCGCTTCAAGATCGCGGGCCAGCTTCAGCGGTGTCTGGCCGCCGAACTGCACGATCACGCCAACCGGCTTCTCCTTGGCAGCGATCTCGAGGACATCCTCAAGCGTGACCGGCTCGAAGTAGAGGCGATCCGAGGTGTCATAATCGGTCGAGACCGTTTCCGGGTTGCAGTTGACCATGATGGTCTCGTACCCGTCGTCGCGCATGGCAAGCGCGGCATGCACGCAGCAGTAGTCGAACTCGATCCCCTGGCCGATACGGTTGGGGCCGCCCCCCAACACCATGATCTTCTTGCGATCGGAGACCTCGGCCTCGCACTCCTCCTCGTAGGTGGAGTACATGTAGGCGGTATCCGAGGCGAACTCCGCAGCACAGGTATCGACCCGCTTGTAGACCGGACGAATCCCCAGCTTGTGGCGAGCACGACGCACTTCCTGTTCGGCGACCCCGAGCAGGGCTGCAAGGCGAGCATCGGAAAAGCCCTTACGCTTGAGGCCGAACATCTCCCGCCCACCGATTTCGGAGAGCGAGCGCTGGCTGACCTCGGCTTCGATACGAATGAGGTCCTCGAGCTGGACCAGAAACCAGGGGTCGATATTGGTCAGCGCAAAGATTTCTTCCAGGCTCATCCCGGCGCGCATGGCATCGGCAATGAAGAAGATCCGCTCGGCGCCCGCTGCCTGCAGTTCGCCTTTGATGTGGGCCATGGCCTCATCGCTGAAGTCGGTGACCTTGGGGTCGAGACCGTCGTTGCCGGTCTCGAGGCCGCGCAGGGCCTTCTGCAGCGATTCCTGGAAGGTGCGCCCGATGGCCATCACTTCGCCCACCGACTTCATCTGCGTCGTCAGGCGATCGTTGGCCTGCGGGAATTTCTCGAAGGTGAAGCGCGGAATCTTGGTAACGACATAATCGATCGACGGCTCGAACGAGGCCGGCGTGGTACCGCCGGTGATGTCGTTCTGCAGTTCGTCGAGGGTATAGCCCACGGCCAGCTTGGCGGCGATCTTGGCGATCGGGAAGCCGGTGGCCTTGGACGCCAGCGCCGATGAACGCGATACGCGCGGGTTCATCTCGATGACCACCATGCGACCGGTCTTCGGATCGACGCCGAACTGCACGTTGGAACCGCCCGTCTCGACGCCGATCTCGCGCAGCACCGCAAGCGATGCGTCGCGCATGATCTGGTATTCCTTATCGGTCAGCGTCTGGGCCGGCGCGACCGTGATCGAGTCGCCGGTGTGCACGCCCATGGGGTCGAAGTTCTCGATCGCGCAGACAATGATGCAATTGTCGTTGCGGTCGCGGACGACCTCCATCTCGTACTCTTTCCAGCCCAGCAGCGATTCGTCGATCAGCAACTCATGATTGTTGGACAGGTCGAAGCCGCGCTCGCAGATCTCCTCGAACTCTTCCTTGTTATAGGCGACACCGCCGCCGGAGCCGCCCATGGTGTAGGAAGGGCGAATAATGACCGGGAAGCCCAGCTCACCCTGGATCTCCCAAGCTTCCTCCATGCTGTGGGCGACCTTGGCCTTGGGGCATTCAAGGCCAATGTTCTTCATAGCCTTGTCGAACAGGTCGCGGTCTTCGGCCTTGTTGATGGCATCGGCGTTGGCGCCGATCATCTCGACGCCGTACTTCTCCAGCACGCCGTGCTTGTCCAGTTCAAGGGCACAGTTGAGCGCCGTCTGGCCACCCATGGTGGGCAGCACGGCATCGGGGCGCTCGGCCTCGATGATCTTTTCCACCGATTGCCAGGTGATCGGCTCGATGTAGGTGGCATCGGCCATGACCGGATCGGTCATGATGGTGGCCGGATTGGAGTTGACCAGAATGACCCGGAACCCCTCTTCACGCAGCGCCTTGCAGGCCTGGGCGCCGGAATAGTCGAACTCGCTGGCTTGGCCGATGACGATCGGGCCAGCGCCAATGATCAGGATGCTCTTGATGTCGGTACGCTTGGGCATGTCGGCTCCGCGGCTAAAACGATGAAAACAGGACTCGGTGACGGTGACGTGCGCTCAGCGACGCTCCCTCATCATGCCGACGAAGCGGTCGAACAGCGGCGACACATCGCGCGGACCGGGGCTGGCCTCCGGGTGGCCCTGGAAGCTGAAGGCCGGGCGGTCGGTCAGCTCGATGCCCTGCAAGGTACCGTCGAACAGCGAACGATGAGTGGCACGCACGTTGACGGGCAGGGTCGTTTCGTCGGCAGCAAAGCCGTGGTTCTGGCTGGTGATCATCACCTGACCGGTGTCGATGTCCAGTACCGGATGGTTGGCGCCATGGTGACCGTGCTTCATCTTCACCGTCTTGCCCCCGGCGGCCAACGCAAGCAGCTGGTGGCCAAGGCAGATACCGAACAGGGGGGTATCGGTGGTGAGAATTTCGCGTATCGCCTCGATGGCGTAGTCGCACGGGGCGGGATCGCCGGGGCCGTTGGCCAGCAGGATCCCGTCGGGGGACATTGCCAGCACCTCGGCTGCGGGGGTCTGGGCGGGGACGATGGTCAGGCGGCAACCGCGCGAGGCCAGCATGCGCAGTATGTTGTACTTGACGCCATAGTCGTAGACCACGACGTGGTACGGACGCTCGCCTGCCGCATCGAGGTTGCCCTGCCCCAGAACCCATTCGACCTGGTTCCACTCGTAGCTCGTTTTGCAGGACACTTCCTTGGCCAGATCCATGCCCTTGAGCCCGGGGAAGTCGCGGGCCACCTGCAGGGCGCGCTCGGCCGCATCAGGGCCTTCAGCGTCGGGGCCGGCCAGGATCGCGCCATTCTGGGCGCCTTTATCGCGCAGGATACGGGTCAGGCGACGCGTATCGACATCGGCGATACCCAGGACGTTATGGCTTTTCAGGTAGGCATCGAGCGACTGTTCGCTGCGAAAGTTGCTGGCCAACAGCGGCAGGTCACGAATCACCAGGCCGGCCGCGGCGATGCCATCGGACTCGACATCCTCCGAATTGACGCCAGTGTTGCCGATATGGGGATAGGTCAGGGTGACGATCTGTCGAGAGTAGGAAAGATCCGTCAGGATTTCCTGGTAGCCGGTCATGGCCGTATTGAACACGACCTCACCGCTGGTTTGCCCGTCGGCGCCGATGGCGGTGCCGTAGAACACGCTGCCATCTTCCAAAGCCAGTATCGCGGGTCTGTTCAACGCAACTTCCTCCCATCCAACATCTGATTCACTTGACCGCCGCTGCAACCGTCGAGTCGTAAAAAAGCGGGACGAAACCCGATAAAAACCGGTTTCATCCCGCTTGTTGTCATTCGCTCGGAATGCTTGGCCCGACTCAACAAGCGCTCACTCGGATTTCTCATCCAGCGCCCGGCCAAAATTTTGGGGATGTTACAGGAAAAACCGACGCCTGACCAGTCTCTGGCCTCCCCACTCATGAGCCTGCATTGACTTATTTTATTTAAGAATTCAGCGCGAATCGGTGAAGCCCAGCACATCCTGCATGTCGTAGCGGCCCGCATCACGATCGGCGACCCAGCGCGCTGCACGTACGGCACCCTTGGCAAAGGTCATGCGGCTACTGGCCTTGTGGGTGATTTCGATGCGCTCGCCCTCGGTGGCGAACATGACCGTGTGCTCCCCGACGATATCGCCGGCCCGTACCGTGGCGAAGCCGATCTCCTTGTCGGTGCGTGGACCGCACTGGCCCTCGCGGGCAAAAACACCATGCTCTTTAAGGGTGCGCCCCAGCGACTCGGCAACCACCTCGCCCATCTTCAGTGCCGTTCCCGAAGGCGCATCGACCTTGTGCCGATGGTGTGCCTCGATCACCTCGATATCGTACCCCTCATCGCCCAATGCCCTCGCGGCCGTCTCGAGCAGCTTCAGGCTGAGGTTCACTCCGACGCTCATGTTGGGCGCAAAGACCATGGGCACGCGGTCTCGATAGGCATCCAGCTCGGCCAGCTGTTCGTGGTCAAGACCGGTCGTGCCAATCACGATCCGCTTGCCATGCTCGGCACATACGGCCAGGTTGGCGAGCGTCACCTGGGGCGTCGTGAAATCGATCAGCACGTCGAATGAGTCGATGGCCTCTTCCAGTGTGGCGACCGCCGCGACACCGAGGCGCCCCTGGCCCGCCAGCTCGCCGATATCCACACCGACCAGGGAACTGTCTGGCTTGACGAGTCCTGCAGCAAGCGTGGCATCGGGATCCTGATGAACGGCAGCGACGAGCTGGCGGCCCATGCGGCCGGCGACGCCAACGATGGCGATACGGGTCATGCGGTCTCCTGGATCAGGGTTCGTGGGCGTAAAGCGAGCAGTATACCAAAGCCGACGGGGGACGGGGGCTTGGGTCGTCTGCCAGCTTTGACCACACTGCAGGAGCTATTCACGCAAGCACGGAGCAAGCGACATGCCGAGGGTAACGGAACTCCCTGCCGATCATTGCCTGCTGGACCTGCTCGAGCGCTATCGCCGTGTGCTGCTCGTGGGCGTGCCTGGCAGCGGCAAGACAACGTTGGCGGCCCGCGCCGCAGCCTCACTGGCAAATGCTGGGCGCAGCAGTCATTGCTTGATGCTCGACCCCGGCTCCCCGGGGTTCGGTCCACCCGGTGCCGTAAGCCTCGGCGTGTGGCAAGGCGACCAGTGGCAGTTACAGCGTCTACACGGCTTATGCAGCCTGGATGCCGCACGCTTTCGCCTCCCCCTCGCCGAGGCTGCCCGCCGCCTGAGCCGGCGGGTCGCGAACGATCCGCTGCTGATAGATGCTCCCGGCGTCGTGCGTGGCGTCGCGGGGGCCGAGCTGCTTCCCGCCCTGGCCGAGGCCAGCGGCGCCGAGGCACTCGTCGTTGTCGTTCCCGATGGCGCGCCAATGCCGCTCGATGCGGAATGCCAAGCCACTGGACTGCCCCTGGTAAAGATCACTGCCGATCCGGACGCGCATAGTACCAGCCGCCCAGCACGTGCCGACAAACGCACCCAGGCTTGGGATGCCCACCTAGGCGCTAGCGAATGCCAGGATTTCGACCTGGATACCATGCCGATCGTTGGCACGCCTCCCCCTCGCGATGTGCCTGACGCGTGGCGTGGCCGCCAGGTGGCCCTGCAGGGCGCCTCGGGAGAGACGCTGGCGCTGGGGGAAGTCCAGGCCTGCCACGCCGAACGGCTCCGGATACGCCTTCCAGCACGACAGCCTCAGGCAGACGTATCCAGCCTGCTGATTCGCGATGCGCAGAGAGATTCCGACGGGCGACTCGTGACCGCTCGCCCCCCTGAGCGGCCCCAGCCCGTGGCCGACATCCTCTCGCTCGAGGAATCCCCCAGTGCGGGGTCCGATGGGCCGCGTCCGTCGGTGCGCCTGGGTCTGGCCACTGCCTCGCTGATCAATGGCGTTTATGGCGACCCCGCCCTTCACTTGCGCCTTCGCCATCAGCGCCGCAGCCTGTTTTTCGATCTTGGCGACATCGGCCGACACTCGTCGCGCCTGGCTCACCAAGTCAGCGATGTCTTCATCAGCCATGCCCATTTCGATCATATCGCCGGGTTCATGTGGCTGCTGCGTTCAAGCATCGGCGTTCCCACGCCCTGTCGCCTGGTTGGCCCGCCAGGACTGGCGTCGCATATCGCCGGCCTGGTGCGCGGCATCCTATGGGATCGCGTGGGCGACAAGGCGCCTCGCTTCGAGGTCAGCGAGCTACATGGCGAGCGACTGGAGCGCTATATCGTCGAAGCCGGCCATGCCACACCCGAGCGATTGGCGTCACGCCCCGCCAATGGTGGTGTCGTCCATGAGGAGGCAAGCTTTCGGGTGCGGGCGACCACGCTCGATCATGGCACGCCGGTACTGGCCTTCGCCTTCGAGCCGAGCACGCAACTCAAGGTACGCAAGGAGCGCCTCGACGAACGCGCCTTGACGCCCGGGCCCTGGCTGGGGGTGCTCAAGCGCAAGGTGCAGGAAGGGGCCCTTCATGCAGAAATCACGTTGCCGGATGGCCGGCTTCAGCGTGTGGGCGAGCTGTGTAACGACCTGCTGATGAGCGAGCCCGGCCAGCGCCTTGCCTATGCCACCGACTTCGCGGACACTCCCGGAAATCGCCAACGCGTTCTCGACTTGGCCCGGGGAGCCCATGTGCTGTTCTGCGAAGCCTCGTTCCGAGAGGAGCAATCTGAGCAAGCCAAACGTACCGGTCACCTGACTGCCAGCGCCTGCGGCTCGATTGCCGACGAGGCGCAGGTCGGCCAACTGATCCCCTTTCACTTCTCGCGCCGCTACGGCGAGGATTTACGGGCCCTATATACCGAGATACGTGGGGCTTTCGACCGGGTCTGGACCCCGCAGGGCCTCGATATCGATTGAGGCGATAGCCGTCGCGGAGGTAGCGATTCTCGCTGATCGGTATCAGGCCGCGACGCGTTCGTTGCGTAACAACACGCCGATGGCGACCATCACCAGTAGGCTACCGGGCAGCCATGCCCAGCCAATACGCTCAGGCGCTCCAACGAACAGCAGCAGCATCGAGACAAACGGCACCAGATAGTTGTAGGCGGTAACGGTGCCCGGGGTCAGTACAGCCGTGGCACGTTGTTGCAGCCAGAAGGTGAGCGCACTGGAACAGAGCCCAAGATAGAGCAATAAAACGGCATCACTGAAGGTCATCTCGGCCAGGCGTTGCCACGGCTCGAGCAGCACGCCTGCCAGGCCAATCAGTACCGCCCCGCATCCCAGGCTCCAGAAGGTGCGCACGGCAGCGGAAGCCGACAGCCATTGCCGGTTCAGCCCCCACTTGGTGAGTACCGGATAGAGCGCCGCGGAGATACAGCCAAGAAAGAAAACGGCTTCACCGATCCCGAAGCGCCACTGGCCCTGCTGCCCCCGGGCTTCGGCCCAGGCCAGCGCCAGGGCCCCCGTCGCGCCCAACCCGAGCGCGGCGATCAACCGCCAGGCGGGGCGCTCGACACCCACGGCCCAGCCCAGCATGAAAGCAAGCAGCGGCACACTGACGAACAGGGTCGACATCGATACCGCCGTGGTGCGGTGCGCCGACCAGAACATGGCGCCGAAGAAACCGGCAAGGCAGAGCCCCATCAGCGCATACAGGCCCAGCGCATGGATGCTGGGTCGCCAGCCTTGTGTGTGCCGCGCAAGCCCCCAGAGGGCCAGACTGGCGATCAGGAAGCGTATCGACGTCAGCAACAGCGGCGGCAGGGTTTCACCAATCAGTCCCACCGCGGGGAAGGATAGCCCCACCAGGGCCGCCCACAGCCCAAGCCCAAGATGGGCCCGGGCCGCAGGCGAAGCAGGGGCGGAAGGCAGGCTCAATTCTGCCAGACGATATCCAGGTCTTCATTGGCGGCCATGCGTTCGAGATGGCCATCGACCACGTGCTCGAGGCGGTCGAGGCTTCGGTCATCGAGCGCTTCCACGGCAATGTACAACTTGTCCCCCTCGGCCTGCATCAGGCAGGTGCCCTCATCGAAGTTGACCCTGGCATGGTCCTCGTTCTGTTCGACCTCCAGCTTGTGCGACCAGTGCTTGCAGAGGCGATTGATCAATCGCTCGCCCGACGCAGTGACGATCTCAGCGTGGGAAATGGGCATGCACGTTCTCCATGTCTAAAGGGTCATTTATAAGCCTATGACTGATGCTCCCAATGCGCCACCCCGACAAGCCCAGCGTCAGCGCGAAAACCGTTCGGCGCGAAACGGCGTGGGGTCTATGCAGGTCGGCTCGCCCGTCATCATTTCACCCAGCAGACGCCCCGTGACCGGACCCAGCGTGAACCCCTGATGGCCGTGACCGAAGGCGAACCACAGCCCAGAGTGACGAGGAGCCGGGCCTATTACCGGCTTCATGTCCGGCATGCAGGGGCGGTTGCCTGACCAGGGTTCGGGATCACGTCGCTCACCCAGCGGAAACAGCTTGCGCGCGGCCTTTTCTGCCGCATCGAGCTGGCCGTGCTGCGCCCGGCCCTCCAGTGTGGTCAGCTCTGCTCCGGTCGTGAGTCGCACCCCGGCCCGCATCGGCGCCAGCAGATAGCCAGTCTCGAAGTCCATGAACCAATGGTTCAGCCGGGCATCGCCGGCCGGCGCGTAGTGCATGTGGTAACCGCGCTTGGGGAACATCGGCAGGTGATAACCCAACTCGCGAAGCCAGCGCATCGACCACGGCCCTGCCGCCAGCACCAGTTCTTCCGCCTCGAGCGTTCCACTGGATGTGGTCAATCGCCAGCCCGTCGTCGTTGGCTCGAGATGCTCGACATCGGCCCGCTCGCATTGACCGCCTTCCGCTTCGAAGGCCTGGGCATAGGCCTGCACCAGACCACCGGGATCGACGACCGTCCAGGCATTGGTCCAATGGATCGCCCCGATGACGGCATCGCCAAGATAGGGCTCCATGGCCTGGAGGGCAGACCGGTCGAGCGTTTCGAAGGTCACCCCGAAGCGGGTTTCATTGTCACGGGCAACCGCCTGCTGCTCGTCGAAGACACGCTGGCTGCGAAAGCCTTCCAACCACCCCTCGCGCCGAATCAATGCCTCTGCGTCCGCCGCGTCTACCATGACCTGATGCTCGTCGGTACTGCGCATGATCAGCGAGGCATACTCAGGGACGATATCGGCATAGCGAAGGGGTGCCGAATGTCGCCAGTACTGGAACAACGGCCCCGCAGCGGCCAGCATGCCCCTGGGGCGGTAGCGAATATCGATGCGCCGGTTGGGTAGCACCCGGGCCAGGGTACCGACATCGCGAGGGAAAGGATGAGGCTGCACCGCTTCACGCTGAATGATGCCGGCATTGCCGAATGACGTTTCGCGCCCCGGCGGCTGGCGATCCACCAACGTGACTGCGCGTCCTCGCCTGGCCAGGTGGTAGGCCACCGAGGTACCGACCATGCCGGCGCCGAGAACGAGAGTAGTGCGTGCCATGGAAGACCTGCATGCGTGACGAGTGTTCTAGCATCTTAGTCCCCTCAGCTCGTGACATGCACGCCCGGTCGCAGTGGCGCCCTGCCAATCCTTACCGGATCTATCTCGACGAAAGTCACGGATTCACCCATACTGGCCGTCTGTTGCGAATGCGTATAAGACTCAGGTAAGCAAGCTAACGTAACGAGCACGAAACGAGCGGGATCGACGCTAACGGTCAACGGGAAACGACAGCCAGCCATGCACCCATCTCTTCCAGTCAAAGCCATTATCGGCGTGGCGCTCACGATGACGCTCGTAGCCGCCCACGCCGAAGAGACCACCATCACCGATATCGCCGGTCGCCAGGTCACCGTGAACACGCCGGTGGAGCGCATCATTCTCGGTGAGGGGCGTCAGGTCTATCTCCTGGGCGTGCTGCAGCCCGACGACCCGTTCGCTAACGTGGTGGGATGGCGCGAGGACTTTTCGCAGGCCGACCCTGACAGTTTCACGCGCTACGCCGAGACGTTCCCCCACCTGCTGAACCTGCCGACCTTCGGCGGGTTCAAGGATGGCACATTCGACGTGGAGCAGGCCGCTGCGCTCGAGCCCGACGTTATCCTGATGAATCTGGAAGCCCAGGCAGCCACCGAAGATGCGGCTTATGACGACAAGCTGGGCGAACTCGGCATTCCCATCGTCTACGTCGACTTCCGGGAAGATCCGCTCAACCACACCACCGATTCCATGCGGATCATGGGCGAGCTGCTGGGCAAAGAAGCTGCCGCCGAGGAATTCATCGCATTTTCCCAGGCGCAGCTGGCTCGCGTGACGGAGGTGATCGAAGCGGAGAATCCCGAACGCCCCAGTGTCTTCGTGGACCGTGCCGGCGGGTACTCCGAGGATTGCTGCATGAGCTTCGGGCCCGGCAATTTCGGCGAGTATGTCGAGCTGGCAGGCGGCACCAATATTGCCAAGGACATCATTCCCAATACCTTCGGCACATTGAATCCGGAACAGATCATTGCCGCCAATCCCGACCACGTGGTGGTGACAGGCGGCAACTGGGACGCCTACGTGCCCGGCGGAGCCTGGGTTGGCGTGGGGCCCGGCGCCGATATGGACGCCGCCCGCCAGAAGCTCGAGGGGCTCACGGAACGGACCGCCATGACCGGCATCTCGGCGGTCGAGAACGACAATTTCCATGCCATTTGGCATCAGTTCTACAACAGCCCGTATTACTTCGTGGCTGTTCAGAAAATGGCCAAGTGGTTCCACCCGGAGTTATTCGCCGATCTTGACCCCGAAGCGACAATGACCGAGCTGCACGAGCGTTTCCTGCCCGTGGATTACGAACCCGGCTACTGGATCTCGCTCGATGAGGAGTGAGGCGGCTCCCCAGTCTCTGGCACTAGGGCGCGATCACTATCGCGCCCTGGTATTGCGTCGCCAGTTGATTCTCGTCGCCCTGGTGCTTGCGCTACTGCTGAGCCTGTGTATCGATCTTGCACTCGGCCCGGCCCGTTTCAGTCTGGGCGAAGTCGTTGCTGCGATCCTTAATCCGGACGCCGTGAGCCAGCAGGCGCGTGTCATCGTCTGGGAGATCCGCATGCCCGTGGCATTGATGGCCATGGTCGTCGGCGCCAGCCTGTCCATTGCCGGCGCCGAGATGCAGACCATTCTCAGCAACCCCCTGGCCAGCCCCTTCACCCTAGGCATCTCTGCCGGGGCAAGCTTCGGTGCAGCCTTGGCCCTGGCGTTCGGGGTTGCCATCGTTCCCTCGGCGATCGATTACATCGTTCCCATCAACGCCTTCATCATGGCCATGCTGACCGCCTTCTTCATCCACGCCCTGAGCCTGAAGCGCGGCGTGACGGTGGAGACGATCGTTCTGCTCGGGATTGCCATGGTGTTCATCTTCAATTCCCTGATGGCATTGATCCAGTTCTTCGCCAGTCAGCAGGCCGTAGCCGCGGTGGTGTTCTGGACCATGGGTAGCCTGACCAAGGCCACCTGGCCCAAGCTGTGGATCTCGCTGGCTGTATTGGCGATGGTCGTGCCGCTGCTGGCCCGTCACGGCTGGGCGCTCACCGCCATGCGCCTGGGCGACAGCAAGGCCGAAAGCATGGGCGTCAACCCGCGGCGGCTGCGCCTGGAGGTCCTGGTGCTGGTCTCGTTGCTGGCCGCCATTGCGGTGGCTTTCGTCGGCACCATCGGCTTCATCGGCCTGGTCGGCCCGCACATCGCCCGGCTCCTGCTGGGTGAGGATCAGCGCTTCTTCCTGCCGGGCTCGGCGCTTTGCGGTGCCTTGATTCTGTCCATTGGCTCGGTATTGTCGAAGGTCATCCTGCCGGGAACCATCATCCCCATTGGCATCATCACTTCCCTGGTCGGTATTCCCTTCTTCCTGTTTCTCGTGCTCAACCACAAGAAGGCCTCATGGTAACGCTACAGCTCGATCGCCTTTCGGCCGGCTACGGTCGGCGTCAAATCCTGACGGAGGTTTCCACGCCCCGCTTTGAAGGCGGCCAGGTCGTGGCGCTGCTTGGCCCCAATGCCGCGGGGAAATCCACCCTGTTCCGGCGCATTTTCGGCCTGCTCAAGGGCGGGGGCGAAGCCCGGATCGATGGCGCCACCACGGCGCGCCCCGTGGCGTACATGCCACAGGATACGGGTGTGAACGCGATCCTGACGGTCTATGAGTCAGTGCTTCTGGCGCGCATGCAGGGGCGTCGCCTGAACGTCCAGCCCGAGGATCTCGCCGAGGTGGAGCAGGCCCTGGACGAGCTCGGCATCGCCAGTTTGAGCGAGCGTGACATCGGTGATCTCAGCGGGGGGCAGCGGCAGCTATTGAGTGCTGCCCAGGCGCTGGTTCAGCGACCCGAAATTCTTCTGCTCGACGAGCCCACCTCGGCCCTCGACCTCAATCGACAGATCAGCTTGCTATCGATCCTGCGCCGGCTCGCCCGGGAGCGTGAGATGTTGATCATGATTGCCCTGCACGATCTCGGCCATGCGCTGCGCTTCACCGACAAGGCGATGGTGCTCGAGAACGGGCGCCTGATTGCCTGCGGCCCCACAGCCGAGGTGGTAACGCCTGAGCTGGTGCGAGACGTGTATCGCGTGACCGCCCGAATCGAGCCCTGCTCTCAGGGCCAACCACAGCTTATTGTCGAAGCGGCCGTTTGAAGCTTCGGCCCTCGAACGCCGCCAACACCGCCCCGCCCAGCACCAGCGGCAGGGCCAGCAAAAAGCCACTCGACAGCGCTACACCGAAGATCAACAGGTCGGCCAGCACCGGCCAGATCAGGGCGACGTACTCGAAGGGTGCCAGGCGCGAGGCTTCCGCATAGCGCAGCGCCAGGGTCATGGCGATATGCGCCGAGCCCCCGAACAACCCTGACAGTATCAATAGCCCCAACTCGGTGCCGGTCAGTGACGCCCACCCCAACGGTGCCGTGGCCAACCCGGCCAGGGTCGTGACCAGTACGAAATAAAACGCGATGGCGCCCGGGGTCTCCGTCCGTGAAATGCGGCGCACCGTCAGCAGTGCCGCGGCGGACAGCAGCGCCGCCAACAGGCCGAGGACATAGCCGGGCAGGCGCCCACCGGCAGCCCCCGCCTCAAGTCCCGGCACGATGAGAACGCCCACACCGCCGAGTGCCAGCGCCAACGCGGCGCCCCGGCAAAGCGAAAAGCGTTCGCCAAGCAGGAGTACCCCACCCAAAGCCATGAGCACCGGGGTCAGCTGTGCCAAGAGCGTTGCCTCCGCCACCGGCAGATACGCAAGAGCGGCAAACGAGGCGAACATGGCCGCCGCGCCGAGTCCGGAGCGCATCAAATGACCTGCGGGCCGCCGGGTAGCCAACCCCCGCGGGAATTCCCCACGTAGCGCCAGAAACACCACGATAGGCAGCAGCGCGAAGGCCGAACGGAAGAAGACAGTCTGCCCCACCGGTGCCACGGTACTTACCGCCTTGATGCAGACCATCATGCCGGTAAAAAGCACACCGGAGAGAAGCCTGAGCAGGATGCCTGTCATCGGCCTGGCTACTTCATGTTGCATCACGCTGACCTGCTCCAATCGTTTCAGGAAGGAGGGAATTAGACCCTACCTTCGCCGCATTAAAAAACCCCGGGATCTGACACCCGGGGTTTTGTCAACGGCAGCCCAAGCGACTAGGGCTTCATGTCCTCGAAGAACTTCTTCACGCCATCGAAGAAGCTGGTCTTCTTGGGCGAGTGGCTGTTGCTCTCGCCGAGGCTGTCCTGGAACTTGCGCAGCAAGTCCTTCTGGTGCTCGTTGAGCTTGACCGGCGTCTCCAGCACCACCTTGCACAGCAGGTCGCCGGCGGGGCCGCCACGTACCGGCTTCACGCCCTTGCCACGCAGACGGAACAACTTGCCGGTCTGGGTCTCGGGCGGGATCTTGAGTTTGACCCGGCCATCCAGCGTGGGCACTTCGAGTTCGCCACCCAGCGCCGCATCCACAAAGTTGATCGGCACCTCGCACTGCAGATGGCGTCCGTCGCGCTGGAAGATGGGGTGCGGCTTGATCGCTACCTGCACGTAGAGATCGCCCGGCGGGCCGCCATTCATGCCGGACTCACCTTCCCCGTTCAGGCGGATACGGTCACCGGTATCCACGCCAGCGGGGATCTTGACCGACAGCGTGCGGGTCTCGCGCACCCGACCCTCACCATTACACTCATGGCAAGGCACCTTGATCATCTGGCCCGTGCCATGGCAGGTCGGACAGGTCTGCTGAACGGCGAAGAAACCCTGTTGCATGCGCACCTGGCCATGGCCGGCACAGGTCGGGCAGGTTTCCTTGGTAGAGCCTGGCTCGGCCCCGTTACCGTCACAACGACCGCATTCCACATGGCGCGGTACACGGATATCCACGTTGGTGCCCGCTACGGCATCCTCGAGATCGAGCTCGAGGTTGTATCTCAGGTCGCTGCCGCGTGCGGGCGCGTTGGGGTTGCGGCGACCGCCGCCGGCACCGCCGAAGATATCGCCGAACACGTCGCCGAAGATGTCGCTGAAGCCACCGGCCCCGGCGCCACCGAAGCCGCCCCCACCGAAACCGCCGGCCTGGCCGTCGACACCGGCATGACCGAACTGGTCATAAGCAGCCCGTTTTTCTTCATCGGCCAGGATTTCGTAGGCCTCGGAGACATCGCGGAACTTCTCGGCCGCGGTCTCGTCATCGGGATTGCGGTCGGGGTGGTATTTCTGGGCGAGCCGGCGATAGGCCTTCTTGATCTCTTTCTGATCGGCCCCGCGCTCGACACCCAAAACCTCGTAATAGTCACGTTTGGACATGGATCTGTCCGCCTCCTATCGGCGCTACGCAAACGCCAACGCGGGAGTCATCGGCCCCCGCGCTGGCGTGCTTAGTAGCGACTGACGTGGTTACTGCTTTTTCTGGTCGTCGTTGACTTCTTCGTACTCAGCGTCGACCACGTCGTCTTCCTTCTTCTCGCCGGCACCGGCCTCGCCAGCCGCCTGGGCGCCTTCACCCTGCTCGGCATAGAGCTTCTGGGCGAGTTCGCCGGAGGCCTCGGTCAGCGCGTCGAGCTTGGACTGGATGGCATCCTTGTCGTCGCCCTTGGCCGCTTCCTCGAGCTCGGCGATGGCCGATTCGATCTTCTGCTTCTCGTCGTCGCTGACCTTGTCGCCAGCGTCGTCGAGGGTCTTGCGTGCCGCATGTACCATGCCATCGGCCTGGTTGCGCAGTTGGACGAGTTCCTCGAACTTCTTGTCCTCGTCGGCATGCGCCTCGGCATCGCGTACCATCTGATCGATCTCGTCGTCCGACAGGCCACTGGAGGCCTTGATGACGATCGACTGCTCCTTGTTGGTGGCCTTGTCCTTGGCGGACACGTGCAGGATACCGTTGGCATCGATATCGAAGGCGACTTCGATCTGCGGCACACCGCGCGGCGCGGGCGGAATGTCGCTGAGGTCGAAGCGACCCAACGACTTGTTACCGCTGGACTGCTTGCGCTCACCCTGCAGCACGTGAATGGTCACGGCTGTCTGGTTGTCGTCGGCGGTCGAGAAGGTCTGGGTCTTCTTGGTCGGAATGGTCGAGTTCTTCTCGATCAGCGGCGTCATCACGCCACCCAGCGTCTCGATGCCCAGCGTCAGCGGAGTGACGTCGAGGAGCAGCACGTCCTTGACGCTACCGCCGAGCACGCCACCCTGAATCGCGGCGCCTACGGCCACGGCTTCGTCCGGATTGACGTCCTTGCGAGCGTCCTTGCCGAAGAATTCGGCCACCTGCTTCTGGACCATCGGCATGCGCGTCTGGCCACCGACCAGGATCACGTCGTCGATCTCGGAGGCGGAGAGACCCGCATCGGCCAGTGCGGTCTTGCACGGCCCCATGGAGCGCTGCACCAGCTCTTCCACCAGCGACTCCAGCTTGGCCCGGGTCACCTTGACGTTCAGGTGCTTGGGGCCGGTGTTGTCAGCCGTGATGTAAGGCAGGTTGACGTCGGTCTGCTGCGCGCTGGATAGCTCGATCTTGGCCTTCTCGGCGGCTTCCTTGAGGCGCTGCATGGCCAGGTTGTCGCCGGACAGGTCGATACCGCTGTCGGACTTGAACTGATCGACCAGATAGTTGATCAGTTTCATGTCGAAATCTTCACCGCCCAGGAAGGTATCGCCATTGGTGGCCAGTACCTCGAACTGGGTTTCGCCGTCGACGTCGGCCACTTCGATGATCGAAATATCGAAGGTACCGCCGCCCAGGTCGTATACGGCGATGGTCTTGTCGCCACGCGACTTGTCCATGCCATAGGCCAACGCCGCCGCGGTCGGCTCGTTGATGATGCGCTTGACCTCTAGACCGGCGATACGACCGGCGTCCTTGGTTGCCTGACGCTGGCTGTCGTTGAAGTAAGCCGGCACGGTGATGACCGCTTCGGTGACTTCTTCACCCAGGTAGTCTTCCGCCGTCTTCTTCATTTTCTTCAAGACTTCGGCGCTGACCTGCGGCGGTGCCAGCTTCTTGCCCTTCACTTCCACCCAGGCGTCGCCGTTATCGGCCTCGGCGATGGTGTAGGGCACCATCTTGATGTCCTTCTGCACCACGTCGTCCTTGAAGCGACGACCGATCAGGCGCTTGATGGCGTACAGGGTGTTCTCGGGGTTGGTGACCGCCTGGCGCTTGGCCGCCTGGCCTACCAGCGTTTCGCCATCATCGGTATAAGCGATGATGGACGGCGTGGTGCGGCCACCTTCGGCGTTCTCGATGACTTTGGCGCTATCGCCGTCGAGGACGGCGACACAGGAGTTGGTAGTCCCCAGGTCAATACCGATGATGCGTCCCATAGGTAATCCTCAAATTCGTTCGCTGAATTACTGATTGCGGCGTTTACCGCGGAGTTGTCGTCTATGTGGGGGTCGCCGTGACCATTTCAAGGGCTATCCCCCACGAACCGTTCAGCCGGCTTCCTGACTCACCACCACCATGGCCGGGCGTACCAGGCGACCGTTGAGCAGGTAACCCTTCTGCATCACTTCCATAACCGTGTTGGGTTCGAGCTCGGGGTTGGGCACCATGGCCATGGCTTCGTGATACTGCGGATCGAAGGGTTCACCTTCCGGCTCGACCACCTCGACGCCGAACTTGGTCAACACGTCGAGCTGCAGCTTGAGGGTCATCGACACCCCTTCCCGATGGGTCTCGCTGGCGCCGTCCTGCATGCTGTCGAGCGCCTTCTCGAGGCTGTCGACTACCGGCAGCAGCTCCTTGACGAATTTCTCCAGCGCGAACTTGCGGGCCTTGTCGACATCCTGATCCGCCCGGCGCCGCACGTTCTGGGCTTCGGCCGCGGCACGCAGTGATTGATCACGCGTTTCAGCCAGTTCCTGTTCCAGCTCCTCGATGCGAGCGGTCAGGACGTCGGCATCCGGATCCTCGAGAATCTCGGGGTCGACTTCCTGCTCGTCGGCAACCGCACGCTCGGCAGCGTCGGCCTCATCGAGCTCGCCTTCCACTGGCTCGGGTACCGGCTCGGCATCGCGCTCGGCACGTTCCATTTCCTCGTCGATCGGGTTCTGAGGTTCTTTAGCCATGAACATCTCCTGACGGCAAAGGCGAACCGTTCGCCTTCGACACAGTGGGCTGTGGATAGTGAAGTGGCGTAGCCACCCAGCGTTTCAGGCTATATGGGGATACCCACAAGAAACTCAAGGGATCGTACCCTCTCCCTTTATGCAGGAATTGATGCGCCTCATCGACTACTGTATAAACACACAGAAGCCCGTCTTAGACCCGTATCACACGGCACGACCTGGAGGTGGCCATGCTGGTGCAGCTTGCGATTCGTGATTTCGCCATCGTCGATTCCCTCGATCTGGAGTTGCATGGCGGCATGACTGCCATCACCGGGGAAACCGGTGCCGGCAAGTCCATCCTTCTCGGGGCGCTGGGATTGTGCCTGGGCGAGCGTGCCGATGCCGGCAGCGTGCGCCACGGTGCCGAGCGTGCCGATCTTTCCGCGCGATTCGATATCGCCGCCTTGCCCGAAGCGGGCGCGTGGCTCGCCGAGCGCGAACTGGCCGCCGACGAATGCCTGCTACGACGCGTGGTGACGGCATCCGGACGCTCCAAGGCGTGGATCAACGGTCAACCGGCTACCGTGGCCGATCTCAAGGCCCTGGGCGATCACCTGATCGAAATTCATGGTCAGCACGCGCATCAGGCGTTACTGCGTGAAGAGACCCACCTGCGCATGCTCGACGATTTCGCCGGCCATTCGGCTGAGGTGACGTCGCTCTCCGCGCTGTATCGAGACTGGCAGGACAAGCGCCGCCGTCTCAAGCGACTGAGCGAGGATGGCGAGGAAATCCAGGCGCGCCGGCAACTGCTTCGCTATCAGGTCGAGGAGCTCGACCAGCTGGCCCTTGGCGAGAATGAACTCAAGGCGCTGGAAGAAGAACAGGAGAGCCTGGCGCATGCCGAGGAAACCCTGCGCGAGGCGCAATTCGCAGCCGAGTGCTGCGACAATGACGAGGCAGGGGCCCTGCACCTGTTGAACCAAGCCGTGCTTCGCCTCGAACCTCTACCCGGCAGTGACCGCGGCGCACTTGCCGATATCCTGTCGATGCTGGGCGATGCCCGCATCCAGGTCGAAGAGGCCAGCCGCGAGCTGCATCGATTCGCCGAGCACACCGAACTCGATCCGGAACGCCTGGCCTGGGTCGAGGATCGCCTGGGCGAAGTGCATCGCATTGCACGCAAGCACCATGTCATGCCCGAGGAGCTTTGCGGCCTACACCAGCGGCTGCGCCAGGAGCTCGACGGGCTGGAGGGCGGCGAGCATGACCTGGAAACGCTCACCACCGAGTTGCAGGCGCTACGCGACCAATGGCGTCAGAAGGCCCGCGGCATTGCCGAGGCTCGTCGCGAAGCAGCGTCCCGATTCGGCAACGCCGTTCAGGAACAACTCGCTTTCCTGGCCATGGGCAAGGCGAGCTTCAAGGTCGAGGTGGAAAACCGCGAGACGCCGGCGCCTAATGGGCTGGATGCGGTACGCTTTCTGATCAGTGCCAACCCGGGACAGCCCCCACGCCCCCTGGCCAAGGTCGCCTCGGGCGGCGAGCTCTCGCGTATCAGCCTGGCCATCCAGGTCGTGGCGGCCACCCACTCGACGATACCCTCGCTGGTCTTCGACGAGGTGGATGTCGGCGTTTCCGGGGCCACTGCCGAGATCGTCGGCCAGCTACTTCGCCGCCTGGGTGAAAGCGGCCAGGTCATGACCGTGACCCACCTGCCTCAGGTCGCCGCTCAAGCGCACCAGCACCTGCATATCGAAAAGCAGGCCGATGCCGATACCACGCTGACCCGCATGGCGCTGCTCGACAGTGCCGGGCGTGTGCGCGAGCTGGCCCGCATGCTCGGCGGTGTCACGCTATCGGACCGCACCCTGGCCCACGCGCGTGAAATGCTCGATGCCAGCCAGCATCCGACCCACTGAATGATCGCCATAGGCGCGGTAACAAGCGCCTACTCTAGAAGCGACGAAAAAAACGCCGCCGCCCAATGGGCGGCGGCGCTTCATATGTCTAAACCTGACGTGCAGGAATATTCCTAGCTCTTCTTGATGCCTTCCTGGCGTGTCGCCTTAGATCCCTTGGGGCGCACATACAGAACCAAGGCGTGATCGACGAGTTCGAAGCCATGCTCCTCGACGATTTCCTGCTGGCGGCGTTCGATTTCGTCATCGAAGAACTCGATGATCTCGCCGCTTTCCAGGCACACCATGTGGTCGTGATGCTCGTCCTGGGAAAGCTCGAACAAGGCGTGCCCGCCATCGAAATTGTGGCGAATCACCAGACCGGCGGTCTCGAACTGGGTCAGTACGCGATAGACCGTGGCCAGGCCGACGTCTTCTCCCGCTTCGAGCAGCGCCTTGTAGACATCTTCTGCGCTCAGGTGATGTTGTTGAGGCGCGTTCTCCAGAATCTGGAGGATCTTGACGCGCGGCAAGGTCACCTTCAGACCTGCCTTGCGCAATTCATGGTTCTGATCGGCCATGGTTGCTCTTCGCAGTAACGTGTAGGGTCGGGTATGATCGACGGATCAACGATAGGGAAAAACAGGCGCAAATGCAAAAGCTGATTAAAACCGTCACTCTCTCAGTCGCCCTGTCACTCGTCAGCGGCTGTAGCTATTTCGGCGTCTACAAGCGCGACCTGCCCCAGGGCAATCTGGTCACGCAGGACATGGTGAGCCAGCTACAACCGGGCATGAGCCGGGAGCAGGTGCGTTATGTCATGGGCGCACCCCTGCTCGAGGCACCCTTCGATGCCAGCCAGTGGGACTACGTTTTCCGGCTCGACGAAGCCTATGGCGATGTCGATCAGCGGCGCGTGACCCTGACCTTCGCGGATGACCGGTTGGTGAATATCGCAAGCGATGGCGACCTGTCTCGCGATATCGAGCTGACGACCCCGGACAGTGCGGGCCCGGTCCCCGAAGGCGCGGGCGTACAGGAAAATATCGTGCCCCAGCCGGCACCTCAGGAAGGCCCCGAAGCCATCCCCGATGGTGGCCCGGGCACGGTGCCTACCGGAGGCGAGCCTGCCGACGAACCGGAACCCGACATCGAAGCGCAGCCGGGCGGTTTCTGACCTAGCCGTTGCGATTGCCCGCGGCGCGCTGCTTGCGGGCCTCCTTGGGATCGACCTGAAGCGGCCGGTAGACCTCGACTCGGTCACCGGCTTCCACCGGGTAGCGCTGGGGTTCACGCAATAGCTTGCCGAAAATTCCCAGGCTCGCCTTCGTAAAGGTGGCTTCGGGCAGCTCGGGAAAGCGCTCAGGAAGCTCGGCGAGCACGACCGCCTGTTGCGCGGTCGTCCCCCATGGCACCGTCAACGTGACGATCACCTGCCGCTCCGGCAGTGCAAAGGCCACTTCTATCTCGACCGGCGCCTGGCTGGCCACATCACTCGCGTCCCGGGGAGAGTCAGGGTCGGCCATAGACCTCATCGGCCCTGCGGGTGAAGGCATCGACCAGCTGTCCCGCCACCTGCTGGAATAGCTTGCCAAACGCCATGCCGAGCAAGCGATTGGCAAATTCGAACTCCATTTCCAGGCTGACCTTGCAGGCGTTCTCCCCCATCGGGGTAAACAGCCAGCGCCCTCGCAGGCGGCGGAAAGGCCCGCTCACCAGCGACAGATCGATACGCTCCGGGGCATATAGATCATTGCGGGTGGTGAAACTCTGTTCGACCCCGGCCTTGGCCAGGGTCAGCTCGCCCACCAGATGGTCCTCATCCCGTTCCAGGAGCCGCGCCCTGCGACATCCCGGCAAGAACTCCGGATAGCGCTCGAAATCATTGACCAGGTCGAACATCGCCTGGGGTGAGTGCCGCACCATGGCGGACCGATTGACCGTTGGCATGTACCTCTCCGCTGACTTTACAGGGCCTTGTGCGTATCATGGACGGTTATTTTCGTCAGGCCTTGAATGGTAACACGCTTCCCCCCATCCCGGAGGGGTAGCATCCCAAGGCGATTCGATCAACGAGGTTTCATGGCCACCAAGAAAGGAAAGAGCAAAGGCCCCAGCAGCAACGTCATCGCCCAGAATAAGAAGGCCCGCTTCGAATACCATATCGAAGAGACGTTCGAAGCAGGCCTGGCCCTGGCGGGCTGGGAAGTGAAGAGCCTGCGTGCCGGCAAGGCCCAGCTCACGGATACCTATATCCTGATCAAGAATGGCGAGGCATGGCTGCTGGGGTGCCACATCATGCCGCTCAATACGACGAGCACGCATGAAATAGCCGACCCAACGCGCACCCGCAAGCTCCTGCTGCATCGCAAGGAGATCGCCAAGATCTTCTCGCGCACCCAGGACAAGGGGCACACCTGTGTGCCGCTCAAGCTGTACTGGAAGAATAACCTGGTGAAGTGCGAGCTGGCTCTGGTTGTGGGCAAGAAGCTGCACGACAAGCGCGCCACCGAGAAGGAGCGCGACTGGAATCGCCAGAAGGCGCGCATCATGCGCGACAACAAGTAAGTCGAATCAAGCCGCTTGTACTTGAGTAAAACACTCTGGTATAGTGCGCGGTGTTAGGGGGGCGACATGGTTTCGACGCCGGTGACAACCCCTGAGGTGCATGCCGAGAGCGTGATGTATCTCGTAAATCCAACATCACGATTAAATAGTCGCAAACGACGAAAACTACGCTCAGGGCGCTCTGGCAGCTTAAAGACTGCTGGTAGTTAGCCTGGCCCCAAAGCGATGTGCCTATGCATCGTGGCGGGGAGACGAGCGACAGCTCATAGGATCGCGGTTAGTGGTGCCTTCTCGCTAGCCGCTAAAACCTAGAAGGATCGCGTTGCTGGATCCTGCCCGTCGGAGTCAGTAACGCTAAACTAAAAGACGGACCTAAGCATGTAGAGCCAACGGGCGAGTGCCGGCGGACGCGGGTTCAATTCCCGCCGCCTCCACCAACCAAGCATACGAATCAAGCACCTACGGGTGCTTTTTTCGTTTATGTAGGCTTGATGGGTCTTCTTTTGGCAATGCCTTGGTCAGCTTTAAGGTCTATCAAGTCAAAAATTTGCAGTGAATGGCAAATCACCTACAACTTATTTACGACTTGCAACCCACCCTAACCAAGCGGAGTAAAGGAGGGTCGGTTAATACTAGCTGCTGACTCCACTAACACACATGGAAATCTTATGTCTGGGTACTACGTTATCAAGCCATCTGGTAGCCAATATCACTTCACGCTGCATGCCGGTAACCACGAGATCATCCTCAGCAGTGAACGCTACACTTCGAAGCAAGGTGCCAAAAACGGCATCGAATCCTGTCAGAACAACAGCCCCTACGATGCCAGGTATGACAGGAGGGTCGCCTCGAATGGGTAGCCTTATTTCACCCTGCACGCCGGGAATGGCCAAGTGATCGGGGTTAGCGAGACCTATTCGTCTACCTCCGCTCGAGAGACAGGTATCAACTCCGTCAAGGCGAATGGACCGAGCGCAGTAATTCACGACAGGACGTAATGCAAAGGACCGGCCCAGCCGGCCGGGCCATCAGCAAGCCCTGTGGTTTGAAAGCCAAACAGACTTTTTGGCAAAACGACATGATGAACTGATCACCGCTAACCCACTCGCCGGCTGGCACTACCGGAAACAGGAAGCCCCACGCGAGGTCGACGATATCGACCCGTTCACCGCCGAGGAACAGGCAGCGATCCTCGAGGCGCTCCAGCCGGAAGGGCGCCATCTGATTCAGTTCGCATTCTGGAGTGGGCTGCGCACATCAGAGCTCGTCGCCTTGGAGTGGGGCGATATCGACTGGCGGGGCAAACGAGTACGCATCTCTCGTGCAATTACCCAAGCCTCACGCGGTACCGCCGAAACCACCAAGACGACAGCGGGCACACGTACCATCGACCTGCTGCCCCGCGCCTTGGCGGCACTCAAGGCACAGAAGGCCATCAGCTACCTGCACCCCAGCGCGCGAGCATTCCTGAACCCACGCACCGGGGAACCCTGGGTTGGCGACCAGGCGATACGCAAGACGCTCTGGACCCACGCCCTGAAACTCGCCGGCGTCCGGTACCGCCGCCCCTACCAGACACGGCACACCTACGCGAGTATGATGGTCAGCGCTGGCGAGCCTCTGGCATGGGTTTCAAAGCAGATGGGGCACACCAGTGTGGTGACCACGGCGCGGATTTATGCGAACTGGATCCCGACAAGCAACAACCAGGCGGGGACGCTTGCAGATGCTGCTTACGCCTTTTGACGGTACCCGCCGACGCTACAGAGACTGGGAAAAATTTTCCCATGCCGCTTCGCAAAGAGAACACGGATGGTGTATTGTTCCTCCTACGTGCTGCATAGCTAGAGCTACACTATCGTAATGGCTCGCTTGCAGCCGCTATAAGCTAAAGCTGACGTAGATCAGCGATTTCCTTAAGTCTTACCTCTGCTAGGAGAAGGGACATGAAAACTACCATCCGGAATATCGCACAATCTAACCGCCCCATGGACGAAAACGACGGCTTCTGAGCCGTTGTACCATCCGATAGTCAACCCAGTTCGCTAGGAGGTGCCATAGGCACCTCCTTTTCATTGCTCAATCAGAATCTTCTGCATGCCGGACACAACTACAGTATCTGTGTGGACCACACCCGACATCATCAGAAGCTTGCTCATGCTAGCTGGCATACTCGTCGCCATTGTCTCTGTCTGGAGCGTCAAGAGCACTGCCAAGAAGAAGCAAACAGCAGATTTCTTGTTCGCGATACGCTCTGACGAAAGGCTAATAACTGCCATTCACACGCTTCGTGATCTTCACGACTCGGACCAGAACATGCGGCTATTGGCAGGCAAACAGCATACGAAAGAGGAAAATGTTCAGCAAATTCGCTACCTGCTCAACCACTTTGAACGGCTTAGCGTTGGCGTACAGGAAGACATCTACAACGAAAAAATGCTGCGAAAATCTCAATATACCATTATTACAAAGACTTATGACTGGGCAAAGCCCTTCATCGAAGGCGTTCGCGAGCAGACCCGAAGCCCGACAGCATTCCAGGAATTCGAATGCCTTGCGAAGCAATGGAAGGCCGCACCGCTGAAGAAGCGCAAGGGTAGCGACTGAAGTGGAACAAGTAGGCAGTAGTCTGCTAACTGTCTAGATTTATACTTAAGCTATTGAAATCTAGCGTTATGTCGCGGGTTCAATTCCCGCCGCCTCCACCAACCAAGCACACGAATCAAGCACCTACGGGTGCTTTTTTCGTTTCTACGAGTGTGGCTCGGCTAGCTTGGTAGGGGCCATCTGGCTGGAGTACCCCTGACGCGTGCCCCTAGGCTACTATGGGAGTTCCTGGGGCCGGCAAGCGCCGCTTCCATGCGCCTATGCCATCTTCTTTTGCTTGAGGGTCGCCCATGTTTTCCGGTCTGAGTGCCTTCCCCCTGACGCCCTTGGATCAGGGCGAGATCGATGAGGCCGCTTTTATACACCTGATGGAGCGCCTGACCGACGCAGGCGTCGATGCCATCGGCGCCTTGGGGTCGACGGGGAATTACGCGTATCTCTCCCGACGGGAGCGTGCGCAGATCGCTCAGCTCGCGGTGACGCACGCCGGCAACATTCCCGTGATGGTCGGCATCAGCGCCTTGCGCACCCGCGACGTGCTGGACCTGGCCGAGGATGCACAAGCCGCAGGCGCGAGCACAGTGCTATTGTCTCCCATGTCGTATCAGAAATTATCCGATGATGAGGTTTTCGCGCTCTACGAGACCGTGACACGCACGCTCTCGGTGCCGCTGTGCATCTATGACAACCCCGGGACGACCCATTTCGAGTTCAGTGACGAGCTGCATGGCCGTATAGCTCACCTTCCCAACGTCGGCTCCATCAAGATACCCGGGGTACCAGCGGACCCCGATGCAGCGAAAGCACGTATCGAGCGGCTGCGAGCGCTCATCCCCGCTCACGTGACGATCGGCGTCAGCGGCGACCCCTTCGCTGCCACAGGGCTGAATGCCGGATGCGAGGCCTGGTACTCGGTATTGGGTGGTCTCTTCCCCAGGACGGCGCTGGCCGTTACCAGAGCCTCCCAGGCAGGTTATGCCGAAGAAGCTCTGCGCCTGTCAGAACGCCTACAACCTTTGTGGACACTGTATCGCGAGCATGGCGGCAGTCTGCGTGTGCTAGCTACCGCAGCGGAGCTGAAGGGGCTAGTCAAGTCCCCATGCTTGCCATCGCCACTCAGGCCATTGGAGGGAGCGGGCCGACAGGCACTTTCCAGAGTGTTGGATGAGCTTCAGCTGACCTGACAATCGTTCCCGTGACATTTTTGGCGAAGCGGTTCGGTGCCGTCAGCTACAGCTCATCCGGACCCGCCCGCCTTGACGGCGAGAAGCTCACCTTTGCCCACCGGAACCAGGCTGACGGTAAATGCCTCGTCCGCCTCGACCAAGGCGCTGAACGGGGCCATCTCTTCTCGGTGGGACAGGGCATTGTCGACGATGAGCAGCCCACCGGGACGAAGCACATGGCGGATCATGCGCCACCACTGTGGGTACGCCGAGCGATTCGAGTCGAGAAAAATCAGGTCGAACGCGTCCGCGCGGCTCTGCCCAAGGACACGCTCTGCATCGTCGTGGATCAACGTGATGTGCTTACTGAGGCCTGAGCGGGAAAAGGTCTCCCTGGCCAGGCCTGCTTTGTATTCCGACGCCTCGACGGTGGTCACGCTGCCGCCAACGGCAGAAGCCGCCTCTGCCAGCCAGAGCGCGGAATAACCATTGGAGGTGCCTATCTCCAGAATATGCCGCGCGGCAGTCGCCCGGACGAGCACCGACAGAAACTCCCCCGTTTCGCGGGTAATGTTGAGCATCCGCATGGGGCGGTCTGAGTGCTCATGGTCATTACGTTCACCGAAGTGCTGAAGCTCGGCCTTCAATGCTTCGAGTGACCCCATCATTCGTGTCTCCCATACTCGCCATTAGCTCAAGGCATGCAAGCGATGGTGAAGAAAGCGCTTTTTGAGCCCGAACACCATGGAACTCATGGTCGTCACGAGCGCGGCATCCACGCACCACCGCATGAATCCCTGGCTTGCAAGGGCCAGGTCGCCGACCGCCAGTCCCATCCCCACGATGCCCATGCTGGGAATCAGGGCGAGTGTGATCATCACCCCCACCGTCATCACCGAACGCTGCGCGGTCACGATGACGGGCCCCGCGATTGCCCCGAAGCACGAGATGAGTACCCCCGAAAAACTCAACGAGGACCAGTAATCGACCCATTGCTGATCGGCCAGCCCGGGCTTGGCTCCCGATTCCCAGAGCGTGAGTATCATCGTGGCAAACGCCGCTCCCATGGCCAGGGCGAGGTAACCGGCTCCCGTCGAAATCAGACCACTGGGTATCAATTCCTTGGCGCGCGTGATCAGGCCTAGCGGTAGCCGCAACAGGGGCTCGAAGGCCGGGGCGATGATCATGGACCCAACGATAAGATGCAACGTATCGGACCATAGGCCTGCCGCCGTAATGGCTCCGGCCAGCGTCATCAGAATGAGGTAATTGGAAGACAGGTTGGTATCCCTTCGCAGAAGGAAGGCCATGTCGTCCCAAATCGTTTCATTCGATTCCTTGTTGATCAGCCCCTGGTGTTTAGAAGAGAGCAGGCTGGTGGGCTCGCTCAGACTGATTGTTCCATCCACCGAGGCGTCGAGATCCGTCAGTATGGCTAGCAGTGATCGCGTGGCATCGTCCGTGGCGTGAATGGTCAGCACATCCCCCGGAGGGGACAGGGAAGCCCTCTTCTGTCGGGACAAGCCCACGACCCCGTTCACTGGCTCGATCCGCTCCAGAATAGAGTCGATGGTTTGTGACGGGGCGCTGATCTCAATGGAACGTGGCATTCCAGCCTCCTGTGGCATCCATGTCTTCGAAGTATGGATACTCCACCTAGGCCCGCCAGGCTTGTTTGCAACGCACCATTTAATCCAAGAGCCATGGTTCAGGACGGCCGGACGGCACAGGTGCCACTATTAAAACCACTTGATACCCCAGCCATGGGGGGCCATCATCTGCGCGCAAAGCGATGCAAGACCGGGTGGCATTGGACACGGCATGACGAGATGGCCGAAATACCGATGAGCCCCTACCCTTACTTAGACATTCCTGATCTGGATTCGAGAGGCCCATGAGCAAAGTCCTGATTATCGGCGCCGGTGGCGTCGGAGGCGTCGTCACTCACAAATGTGCACAGCATCCCGAAGTATTCAGCGAGATCTGCCTGGCCAGCCGCAACGAAGACAAGTGCAAGGCCATCGCAGCCCAGCTGGATCGCCAGATCCAGACTGCCCAGGTAGACGCCGACAGCGTGGACGCCCTGGTCGCGCTGATCGAGTCCTACAAGCCGGACCTGCTGATCCATGTGGCCCTACCCTATCAGGATCTGACAATCATGGAGGCGTGCCTGAAAACCGGCGTGCCTTACCTCGATACGGCCAACTACGAGCACCCGGACGAGGCCAAGTTCGAGTATAAGGAGCAGTGGGCATTCCAGGAGCGTTACGCCAAGGCAGGCAACATGGCCACCCTGGGCTGCGGCTTCGACCCGGGCATGACCAACATCTACTGCGCCTACGCCCAGAAGAACCTGTTCGACGAGATCCATCGCATCGATATTCTGGATGCCAACGGCGGCGACCACGGTTACCCGTTCGCCACCAACTTCAATCCCGAGATCAATATCCGCGAGATCACCGCGAACGGTCGTTACTGGGAAAACGGCGAGTGGAAGGAGACGCCGCCACTGGCCGAGAAGCGCACCTTCGACTTCGACGGTATCGGCGAGAAAGATATCTATCTGCTCTATCACGAAGAGCTGGAATCGCTGTCCCAGAACATCAAGGGTCTCGAGCGCATTCGCTTCTGGATGACCTTCTCCGAGAAGTACATCACTCACCTGAAGGTGCTCGAGAATGTCGGCATGACTCGCATCGAGCCTATCGAGGTGAACGGCTGCGAGATATCGCCGCTGCAGTTCCTCAAGGCGGTACTGCCTGATCCGGCCTCGCTCGGCCCACGCACCAAGGGCAAGACCAACATCGGCATCATCGCTGACGGTATCAAGGACGGTAAGCGGCGCAAGGTGCATATCTACAATATCTGTGATCACGAAGAAAGCTATCGTGAGGTCAAGTCGCAAGCCATCTCCTATACCACCGGGGTACCCGCCGTCACGGGTGCGATGCTGATGCTTCAAGGCATCTGGAAAGGCGAAGGTGTATTCAACGTCGAGCAGCTCGACCCGGATCCCTTCATGGACCGCATCGGTGACATGGGTCTGCCCTGGCAGGTCGTCGAGCTGGATCCAGAGCACGATCCGCTGGCATGACATCGCTCGGCTTCGACATCCACTCCTGCCCGTCGCCGGCCTACGTGGTCGACGACGCCCTGTTGCGCAAGAACCTAGAATTGCTCAAGCAGGTTCAGGAAGCTAGCGGGGCGCGCATCCTGCTGGCGCTGAAGGGGTTTGCCATGTGGGACACCTTCCCCATGGTCAGCCAGTACCTGGTGGGTACGACGTCCAGCGGACAGGATGAAGCACGCCTCGGCGCCGAAACCTTCGGCGGCGAGGTTCACGTCTATTCGCCGGCCTTCACCGAGCCGGAGATGGAGGTGGTGCTTCACTATGCCGACCACATCAGCTTCAACTCGCCGGGGCAGTGGCGGCACTTCCGCGAGAAAATCGCGACAGCGCCCCGTCCTATCTCTTGTGGACTACGGGTCAATCCCGAGCGCTCGACCGGTGACGTCCCGCTCTATGATCCCTGCGCGCCCGGCTCTCGTCTGGGAACGCGCGTAGCGAACCTGGCGGAGGGTGACATGGAGGGCCTGGAAGGCCTCCATTTCCATACCTTGTGCGAGCAGAATAGCGATGCCCTGGAACAGACACTCGAGGCATTTGAAGCCAAGTTCGGTGGCTATCTGGAGGGCATGCGGTGGGTCAATTTCGGCGGCGGCCACCATATCACCCGAGCCGACTACGATGTCGAGCGGCTGGTGCGCCTGATCCGGGATTTCCGAGCGCGTTATCCGCACCTTACCGTCTACCTTGAACCTGGCGAGGCGATCGCGCTGAATACCGGCTATCTGATCTGCACGGTGCTGGATATCGTGGAAAACGACGGGCCCAACGCCATACTCGATACGTCAGCGACGGCGCACATGCCCGATGTACTGGAGATGCCCTACCGGCCCCAGATCATCGGGGCGGGCGAATCCGGAGAGAAAGCCCACACGTATCGGCTCGGGGGCTCCACGTGCCTGGCAGGCGACGTGATCGGCAGATATTCGTTCGATGAGCCGCTCTTGATCGGCGATCGACTGGTATTTACCGACATGGCTCATTACACGATGGTCAAGAACACCACTTTCAATGGTGTTCGCCTGCCGTCGATCTGCCGGGTCGATGAGCATAGCCGCGAGATACGTACAGTGAAGACCTTCGGCTATGTGGACTACATGCAGCGTTTGAGCTGATCCGCCCGAGGCCCAGCAAGCGATTTCGGCGCCTTTATCGGGCGCCGATTTTTTCCTGCATGGGCCGGCCTGCTTCCCCTGGGCTGTTACCCCTTGGACAGACGCCGGGAATTGGCACTGCTGCGACGATGGTAGGGCGTCATGGTCAGGCGCGTCGTTTCCCACCAGGGCGTTTGCTTGCCACTGAACATCCCCAGCCAGGCCTTCTGCATCTCCAGACCGGTTTCCATGCTGGCCTCGATCTTCTCGGTGACCATGCGCTGGTTTTCAGTGATCATGCGTGGGCTGAAAGGCGCCTGGGTGTACCAGAGGTTGTTACGCATGGCGATCGTCGACACTGAGGAGGTCCAAAGTTCGAATGCCATGACCCCGACACGCCAGACATCGAAGGCATGGGCCGGAGAAAGCGGAAACGCGGGGGTAAGGACAGGATAGTTCATAGCAAGCCTCGAAACCTGTTAGGGCGGTAATGATGATTTCAGCCCACTCTACGCTGCACTGCAACATAAAGAAAGCCCGACCTCTCGGCCGGGCTCGATCCTAGCGTTCCGTGACTGCTGTAATCACGAACCTCCTGTTCGTGCTTCCCTGGCGTCGCCTGGCATCCTGCCAGCTTGTCCTGCGAGCGTTTCCCTGCTCGACGCGCCCACCGTGACAGCTCGCTCAGGGACACTAATTAACCCACGTTAAACTATCGAAAAAAAAGCGCATCCGCCGTAGCGAGTATCTGCTCTAGCGCATTGGCTTGCCACGCCATAACGCGAATGGAATCATGACCGCCCCGGGGCGCCGAGAAGGCGATCTTGCAAACAAGGAGTACGAAATATGTCGAAAGGAAGTCGTCCCATCGTTCGGGCCATGGCCGGCCTGCTCCTGCTTGGCACGTTCGGCGTCGTTCAGGCCGACGATAGAAAGGTCTTCGGTTGGGTGGAAAAGGCGACCATCGAGCCTTGGGGCGTCGAGGTCAAGGCCAAGCTCGATAGCGGGGCCTTGACCTCGTCGATGGATGCTCGCGATATCGAGCGCTTCGAAAAGGATGGTGAGGACTGGGTACGTTTTCGCCTCGAACTCAAGGACGAGCAATCGGGCGAGGTGCTTTCCGAGACGCTCGAGAGGCCGATCAATCGCAACCTGAAGTTGCGCGGTGCAGGCGGTACGGCGCGCCGCCCAACCGTCGTCATGACCATTTGCCTGGGCGACACGCTCTATGAAGAAGATTTCAGCCTGCGCAACCGCAGCAATATGAATTATCCGGTACTGCTGGGCCGACGCACTATCTCGCACCTGGGCCTGCTGGACGTCAACGCAACGTTCGAACATTCGCCGGGATGCGACGAAGACTCCGAAAAGGTCGCCTACGAAGAGGATCGCTACGAGTAGTCTGGAAACTCATGGCTTGGCCGTCAGGGTCACTCTTGGCTGATAAACCCACCGGGGTTCGCTATACTTGGCGGCTGGCACGCCCTTGTACAAGATACGTATAAAATTGGGTAATACATATTCCCATACGGGATGTGGCGGTACCTGACGAATGGGCTCACGGCAAGTAGTCTGCACGGGCCCGCCTCAAATACGCTCAATCATGGAGGTCGACGCGTGCATCTACTGCGCCCACTCTGCCTGCTGCTAAGCGGGGTGCTAATGGCACTGATGCTGATCAGCGCCCCCACCCTCGCCCAACAGGGGGCCGCGCCCAACGAGGAGCCGCCGGCCTATGCGACCCTTGCCGACCTGCTGGAGGACCCCGAGGCCCGGGATCGGCTAATCAGCGAGCTACGCGACCTGGCCGGCCAAAGCGATGCCGAAACTCCGCTCGGCGTGGATGGCGAAGTGCCCCCCGAAGCCATAGCCGCCCAAGCCCCTAGCGACCAGACGGCTGAAGAGGTCAGTCTGCCCCGTCGCCTCGCCGAGGCAACCAGTAACATCGCAGGCGATGTCGGTAGCCAGTTCAATAGCATGGTCGAGGCATTCGGTACGCTGGTCGGCGTAGGTGAGCCGGGCGAGGCATCCCGCTTCGACGTAGCGACCTTTTCCGAAGCCGCCATCAACCTGGCGCTGGTGATTGTCGCCACCTTTGCCCTGTTCCTGCTCTTCCGGCGACTGGCCAAGTCCGGGTTCACTCGCATCAGCCGATGGTCATTGATGAGCGAGGGTCTCACGCCAGTGTTTCGCCTGGTGATCGCCGTGGCGTTTGCAACAGTTATCGATGTCATTGTGGTGGCACTGGCCTACGTAGCCGGCAACATGATCGCTACCTTTGCCATCGGCGAATCAGGCGAACTCTCGACCCAGGCCTCACTGTTTCTCAATGCTTTCCTGATTATCGAGCTGCTCAAGGCTGGGCTACGCATGATGTTCGCTTCGCGGTACGAGGGCCTTCGCCTGCTCCCGATTACAGCAGGCGACGCCTCCTACTGGAACGGCTGGATTGCCCGCCTGATCGGCATGGTTGGCTACGGTCTACTGGTGCTGGTGCCACTGATCAACTACTACATCTCACCGACGCTCGGCCAAGGGGTGGGCACCCTGATCATGCTGGCGGCCTTCGTCTATGCCGTGGCCGTCGTGCTCAAGAATCGCCTCAAGATTCGTCATGCGCTGGAAGCCAAGGCCAACGCGTCGACCATGAGTGCCACGCGCCTGTCGCTGCGCCTGTTCGCCCGTGTCTGGCACTGGCTGGCGATCCTCTATTTCCTGATAGTGCTGATCGTGACGTTGGTCCGCCCCGAGGATGCCTTGCCCTTCGTGATGATCGCGACGCTCAAGACGCTGGCGATCATCATTGCCGGACTACTGGTTTCCAGCCTGTTGACCCAGACCATCGGACGCCATATCCGGCTCTCGGACGATATGCGCCGCAAGCTACCCTTGCTCGAGCCCCGCCTGAACGCCTACGTGCCCAATGCATTGCGGGTATTGCGCGCAGTAATCCTGATCGTAGTGATCATGGCCATACTCAGTGCCTGGGGCGCCTTCGACATGTCCGGCTGGTACGCCTCCGAAGCAGGACGCAACCTCACCGGACGTGCCATCAGCGTGGCCGTGATCCTGATCGTCGCCATCGCCGTATGGCTGGGCCTGGCAAGCCTGATCGAGCATCGCCTCAATCCCGAGACCGGCAAGGGCGAGCCCGATGCCCGTACCAAGACCCTGCTCTCTCTGTTCCGCAACGCCCTGGCCATTACCATCATCACCCTGACGGTAATGATCGTTCTGTCAGAGATCGGCATCAATATCGGGCCATTGATCGCCGGTGCCGGGGTGCTGGGCCTGGCCATCGGTTTCGGCGCCCAGAAACTGGTTCAGGACATCATCACCGGCGTATTCATCCAGGTGGAAAACGCCATGAATACCGGCGATGTGGTGACCGTAGGTGGAATCACCGGGACGGCGGAGCGTCTGAGCATCCGCTCGGTGGGCATTCGCGACCTGGCCGGGACCTACCACATCGTGCCGTTCTCGAGCGTGGATACCGTGTCCAATTACATGCGTGGCTTCGGTAATCATATCGGTGAATACGGCATCGCCTACCGCGAGAATATCGACCATGCCATCGAGCACCTGCAGGCCGCCTTCGACGAGCTCCAGGCGAGCGAAGAGCATAGCCACAAGATCCTGGCACCGCTTACCGTTGCCGGTGTCACTGCCCTGGCCGACAGCTCGGTGAACATTCGCGTGGTAATCAAGACCACGCCAGGCGACCAGTGGGGTGTTGGCCGTGCCTACAACCGCCTGGTCAAGATGCACTTCGATGCAGCCGGTATCGAGATTCCGTTCCCGCATACCACGCTCTATTTTGGGGAAAACAAGGACGGTACGGCACCGCCCGCCCACCTGCGCCTGGCGGAGGAGCGTCCATCCTCTGTGGTCGCCTCGCAGGACGACGCCGCCCCCGAGACCGGAGCCAGCAGCCCTACGTCGGATGTGGGCGATACGTCCCACAACAAGCCTGACGAGGACGACATCAACGATCCACAGGATCGTTGAGCCCGACGTGTTCTAGACGGCACCGACAGCCCCACGCCCCTCATCGCATACGGTGAGGGGCGTTTTCGTTTTGCGGGCCTACATGAAAAATCACTTGTTATGCCTATACTTACCCAGCGAGGCTATGACGCAACGTCTGGCCGGCTTTGCCTGACGAGGCAGCGCGGCTAGGCCGCGTTCCACACTGTTCAAGGGAAGGGAACGAACAATGGCAAGCAACCCCCAAGGTACTCCCTATGGTGCCTGGCTGCTGCTCGCGAGTTCGATCATTGCATGGATACTCGCGGTAGTGGCCACATTCAACGAAGGCAATGGCATTGCCTATACCCCAGGTACCTATCTGGTACTTTTCTCCACGACGTTATTGGTGATTGGCGCGCTCCTGCTGAGCTTCGTACGCGGCATGGGACGAGGGCTGAGTGGCCTTCTGGTCTTTCTCATATTGCTCGACCTGCTGGGAACGGCCCTGGCTGCCTATCTCCTCGAGGCCAACGGGTTGCTCATCATGATGGGTGTCGGGCTGGTGGCTTGGTTGATTCATCTCGTGGCCGACCCCGCCAGCGGCAAGCATCACCGCACCACTCAACGCAAGGAGGCTGCCACCTCATGACTCGCCATCACATGACCATACTGACTGCCTCATTCGTTCTGGCGGGCCTGGTCGGCTATGCCCAGGCACAAGAGAACGGTTCTTCCGAGGAGGAGGGCGGTCAGCCGCAGGGCATAACCGAAACCCAGGATGAAAGCAGCGAGCAAGGCGCGAGCGACGACGAAGCACAAACCGACGAAGAAGACGTTGCCAGTACCGAGGAGTCCTCGGTCACACCTACCGGCCCTGGCGGACGTGTCGACACCGGCCCCGCCGGCGAAGCTCCCAGTGGAGACGATCAAGCGTCTTTGCCTCGTCCAGGGCCCGATGCCTGGATGGAAACACCGGACAGCTGGGGTACCTTCAATGGCGACTTGCGTGCCCAGAAGTACTCGCCTGCCGAGCAGATAACACCCGAAAATGTCAGCGAGCTCGAGCAGGTCTGGGAATACCACACCGGCGATGTCTCGGATGGCAGCGACAATATTCCCATGTCGGTATGGTCGGCCACGCCACTGTTCATCAATGACACCCTCTACCTGGGTACGCCGTTCTACCGCATCATCGCGTTGGAACCAGGCAGCGGCGAGGAAAAGTGGACCTTCGATCCCGACGCCCGCCTCGAGGCGCTGACCCAGCCCAACATGAAGAATCGCGGCGTCGCCTACTGGCAGGCCGATGACCCCCAAGAGGGCGAGGCCTGCCAGAAGATGGTCTACATTGGCACCATGGACGCCAAGCTGTACGGGGTCGATGCCGATACCGGCGAGGCATGCGCCGACTTTGGCGAAGACGGCATGCTCGACGTCAACCAATGGAATACGGTCAATGACAAATGGCCACTGTCGCTATTGCAGCCGCCCACGGTCTATAACGATACGCTGTTCCTGGGCTGGGCCGGGAAGGATTGGACAGATGCCGCCGCGCCTCCGGGTACCGTTTTCGCCCTGGATGCCCGCACCGGCGAGCGCAAGTGGACGTTCCATGCGCTACCCGAAGAGGTGATCGAGCGCACCGGTACGGCGAACGTATGGGCCTCGATGTCCCTGGATCCCGAGACCGGCCTGCTCTACATACCCATCAGTTCGCCGAGCCCCAACTACTATGGTGGCAACCGCACTGAAGAGATGCCCCTGGCCACCTCGGTCACGGCACTCAACACCGAAACCGGCGAAGTGGTCTGGAGCCGGCAACTCGTGCATCACGACATTTGGGATTACGATACCGTCGCGCCGCCCACGCTGGTGGATATTCAGCAGGATGGCGAGTCCGTGCCGGCACTGGTGCAGCCCTCGAAGCAAGGCTTCCTGTACGTACTCAACCGCGAGACCGGCGAGCCCATCTACCCTATCGAGGAGCGTGAGGTACCACGCTCGGATGTCGAGGGCGAAGAGGCCGCACCGACCCAACCGTTCGTGGATACTCCCGAGCCGGTCATCCCCGACGAATGGCCGGGCGTCTCCAAGCTTGCCGATATCGTGAGCTTCGGAGAATGCAGCCGCAAGGCCGAGGGGCTGCGCTACGAGGGCCTTTTCACACCGCCGAGCCTTGAAGGTACGATCGCCTACCCACCCACCACAGGTGGCTCGCAGTGGGGCGGTGGCGCCGTTGACCCGGAGAGCGGTGTCTTCGTCATCAACTCCAACAGCGTGGTGCAGATCTACCGTCTCATCCCGCGTGATGAGTTCGAACAGCTCGAGCAATCCGGCGAGACAGGCGGCTACTACGCACAGGGGGATACCGATTACGGTTTTCATCTCGAGACGTTCTTGAACTGGGCCGGCATGCCCTGCTGGAAGCCACCCTACGGCACCATTGCCGCCTACGACCTGAATACCGGTGAGCGCCTGTGGAACGTGCCCTTCGGCCAGGTCCAGAAGCACGGCTTCTATATGCCCGAGTCTTGGGGGTCGGTGACTATCGGCTCGCCGGTCATCACCCGCTCGGGACTGATCTTCATCGGCGCCTCGATGGATTCGCGCGTCCGGGCGCTCGACATGGAGAGCGGTGAAGTACTCTGGAAGCACCTTGTGGATGCACCTGCGGTCTCGATGCCTGCGGTTTACACCTACGAGGGCAAGCAATACGTGACCTTTGCAGTGGGGGGCAACTCCATCCTTCTGCCCAAGGTCAGCGATCAGGTAGTGACATTCGCCCTGCCTGACTGATTGCAGCAGGCCGGGATACGCATTACCGAAACCAGAGCGTCAATACGACAAGGGCCGCCCACCGGGCGGCCCTTTTCTTTGCGCCATGGCCTAGCATGGCCGACACCATAAAAAAAGGGCGCCTTACGGCGCCCAGGAGAGCAATGCGTCGGCCTTCGCTCAGCGATTGTTGTCGCTGGGCTGAGGTAGCGCCGGCAGGGAGCGATCGAGCAGCTCCACGCTCTGGCGATAGTAGAGTTGGCTCTTGTTGTGCTCGCCCAGGTTGGCATAAAGGCGAGCCAACTCGGCACACACCACGCCGCTGGGCCGCTGGCGTTGGCTGGCTTCGAAGTACTCCTGCGCCTTGCCCCAGTAGGCATTGCGCAGTGACAGCCGCCCCAGGGTCAGCAATAGATCAGGATCGTTGGGGCGTTCCTGAAGCCACTTTTCGGCATAGACCAACTGCCGTGCAGCATCGACGTTGAGCAAGCCGTAGCGAAGCACCAGTCTCGCATCCCAGTGCTCCTTGAGCGAGTGACGTAGCAACCGCTCGGCGATACCTTCTTCGCCACCGCGCACCAGCGCCTCGGTGTAGAGCACTATCAGCTCGATATCGCCACGCAGGTGATCGGGCATATCGGCCCACAGGTTACGCACCCGCTCGATATCGTTGGGATTGCGCGCTGCCTGGACGATCAGCTCGCGGTAGGCGCGCTGCTCCAGTTCCTGACGCTCCTCCTGCGAGATCAACTGCTGCTGCGCCAGTCGCGGCATCAAGCGCCGCAGCCCATCCCAATCATTGACGCTCAAGTAAGCCTGCTTGAGCAACTTGAGCACCTGGGGATGGTTGGGCAATTGCCTGTCGAGCCGCGTCAGCGTCGCAATGGCTTCCTCGAACTGCTGACGGTCGAGCATCAATTGCGCCTGGACCATGCCCACGGCACTATCGGCGCCTTCAGTACTCAAGTGGGCCCGCTTGAGCAGCGTATCTGCCTGCTCGTAACGCCCCTGATAATGAGCCGCGAGGGCTGCCGACAGGTAATTGACCAGCGGGGTGCTGGAGTCGTCGGCGGCCTTGACCAACGAGCGCTCGGCCCGCTTCCAGCGCCCCTCGGCCAGAGCGACCAGACCGCGCACCGTGCGGCGCATGGCGTTGCGATGACGCGTCCGGCTATTCCATACCTTGAGCCGGCTGACCGGATGGCGCAGACGCGTCAGCACGCGCAGGACGAAGTGCAGAATCAGAAAAGCGGCCAGCAGCAGGATCAGCCCGAACCAGAACGAGGTCTGGAAGGAAGTGTCGCCCACCCGTACCAGCCAATAGCCCGGCACCGAATGCATGAGCTGGCCAAACAGCGCGCCGATGGCCAGGCCAAAGACGATCAGCAGAATCAGCTTCCTCATGCCCCGTCTCCCTGGCTATCGGCCGCCTGTTCGTTGCCACCGCCTTGACTATTGCCACTCTGGTTCGCGCTGCCCTGATTGCCGCCATTGCGCTGAGCATCGCCGTTGAATCGGCGTTCGATGAATGTCGCGAGCGCCTGCTGGGAACCGCTGATGTCAGGCAGCTCGGGGCGAATCGCTGCATTACGCAGCTCGTCGAGCTTATCGAGGGTGCTCTGCACGCTCTCGCTGTCGGTTTCGTAGAAGCGCTCGGCCAGGTCGATTGCCTTGTCGAGACTCGACCGGTACAGCTCCGGCGCTTCCTGCAACAGGGCCAACTGGGCCTGCTCCAGTACCAGGCGCACGTTCTGGCGCAGATAAGCCTCCTGCTGCGGCGTGATCAGCGCTTCCAGCGGCTCGTCATGGCGGCGCACGGTAACCAGTTCCTTGAGCTCGCCGGCGAAGCGCGAAAGCTGCTCGCGCCAGCCGCCCGAAGGCGGGCTATCTTCACCCGGCTGGGCCGCAATCTGCTCGACATCCTGCTGTAACGGTAGCTTGGTCAACTGCTCCTGCTGGGCGTTGATGGCCAGGTACAGGCCGGTACGGTCGATGCGCGGTACCGAGTCGAGCGCGGCCAGTTCGGAGGCAATTTCGCGGCGGACCGGAACCAGGGCCGGATTGTCGGCCTCGCGCAGGCGCTCGTCGGCGGTACGCAGCAGAGCAGCCGCGCCCTGAACGTCCCGCTCGAGCTGGAGACGTTGGTTGGCCAGGCGCAGCAGGTAGGCCGCCTCGGCATGCAGCCATTCGCGCTCGTCGGTCTGCTGTTCGCTGGAAAGTTCGTCGAGGACGCGATCGAGGGTCTCGTCGACATTGCTGCGGTACGTTTCGAACTCCTCCTGCAGCGAGGCCTGAGCCTGTTCGACTGCCGACTGCCGCGCTTGCTCGCTGGAGGCCACCTCGTTGCGCAACTCATCGATCGCCTGGCTATTGGATTCGACACCCGACAGGCGTTGCTGCTGGTCTTCCAGACGCTGTTGCTGGGCTTCCAGGCGTTGCCACATGCGCCATCCGAACAGGGCGATGGCCACCGCCAGGAGGATGACCAATACCAGCGCAGCCAACCCAAGGGTCTTGCCACTGCTGCCTTTGTTGCTGCCACCGCTACCGCTGCCACCACGAGGCCCCTTGGTGGCACCTTGTCCTCCATCGCCCCCTGCCGCCTGGGCGGCACTCGCCCCGGCGCCGGCCGTCGTGCCTGAGCCCTTGCTGCCCACCGGGTTGGCGGCATCGGTGGTCGGCTTGGCGCCACTCGTCGAGCCCGGTTTGGGGGGCTCCGTGGTGTTCGTCGACTTCGTGCTATCCGTCGTCTTAGGCGTATCAGCCGCTTTCGGGGACGGCGTCGCTGCCTTCGTTTCCGAAGCACTCGGACTAGGGGTGGATTTCGAATCCGCTGGGGACGTCGAATCCGTGGTTTTCGTCGTCGACGGGCTCGAAGTATCGGCGGGGGTCGCCGTGCCGCTGGCCGGGGAGGCACTCGCCTGGGTGGCATTCACTTGAGGCTCGCCCGAGCCAGCGCTCGGCGACGCGGCGGCCGCGCCGGTCCCGGTGTCGGTACGCTGTGCCTGGCTCGGCGAGTCACTGCCCCCCGATGATGCCTTGTTGCCACGGCGTCCGCGGGGGCGCGAACGCTGGGATTTGCTTGTATTGCCGCTGCCGGAGGCGTGGCGCTCCCCAGCCTTACCAGACGACCCGGAAGGCGCCGACGTCGACTCGTCCTTGTCAGAGCGTGAGGCATCGGCACCCTTGGATGCCTGTTGTTCTTCCTGATCGTGTTCTTTGCTCATCAGTCGCTAGCCTTTTTCAAGATCGTCATGATCGGCATCGGCCCTGGCCAGTCGGCAGGTTTCGGCCACGGCATCCGCCAAAGCGGCTGGCGTGGCGCCCCGCGCCACATGTATATCGGCGAAACCCCATTCTTTAGCCAGTGTAACCAACCGCTGACTGGAAACGATTAGCGGTTGGTGCAACGCCGTCGATGTACACCATCCTGCCAGATGTTCGAGAATTTCTCCGCTGCTAACCACCAGGGCAGCATAATCGCCGCTGGCCAGGCGCTCTAACGAAGGCCCCGCAAGGGGTATCAGTACCCGTCGATAGAGTGCCAGACGTGTCAGCCGAGCGCCACGCGCCACCAGCGTATCGGCCAATAGCTCGCGTCCGCCTTCCCCAGCCACCAGCAGGACCTTGCTGCCTTCCAGGTGCCTGAGCGAGGCCATGGCCAACAGCGCTTCACTGGTATCTTCTCCGGTGGCCGGCGGCACCCGGACCCGCACGCCCAGTTGGCTATGCAGGGTATCCGCCGTGGCACGCCCCACCGCGTAATACTGCGGCCCGATCGGTAGCTGGGGCCAGTAACGGTCCAGCGCCTCAGCCAGGCATTCGGCGGCGAAGGGGCTGACGACCACGACCTTGTCGAACTGATCGAAGTCCAGCCAGGCGTTGCGCATCGCCTGGGTTTCTTCCAACGGCTCCTGGCGCATCACATCGAGCCTATCCGGCTGAGCGCCACGCGCCGCGATGGCCTCTAGCAAAGGCAAGGCACGTTCGCCGGGGCGAGTGATCAGCACACGCGGCCGTAGCGGCATGTCACTGCTCGCCGTAGACCTGGGCCAGGATTTCGCCCGCGCCTTGCTCGAGCAGTTCCTCGGCAACGCGTATGCCCAGCGTTTCGGGCTCGCTGACGGCACCACGTCCTTCGGCGCGCAGCACCCGGGTCCCATCGGGATCGCCCACCAGGCCACGTAACCACAGGTTACGCCCTTCATTCTCGAAGACGGCGTGCCCTCCGATGGGTACCTGGCAGCCACCCTCGAGCCGGGTATTCATGGCGCGTTCAGCGCGCACTCGGGTCGCCGTAGCGGGATCGTCGAGGGGGGCCAGCAACGCAATCAGCTGGTGGTCGTCCATACGGCATTCGATGCCCAGCGCGCCCTGGCCACAGGCGGGCAGACAGATCTCGGGGGGCAACTCCTGGGTGATGCGATCGTCGAGGCCCAGCCGGCGCAGGCCTGACGTCGCCAACAGGATGGCATCGAACTCGCCGGCATCGAGCTTGCCGAGGCGGGTCTGGACATTGCCGCGCAAGTTGAGAATCTCGAAATCGGGGCGCAGTTCGCGCATCTGCAGGCCCCGCCGGAGGCTGGCGGTGCCAATGCGCGCCCCCTCAGGCAGCTCATGCGGGGAGGCGTAATGATTGGAAACGAAAGCATCGGTGGGCTCGGCCCCCTCGAGGATCACCGACAGGCCGAGCCCCTCGGGGAAATGCATCGGCACATCCTTCATGGAATGTACGGCAATGTCGGCACGGCCATCGAGCATGGCCTCCTCGAGTTCTTTCACGAACAGTCCTTTACCACCGATCTTGGCCAGTGGCGTATCGAGAATCTTGTCGCCGCGAGTCGACATCGCCACCAGTTCGACCTCGAGGCCCGGGTGAAGCGCCATCAGTCGGTCACGAACATGCTCGGCCTGCCATAGGGCCAGGCGGCTCTTGCGAGTGGCGATGCGCAGAATATTGTCGGCGAACACGAAGATCTCCCTGTGGGTGCCCACGGCCGATAGCCGGTCGCGGCGCAATTGAGGCGACGCAGACGGGCGATGCCGGTCGGAGTGTCGGGTGCGTCTATGCCTCCATCATAAAGCACTCATCGAAGCAGGAAAAATCCACGTCTGCTGATATCGCCCCCATACCCTCGTATTGGCTCCCTAAACCATCGTGTTGAGCCAGGCTCGTGCATAGCCCGAGCCATCTCCTCTGTGGACCGACTCTGGTACACTTTGGCCAGATACCAACCACCAAGCAGGATGTCCAGTTCGATGTCGCAGCCAACCAACCAGTCCTGGGGCGGTCGCTTCAGCGAGCCCACCGATGCTTTCGTCGAGCGATTCACCGCATCGGTGAATTTCGACCAGCGCCTGGCCCACCACGACATTCGCGGCTCCATCGCCCATGCCACCATGCTCGCGGGTGTCGGTGTGCTCAGCGGCGACGAGCGCGATGCCATCATCGCCGGACTCGAGGAGATCGACCAGGAGATCGCCGAAGGTCGCTTTGTCTGGTCGGCGAAGCTCGAAGACGTGCACATGAACATCGAGGCACGCCTGACCGAGAAGATCGGTATCACCGGTAAGAAACTGCATACTGGCCGCTCGCGCAACGACCAGGTGGCCACCGACATCCGTCTCTATCTGCGCGACGCCATCGATGCCGTGGACAGCGAGCTGCTGCGTTTGCGTACCGGCCTGATCGAGCTGGCCGACCGCGAGGCCGCGACCATCATGCCCGGCTTCACCCACCTGCAGACGGCCCAGCCAGTCACGTTCGGCCATCACCTGCTGGCCTGGCACGAGATGCTCGCTCGCGACCAGGAACGTCTGCGTGACTGCCGCAAGCGGGTCAATGTCCTGCCCTTGGGGGCCGCGGCCCTGGCCGGCACTACCTACCCCATCGATCGCCATGTCACCGCCGAACTGCTGGGCTTCGAGCGCCCCGCCGAGAATTCGCTGGATGCCGTCAGCGATCGCGACTTCGCCATCGAATTCACGGCGTTTGCCAGCCTGCTGCTGATGCACCTGTCACGGATGAGCGAGGAACTGGTGCTGTGGACCAGCGCCCAGTTTGCCTTCATCGACCTGCCCGACCGCTTCTGCACCGGCTCGTCGATCATGCCGCAGAAGAAGAATCCCGACGTGCCCGAACTGGTGCGCGGCAAGACCGGGCGTGTCTATGGTCACCTGATGGGGCTGCTCACACTGATGAAGTCTCAGCCATTGGCCTACAACAAGGACAACCAGGAAGACAAGGAGCCCCTGTTCGACACGTTGGATACCGTGCAGGGCTGCCTCAAGGCCTTTGCCGACATGGTGCCTGCCATCGAGGCCAAGGCCGACAACATGTACGAAGCGGCCCGGCGCGGTTTTTCCACCGCCACTGACCTGGCCGATTACCTGGTGCGCAAGGGCGTGGCGTTTCGCGATGCTCACGAAATCGTCGGCCAGTCGGTGGCCTACGGCATCGACCAGAAGAAAGACCTGTCCGAGATGAGCCTCGATGAGCTGCGTCAGTTTTCCGAGACCATCGGCGAGGATGTATTCGAGGTATTGACGCTGGAAGGCTCGGTGGCCGCACGCAACCATATCGGTGGCACCGCGCCAGATCAGGTGCGTGCCGCGGCCCAACGCGCCCGCGATGCGCTGGCCCAACCGCACGGAGCTCTTTGAGATGCGTTGGCTGACGCTGGGCCTGGTCGCGCTCGTGCTGGCCGGCTGCGGGCAGAAGGGCCCGCTTTATCTTCCCGATGACAAGGCTGCACAAGAGCGCTACGGCACAGGCGAAGCACGAGAAGAAACCCGCGACGCTGACCAGGACGAGAACTGAGATGGATCACTTCGAATACCGCAACGGCACACTGCATGGCGAAGACGTGCCGCTGGCCGACATCGCCCAGCGTTTCGGCACGCCCTGCTACGTCTATTCGCGTGCCACACTGGAGCGTCATTACCGGGCCTACACCGAGGCACTTGGCGGCCACCCGCACCTGATCTGCTACGCGGTGAAGGCCAACTCCAACCTGGCTGTACTCAACGTGCTGGCACGTCTCGGCGCGGGCTTCGATATCGTCTCGCGCGGCGAGCTCGAGCGCGTCCTGGCCGCAGGCGGCGACCCTGCCAAGGTGGTCTTTTCGGGGGTCGCCAAGCAGCCCGAGGAAATGGCGCGGGCGCTGGAAGTGGGTATCAAATGCTTCAACGTCGAGTCGCTCCCCGAACTCGAGCGCCTCGACCGGGTGGCTGGCGAATACGGCTACGTGGCGCCGGTGTCGCTACGCGTCAATCCCGACGTGGATGCCCGCACTCATCCGTACATCTCGACCGGGCTCAAGGCCAATAAATTCGGTATTCCTGTCGACGAGGCGCTCGAGGTCTATGCCCGCGCTGCCGAGATGGCCAACGTCAACGTAGTCGGCCTCGATTGCCATATCGGCTCGCAACTGACCGAACTCTCGCCATTTCTCGACGCGCTCGACCGCTTGTTGGCGCTGGTCGAGCGCCTCGAAGCCCGCGGTATCCATATCGAGCATCTCGACCTCGGCGGCGGCCTGGGCGTGCCCTATCGTGATGAGCAGCCGCCAGCACCCTTCGACTACGCAGCCTCGCTGCTCGAACGGCTCGCCCAGCGTAAAGACAAGCGCGAATTGACGCTGCTATTCGAGCCGGGGCGCTCGATCGCCGCCAACGCCGGCGTGATGCTGACCCGAGTCGAATTCCTCAAGCCCGGCGAGACCAAGAATTTCGCCATCGTCGACGCCGCGATGAACGACCTGATCCGTCCCGCGCTTTATCAGGCGTGGCAGGCGATCCTGCCGGTCGATACGCGCGAATCGCGTGAGATGAATACCTATGATGTGGTGGGTCCGGTCTGCGAGACCGGTGATTTCCTCGGCAAGGAGCGTGAACTGGCGATTGCGGCGGGTGACCTGCTGGCGGTACGCTCGGCAGGTGCCTATGGCTTCGTGATGGCCTCGAACTACAACAGCCGGCCGCGCCCACCCGAAGTGATGGTCGATGGCGACCGCATGCACCTGGTACGCGCCCGTGAGCGTATCGAGGATTTGTGGTCCGGCGAAGCCCCGCTGCCCCAGGATGGGCCGGAGACCAAGTAATGCTGCTTCACTTCACCAAGATGCATGGCCTGGGCAACGACTTCATGGTCGTCGACCTGGTCACCCAGCGAGCCCGCCTGCGTGACGAACAGATCCGTCAGTTGGCGGATCGCCACTTCGGCATCGGTTTCGACCAGTTGCTGCTCGTCGAGCCCCCGCTCGACCCGGACATGGATTTTCGGTACCGGATCTATAATGCCGACGGCAGCGAGGTGGAGAACTGCGGCAATGGCGCGCGCTGTTTTGCGCGCTTCGTGCTCGACCAGCGCCTGACCCACAAGCGCGAGGTCCATGTCGAGACCGCCGGCGGCCCCTTGGTGCTCCGCATCGAGACGGATGGCCGCATCACCGTCGATATGGGCACGCCGCGCTTTGCGCCTACCGCACTGCCTTTCGATGCCGACCAGGATCGTCCGGTCCATTCCCTTGATGTCGACGGCGAGTCGATCGAGATCGCAGTGGCCTCGATGGGCAATCCGCATGCGGTGCTGCAGGTCGCGGATGTCGATACCGCGCCCGTCGCACGCCTCGGCCCACGTATCGAGAGCCATCCGCGCTTTCCCCGCCGGGTCAATGCCGGGTTCATGCAAGTCGTTTCGGCCCATGAGATTCGCCTGCGCGTCTTCGAACGTGGTAGCGGCGAGACGATGGCCTGTGGCACCGGTGCCTGTGCGGCCGTGGCCTGCGGCATTCGTCAGGGGCTCCTGCAAAGCCCGGTCAGCGTACACTTGCCCGGCGGCGACCTGACCATCGCCTGGGAAGGTGGCGATTCGCACCTGATGATGACCGGCCCCGCTGAACGCGTCTTCGATGGACGGGTCTCGCTCAACTAGCGTACCGCTCGAGATAGGAGAGAATGCATGCCCCGTGGTCAGGCTCCCGAGCCGCGTCAGACACTGGATCCCGAGCGAGTCGCCCAATGGTTGGCCCGGCACCCCGACTTTTTCGTAGGCCGCGAGGGCCTGCTGCAGCAGCTCAAGGTACCGCACCCCGAGGCACGCGGCGCCACCTCGCTGCTCGAACGACTGATCCACGATCTGCGCGCGCGCGCCGAAAGCGCCGAGTGGCGGCTCGAGCAGTTGCTGGATTCGCCCCGCCATAACGAAGCGCAGTACCGGCGTACCCGCGAGCTGGTACTGGCCCTGCTCGAGGCCGAAGACAACGACGCCCTGGGCCAGGCACTCGCCACACAATTGTCGGAACGCTTTCGCACCCCCGCGGTGGCTCTATGGTGCCCGGCGTCAATGACCGACCATGAACCGCATCCACCGCAGCCGCCCCGACATATTCTCGACGATGCCGCCGGACTGCGCCTGGCCGCGCTACTCGATGGCCGCACCAGCCGCTGTACCCGGCTGAGCCGAACCGATTGGCAGCGCCTGCTTCCCCATGCCAAGGCGCCCGAGCAGGCCGGCTCCTGCGCCCTGACTCGCCTTACCCTGGGCGAGCCCCTGGGCTACCTGGTGCTGGCCAGCCCCGACCCCGAGTATTTCCGGGCCAGCCTCGACACCTTGTTCACCGAATACCTGGGCGAGGTCACCTCGCGCCTGCTGGTCCGTCTGGCCGAGCCCCGCAACGCATGAGCCAGATCACCGAATCGCCGCTTGCGACCGAGGTGTCGGCCTTTCTGAACGAATTGGCCCAGGCTGCCAGCCCGACCACCGTCACGGCCTACCGCCGCGATCTCGTTGCCCTGACACAATGGGCCGAGATCCAGGGTCTCGAGGCCTGGGAGGACTTCGATGTCGGCCTGGTACGTCGCTTCCTCGGCCAGGAACGCATGCGTGGCCTGGCGCCACGCAGCCTGGCCCGCCGACGCGCGGCGCTGTCACGCTTTGCCGATCACCTGGTGCGCCGAGGCCGGCTATCCCACAACCCCGTTAGCCTGACCCAGGCGCCTCGACAGCCACGTCACCTCCCGCATCCGGTCGATATCGATCGCCTCAATCAGTTCCTCGACACGCCGCATGACGACTCACCGCTGGCCCGCCGCGACCAGGCGATGCTCGAGCTGCTCTATTCGAGCGGATTGCGTCTGGCGGAGTTGGCCGCGCTGGATCTGGGGGAAGTGGACGCTCGCCGGGTCAGAGTCATCGGCAAGGGCAGCAAACCCCGCCAGGTTCCGGTGGGGCGGCGCGCCCACGACGCGCTAAGCGCCTGGCTCAAGGTACGTGGTCATTTGGCCGCGCCGGACGAGCCCGCGCTGTTCGTCGGCCAGCAGGGACGACGCCTTGGGCATCGGGCCATCCAGAAACGTCTGGCTTTGCTGGCCCAGGAGCGGGGCCTGGCCGAGCACTTGCATCCCCACCGTCTGCGCCACTCCTTTGCCAGCCATCTGTTGGAGTCGAGCCAGGATCTACGTGCCGTTCAGGAATTACTGGGCCATGCCAACCTGTCGACGACCCAGATCTATACCCGGCTCGACTGGCAGCATCTCGCCGAAAGCTACGATGCCGCCCATCCGCGAGCACAGCGTCGTCGCTCCCCCGCCGATGACACATCCCTTGACGATTCCTTCCCTTGAGGTGCTCCCATGGCGCGACACGCAGTCATCGACGCCCTGACCTTCGATCTTGACGACACCCTATGGGATAACCGACCGGTCATGGAGCTCGCCGAACAGGGCCACTACACCTGGCTCGACGACGCGCTCGCCGCCTGGCAAGGGGTACAGATCGAACAATGGGGGCGCTATGCCGAACGCTTCCCGCTCTCGGCCTATCAGGATCGACGGATGGCGCTCGCCCAGCAATATCCCCTGCGCCGCGGCGACTTCACCTGGATCCGTGAGCGCGCGCTGATCGAGATGATGGAAGAGTTTGGGCTTCCCCGTAGCGCCGCGTTCCTGTGGGCCGCGGCGGCGATGGACCGTTTCATGGATCTACGCCATCAATTGCAACCGTATCCCCAGGTGGGGCCCCTGCTCGACCGGCTGGGGGAGCATTACCGGCTCGCGGCGATCACCAATGGCAATGCTGACGTGACACGGCTGCCTATCGCCCGGCACTTCCCGGTCACGATCGCAGCCGGCGAATTGCTGGCGCCGAAGCCGGATGCACGTCCGTTCCTGGCCGCGCTGGCTCGCCTGGGAACCCCCGCCTCACGCGCCATGCATGTCGGTGATTCCTGGCAGGAGGACGTCATGCCAGCCCAACGGCTGGGCATGCGTGTAGCGTGGATCGACCGTCACGACGATAGCGGGCGCTCGCTGCCCCCAGGCGTATACCGGCTGCGTCACGTCAGTGAATTGCCGGCACTTCTGCAGTGGCTCGACAGCCGCCTCAACTAACCAGCCAATTGTCGAGGCGCGTCCGAGCCTCATCGAGCCCTTCGCGCTTCAAGGCCGAGAATAGCTGAACGCTGACCAGATCCTCCCATTCGCGAAGTTGGTTGCGGACCTGTTGCAGGGCACTCATCGCAGCGCCACGCTTCAGCTTGTCGGCCTTGGTCAGCAGGATATGCACCGCCATGTTCTTGTCATCGGCCCAACCGAGCATCATCTCATCGAACTCGGTCAGCGGATGGCGAACATCCATGACGAGGATCAGACCGCGTAGCGAATGGCGCTCCTGCAGATATGCGGCAAGATGCCGCTGCCATTCGAGCTTCACCTTTTCAGGCACCTTGGCGAAACCGTAGCCAGGCAGGTCGACCAGACGGCAGGCGTCATCGCCACCGACCGTGAAGAAGTTGATCAGTTGCGTGCGTCCTGGTGTCTTGGAGGTACGCGCGAGCGCTTTCTGCTGTGTCAACGCATTGATAGCACTCGATTTTCCGGCATTGGAGCGGCCGGCAAACGCCACCTCGGCCCCGTCATCGGGCGGGCACTGGGCAAGCGTGGGGGCACTGGTAAGAAACTGGGCGGTCTGGTAATTGAGACGCGACATGACGACGGGGTTCCGCGGCTGGAGGCTAAGGGCGGTCAACGGACAAATCGGGCGCATTCACCTCGTCCGGGTGACTCGTTATAATGCAGTGTATTTTTTTTGTGTCCTGGGGCACGCTAGTGTACCACCGTGCTCTCGCCGACAGCGAACCGTGCCCCATGGCAACGTAGAAAGAGGCGGCGCCCAAGGTACACACCGTTCAACAATCAAACGGCAGTGAATTAGCGATGAGAAAGTTACTGGCAAGCCTGGCAATGACCCTAAGCGCCGTTGGCGTGGCCCATGCGGAGATGGACGGCGATCCTGCCGCAGGACGCGAACTCGCAGGTACCTGCGCTGCCTGCCACGGACAGCAGGGCATCAGCCCTTCGGGCGCCTTTCCCAACATCGCGGGCCAGCAGGAATCCTACATGGCCAAGCAGATCATCGAGATCCGCGATGGCGTTCGCCCCGTCCCGCAGATGCAGCCTATCGTCGCGAACTTCTCCGATCAGGATGCCTGGGATGTCGCAGCCTTTTACGCCAATCAGCAGGCCAACCTGGGCCAGGCGGAAGACGATGCGACCCTGGTCGAGCGCGGCCGTGAACTCTACCGCGCCGGCGACATGGCCAAGGGCATCCCCGCTTGCGCGGCCTGCCACACACCGACCGGCGAAGGCATTGGCACCGCTCAGTATCCTGCGCTTTCCGGCCAGCATGCACAGTACACGATCTCGACACTGCAGGCCTTTGCCTCCGGCGATCGGGCCAACGACCCCAACGGCATCATGCGCGATATCGCCTCGAAAATGAGCGACCGGGACATGGAAGCCGTGGCCAACTACGTGCTTGGCTTGCACTGATGGGTCATTGAATCTTCGGAAGGCGGCACATGCCGCCTTTCGTATTTGTGAGCGCTCGCGGAACCTTGGGCGGGCCACACGCTCCAACGCAACGTCACATGACCTAACGAATACGAGCATGCAGCTCACGAATCACTCCGCTACCGCTCGAGCCACAAGGAGCTTAGACGCATGATCAAGACAATGGTTGCCGCTCTTGCCGCCCTCGGCCTGTCCAGCATGGTCATGGCCCAGACACCTGTAGAGGGGGAGCATTACAAGGTGCTCGACGAAGCGGTGCCCACCCAGGTCGAAGAGGGCCAGATCGAAGTGGTCGAGGCCTTCTGGTACGGTTGTCCGCATTGCTACAACCTGGAAGACCCGCTGAATGCCTGGGTCGCGGAGCTGCCCGACGATGTGACCTTCCAGCGTCTACCGGCCACCATGGGCGGTGACTGGAACAAACACGCCATGGCCTTCTATGCTGCTGAAGAATTGGGCATTCTTGATGAGATACATGACGATTTCTTCCATGCCATTCATGAGGACGGCAAGAAGCTGACCGCCCAAGACGATATCGCCGAGTTCTTCAGCGATTACGGAGTCAGCGAAGAGGAAGCCAAGAAGGCGCTGGGCTCGTTTGGGGTCAAGAGCCAGGTCAACCAAGCCCATGCACGCATGCGTGCGTACGAGCTGATGGGCGTTCCGGCACTGATCGTCGAGGGTCGCTATGTCATCAGCCCGTCCAGTGCCGGCAGCCTCGAGAACATGCCGCGAATTGCACAAGCGTTGATAGAGAAGGTCCGCCAGGAGCAGTAACCTGCAAGGAGAGAAGCAGTGGTTCATCCGAATGCCCACTCCACGAGCCGTGACGTCACGCTGCGTCTGCTGACGTACAACCTCCAGGTGGGCATTCATACCTCGGCGTTCCATCACTACCTGACTCGCAGCTGGCAGCACTTCCTGCCCAACCCCAAACGCCTCGGCCGACTCGACGTTCTCGGCGATGTCCTGGGCAAGTTCGACATCGTCGGCCTCCAGGAGGTCGACGGCGGCAGCTTCCGCTCGAGCAATATCAATCAGGTCGAGTACCTGGCGCGCAAGGCGGGCTTTGCCCACCACTACCAGCAGCTCAACCGCAACCTGGGGCGCGTGGCACAACACAGCAACGGTCTGCTGTCCCGCATGCGGCCAAGCAAGATCGAAGAGCACCGTTTGCCCGGCACCCTGCCGGGGCGGGGAGCCATCCACGCCCGGTATGGCGAGGGCCCCGATGCCCTGCATATCTTCGTCGCTCACTTGGCACTCAGCCATCGAGGCCGAGTCCGCCAGCTCGACTACCTGAGTGAAATCATCCAACCTCTCCGGCATGTAGTGGTGATGGGCGACTTGAACTGCACCCCCGACCAGCTCCATGCGCATTCGCGTTTCTGTACCTCACTGCCCCTGCATCCGGTACGTACGTTATTGAGCTATCCCTCCTGGCAACCTCGCCGGGCACTGGACCATATCCTGCTCTCTTCGTCGATCAAGGCCGATGACGTCATGGCCCTGGATCCCCAGGCTTCGGATCATCTGCCCCTGGCCGTCAATATCCATCTTCCTGCGGCCTGCCGCCTGGCCATCCCCGCCCTGTCAGACCAATGATCCATTGCCTGTAACCTGCGTTGCGGGCACGCTAGGCTCAGTTTTCGCCATGGATCGGTCATTCTCCTCGTCGCGCCAAAAGCGCCGCTATGGGATGATACGACCCCTCTGGACGCAGGCCGGTGCGTTGATAATGCATTTCGTGCACCAGCCCCTGCGTTACAGCACAATAACGGCGCAAAATGCCTAGAATGAGAGGGTTCCATGAATCGCGCTTCCTCCGTGCCAGCACCGCTGGCCTGGATTGACAGCATCACAGAACGGCTAGGTCGATGGCTGTCCTGGCTGATCATCATCATGATGCTGGTTCAGTTTCTTATCGTCGTGTTGCGTTACGCTTTCAGTATCAACAGTATCCCCGCTCAGGAAGCGGTCATGTACATGCATGCCGTGGTCTTCCTGGTCGCCGCGTCCTATACGCTCAAGCATGATGGCCACGTCCGCGTCGATATCTTCTACCGCAGCCACTCCCCCAAGCGAAAAGCCTGGACCGACCTGTTCGGCACGCTCTTCCTGCTGCTGCCGGTCATGGGCTTCATCCTGTATTCGAGCTTTGGCTACGTCACCAAGTCGTGGGCCATCTTCGAGGGTTCCCCTGAGTCGGGCGGGATTCCCGCAATCTACCTGCTGAAGACGCTGATTCCGGTCTTCGCGGTGTTGATGATCACCCAGGGTATCGCCGAGATCATTCGTAACGTGCTGATCATACAGGGGCGCATCATGCCGACCAGCGAGAACGATGCCCACCTCGAGGAGCGCGTGTAAATGTTCGAATACATGTCGCTCGTGTTGTTTGCAGTCATCTGTATCGTGCTGATGTTCGGCTATCCAGTAGCGCTGTCGCTTGCCGGCACCGCATTGGCCTTCGCCGGGCTGGGCATGGGGCTCGAGGCCATGGGCATCGATGCCAACTTCGATGGCGGATATCTGTCGGCCATGCCGAATCGCCTCTACGGCATCATGACCAATTCGACCCTGTTGGCCGTCCCGCTGTTCGTGCTCATGGGGGTGCTGCTCGAGAAATCGAAAGTGGCCGAAACCCTGCTCGATGCCATGGCCTTGCTGTTCGGCTCCATGCGCGGTGGCCTGGGTATCTCGGTGACCATCGTCGGCATGTTGCTGGCAGCCTCCACCGGTATCGTCGGTGCCACAGTGGTCACCATGGGCCTGCTGTCGCTACCGACCATGCTCAAGCGCGGCTACAGCCAGTCGCTGGCCACCGGTACCATCTGCGCCACCGGCACCCTCGGCCAGATCATCCCGCCGTCCATCGCGCTGGTACTGCTGGGTGACGTGCTCTCCTCCGCCTACCAGCAGGCCCAGTTGGCCATGGGTATTTTCAGCCCACGTACGGTCTCGGTAGGCGACCTGTTCGTCGGCGCCCTTGTCCCCGGCTTGATCCTGGTGGTGTGCTATATCGTCTACGTCGCCGTGATCGCCTGGCTCAAACCGGAGGCTGCCCCTCCGGCCGACCGCGAAGAATTGATGGCCGAGCTCGATCATCAGGGCAGTCTGTTCACCCTGTTGCTCAAGGGCCTGGTGCCGCCGATCGTGCTGATCGTGGCGGTGCTGGGGTCGATTCTGGGCGGTTTCGCCACGCCCACGGAAGCTTCCGCGGTGGGAGCCTTCGGTGCGCTGATACTGGCCCTGGCCTATCGCAAGCTGGATTTCGACACCCTCAAGGACGTGGTTCGCTCGACCACGCACGTCACCACCATGGTGTTCCTGATCCTGATCGGCGCCGCGCTGTTCTCGCTGGTGTTCCGCGCCTATGGGGGCGAGCATCTAGTGACCGAGCTCTTCGAGAACATGCCCGGCGGAGTGGTGGGTGCGACGATCATTGTGATGGTTGTGATCTTCCTGCTCGGCTTCATCCTCGACTTCATCGAGATCACCTTCGTGGTGGTGCCGATCGTCGGTCCTGTACTGCTGGCCATGGGGCTCGACCCGATCTGGCTGGGCATCATGATCGCCATCAACCTGCAGACCTCGTTTTTGACGCCGCCTTTCGGTTTCGCACTGTTCTACCTGCGCGGCGTCGCTCCGGCCTCGGTACCGACCACGGCGATCTACCGCGGTGTCGTACCGTTTATCGTGATCCAGCTCGCCATGCTCGGGGCACTTGCCCTGTTCCCCGGGCTGGCCACCTGGCTACCGGCTCAGTTCTGATGAGTCGCGTAAAAAAAACAATACTTTCACCGGCGGGGCCTTGGCCCGCCACACGCAGCACCCGGCAATAACCTCGAACATAAAAAGGGGATTCGCGCTATGCAACTGAAGTCTCTCACTGCAGCCATCGCCATGACCACGGCCGCCACTGGCCTGGGCATGGTGTCGGTATTCGACAATGCCGCCGAGGCCCAGGAAACCTTCGAATGGAAGATGGTGACCTCTTGGCCCAAGAATTTCCCCGGTGTCGGACAAGGCCCGGAGCGCCTCGCCGAGATCGTCGAAAAAATGTCCGACGGTCGCCTGAAGATCGAGGTCTTCGGTGCCGGTCAGTTGGTGCCTGGCTTCGAGGTCTTCGATGCCGTCTCCGAAGGGACTGCCGAGCTGGGGCACTCCGCCTCCTACTACTGGAAGGGCAAGGCCCCGGCCGCACAGTTCTTCGCCGCCGTGCCATTCGGCATGACCGCCCAGGAAATGAACGCGTGGCTGCATTACGGCGGCGGTCTCGAGCTTTGGAACGAGCTCTATGACCAGTTCGGCGTCGACGTGATGACCGCAGGGGCCTCAGGCGTCCAGATGGGCGGCTGGTTCAACCGCGAGATCAATTCCGTGGCTGACCTCGACGGTCTCAAGATGCGCATGCCCGGCCTCGGCGGGGAAGTGATGAGCCGCATGGGCGTGGCTATCGTCAACATGCCGGGCGGTGAGATCTTCACCTCGTTGCAATCCGGCGCGATCGATGCCACCGAATGGATCGGGCCATACAACGACCTGGCCTTCGGTCTCTACCAGGCAGCCGACTACTACTACTATCCGGGCTGGCACGAGCCGACCGTCATGTTCGAGACCATCGTCAACGAAGAGGCCCTGGCCGAGCTGCCGGACGACCTCAAGGCGATCCTCGAGTCCGCCATGCGTGACGTGAACCAGGCAGTGCTGGACGAGTATACGGCGCGTAACAACGACGCGCTGGAGACCCTGGTCAACGAGCATGGTGTCGAGCTGCGCCGCTTCCCTGACGATGTCCTGGCCCAGGCCAAGGAGCATTCCGAAGCGGTGGTCCAGGAGCTGGCCGAGTCCAGCGACATCTCCCAGCGTATCTATGACTCCTATCGCGAGTTCCAGGACAAGGTCGTCGATTACCACGCGATTTCCGAGCAGGCGTTCCTCAACGCCCGTAACCCGGATGGCGACACGACCTCAGCCAGCGAGTGATTCCTCATCCACTGACTCGACCGGGCCCCTTGGGGCCCGGTTTTTTTATAAGGGAAGCAGAGCGTCGTTGTCCAATGTCAGCCGTGCGCCACGCCCAACGCGGCGGCCCATTCGATGATCGGGGTCGGATAGACACCCAGCAGTACCACCAGTGCCGCCAGCCCCAGCACGACCACACCACCGGCACGCGTCCCCCAATCGTGAGGCGCATCATGACGCTGCATGCCTGGCTCGACCAGATACAGCGTGACCATGACCCGCAAGTAGTAATAGAGTCCGATGGCGCTGCCCACGATCAAGCCGCCGACTAGCCACCAGCGGCCCGCCTCGACCCCTAATGCGACGATATAGAACTTGCCGATGAATCCGGCAGTGAAGGGAATGCCAGCCAACGACAACAGCGCGACGGTGAGCACCGCCGTGAGATAGGGGCGTCGCCAGAACAGGCCGCGATAATGGTGCAGGGCAGCGGCATCACCGCTGATATCCCGGCTCGATACCAGGGTCACCACGCCGAAGGCGCCGAGCGTGGTGACCACGTACATCACCAGATAGACTGCGGCGGTTTCAACGGCCAAGCCTTCGGCAACGACCAGTGCCACCAGCAGATAGCCGAAATGGGCAATCGACGAGTAACCCAGCAACCGCTTGAGGTTGGCCTGGGTAAGGGCCAGCAGATTGCCGATCAGCATGCTGGCGAAAGCCAGCACCGCGAGAATCTGATGCACGCCCACATGAGCAAAGGCGGGCGATTCGATCACCAGGCGAAGCAGCACGATGACCACCGCCACCTTACTGGCCGAAGCCAGGAACGTTGCAGCCGGACCGGGCCCTCCTTCGTAGACGTCGGGGGTCCACAGGTGAAAGGGCACCAGTGACAGCTTGAAGCCCAGCCCCACCAGTATCAGGCCGGCCCCCGCCAATCCCCAGGCTCCACCCCCCTCGCCGAGACCGGCAGTCAGCCCGGCCAGATCGAGCCGGCCCGTCTGGGCGTAGGCCAAGGCCATGCCGAATAACAGGAAGGCCGTCGCCGCAGCGGATAGCACCAGGTACTTGATGCCCGCTTCCAACGAGCGGCGCTCATGAAAGGCATACGCCAGCATGCCGTAGAGCGGCATCGACAGCAGTTCGAGGCCGAAGAACAGGGTGGCCATATGACGACTGGAGACCAGGACAAGCCCCCCCGCGGCGGCACATAGCAGCAGCAGGTAGAATTCCTCGCGCGGCCCCCGATAGTGCTCGAGGTAGGCATGTGCCAGGGTGGCACAGGCCAGCGTCGAAACCAGCACCAGTACCGCGCCGAATATTGCCAGGCCGTCGACAGCGACCAATAGCGTCTCGAAGGGGGCCACCTGATGGACCGCAACCAGCGAGAGCAGGGCCAGGTTGAGCCCCACGACCGCCGTCAGGACGGTGCTGGCGTGGTGGCGCTGCCAGGCGATGCCCAGCATGACGGCAACCGCCGTGGCGCAGACCAGGATCAGCGGCAGCAGCGCAATCAAGTAGGTCATGAGGCCTCCCAGGTCAACGTCGCGTCGAGCAGTTCGGTATTACCGAACAGCCGCTGCACTTCGCTCATGGCCGCGCCGGTGGTGTCCAGCAATGGCTGTGGGTAGAGACCGAACAACAGCACCAGCGCCAGGAGACCCAGTAACATCCCGTATTCCCGTCCATCGAGATCGGCAAGCGGTGCGCTGTCCTTAGGCGGCCCGAAGTGCACCCGCTGCATGAGCAGCAGCGAATAGACCGCCGCCAGGACCAGACCGCCACTGGCGATGACCACCGTCCAGGGAGCCACCGAAAAGCTGCCGAACAGCACCATGAACTCGCCCAGGAAGTTGGCCGTACCCGGCAGGCCGAGCGACGCGGCCACGAAGCATAAGGTGAATCCCGAGAGGCCACCAGCCCGCCCCCAGAGGCCGCCCATCTCGCGCATGTCGCGGGTATGCAGGCGCTCATAGAGTTGGCCGCTGAGAATGAACAGGCCAGCCGCCGAGAAGGCATGAGCGACCATCAGCATCACAACCCCCTGCAGGGCCAGTGAAGTCCCGGCATAGATGCCGATCAGTACGAAGCCCATGTGCGAAATGCTGGTATAGGCGACCAGACGCTTGATGTCGTTCTGGCCGCAGGCCAACACGGCCCCGTAGAAAATGCCCACCACGCCCAGCGCCATGGCCACCGGGGCAAAGGCTTGCGAGGCCTCGGGAAAGAAGGGCAAGGCGAAACGTAGCATGCCGTAGGCGGCTGTCTTGAGCAGGATACCGGCGAGATCCACACTGCCGGCCGTGGGCGCCTGGGCATGGGCATCGGGGAGCCAGCCATGCAGCGGGACCACCGGCAGCTTCACCGCAAAGGCAATGAAGAAGCCCAGCATCAGCCACATCGCCACCGGTTCCGAGAGCGTGACGTCGCGCAAGGCATCGTAGCTGAACGAATATTCCCCGGTGGCGGCATGGTGCGCGAAGACGAGACCAAGTATCGACACCAGCATCAACAGCCCGCTGGCCTGGGTGTAGATGAAGAACTTGGTGGCAGCGCGAATCCGTGTACGCCCCTCCGACCCACTGTGTCCCCACAGGGCGATCAGGAAATACATCGGCACCAGCATCATTTCCCAGAAGAAGAAGAACAGGAACAGGTCGATGGCCAGGAAGACCCCCACCACCCCGCCGAGTATCCACAGCAGGTTGAGGTGGAAGAACCCCACCCGGCGTACGATCTCGCGCCACGAGCAGAGTACGGCGAGCATGCCCAGGAAACCGGTCAGGGCGATCAGCACCAGCGACAGGCCATCCAATGCCAGGTGCACCTCGATGCCGAAGCGCGGGATCCACGGTACGCGCCACTCCATGGCCCAAGTGCTCGCCTCGCCGCCTGGCGAAGGCAGGCTGAAATCGTGCGACAACCACACGCCCAGCGTGAGCAGCAATTCAAGCGCCATGGTGCCCAGGGCAATCCATCTCGGTAACCTATCCCCGCGACGTTCGGCCAGCCAGCACAGCAGCCCACCGAGGAACGGGATCACAATCAACCCGACCAGCGTCATAAGCGTCGCATTCCTTGTCGTCGTGTCATCGCTTTCATTTCACCCATGGCGTTTCAGATCATCGCACCAAGGCCAGCACCAGGATCACCAGCGTGGCGCCGCCCACCATCGACAGCCCGTAGAAGCGCAACTTGCCGGTCTGGGTCCAGCTCAGCCCCAGATGCGTCATGCGCACCATGATCGCCACCAGACCGAACAGGCCGTCCACCCGGTCACTGCGCAGGGCGTGGACCGTGCGCCAATAGGGGCGCACCAGGCCGCGGTCATAGGCCGTATCGAAGCCCCACGCATGGTGCCACCAGCGCCACAGGCGTGCTCCCCATCCCTGCGAGGTCTGTTCGGCCAGCCATTTTCGGCGGCGCAAGAATAGCCATGCCGCCAGGGCCAACCCGCCGAGGGCAACCAGCGAGGCGACAATCTCGAGCGCGGTATGCCAACCGGCGCTTCCTTCGTGCGGGTCCGGCAGCACCCCCGCCAGGGGCGGCGTCAACCAGGCCCCTAGAAAGGTCGAAAGCACCATCAACACGATCAAGGGCACGCCGTGAGCCAGGCCCTGCCCCGCCTCGGCATGACGTGCATTGTCGCTTTTCGCCTCGCCATGGAAGGTCTTGATGATCAGGCGCAGGGTATAGATCGAAGTCAGGAAGGCCCCCACCAGCCCTGCAACCAATAGCCCCCCATGGCCCGCGGCCAGCGCCTGCCAGAGGATCTCGTCCTTGCTGTAGAAGCCGGCGGTCACCAGCGGCAGCGCCGCCAGCGCCGCCCCGCCGACCACGAAACCGGCGTAGGCCAGGGGCAGCTTGCGCCACAGCCCGCCGAGGCGCCGCATGTCCTGCTCATGATGGCAGCTGACGATCACCGCCCCGGCAGAAAGGAACAGCAGCGCCTTGAAGAACGCATGCGTCATCAGATGGAAAATCGCCGCATCGAAGGCGCCGGCCCCCAAGGCGAGGAACATGTAACCGATCTGGCTCATCGTCGAGTAGGCCAGCACGCGCTTGATGTCGGTTTGAGCCAGGGCCGCGAAGCCGGCGGCAAGCAGTGTCAGCGCCCCGATCACCCCGGTCAGCAGCAACACGTCGGGGGCCAGCAGGAACAGCTCATGCATCCGCGCAATCAGGTAGACCCCGGCAGTAACCATGGTGGCAGCATGGATCAACGCCGAGACAGGCGTCGGGCCGGCCATGGCATCGGCCAGCCAGGTATGCAGGGGCAGTTGCGCCGACTTGCCCAACGCCCCGCCCAACAAGAGCAGCGCCGCCAGTTCGACCGTGGGGGCCCCCTCAGCCCATAATTGCGGCGCACGTTCGAGCAGTTGGGCGATGTTCAGCGTACCCAGCTCCCTGAACAGCAGGAACAAGCCGATCGCCAGGAAGACATCGCCCACCCGCGTGACGATGAACGCCTTGAAGGCCGCCCAACCGTTGGCAGCGGTCCGGTAGTAGTAGCCGATCAGCAGGTAGCTACACAGCCCGACGCCCTCCCAGCCCAGGAACAGCAATAGCAGGTTATCGCCCAGCACCAGCAGGACCATGCTGAACACGAACAGGTTCATGTAGGCATAGAAGCGGGTGATCCCGCTCTCGCCGCGCATATACCAGGCCGCGAACAGATGGATCAACAGACCCACCCCGGTGATGACGCCGAGCAAGGTCAACGACAGTCCGTCCAGGGCCAGACCAAGGGTCGGCTGGAAATCGCCGACCGAGACCCACGTCCACAGGGTCACGACCTGGCGCTCGGGGGCCTCGAGGTACCCTGCGATCAACGCTGCAGTGGCCAGTGCCGACAGCCCCACGCTTGCGGTGCCTATCGCTGCACTGGCTCGCTCGCCCAGCCGACCCCGCGACAACGAAAGCAGCAGGGTACCGGCCAGGGGTAGCAGAAAGGTCAGCGGCAGTAGAAACGACATCGGCGGCTCCTCATCCTCGCATCCGGCTTACGGCATCGGTATCCAGGGTCTTGAAGCGCTGGTTGAGCTGGATCAGCAGCGCCAGCCCGACGCTCGCCTCGGCGGCGGCCAGGGTAATCACCAGCAGGAACATGGCCTGGCCTTCCGGCTGTCCCCAGGCCGTGCCGCCGGCGATGAACGCCAACCCCGCGGCATTGAGCATGATTTCCAGGCTCATCAGCACGAACACCATATTGCGGCGGATCATCAAGCCGGCCAGGCCCAGCGTGAACAGAATCGATGCCAGTACCAGCGCGTGGTCCAGGGGAACCCCGTTCATGAAGCCTCCTTGCGTGCGCCCGATTCGCGATCGGTCGGCGGTTTCTCGGGAGGGCGCAGCCGCCCCACATGCGAGGCCGTGACCAGCGCGGCCAGCAACAGAATCGCCGCCAGCTCCACGATCAGCAGCCACGGCCCGAACAGCAACGTGCCCACGGCCTTGGCGGTCAACGTTTCGCCTTCGATGACCAGCCCGATGTCACCCCGCCACAGCGTGCCCACCAGAGTCACCAATAGCACCCCGGCCAGCAGTGCGGGTCCCAGCCAGGTCCTCGGCCGCAGCCAGGCACGCTCCTGGGCGACCACCGCTTCGCCCAGGTTGAGCATCATCACCACGAACACGAACAGCACCATGATCGCGCCGGCGTAGACGATGATCTCCAGCGCCCCCGCAAACGGGGCGCCCAGCGAAAAGAACACCAGCGCCACGGCAATCAGCGACACGATCAGATACAGCAGCGCATGCACCGGGTTGGTGTTGCTGATGACCCCGAGGGTCGCCAGCACCGCGACCAAGCCACTGAGATAGAAGGCGATTTCCATGTCTCTCCCTCAAAGATGATCGGTTAGGGCAGCAGCGACCTGACATCCACCGGCTCGTCCTCGTTCTGGGCCCGGCCCTTGTCCTTTCCACCGATCGCCAACCCGGCCACCTTGTAGAAGTGGTAGTCGTGGTCCTTGCCCGGGCCATTGATAAGCAGGTCTTCCTTTTCGTACACCAGCTCCTGACGCCGGTACTCGCTCATCTCGAAATCGGGCGTGAGCTGGATCGCCGAGGTCGGGCACGCTTCTTCGCACATACCGCAGTAGATGCAACGCGAGAAATTGATACGGAAGAACTCGGGGTACCAGCGGCCGTCTTCCTTTTCGCCCTTCTGCAGCGAGATACAAGCCACCGGGCAGGCGACTGCACACAGGTTGCAGGCCACACACCGCTCTTCGCCGTCGGGGTCGCGAGTCAGCACGATGCGTCCCCGGTAGCGTGGCGGCAGGTTCAGCGGTTCGTCCGGGTAGTTATGGGTCTCGCGCTTGCGGAAGCTGTGCATGAAAACCATGCCCATCGTTCGCAATTGGGACCAGGTCCCTGTGAACAGCCACTTGAGCATGTCGAAACGCCTCCTTTAACCGACGATCAGAATCACCGCGCCGGTCACCAGTAGATTGATCAGTGTCAGCGGCAGGCAGATCTTCCAGCCGAAGCTCATGACCCGGTCATAGCGCGGCCGAGGCAAGGCAGCCCGCAGCAGCACGAACAGCACCAGGAACACTGCCGTCTTGAGCATGAACCATACGATCGGCGGCAATAGCGGGCCGTGCCAGCCGCCGAAGAATAGCGTGACGATCAAGGCCGAGATCAGCACCATGCCGACATACTCGCCGATGAAGAACATGCCGAATTTCATGCTCGAATATTCGATGTGATACCCGTCGGCCAGCTCCTGCTCGGCTTCGGGCTGGTCGAATGGATGGCGGTGGGTCACCGCGATACCGGCAATCAGGAAAGTACAGAAGCCAAAGAACTGGGGAATGACGAACCATACCGTGGTCTGGGCATTGACGATCTCGCGCAGGTTAAAGCTGTCGGCCATGGCCACCACGCCCATCAGCGACAGCCCCATGAAGACTTCATAGGAGAGCGTCTGGGCCGAGGCGCGCATGGCGCCGATCAGGGCGTACTTGTTACCGCTCGACCACCCCCCGAACAGCACGGCATAGACGTTGATACCGGCCATGGCGAGAAAGAACAGCAGGCCGATATGCAGATCCGCCACGCCCCAGCCGGGCGTGATGGGAATCACCATGAACGACAGCAGCAACGAGGCCATGGCAATGGCCGGAGCCAGCACGAACAGGGGCCGGTCGGCGAAGGGCGGGATCCAGTCCTCCTTGAAGAAGATCTTGATCATGTCGGCGACCAGTTGCAGCGAGCCGAACGGCCCGACCCGATTGGGCCCGTGGCGGTCCTGCCACAACCCCAGCAGGCGACGCTCGACCACTGTCATGACCGCCCCCAGCAGCACGGCGGCCAGCAGGATCACCAACGCCTTCGACATGGCAATGAGTGCTTCGACGAGGGTCGGCGACAGCCAGTTCATGGGCGCCCCTCCTCGCCCCGTGCCGAGGCTTGGGAGTGCAGGTCGACCGCCTCCGGGTCAGGCCCGTGCGTGACGACTGAGAGCGCTGCCCACTCGCCATTGGCCGAGAACGGCAGCAGCCCCGCCGGCACGCCGACCAGCCCGGGCACGAATGCCGCCTCGAGATGGACCGGCAGGCTGAGTTCCCCCAAAGCGGTCATCAGTTGAACGTGGCTACCTTCCTTGAGTGCGAGCCGTTCGGCATCGCCAGCCGCCAGGGTCAGCGCCGCTGCCACGGCCCGCGCCTCGATCGGCGCTGCTCGGGACGAGGTCTCCTCCCCGCCGAACAGCCGTGGCAGTACGGCAACTTGCAACGCATCGTCACGCGGCGTGAAGCCCACCGGGACCTCGTGGGCGTAATCATGGTCGCCTGGCTGTGGTGCCAGCAGACGGACCCCAGGATCGCCGGCACTCAAATGACCGCCGATCTCATCGGTGAACTTGTTCCAGGCCTGCGGCGAGTTCCAGCCCGGTGCCCAGGCGAAGGCCACCTCCTGACGCGGCTGGAAGAAGCCGTTATATCCTTCCATGGAGAAGGTGAACGGTGAATCGGGATCGCGTGCCGGGCGCGGCTCGTTGACATCGAGGTGCGCCCGCATCGCCGTACGTCCGCTGTAACGCTGCGGCTCGCGGGCGAGCTTGAGTCCGTGAACGCGGTAGTCGGCGCCCGGTGCAGCCTCGACGATGCCCGCCAGGGCCGGGTGGCGTTCGCTACACACCCGCGTCACGTCATCGAAGGTGATGTCGCTCACCTCACGGCGCTCCACGCCCGCCTCGATGGCGTGCAGCCACCGCCAGCTTTCGTGGATTCGGGTCTCGGGGCGGATATAACGCGGATCGAAGACCTGGTAGAAGCGTTGTGCACGGCCCTCGAGGTTGACCAGCGTCCCATCGCCTTCGGCAAAACTCGCCGCCGGCAGCCCCAGGTGGGCATGCGACCAGGTGGCCGTGCGTTGATGATCGAGCACGATCACCGACTCCGCCGTTGTCAGGGCCTGGTCGACCTGTGCATCGGGCAGCCGCTGGTAAAGATCGTTCTCCAGGATCACCACCGCATCGGCGTGTCGCTCGGCAAGGGCCTGCAAGGCCCATTCCAGTGAGTGGCCACCCAGCATCGACAGTCCGGTACTGTTGGCCTCCCGGCGCACCAGGGTCAGCCCGGCCTGCTGGGTGCGTCGTGATAGCGCCTGGGCGATGTTGCCCGCCGCCTCGATGATGGCCTCCGAGCCCAACGAGCCGCCACTGACGACCAGCGGACGCTCTGCCGCCATCAGCGCCTTGGCGATGCGTTCGGCCTCGTCGTTCAGCGCCGGGTCGAGATCCGCGACACCGGGTGCGGTCGCGTCGATGGCGTGGGCCACGGCGAATCCCAGCCGGGCAATGTCGTCCGCCGCCAGCCGCCAGCTCGCCGCGCTGACGTCATCGAGTCCGGTGCGCGTCGGATAGGCAATGAATACCGGGTGGTAGCGATCCTGCCCCAAGGTCTTGACCGCCTCGGCGTTCCACGCCGGGATATCGCGCTCGGCCGCCAACCCCTCGCGGCGCGCAAGCGCTGCCTGACGCACCGCCAGCCCCAGCCTTGCCGCGCTCTGAATCAGATCTTCACCGAGCACCAGCACCGCATCATGGCGCTCGATATCGCGTGGCGTCGGCGTCGTCACGCCACTTTCCCGATTGAGCCTGAGCATGCGCTCGAGGCAGGCCTGCTCGGCTGCGACGATACCAGTTGAGAAGTTGGCCTCGCCGACCAATTCGCGCAATTGGTGGTTGCTCTCCAGACTCGCACGAGGCGAACCGATGCCGATGACTCGCCGGGCCGTACGCAGCAGGTCGGTCCCGCGATCGAGTGCTGCATCGACCTCCAGTGTCATGGGCGCCTCATCGCGTTCGCTACGCCACTCGGGCAGGCGGGGGCGATCGACGCGATTGACATAGCCGTAGCCGAAGCGGCCCCGGTCGCAAAGGAAATAGCGATTGACCTCGCCGTGGTAGCGGTTCTCGATGCGGCGGATATCGCCGTAGCGCTCCCCAGGGCTTGTATTGCACCCCACGGCGCACTGATGGCAGACGCTGGGAGCGAACTGCAGGTCCCACTTGCGCGTGTATTGCTCCGAGTGGGTGCGATCGGTAAAGACGCCGGTAGGACACACCTCGGTAAGGTTCCCGGAGAATTCGTTCTCCAGCACCCCGTCCTGGTGACGCCCGAAATAGATATTGTCATTGGCGCCGAACGCGCCAAGATCCTCGCCACCGGCATAGTCGCGGTAGAAGCGCACGCAGCGGTAGCAGGTAATGCAGCGATTCATCTCGTGGCCGATGAATGGCCCCAAATACTGGTTGCGGTGGGTGCGCTTGCGAAAGCGGTAGCGACGCCGGTCGTGACCGGTCATGACCGTCATGTCCTGCAGGTGGCAGTGGCCGCCCTCTTCGCAGACCGGGCAGTCGTGAGGGTGATTGATCATCAACCACTCGATCACGCTCTCACGGAATTCGCGGGCCTCGTCGTCGTCGATCGAAATGCGCGTATCGTCCTTGGCGGGCGCCATGCACGACATCACCAGCATGCCCTTGGTGTCGTCCTCGTCCTTGTACTGCTTGACCGCGCACTGACGACAGGCGCCCACGCTGCCCATGGCCGGGTGCCAGCAGAAGTAGGGAATGTCGAGTCCCAGCGACAGGCAGGCCTGGAGCAGGTTATCCGCCCCATCCACCTCATAGGCCTGTCCATCCACGTGTATCGTCGCCATCAGGATGTCTCCCCTCGCCTCATACGTTGCCCACCGGGATGGGATCCTCATGCGCCGCCCGGCTGGGGTGAGAGACACCCCGCTCGAATTCGTCCCGGAAATGCTTGAGTGCCGACGACAGCGGCATCGAGGCACCGGGGGCATGGGCGCAGAAAGTCTTGCCGGGACCGAGATCGCCCGCCAGTTCCTGAAGCAGTTCCAGGTCGCCGACCTCGCCCTCGCCGCGCTCCAGCGATTCGAGAATCTTGACCGTCCACGGCAGCCCATCGCGGCACGGCGTGCACCACCCGCACGACTCGCGGGCGAAGAACGACTCCAGGTTGCGCAGCAGCGACACGATGCTTTGCTCCTCGGTAACCACCGTGAGCAACCCGGTACCCAGCCGGCTGCCCTGTTTACCGATAGTGTCGAAGTCGAGCGGCAGTTCGAGATGCTCCGGCAACAGGAAGCCGGTACTGCCTCCGCCCGGAAGCCATGCCTTGAGCGACTTGCCGGCACGCATGCCGCCGGCGCGCTCGAGGATCTCCTGGCCAGGCGTACCGATGGGCAATTCCCACAGGCCGGCGCGCTCGACCTGACCGGAGACGCCGTAAAGCTTGGTGCCGCCGTCGTCGCTGCGCTCGCCCGACAAGCCCTGGTACCAGTCGGCACCATGACGCATCACCCCGGGGACGTTGCACAGCGTCTCGACGTTGTTGACCACGGTGGGCTTGCCCCACGCCCCGGATTGCCCCGGGAAGGGCGGCTTGGTGCGCGGGTTGGCACGGCCGCCTTCCAGCGAGCTGATCAGGGCCGTTTCCTCACCGCAGATGTAGCGACCGGCCCCGGTATGCAGGGCGATATCGAAATCGAAACCGCTGCCGGCGATATCGGTGCCTAGCCATCCCGCCTCGCGCGCTTCGGCCAAGGCCTTGTCGATGCTGCGTGCCGCCTCGACATATTCGCCACGCAGGAAGATGTAGCCATAGGCGGAGTTATTGGCGTAGGCGCCGAGGATCATGCCCTCGATCAGCAAGTGCGGCTGCTGTTCGAGCAATAGGCGATCCTTGAAGGTCCCCGGCTCCATCTCGTCGGCATTGCAGACGAGGTAACCCCGGGGGATGCCCTCGCCCTGCATGGTCAGGCTCCACTTCATGCCTGCCGAGAAGCCGCCACCGCCACGACCGCGCACGTTGGCGGTCTTCATGGTCTCGATCACGTCCTGGGGGGATTGCTGGCCGAGGGTCTCTCGCACCGCGGCATAGCCATCCTTGGCAAGGTAATCGTCAAGATCGATCCGGGTATTGTCCTCCCGCAGACGCCAGGTCAGCGGATGCGTCTCGGGCTGACGTTCGCGTGCTGTCTGCCAGAGCTGGCAGCGATAGCGCAGGGAAGCGTTGGAAGCCATTACTCGTAGCCCTCCAGTAGCTCGGCCACGTCCTCGGGCGCCACGGGGCCGTACGTATCTTCGCCGATCATTAACGCCGGGCCGCGGTCACAGGCCCCCAGGCAGCACACCGGCAACAGGGTAAAGCGCCCATCCGGCGTGGTCTGGCCGAAGCGAATACCAAGATGGCGAGTAAATTCGGCATAAAGCGTGTCGTAGCCGGTCAGGAAACAGGAGCTGCTGTCGCAGAGCAGGATCACGTGGCGCCCCACCGGCTGGCGGAAGATCAGGCTATAGAACGTGGCGACGCCCTCGACCTCCGCCACCCCGATGCCCAGCGCCTCGGCAATCGCGGGTATCGCCCCGTCGGGCACCCAGCCATGACGACGCTGGACGATCTTCAATGCCTCGATGCAGGCCGCCTGGGGCTGCTCGTAGTGGCCGCGCTCATCCACGATGGCGCGGGCATCCTCTTCATTCAGGACGAAACCGTCGCCATCGCTGGCAATCGTCGTCGGATCGTTTGTCGAGACGGTCTGGTTCATGTCAGCGGTCCACGTCGGCCATGACGAAATCGATGCTGCCTAGATGGGCGATCAGATCGGGCACGAAGCCACCCCGCATCAGCACCGGGATCTGTTGCAGGTGGGGGAAGCTCGGCGTGCGGATACGCGTGCGATAACTCATGGTGTTGCCGTCACTGGTCAGGTAATAGCTGTTGATGCCCTTGGTCGCCTCGACCATCTGCTGGGACTCGTTGGGTTTGAGCACCGGCCCCCACGAGACCTGCAGGAAGTGCGTGATCAGCGTCTCGATGTGCTGGAGCATGCGCTCCCGCGGCGGCGGCGTGGTCAGGGGGTGGTCCGCCTTGTAGTCGCCCGGCGGCATGTGGTCGATGCACTGCTGGATGATGCGCAGACTCTGGCGCATCTCCTCGATACGCAGCTGACCGCGGTCGAAGGCATCGCCATTGGCGCCGAGCGGCACCTCGAAATCGAAATTGTCGTAGCCCGAGTAAGGGCGCTGCTTGCGCAGGTCGTAATCGCATCCGGTAGCGCGCAGATTGGGGCCGGTCACCCCCCAGGTGAGCGCCTCGCGGGTGGTGAAAGCTGCAACGTGGCGGGTCCGCTCGCGCACGATGGCGTTCTCCATCATGGCGCGCTCGTACTCCTTGAGGCGCTTGGGCATCCAGTCAACGAAGCCCTGCATCAGCCGCTCCCAGCCCTGCGGCAGGTCCTGGGCCACCCCGCCGATCCGGAACCAGGCGGGGTGCATGCGAAAGCCGGTAATCGCCTCGACCACTTCATAGGCTTTCTGACGGTCGGTGAACGCATAGAAAACGGGCGACATGGCCCCCAGGTCTTGCAGGTAGGTGCCCAGGAACAACAAGTGGCTGCTGATGCGAAATAGCTCGGCCATCATCACGCGGATGGTCTTGACCCGGTCCGGCACCTCGATACCGGCGAGCTTCTCCACCGCCAGCACGTAGGGCAGGTTATTCATCACCCCGCCGGTGTAGTCGACGCGGTCGGTATAGGGAATGTAGCTGTGCCACGACTGGCGTTCGCCCATCTTCTCGGCGCCCCGGTGGTGGTAGCCGATATCGGGCACGCAGTCGATGATCTCCTCGCCGTCGAGCTGTAGCACGATGCGAAAGGCCCCGTGCGCCGAGGGATGGTTGGGCCCCAGGTTGAGAAACATGAATTCCGACTGATCGTTCTCGCGCTGCATGCCCCAGGCCTCGGGATCGAACTTCAGCGCCTCCTGCTCTCGATCCTGGCCCGCCACCGTCAGGGTATACGGGTCGAATTCAGTGGCCCGCGCCGAATGTTCCTTGCGTAGTGGATGGCCGTTCCAGGTCGGCGGCATCAGGATCCGGGTCAGGTGCGGGTGGCCCCGGAACGCCACGCCGAACATGTCCCACACTTCACGCTCATACCAATTGGCGTTGGGATAGAGCGATACGATGCTGGGCAGCTCGAGGTCGGACTCGGCAAGCGCCACCTTGAGCATGATGTCGCGATTGCGCGAGACCGAAAGCAGCTGATAGAAGACCGTGAAGTCCGCCTCCGGCAGGCCCTGTCGATGGCTACGCAGCCGCTCGTCGGTGGCCGAAAGGTCATACAGCATCTCGAACGGCTCGGGCATGTCGCGCAGGAAGCCGAGGGCTTCGACGAGGTGCTCCCGCGCCACCCACACCACCGGCATGCCGGTCAGGGTGGCCTGCTCGATCAGCGCACGGTCGCCGAAGCGCTGTGCCAGCGCCTCGACGACGGGGTCGGTCCGCGCTCCTGAGCTGGCGTTGTCGGATGAGGGTGAGGCGACGCTCATGGTCGAAGTGGCTCTCCTTGCCTGGGTGGGGTCGCGTTCAGATACTGTCGGGCGTGCGCAGCTCCGTGGCCTGGATTCGCCGCTCACGCAGCGTTTCGCGTTGAGAAGGCATCTCGGCACGGTAGACGCCTTGATCGCCGACGACCCACGACAGGGGACGGCGCTCCTCCTGTATCGAGTTCTGCAACAACTGCAATCCCTGCAGGAACGCCTCGGGACGCGGCGGGCAACCGGGGACGTAGACATCCACCGGCAGGAACTTGTCGACCCCCTGCACGACGGAATAAATATCGTACATCCCGCCGGAATTGGCGCAGGAGCCCATGGAAATCACCCACTTGGGCTCCAGCATCTGATCGTAGAGCTGCTGAATGACAGGGGCCATCTTGATGAAGCAGGTGCCGGCAATCACCATGAAGTCGGCCTGACGCGGCGAGGCACGAATCACCTCGGAACCGAAGCGGGCGATGTCATGCGGTGCGGTAAACGCGGTGGTCATCTCCACGTAGCAGCACGACAGACCGAAGTTGTATGGCCACAACGAGTTCTTGCGCCCCCAGTTCACTGCCGAGTTCAGCACCTCATCGAGCTTGCCGGTGAACACGTTGCGATGCACTTGCTGCTTCATCGGGTCCTCGACGCGCTTGCGCTCTCCCAGGGGATAGCGAGCATCATCGGCAGCGACCGTATCGTCGGCACGCGTCAGGGTGTATGCCATGCAACTCCTCCGAATGTTGTGACCGGCTTGGCAAGGTAGGCCGACGTTTGCCGGACGGCCTCTATCCTGCCTGTTATGTCAGCTCGTTCTGCCGTTCAAGGTCGCGGGGTACGGCCCTTCGGCGCCCAATCCAGCGCTCCCACCCGAGTGTCGTAGACCAGGCCGGCGAGCAGGATGAAAATGAAGACGGCGGCGCCCAGGAAGCCTGTCCAGCCCACCTCACGTAGCGATACGGCCCAGGCGAACAGGAACACGGCCTCGATATCGAAGATCACGAACAGCATCGCGACCAGATAGAACTTGACGGAATAACGCTGGCGGGCACTCCCCGTACCGAGGATGCCCGACTCGTAGGGCAACGTCTTGCTACGTCCCTGGCTGCGCCCTCCCAGCAGGCTGGCGGCAACGATCATGAAGGTACAAAGCGCTAAGACAGCGAAAACGAAGAACCCGATGGCCCAGTATTGGGCAACCAGTCCACTGGTCTCCTCGTTCATAGAACCTCGCTAAGCCACGATTTCCTTTATGGGGTCATACCGTAAGCGATATCGAGCGGCACCTGCCAGGTGAGTGCTGCGTTCGGCTTACAGCCGTCAGGCATAAGCGTAGGAGAACATGCAGGATTTGTCAGAGACGCCTTGCCGAATGCCGCTAGCACAAGGGCAGCAACCAGGCTTGCGCCAGCCCCAGCAGCAACGCATAACGCCCCCCCTTGGCGACAACTATCAGCAGGACGGCACGCCACCAGGGCAGGCGCAGCACACCAGCCAGAACGGTCAGGGGATCACCGATCAATGGCACCCATGACAGCAATAGGCTCCATTCGCCAAAACGCAGATACCAACGCTCGGCACGCGCCAATCCCGCTGCCGAGGCCGGAAACCAGCGACGCCCTTGGAAGCGACGCGCATAACGACCAAGAGCGACATTGACCAGGCTCCCCAAGCTATTGCCCAGTGTCGCCACTGTCCACAACGCCAATGCCGGCTCGCCCAGGCACCACTGTCGTGCCAGCCACACCTCGGAGCCCCCGGGCAGCAGCGTGGCGCTGGCCAGCGCCACGAAAAACAGGCTCAGCATGGCCGATCACCCCCGCCACGGAGTACTCTAGAGCCACTGTTCATCGATATTGATTGCACTGGCTGCCTCATGACCGACTCCTTCGCATCCCGCCCCCCCAATGTGCTGACCATCGCCGGCTCGGACCCCTGTGGGGGGGCCGGCATCCAGGCCGATCTCAAGGCGTTCTCGGCGCTGGGCGCCTATGGTACCAGCGTGATCACTGCCCTGACCGCGCAGAACACACGCGGCGTGACCGGTGTGCATCCCGTCCCTGCCTCCTTCATCGCGGAGCAGCTCGAGACCCTGCTCGACGACGTTGCCATCGATGCGGTCAAGATCGGCATGGTTGCCAGCCGGGATGTCGCCGAGACGATACGCAGCATACTGACCCGGCACCGGCCGCGCTGGATCGTTCTCGATCCGGTCATGGTCGCCAAGAGTGGCGATATCCTGGTCGACGATGCAGGCCTCCACGCCGTGCGCGACATCCTGGTTCCGTTGGCCGACGTGATCACTCCCAACCTGCCGGAAGCGGCCGTGCTGCTCGATACCCGCACACCCGACTCGCCGGACGCCATGGAGGCCCTGCTGCCATCGCTGTTGGCACTGGGGGCCCGCCATGTCCTGCTCAAGGGCGGGCACCTGCGCAGTGGCGAGCGCTGCCCCGACCTGCTGGCCGGACCGGACGGGACACACTGGCTGGATGGCCCTCGGATCGCCACCGACAACCTGCATGGTACGGGCTGCTCGCTATCATCGGCGATCGCCGCCTGCCTGGCCCACGACGATGCGGTTCCCAGCGCCGTGGCACGCGCCAAGCAGTGGCTCAGCGAAGCCCTTGAAGCCAGCACCCGGCTGGACGTGGGCCGCGGCCACGGTCCGGTGCATCACTTCCATGCCTGGTGGTGAGCGGCCTTATCCCAGCCGTGCTACCGTCACCCCAACATCCAACCGGAACAGGATCCATGCGAGCGTTGATTCAACGAGTCCGCCGCGCCAGCGTCGATGTCGAAGGGCGCCGTATCGGAGCCATCGACCACGGACTGCTGGCGCTGATCGGGGTCGAAAAGGGCGATAGCGAGGCCCGTGCCGACAAGCTACTGCACAAGCTGCTGCATTATCGGATTTTCGGCGACGCCGAAGGCAAGATGAACCTCGATCTGCAGCAAACCAATGGCGGATTGCTGCTGGTATCGCAATTCACACTGGCGGCCGATACCGGCCGCGGCTTGCGGCCCAGCTTCTCCAGCGCGGCGCCACCGGACGAAGGTGAGCGGCTCTTCGCTTATCTCGTCGAACAGGCGCGATCACGCTGGCCGAACGTCGCCACCGGCGAGTTCGGCGCCGACATGCAGGTCGAGCTGGTCAACGATGGCCCGGTCACCTTCCTGCTGGAGACCTGAACTCATTTGGAATTCTTGACGCACGAACGCGTCTCTAAACCCACGGAACGGGAGGCAACATGTCAGGCAATCGGCTTGCATTTATCACTGGCGGCGCTCAAGGCATCGGGCGCGGCATCGTCGAATACCTGTTGGCCCGCGGTTGGCGGGTCGCCGCGCTCGATCGCGACGGGGAGGCATTGGCTGAACTCGACGCCGCTCACCCCACCACGCCCCTGCTGTCGCTCAAGGCCGATACCGCCCACGAGAACGAGGTGGATGCCGCCTTGCTACGGTTACGCGACTGGCAGGCCAACGACAACCAGCCTCCAGGGCTCGACCTCCTGGTCAACAACGCCGGTATCGCCGATCCCGAGACCGGCCCGTTGGAGCACCTTTCTCTCGCCGACTGGCGGCGCTGGCAGGACAGCCACCTGACCGGGGCCTTTCTCTGCACCCGGGCCACGATTGCCGACCTGAAGCGACGCAAAGGCAGCATCATCAACATGACCTCGACCCGGGCGCTGCAATCGGAACCGCATTGCGAGGCCTACGCCGCGGCCAAGGGTGGGCTATTGTCGATGACGCATGCCCTGGCCGTGAGCCTGGGGCCCGAGATTAGGGTCAATGCGATCAGTCCCGGCTGGATCGAGACCGGGCCGTGGCAGAAGTACGCCCAACGCAACGCGCCCGATCATCGTGCCGTCGACCGCGAGCAACACCCTGCCGGCCGGGTTGGGGTGCCCGAGGATATCGCCGCCGCGGTCGCCTTTCTGGCGGGCGACGAGGCCGGTTTCATTACCGGCCAGCAATTCGTCATCGATGGCGGCATGACGCGCAAGATGATCTATGCCGAGTAATCCCGCCCAGCTACATAGGCCCGTATGGGTTACTACTCGCCGGTCAGTTCTTCCTCGAGTTGCTCCAATGCCTCTTCGGCAGCCAGCCATTGGCCTTCGAGTTCCTCGAGGCGGCTCTTGAGTTCACCTTGGCGGGACAGGGCTTTCGTCAGTTCTTCCTTGCGGGCCGAGTCGGTGTAGAGCTCGGCATCGCCGAGCTGCGTCTCGACCTCGTCGAGCGCGGCCTCCACCTTGGCCATCTCCGCTTCGGCACGGTCACGCTCCCGCTTGAGCGGGCGCAGCTTTTCACGTAGTTCCGCCGCAGCCCGCCGCGCCGCCTTGCGATCCTGAGGAGTAGTGTCGCTATCCTGCCGTTCGGCCTTGTCCTGACGCGCCTCTCGCCGTTCGCCTTCCAGACGCGCCTTGAGCCAGGCCCGGTAATCCTCCAGGTCGCCGTCGAAGGGCGCCACGCGATGATCGGCCACGCGCCAGAACTCATCCACCGTGGCGCGCAGCAGATGGCGATCGTGAGAGACCACGATCACGGTACCCTCGAAGCCGGCCAGCGCCTCGGTCAGCGCCTCGCGCATCTCGAGATCCAGGTGGTTGGTTGGCTCGTCGAGCAAAAGCAGGTTGGGTTTCTGCCAGGCCACCAGCGCCAGCGCCAGACGCGCCTTCTCGCCGCCCGAGAAGCGCCCCACCTCACCGAAGGCGTCGTCGCCTTGAAACCCGAAACCGCCCAGAAAGTTACGCAGTGACTGTTCACTGGCCGTGGGCGACAAACGCTGCAGGTGCACGAAGGGAGTTGCGGTCAGGTCCAGGCCCTCGACCTGGTGCTGGGCAAAATAGCCGATGGCCAGGTTTTCGCCGGGAATGCGCTTGCCGGCCAGCGGCGGCAATTCCCCGGTGAGCGACTTGATCAAGGTCGACTTGCCGGCGCCGTTGGGGCCCAGCAGGCCGATGCGCTGTCCGGGCAATATGCTCAGCTTGACGTTCTCGAGCTGAACGTGAGCGCCGGCCTCGGTGCGGTAGCCCAGGTCGGCCTCGTCCATGACCAACAACGGGTTGGAGATCTTGTCGGCCGACGGCAGGGTGAAATGAAAGGGCGAATCGACATGCGCAATGGCGATGGTTTCCATGCGCTCGAGCATTTTCAGCCGGCTTTGCGCCTGACGCGCCTTGGTGGCCTTGGCCCGAAAGCGCGCCACGAAACTCTCGATCTCTTCACGCCGCGCCTGTTGCTTGGCCGCCTCGGCCTGCTGCTGGGCGAGCTTTTCCGCCCGGGTGCGCTCGAAGGCGGTGTAGTTACCGCGATAGGTGGCCAGGCGGCCATGATCGAAATGGATGATGTAGTCGCATACGGCATCCAGGAAGTCCCTGTCGTGGGAAATCAGCAGCAGGGTCCCGGGATAGCGGATCAGCCACTGTTCGAGCCAAAGCAAGGCATCCAGGTCGAGGTGGTTGGTCGGCTCGTCGAGCAGCAGGATATCGGATGGCATGAACAGGGTCTGGGCCAGGTTGACCCGCATGCGCCAGCCCCCCGAGAAGTCGGAGAGCGGCCGCTCGAGATCGCCCTGCACGAAGCCCAGCCCGACCAGCAACTGTGAGGCACGCGCCCGGGCACTGTAGCCATCGAGTGCCTCGATGCGGCCATGCAATTCGGCCTCGCGGTGGGCATCGTCATGCTGTCGCGCCATCGCCAATGCACGCTCGGTTTCGCGCAGCGCACGATCCCCATCGAGCACGTAGTCGACAATGGCCCGATCGAGAGAGGCCACTTCCTGCGCCATGTGCGCGATACGCTGCCCGCCGGCAATCTCGACATCGCCCTTGTCAGGGGCCAGCCCTCCCAGAAGCAGCTGAAAAAGGCTCGACTTGCCAGCCCCGTTGGGACCGACAATGCCCGCCTTGTGGCCGGCGTGCAGTGTCAAATCCGCGTTTTCCAGCAGGGTCTGGGTGCCGCGTTGCAGGGCAACCTGGCGCAATGCAATCATGCAGGCTCCACTCGAGATTCGTTGAGGCTGGCCTCGGCCGGCCAACCATGCCAATGACCGATGATTCTACCCGATCGGCCGCGACTCTGCGGCATCGCCTGAACCGCCCAGGCCTATGGGACTTCGCACTGGCCTTCTATGCCCAGCCCGAAGTAGAGACCGCTTGCCTGACACTGCAGGATGAGGCCGGTGTCGATGTCTGCGAGCTGTTATGGCATTGCTGGCTGCATCGACATGGTCTCGGATTGAGGCACGCTCCGGCGGGGCTTGCTGCGGTACACCAGTGGCAGGTGGAGACGACCCGCCCCTTGCGGCGCTTGCGCCGTGCGCTGAAGGCCGAGGCACTGGAGGCTCCGGGGGTGGCCGAGGTGCGTCGACATATCAAGCAGGCCGAACTCGCTGCCGAGCGAGAAACCCTGGAGCGGCTTCAACGCCTCAGCGAGGCGTGCCCTGAACTTATCGCCGGCTCGCCCGCTCCCTTTTCCCTGCAAAAACACCTCGCCAAGGCCTTGAAAATACAAGAAAAAAACCATCTTCTGCTACTCAAGACCTTGGAAAACCACCTTGACCCTCCCCAGCCGTCACGCTAGCCTCAAACTACCGGACCTTTGTAAAGGCGTGTTAACAAGACACTCAATTTCACGCTTTCAATCTCAATAAGGGGAACTGATCGATGTCGCTAAACAAGCTGCTGACGACGGCCAGCGTAGGCGCTGTGGTGCTGGGCATGTCCAGTGCCGCCTACTCCGATAATTGGCGCTACGCTCACGAAGAATATGAGGGCGATGTTCAGGACGTGTTCGCCATCGCCTTCAAGGACTATATCGAAGAGAATTCCGACCATAGCGTACAGGTCTATCGCTTCGGTGAGCTCGGTGAATCCGACGACATCATGGAGCAGACCCAGAATGGCATCCTGCAGTTCGTCAACCAATCGCCCGGGTTCACCGGCTCGCTGATTCCCGAAGCCCAGATTTTCTTCATCCCTTACTTGCTGCCCACCGACGAGGAAACCGTCCTCGAATTCTTCGACGAGAGCAAGGCCATCAACGAGATGTTCCCCGAGCTTTATGCCGAGCAAGGGCTGGAACTTCTCAAGATGTATCCCGAAGGCGAGATGGTGGTGACCGCAGACGAGCCGATCACCTCACCGGAAGACTTCGAGAACAAGAAGATCCGGGTCATGACCAATCCGCTGCTCTCCGAAACCTACAACGCCTTCGGCGCAACGCCGACGCCGCTGCCCTGGGGTGAGGTCTATGGTGGGCTGCAGACTGGCATCCTCGACGGTCAGGAAAACCCGATCTTCTGGATCGAATCCGGCGGCCTGTATGAGGTATCACCTCATCTGACCTTCACCGGCCATGGCTGGTTCACCACGGCCATGATGGCCAACCAGGACTTCTACGAAGGCCTTTCCGATGAGGATCAACAACTGGTCCAGGACGCAGCAGATGCGGCCTACGATCACACCATCGAGCACATCCAGGGCCTTGCCGAGGACTCGCTCGAGAAGATCAAGGAAGCCTCCGACGAAGTCACCGTGACCCGCCTCGATGAAGAGCAGATCCAGGCCTTCCGCGAGCGCGCCCCGCAGGTCGAGGAGAAGTACCTCGAAATGACCGGCGAGAAGGGTGAAGAATTGCTCAATCAGTTCAAGGAAGACCTTGAAGCGGTTACCGAGGAGTAAGAACTCACTCGGCAGGCCAAGACAGGGGCAGCAATTGCTGCCCCTTTTGCATGCCTGACTCCCGAAGCGTCTACCAAACGTTGAGGGAGGCAGCCACGACCCGAGGCATATGGATTAGCCTTGTTGAAGAGGGCGCGTAACAGCCCGCTCGTTCACAGAAGGAGTGATGTTCATGTCCGACGAGGAAACAGAAAAGAACTATCGCTCCGGCCTGCCCGGCATATTGGGCACCGTCGATACGTTCATCAGCCGTCTCGAAGCGGTCATCCTCGCCATGGGGGTCCTGCTCATGGCCTTGAATACCGTAGCGAATGTCATCGGACGCTTCGTCTTCGGCCAGAGCATATTTTTCAGCGGTGAGATCAACCGTATCCTGATCATAATGATCACCTTTGCCGGTATCGGCTATGCCGCTCGCCACGGGCGCCATATCCGGATGTCGGCGATTTATGATGCGCTGCCCGTAGGCGGACGCAAGGCACTGATGATCGTCATTGCATTGTTCACGTCCCTAGTCATGTTTTTCCTGCTGTATTACTCGGTGATTTACATCTTGGATCTGTACGACAAGGGCCGTGTATTGCCAGCGCTGGGCATCCCGATCTATCTCATCTACCTGTGGGTACCGTTGGGCTTTTTGATCACGGGCATACAATATCTGCTGACCGCAATCAAGAACTTCAATACGCATGACGTCTACCTTTCGACCTCGGTGGTCGACGGGTACAAGGATACGGAAACGGAAGTCTAGGCTGGGCGCTTGGTCACGAGGAACGTACGATGACGACGATAATGGTCTCCACCATGATTGCCCTGCTGTTGCTGGGCTTTCCCATGATGATCCCGCTGATCACCGCAGCGGCGATCGGCTTCTACATGATGTTCAACGGCCTGGGCCAGATGGACACGCTGATCCAGCAGATGATGGCGGGGATTCGCCCGGCCTCGCTGATTGCGGTGCCGATGTTCATCCTGGCGGCCGACATCATGACACGCGGCCAGTCGGCCAATCGCCTGATTGCCATGGTCATGGCGTTCATTGGCCACATCAAGGGCGGCCTGGCCGTCAGCACCGCAGCCTCCTGCACCCTATTCGGCGCGGTGTCGGGCTCGACCCAGGCCACCGTGGTCGCGGTTGGGTCTCCGCTGCGGCCCAAGATGCTCAAGGCAGGCTATTCCGACTCCTTCACCCTAGCGCTGATCATCAATGCCAGCGACATCGCCTTCCTGATTCCGCCCAGCATCGGCATGATCATCTATGGCGTCATTTCGGGCACGTCGATCGGCGAGCTATTCATCGCCGGCATCGGGCCCGGACTCCTGATCCTGCTCATGTTCTCGGCCTATTGCGTGGCCTACGCCGTCATCAAGGATGTTCCCACCGAGGCCAAGTCGACCTGGCGTGAGCGGCTCTCGGCCGTCCAGCAGGCACTCTGGCCGCTGGGGTTCCCGGTCATTATTGTCGGCGGCATCTACGGCGGGGTCTTCAGCCCCACGGAAGCCGCCGCGGCGTGCGTCCTGTATGCCGTGCTGCTCGAGTTCGTGGTCTTCCGCTCGCTGAAGATGTCGGACATCTATGCCGTGGCCAAGTCCACCGGCCTGATCACGGCGGTAGTCTTCATTCTGGTGGCGGTCGGCAACGGCTTTTCATGGATCATTTCCTTCGCCCAGATTCCCCAGGCGCTGCTCGAGGCGGTGGGGATCAACGAGGCCGGCCCCACAGGGGTACTGATCGCGATCTGCATCTCCTTCTTCGTGGCGTGCATGTTCGTCGATCCCATCGTGGTCATTTTGGTCTTGACGCCGATCTTCGCCCCCGCCGTGGCCAGTACCGGGCTCGATCCAGTGCTGGTGGGCATCCTGATCACACTCCAGGTAGCCATAGGCTCGGCAACACCACCGTTCGGGTGCGACATATTCACGGCCATCGCCATATTCAAGCGCCCCTACTGGGATGTGATTCGTGGCACGCCGCCGTTCGTGTTCATGCTGATCCTGGCTGCGGCACTACTGATCATGTTCCCGCAGATCGCCCTGTTCCTCCGGGACCTGGCCTTTGCCGACTAACCGCTTGGAAAGGAACGTGTCATGTTCGAGAAGATACTGGTGCCGGTCGATGGCTCGAAGGGGGCTCTCAAGGCACTGACCAAGGCCGTACAACTCGCCAAGCTGACCGATGCCGAGATCTATGTACTCTGCGTATTCAAGCATCACAGCCTGCTCGAGGCATCGCTATCGATGGTCAGGCCCCAGCGTCTCGACATTCCCGATGATGCGTTAAAGGAGTACGCGACCGAGATCGCCGTGCAGGCCAAGAACAAGGCGGTGGAGCTCGGCGCGACCAAGGTGCGCGCTTTCGTCAAGGGCGGGCGCCCCTCGAACACCATCGTGCGCTTTGCCCAGAAGCGGGGGCTGGACTTGATCGTGATGGGCTCACACGGCACCAATGGCGAAAAGTCCACCTCCCTGGGAAGCGTCTCGCAGCGAGTCGCCAGCATGACCCGCTGCCCCACCCTGGTGGTCTAGTGACATAAACGACCGCCAGACTCATCGGATGCGGAACCTGGCGGGGCCTGTTAGAGTCCCAAGGGTTCCTATCTATCTCCATGTGTTAAGGATCCTTCATGAAATCATTGGTCACCGCCACGACGCTCGGCGCCCTGCTTAGCGTCTCGACGTTCGCACTGGCACAGCAACCGGAAAGCGACGAGGCCAAGCTCAGCTACAGCCTGGGCGTGACCCTGGGGCAGAGCCTGGTTCAGGATGTCGCCGAACTGGACCTGGATGCCTTCAGTCAGGCACTCGAAGATGTCTATGCCGACAACGAACTGGCCATGACCGAAGAGGAAATGGCCGAAGCCCTGACCCGCTTCCAGGAGCAGGCCATGGCCGAAAGCCAGCGTCAGGCACAGGAGCAGGCCAGCAAGAACCTGGAACTTGGCGAGGCGTTCCTCGAGGAGAACGCCGAGAAAGAAGGCGTCACCGTGACCGAATCCGGTCTCCAGTACGAAGTGCTGGAAGAGGGTGATGGCGAGTCGCCCACGGCCGAGTCCACCGTCGAAGTTCATTACGAAGGCCGTCTGCTCGATGGCACCGTGTTCGACAGCTCGTATGAGCGCGGCGAGCCGGTCAGCTTCCAGGTAGGCCAGGTCATCGAAGGCTGGCAGGAAGCGTTGCAGCTGATGAGCGTTGGCGATACGTGGATGGTCTACATTCCCGCCGACCTGGCCTATGGCCCCCGCGGTCAAGGTCCCATCGGCCCCAACGAGACACTGACCTTCAAGGTCGAACTGCTTGGCGTGACCGAGTGATATACCCCGCATGAGGGTCTCCCTGATCGGCCTCGGCCTGGCATTGGCGCTGACCTCGACACTGGGTAGCCCGGTCGTGGCCTTGGCGGAGGAGGCCCTCGCGCCTCTTCCCACGCTGACCCTGGATGGCGACGCGACGAGCGTACTCGGCGTGTCGTCGGGCGGTTATATGGCCACCCAGCTTGCCGTGGCCTACCCCTCACGCTTTCATGGCCTGGGCGTTTTTGCGGCCGGCCCCTGGGGCTGTGCTCAAGGTGCGCTTGGACGGGCGCTGGGCCAGTGCATGAAAACCCGCCTGGGGCTTCCCGACCTATCGACATTGGCCGAACGCTACGCCGACTATCGTGAGCATGATCGGGTGGGCGCCACCGATGCGCTTGCGACACAGCGGGTCTACCTCTGGCATGGCGAACAGGATCCCACCGTGAAGCCCGCGCTCAGTGAGCTACTTGCCCGGCAGTATCGTGGCTGGCTCGATAGCGACGACCAGCTGCGGCGCGAGACGACCGCGAACGCGGCCCACGGCTGGCCGGTCGACAGCGAAGGGAGTGATTCGTCATCACTCGCCCATTGCAGTGAAGGCGGTAGCCCCTACCTGCTGGATTGCGGCGTCGATGGGGCGGGACGCGCCCTGGAATGGTTTTACGGTGAGCTGCAACCCGCCGACCCGAAAGCCCCCGGCGAGCTGCGCACGTTCGATCAGTCCCCTTTCGAGGGCGGGCGTAGCATCGATGACGTCGGCTATGTGTTTGTTCCCGAAGTATGCGATACCGGTACCGAGTGCCGGCTGGTGGTGGCCTTGCACGGGTGTGGCATGGGCCGTGAACAGGTCGGTGAAACCTTCGTGCGCGAGACGGGCCTCAACGCCTGGGCAGCGACCAATGCGCTGGTCGTGCTCTATCCCCAGGCCGCCCCCAGCCTCCCCAACCCGCAGGGGTGCTGGGACTGGTGGGGCTATGCCGAAAGCACCTGGCAGCCCAAGCCCTTGCATGACACTCGCCAGGGGCGTCAGGTGCAAGCGCTGATGGGCATGATCGCTAAGCTCACCGGACAGGAAGTCACCGAGGCGCCCTGAGGCCTATTCAAGCCCTGCCTCAGGCGTCTTCCAACTCGGTGCGCAGTGCCGAAATCAGACTGTTGGGATTGGGTGAATAGAGTACCCGCTGTTGAATCGTGCCGTTCCTATCGACCAGGAACAGGGTCGAGCTATGATCGACGGTATAACCCATCTGGGAATCTTCCATCTCGGCCTTGCGCCAGAACACACCGTAGCGCTGGGTAATATCGTCAAGCTCGGCCTCGCTGCCACGCAAACCGATGAAACGGTCTCCAAAATGGCCTACATAGGTCTCCAGTCGATCGAGGGTATCGCGCTCGGGATCGACCGTGATCAGCACCGGCACCACTCGCCTTGCGAGCTCCTCGTCGACCTGCTGCAGGGCCTGACGCACCACCCCGAGGGTCAGCGGGCAGACATCGGGGCAGTAGGTATAACCGAAGAACACCGCCGCCAGTTGGTCTTCCTCGAGCTGGGCCAACGAGAATTCGCCACCCTGGGTCGAGGGCAGGGCGATGTCCCCCCCCTCCGGCTCGCCCTGCCGCGCATTTTGCTGATGGAGGAAGGCCCAAGCGCTTAACCCCAGCACCAGTACCAAAATCGCCCCTAGCCCGATCCAGATTCCCTTGCGCGCCATCATGTCCTTCTCCTGATATCGAAATCGAACCAGCTACCCTTGCGCCCATCTGGCGTGGTGATGATCACCTGAGCCCGCCATGGCATGAGTGACTCGCTGCATACGCCGATCTGGCCATTTCCGATGAAATGGCCTCGATCCGCCGGCGCCAGGCTGAAGCGGTTGATGCCCATGTTCATGTTGCGGCCGACGAATTCGACCCGCACCGACTCGACCTCGACCCCATCGACACGCACCTCGATCGGGAAAGGCTCCAACGGCTGCAGGTCACCGCCCACCTCCAGTTCGAGCCATGCGCTCAAGCCCAGGTTGGCCTCACAGGGCCCCTGCTGGAGATCGCACGGCGTGGAGGGGGGATACCATGTGACATCCTCGGTACTGCCGCGCAGGTAATAATCGGCCAGGTACCAGAGCGCCACGACCACCGTGACCAGGGTCACGACAATCAGCAGGTTGAGGAGCGGCGAGCGCGGCGTTTCATCGTCGCTATGCGTAAGCGGGGCGGACATTGCGGCGAAAGTCCCTCCGATCGGGGCGGCAAAGCGGTAAGCTTAACAGCTATTCGTGCTACTGGGCGCTGCGAAGGGTTGTCGCAGCAAGGTACGGACCTAATTGCCAGGTATTGACTGGGAGGTGACATGGCCGGCGTCGACAACGCCTTGGGACCGCTGTTCCTATTGATTCTACTCGGCGCCGTGCTGGGATGGCGACGCCTGCCGGGGGGCGATTTCTGGCCCCAGCTCGAGCGGATCATCTACTTCCTTTTGTTCCCGGCCATGCTGGTGTCCACCCTGGCCACCGCCGACGTCAGCCAAGTCCCGGTAACGCGAGTGGCGATCAGCCTGCTCGGCGCCATGCTGCTGTTCGCCCTGGTGTTATGGGCACTGCGTCACCGTCTCGGGCTCGGCTCGCCGGCCTTCACCTCGGTCTTCCAGGGGAGCCTGCGCTTCAATACCTATGTCGGTGTCGCCGGCGCCAGCGCACTGCACGGCAGTGCCGGGGCCACGGTGGCGGCCGTGGCCGTGGCGCTGATGGTGCCTGTGGTCAATATCCTGTGCGTGGGCAGCTTCATTGCTGCCGGCACCCTGGGCTCCGCCAGTCTGGGACGCAGCGTGGCCGCCCTGCTTCGTAACCCGCTGATCCTGGCCTGTGTACTCGGAATCGCACTTAACCTCACGGGCATCGGACTGCCCGGTTGGAGCGCAGAGGCGGTTGCGTTGCTCGGGCGGGCCGCCTTACCCCTCGGCCTGGTGGCCGTCGGCGTCGCGCTTCGGCCCCAGGCCTTGATTCGCCTCGACCGGGGCGTGTGGACGGCCAATCTCATCAAGCTGGGCTTGATGCCAGCCCTGGTGCTGGGGCTGGGGACCGCCCTGGGGCTCGACCCTGTCAGCCGCGACATCACCCTGCTGTTTGCCGCCCTGCCGACCGCCACCTCCGCCTATATCCTGGCGCGCCAACTCGGGGGCGATGCCGAAATGATGGCGGCATTGATCACCGGGCAAACGCTATTGGCCATGCTGACGCTCCCCCTGTGGATGAGTCTGGGCAGCGCTTGAGCGCGGCAGAGAAGATACGAATAAAAAATATTCTCGTTACGCTTGACCAATCAAATGAGAATGATTATCTTAATAACCGTGGCGCTTGCCAGGCGCTACACGCCATCGCAGAGGATGTCAGGTTCTCTGCCATGGTTTCTCCTCATCAAGCTAGTCACGGTCTTACCGCCACCCACCAGGGTGGCGTTTTTTTGTTCATGACGGCAACGATGGCCAGCCCGTCCGCCAGGGTCCCCGATGCGCAAGCCGCTCACGCAGCAGGTCTGCCAATGCGTTCACGGCCGGGCGCGAACCGGCGTCGATCTTGCGCGCGAAGTGCAGGCCGGCCTCGCAGCGAGAAAGCTCGGGCAACCCCTCGGCCGCGCCCAATTCGCGCATGGCAGGCGTCAACCGCTCACGATCGAGCACGCTGATCGCCAAGCCCATTTCCACGGCTTTCTCCACGGCGTGGATACTGGTACTGGTAAAGACGCCTCGCCAAGCCCTGTCGATACGTTCCAGCGACTCGATTGCCAGTGTCCGGTAGGGGCAATCTTCTTCATGCAGAGCCAACGGCAGGGGGGTGCGCTCCGCGAGGTCGCCCGCCCTGGGTCCGGCCCACACCGGCGAGGTCAGCCATAACGTTTCCCCGCCAGGCAGCGCATGCGGCCTATCCAGGATGACGGCCAGCGTCAAACGGGAGCGCATCAATTGATGTGCCAGAGAGCCGCTGGTCGCGGTAACGACCTCAAGATGCACGTCGGGGTGCAGGGCCATGAATTCGGGCAGGACATTGCCGAGCAGTTCACGGGCGTAATCTTCCGGCAGCCCCAGGCGCACCTTACCGCCAAGCCCACGCCCGGTGAAGCGAGACAGCAGCCCATCGTGAAGGCGGAGCAATTCGCGCGACTCCTGCAGCAGCGATTCGCCGATGGCGGTCGGTCTCACCCCCCGCGATCCGCGCTCGAGCAGACGAGTATCAAGTATCTCCTCAAGCCGCTTGATCTGCATGCTGATGGCACTAACGGTGCGATGCCGTTGCTGGGCCGCGGCGGCGAACGAGCCCAATTCAGCGGCCGCATGGAAGCTGCGCAGCAATTCCAGATCCAGCGCAGCCAACGAGACTTCAGACATATTGAACCCTGGATGTAAAATTAATCGATTCATTGAATACTGAATTTCGTCCATCCTCAAGGTCCATTCACCGACAAGGAGCCTTGCATGTCGACGCCCATCGGTTCGCTACTCATCGCCATCGGCTTTGTGGTGTGCTGGAGTTCCGGCTTCATCGGGGGCAGGCTCGCCAGCGAAGCGGCTACGCCGGTGCTCTCGCTGTTCGCATGGCGCTTCGTGCTGGCTGCCCTGTTGGTCGGGCTCTGGTGGTGGCTCAAGGGGAGCCGGCCCTTAGCGAGACAGGAGATGCTGCGTGAGCTGCTGACCGGCAGCCTGACCATGGGCGGCTACCTGCTTGGCGTGATCCTGGCGATCGAGCAGGGCGTCAATGCCGGCATCGTGGCGCTGATGACCGCGCTGCAACCAATCCTGGCATCGGCCCTGGCAGGCCCCTGGCTGGGTGAGCGCCTCTCCGGCCGCGGCTGGTTGGGCATGATCATCGCCAGCCTGGGCATGGGTCTATGTGTCGTCGGCGACCTCGCCACCAACGCAACGAGCCCGCCCTTGTGGAGCTATGGCTTGCCCTTGCTGTCGGTGATATCGGTGACGTTGGGTAGCTTGCTGACCGTACGCGGGCCCTCGGCGATGTCACTGCCCGCCACGCTGACGATACAACTGACAGGCGCCGCGCTGATCTTCACGCTGGCTGCGTGGATCGGGGGCAGCCTGGCGTTGCCCCAGACCGATACCGACAGCCTGTGGGCCATCGGCTGGCTGGTGGTCCTGTCGAGCTTGGGCGGATATGGCCTGTTCGTGGCGAGCTTGCGCCAGCTCGGGGTCACGAAGACCTCGACCCTGGTCTACCTGACCCCGGCGGTGACCCTCGTCTGGACCGCCGCCATGTTCGGCGAATACCCCGGGTTGTGGGCACTCGTCGGGATGGCGGTGGCGGGCTTCGGGGTCGCGGTGGCTATTCGCAGCGCGCGAAAATCAGATCCCACACCCCGTGCCCCAGTCGCTCACCGCGCGCCTCGAACTTGGTCAACGGACGAAACGTGGGACGTGGCACGAACGGCATCGTTTCCGAGGTCGCCGTATTACGAAAACCCGGCGCAGCGGCCATGATCTCGGCCATCTGCTCGGCGTAGTTCTGCCAATCGGTGGCCATATGGAACACCCCGCCGGGCTTGAGCCGGGTACGAACCAGTTCGGCGAAAGCCGGCTGAAGGATACGGCGCTTCTGGTGCTTCTTCTTCGGCCAGGGATCGGGGAAGAATAGCTGCAGTGTATCGATCGAGGCTTCGGGAATACATTCGTCGAGCACCCGCAAGGCATCCTCACGGTAGACCCGCAGGTTGGTCAGGCCGTGCTTGTCCGCTTCATCGAGTAGCTTGCCGACCCCCGGGGCATGGACTTCGATACCGATGAAATCGGTATCGGGGTGCGTCTCGGCCTGCTCGATCAGCGAGCCCCCCATGCCGAAGCCCACCTCCACCACGCGTGGCGCCTGGCGGCCGAACAGCGCGTCCAGATCCTGGCGACCCTCTGCCAGGGTGAGGCCCAGGCGCGGCCAGACTTCTTCCAACCCGCGGGTCTGGGCCGCGGTCATGCGCCCTGCGCGCAGTACGTAGCTCTTGATGCCCCGACGATGTAACGGGGCCGGTTCGCCAGGAGCAGCGGAGTGAGAGTCAGTGACCTCAGGCGTCTCGGAGTATCGGTCGTTCATACGGCTCGCAGCAGTCGTTGAAAGAAATCAGCCGTTGATGCGGCCGGCAAATGGGGAAGAGGGTTCGGCGCTCTGGCGGCGTGGCATACGGCCGGCCAGGAATGCCTCGCGCCCTGCCTCCACTGCCTTGCGCATCGCACGGGCCATCAGTTCGGGCTGCCGGGCATGGGCAATGGCCGAGTTCATCAGCACGGCGTCACAGCCCAGCTCCATGGCCATGGCGGCATCCGAGGCGGTACCGATGCCGGCATCGACCAGCACAGGCACACTGGCGCGTTCGACGATCAGGCTCAGGTTGTGCGGGTTCTGCAGACCATGGCCGGAGCCGATCAGCGAGCCCAGCGGCATCACCGCACAGCAGCCCCGCGCTTCGAGCTCCTTGGCGACGATCGGATCGTCACTGGTATAGACCATGACGTCGAAGCCGTCCTTGAGCAGCTCATCGGCGGCCTTGAGCGTTTCCACCACGTTGGGATACAACGTATCGGTATCGCCCAGCACCTCGAGCTTGACCAGTTTGTGGCCATCGAGCAGCTCACGTGCGAGCTTGCAGGTACGCACGGCATCCTTGGCGGTATAGCAACCGGCGGTATTGGGCAGCAGGGTGTAACGCTGGGGAGAAACCGCGTCGAGCAGGTTGGGCTCGCCCGCCTCCTGACCGAGGTTGGTGCGACGCACGGCAAAGGTCACGATCTCTGCGCCGCTGGCATCGATGGCTCGTGCCGTCTCGTCGAAGTCCTTGTACTTGCCGGTGCCGACCAACAGTCGCGACGAAAACTCGCGCCCGGCGATGGTCAGCGGCGGATCCTGAAACGGTAAAGACATCTATGTCTCCTTGCGCGGTGCTCAACCACCGCCAATGGCATGTACGATTTCCACGCTGTCGCCGTCGGCTAGACGCCGCTCGCTGTGCTGGCTGCGTGGCACGATTTCCTCGTTGACTTCGACGGCAATCCGCCGCTCGGCCAGCCCCAGGGACTCGACGAGCGCCTGCACCGTGGCAGCGTCGTCTACCGTCGTCTTCTCACCGTTGAGCTGAATCTGCATGCCTGCCTCCGAGTCGTCTCGCATCATCGTGGGCCATGCGGGCCCGCCGAATCGCGGGCCGGTATTTTAACCTCAATCGCCCGCTCAGGCATCCCTGTCGGGCCATACGTCCCTGTCGACCAGCTCGGGTCGCTTGAGAACCGACGGCGTGAAGACGGGCTCATGAACTCCCTCGCGGCGTTGACGCTCGTAATCCTTGAGTACACCGATGGCGATGGGGGCCATGAACAGGATCGCGAACAGGTTGGTCGTAGCCATGAGGCCCATTGCCAGGTCGGCGAAGTTCCATACGAATGTCAGATCGGATACCGAGCCAACCATTACCATGACCAGAATGACGACCTTCAAGGCACTCACTGCGACCTTGGCGTGACGCCGGAAAAGGTATTCGATATTGACCGCCGAAAATGAAAAGTTGGCGAGTATCGAAGTAAACGCGAAGAACAGGATCGCCAGGGCGATGAAGATTTCGCCGAAGCTCCCCAGATGATCCACCATGGCATCCTGGGTCAGCTGAATGCCCTCGATGCTCTCGCCTGGTGAGGTGGAGAGCAGCCGCTCATAGACCCCGGACAGCAGGATCACCACGGCCGTGCAGCTACAGATCACGATGGTATCGACGAAAACCCCGAATGACTGCACCAGCCCCTGGGCCGCGGGGTGCTTGACCGTGGCCTGCGCAGCGGCGTTCGGAGTCGAGCCCATGCCTGCCTCGTTCGAGAACAACCCACGCTTGATGCCGTTCTCCATCGCCGCCTTGATGGCGTAACCGGCAGCCCCACCGACCGCAGGGCCGAAACCGAAGGCACTCATCACAATCAGCGAGAGCATGTCCGGAACGGCGGCAATATTGACGAACAGGATATACAGGGCGACCAGCAGGTAGGCAATAGCCATTATCGGCACGATCTTCTCGGCGGTGCGCGCCACTGACTTGAGCCCACCGTAGATCACCAGACCCGCAAGCACGACGATCACCAGCCCCGTGATCCAGTTGGGAATGCCGAAGGCGCCATTCATGCCCTGGGCGATGGTATTGGACTGTGCGGCGTTGAACGCCAGGCCATAGGCGATGATCAGGAACACGGCGAACAGGGCACCCAGCCAGCGCCAGCCCAGGCAGCGCTCGATGTAGTAGGCCGGGCCACCCCGGAACACGCCATCCTCGTTGCGGTGCTTGTAGACCTGCGCCAATGTCGACTCGATGAAGGCCGTGGCGAACCCCACCAGTGCCGTGACCCACATCCAGAAGATGGCGCCAGGCCCCCCGACCCAAAGGGCCAGGGCGACCCCCGCCAGGTTCCCGGTACCCACACGGGCCGCCATGGAAGTGGCAAAGGCCTGGAAGCCACTGACCCCCTCGCCGGCCCCACGAGCGGTCACCGTGACGCGCGCCATGTGTCCGAACAGGCGAAACTGCATGCCTCGCGTCAGAATCGTGAACCAGACCCCGGCCCCAAGTAGCAGGTAGACCAGAATATAGCTCCAGATAAAATCGCTGACCGGATTCATCACGGCGTAGATGGCATCACGCAGCGATTCGAAGGTTTCCATGGCATGATTCTCCTGAGAAGACGCAATCAGCAACGTGCCCTCGCCTGGGCACGCCGCGGCGAAAGTCGAGCATGGTAGCGGCATCGCCCCCTGGCCGCACCCAACCGCTCCTATCTTTGATAAATACTGTACCCAAGCTATAACCACAGCGTAGACACTCGGGAGACTCGACACATGCCTTATCGCCTCGCCTGGATGGCCGTGGCCCTCAGCGGTTTCGTCACCGTGGCCGCCGGGGCCTTCGGCGCCCACGCCCTGGCCGACCAGGTTGCGCCCAACTCGCTCAAGGCCTTCGAGACGGCCGTACGTTACCAGGCCTGGCACACCCTGGCAGGCCTGGGGATCCTGGTATGGCGGCAATTCATGCCACTCAAGGGCCAGCGACTGGTGCTGACCTTGTGGGGCACGGGCATCGTGCTGTTTTCGGGATCGCTGTATCTACTGGTACTCACCGGCGCCCGATGGCTGGGGCCGGTGACACCGGTCGGGGGATTACTGATGATGGCTGGCTGGCTGGCGCTGGGGGTCAGTGCCTGGCGCGCTCAGTCGTCGTCTTCGTCGCGGTCGGGAACCGCATAGGTGGCCGTGACGATAGCCACGGGTTCGTCATCGCCGGCGGAAAACAGCTCCACCTCACCCACCACCAGACGGCGGCCCAGCTTGACGATACGCGCATTGGCGATCAGGTCGCGGTCGCCGCGGGCGCGGCGCAGGAAGTGGCAATTCAGGTCGGTGGTCACGGCCATTGGCTCGGGGCCGATCTGGGCCAGGATCGCCACGTAGAGGCAGACATCGGCCAGGCCCATCATGCTGGGACCGGAAACGCTTGCCCCCGGGCGCAAGTGTTCGTCTTCGATGGCCAGGCTCATGGTGGCCCGCATGTCGTCGACCCCTTCGATGGTTCCCTGTCGATGAGGAAAGACATCGTCGAGAAAATCCTCGATCGCAGCAGCGGTCATGACGGTCATGGGAGCTCTCCAAGCGGCACGATATGGGCATTGCGCCACACGATACCCCAAGGCGCTGACCTCGCCCAGCCTCCGAGGGGGACGGCAACGAAAAACGCTCCCGCCAATGGTGGGAGCGTTTCGGTTCGGGGCTTACATCATGACGTTATGCCAAGCACTCAATGCTTGGCCTTGTGGACCGCACGCCAGTGATGCAGTAGCGGCTCGGTGTAGCCCGCCGGCTGGGCGCGTCCCTTGAAGACCAGGTCGCTGGCCGCCTGGAAGGCGCTGGAGCCTTCGAAATCGGCGGACATCGGCGTGTAGTCGGGATCGGCCGAATTCTGATCGTCGACCACCTTGGCCATGCGCTCGAGCGTCTTGCGGACCCGCTCGGCATCGACCACACCATGATGCAGCCAGTTGGCAATGTGCTGGCTAGAAATCCGCAGCGTGGCGCGATCCTCCATCAGCCCCACGTCATGGATATCGGGTACCTTGGAGCAGCCCACGCCATGCTCGACCCAGCGCACCACGTAGCCGAGGATGCCCTGGCAGTTGTTGTCGAGCTCCTGCTGGATCTCGTCATCCGCCCAGTTGGCCTGCTCGGCCACCGGCACGGTCAACAGGTCGTCGAGCAGGTCCTGCTCGCCCTGGGCTTCGAGCTCACGCTGAATGGCATCGACATCGATCTGGTGATAGTGCAGCGCGTGCAAGGCGGCTGCCGTGGGCGACGGCACCCAGGCCGTGTTGGCCCCGGACTTGGGATGGCCAATCTTCTGCTCGAGCATGGCGGCCATCAGATCGGGCATCGCCCACATCCCCTTGCCGATCTGGGCGCGGCCACGCAGTCCACACGCCAGGCCGACCAACACGTTATTGCGCTCATAGGCACCGATCCAGGACGCACCTTTCATGTCGCCCTTGCGGATCATCGGGCCGGCTTCCATGGCGGTGTGCATCTCGTCGCCGGTGCGGTCGAGGAAACCGGTATTGATGAATACCACCCGCGAGGCGGCTTCGTTGATACATGCCTTGAGATTGACCGAGGTGCGGCGCTCCTCGTCCATGATGCCCATCTTCAGGGTGTCGCGCGCCATGCCCACGATATCCTCGACGCGGCCGAACAATTCGTTGGCCAGTGCCACTTCCTTGGGCCCGTGCATCTTGGGCTTGACGATATAGACCGAGCCGGTACGGGAGTTGCGCGGCTTGCCCTCGTCCTTCTTCAGGTCATGCAGGGCAATCAGGCCGGTCATCACCGCATCGAGAATGCCTTCCGGCAGTTCGTTGCCCTCGCTGTCGAGGATCGCCGGCGTGGTCATCAGGTGACCGACGTTACGTACGAACATCAGCGAACGACCGGGGAGCCGCAGATGGCCGCCCTGGGGCGTGAGGTAGTCACGATCGGGGTTGAGACGGCGGGTCAGGGCCTTGCCGCCCTTGGCCACCTGTTCTTCCAGGTCGCCCTTCATCAGGCCCAGCCAGTTGCGATAGACGAGGACCTTGTCCTCGGCATCCACGGCCGCCACCGAGTCCTCGCAATCCATGATGGTGGTCAGGGCCGCCTCGACCACCACATCCTTGACGCCCGCCGGGTCGGTCTTGCCGATGGGGTGCTGGTCATCGAACTGAATTTCCAGATGCAGGCCATTGTGGGTCAGCAGCAGCGTTTCGGGGTGGTGACTGTCGCCCTGATAGCCGACCAACTTGCCGGGATCCTTGAGCCCGGTCTCGCGCCCCCCTTCGAGCTTGACCACCAGGTGGCCATCACGCACCTGGTAGTTGACGCTATCGCGGTGCGAGCCCGTCGCCAGGGGAGCGGCCAGATCGAGAACCCCACGGGCGTAGGCGACGACCTTGGCGCCGCGCTTGGGGTTGTAGTCGCTGCCCTTCTCTGCGCCGTCCTTCTCGCTGATGACGTCGGTACCGTATAGCGCATCGTAAAGGCTGCCCCAGCGGGCGTTGGCGGCATTCAGGGCATAGCGTGCATTGCTGACCGGCACCACCAACTGCGGCCCGGCCTGCTCGGCGATCTCGCGGTCGACGTTGGTCGTAGTGGCCTTGACGCCGGCCGGGGCATCGACCAGGTAGCCGATCTTCTGCAAGAAGGCGCGGTAGCCGGCCATGTCGCGCACCGGGCCGGGATTTTCGCGATGCCAGGCATCCAGCTCGGCCTGCAGGCGATCACGTTCGGCGAGCAATTCCTGATTCTTGGGTGTCAGATCATGAAACAGGGCATCGACACCCGCCCAGAAGGCCTCGGCGTCGACGCCGGTACCGGGCAGCGCCTGCTCATTGATGAAGCGCTCCAGCTCGGAAGCCACCTGAAGGCGATGGCGAGTGACTCGTTCGGTCATGTTGGGTCTCCTGATGCGTCAGCCGGCACGCACCGCCGACGGCGTCATGCTGCCGCCCGGGTCGCCGAATAAATTTATGGAAAAGGCTTCCACATAATACGCGAAAAGGCGCGCGCGTCTCCAGTGGCGCGACTAAAGATGCACGATGCATGGGCACGTACCTGCTGTTCACCTTAGCAGGCTGGTCCCGGTGCGCAGGAAACATTGTTTCTTCGTGGCGGTCCAGGCGCTAGCATGAGACATGACATGGAGAGTTCGATGACCGATTTTTCCCCTCTGCAGGCCCTGGGGCCGATGACCCGGGCCAGACCCGGCCTGCCTCCCTGGGACGAGCACCTCGACCGCTATTTCGAGCATTACCGGCTCACCCCCCTGCTCACCGAGCATGTCGGTGTGCACGTCGGCTTCGTCGATGCGGGCGGTTTTCGTCTATGGACTCAAGTCTGGAGCCCCCGCGAACCCCATGGCACCGCCTTCGTGGTGCATGGCTACTTTGACCATCTGGGGCTCTATCGGCACTTGCTGGAGTGGCTTCTCGAGCGGAACTGGCGCGTGGTGCTATGGGATCTTCCGGGGCATGGCCTGTCCAGTGGAGAGCGGGCCTCGATCGGTGACTTCGATGAGTACGGCCACTGCCTGAGCGAATTGCAGCAGCACCTTGCTTCAAGTGGGCTGGCGCCGCGGCCGTGGATCGGCCTTGGCCAGAGTACCGGTGCGGCCATACTGGCCACCGATGCGCTGCGTCGGGGCGAGGCGTGCCACTGGGACGGCCTGGCGCTGCTGGCGCCGCTGGTCCGGCCGTGGGGGTGGCAGCAGTCAAGCTGGATCCACCTGCTGGCCAGCCCGTTCATTCGCACCCTGCCGCGCAAGTACCGCGCCAATTCCACCGATGGGGAATTCGCCACCTTCCTGCGCGAGCACGACCCGCTTCAACCCGACCGTGTAATGATCCCGTGGGTAAGCGCCATGCGCCGCTGGATGCCCCGACTGCTCGCCCTGCCCCCCAATGAGGTGCCGGTCATGATCCTGCAGGGTGAACAGGACATGACGGTGGACTGGGAATGGAACCTGGATGTCCTGGCGCGCAAGTTCCCCAACGCGACGATTTTCCGTCATCCCGAGGCACGCCATCACCTGGTCAACGAAACACAGGCCATACGCAACGAGCTGTTCGAGGCACTCGATGGATTTCTCGCCTCGCTTGCCAGCGCTTCACCAGTTTCGACACCCTCCACTTCCGATGTCTCGGGCGATCGTTCATGAAGCGCATCGTCGTGGGTTTACTGCTCTCGTCGATAGCCCTGCTGCAGGTTGGCTGTGGTTCCGCACCGCCGCAGCCCTCGCCAGTGCGCCAGGCCCTGGTGAGCCTCAGCGATCGGGCTGCGCAGCAGGTCATCCGCGCGCCTGACTGGACCCAGGCGCTTGAAGATGTCGTCATGCTGGTGGCCGATCCTGAAGTGGATCGTGCTCTGGGGATCGAGGTAGAGCGCTTCCGCGAACACTTGAGCCGGGCCTTGCTGGCGCAGCGGGACGGCCCTCAGGTGATCGATGCCACGCCGGGGATGACCGAAGCGGCCAAAGATAACCAGTGGTTACTCGAGAGCCGACTGTTGGCGGATGGGCCTCGGTTGCGCCTGTCGGATCGCGAGCTGCTGCCGTATAAGCTGACCTTGACGCTACGGCGCCCGGGCGAAGAAAGCCCTCGCTGGCAGCAGCAGCTAACCGGCGCTATCGATACCACTGCGCTGTAAACATGTGACGTGGGGCTTAGCCCCCTTCGCCTCCAACCAGCACCATCACCACACCCACCGCATAACAGGCAATGATCGCAACGCTTTCGAAGCCGATCCGACCTGGCCCCTGCTCTTCGCGGCGGATCAGTCCTACCAGCAACACCCCCGTCATCAGAAGCGAAAGCGCGATCCACAACGAGACCGAATCCGGGGTGGCATGATAGATGGAGCCCTCGCGATAGGCGATATCGGCCGCCCCGGCAAACAGCGTATCGAAGGCATTGCCGCCAATGATACCAGCCACGGCCAGCGTGAGCGCCCCACGCCGCACCGCAGCGACAGTCGTCACCAGCTCGGGTAGCGATGTCGCCACCGACGTCATCAGTACCCCCACGGCCGCCTGGTCGAGCCCCGAGACATCGGAAATGACCGTGGCGCTGCGCTCCATTGCCCAACCTGATAAACCCAGCAAGGTAGCCAGTACAACGAATACCAGCCAAAGCCGGGTCAAGGAGCGGCGGCTCTCCGCTTCGTCGGGTTCGTCAACACGCGTTTCCATGGTCCGCGCCGGGCTCCACATGGGATCAATCTGGGCCTGGTTGATCAGGCGCAGGCCAAACACGTACCCGCAGAACAATACTGGCGTGACCGGATGCACGCCCCAGATCGTGATCTCGGTCGAGAAACGCCCTACCAACAGCAACGCCAGCAGGCACAAGAGCAACGCACCCTGCATCATGTTGCCTATCGAAGCAGCGGCATGCTCGAGATTGGCGCGACGATAGGCCAGGTCGGCGACGGTCAGGAACAACGTCTGCGCCGCGATACCCCCCAGCGCATTACTCATGGCCAGTTCGGGGCGACCACCCCATGCCGCCGAAACCGACAGGACGATACCTGCCAAGGAGGTCGCCAACCCCAGTAGTACAGCGCCAGCGATCGCCTCCCCAAGCCCGGTGCGATCGGCGAGCTCATCGACAATGCTTGCCAATCGAGTCCCCACTACACCGATGACAGCGGCGCTGGCAATGAACAGGCCGATAGCCAGAGGAAGCGACAGGTCGTCCAACATCAGTTACCCACTGGCTTGGAGCGTCTGGGTACTACTAGCATCTGGCTGCCTGACATCGGGCCTCCGGGCGTCGAAAGGGTTCTGGCACGGAAGGCCCGCGCCACGGCTACCAGCGTAGACCATGCCCTGGCCAACGGCCGTTAAACCCCAGTGAGGGAACGTTACCCTCAGGCCCGCCGCAGCAGACGGTCGAGCTGGCGATAACCGATGGCTTCCATCAGGTGCGCTTTCGCTGGCTGTGGCTCACCGGCCAGGTCGGCCAATGTCAGTGCCACACGCAGCACGCGATGGTAGGCGCGGGCCGAAAGATTTAACCGCTCAAGCACCTCGGCTAGCCACGTGCGCTCCGCCGTGCCCAACGCGCACGCCGCTTCCAGTTCACGTCCCGGCAAATGGGCATTCAAACCACCCCGGGCATATTGCCGCTCTCGCGCCGCCTCGACCCGGGCACGCACCTGCGCCGAGCTCTCTCCCGCCTGGGTCGAGGTCAATTGCTCGGGTGGTAGGGCAGGAACTTCGACCTGCAAGTCGATCCGATCAAGGAGCGGACCCGATAGCCGCGACTGGTAACGCTGGATCTGCGCTGCAGTACACTGGCAGCGCTGTCGCGGATCGCCCAGGTGGCCGCACGGGCATGGGTTCATTGCCGCCACCAGCTGGAACCGGGCCGGGTACCGGCGCTGATGGTTAGCCCGGGAGATCGAGATGCACCCCGACTCCATGGGCTCGCGCATGACCTCGAGCACGCTGCGGCTGAACTCGGGCAGCTCGTCGAGAAACAGCACGCCCTGGTGAGCCAGCGAGATCTCGCCGGGACGCGGCTTGGAGCCGCCACCGACCAGCGCCACGGCACTCGCCGTGTGATGGGGAGAGCGAAACGGACGCTCGCCCCATTCGTCACGCAGGCTGAGCCCTGCAACCGAGCGGATCGCCGCGACTTCCAGCGCCTCGTCGTCGGTCAATCGCGGCAGGATGCCGGGCAGTCGGCTGGCAAGCATGGTCTTGCCGGTGCCTGGCGGGCCAGCGAACAACAGGTTATGGGCACCGGCGGCGGCAACTTCCAAGGCCCGGCGCGCCTGGTGCTGTCCGCGGACCTCGAGCAGGTCGGCACTGGTGTCGGGTATCGTGGGGGGCGTGGCGAGCCGATGGGCGGGGATGCGTGTCTGGCCCAACAGGTGCGCGACCACCTCCAGAAGATGTCCCGCCGGCAAGACCTCCAGATCGCCGGCCAGGGCAGCTTCGTCGGCGTTCTCGCGAGGCACAATCAGGCGCCTGCGCGCCTGGCGTGTCGCCAACGCCACCGGCAATACCCCGGTAACCGGCCGCAGCCGGCCGTCCAGCGCCAGTTCTCCCAGGCATTCGACGCCATCGATCGCCTCGGCGGGCACTTGGCCCGACGCGACCAGTATGCCCAGGGCGATCGGCAGGTCGAAGCGACCACCTTCCTTGGGCAAGTCGGCGGGGGCAAGATTGAGGGTGATGCGACGGGTATTGGGAAACTCGAAGCCGGCATTGACCAGGGCGCTACGTACGCGCTCCCGACTTTCCTTGACGGCCGTTTCAGGCAGGCCCACCAGGGTTAGCCCCGGCAGGCCATTGGCCAGGTGGACCTCGACCAGCACCTCGGGGGCTTCCAGGCCGACGCTGGCCCGGGTATTGACGATGGCCAGCGTCATTGGCGTTCCTTGCGCATTGCGGTTCGTCCAAGAACAGGCGTCGCGGCAAGGGGGCCGCGAGCAGGAACGCCTATATTAGCGGTTTATATTGCCGTGTTCAGCCCCGGGTTGATGGGCCGTCGCTGGCTTCGCCCGCACCGGCGTCCTCGGCGGGTGCCGGCCCGTCCTCGGTCGCGCTTGGCGTCGTCGAGGCTGCGCTCTGGTTCGGCGGTCCGCTCGGTGTCGTTGTCGGGGCTGCGCCCTGAGTAGGGGCCGCGCTTGGTGACGGCGTCGTGGACGAAGAGGTCTGGGTGACCAGAGCCGCCTCCAGAGAGGCCACCTGGGTTTCCAGCGCCTCGACACGCGCCCGGGTCCGTTGCAGGACATCCATCAGGATGTCGAAATCTTCGCGCGAGACCAGTTCCATCCGGTCGAAGGCGCCGCGCATGGCCTGGTGGACACCGCGCTGTAGCTCTTCGGGGGCATGCGAGGCATCCTGCAGCCGCTCTCCAAGCCGCTGGGCCAGCCGACTGAGACGATCATTGTTGCCCATGGGTCGCTCCTTGAACGCTATTGAACCATCGGTAACAGCATACGCAACCCCGCCGGACAACGCATGCCTCCCATGCGCCCAAATAGGATGCACGAGCCATCTTATGCCGCACCATTTGAGTGCAGCCACCTCATCCTTGGTGCACGTCTCGCTCCTCATCATGGTGCAATCACTTCCTATCCCATTGTTTTTAAAAGCCGGAGACAGGTGTGGCACGCTTTGCGCTTTGTCTAGGCCAGGCGCGAGCCATTTCAACGCACGCCATAGACGGGAGAACTGAGATGAAACTCATCACCGCCATTATCAAGCCATTCAAGCTTGACGATGTTCGTGAAGCACTTGCCGACAACGGCGTGCAGGGCATCACCGTAACCGAAGTCAAAGGGTTTGGCCGCCAGAAAGGCCACACCGAGCTTTATCGTGGCGCGGAATACGTCGTCGACTTCCTGCCCAAGGTCAAGGTGGAAGTGGCCGTGGATGACGACCGCCTGGAAGCCGTGCTGGATGCCATTCGCAATGCGGCTAATAGCGGAAAGATCGGTGACGGCAAGCTGTTCGTGACCCCGCTGGAAGATGTGATCCGGATTCGTACCGGCGAACGGGGTGCCGACGCCGTCTGAGACGTGCCGGCCAAGGTGCGCAGGAACCATGCCAACGCAACTATCCGAAAAATGACGCTGGCTCAGGAGATATTTTCATGAACGAACTTTCAGAGCTGACTTACGCGCTCGATACCTTCTATTTCTTGATCTGCGGCGTGCTGGTCCTATGGATGGCCGCCGGTTTCGCGATGCTCGAAGCGGGCCTGGTGCGCGCCAAGAACACGGCCGAGATCCTGACCAAGAACATCGCCCTGTTCGCCATCGCCTGTACGATGTACCTGCTGATCGGCTACTACATCATGTACTCCAGTTCTGCCGGCGGTTTCCTGCCCAGCCTGGGCTTTCTGATCGGTGGCGAGAACACCGTCGACGCCATCACGGCCGGCGGTGAGGACGCACCGTATTACTCAATGCGCTCCGACTTCTTCTTCCAGGTGGTGTTCGTGGCGACCGCCATGTCCATCGTTTCGGGTGCCGTGGCCGAACGCATGAAGCTGTGGGCCTTCCTGGCCTTCGCCGTGGTCATGACTGGCTTCATCTACCCCACCTCCGGTTACTGGACATGGGGCGGTGGCTGGCTCTCCGAGGTCGGGTATTCCGACTATGCCGGTTCCGGCATCGTACACCTTGCCGGTGCAGCCGCAGCCCTCGCTGGTGTACTGGTGCTCGGTGCACGCAAGGGTAAGTACGGCAAGGATGGTTCCATCTACGCCATTCCGGGTTCCAACATGCCGTTGGCCACGCTGGGTACCTTCATCCTGTGGATGGGCTGGTTCGGCTTCAACGGCGGTTCCGAGCTGAAGCTGTCCGATGGCGTTTCCGCCAACAACGTGGCCCAAGTCTTCGTCAATACCAATGCTGCGGCCGCCGGTGGCGTCATCGCCGCGTTGATCCTCGCCAAGCTGTGGTTCCGCAAGGCGGACCTGACCATGGCCCTCAACGGTGCCCTGGCCGGCCTGGTTGCGATTACGGCCGATCCGCTCTCTCCGTCGGCCTTGGGCGCGACAATCATAGGAGCCATCGGCGGCCTGATCGTGGTGGCCTCCATCGTGACCCTCGACAAGCTGAAGATCGACGATCCGGTCGGTGCCATCTCGGTACACGGTGTGGTCGGCATGTGGGGCGTGATGGTGGTGCCGGTCACCAATGGCGATGCTTCCTTCGGTGCGCAGTTCATCGGCATCATCGGCATCTTCGCCTGGGTGTTCATCGCCAGCCTGATCGTCTGGCTGATCCTCAAGGCCGTCATGGGCATCCGTGTCAGCGAAGAGGAAGAGTACGAAGGCGTCGACCTGGCGGAATGCGGACTGGAAGCCTATCCCGAATTCAACGTTGCGAAGAAGTAAGCGCGACATACCGAGTGAGCTGGCGTGCTCCCCTGGCCCCCTTCGTGGGGGCCTTTTTTATTCCCCCGCCGAGCGGTGTATGCTTATGAGCCTTACCGCTTGGCATGAAACGAACATTCAACGTGGGGGCTCGGTGCGCCACCCGTACAACAGATGCGAGGAAAGATGACCATGAAACTGGTGACTGCCATCATCAAGCCGTTCAAGCTCGACGACGTTCGCGAATCGCTTTCCGAGATCGGCGTTCAAGGGATTACTGTCACCGAGGTCAAGGGTTTCGGGCGGCAGAAGGGGCATACCGAGCTGTACCGCGGTGCCGAATACGTGGTCGACTTCCTGCCCAAGGTGAAGCTCGAGGTCGCCGTGGACGACGCCATGGCCGAACAGGTCATCGACGCGATCACCCAGGTCGCCAATACCGGCAAGATCGGCGATGGCAAGATCTTCGTCTCGCCCCTGGAGCAGGTCATTCGCATCCGTACCGGAGAAACTGGAAAGGACGCGGTGTAACCCCGCCTGAGCGCCGAGCCGCAACGCAAGAGGCCCCACCATTCGGTGGGGCCTCTTGCGTCAGGGGTATCGCTTGCCGTCTAAACTCATTTCTCGACGAAGGCACGCTCGATAACGTAGTCGCCCGGCTCGCCCATGCGCGGCGAGATTTGGAAGCCCAGGTCGTCGAGCAGGCCGCTGGTGTCGTCAAGCATCGCCGGGCTGCCACAGATCATGGCGCGGTCCTGCTTGGGATCGATTGCCGGCAGGCCGGTGTCATCGAACAGCTTGCCCGTCCGGATATGGTCGGTCAGGCGCCCGGTAGTATGGAAGTCTTCCCGCGTGACGGTGGGATAGTAGACGAGCTTCTCGCGGATTTCGTCGCCCAGGTATTCATGGGCCGGCAATTCCTGGGTAATGAAATCGGCGTAGGCCAGTTCGCTGACGGTACGCACCCCATGCACCAGCACGATCTTCTCGAAGCGCTCATAGGCTTCGGGGTCCTGGATCAGGCTTAAAAACGGCGCGAGCCCGGTACCGGTCGACAGCATGTAGAGGTTGCGACCCGGCAGCAGATCATCGGTCACCAGGGTCCCGGTGGGCTTGCGGCTGACCATGATCTGGTCGCCGACTTTGAGGTGCTGCAGACGTGAGGTCAGCGGGCCATCCTGAACCTTAATGCTGAAGAACTCGAGATGATCCTCGTAGTTGGGGCTGGCAATCGAGTAGGCCCGCATCAGCGGCTTGCCTTCGACTTCGAGCCCGATCATCACGAATTGGCCGTTCTTGAAACGCAAGCTGCGCTCGCGAGTGGTACGAAAACTGAACAGGCTGTCGTTCCAGTGATGGACGCTAAGTACCTCTTCCAGGGCAAACTTGCTCACGACCGACTCCTTTATTCCGTTGTCGAATAACACCGACGTTATCGCTATGGGGTAATTCTAAGCGGGCCCCACCTATCTGTTAAATGGATTGTATGGATAACGGTTATCTATAATACCGATACATCGTTCAGGAGAGCCTGCCGTGCGCTATACCCTTCGCCAATTGGAAGTCTTCGTCGCCGTTGCCCAGTTCGAGAGTGTGTCTCGGGCGGCGCGGGCATTGGCCCTGTCGCAGTCGGCGACCAGCACGGCGCTGGCCGAGCTCGAGCGACAGTTCGATTGCCAGTTGCTCGACCGCGTCGGCAAGCGGCTCAAGCTCAATGCCCTGGGTTTCCAGATCCTGCCCAAGGCCGTCGGCCTGCTCGACCGCGCCGAGGAGGTCGAGGAAATGCTGCGCGGCCAGCGTGGTATCGGCCCGCTGGACGTGGGCGCGACCCTGACCATCGGCAACTACTTGGCGACGCTACTGATCAGCGATTTCCTGCAACGCCACCCGGACAGCCGGGTACGGCTCCAGGTACGCAATACCTCGGCGATTATCGACCGTATCGTGCTGCACGAACTTGACCTGGGTCTCATCGAGGGCGATTGCCAGCATGAGGATGTGGTCATCCAGCCGTGGGTCGAGGATGAACTGGTCGTGTTCTGTTCTCCCCGGCACCCCCTGGCCAATGCCGGCTCGCTGGACATGGACAGTCTGCTCCGCGCCCCATGGATCATGCGCGAGCAGGGCTCGGGGACACGCCTGACGCTGGAACATGCGGCGCGTCATCGACGCGGACGCTTCAACATTCTGCTCGAGCTCGAACATACCGAAGGCATCAAGCGCGCCGTGGAGTCGGGGCTGGGGATCGGTTGCGTATCGCGCCTGGCCCTGCGCGATGCCTTCCGGCGCGGCAGCCTGGTCCCCATCGAGACCCCGGAGCTCGATCTGAAGCGCCAGTTCTCATTCATCTGGCATCGTCACAAGTACTTGACCACCGGGATTCGCGAGTTCCTGCGGCTGTGCCGGCAAATGACCGAGGGCGTGACCCGCAGTGACGAGATCGAACTGCCCTACGTCTCCTGAAGCGGCCTGAAACGACACTGCCCGGCCGAAGCCGGGCAGTGTGCTTGGTACTCCGAGCCTCAGGCAGGCTCGGGCAGTCGCCGGGGGGCAGGCGATGAGAGGCGCAAGGAGGACGCGCTCGCCGCATCGGCGAGGGTAAAGCCGCCGATGACCTCGGCGAGGTGGCGCGACTGGCTCTTGAGCTGCTCAGCTGCGGCACTCGACTCCTCGACCAGGGCAGCGTTCTCCTGGGTCATGCGATCCATCTCGGCCACGGCCACATTGACCTGCCCGATGCCGTCGCTCTGCTCGCCGGCGGCGGCGCTGATTTCACGAAGCACATCCGAGACACGGGCCACGCTGGCGACGATTTCGTCCATCGTCTCGCCCGCCTCACGCACGAGCTGTGTCCCGCTACGTACGCGCTCGCCCGACGTATCGATCAGCCCCTTAATTTCACGGGCGGCAGTGGCGCTGCGGCTGGCGAGCTGGCGAACCTCACCGGCGACCACGGCGAAGCCACGCCCCTGCTCACCGGCGCGTGCGGCTTCCACCGAGGCGTTGAGCGCCAGCAAGTTGGTCTGGAAGGCGATGCCATCCATGACCGCGACGATCTCGCCGATCTGGCGCGATGAGGCCGTGATGTCGTCCATGGTCGATACCACCTGAGCGACTACCTCACCGCCCCGGGCGGCCACCTGCGATGCCGAACGAGACAGGTCGTTGGCTTCACGCGCCGACGCGGCGGTGTGCTCCACGGTACTGGTGATCTCCTCCATCGAGGCGGAGGTCTCTTGAAGACTGGCTGCCGCGATTTCGGTGCGTCGCGACAAATCCTGGCCACCGCTGGCAATTTCCGTCGCGGCCAGGCTCACTGCATCGCTACTGGCACGTACCTCGACCAGCACGTCATGGATCTTGTCGGCAAAGGCGTTGAACTGAATTGCCAGTTCGGCGCTTTCATCGCGCGTCTTGATCGGCAGACGCTGGGTCAAGTCGCCATCGCCCGACGCGATCTCTCGCATGCGCGATGCTAGCTCCTTGAGCGGTCGAGAAATTCTCCCGCCCACCCAGGCCATGGCCAGCAGACCGATCGCGGCGATGGCCAGGCCAAGCAGTAGCATGCCGAGCATGGTGGCCTGGTTGTCGCTGCGAAGCTCCCCCTGAAACGCCTGGAGGTCGGCCAGTACCGCGGCTTCGGGCAAGGTCATCACCAGCGTCCATTGAATGCCAGTATCGCCGATCTCGAAGGGCTGATAGAAGGCGATGGTCTCGGCCCCAGGCGCCCATTCTAGGTGCGATTGGTTACCCTGCCGTTCGGCAATCTCGGCAAGCCGCTCGGCGTCGAACACGTCCTCGGCCGAACTGCCGAGACGACTGGCATCGGCCGTATGGCCCACCAGGCCCCCTCTCTCGGCAATCAGCGACATGCTGCCGGCACCGTCGTACAGGTCAGCGTTGGCCGCATTGAGAAGGTCCTGAACGAAGCCTATCTCAAGATCGGCCCCCGCTACGCCACGGAACTCCCCTTCGACCATGATCGGCACGTTGAAGGAGGTGACCAGACGGGTTTCGCCCTCGTAGTCGTAGCGGGCCGGATCGATGACACAGGGCGCTTGCCGTTCACGCACGCAGAGGTAGTACTCCCCTTCACGTATCCCACTAGGCAGCAGCGCCTCGCTCTCCAGGGTCTCGCCCAGGGGCAGCACGCTGAGGCTGCCATAGGTGTTGCGATACCACCAGGGCATGAAGCGCCCGGTGTCAGCCTCATAGCCATCCGACTCGCGACCGGTGAAGAAGCGGTCGACATCGAACGCGTTGGGCTCCCAGCCGACATAGACGTCCAATAGTTCGGGGTGCACCGCCAAGGTCTCGCGGACCAGGCTCGACAGTTCGTCCCGGTTCATCCAGATCTGCGGTGTACCGTTGGGCCCGGTTTCGCCCATCAAGGCATTGGTCTTGGCCAGCATGCCGGCCACGGTCATCGGCCTGTCCAACTGTCGCTGTATCTGACCGACCTGGGCGGCACCCAGCGACTCGAGGCGCTCGCCGATGGCCTGACGAAGCAGCTCCTCGGTTCGCGCCTCCATGGTGGCCTGGGTCTGCGACGCGGTGTAGGCGGCGTAACCCAGTAGCACCGCGATGACGACCAGTAGGCAGGCGCCGGCCAGGCTAACGATGGCGCCACGAATCGATTTAAAATGCATCGGCCGGCTCTTCCTTTCGAGTGATGGAGCGATGGCTACTGGAGGTCGTCAAGCGAGGGGCAGCGACGGAGGGCGCTGTCGATTGCGACAGGGTGAAACCGCCAACGGCTTCCGCCAGACGGTCGGCTTGATCCTTCAATTGCTCGGCGGCGGTGGTGGACTCTTCGACCAGGGCGGCATTCTCCTGAATCATGCGATCGAGCTCGGAAACGGCGACATTCACCTGGCCGATGCCGTCGCTCTGCTCGGTGGTGGCGGAGGTGATTTCGCCCAACACGTCGGCAACGCGCGTAATGCTCGCCACGATTTCGTCCATGGTGGCACCGGCGGTGCGTACCAGCGTGGCGCCTTCCTGGGTCCGTGATACGGAGGTATCGATCAGCGAGCGGATCTGACGCGCGGCGTCCGCGGAGCGGCCTGCCAGCTGGCGGACTTCGCCGGCGACCACCGCGAAGCCGCGACCCTGCTCACCGGCACGTGCCGCTTCGACCGAGGCGTTGAGCGCCAACAGGTTGGTCTGGAAGGCAATGCCATCCATCAATGTAACGATCTCGGCAATCCGACGGGCCGAGTCATTGATCTCGTCCATGGTGGTCACTACGCGGGACACGACCTCGCCGCCACGGGCCGCCACGCTGGAGGCCGACTGCGATAAGCCATCGGCCTGACGCGACGATTCGGCGGTATGCTCCACGGTACTGGTGATTTCTTCCATCGAGGCGGAGGTCTGCTGCAGGCTCGCCGCCGCCGTTTCAGTACGCCGCGACAGGTCCTGGCCACCGTTGGCAATCTCGCTGGCGGCGACCCGAACAGCTTCACTGCTGTCACGGATGGTCAACATCACCTGTTCCATCTTGGCCACGAAGCGATTGAAGGCAGAGGCGATCTGAGCCACTTCATCGCGACCATCTTCGGGCAGGCGGCGCGTCAAATCGCCATTACCACTGGCGATGTCTGCCATGGCATCACGCGCACGTACCAGGCCGCCCAAGGAACGAGACAGCAACACACCGAGCAGCACCGCGGCGATGCCGGTGACCACAAGCAGCGTGACCAGGGCCGACACGATGATGGCCCTCAGGCCGGCATAGGCCTCCTGGCGATCGAGTGCCACGCCAAGTTCCCAGTCGGTACCAGGAATAGGCGTCAGGGATAGTTGTTTCTCCCTTCCTTCAATAGGTAGCGACATGGCCTCGCCAAGAGAAAGCAATGTCTCGATTCGCTCAGGGCTAATTTCCTGGGAAAGGCTTGAAAGCGGCTGACCCGCGAGATCGCCATCAGGGTGGGCGATTAGCGTTCCATTCGAACTCAGGAAAGCGAAGCTGGAAGGGGTGGGTTGAATCTTCTCGATATTGGCGACGATGTTTTCGATGGTCATATTGCCGCCAATAACGCCACGCATCTGCCCTTGATCCATAATACGCAGAGAAAGACTCACGACGGTCTGTCCGGTATTTGCATCGGTGAATGGATCCGAGACAGCGACACTCTCTTGCTGGGCAGCCGCCAGGTACCAAGGCCGCTGACGCGCATCGTACCCTGCGGGGGGGCTGAAGCCTTCCGATGTGTTGAGTGAACCATCCGAAGCGTAACCCACATAGGCAGTGCGGAAACCACCAGAGTCGGCTAACTGGCTTAGTACCGCCACTTCCCCCTGCTCGGTAAGCTGATTCTTGGCTGCGCTGAGCATGACGGAACGAGACGCTACCCACTCTTCGATAGCAGCTACGCTACTGGCCGTTACGCCCTGCAGGTTCGTTTCTACAGCCGCTTCGAAGTGCGACTTGACGGTGAAGTAGCTCACCCCGGCCACCAACAACATGGCCAGAGCGATAATGATTACACAGACGAGCTGTATGCGGCGTTTCAGGGAAGCGAACATCGGCGGGCGTCTCGGTCAGGATCATGGAGCAGTTGCGCCGCGTGCCCCATGAAACGGGCACGCACAATGCTCTACTATCGACCCTGGCCTCTAAAACTTGAGCCGTTGCCGACTTCCTGATCTGGATCAAAGCAACAAGGGCCGATTCATGCATTGCCTCTTGTTGGCTCCGAAACCGCACGCACCGCCCCTTGTGCAATCAGGCCTTCGCTGCGCCTGGAAGCGCCAGCTCCTCGACGGTTTCGTTCCCTTCGGGAAGCTGTTTGATTCGTGCAGGTTGGCCAGCCTCGGCCTGAGCGAGGCGCCCCGAGCCTGCGGCCCCAGCCTCGACGCGGAAGGTGGCAATCAGGTGCGCCAGCTGCTTGGCCTGGGCTTCGAGCGAGGCTGCCGCGACGCTGGTCTGTTCCACCAGCGAAGCATTTTCCTGGGTGACCGAGTCCATCTGTGTCAGAGCGACATTGATCTGCTCGATACCGCTGGTCTGTTCCTGTGTGGCCGTGGAGATCTCCCCCATCAGGGCCGACACCTGGCGAATCGAAGTGACCGTATCGCTTATCGTCTGGCCGCTGCGCTCGGCCTGCTCCGCACCACTGACGATGCGTGATGTGGTCTCTTCGATCATGCCACGGATTTCCTTGGCGGACTCCGCGCTACGGCTGGCCAAGGCCCGGACTTCTTCGGCCACTACCGCAAAGCCTCGCCCGTGTTCACCGGCCCGCGCAGCTTCGACTGACGCATTCAAGGCCAGGATATTGGTCTGGAAGGCGATGCCGTCGATGACCCCGATGATCTCGTTGATGCGGCGCGACTGCTCCGCCATCTCGCGCATCAGTTGTACGGTCCGCTCGACCTCCTCCCCCCCGGCTTCGGCCGCTTGCGAAGCACTGGCCGAAAGCCGGTCGGCTTCGAGCGCCGACTCGCTGTTCTTGACGATGGTCGCGGCCATCTGCTCCATGCTGGTCGCCGTTTCCTGCAAGGCCGAAGCCTGCTCTTCGGTACGCGATGACAGATCCTGACTACCCGAGGCAATCTCACCGGCTCCCGTGAATACGCCATCGCTGCTGCTGCGCAGCGAAACGACCAGCCCCTTGAGCTTGTCCTGCATGCGATGCAAGGCTCCGAACAGTCGGCCGATTTCATTGCGGCCGCGATCATCGATATGCCCGGTCAGGTCGCCTTCGGCGATGCGCTCGAAATGAGTGGCCGCTTCCTCGAGCGGCTTGACTACCCACTGCACCATGCCCATACGCACGGCGATGGCCGCCAGAAGGGACAGGACCAGCAGGACAATGGCACTGGTCTCGACGAAGCGACCCAGATCGGCGACCTGCTCGATGGTGGCCGTGCCACGCTGCTCGGTAAACCCGACGAAATTCTCCATGGCAGCATCGAGCTCGATACCTAGCGCCGCCAATCGCTCCTGGCTGCGCTGTATCTGGAAGGGGATAGCCTCGGTGAGCGGCGCGAGGCCCTCGGTGACGTAGGCATCATAGGCCGTCACGATGGCCTGGACGTATTCGGCGCGAGGATCGTTCGCCGTCATCTCGACTGCACGAAAGTCGGCAAAGCGTTCATTGGCGGCAGCCAAGGCCTCGACAGCCAGGGCTTGATATTCGCGCCCCTTGTCAGGGTTACCTTGGGTACTCAGGCTGGCGAAGCGATCCAGGAATGTCTGTGCCCGAAGCACATTCACCTGGCTACGGTTGGCCAGGTTGGTCAGACGGACATTGGTTTCGGCCAGGTCACGCAATGCCGTTTCGCTGGCATTATTGGCATAGAATCCCAGTCCACTGATCAGGCCAATCATCAGCACCAGGGCCGATAGCGCTGTCGTCAGGCTCCACTTGATTGAAACGTGCTTCATTGCCCATCTGCCCCTATGCGATGAGAGTGCTTGGAATCGTACTTTCTCAGCACTATCGGCACTCAGGGCCTGGACTTTAGGGTTTCAGCGAGATGAGCCGATGCAGGGCACGAAGCGGGATCTAAAAAACACCAAGGACCGCACGGGGCGGTCCTTGATCGTAACCAGAAAATTGCTGGCTCAGTGGTTGAGGGTTTCCGCAATCTGGGTTTCGCTCGCCTTCGACAGATCCTTGTCGATCTCCCGGGTCACCAGGTCCCGGGTCGGCTTGTCCAGCTTGTCGCGCAGATCGCCCAGGAATTTGGGTGCCGCGACCAGCACGAACTCATCGGCCTTGTGCTGGGTCCGGGCCTGATACAGGTAGTCGGCCACTTCCTTGGCAAACGTCATGGAATGTTTTTCCATGGTCGTGACTGAAGCATCCGACTGGTTCCTGCCGTCACCGACCGACTGGTCGACTTCACCTTTACCCCCCGTGCGCAGGTCACCTGCATGGCGCTGGCTCTCCGGATGGACGAGGGTATCCACTTCCTGCAGCGCCCCTGCTGATTGGGCAAAAACACGCGCGCGAGCCGCATCGCTGACCACGATATAAGTCGTCATGTTGCCTCCATTGCTGTCGATGTCTCGTGACTCCCCTGAAGTCTTCAGGGCGGAATCCGCTTCCCTTCGTTGCAGGTCGCCCGGTATCACGGGCGCTCCTGACGTCTCTGCCTACAGGATGGGTCATAGCTGGCGACGTCTCAACTCCTGCAAGCACCCCATCCACTCAAGGGCCTTCGGTCGCTTTCCCCGTGTAATCGGAGACGGGCATGTCCACATCCTTGTCGAGGCGTTCGGCGAACGCCTTCAAACCATCGACCAAGGGCAGGATGGCCTGCCACAACGCGTCGTCGTTGAGCATCTTGTAGACCCCACTGACCCCCGGTGCCGAACCGCCCTCCTGTGTCGGGGAATGCTGGCCGACCGCGTCGAGCGCCGCCTTGATCGCAAAGGTCACTTTGTAGAAGCGCTCCGGAGGCATATCCGAAAGCATCATCGCCAATACGGACACGTTCTGTATGGCATTGAGCGTGCCTGGCTTGCACAAGCCGTCTACTAGCACCTTGGCGACCTGGGGATTGGCCGCCACCAGGTCGTTGGTAAAGCGCAGCACGCCATGCTCATGCAGCGTCTCCAGGAGCTGGTCGAGCTCCTCGCGGGCCGTCTTCCCGATCCGCGGTGGGGTAACGTCGTGCGAGATTCGTTCGGCCATTACAACTTCCTCGGATTGGCTAGAGTATGCGGTGGTAACCGATAGTCGTCCCGGGCCCACTTGACCTCGACCTCGACACCGCGGCTGGGTGTGCGTCGCCCGAAACGGTAGTTGGTGCTGGGTAGAGGTGGGGCGCCACGCTTGTCGAGCACCTCGAGCTTGACCGCAGTCTCCTTGTAGGCCGGGGTCTGCACATCGGGATCGTTATGCTCGCCAGTCAGCGCATTGACCCCCGGCTTGCCGAAGTGAATCGGCATGAACAAGGTCTTCCCGGCCACCCTGTCGGTAATGACGGCCGGAAACTCGATACTGTCGCGGCGTGAAGTCACACGTAGCCATGTGCCTTCCTCGATACCGCGTTCGGCAGCAAGCTCGGGGCTAACCTCGATGAAGCCGTGCGGTACCTGATCCCAGATGCCTGCAGAGCGTCCGGTCTGGTTGGCGCCCTGGAATTGCTCCAGCAAACGACCATTGTCGAGCATGAGATCGTACTCGTCGTCGACGGTTTCCTCCGGTGCCTGCCACTCGAGCGGGTAAAGGTTGGCCCTGCCATCGGGGTTGGGAAAACCATCGGTATAGAGAAGTGGCGAATCGGTGCCATCCGCGGCGACTGGCCAGGAAAGCGACTTCCAGCCCTCCAGACGCTCATAGCTGACCCCGGCGAACATCGGTGCAATGCTCGCGCACTCGTCCATGATCTGTGACGGGTGGGTATACCCCCAGTCGTAGCCCATGCGGGCCGCCAGGTCAGTCAGGATCCGCCAGTCGGGGCGGCTATCGCCCAACGGTTCGAGCACCTGGTAGGCGCGCTGGATGCGCCGCTCGGTATTGACGTAGGTACCCTCTTGCTCGACGCTCGGACAGGCGGGCAGGACCACATCGGCGAACTCGGCAGTGCGGCTCAGGAAGACATCCTGCACCACCATGAAGTCGAGATTCTCGAAGGCCGAGTGCACATTGTGCGTGTTGGCATCGGAGAAGGCGGTCTCCTCGCCGATGACGTACATGGCCTTGATATTGCCCTTCTCTGCCGACTGCACCATCAGAAAGTTGCCTTCGCCCACCTTGTCGGAGAGCTGCTCGGGATCGACCCCCCACCCCTTGGCCCAACGCTTGCGCGCCTCGGGGTCGGAGACCTTCTCATAGCCGGGATACATATTGCGCAGGCAGCCGAAGTCACTGGCCCCCTGCACGTTGTTGTGGCCGCGCATCGGGTAACCACCGGTGCCCGGCTTGCCATAGTTGCCGGTAACCAGCAGCAGGTTGGAGAGCGAGGTGCTGATGTCCGAACCGTGGCTGTGCTGGGTGATACCCATGGCCCACAGCAGGCAAACGCTATCGGCACGGCCGATCATCTCGGCGGTGTCGATCAATGCCTGGCGCGAGATACCGGTAATGCGCTCGGCATACTCCAGGGTGAACGGCTCGAGGGATTCGCGGTACGCGGCGACATCGTTGACCCATTTCTCGAGAAAGGGCATGTCGGCAAGATCATTGTCGAACATGTAACGCGACAGTGCCGAAGCCCAGACCAGATCGGTGCTGGCGTTGGGACGCAGGAAGATATCGGCACGCTCGGCCATTTCATGCTTGCGCGGATCAACGACAATCAGTTTCTGTCCGCGCAGCTTGTGGGCCGCCTTGATCTTGGAGGCGATGACCGGGTGATTCTCGGCAGTGTTGCTGCCCACGATCACCACCACCTCGGCCCGCTCGATATCCTGGATCGTTCCCGCATCCCCACCGTAGCCGACGGTACGGAACAGGCCCTTGGTGGCCGGGTTCTGGCAGTAACGCGACGAATTGTCTACGCTGTTCGTCCCTATGATCAGCCGCGCAATCTTCTGTACCAGATAGGCCTGCTCGTTACTGCCCTTGCTCGAGCCGATGAAGCCCAGGCTATCCGGGCCATGAGTGTCACGAACCTTGAGCAGACGCCGCGCCACCAGGTCCAGCGCCTCGTCCCACCCCGCTTCACGGAAGCGTCCGTTCTCACGGATCAAGGGCATGGTCAGGCGTTTCTCGCTGTTGACGAAGTCCCAGGCGAACTTGCCCTTGATGCACGTTGAGATGCCATTGGCGGGGGCGTCCGGCGTCGGCTGGACCTTGAGGATGTGTCGATCGCGCGTCCACATCTCGAACGAGCAGCCGACACCGCAGTAGGTACATACCGTCTTGGTCTTCTTGAGCCCCGGCTGACGCCAGGCTGAATCCATCTCGGACAGCCCCGACACCGGCGTCGCCCCGGTGGTGGTTTCCAATACCTTGATCGCTTCGATCATGGGACGCTTCAGCGACCAAGGCATGTCGGTGAACGGCCCCGCATGCGTGTTCATGCTGTTTTCCATCAACGCATTGCAGGGACAGACGGTGACACAGTGACCGCAGTGCACGCAGCTGGAATCGTTGATCTCCTTGCCGCCGTCCCACAGCACGCGTGGATTATCGCTGGCATAGTCGATGGTCAGGGTCTCGTTGACCTCGACGTTCTGGCAGGCCTCGACGCAGCGGCCACACAAGATGCATTGGTCCGGGTCGTAGGTATAAAAGGGGCTGGAGGTGTCCTTGGGGTACGGCTTGCCCTTGAACTCATACTGCTGAATGGGGATCTGCATATCCACCATGGCGTTATGCAGGGTGCAATCCCCATTGTTGTTCTCGCAGACCGTGCAGTAGAGCTCGTGTTTGCTGAGCAGACGGTCCATGCCCTCTTCACGGGCGGCTCGAGCGCCTTCATGTTGGCTCGATACTTCCAGGCCCTCATTGGCCTGCAGGGTACAGCCTCGCTTGAGTTCGCCGTCGACCTCGACCCAGCAGGCATCGCACGTCTCGATCGCTCCGAGAGACGGGTGGTAACAGACATGCGGCAGATCGATGTCGTGGGTCTCGAGAAACTCGACCAGGGGCATGCCTTGCTTTCCGGAGAGTCGCTTGCCGTCATAGACGATGGTGCAGTCGGAGGCCTTGTTCATGTGTCATCCCTGATTGCTTTCTGGGGCACCGACACACTGCCGGCACGAGACGTCTCCCTGGCAGTCGAAGCGTCCGTCGCGTCGATGACGGGAGTACCGGTACGAGAGGCATCGGTGTCCCTTGAACCTAGTCAAAGGCCAGTGGGTTGTCTAAACGTCAGGTTTCAAGAGCAAGAAAGGCAATACAGAACGGTCGAAAAGACACACAAGGCTACCCGGCGACACACGGCTTTTCGTCCTCACGCGAGATGGCGCACTTGTCCCCAGAACCTGTTAGCATCGCCCTTGCCGGCACGGAGGTCGGCGCAACCGGCCTGCATCGCTCGTGCCGACTCACTGGGAGGTCCCCTCATATGCGACAGTTCCTATTCCCGCGTCGCCCCTTGTCGCGACGCACCCTGTTGTCTTGTCATCTGATGCTGCAAATTACCCTGCTGGTCGTCGCAGTGGCTTGGCTTGCTCCTCGCACGCCATGGCTTGCCGACACGACCTGGGCCGAGGCTTGGCCGCCCCTGGTGCTCGGCATCGCTGTTACTCTGCTCGGCATGGCGGGCCTGCGCCTGGTGGTCGAACTTGCGCTGCTCCCCCACTACCTGGCAGCCCAGCGTGACGGCTTTGCGCCCAGCGCGGTCATCACCCGCTCCTTCGATCGCCGCCCGGCCGTCCACGACACGCAGGACAGCTGGATCAGTGGTCAACGGCGCGAGGATGACGATGCCGTGCTGGGGGAAGCGCGTGTCACCCAGCCGGCCACTCCCATGATGCGCCGCCGAAACAAAGCGGAGCCGACGCTCGACTTCACCAGCACGACGACTCGCCAGGAACCGCAACTGTAAGGTTACGGCTTCACTCGCCCTGCACTCTCGTTGGATGGGATATCCACAATGCAAAAGCCCCGGACTTGAGCCGGGGCTTTTGTTTTACCGCGCAAGCGACAGGATGCCAGGACTCAGTGCCCTAGGATCTGGCTCAGGAAGAGCTGGGTTCGCTCGGACTGCGGATTGTTGAAGAACGGTTCGGGTGCATTCTCTTCGATGATCTGCCCCTGATCCATGAAGATCACCCGATCGGCAACGGTCTTGGCGAAGCCCATTTCATGCGTCACACAGAGCATGGTCATGCCCTCTTCGGCGAGCTCGACCATGACATCCAGCACCTCCTTGATCATTTCCGGATCAAGGGCCGAGGTCGGCTCGTCGAACAGCATCACTTCGGGATGCATGCACAGCGAACGCGCAATCGCCACGCGCTGCTGTTGCCCACCGGAGAGCTGACCCGGGTACTTGCGTGCCTGCTCGGCGATCTTGACCCGCTCGAGATATTGCATGGCCATTCGCTCGGCCTCTCGCCGCGGCTTCTTCTGCACCCACATCTGCGCCAGACAACAATTCTCGAGCACCGTCAGGTGGGGGAACAGATTGAAGTGCTGGAAGACCATGCCGACATGACGACGGATCTCCTCGATGCGCTTGACGTCCTGGGTCAGCGCTAGCCCCGCCACCTCGATCTCGCCCTGCTGGTGCTCCTCAAGGTGATTGATGCAGCGGATCATGGTCGACTTGCCGGAGCCCGACGGGCCACAGATGACGATCCGCTCGCCGCGCTTCACCGAGAGGTTGATGTCGCGCAGTACGTGGAAGTCCCCGTACCACTTGTTGACGCCTCGCATCTCGACCATCGGTGTCGTCGCGTTGGACTGGGAAATCGCTTGTTCACTCATTATGTTTATCCTTGCGTGCTCAGCGCTTATGGCCGGTGTGCAGCTTCCGCTCGAGATACTGGCTATAGCGCGACATGCTGAAACAGAAGATCCAGAACACCAGGGCGGCGAAGGCATAACCTTCCACCGAGAAGCCCAGCCAGCGGGAATCCGACAGTGCCGCCTGTACGATGCCCAGCAGGTCGAAGAGGCCGATGATCATGACCAGGGTGGTGTCCTTGAACAGCGAGATGAAGGTGTTGACGATCCCTGGAATCATCATTTTCAGGGCCTGGGGAAGCACGATCAGACCCATGCGCTTCCAGTAGCCCATGCCCAGGGCGGCAGCCGCCTCTTCCTGGCCCCGCGGAATCGCCTGCAACCCGCCCCGAATGACCTCGGCCATGTAGGCGCTCTGGAATAGGGTGATACCGATCAAGGCCCGAACCAGGCGGTCGACGTTCATGCCGGTCGGCAGGAACAACGGCAGCATGACCGAGGCCATGAACAGCACCGTAATCAGCGGAACGCCTCGCCAGAACTCGATGAAGATCACGCTGAAGCTCTTGACGATGGGCATCTTCGAGCGACGCCCCAGCGCCAGCAGTGTCCCGATGGGCAGCGCCGCGACCATCCCCACCACGGCCAGCACCAGCGTCAGCATCAGCCCGCCCCAGCGGTGCGTCTCGACCACGGGCAGTCCGAAGCGTCCGCCATACAACAGGGCGAAAGCGACGAAGGGAAACACCACCAGGGTCGCGACGGCTACCCAGCGCTTGAGAGGCAGCCGCGGGATGGCCAACCAGGCGATCAGCACGGCAAACAGGCCGAAGGTCACGTTGACTCGCCAGATCTCATGGCGCGGATAGAGCCCGTAGATGAACTGGCCGATACGGGCATTGATGAATACCCAGCAGGCCCCCTCGCGGGAGCAGTCGTCCCGGCTGGTACCCACCCAATCGGCATCGATGAAGGCCCACTGAATCGTCGGTACCAGCAGCGAGACCAACAGGTAGATAGCCGCCAGGCTGAGGATCGTGTTGATCGGGCCACTGAACAGGTTGGCGCGCAACCAGGCGACAGGGCCGATGGTATGGGTCGGCGCCGGTCGCGCCTCGATCACGGTTCGATTATGAATCATGACGCTCTCCTAGCGTTCCACCAGCGCCACACGGGCGTTGAACCAGTTCATGAACGTCGATACCAGCAAGCTGATGGTCAGGTAGACCGCCATGGTCATGGCAATGACCTCGATCGCCTGGCCGGTCTGGTTGAGCGTGGTACCGGCGAACACCGACACCAGGTCGGGATAGCCGATGGCTGTGGCCAGCGAGGAGTTCTTGATCAGGTTGAGGTACTGGCTGGTCAGCGGTGGGATGATCACGCGCATGGCCTGGGGCACGATGACCAGCCGCAGGATCAGGCCCTGCGGCAGGCTGAGTGCCTGGGCGGCTTCGGTCTGGCCATGGGAAATGGCCTGAATGCCCGAACGCACGATCTCGGCAATGAACGAGGCGGTATAGATCGATAGCGCCAGCCACAGTGCCAGGAATTCAGGGATGACCGTGATCCCGCCGCGGAAATTGAAGCCACTCAAGGCCGGCACGTCCCAGGTCACCGGCACCCCAGTCACGAGCAATACCAGTAACGGCAGACCGAGAATCAGCGCGAGACTGATCCAGCCGGCGGGCAGTCGCTTGCCGGTCGCCTCTTGCCGGCGCTTATTCCAGAGAGCGAAGGCAATACTCGCCACCACGGCAATGACGAAGGCCGCGGGAATCAGTCCAAACCCCGAAAGGAACTGCGGTTCGGGCAGGTAGAGCCCGCGCACGTTGAGGAAGATCACCTCGCCGAGGGACATGCTCTCGCGTGCGCTGGGCATGGTCCGCAGCACCGCGAAATACCAGAAGAAAATCTGCAACAGCAGAGGGATATTGCGAAATATCTCGATGTAGCACGTCGCGAGCCGAGCGATCAGCCAGTTGGGTGACAGACGTGCGATACCCACGACGAAGCCGATGATCGTGGCCGCCAGTACCCCGAGCGCCGAAACGATCAGCGTATTGAGCAGGCCCACCAGGAACGTGCGACCGTAGCTGCTTTCCGAAGAGTAATCGATCAGGCTCTGGACGATACCGAAGCCTGCAGTATTGGTTAGAAAGCCGAAGCCGGTCGTGATGCCACGTGCCGCCAGGTTGTCCTGAGTGTTGTTGACGATCCCCAGCAGGAAGATCGCTACACCGATCATCAACAGGATCTGGAAGGTCAGGGCACGCTTGGCGGGATCACGCCAGAACGGAGGCTTGGGGCGCCGCAAGGGAGCCTTTGATGGTACAGACATGGGTTACGTCCCCGCCAGGAGTCAGATAGCTACCGCGTGCAGGGCCGGGATCTTCCGGCCCTGCACCGAAACAGGGCTCCGGCGGATGCCGGAGCCTTCAGGCGAGACGTTTAACGAACCGGCGGTGCGTAATGAATGCCACCGTTGGTCCACAGCTCGTTGATCCCACGCTCGATCTGCAGCGGTGAATCCATGCCCACGTTACGGTCGAAAACCTGACCGTAGTTGCCGACCTGGCTGATGATGTTATAGGCCCAATCAGCCTCGAGACCCATGGCTTCGCCGTAGTTGCCATCCTGGCCCAGCAGGCGGGCGATATCGGGGTTGTCGGAGGAAAGCATGTCATCGACATTGTCACTGCTGATGCCCATCTCTTCGGCGTTGAGCATGGCAAACAGCGACCACTTGACGATGTTGAACCACTGATCGTCGCCTTGGCGCACCACCGGACCCAGCGGCTCCTTGGAAATGACTTCAGGCAGAACTACGGCACTGTCGGGGTTTTCGAGCTGAATGCGTAGCGCAGCCAGCTGGGACGTATCGGAGGTCAACACGTCGCAACGGCCGGCCTGGAAGCCACCCACGGTCTGCTCGGAGGTATCGAAGACGATCGGGTCGAATTGCATGCCGTTGGCCCGGAAGTAATCGGCCACGTTGAGTTCGGTCGTGGTACCAGCCTGAACGCAGATCGCAGCGCCATCGAGCTCCTTGGCACTGGAAAGTCCAAGGTCCTTGTTGACCAGGAAGCCGATGCCATCGTAGAAGGTCACGCCGGTAAAGTTCAGGCCCAACGTGGTGTCGCGGGTGGTGGTCCAGGTGGTATTACGTGACAGCACGTCGACTTCGCCGGACTGGAGTGCGGTGAACCGCTCGACGGCGTTGAGCGGAACGTAGCGTACCGCTTCCGAGTCGCCAAAGACGGCGGCAGCCACGGCACGGCAGACATCGACGTCGATGCCCTGCCATTCACCCTGATCGTTGGGTGAGGAGAAACCCGGCAGACCGTCACTGACGCCACACTGGACGACGCCCTGCGCGCGGGTATCTTCCAGGGTAGCGGCCTGGGCAGCAGCGGTAGTGGCCAGGGCCAGACCGGTTGCGGCCGTCAGCAGTGCAAACTTGTTGTTCTTGTGTGACATGAAGAGTTCCCTCAGATGGTTTTGGAATTCTTGGAGCATGCGTGTGCATGTGCCAGCACCTTAGCAAAGAGTGTTCCATCTTCGGGATAGAGGGGCGAAAACCCTGATTCAACGCACCAAGTGCATTAAAAAGCCGGGAACCAGGCCTCTCATACCGTTCAAGCAGCGTGTAGTTAGCGAGATTAGTGAGGGATATCGCACCAAAGAGAGGCAAAATTCAAACAAGCGCTCGAACTTTGCCCCCTTTCAACGCAATGACACTGCGAGCAGGCCCTGACGAGGTATCAAGGGGAGCGTTGACGCAGAAAAAACTGGCGAAAAAGGAAAACGAAGCCGGCACCGGTAAATGCCCCCAGGGCATTGGCCAGGATATCCCAGCCGTCGCCGCCACTACGCCCGGGAACGAGGAGCTGCAAGTATTCTATGCCCAGCCCGTACGCCGCCGCTGCCAGAAACGCCACGCCCAGACGCAGGCCGGCCAATCCCAGCAGGCCGGCCAGTCCGGCGTAGCCCAGGAAGTGGTTGAGCTTGTCCCATGGCAATTGGCTGGGCATCTGGTCGCCGGGGGTCAGGCTACCCAGCGCGATCACAAGCGCCGCCGACAGGGCCAGTAATGCCCATAGCCAGCGACGCTCATGCCAGCGCCTGAGCCAGGAGGGCTCAGACATTCTGGATTCGACGGTGGTAGGCCGGGCTCAACTCATGCAGCGCGTCCATGAACGCGGTCACATGGTCCGGATCGGTGAACTGACTGATGCCGTGACCCAGGTTGAAGATATGACCCGGCCCCTCGCCATAACTGTCGAGGATGCGGGCCACCTCGGCACGGATCGCCGAAGGTTTGGCAAACAGCACGTTGGGGTCGAGATTGCCTTGCAGGGCAACCCGGTGACCGACCTGGGCCCGTGCCTGGGACATTTCCGTCGTCCAGTCCAGGCCAACAGCATCGGGACCGGCGCTGGCAATATGTTCGATCCACTGCCCGCCATTCTTGGTGAACAGGATCACCGGCACGCGTCGCCCGTCATGCTCACGGATCAACCCGGCGACGATCTGCTCCATGTAGCGCAGCGAAAATTCGAGATAGGCAGGGGTGGACAGGGTGCCACCCCAGGTATCGAAGATCTGTACCGCCTGGGCACCCGCACGGATCTGCGCGTTGAGGTAATCGGTGACCGCCTGGGCCAGTAGATCCAGCAACTGGTGCATGGCATCCGGCGTGTCGTAGAGCATGGTCTTCACATGGCGGAAGTCCTTGCTGGAGGCTCCCTCGACCATGTAGGTCGCCAGCGTCCAGGGGCTTCCGGAGAAACCGATCAGCGGCACTCGACCATTGAGTTCCCGACGAATGGTACTCACCGCGTTCATGACATAATCGAGGTCGCGCTCGGCATCCGGCACCTGTAACGCCGCGACCTCCTCCGGCGTGCGTACCGGCTTGCGGAACTTGGGCCCCTCCCCCGTCTCGAAGTACAGGCCCAGGCCCATGGCATCGGGAATGGTCAGGATGTCCGAAAACAGGATGGCGGCATCGAGCGGGTAACGCTCGAGCGGCTGCAGGGTGACCTCACAGGCCAGATCGCGATTGCGACACAGGTCCATGAAGCTGCCGGCATGGCCGCGCACTTCACGGTATTCGGGAAGATAACGGCCAGCCTGGCGCATCATCCACACCGGAGTGCGGTCCACGGGCTTGCGCGCCAAGGCACGCAGAAAGCGATCGTTCTTGAGTTCCATGTCGGAGGTCACCGGCTTGGGAATTTGTCCGGCATTGTACCCAAACATCACGTTGGCGGCTTGATTCAGCTGCCTATCTGCCCCATCTATAGAGATAATTCATCGCCTGTATCGAATCATTCCTCTCCGCGTCGCCGTGAGCCCAACAGGCGTTACTGATAGAATAGGGCCGCTTCGCCGGCTTGCCGCGACCACCACCGAGGTATCCTGTGACGATCCGATTCATCGCCGCTTCCCAGTTACCCACCCCCTGGGCCACGTTCACCATGCACGGCTTCGAGGACGACGCCACGGGTAAGGACCATATTGCGCTGACCCTGGGCGACATCGCCGATGGCGAGCCGGTGCTGGGGCGCGTGCATTCGGAATGCCTGACGGGGGATGCGCTGTTTTCGATGCGCTGCGATTGCGGCTACCAGCTTCAGGAGGCGCTCAAGCGTATAGCCGATGAAGGGCGTGGCGTGTTGCTCTATCTTCGCCAGGAAGGGCGGGGCATCGGCCTGCTCAACAAGATTCGTGCCTACCATCTTCAGGATCAGGGGGCCGATACGGTAGAAGCCAATGAGCGGTTGGGCTTCGGCGCCGACATGCGCCGATACGACCTGTGCGTGCCGATGCTCGAGCATCTCGGGGTCCGCGGACTCAGGTTGATGACCAACAATCCTCGCAAGGTCGATGCCCTGACACGCGATGGCGTGACCGTTGCCGAGCGGCTGCCGATCACCACCGGCCTCAACCCGCATAATGAGCAATACCTGGCCACCAAGGCCGGTAAGCTGGGCCACATGATGGCGCTGGGAGACTTCACCCAGGCCTCGGATGTGGACACCACGCGCAAGCCCTGACCGCTTCGTTGACTCGCTCGAAGTGAACTACTCTGTCTCATAGACGTCTCAATTGAAATCGCAGAGAGTCGCCCATGACAGAATCGCCGCAGTCCCCTCGTCACGCCCGGGCTGACATGCCCTTCAGCAGTTTCGAGGAGGCCCTGCACAGTATCAGTCACGCGATCGGTGCGGTGCTCAGCCTGGTCGGGATGATCCTATTGATCGTGCTGGCGAGTCTCGCCACTCATACTGATCCGTGGAAAATCGCCAGTATCTCGCTGTATGGTCTTAGCTTGGTGCTGCTGTATACCGCGTCCACGTGTTATCACAGCGTCAGCCGACCCGACCTCAAGCGCTTCTTCCAGCTTTGCGATCACTGCGCCATCTACCTGCTGATCGCCGGCACCTATACGCCCTTTCTGCTGGTCAACCTGCGCGGCCCGACAGGCTGGACCCTGTTCGCCCTGGTGTGGGGCCTGGCACTGGGTGGCATAGCCTTGAAGCTGGCCTGGCCACATCGGTTCGGCGTGCTTCGGGTGACGGTCTATCTGGTGATGGGCTGGCTGATCGTACTGGCAGGGGATGAAATGGTGGAGCACCTCTCCTCGACCGGCCTGATCCTGCTCGTGGCCGGCGGACTCTCGTACACGCTGGGGGTGGTGTTCTTTGCCATACGTGCCATCCCCTACAATCATGCCATCTGGCACCTGTTCGTGCTGGGGGGCAGTATTTGCCACTATTTCGCGGTATACACCGCCGTGCTGCCGTCGCCGCTCAGCTAGCGCCCTGACGATCGCGGGTCTTCTTGATCAGATCGTAGGCGTTGCTGATCTCGCTGGTACGCTCCTTGGCCATCTCGCGCATGCTCTCCGGCAAACCTTTGCTCGCCAGTTTGTCGGGGTGATTCTCGCTCATGAGTCGGCGGTAGGCTCGCTTGATCTCGCTATCGCTGGCGCTGGCTTCAACGCCCAACACCCGATAGGCCTCTTCCAGCGACTGACCGGAGGAAGCGCCCGGTGCCTGGCTACCCGCGCCGGACAGCATGGCCTCGATGCGGGCGATTTCCGCCTCGGACATGCCCAGGCCCCGCGCAATACGCAGCAACATGGCATGCTCTTCGGGATGCATGACCCCGTCGGCAGCAATAGCCGAAAGCTGCACCTGCAGGAAGATGGCCAATAGCGCACGTTGGCCACCGGCGATACGTCGCACGGTGGCGAGTTCGGTATCGAGATCGAAATCCGGCGCCTTACCTCGGTTGAAGGATGCCCGAGCCTGGGCACGCTGCGCTTCGTTCAGGCGCAAGCGATCCCACACCTGCCGGGACACGTTCAACTCATTCTCGGTCACCTGGCCATCGGCCTTGCACAGGCACCCCATGACCGCAAAGGTCGAATCCAGGAATTGCGTCTGCACACTCGCCATCTTGGCCAGCAGGCTATTGCGCATGAGGCGACGCGCACCCCAGTAAGCCAGTGCCGCACCCACCAGCATGCCCAGGAAGTCACCGATCAAGTAGCCGATGAGTGCACCGATGAGTGTCGCTATGATCATGTGCTTTCCTTTTGTCGAACATCGAGTCGCTGGCGGATGGAGGCTTCTATTCCCTCGGCGTCCAACCCACATTCCGACAATAGCTCGCCCGGCTTGCCATGCTCGACGAACGCATCGGGCAGCCCCAGGTTGAGTATCGCGACCTGGACACCCTCGGCGGCCAGCAGTTCGTTGACGGCGCTGCCGGCCCCGCCCGCCACGACGTTCTCCTCCAAGGTCACGAGCAGTTCGTGCTCGCGCGCTGCCGTCAGGATCGCTTCGCGGTCCAGCGGCTTAATCGAACGCATATTGAGATGACTGGCATCGAGCCGCTCGGCCACATCCGCGGCCGGGGTGTTGAGACTGCCGAAGGCGAGCAGGGCCACACGCGAGCCGCGGCGGCGCATCTCGGCCTCACCTACCTTGAGCGTTTCGAGTGTCTCGGGGATGGGCGTGCCCGGTCCGGTTCCCCGGGGATAACGAACCGCGGCCGGCCCCGGATAGTGATAGGCCGTGGTCAGCATCGCCCGGCATTCGGCTTCGTCGGCCGGCGCCATGAGGACCATGCCGGGAACGCAGCGCAGGAAGGAAAGATCGAGTGCGCCGTGGTGAGTCGGGCCGTCTTCGCCGACCAGGCCGGCGCGGTCGATGGCGAAGGTCACGTCGAGCCCCTGCACCGCCACGTCGTGTATCAGCTGGTCGTAGCCGCGCTGGAGAAACGTCGAATAGATGGCCACCACCGGTTTCATGGCCTCGCAGGCCAGGCCGGCCGCCAGCGTCACGGCATGCTGCTCGGCGATCGCCACATCGTAGTAGCGTTCGGGGTACTCCCTTGAGAAACGGATCAGGTCCGAGCCTTCGCGCATGGCCGGCGTGATACCAATCAGGCGCGGGTCGGCCGCTGCCATGTCGCACAGCCAGTCACCGAAGACGTTGCAATACTTGCGCGGGGCCGGGGGCAAGGGGCTGTCGGGTGCGGCTGGGGGCAGTTGCGGATCGATCTTCGGCGGCGGTGCCGGCGCGGCCTTTTCCAGCTTGGTGATGGCGTGGTAGCCGATGGGGTCGGCTTCGGCAGGCTGGAAGCCTCGCCCCTTGCGGGTCTTGATGTGAAGAAATTGCGGCCCGTCGAGATCGCGCATGTTGCGCAGGGTGTGCGCCAGCTCCGGCAGATCATGGCCGTCGATGGGCCCGATATAGTTGAAGCCCATCTCCTCGAACAGCGTCGCCGGGCTGACCATGCCCTTCATGTGCTCCTCGGTGCGCCGAGCGAGCTCCAGCGCGCCGGGCAGTCGCGACAGGACCCGCTTGCCGTTCTCACGCATCAAGGTATAGGGCTTGCTGGTCAGAATGCGCGCCAGGTAGGTCGCCATGCCACCGACGTTCTCGGAAATCGACATTTCATTGTCGTTGAGCACGACCAGCAGGTTGGCATCGACGTGGCCGGCATGCGCCAGCGCCTCGAACGCCATGCCGGCAGTCAGCGCGCCATCGCCAATCACCGCGCATACCCGCCGCTTCTCGTCCCGGGTGCGGGCGGCAAGGGCCATGCCGAGGGCCGCGGAGATCGAGGTGCTGGAATGGCCCACGCCGAAGGTATCGAATTCCGATTCGGCACGCCGGGGAAAGGCCGCGAGACCGCCATACTGACGAATGCTTGGCATCTGCTCGCGACGCCCGGTCAATATCTTGTGGGGGTAGGCCTGATGACCTACATCCCACACCAGCCGATCATGGGGCGTTTCGAGGGCATGGTGAAGGGCCACGGTCAGCTCGACCACGCCGAGACCGGCCCCGAAATGACCGCCGCTACAGCCAACGCTATAGAGTAGATACGCGCGAAGTTCGTCGGCCAGCTGGGCCAGCTGGGCCTGGTTCATCGCGCGCAGGGCGGACGGCGTCTCCAGCGTATCGAGCAACGGTGTCGCCGGACGCTCGGCGGGGATTTCGTCGAACAGCTTCATGAAGTCATCTTTGTCCGTTGAGCACAGCGATCAGTGGTCACGCTCGATCATGTATCGGGCCAGTTGGGCCAAGGGCGCGCCCGCCTCGCCTAGCGGCTCGAGCGCCGTCAGAGCGTCGTCGAGCAGGGCAGCGGCCTTGGCACGCGCACCGTCGAGCCCGAGCAGGGCCGGGTAGGTCGGCTTGTCGCGGGCCGCATCGGCGCCGGAAGCCTTGCCAAGTGTTGCCGCATCACCGGTCACGTCGAGAATATCGTCCTGTATCTGGAACGCCAGGCCAATGGCCTGAGCATAGCGATCCAGGGCGCCGAGCCGCGCGTCGTCTTCAGGCAGAGCCACCCGTGCGCCCAGGCCCACCGCGGCGCGGATCAGGGCGCCTGTCTTGTGGTGATGCATGGTCGCCAAGGATTCAGCATCAGGATGGCCACCAACGGCATCCAGGTCCAGTGCCTGCCCGGCCGCCATGCCGTCTCGCCCCGAAGCTGCAGCCAACGTACGTATCAGTGCCGCCAGGCGCGGATGATCGAGGGCTGCCAGGACTTCGAATGCGAGAGTCTGCAGGGCATCGCCGGCAAGAATCGCCGTGGCTTCGTCGAAGGCCTTGTGTACCGTCGGCTGGCCACGCCGCAGGTCGTCATCGTCCATGGCCGGCAGGTCATCGTGCACCAGCGAGTAGGCATGGATCAGTTCGACAGCCGCGGCCGGCGCATCGAGCAGGGTATCGTCAGCCCCCAGGGCATGGCCGGTAGCATAGACCAGTACCGGGCGCAGGCGCTTGCCGCCGCCCAGCACGCCGTGGCGCATGGCCGCCTCGAGTCGCGGCGACGCAGGCTGGCGTTGCGTGAAAAGCCGCTCCAGCCAAGCATCGATGCGCTCCCGGTCGCGGGCCAGCCGCCCTTCCAGCGATGTGGATTCAGCGCTCACCGCCGCCCCCCGTCTCGGAGGCGGAAAAGGGACGTTCACGCAGGGTGTCGTCGGGCTGATCGACCAGGGCGCGAACCTTGAGCTCAGCCGCGTCCAGGCGTCGCTGGGCGTCGCGAGTCAGGGTCACGCCCTGCTCGAAGGCGGCCAGCGAATCCTCCAGCGACAGGTCGCCGGCCTCGAGTCGCTGGACCAGCGTCTCCAGTCGCTCGAGCGTCGTGGCGAAATCCTGGGGGGCCTCCCGTTCGGAGGACGGCAGTTCCTTGTCAGCCATGGGGTTCTCGCTCGTCTTGCAGTCGCACGGCAGTCTACTCCTACCGACTACGCGCCGTGCCCGCCGGAAATTCGAGCCCCCAGTATACACGCTCTTCCCCGAGGCGCGTCTTCCCCCATGCCTTGGCAACATGAGCGCCGCTCATGTTCTTGCCCGTGCATTTTCATCCCCGACAAGACTGGCATCGCCCGGGGTTATGGTAGGATAGTGCCCGTTTCACACCACACTGACAGCTTGCGGCGCCTGCCGCGGAAAGGGTTGAATCGACGATGGCCAAAACGTCCCTGGACAAGAGCAAGATCAAGATCCTGCTACTCGAGGGCGTCCACCAGAGCGCGGTGGACAACTTTCTTAACGCCGGGTATACAAATATCGAGCATCTGGCGACTTCGCTGGATGAGGAATCGCTGATCGAAAAGATCCGCGACGTCCACTTCCTCGGTATTCGCTCGCGCACCCAGCTCACCGAGCGCGTCTTCGATGCCGCCGAGAAGCTGACCGCAGTAGGCTGCTTCTGCATCGGTACCAACCAGGTCGATCTCCAGGCGGCCCTTTCCCGGGGCATCCCGGTGTTCAATGCGCCTTATTCGAACACCCGCTCGGTCGCCGAGCTGGTGCTGGCTGAAGCCATCATGTTGCTGCGGGGCATCCCGGAAAAGAGCACCCGGGCCCACCAGGGCGGTTGGCTGAAGTCGGCCAAGAATGCCCACGAGGCACGCGGCAAGACGCTGGGCATCGTCGGCTACGGCAATATCGGCGCGCAACTTTCGGTGCTTGCCGAGTCACTCGGCCTCGATGTCATCTACTACGACGTGGTCACCAAGCTCGGCATGGGCAATGCCCGCCAGGTCGCGAGCCTCGAGGAGCTGCTGGCCCGTGCGGATGTCGTCAGCCTTCACGTCCCCGACATGCCCTCCACCCGCTGGATGATCGGCGAGCAGCAGATCGCCCTGATGAAGCAGGGCGGCATCCTGATCAATGCGTCACGGGGTAGTGTCGTGGTCATCGAGGCGCTGGCCGAAGCGCTCAAGAGCGGCAAGCTGCTGGGCGCGGCCATCGATGTCTTCCCGGTCGAGCCCAAGGGCAACAGCGAGGAGTTCGAGAGCCCGCTGCGCGGCCTCCCGAATGTGATCCTCACCCCGCATATCGGCGGCTCCACGCTGGAGGCTCAGGAGAATATCGGCATCGAGGTCTCCGAGAAGCTGATCACGTACTCCGACAACGGCACCACCATCACCTCGGTCAACTTTCCCGAAGTGGCGCTGCCGGCCCACCCGGACAAGCACCGCCTGCTGCACATCCACGACAACGTGCCCGGGGTGCTCTCCGAGATCAACCGCGTGTTGTCCGAGAACGGCATCAATATCTCGGGACAGTACCTGCAAACCAACGAGAAGGTCGGTTACGTGGTGGTCGACGTGGACAAGGCCTACGGCCCGCAAGCGCTGACCGCGCTCAAGCAGGTCGACCATACCCTGCGCCTGCGTGCACTCTACTCGGAATCCAATTTCCAGGAGTGAGCCAGGGCAACCCGCCTGAACCAAGGCCCCGACGCTGCATGGCGCGGGGCCTTGGTGTATCATGCGCGTCGAAATTCAACCGGTCCGTCCTTTGCGAGGACGACAACTGGAGCCCAGCATGCAAGACACCACCGACTCACCATGCGTCGTCGTCGCGGCGTTGTACAAGTTCGTCACCCTGGACGATTACGAGACTCTACGCGAGCCCCTGCGCCAGACGATGCTCGACAATGACGTGAGGGGAACCCTTCTGCTCGCCAAAGAAGGGATCAACGGCACCGTGGCAGGTAGCCGCGAGGGCATCGATGCCCTGCTCGCCTGGCTCAAGGCCGATCCGCGCCTGGTCGACATCGACCACAAGGAATCCTACTGCGACACGCCGCCCTTCTACCGCACCAAGGTCAAGCTGAAGCGGGAGATCGTCACCATCGGCGTGCCGGATATCGACCCCAACGATACCGTGGGCACCTACGTCGAGCCCGAGCAGTGGAACGACATCATCGCCGACCCCGAGGTGCTGGTGATCGATACACGTAACGACTACGAGGTGGCGATCGGCAGCTTCGAGCGCGCCATCGATCCCAGGACCAAGTCGTTTCGCGAGTTTCCCGACTACGTCAGGGCGCACTACGACCCGGCCAAGCACAAGAAAGTGGCCATGTTCTGTACCGGCGGTATCCGCTGCGAGAAGGCCTCGAGCTTCATGCTCAAGGAGGGCTTCGAGGAGGTCTATCACCTCAAGGGTGGCGTGTTGAACTACCTGGAAAAGGTCCCCGAAGCGCAATCGCTATGGCGCGGCGAGTGCTTTGTGTTCGATAACCGGGTCACGGTACGTCACGACCTGAGTGAAGGCGATTTCGAGCAGTGCCACGCCTGCCGCATGCCGGTATCGGCCGAGGAGATGCAGTCCGACCAGTACGAACCTGGGGTGAGCTGTCCGCACTGCTGGGATTCGCTGCCCGAGAAGACCCGTGCCGCCGCACGCGAGCGTCAACGCCAGATCGAGTTGGCCAAGGCCCGCGGCGAGCCTCATCCGATCGGGCGCGATCCACGTCTGATGAAGGCCAGCGAGGGCTGAGCCGCTAAAGATTCACGCATCTCTGCCGATAAAGCTGTTATCCCGTTTCATTTCATTCCCCTTCCTGTCGGAGATGACCGCTTGCGAATTTCACGGACACGCCAGACCAGCAAGAAGCCCGAAAACATCTATAGCGACAAGGATATCGAAGGCATGCTGGTGCTATTGATCTATTCAGGGCGCCACCAGACGGCCGAACCGCTGTTCACCGAAGCCCGCAAACTGCTGCCCGGTGTGGACACCAGCCAACTCGACCGCGTCGCCAATGGCCTGGCAAGCCAGCTCAAGGCCAACGGCATCGCGATGTAGAAATCGGTGCTTCAGGTTACTGCGCGTCGCACGTGACGCGCAGCTTGAGGGGATACTCCTCGCAGTTATTCCCCTCCCCACCTCGATCGATGACCAGAAATTCCCCCTCACGATCCAGTACCGACTGGATCGCATGCCAGGTGCCGGCCCGGTAGTTCACCCCCTGTCGACCATCCGTGACGAAGGCGCGCACCTCACTCGGCTCGATCTTTTCCCCCGGGGGCGCCACCACCACTATGAAGCGCTCGCCATGCAGCGGCATGAATGCCTGACTGCCCAGCGGGTGCCGCTCGAGGAAATCGAGCTCCAGGGGGAGGGCGATCGGCTGGCTGACGAAAAGGTTGATCAGTGTACGGGCGCCCTCGCCCAGGATTTCGACCTTGGCCAAGTCGTGGTAACGTCGGGTGCGTCCGGCGTTGATATGAAAATAGTCGCTACCGCGTGTGTCGATGACCTCGCCGAACGGTGCGAAGGCCTCGGGTGTCAGCGGCTCGGCATTCAATTCCAGCATGACTTACTCCTCAGCGAGCGCCGAAGGGCGACAGTTTCATGTGCCGGTTCACATCCTTGTAGAGCAGGTAGCGAAACGGCCCCGGGCCTCCGGCATAGCACGCCTGTGGGCAAAACGCGCGCAGCCACATGAAATCGCCGGCCTCGACCTCGACCCAATCCTGGTTGAGGTGATACACCGCCTTGCCCTCGAGCACGTAGAGGCCGTGCTCCATCACGTGGGTCTCGTCAAAGGGAATCACCCCGCCTGGCTGGAAGGTGACGATATTGACGTGCATGTCGTGGCGAATATCGTCGGGATCGACGAAGCGCGTGGTGGCCCAGCGCCCTTCGGTATCCGGCATTTCGCGAGGCGCAATGTCGTTCTCGTTGGTCACGAAGGGCGCCGGCACCTCGATACCCTCGACGAACTCATACGCCTTTCGAACCCAGTGGAAGCGGACGGGCGCTTCACTCTCGTTGCGAAGCTGCCAACGGCTTCCCGGTGGCAGGAAGGCGTAGCCTCCCGGCCCCATGCGGTGCGGTTCGCCAGCCAGGGTCAGGGTCAGTTCGCCCTCGACCACGAACAGCACCCCCTCGGCAGCGGGGTCCAGCTCGGGCTTCTCGCTACCCCCACCCGGCGCAACGTCCATGATGTATTGCGAGAAGGTCTCGGCGAACCCCGACAAAGGCCGCGACAGGACCCACAAGCGAGTCTTGTCCCAGAAGGGCAACTGGCTGGTGACGATATCGCGCATCACCCCCTTGGGGATCACCGCATAGGCTTCGGTGAATACCGCACGATCGGACAATAGTTGCGTCTGTGGCGGATGCCCCCCGTGGGGCGCGTAGTAGTTGCGACTGGGCATGGTCGGTCTCGATGGATTCATGAATGCGCGGGATGCTGCTCGGCCCAGTGGCGGGCGATGTCGATCCGTCGGGTCACCCAGACCCGATCATGGGCCTCGATGTGGTCGAGAAAGCGCTGCAGGCCGCGGAAGCGACCGGGGCGGCCGACCAGGCGACAGTGCAAGCCGATGGAGAGCATCTTGGGGGTTTCCTCACCTTCGGCGTAGAGGACGTCGAAGGCATCGCGCAGATAGGTGAAGAAGTGATCGCCGGTATTGAACCCTTGGGGCGTGGCGAAACGCATGTCGTTGGTGTCCAGGGTATAGGGCACCACAAGGTGCTGATGCGCCTCCCCCTGGCTGTCCTCGACGCGCGTCCAGAACGGCAGATCGTCGCCGTAATAATCGCTGTCGTAGAGGAAGGTGCCTTCATCGACCACCAGGCGCCGGGTATTGGGCGTATCCCGGCCGGTGTACCAGCCCAGCGGCTTCTCGCCGTACAGCGACTGGAAAATATCGAGTGCACGACGCATGTGTTCACGCTCGATATTTTCCGGCACCCCCTGGTAATGCAGCCAGCGCCAGCCATGGCAGGCCACTTCATGCCCCAGTTCACGGAAGGCGTGGGCCACCTCGGGGTGGCGTTCCAGCGCCATGGCGACCCCGAACACGGTCAGTGGCAGGTTGCGTCGCTCGAATTCCTTCAGGAGGCGCCAGACCCCGGCACGCGAACCGTATTCATAGATCGATTCCATGCTCATGTGACGTTCGGGATAGGCCTCGGCGCCGACGATCTCGGAGAGAAATTTCTCGGAATGGCTATCGCCATGCAAGACACAATTCTCACCGCCTTCTTCGTAATTGAGCACGAACTGAACGGCGATACGCGCCTGGCCCGGCCAGTTCGCCTGAGGCGGGTTCCGTCCGTAGCCGACGAGATCACGCGGGTAGGCAGTCGTCGAGGGTGACGTCATGGGGGCATCCTGGGTCGTTCTTGGAGGTTGTATACATTAGAAAGCTATGCTGTATCCAAACAAGATTCAAGCACTTCGCCCCCGCAATGGCGGGGGCATGCCGCTCACCACGGCAATTGGCTGACGCTATGCATTCCATTGGCAAACTCAAGCCAGCACTGGCCGCTTGGCTGCTAAGCTCAATAGGCAATTTGCGAACGTGGCGCCGGCCAGCAGTACCGGCCTGGAACTAGAGCATAGGAGAAACGCATGGATAACAAGGACCGGGTCCTGACGAATCGTCAAGGCCATCCCGTCAGTAACAATCAGTCCCAGCGCACCATTGGCAGCCGCGGCCCGGCGACCCTCGAGAATTACCAGTTTCTGGAAAAGATCAGTCATTTCGATCGTGAGCGTATCCCTGAGCGGGTCGTCCACGCGCGGGGGTTCGTGGCCTATGGGCAATTCGAGGCCACCGGCAAGATCGGCGATGAGCCGGCCTCTACCTATACGCGCGCCAAGCTGTTCCAGGACGCGGGCAAGAAGACCGATCTCGCCATTCGCTTCTCCACGGTGATCGGTGGCCGCGATTCGTCCGAGGTCGCCCGCGACCCGCGCGGCTTTGCCGTGAAATTCTATACCGAAGAGGGCAACTGGGATCTGGTTGGCAACAACCTGGCGATCTTCTTCATCCGTGACGCCATCAAGTTCCCGGACGTCATCCATGCGCTGAAGCCGGATCCCGTCACCTTCCGCCAGGAACCCAACCGCATCTTCGACTTCATGAGCCAGACGCCGGAGTCGATGCACATGCTGACGCACCTGTTCAGCCCCCGTGGAATTCCGGCGTCCTATCGCCACATGGAAGGGTTCGGCGTCAACACCTACAAGATGGTCAATGCGCAAGGCGACACGGTCCTGGTCAAGTATCACTTCCATCCGCGTTGCGGCGTGGCGAGCCTGACCGACGAGGAAGCCGCCAAGGTGCAGGGCCAAGAGCTCGGCTCCGCCTCGAAGGATCTCTACGAAGCCATCGAGCGCGGCGACTACCCGCAGTGGGACGTCTACGTGCAGATCATGGAGGACCACGAGCATCCCGAGCTGGAGTGGGATCCGCTGGACGACACCAAGATCTGGCCGGAAAAGGATTTCCCGCTGCGCCACATCGGGGTGATGACGCTCAATCGCAACGTGGACGATTTCCACAACGAAAACGAGCAGATCGCCATGGGCACCGGGGTCCTGGTCGATGGCCTCGATTTCTCCGACGACAAGATGCTGATCGGACGGACGTTCTCCTACTCCGACACCCAGCGCTACCGGGTGGGACCCAACTACCTCCAGTTGCCGGTCAACCAGCCCAAGGGCGTCAAGGGCCAGGTGCATACCAACCAGCGCGGTGGCGAGATGTCCTACGGGGTGGACCTGGCCCCGGGCCAGAACCCGCACGTCAACTACGAGCCGTCGATTCACCAGGGGCTCGAGGAAGCCGACCGCGAAGAGCCGAACAATCCGCCCGAGGTGAAAGGCCGTCTGACACGCAGCGTGCTGGAGCGCCGTAACGACTATCTGCACGCTCGCGGTCGCTTCAATACCATGATGGATTGGGAGCGTGACGACCTGATAAATAACATGGGCAATCTGCTCGGCCAGTGCGAACGTGACGTGCAGGAGCGCATGGTATGGCACTTCTTCCTGGTTCACGATGACTACGGCAAGCGCGCGGCAGAGAAGCTCGGCATGTCAGTGGACGATGTCAAACACCTCCAGCCGCTGCCCAAGCAAGTGCTCACCGATGACGACAAGCAGCGTCTGCAAAACTTGGGCAACAACGGTGACGATATCAACCCGGAGGTCTGGGGTCAGTGGACCAGTTCCGTGGTCAATCATCAGGCCAAGGCCGAGGATGTCCTCAATGGCACGGTGGGCAAGCTGGCCTACACCCAGCTCGGCGAGGCCCGTGAGACCAGCGACATGAAGTAAACGACAGGGTGATTCACCCCAACGAAACCGGACGCCAAGGCGTCCGGTTTTTTTATGTCTGCAGGAATCCAGACCCTCGCCTTTTCGTTCAAAAAGTATCTCCCCATGCTTGCACTCAGGAGGCGCGATATCTATTTTGTGTACAAAAGCCGATTTATTTGTTCACAACAAATATACGCAACTCGGCTTACACAATGGTTCGCCTCAGGAGCTCCACGGAATGCACATCCGGGTCATCAACCCCAACACCACGGCGGCCATGACAGCCTCCATCGGCGAGGCAGCTCAAGCGATCGCTGCCCCGGGAACCCGTATTAGTGCCACTCAACCCGACCATGGGCCGGTCTCGATCGAAAGCCACTTCGACGAGGCGATCAGTGCCGTAGGGGTGGCCGAAGAAGTTCTGGCCGGCGAGCATGACCGTAACGACCCCATTAGCGCCTACATCGTTGCCTGCTTCGGCGACCCCGGCCTCCAGGCCGCCCGGGAGCTGACCCGTGCCCCGGTGATAGGTATCGCCGAAGCCGCCTTCCACGTGGCCAGCCTGATCAGCACCCGATTCTCCATCGTCACCACGCTGGGGCGCACCGCGATCATCGCCGAACACCTGCTCGACCAGTACGGCTTCGAACGCCACTGCCGCCGTATCCGAGCGGCGGAAATCCCGGTGCTGGAGCTCGAAGAGAATGCCGATGCCGCACTCGAGCGCATTATCGCCGAATGTCGCCGCGCCCGGGACGAGGACAACATCGGTGCCATCGTGCTGGGCTGTGGCGGAATGGCTCGCTTGACAGCGCGAATCAGCCACGAGGTCGGGCTCCCCGTGGTCGAGGGTGTAACCGCGGCTGTAAAGCTGGCCGAAAGTCTGGTCGGGCTAGGGTTGGGCACCAGCAAGCACGGTGATCTGGCTTTCCCAAGACCCAAGGCCTTCACCGGTCGCTACGAACACCTCTCGCATCTCGACCTGTAACCGGGCGACGCAAGAGGCTTGAGACAAGAAACGACAAAGAACAACGAAAAACACCAAGAATAACGAGCACGCCGCAAGAGACATCCCACCCCTCGATGGGTGGGGCGTAAAACAACAACACCGCCATTAGACCTTGCGAGGATAGAACGATGAGTCAAGAGTCCATACCGGTCCCGCCCCCGCTGGCCGGTACTCCCATTACCTTGAGCAAGGCTCCGGGGGACGAATCCCTGGCGCCTCAGAAAACCCGAATCATGGGGCGAAGCTCCTACTTCCTGGCCTGGTTCGGCGGCTGTGTGTCGATCGGTACCTTCGCCATGGGCTCGAGCGTGGTGGGCACCCTCAACCTGATCCAGGCCACCGTGGCGATCGCCATCGGCTGCCTGGTCATCGGTGTGGCACTGGCCATCAATGGCGCGCCCGGCTACAAGTACGGCATCCCCTTCATGGTCCAGGCGCGCAGTGCCTTCGGTTTCGGCGGGACACGACTACCGGGTCTGGTACGCGCGGTGCCGGCCATCGTGTGGTACGGCTTCCAGAGCTGGATCGGCGCCGGTGCGCTGAACATGGTCTCGGCCACGCTGTTCGGCTTCGATAACCTGGTCTTCTATTTCATTGCCTTCCAGTTCTTGCAGATCGCGCTCTCCGTGCTGGGTTTTCAGGGCATCAAGTGGCTGGAGAACATCGGCAGCGCCTTCATCCTGGCGTCGCTGGTGTACATGTTCATTGCCACCGTGCAGCGCTACGGCGACCAGCTCTCCGCCAGCCTATTCACCATGGAAGGCTCATGGGGCATGCCGTTCTGGGGCGCCACCATGCTGTTCCTGGGTATCTACAGCACCATGATGCTCAATGTCAGCGACTACGCTCGTGAACTCAAGTCGGGCAGCGGACCCGGGCTGCTGACCACCATCTATTCAATGTCGATCCTGCCCTGCACCCTGTTCATGGGCCTGATCGGCTTCATGGTGTCCGAAGCCACCGGGGTCAACGATCCCATCAAGGTCTTCGCCAACGCGGTCGACAACACCCCGCTATTGATGACCACGCTGCTGTTCATCGCCTTCGCCCAGGTCACCACCAACGTGCTCAATAACGTGGTGCCACCGACCTATGTGCTGATGGATATCTTCAAGCTTAAATTCCGTACTGCCAGCGTGATCGTTGGCCTACTGGCCTTCACCACCTTCCCCTGGGAACTGGTCAAGGACGAGTCTTCCGCCGGACTGCAGTTGTTTGTCCAGACCTATTCCGCCTTTCTGGGCCCGATCCTCGCCGTGCTGGTGGTCGATTACTACCTGATTCGCCGTCGTACGCTCGATCTCGACAAGCTCTATGACGAGAACGGCCCCTACCGCGGCATCAATTATGCAGCCCTCATCGCCACCGGGGTGGGCATCGTCGCTGCGTTGTCTTTCTCTTCCGTGTCCTGGTACGCCAGCCTGATTCCCGCTGGCGCGGCCTATTATCTGCTCATGCAGCACTGGGCGCCCTGCCAACGCTTCCGCCAATGAGTCGCCACCGAATAACAAGGCCTTCGACATGAACGACAGCAACCTGAATGACACTGACCTGAACGTACGCGGCGACGACCCGACGCTGTATAACGCCGACCTGGCGCCTATCCCGTATCACAAGCGGACCTGGGGGGCCTTCGAGATATTCAATGTGTGGTCCAACGACATTCAGAGTCTGTTCGGCTACACCCTGGCCGCGTCGCTGTTCCTTACCTATGGGTTGAACGGCTGGGCGGTCATGGCCGCGATCATACTGGCCGGGGTGATCGTGATGTGGCTGGTCAACCTGACCGGCAAGCCCAGCGTCAAATATGGCATTCCCTTCCCTGTCATGGTGCGTGCCAGCATGGGCGTACGTGGCGCCAACCTGCCAGCCATGTTGCGGGCAATCATCGGCATCTTCTGGTATGGCGTACAGACCTACTTCGCCTCCACGGCGGTAACGCTACTGATCACGGCCCTGTTCGGCGGTGGCGATGGGGCGACGTTCCTGGGGCTGTCCGGCGTGGCGTGGCTATCGTTCACCATCGTGTGGCTGTTCCAGATCGCGATCTTCTGGCAGGGCATCGAGCGCATCAAGCACTTCCTCAACTGGGCCGGCCCTCTGGTCTATGTGGTCATGATCGTGCTGATGATCGTGGTATGGGTACAGGCCGGCAGCGAGCTGATCCCGGCCATCGGCTCCATCTTCAGTCGCTCTGGCGAGGCCGGCGGCGGAATCGGTGCCTTCCTGGCCATCGTCGGCACCATGGTCGCCTACTTCGCGGCGGTAGTGATCAATTTCGGAGATTTTACCCGCTTCGTGAAGAGCGAGCGGCAGATGAAGCTCGGCAACCTCCTCGGGCTTCCGCTCAATGTGGCCTTCTTCTCGTTCATTGCATTGATCATCACCGCCGGCACCTTGGTGCTGTTCGGCGATGCCCTGACCAACCCCACCGACATCGTGGCGCGAGTCGACTCACTCCCGCTGACCATCGTCGCGGCACTGACGTTCTTCGCCGCCACCGTGGGCATCAATCTGGTCGCCAACTTCATCCCGCCGGCCTATGACCTGGCCAACCTGTTTCCCAGCAAGGTCAGCTTCCGCACCGGCGGCCTGATCACCGCGATCATCGCCTTTTTCATCGGCGCGCTGTGGGTGTCGCTGATCAGCAAGATCGGCGTCCCCGGCTTCGTCAATGCACTGGGGGCCATCGTGGCGCCGTTCTACGGCATCATCGTGGTCGATTACTACTTGGTGAAGCGGCAGCATCTGGATATGCAGCAGCTATTCTCGTCAGCTCCCGATAGTGCGTATTACTACGTCAAGGGATGGAACCAGAAAGGGCTGGCGGCCTTCGGCCTGGCGGCCCTGTTCTCCATCGCCTCGGTGTGGGTGCCGGCATTGGCCGCCCTGCAGGGCTATGCCTGGTTGATCGGGGCGGGTCTTGGCGGTGCGATCTACTATGTGCTGATGCAGCGGCACGCGGCGGTTGCTCCGGCCCGCGGCGTCTAATCGGCAGGCGTCCTGCATCAAACGACAGCGCCCCGACCCTCAGGTTCGGGGCGCTGCCGTTCTAGACCGGCGTCAGTCCGCGAAGATGCGATGCAGATCGGGCGCTTCGTCGGATTCCTCGATGATGGATAGCGACGCTTCGATGGCCTTGAGATGGCGGCTCATGAACGCCTTGGCGCGCTCGCCATTGCCTTGCTCGAGGTGATTGATGAGGTCTTCATGGTCGTGCGACTCGCAACCGAGGTGGCCCGCATTGCCATAGACCGCCAGGATCAGCGACGAACGCGAGCACAACCGACCGACGAATTCCGCCAGCGTGGCATTGCCCGATAGCGCAGCCAAACGCTCGTGAAAGGCGGCCGACAACTTGATCGCCACGCTCTGCTCGCCAGCCCGCAAGGCCTGCCGTTCGCGGGTCGCCATGTCGCGCAGTTCGCGGACATCGGCTTCGGTGATACGCCGCGCCACCTCCGGCATCAGCCCACACTCCACCATCTGCCGTGCATCGAATACATCCTTGGCCTCATCGGCAGTCGGGCGCGTCACACTGGCCCCACGGCGCGGCGTCAAGGTGACCAACTGCTCGAGTGCCAGGCGCTGCAATATCTTGCGGATGCCGGTACGGCTGACGCCGAAGACCTCGGCCAGGGCATCCTCGCGCAGCCGCGCGCCGGGCTTCAGGCGATGCTCTATGATGGCATCGCTGATCGAGCGGTAGATCGCATCATGGCGCTCGGCGCCGTCGCCGTTCTTGCCTTGGCGCCTGGGACGCTGGGTTGCCTGGCGGGCCGGGGTTCGCTCGGGCATGTTGGTCAGGACTCCTCACTAGGGGTCGAACGAGTGTTTACGGTGGCTGCAACGGGTTACTGCGACCGGTTATTGCGACCAGGCCGCGATCGTTGCGCGCTCCGCCTCGGTCATCTGTGTCATGTTGCCGAGCGGCATGTAGCCGCTGGCGACCACCTGCTTGGTCCTCGCCATGAGCTGCTGCAGCTGCGCCTGGGTATCGTAGGCGACGCCGGCCGGAGGCGAGGCGAACCCGGGCTGGGAAGGCGATTGCGAATGGCAGGTCACGCAACGCTCGGTGACGATCGCATGTACCTCCTCCAGGGAGGGGCCATAGCCTGCCGCCCTGGCCGTGTCGCTCCCGCCGCCTTGGGGCATGGCCAGCCACAGGCTGACCAGGATCAATGCCGCACCCGCCACCGGGTAGGCGGACTGGATCTTGCCCGCATGCATGACCACGAAGAACTGGCGAATCAGGGCCCCGGCAATGATGAACAGGGCCATGAGCAACCAGGCATGCTCATGGGTATAAAGAAAGGCGTAGTGGTTGCTGATCATCAGCAACACGACGGGCAACGTGAAGTAGGTGTTATGGACCGAGCGCTGCTTGCCTCGCTTGCCATCGAGCGGATCGGGGGTCTCTCCCGCCCGCATCGCCTTGACCATGCGGCGCTGGCCGGGAATGATCCAGAAGAACACATTGGCCGACATCGCCGTGGCCATGACCGCCCCGGTCAGCAGGAACGCGGCACGACCGGAGAACAGCTGGGTACTCAGGTAGGCTACGATAACGATCATCACCGCCACGGCCAGGCTCAGCAGGCCATCGCGCTCCATGTTGGGGCTGAGCCGCTTGCATAACTCGTTGTAGACCACCCAGCCCAGCAGCAGGAACGCCAGCGCCAGCAGGTTGACCTGCCATCCCGACAGTCCGGCCGCCCAGGCCCAGGCGCTGTCGGGGTTGACCAGGTAGAAGGCGGGATTGGCCATGTACAGCAGCACGAACAGGGCAAACCCCGACAGCCAGGTGGTATAGGCCTTCCAGTACGACCAGTGCAGGTCGTCGGGCAGCCCTTCGGGGCTCGTGGCGTACTTCTGGTTGTGATAGAACCCCCCGCCATGCACGGCCCACATTTCACCGGCCACACCCCGGCGCCGAGCGCTCTCGTCCTTCGGTGTGCGCAGGCTATTGTCGAGCATGACGAAATAGATCGACTCGCCGATCCAGGCGATGGCCGCGATCACATGCAGCCAGCGCAGCAGCATGTTGGTGAATTCGTGGAGGTACGCTTCCATGGACTCAGCTGCCCCGGTACGAGGAGTAGCTGTAGGGCGAGAGCAGTAGCGGGACATGGTAATGCGCCTCGGCATCGGCCACGCCGAAGCGGATCGGAATGCGATCCAGGAAGCGCGGCGTGTCTCCCGACACGCCCTGGCGCGCCAGGTAATCACCGGCGTGGAACAGCAATTCATATTCCCCCACGCTCAACGCTTCGCCCTCGAGCAGGGGGGCATCACAGCGTCCATCGTCATTGGTGACGACCTCGCCCAGGCGCGTGTGTCGATCGCCATCCAGGCGAAAGATCTCGATGCGAATGCCTTGGCCGGGCCGGCCGTGAGCGGTATCGAGCACGTGTGTGGTCAAGCGTCCCATAGAGGGTCTCCCGTGTGATGCGATAGGCTGTCAGCGATGGTGTCAGTTGTATCGTATAAGAAATACATTACAAGATTTTCTTGTATACATTAACGCTATCGATGCGTTGACCAAACCACGGCATATCTGGAGGTTCCCCTGCCCATGCCCGACAAGACGCTCTCCCCGCCTCCCCACACGCTCGACCACGGGGCCTTCATGGCCCGTTTCGCCGATATCTACGAACTTTCCCCCTGGGTGGCGTCGCTGGCCTGGGAGCGCGGGCTGGGCCCGGAACATGACACACCGGAAGGCCTCGCTGCAGCGATGGGCCAGGTACTGGCCGATGCCGAGCCTTCGCGTCAGCTCGAAGTGATTCGTGCCCACCCCGATCTCGCCGGCAAGGCGGCATTGGCCGGCGGCCTGACCGACGATTCCACCCGCGAGCAGGCCGGGGCCGGGCTCGACCAATGCAACCCCGAAGAGTTGGCACGCTTCGAGCGCCTCAATGCCGCCTACAAGGACCGCTTCGGCTTTCCCTTCGTAATGGCCGTCAAGGGGCAGGACCGGCATGCGATTCTTGAAGCCTTCGAGACACGCCTGGAAAACGATCACGATGAGGAACGCCGGACCGCCATCGAACAGATCAACCGTATCGCCCTGTTGCGCTTACGCGACCGCGCCGAACCATAGTGGGCGAGCAAAAGTGGAAGGCGTTTCCGCCAACACGACAGTCCCCATACGAGGGTGTATGCTTGGCAATTGAACCAGACCCAGGCAATGACATCGGTGATGGAGAATGAGGCGTGACGACCGAGACCAGACGCAAGCCGGTGGGGCGCCCCGCCGGATCGGGCAAAAGCACGGGCGGGCATAGCCAATCGCTGGTACGTGGCCTGAATATCCTCGAGGGGCTGGCAGCAGCGCCTGGAGGATTGGGCCTGACGGACATCGCCCAGATCGTCGGTCTCGCACCGTCCACGACTCACCGACTGCTGCAGGCACTGCATAAGCAGGGCTTCATCTCGCAGGATGCCGAACTCGGACTCTGGAAGATCGGCGTCAAGACCTTCCAGATCGGCAATACCTTTCTAGAGGCGCGCGACGTGGTCGCCACGGCTCGCCCGTTCCTGCGCCAGCTCACCGAGGAGACCGGCGAGTCGGCCAACCTGGGTATCCGCGATGACGGCTGGGCGGTCTTTCTGGCCCAGAGCGAATCACCCCAGATGATGCGCATGATCACCCGGCTCGGCTCACGGGCTCCGATGCATGCCTCCGGCGTAGGCAAGGCGCTGCTGGCCTGGCTTCCGGACAAGGAGGTGGAACGTATTCTCCAGGCACGCGGCCTGCCCCGTGTCACGGCGAATACGCTCGATACCCCCGCGCGACTTCGCGAAGGCTTGGCCGAGATTCGTCGTCACGGGTATGCCTGCGACCGCGAAGAGCATGCCGTCGGCCTGCACTGTGTGGCTGCCTCCATACATGACGAGCAGGGCCATCCCCTGGCAGCGATCTCGGTCTCGGGGCCGGTCGCCCGGATTCCCGAATCACGACTGGCCGAACTCGGCGGCCTGGTCAGTCGGGCAGCACGCGAGATCACCACTCGCCTGGGAGGCGTTCAGCCCAAACTGGAAGCGCGCCAGGCCGAGCGCGCCTGAGCGGCGCGCTCTGGAACGGCACCTGTCAGGTATTGAGAACCACACCGCCGTTGAGATGTAGCGTCTGGCCCGTCATATAGGAAGACTCCTCGCTGGCCAGGTAGACATAGGCGGGCCCCATCTCGCTGGGTTGGCCGGCCCGATCCATGGGAACCTGACCGCCGAACTTCTCGACCTTGTCTTCGGGGAAGCTGGCCGGAATCAGCGGTGTCCACACCGGGCCCGGTGCCACAGCATTGACACGAATTCCCTTATCGACCAGTGACGTCGCGAGCGAGCGCACCAGCCCTTGGATCGCGCCCTTGGTGGCGGTGTAATCAATCAAGGTCGGGTTGCCCTTGAAGGCGTTGATCGATGATGTGGCGATGATGGTGTCGCCCTCGCCCATATGCGGTAACGCCGCCTTGGCCATGTAGAAGTGGCTGAAGATATTGGTCTGGAACGTACGTTGCAGCTGGTCGTCGGGAATCTCGGTAACATCGTCCCAGTCATGCTGCTCGGCTGCGTTGTTGACCAGAATATTGAGCTTGCCGCAGCGATCCAGGGTCTTGTCGACGATTTCGCGGCAGAAGGCCGGATCGCCGACATCGCCGTGAATCAGCATGCACTGCTGGCCCTCGGCCTCAACCAGCGCCCGCGTATCCTCGGCGTCGCGCTCTTCATCGAGATAGGCCAGCACGCAGTCCGCGCCTTCCCGAGCGTAATGGATGGCCACGGCACGCCCGATGCCGCTATCGCCCCCTGTAATGATGGCCACCTTGCCCTTGAGCTTGTCGGTGCCACGGTAGCTTGCGCGGATGAACTCCGGCTCCGGCTGCATTTGATGTTCGTCACCGGGTTGCTTGTTCTGATGCTGGGGGGGTTGTTTCTGATCGCTCATGTGCCTTGCTCCTTGCTTGCACCGAGAAAGAGGTCTCACTCGAATGACACGATTCACCGGATTCTTCATTCTTGCGAACCGCCGCTGAATCGTGTCCAAAACGTGTCTTGAAGATAGAAGAGCACGCTTGGAAGCGCCAAGGGCAACCGGCCGCTAACGCCAAGCACAGTCGGTGCTGCAGGGCCGTGATGAATGCCCCCGGGCCGGTTACACTAGCCGGCAATTCCCCAGCGCCGAGGTCCGTGATGAGTTCCCACCTGCTCTCCGTCGATTCCCTGTCCCGCGAACACGTCAACCACCTGATGCGGGTGGCGAGCCGCATGGAACCGATCGCCCAGCGTCGCCAGGTAACGCGTGTGCTGGAGGGCGCCGTGCTCGGCAATCTGTTCTTCGAGGCCAGCACCCGCACACGGGTCAGCTTCCATGCCGCGTTCTGCCGGCTCGGGGGCAGCGTCTGCGACACCACGGGGTTCACCTTTTCCTCGATGGCCAAGGGCGAGTCGCTGTACGACACCAGTCGCGTGATGAGCGGCTACTGCGATGCCATCGTCATGCGTCATCCCGATCAAGGCTCGGTGGCCGAATTCGCGGCAGCCACCAATGTGCCGGTGATCAACGGCGGGGACGGCCCCGGGGAGCACCCCAGCCAGGCCCTGCTGGATTTCTATACCATCGACAAGGAATTCACCCGCCTGGGCAAGACGCTGGCCGGGGCGCACCTGCTGCTGACCGGCGATCTCAAGTATGGCCGTACCGTGCATTCGCTGATCAAGCTGTTGTCGCTCTACGACCCCATGCGCATCACCCTAGTTTCCCCCCCCGGCCTGGAAATGCCCGGTTACCTGATCGACCTGGTCGAATCCCGCGGTCATCGCGTCGAGCAGCGCGATAGCCTGAACTCGGACTTCTCCGATTTGGACGTGGTCTACACCACGCGTATCCAGAAGGAGCGCTTCACCGAAGACATGATCGAAAGCTTCGCCGGGGTCTCGCAGGACTTCACCGTCGACCGTGCCTTCCTCGACCGCCACTGCACCGACACCACTATCGTCATGCATCCGCTGCCTCGCGATAGTCGCCCCGGCGCCAACGATCTCAGCGTCGACCTGAATGGCGACCCCCGCCTGGCCATCTTCCGCCAGACCGATAACGGTATCCCGGTGCGCATGGCGATCTTCGCCACCCTGCTGCAGGTCGACGACCTGATCGAGAAGGATCTGCGCGAGGTGCGCTGGTTCGTTCCCACGCGTATCGGCATCGATGATCGTCAGCTGTAACGTGAGGCGGAGCAGATCGCCTAAGACCAAGGCAGGGCTGCTCGGCCTGGACTACTATGCGAAGCTAGAACACTCATCTGCCAAGCGGAATGGACCAGCAGGCTGCCTACCGGTATTGAAACGGGCCCGTGCGGGCAGCCCACGTATGATCTCCCCAAGGAGGCATGACCATGAACCTGCATCGCGCCTATCTTCTGTTCGCGGCTTTCTACACCGCACTCGTCGCCGTCGGCATCATCGCCCTCATGGGGGGCGGCGGGTCACCGGTCATCCTCATCCAGATCGGCGTTGGCGCGCTGGCCGTGACCGGCCTGTGGGGGTTCATGCTCGGCAAGGGCTTCATGAGTCCTCGTATCTGGCGACCACTGGCGCTGTTTCTTGCCGTGGGGGTGGTCGCTCAGGTCGTGTATCTCTTCACCGCCTCGCCTTCAGGCACCGTCATGGCGCAGTTGATGATCGGGATCGTGTTCTCGATCTATCTGGTTTGGGTGCTGTACGTGTATGGCGACCGCGATCGCGACTGGTGGGCCACATCGGAGGAGATCCAGGGCGGGAAGCTGCTCGACGAACTTCTGACCGAGCATCAGGGCCTACGGGTGGAGAAGCGGGAGGCCGACCGTCAGGCGACGGTCACCGTCACCCGCGAGGGCGATCGCTATCGTGCCAGCGTCACACGCGGGCAGGGCGAGAACGAAGAGCATTTCGAAGAGCGCTTCTCGAATCCAGCCACGCTGGCCTTTTTCATCGAGAAGTACACCTGCATTTCGACCGACGATTTCGCCCGTCAGTATTCGTCATCGAATCGCGATGACCGTAATGATCAAAGCACGGGCGAAGGCGCCTTCGCCTGATTTCAGCCGCGCGGCGGCAGACCTTCGAGGGTGGCAAAGTGACTCTCGAGGATGAGCTGGGCGGCAATGCCGTCGACCCCTTCCTCGCGGTAATTGCCGCGATGTCCGGCCTCCCTGGCAATCGCCTTGGCCTCGCGGGTCGAACCGCGCTCGTCGACCATTTCGCAGGGTTTTCCGTAGCGTCCGTAGAGACGCTTGCCGAACTTCCTGGCCCGGGTACTCATCTGCGATTCGCTGCCGTCCATGTTCAGCGGCAGGCCAACCACGAAGAGATCGGGCTGCCATTCTGCCACCAGGCGTGACACCACCTGCCAATCGGGAATTCCGTCGCGGGCCGGCAACGGGTCGAGCGCCGTGGCACTGGCAATCATTTCGTTGCCCACCGCCACGCCGATACGCCGCACGCCGAAATCGAAGGCCAGAACCAGGCGTTGTCCGCTCGGGGTCATGGCGCCATGCCCATCAGCTATGCCCCGCCTCGCGGCTCATGAGGTTAAGGTCGATGCCGAGGATGCCTGCGGCGGCGTTGAGACGCTGTTCGGTGGGGACATCGAAGAGCACCTCGGCCCGGCCTTCCACCGTCAGCCAGGTGTTCTCCTTGAGCTCCTCCTCGAGCTGCCCCGACTCCCATCCGGCGCAGCCCAGGCAGACGAGAAAGTCCTTGGGGCCCTTGCCGGCGGCAAGCGCCTGCAGCATGTCCATCGATGTCGTGAGCGCGATATCCTCGGTCACTTGAATACTCGAATCCCAGGGCTCGCTACTGCCGCGATGCAGGATGAAGCCGCGGTCGCGATGCACCGGGCCGCCATAATAGACCGGGGCGTCGTTATGTGGGCTATCTTCCCCGCCCAGGTCGAGTTGGTCGAACAGCGCATCGAGCGTGATATCGAGTGGTCGGTTGACCATCACTCCCATGGTGCCGTTGTCGTCGTAGTCGCACAGGTAACTGAGCGTGCCGGCGAACTGCGAATCCTCGAGGTGAGGCATCGCCAGCAGGAAATGATTCTTCAGGCTTTGCATGGGCCTCCTGGGCGGCCATTGGCGTGTAATCGCCATGGCCACCTGGTCGAGTTCAGTGTGTCTCGCCGATTGTATCACTACCGCCTGCAGTCGCCTCAGTGGGGAAGGCGGCGCTGGATAGCATCCATCAACAAGCCGGCGATATCGGTACCGCGCTGATCGTCTATTTCACGCACACAGGTAGGGCTGGTCACGTTGATTTCGGTAATGTAATCGCCAATCACATCGAGCCCCACGAACATCAAGCCCTTCTCACGGATCATCGGCGTGACCTGCTCGATCAACCAGTAGTCTCGGTCAGTCAGCTCCCGGCTGACGCCGCGCCCGCCGGCGGCCAGGTTGCCGCGGGTTTCACCGGCCATGGGCACCCGCGCCAGGCCATAGGGCACCGGCTCGCCATCGACCAGCAGGATGCGGGTATCTCCATCCTTGATCTCGGGAATATAGCGTTGCGCCATGATCTGGCGCTGGCCGCGCTCGCTCAGCGTCTCGATGATCGCACCGATGTTGCGACCCTCGGGCTGGACATGGAAGATCCCGGTGCCGCCCATGCCATCCAGAGGCTTGAAGATCACGTCGCGATGCTCGGCATGAAAGGCACGAAGTACCGGCTCACTGCAGGATACGGTGGTCGGGACGCAGCACTGGGGGAACTGCTGGGCAAAGAGCTTTTCGTTGCACTCGAGCAGGGCCCGGGTGGGGTTGACCACCAACACACCCTCACGCTCGGCGAAGCCCAGCAGGTGTACGGCATTGAGGAAATGACTGTCGACCGGCGGATCCTTGCGCATCAGGATCACGTCGAGTTCCGCGAGTGGCCGGCTTGTCGGTTCGCCCAGGCGGTACCAGCGCTGGGGATCGTGAAATGCCTCCAGGTCGCGCATCCTACCCCAGGCCCGTCCGTTCTGCAGGAACAGGTCTTCCTGCTCCAGGTAATACAGCGACCAGCCCCGCTCCTGGGCCGCCCACAGCATGGCCAGGGTGGTGTCCTTCTTGTAGGCGATGTCGGCGATGGGATCCATCACCACACCGACCTTGAGTCCGCGTTCGCTCATCGATCGATCGTCCAATGCGAAGTGATGGGCGCAGTATGAACCAGGCCTCCGAGGAGACCAAGCGGGGTCAGGCTTCGTCGCTATCCTCGATCAAACGAATGCCCTCGCGCTCGATCACGATGCGCCGCTGCTTGTAGAGTCGTCCGATGGCTTGCTTGAAGGCGTTCTTGCTCACCCCAAGACGGGCCTTGATCTCGTCGGCCGGACTCTTGTCGGAAAGCGCCAGGTACCCATCCGCGCGCCGCAACAAGGCCAGGATCTTGTCGCCTACGGTGTCCAGGCGCGCCGAGCCCGAGGGCAGCAGGGAAAGGTCCAGTCGGCCATCGTCGCGAACGCGCTTCACGTAACCGGGCAGGCGATCCCCACGCCGCGGGATCTTGGGCAGGTCATCGTGGTAAAGCACGCCCCAGAAACGATGGTTGACCACGGACTTGACGCCGAGGTCCGTGCGATCGGCTATCACCAGCGAGACGGCATCGCCGGGTGCCAGCCCCTCGGCTTCATCCTTGATGAAGCGATCCAGGCGCTGCGAGGCCACCGGCCGCTGGCGGTCGTCGACGTAGATCATGACCAGCACCCGTTTGCCGGGCGTGGGACGAAAGCGCTGTTCGCCGAAGGGCAGCAGGAGATCCTTGGGCCGCCCCCAGGCGAGAAAGGCCCCGGTATCGTTGACCGTGACGACCTCGAGATAGGCTACCTGGCCGACCTCGACCGGTTCGGCATTCTCAACACGGCGCGAGCGCTGGGCGCCGGATACCGGCTCGGGACGTCCGCCGCGGCGGCCTGTGTGGGTGTCGGACATGGGAAACTCCCGGGTAATCTGGCGTCAGTATGCGACGTGATGCGGGACGATGACAGGGGCTTGATCCACAGAGATAACTCAGCGACCAAGCCAGCCAGCTCAACGGCTAAGCCAAGTCACCGAATCGATATTGCAACAGCGAGAGCGCCACCACCGGTGCCGTCTCGGTGCGCAGGATACGCGGCCCCAGGCTGAGCGGCGTGAACTTCGCCTCACGCGCGGCTGCGACTTCAGCCTCGGAGAGCCCGCCTTCCGGGCCGATCAGCAAGGCTGCAGCAGCGGGCGATAGCTCGGGCTGAAGCACGCCCTGCGTGGCGGGGTGCAGCACCAGCCGTAGCGGTTCATCGCGCTGTGCTAGCCACGCTTGCAGCGAACAGGGAGGATGCACCGGCGGGATCGTGGCGCGGCCACACTGCTCACAGGCACTGGCCGCCACACCCTGCCAGTGCGCCAGCTTCTTGGCTTCGCGGTCGCCCTTGAGGCGGACGTCGCCGTGCTCGGTGTAGAGCGGCGTGATGACCGCCACGCCCAGCTCGACGGCCTTCTGTATGGCGTAATCCATGCGATCGCCCTTGGAGATCGCTTGGCCGAGATGCACCGAAAGCGGCGACTCGCCCCGCCCGGTCTCGACATGCTCGATGCGGGCCACGACACGCTTGCGTCCGGCCTCGACCAGCACCGCCGCGGCCTCATTGCCGGCACCGTCGAACAGGGTAAGCGAAGCACCCTCACGCAGACGCAACACCAGGGCCACGTGACGTGCAGCGCCGTCGGGAAGAACGACGTCGCCGCCGACCGGGAAGTCGGCGGCGACGTGGATGCGCGGACCGCTCATGCAGCGAACGCTCGCTTACTGTGTCGTCTCGGAACCTTGTGTCTCGCGCCGCTTCTTCTGGGCATACATGGCCTCGAAGTTGACCGGCGCCAGCATCAGCGGCGGGAAGCCACCGCGATTGACCAGGTTGTCGATACATTCACGCGCATAGGGGAACAGCACGTTGGGGCAGAACGCACCCAATGTATGGTCGAGCTGGTCGCCTTCGATGCCGGAGATGCGGAACAGGCCGGCCTGCTCGACTTCGACCAGAAACGAGGTCGTGCCGCTCTCGCTGTGCGAGACCTGGGCGGTGACCTTGACGATCACTTCATAAAGCCCCTCACTGACCTGGCTGCTGGTCGTGTTCAGGTCGAGGCCGACCTTGGGCTTGAACGGCTGCTGGAACACCTGAGGCGCATTCGGCGACTCGAAGGAGATGTCCTTTACATAGATACGCTGCAGCGCGAACTGCAGTTGCGGCTTCTGCGAATCTGCGGCTGCCTGCTGGGCGTTGCCACCTGCGCTCTGGTTATTGTCTTCCGCCATGTTGTAGATCCTTGGTACTGGAGAAATAAGGAAGAGAGACTGGTGCGATCACTTCTTGACCAGCGGCAGCCCATCGGCTTGCCATTGGGCCATGCCACCACGCAACTTGAAGGCGCGCTCGAAGCCCGCCTTCTGCAACTTGGCCAGGACGATGCCCGAGGACTGCCCATGCTTGCAGACCACGATAATCGGCTTGTCCTTGACCTTTTCCAGTTCGTTCATCCGATCGTCGATACGGCTTTGAGGAATATTGCGCGCCCCGGCGATATGGCCTGCCTTGAAGTCGTTGGTCTCGCGAATGTCGACGATCACGGCATCCTCGCGGTTGATCAGCTGTGTCGCCTCGCTGGACGTGACACCGCTGCGGGACGCCCCCCTGACTTCATAGGCGATCCATGCGGTCAGCACCACCAGGAAGGCCCCCACCAGCAACGGGTGGTTCTGCACGAATTCGAACAGCTGATCAATCATGGGTCCGGATAACTCTCGTTGGAAAACACCATTCTAGAGCCAACCACGTGCTCGCCCGTTCGCGGGCCATGCTGCCTGTGGCTGGAAAGCGGCGCCCAGTATACACGAGCCTCCCGCGTACGTCCGCGGTTACGGGGCAAGTGTGATACCGGGCTCCTATTCCTCGCTACATGACGTCAGGCCCAACCTGCCAGATCCCGATCATCCAGCCAGAAGCCTTGTGGAGCGCTTGCTTTCTGATGCTGCCACCTCCTGTGAGGGTAGGCTCATGCCCTGCCAGTCGGGAGCCATTTCTGCGTGGTTTTCATTGACCGTGAAGCGACCCACCATGCGTGCCATGTCACCCGCCTGATCATCCAGGGAGCGACTTGCCGTCGCGACCTGCTCGACCAGGGCGGCGTTCTGCTGGGTGACGTCTTCCAGCTGCGCTACAGCCTGGTTGATCTGTTCGATACCGGCCGACTGTTCAAGCGTGGCCGTAGAGATTTCAGACACCAACGCCGCAGCCTTCTGGGCCCGGTCTGCAATAATGCCCAAGGTGTTGGTGGTCGAAGTGACCAATCGCTCACCTTCATCGATCCGCTCAACGTTGGTATTGATCAGCAACCGTATCTGCTTGGCTTCCTCGGCGCTACGACTAGCAAGTTTACGCACTTCAGACGCCACGACGGCGAATCCACGCCCCTGCTCGCCGGCTCGTGCGGCTTCCACGGAAGCATTCAATGCAAGAATGTTGGTCTGGAAGGCGATATCATCGATTGCTTCCACAATCTTGGTGACTTTCTGGTTGGCTGCATGGATCTGCTCCATGGCAGCATTCGCCTGTGCAGCGATACCGCTGGCCTGTCCCGCCTGACTGGCCATTTCCTGTGTCATGTCCTGGGCCTGCCGCGCCGTATCTGCACTCTGCCTGACGGTCGCCGTGATCTGCTCCAGGCTGGAGGCGGTTTCTACCAGCGATGCCGACTGCTCTTCAGTACGCTGTGCGAGATCCTGGTTGCCTTGAGCTATCTCACCACTGGCCATTTCAACGGACAGAGCCCCCTGCTTGATATTGGCAACCAACTGCTCAGTACTGACGGTAGAATCATTGAACGCTGAATAGAGTTGAGAGAGTTCATCACTGCCGGGCACATCCAGACGCTGGGTCAGGTCTCCCCCACGGCCTTGAATATTAGCCAAGGCCTTTTTGAGGGGTACCACGATGCTGCGAACCGTTACGAACGACAGGATGATAGCCAAGCCTGCGGCAATGACGGACAAGATCAGATATTGCAGCAGCTCCTTCTGGGCCTGGCTGCCGAGACCGCTGGCTGTTTCCATCAGCATATTCGAAGCTTTGAGCCCCACTTCATGCATGCGATCGATCTGTGTGGTCTGACCCTCGAACCATTGCTGATGGTTGATACCGAAACCACCCGCAGTGCCCCGCTCGAGAGCGACACTACGCATGTTAGTCAGTCGTTCGACGAGGTTGCCGCCAAGTATCGCTGCCAGGGAAGACTGGATGTCCGCGTTCGCAAGATCCTGAAAGCTATTGGTGAATGCTTGCGATCTACCTGTCAGCGACAGCAGGTTCCTGTACATGGTCGGGGACATCGCGTCAGTACTGAAGGCGGTGGTCAACAGGGCCCGCTCGATACCCGCCAGTTCCTTGATATAAAGCAAGTTGTAATAGGCAGTTAATTGCCGAGCCACCTCGGCATTATCGACGCCGAAGGTGAGCTTGCTGACAAATTTAATCAGTTCGGCATTGAGTGCAGTAAAGTGTGCGCTGGATACCTCACCTTTTATGGCCAGATCGTCGGCGCGCTGCCTGATGGAGCCTGTTTCGCTCAACAAGACAAGCGCCTTGTCGACCTGCTCCGCGATAACCCGATCTCGAGCATCGAATTCAATCGACGAAAGGTACTGGCGGAAGTTATCGATCTGCTGATCGGTCGCTTGGCGCTGACCAGGTAGCTCGGCACGAAAGTTACGCCCTTCGCTGCCCAGGAAGGCCGCTGTCATTCCACGCTCACGCTGAAGTTCGTGAACTAGGCTGCCTGCATTCTGCCCTAACTTGGCCATTTCCTGCAGGTGTCCCATCTGTGAAGCGATCTGTTGTCGTTCGAGTATGCCGGCCGCTGCCAGCCACGTCATAGCAATCAAAGGAAGTGCTAAGGCAAGTACAAACTTGTGGCCCATTTTTACGCGGTGAAGGGCTTGCATAATCTCAGTATCTCAAGTGGTGTTTTGTGTACTAGGGCTAAGTCGAAACAACGACGTGTCCGAACGAGACAGGGCTCTCGCACAGCTCCAGCACACTATCGACCAAAGTCGAATTAACTTTACTTAAGAATTGACGAGATCAAAAAAAACACTTGCGATGAATCAAGAGACGGTGGGGAACAAGTGGATTTCATGACAATTAAATTTTTTAACGTATGCTAGTCGCCCCACCGCAAGGGGCACTAGTGGCGAGCAAGTAGGCCAGATCGCGCTCGAGAGTCGACAAGGGATTGTTGCGATTGATGGCATCGCCGATCACCAGGCTGCCGGTTGACTCGACGATGGCGCGGTGAAAGGCCTCGTTGATCTCGCCCCAGTGGTCGATGTCCTCCTTCGTCAGATAGCCTTTGCCAAGCAACAATTCCCCCTGTTCGATATACCGGACTAACGCCTCGCCTACCTCAGGCGTCAGTCCCCTTTCGGACAGTCGTCGCGCCGCCAATCCTTCCAGCACACCAAGCACCTCCAAGGCTCGCCACGGCGCCGTTTTCATGCCAGCCACGGCAATGAACAAGGCTTGGGCCTGACCGTCAGGCAGCGCTTGAAAGCCTAGCGCGGCTGGGCCAGAACCTGCGTCCAGTAGGAAGAATAGGTCGACTCCGAATCATCCGATTCAGAATCGACCTTGGCCATGCCCATCTCGGTGAAGACGTCCTGCATGATGTTGCGGCAATGGCCCGGACTTTCCAGCCAGCCATCGACTACAGCGGCGATGGACATCTGACCCGCGGCGATGTTCTCACCCACCGCGCGCCACACATAATCCCGGTTACTGACCCGCTGTTGGATTCCCACGCCATCTGGACCGGTATGACTGAAGTAGTCATTCTCGGCCATGTCCCGGGAGTGCGCTTCGGCAGCGGCTTCGAGCGTGCAATTCCAGGTCAATGGTTCCGCCGCCTCAAAATGCTGATCGCCGCATTGTCGGGCCTGGCTGCGCGCCTCGTTGACCCGCGACAGCATTTCACGCTTGCGATCGGTCAGCTCGCAGGCAGCCTCAGCCTCCGCGTTGCCTTCCGATACGCCCTCCTCGGCCCATGCCCCGTTGAAGACCATGAGCCCCAGCATGCAGGCCAATACACCGAATGCACAACGTGTCATGTCAGGACTAGCCACCGAACTTCTCATTCTCGCCCATATCCGGGATGGCATCTTTCTTCACGTTGGCCTTGGCTATTTCGTAAAGCTGGAACGTCTTGCTCTCCTTGGCCTTCCAGTGCTCACCCATCTGGACCTTGATCTCCAGCAACGCGACATCCGGGTCATCCTTGCCTTCGGGGAACCAGGCCGCAATGAACGGATTCCAGTACTTCTCGATCAGCTCGCGGTTATCGGTCAGGTTGGCCTTACCTGATAGCGATACGTACACACCCTCTTCCTGATCGGAAAAGCTGAGGCAAACGTCACGATCGGTAGCGGCTTCAAAGACCTTCTCGGCACTGCGGCGGGTGTAGAACCATAGGGTGCCGTCGTACTCGTCCTGAACCAGGTGCATCGGCCGGGCACGAGGCATCTCACCATCCAGCGTAACCAGCATGCCGACCTTGATATCCTCGATCATTTTCCAGATCTTCTGCTTGTGCTCCGGGCTGGACATGGCTTCAACCTCCTGTTGAATACGGTGCGGCGGATAGAAAAAAACGATGCCAATGCATCGAATAGGCCTGAATCAGCCTAGCCATCCCCATCCACCTCAGCAAACCTACCTGCCTGTGGATAGGATGAGATATCGGGGCTAGGGGACGGAGGATCAGCCCCGACCATGAATCATTCGTCGTTACATCCTAGATGCCAATGTTCATGGGCGGTCTCAGTCGCAGACATACAGGTAAACAATAGATAAAGAGGCATCCCGCTGTCAGTTACCGAACACCACCGTTCGTCCAGCATGGAGAAACACGCGACGCTCCAGGTGGTAGCTAATGGCCCGCGCCAGAGTCAGACATTCGATATCACGCCCCTTCGCCACCAAGTCCTCGGGATAGTGAGCGTGATCCACCGGCTCGACGCCCTGGGCTATGATCGGGCCTTCGTCCAGGTCATTGTTAATGTAATGCGCCGTCGCACCGACGAGCTTGACCCCCTTCTCGTAGGCTTGATGGTAGGGTTTGGCACCTTTGAACCCCGGCAGTAGAGAGTGGTGGATATTGATCGCCCGCCCCGAGAGCCGCTCACACATGGCCGGCGACAACACCTGCATGTAACGCGCCAGTACTACGAGCTCGGCCCCGGTACCCTCGATGATGTCCTTGATCTGCGCCTCTTGTTGTAGCTTGGTTTCAGGCGTAATGGGCAAGTAGTAGTAGGGTAACCCATGCCATTCCGCCAGGGATTCAAGATCGGGATGGTTGGAAACGATGGCCCGAATATCCAGAGGCAACTGGCCGGTACGATAGCGATACAGTAAATCGTTAAGACAATGATCAGCCTTGGAAACGAGTATCACGGTCCCGGTACGCTTGCCCGGGGGCGTCAGTTCGAACGTCATTTCGAACTCCGCTGCCCGCGACGCAAAGGCCTCGCAGAACGCCGTGTCGCTGAATCCCTCGATTTCGGGCCTGAATTCGGCACGAATGAAAAATTGCCCCCCCTGCCGATCATCGAAGGAGTTGAGCTCGGTAATGTAGCAAAGCTGCTCTTTTAGAAAGCGCGTCACGACGTCCACCGTCCCCAGACGACTGGGACATTGGGCGGCAAGAATCCAAGTATCGGCAGTTCGACTCATGCTGTCCCCTACGGGTTACCGGCTTGCAAGGAAGAAGGCCGGCACATGTCCGGCCTGTGGGTTTATCGTTCTACTGTAACGCCGTACTCTGCCGCCGCATCCAACAGCCATCGATAGCAGTAATCGGCGAAGCTCCTGCGCAACACAAGCTCCCAGGTATCTTCGGTTGGCCTGCGTAGAATGACCGTTGCCTTGGCAAAGACCGTGGTGACGCCCTTGCCCACCGGGAATGCTTGCGGGTGCACATCGTATGGCGTTGACTTCATGAGGGTTTCACGCGCTTTCTCGCCCCGTAGCGTCAATACGGTCTGTCCCCCGCTAACGTTGACGATGCTGTAATGCGCCTGTCCCAGCACCTCGCGCAACCGCCCTTCCAGCGCAAACTCCTCGCCACCGGGCACGATGACGAGCCACTCATCGGGCGACAGCCATTGGATCGAACGTTCACCACTATCATCCAGCGCCAAGGTATTGGGCCGGGCAGGCAATGTGATGCCCAGCACCTCACGCACGGCCTCGTCCAGAACAATGGCCCCACCACGCAGGACCATGTGCCCCAGAAACGCTTTCTCGCGTAGCGTCACGCCTGCACCGGCTTCACGAGGCGGCGTTCCCCGGCGATGAAAGGACCACGCCAACGGCGACTCGGCACTCGGGCTTCCGGCAGGCCGGGTATCGAACTCTTTCACGTCAGACATTTTGCCGCTCTCCTTTGGGGTCGAGGAATACGGGGCTAACGATTTCCGCCTCGTGAACCTTGCCGTCGACCATGGGCAAATAGACGGTCTCGCCCATTCGCTCATGCCCACCTTTCACTACGGCCAGGGCAAAGCCATGCCCCAGCGTGGGGCTGTAATAGCTGGAGGTCACATGACCTACCATGCTCATGGGAATGCTCTGGTTGGGGTCGAAAACGATCTGCGCCCCTTCTTCCAGTACCACCTTGGGGTCCTTGGGCTTCAGGCCGACGAACTGCTTGCGGTCGGTGCGCCGGGTATCAGAGCGGGACAGGGCCCGTTTGCCGATCCAGGAATACGGCTTGTCATAACCGATGGCCCACTGCATGCCCAGGTCCTCGGGCGTGACCGAGCCATCGGTATCCTGGCCGACGATGATCAGGCCCTTTTCGGCGCGCAGCACGTGCATGGTCTCGGTGCCGTAGGGCGTGAGGTCGTACTTCTCGCCATGCTTGAAGAGCGCCGTCCAGACATGCATGGCGTAGTTGGCCTGCACATTGATCTCGTAGGCCAGCTCGCCCGTGAAGGAGATGCGGAATACACGCGCCGGCACGCCGGCGACGGTCCCCTCTCGCCAGTCCATGAACTTGAACTGCTCTTTGTCGAGATCGATGTCAGTAAGCTCAGCCAACAACTTGCGTGCGTCAGGGCCTGTCACGGTCATGGTCGCCCAGTGATCGGTGACCGACGTGAAATAGACGTCCAGTTCGGGCCATTCGGTCTGGTGCCAGAGTTCCAGCCACTCCATCACTCCGGCAGCCCCGCCCGTGGTCGTGGTCATCAGGAAATGATTCTCGCCCAGACAACTGGTCGTCCCGTCATCCATGAGCATGCCGTCGTCCTTGCACATCAGCCCATAGCGAACCCGACCCGGTGCCAGCTTGGCCCACTTGTTGGTGTAGACGCGGCCCAGGAACTCACGCGCATCGGCCCCTTGGATATCGATCTTGCCCAGGGTCGAGGCGTCGAGGATGCCGACACGCTCGCGCACCGCGAGGCACTCGCGCGCCACGGCCTCGTGCAGGGTTTCCTTCTTGCCGTTGACGGTCCGCGGGAAGTACCAGGGGCGTTTCCACTGCCCCACATCCTCGAACTCGGCCCCCTGCTCGACATGCCACTGATGCAGCGCGGTGTAGCGTTCGGGGTCGAACAGGTCGCGGCAATGCCGCCCCACGATGGCGCCGAAGGTGACCGGCGTATAGTTTGGCCGGAAGACGGTAGTGCCTACTTCGGGAATCGAACGATGCAGACAGCGCGCAGCGATCGCCATGCCATTGATGTTGCCGAGCTTGCCCTGGTCGGTGCCGAAGCCCATCGCTGTGTAGCGCTTGACGTGCTCGATGGACTCGAAGCCCTCGCGTGTAGCCAGCTCGATGCCAGCCGCAGTGACGTCGTTCTGTAGATCGACGAACTGCTTGGGCGCACGCATCGATGGCTTGAGATGCGGAACCTGGTAGAGCGCACAGGCAGCGCCATCCTCACGAGCAGAGACCTGCGGCACTAGGCCGGTGACGGCATTGGCATCGAGGCCTGCCGCCTGGGTCGCCTGCCGCCCTCCATCGATGCCATCACGGATGACATCGTCGAGCGGATAGACGCCACGTGCACCACCCACCGATGTGAGCCCCTTCACCTCGCCTGGCACGAAGCCCAGGATATCGTCCCGCCACGTCGGCCGCGTGCCGGTGTGCGAGGAAAGGTGGATGACCGGGCTGTAGCCCCCGGAGCTGGCGATAGTGTCGCAAGCCAGCTCCTCGACTTCCCCCGCCACGGTAAACCGCGTGGCATCGATCTTGGCGACCCTGGCGCCACTGACGCGCTCGGCGCCCTTGGCCTCGATCACGGCACTTTCCGTGATGATGGGGATACCTAGCGTCCGGGCCTTGGCGACCAGATCCCCCTGGGGATTGGCACGCGCATCGACAATCGCCACTACCTCACGGCCGGCTTCACGCCAGTCCAGTGCAGCGCGGTAGGCGTGGTCATTGGTCGCGGAGAGCACGAGCTTCTGGCCCGGTGCCACCCCATAGCGACGAATATACGTAGAAACGGCACCGGCGAGCAGGTTGCCGGGCACATCGTTATTGGCATAGACCAGCGGACGCTCATGGGCACCCGTGGCCAGCACGACCTGGCTGGCACGCACCCGATGCATGCGAGAACGGGCCTGACGGCGACTGCCGGAGGCAGGCGCGCTATCGGCCAGGTGCTCGGTACAACGCTCGTGCAGCGTCACGAAGTTGTGATCGTGATACCCGTTGGCCGTGGTACGCGGCAGTAGAGTGACGTTGTCCATGGCGGCGAGTTCGTCGATCACCCGATCGACCCATTGCACTGCCGGCGAATCATCGATCAGCTCGCGGCTGTCCAGCAGCGAGCCGCCCATTTCCTCCTGCTCATCGCAAAGGATGACCCGTGCGCCATTGCGTGCCGCTGTCACTGCAGCGGCCAGGCCTGCCGGACCGGCACCGATGACCAACACATCGCAATGCTGGTTGATGTGGTCATAACTGTCCGGATCGGGTTCGGTGGGGCTGCGTCCCAAGCCGGCACTCTTGCGGATGTATTTCTCGTAGGTCATCCATAACGACGCGGGCGCCATGAAGGTCTTGTAATAGAACCCCGGCGGCATGAAGGTGCCGCTCAGCTTGCCGACCATCCCCATCAGGTCACGCTGTACGTTGGGCCAACCGTTGGTGCTGCGGGCCGTCAGCCCTTCGTAAAGGGCCTGCTGTGTCGCGCGCACATTGGGGACCTGGGTCGCTTCGCTGGATCCTAGTTGCACTATCGCGTTGGGCTCTTCCGCCCCGGCGGCGACAATGCCTCGCGGGCGGGAGTACTTGAAACTGCGGTTTACGATATCGATGCCGTTGGCGAGCAACGCAGAAGCCAGAGTATCGCCGGCATAGCCCACGTACGGCTTGCCGTTGAAGGTGAAGTGAAGCTGGCGGGAGCGGTCGATCCGGCCCCCTTGCGACAGACGGTTGACCTGGCTCATACCCGCGCTCCTTGGTTCGATGCGTCGTTCAATGCCTCGCTCTCGGGCCGGGCACCCACGGTCTGCCACCCCCCCGTGGCCGCCTGTACGCCGGCCTGCTTGTCTTTCTCGGAAACGCTTTTCGCCGTAACCGTGGGCGCCTCCCCCATCTTGTACGTCTCGAGAATCTCGTAGCTCACCGTATGGCGAGTGATATTGAAGAACTTGCGGCAGCCAACGGCATGCACCCACAGCTCATGGTGAACACCTCGCGGATTGTCGCGGAAGAACAGGTAGTCCCCCCAGGCTTCGTCGGAGCAGGCCTCAGGATCCGCGGGGCGCTGGATATGCGCTTGTCCCTTGGGGTGAAATTCCTCTTCCTCGCGATGCTCTTCGCAGTACGGGCAATAAATATGGAACATGACAGTGTTTCCTCAGTGCGCGACACCGGCGGCGCCATGCTCGTCGACGAGGGCCCCCGTGTGGAAACGGTCGATGGAAAATGGTGCAGCGATGGGATGCATCTCGCCCTTGGCCAGGCTGGCAGCGAACACATGCCCCGAGCCCGGCGTAGCCTTAAACCCCCCAGTGCCCCAACCGCAATTGAAGAACAAGCCCTTGACCGGGGTGGCTGACAGGATGGGACAGGCATCCGGACAGGTATCCACGATGCCACCCCATTGCCGGTTCATCCGGACCCGGGAGAAGATCGGGAACATCTCGACGATGGCTTGCAGGGTATGCTCCACCGTCGAGTAGCTACCGCGCTGACCGTAGCCCAAGTACCCGTCTATGCCCGCGCCGATGACCAGATCGCCCTTGTCCGACTGGCTGATATAGCCATGCACATGATTGGACATCACCACCGTATCGAGAATCGGCTTGAGCGGTTCGGACACCAAGGCCTGCAGGGGATGCGACTCCAGCGGTAGGTTGAAGCCGGCCATCTTGGCCAGCACACCGGAATTGCCGGCCGCAACACAACCGACGGTCTTGGCCCCGATATCGCCACGGTTGGTATGTACCCCGACGATCCGGCCATCGAGAATCTTGAAACCGGTGACCTCGGTCTGCTGAAGAATATCGACGCCACGTGCATCGGCACCACGCGCAAAGCCCCACGCCACCGCGTCATGACGCGCCACCCCGGCACGCGGTTGCCATGATGCGCCCATGACCGGATAACGGGCCCCCTTGGAGCAGTCCATTATCGGAACCAGTTCCTGGACCCCCTTGGCATCCAGTACCTGGCTATCGATGCCGTTCAACCGGTTGGCATTCACACGGCGCTGAATATCGCGCATGTCCTGCAAGGTGTGGCCAAGGTTCAGCACCCCGCGCTGCGAGAACATCACGTTATAGTTGAGGTCCTGAGACAAGCCCTCCCAGAGTTTCATGGAGTGTTCGTAGAGGGCTGCCGCCTCGTCCCAAAGATAGTTTGAACGCACGATCGTGGTATTGCGTGCGGTGTTGCCGCCCCCCAGCCAGCCTTTCTCGATCACCGCAACGTTGGTGATGCCGTGCTCTTTGGCCAGGTAATAGGCGGTAGCCAAGCCGTGGCCACCACCACCGACAATGATGACGTCGTACTCTTTCTTGGGGGTCGGATTGCGCCATTGACGCTGCCAATTTTCATGATGGCTGAGCGCGTGCTTGACCAACCCGAAGCCGGAATAGCGTTGCATAGGTCTTCTCCTCGATCGGCCTTTTAAAGCCTGCTCATGAACAGGCTCAGGCCACGGATGTCTCGCTGATTCCCGGCTCGCCAACCGCGGCTTCGCCATAGACTGGATAGCGCGCGCACAGTGAGACCACCTTGTCGCGAACCTCGGCTTCTATCGTCCCGGTATCGCCCTCATCGGCAAGCACATCGAGAATGTCGCAGATCCAACCTGCCAGTTGTTCGCAATCGGACTCGACGAAGCCGCGCGTGCTGACCGCAGGGGTCCCGATGCGCAAGCCCGAGGTCACGAAGGGGCTCTGCGGATCGTTGGGTACAGCGTTCTTGTTGACGGTAATGTGGGCCCGGCCTAGCGCGGCATCCGCGTCCTTGCCGGTGACGCCTTGCTTGATCAACGACACCAGGAAAAGATGATCGTCGGTGCCGCCGGAGACGACGTCGTAGCCGCGCTCCATGAACACGTGCGCCATGGAACGCGCATTGGCGATGACCTGTCGCTGGTAATTGACGAAGTCCTGACTCATGGCTTCCTTGAAGGCGACGGCCTTGGCCGCAATGACGTGCATGAGCGGACCGCCCTGCTGCCCGGGGAACACCGCTCCATTGAGCTTCTTGACCAGCGCTTCATCCGCATTCGCCGACAGGATCAGCCCCCCACGCGGGCCACGCAGTGTCTTATGGGTCGTCGTGGTCACCACATGGGCATGCGGTAACGGGCTGGGGTAAAGTCCCGCAGCGACAAGCCCGGCAATGTGGGCCATGTCGACCATCAAGTACGCGCCTACTTCGTCGGCAATGACCCGGAAACGCCGCCAATCGACCACCCGGGAATACGCAGAAAAGCCAGCGATGATCATTTTTGGCTGGTGCTCGCGCGCAAGGCGCTCGACCTCGTCGTAGTCGATTTCCCCTGTGTCGGCGTTCAAGCCGTACTGCACGGCGTTGTAGTGCTTGCCGGAAAAGTTCGGTGCGGCGCCATGGGTCAGGTGTCCGCCATGCGCCAGGCTCATGCCCAGCACGGTATCCCCCGGCTTGATAAGCGCCATAAAGACCGCCGCGTTGGCCTGGGCACCCGAGTGTGGCTGGACGTTAGCGAAATCAGCACCAAACAAGTCGCAAGCGCGCTCGATGGCCAGCGTCTCGACCTTGTCGACGTACTCGCAGCCACCATAGTAGCGGCGCCCGGGATAGCCTTCGGCGTACTTGTTGGTCAGTTGGGTGCCCTGCGCCTCCATGACGAGCCGGCTAGCGTAGTTTTCGGAGGCGATCAGTTCGATATGCGCTTCCTGGCGTGCCGCTTCTTCATCGATCGCCATGGCTAACGCGCTATCGGAATTGGCCAAGCGGGCCTGGGGTGAAAAACCGTTGTGAAGCATGTCGCCTCCTCATTCATTTATTGTCCGGTATTGGCCATGCGAAGCGTCGAAGAACCAAGCCACCCTTGTTCCACGAGCGCTATCCTGCCGCGATGGTATCGCTGCCCCCCGCCCTCAAGATGCTTAACGACGTCACCGCTCGGTGTATTTGCGACATGCGGATCGATACGGTCATTGAATGTCAGTCCGCGAGATCGTGACGTCGCCAATCTGTTGCCCGGCGTCGTTCATGGATAACTCTCTCGCTTGAGCCTGAGCCACGCTTGAGGCCCAGGCTTATGCACGCCTGGCCATTACCAACCAAGGCGTCACAAGACCAACAAGAATCGCCTCGGCCTCCCTTTCAAGCGAGGTCACGGCAAACGCACAAGAGGAAGCAGCATGTCAGATAATCGCGGTGTCGTTTATATCGGTCCGGGCGAAGTCGAGGTACAGGACATTGCCTACCCCAGGATGGAAACGCCCAACGGCCGAGCCATCGAACATGGGGTCATCCTGAAGGTCGTTTCTACCAATATCTGTGGGTCCGACCAGCACATGGTCCGCGGAAGGACCACCGCCCCCTCGGGTATGGTGCTGGGTCACGAGATCACCGGCGAGGTGATTGAAAAAGGCAAGGATGTCGAGTTTCTCAATATCGGCGATCTTGTCTCGGTCCCCTTCAATGTCGCGTGCGGGCGCTGCCGTACCTGCAAGGAAGGGCATACCGGGGTCTGTCTACATGTGAACGACGACCGGGCCGGTGGGGCTTATGGCTATGTCGACATGGGCGGCTGGGTCGGTGGCCAGGCTCGCTATGTCATGGTGCCGTATGCAGACTTCAATCTGCTCAAGTTCCCTGACCGCGACCAGGCCATGGCCAGAATTCGCGACCTGACCATGCTTAGCGACATCCTGCCGACCGGTTTCCATGGCGCGCTGAATGCCAAGGTCGGCGCAGGCTCGACTGTGTATGTAGCAGGCGCCGGCCCAGTAGGCCTGGCAGCAGCGGCCTCGGCACGTCTGCTGGGTGCCGCCGTGGTGATGATCGGCGATTTCAACCAGCAACGCCTGGAACATGCTCGCAACATGGGATTCGAGCCGGTGGATCTCAGCAAGCACGATCGGCTGGGAGAAATGATCGCCGCGATCGTCGGCGAGCCCCAGGTCGATAGCGCCATCGATGCAGTCGGCTTCGAGGCGGTGGGTCATGGCGGCAAGGAACAACCCGCCGTGGTGCTCAACCAGATGATGGAGGTCACCCGCGAGGCCGGCTCCATCGGTATTCCCGGGCTGTACGTTACCGAGGACCCCGGTGCGACGGAGAAGGCAGCAAAGACGGGTAGCCTCAGCCTGCGTTTCGGCCTGGGTTGGGCCAAGGGCCATTCTTTCCATACCGGCCAGACACCGGTGGTGCAATATAACCGCCAGCTGATGCAGGCCATCTTGCATGGCAGGCTCAATATTGCAGAGATCGTCAATGCCCAGGTAATTTCGCTGGAAGATGCGCCGCAGGGATACCAGCAATTCGATTCGGGGGCGGCCAGCAAGTTCGTGCTTGATCCGCATGGCCTGTTGGGCGCAGCGTAATTCGATCCTGGTAGATGCTACTCCGGTAGACATCGAATTCAGCCCGCATGGTCATCGCCATGCGGGCTGAATTGCGTACTTCCTGGTTAAATAGCTATCCAGATCCAAGGCACAGAGCGTAGCAAACGCTCCATGCCCAGCCCTTTCCAATTAGAAATCGACGACCAGATTGCCCTTTGGACGACTACAGCAGGACAGGATATAACCCTCTTCAATATCCTCTTCGGTTATCCCGCCATTGTGGTCCATTTCAACCTCGCCAGACTTGAGCCCGACGCGACAGGTGCCGCATATCCCCATACCACATGCCTTGGGAATGTGCAGGCCAAGCTTCGATGCAGCCGCATGCACCGTTTCGCCAGGTTGGATACGGACGCTTTTCCCCGAACCTGAAAATTCGACACTCAGTAGGTCCTCATAATCCACGTCCTCCGCTTCCGCCTCGGCCTGCTCGGCCAGCTCCCGCACATCCTCTCGCACTTCCTGGGGCGTTGCCCCAAACGATTCTTCGTGGTAATGGCTCATGTCGAAGCCGTTGCTACGAAGAATATTCTTGATGGCATTCATGTACGGCGTAGGCCCGCAGCAGAAAATTTCCCTATCGAGGAAATCAGGCGCCATCAACTCCAGCATGGGTTGTGTCAGGTAGCCACGGTAACCCGCCCAAGCCTCACCAATGTCGTCCTTATGTTCGCAAACGATATGCAGCTTGAACTCAGGTATCCGGGAGAACATATGCACGAGTTCACGATGATAAATCACATCGCGGGGCGCTCTTGCACTATGAATGAATTCGACATCGACATTGGCATTGGTATCGAATAGCCAACGAGTCATCGACATCAAAGGTGTGATTCCTACCCCGCCGGAAAGAAAAAGAACTTTATCGGCGGGAAAGTCGATCGAGTTGAAGTTGCCGACCGGGCCGTGAACTATAAGCTCATCACCTACCTTCAGGTTCTCATGTAGCCAATTGGATACGTGGCCGCCCGGGATCCGCTTGACGGTAATCGAGAAACTATAAGGTATGGAAGGTGAACTGGAGATTGTATATGAGCGCATGATCGGTTGATCATCGATCTCCAGCTCCAGGGTAACGAACTGACCCGGTTTGAAGAAGAACAGCACTGGCTGCTCAGCCATGAAACAGAACGTGCGTACATCCCAGGTTTCCTGAATCACCTTTACGCAGCGAACCGAGTGGCGACCGTTGGTCCAGGTCTGGGTCGTGACCGGATTGAAAAAGTTCATTGTCATCGTTGTCTCTACCTGGCAGTACCGTGGCTATGCCTTCACCGTACCGTTGCGCCCAAACGGTCCAGCGCCCTTTCCTTCTCAGCATTCTGGGTATGCCCAAAATGGCTGGCTTGTCTGGCAGCGACACGCACATGCCTCCCTCCCCCAATCCCTGGCTCCGTTCGTCCCTTCAAGTCGCCGCTACACCATCTGAGGTCGCGAATAGACAATCGACATCCATGGGCATCTACCACAATCGGCCCAACAATAACGGACGACAGATCATTTCATGCGTCAATGCCAGGCCTCTCACGACAAGAACATCAACACTTGACCGTTTCGCCGCTCTCGCGGGGAGGCGGCCTAGAAAAGGATATTTGGTATGGACCTGCTAGCGACTCACGAATTGGGCGATCCCTTGGCCAAGGCACGCGAGGCGACTGCTCACATGCTGCAGACAAGGACACGCACTTTTTCACTTCCCCAGCCGTTCTATAATGATGCCAGACTGTTCGCACTCGACATGCAGGAGATTTTCGAGAAGGAGTGGCTGTTTGCTGGCATGACGAGTGAAATCCCCACCAAGGGCAACTTCATGACCCTCGATGTCGGGGAGAATCCGATCATCCTCGTGCGTGGCAACGATGGACAGGTTCATGCCTTCCACAATGTCTGCCGTCACCGCGGTTCCCGTCTTTGCGTCAAGGACAAGGGAAAGGTGGCCAAGCTGGTCTGCCCTTACCATCAGTGGACCTATGAACTCGATGGCCGGCTGTTGTTCGCCGGCAGCGACATGGGGAGTGACTTCGATCTTGCCAGCTATGGCCTGAAGCCAATCAATGTGCGAACGGCTGGGGGCTTCATCTTTATCAGCCTGAGCGAGACCCCGCCGGCCATCGACGACTTCCTGGTGACGCTGGAGCATTACCTCGAGCCGTACCAGATGGATAACGTCAAGGTGGCCGTGGAGTCGAGCATCGTCGAGCAGGCCAACTGGAAGCTGGTGATCGAGAACAACCGTGAGTGCTACCACTGCAATGGCGCCCACCCGGAACTGCTCAACTCGCTGCAGGAATTCGACGATACCGAAGATCCGCGGGCCACGCCTGAGTACAAGTCGCTGGTCGCTCGTAAACAGGGGGACTGGGATAACGAGCAAGTGCCCTGGCAGCTCAAGCGCTTCGGCAAGCGCAACCGCTTGACCCGAACTCCGCTTCTGGACGGCATCGTCTCGATGACCATGGACGGCCAGCCGGGCTCCAAGAAACTAATGGGACGCCTGACGAGTCCGGATATGGGCTCGCTGCGCATCCTGCATTTGCCCAATTCCTGGAATCACTTCATGGGCGACCATGCCGTCGTGTTCCGTGTGCTGCCGCTAGGCCCGCAACAGACAATGGTCACTACCAAGTGGCTGGTACACAAGGATGCCGTCGAAGGTGTCGATTACGATCCTGAACAGCTGCGCAGGGTCTGGGACGCCACCAACGATCAGGACCGCCGCCTCGCCGAGGAGAACCAGCGTGGCATCAACTCGAAGGCCTACCAGCCCGGCCCCTACTCAGAGACCTACGAGTTTGGCGTCATCGACTTTATCGACTGGTATTCAGAACGCATGCTGAACAACCTGGGCTATGACGCGCCGGCTCTACAACTGGCTCAAGGCTGAGGACGCCACAACACTCCCTCGACTGGCCCGCCTAAGCGGGCCAGTCTTTTTAATGGGTAACCTGGCACTGACCACACTCAGTGATCGACAAGGATTGCCTGCAGTGCGGCAGTAGCTATGCCGAGGTCGGTTTCAAACAATTGCCGTTTGCCCTGTCATCCAAGAATGATCCCGCGTACTTGCCGCATGGGCAATCAGGCGCTTGCACAATAACAAAAGAGGATGATTTATGGACCATGAGGATCCTGTCCTGGCCCCCGGCCAGGACAATAAGCAAGTCATGGGGTTGGATTTTCATAACCCTGTCTTTCCACTCTCCGCGTTCGCTATCCTGGCATTTATTGTCTATGCACTGGTCTATCCAGATGCCGCCAACGTTCATCTAGGCTTGGCCAAAAACTGGTCAATCGAACATTTCGATTGGTTGTTCATGATTGCCGGCAATATCTTCGTGGTGTTCTGCATCGCTTTGATCTGCCTACCGGTAGGAAAGATTCGTCTGGGCGGCAATGACGCCAAGCCGGAATTTTCACGCATTTCCTGGTTTGCCATGCTGTTCGCAGCGGGCATGGGCATCGGACTGATGTTCTGGAGTGTTGCCGAACCGGTCGCTTATTACACCGACTGGTACGGCACTCCCTTGAACGTCTCCGCCGGTACGCCAGAGGGGGCCAGCGCGGCCATGGGTGCCACAATGTTCCACTGGGGATTGCACCCGTGGGCCATATACGCGGTCGTAGGGCTGTCGCTGGCGTTTTTTGCATATAACAAAGGGCTGCCACTGACACTGCGCTCGGCTTTCTACCCCTTGTTAGGCGAGCGCACGCGCGGCTGGGCAGGCCATATCGTCGATATCCTTGCCGTACTGTCGACCATCTTCGGCTTGGCCACCTCGCTGGGCTTCGGCGCCACCCAGGCGGCCGGTGGCTTGGCCTATCTATTCGATGTGCCCAATACTATCGGTACGCAACTGGCCATCATCATCGTCGTGACGGTAATTGCCCTGATCTCGGTGTGGCGTGGTATCGATGGGGGGGTCAAGCTGTTCTCGAACATCAACATGATTATCGCAGCAGCCCTGCTCATGTTCGTGATCGCCGCGGGCCCCACCTTGATGATTATCACAGGGCTCGGCACCACAACCCTGGACTATCTGGGGCATATCCTACCGTTGTCTAACTGGATCGGGCGCGAAGATGGCACCTGGTACCACGGCTGGACGATCTTCTATTGGGCGTGGTGGATCTCCTGGTCCCCGTTCGTCGGCATGTTCATCGCCCGAGTGTCGCGTGGTCGTACGGTGCGCGAGTTCCTGGTCGCCGTGCTGCTGGTACCGACGCTGGTGACCCTGGTATGGATGAATGCCTTTGGCGGTACTGCACTGTATCAGGCGGCCAACGGCATCGGTGAGCTGTCCAATGGCATCGGAGACGTCTCGCTGGCGATGTTCCATATGCTCGAACAGCTGCCGTTGACCAGCCTGACATCGACGCTGGCGATCATTCTGGTCCTGGTTTTCTTCATTACCTCGTCGGATTCCGGCTCGCTGGTGATCGATAACATCACCGCCGGTGGGAAAACGGATGCGCCCAAGAGCCAGCGCGTGTTCTGGGCCACACTGGAAGGCGCCATCGCAGGCGTCCTGCTGTATGGTGGCGGCAGCACGGCGCTGGGGGCACTCCAGGCCGGTGCCGTAGCGACAGGATTGCCCTTCACGCTGGTACTCCTGGCGATGTGCTTCAGCCTCTACGTAGGCCTGCACAAGGAAAGGCGCCAGCTTGCGATCACCCCGAAAGCGCCTTCGCTGACAGAACCCCAGTAATACCGAAACGCAAAAGGATCGCCCCATGTCGTGGCGATCCTTTTGCTTAGCACCATTGCGTGTCGCAATTGCCTTGCCTCGTGCCGCTAGTAGCGATGAAACCGTCGGCGACACCCGGCATCATTCGGGCTACAACGTTAAAGACTCCACGGCTGCCTCCATGATCTACACAATTGCAATCCTGCTGAGTTTGGTCGGTTACTTCCTCATTGGTCATCTGGCTGGACGCCGGGTCAAGCATCTTGACGACTATCTGGTCGCTGGCCGCAATGCGCCTACCTTTTTCATTCTCGGCACCCTGGTCGCAAGCTACTTGAGTACCAGTGCCTTCCTCGGTGAAACCGGATTCGCCTATCAGGGCTATCCCCTGGTGATGTTGATTTTCGCCGCTCTGAGCACCTCGGGGTGTCTATTGGGTGCGCTGGTCTTTGGTCGTTACCTGCGGCGCAGCAGTGCGAGAACGGTTCCCGAATTCTTTGGTAAGCGCTTTGCTTCCCGGCGTGTCCAGAACATCGCGGGCCTGACCACGATCCTTGGCCTCGGCGCCTATCTGTTAGGCGTCATGCAGGGGGCCGGCATCATGTTCGCTGAACTCACGGGCCTGCCTTACTGGGTCGGCCTGGTGCTGGTCTGGCTGACCTACACGGGGTTCATCCTCTACTCTGGCTCTCCTGGCGTCATGCTGACTGATACGGTCATGTTCGTGATCTTCTCGCTGGCGGCCTTGGGTGGCTCGCTGTATATCCTGCAGGACCTGGGCGGTTGGCACGGGGTCATCGAAGGGCTACTGAGCCAGTCGGAAAAACCCGACATAGCGCTTTGGCATGGCGTCATCGAGGGCCAGGGAGCGAGTTTCTCCACCCCCGGGGAAGCGCTGACCTGGAGCCTGACACTAGGGCTGGTATGGGCCGCCGTGCTGGCAGCCAGCCCGTGGCAGTCCAGTCGTTACCTGATGGCACGCAACGAGCATGTGGTCATGCGTTCAGCCATGCTCACTGCAGTGGCCCTAGCCATCTTCTACGCATTGATGATGATGTCCGGCGCCGCCATCAATCTCTACAACGATCAACTCGACCCCGAGCGCGCCATGGTGTGGGTGGCACTCAATATATTGCCGACATGGCTTGGGATCGTCATTCTCACGGGCGTTTTCGCCGCCGGGCTCTCGTCCTGTTCCACCTTTCTGTCGATCATCGGCTTCAGCCTCTCGAACGACATCCTCCCGCCTTCACTGAACGAGGCATCGGCCATGCGGACCAGCCGTATCGCTGTCCTGGTCGCGGGTCTGGTGACCTTGCTGCTGGCCCTCTTTCAGCCGCCAGCGGTGATGACCGTCGTGTGGTTCGCGGCGACACTATTCGCCTCGTCCTGGGGGCCCGTGGCGCTGATGAGCATATGGAGCCGACGAATTACCGCCGCTGGGGCAGGCTGGGGCCTGACCATCGGTTTCGTCAGCAATCTCGCCCTGTCATTGATGCTCCAAGCGGGATGGGTCACTTTGCCGGTCTATCTGCACCCCGTGATTCTCAGCACGCTCGCGGCACTGGTGGCCATCTTGCTGGCATCGCATTTGACCCAGGTCAGCCAGGCCGAGCGGGACTACCGGGCCTTCCTGCACCAGCGAGACACGAGCCTGGAGGCCAAGTGGGTTTCCGGCACCCGTTGGGTGGCAGCGTGCACCATGCTGACCGGGATCGCCGTGGGGGCATTCCTTTGGCGCCAGTATGCAACGACGCTGGCCCAACTTGCCGGACGCTACGCGATACCCGAGGGGACCGTCCTGGGTGGCTACATGCTGGCCATCGGGTGTGGTGGCATGCTGCTCATCGCCGGAGCCGTGGGGTATTGGGTAGTTCGTCCGCGCAAGCTCGCCTTGCAGGAAGTACGCCTGGCTAGACCCTGAGCATGCCAGGCCCATGAGCCAAGCTAATCAGTCCCTTCGTTCTCGACCGCCAGCACACGTTGCTGGCGGTTGGTTTCTAGCCGCACAAGAGGCAATGCTCTGCAAATGACTCCCTATCGGCGTGGTCTCGTCATGGTGTTCACAGGTATCGTCTTCCTCAGTTTCGATGGCCTGTTGATACGGCTCGCCGGCACGGAGGGCTGGACCATCGTGTTCTGGCGCGGCCTGTTCATGTTCGGTGCGCTTGGCCTGGTCGGCTGCCTGGGAAACCGGCTGGCCACGCTACGAAGCCACCCCAAGGCTTCACTGGCATCCGCCGTGCTCCTCGGCCTGATTTCCATTTTCTTCGTGCTTGCCATCATGCACGCCAGCGTGGCCAATGTTGTCGTCATCCTGAGCGCAGCGCCATTATTTGCCGCCCTGTTTTCGCGCCTGTTCCTGCATGAGAAGGTGCCGTATCGCACACTGTTGGCGATCGTCGCATGCATGGTCGGCATGCTGCTGGTCTTCATGGGCTCGGAGACTGGCGGCATGCTCGAAGGCAACCTGTATGCCCTGGCAGCCGCTGCCGCCGTGGGCGGCAACCTGACCTTGCTGCGCCGCTACCCCACGATCGATCGCATACCGCTCATTGCCGGAGGCGGCATTCTGGCAGCAGTGGTTGCATTGCCCATGGCCACCGCCCCCCTGGCACTCGGCGGGCAAAGCTATGCCGTGCTGGCCCTCATGGGGCTGGTTCAGATGCCGCTGGCAACCGTGCTCATCAACAGCGCGACTCGCTATCTGCCCTCGGCCGAGGTGGCGCTGTTCTACCTCGTCGAGACCGTGCTTGGCACGCTCTGGGTCTGGTGGCTTCTAGGAGAGTCACCCACGGCATCGAGCTTGCTCGGCGGTAGCGTGATCATCATGACACTGCTGGTTCATGCATGGTTTGGATTGCGCAGGGAAGGCAAGAACGTACGGCTTCGCAAAGACTGTGTCCCAATGAAAAGCCCCACCTGAACCGCGGCGGGGCAAAACCACTCTTACTAGCCAGGCTGTCACCGTCAGCGCAGCACGTCTTCTTCCTTGAGCAGCTTAAAGATCGCTTCGGCCCCCTGCTCCGGCGATACATCGCTAAGTACTTGTCCGCTGCCGCCCTCCGCCTTGGCCGCTGCCGCCTTGAAGCGATCTCGGGCCGAGGCCGACTTGACGATCTTGAGCCGCTTGGGGCGCTTACGGGCCGTCTGCATATGCCACTGTGCCTGCAGTTCGTCGGGCATACTGGAACAGGCGCGAGCAGCAAGCTCACCGCGTCGCGCCGGGCCAAAGGCACTCTGGCGCGCAGGCGGTGCATTGCTATCCACTGTCGCGATGGCTGGCAGGCGCACCCGCAAGCGTCGACGCTTTCCTCGCGGCAACGCCTGCAATACCGTCGCCACGCCATGCTCGATGGATTCCACTTGGGCCAGGCCATTGATCACCGGCCACCCTAGTGCCTCGGCCAGTAAATACGGCACCAGACCCGAACCTTCCCCCACCTCGGCACGCGAGCCTGTAAAGACCAGCTGCGGCGCGGCGTCACGCAGTGAAGTGACCAATGCCGGGACGATATCGGCGTTTGAGGCCTGCTTGATCACATTGATCTCGTCGATGCCCATGCCGAGATAGCCGCGCAGGGCCTCCTCGTTGTCATCGTCATTTCCACCTGCATGAACCAGACGAATGGCGGCGTCATCCAAGGAGAGCGCCATTTCCACCGCCCGGGCATCCTGGTCGGCGCGCCTTGCTCGTGCGGTCAACGGATGGCGACCTATCGACACCAGCACGGCTACCTGGAGCCCGGCATGACTCGACGACGTGGCGTTATGCGGCATCGCGATTCTCCTGCTGTTGTTCCCGGTAGTGTTCAATATGCGCCACCAGTGCGGCGAGAATCTCACCGGCATCGCCGATCACGGCGAGATCGGCACGCTTGACCATGTCGCATCCCTCGTTGAGGTTGATGGCAACGACCTTGTCGCAGCTCTGGATGCCTTGCAGATGCTGGATGGCCCCCGAGATACCCACCGCCACGTAGACCCGCGCTGATACCCAGGTGCCGGTCGCCCCAACCTGCCGGTCTCGCGGCATGTATCCGTCATCGACCGCGACGCGCGACGCACCCTCGGTCGCGCCGAGCACCTGAGCGGCGTGATGATAGCCCTCCCAGTCCTTGACACCGTTGCCGGCCGATAGAATGAACTCCGCCTCGGCCAGCGACACACTGGCCGGGTCGACGGCGACCTCGCCCAGGTCCTCGATGCGCCCGAGTACGTCGGGCAGTGCCTGGTTCAGCCTGACCGCCTGGGTGGCATGGCGCGTCTCGCTGACCGGCTCGGCGCACTCCGCCAACGCCAGGGCCACGCGCGGCAGGTCGCGCGTAATATCCTTCGTGCCTGCGGCACCGCGTGCCGTGCAGCGCCAGCCGGTGTCGCTGTCGACATCTGCCTCGACCTGCCAGACCTGGGTTGCCGGACGCTCACCCAGCCGCGCGGCCAGTCGCCGGCCCAGTTCGCCCCCACCGAGCGAGGAATCGGGCAGCAACCAGTAGCGTGGTGCCAGCTCGCGTTCGACGCTCTGCAGCGCGGCGATACGCAGTTCCGACAGGTAGCCAGACGATTCTGCGTCCTCCATAGGCAGCAAGCGATCGACACCGGCCTCGTCGAACGTGGTTTCCTTGTGCGCGCCGAAGACAATCGCCAGCACCGCCCCTGGCCGTTCGGGATCGGCATCGGCCAGTTGCCGGGCCAGCCCCAACACGTCACGATCATGCGACGACAACCGTCCCCCCGGCAGATCGGGCACCACGGCGACAAGAAAGTGCGGTGTCTCGATCTCGACGCGGCGACGCGTGTCCTTGGGCTGCGCCTGACGGCCTCCGGGCTGGGTCGCGGCCTGTTGCGCGCCACTGCGATCGATGCGCTTGATACCGTTGGGCCCAGTGAAGCCTACGGCATGCGGATTGCGGCGTGTCAGTCCACTGGGGCCTATCCATTCGCTGGGCGAAGCGCCCCCGCACAATTCCGCAAGCACCTCGGAATGCTCGGGGTGCAGGCGATTGCGTGCAATCCATTCCTTGCGTGGATCACGACGAACGATATCGCTCATAGCGTCACCTCTTCCTCGGCGCGACGTGCCTTGCCAGCTGCCTCATCCCGCGATGTACTTTCCGCCGAGTCATCCTCGATCAACGCATCGGCGACCAGCTCAGCGATGTCCTTGATCTCGGCCCGCGGCTCCACCACTCCCTCGAGCATGGCCGTGCATTGCGGACATCCCACGGCGACCAGCTCGGCGCCGGTCTCGCGTACATCGTTCATGCGCATGTCGGGAATACGCTGCTTGCCGGGAATATCGGTAATGGGCGCCCCACCGCCGCCGCCGCAGCAGCGCGACCGGTAGCCCGAGCGAGCCATTTCCTCGACCTCGATCCCGAGCGCCCTGAGCACGTCGCGCGGCGCTTCGTATTCACCGTTGTAGCGCCCCAGATAGCACGGATCGTGATAGGTCACGGTACCGCCCTTCCAGGCTTTCAGGGACAGTTTGCCCTCCTCGAGCAGGCGATTGAGATAAGTGCTGTGATGGTAGACCTCGTAATTCCCGCCTAACTCACCGTATTCGTTCTTGAGCACATGGAAACTGTGCGGATCGCAGGTGACGATACGCGCAAAGCGATACTGCCCCAGGGTGGCGATGTTGCGCTTGGCCAGCGACTGGAAGGTCGCCTCGTCGCCCAGACGGCGCGCCACGTCACCGCTGTCTCGCTCCTCGTTGCCCAGCACGGCGAAGTCGACCTGGGCGGCGCGCAGCACTTTCACCAGCGCTCGCAGGGTTCTCTGGTTGCGCATGTCGAAGACGCCGTCACCCAGCCACAGCAGCACCTCGGCTTCGCGCTTGTCGGCCATCAACGGCAGGTTGAGATCCGCTGCCCAGTGCGTGCGCGAGCCAGGGTCAAAGCCGCCGGGGTTGTCGGTCGCGATCAGGTTATCGAGCACCTCGGCCCCCTTGTTAGGGGTATTGCCATGCTCGAGCGTCAGGAAACGGCGCATGTCCACGATGGCATCGACATGCTCGATCATCATCGGGCACTCCTCGACGCAGGCGCGGCACGTGGTGCACGACCATAGCGTCTCGGCATCGACCAGCGCCGTGCCCCCTTTTGTGGAGGGCCGCGTCACGATCGGCCCGTGGGGTTCGCCGGCATGCTCGCCTACCGGCTTGCCCGGATAGGGGGAACCCGCATAGTGGGCATCGCTGCCACCGACCATGCCGACGACCATGTCCTGGATCAGCTTCTTGGGATTGAGGGGCTGCCCGGCAGCGAAGGCCGGACACGCCGCCTCGCAGCGTCCGCACTGCACGCAGGCATCGAAGCCCAGCAATTGGTTCCAAGCGAAATCGGCCGGTTTCTCGACGCCCAACTTTGTCGCGGGATCTTCCAGACGCAGCGCCTTGAGCCCTGTGGAGCGACCTTCGCCCCCATGCTTGTCCGAAAATCGCTCGGGGCGGCGATGAAAGGCAAGGTGAAGCGCGCCGGCAAAGGCGTGCTTCATCGGCCCCCCCCAGGTCATGCCGAAGAACAGTTCGCCCAGCCCCCAGGCCACCACGCCGGCCAGCGCCAGCGCCAGCACCCAACTGCCAAGGTCTTCCGGCAGTATGCCGGCCGTCGGCAGCGTGACCAGGAACACGCCCAGCGAAAAGGCGATCAGGCTCTTGGGCAGGCGCATCCACGGGCCCTTGGATAGGCGTGGCGGCGGGTTGCGACGACGCTTGGCGACGAACAGGCTACCGACGAACATGCAGGTCGTGGCGGCGAGCAGCGCCCAGGCCAGGATCGCGCTGTCCAGCCCAAGGCCATGCACGACGATGGCCAGCAAGGCCGCCAGCACGAAGCCGCCGGCCGTAGCGACGTGCGTGTTGGACATCGCCTTGTCGCGCGCAACGACATGGTGCAGATCGACCAGATAGCGCCGCGGCATCGCGATCAGGCCTCGGATGAGCGAAACCGGCGAGTGCCGCCCCTGGCGCCACAGGCGAACACGGCGCACGGCACCGATCGCCGCCAGCGCCAAGGCGGAAAAGAAGAGTATTGGCAGGAGAGTGTCGAGCATGATGCTCACCTCGTCTCAGGAGCAACCGTTGGCTTTGGCATCGGGGCTGTCCCGGCGGTAGACCTCTGCGAGGGCGCTGTGAACCCATCCCTGGGCGCTACATTTGCCATCCTTGGCAAATGACCCTCGCTGCGACCTGCCCCCGACGCCCCTCATCGTGCAGCTATCGCTCAGTCAGAAGTCTTTGCATAACCGCAGGGCATCATAGATCGCGGCGTGCGTATTGCGTGGCGCCGTGCAATCGCCCAGCCGGAACAGCAAGAAACCCTCGCCACTCTCCGACAGGCACGGCTGTGGCTGTATCGCGTACAGCGCCTCGATATCGATCTGCCCCTTGTTGCGTGACTGCCCCTTGAGGGCGTAGTACAACGATTCGTCGGGGCGCACGCCGTTCTCGACGACGATCTGATCGACAACGCGCTCTTCCTGGGCACCGGTGTATTCGTTCTCCAATACCGCCACCAGCGAGTCGCCTTCGCGATACACCTTATGGAGCGCCAGGTCGGAGGTCATGATCACCTCCTTCTCGTAGAGGCTGCGGTAATAGGTCGGGAAGGTGGTGCCCCCCACTGCGGCGCCGGGCTTGATGTCGTCGGTCACGATCTCGACCTTGGCGCCCTTGTCGGCCAAATAGTCGGCCGCCGATACGCCGGCAAATTCGCAGATGGTGTCGTAGATCAGCACGTTCTTGCCCGGCTCTACGGCGCCACTGAGGATGTCCCAGGTGCTGACCACCAGGCTCTCCTCGCGCGACTCGGCATACCCCCATTCGGGCACCTGCGACAGGAACGGCTGGCCGCCGGTCGCCAATATCACGATATCCGGGCGCAGGTCGGCGATCGTCGCCTCGTCGGCGCGGGTCCCCAGGCGCTGATCGACACCGAGACGTGCCAGCTCCAGCTGATACCAGCGGGTAATCCCGGCGATCTGGTCACGCTGCGGTGCCTTGGAGGCCAGCGTGATCTGGCCGCCGAGTTGCTCGGCCGCTTCGAACAGCGTGACGTCGTGGCCGCGCTCGGCACTGACACGCGCCGCCTCCATGCCGCCGGGGCCGCCGCCGACCACGACCACCTTGCGCTTGGGCCCCTCACTCTTCTCGACGATGTGCGGAACGCCCATGTATTCGCGCGAGGTCGCTGCGTTCTGGATGCACAGCACGTCGAGCCCCTGATATTGGCGGTCGATGCAGTAGTTGGCCCCCACGCACTGCTTGATCTGGTCGACCTGGTCCATCTTGATCTTGGCGATGAAGTGCGGATCGGCGATATGGGCGCGGGTCATGCCCACCAGATCGACGTAACCCCCTTCAAGGATGCGCTGCGCCTGGTTGGGGTCCTTGATGTTCTGGGCATGAATCACCGGTACGCTGACCACTTCCTTGATACCTGCCGCCAGGTGCAGGAAGGGCTCCGGCGGATAGGCCATGTTGGGGATCACGTTGGCCAGCGTATTGTGGGTGTCGCAGCCCGAGCCGACCACGCCGAAGAAATCGACCATTCCGGTCGCGTCGTAGTAAGCCGCGATCTGCTTCATGTCGTCATGGGTCAAGCCGTCCGGGTGGAATTCATCGCCCGTGATGCGCATGCCAACCACGAAATCGTCGCCAACCTCGGCGCGCACCGCCTTGAGCACCTCCATGCCAAAACGCATGCGGTTCTCGAAGCTGCCGCCCCATTCGTCGGTCCGCTTGTTGACGCGCGGGCTCCAGAACTGGTCGATCAGGTGCTGGTGAACGGCTGAAAGCTCAACGCCATCCAGCCCGCCTTCCTTGGCGCGCCGCGCCGCCTGGGCGAAGTCGCCGACGATGCGCCAGATATCCTCTTCCTCGATGGTCTTGCAGGTCGAGCGGTGCACCGGCTCGCGAATGCCCGACGGCGACAGCAGGGTCGACCAGTCGAAGCCGTCCCAGCGCGAGCGGCGGCCCATGTGGGTAATCTGGATCATGATCTTGCCGCCGTGCTTGTGCACCGCGTCGGCAAGATTCTGGAAATGCGGAATGATGCGATCCGTGGACAGGTTGACCGAACTCCACCAGGCCTGCGGGCTATCGATGGAGACCACCGAAGAACCGCCACAGATGCACAGGCCACAGCCGCCCTTCGCCTTCTCTTCGTAGTATTTGACGTAGCGCTCGGTGGTCATGCCGCCGTCGGTCGCATAGACCTCGGCGTGGGCGGTGCTGACCACTCGGTTACGGATAGTCTGGTTGCCGATCTGGATCGGCTGGAATAGCGCCTCGAAAGCCATCTCGACAATCCTCAGTTGGCAGGAGTAACAACAAACAGGCCATGGTCGCAGCCTTCTTCGGCGGCGCTTTGGACCTGCTCGGCGACGGTGCGCAGTTCGCTGCCCCGGGCGCTGAGGATCTGGTCCATGGCGCCGGCGAACCAGCCGGTGAACATGTACTCGACCTTTCTGCCCACCTTGCCGAGCTGGTAGACGAACGCACTGTTTTCCAGGCGCACCCGTGCCGTCCCCGCCTCCAGGTCGATCTGTTCGGTAATGAACCTGCCCCAGCCACGCTGCGACAGGCGCGTCATATAGTGCTCGAACACCTCGACGCCGCTCAGGCCGTGCAGCTCGGCTTCCTTCTCGCACCAGTGCCAGGCACTCTTGTATCCGGCGTCGTAGAGGATCTTGGCGTACGTATCGGCACCCAGCGCCTCTTCAACGGCAACGTGATTGTTGATGAAAAAGTGGCGCGGCACGTAGAGCATCGGCAGCGCATCGGTGGTCCATACGCCGGTTTCCGAGTCCACTTCGATGGGCAGTTCGGGGGCCATCTTGGTCACGGTCTAACTCCTCGAAATCGTTGTTCTTGGCACTTGTGAGTCGCGCATGAGTCCGGGCCGTCATGAGCGCAGCGGGAACAAGGCGCGAAGTTGGGAGAAAGCGGAGTGGACAAGGTGTCCATGAGCATTTCGAACGACTTCGCAACACAGTAACCGCCAGCGCAATAGGCCCGCAGGTCGGTTAAGAACCCCATACCTCTTTCAAAACGCGCACCCAGTTCTCGCCCATAATCTTGCGCACCTGGGTCTCGGAGAGGCCGCGCTTGAGCAGCGCCTCGGTCAGGTTGGGGAACTCGCCGATGGTGCGGATGCCTTCCGGATTGACGATCTTGCCGAAGTTGGTCAGGCGGCGGGCGTAGCCCTTGTCGTGGGTCAGCCACTCGAAGAACGACTGGTCGTGCCCCTGGGTGAAGTCGGTGCCGATACCGATGGCATCCTCGCCGACGATGTTCATCACGTATTCGATGGCCTCGCAGTAGTCGTCGATGGTCGAGTCGACGCCCTTCTTGAGGAACGGGGTGAACATCGTGACGCCCACGAAGCCGCCATGATCGGCAATGAACTTGAGTTCCTCGTCGGACTTGTTGCGCGGGTGCTCCTTGAGGCCGGAGGGCAGGCAATGCGAGTAGCAGACCGGTTTTTGTGATTCGAGGATGACTTCCTCGGAAGTCTTGGCGCCGACATGGGACAGGTCGCACATGACGCCGACACGGTTCATCTCGGCGACGATCTCGCGGCCGAAACCGGACAGGCCACCGTCACGCTCGTAGCAGCCAGTACCGACGAGATTCTGGGTGTTGTAGCACATCTGCACGATGCCCACGCCGAGCTGCTTGAAGACCTCGACGTAGCCGATCTGATCCTCGAAGGCATGGGCATTCTGGAATCCGTAGATGATGCCGGTCTTGCCTTCTTCCTTGGCCCGGGTGATGTCTGCCGTGGTGCGCACCGTACGGACCAGGTCGCTGCACTCGGCCATCAACGTGTTGGAAGCCACGATGTTATCGACCGTGGCCTGGAAACCTTCCCACACCGACACGGTGCAATTGGCCGCGGTCAGACCGCCCCGGCGCATGTCCTCGAGCAGTTCACGGTTCCATTTGGCGATGATCAGGCCATCGATGACGATGGCATCGTCGTGCAGTTCGGCAGGGGTCATGGCGACGCTCCAAGCGGTGACTTATGCGAGGAGCATAGCCCTGCCTCGATACCGCTCGGCTCTTGGAAGCGACGGCGAAAATTCCAAAAACGTCATAACGTCGTGAACACGACGAACGAGCAAGGTGTGGCAGGAATAAAAAAAGAGCTGCCCTTGGTTCAGGCAGCTCGCATGACGATTGGAAGCTAAGGGGATTCAGGTCTGGTGGATATCAATTGACCAGCGGCACGCTGGCAAAGGTGGGTTCGCCCTGGGCATGAACCAGCGCCAGCAAGGCACTGGATACGGGCTCATTGGCGGCTGGCTCGGCAGCCCACGACTTGGTGGCATAGGGTGCGCCGCCATGTCGGCCCTGTCGGTTTTGAACACCGGAGCGCTCATCCCGCGGTGGTACGCCGAAATACTCCCGATAGCACTTCGAAAAATGAGGCGTAGAGACGAAACCGCATACGGAAGCGACCTCAATGATCGACAGGGACGTCTGTTTCAGCAACTGACGTGCCCGCACCAGGCGCAACTTGAGGTAGTAGCGCGATGGCGAACAATGCAGGTACTTCTGGAACAGGCGTTCTAGTTGCCGCCGGGAGACATTGACGTAACTGGCAAGCTCATCGAGTTCGATCGGCTCTTCGAGGTTGGACTCCATTAACGCAACGATTTCCAACAGCTTGGGCTGGGTCGTCCCCAGCACATGCTTGAGCGGCACACGCTGCTGGTCCTGCTCGTTACGTACCCGATCGTAGATGAACATCTCGGAGATGCCCGCTGCGAGCTCCCGGCCATGATCGTGCCCGATCAGGTTCAACATCATGTCCAGCGGCGCCGTTCCGCCAGAGGCCGTGAACCGGTCACGGTCGATGGAGAATAGCCGAGTGGTCAGCGCGACCTTCGGAAACGCTTCCTGCATGGAGGCCAGACATTCCCAATGGATGCTGGTCTCGTAATGGTCGAGGAGCCCTGCCTTGGCCAAGGCCCAACTTCCCGTACACACCGCACCCAGCCTACGCAACTGGCGCGATTGCGACTGAAGCCACTGGACATGTTCACGGCTGATACTATGCTGCGGCGCAACACCGCCACACACCACCACCCAATCCAGTGACAGCGGAATGGTGGTGGACGCATCGGGCGTGACCTGAAGACCGTCGCTGGCCCGCACCGGCGAGCCATCCTGGGTTAGGGTATACCAGCGATACAGTTCCCGACCTGCTAGTTGATTCGCCATCCGCAACGGCTCTATCGCCGACGCGAGGGAGATCAAGGTAAAGTTATCAAGCAGTAGGAAGCCCAGAGTCTGGGGCGTGCCGGAGCGACCGGCCGCTGCTTTCGTGTCTTTCGTCAGGTCTGAGGCCATCATCGTTACTCCATCATCTTGCTCTTGTTGCTCTTATCGCTGAGGAAGGCATCCCTTGCAGAAGTGACTGCAGTGGAGTGTCGTCCCGCTTAGTTGTGTCCATGTTGTATGTCGCATATTGGCATGAATGCGCTGAGAATGGTCGAGGCCCCATCTTTTGCGTTGGCCAAAGCGTCGCAAATAGAACGCCAGGTGTCGTAGTCGGCCAGTAAGCCGCGCCAACTCCCAACCCGAGGAGAATACTCACGGTGTCGCTACGAAAGTTCTCTTAGCCAATCTCATTCGTGCTCACGCCGCAGCCTGGGCGTAGAGGTGTGAAGGTGAGCGCATGTGATGCCATCTTGAGCGGCTGACTCATCAGCCTGCGGGGGTACTTGCGACATTTACGAGCTCATTTGCGACATCAAAGACGCTTCTATACTCGTAGAAATTCACTTGCTATCGTGATTCGCGCTTTATCATGACTTGAGTGCACGTCATTAACCTTATTGGGATGGGTTCTCATCATGGCACCGCGCTTCGAGAGTCTATTGAAGAACAAGAACAGGGCGTATATCGAACCTGACGTGCCTTTGCCCCAGGTCAAGCGAGTCGCTTTCTTCTTGTTAGAGCATTTCTCCATGATGGCCCTGACCGGCGCGGTCGATGCCTTGGTCACCGCCAACCTGATGCGGCCTGCCATGCTCTACAAGGTATTGATCGTGGGCACCGGGGGCGAGACGGTACTCAGCGATTTGTCCATCGACATCCCGGTCAATTGCCAGCTTTCCCAACTCGACGAGCATGAGTTGGACATGTTGATCTTGTGCGGAGGCTACCGTGTCAAACCGCGTGCCGACCCGGCCATGCGCGCCAAGCTCAAGACGGCAAGCAATGCGGGGGTAATGCTAGGTGGCCTATGGAACGGCGCTTATTTCCTTGCCGAGGCCGGGCTACTGGATGGCTACGAATGCGCCTTTCACCCTGATGGCCGGGCGATGATGCGGGAGGATTTCCCGGAGGTCAGGATTTCCAACCACAGCTATGTGCTGGATCGGAATCGTATCAGCTGCGCCGGGGCCAGCAGTTCGCTGGACATGATGCTGGCTGTAGTGAGGAACGACTGCGGCAAGCCCTTTGCCAACGCCATCGAAGAAGTGTTGAGCTGCGACAAGATGACCGAAGTCATTGATGTCTCGGTGCTCAGCGTGGACAACAACCCGACCCTGCCCCAGCCACTCAAGTCGGCGCTGGAGCTGATGCACAGCAATATCGACGAACCGCTTTCAATCAGTGAAATCGCCCACTGCGTCGGCATCTCGAGGCGCCAGCTCGAGCGGCTATTCTGCCTCCATCTCGACGCCAGCCCATCACGCTATTATCTCGAACTACGCCTTACCTATGCCCGCCAGTTACTCCAGCAAACCAACAAGCCGATCGCTGAGGTGGCCGTAGCGACCGGCTTTGTCAGCATCTCTCACTTTCGTCGGTGCTTCCAACAATTGTTCGACGTCTCGCCCGGGCGATTCCGCAAGGATTTTTACCACCAGACTCCTTGAGAGGCTTCTAATGTTCATACCGAACATTAGAAGCCCCGACGCTGCACGAAATACCCGCCGCCAATGCCACAGGCCGCTCGGTTCCACTATCTCAGGACCGGCAGGAGGAACCGCTCCAGCGCCGACCGCACCGAGGGCAGCATGATATCGGTCTGCTCACCAAGCTCCCGTACCAACGCCTGTAACCCGGGCACCCCCACCTCAGCATGCATGAGCTGGGCCATACGAGCGCAGGCATCCGGACTGGCCCCCTCAGGGAGGCTGATACCGAGCGACACAAGGCGATCTCGGAAATCATCGCCATCGATCAGGTCAACGATCATCATGGGCTATCCTCCTGCGACACGGATGTGGCATTTACACTCATGCGCGGCGCCTCATTCACTTTCCACTAGCGCCGGTGCTTGCGCACGACTCAGATGACAAGCGGCGTACTTGAATTCGGGGATCTTCCCGTAAGGATCCAGTGCCGGGTTGGTCAGGATATTGGCTGCCGCTTCCACATAGCAGAAGGGCACGAATACCAGACCCTCAGGCATCAACGGATCGACCCGCGTCTTCAGCGTGATAGCCCCGCGCCGGGTAGTGATGACGATCGGTTCACCCGGCGCCATACGCAAACGCACCAGCTCGGCCGGAGCCAAGCTCGCCACGGCCTCAGGCTCGAGATCGTCGAGCACCCGGGTGCGGCGTGTCATGGAACCGGTGTGCCAGTGCTCCAGTTGGCGACCGGTCGTCAGCACCGTGGGGAAATCCCCATCGATGGGCTCGTCGGGCGGCAGGGGCCGGGTCGGGGCGAACTTCGCCCGCCCGCTGCCAGTCGGGAAGGCATCGCTGAATACCACGTCTGCCCCCGGCGCGTCATCGGCCGGGCAGGGATAGGTCACCGACCCCTCTCGCTCCAGGCGATCCCAGGTGATGTGGTCGAGTGACGACATGCCCTGCTTCATTTCGTCGAACACCTCACGGGGATGGGTGTATTGCCAACCCAGGCCAAAGCGATTGGCGATTTCCTGGATAATCCACCAGTCAGGCTTCGCTTCGCCGGGCAGCGGCATGGCGGCACGCCCCAGCTGTACCTGGCGGTTGGTATTGGTGACGCTGCCGTTCTTTTCAGGCCACGCCGATGCAGGCAGGATCACGTCGGCGAACTGGGCGGTCTCGGTGACGAACAGGTCCTGCACCACCAGGTGCTCGAGCTTGGCCAGGGCCGCCCGGGCATGGTCGAGGTCCGGATCGGACATCGCAGGATTCTCGCCCTGAATGTACATCCCCTTGATGGTTCCCGCCACGATGGCATCCATGATCTCGACCACGGTGAGCCCCGGCGTCTCATTGAGCGGGGTGTTCCACAGCTCTTCGAAGGCGGCACGTACCTGGGCGTCGGTGACCGGCTGGTAGTCGGGCAGCACCATGGGAATCAGGCCGGCGTCCGAGGCCCCCTGGACGTTGTTCTGGCCGCGTAGCGGATGCAGGCCGGTTCCGGGGCGACCGGTCTGGCCGCAGGCCAGCGCCAGCGAGATCAGGCAGCGCGCATTGTCAGTGCCATGCACGTGCTGTGAGATGCCCATGCCCCAGAAGATCATCGCCTTGTCGGCGGTTGCATAGAGCCGGGCGAGCTCACGAACCAATTCCGGCTCGACGCCGCAGGCGGGGAACATGGCCTCGGGGGTCAACTCGCGCACATGGGCCTTGAGTGCCTCGAATCCCTCGGTGTGGGCGTCGATATAGTCCTGGTCGTAGAGCTCCTCACTGACGATCACGTTGAGCATGGCGTTGTAGAGCGACACATCGCCACCGGGAGTGAAGCGCACGCTGTGGTGAGCGTAGGCATCCAGCGCCTGGCCGCGGGGATCGATGATGATCAGCTTGGTGCCGTTTCTTGCCGCCTGCTTGAAATAGGTGGCCGCCACCGGGTGGTTGATCGCCGGGTTACACCCGGTGAGTATCACCACGTCGGCTTGCAGCGCCTGCATGAAGGAGGCTGTCACCGCACCCGACCCGATGCACTCCATCAGTGCCGCCACCGAACTGGCATGGCAGAGCCGGGTGCAATGGTCGACATGGTTGGAGCCAAAGCCGGTACGCACCAGCTTCTGGAATAGCCAGGCCTCCTCGTTGGAGCACTTGGCACTGCCAAAGCCAGCCAGGGCGTCAGGCCCATGAGCTCCCTTGAGATCGACAAGCCCCTTGGCGGCGGCATCCAGCGCCTCCTCCCAGCTCGCCTCGCGGAAGTGGGTCAGCGGCGCGAGCGGGTCGAAGTCGGGGTCGAGCCCCTTGGGCACACCCGGCCGGCGGATCAGCGGCGTAGTGATGCGTGAGGGATGATTAGGGTAGTCGAATCCGAAGCGCCCCTTGACGCACAACCGGTTCTGGTTCGATGGTCCGTCACGTCCTTCGACAAACAGGATCTTTTCGTCCTTGATGTGGTAGGTGAGCTGACAGCCCACTCCGCAATAGGGACAGACCGAATCGACGGTGCGATCGGCCGCCTTGGAGTCGCCACGGCCCGCGGTGTCGATCAGGGTCGCCGGCATCAGCGCCCCGGTGGGGCAGGCCTGGACACACTCGCCGCAGGCCACGCAGGTGCTGTCGCCCATGGCATCGTCGAAGTCGAAGACGACCTTGGAAGCCGCGCCGCGATGGGCCATGCCGATGACGTCGTTGCCCTGTACCTCGCGGCAAGCGCGCACACAGAGGTTGCACTCGATGCAGGACTCGAGATTGACGTTCATCGCCGAATGAGTGGTGTCATGGCCGTGGGCATGGGGGAGCGAGGCCGCCCGCTCGGCGACATGATGCACCGTGGGCGCTTCCCGCTCGGCCCGCGCCGGCAGCCGCTCGCGCACCGCCGCGGCATCGATGGCGAGCAACTCGGCCATCGCCCAGAAGTGGCTCGAGCGGTCGGGGCTATCGTCACGCTCGGGCTGGTCGACCATCAACAGTTCCATCACGCCTTCGCGGGACACGCGGGCCCGCTCTGACGTGGCGCTGCGCACCACCATTCCCGGACCGGCTTCGCGCAGGCAGCTCGCCACCAGCGCACGTTCGCCCTCGATCTCCACCATGCAGGCACGGCAATTCCCGTCAGAGCGGTAGCCGGGGGCGTCCTTGAAGCAAAGATGAGGAATCGTCTCGCCAGCCCGTTTCGCTACCTGCCACAAGGTCTCGCCCCGGTATGCCGTCACCTCGGCACCATCCAATGTCAGGGTAAAAATGTCTTGTACCATTGTCAGTCTCCTTACCCTTTCACGATCACGTTCTGGCTGGCGAGTTCGCTGCGAAAGCCCCGCAACAGCCCGAGCACCGGGTTGGGCGCCGCCTGGCCCAGGCCACAAATGGACGCATCCATCATCACCTGGGACAGCCGCTCCAGCTCATCGATCTGCCATTCGTCGCGCTCGAGCAGCGTCAGCATTTTCTCGGTGCCGACCCGGCACGGGGTGCACTGCCCGCATGATTCGTCGGCGAAGAAAGCCAGCAGGTTGGTCGCCACCTCCCTGAGATCATCTCGGTCCGACAGGACGATGACGGCCGCTGAGCCGACGAAGCCGCCTTCCGGCTGCAGGGTGTCGAAATCCAGCGGAATATCGGCCTTGTTCGCGGGCAATATTCCTCCCGAGGCGCCGCCGGGCAGGTAGCCGGCAAGCCGATGCCCTTCGGCCATGCCGCCACAATATTCTTCGAGCAACTCGTTGAGTGTGATGCCGGCGGGTGCCAGGTGCACACCCGGACGCTTTACCCGACCGGAAACGGAAAAGCTCCGCAGCCCCTTGCGCCCATGGCGACCGTGACCGGCGAACCAATCGGCCCCTTTTTCCCAGATCAACGGGACCCAGTAGACGGTCTCGACATTGTTGACCAGGGTCGGACGATCGAAGAGCCCTTTCTGGGCGACGAAGGGGGGACGATGGCGAGGCTTGCCGGGCTTGCCTTCCAGGGACTCGATCATCGCCGACTCCTCGCCACAGATGTAGGCTCCGGCACCACGACGGAGCACGATGTAGCCCGACGACACCAGGCCAGCGGCCTCGAGTTCGTCGATCGCCTCGTGAAGCACCCGGTGCAGCCCGGGGTACTCGTCACGCAGATAGATATAGAGTGCCTCGGCCTCCACCGCCCAGGCACTGATCAGCGCCCCCTCGAGGAAACGGTGCGGGGAGCGCTCCAGGTAGTAGCGATCCTTGAACGTGCCGGGTTCGCCCTCGTCTGCGTTGATGGCGCAGTAGCGCGGCCCCGGTTCCTGGCGCACGAAGTACCACTTCTTGAATGTGGGGAAGCCGGCACCGCCCAGGCCGCGCAGGTTGGCCGCCTCCAGCGTCTGCATCAGCGTCTCCACGGTCACGCGGCCAGCGCGACACTCGTCGAGCAGCCGGCATCCTCCAGCCGCACGATAGTCGGCGAGGCGCTGCCAGAGGATCGTTTCAGGATGGAAATGACCGGTTTCGACCACCGACTCGACGCCCTCGCGGGTAGCGAACAACACGTGGTGATGCCCCACTTCCACCACCGGCGCGGTCTCGCAGCGCCCCATGCAAGGGGCGCGCACCACCCGCACGGCTTCAGGATCGGCGCCGGCTTCCAGTTCCGCCTTGAGTGTCGCCGCGCCCGCCAGCTGACATGAGAGTGAGTCGCAGACCCTCACCGTTACCGCTGGCGGGGGCGTCTGGTCGTCATGCACGACATCGAAGTGGGCATAGAAGGTCGCCGTCTCGTAGACCGCTGCCATCGGCAAGTTCATGTAGGCGGCCAGCGCTCGCAGATTGGCCAACGCCAGGTGACCGTGGATATCCTGGATGACGTGCAGGTGCTCGATCAGCCGATCGCGTTGACGCAGCCTCGGATCGATGCGCTCGTCACCGAGCAACTCGCGCAGCGAAGCCAGGGCAACGGGGGACAGGTCGCGGCCGCGGGGCCTGCCGCGGAAACGGCGCTTGGGAGTGACAGTCTCGACGGTCATGGCATGCTCGTTGTTATCGATGGACACTTGCCCGGGCGCTGGTGTGACTGGCCTATTGTGACGTGGCCACCGGCCCGGATGGTTTCGCTCTGTTCATAAAAAGAGGGATATCGCGGAAGCGCATTACGCTAGCGGAGAAAAGCGACGCTCCTGATCCAAGAGGGGCTTCCCGCAAGGGTAACGCCCCTTACCGGCTCCATTGCACCTGAATACGACGAACAATGCTTTGAAAACGTCATGCCTGTCGCAGCGGTGGCGGGAACAAAAAAGGTAGAAGCCAAGCTTGCCGAGCATACCGGCAAGACATCTCCTTTAATTTTATTTTACGATTTTCATATTAAACCACTGGGCAACATGACGGAGCACCTCGATGACGACTGGAGATGACATGATCGGCACCGCATCCGCTGAGCACTCATCGCGCCGGGCGCTGGTGATCGGTGCCTCCCGCGGGATAGGACTGGGAATCACGCGCGTGCTGCTCGCGCACGGCTGGCAGGTGACCGCCACGATACGCAACACCACGCGCACGCCACAGGCGCTCTCGGAATTGAAAAACGCACATGGCGCTGCACTGGAGATCGTTGAGTTCGACCTCGCCCAGCCCTCCCGGCTCCCCACCCTTGCCGAGTCACTCGGATCGCAGGCCCTGGATCTGCTGATCATCTCGGCCGGCATCATGGGGCCGGGTCACCAGCGCGCAGAGCAGGTCACGCCTGAATCGGTCGGTGAGCTTTTTGATATCAACGCCATGGCCCCGCTGCGTATCGCCAGAGCGCTGTTGCCGATCATGGCATCGGGCGGCGTGATCGGCTTTCTGAGTTCCAGGATGGGCAGCGTGTCGCTCAACGATACCGGTGATCGTGAGCTCTATCGGGCCAGCAAGGCAGCGCTCAACAGCCTCTCACGCGGCTTTGCCATCAATGAGGCGCTACCCGCCGGTATCGGTGTGCTCAATCTGCATCCGGGTTGGGTACAGACCGACATGGGCGGAAGCGAGGCACCGGTCACGATCGAGCAGAGCGTGACCGGGTTGGTGAACGTGATGGAGGACGCATTGGGGCAGGTTGAGCAGCGTTTTGTCGATTTCGAGGGCCAGACGCTGACCTGGTAGGCCGGTTGAGTCACTACTGACAAGGAAATGGCCGATAGGGCCATTTTCCAAGGCGGGTGTGGCCTCGGCGTTAATGGGCACACTGCATTATCTACTGTTCTGGCCGTCCTATAGGGGCCATGGCAATAGAGGACGAAATCCCGTGTTCGTTTACTGCTAGGGGCCAGCTGGCCTTGTTAGATCGTCGACTGCAGACGCCCGACTGCTCGAAGCCTCGGCAACCAGGGCCGCTTTACGTTGCTTTCTGAGCCGATGCATGACAATGCCCAGCAAGGCCACCATCAAGGGAAAGACAAAATAGATAAGGCCCATCACGCCGTAGTGCTGCACGCTCGCCAATGTAATCGTTCCGCTCCCGGGTAGTGGTCGAGGTATCTCTGCTACCGGAGGCTCCCAGCCCAGCGGGTGCGGAAGCACCTCACTCACGGCAGTGGCCAGCAAATAGCTCTCGCCCAGAAACGCGAACGCAAGCACCAAGGTACAGGCGGTAAACAGCCACGCCTTGGCGTTAGAACAACTAACCCGCTGTGCGGCTGGGGCGGCAATTGCGTCTGTGAGGAAGCAAACGGCGATGCATAGAAGGAGACCCATGGTTTATTTCCCTGTCGTTATGGTCCTCGCCTCCGGCTGCTGCCAGGGCGCGGTGAATTATTAGGTGTGTCCTCAGCCCAGTGGTTTCAAAGCCATTACGAATCAACATGGAGGCAATTTGGCAAAGCAATTGCTGTCCCGGTCGAGCATGTTATTCGGCCAGTACTGCTTGTAGTGGCAAATCCTAAGCTGCAGGGTATTGAATATAACTGCCCGCTGCTGGTCAGTGCTTTCCTTGGCGGCATCTGGCCGAATGAAGTGAGGTACTCCCACCACGCGGCATGATTCGCTTAAGAAATCCTATTATAAGCTTTGCCCGCCAGCCCCATTTCATCGACAAGCCAACGCGTCCTGCAGAGTATCTTGATCGAGGCTCTTGCTGACTCGGTTTGGTCTAGTGGCGCGATGGCCTGATGGGATCCCCTTCCCTCTTCCTAAGCTTAAGGCTGGCCACAAAGAAATGAAAAAAGGCCCTGCGATTGCTCGCAGGGCCTTGCTGTTCTGGCCCGCCCTATAGGATTCGAACCTATGACCTTTGCCTCCGGAGGGCAACGCTCTATCCAGCTGAGCTAAGGGCGGGTAACTCGTTTTGTGGCTACCGGCATCGCTGTGCGATGCCGGCAACACTCCCCTCAGGCTGTGCCTTCGGGGCCGGCCTTTGCGTTACACCGCAAAGGCGCTTCGCCGGACAGAAGCTAGGCTTCTGCATTTCCGGCTCCGCCCAGCTGAGCTAAGGGCGGAAGACTGCGACATGAGCGCGCAGTCGACGCGCGTATCCTACCCGCCCGGGCCTTGGCCTGTCCAGCCTCCATCGTGCCGATCGCCTTCCTGACATAAGGCAGACTACGCCGAATAGGCGAGGCGCGGCATTTTCCTGTCAAATGGGTTGCCGGTATACTGTCCCCCTTTGTGCGGGTATATAAGTGTGCGGGTGCATAAGAACCGATTACAGGACCGTGAAGAGGTGGTGAGAGTGAAATTCAAATTGATCATGGGGTGTCTGGCCACCCTGGGCCTGTCGCTGGCAGGCACGGCTCACGCCCAGGACAATGCCGAGCACGAGGCCATCGCCGAACGACTCAAGCCGGTCGGCCAGCTCTGCATGCAGGGCCAGGATTGCGGTTCGGCTTCTGCACCCGCGGCAAGCTCAGGCGGTGGGGGCGGCGAGATTTCCGGTAGTGGCATTTACGGTAATGTATGCGCCGCCTGTCACGATAGCGGCGCTGCCGGGGCTCCGGTTCGTGGTGAAGAGGACCAGTGGACCGCTCGTATCGACCAGGGTATCGAGACACTCTATGAGCACGCCATCACGGGTATCGGTGCCATGCCGCCCAAGGGCGGTAACCCCAGCCTCTCCGATGACGAGGTCAAGGCCGCCGTCAACCACCTGGTCGACCCGCTGATGGAGGACCTGCCCGAAATCGGTGGGGGCGGTGAAGGTGAAGCCACTCAGGCCGAGGCTGAATCCAATGGCGATGCCGCCGAGGCAGAAACCGCTGCGGCCGCGTCCGGCGAGAGCGATGCAGAGGCCACTACCCAGCAAGGTGACGCGGCTCAAGAGGGTGAAGCGGCCAGTGAAGGCGCCAGCAATCTGGATGGCGAATCGCTGTACGCCGGCGCCGGTTGCGCAGCCTGCCATTCCAGCGGTGCCGCGGGCGCGCCTATCGTAGGCAATGCCGATGACTGGGCACCACGCATTGAGAAGGGTAAGGAAGAGCTCTACTCCAGCGCCATCAACGGCATTGGCGCCATGCCGCCCAAGGGAGGCAATACCAGTCTCTCCGATGACGAGGTTAAAGCAATCGTCGATCACATGGTCGAGCAGTCGCAGTAACCTGAAGCCTCCGCTTCAACAAGCAAAAGCGCGCCTTCCCAGGCGCGCTTTTTTAATGCCGCGATTTTACGCGGGGCTTACCCCAGCAATGAGCGAATGCCTGCCAGGGCGTCCTTGCCGCGGGCCTGCTTCTTGTCGGGGTCTTCCTTGTCGGCGCGCCCTTCCCATTCGAGATCGTCGGCGGGTAGCTCGTCGAGGAAGCGGCTCGGCGTGCAATCCATCAGTTCGCCATAGGCCTTGCGCTGTCGCGCCAGCGTCAGGGTCAGGGTCTGGCGGGCGCGGGTGATGCCCACGTAGGCCAGGCGGCGCTCTTCCTCCACCGTGCCGGCCTCGATGGCGTTGCGATGTGGCAGCAACTCCTCTTCAAGCCCCAGCAGGTAGACATGAGGGAACTCCAGCCCCTTGGAAGCATGCATGGTCAGTAACTGCACGCGGTCGGAGTCGTCCTCCTCGGCCTGCTGCTCGAGGATATCGCGCAGTACCAGTCGCGAAATGGCCGCCTCGACGCTGTCGGTTTCAGTGTCCTCGCTGGCCTCACGCTCCTCGGGGTCGCGCTGCATCGATTTCTCGAGCTGGTCGATGAGAATCCAGACGTTGGCCATGCGTCGCTCGGCAATGGTCGGGGCGCTGGCATTCTGGTAGAGCCAGGCCTCGTAATCCATGTCGCGCATCATGTCGCGTATGGCTGCCAGGGCATCGCCCTGATCCATGCGACGACGAACCCCGTCGATGAAATGAGTGAATCGCGACAGACGCTCCACCGCCCGTGTCGGTAATACTTGCTCCAGCCCCAGCTCATGACAGGCGGCGAACAGCGAACCACCCCGCTCGGTAGCGTAGTTGGCGAGCTTTTCGAGCGTGCCGGGGCCGATCTCCCGCCGCGGCACGTTGACGATGCGCAGGAAGGCATTGTCGTCGGCGGGGTTGATCAGGAGACGTAGGTAGGCCATGGCGTCCTTGATCTCGCCCCGCGAGAAGAACGAGGTGCCCCCCGAGAGCTTGTAGGGAATCTGGTAGTGCTGGAGCTTGAGTTCCAGCAACCGCGCCTGGAAGTTGCCCCGATAGAGCACCGCGAAATCGCGCCACTCCGAACGTTCCTTGATCCGCCGGGTGAGGATCTCGCTGGCCACGCGTTCGGCCTCGGCCTCCTCGTGGCGGTTGACCACTACACGGATCGGCACGCCAGGGCCCATTTCGGACCACAGGGTCTTCTCGTAGACGTGGGGGTTATTGGCAATCAGCGTATTGGCGGCGCGCAGGATGGTTCCGGTAGAACGGTAGTTCTGCTCCAGCTTGATCACATTCAGCCGCGGGAAATCCTCACCCAGGGTGACCAGGTTCTCGGGGCGCGCCCCGCGCCAGGCATAGATCGACTGATCGTCGTCACCCACCACGGTGAAGGTCGCGCGCTCGCTCATCAGCAGCTTGACCAGCAGGTACTGGGTGACGTTGGTGTCCTGGTACTCGTCGACCAACATGTAGTGGATCTTGCGCCGCCAGCGGGCCAACGCCTCGGGGTCGCGCTGGAGCAACACCACGGGTAGCAGGATCAGGTCGTCGAAATCGACCGCGTTGTAGGCCTTGAGATGACGGCCATAGGCTTCGTAGACACGCGCCGCGAACTGTTCGTCGTCGTTGGCGGCATGGGACAGCGCTTCGCCGGGCAGCACCAGGTCGTTCTTCCACTGCGAGATCTGCCCCTGCACGGCATTTATCTGCTCGGCATCGACCTGGGCATCCTTGTTCATCAGGTCGCGGAGCAAGGCCTTGGCATCGTCGGGATCGAACAGCGAGAAGCCGGGCTTATAGCCCAGCGCCTTGAGTTCGGCGCGAATGATGTTCAACCCCAGCGTGTGGAAGGTGGACACGGTGAGGCCATGCCCCTCCTTGCCCTTGAGCATCTGGCCCACGCGTTCCTTCATCTCGCGGGCGGCCTTGTTGGTAAAGGTCACCGCCGCGATACGCCGAGCGCTCATGCCGCACTCCTGCACCAGGTAGGCGATCTTGGTGGTGATCACGCTGGTCTTGCCCGAGCCGGCACCGGCCAGCACCAGGCAGGGCCCGTCGATATGGCGCACCGCTTCCTGCTGGCGCGGGTTAAGCTTGGCGAGGCGTTGGCGGATCGACACGCTTACTCCTTGTCGGCAACGCCGACATTGACGGCACCCGCAAAGCCGAACTGTCGCCAGGCTTCGAAGACGATCACCGCACAGGCATTGGAGAGATTCAGGCTGCGGCTGTCAGGCAGCATGGGGATACGTAGGCGCTGCGATTCGGGCAGTGCATCGAGCATCGCCTGGGGCAGGCCGCGGGTCTCGGGGCCGAACACCAGCGCATCGCCTGCACGATAGCTGGGCTCGTGGTAGCCGGTGCGGCCTCGGGTGGAGATCGCGAAAACCCGCTGTGGCGCCACGGCTTCCATGAATGCTGGCCAGTCGCGGTGCACTCGCACGGCGGCCCACTCGTGGTAATCGAGCCCGGCACGGCGCAGCCGCTTGTCGTCGAGCACGAAGCCCAGCGGCTCGATCAGGTGCAGGCGAAAGCCGGTGTTGGCGCACAGCCGGATCAGATTGCCGGTATTGGGCGGGATCTCGGGTTCGAAGAGCACCACATCAAGCATGGGCAGTCCTGCTGGATCGGAGTGTCCCGACACAGGCCGGGAACGTGCACGGGCCCCGCAGGGCCCGTTGGCGTATCCGTTCGATGCGATCAGAAATTCAGACGCACCCCGGCATGGGCGCCGCTATCCAGGGTTTGCGTACCCGGCGAAGTGTCGAAATCGGCGCGCAGGCGGCGATAGCCGACATAGCCGTCGACATTGCGCGTAAAGGCGTAGCGCGCCCGCAGGCCATATTCGAAACTATCGTCAAGGTCGCTGCTGGTGGCCACGCTTGGCGAATAGAAACCATAGCCGCCCAACGAGACACCCGGCATCTGCGGCAGGTAGACATAACCATAGCCGCCCAGGCCCAGGCCGCCGCCATCACCGTAATCGGTCTCGAACTGGCTCCACCGCGCCCCGACGCCGATATCGATATCGCCGTTGCGTTCCACACCCAGCAGCTGGATATGCCCCATGGTGGCATCTTCGCGATACTCGCTACGCAGGATGCCGCCGCCAAGGGCGATGCCGGGAGCGATTTCGCCAGCCGCCTCGAACCCGATGGCGTCACTGCTCAGGTTGAGATCCAGGCTCGAAGCGATGGCACCCTGGCAGAACATGGCGCCGAGTAGTACCGCACTCCAGAGAGAACGTTTCTTCATTGTTACCCATCCAGTCTTCGTATTGATCGTATATTCAGGATTCGATGCCGTACTGCGCCCGGTAGGCTCGAATCGCTTCGGCATGGGGCGCCATTGCGTTTCCGGCATGGTGTTCCAGGTAGGTGAGCACCATGTCGAGCGTGACGATGCTGACGACCGGCATGCCGTAGGTCTGCTCGACTTCCTGGATAGCGCTCTGGCGCTTCTTCCCACCGTCCGCCGCCTGCCCACACTCCTGGCGGTCGAGCGCGATCACCACCCCGGCCGCCTCGGCACCCGCCGCCTCGATCAGCGCCATGACCTCACGAATGGCGGTACCGGCGGTGATCACGTCGTCGATGATCAGAATGCGGCCGGCAAGCTCGGCACCCACAATATTGCCACCCTCGCCGTGGGTCTTGGCTTCCTTGCGATTGAAGGCGAAAGGAAGATCGCGGCCGTGGTGCTCGGCCAGGGCCACTGCGGTGCTCGCGGCCAGCGGAATTCCCTTGTAGGCTGGGCCAAACAGTACATCGGCAGCAATGCCGCTGTTCTCGATGGCTTGGGCATAGCAACGCCCCAGCCGGGCCAGGGCGGCCCCGCTCTTGAACAGGCCGGCATTGAAGAAATAGGGACTGACCCGACCTGACTTCAGGGTGAATTCGCCGAAGCGCAGCACGCCCTGGTCGATGGCGAACTCAATGAACTCACGCTGATACGGCTGCATGCCGTCCGCCTTTCGACTCTCCACCACTGGCCCCCTATCACGTTCATTGGCCTCAGCCATTTACCAAAACGTCTAAACGTCGGGTATCATACACGCGCGACGGAAAAGGGACCACGTAATGAAAATCGCCAGCATCAATGTCAACGGCATCCGCGAGGCCGTCAGCCGAGGTTTTCTCGACTGGCTGGAAAACCAGGATGCCGACGTCGTCTGCGTGCAGAATATCAAGACCAAAAGCTTCGAACTCGATGACAGCATTCTCTATCCCGCAGGCTACGAGGGCTATTTCCTCGATGCCGAGCAGGATGGCTTTTCTGGCGTCGGGCTCTACTGCCGCAAGATCCCCAAGGCCATCATGTACGGCCTCGGTTTTGAGCAGTGTGATAACGAAGGTCGCTTCCTGCAGGCCGATTACGATCGTTTCAGTATTGTCAGCTTCCTGATGCCCGACGGCAGCGATCCGGAAGCCAAGGCCAGCTTCATGGCGCAGTACCAGGACTACCTGGGCAAGATGGCCCGCAAGCGCCGCGAGTACATCATCTGCGGCACTTGGCACATCGCCCACAAGACCCTGGATCTGGCCAACTGGGCCGACAACCAGACCACGCCAGGCTTCAAGCCCGAAGAGCGTGCCTGGATGGATCAGGTGTTCGGGCCCACCGGGTTCATTGACACCTTCCGCGAGATCAATCGCGATGCCGGTGAGTACACGTGGTGGCCGGCGCTGGATCAGGACCAGCCGCGTTCGCGTCAGGAAGGGTGGCGTATCGACTATCAGGTGGTCGGCCCCAATTTCCGCCGCCACGTGGTCGACGCCTGGATCGACTACGACGCGACCTTCTCGGAGTTCGCACCGCTGATCGTCGAGTACGACCTCAGCCTCTGACACGAATCGTCGCGTTCCCCGTCGCTACGACGCCGGCCCTTGGGCCGGCGTCGTCGTTCTCGGGCTTTCCCGGCTTACCCCCGGATGCCCAGCGCCTCGCGCTGATGCTCGAAGAGCTGCTTGCCGGCGCCTTCGGCCAGATCGAGCATCGCGTTGAGCTCGTCCCGTGAGAAGTCTCCCGCTTCGGCAGTACCCTGCACCTCGATCAACCCACCGCCTTCGGTCATCACCACATTCATGTCGGTGTCGGCGCCGCTATCCTCGGGATAGTCGAGATCGACCACCGGCGTGCCCCGGTAGATCCCTACCGAGACCGAGCTGACCAGCTGCTTGAATGGATCCTGCTGGATCATCTTCTTGCGCTGCAGGTAGCGAATGGCATCGATCAGCGCCACGCACCCACCGGTAATCGAGGCGGTGCGCGTGCCACCGTCGGCCTGTATCACATCGCAGTCCACGGTGATGGTGAATTCGCCCAGGCGCTTGAGATTGACCGCCGCGCGCAATGAACGGCCGATCAGTCGCTGGATTTCCAGGGTACGCCCCCCCTGCTTGCCACGGGTCGCCTCACGGCCGCCGCGGGTGTGCGTGGCGCGGGGCAGCATGCCGTATTCGGCGGTGACCCAGCCCTGGTTCTTGCCACGCAGCCAGCGCGGCACGCCGGCCTCGACACTGGCATTACACAGCACGCGAGTATCACCGAATTCGACCAGTACCGAGCCTTCGGCGTGGCGGGTGTACTCGCGGGTCAGGGTGATCTGGCGGGGTTGGTCGGGCTGTCGTCCACTCGGGCGCATAAGCTACGGAAACTCTCTCTGTCTGGCTTGATGGTGATGGTGACCGCCCGTCACGACGGCACCCTGCACAATGACCACCATTCTACACGTTTAACCCGCACTGATCGGGTACACTCCGTGTCGAGAGCGACGAATGGCCACGATCAGGAGCACGCATGGTTCACAGCATGACCGCCTTCGCCCGTCATAGCCAAGAGGCTGACTGGGGCAGCCTGCAACTGGAACTGCGCTCGGTGAATCAGCGCTATCTCGACCTCCACTTCCGCCTGCCCGAAACCCTGCGCGACCTGGAGCCAGTCTATAGGGACGCCCTGCGCGGTGCCCTGGCACGCGGCAAGGTGGAATGCACGCTGCGTTTCGAGCCCGCCGCCTCCGGCGAGACCCTGGCCATCAATCGCGAGCGCCTGGGCGAGCTGGCGCGCGCCCTGCACGAAGTCCGTGCCGAACTCCCCGATGCCGCCATGCCCGATGCCCTGGCGCTGCTCGAACATCCCGGGATCCTGGATACAAGGGGCCTGGATCTCGAACCGGTGAAGGAAGCCGCCCTGGCGCTCTTCGAGGCTGCATTGAGCGACCTGATCGCCGGCCGCGCCCGCGAAGGCGAGCAACTCGCCGCGCTTATCCGCCAACGCCTGGCCGGTGTGCGTGAACAGGTAGCTACCGTGCGCAGCCTTCTGCCCGGCATTCTCGAGCGTCAGCGTAGCCAACTTGTTGAACGCCTTGAAGCTGTGCGCGCCGAACTCGACCCGCAACGCCTGGAAGCCGAACTCACCCTGATGGCGCAGAAGGCCGATGTCGACGAGGAACTCGACCGACTCGAGACCCACGTCGGCGAAGTGGAACGTCAGCTCAAGCAGAAGGGCCCGGTAGGACGTCGCCTCGATTTCCTGATGCAGGAACTCAACCGCGAGGCCAACACTCTCTCCTCGAAGTCCGTCGTCGCCGAAAGCACCCGCGCCGCGGTGGAGCTGAAAGTGCTGATCGAACAGATGCGCGAGCAGATCCAGAATATCGAATGAAGACTCCGGGATGCCAAACTGGCATCCCGTTGCAGGCTCCATCATGCGCTACGCTTGAGTCTAATGTTTCAAAGACTCACCGCGAGCTCATGAGGTCCCATGACCATCACGCTTTACGCCCACCGTCTCTCCCAGCCCTCACGGGCCGCTGAAATCACGCTTCGCGAGCTGTCGATCGCTTATGACTTTACCGAGATCGATTTCGCCGGGGGCGAGACCCGCACGCCATGGTATGCAGAGGTCAACGCGCTTCAGACCGTGCCGGCACTCATGGCCGACAACGGCGAAAGCGAGCGACTCGCGCTGGGCGAAAGCCAGGCCATCATGATGTATCTCTGTCGCACGGCCACCGATCAGGCGACCGCACGGCGCTGGTATCCTGGCGATCAGGACGCAGCTCGCGCATCGAAGATCGATCAGTGGCTGGCCTGGTACCACGGCAACGTGCGCCGCTTCGACATGTTTCATCACATCATGAATCTGCATCAGACCCTGCCGATGCTCAAGCGGGAGATACAGGACGACTTGCTCACTCCTTTGCAGGCGGGGCTTGGCCAAGGGCTTGCCACGCTCGAGGCGCACTTCAGCAGCCAGCACAACGACACACGCACGCCAACACTGCTGGGCGAGGACCACCCCACGATTGCCGACCTCGCCATCGCCTGCGAGCTCTACCAGATCAAGGCGGCCGGCTATCGCTTCGAGTGTTATCCGAAGGTGAGCGCGTGGCTGGATAGCATGGCCGAGCGAAAACACTTTCAGGACGTGTCTAAGGAGGTCGATACGCTGGGGCAGGAAATCAGGGAGCAAAGCGGGGCGTATCTGGCATTAGATGAGGCGTTTGGCTGATTGCCTCCTTGGGTTGCGGTTCATCCGCTCGGCCTCTGTTGCTCCCTAGGGGCAATTCATCGCCTTCACTGTCTTTATACTTTCGTCTTAGCCTGCGATCATTCGCACTCTAACTAGCCGGCCACCCCCCTCTGAGGCCGCACAGGAGAGCGACATGCAGGACGCCGAACATTCCCCGACGGGGCCCATCGCCCGCCACCCCCGCCTGGCCGAGCTGTCGCTCGCGCTGGGTGGCTTCGGTATCGGTACCTCCGAATTCGTGATCATGGGGTTGATGAACCCCATCGCGGAGGACCTTGCCGTCAGCGTGCCCCAGGTGGGCTACGCCATTAGCAGCTACGCCCTCGGCGTGGTGGTCGGCGCGCCGCTGATCTCGTCGCTGGCCGCCCGTGTACCGCGCCGCATGCTGTTGATCGGCTTGATGCTGATCTTTGCCGTGGGCAACCTGGCCAGTTCCCTGGCGCCCAGCTTCGCTACCTTTGTCGGCTTGCGCTTCCTAGCCGGGCTGCCCCATGGCGCCTATTTCGGCGTGGCGGCGCTGGTGGCTGCCGGGGCGGTACCGATCACCGAACGCGCTCGCGCGGTAGCCCGGGTGATGATGGGGCTGACCGTGGCCATCCTGATCGGTGCGCCGTTGGGCACATGGCTCGGCAATATACTGGGGTGGCAGGTCGCATTTGCCGCCGTGGGCGCTATCGCCTTGCTCACCGCCGTGATGATCCGGCTCTATGTGCCGCGCCAGCCGCACGACCCGCATGCCAGCCCGGCCCGTGAATTGACCGCGCTGCTCAAGCAGCGGGTGTTGTTCACACTGGGCGTCGCCTGCATCGGCTTCGGTGGCATGTTCGCCATCTTCAGTTATGTCATGCCGACGTTGATCGAACAGGCCGGCTTGAGCGAAACCTGGGCCCCGTTCGTGCTGGCCATCTTCGGGGTCGGCACCATCATCGGCACCCTGGTTGGTGCCCGACTTGCCGACCGCCACCTGATGCGCTCGATTCCCGCCATCCTGGTGTGGTGTGCCGTGATTCAGGGTCTGTTCTATTTCGCCGCCAACCATCCGCTCTGGGGTTTGCTGTTCGTCTGCCTCACCGGCACCAGCATGGCACTGGGGCCGGCCCTGCAGACCCGCCTGATGGACGTGGCGGAAGACGCCCAGACCATGGCGGCTTCGCTCAATCACGCGGCTTTCAACATGGCCAATGCGCTGGGTGCCTGGCTGGCTGGCCTGGCCATTCAGTGGGGCTTTGCCTGGTCGTCGACCGGCCTGGTGGGTACCGGCCTGGCGCTGGGTGGGCTGGCCGTCTTCTCGCTGGGGCTGTGGCTGGAGCGTCGTTCTCAAGCCACGCTCCAGCCCGCTGGCTAGGCCGTTGAGCCTAGGGCCGTGCGCTGGCGTCGCAACAGAAGCAGGGCAACGATTACCAATAGGGCGACCAGGGCGGCAAAGCCTTCACCGGTCGCCTTGAGTCCAATCACCCGGCTCATCAGGCCGGTACCCACCACCGGAATCGAGAGCGCCACATAGCCGACCACGAAGAAGGTCGAGGTCACCTCGCCCCGCTGGTCGGCAGGGCTGGCCGCCACCACGCTACCCAGGCCGGCGCGCAGGGCGATGCCTTGACCGAACCCGGCGACCAAAGCGCCGGACAGGAACAACGGCAGCGATGCCAGGCCAATCCCCCCACCCACCAGACCTACGCCGACCAGCAGTACGGCGCAACCAATCGGCAAGCGATGGGCCTCGGGCAGGCGGCCTTGGGTCAGCTGACCGAAAATCGACAGGAAAAAGGGCGATCCCGCAATCAACCCGATACTCAACAGGTCGGACTGACCCAGGACATCGGCCATGAAGGCCGGAGCCGTGGCGGTGAAGAAACCCAGCACCGCAAAACCGGCGAACCCGGCCACCGCGGCCGGCAGGAATACCGGACGCACCGCAGGCGGCACACTGAGCCGCTGCACGTGGAGTCGAGGGCGATGCGCGCGAGTCACGGTCTCCGGTGCCAGCCAGATCGCCAGCATGGCCAGGCCCGCCAATGCCAGATGCAGCCCATAAGGCAGCAATAAAGGGGCGGGCATAGAATGCGCCAGGAGCCCGGCGACGACCGGCCCTAACCCCAACCCGCCCATGTTGGCCGCGGTGGCCATCAAGGGGGCCAGGCCACGAGCGCGAGCCGGGGCGAGCTCGACGACCGCCACGGTCGCCGTGCCGGTAAAGATTCCTGCAGAGATGCCCGAGAGCACGCGCCCGGCCAGCAACGCCGCCAGGCCGTCGGCCTGCAGGAAGACCAGATTGCTGAGCATCGCGGCCGCCAGTCCCGCCAGAAGCAGCGGGCGACGGCCCAACTGATCCGACCAGCGCCCAAACAACAGGAGGGCGGCGATGACCCCCACGGCATAGGCGGCAAAGATCACCGTAATGGTCAGCTGCGAGAAGCCGAACGCCGCCTGGTAGAGTGGATAGAGCGGTGTCGGCAAGGTGGTGCCGAGCATGGTGGTCAAGAAGGCGAAGGCGGCGCCGATGAAGGCCAGCGCCTGCCTTGGCGACTCGGGTTGAGACACGATGACTCCCTCTCCATGACGCCAGCCGGGGCTGGCGGGTATAATGCCCGGCTTTCACGCGGGCGATGCCGCCCAGCCCCTCGCAATGCGAGGACGATACGCGATCCGGAGCCCGATTATGTCACACGGAACCCTGTTCATCGTTTCCGCCCCGTCCGGCGCGGGCAAGACCAGCCTGGTACGCGCCCTGCTCGAACGCCTCGACGGCCTGCAGGTCTCGGTGTCGCATACGACCCGCAAGCAGCGCCCCGGTGAAGTCGACGGGGTCAATTACCACTTCGTGGATGTCGGGGACTTCGAGCGCATGATCGAACGCGGCGACTTCTTCGAATACGCCCGGGTGTTCGACAACTACTATGGCACCTCGCGCCCGGCCGTCCAGGCACTGTTGGCGGCCGGCCAGGACGTGATCCTGGAGATCGACTGGCAGGGCGCGCGCCAGGTGCGCGAGCAGGTGCCCGATGCCGAATCGATCTTCGTGCTACCACCTTCCCGGGCCAGCCTGCGCGAGCGTCTGGCGTCGCGCGGTACCGACGACGAGGCCGTGATCGATCGCCGCATGCGCGATGCCATCAGCGAAATGTCACACTTCGACGAGTATCGTCACGTGATCGTCAATGATGACTTCGCCACGGCGCTAGCCGATCTCGAGGGGCTGGTTCGCGCCAACCGCTCGCGCCTGGAACGCATGCGCGATCGCCAGGGCCCCTTGCTCGAGGCGCTCTTGTCACGCAACGAGGGGGTCGAGTAGACTGGTCAGTCCCCCCAAGTACTTCACTTGGCGTGCACGCACGCATTCAACCGCAACAGCAGGAAACCGCTCATGGCGCGAGTCACCGTCGAAGATTGTCTGGATCACGTCGAAAACCGTTTCAAGCTGGTGATGATTTCCACCCAGCGTGCCCGTCAGCTCTCGCGCGGCTCCCGCGACGCACTGCTGCCCTGGGAGAACGACAAGCCCACCGTGATGGCGCTGCGCGAGATTGCCGCTGGCAAGATCGATGCGAACGTGCTCGACGAGCCGATCGAAGCGGCACCGGTGCGTCCGCGTCGCGAGCCCGAAATGGGAGAGGAGTGACGGTCCGCAATCCGGTATAGGCGCGCTGCATGTTTACCATCGATGACCTGGCCGACCGCCTGGGCGGCTACCTACCCCCCGACGAGATCCAGCAGGTCAGGCGCGCCTTCTACTACGCCGAGCAGGCCCACGATGGGCAACGCCGCCGCTCCGGCGAACCCTATGTGACCCACCCGCTGGCGGTCGCCAATATCCTCGCCAACATGCATATGGACCATCAAAGCCTGATGGCCGCCATGCTGCACGACGTGATCGAGGATACCGGTGTATCTAAGGATGCCCTGGCCGCCCAATTTGGCGAGCCGGTGGCGGAACTGGTCGACGGTGTCTCCAAGCTGACCCAGATCACCTTCGAAGACAAGGCCGTCGCCCAGGCCGAGAACTTCCAGAAGATGGTCATGGCGATGTCCAAGGACATCCGGGTGATCATCGTCAAGCTCGCCGACCGCCTGCACAACATGCGCACCCTGGGCGCCCTGCGTCCCGAGAAGAAGCGTCGCATCGCCCGCGAGACACTGGAAATCTACGCGCGCATAGCCAGTCGGCTGGGTATCAACACGATTCGCGTTGAGCTCGAGGACCTGTCGTTCCACGCCCTGCACCCCATGCGTGCCGAGCGTATCCAGCGCGCCGTAAGCAAGGCCCGCGGCCATCGCCGCTCGACCATCCGCCAGGTCCAGAACAGCTTGCAGAAAAGCCTCGATGACGATGGCCTGCCGGGTACGGTCATTGGCCGCCAGAAACACTTGCTGTCGATCTACCGCAAGATGCGCGACCAGCGCAAGGCGTTCGCCGAGATCATGGATGTGTTCGGCTTCCGCATCATCACCGACGATGTGGATAGCTGCTATCGCATCCTGGGCGCCGTGCATAACCTCTACAAGCCGGTGCCGGGACGCTTCAAGGATTACATCGCGATTCCCAAGGCCAACGGCTACCAGAGCCTGCACACGACGCTGTTCGGTACCGGTGGCATGCCCATCGAGGTGCAGATCCGCACCCGCGAGATGGAAGCCATGGCCAATAACGGCATCGCCGCCCACTGGCTCTACAAGGCCGGACAGACGGCGCGACCGATCGCCATGGGCAGCCATGCCCGGGCGCGTGAGTGGGTTCGCGGCCTGCTCGAGATGCAGCGCCATGCCGGTAATCCGCTGGAGTTCATCGAACACGTCAAGAACGACCTTTTCCCCGACGATATCTACGTATTCACGCCCAAGGGCGACATCATGGAGCTGCCCCAGGGGGCCACGGTGATCGACTTCGCCTACAGCGTGCATACCGATGTCGGCAACAGCTGTATCGCCTGTCGCATCGACCGCCACCTGGCGCCGTTGTCGACGCGCCTGGAAAGCGGCCAGACACTGGAAATCATCACCGCCCCCGGCGCACGCCCCAATACCACCTGGCTGTCGTTCGTGGTCACCGCCAAGGCCCGCTCGGCGATTCGTCACGCCCTCAAGAACCAGCAGCATACCGAGTCCGTCCAGTTGGGCCGGCGTCTGCTCAACAAGGCCCTGGCCGACTTCGAGACCAGCCTCGAGGAGCTGCCCGCCGAGCAGGTTGCGGAGGTGATCGAGGAGATGGGCCTCAAGCACGAGGACGACCTGCTCGAGTCGATCGGCCTGGGGACTCGCCTGGCCTATGCCGTGGCGCGCCGCCTGCTGGAAGCCTCGCCCGCCCATCGGCATCTCGAGCATCGCGCCCCGGCCACCAGCGAAGGCCCGATCGTGATCAGTGGCGCCGAAGGCATGGTGATCAACTTCGCTCGTTGCTGCCATCCGCTGCCGGGCGACCCGGTGATCGGCCACCTGTCGGTCGGCAAGGGTATCGTGGTGCATCGTACGGATTGCCGGAACCTCGACGAGCTACGTAACGAGCCGGAAAAGCTGTTTGCCCTGGAGTGGTCGCAGACCATTCAGGACGATTTCCCGGTGGCCCTGCGCATCGAGATGGAGACACGTCGCGGCCTGGTGGCAGAACTGGCCAGCCTGGTCACCGATGCCGAAGCCAACATCGAACGCATCGGCATCGAGGAGCGCGACGCCCGGCTTTCGATCGTCAACCTGACGCTCGCGGTTCGCGATCGCGTCCACCTTGCACGTATCATCAAGCGGATTCGCAACCTGCCCCATGTCGGCAGGATCACACGCATCCGAAACTGAAAACGGGCGCCCATCCAACCGCAATCCATGCGTTGGAGTGGGCGCTTTTTTTATTTCGTAACCGCAGGAGCAGTGGCATGAGCAACAAGGCCGTGATCAATACCGAAAAAGCCCCCGCCGCCATCGGTCCCTACTCGCAGGCCATCAAGGCCGGCAATACCGTTTACCTGTCGGGTCAGATCCCCCTCGACCCGGCAACCATGACCCTGGTCTCGGATGACTTCGAAGCCCAGGCCCGCCAGGTATTCACCAACCTGCAGGCCGTTTGCGAGGAAGCCTGTGGATCGCTGGGCGAGATCGTCAAGATCAACCTGTATCTGGTCGATCTGGACAATTTCGGCATCGTCAATCAGGTGATGGAGGAGTTCTTCGAGGCGCCCTTCCCTGCGCGCGCCGCGGTCGGCGTCAAGGCGCTGCCCAAGGGGAGCCAGGTCGAAGCGGAAGCCATCATGGTCATCGGCGACTGAGTCGACGCACACCAGTATGCGCCCCGACATGCGGGTGTTCTTTGCCCTACAGCCCGACCCTACGCTGCGTCAGGCCTTGTCGTCTATCGCCCAACGGCTACATGCCGAGTGTGGCGGTCGCCGCATGCGCGATGATTCGCTCCACCTGACCCTGGCTTTCATCGGAGACGTATCAGAGGCGCAAGCCGAGCACCTGATCGCACTATGCCAAGGCCTGGATTGCCCCGCGGGCGAGTGGCCGCTGGACCGGGTGGGTTATTTCCCACGCGGGGGTGTCGCCTGGCTGGGGAGTCAGGCGACACCCCAGCCGCTCGATACGCTGCATACCCGTCTGTGGCACGCCTTGGCTGGCGAAGGCTTCACGCCGCCTGACCAGCCCTTCGTGCCGCATGTCACGCTGCTGCGCCGTGCGCGGCCGCCCCACAGTGAGGCGATCCCTGGCCCAGGCCTGACGTGGCGCTATAATCGGGTCACATTGGTCCATTCCGTCCCCGACGGGGCGGGACGCCGTTACGATACACTGGCCCATTCGCCAGCCGTTTGAGAGGAAACACGCATGACAAGGAAGCCATTGGGTGTTCTGGCCACCGCACTGCTCGGGCTACTACTGGCAGGGCCCGCCATGAGTGCGGACCTGTATGTCGCTGGCGGGAGGACCAGCGAAGACAGTGCAGCCCTCAAGCTCGAGATCGATCGTCATTTCAACCTGCATGATTGGCATCCGCAGCTCAGCCTGAGGCTGGCGACAGGAGTGCTGCTGTTGAGCAGCGAGACGGAAAGTGACGAGGGTAATGCCGCCTGGCTGTTCACTCCGGCGCTGCGCTACACCTTTGCCGGGGAGCGGCGCGTGTTCATCGAAGGCGGCATCGGCGCCAGCATTTTCCTGGATACGCATGTCGACGATCGTGAACTTTCCACGGCGTTCCAGTTCGAGGATCGCCTGGCGCTGGGCATGCCGTTGGCCACCGGCGAGTTGAATGCCAGCATCACCCACTATTCCAATGCTGGCATTCAAAGCCCCAATGACGGCTTCGAGGTCTTCGCCGTCGGCTATCGTTTTCCGCTATGAGCGGCCCTTATAGCTCCGCCGTTCGTGCCTGGCGGGCTCAGGCCTTGACGTTCTCGAGAAAGCCGCCTTCCTTGAGAACGTGGGCATAGCCTTCGCGGTAGGTGGGGTAGCGGAAACGATAACCGGACTTGCATAGCTGCGTATTATCGCAGCGTTTGCTCGAGCGGCGCCGCAGCGGCGATTGAATGAGATCCGTCGCTTCCACCTTGAGCTTGCCAGCCAGCCAGCTCATGACGTCGTGCAGGGGCGCCGACTCGCAATCGGTCGCCAGGTAGATCTCCTCCAGCGGCTGCGCGTCCTGACTCAACTTCACCAAATGCGCCAGCACGCCGACACAATCGTCGCGATGAATGCGGTTGGTGTACATTGGCGGCGCAGCGGGTGCCATCCGCCCTTCATTGACCTGGCGAATCAGCCGATCGCGTCCCGGCCCGTAAATACCCGAAAAGCGCACCACGGTTCCGGGCAACTCATGCTTGAGCAACAACCGCTCGGCGGCATAGACGAGTTGACCGGCGAAACCGTGAGGCTCGGTCGCACTGGTCTCGTCGACGATTTCGCCGTCCTGCTGGGCATAGACACTGGTAGACGAGACGAAAAAGATACGACGCGGGGGCGTGTCACGCTTGGCGTAGGTGGCCAGCACCTTCTCGAGACCCGCCGGGTAGGCGTTATGGTAGGCCTCTTCCTCGAAGCGGTCGGCACTGACGATATAGACCACATGGTCGGCGTCGGGCAGGCTGTCGTAGGTCTCGGCGTCGTTTATATCCAACGCCAACGGTTCGATCCCGCTGCCCTCGAGCGCGGCGACGTTGCGGCGTACCCCCACCACCCGGTGGCCAGCCTCGATCAGCTCGCGCCCCAAGGTGATGCCGATATCGCCGCATCCAACAATCACTGTTGTACTATTCACCTTTTCCTCACCCCTTGATAAAAAGTCCCTATTGGAAATACCCATCCATCTGTTCAAGAGGATGCCGTCCGGCACCAACATGACTCTAACAGAACTTCGCTACATCGTAACCTTGGCGCAGGAGCGTCACTTCGGCCGCGCGGCCGAGCGCTGCTTCGTGTCGCAACCCACCCTGTCGGTGGCGGTGAAGAAGCTCGAGGAGGAGCTTGGCGTGGCCCTGTTCGAGCGCTCCAAGTCTACCGTACAGGTCACCCCGTTGGGTGAGCAGATTGTCGAGCAGGCCCAACGGGTGCTCGAACAGAGCAGCGTGATCAAGGAACTGGCCAACGCTGGCAAGGATCAGCTATCCAGCCCATTGCGTGTTGGCGCCATCTTCACCATCGGTCCCTATCTGTTTCCGCACCTGGTGCCTGAGCTGGCGCGTACGGCGCCGCAGATGCCACTCTATATCGAAGAGGGCTTCACCGCGCATCTGCGACGCAAGCTCAAGAGTGGCGAGCTCGATGCCATCATCGTCGCCCTGCCTTTCACCGAAACCGATGTGCTGACCAAGCCGCTCTACGAAGAGCCTTTCGAAGTGCTGATGCCCGCCGAACACGTGTGGACGCAAAAGACCACGATCGACAAAGAGGACTTGCTCGACGAACGTCTGCTGCTGCTTGGCGAAGGTCACTGTTTTCGCGATCAAATCCTCGAGGCGTGCCCGGCCATCGGCAACCAGCTCAGCAGTCCCAGTAATACCCTGACTGCCGAAGGCGGATCACTGGAAACCATTCGCCATATGGTGGCCTCCAAGTTGGGTGTCACCGTCCTGCCGCGCTCGGCCATCGGCACCGGTCATTACGAAGCCGGCGTGCTGGAGAGCCGGCCTTTCACACCCGAGGCACCTTCACGCACCGTGGCGATCGCCTGGCGGGCGAGCTTCCCGCGACCCAAGGCCATCGATGCCCTGACCGACGCCATCGAACAGTGTCGCAACCTTCAGCAGCCCGAACCCGCGTGAGCAGCCTTACGCAGACGGTAAGCGCCCTCAGCGGGGTGGGCGAGGCGCTTGCCGCCAAGCTGGCCCGGCTGCGCATCGAGCAGGTCGCCGATCTGCTTTTCCATCTTCCCCTGCGTTACCAGGATCGCACGCGCATCACCCCCATCGCCACGCTGCGTGCCGGCCATGAAGCCGTGGTCGAGGGCGAGGTGGCGGCCAGCGACGTGGTCAAGGGGCGGCGGCGCAGCCTGCTGGTACGTCTCAAGGACGGATCGGGCATTCTCAGCCTGCGCTTTTTCCATTTCGCCCCGGCCCAGCAGCAGCAGTTCCAGGCCGGGGCCCGGGTGCGCTGTTTCGGGGAGGCACGCGCCGGTGCCACCGGATTGGAGATCTACCATCCGGAGTATCGTTTGCTCAAGGCCGACGATACGCCGGTGGAGGAGCACCTCACCCCCATTTACCCGACCACCGAGGGGCTCCATCAGAGTCGTCTGCGCAGCCTGATCGCCCAAGCGCTGCGGCTGCTGGATAGCGATGCTGCATCGCTGCCCGATTGGCTACCCACCGGGTTGCGGGAACGCTTTCATCTCCCCGAGCTGCATGCCTCGTTACGTTATCTCCACGAACCGCCCCCCGAAGCGGACATCGAGCGGCTCGCCGAGGGCCGCCACCCCGCCCAGCGGCGTCTGGCCATGGAAGAGCTGCTGGCCCATCAATTGAGCCTTCGCCAGGTGCGCCTGCGTATCCAGGCCGACGGCGCACCGTCCCTGCCCTCCGGGCGCAGCCTACAGGCACGTTTTCTGACCCAGTTGCCTTTCCCCCTGACCGGGGCACAGCAGCGCGTCCTCGACGAGATCGGCCATGACCTGGAGTGTCCCAGGCCGATGCTGCGCCTGGTACAAGGAGATGTCGGCTCGGGCAAGACCGTGGTCGCGGCGATGGCCGCCCTGCAGGCGATCGCCGGGGGCTGCCAGGCCGCCATGATGGCCCCCACCGAGATTCTCGCCGAGCAGCACTACCGGACCTTTCGCGACTGGCTGACCCCGCTGGGCATCGAGGTGGCGTGGCTGGCCGGCAAGCTCAAGGGCAAGGCACGCCTGGATGCCAAGGCGGCGATACAGGACGGCCGCGCGCAGATGGTGGTAGGAACCCATGCGCTGTTTCAGGGCGATGTGCATTTCCAGCGTCTGGGATTGGCAATCGTCGACGAACAACACCGCTTCGGCGTTCACCAGCGCCTGGCGCTGCGCGAGAAGGGCGAGGCCGGCGGGCTGACCCCTCATCAGCTGGTAATGACGGCAACGCCGATTCCACGCACCCTGGCGATGAGCGCCTACGCCGACCTGGACGTCTCTGTCATCGACGAACTACCCCCGGGTCGCACCCCGGTACAGACCGTCGCGGTGCCCGACGAGCGTCGTCCCGAGGTCGTGACACGCATTCGCCAGGCCTGTGCCCAGGGGCGCCAGGCCTACTGGGTGTGCACCCTGATCGAGGAGTCCGATGCGCTGCAGTGCCAGGCTGCCGAAGCCACCCGCGAGGAGCTGACCGACGCCTTGCCGGAACTGGCCATCGGCCTGGTGCATGGTCGGATGAAGGCCGCCGACAAGGCGGACGTGATGGCGGCATTCAAGGCTGGCGAACTCGACCTGCTGGTCGCCACGACCGTCATCGAGGTAGGCGTCGATGTGCCCAACGCCAGCCTGATGATCATCGAGAACCCCGAACGTCTGGGGCTTTCGCAGCTTCATCAGTTGCGTGGCCGCGTGGGACGCGGCTCGACCGAAAGCTATTGCGTGCTGCTCTATCATCCCCCGCTCTCTGCACACTCCCGGGAGCGTCTGGCGGTCATGCGCGAAACCGGCGACGGCTTCCGCATCGCGGAGAAGGACCTGGAGTTACGTGGCCCGGGCGAGGTGCTGGGCACCCGCCAGACGGGACTTGCCCAGTTGAAGATTGCCGACCTGGAGCGCGACCGCGACCTGCTCGAGCGGATATCGGCCCTGGCCGTGGCGCTGCTCGACGAGGCCCCCGAAGCCAGCGAGCCCCTGATACGCCGCTGGCTGGGCGAAGAAGCCGGGCGCTACGGTCAGGTCTAGGCCGTCGGGGCGGGTGCGGGAGTCGTCTCGCGGCGCGTCTCCCTGCGCAGCGTGAGGCGCTCCGCCGCCTCGCCTAGCGCCCCCAGCATCCGACAGATCAGGCGTAGCTGGGTCTGCATGGGCCGGTAAGGGGCATCGTCGGGCGGCGCGTCCTGGTCGAGCATGGCCATCAACGTTTCCTGCTCGGCCTTGAGGTCACCGATCGGCCGACGCTCACGTAGCCGGGTGGCCAAGGCTTCGAGCAGCGTGGCAAGCCGATGCGCCACCGGCATCAGGCCGGCATCGAATTCGGCTTCCTCGACACGATGTCGATGCGCGCCAAGCGCCGAGATATACCCCAGCAGCGTGTGCGACAGCACCAGGAAGCGAAAGCCATCGTCGGCGTCGTGCTTGCGCATGTGTCCCGGCTCCTGAAGCATGTTGCCGAGCATGCTCGACAGGGCCGCATCGGCATTGTGCGCGTTGCGCCTTGCCAGGCGATAGGCCAGGTCGTCGGTCTTTCCAGCGTCGTACTGGTGAATGATTTCCTGCAGGTAACGACAACTGCCGAGCAGGGCACTGGCGGCTTCTCGATGAAGCTGGCGCCCCTGCCAGTCGGGCAGGATCAGTACCACGGCCAGACCTGCGATCAGCGCACCGACCAGCGTATCGAACAGTCGCGGCCAGATCAGATCGAAGCCATCGCCGACCTGGTTGAAGCTGCACAGCACCAACAGAGTGATCGCCGCAGTGGCTACCACGTAATGCTTCTCTCGCGTGGCGAAGAAGGCCACCCCGGCGACCACCGCGATCAGGGTCTGCAGCAAGGGGTGAGGAAACAGGCTGATCGACGCCCAACCCACCACCAGGCCGATGATGGTGCCAACGATGCGCTGATGCAGGAAACGCCGTGTGGAGGCAAAGTTGGGACGACAGACGAACACTGCTGTGGTCAGCAGAATCCAGAAGCCCTGGCTCGGATGCACCAGGTGCAGGACGCCGTACCCCGCCAGCAGGGCCAACGGCAGCCGTATGGCATGGCGAAAGATCGGCGAGGCGAGCGTCAGGTGAAGCCGGATGCGCTCCCAACCATCGCGCAGGTTGCGTGGAGAGCGATCGAACAGGCTGCTGTCGCCCTCGACCCCCGCGTCGGGGTTGTACGCGGCAGAAAGTTGCTCCTCAAGCGTCGCCAGGTTATCGGCCAAGGCCTGTAACGGGTAGAGCAGTTCGCGCCAGGCCGGGTTGTGTAGCGCCCGAAGGTAGCTGATCGAGGCGCGCAGATCCTCGAGCGCCTGTTCGCTCTGGGCGTGATCGAAAGGCCGATTGAGCAGCAACGCCTTGCCGAGTCGCTTGCACGCCTGACCCTGCTGGTCGAGCAGCCGCTGGCAGCGAAACAGCACATCGTGGTGAAAGAACGCCTCGGTCAGCTGGGCATACGGATAGTGCGAGGAACTGGCGCGCTCGTGGATATCCTGGGCGATGAAGTAGAGCCGCAGGTATCGATTGAGCTTGGGATCGCCCCGCTGCCCCTCGAGACGGCGGAAGATCATTTCCTTGGCCTGGTTCAAGGCCTCGACGACGCGGCCATTCTGACGCGCCACGGCCAGGCGGCGGGCCTCGACGTCCAGGCCGCGAAGCGGTTCGAACAGGTTCGATTTGACGATCAGGTATTCACCGAGCTGGCGGTAGACCTGGGCCAGGCTCTGCTTGACCGGCTGGCGCGAGAACAGTGCGCTCCACACCACCGAGATCAGGCCATACCCGGCCGCCCCCGACAACAGCAGTAGCGGCTGCCGCCACAGGCCTGTTTCAGACGCCCCGCCGCGATGCTCGAGCGCAATCATGGAGTAGATGGCCAGGATCAACGTTCCCGAGGCGATGGTGGCATAGCGTTGCCCCAGCGCCCCCAGCATGATCAGCACGAAGGTCGACGCTGCCAAGCCCAGGGCAAACAGCCAGGGCCAGGGATACAGCCACTGTACGGAGAGCGAGGCCGTGGCGAAACAGACCAGCGTGACCAGCAAGGCCTGGAGCCGGCCCTGCCAGCTGTCATCGGTCTCGGACAGGGCACAGGCGATGATGCCCAGGAATAGCGGGATGACCAGTGCGATGTCCTGGCACAGCCAACTCAGCGCCAGCGCACCGCTGAAGGCCAGCAATACACGTAGGCTGTAGGCGAACTTGTCGAGCGTCCAGAGACGCCGCAGGGGAATCGAAAGCGAATTCGGCATGTCGGTCACATCTCAAGCCAACCTGTCGAGCCAGTCATCGGCCTCCCGCTGAAGGGTATGCCGTGCATCGGCCAGGGAGTGCCGCAACGCGTCATCGGTAACGCGCTCCAGATTGGCATCCAGGCCCACCAGTACCGCGCTCAGCCCGGCATGCAGCAACCGGGCGCCGGCCCGGGTATCGCTCTTGAGCGAAGCGGGTGTCCACGGCTCGGCTTGTTGGCATAGCGCCAAGCCTTCGCAGCAAGCGCGGGCGATTCGCAGTGGGACCCGGCAGGCCTGCACGATCGCCTCCTGACGGGCGAGGTCTCGCTGGCGGGACTGCTCGGGCGTGTCGTGGGGCAGCCTTGTCGCCTCGAGATACGCCTCGAAGGCGGCCACATCGTCGTCGGCACTCTGGGCCAGGCTATCGCGCAAGGTATCACCGCTGACGATCAACTCACCGCGCTCGTCGTCGGGATGGCGGGCATCCCCCAGGCGCAGCCCCTTGAGCGCCAGGGCCAGGCCGAAGTCGGCACTGACCGCCGCCGCCGCGCCGCAGCCCGGTGTCGAGCGCGATTCGATGGCATCGCGAAACGCCAACAACGGCAACTGCCAGACCGAATCGCTCATCTCGAAAACTCCGCGACCAGCGCAGCGAACCTGGAGGATAGTCGCGGGGCGGGAGGCGCCGCCTTGAACCCGGCAAGCACGAAAGTGATAACGGTGATGGAGCTCGTAAGCATGAGCAAGCGGGCCATGGGCGCTCCTGCGGGCAAAACCCTAGGGTAGCGCGACTGGGGCGTTTCGCCGAGGGCCGTCTCTGTTACTGGGTAGCCAAGGGTGCCTAGAGGCGCCGCAACAGCGATTGCAGTCGCTGCAAATCGGCCGAGTCGCCCACGAGACGAACATTGCCGGCCATCATGCCGTCGAGGAAGGCACGCTGGGTCGGCTTGCGGAGAATCCTTACCGCCGTGTCGGTATCGGCAAAGCGCAGTTCGAGATCGAGATCGATGGGCAGCCCGGGGCCGGTCTCGATGCCCTGGGGCGACATACGATAATGCCGGGCAATAGACAGGTCTTCGGTCGCGATACCCCAGTCGAGTCCGCGCATGTCGGCAAGCCTGTCGCGAAAGGCCGGTTTGCGACGCTGCGCACGCCTCAGTAACAGGCCAAGTAGCCAGAGCATCATGCGAAGTTTCATGAACACGTCCGATAGAAAAGAAACTGCCGGCTGCCGAAACCGCAGCCGGCGCGGCCTGATCATCCCCAGGCGAGGCAGCAGTGGCTTACTTGGCCACGGCGTCCTTGAGTGCCTTACCCGGCTTGAAGGCCACGGTCTTGCTGGCCGGAATGGTCAGGGGCTGACCGGTCTGTGGGTTCTTGCCGGTACGAGCGGCACGCTCGCGCACGGTGAACGAGCCGAAGCCGATCAAAGAGACGTCCTGGCCCTTGGACACGCTACCGGTAATCTCGTCGAGAATGACGTTGAGCACCTGGCTAGCCTTGTCCTTGGAAAGATCGGCACGCTCGGCAATCGCCGAGGCGAGTTCTGGTTTACGCATACAGCCCTCCTGGTTTATAGGTCACTAGCGGTGTTCGCCGCCGTTCTTGTTGTCACGACACGACGCCTTCGGCTGAAGGCGGTTTCCCTTGAACTATCGGCACCTGCGCCAGGATATTTAGCCCACGAGCCGCAGCGTGCCGGGCACCAACGCCCCTAGACTAGCAACGCCGGGGCCGCCCGCGCCAGTTCGACTTTCCGCCTGACACAGGCGCCTGTCAACGCAAAGCCAAGCAAGCTGCCGTCCTCGGATTCGGCCAGCGCCGTCAAGTCCCGGCCCTCCCCTTCGATGCGCCATCGTTCGGGAGAGGCTAGCGGGGGGTAGGCAACGACCGGACACAGGGGCGTCTTGACCACGACCGGCCAGGGCCCGTAGTGCACGGCGGTGGGCGTGCCTGACAGCGTGGCGGCCAAGGCTTTGGCACTGGCCTGCAACGGTTGCACGTACATGGCGTTGACGCCGGCCACGCACGCCACGTCGCCCAGGGCGTATATATCCGGCGCCGACGTGGCCAGGTAACGGTCGGTATGGATGCCTGCGGCGCTGGTCTCGATGCCTGCCTCCTGGGCGAGGCGAGTCCGTGGCACCAGCCCAGTGGCCACCAGCACCAGATCGGCTTCCACCGTGTAACCGCCGGAGAGTGCCAACCCCACATCGGCACCCGACGTCTCGAGGCGCTCGACGGAGCGTCCCGATAGCAGTTCAATGCCGCCTTCCTCGAGTGCCTCACCCAGTGCCCTGCCCAGCGGCTCGGGGAGCAGGCGCGCCAGCGGCGTGGCCTCAGGGGCGATCAGCGTCACGCGATGCCCGCCCGCCGAGAGGTCGTTGGCAAACTCGCAGCCCACCAGGCCGGCCCCCACGATGGCGACTCGTGCACGGTTCCCGGCCCGCTCAAGGGCGGAATGAAAGCGCCGATAGTCATCGAGGTCGTTGATGGTATGCACCCGGGGCATCAACTCGTCGGGAATCGTCAACGGATGACGTGGCGCAGCGCCAGTTGCCAGTACCAGCTGGCTATAGGGAAGCGTCTCTTCGCCCAGCCCGAGCGTATGCGCCTTGGGGTCCAGTCCAGTGACGGGCGTCTGGGTGCGCATCACGATACCCAATTGATCGGCCACCTCCAGCGCAGAGCGCTGGGCGAGCCGCTCGGGTGGCAGGCGCTTGGCAAAACCGGTCGACAGCAAGGGCTTGGCGTAGTCGTCACCGCTATCCGCCGTGATCAGGGTAATCGGCCGTTCGGCATCCATCGCCCGCAGTTGGCGGGCCAGTCCCAGACCGGCCATGCCGGTGCCGACTATGGTCAAGGGTTTGCTCATCGGATTTCCTGGCGAGGGGTCTCTCAAACCCCCCATGGTACACTACGCGCCCTCATCCCGACCGGAGACGAGCGTGCGTGACGACCCTAGGCCCGCGTCCTGCCGTTGGCCCTGCTGGCAGCCCATAGCGGCCAGTCGCCCCTTCATGAGCGCCGCCTGGTGGGCGTGGATCGCCAGTGACGATTCTCTCACGGCGCGCCTGGTCGAGGCTGCCCGCGACAGGCCCTTCAGCGTCCGGCTTATCGCCCAGGATGTGGGACGGCCGCGCCTGGATGAAGCCCGGGCACTCGCGATCCCCCCATCCCGTCATGTCTGGCGCCGCGAAGTAGCGTTGTGCGTCGACGATCGCCCCTGGGTCATGGCGCGCTCGGTTGCGCCACTTGAGGGGTTACGAGGACAGCGCCTGGGGCAGTTGGGCGAGCGTTCGCTGGGGAGTTGGTTATTCTCCCAGCCGGGGCTAGAGCGCAGCGCCATCGACGTGGCCTGCGGTGCATCACCCATGCCCGTCGCCGAGCCGCTGTGGACGCGTCGCTCCGTGTTTCGTCTTGCTCGGGTGCGGATCCTGGTCCAGGAGAGCTTCCTGTCGCGAATGGCGGATGATTTGGGACTGCCCTCGCGTTAGGATCTCGCGCTAGGATGGGGCATCGATCGTTGGAGGCTGGGATGGAGCACACAGTACATTCACGGGGCCTGGGCCGGTTACCCGATTTCTTGCACCTAATGCGCCTCGATCGCCCCATCGGGACCTGGCTGCTGATGTGGCCCACCCTGTGGGCTTTGTGGATCGCCGCCGAGGGGGTACCGCAACGCGACGTACTGCTGATCTTCGTGGCCGGCGTCTACCTGATGCGCGCCGCGGGCTGTGTGGTCAACGATTACGCCGATCGTCACTTCGACGGCCACGTCAAGCGCACCCAGTCACGCCCCCTGGCGACCGGTCGCATCAGCGAACGCGAGGCCAAGGGACTGTTCGTGATCCTCGTCGCGGCCGCGTTCGTGCTGGTGCTGTTCACCAATGCCTTTACCGTGATGCTCTCGGTGGGCGGGGTGATCCTGGCCTTCATCTATCCCTTCATGAAGCGCTACACCCACTGGCCGCAGGTTTTTCTGGGCGCGGCGTTCTCCTGGGCCATTCCCATGGCCTTCGGGGCGGTACGCCAGGAAGTGCCACTGGAGGCCTGGCTGCTGTTTGCAGCCAATGTGCTGTGGACGGTGGCCTACGATACCCAGTACGCCATGGTCGATCGCGACGACGACCTGAAGATCGGCATCAAGTCCACTGCCGTGCTGTTCGGGCGTGCCGACACCTTCATGATCGCCCTGCTTCAGTTTGCCACGCTGGCTCTGCTCGGCTGGGTCGGGCTGCTGCTGTCGCTGAGCGGCTTTTTCTGGGTGGGGCTTGCCGGCATGGCCGTCATCTTCGTCTACCAGCAATGGCTGATTCATGACCGCTCTCGTGAACGCTGCTTTCGGGCCTTCCTCAACAACCACTGGGCGGGTCTTACTCTGTTTGCCGGGCTGGCGCTCTCCCTGTGGCCCCATACGGGCGGTTGAGCGATACTCGACACACCGACCGGACCCTTGTCATGCCATTGTCACAATTGACTGATCCAATTGACATGATTCCGTCATTGTTCGCATGAGGCTCGCATGTCCAAGACCGTGTTGATCGTCGATGATGAACCTTCCATCCGGGAGATGATCGCCGTGGCATTGGAAATGGCCGATTATCGCGTATTGGAAGCCGACAATGCCCAGGCCGCCCATGCCTTGATCGTCGACCATCAGCCCGATCTGCTGCTGCTCGACTGGATGATGCCCGGCACCAGCGGTATCGAGCTGGCTCGACGGCTCAAGCGTGAGGAAGCCACCGCCGAGCTGCCAATCATCCTGCTCACAGCCAAGAGCGAGGAAGACAATAAGATCCAGGGGCTCGAGGCCGGGGCCGACGACTACATCACCAAGCCGTTCTCGCCGCGTGAGCTGGTGGCCCGTCTCAAGGCCGTGTTGCGTCGTACCACGCCCAAGGGCGTCGAGGAACCGGTCGAGGTCGCCGGCCTGTTGCTCGATCCCGCCAGCCACCGGGTCAGCGCCCATGGCACGTCGGTGGAGATCGGCCCCACCGAATATCGCCTGCTGCAATTCTTCATGACCCATCAGGAACGTGCCTATACCCGCAGCCAACTGCTCGATCAGGTATGGGGCGGCAATGTCTATGTCGAGGAGCGTACCGTGGACGTGCACATCCGCCGCCTGCGCAAGGCGCTGGGCGATACCCACCAGCACCTGATCCAGACGGTTCGCGGGACCGGGTACCGGTTCTCCGCCAAGGCCTGACGTGCGCCTCTGGAGCCGTGAGCTGTGGCGACTCGCCGGGCTGGCCCTGGCCGGCCTGGTGATCGGCTGGCTGGCCAGCGCTCCGGGCCTGGGGCTCTCGGCGGGGCTGGCCGTCAGCTTGGCCTATCATCTTCGTCAGCTTCGCGCCCTGCATCAGTGGCTGACACACCGCTCCCAGGCTGAACCGCCCGCAGCCAGCGGGCTGTGGGGCGAACTGTTCGATCGCCTTTACAAGTATCAGAAGGCGCAGCGCCTCACCCAGGAACGACTCCGCGCCACGCTCAAGCGAATCCAGGAATCTTCCGAGGCCATGAGCGACAGCGTGGTGATGCTCGACCGGCGCGGCGACCTGGAGTGGTGGAACAGCGCGGCCGAAGGCATGCTGGGCCTCAAGGCCGCTCACGACCGTGGCCAGCACATCACCAACCTGCTGCGCGACCCGCGCTTCATCGATTATTTCGAGGCCCGTGACTATCGCGAGCCCTTGACCCTGCCTGCGCCGATCGACGAACGCCGGGTCCTGCAGTTCCAGATTACCTTGTACGGCGATGACGAGCGGTTGTTGATGGCCCGCGACATCACGCGGCTGCATCGCCTGGAGCAGATGCGCCGGGATTTCGTCGCCAACGTCTCGCACGAGCTGCGCACGCCGTTGACCGTGCTGGCCGGCTATCTCGAGACCTACCTCGACCATGCCGACCAGATGCCGCCTCGCCTGGCGCGGGGGCTCGGCCAGATGCAGGAACAGACCACGCGCATGCAGAACCTGGTCAACGACCTGCTGCTATTGTCGCGACTCGAAATCGATCAACGCCTGGAAGAGAACACCCCGGTGGCCGTGGGCTCGATGCTCGAGACGATACGTCGCGATGCCGAATCGCTCTCGGGCGGTCGCCACGAGTTTGCCATCGAAATCGAGGAAGACCGCCAGTTACTGGGGAGCGAGCAGGAGCTGCGCAGCGCCATCTCCAACCTGGTCTTCAATGCGGTGCGCTATGCCGGAGACGAGAGCCGTATCGTGCTGCGCTGGCGCCCCTGGGGCAACACCGCTTGCCTGGAAATCGAGGACGACGGCCAAGGTATCGACCCCGTCCACATCCCGCGGCTTACCGAACGCTTCTATCGGGTCGACAAGGGCCGCAGCGCCGCCACCGGCGGCACCGGGCTGGGGCTGGCCATCGTCAAGCACGTGCTGCTGCGCCACGATGCCCGGCTTGAAGTGGAATCCCACCCCGGCGAAGGGGCGCTGTTCCGCTGCGTGTTCCCTGTCGAACGCGTGGCCGATGCGGCCCACGGCGACCAGGCTCAGCGCGCCTGAGCCTGGCAGTCGGCTCGACACTCGACGATTCCCAGCCGCTCGAGCACGAAACGACTGGCCGGCCACATCACGCTGCCGTGGTCTTCCCCTTCGAACAGGACGAAGTGGGTATCGACCCAAGGCAAGGCGTGGGGCAACGCATCGGCCATTGCGCGCGCATTGTCGATCATCGCATTCGCCTCACGCCGTCTGGCCCGTTCGCTGCCCTCCTCGCCAGGGCGTGCCGACTGCTCAAGCCCGCCCACTGCAATCACCACGCGCTTCACGGGTGGCCCCTCTTCCGTCGGGAAAGCCGATACGTTATCCAACACCTCGAACAGGTAACGTTGGTTCCACCAGATCGAGGGGCTGATGGCCAGGTAGTCCGAAAAGGCCTCAGGGTGACGCAACAGGGTGTCGAGTACGAACAAGCCGCCATAGGAATGGCCAAGCAGCGCCTGGCGCTGCCGGTCGAGAGGGTACCGCTCGGCCATGGCGGGCTTGAGCGTCTCCTCGATGAAGGTCAGAAAGCGCTCGCCACCGCCCTGGGGCCGCCCACCGGGATCCCCCGTCTCGCTCAGCGCCGGGGCCGGTGGTGTCAGGTCCTCGGCCCGGGCATCGATATCCAGATCGTCGACGCCCGGATAGCCGATACCCACGATGACCCAAGGTACGCCTTCACGCGCCATACCCTGTCTTACCAGAGTCTGGCGCGCTGCCGCCAATAGCGGAAAGCGGATGTTGCCATCCAGCACATAAAGTACCGGATACCCGTTGGCGGGAGGCGCTGCCTTTGGCAGCGAGACTTGGATCAGGTACTCGCGCCCCGTCTGCGGACTCGCTAGCCTCAGGTCGGATTCGTCGGCATTCGTTGCCAGTAGCGCGTCACTGCACAACGCACCCGATAGGAGGCAGAGCGCGGCGATCCATCGGCGGTGGGGCATCGGTCATCCTCGTATCAGAAGGTGTAACGGAGCTCCGCCACCACGCTGCGCGGCTCGCCATAGAAATTGAAGGTGGCAGGACTCCCCACCCGTGAGTAATACGTCTTGTCGAGCACGTTATTGACGTTGAGCGTGGCGCTCAACGCTTGGCTGAAGTCGTACCCGATCAGGGCATCGACCACGCCATAGCCCGGTGCATCGATGCGTGCCCCTCGACTTTCATAGTGGAAGTCGCTCATGGCATTGATTCCGGCACCTACGCGCCAGCCGCTGAGCATGCCCGACGCCTCATAGGTGTTCCATAGCGTCACGTGGTGGCGCGGCATGATGGCAAACACCGCCTCCTCGTCGCCGGCTAACGTTTCGGTATCGAGATAGCTGTAACCGGCCAGCCATTCCCAGCCCGGCAGCACCTCCCCACTGAGTTCAAGCTCCACGCCGCGAATACGCGTCTCGCCTAGGGCGGCCATGTAGCCAGAAATAGGCGTGCCGTTGGCATTGAAGGGGGTGGTGGCCCGGTTCTCGTCAGTCAGCTGGAAGAGACTGAAGCGGGTATTGAGCGATCCGCCATGGTAGCTCCCCTTGATGCCGGCTTCGTACTGCTGGCCCTGCCTAGGATCGAGCAGCTGATCATCGCTGCCCAGGTCGGATTGCGGCTTGAAGACTTCGGAATAACTGGCATAGAGCGAATGGGCCTCGTCGAGGTCCCATACCACCCCCGCATAGGGGGTCACTTCAGCGTTGAGGGACTGAGTGTCATGCGTCGATGCACCGGTGGGCAGGTCGGTGGTTTCGTTATCGACATCGTACCAACTGACACGGGCCCCACCGATCAGCGCCAGTGACGCCACCGGGCGCATGGTCAGCTTGGCATACAGGCCGGCCTCTTTCTCGGTCTGGCTAGTGGCCGTGGTGTAGCCCAGATCGGGGCGATCGAACGCGCCGGGATCGTGGGAAAAGACCTTCGTCGTACCGAGCCCGCGAGTCGCCCAGGCACGATAGTCGGTCTCGTAGCGCTTGAAATCGCTGCCCAGTACAAACTCACTGACGGTGCCGAAGGCGGCGAACGGCTGGCTGTAGCTGGCATCCAGCGACACCACGTCCTGGCTGAAGGTTCGGCCGATGGCTGCCATTTTCGCATTGCCGTCGCTATCCACCCCGCTGGCGGTATAGGCATAGGCGAGGTCGGCGTTACGCCAGGAACCACGCGCGGCCACGCGCCCATGAGCGCCGTTGGCGAAGCGATGCGTCAGCTCGACGAAAGCGTCGTCCATCTCGCCCTCGAACGTGTTCCAGTCGGCGCCGAGAAAGGTCGAGCGTGGTACATCGAGCAAATCCCCATTCGCCCACGCCGCGAGCCCGTTGCCGGGGACGATATCCTTGCGCTGGTGCCACCAGCCGACGCCCAGCGTGGTTGCATTGCTGAGATCGAAATCCAGCGCGCCATAGAGGCTCTCGTTACGGTTCCCCTTGACGTCGACGAAGCTGTCGCGATCGGCCACGGCCGCATCGAGACGACCCCGCAGCCGGCCCTCGGCATCCAGCGGCCCACCGATATCCGCTTCAAGGTAGTGCTGGTCCCATCTGCCGTAACGTCCGGTCAAGGTGCCGCTGAACGTGTCCGTGGGTCGCTTGCGCACCATATTGATGATGCCGCCCAGTTCGCTGGTGCTGTTGAATAGCCCCGACGGGCCGCGCATGATCTCGACCCGGTCCAGTGCCGCCATGGCGGGCAGCGTGCCCCAGATGCTCGACATCGGCGCCGGCAAACCATCGATGTTGTATTCGTTGTACTCGTAGCCACGAGAAAAGATCGAAGACCGCCCATCGTCGTTGGTCAGCGTTCGTAACCCCGGCGTGTACTTGGCCGCCTGGTCCAGGGTGGTGAACTGTCGGTCGCTCAGGTAGTCACGGGTCAGCACGGTCACCGATTGCGGAATGTCACGCAGCGAGGCAGGAGTTTTGGTTCCCACCGTGGCGGCGTCCACGCCGTAGCCTCCTGAAATCTCCGAGGGCAACATGTCATAGAGCCGGTTGCCCTCGACGGTCAGCGTATCGAGGCGTGAGCCATCGTCCTCGTTGAGAGATCCCTGAGTGAGTGCTTCCTGGGCCAGGGCGAAAGGCGCCAGCATCGTGGCGGTCATGCCCAGCACGCCTCCCAAGGCAGCTATGGCCCGACGTGTCAGTCGTGTACCTGCGTTCATGTTCCGTTCCCGATCCGTTGTCACTAATTCAGTGTTAATGAGAATGCATTGCATTTATACTTAGCGCTACGCATTATCTCTACTGAACAACGAATCCGCCTTTTCAATCTGCGCACAGTGACTTTGCAAAGACGGCAAGTTTCGGACCCTATGATCGACGCTCAGCGACTCCACGCCCTGTCTCCCCGCCTCTCCTCACGCTACAGCGTGAGTGCGCCGCGCTGGGATAGTCGGGCGCCTCTTCTGGAGGGGCGTATGGAGCTCTGCCAGATCCAGCCCGGCATGTTTCTACGTCTGGCCGACGTCATGGATCGCTACGACTTGCACAGCGAGGCCCTGCTGCACCCTGGGCTCAAGGTGGCCTGGGTGCTCGAGGGGCAGGCGGAGGTGAGCTTTGCAGGACGTGGTCTGCAGTTGGGCCCCGAGGCAGGGCCTCAGGCGCCCCGCGCGGTCGTGGTCGCGCTCGATAACGCGGAAGCCTTTTGCCGCCAGGGCCGGGCGGGACGCAAGGAACGCAAGGAACGCACACTGACCATGACGCTCAGTCAGGAATGGTTACAACGCTATCCCTACGCAACGCACCAGGCGCATCTACAGATCTGTCCCTGGCGTCCTTCGCCGGCATTGGCGCTGTTGGCCCGCCAGCTCATCCTCGGTCAAGGCTTGGCATGGGACAGCCTGCCACAGCGACTCATGGGGGAATCCCTGGCTTACGCCATGCTCGGCGAGGCACTGGCCAGCCGAGACGCGTCAGCCGCCGATGACCTGACGACGAGGCCGTTGACGCTAAGCGAGGATCGTCGCATGCAGCGACTCAAGGAATCGATCGACAATGGCGAGGCGGATCAGGTCACCCAATCGGAGCTGGCTACGCGCCTGGGCATGAGCCTGAGCACCTTGCAGCGCCAGTTCCGACGCCACTGCGACGAGAGCCTCGCGGCCTATCTGCGGCATCGGCGTCTGGTCAGGGCGTATCAGGCACTCGAGCACGAGCGAATCGACCTCGACAGCGCAGCGGGCTTGGCCGGCTATACCAGCACGGCCAACTTCGCCACTGCGTTCAAGCGCCAGTTCGGCATACGCCCCAGTGAACTACGCCGTCAGTGTGACAATGCGCGGGACGCACTGCCCGGCGACCGATAGTGGCGATCCCACATCAGTACCGCGCCAGCCACCGCGCCGGGCAGCAGAAAGACGTTGGCCAGGGGAATCCAGGTGATCAGCATCACCCAGCCGCCATAGGTCAGGGTCGGCCAGGTACGCGCCCCGAGGCGACGTCGCATGTCGGCGAAGCTGACCCGGTTGTTGTCCATGGGGTAGTCGAGGTAGGTGATGGCCATCATCCAGGCCGAGAACAGCGCCCATAATAACGGCGAGAGCACATTGACCGCCGGAATCCAGCTGATCACGAAAAGCACCAGCATGCGGGGCAGGATATAGGCGAGCTTGACCAGTTCACGCCCCACGGCATCGATGCCGGTGCGTACCATGCCGCGATCGTCCGACGGGGGGCGGCCGGTGACCTGGGTCTCGACCCGCGCCGCCAAGAAGCCATAGAAGGGCGCAGCGATGAGGTGCGTCACCAGGGTGAACGTGAAGAAGATGAGCACCAGCAGGGCAATGACGAACAGCGGCCAGATCAGCCACTCCAGCCATGCCAGCCAGCCCGGCACCATGGCCATCCAACCGTCGAGCCAGCCGCCGAAATGCCCCAGCACGTAATAGAGCATGACGGCATAGACTAACAGGTTGACCAGAACCGGCAGGAAGACATAACGCCTCATGCCTGACGAATAGACCAGGCGGGTACCGCGCGAGAGCGCAGTCAGGGCATTCAACATCGTAGGGAACTCCGTCTCGAACCATCGGCCGTCGCAAGGCGCAACGGCCGATAGTATCGCATTCCCCGGCCGGTCAGGCTCAACCCTTGCTCTTGAGTGCCGCTTCGTCGAGATCCTCGGGCGAGGTATGTCGGATGTCGAGTCCCTTGACCAGATAGATGACGTATTCCGCGAGGTTGTCGGCATGATCGCCGATCCGCTCCAGCGCCCGCAGGATCCACATCACGCTGAGAATCGAGGTGATCGAGCGCGGGTCTTCCATCATGAAGGTCATCAACGAGCGCATGGCGCTGGTGTATTCGCTGTCCACGGCGTCGTCCTCGTGGACGACGGCCAGGGCCAGGTCGATATCGAAACGCGCAAAGGCGGTCAGGGCATCGCGCAGCATCTTGCGTACATGCTCGCTGATATGACGCACCTCGACGAAGCCCTTGTTGCCGTTGCCGGCCTCGATCAGCGTCAGCGCGTTGCGGGCGATCTTGCTCGCTTCGTCGCCGATCCGCTCCAGATCCGACGTGGCGCGAATGACCGCCAGCACCAGGCGCAGGTCGGAGGCGGCCGGCTGGCGTCGGGCCAGCACGCGCGTGCACTCCTCGTCGATCTTTATCTGCAGATTGTTGACCGCCTTGTCGTTGTCGCGCACCTGCTCGGCCAGTCGGCTGTCGCCATCGAGCAGTGCAGCCACCGCTTCCTGGATCTGACGCTCGACCAGGCCGCCCATGGCCATCAAGTGAGTCTTGAGCTCTTCGAGCTCATGGTTGAACTGCTTGGAAATATGCTGGCTATGGGTATCGCTGGTGATGTCCATCGAGGCTCTCCTGAAAGCCTGCCGGAAAATCAGGTCATCCGGCCGGTGATGTAGTTTTCTGTCTGCGCCAAGCGCGGATTGGTGAAAAGCTGGTCGGTGGGCGCGTACTCCACCAGTTCGCCGCCGTGCAGGTAGGCGGTGTAATCGGAGACCCGCGCAGCCTGCTGCATGTTGTGGGTGACCAGCACCAGGGTCAGCCGCGACTTGAGATTGCGGATCAGCTCCTCGATCTTGAGTGTCGAGATCGGGTCGAGGGCCGATGCCGGCTCATCGAGCAGCAGAACCTCGGGCTGGACCGCCAGCGTTCGCGCAATCACCAGCCGCTGCTGTTGCCCACCCGAGAGCGACCAGGCGGAATCGTGTAGCCGATCCTTGACCTCGTCCCAGAGCGCCGCCGAACTCAGCGCCCACTCGATGACCTCATCGCGCTGTCGGCGCTTGAGCCCGCCCTGCAGTCGAAGACCGAACGCCACATTTTCGTAGATCGACATCGGAAAGGGATTGGGCGCCTGGAACACCATACCCACCCGACGCCTGAGTTCCGCGACTTCGATTCCCGGTGCATGGATTTCCTCGCCTTCGAGAACGATTGTTCCCTGACGATGCACGGTCTCGTTGAGGTCATGCAGGCGATTAAGGGCCCTGAGCAGGGTCGACTTGCCACACCCTGAAGGACCGATGAAGGCGGTCACTCGTTGACGCGGGATACGTAACGTCAACCCCTTGAGCGCCGTCGCCTCGCCATAGGATAACGTCAGCCCCTCGATCTCCAACGCGCTGGAGGCGGCGGGAATGTCGGTGATTGCGCTCTCCTTCGCCGGCGCCTCGGGCGCCCGTCGAGTCTCGGGGTCGAATACAGGCAACAGGCTCTCCTAGCGCGGCAACGCGCCATGGCGCGACTTGACATGATGCCGCAGAAATATTGCAGTCAGGTTAAGCACCACGATGACCAATACCAATAACAGGGCCGTGGCATAGAGCAGCGGCATGGCCGCCTCGACATCGCCACTGTAAAAGCCCACATCGAGTATATGATAGCCAAGGTGCATGAACTTCCGTTCAAGATGCAGGAAGGGAAACGTGTCGTCTACCGGGACCTGCGGCGCCAGCTTGGCCACACCCACCAGCAACAGGGGCGCGACTTCTCCCGCCGCCCGGGCAATCGCCAGGATCACCCCGGTCAGCATCGCCGGGACCGCCATGGGCAGCACCACCCGCCGCAGCATCTCGATACGGGTCGCCCCCAACGCCAGCGCACCCTCACGCTGGGCATCGGGGATCCGCGCCAGGCCCTCCTCCGTCGCCACGATAACCACGGGCAGGGTCAGCAGGGCCAGCGTCAGCGAGGCCCAGAGCAGGCCACCGGTGCCGAAGGTCGGCGAGGGCAGACGGTCGCTGTAGAACAGCGTGTCCAAGGTACCTCCCAACCCGTAGACGAACACACCAAGCCCGAACACGCCGTAGACGATCGACGGCACCCCCGCGAGATTGCGCACCGCGATGCGCACCAGACGGGTGGCCCGCCCCTGATCGGCGATTTCATTGAGATAGATCGCCGCCAGCACGCCAAAGGGTGTCACCACCACCGACATCAGCAGCACCATCAGTATCGTGCCGAAGATAGCGGGCCAGACACCACCCTCGGTATTGGCCGACCGGGGCCCCTGGCTCAGGAAATGCCATACGCCTCGCCCCCAGGCCAGGATCTTGTCGACCCACGACATGGCGTTGGGCCGGTAATGCTCGATTATCCCCGTCCTGGGGAGGTCCGTACGCTGCCCCCGCTGGGTGTGGATAACCAGGCGTTGTTCGTTGCTTGCCGTCTCGTCGATATAACCGATCAGCGTGCCCCAGCGACCGTGCTCGATCACGCTGAGCTGCTCTGGCCGGTCACGCCGGGCGATATCCTCAAGAGCAACCCAGCGCCAAGTTGCCCCATCGAGGGCCCGGTTGGCGGTGTAGTAAAGCCGCTCTTCGGATGTTGCCTGGCCTGGCGCAGACGCCTCCTCGCGTACCGCCACACCGGCGAAGACCTGCCCGTCATGGAGCGTCACTCGCTCGATATCGGCGGGCCAGAAATGACCCAGTCCCCGGGTGCCCAGCAGCAGCAGCAGGGCCAGCACCATGAGCAGGGACACCGACACGCATCCTGCTGCCAGCCAGGGCCAGGGACCTTCCCCGGGGGTACGTCGGCGAAGCCTCATCAACGCCCCTCCAGACGACGATAGCGACGATCGAGCCGGGTCCGGACCCACTCGGCCAGGGTATTGGCGATAAACGTGAAGGCGAACAGCACCAGGGCACTGAACATGAGCAGGCGATAATGGGTACCGCCGACTGCCGCCTCGGGCAGCTCAATGGCGATATTCGACGCCAGCGAACGCAGGCCGTCCAACGGGCTGGCGGAGAGGATGGCCGTGTTGCCGGTGGCCATCAACACGATCATGGTCTCGCCTACGGCGCGTCCGGCGCCGATCATCACCGCCGAGAAAATCCCGGGGCTCGCTGCGGGCAGCACGACCCGCCACAACGTCTGCCAACGGGTCGCACCCAATGCCTGGGCACCTTCGCCCAGGCTGGCCGGCACCCCCGACAGGGCATCCTCGGCCAACGCATAGATGGTGGGGATCACGGCAAAGCCCATTGCCACGCCAATGATGAGCGCATTGCGACTGGCATAGTCGAGCCCCATTTCACGCTCCAGCCATGAGGGTAGGTCACCCTCGAAGGCCAGCCGCTCGATACCCGGCGAAACCGTCATCGCCAGCACCACCAGCAAGGCCAGCCACGGCATCAGCCATACCCCGGCCCAGCCCAGCGGCAGCGCGTGTCGCAGCCGCGGTGTCAGGCGTGACCACAGCCATCCTCCCGCCAGCATGCCCAGTGGCAGGATCACCAGTAACGACAGGGCCCCGGCCAGGTGACGATCGACATAGGGGGCGAGCACCAGGCCGGCGATGAAACCGATCACCACTCCAGGCATCGCTTCCATCATTTCCAGGGTCGGCTTCAACCGATGACGCAGACGATGCGACATGAAGCACGCCGAATGGATGGCGGCCCCGAGACCCAGCGGAATCGCGAACAGCAGGGCGTAGGTGGCCGCCTTGAGCGTCCCCCAGGCCAGCGGGGTCATGCCGAAACGCGGCTCGTCACTTGCCTGGGAGACACTGGCCTGCCAGCGATGTTGCGGCTCGGCATGGCCCTCATAGTGCTGCGCCAGCCACACGCTGCCCAGACTGACCTCGGCATGCTCGGCATCGATCGTCAGGCGCTGTATGCCGGAATCGTCGCCCCACCAGAGTTGCCCTTGCTCATCGATGCCGAGCGGTTCGCCCTGCGGCGCCGTTCCCGACCACACATGGCCGGTAATGGCTTGATAGAGCGCCAGGCGATCGTCGGCGTCCCAGGCCAGGAAGAGCCGTTGCTCGGGAAGCGGAAGGATTCTCTGGATAGCGGCGCGATGCGGGGTACGATACGGGCCGGTCGCTTGTGGCACCGGGCTGTCAGGCCCGCTGACCCAACGCTGCAGCCCCCCCTGGTCATCGCCAACGATCAGCGCACGCCCCCCTGCCAGTACCGCCAAGGCGGTAATCCGCCGGTCCGCATCGACCGCCGTGACCCGCTCCACCCGATTCGATGCCTCTTCCCCCAGGCGTACTACCTCGAGATGACGACCTTCAGCCCGCCATAGGAGTCCTTCGCCCCGGGCAGTCAGTCCTTGCGGCTCACCGGATCCTGTCGTGGGAAGAGCGTCGGAGGTGATGTGCCAGGACCGTACCAGCGAGCCGGGCGCCTGGCTCGTTTCGCGTGTCTCGACATCCGGTGAGGTGAACAGCGGCATGACTTCGACCGCCAGGAAGACCCCGATGGCCATGACCGCCACGATCACACCGATCCCACAGGCACTGATGAGCCAGGTGGCGAGTCGATCCCGCACGGACCGTGAGCGCGTACGGCGTGCGGGCGTGATATGCGGCGGGTCGATCATGGGTTCGCTATCGCAAGGCGTTGACGATGACCCTATCGACGACAGGATCCCAACACAACATTAAGGCAACCATATGACAGCCTCATGACAGTGATTCACGGCGATGCCAGTCCAGGCAGCCCCAGGCGGTCGCGACTGGCTTCCAGCATGGGCTCGGGAAGGGGCACGAAGCCTGCCTCGCGCACCGTGGCCTGCCCCTCGGACGACAGTACCAGGTCGAGGAAGGCCGACTCGGGCTGGGGCAGCGGCTCATCAGGCGGACGGTTGACGTAGAGATAGAGCGTGCGCGCCAGGGGATAGCTGCCGTCCAATACTCGCTCGCTCTCGGGAAGCACGGCCTGCCCCTCGTCGCTGCGCAGGGCCACGGCACGTACCGAGGGCATCAGGTAGCTCATGCCGGCGTAGCCGATACCATCGCGACTACGGGCCACCGCCGCCACCACGGCCGCCGAGCCGGGGTATTCGTTGACGTCCCGCCGGAAGTCTCCGCCGCAGAGGGCCATGCGTTTGAAGATGCCATAGGTGCCGGAGGCCGAATTACGGCTGTGCAGAACGATCCGGCCCCCGTCCTGACCCAGCGCACGCCAATTGTCGATGGGTGCTTCGGCACCACAGCGCCGCGTATCCGAGAATAGGGCGTCGACTTCCGCAAGGCTCAGGGCCTCGATGGGGTTATGCCGATGCACGAAGACCGCCAGGGCATCCATGGCTACCGGAATGCGCAACGGCGCATAGCCCTGACGATCGATGAATGCCTGATGCTCACCTTCGGACATCGGACGCGACATGGGCCCCAGCCGGGTCGTTCCCGCGGTCAGGGCCGGAGGCGCCGTGGACGAGCCACTGGCTTGTATCTGCAGCCGCACCCCGGGGTTTTGTGCCTCGAGCTGCTCGCCCCAGCGCAGCATCAGACCGGCCAAGGTCTCCGAACCGATCGAACCCAGGCTTCCCGACACCGGGGGCGATGCATGGGCGACAATTGACGCGAAACCGACCAGGCAAAACACCATCCAGGCCAACGCCCGGCGAACCCGTGGTTGCTCCTCGGACATGTCGATTCCTTTGCCTCAGTGATAGGATCTAGGAAAAACGTGCAGGACGTTTATCACAATAACTCGCGAGCCAGCATTCTTCATGACCGATCTCGATGACGTTCCCACCCCTCAGGGCAGCCTGACACTGAAACTCCTCGCGGCCAGACAGCACACCAATCTCTATGGCGACATCCCCGGTGGATGGCTGGTCGCGCACATGGATCAAGCCGCGGAACTGACCGCCGGCCGTCAGGCCGCCGGACGAACTGCAACCGTCGCCATCGAGAGTATGGATTTCCTTAGCCCGGTACGGGTCGGCTCAGTGGTCAATATCTTCACCAAGATAAGGGAAATCGGCCGCAGTTCGATCAAGGTCGATGTCGAGGTTTGGATTCGTCCCCCGCACGAGCGGGATCCCGACGAACTCTACAAGGTCACCGAGGCGTGTTTCGTGATGGTCGCCCTGGATGATAACGGCCGCATTCGCGCCGCAACCGACGAGGCTCGGTGAACGAAACACCAGGGGCGCCTCGAAGGCGCCCCTGGCAATGCGTACCGTCAGACTCGAGCGTGCCGACCGATCAGGAAAGTACCGAATCGCGGTTCTTGAGGTAGGCGAATTCACCGACATCGGTGAACGGGCGCACGGTCTGCTGGAAGGCGCGATAGGACTCGTAGATCTTGCGCGAGTCCTCGTCGTTCTCGATCTGGCGTTGCAGTACCTTCTGTGACGACTCATAAAGCGCCTGCATGACATCGTCAGGGAAGCTCTTGAGCTGTACGCCATGCTCATCGACCAGGGTCCTGAGTGCCTTGGCATTCTGCAGGGTGAACTCGTCGATCATCGCCAGGTTGGCACTACGTGCGGCTTCCTGAACCACGATCTTGAGATCGTCGGGCAGTTCGTTCCAGGCGTCCAGGTTGACCGTACCTTCGAGGATGGCGCTGGGCTCGTTCCATGCCGAAGTATAGTAATAATCGGCAACCTGGTGCAGACCGAAAGCCAGGTCATTGTAGGGGCCGACCCAGTCGGCGGCATCGATCACGCCAGTCTGCATCGAGGTGAAGATTTCGGAACCCGGCATGTTGACCGTCGTCACCCCGATGCCGTTCATGGCTTCGCCGGCCAGGCCCGGCAGGCGCAGTTTCAGCCCCTGCATATCCTCGAGCGACTTGATCTCCTTCTTGAACCAGCCAGCCATCTGGGTGCCGGTATTGCCGACCGGGAAGGGCTTGAGGTTGTGCTTGGCGTAGAGCTCGTCCCACAATTCCTGCCCACCCCCGTTATACAGCCAGGAATTGGTCTCGTGAGTGGTCATGCCAAACGGTACGGCGGTGAAGAACTGGGCCGCCGCCGTCTTGCCACGCCAGTAGTAGGACGCGGAGTGACCCATCTGGGCCGTACCGGCGCCCACGGCGTCGAAGACTTCCATTGGGGGAACCATCTCGCCGGCGCCATGCACCCGGACGCGCATGCGGCCACCGGAGAGGGCTTCGATACGCTTGGCGAAGTCGCTGGCGCCGGTGCCCAGGCCAGGGAAGTTCTGCGGCCAGGAAGTCACCATGTGCCAGGTGATGGTCTCCTGGGCGCTGGCGGTGGAAATGAAGGGAGCGGCGACGGCGCCGGCCGCGCCGGCTCCCATCGCGGTCAAAAAGTGTCTGCGTTGCATGCGGGCGAGAGCTCCAGCTGTTATTTTGTCCCGGGTGGGAAAACGTGTCCAAAGGCAAGAAGCCGAGACGTGGCCCAGGCCATCGGTCGATGAGGCCGCGCCACGGGGCGTCTCAGGGGATAAAGTATGCGCGAAGCATCAAGCGTCAGGCAAGGCACACGTCCCGATCGGCTTCTTAGGGAGGATTGATCCGGTTACTGTGCCGTACCAGCCAGTAGCAGATGCCCAGGGCCAGCACGGCGGCCCCCAACGCCAGTAACTTGCCAGGATCCACGTCGTCGATCTCGATGACCATGAACTTGCGGACCAGGGCCATGATGGCGATCAGCACCACAATCTCGACATGCGCGAAACCCCCGCTCTTGCCCATGGTGCGCACGATCGAATTGTTGAACTCCATGGCGATCAGCACGGTGAGAATCATGTCGAAGACGACCTGGAAGACCCGGTAGTCGAAAGGGTCGCGGGTCTGCACGAACAATAATTCGACGACATGCAAAATCAGATAGTAGAGCGCCACCAGTACCACACCGCTGATGGCCGCGGTCAGCACCAGCGACACGAGACGCTCGAAGCGCTGATACCCCGTCGATGACGACCAGGTCCGGCGAAGATCGGACAAGAACCATTTCACTCTGAAGTCCCCGCGTTGCGTAAATGCCTCTCAGCATGGCCAATTTACGCCCACGGGTCGAGCCGGGCTGGCACCGGTTGCGCTAGAGCGGGGTCAGCTTGGCGAATCCCAGCACCAGCCACTTGTCGCCTTCGCCTTCGAAGCTGACCTGCACGCGTGCCCGTTCGCCCTCACCCTCGGCATTGAGGATGACCCCTTCACCGAACAGGGGGTGGCTGACGCGCTGACCCAACGACAATGACGGCAGCGTGCCGCCGCCCTCCACCGAGGTCTGTCGGGAAAGGCCGCCCCCCGGCCGCGTGGCCGTCACCGGCCGCGAGATCTGGCCGCGCAGGCGTACCTCTTCCAGGAGCTCCTGGGGAAGTTCACGCAAAAACCGTGAGGGGCGCTGGAACGTCTCCTTGCCATGCATGCGGCGCAGTTCGGCATAGGTGAGATAAAGCTTGCGCATGGCGCGGGTAAGACCGACGTAACACAGGCGGCGCTCCTCCTCGAGGCGCCCTGGCTCCTCAAGTGACATCTTGTGGGGAAACAACCCCTCCTCCACCCCGGCGATGAATACGATAGGGAATTCCAGCCCCTTGGCCGAATGCAGCGTCATCAACTGCACGCTGTCCTCGAATTCGTCGGCTTCGTGGTCGCCTGCATTTAGTGCCGCTTCCGACAGAAACGGCTCGAGGGCTGCCGCACCTTCACCGACGACGGGCGAGTCCATCGCATCGCTCATGGTGAAGGCTCGCGCGGCATTGACCAGTTCCTCGAGGTTCTCGACCCGCGCCTGGCCCTTCTCGCCTTTCTCGCTGCGGTGGTGCTCGATCAGGCCGGTGGTCTCGTTCACGTGAACGATGATCTCGTGCAATGCCATGCCGGCGGTATCGTTGTCGAGCTGCTCGATCAGATCGGCGAACGCGCGCACCGCGCTGCAGGCTCGGCCCTTGAGGGTGGCATCCGAGGCGCAATCGTGGAGGGCCTGCCACAGCGAGACGCCGGCTTGGCGGGCACGATCGCGCAGGATCTCCACCGTCCGAGTGCCGATGCCACGCGCCGGGACATTGAGTACCCGTTCGAGCGAGGCATCATCCTCGCGATTGAGCAGCAAACGCAGGTAGGCCAGGCTGTTCTTGATCTCCAGCCGTTCATAGAAGCGCTGGCCGCCGTAGATGCGGTACGGCATCCCCTGACGGATCAGCGTTTCCTCGAGCACCCGTGACTGGGCATTCGAACGGTAAAGAATGGCGATCTCGCGTCGTGCACTGCCTTCGTTGACCTTCTCCTTGATGGTATCGACGATGAAGCGCGCTTCGTCGAGGTCATTGAAGCCCGAATAGACAGAGATCGGTTCGCCCCGCTCGCCTTCGGTCCACAACTCCTTGCCCATGCGTCCGCTATTGTGATCGATGAGCGCATTGGCCGCGTCGAGGATGGCGCTGGTAGAGCGATAGTTCTGCTCCAGGCGGACGGTGTGCGTATTCGGCAGCTCCTGTTCGAAACGACGGATGTTCTCGACGCGGGCGCCACGCCAGCCGTAGATGGACTGATCGTCATCCCCGACCACCGTCATGCCCGCTTGCTCGCCGGCCAGCAGCTTGAGCCAGGCATACTGCAGGGTATTGGTGTCCTGGAACTCATCGACCAGCACATGGGCGAAGCGCTCGCGATAGTGCGCCAGCAGGGCCGGGGTGTCGCGCAGCAATTCAAGGCTTCTCAGCAGCAGCTCACCGAAATCGACCAGGCCGCCACGTTCGCAGGTCAATTGATAGCGTTCGTAGAGCTCGACCATCTGGCTCATGTAGGCATCGCCATGGGTCTGCACCTGGTGCGGACGCAGGCCCTCCTCCTTGCAGCCGGAGATGAAGAACTGTACCTGACGCGGCGGGAAGCGCTCATCGTCGATCCGGTGATCCTTCAGTAGCCGCTTGATCAGGCGCAACTGATCGTCGGAATCGATGATCTGGAAGTGCTGGGGGAGTCGCGCATCGTGCCAGTGGGTGCGCAACAGCCTGTGAGCGATGGAGTGGAACGTACCCACCCACATGTTGCGAAGCGACAGGCCCAGCAAGGCCTCGAGACGCGTACGCATCTCGCGGGCCGCCTTGTTGGTGAAAGTCACGGCCAGGATAGCGTAGGGCGATAGCCCCTCGGTCTGCAGCAGCCAGGCAATACGATGCACCAGTACGCGGGTCTTGCCGGAGCCGGCCCCGGCAAGCACCAGCATGTTGCCCTGAGGCGCACTGACAGCTTCGCGCTGGGCCGGGTTGAGAGTGTCGAGAATCGACGTGACGTCGTCCATACAGGAAGGTACTAGCCGCTCGGAAATGAGCGTCAAGTCTAGCATATCGGGGCCTGCCCAAGCCCGTTAGCAATCTTCAGGGGGAAGCACCGCAACGACGCCGTGCTTTCTTCCCTGATCGCTCATGCACGCAATGTTAGCGTGCGCCGGGCCGGGCTAACTCACTCGGGCTCGGCGTAGCGCAGGGGGATCAGGCTCTTCTTCACCTGCTTGAGCTGCTCCGCGAGCTTCGGCCCGCGCGTCTTGGCGACGCCCACCGCCAGCACGTCGATCAATACCAGATGCGCCACACGCGAGCTCATCGGTGTATAGATCTCGGTATCTTCGAGCACATCGATATACAGCGGCAGCGTCACCTCGTCGGCGAGCGGCGTACCGCTGGGACACAAGCCTATGACCGTGGCGCCGGACTCGCGGGCCAGTTTCACGCTGGCTACCAGGGCTCGAGTACGCCCCGTCTGGGAAATCGCCACCACCACGTCGCCTTCCTTCAGGGTCACCGCAGACATGTTCTGCATGTGCGGGTCGGCATAGGCGGACGTGGATATCTGCAGGCGAAAGAACTTGTGCTGGGCATCGAACGCCACCGCGCCGGATGCACCGAATCCATAGAACTCGACCCGATTGGCCATGGCCAGGGCATTGATCGCCCGGCTCAAGGCATCGTTGTCGAGGCGATCGCGCACCGATAGTAGTGTGCCGATCGTGGAGTCGAAGATGCTCTGGGAGAACTCCGCCACGCTATCGCTATCGTTCATCGAAAACTGGGCGAACTGGCTCCCGGTGGCCAGCATCTGCGCCAGGCGCAGCTTGAAGTCCTGGAAGCCGTTACATCCCAGGGCACGACAGAAGCGGACCACGGTGGGTTCGCTGACCTTGGCCTCGGTGGCCAGATCGACGATCCGCATATGAATGACATCTTCGGGATTACGCAGTACGAAGCGCGCCACTTTCTGCTCGGAGCGACGAAAGTGCTCCATGCGGCCTCGCATTTCATCAAACAGGGCACGGCTCACGATTCGCTCCTTGCTGGCATAGTGCATTGTTATGGTCTGGCATCGAACTCCCCTGCCCTCGTCCCGCGACTGCCAGTATGCCCCACCTCGATGGGTATCGGCATGCTTGGGTGAGTTAAACGTTTACGACCCATGCCGTCATAATTTTGTCAAGTTGTATATAGTAAAAATGAACGCGGCGCCGCAGATGAACTGCACTCACCGTTACACAGGAGAGTCAATCATGCGTAATGTCGATCAGGTATCTTCGATCAAGAGCGAGCTACTCGAACTCTTCATGAACCTTCAGGAGAACGAGCATCAGCAGCGTAAGCGTAGCGCAGCCGTGCGCTATCTCCGTGCTCGCCGGGGTATCGAACTCCATAATGAATTCAAGCGGCTGGAGCATCAACTCGCTACGCTGGAGGACGAACGCTTCAGCTAGCGACACCGGGACGCCTCGCGATCTGACTCGCGGATCGACAGTGCCGAGCCCCGGGATTCGGGACTCGGCAACGTTCCGATCTAGATCAGGCCCCCGACGAATACGCAGATCACGCCTATCGGTGCGATATAGCGTGACGTGATGTGCCACAGAGTGCCACCCGTCGAGCCCAGCCCCAGTTCACGCTGAACGCTGGCGCGATCGAGACACCAGGCGACGAACACGATCGCCCCCAGCCCCGTCAACGGCAACAGTATCTTGCTGGTGAAGTTGTCCAGCAGATCGAAGGTATTGAAGCCGAAGGCCACCGGGCCATCCCAGACGTTGAAGGACAACAGCGCGGCGATACCCAACAGCCACACCAGGATCGCCGAGATCAGCGTGGCCGGGACCCGGGTCAACGATGTGCGCTCTTCGAGAAACTCGACCACCGGCTCGAGCAACGAGATAGCGGACGTCAACGCCGCGAAGGTCAGCAGAAGGAAGAACATCAGCCCCAGGATCGTGCCGCCGGTCATGCTACCGAATGCCAATGGCAGCGTGACGAAGATCAGACCAGGCCCTTCGCCAGGGCTCAAGCCGTTGGCGAACACGATGGGGAAGATTGCCATGCCGGCCAGCAGGGCGACGACGGTATCCAGAATGATGACCGTGCGCGCGGTCCCGATCAGGTCGACTTCCTGGCCCAGATAGGAGCCATAGGCCATCATGATGCCCATGCCCAGCGACAGGGTGAAGAAGGCCTGCCCCATCGCAGCCAGCACCACGCCGCCACTCAGGGCGCTCCAGTCAGGGTTGAACATGAAGCTCATGGCTTCCCCGAAGTGCCCCGTCGTCATGCCGTAGCCAACCAGGACCAGCATCAGGATCAACAGCGCCGGCATCATGGTACGTACGGCGGCTTCCAACCCCTTGGTCACCCCCCGGGCGACGATGACAATCACCAGCAGCATGAAGATCGAATGCCAGAGCAGAAGGGTGCCGGGACTACTCAACATGCCAGTGAACAGTGCGCTGATGCCGTCGGCATCCTGCCCGCTGAAAGCGCCGGTCACCGAGCCCAATGTATACGAAAGCGACCACCCGCCGATGACGCTATAGAACGACAGGATCAGGAATGCGGCCAGGACCCCGCTGATTCCGATTGCCGCCCATGCCTTGCTCTTGCCATGCTGAGTGGCCAGTTCGGCCATGGTGTTGATGGGGTTCTTCTGGCCACGCCGGCCGATCAACCACTCCGAGACCAGGATCGGCAAGCCCACCAGCGCAACGCACGCCAGGTAGACGAGCACGAACGCGGCGCCCCCGCTGTCGCCGACCATGTAGGAGAATCGCCAGATATTGCCCAGGCCGACTGCGGAACCTGCAGCCGCCAGGATGAAGGTCATCTTGGATGACCATTGTGCGTGAGAGAGTTTCGCCATGATTCACCTGATTGTGAGTGTTACATCACTCCTCCGAGCGATGCGTTATGCGAATCGATAAGACCGGTAAGACGCCAAGATCGTCTTGGTGGAAACGGGCACGTTAGCCAACGTTGCCAGCAATTTCGCGCGATCATCAGACTATGGACGGTAAAACTATCCGATCGTGCCGTTGATGACCAGTCGAGGTGTCTTGCCCTGGCGATAAAATTCCCGATTCAGAACAGTGCGGCCTGCACATCGCCCGGGAACCTGGGCAGTTCCGGAAGCGCTGGGTCGTGTTGGCGCAACTGCTCATGAAGACATCGAGCCAGTTGCGGGGCGTGGCGGTTATCGGGGGTATGCACAAACAAGAAAGGGGTTTTCCCCTGTTTTATCCACAGGTTGATTCGTTCAGACCAAGGTCGAAAATAGTGCTCGTTAATAGCGTTATCCACATGGCCGATAAACCGTATTACCGGACGATCCGCTGTGGAGAGCACGTGTAACGGGCGTTTTGGCTTTTCCGACTGAGCCTTGCTGAGCCGAGAATCGCTGTTGGCCGGTGTCGAGAACAGCGGCCTCACATCCAGCATCACGCGATCGACACCATAACTTATCAACAAGCGGTTCAGCGCCATCTCCGCCGACCCCTTGTGGAAAAATTCACTGTGTCTGACTTCAACGGCACACGGGATACTCTCTGGCCAACGTTCGAGCAGTCGTTCCAGCTGAGGAAGCCCTTCACTGTCGAAATCACGCGGTAGTTGCACCATGATTGGTCCAAGCCGGTCCTGCAGCGGGGCCAAGCGTAACAGGAAGTGATCTACGTCAGCCTCGACGTCCCTGAGGCGCCGTTCGTGGGTCAACGCCGCCGGCAGCTTGAAGCAGAAGCGAAAACCAGCAGGGGCCTGACGGGCCCACGTCGCCACGGTTTCCTCTCGCGGCGCACCACTGTAGAACGTGGTATTGCCCTCTACCGCAGAGAAGAGGCTGGCATAATCGCCAAGCCGGGTTTCGGGTGTGTCGTGGGCGGGGTAGAGGCTACCCCGCCAGTCGGCATTGGCCCACATGGGCAGGCCAAGATGCAGGCGGCCGCTCACTACTCGACGGTCACCGACTTGGCCAGGTTGCGTGGCTGGTCGACGTCCGTGCCCTTGAGCACCGCGACGTGATAGGAAAGGAGCTGCAACGGCAAGGTATAGAGAATCGGCGCCAGAGCATCATCGATATGCGGCAGGCGCAGCATGTGGACCCCCTCGGCACGCTCGATGGCGACATTCTCGTCGGCGAAGACGAACAGTTCACCGCCCCGGGCACGTACTTCCTGCAGGTTCGACTTCAGCTTGTCGAGCAGCTCGTCGTTGGGGGCCACGGAAATCACCGGCATCTCACTGTCAACCAGCGCCAGCGGGCCGTGCTTGAGCTCCCCGGCCGGATAGGCCTCGGCATGAATGTAGGAGATTTCCTTGAGCTTGAGCGCGCCTTCCAGGGCAATCGGAAAATGCGACCCTCGCCCGAGAAAAAGCGCGTGATGCTTTTCGGCAAACGCCGCCGATAGGGCCTCGATTTGCGGATCGAGCCTGAGCACTTCTTTCACTCGCTCCGGCAGGCTGCGCAATCCCTCGACGATCTGTGCCTGACGCTCGGGCTCTTGTCCGCGAACCTTGGCCAGCGCCAGCGTGAACAGCATCAGGGCGGTCAGCTGCGTGGTGAAGGCCTTGGTCGACGCCACGCCGATTTCCGGGCCTGCCTGGGTCATCAAGGTCAGGTCCGACTCTCTCACCAGGGAACTGCCCGGTACGTTGCAGATAGCCAGGCTACCCAAGTAATCGCGTTCCTGGGCGAAACGTAGCGCCGCCAGGGTATCCGCCGTCTCGCCGGATTGCGACAGGGTCACGAACAACGTGCCCTCGGGCACCACGACACGCCGGTAGCGGTATTCCGAAGCCACCTCGACCTGGGTGGGAATGCCGGCATAGCGTTCCAGCCAGTAGCGCGCCACCATTCCCGCGTGGTAACTGGTCCCGCAGGCCACGATGTGGATCTGCTTGGCCCTGGAAAAGAGCGATTCGGCTTCAATGCCGAAGCTTTTGACCAAAACTCCATTGTCACCGATGCGCCCCTCGAGGGTGGCCTCGATCACCTTGGGCTGCTCATGGATCTCCTTGAGCATGAAGTGGCGGTAGTCGCCCTTGCTGGACGCGCCATCGCCGTGCTCATAGGTCTGTACCGGGCGCGATACCGCCTGACCTTGCGCATCGAATATCTCGATTCGCCCCCCCTCGGAGAGGCGAACCACATCGCCTTCCCGCAGGTAGATGAAGCGGTCGGTGACTTGTAGCAAGGCCAGCGGATCGGACGCCAGAAAGGCCTCTTCGATCCCGACCCCTACCACCAGCGGACTGCCCTTGCGCGCCCCGATGACCACCTTGGGTTCACTGGCGTGAACCACCCCCAGCGCATAGGCGCCATGCAGACGCGCCAGAACGTGTTGCAAGGACGTCAGCAGGTCTTGGGTCGATTCATACTCGCGTGCCACCAGGTGAGCGACGACCTCGGTGTCGGTCTCGGAGGCAAAGGTGTAGCCCTGCTCCGCCAGTTCCTGCTTGAGCGACTCGTAATTCTCGATGATGCCGTTGTGGACGATCGCCACGTCTTCACCCGACTGATGCGGATGCGCATTGCGTTCGGTGGGGCGGCCATGGGTCGCCCAACGCGTATGGGCGATTCCCGTGCCGCCAGCGAGGGGAACCGACTCGAGGCAATCGGCCAACGCCGCCACCTTGCCGGCCGCCCGCTGCCGGTGGAGCCGGGAACGGCCGTCAAGCACCGCCATGCCGGCTGAATCATAGCCGCGATATTCCAGTCGCTTGAGCCCTTCGAGCAGGATCTCCTGAACGTTGCGCTGGGCCACTGCCCCGACGATGCCACACATGCCGATTCTCCTTGATGTTCGCCAGACGACTTAATGTTCGCCGGACTGGTTCTTGCGCGGCCGCGGCCAATCGCGCTTGGTCACCTGCCGCCCACGGGCAACGGTCAAGGCACCCGCCTCGACGTCCTTGCTGATCGTCGAGCCGGCACCCACGGTGACCCCACGCCCCAGAACCAGCGGGGCCACGAGTGCACTGTTCGAGCCGACGAAGACCTCATCGCCGATATCGGTGAAATGCTTATGGGTGCCATCGTAATTGCAGGTGATCGTACCGGCACCGACATTCACGCTCTTGCCCAGACGGGCATCGCCGACGTAACTCAAGTGATTGATCTTACTGCCCTCGCCCACCTCGGCATTCTTGGTCTCGACAAAATTTCCGACCTTGGCCTTGGCGGCCAACCGAGTTCCAGGGCGCAACCGGGCGAACGGACCGATATGGGTGAGCCCTTCGGTTTCCACCCCATCGAGCACGCTGTGCGATTCGATCACGCTACCGGCGCCGATATGGCTGTTGCGAATCACGCAGTAGGGCCCGACGTGCACGCCCTCCCCCAATTCGACCTCACCTTCGAAGACACAGCCGACATCGATCGATACATCCTGACCGCACACCAGTCGCCCCCTGACATCGAGGCGCGAAGGATCGGCCAGGGCGACGCCGGCTTCCAACAACGCTTCGGCGACCCCCGCTTGGTAGGCTCGCTCGAGGCGGGCCAGCTGGCTACGATTGTTGACCCCCTCGACCTCGAGCGGACTCGAGGGCTGGGCCGTGGCAACGGACACGCCTTCGGCCGCGGCCATGGCCACCACATCGGTCAGGTAGTACTCGCCCTGGGCATTGTCGGCCGAGAGCTGCGGCAGCCAGCGTTGCAGCTGTGCGCGGGTCATGGCCATGATTCCGGTATTGCACTCGGTGATGGCCCGCTGCTGCTCACTGGCATCCTTGTGTTCGACGATCGCGACCACCTCATTCTGCGCGTCGCGTACGATACGCCCGTAACCGGTAGGGTCCTCGAGCGTCACGGTGAGAAGGCCCATACGTCGCTCATCGACCTGGCTCAACAAGCCTTGCAAGGTCTCGTGGCGTATCAGCGGCACATCGCCGTAAAGCACCAGCACCTTGTCCTGGTCGAGATCGTCGGCGACCTGGGCCACGGCGTGGCCGGTTCCGCGCTGCTCATGCTGGACGGCAAAGTTGAGCGCACTATTACCAAGGGCCAGGCGCACCTGATCGCCACCGTGGCCGATGACCACATGCAAGCGATGGGCATCGAGTTGTAGCGCGGTATCGATGACATGCCGCAGCATCGGTTTGCCGGCCAGGGGATGCAATACCTTGGGGGTATTCGAGCGCATTCGCTTGCCTTGTCCTGCGGCAAGGATCACCACGTCGAGCGTCATCATGACTCCTTGTTTCGATCGGCATTCGTGTCGTCGGACGTTTCACTGGGCAGCGCAACATGCATATCGCTGAGCGCCTCGGCACCAAAGTACTCGACAAAGGCCGGACTCACTTCGCTGACCCAACCGTCACCCTCGCGCACCAGCGTCATTACGCGAAGCGACTGTTCGCGGGCCTTGGCCATCGCCTGCTCGGGTCCCAGCACCAGCAAGGCCGTGGCCCAGGCATCGGCCCAGGCATTGGATGGATGCAGGACGGAAACCGACGCGAGCGGATGACGGATGGGGTAGCCGTTTCTCGGGTCGATGGTATGTGAATAACGCTCACCGTCCTGCTCAAAGTAGTTCCGATAATCGCCGGAGGTCGCCACTGTCATGTCATGCAGTGGCAACACGTGACGTGCCACCTGTCGGCTTCCATCCGGCACCTCGACACCTACCCGCCACGGGGACTGTTGACCGTCACGATACCCCGACACAGCCAGTTCGCCACCGATATTTACCAGATAATGGGAAAAACCATGATCGTCGAGGAGCGCCATCAGCCGGTCGGTGGCGTACCCCTTGGCGACGGCGGAAAGGTCGATGAAGACGTCGCTCATGCGCCGGGCTCGGCTGCGCTCGACATCGAGTTCCACCTTATCCAGCCCGATCTCACCCAGCCGGGCCTCGATCTCGTCGGGCTCGGGCACCTCACGCGGTCTCGCCTCGGGACCGAAACTCCACAGGTTCACGACCCCACCGATAGTAATATCGAAAGCCCCGCCACTTTGACGGGCCACGGCCTCGCTGATCGCCAGCACCTCGGTCAATTCCGCCGAAAGTGTCTTCCATTGCCCCACCGGGGTGCGGTTGAGGGCCATCAACTCGGCATCGTCACGGTAGGTGGACATGGCCGCATCCACGTCTTCGAGCGTATCTCGAATCCCGGCTTCGAGAAGGTCCAGATCGCTCTGTCGCAACGACTCCGCGAGGCTGACCTGATAGAACGTGCCGAATATCTCGCCTTCGAGGCGTATCGGCGTGTCGAGTTCGGGGTCCGTCTCGGCACACCCGGCCAGCCAGAGTCCGATCACTACCAGGCATAGAGGAAGCAGACGATGAAACTGCATGATCGACACCGATCCCTTACCAGAAGAACCATAACAGCCACACCCCGAATACCACCCGGTAAACGGCGAAGGGTTGCATGCCGATGCGCTTGATGAAGGCCAGGAAGTAATGGATGCAGAGGAAGGCGCTAATGCCTGAAAGTATCGTCCCGCCAAGCATGGCCACCCAATCGACGGGGCGCGGCTCGGTAAGCAGAGTGATCGTTTCCAGCCCTCCCGCCAGAACGATCACGGGGATCGACATCAAAAACGAGAAACGTGCCGCGCCTTCGCGGTTCATGCCCAGCAGCAGTGCAGCCGTCATGGTGATGCCCGAACGCGAGGTGCCGGGAATCAGGGCCAACGCCTGGGCCAGGCCAATCAACACGGCATCCTTGAGAGTGAGCTGGTATTCGTTGCGGCTGCCCCGGCCCCGCCAGTCGGCATAACTCAGCACCACCCCGAACACGATGAGGCCCAGCGCCAGGACCAGAGGTGAGCGCAGGCTGACCTCGATGGCATCATGGAAGATCAAGGCGGCCAGCCCTACGGGAATCGTGGCTACGATGACCCACCAGGCCAGGCGGGCATCCTGGTCGGTACCGCCCCCCCTGACCGAAACCAGCCAGCGATCGAGCATGCGCCATAGCTCGCGTCGGAAATATACCACGACCGCCAGCAACGTGCCCACATGCAGAGACACATCGAAGGCGAGTCCCTGATCGGGCCACGAAGTGAGTTCAGGAACCAGAATGAGGTGAGCGGAGCTGGAAATGGGCAGGAATTCGGTGATGCCCTGCACCAGGGAGAGAACGACGACCTGAAGCCAATCCATGGAAATCCCATCTGCAAACGTAAAGGTCAGCGGCAGGCCTCGCGTCGCGCCCGCCGCAGCTGAGCATACACATCTTTGGTCGTACTGTCGTTCGTGAGGCAAGAACTCCAGCGACCGGCGCCTAGGCTCATAATCCGCTGAGTATGGCCGTGGCAATGCTGAAATAAATCAGGACCCCCGAGGCATCGATCAGCGTGGTCACCAAGGGCGCCGAGGCGGTCGCTGGATCCCAACCGAAACGATCGAGCACGAACGGCAAGCACATACCCAACAAGCTTCCGAACAGGACAATGGTGACCATGCTCAGCGCCACGACCATGGCCACGGCTTCGCCGCCTCGCACGATGCCTATCGGGGCCACGGCGAGCGCCATGGTTACGCCGAGCGAACCCGCTACCAGGAGCTCGCGGCCCAGCATCTTGCCCCAGTCGCGCACCCCCACGTCGCCGGTGGCCATGCCCCGCACCATGAGCGTCGCCGCCTGTGCACCGGCGTTGCCACCACTGCCAATCAGTAACGGAAGAAAGAACACCAGCGCCACCTCGGCGGCGATGATTTCCTCGAAGGCAGCAATGCCGGCACCGGAGAATAAATTGCCGAACACCAGTAACACCAGCCAGATGACACGCTTACGGTAAAGGCTCCATAACGGTACGCGACTGACCCGGTTTTCCAACTGACCGATCGACATCCCCTTGTGGATATCTTCGGTGGCTTCGGATTCTGCCACATCCATGGCATCGTCATGGGTCACGATGCCTACCAGTCGCTGCTCGGCATCGATCACCGGTACCGCCAACAGATCGTAACGGGCCACGAGGCGCGCCACATCCTCCTGGGGCGCATCGACACGTGCATTGATGACATCCTTGATCATCAGCTCATCGAGCTGCGCCCCAGGGCGGGCCACCATCAATTGTCGCAGCGACAGCGTGCCGGCCAGGCGACCTTCGCTATCGACGATGTATATCTGGTACACCGTCTCGGCATCGGGAGCCGTCTGGCGGACCCGCATCATGGCCTGGGATACCGACATGCCGCTAGGAATCGCCACGTAGTCAGTGGTCATCACCGCACCGGCCGTGCCTTCCTCATAACTGGCCAGCCGCTTCAGTTCCTCGCGCTCGCGATGGGCCATCCGACGCAGCAGCGACTCGCGGCGATCCTCGCCGAGCAGATTGAACAGATCGGCACGCTCGTCACCGCTCATCTCCTCGAGCACCGCCAGCAGCGCTTCATCGGACATGACCTCGGCCAGGTCTGCTTGAAGCTCCGTGGAGAGATAGCCGAACACATTGGCACGACGCTCGATCGACAGACGCTTCAATAGGCCCAGGACCGCTTCTGTATCGTCCTCTTCCTCGGCGAGATCATCGAGAATCTCGCCAATATCCGCTGCTCGCAACTCAGGCAGCAGGGATTCAAGCGTTTGTGAATCATTTGCCTCGAGCAGCGCCAGCAGCCTGGCTTTCAGGTCACTCAAGGCTTCATTCAGGGCCATAGGCAGGCTCCACACCCATCCGTCCGAGCCAGGCCCAAGACGATGCCGTTGATAACAGGCCATTGCGTACGCGGGGCCTGGAGGCGAGACCGTTCCATCTTACCAGAGAAACAAAAACGCCCCTTGAACGCAGTGTTCGAGGGGCGTGGGTCATACCGAGACGCGTGATCAGCCCTTGCCGGCCTTCTTGCGCAATTGCTGGATGGTACGCAACTGAGCGACGGCTTCGGCCAACTCGGCCGCAGCACGGGTATAGTCGATCTCGGAGGACTTCTCGTTGAAGGCCTTGAGCGCCTGCTGACGTGCCTCTTCGGCAGCCGCCTCGTCCAGATCGGCTGCACGCGAAGCCGTGTCGGCAAGCACCGAAACCACATCGGGCTGGACTTCGAGGAAGCCACCGGTCACGTAGTAGTGCTCTTCTTCACCGCCATCATGGATGACGCGTACCGGACCCGGCTGAAGCTCGGTGAGCAGCGGGGCGTGGCCCGGGAGTATCCCAAGCTCACCCATGATTCCGGACGCGATCACCTGCTCCACTTCGCCCGAGAAGATCGACGCCTCGGCGCTGACGATCTCGCACTTGAAGCTTTTCGCCATAGTGTTGTCCCCTTGGTGGACGACCTCACTTACATGTTGTTGGCTTTCTCGACCGCTTCGTCGATGGTGCCGACCATGTAGAAGGCCTGCTCCGGCAGCTCGTCATAGTCGCCGTTGAGAATGCCCTGGAAACCGCGAATGGTTTCCTTGAGCGACACGTACTTGCCGGGAGCGCCGGTGAATACCTCGGCGACGAAGAACGGCTGGGACAGGAAGCGCTGGATCTTACGCGCCCGGGCGACCGACTGCTTGTCCTCGTCGGACAGCTCGTCCATGCCCAGAATCGCGATGATATCCTTGAGCTCCTTGTAGCGCTGCAGCACGTTCTGTACACCACGCGCGGTGTTGTAGTGCTCTTCGCCCACGACCAACGGATCGAGCTGGCGCGAGGTGGAATCGAGCGGGTCGATGGCCGGGTAGATACCCAACTCGGCGATCGAGCGTGCCAGAACCACAGTGGCATCGAGGTGCGCGAAAGTCGTTGCCGGTGACGGGTCGGTCAAGTCGTCCGCTGGCACGTAGACCGCCTGCACGGACGTGATGGAACCGGTCTTGGTGGACGTGATCCGCTCCTGCAGAACACCCATTTCCTCGGCCAACGTGGGCTGGTAACCCACCGCCGACGGCATACGACCCAGCAGGGCTGAAACTTCGGTACCGGCCAGGGTGTAACGATAGATGTTGTCGACGAACAACAGTACGTCACGCCCTTCGTCACGGAATTTCTCGGCAATGGTCAGGCCGGTCAGCGCGACACGCAGACGGTTCCCGGGGGGCTCGTTCATCTGCCCGTAGACCAGCGATACCTTGTCGAGAACGTTGGACTCCTGCATTTCATAGTAGAAGTCGTTACCTTCCCGGGTACGCTCGCCGACACCGGTGAACACCGAGTAACCGCTGTGCTCGGTGGCGATGTTACGGATGAGCTCCATCATGTTGACGGTCTTGCCCACCCCGGCGCCACCGAACAGGCCGACCTTACCGCCCTTGGCGAACGGGCAGACCAGGTCGATGACCTTGATGCCGGTTTCCAGCAACTCGTTGGACGCCGCCTGGTCCGCATAGGACGGTGCCTTGCGGTGAATCGGCATACGCTCCTGTTCACCGATCTCGCCAGCATCATCGATCGGCTCACCGAGCACGTTCATGATGCGACCCAGCGTTTCCTTGCCGACCGGCACGGAAATCGCGGCACCGGTGTTTTCGGTCTCCATGCCACGCTTGAGGCCTTCGGTAGAGCCCATGGCGATGGCACGAACCACACCGTCACCCAGCTGCTGCTGGACTTCCAGAATGGTCTCGGGGCCCGAGACCTTCAGCGCGTCGTAGACCTTGGGAACGTCGTCCCGCGGAAACTCTACGTCAATCACCGCGCCGATGATTTGTACGATACGTCCGCTCATCTTGGTTCCTCTTAGATACCTGAAATGAAACCTGTTTTGCCTGAAGACTCCATCGTTGCCGACGTCGTGGACAGCGATTCCCGGGGTCTTCTTGCGGCGCTATACGGCAGAGGCGCCACCGACGATCTCGGAGATTTCCTGGGTAATGGCGGCCTGACGGGCCTTGTTGTAAACCAGTTCCAGGTCATCGATCAGATTGCCGGCGTTGTCGGTGGCACTCTTCATGGCGATCATTCGCGCCGCTTGCTCGCAAGCGACGTTCTCGACCACCGCCTGGTAGACCTGCGATTCGATGAAACGCACCAGCAGGTTATCCAGCAGCGCCTTGGCATCCGGCTCATACAGGTAGTCCCAGCTTCCGGGACGGCTGTTGTCCTCATCGTCCTGCGTGTCGCTACCCATATCGGGAGACAACGGCAGGATCTGACGCACGACCGGCTTCTGGGTCATGGTGTTGACGAACTCGTTGTACACCACGAACAGACGGTCGATGCGACCCTCGTCGTACGCCTCGAGCATGATCTTGATGCTACCGATCAGATCCCGCAGTTCCGGCGCTTCGCCCATGCCGCTGGAAGCGGCCACAAGCTCACCGCCATACTTGCGGAAGAACGCGCTGGCCTTGGAGCCGAGCGCACAGAACTGAAGTTCCGCGCCCTCGTCCCGCCAGGCCTTGGCGTCACGCAATACGGCCTTGAACAGGTTGACGTTCAAGCCACCGGCCAGACCACGATCGCTCGACACCACGATGTAACCGACGCGATTGACCTCACGTTCGATCATGTACGCGTGGCGATACTCCGGGTTGGCATCGGCAATATGGCCGACGACGTTACGGATCTGACGGGCATACGGCTGGCTCGCCTTCATGCGATCCTGAGCCTTACGCATTTTCGATGCCGCGACCATTTCCATGGCGCTTGTGATCTTCTGCGTATTCTTGATGCTCGCGATCTGGGTGCGTATTTCTTTTGCAGCTGCCATAGCGATCTACCCTCTCGTTCGGGGCCCTCAGGAGCGTTGACAGCCCGCCCGGTCGTTACGGGCGGGCCACGGCATTACCAGCTCTGAGTGGCCTTGAACTTCTCGAGACCCTCTTTCAAGCCTTGCTGGATCTCGTCGTTGTAGTCGCCGGTCTCGTTGATCTTGTCGAGCAACTCGCCATGTTCGGCTTTCATGTAGCCGTGCAGGGCACGCTCGAAATCCAACACCTTGCTGACTTCTACATCGTCGAGGAAGCCCTTGTCGGCCGCATACAGCGACAGCGCCATCTCGGCCACGGAAAGCGGCGAGTACTGATTCTGCTTCATCAGTTCGGTGACGCGCTGCCCGTGTTCCAGCTGCTTGCGAGTCGCCTCGTCAAGATCGGAGGCAAACTGAGAAAACGCCGCCAGTTCGCGATACTGGGCCAGCGCCAGACGCACGCTACCACCCAGCTTCTTGATGATCTTGGTCTGTGCGGAACCACCGACACGCGAAACCGAAAGACCGGCGTTGATGGCCGGACGTACACCCGAGTTGAACAGGTTGGTTTCGAGGAAGATCTGGCCGTCGGTGATCGAGATCACGTTGGTGGGAACGAACGCGGAAACGTCGCCACCCTGGGTCTCGATGATCGGAAGCGCCGTCAGCGAACCGGTCTTGCCGGTGACTTCGCCGTTGGTGAACTTCTCGACGTAGTCGGCATTGACGCGCGCTGCGCGCTCAAGCAGACGCGAGTGGAGATAGAAGACGTCACCGGGGTAGGCTTCACGGCCCGGCGGGCGGCGCAGCAACAGCGATACCTGACGATAGGCCACGGCCTGCTTGGACAGATCGTCATAGACGATCAGCGCGTCTTCACCACGATCACGGAAGTACTCGCCCATGGTGCAGCCTGAATAGGCCGCCAGGAACTGCATCGGGGCTGGGTCGGCAGCGCCGGCCGCCACCACGATGGTGTGTTCCATGGCACCGTGATCCTCGAGCTTGCGCACGATGCTGGCAATGGTCGACTGCTTCTGGCCGATAGCCACGTAGACACAGGTGACGCCCTTGCCTTTCTGGTTGATGATGGCATCAACGGCAATGGCCGACTTACCTACCTGGCGGTCACCGATGATCAGCTCACGCTGGCCGCGACCGATCGGCACCATCGCGTCGATGGACTTGAGGCCGGTCTGGATCGGCTGGTCGACCGACTGGCGGGTGATGACGCCCGGGGCGACCTTTTCCACCGCATCGGTCAGTTGGGTGTTGAGATCACCCTTGCCATCGATGGGGTTACCCAGTGCATCGACCACGCGGCCGATCAGCTCAGGGCCCACCGGGACTTCGAGGATGCGGCCGGTGCACTGGGCCGTCATGCCCTCTTCGAGTTGCAGGTAGTCACCCAGGACCACCACGCCAACCCCGTCGCGCTCGAGGTTGAGCACCATGCCGAAGATGTTGCCGGGAAATTCGATCATTTCACCGAACATCGCGTCTGCCAGGCCATGAATTCTCACGATGCCGTCGGAAACGCTGACGATGGTGCCCTGATTGCGGGCTTCGGATGCGACATCAAGCTTTTCGATACGCTGCTTGATGATGTCGCTGATCTCGGAAGGATTCAGTTGCTGCATGCCATGTCCCTCAGACTCAGGCGGTTAGCGACTCGCGCAGGCGATTGAGTCGTCCGCGTACCGAACCGTCGATGACGGTATCGCCGGCACGCAGGACCACTCCGCCCAGGAGCGTCGGATCAACCTGAGTGGTAATGGAGATTTCACGATTGAGGCGCTTCTCGAGTGCCTTGCCCAGCGTGTCCTGCTGCTTGTCATCCAGGTCATAGGCCGAGACGATGACCACATCCATACGCCGATCATGCTCGGCACGGAATGTCTCGAACTGTTCCGAAATGGCAGCAAGCGCCGGAAGACGCCCCTTCTCACCCAAGTGATCGATGAAGCGACGAGCAGCATCGTTCAGCTCGACGTCAGCCACCTCGATCAACATATCCACCTTGCGGGGGGTATCGAGCTTGGGGTTGTTAATGACCTTTTGCATCTCGCGCACGGAAGCGACCTGGCCAAGCCGATTGAGTTGCTCGGACCAGGTCTGGAGTTCCTCGTGATCGCGGGCGTACTCGAACGCTGCCTTGGCGTAAGGACGCGCGACAGTTGACGTTTCCGCCATGGATCACCTCCTCACAGTTCGGCGGCGAGCTTATCGAGCATCTCGCGGTGAGCCTTTTCGTCGATGGACGACTCCAGGACACGCTCTGCGCCGATAACGGCCAACGTGGCCACCTGGGCACGAAGCTCTTCCTTGGCGCGATTGAGTTCCTGATCGATCTCGGCACGCGCACTGCTGATCATGCGCTCACCCTCGGTACGGGCCTGCTCGCGCGCTTCCTCGATCATCTGATTGGCACGTTTCTGGGCCTGTTCAAGAATCTCGGAGGATTGCTGCTTGCTGTCCTTCAACGTTTGCTCGGCTTGCTCCTGGGCAAGCTCGAGGTCACGAGACGCACGGCTGGCGGCGTCAAGACCATCTGCGATCCGCTTCTGGCGCTCATGCAGCGCCTGAGTGATCGGTGGCCACACGTACTTTATGCAAAACCAGACAAAGATCGCGAAGGCGATCGCTTGTCCGATTAGCGTCATATTGATATTCACGAGACTGTACCTCTGATGAATTCGTGGCGACCGGCAATACACATACCGAGCGCCAGGCGCTCGGTGCGTGTCACGTTAACCGGCAACGACGAAGATCAGGTACATCGCGATACCGACACCGATCATCGGCACGGCGTCGAGCAGGCCGGCCATGATGAAGGTCTTGGTCTGCAGCTGGTCGCCCAGCTCCGGCTGGCGAGCGGTGGATTCGAGCAACTTGCCGCCCAGGATGGCGAAGCCGATACCGGTAGCCAGAGCGCCGAAGCCAATGATGATGGAGGCTGCAATGTAGACCATTTCCATGATGTTACTCCTGGTATTTTAAGTTGAGGTTCAACGGGTTAGGGGTTAAGGGCTTACAAACATTGCTCGGTTCAATGGTGCTCGTGCGCAGCACTCAGATAGACGATGGTCAACACCGTGAATATGAATGCCTGCAGCGTGACCACCAGGATATGGAAGATGGCCCAGGGTACGTCGAGCACCCAGATTGCCCAGAACGGCAGCAGCGAGATGAGGATGAAGATGACTTCACCCGCAAACATGTTGCCGAAAAGACGCAGCCCGAGACTGAGCGGTTTGACCAGCAGGCCGATAATCTCAAGCAGAAGGTTGAACGGGGCCAGCAGCCAGGTATTGAAAGGTGTCAGGGAGAGTTCCTTGGCGAAACCACCGGCACCTTTGACCTTGAAGCTGTAGTAGATGATCAGTGCGAACACGCTGAGCGACATGCCCATGGTGGCATTGGGGTCGGTCGTCGGCACGATCTTCATGTAATCGACCCCAAGCTTGGCGAACAGCGCCGGGAAGAAGTCGACCGGTAACACCTTGAGGCTGTTCATGAGCAATATCCACACGAACAGCGTCATCGCCAACGGCGCAATGATGGCATTCTTGCCATTGAAGGCAGCACGGGTGAGATCCTCGATGAACTCGACGACCCACTCGACCACGTTCTGCCAACCGCTGGGCACCCCGGTGGTGGCTGCCTTTCCTACCTTGCGAAAGAGGGCGAGAAACAGCACGCCCATGGCAATCGACCACCCCATGGTATCGAGGTGAAGAGCCCAGAATCCCATCTCACGCGCTTCTTCAGTGGAGTGTGCGATGGACCAGCCGTTTTCCGGATGGAGACCGAACGTCAGATTCTGCAAGTGGTGCTGGATATACTCTGTCGGCGTCGGGTTGTTGACAGCCATGCGTATTCCTCATGTTCGGGGGTCGGTCATCCACGTACCAACCAGGGCGTCAGCCAGTGCGTGAAAAGAACCGCCACGTAAGCGCCAAAGAAAAAAGCCAGGTTTGAGGGGGGCGCTAAGGTAAATACCACGGCAAACAGTGCCACCGTCAAACCGAACTTTCCCGCTTCCGCTTGATAAAAGCGCATCATTCGTTGACGGGATCGGCTGCCCCGTCGGACCGTCTGGCTGCACCAGACGAAATAGGCATTGGGGATCAGGCTGACCAATCCGCCTGCCATGCCGGATAACAGACCGGACGATCCGGCCATCACTGCACCTAACAGTGAAAGGATGACCGTGGTCACCGCTTGTGCGAGTACAACCCGCCAATAGTTGGGCCGCCTGCGCGCGCCGCCAGCTTGTCGATACACCGTCGGCACAGCATGACCTCCAGGCAAACACGGCGGATTATAGGTGACCCCCCTAGCACCTTCAACCAAAGCGACACCGAATTTGCGCGATATCACGCCAGCTTACGACAAAAGGGCAATAAAAGTTGGCAAACTACTTAGTACGCTAATTATCTGTTTTAACGTATGTGGGTCAGGATGCCATCGAGTTCATCAAGGCTGGTATACCGTATGGTCAAGCGTCCCTTGCCGCTGCGACCGTGTTGGATCTTGACCGGGGCGCCCAGCAGTTCGCCCAACTGATTTTCCAGCCGACCGATATCCGCCGAGGGGCTTTCACGGGAGGGTTTGGCCGGCTCGCCCTTGGCCAGACGCTTCACCAAGGCCTCGGTATCGCGCACGGTCAGGTCCTTGTTGATGACCTCATGGGCTGCCTGACGCTGCTTGGCCCCCGAAAGAGCCAACAGGGCACGCGCATGGCCCATGTCCAGGTCGCCTCGTTCGAGCAGGGTCTGGACTTCGGGATCGAGCGCTAGCAGACGCAACAGGTTGGCCACCTGGGCGCGTGACTTGCCCACGGCGTCGGCCACTTGCTGCTGGGTCAACGAGAATTCCTCGAGCAGGCGCTTGTGAGCCATCGCCTCTTCGACCGGGTTGAGATTCTCACGCTGGATATTTTCGATCAGTGCCAGTGCCAGTGCTACCTGGTCGCTGACTTCACGAATGACCGCGGGGATCACCTCGATCTCGGCGAGTTGTGCGGCGCGCCAACGACGTTCGCCGGCGATGATCTCATAGCGGTGCTCGCCGATCGGGCGCACCACGATAGGCTGCATCACCCCCTGGGCACGGATCGAGTCGGCGAGCTCCTCGAGCGCCTCGGGCTGGATATCGCGGCGTGGCTGGTACTTGCCACGCGACAACTGGCTCAGGGGAAGGCGTTCGAGCCGTTCCTCCGCGGCGGGTGTGGTTTCGGGAGCCAGGTCGATGCCGCCTTCCAGGCTTGGCTCGCCCGAGTCCGTGCCTTCCAGCGTCTCGCGGCGACGGGCACCGGCACCGATCAGGGCATCCAGGCCGCGGCCCAGGGCGCGTTTACGTGTCATCGGCACTTCCTCGCAAGGTTCCACAACGCTACAACGACAGTCGACGAATCAATTCCTTGGCCAGCACCCGGTGGGCCTGGCTGCCACGCGAGAAGCGTGCGTATTTGGTCACTGGCAGACCGTGGCTCGGCGCTTCCGCGACGCGGACGTTACGCGGTATGGTCGCCTTGAGCAGGGTATCCCCGAAGTAATCCCGCAATTGCTTGCTGACGTCTCGGGTCAGGCTGTTGCGTGAATCGAACATCGTACGCACGATGCCGAACACCTCGAGACCGGGGTTGACGCTATCCTTGATCTGCTCGACGGTGTCGAGCAGCGCCGACAGCCCCTCCAGTGCGTAGAATTCGCATTGCAGCGGGATGAGTACACCGTCCGCCGCCGTCAGGGCATTGACGGTCAACATGTTGAGCGAAGGCGGGCAATCGATGAGGACGATGTCGTATTCGACAGCTACGCTGCGTATGGCCTCGAGCAGACAACGCTCTCGGCCTTCCTCTCGATCGAGCAGGTCGACTTCAGCGGCCGTCAGGTCACCATTGCCCGGCAACAGGGCATAGCCGGCCTCGGGGCAATCGAGGATGACTTCGGCGGCACGCTTTTCCCCCATCAGGACATCAAGCGCGCTACCGTCCAATGCATGCTTGTCGATCCCGCTGCCCATGGTGGCATGCCCCTGTGGATCGAGATCGATCAGCAGGACGCGCCGATCCAACGCCGCCAGGCTGGCGGCAAGATTGACGGCCGTGGTGGTCTTGCCCACGCCACCCTTCTGGTTGGTCAAGGCGATGATCTTGGTCACGAGCGGCTTCCTTCCTGAATCGGCCCCGGTTGCCGGCAGCCTAAGGGATTCTGATCATGGCGTCACGCGGCGGCCCAGGGTCAACAAATGGCGCTGACCGGCCTCCCCGGGGATCTGCAAGGCCCGACTGTCGATCAATTCGACGTCATGGGGCAAGTCCTGCACTTCGTCATGCGGATAACGCCCCTTCATGGCTAGCCACTCGCCACCGCGCGCCAGCAGTGATGCCGATTGCGTAACGAAATCCCCCAAGCTGGCAAAGGCACGGGAAATCACCTGATCGAAGGGGTGATCCTCATGCGCCTCGACTCGTGCCTGCACCGGAGTGACACGACTCAACCCCAGTTCCATCATGGCCTGACGTTGAAAACGGACCTTCTTGCCATTGCTGTCGAGCAGAGTCACCTCAAGGTCGGGATTCAGGATCGACAGAACCAGACCCGGAAGGCCGGGGCCGGCACCGACGTCAAGCAACCTAGGGCCTCGCACCCAGGGCAACACGGCCGCACTGTCGAGCAGGTGCTTGACCACCATTTCATCGAGCGAGCGTACCGCGGTGAGGTTATAAGCCCGGTTCCACTTGTGCAACAGGCTCAGGAGCTTGAACAGCGTCTGTTGTTGTTCGGACGTGGGGCGAAGGCCCAGTTGCTCCAGCCCCTGTTCCAGCTTGCTGCACACCGACTCGGGAAGGTCGTGTCCTGCCGTCATACATTCACCGCCCGGTTCTCTTCCAGCAGGCGCCGCTTCTTCAGATGAATCAACAGGATCGAGACCGCCGCCGGGGTCACCCCCGAGATGCGTCCAGCCTGGGCCAGCGTCTCGGGACGGGCCGTCTTGAGCTTCTGGCGGATCTCATGGGACAGCCCGTCCACACGGTCATAGTCGAGCGAGTCGGGAAGCCGGGTCGATTCGTGGCGCTTGAGCTTGTCGATCTCATCCTGCTGACGGTCGATATAGCCCTGATACTTGGCCTGGATCTGCACCTGCTCGGCGACGTCGGGGTCAGACACGGGCTCACCCACGAGCGAGGCCACATCATCATAGCCGAGCTCGGGACGCTTGAGCAGGTCGATCAGGTTGTATTCGCGCGGCAGCGGCTTGCCGGTCAGGGCTTCCACACGCTGGGCCGCCGTGCTGCCGGGCTGTACCCAACTAGCCTTGAGACGTGCCTGTTCACTCTCGATAGCCTCGCGTTTGGTCGCAAACGCCGCCCAGCGAGTCTCATCGACCAGGCCCAGCTCGCGGCCGATCTCGGTCAGGCGCAAGTCAGCGTTGTCTTCGCGCAGCACCAGGCGGTACTCGGCGCGCGAGGTGAACATGCGATACGGCTCCTGAGTGCCCATGCTGATCAGGTCATCGACCAGTACGCCAAGATAGGCCTCGTCACGGCGTGGTGACCAGCTTTCCAGTCCCTTGGCACGGCGCGCGGCGTTGAGCCCGGCAAGCAGGCCTTGGGCGCCAGCCTCCTCGTAGCCTGTGGTGCCGTTGATCTGTCCGGCGAAGAACAGGTTGTGGATGAATTTCGTTTCCAGCGAGTGCCGTAGATCCCGGGGATCGAAGAAATCGTATTCGATGGCATAACCCGGGCGCGTGATATGGGCCTTCTCGAGCCCCTTGATGGAACGCACCACCTGCAACTGGACATCGAAGGGCAGCGACGTCGAGATGCCGTTGGGGTAAAGCTCGTGGGTCTCGAGGCCTTCGGGCTCGATGAAGACCTGATGGCTGGCCTTGTCGGCGAAACGATGAACCTTGTCCTCGATGGAGGGGCAGTAGCGTGGCCCTACCCCCTCGATCACCCCCGAATACATCGGGGATCGGTCCAGGTTGGCGAAAATGATTTCGTGGGTTCGCTCGTTGGTATGCGCGATATGGCAGCTCACCTGCGGTGGGTGCTGCTCGCGAGAGCCAAGATACGACATCACCGGTGTCGGCGTATCCCCGGGCTGCTCCTCGAGCTGGCCGAAATCGATGCTCCGGGCGTCCAGACGCGGAGGCGTACCGGTCTTCAGGCGTGCCACGTTGAATGGCAGGGCACGTAGACGCTCAGCCAGCGCATTGGAAGGGGGATCGCCGGCACGACCACCGCGGCTCTGATCCAGCCCAATGTGGATCACCCCACCCAGGAAGGTGCCGGTGCACAGCACGACCGCGTCGGCGAGGAAGCGGATTCCAGTTTCGGTGACGACTCCCCGGACGGTGTCAGCGTCGACGATCAAATCGCCTGCAGCCTGCTGAAAGATCGTCAGGTTGGCCTGGTTCTCCAGCATGCCGCGTATGGCGGCCTTGTAACGAACGCGATCGGCCTGGGCTCGCGTGGCCCTGACCGCGGGTCCCTTTCGAGCGTTGAGCACGCGAAATTGAATACCGCCGAGATCGGTGGCCCGCGCCATGGCGCCTCCAAGCGCATCGATCTCCTTGACCAGATGGCTTTTGCCGATGCCGCCAATGGCGGGATTGCAGGACATCTGACCCAGCGTCTCGATGTTGTGAGTGAGCAGCAGGGTCTGACAGCCCATGCGGGCAGAGGCCAGGGCGGCTTCGGTTCCGGCATGGCCTCCGCCGATGACGATGACGTCAAAGCGGTCCGGGTAATCCAAATGGCACCTCGAATGGCACCGTCGTGGCGCCTTGTAGAGCAATGGGTGAAAACAGCCGCCCAGTATAAACCTCCTGTGGGTAACCGTCAGGGGTTTTCCACACCTCGAAGGCCAGCGGGATACCTCCACTGCCTATCAATCAATATCAAATAAATAAAAAGAAAGAAGTTCTGTTGTGGTTGTAACTACTGGTGTGGACACTTTTAGTGGATAACCCAATAAAACCAAGCAATAACATGACCTTGTAATGTTGACCAAGGGTTGGACAAGGGACGTGTGACTTGCGTACAGGTTGTCGCGAGCTTGTGGATGGATTCTCGAGTTGCCCACAAGCCACGTCAACCACCGCTTATGCACTGCTGCATACCTGGCTTGTTACCGCGGCTGTGCACACACGACCGAGCTTCTCTGAAAGACCCGAGGTATCAGGTCTGGCTGCCGATTGACGTGCCTTTGACCGGTTGAGTTATCCACACCCAAAAAAAAAGGCCTGTCGCAAACGGACAGGCCTTTTTTTGACATCTTCGCACGTGAATATCAGTGCTTGAGTACCCGAGAAAGGAAGCTCTGGGTGCGCTCATGCTGGGGATTATCGAAAACGACCCCGGGAGGGCCTTGTTCGACGATCTGACCGCCATGGATGTAAATCACACGATCGGCAACCTCACGGGCGAAACCCATTTCGTGGGTGACGATCATCATGGTCATGCCGTCACGGGCAAGTTCCCGCATGGCATCGAGTACCTCACCGATCATTTCGGGATCCAGCGCGGAGGTCGGTTCGTCGAACAGCATCAGCCTCGGTTCCATGGTCAGTGCGCGCGCCAGGGCGACACGCTGTTGCTGGCCCCCGGAGAGCTGGGTAGGGGACTTGTCAGCCTGGTCGGCAATACCCACACGCTCAAGCAGACGTCGTGCGTTGGCGACCGCTTGTTGCCGGGGCGTACCGCGTACCTTGATCGGGGCCAGGGTCACATTGTCGAGAACCGAGAGATGGGGAAACAGATTGAACTGCTGAAAGACCATGCCAACTTCGGTGCGTATGGTCTGTAGTGCCTTGGCGCTCTTGCCGTTGGGCAGCAGTTCGTTGCCGTCGACCTCGATATGGCCATACTGGAATTCCTCGAGGCCATTGACGCAGCGGATCAGGGTCGATTTTCCCGACCCGCTGGCGCCGATGATTACGACCACCTCGCCGGGGGCAATCTCGAGGTCGATATCCTTGAGAACGTGAAGGTCGCCAAAATGCTTGTTTACCTTGTCCATGCGCACGATAGGCGTTTCGGACGTAGGTGTCTGGGATGAACTCATGGCTAGGCTTCCTTATTGACCGACCAGACCCTTGCGCTCGAGCAGGCGCAGGATGAGGGAGAGGCTCCAGGTGATCGCCAGATAGAGCAGGGCAACCATCAGGTAGACCTCGAGGGCGGTAAAGGTCGTCGCGATATAGACCTGACCCTGGCGTACCAGCTCGCCGACACCGATGACCGAGAACAGCGAGGTATCCTTGATGCTGATGATCGCCTGGTTGCCCAACGGGGGAATCATGCGTCGCAATGCCTGGGGCCAGATGATGTAGCGGAAGGCCTGGGTGCGTGACAGTCCCAGCGACAGGCCGGCCTCACGCTGGCCGCGCTCGATGGATTGCACGCCACCACGCACAATTTCCGAGATGTACGCGCCCGAGTTGACGGCAATGGCAGCTATCCCTGCCACCAGGGCGTTAATGGGGCTACCCAATAGCTGAGGCAGGCCGTAGAAGATGAAAAGCACCTGAACCAGGACCGGTGTACCGCGAAAGATCTCGATATAGGCGATGGCGGGTATGCGCAACCAGGCAAGCGGACTGATCCGCATGAGGCCGAACAGGATGCCGATCAAGAAGCCGATTGCCAGTCCCCCGAAGGAGATCAGCAGCGTATAGGGAATACCGGGAAGCAGGTGAGGCAGGGAAGCCAGGGCGGCCGCCCAGTTGAAGTCGAATGTTACGTCCACGTGGGGTCTCTCCCGCAGCGGCACGTCCAGAGATCGCGCCGCATGCGATTCGGTAGGTTACAAACAGATGGGGCCGGATCCTGCGATCCGACCCCGAAATGCCAGTCCGTGCTTATTTGCCGCCGGACGCGTTACCGAACCACTTGCTGTGGATCTCGTCGTAGGTACCGTCTTCACGCATGCTGGCCAAGGCTTCGTTGGCGGGCTGCAGCCACTCGCTGCCCTTGTGGAACACGATGCCATACTGCTGGCCTTCGTAGAGCGGGCCGACGACCTTGGTGCGGCCTTCTCCACGAGTTTGCGAGAAGTATCCGACATTGGGCGCATCGTAGAACACGGCATCGACACTACCGCCGAGCAGGGCCATGTACATGTCGCTGGAACCAGGGTAGGGCGTCACGTCGGCATCCTCGCCGAACTGCTCGCGCAGATAATCATGACTGGTCGAACCGATCTTGGTAGCGACGCTCATGCCTTCCAGATCCTCGATGGTTTCGACACTGTCGTTATCGGCACGTACCAGGATCTGCAGGCCGCTATCGTAATAGGGATCGGAGAAGTCGACGATCTCGGCTCGCTCGTCGGTAATGGTGATCCCGGCAATGGCGATCTCCTGGTTACCGGTCTGCACCGCCGGAATGATGCCGTTGAAATCCATGGTTTCGAGATCGACCTGGAAACCGGCGCGATCGGCGATCTCATGGATGATATCCATGTCGAAACCGACCATCTCGCCGCTCTCCTGATCCAACATTTCGAACGGCACGAAGCTCGGATCGGTCACGACATTGACAGAGGGTTCATTGGCCAGTGTCTGGCTGGAAACCCCCAGGCCCAAGGCCAGTGAGGCCAGCCAGGGCAAGGCACGACGGTGAGAAGAGGTAAGCGTGAGTGTCATTGGGTTCCCCATTTAGAAGATTTGTTTGTCGAACACGCCTTTTACCATGGCGAGTTCTGGGGAAAGCGTCAAGTTGGGCGGGGAATGGCCTGAAAAACGTGGAAAAACGCAGCAACAGGGGTGACTTTCTCGACTCACACCATGAAGGAGGCGCCGCACCCACAGGTCGAGGTGGCGTTGGGATTCTTGATCACGAAGCGGGCACCGGCCAGACCTTCCTCGAAATCGACGGTCGAGCCGACCAGATATTGATAGGAGAGGGGATCGACGATCATGGCCACATCGTCAAACTCGATCAGGGTATCGTCGTCACTGGAGGTATCGGCGAAATCGAAACCGTATTGGAAACCCGAGCACCCCCCGCCGGTAACGTAGACTCGCAACTTGAGCGCTTCATTGCCCTCTTCGGCGATCAGTCGGCGCAGGCGTCCCTGGGCATGGTCGGTCAGCATCATTGGCTTGGGCACATAGCTGGCCGGTTCGAAGGATTCAGCATCGCTCATGACGTGCTCCCGGTTAGTGAATCTAGAGGCATTATCCGCAATCCCCAGCAAAAGGGTCAACTTTTGCCGGGAATCGCCGGGGTGCGGGTCAAGGCATCAGGGCTGGCGCCTGCAATCCGGCCATTTCATCGAAACCGAACATCAGGTTGAGATTCTGGATAGCCTGACCCGAGGCACCCTTGACCAGGTTGTCGATCACCGCCAGCACCACCACGGTATCGCCGTTATCGGGACGATGCACGGCAAGACGGCAAATATCGGTTCCCCTGACGCTGCGCGTTTCCGGATGGCTACCGGCAGGCATGACATCCACGGCGGGCTCGGTGGCGAAGCGTTTTTCGAACAGGGCCTGCAGGTCGCCCGGATCGCGGGTCAGACGCCCGTAGAGGGTGGCATGGATGCCACGAATCATCGGCGTCAGGTGTGGCACGAAGGTCAGGCCGACCTGCTTGCCGGCAGCCAGTTCGAGGCCTTGGCGTATTTCCGGCAGGTGGCGGTGGCCGCTGGCGCCGTAGGCTTTCATCGATTCGCTGGCCTCGGCCAACAGCGATGGCACCTTGGCGCCACGTCCGGCCCCGGTGACGCCCGACTTGCAATCGGCAATGACGTGTTCGACGTCGATCAGTTGCTGTTCCAGCAGCGGTAACAGGCCGAGCTGTACGGCCGTGGGGTAACAGCCCGGGACGGCAATCAGGCGTGCCTGGCGGATCGCTTCACGATTGACCTCGGGCAAGCCGTATACGGCGTCTTCCAGAAGATCGACGGCGCCGTGGGGCTGGCCATACCAGCGCGCCCATTCATCGGCATCCTTGATCCGGAAATCGGCGGAAAGATCGATCACCCGGGTACCGCCGGCGAGTAGTTCGCCGGCCAGGGCATGGGCCACCCCGTGCGGCGTCGCGAAGAACACGGCATCACACCGGCTGAGGCGGGCGGGATCGGGTTCGCTGAAGGCGAGTTCAGGATAGTGACCGCGCAGATTGGGGTAGAGCTCATCCACTCGAAGCCCGGCTTCGGAGCGCGACGTTATGGCGTCGACGCTCACCTCGGGGTGGCCGGCCAGCAACCTGAGCAATTCGACCCCGGTGTACCCGGTGCCGCCGACGATACCTACCTTGATCACGATGCTCTCCTTTTCAAAGACCTTGCGCGAGGCCGGTGAGACGGAACTGTTCCGATATGATACACCTTAACCCCATGAGTCATCTTCATCCGCGGACGTGTGTCCCGGTCGGACATACGTCAGCCGCCACAGCGAGGACGCGGTTTCGTGCCACGATTGCATCTCCCCGATTTCAGCCTGGAGCGGTTTCGTCGACAGTTGGCTAATGTCGATGCCCTGCCACAGCTGTGCGTGCTCGGGGTGATCTCGGGAATCGCTACCGGTGGCTTGATGGTGGGCTTTCGCCTGCTCCTGGACCTGGGCGCGCTGATCGCGATGGATGGCGATCACGAGGCGTTCGAGGCTCTATCCCCCTGGGGGCGGGCGCTGCTGCCGCTGGTTGCGGTGAGTGTAATCGGCGTGTGGCTGTGGCGACAGCCGGCAGCGGGGCGCAAGCTGGGCGTCGCCCACGTGATCGAGCGCCTGACCTACCATCAGGGACGCTTTCCGCTGCGGAATTGGCTTAACCAATGGGTTATCGGGGTTTTAACGGTACTCGGCGGGTTATCGGCAGGACGCGAGGGGCCGGCGATCCATCTCGGCGCCGCCGCATCGAGCGGGCTTGGCATGCAGTTGCGCCTGCCTCACAACAGCCTGCGTGTGCTGGTGGCCTGTGGAACGGCGGCGGCCATTTCGGCGTCGTTCAACACCCCGATCGCAGGCGTGATTTTCGCCATGGAAGTGGTGATGATGGAGTACACCATCGCGGGCTTCATGCCGGTGATTCTGGCCTCGACCATGGGGGCGCTGGTAGCGCAGATGATGTATGGCTCCGAGCCGGCCTTCCAGGTTCCCAGCGTGACCCTCGAGTCGATGTACAACCTGCCCTGGATAATTATCACTGCGCTGGGGATCGGTCTGTTGGCAGGACTCTTCATCCGCGTGGCGAAAAGTGGCGAGGCGCTTTCGGCCTTGCCGATATGGCTTCGTCTGGCGATGGTGGGTGTGACCACCGGTGGCGTGGCCTTCTGGTATCCCGAGGTCCAGGGCATCGGCTATGACAGCCTGGGGGCGGCACTCAGCGGGGAACTGACGGTAGACGTGCTGGTGGCGCTGGTGGTGGCCAAGCTGCTTTTGACGGCGTTTACGGTGGCGTGCGGCATTCCCATAGGTATCATCGGCCCTGTCCTGGTCGTCGGTGCCGCCTCGGGGGCCTTGAGCGGGATGCTGGGAGGCTGGATCTGGCCCAATGCGTCTGCCGATGCAGGATTGTTCGCCATGCTGGGCATGGCCGCCATGATGGGGGCGGTGCTGCAAGCCCCCCTGGCTGCCTTGATGGCCCTGCTGGAGCTCACGCACAACCCCAACATCATTCTCCCCGGCATGCTGGCGGTAGTGATCGCTGTCCTGACGGCACGGCAGGCTTGCCGTTGCGACGGGTTTTTCATCACCCTGACACGCAATGGCCTGCATCCCTTGCAGCAGCCGCTTCGCCAGGCGCTGTCGCGTGTCTCGGTACCTGCGGTCATGGAGCGTAACCTGGTCCGGACACCCCGCATGGTGAGTCGCGACGAGGCGCGTTCCCTGCTCGAGAACAAACCCACCTGGGTCGTGATCGTGCGTTCCACCGAGGACAAGCCTACCCTGGCTCTCAAGGCGGTGGATCTGGCGCGCGTCCTGCTGGAAGAAGACAGGGAGAGCGAAGGCGCCGTCGACGCCGTCGACAATGAGACACTCCTCGACCTGCTCGAGGTGCCCGGCCAGCGCCTGGAAATGGCACCCATCCATCAACAGGCCACTCTGTCCGAGGCCTTCGAACGGCTCAATGACCAGTCACTCGACGCCCTATTCGTGGAAAATACTTCGACGCCGATGATGCGGCGCATTTCCGGTATCATCACGCGTGATGCCATCGAGAACTACTACCGCTACAAGCCTTGACGATGTGCTTTACCCGCTCTGCAAGAGCGGAACTTTCTACCTGAGGAGTGGATATGTATCTGTGGATAAAGGCCTTTCATCTGATCGCCGTGGTGACATGGTTTGCGGCGCTGTTCTATCTGCCGCGCCTGTTCGTCTACCATGCCACGGCGCGCGATCATGGCGATCGTCAGGCCATCGACTACTTCCAGGTCATGGAACGCAAGTTGTATCGCGGCATCATGCTGCCATCGATGATCGTGGCGCTGATTCTGGGCATCTGGCTGCTCGCACTGGTTCCCGGCTTCATGAGCCAAGGCTGGATGCATGCCAAGCTGGCCCTGGTCGTGGCCCTGGTGGGCTATCATCATGTGTGTCTGGCCTACATGAAGAAATTGGCCGCCGGAAACTGTGACAAGTCACACACCTTCTTTCGCTGGTTCAATGAGGCGCCCGTCGTTGCATTGCTGGGCATCGTCATTCTGGTCGTGGTCAAGCCCTTCTGATGGCACAGTCGATATCGACCCAACGCCAGCAGCCGGTGGTGCTGGTGCTCGCGGGGCATGATCCCACCGGAGGGGCCGGCCTGGTTGCCGATGCCGAAGCCATCCGGGCCTGTGGCGCCTGGCCATTGACCATTCCCACGGCGTTGACGGTTCAGACGACCTTGGACGTGTCGCGTGTCATGCCCTGTCGAGGGGATGACATGCGTGATATGGCGCGTGCCCTGGAAAATTTCGATATCGCTGCCATCAAGGTCGGCCTGATCGCCAGTCTCGAATCGCTGGATGCCGTCGTGGATATCGTCAGGCAGCGTCCGGGCATCCCCCTGGTGGTGGATCCTGTACTGAAGGCCGGCGGTGGTAGAGAGTTATCCACCACTGAGTTGCTCGACGCCTTCCGTCGTGAACTGCTACCCCATGTGGATATCTTGACGCCCAATCGTGATGAACTCGAACGCCTGGCTGAAGGGGTGAACAGCAATGATGCCGACCGAGCCACGCAACTTCTGTCACTGGGGTGCCAGGCGGTGCTGGTGACCGGTACCGACACCCCCGAAGCCCTGCATCCCATGGACCAAGTTATCCACACCCTGCATACACCCGATACCGACCGCCAGTGGCATTGGCCACGGTTGAGCGGGCACTATCATGGTTCGGGATGCACGTTGGCGTCGGCGCTGGCAGCCCGCCTGGCGGCCGGGGAGCGTTTGATGCCAGCCTGCGAGCAGGCGCAAGCCTATACGTTCGATACGCTGCGTCATGCTTGGCAGCCGGCGAGTGGGCAGGCGTTGCCACACCGGCTATGGCGACATCCTGCCGTGAATGACTCGGGAATGCCGTCATGAATCAGTCTGCCTGGCAATCGGGGGTGTACGCGATTACCGATGCCAATTTGTTACCCGATGATGCGACGCTGCTCGACGCATGCGAGCAGGCGTTGCGTGGCGGTCTTGCCCTGTTGCAGTATCGGGACAAGTCAGCTGACGCTGACAAGCGCTATCGTCAGGCTCGAGCCCTGGCGACGTTGTGCCAAGAGCACCATGTTCCGTTGATCGTGAACGACGATAGCGCCCTGGCATTTCGATTGCGCCATGAAGGGCATACGGGCGTCGGGTTGCATCTGGGCCAGCAGGACGGTGGCCTGGCCGAGGCACGCGAGCGACTCGGCCCCGCTGCAATCATCGGAGCGACCTGTCACGGACGGCTCGACCTGGCCGAGCGGGCGAGACAGGGCGGGGCAAGTTACCTGGCTTTCGGCCGTTTCTTTCGTTCCCGTACGAAGCCTGATGCGCCGCCGGCAGCGCTGTCACTCCTAGGCGAGGCGGCGCGCTTTGGCCTGCCCCGGGTAGCCATCGGCGGCATTGACAGGACGACCCTGGGCGAGGCCCGTCGGGCCGGTGCCGACCTGCTGGCCTGCGTACATGGCGTGTTTGGCGGTGATGACATCGAGTCCCGGGTCAAGGCACTCAACCGGATCCTGGCCGAAGAGAGCCCTCCCCAGGCGGGTACTCACGGGTTATCCACACCCTAGTCACCGAAAGTTATCCGCGTTGTCCAACAGGTTATCCACATCCCTTTTTTTATAAACGAGAGGTTTCCATGACCACTTCCGCACAGCTCTTCGAACAGGCTTGCCGTCACATTCCCGGTGGAGTGAATTCGCCGGTGCGTGCCTTCAAGGGGCTGGAGCGGCCTCCCGTTTTCATCGAGCGGGCCCAGGGCGCCTATCTTTTCGATGTCGAAGGGCGTCGTTATGTCGACTATGTCGGCTCGTGGGGGCCCATGATCACCGGCCATGCCGACCCCGACGTCCTGTCTGCGGTTCGCGAGCGCCTTGATAACGGTCTTTCCTTCGGTACCCCGACCGCCATCGAGACCACCATGGCGGATCTGATCTGCGACATCATTCCCAGTATCGACCTGGTTCGCATGGTCAACTCGGGGACCGAGGCGACCATGTCGGCAATCCGCCTGGCGCGCGGCTACACCGGACGTGACAAGATCATCAAGTTCGAAGGCAATTATCATGGTCATTCCGACTCGCTGCTGGTCAAGGCCGGCTCGGGTGCACTGACCCATGGCGAGCCGAGCTCACCGGGGGTGCCGGCCTCCCTGGCCGAGCACACCGTGACCCTGCCCTACAATGACCTGGATGCCGTCGAGCGCTGCTTCGCTGAAATCGGTGACCAGGTTGCCGGCATCATCGTCGAGCCGGTGGCGGGCAACATGAATTGCATCCCGCCGGTACCTGGATTTCTCGAAGGGCTTCGCCGGGTCTGTGATACCCATGCAAGCGTGCTTATCTTCGACGAGGTGATGACCGGTTTCCGGGTGGCCCTGGGGGGAGCGCAAGCGCACTACAACGTGACGCCTGATCTGACCTGCCTGGGCAAGATCGTCGGCGGAGGCATGCCGGTCGGGGCGTTCGGTGGCAAGCGCGAGATCATGTCGCATATCTCCCCGCTCGGGCCGGTCTACCAGGCGGGCACCCTGTCCGGCAACCCGCTGGCCATGGCGGCAGGTATCGCCCTGTTGACCAAGCTGCGCGAGCCCGGTTTCCACGAGGCCTTGTCCCAGCGGGTCGACTCCCTGTGCGGTGGCCTGCAAGCCCGCGCCGATGCCGCGGGAGTGCCAATGATGACCCAGCGTGCCGGTGGCATGTTCGGGCTGTTCTTCACCGCTCAGTCCCAGGTGGATAACTTCGCCCAGGCCACGGCCTGCGATGTCGACGCGTTCCGTCGCTTCTTTTCGGCGATGCTCGACCAGGGCGTCTACCTGGCGCCCTCGGCCTACGAGGCGGGCTTCATGTCCAGTGCGCACACTCCCGAAGACATCCAGGCCACTCTCGACGGCGCCGAGGTGGCCTTCAAGGCAATGCAGCAGACAGGCTAAGAGCTGGGCCGGCCATCGCGCTCGATGGCAAGTTCGTCGTGCCTAGGCATGGTCAGTTGCGTCAGGGGAGTTTGCCATTGGCTAGGTAATTCTAGCGGTGGTGGCGCCTGACGCAGCATGTGACGTTCGCGCCCTCGAGACAACCGACGTTCGTAGCAGACCCAGACGTGAAATAGCAGGAACACCACCACGAAATCGATGGCAGTAAACTTGGCGATGGCCAGTAAATAAGCCTGCTCCGATAGGAACGCTTCTTGCGTAAAGGCGAGGTAGCCCTGGAAGGCGAAGGCGAGCCACAAGGATAATGTCAGGGCGACCAGGCCGGTATCCCTGAGATGATACCCCCAGTGCCGATGCTTGGAATTATTGATGATCATCGAGTCCATTCTATTTCTCACGGAACACCTCTCCCCGGTCGGGGCTTGTCCAGATGGCTAACTGTCCGCGGCGTCTTGCCACGGCTTTGGGAAACGCGATGATGACGGTGCTCATGTTGAGCATCCAATAGACGAACGGGTACCAGATGCACCAGAAAAGACAGCGCAACATGGCTTTGTCATAGCGGCTGTCAATATAGAAACTGACCCCGAACTGGATCAGGCTTAACGTGACAAGCAGGCCTGTCGACCATTGGTAGACATGACCGATTGCCTCGACACCCGGCATGTCCAGCGCAATCTCGAATGCCATAAGCACCAAGACAAGTAGCATGGAATAACACCACATGACGCTAATCGTATATTCGGCCAGCAAAAGCCAGAAGCGTCGGTTCTTCCAGCGGATGGCGTCACCGAAATGCCGCAGGAACGCCTCTGCTCCACCCTGCGCCCAGCGCAACCGCTGCTTGAAAAGACCCTTGAGGGTTTCCGGCATCAGCACCCAGCACAAGGCATGTGGTTCATAGCGGACATGCCAGCCGGCAAGCTGCAGTCGCCAGCTGATATCGATGTCCTCGGTAATCATGTCGACGCTCCAGCCATCCAGGGCGTCGAGTGCGGACTTGCGGAACGCGCAAATGACGCCTGAGACAGTAAAGACCATCCCGTAGATTCGTTGGGCTCGCTTGATAAGGCCAATGATCGACGAGAACTCTCCGGTCTGGATCTTGCCGATGGCAGTAGAGCGTGTACGGACACGGGGATTGCCAGTGACACCGCCCACCTTGGGGCTGTGTATGAAATGCTCCACCATCCAACCCAAAGCGTCATAATCCAGGACGGCATCGCCATCGATCCCGACAATGATGTCTCCCCTGGCCTGGCTGAGCCCATGGTTCATGGCACTGGCCTTGCCCATGTTCCGTTGATGCAACACCGTAAGCATCGGTATCTGACTGGCTAGCCTATCGAGCACTTCCCCGGTGTTATCGCGACTGCCATCGTTGATGGCAATGATCTGCATATTCTTGTAATTCTGTCTCAGCAGGTGGCCGATCGTCTCCTCTATATTCCCGCCCTCATTGTGACAAGGCACAAGTATGGTAACGAACGGCGCATCGGGATCCTGAGGGGATGTAGGTCGTTCCAGCTGATTGCGCTCCCAATGGCAGTAGTAGTAAATCCCACCACATATCCACACCGTGGCCATCAGGCTTGGGTAAGCGACCGTGAAAACAGCCAGAATCTCAAGAGTTGTCATGGGGTTTCTCCGATGTTCCGTTTCAGAGAGAAGTGCCGTCTCAAGACGTTGGCGTCGGGATGATTGTTATGGAAATCATCGGGGTAATACCCGTAATGTTGGATGCCAACCTTATTGATGGCTTGCATCCAAGAAGCCAATTCGTGGCTATCGATAGGCGTCTGGTCTCGCCAGTCCATGGTTTGCAATTCGAAGATCAATCGGGAGGCCGGCACCCGCTGCAGCGATTTCTCCGCCAGGGTTTTCAGCCAAGCCGTGGCATTGCCATGTTCGATACCTTCCATGTAGGGCATGGCCATGACCGCCACATAATCGTAGGCCTGAGAAAAGGCTTCCATATTCTGTGCGAACCACTGTTCGCTATGTGGCGTCATGATCAGCGGGGCATAAATATTGCGGCTGGTGGTAAATCGCTTGTTATCCGCCAGCCGATAATGGTTGGCTGCCTCCGTGAGATCATGGGTCAGATCGATAAGAAATTGCGTCTTGTGCTGCGTCCATTGCTGCAACGCCATCGGATCCTGGCGAATCGATTCGATATCCTCGGCAAGTCTCCATTGGTCGCCATACCACGAAAGTGCAGCGTCGCCACTATCTTCGTAGTCGCCCAGCAAGGCGTCATCATGAAAGAGCAGCCCATCGAATTTCGTTAAACGGCCCAGATCCTCATAAATGTCCACGATCACTTGACGATTACGCCCGACAAAGGGAGACAGGCGAAGATACTGGTCTGGTGCAGGGCCGTCATGCCTGGCGTCACTGACATAGGTGTAATCTGAGCCAAGATCGAAGGCCATGACCGGCATCCAGGCATACACTTTTACATTGGCCCGTTTTTTTAGCTGCCAGGCGACGCGATTGAACAGATCTTCGCGCATGGGCAGGTGGCGATTGGGAAAGTACAGGGCATCGGCGACACCATTGCCATCCGGGTCGGCAAAGGCCTGTAAATACACCGTCGTTATTCCATAGCGCTTGATTCGATCCAGCAATATATCCAGGTTGCGGGCCTGCTGCTGTTCGTCTTCGTCATACACATAATCCAGGTCGACATGGACGATACGCAGTATTTCGGGATCCCATAGCTGTCCCGAGAGAATCTCATCGTACGTCTTTAATGATGTTTCCTGATCGACAAGGTACCGCCCGATTTCACGTGTATCGTCTTCAACGTGGTTTATTTCGCTGAACAAACTGAAGGTATGGGACATGCCAGCGGCTGCGGCGATGTCTAGCGCCGCCTGGTTGAACGCGCCATAGGGCCAGACCATCAGGCGCGGAGGGACCCCCATCCGCTCGGTGATCTGCTCGCTGGACTTATGCATGTCATTTTCGATGCGGGCGAGATAGTCGGCTTCGCTTTCATACCCCGACTCTTCGTTCCAACGGCTGGTGGCGGCAGCGGCCTGAAGATTGCGGTAGGGATTGCCCGGTATGCCGTGGTGCAGGTCATAGGAGTGCGATGCGACTTCGACGAATCCTGATTCCTGCATTTCGCGTAGCTGTTCCCAAGTCAGGAACCGCTCACGGGGAAGCTGAGTATCGCCATAGGGCACATTCGAACCGGCCGGCACATCGAGCCAGCTCCCCACCACCGCGATGATGGCCGGGAACCGATAAAGCTTGAGCAAGGGATATACGATGTCGTAAAAGCTGCGATAGCCATCATCGAACGTCAAGAGCACTGCCCTGTCCGGCAGGGGGCGGCCCCCTTGGCGGGCTTCGAGAATCTGGTCGAAACTCACCGGGTGATAACCGGAGCGCTCAATCAGATCGAAGTGCTGAATGAGTGTGTCGCGGGTAATGGTTTGGGGGAAGACTTGCAGATCAGGGGTCGCCGCGAGATCGACAATGTCATGATAGCTGATCACCACGAAATCATTGGGCTGACGGGCCGCCTGCGCACTCGCCGAGAGCACGCATAACCATACGAGAACAAGGGCAGCAAAGGCTCTCACAGGAATCTCCATTCTACGCCGAGGGTAATGACGTTTCCGTATTCGACCTCACCGTCATAGATCGAACGTTGACGGGATACGCCATAGTTGAGGCTCACATCGGGTAGCCACTCCCAGCGATGGCCGTAGCCGACTTCCCAGGTGGCTTCGTTATCGAAACCTTCTTGGCGATAGCTGCCTGTACCCAGCGATAACACTTGAGTGAAACTCTGCCGGTAGCCCAGTGGCAGCCGATATTCGATTCCCAGACCAACATTGGCTGAGATATCGCGCTCGGGATTGAAGTAACTGGCTTCGAGGCCGTCATTGGCCGAGGTAGCGGCCGACAATTCGCCGGTCATCAGCCAGCGGTCTCGACGATAGAGAGCTTCCTGCCAATACAGGAAACCGCTACGACGCAGGTTGCCATCCTCGAAATCAATGACACCGATACCGATCCCCCCACCGCCACTCTCGTCGCGCCGATAGGTGAGTTCGGCAGCGTATCGATCGGCATGAATGCCGTCCTGCAATGCACGAAGTGGTGTCGAAGGCGTGTTTCTTTCGATGACTGCACGCGATGAGAGCGTATCGCTGAAGGCATAATCGAGCTGTCCCCAGGCGATCCATTCGTCGTTTTCGCCATCGCCATGACCTACTGATAGGCGCCAGATGGCGGGATACTGGTTCAATTCGTAACCTACTACGTTGTAGGCCGCATCGAGCGAGGCGTCATCGTAGTCTCCCGAGTAACCGATGCGCCGGGCAAACGCTCTGGATCCGGAATCGTTGCGTGGGCCTTCGAACAGCACATCATGCTGCCAGTCGCGAGGCGATTGGGCATCGGCTCCGACCGTGTCGCCGCGTGTCAGATTCATGCTGAGGCGGGGAGCTCGTGCTTCCTTCCATTCTCGTTCAAGGCTATCCAGGGAGGCGCTAGGCCGGGCTGAGGCGAGCTGATCGCGGATTTCGCCGGTCGTGCCGCGCCACTGTCCGCGTAGCAACCGCGCATGTAGGAGACTCTGATCGATACGTTCGTGGTTTTCAGGGGGGAGTAGTTCACGGGCTTGCTCATAGGCCGCTTCGGCCTGGCGCGTCCAGCCCCTTCCGCGATAGAGGTCGCCCTTGAGCAACCACAGGTAGGCATCACCCGGTGCGGTTTGCAGATAGGCATCGATACGTTCGGAGGCCGCAGCTGCATCGCCTCGCCAGGCGAGAAGAAGGAGCTCCATCTGTGCGATGCGTTCATAGTTCGAATTATTGAGCCGGGTGGTGCCAGTGAAATCCCAGCGGAACTGGTCCTCTCGGGCTTTCCAGCTGCTGAGCAGTCGCTCGGCATCCTCGAACCGCTCGGCATCGGAGTAGGCATAGAACAGCGATTCGTTGAGTGGCGCGTCTACGTGTGTTGCCTGGGCCGGATTATCACGAATGAGCGCTTCGTATAAGTAAGCGGCCTCGCGAGGCTGCCCAGCCCCAGACAATGCATAGGCGCGGGCACGCTGAACATAACTTGGCAAGGTTCCGTAACGTCGATCCAGGGCGGCAGCACGCTCGAGTGCCGCTTCGAATTCACGCAATTCAGCGAGTGCCACGACCTGGTCGAACTCTGCGCGTTGTCGTAAAGACGAATCGATATCCGGGCGTGAAAGCATATCGTTGAGCTTATCCAGGCCTTGGCGAACCTGGAGGGGGGTATCCGTATGCGTACCCATACGGATATCGGCCACTGATTCGTAATAGGTCAGCCAAGCACGATCACTGTCATTGAACAGTTCAGGGCGCTCTTCCATCATGCGGGATGCCGCCGTACTGGCACCTAGCGAAACGGCCAGACGATACAGCGCCTGCAACTCTTGCTCGTTATCCGGCTGGGCGTCGACCAACGCTTGGCGAGTATGAAGCTCCGCCATGGGATCTTCCTGGCGTGCTGCAAGATAAGCCCGGGCTTCCAGCCAAGCTTCATGAATCTCGAATCGTTCTGCATAGCGCCGAAGCGTCCATTCGGCAGCTTCCAGTTGATCTAGCTCGATCTGGGCAATGGCGAGCCCTAACAGCCCTTGTGGGTAGTCAGGGAATCGGAAGTTAAGTGCCTGGTAATACGTCAAGGCCAAGTCTGGCTGTCCTGCACGGCGCGCAGCCGCTGCCAGATTATCCAACGTGGAGAGTGTCATTGAATCCAGATCGCAAGACTGGCAAAGCGACAATAATGCCTCGTAGCGCTGTTGCCGAATCAGCCGATGCGAGGTGGTTTCCAATTCCTCGGGCGACTCCACTGCCGTCCCAACTGTGACTTCCCGCTGTATCTGGAGCGTATCGAAAAAGTCAGGATTGCCGGATGCTTTCACTGACCAGGCGCCATTGGAGACCAGTAAGGCCGTGACGAAAGCCGTCATCCGTGTCGATCGGGGCATCGAGTCGCTTCCTGATAAATGCGATAGCTTGGCTTTCATGCGGTATTGAGCGAAGTAAAGTGCATAGGCGATAAACTTCTTAAGCCTACTTTTATGCGTGCATTCTCGGCACTCTCGGGCATAGTCGCTATGCGAATAAAGCATGGTTTTGAAAAGGGGTATATTTTAATTTTTAACGGCTGATTGTGCTGAGTGTCTATCGATTAAAAAGTATTATTTAGACTAATATTCTGCTCACTGCTAAACAGTTATACGTTTTTAAGACAGTTGTTTTACTAAATAACGAAATTTGGGTTAAATCGTGTAGACATGACTCCGAGTGGTATGCCGGGTCTCGCTAGCGCTTCAGACTCGATAATGATGATGCTTGCCCAAGCAAGCCGCGCGCGCCATTCCACGGAGCCTTGGCCCAGCGGGTCGAGGCCTGTGTCGCCTAAGGCGAGGCGCGAGAGTCACTCAGACTCCAGCGCTCGCTCATTAGCTCTCGAGGGGGTGGTTAAGCCGTTTGGCAATTATCATGAACGGCTCGCATGGCGGTGACGCACCATGGGTGGAAGGCCGCTAAGGTTTTCCTGTGCCCAGTTCATCGCCTGAATGCGGTTTCTTACATTGATTTTCTTGAAAATGTTATAGAGATGCGACTTGACCGTATGTTCACTGACGAACAACCTGCTGGCAATTTGTGTATTGGATTCGCCCATCCCCAGCAGCCCGATGAGTTCGACTTCACGTTGAGTCAAGCCACAGGCCGGTCGGTATGCATTGAGCTGTTGTTGCCTATAAACATCGATCATGCGCGTCATCAAGGAGCGGGACATCCACAAGTCACCCTCGAAGAGGGAACGAATCCCCTTGCATATCAGCGGCAGGGAGTCGTTGCGGTAGAATACGCCATGCAGGGGAAGCTTGCCCAAGGATGCCAAGGCTTGGGCTTCACCCTTGACGTTCAGCAGCGCGATGCGCAACGCGGCATGAGAGCGTGCCGCCTCATGCCAGGCCTGTAGCGATTCTTCATGGATATGGTCGGTATCGATGAGCAAGACGCCGGTTTTATCGGCGAGGGGGTAATCCTTCTGCTCTGGAGACAGGACCTCTATCTCGATGGCCAGCTTTTCTTTCAGGTACTCAATGAAAAGTTGTGTTTGAGGATTGTTGGCGGTGACGAGTAATACCACGTTGTCAGAGTTCACGATGTCAATCTCTCAATATTGGTGTGGATGTATTCGAAGCGAGGTCGGGGACGCTTCACGGGCAGCAATAAGCTCCCCGTGATCGTTCTTCGCTTACCCTCGTTTTCTTTAAACCGTTTGGTTTGTCAAAACCGCTCTTTGCTGCGTTGTTGAGAGCGACCCAGACTCGGAGGAATCGTGACGAGATTCTGCCGTGCCCAGTTCATGGCCTGGATGCGGTTGTGCACCTTGATCTTGCGGAAAATATTATATAAATGGGACTTGACGGTGTGCTCACTGACGAACAGCCGCTCGGCGATTTCATTATTGGAGGCACCGGAACCCAGCAAGCCGATGATTTCCAGTTCGCGGTGGGTGAGGCCACATACCGGCCGGTAGGCATTTCGCTGCTGGCGACGGTAAAAATCGATCAGGCGCGTCATCAGCGTCCTAGACATCCACAGGTCGCCTTCCATGAGCTTACTGATTCCCTTGCAGATCAACGGAAGCTCATCGCTACGGTAAAACACGCCTTGGAGATGCATGGTGGCGAGCACATCGGCTGAATGGTCTTCGTCGCGAAGATTGAACGCTGCCAGGGCGACGCGTTCATGATCGACGACCTTGGCTTGCCATGCCTGCATCGAGTCGTCATCGACATGATCGGCATCGAGCAGGAGCACTATTTTTTCTCCCCGGCTGACGTCGAAATCCCCTTGGGGTGAAACGGTCTCCACCGGACAATCCAACTGCGCTTGGATGTAATCGATAAATAGTTGGGACTGCGGGTTTTTATCCGTTACCAGCAGTACCATCCCTTTTCCTTGGCTCATGATCCCTCGTCCCCTGTCCTTGTATCCTTACTTTTTATGATTTCTGGCTGACATGCAGCTGTCCATAGGTTTGACCCAGATTCCCAATTTGTAAAGTTTAGTTACACACTGAAGCATTCGGAATGAGTCCATCTCACCCGTTCAGGCTCATCAATCGCCTGAAAATGGCTGCTCATCTATCTGAAAAAGTGTAATTAATACAAGTGCTTACATAGTAGCGAAGGCGAATGAATCATCTCGGTCCATACTGCTTGCTGATTTTTGCGGAGGGCTCGTAACCGATCTCATAGTTGTTATCTAATACTTATACACCAGTTGAGACATCCCCGGCCCCCGTCCTCATGCTCCCAGGGGTTGTCGACATGGCGCGCCAAGCTAGAATGGCGGTCCTACTAAGCGGAGTCGATCATGAAATCCAGCCAATCCGTCGTCTTGGCAAGCGGCAATGCCGGTAAGCTGCGTGAGTTCGAGTCGCTTCTGGTTCCGCTAGGCTTCAGCGTTCGTCCTCAGTCCGAATTCAACGTTTCCGAGGTGGAAGAAACCGGGCTGACCTTTATCGAGAACGCCTTGCTCAAGGCGCGTGAGGCCTGCCGTGTCAGTGGCTTGCCTGTCCTGGCCGATGATTCGGGCCTCGCCGTCGATGCCCTGGGCGGGGCGCCCGGCATCTACTCGGCGCGCTACGCCGGTGAACCCAAGAGTGATGAGGCCAATAACCGGAAACTCCTGGACGCGTTGAGTGGACTGCCTCAGACCCGGCGCACGGCGCGTTACTGGTGCGTACTGGTGTATATGAGACATGCTGAGGATCCGGTGCCACTGATCATTCAGCAATACTGGGACGGCGTCATTCTTGACCAACCCAGGGGCGAGGGCGGCTTTGGCTATGACCCCTTGTTCTGGTTGCCCGAGCATGGCATGACTGCGGCGCAGCTTTCTGCTGCCGACAAGAATCGCTACAGCCATCGCGGTCGTGCCATGCGTGCACTGGTCGAGCAGTTGAGCTGATGACACTTCCTCCGCTGGCGCTGTATATTCATGTGCCCTGGTGCGTGCGCAAGTGCCCTTACTGCGATTTCAACTCACACGGTGTAGGCAGGGGAGCCGAGTTACCCGAGCAGGCCTATCTCGAGGCGCTCATCGCCGATCTGGACGATGACTTGCCCTTGGCCCAATCCCGCCCCGTGCGTAGCGTTTTCATCGGCGGTGGGACCCCCAGCTTGATGTCTCCCGCGTTCTATCACCATCTGTTCGCCGCCTTGCGCGCTCGCCTTTCCCTGGCCAAGGATGCGGAAATCACACTCGAGGCCAATCCCGGAACCGTGGAGCAAGGCCGGTTTGAGGGTTATCGCCGTGCCGGCATCAACCGCTTGTCGCTGGGTGTGCAGAGTTTCCAGGCTGAACAGCTCCAGGCACTGGGGCGCATTCATGGGGCCGATGAAGCATACCGTGCCGTCTCGAGCGCCCGTGAGGCAGGCTTCGACAACATCAATATCGACCTCATGCATGGTCTGCCCGGTCAGAATCTCGAATCTGCGCTGGCGGATCTGGATGCAGCGCTGGCCCTTTCGCCCGAGCATCTCTCCTGGTATCAACTGACGCTGGAGCCCAATACCGAATTTCACTCCCATCCTCCTGAACTACCCGAGGATGATATCCTGTGGGACATACAGGATGCGGGTGAGGCGCGCCTGGCTCGTGCCGGGCTCCGGCGCTACGAGATATCGGCCTATGCTCGCCCGGGCCGAGAGTCGCGACACAATCTCAATTATTGGGGTTTCGGCGATTACCTGGGCATTGGCGCGGGCGCACACGGCAAGGTCAGTTGGCCTGATGAGGCAGGGCGCCTACGTATCGAGCGGCGCTGGAAGAGTCGTCAGCCCGAAGCCTATCTGCGCCGTCGAAACGATCCCCAGGGATTCATCGGTGGCCAGGCTGACGTCGACGACGATGAGCTTCCGCTGGAATTCGCCATGAATGCCCTACGCCTGGTCGACGGAGTGCCCTTCGCGCAATGGCAGGCGCATACCGGCCGCCATCCCGCACTGCTGGAAAAACGGCTGGTCGAGGCACAACAAAAGGGCCTGTTGGTGGACGATGCGCAGCAACTTAAAGCCACGCCCCAGGGTCTACTATTCTTGAACGAGCTCCTGGCCATGCTTAGTAATGACTAGCTACATGGTCAGGTCCCATATCGATGTATGAAAGGAGTCAGTCATCCATGCGTAGAATCCATCGCCTGTTCACGCCGCTGGCCGCTGTTGTGTTTGTTGCCGGCTGTGCCACCAGCGATCCCTACGGTGGGGAAACCCAGCGCAACAAGACCCTTACCGGTGCCGGTATCGGTGCTGCCATCGGTGCCGCCACAGGGGTTCTCACAGGGGAAGGCTCTACCAGCCGACGTGACCGGGCCTTGATCGGTGCGGCCGTAGGGGCCGCGGCCGGTGGCGGTATCGGTGCCTATATGGATCGCCAGGAACAGCAGTTGCGCGAGCGCATGCAGGGAACCGGGATCGAAGTCGACCGTCAGGGCGATGAAATCGTGCTCAACATGCCCAGCAGCGTGACCTTCGGTTTCGATTCCAGCGAACTCACCCCCAGCGCACGTAGCGCGTTGAACGATGTTGCCATGGTGTTGACCGAGTATCCCGAGACAACGGTCAACATCGCCGGTCACACCGACAGCACCGGTGCAGCCGATTACAATCAGCGTCTGTCCGAGCGCCGCGCCGAGACCGTGGGCACCTATCTCATGCAGAACGGGGTACAGCGACAGCGTTTGAGCATGCGAGGCTATGGATTCAGCCAACCGGTAGCCAGTAACGACACCGAGCAAGGCCGCGCCCAGAACCGTCGTGTCGAGATCACGCTGACACCGATGCAGCAGCAAGGCTAACCCGCCGAGCGTTGTTTCTGCTATTCACGACCCGTGGGCCGAGCCTGCGGGTCTTTTGGTTGGATTGGACCCATGCTCGCCTATCAGCACGCTTACCATGCCGGCAATTTTGCCGATGTGCACAAGCACCTGACGCTTCACATCGCTACGCAGCTTCTGTTACGTAAAGAATCGGCCATTACGTATGTCGATACGCATGCGGGCCGGGGAAGCTATCCGTTGGCTGCGCAAGAGACCCGTAAGCTCATGGAATACCGCAGCGGTATTCTCCCCGTATGGTTGGCACGCTCGGCCCTGTCTGAACAGGACACATGGCTATCCGAGTGGCTGGGACGGCTGGCCAGTGCCCAGCCTGAAGCCGACTTGAGCGTCTATCCCGGTTCGCCCTGGTGGTTGGCCACGAGCCTGAGGAAACAGGATCGGCTGAGCCTGTTCGAACTGCATCCTGGCGAGCATCGTCATCTCGAGGATCAGACGCACGCTGCCAATACCCGGCACGTGCACGGTGATGGCATGAGCGGCTTGAGACGCATGTTACCCGTCGCCACCCCCCGTTTGGCGGTGCTCATCGATCCCAGCTACGAGCGCAAGGAGGAATATCAAGAGGTCGCGGACCTGGTGGCGTTCGTGGCCCAAAAGGCGCGCCACGCGATCGTACTCGTCTGGTATCCGTTACTGCCGGCGGGTCGCCATCACCAATTACTCGAATCACTGCGGGACCAGGGAATAAAAAAGCTATGGCGCAGTGAGCTGAAGCGAGGCCAACCGCAGGAGAGCCATGGCATGTACGGTAGCGGCATGCTGGTGCTCAACCCCCCATGGGGGCTGGGCGAGGCCTTGACCGAGGCCATGCAGCACTTGACGCCCCTGCTGGGCAGCGCGTCGGAGCACTTCAGCGACTGGTGGGTGGGTGAGTGAGGCGGCTCTGCCCTACTTGCCGATACAGAAACTCGAGAAAATCTCGCCCAACAGATCATCGGCACTGAATTCACCGGTGATTTCCCCCAGCGCCTGTTGGGCTTCGCGCAGGTCCTCGGCGAGCAGCTCCCCCGCACCGAAGCCGCTGAGCTGGGCTTCCCCATGTGCCAGGGCCTGTCCCGCCCGGTCGAGGGCGTCCAGATGACGTCGCCGGGCCGAAAACCGGCCCTCCGGCGTGGCGGTATAGCCCATCACCGCTTTCAGGTGCGCCTTGAGGTGATCCAGACCCTCGCCGGTCAAGGCGGAAAGACGCACGATGGGTGGGCTGGTGTTCGAGTCCAGTCCCGCGACTTCCTGGCTGGTATCGATCTTGTTGCGCACCAAAGTGAGTCGGGCGGCATCGCCCAGGCGGGCCACGAACTCGGGCCAGATGGCCATGGGATCAGTGGCTTCGGAGGCATTGGCATCGACCAGCAGTAGGACGCGATCGGCTTTCTCGATTTCCGCCCAGGCCCGGGCAACGCCGATTTTCTCCACGGCATCGGGTGTATCTCGCAGGCCGGCGGTATCGATCACATGCAAAGGCATGCCATCGATATGGATATGCTCACGCAGCACATCGCGGGTGGTGCCTTCGATATCCGTGACGATCGCGGTGTCCTGTTCGGTCAGGGCATTGAGCAAGCTCGACTTGCCGGCGTTGGGCCGTCCGGCAATGACCACGCTCAACCCTTCGCGCATCAATGCTCCCTGGCCTGCTGCAACGCGAACTTGGGCCAGTTCTTCGCCCACTTTGGTTAGCATGTCAGCAACCCTGCCATCGGCCAGGAAATCGATCTCCTCTTCGGGAAAATCGATGGCTGCCTCTACATAGATGCGCAACTCGATCAGGCGTTCGACCAGGGAGGCAACACGCCGAGAAAATTCTCCTTGCAGTGAACGCAGGGCATTCTCGGCGGCCGTACGAGAGCTTGCCTCAATCAGGTCGGCAATCGCCTCTGCCTGTGCCAGGTCGAGCTTGTCGTTGAGGAAAGCTCGCTCGGAATACTCGCCCGGACGAGCCAGTCGTGCCCCAAGCTGGACGCAACGCTCGAGCAACAGGTCCATGATCACCGGCCCCCCATGTCCCTGGAGCTCGAGCACATCCTCACCCGTGAACGAGTGGGGGCCCTGAAAGAAGAGTGCGATACCTTCGTCGATCGGTCCGTCCAGGCCGTGGAAGGGTCCGTAATGGGCCATTCTCGGCGAAGGGCAATGGCCAAGCATGGCGACAGCGATATCGCGACTCGCAGGTCCAGAGACGCGTACGATACCGACCCCGCCTCGTCCTGGTGGGGTGGCCAAGGCAGCGATCGTATCCTGGGTATAGAGGGGGCTCTGGCGCATGGCGGTTTCCTCGGCTAAGCCGTTATTGTCCCGAGACAGGATCAAAAACGCCAGACCCCCGCAAGGCGGGGGTCTGGATGGGACGGGGTATCAGCCTAGGGCTAGCTCTTGGTCTTTACGCCCTTGCCGACACTCGGGTCGTTCTCGATCCTGCGTGTAATGGTGTACTGCTGGATGATCGAGATCACGTTGTTGACGACCCAGTAGATCACCAGGCCCGCCGGGAACCACAGGAAGAAGAACGTGAATACGATCGGCAGCATGCGCATGATCTTGGCCTGCATGGGATCGGGGGGCGTTGGGTTCAACAACTGCTGAACGAACATCGATGCGCCCATCAGGATCGGCAGGATGAAATACGGATCCTTTACCGACAGGTCCTCGATCCAGAACATGAACGGCGCATGACGCAGTTCGACCGACTCCAGCAGCATCCAGTACAGGGCGATGAAAACCGGCATCTGGATCACGATGGGCAGACAGCCTCCCAGAGGATTGATCTTCTCCTTCTGGTAGAACTTCATCATCTCCTGGGACATCTTCTGGCGGTCGCTGCCGTACTGTTCCTTGAGGCGCTGCATCTCGGGCCCGAGTTTGCGCATGCGAGCCATGGACTTATAGGCCTTGGCGGAGAGCGGCCACAAGGCAAGCTTGACCAGCACCGTGAGCAGCACGATCGACCAGCCCCAGTTGCCGACGATGTCGTGGATGTTGTCGAGAAGCCAGAACAGCGGATTCGCCAGGAACCATAGCCAGCCGAAATCGACCGTCAGATTGAGGTTCGGCGCCACGGCTTCCATGCGTTCCTGGATCTTGGGACCTACATACAGGGTGGCTGCGAGGGTCGCTTCACCGTCGGCGGCGATGGTCTGTGGCGCACCGGCAAACGCCGCTACATTGCGATTACGAGAATCGGTGGTCGCATAGTACAGGTTCTGCTGGCCCTGCGGCGGAGCCCAGGCGGAGGCAAAGTAGTGCTGGATAATGGCTACCCAGCCCCCCTGAGTGTCCAGATTATTGAAGTTGCCGTTCTGGATATCTTCGAAATCGACCTTCTCGTAGCGTGATTCCGCGGTGGAATACGCGGCCCCCAGATACGACTTCATGCCCATTGCCACGCCACTGGTGGGGTCAGGGCTATCGTCCCGGGCCAACTGACCGATGAAGCGCGCAGTCACTGGCTCTTCGCGCTGATTGGCCAGGTGGTAACTCACGTCGACGGCATATTCATCACGATTGAAGGCGAAGCGCTTGATGACCCCGACACCATTGACATCGGCTGAGAGGTCGACGACCAAGGTGTCTTCGCCCTCTGCGAGACGGTATTCATTGCTCTCGGGCGTGAAGGCGATCCGCCCTTGGTGGCCTTCGAGCTGGAGGCCTGACTTTGCCACGTAGCTACGTGTCGCATTGTCCGAGAGAAGAACGAAGGGACGGTCGGAATCCAGCGTGAGCTCATGCTTGGGCAGGGCCGCATAGACGATATCGCCGCCTTGCGGATCGATCCGGATATCCAGGACATCAGTGGTAACGGCAATCAGATCGCGGGTATTGGCGGCGCTGCTGCCTGTCTCGCCGGGAAGGTCCTGATCGACGCTGCCGTTGCCGGCTGTCGAGCCCTGAGGAACCGTCAGGCCTTCTTCCTGAGCTCCGTCGGTCTGGGGGCTACTGGAGTCGCTGCGAGAGGTCAGTGCCGGGGCGTCGGGTTGCGGTGCAACCTGACCGTAATCCTGATTCCATTGCACGACCAGCAGATAAGCCAGCACGGCAAGGGGAATCACTAGCAAAAGTCGTTTTACGTCCATGAGGAGAGCCTGCCCGGTGGGTAGTGATCTATCTGACGGCGAAGTGGGTGAGCATTAGGCACACGAAAGCCTGCCGAGGCAGGCTGAGTGGTCCCGTCAGGGGGTGTTGCCCGACTGCTTGCGAACGTCCTTATCCAGACGCCGCCACATGCCGTAGAGCTGGCGATGCAGGGTGTCGTTGTCGATTTCCTGTACGCCACGCCGGGATAGGACAATGATGTCCACAGCGGGGAGGCGATGCTGCTGGAGGCGGAAGGATTCGCGAACGAGGCGCTTGATGCGGTTTCTGTCTACCGCTCGCTTCACGTTCTTCTTGCTGAATACCAATCCGACTCGCGGGTGGTCCAAGCCGTTGCCGCACGCCAAGGCCAGCAACCCTTTCCCATGAACCTTGAAGGCAGCCTGGTCGAAAACGCGTCGGTATTCCCCAGCGACCAGCAATCGGCGGTCACGGGGGAAGGCCTGACAGGACACACGCAATCCGAGATCAGGCGCTCAGACGCTTGCGACCCTTGGCGCGGCGGCGAGCCAGAACGGCACGGCCGTTCTTGGTGGCCATGCGAGCACGGAAGCCATGCACGCGCTTGCGCTTGAGAACGCTAGGTTGAAAAGTGCGTTTCATAACGATTGATTCCCACGTGATTAATTGAACTGGTACTTCGATGTAAGAGGCGCCCTGGCTCCCTAGGGAACCCGGGGGGATTCGGCTCAAGACCGGGAATTCTAGAGAATTCGTGGGTCGTGTGCAATTTTTCCTCGCGCTATCGTCATCTTCTTGCGCGGCCAACGCGTGCGCGAGGTTGACCGACTCACAGGCGTTACCTTCAGCTGGAGACACTTTTTATAGATTTGTGTTATTAAACCTGTGGACCCATTTTGGGGATAAGTTACTTATATAGTTATTTTTCAGTAAGTTATATTGATATATTAGCTGTGGGCAACCTGAGGGAAGGTTCTGGGTTCACTGGCCGTTTCGTCATGGGCCGCTGTCATGCGGACGAGCCTATGGCATTTTTTGACCCGGTTATTCCCATCCTTCAAGCAAGAAAGACACAGCTTTTCCACAGAACGCTCCGGTGTGCCTACCTATGTGGATAACCCAAGCCATGGGCGATACAATGGCCGGTCACTCGTTAACGGGATGTGAGGTCGCGTGTCGGTCGCTCTTTGGCAACAATGTCTGGATTACCTGCAGGACGAGCTGAATTCACAGCAGTTCAATACCTGGATCCGTCCGTTACAAGCGGAGGAGGGTGATGCCAATGAACTCTGCTTGCTGGCGCCCAATCGCTTCGTCAGGGATTGGGTCAATGACAAGTATGCCAAGCGAATCAATGAGTTGATGCGTGAGTTGTCCCCTGCCAAGCCGCCCAAGGTCTCCATCAGTGTGGGCAGCCGCCGGGTCGCGTCGCCTCCCCAGCCCCGGGAGTTGGGCGATCCAGTCTCGGCCAGTCCCCGTCAGCCTCCCCAGGCTCCTGCCGTCAGGACCACGCCACGCAGTGAGTATCGTGATGAGCGGGAAATCGACCAGTTACGCGAAGAAGGCGGGCGCGGAAACACAGCGACCCGGCCCGCGGGCAATGAGCGACAGGTGCAGGTTGAAGGCAGTCTGAAGCATCAAAGCGGGCTGAACCCCAACTTCACCTTCGAAACGTTCGTCGAGGGTAAATCGAACCAACTGGCCCGTGCCGCTTCTCGCCAGGTCTCCGAGAACCCGGGCGGGGCGTACAATCCTCTCTTCCTCTATGGAGGCGTGGGGCTGGGCAAGACACACCTGATGCATGCCGTCGGTAATCAATTGGCGGGGCGGCGTGAAAATGCCAAGGTGATCTACCTGCACTCCGAGCGCTTCGTCGCCGACATGGTCAAGGCCCTGCAGCTCAACGCCATCAATGACTTCAAGCGCTTTTATCGGAGCGTCGATGCGCTGCTGATCGACGATATCCAGTTTTTTGCCGGCAAGGAGCGTTCGCAGGAAGAATTCTTCCACACGTTCAATGCGTTGCTGGAGGGCGGTCAGCAAATGATCCTGACCTCCGATCGTTACCCCAAGGAAATTAGCGGGGTGGAAGAGCGGTTGAAGTCGCGATTCGGCTGGGGCCTTACCGTGGCCATCGAGCCTCCTGAGCTCGAAACCCGGGTTGCGATTCTCATGAAGAAAGCCGACCAGGCAAAGGTCGATCTTCCTCACGATGCGGCATTCTTTATCGCTCAGAAGATCCGGTCCAACGTGCGTGAACTCGAAGGAGCCTTGAAGAAGGTCATCGCCGACTCCCATTTCATGGGCAAGCCGATCACCCAGGATTTTATCCGCGAGTCGTTGAAGGATCTGTTGGCGTTACAGGACAAGCAAGTCGGTGTAGACAACATCCAGCGCACCGTGGCGGAGTACTACAAGATCAAGTTATCCGATCTTCTTTCGAAGCGGCGTTCCCGTTCGGTGGCGCGCCCTCGCCAGGTGGCGATGGCGTTGGCCAAGGAGTTGACCAATCACAGCTTGCCCGAGATCGGGGACGCGTTTGGCGGGCGGGATCATACGACGGTCCTGCATGCCTGCCGCAAGGTGGTTTCCTTGCAGGAAGAGAGCGCGGATATCAGAGAGGATTACAAGAATCTTCTTCGTTTGCTGACCAGTTAGCGGAAGCCCTGAAGGCCCGCCGACAACACGCTAGAATGTAGCCTATTCGGACAACATCGAACTCAGGACATAGAGTGGAGCCCCAATGAAATTTTCCATTTCCCGCGAAGCCCTGCTGCGTCCCCTGGCGCTGGTGGCGGGTGTCGTAGAACGTCGCCAGACACTGCCGGTGTTGTCCAACGTCCTGCTGGATGTTCGTGAGGAAGGGTTGTCCCTCACCGGCACGGACCTAGAAGTGGAGCTGATCGGCCGCACCATGCCGAGTCAGGTGGAAGAGCAGGGTGCCGCTACCGTGCCGGCGCGCAAGTTGATGGATATCTGCAAGTCGCTACCGGATCAGTCGGAAATCACCTTCGCCCTGGAAGAGGGGCGTGCGGTGCTGCGTAGCGGTCGTTCCCGGTTCACGCTGTCCACGCTGCCAGTCGCCGAGTTTCCCAATATCGAAGACACTCAGGGCAGCATCGAACTTAGTCTGCCGCGTGGCACGCTCAAGCATCTCATCGATGCGACCTCGTTCGCCATGGCTCAGCAGGACGTGCGCTACTACCTGAACGGTATGCTACTCGAGCTGCGCTCCAATCTTGTGCGTACCGTGGCAACGGACGGCCACCGCCTTGCGGTTTGTTCACGCTCGGCCGATATCGAGGTGGAGCCTGCCCAGAAGCTGATTATCCCGCGTAAGGGGGTCCTTGAGCTGGTCAGGCTGCTGGACGATAGCGATGAGCCCGTCAGTCTGACTCTGGGCGCAAGCCACGTCCGCGCACATACCGGCGATTTCACCTTTACGTCCAAATTGGTTGACGGAAAGTTCCCTGACTACGAGCGCGTGGTGCCACGTGGCGGTGACAAGGTCTTCATCGCCGAGCGTGCACAGCTTCGCCAAGTACTGTCGCGTACTTCGATCCTCTCCAATGAGAAGTATCGTGGCGTCAGGCTGCAGCTCGAAGAAGGCAATCTGCAGGTGATGGCCAATAACCCCGAGCAGGAAGAAGCCGAAGAGAATGTCGAAATCGAATATACCGGCGCCAGCCTCGAGATCGGCTTCAACGTCAGCTATCTGATCGACGTCCTCAATGTATTGGACGAAGATCGGGTTCAGATGACCTTGGCTGACCCCAATAGTAGCGCCCTGCTGGAAGAGCCGGGTGGCGGTGATGCCATGTACGTGGTCATGCCGATGCGGTTATAGGTCGGCACCCTTGCTGTGAACTTCCTTCGCTTCATTTTTGTATCGAGCCCGGGGGCATCGCTTTGCGTTGCCCCCGGTGGTCTTGCCGATGGTGCTTGATCGTCTTACCTTCATTGGGCTGCGTAACTTGTCCCACGTCGAGTTGCGACCCTCCGCGGGTATCAACGTGATCGTTGGCGCCAATGGTAGCGGCAAGACCAGTTTGCTCGAAGGAATCCATTTGTTGGGTATGGGGCGTTCGTTTCGAACCTCACAAGTCAAGCACGCTATCGCTCATGATGCTGCCACACTCACACTCCATGCCAGGTTAAGGGGTGACCCACCCATACCGCTAGGTATACGTCGTCAGCGAGAAGGATCAGAGATGGAGATGCGCATGGCCGGTGAGCGGGTCAGCCGCATCTCTCAGCTTGTTGAAGCACTACCGCTGCAGCTGATCAATCCGGATGCGTTTCGCCTACTCGAGGGGTCGCCCTCACATCGGCGTGAATTCCTGGACTGGGGCGTGTTTCACGTGAAACATGACTTCCTCACCATCTGGAAGCACGTCAGGCGTGCACTGAAACATCGGAATGCCTTGTTGAGGCATGGTAGAATGGACGAGCGTTCACTTGCCGTTTGGGAAGGAGAATTCGCTCATTGGAGCGAACAGCTCGATACGCTGCGAGCCGCCTACTTCGAGGCTTTTCTCCCTATTTTCGACGAGACATTGAACGAGCTTTTGCCTCAGGCATCGCTGTCGCTGCGCTACACGCGGGGGTGGGACCGTCAACGTGACTTGAATGATATTCTTCGCATGTCACGGGACTCCGATCGTCAGATGGGATTCACGCAGCAAGGCCCCCAGCGTGCCGATCTCAAGCTGCGAGTGGGGAAGCGGCCGGCGATAGAGGTTTTGTCCCGTGGCCAGCAGAAACTGATCGTCAGTGCGATGAAGCTGGCCCAGGGGCGGTTGCTCGAGCAGCGCACATCACGTACCTGCGTTTACTTGATCGATGACTTGCCGGCGGAGCTGGATGCACACCATCGTCAGGTCTTCTGCCGATGGCTTGAGCAGATGCGCTGCCAAGTATTTATTACGAGTGTTGACCCGGAAACGCTGCAGCAATCATGGCAACCGGATACGTCGGTCTCCATGTTTCACGTGAAACATGGGAAGGTCGACACACTGAAAGAGTTCACGACGGAGTAGTCAATGAGCGAGCAAGCTTACGACTCATCGAGCATCAAGGTACTCAAGGGCCTGGATGCAGTACGCAAACGTCCCGGCATGTATATCGGCGACACCGATGACGGAACTGGCCTTCACCACATGGTGTTCGAGCTGGTGGACAACTCCATCGATGAAGCTCTGGCGGGCCATTGCAGCGAAATCCGCGTCGTTATCCATCCCGATGAGACCATTACGGTCAGTGATAACGGGCGTGGCATTCCTACAGACCTCCACGAGGGTGAGGGTGTCTCGGCGGCTGAAGTCATCATGACGGTGCTGCACGCCGGCGGTAAGTTCGATGACAACTCCTACAAGGTCTCCGGCGGGCTGCATGGCGTGGGCGTCTCGGTGGTCAATGCGTTGTCAGAGGAATTGAAGCTGACAATATGGCGTGCCGGCGAAGTCTTTGAACAGATTTATCACCACGGCGTACCTGATACGCCACTGGCCGCTATCGGCAAGACCGAGAAAAGTGGGACACGCGTTCATTTCAAGCCTTCGCCACTGACGTTTGCCAATATCGAGTTCCATTACGATATTCTGGCCAAGCGGCTGCGTGAGTTGTCGTTTCTGAACTCCGGTGTGGCGATTCGTTTGTTGGATGAGCGCAGCGGCAAGGAAGAGCTGTTCCACTACGAAGGTGGTCTCAAGGCCTTCGTCGACCATTTGAACACCAACAAGACGGCTATCAATCCGGTGTTCCATTTCAATGCCCAGCGCGAAGACGGTGTTGAAGTGGAAGTGGCGATGCAGTGGAACGATACGTTCTCCGAGAATATTTTCTGTTATACCAACAACATACCTCAGCGTGACGGGGGTACCCACCTGGCGGGCTTCCGTGCCGCGCTGACCCGCACACTGAACAATTACGTGGAAGCGGAAGGGTTGCTCAAGAAGGCCAAGGTGAATACATCTGGCGATGATGCCCGAGAAGGGCTGACGGCGATCGTCTCGGTCAAGGTACCCGATCCGAAGTTTTCTTCGCAGACCAAGGACAAGCTCGTCTCGTCCGAAGTCAAGACGGCCGTCGAGCAGGAAATGGGCCGCTTGTTCAGCGATTATCTGGTTGAGCGCCCCAACGAAGCCAAGGCCATCGTCAACAAGATGTTGGAAGCGGCACGTGCCCGTGAAGCGGCGCGCAAGGCACGTGACATGACGCGCCGTAAGGGCGCGCTGGATATCGCGGGCTTACCTGGAAAGCTGGCGGACTGTCAGGAGAAGGATCCCAGCCTCTCAGAGCTCTATCTTGTCGAGGGCGACTCGGCCGGGGGGAGCGCGAAGCAGGGCCGTGATCGTCGTACTCAGGCCATCCTGCCGCTCAAGGGCAAGATCCTCAATGTCGAGAAAGCGCGCTTCGACAAGATGCTGTCGTCAGCCGAAGTGGGAACGCTGATTACCGCGCTGGGCTGTGGTATCGGCCGCGAAGAGTTCAACCCAGACAAGCTTCGCTATCACTCCATCATCATCATGACCGACGCCGATGTCGATGGCTCGCACATCCGCACGCTACTGCTGACGTTCTTCTTCCGTCAGATGTCGCAGTTGATCGAGCGGGGCCATGTCTTCATCGCCCAGCCTCCGCTCTACAAGATCAAGCGTGGCAAGCAGGAAAGTTATCTCAAGGATGAACAAGCCTTGATCAACTACCTGACCACCACTGCATTGGATGGGGCGCGACTCTACGTCAATGCCGATGCACCGGGCATCAGTGGCGAGCATCTTGAGAAGCTGGTCGATCAATACCGGGATGTCATGCACCGTATCGACCGTTTGTCTCGTGTGTACCCCAATGAAGTGCTACGCAAGATCGTCCATGCGGCCCCGCTTGAAGGCGAAGAGAGCCTCAAGGACCGTGTCACGATGCAGAACTGGATCGATGAGCTTCAGCGCGATATGGACGCTCTGATCGCCCATGAAGGCGGTCCGCGTTATACCTTCCAATTGCAGGAAGACGCTGAGCGCGGCGTTTATCTGCCCAGCGTGGTGCTGACTGCTCACGGGGTGTCGACCGACTATGTCTGGGGTGTCGATTTCTTCCGCAGTGCAGATTACCGGGCAATCGCCGGGCTTGGGCAGACGCTGGACGGGCTGATCGAAGAGGGTGCTTATGTCGCGAGAGGCGAGAGGCAACAACCCGTTTCGACATTCTACGAAGCGCTCGAGTGGTTGATGAAGGAAGCGCAGCGTGGCTTCTCGATCCAGCGCTACAAGGGTCTTGGAGAAATGAACCCGGACCAGTTGTGGGATACCACCATGAATCCCGATACGCGCCGCATGTTGCGTGTTTCGATCGAGGATGCGGTGGCTGCCGACATGATGTTCAACACCTTGATGGGTGATGAAGTCGAGCCGCGACGAGACTTCATTGAGCGCTTCGCGCTGGTGGCCAATCTGGATGTCTAACGCTCGTCTCTAGGGTGCTCGCACCTAAATAATGTTTCACGTGGAACAAACAAAACGCCAGCCTTCGGGCTGGCGTTTTGTTTGGTACTATCTGCTGCGAATACCAGCAGCCAAGCTATCTGCATCAGATACGACGAACGGTCATATCTGATAGCTCAACACTTGGTGCGTCAACCGAGTAACCAATCGACAAAGCCTGATAGGTCATCGAATCGCCTGGCATCGATACCCGCCTGCGAAAGCAGCTGCTCGGTATTGCTGCCCTTGCCGGTACGGACCAGAATCGGATGGCAGCCCACGGCAGTGCCGGCTTGTAGGTCACGTAAGCTATCGCCCACCATCCAGCTCCCTTCAAGAGAATCCAGGCCCAGGGTATCGCGGATTTCTGTCAGCAAGCCAGGCAAAGGCTTTCGACAAGTGCAGCCGTCATCGGGGCCATGCGGGCAGTGAGCAACGTGACTCAGCTTACCACCCGCCTGGTTGACGTGTTCATGCATGGCTTCGTGAATGGCAGCGAGGGTCGTTTCGTCATAATAGCCGCGGGCGATCCCTGACTGGTTCGTTGCCACTGCGACAGTGAAGCCGGCCTTGGTCAGCCTAGCGATACCCTCGATAGCACTAGGATAGGGATGCCACTCAGCCAGTGACTTGATATAGGCATCCGAATCTTCATTGATGACCCCGTCGCGATCTAAAATCACTAGCTTGTCGGCTTGTAACATTTGCTGGCTCTCATGAAGACGGCTGGCGTCATGTTTCACGTGAAACATAGACGAGAAAGGCCGGCACAAGGGCCGGCCTTCATTAGACAATCACAGTGCTGCCTATATCGCTCAGTGCTGGAGCTCCGAAATATCGGCAACCTCGAGGAAGGCACTTTGCAAGCTGGCCAGTAGCGACAGTCGGTTGGCCCGCAAGGACTCATCGTCGACGACGACCATCACGTCATCGAAGAAGCGGTCCACAGGACTACGCAGACCGGCAAGCACATCGAGCGCCTCGCTGTATCGGGCCTGTTGAATCAGGGGCTCGATCTCGCTGCGCCGACGGATAAGCGACTCCGCCAATTCGACTTCGGCTGGCTCATGTAACAGTGAAGCATCTACCGTTATCGACCCATCATGCTGCTGCTTGGCAAGGATATTGGAGACGCGCTTGTTGGCGGCGGCGAGCGCGGCCGCTTCCTCACGACGCGAGAAGCTATCTACCGCCCTGACACGGTTCGCGAAGTCGAGCGGCTTGGTGACGCCGCGGGCGCGAACCGCCAGGTAGACATCGGTGGTGATGCCTTCGTCCTGGGACCAGGCACGCAGACGCTCCAGCATGTACTCGAGCACATCCTCGACAAGGCCCTCACTCTTGGGCAGGGCTTGATGCTGTGCAGCGGCGAGTGACAGCAAGTCCCTCAGGTCGAGATCCAGCTCGCCCTTGATCAGAATATTGAGCACGCCGATGGCCGCGCGACGCAGGGCGAAAGGATCCTTGGTGCCGGTGGGCCGCTGCCCGATGCCGAAGATGCCCGTCAAGGTGTCCAGTCGATCGGCCAGGGCCAGCGCCATGCCCGTGCGCGACTGAGGGATGGCATCGCCGGCAAAGCGTGGCAGGTATTGCTCGTGTAACGCCTGCGCGACTTCCGTCGGCTCACAGTCCTGCTGGGCGTAGTAATAGCCCATCGTGCCTTGGAGCTCCGGGAACTCCAGGACCATTTCCGTGACCAGGTCGCATTTGGCGAGTTGTGCGGCACGCTCTGCCTGGGGTACGTCCCCACCGATGCGCTCGGCGATATGGCTGGCTACCACCGCCGTGCGAGTCGCCTTGTCGGCCAGGGTACCCAGCTGCTGCTGGAAGACCACATTGGCCAACCCCTTGCGGCGTGCATCGAGCGTCGTCTTGCGGTCGGTCTCGTAGAAGAAGGCCGCATCGGCAAGGCGAGGACGGATGACCTTCTCATTGCCTTCGATGACGCGCTGCGGCTCATGGCTCTCGATGTTGGCTACGGTAATGAACAGGGGCTTGAGACTGCCCTGGTCATCTAGCAGATGGAAATATTTCTGGTTGGCCTTCATCGACGAAATCAGGCATTCCGGCGGTACGTCCAGGAAGCGCTCATCGAAACTTCCCGTCAGGGCGACCGGCCACTCCACCAGGCCACTGACCTCGGTCAGCAGCGTCTCGTCGATTACTGCCGTGGCGTCGGCGACCTCGGCTTCGGCTAGCACCTGCTCGCGGATACGTTCGCGACGGCGTGTGCGGTCGGCGAGCACATAGGCGTTTTCCAAGGCCTCGAGGTATTGATCGGCGTGTGAAAGCTCGATGGCAGCCGGGGCATGGAAGCGATGGCCATAGGTCACACGGCCCGACGCGAGTCCCAGAATCTCGGTCTCGACGATCTCTTCGCCCAACAGCATTACCAGCCAGTGAACGGGGCGTGAAAACTCGATGCGTGAGGCACCCCAACGCATATTTTTGGGAATGGGGAGGGCTGAAATAGCCTTGTCGGCAATGGCGGGCAGCAGGCGATGAGTGGCTTCACCCTGCTGTTGCTCACGATAGCCGAGCCAAGTGCCCTTGTCGGTCTCGAGATGAATGAGATCGCTGACCTCGACGCCACAGGAGCGGGCAAAGCCTTCTGCGGCCTTGGTGGGCTGGCCATCCTTGAACGCGGCAGCCAGTGCGGGCCCGCGGCGCTCTACCTCACGATCCGGCTGCTTGTCAGACAGAGCCTCGATTCGCACGGCCAGGCGTCGCGGGGTAGCATAGGCCGTCACATCCCCATGGGCGACATCAGCATCGCTAAGACCATCGCTGAGGCCGCGGGCCAGGGCATCGGCGAGCGGATCGATAGCGGCGGGGGGCAGCTCCTCGACACCCAATTCGAGCAAGAAGGTCGTCGTTGCCATGCTCATGCATCTCCCTGTTCGGCAAGTGGGGCATCGGTCAATAGTTGGTTGCGCAGCGCTTCGGGCGCCATGGGGAAGCCGGCCGCCTTACGGGACTCGTAATAGGCGTGAGCCACATCACGTGCCATGGTGCGCACCCGGAGGATATAGCGCTGTCTCTCGGTCACCGAAATGGCGTGACGGGCGTCAAGCAGGTTGAACGTATGTGAGGCTTTCAGGACCATCTCATAGGCAGGAAGCGGGAGCCCCGCCTCGAGCAGCTTGGCGCATTCCTGCTCATGATGATCGAATGACGCGAACAGGGCGGGCACATCGGCATGCTCGAAGTTATACGCCGATTGCTCACGCTCGTTCTGGAGATAGACATCACCATAGGTGACGCGGGATCCGTCCGGTGCCACGGCCCATACCAGATCGTAGACACTGTCCACGTCCTGAAGATACATGGCGATACGCTCGAGCCCGTAGGTCAACTCACCGGTGACGGGGAAACATTCGATGCCGCCGGCCTGCTGGAAATAGGTAAACTGGGTCACTTCCATGCCGTTGAGCCAGACTTCCCAACCCAGGCCCCAGGCACCCAGCGTGGGCGATTCCCAATTGTCCTCGACGAAGCGAATGTCATGCACCAGCGGATCGATGCCCAGGCGCTGCAGCGAGCCCAGATACAGGGCTTGAAGGTCGCTGGGAGAAGGCTTCATGACGACCTGGAACTGATAGTAATGCTGCAGGCGGTTGGGGTTCTCGCCATAGCGGCCGTCGGTGGGACGACGCGACGGCTGAACATAGGCGGAATTCCAGGTCTCGGGGCCGATGGAACGCAGGAAGGTAGCGGGGTGGAAGGTGCCGGCCCCGACTTCCATGTCCAGGGGCTGCAAGATCACGCACCCCTGTTCGGCCCAGTACTGTTGCAGGGCGAGGATCAGGCCCTGGAAGGTTGTCACGTCAGGCGTCGACTGTGTCATTGGTGAAGCACCGTTGGCCCATGAATTCAAGAACCGCCAAGTATACAATTACCGGTCAGACGGTTATAGGCACGAGGCGGAATGCATCCGCAACCGATAGGCTGCGATGCATACGCCCGACAAGAGGATCCGACATGATCGTAGTCACAGGCGGCGCCGGCTTTATCGGAGCCAACCTGGTCAAGGCGCTCAACGCGCGAGGCCATCAGGATGTCATGGTGGTCGACGACCTGAGCGACGGGACCAAGTTCGTCAACCTGGCGGATTGCACGCTCGGCGATTACCTGGACAAGGACGACTTCCGCCGTCGTGCCGAGGCCGAATTGCGTGATGACAGGACGGTCTCCTGGTTGCCCCCCATCGAGGCGATCTTCCACGAGGGCGCCTGCTCGGATACCACCGAGTGGGATGGCAAGTTCATGCTCGACAATAACTTCGAATACTCGAAGGTATTGCTGCACTTCTGCCAATTGAGGAAGATTCCTTTTCTCTATGCCTCGTCCGCCGCGACCTACGGCGGCAGCGATGTGTTCGTCGAGTCGCCGGAGTATGAGAAGCCGCTCAACGTCTATGGCTACTCCAAGCTGCTCTTCGACCAATATGTCCGTGCCCGGTGGGCCACTTTCGATAGCCAGGTCGTGGGCTTTCGCTATTTCAATGTGTATGGGCCACGCGAGCAGCACAAGGGCAAGATGGCTAGTGTCGCCTACCATCACCACACCCAGGTCAGCGCGGGAGAGAACCCACGCCTGTTCGGTGCCTGGGAAGGCTTTGAGGCCGGCATGCAGAGTCGCGACTTCGTTTATGTCGGCGATGTCGTCGAGGTCAACTTGTGGTTCCTGGATCATCCCGGGCAGTCGGGCATCTTCAATCTGGGCACGGGGCGGGCCGAGCCGTTCCAGGCCATAGCCGACACCGTGATCGCCTACCACGGGCGGGGCCACGTCGAGTACATCGATTTTCCCGAAGAGCTCAAGGGTCGCTATCAGAGCTATACCCGTGCCGACATCTCACGCCTACGCGAGGCCGGCTATCAGAAAGAGTTCATGACCGTTGCCCAAGGCGTGCAGCGCTATCTGGAGTGGTTGCATGGGTGACACCTCGGCACCCCGCATCCTGGTGGTCGGGCCCTCATGGGTGGGCGACATGGTCATGGCGCAGAGCTTGTTCATCACGCTCAAGCAGCGCTACCCGGCTTGCCGCATCGGGGTAGTGGCACCGGCGTGGTCCGAGCCGATCCTGGCGCGTATGGACGAGGTCGAGGAGGTGGTGCCGCTGGACGTCGGGCATGGCCAGCTAGGCTGGTCGCACCGGCATCAGCTGGCCCGCCAGCTGCGTGGCCGCTACGATCGTGCCATCGTGCTGCCGCGCTCCTGGAAGTCGGCGCTGGTACCGTTCCTGGCGCGTATCCCCCAGCGTAGCGGTTTTACCGGAGAGCAGCGCTGGGGACTGCTCAATGATCGTCGCGCGCTCGACAAGGCGCTGCTTGACCAGACCGTCAAGCGATTCGTCTCGCTGGGGCTACCTGAGGCGGAGGTCTCGGTTGGCGACTTCGCGATTCCCCAGCCGCGGCTGCGTGTCGATCCGGATAACCTCGTCAACCTGCGCATGGCCCACCGGCTCTCGTCGCGCCCGGCCATCGGCATGATGCCTGGCGCGGAATTTGGTCCGGCCAAGCAGTGGCCGCTCGATTTCTTTCACCGAGTCGCCGCCGCGCTAGTGGAGGAGGGCTATGAGATCCGCATCCTGGGCGGCAAGAAGGAGGCGATGGCCGGCGAAACCATTCGAGGGGAGCTTCCGCATGTCGTTAACCTGTGCGGCAAGACGCGACTCGAGGATGCCGTCGATCTTCTTGCCGAATGCCGACAGGTCGTGACTAACGATTCGGGCCTGATGCATGTCGCCGCTGCCGTGGGAACACGTATCCAGGCGCTGTATGGTTCTTCATCGCCCATCTACACACCGCCGCTGACCGACAATGCCGAGATCCACTACCTGGGGCTCAGCTGCTCCCCCTGCTTCGAGCGCCACTGCCCGCTGGGGCATACCAATTGCTTGAATACCCTGATGCCGGAGCGGGTCCTGGGGGCCATTCGTACCGCGGCCTAGGGCAGCTCCGAGACGTTGTCCCCCGTAGCGGCGTCCGCCGGTGTCTCTGTGACCTGTTGAGTGACGGCGCTCTCGCGGGAAGGCTCAGCTTCCTCTTCGGCCCGCCGCTGGGGCTGTAGTCCATCCCATATGCGTTGTTGCAAGGCGCTTTCTTCGCGCAGACGGCGGTTGATTTCCTCGATACCGTTGCGTTCGACCAGCGTCTGTACCGGCGAGAGCAGCGAAACCCCCAGGCCGGCACGGTGCTGGTCGATGCCATAGCCCATGGCTTCCAGAATGGTGGGAAACACATCCAGCATCGATGCCTTGCGCTGGATGCGGGCCGGTGCGAGGTCCTCGCCCAGCAGGATGAAGGTATTCTCGCGCGGGCCGGCAATCAGCTGCTCCCAGGCAGAGACCTTCATGGTCAGGTGATCGCTTGCGACCACCACCAGGGTATTGTCGAGCAGTCCCTCGCGCTTCAATCGCTTGAGCAGGTCGCGGGCCAGCCAGGCGCTACACTCGACCGAGTAGAGAATGTTCACGCCGTCGAATTCGCCCTGGCGCTCCAGGCAGCGCTGGGCCGGGTGTCCGTAAGGGGCATGGCCGGAAATCGTCAGCCCGAAGAAGCCCCACGGTGCCTCACCTGCATCGAGTTTTCGGATCTCTTCCACGGCGAAGTCGAAGAGCGTGTCGTCGTAGAGCCCCCAGTCATTGAGATATTCTGGATCGCTCATCCGGGTCGACAGTGCCTCACGACCGTAGACGTCATCGAAGCCATGGCCTCGATAGAACAGCCCCTTGCCGGCAAATTCGGTGCTGGCTCCGCCCATGTAGGTGAGCGAATAGCCTTCCTGATCGAGCAGGTCGCCCAGGCAATCGACGCCCGGGACGACTGCATCCAGCGGTTCGAACTGCCGGTCGTGCAGGAGGCCGGCGGGCATCAATGGAATCCCGCACTGGCTGGCGATCATCCCGGCCATGGTCCAGCCGGTATTGTCGAGCTGCTGAATCCCCTCGAACACCACGCCGTCCTCGCCGATGGCTTCCAGCTCTGCATAGGCTTCGCCAAATCGCGCGCGATCGGCATAGGTACGCTCGATGCTTTCAAGATAGAGATAGAGCAGGTTGGGTCGCTCTTGCGGCCATTCCAGGATGCGAGGCGCGATGTAGCGGCGATCGAGCCACTTGCCATCCTCGGTGACGATGGCCGCCCCACGCTGTGTGATGCCGAACAACAACGGGTTGGTCGCCAGCAATACCAGAACCAATACGCGTTCCAGCAACCGCCAGCGATGGTCATGGCGGACCAGCCAGGTGAACGCGACCAGGCTGAGAACGGCGCAGGTCGTATAGATCACCGCTGCGGTGATCCGGCTGACGCCCCCATGGTCGGTCATGCCCGCCTGGAGATGGAAGAAGATCGCCGCCAGGTCGACCTTACCGAAGCTATCGGCCAGGTAGAGGTAGACCCACCACAGGGCCAGCGGCAAGAGCGACCAGGGCCAGATCCGCTTGGGAGGACGCGCGTGGCGTGGGTTGCCCCATTGGAAGCGATAGGCCAGAAGCAGCCATACGGCCAGCACGCCGATGATCAGAGGCCAGGGTAGTATGAACAGCGACACGACGGCATACCCCAGGCATAGGCCAAGGAAGCCGAGCGCCCACCAGCGTGGCTGGCGAAGCAGGGGATGACGTAACAACGAATGCATCGACGAGGCCACTTGGTGTGAATCGATAGCTAGCTTAGCAATTTCGCGTGTGGGAAGCAGGCCAGATAGGTCTAGGCACCCGGTCTTTTTGCTTCACTTTCGTACAATTCATTGAGTTTGGCGTATTTCATGTAGGCATGGAAAGCCGTGGTGATGGCCACGGTCATGCCATCGCCTCCCTGAAACAGGCCGCCCTTGAAGACCAACTTGCGAAGGATAGCGGTTAGGGCATGCAGGGCGGGACGGTATGCGGAGGGACGAACGCCGCGCTCCTTCATGGCCCAGGCATCACGGGTCGATAACTGGTCGATACGCTGGATCCAATGAGACAGGTTTTCGTACGTAAAATGACGGATATGCCCTTGGGTATGCTCGACCTTCGGGGCGCTGACCGCAGCGTGAGCTTTTCTGTCTTCGTAGCCTGCCCGGGTACGGTTATATAGGCGCACGACCGCATCGGGGTAGAAGCCGGCGGCACGGATCCAATGGTGACCCACGAAATTCTTGCGGCGAAAACCGTAGGCGACAGAGGCATTGTCGAGACTCAAGGATTCGATGATCGCTATCGCATCGTCATCTAGCCGCTCGTCGGCATCCAGCGCCAATATCCAATCGTTCTTGGCGTAAGGCACACCGAAGGCCTTTTGAGGTCCATCGCCCAGATAGGCCTGTTCGATGACACGGGCCCCTTCGGCAGTGGCGATGCGTACGGTATCGTCCTGGCTGAGCGAGTCCACGACGATGACTTCATCGCACACGCGCCGTAGAGACCGTATGCAGTCAGCGATACCTTCGGCTTCATTCAGGGTGATGACGATGCCACTGATCGAACTCATGAACGTGTCTCTCGAGGCTGTGATAAGAGGAGAGCAAGAATATCGTTAGTTGCCACGCCCAGGTCGATACGCGACATGTCCGTCTGCTCGGCATCGGCGGGGGGGGTGAAGGGCGACGAGCGCTTGGCGGGATAAAATCCAGCCGTTGGCACATTCAGGCAACCGGCAATATGCAGTGGGCCTGTCGAGCCGGCAATGAACAGGTCGGCTGCCGCCAGGCTCAGGGCGAAATCCTCCAACCCATCCCGTGCCGGGAGACGATAGGCGTCGAGTCCCTTGCCGGACAGGCTGGCCTGAAGTCGCTCGGCACCCGGCTCTTCTCCCGGTCCGGCGGTGAGTACCCAGATGGGGCGTTGCTCGGCCGGCATGCGCCGATCGATGGCGGTCGCCAGCGAAGCGTACTGCAGTGAGGCCAGGTTGACTGCCGAACCGCCGCTTCCCCGATGGACGAAAACCCACGGCCTGGCCGTGTCCAGCCCCAGCTCCTTGGCGAGCCGTTCTCGCTGGGCGGTACGGGTTCCCTCGGGGAGCGGCCAGTACGGAGGATGCACGTCATCAGGCGGTTGCTGACCAAGCCGAGTCAGCAGGGCGCCGGCGAGTTCCAGGTTATAGCGATATTCGGGCTTCCTGGAGCGCGACCTGCGCTGGGTGATGCGATGGTTGTAGAATATCTGCGCCCATTTCGTCGCCGGGGCCAGTCGTTGAGGAATGCCAGACCGCCACCCCAGCCATCCGATGCGCGGCGTCGAATACAAGGTCAACAAGGCGTCGTAGTTGCCCTGGCGCAGCTGGGCGAGCAAGACCCGTTGTACCGCCCGCTCTGTCTTGTCGCCCGGGTCGACGATCACCTCATCGATCCAGGGGCAGGCACGCGCCAGCGGCGCGGTATAACCTGGCACCAGCACACTGATATGGTTGCCGGGGTGCGCTTGTTTGAGACAGGCCAGTGCCGGCCAGGCCAGCATGAAATCACCCAGCTTGTCGTTGCGCACGACCAGAATGCGCTGCGCTTGAGGTTGCGTCATAAAAGGAGCCACCCGTTGTCATCCCAGATTTTGCATATCTGTCTTTCCAGCGGCTGGGGCGGTCTGGAAATGTACCCGGCCCGTATTGTACCCGAGCTGAGACGCCAAGGGTGGGAGCCCCATGCGTTGGCGCTCGCCGGTTCCCGAGTCGCGGACAGCCTGCGCGAGGCGGGTGTCGAGCCGTTGACGGTGGCCTCGCGCGGCCGGGCTCTGCTCCAGGTGCCACGTCTGCTGCGCTATTTGCGAGAGCATGACATCGAGGCGATCCATTGTCACAAGTCGAGCGATTTGCGTCTGGCAGCCCTGCTCAAGTCGCTGCGGCCGAGCCTGGCGCTGTTCTTCACCGATCACATGGGGGTGACCCGGCCCAAGAAGGATGTGTACCACCGTTGGGCCTACGGCAAGTTGTCACGACTCTTCTCGATCAGCGAAGCCACCCGGGCCCGCAACCTCGAGGCATTCCCCTTGCCGGCGTCGCGGATACGACGCCTCTATCTGGGGATCGACCCGACGCCCTACACGCCCTCGCTCACCGCCCCACAGCGGGACGCTCTGAGAGAGGCACTCGGTATCCCCGCGGCGAGTGTCGCCATCGGCGTTCCGGGGCGTCTGAGTCCCGGCAAGGGCCAGCAGGTGTGGATCGAGGCCCTGGGCCGGATGGCGACTCGCCATCCTGAGCTGGCTTTCCATGGTGTAATTGTGGGCGGGCTTCAGGCCGACCAGGGGGCCAACGTAGCCTATGTCGGCGAACTGCAGTCGCAGGTGGCGGCGTTGGGGCTCACGCAGCAGGTATCGTTTACCGGGTTTCGTCGCGACCTACCCGGATTGTTTACCGCCCTGGATATCGTCTGTATCCCCTCACGCAACGAAGCCTTCGGTCTGACGGTGATCGAAGCCATGGCGGCAGGGAAGGCCATCGTAGGGTCGGCGAGCGGGGCGATACCCGAGATACTCGATGAGCGATGCGGTCGCCTGGCGGATCCCGCCGACCCCGATGCATGGGCGAAGGCGATGGCCGAACTGGCGCGGGACACTGAACTTCGTGAGCGCCTCGGTAGCGCGGCGTCGCGAGTCGCGCGTGAGCGCTTTTCTCTGACGGCGCATGTGGCCTCGCTCGTCGACGAGTACCGTCAGGCCGAGGCATAGCCGCGGCGGATGGCTACCATCGCGTGGGTAGCCGAGAACTTGGCCAGCGAGCGCTCGAGTCGTTCGAGGTTGGCTTCTCGCCATTTCCCGGGGCCGCGCAGCCGACAGCGGTCGAGATCGATCAGCCACACGCGTTCTGCCGTGTCGACGAGCAGGTTGCGGGCGTTGAGGTCGACATGATCCAGGCCTGCATCGTGAAAACGACGAATCGTGGCACCGACCCGCTCGAGCAGGCGCTCGTCGGCCTCTGACAACCGGTCGGCGAGGGCCTGGGCGCCGGGCAGCCGGGTGGTGATCAGGGCAGCCTCGTAGGTCATGGCATGGCGCCAGACACAGGCGCCCACGGGGCGAGGCACCGGCAAGCCCCGCGAATGCAGGTCGGCGGTGAGACGCATCTCGCGGAAGGCACGACTACGCTCGCTTCCGGTCCATAGGTAGCGTGTATCACTGACCTTGGCGATGAGGCCGCCACGTCGGTAGGGCCGCAGCACCCATTGTTGGTCGCCGGCCCTAACGAACAAGCTTGCCCCGCGACCGGGAGCCTCGCCGGTAACGGCGTCACGGGCCTGCCAGAATTCAGCCGTGAAGTGCGCCGGGGTAATTTGTGGCGTTCCAGTGGCGTCACTTACACTGTGCGCATCGAATAGAATGTAAACCCGGCCTTCTTGGAAGCGTATCAATCGCATGAAGCATCCTCTGCCCGCCCATCCCGAGCGCATCTGCATACTGCGCCTGTCCGCGTTGGGCGATGTGTGCAACCTGGTGCCCACCCTGCGCGCCTTGCAGCGACAGTGGCCGCAGGTGCACATTACCTGGATCATAGGCCAGGGCGAGCACAGTCTACTGGCGGGCTTACCCGGGGTCGAGTTCGTGGTTTACGACAAGCGAACCGGCCTTGCCGGCATGCGCGAGATCTGGCGACGCCTCGCCGACACCCGCTTCGATGCGCTGCTGCACATGCAACAGTCGTTGCGTGCCAGCGTGCTTTCCCTGGGCCTCAAGGCGCGTGTGCGCATCGGCTACGACCGGGAACGCAGCAAGGATGGACAGCGCTGGTTCACCCGGCACCACATCCCGCCCAACCCTCGCGCCCATGTCGTCGACTCGTTCCTGGATTTCGCCCGTACGCTAGGTGTCGAGGACGCCATTGCCTCGACCCCGGAGTGGCGGCTTCCGATCCCCGACGAGGCTCGCAATGCCGCTCGGCGGCTGACGGGCGGTAATGCCTACCTGCTGGTCACTCCCTGCACCAGCGCGCGTGCCAACAATTTTCGCAATTGGACGGTAGAGGGATACGCGACCGTGGCCGAGTACGCCTGGGTCCAGTACGGGCTCAAGACGGTGCTGACCGGCAGTGGTACGACCCAGGAGCGCGAAATGGGGGCCCGCATCGCCGAGCTTGCCCCAGCCGAGGCGATCATCGATACCATCGGTGATGCCTCGCTCAAGACCCTGCTGGCCCTGATCGACGAGGCACGGGCCGTGATCGCCCCGGATACCGGTCCTGCTCACATGGCCAATGCATTGGCTACCCCCGTGATCGGCCTGTACGCTACCTCCAATCCCGATCGCACCGGGCCTTACCGGTGGCGGCATCTTCTCGTCAATCGCTATCCCGAGGCGTTGCACCACTACTTGCACAAGACGGTCGATGATCTGCCGTGGGGTCACCGGGTGCGCCATCCCGAGGCCATGGCATTGATCCATGCCGATGACGTCATTGCGCGTCTGGATTCCCTATTGTCGGAGCCAATCGATGAAGCTTGATCTTACCGCGCTGGAACAGGCCCGCGTGCTGGTGGTGGGCGATGTCATGCTGGATCGCTACTGGCATGGCGGTACCTCGCGCATCTCTCCCGAGGCCCCGGTGCCGGTGGTCAAGGTCGACGAAAGCGAGGACCGCCCCGGGGGCGCGGCCAACGTGGCGCTGAACATTGCCGCGCTGGGCGGGCATGCCGCGCTGGCGGGCCTGGTCGGCGACGATGCCAACGCCGACTTGCTGCTCGAATGCCTGGAAGCGGCCAATGTACGCACGCATTTCCAGCGTAGCGGCGAGGTGCCGACGATCACCAAGTTACGCGTGATGAGCCGCAACCAGCAGCTGATTCGCCTCGATTTCGAGCAGGGCCTCGGTGAAGTGGATACACGGGTGCTGCTCGAGCATGTCGAGAAGGCGCTACCCGACGTGGATCTGGTGATTCTGTCGGATTACGGCAAGGGGACGCTCAACCGAATCGAAGCGCTGATCGGGTTGGTCCACGCGGCCGGCAAGCGAGTCCTGATCGATCCCAAGGGTAACGATTTCGCACGCTATCGCGGCGCCAGCGTGATTACGCCCAACCTGGCCGAGTTCGAGGCCGTGGTCGGCCATTGTCGCGACGATGCGGAACTGGCGACCAAGGGCGAGGCCCTGCGCGCCGAGCTGGGGCTTGAGGCCCTGCTGATCACGCGTAGCGAACGCGGCATGACTCTGATTCGCGAAGGGCATGCACCGCTGCACATTCCCACCCGTGCCCGGGAAGTGTTCGATGTCACCGGCGCCGGCGATACCGTCATCGGAGTACTGGGGTTGTCATTGGCGGCGGGTCACGGTTTCCCCGAAGCCATGACCCTGGCCAACCTGGCGGCGGGCCTGGTCGTGGCCAAGCCGGGGACGGCAACGCTCTCCGTCGCCGAGCTGTATACCGCCTTGCACGGCGACAAGCTGGCCGAGTTCGGTGTGATCGATGCGCCCGCATTGGTCGAGGCGGTCCAGGCCGCCCAGGCACGGGGCGAGCGGGTAGTGATGACCAACGGCTGCTTCGATATCCTGCATGCCGGTCATGTGGCGTATCTCGAGCATGCCCGAGAACTCGGCGACCGGCTGATCGTGGCGGTCAATGACGATGCCTCCATTGCCCGCCTCAAGGGGCCCAAGCGACCGATCAACCCGCTCAACCGGCGGATGCAGGTCCTGTCTGGCCTGGCTGCGGTAGATTGGGTCGTGCCCTTCAGCGACGATACCCCGGCCCGCCTTATCGAGGCGGTACTGCCCGATATCCTGGTCAAGGGCGGGGATTATCGCCCCGAGGACATCGCCGGAGGGGAAGCGGTCATTGCCAATGGCGGTGAAGTCAGGGTGCTCGGCTTCGAGGATGGCGTATCCACCACGGCCATGATTACCACCATCCTCGACCGCGAGCGCTGATGGGTCGCAACGGCTGGGCACGCTGGCTCTATTCGGCGGTTCTCTATGGGTTGTCGCCCCTTGTATGGAAGCGTGTCTGGCGTGAGCGGGCGCTCACTCACTCCCGCTGGCAACGGCTGGGTTTCGTTCCCCGTTCGTCAGCGGGTCGCGCGGTGATCTGGCTGCATTGCGCGTCGGTGGGCGAAGTGCTGGCGGCCCAACCGCTGATCGAGACCCTGCTGGAGCGGTATCCCGGTAGGGAGCTGGTCGTGAGTACCATGACCGCTACCGGGGCGGAGCGCGTCCAGGCCATCGCCGACTCGCGGCAGACGCGCGGCCAGGCCGGTCACTTGCGTCACTGTTTCATCGCGCTGGACTTCCCCGGTGCTGCGCGGCGCTTCGTCAGACGCCTGCGTCCGCAGGCAGCGATCATTTTCGAGACCGAGCTGTGGCCCAACGTGCTGGCCGCATGCCACTCACGTGAGGTTCCGGTGGTGGTGAGCAATGGTCGCCTCTCGCCGCGTGCCTTCGAGGGGTATCGACGAGTGCGTCCGTTGATGCGGGATGCCCTGTCCCATGTGACGTGGTTGGCCGCCAAGTCCGATGCCGATGCCGAGCGTTTCCAGGCGCTGGGTATGGCAGTGGAGCATGTGACGGTCGTCGGCTCGTTGAAGTTCGATTTTCTGCCGAATGACGCGGAATTCGAGCGAAGTGAGCGCTTACGTACATTGCTCGGGCAACGACCCGCCTGGGTCGCCGGTTCGACCCATCCTGGCGAGGACGAGCAGGTACTGGCCGCCCATGCCGTCTTGCTCGAGTCACAGCCGGACGCATTATTGATCCTCGTGCCGCGGCATCCCCAGCGCTTCGACGCCGTGGCCGCCCTTTGCCGCGAACACGGCTTCACGCTGGCGCGCCGCTCTCAGGAAGAGCGCCCCGAAGCCGGTACCCAGGTGTATCTCGCCGATACCATGGGGGAACTGCTGGGGTTCTATGGCGCGGCGATGGTTGCCTTCGTGGGCGGTAGCCTGGCGCCGATAGGCGGGCATAACCTGCTCGAGCCGGCGGCCATGGGTACGCCGGTGATCACCGGGAAGCATCTCGATAATTTTCTCGACGTGGCTGCGACCCTGCGTGAGGCCGATGTCCTGCTCGAAGTGGACGACGCCACTGCACTTGGCCGTGAATTAATTCGCTTGTTCGACGACCCTGATGAACGGGAGCGGCTCAGCCGCACCGGCCAAGCCGTGATCGAGGCCAATCGGGGCGCGCTCAAGCGAACCCTGGATGGCCTGGCGACCTATCTAGAAGAGAAGTGAGTGCTCACTTGCTAGAACGCTCGACACCGGTCTCGGTGCCCAGCAGGAGAATGTCTGCCCCGCGGGCGGCGAACAGGCCATTGGTGACCACGCCGACGATGGCGTTGATGCGCGCCTCCATGGCGACCGGGTCGGCAATGGCGAAATCGTAGCAGTCGATGATCTGGTTGCCGTTATCGGTCACCACACCTTGACGATAGACCGGATCAGCGCCCAGCTTGACCAGCTCGCGGGCGACGTAGGAGCGCGCCATGGGGATGACCTCCACCGGCAGCTGAAAGTGGCCCAGGGTCTCGACCCGCTTCGAGGCATCAGCGATGCAGATGAAGCGATCGGCGCAGGCCGCGACGATTTTCTCGCGGGTCAATGCTGCGCCGCCGCCCTTGATCATGTGCAGCTGGGGATCGATTTCATCGGCGCCATCGATATAGAACGGTACGCTGCCGGTCGTGTTGAGTTCGAAGATCTCGATACCGTGACCTTCGAGCCGTGCAGCGGTGGCATCGGAGCTGGCCACCGCCCCCTTGAATTCGTCACGAAGCTCGGCCAGGCGGTCGATGAAGTAATTGGCCGTCGAGCCGGTACCTACGCCGAGGATGGTATTGCGGTCGAGCCAGGGGCGAATTTCGTCGATGGCGGCAGCGGCTACGGCATCCTTGAGTTCATCTTGGGTCATGCGGAGATCCTGGTCGGGTCGATAAGCGTCGGGGGGCTAGTATAGGCGACTCGAGGCCCGGTGTAGATGCACGCCGCTGGACGCCACGCTTGCCGATCTGCTACCAATAGGAGCCTTTCCAGCCATATCGCTTCCGCTCACGTCCCGTGCGCGACTGTCAGGACACCAGGATGCTCGAAGACACCGTCAAGAAGATACTCCAGGCCCGCGTTTACGAGGCCGCCTGCGAAACGCCCATCTCCCCCGCGTCCTTCCTGTCCCGTCGTCTCAATAACCGTATCCTGATCAAGCGTGAGGACCTGCAGCCGGTTTACTCGTTCAAGATTCGTGGCGCCTATAACAAGATGGCCCAGCTTTCCGAGGCACAGAAAGCCAAGGGGGTCATCGCTGCGTCGGCCGGCAATCATGCCCAGGGGCTGGCCATGGCCGCCAAGCTGATGGGGGTCAAGGCGGTAATCGTGATGCCGCGCATTACACCGGATATCAAGGTCCAGGCGGTGCGCGCCCGGGGGGCCAAGGTCGTGCTCAGGGGCGACGCCTTTTCCGAGGCACTGGAACATGCACGCGAGCTGATCGCCGAGCATGGCTATACCTATATCCCGCCCTTCGACGACATCGACGTCATCGCCGGCCAGGGAACCGTCGCCATGGAGATCCTGCGCCAGCATAGTGGCCCGCTGGATGCCATCTTCGTTCCGGTGGGGGGTGGCGGGCTGATTGCCGGCGTGGCGGCCTACGTGAAATACCTGCGTCCCGACATCAAGGTGATCGGCGTCGAGGCCGAGGATAGTGCCTGCCTCAAGGCTGCCATGGCGGCAGGCGAACGCGTAACCCTCGATCAGGTAGGGGTCTTTGCCGAAGGGGTCGCCGTGGCCCAGATCGGCGAGGTGCCCTTCGCCATTGCCCGCGACCTGATCGACGACGTGATCACCGTCAATACCGATGAGATATGTGCGGCGGTCAAGGATATCTTCGAGGATACCCGCGCCGTGTCGGAGACCTCGGGGGCGTTGTCATTGGCCGGTCTCAAGAAGTACATCCAGCAGACCGGCGCCAAGGACGAGACGCTGGTCTGTATCAATTCCGGCGCCAATACCAACTTCGACCGACTGCAGCACATCGCCGAGCGCACGGAGCTCGGGGAACAGCGGGAGGCCATCCTGGCGGTAGAAATTCCAGAGCGTCCGGGCAGCTTCAAGAAATTCTGCAAGACCATCGGTAAACGCATGGTGACCGAATTCAACTACCGCTATGCCGATACCGAGCATGCGCATATCTTCGTCGGAGTGCAGGTCAAACCTGGAGGCGACGATCGACGGGCCGTAATCGACAAGCTGCGCGAGTCCGGTTATCCGGTCGAGGATCTGACCGATAATGAACTCGCCAAACTGCATATTCGCCATCTCGGTGGCGGGCGTCCCCGGAAACATTTCGACGAAGAAGTCTATCGATTCGAGTTCCCCGAGCGTCCCGGTGCGTTGATGAATTTCCTGACACATCTGCCCGCCGACTGGAATATATCCCTGTTCCATTATCGTAATCATGGCGCGGCCTATGGCCGGGTACTGGTTGGTATGCAGGTGCCCAACGGTGACCGGACCCATGTCGAGGAGTACTTCGACGATATCGGGTACCGCTACTGGAAGGAATCCGAGAACCCGGCGTACCGGCTATTCATGGCCTGAAGTAAGCGCTAACTCACGTCGAAGCCAAGAAATAGCATACGTTTCGTTATGTAATCTTGGCTTGGGGACGATTGTCATTCCATTGCCTTAGCCCTATAGTCGATTCCTGTCGTCATAGGGCGACTCACGTGAGTCATATCGCAACAACACGCTCTACGGAGTCAGGCAATGAAGCGCAAGCCCGATCTGGTCATGGCATTGATGTTGGTCTTCGGCATCGGTGTAGTGGCAACCGGCTATGCACAAGCCCTGGTGGGCAGTTAGTCGCAGACAGACGCAGGAAAACGAATAATTTCTAGTGTCATGACCAGAGCATATCCCCGGCAGACGAGTGATCGTCTGCCGGTTTTTTTGGCGCGTCTTTTGTTTCGTCTCAGGGGCGAATCACGCCGCGATCGCTCACGATCGCATCCAGGGGGACGTCCCATGAGGCCGTAGGCAGCTCGGAGACTTCCTGTACGGCATGCGCAACTCCGAACAAGCGAGGGCGAGGTCCGGGACGGCGTGTGAAGGCAAAGCTGCGATCGTAGAAGCCGCCCCCCATGCCCATGCGTCGGCCATGCCGGTCGAAGCCCACCAGAGGCAACAACACCAGATCGAGTCGCCAGGGGGGCACGCGCCGAGCACGGTGCGCGCCATGTTGGGTGTCGGGTTCAGCGATGCCGAAACGGTTACGCACCATGGGTGTGCCGGCGTGATAGTGAACGAACCATAGGCGGTTTTCAGCCAGCGGTTGCAACACCGGCAGGTAGACCTTGGCGCCGCGCCGCTCCCACCAGTCGATCATGGGGGTCGGGTCGATCTCGCCGTCGTTGGGCAGGTACAGGGCGATATGGCGCGCTCGTTGCACCTCGGGCAACTGGCGCAGATGGCGGCACAGCGATCGGGCAGCGCTGCGTTGTGCGGACCGGTTCAGCGCGCGGCGACGGGTTCGCAGCGTCCGACGAAGGGCCTGGCGGCGAGCCGCTTCGGGCAGCGTCGCCCATTCGGCAGGAATGTCGAAAGGGGCATGCTCAGCCATGATCCGCCGTCGTTCAGTAATGGAGTTCCCCAGAATGCCGCTGTCGTTCTGGCCCTTGAACCCATTGGTTCAAGGTGGGTGGCCGCAGACAGACCGTCAGGCTTTCCGACGCACGGACATGCACACGGGTCTGTCTAGCAATTGGCCCCCTGGGTACTGCGCATAGGCTCGAGGGACTATAACGACTGGCGTACATCCCAGGGAACAGTCTTCATCCTAACAGAGGCTGGGGGCCATCGCCAAAGTGGCGACAGGCTATCTTGCCGGGGCGTCGGCCAGGGCCCGCTCGAGACGCTCGCCGATGCGGGCCAGCGAAGCTTCGCCTTCCTTACGCTCTTCAAGGACCTCGAGCAGCTCGTGGGCGATGTTGAGTGCCGCCATGACGGCGATCTTTTCGGCGCCGAGTACCTTGCCGCGGGCATGGATACCATGCATGGCGCGATCGAGATAGCGTGCGGCACGCTTGAGCTTGTCCTGTTCATCGGGGGGGCAGGCGATGACGTAGCCCCGCCCGAGCAGGGTAATTTCGGTAGTGGTAGGTCGAGCGTCGTCACTCATCGCGGGCTCCTGGCGGGCCGGGTGCATCCAGGTGGCAGGATGCAGGAACAGCTGCCGCCTGATTTCCTGTGTCTGTAGATAGCGCGTGAGCGGGGGGCCCTCGCCGCCGCCTCGCCCAACGCCTAGAATGTCGGGGTACGACGCACTATACGAGGGCCGTTTGCGAACGGTCAACGCACCGTTTTCGTACGGCTGGCCGTCGCATGATGCGAATGGCTGCCGGCCCGATTCCCCCAGACCACGGAACCCCGCATGTCCCTGATCAACGAGCGCCTCGATTTCTCCACCCTGGCCAACGTTTTCCTGTTGCATGGGAGTCTGCAATCACCGGCTTTTCTCGACGGCCGCCTCGCTGCCGAGCTGGCGCTACGCGACATCTCCGCCGAAGTGTGGCTGGAGGAAGTCTGTGCCGCGCTGGGCGTCGAGCAGCCGCGCGATCCTGAGAGTGGCGAAGCCCTGCTGGGCTGGCGCCGGCAGGCACTCGATGACCTGAGCGCCGCCGAACTCGACTACATGCCGCTGCTGCCTGATGACATGTTCTCGCTCTCCGAACAGGCCCAGGGACTCCAGGAGTGGAGCCAGGGCTTCCTCGAGGGCCTGTCGTCGGTGGACGAGGCGACGCGCCAGCACTGGTCCGCCAACCTGCGTGAAGCAATCGAGGATCTCGCCACCCTGGCGTCGCTCGATGTCGAACTCGACGACAGCAGCGAGAACGAGAATGACCTGTTCGCCTTGACCGAGCATGCCCGGATGGCCGCCATGCTGCTGTATACCGAGCAGCACCCCGGCAAGCCCCAGGTCGAACAGTCCCCGCAATGACTGCCACCCAACCAGGAGCTCCGATGTCCCGCGACATCCTGACACGACCCGCCCCGATCGGCCTCGATGAGTATCGCGACCGCCGTCGCGCCCTGATGGCCGCCCTTCCCCCCGCCAGTGCCGTGCTAGTGCCTGCAGCGGGGCTGGTCACGCGCTCGCGCGATAGCGACCACCCATTCCGTCAGAACAGCGATTTTCACTATCTCACCGGCTTTCCCGAGCCGGAGGCGTTGCTGCTCCTGTTGCCGGGCCGTGAGGAGGGCGAGGCGATCCTGTTCTGCCAGGACAAGGATCCTACCCTCGAAGCCTGGACGGGCATTCGCGTGGGTGCTGCCGGTGTCGTGTCCCGATTCGGCATTGATCAAGCGTTTGAGAATGCTGAGCGCGAGGCGCGTCTGCCCGACCTGCTGGAGGGGCGTGAGGCGCTCTTTCTCCCGCTTGACGATGCCCCAGCCATGGCACTGGCCAGGCAGGTACGCGATAGCCTCATGGCGCGTCGGCGTCATGGGGTGGTGGCCCCTTCACGCTTTTGCGACGTCAGCGAGCTCATGCACGAACAACGCCTGATCAAGAGCGAGGCGGAACTGGCCCTGATGCGTCACGCCGCAGAGGTTTCGGCGCGTGCGCATTGCCGTGCCATGCAAGCGACCCAGGTCGGTCTCAGCGAATATCACCTGCAGGCGGAGCTCGAGCACGAATTCATCTGGCACGGCGGCAGTGGCCCGGCCTATGCCACGATTGTCGGCAGCGGGGCCAACGCCTGCGTACTGCACTACATCGAGAATCGCGATCCGCTACGCGACGGCGAGCTGGTGCTGATCGACGCTGGCGCCGAGTTCGACCTGTATGCCGGGGATATCACGCGCACCTTTCCGGTCAATGGCCGCTTCAGCGATGCTCAGCGGGCGCTCTATGAGGTTGTGCTCGCCGCCCAGGAACGCGCCGTGGCTGCCGTGACACCCGGCGCCACCTTGACCGAGATACATGACGGCGTGGTTCGCGACCTGACACGCGGCTTGCTCGAGCTGGGGTTGCTGGAGGGCGATCTGGAAACGTGCATCGAGGAAGGCCGTTATCGTCGTTTCTACCTGCACTCCACGTCTCACTGGCTGGGTCTCGATGTCCACGATGTCGGCGACTACCGCGTGGCCGGTGCCCCGCGTGGCTTGACACCCGGCATGGTGGTCACCGTCGAGCCCGGGCTCTACGTACCCGATGAGGACGATATTCCTGCGGCCTGGCGCGGGGTGGGCATCCGCATCGAGGACGATGTTGTTGTGACACCGACAGGCAACGAGGTACTCACGCAAGGGGTCCCCAAACGGATCGAGGATATTCAAGCCCTGATGCGCAAGAACTGATCGCAATGCAAAAAGCCAAGCCAGTGGATTACGTAATTACGTAACTCTATGCGTAGTACACTACCAATCGGTTTGCGCTGTCCGGGTCAATGGCAGAGACCGACCATAGGAGACGCCGAGTCATATGCAGCAGGTAGATATCGCCATCATCGGAGGCGGGCTCGTGGGGGCGAGCCTGGCCGCGGCCTTGGCGCCGACGATCCAGGCGCATGGACTGAAAGTGGCCGTCATCGAGGCGGCGCCCTTGCCCTCGGCGCTGAACAGCGACGCCTACCAGCCCAGCTTCGACGCCCGCGCCAGTGCCATCGCCCGTGGCTCGCGCCAGCATTTCGAGACGCTCGGGCTATGGGATGCGCTCTCGCGGGAGGCCGAACCGATCGGCCGCATCCATGTCAGCGAGCGTGGTCGCATGGGCGTCACCCGGCTCGATGCCGGAGAGCTGCATGTCGATGCGCTGGGCTACGTGATTCCCAATGCCTGGTTGGGGCAGGTGCTGCATCAGCGACTGGCGACGTTGCCATTGACCTGGCACTGTCCGGCCAAGGTCGAGAACATCGCAGTCACTGCCCAAGGGCATCGTTTGAGTCTTTCCGATGGCAGCCAACTGGAGGCTGGCTTGACGGTGCTGGCCGATGGAGGACGCTCGGGACTCAAGGAGCGCCTGGGCATAGCCAGTCGCGAAGCAGCCTATGACCAGGTGGCCCTGATTGCCAACGTGGCGGTCAGCCGCCCTCACCAGGGCGTGGCGTACGAACGCTTCACCGATGACGGGCCCATTGCGCTGCTGCCCCTGGCCGGCCAGCGCATGGCGCTGATCTGGATCCATGAGCTGGGGCGTGAACAATCCCGGTTGGCCCTGAGCGATGGGGATTTTCTTGCCGAACTGCAGCGTGCCTTCGGTGAGCGCGCGGGGCGCTTCCGTCAGGTAGGGACCCGCCACGCCTACCCACTCACGCTGGTTACCGCCAATGAGCCGGTGCGGCCGGGCCTCGCGGTGCTGGGCAACGCTGCCCATGCCTTGCATCCCGTGGCGGGGCAGGGCTTCAACCTGGCCCTGCGCGGGGTCATGGATCTCGTCGCCGCCCTGGAGTCCGGCCTGGCACGCCAAGCCGCGCCGGGGAGCATGGAGATCCTGGCTGACTTCGAGCGTCGCCGTGCTGCGGATCGGCACAACGTCATCCGCTTCAGCGACGGGTTGATCCGGCTATTTGGCATCGACCATCCCCTGCTGTCCCATGCCCGGGCCGCAGGACTGGTCGCGACCAACCTGATCGGGCCGCTGCGCCGTACCCTGGCACGTCGCGCCATGGGCACCGAGCGATGAAATGCGGGTAGCATTCCATGAATCGACACGAGGTCGCGAGCGCGTCACGCTCCGACGATAAAACGCGGACAAGGAGAGACCATGCAGGCCGAAGTGATCGTCGTAGGCGGTGGAATGGTAGGCGCGACACTGGCGGCCCTGTTGGGCGAGGCCGGGATCGCGGTCCAGGTTCTGGATGCCCGCCCCGGGCCCGTCGACCGCCAGGCAGGAACCGGGCGTCCGGCGCTACGCGTGAGTGCCGTGACCGAGGTATCACGCCGGCTGTTCGTCGGGCTGGGTGCGTGGCCGGCCATGCAGGCGCGCCGAGTTACGCCTTACACCGGCATGCATGTCTGGGAGCAGCAGGGCAGCGGTGAGATTCGTTTCGATGCCGAGCAGGCCGGCGTGGCCACGCTGGGGCATATCGTCGAGAACGAGGTGATCCTGGCGGCGCTGGAGGAACGTCTGGAAAGACTGCCCACGGTCGAGATGCGTTATGGTTGCCGCGTCGAATCCCTGGGCGCGTGGCAGAGCGAAATGCGTCAGCTGACGTTGAATAACGGGGAGACGCTTTCCGCCCCGTTGATCGTGGCGGCCGATGGGGCACGCTCACGGCTGCGCGAGCTGGCGGGTATCACGGCTGACGCCCATGATACGGGCCACCATGCGCTGGTGACGACGGTTCGACTCGAGCGGCCGCATGGCGGGGTGGCGCGCCAGGTCTTTCTGCCCGAAGGGCCGCTCGCCTTTCTGCCATTGACGCTCGATGACGATCCCCATCACTGCTCGATCGTCTGGTCCACCTCACCCCAGCACGTCGAACGCCTGCGATCGTTGACACCTGATGCGCTGGGGGCCGAGATGGCCACGGCCTTCGATCACCGCCTGGGCCAGGTCGAGGTGATCGACGAAACCGCGAGCTTTCCCTTGGCCCAGCGCCATGCTTCGCGCTACGTCATGCCCGGATTGGCACTGATCGGCGATGCGGCCCACAGCATCCACCCCCTGGCAGGCCAGGGGGTCAATCTGGGCTTGATGGATGCGGCGGTGCTGGCCGAAGAGTTGGTGAGCGCTCGTTCACGTGGGGCGTCATTGGGTGACGAGCGCATCCTTTCGCGGTACGCCCGGCGGCGGCGAGGGGATAACGCCGCGATGCTGACCATGATGGATGGTTTCCGCCTGCTGTTCGGCAGTGCGAATCCCATGCTGACCCTGGCAAGAAACCTGGGTCTGGCGGGGGTCGATCGCCTGACGCCATTGAAGCGCGTGTTGATTCGCCAGGCGATCGGTGAGCGGGGACACCTGCCCCGCCGATGCCGTTGATCTGCTACTCGCGTTAATTTGCCGAGGACGCGCGCTCGCGCGTGCCGAGTACGTTCAGCGCCTTGAGCAGATTGAGTGCCTCGCCAAGCTGGTAATCCTCACGCAGGCGGGGCGAGCCCTCACGCTGGGTACGCGTTTCGCCATTGCCTTGCAGGTGCCCCTCGAGGTCGGATTCGCGCAGCGGCACTGCGCTGCCCTCGGCGATCTCCAGTCGGCCACGCACCACCTCGACATCCGGCTCGATGCCTTGGGCCTGGATCGAACGGCCGTTGGGCGTGAAGTAGAGGGCGGTAGTCAGCTTGAGCCCGTCGCCGTTACCCAGCGGCATGACCTGCTGTACCGAGCCCTTGCCGAAACTGTCGGTGCCCATGACCACCGCGCGGCGTTGATCTTGGAGCGCACCGGCGACGATCTCTGCCGCCGAGGCGCTACCGCCGTTAATGAGTACCACCATCGCGACGTCGGGTGCAGTGGTTTCGGCATTGGCCGAGAAGCGCATGTCGCTGTCGCCCAGTCGGCCTTCGGTATAGACGATCAGGCCCTCGTCGAGGAATGCGTCAGCCACTTCGACAGCCGATTGCAGTACACCGCCGGGGTTGTTACGCAGGTCGAGCACCAGCCCTTCGAGGGGCGCCTCCTGCGCCATGCGCGTCAACGCGTTGCGCACCTGCTCGCCGGTACGGCTCTGGAATTGGCTGATGCGCAGATAACCGTAGCCCGGTTCAAGCAATTCGCTCTTCACGCTCTCGGTACGGATGATCTCGCGGGTCAGCGTGACAGTGCGCGGTGCGGCCTCGCCGCTGCGCAGGATGGTGATCTCCACCTCGCTGCCAGGCTCGCCGCGCATCAGCGTGACGGCTTCCTGCAGCGACAACCCGTCGGTGGCGGTGCCGTCTACGCGCAGGATGATATCGCGGGACTGCAGCCCCGCCCGTGCCGCGGGTGTGTCGTCGATGGGCGAGATGACGGTCAGTTGCCCATCCTCCATGCCGACCTCGATACCGATGCCGCCGAATTGCCCTTCGGTGGATTCGCGCAGGCTATCGAACTCTTCGCGGTCCAGATACGCCGAGTGCGGATCGAGTTCCCCAAGCATGCCGCGCATCGCATTCCGCAGCAGGGTGCTGTCATCGACCTCTTCGACATAGGCACGCTTGATACGCTCGAAGACCTCGACGAAGGTCTGGATGTCCTCGATCGGCAGGTCGTCGGCTGGCTGTGGCGAGGTCTGGGCCTGGACGGGCAGCGCCAGTAGCGCCACAGGCAAGAGCCGGGCCAGGAAATGCTGAAAAGCGGTGACGGACATGCGGACTCCGGTCGAAAGGCACAAGATGAATGCTCCAGCATAGCCGCTGGGCGGGGCGTTGATCCATAGTCGAAGTCGAGGTGCGCTGTGACTCAGCGCCTTGCCATCCAGCGCTGCGGATCGATGGGGTCGCCATCGCGACGGACTTCGAAGTACAGCGCGGCGCGCTCGCGCCCGCCACTCACACCGACGGCACCGAGCGTATCGCCGCGCTCAACCGCTTCGCCAGGGCCCACCGAAAAGTGCTGCAGGTGGGCATGCAGCGTCATGATGCCGTCGCCATGATCGAGGATCAGCAGGTTGCCAAAGCCCCGCATCCAGTCGGCAAACACCACGCGCCCGGCATGAATTGCGCTGACTGGGCTGCCTTCGGCGGCAACGAACACGATGCCGTTACGGTTTACGCCGTCACCGCTTCCGAAGGTGGTATCGACACGACCCTGCACCGGCCAGGGCAGGTCGCCCTGGGTACCGGCAATGGCGGTGGATGGCGGCGGGGTCTTGAGGCGTGCCAGCTCTTCCTGAACCTGACGCAGCACGCGCTCGGCATGGGCGCGATCCTGGTTGAGGGCCTCAAGGCGGGACTGTTCGGTGGCGTAGCGGCTCTCGAGGTCGGCCATCAATGCCTGGCGCGTCGCAACCTGGGACGAGAGCTCACGACCCCGCTGCGCAAGTTCCTCCTGCAATGCGTCGAGCCGTGTCGACCGCTCGTCCAGCGCCCGGCGGTTCTCGGCCAGGCGGGCGTCCAGCGCGGCGAGCTCGTCGAGACGCGCATTGCGTGCTTGGGACAGGTGGTTGAGGTAGGTCTGGAGGCGATCCAGGCGCGCCGGATCGTCCTGGTTGAGCAGTAACTTGAGCTGGGGCGATAGACCCAGGCGGTACAAGGCGTCGAGCTGGGTTTCGATCGCCTCGACCTGCTCCCGGCGCTCCGCCTCGAGCTCGCGACGTGACGCCTCGAGGTCTACGATCTCGTCATCGAGTCGCCGCCGCTCGTCCTGGAGCGTATCAAGACGCCGGTGGGTCTCGCCCAGCGCCGTCTCGACGTCGCGCAGTGCCTGCTCGGCATCGTCACGGGCATCGCGGGCCACATCCAGGCGCTTGGAGACGGACTGGATCTCGCTACCGATGGCATCCAGGCGCTCCCGAGCCTCTCGTTCGCTGGGCGCTGCCCACACCGGCGAGGCCAGCACCGATGATGCCAGCATCGCCACCACTCCGACTGCCGCTACCCGCCACAGCGCTGTTCCCAAGATGACCGCTCCATCACGCTGCCCGGCGTTGCGGGACGAGTTGCTAAATGTCAGCTGAATTCGATCAACGGTCGGCCGGTCATTTCGCTCGGCACGCGCTCATCCATCATGGCCAGCAGCGTCGGCGCCAGATCGCACAAGCGGCCATCGTCCGCCAGTCTCGCCTGACGTTTGCCGACATACACTAGCGGCACCTCGAAGGTGGTGTGTGCGGTCTGCGGATTGCCGGTCTCGGGGTGGACCATCTGTTCGGCATTACCGTGGTCGGCGGTCACCAGGCATTCGCCCCCGGCGCGTTCGATGGCCTCGACCACACGGCCCAAGCACTTATCGACGGCTTCGATGGCCTTCACCGCCGCCTCGAAGACGCCGGTATGGCCGACCATGTCGCCATTGGCGTAATTGCAGATGATCAAGTCGTACTTGCCGGCATCAATCGCCTCGACCAGCGTATCGGTCAGCTCGTACGCGCTCATCTCGGGCTTCTCGTCATAGGTCTTGACGTCCTTGGGCGAGGGAATCAGGGCGCGATCCTCACCCTTGAACTCATCCTCCCGACCGCCGGAAAAGAAGAAGGTGACGTGCGCGTACTTTTCGGTCTCGGCGATGCGCAGCTGGGTCTTGCCGCGGCGCTCAATGACCTCGCCCAGGGTATTCTGCAGGTCCGCTGGCGGGAAAGCGGCCGGCGCCGGGATATTTGCGGCGTACTGGGTCAGCATGACCAGGCCGTCGGCGGCAAGCGAGGGGCGTGCCTGGCGCTCGAAGCCCGTGAAATCGTCCACGACGAAGGCGCGAGTCAGTTCGCGGGCGCGGTCGGCACGGAAATTGAGGAACAGGGCGGCGTCACCGTCCTGCATGGTCACGGCCTGGCCGGCAGGGCGGACACTGGTGGCGGCGACGAACTCATCGGTCTCGCCACGCTCGTAGGCGGCGGTCAGGCCGTCCACGGCGTTCTTCACCACGTGCTCGCCTTCCCCCTGGGTGGCCAGGCGGTAGGCCTTCTCGACCCGTTCCCAGCGATTGTCGCGGTCCATGGCGTAGTAGCGGCCGATGATCGAGGCCACGAAGCCGTTCTCCTTGCCCACCAGCTCGGCGAGCTTGGCGTCGGCTCGTTCGATCGAGGCCTGGGCACTCTTGGGGGCCGTGTCGCGGCCATCGAGAAAGGCGTGCAGGTAGATTCGCTTGGCGCCCCGCGCGGCAGCCAGTTCGGCTACGGCCAGCAGGTGGTCCTCATGGCTGTGCACGCCGCCGGGCGACAACAGGCCCAGGAGGTGCACGGCGCGATCCGCTGCCACGGCGGCATCGATGGGGGCGGTCAGTATCTGGTTGTCCGCGAGTTCGTTGTCCTCGATGGCCTTGGTGATGCGCGTGAAGTCCTGATAGACGATGCGCCCGGCCCCGAGGTTCATATGCCCGACCTCGGAATTGCCCATCTGGCCCTCGGGCAAACCGACGTGCTTGCCGTCGGTATGGATCAGGCTGTGCGGGAAATCGCGCTTGAGGCGATCCATCACCGGTGTGTGTGCGGCGGCGACGGCGTTGGCCTCCAGATTTTCGTTATGGCCGTAACCATCGAGAATGATCAGGGCCACTGGGCGCGGGACGGAATGTTGGGCATCGGACATCGGTTGGCCTCTTCGTTAAGCGTCGACGGGGTAAGCATCCCGTTCAACGGGGCGGATCGCGACTCACGGCTCGATGGAGCCATCATAGCGTACGGGGGCGCCGGGGTCAGCCGGGGCACCCGCGGCAGGATTCGAGACGGACTAAAGAAAAATCGGCACAGGTCGATAGCTATAAAGGCTAACGCGCCAGAGGAGAAACCAACCATGTCCGAAGTTCATCGTTATTGGCACGAGACAGCGACAAAAAGCGTCGATGCGCAGGCACTGATCCTGGCCTGGCTGGAGCGTGGGGCACAGCGCCATTAATTGGCGAACCTCTACGATTGTACCTGTGTCATGTATAAACATAGGCCCTGCGACGATCGCAGGGCTTTTTGTTGGGGTTTTAAAACCTGAGCGTTACGCCAGGCCGTAGGGATCGCTCAGGGCCGCCTGGCCGACGCCCAGGAGTTCCAGCCCGCCTTGGGTGACGAAGTCGTCGACCTGGGCCGCCGTCTGGTCGGCGCCGCCCACCCAATCGCCGCCGACCTCGGCAATGCGGAATGCATCGGCACCCTGCTCGATACCGGCGGCCGGATCGGCATCGCTGATGACGAAAAGATCGCCGTCGTCGTCCTCGAAGAGCAATGCGTCCCAGGTATCGCCGTTATCGTTGATCAACGCGACATCGAAATCGAAGCTACCCTCGAAACCGTCGCCTTCCTCCGCCCAACGGCTATCCCCGATTTCGCGGCTGAAAAAGCTCGCCGCCGACGTACGGGTCTGAAGTGAGTTGAGCGTGACGCTGCCATCGGCATCGATGGCGACGTGCCCGTAGCTGCTTTCGTGTTGCAAGCGATTGCCGGTCAGCACGATGCTATCCTCGGTCACGATCTGGCTACTGCCCATGACGGAGATCGATGAGTTCTCCATCGAAAAGCCGTCGATCCGGCCTTCGGCCACCACGTCGCGCATGTTCAGGGTGTCGTTTCCCGTTTCTCCCGCATTGATATCGATGGCGGCGAGGTTCTCGTTCGTCCCGACCCGGAAGAGGCGAATCTGGTCGTCCCCGTCTCCCCCGGTGAAGCTCAGGTCCCGCCCTGTCACGTCGATCCTGTTGCCACCGGCCTGCGAGCCGATAATGTCGACGCTGCCGTGCGACGTGTTGGCCGGTGCATCAATGCTCAATTCGAGGGCCGCGATGATGGGGGGATCGAAGCTGGGGGTGTCCTCGCCCCGCAACTGACCGGCATCGATGGTGATGTGTTGGACTTCGCTACCCACATCACTGAGCTCCACACTGCCGGCGCCTTGGAAACTGGCATCCTCGAGGCTGGGCAGCTCGATGGAGCGGGTGCGGACATAGCCTTGAGTCACGATATCGAGCTGTGCCAATGCGCTCAGGTCAGAGGGGGACGTCAGCATCAGAGGCGAGCCGGTATCGATCGTGAGACGTTCGAGTCTCATCGCATCCAGTGCCAAGACATGGCCATAGAAGTCGTCATCGACTTCACCGAGACGCAGGGTGGCTTCGCTCAGGTTGTCGCCCCGGACCGCTGCGTTAGGTGACAGCAGCCCCTCGGCATCGACCTCGAGCTGCGTGGCCGCGTTGGCGTTGATCGTACCGCCGAAGCCGGTCCCCGCGGCGACATCCAGGGCCACTCGGTCGGTGTTCGAGAACGTGTACGTGCCGGTGGGACTGTATCCCTGCGTCCCGGTGTCGTCCGACAAACGCGTGCGTATGTCGACGTGCCCCTGGCCATCGAAGCTGAACGCGCCGGTGTAGTCCTCCTTCATCGCATCGGCACTCAGGGTCAGGGTCAGCGCCGTATCGCCCTGATCCGTCATCGTGATATCCCCATCGCTCTCATCCAGCGTGAGTGTTTCTCGAGCCGGCTCGTCGGGTGTTTCGTCGCGTGGAAACCAGCGGTCTATGACGCGTTGGAGCGCGTTCGCGGCGGAAGGGGGCAGCCAGCCGACAAGCGCGGCGAGGAGTGCATGAACAGGGGCCTGAAGAAAGCCGGGCATGGGCGATACTCCATTATCGAGCCTGACGCAGCGGGGTATCTATCGGTGTAGTTGCGATGGGGGGATAGGGCAAGTGCCACTTCCCTTCCTTCCGTTAGCAGGCGAAGATCGTTTCTCGTCTCGCACGCTGGCGCCGACCAAAATTCAACGTCTCGAGTGATCCCCTCCATGGCCGACCTCGATTGGTATCAGTACCTTTTAATAGGATTGATCTTCGCCTGGAGCGGGTTCGTACGTACCAGCCTGGGGTTTGGCGGGGCGGTACTGGCCCTGCCGTTCCTGCTGCTGGTGTCCAATGAGCCGTTGGTGTTCCTGCCGATCATTGCCGTGCAGTTGTTGATCTTTTCGAGTTGGATCGCCTGGCAGGGCCACCGTGAGATCAAGGCCGAGGGGCGGCAGGGCGAGAGCAATATCGACTGGGCGTACCTGATCGATGCGCTCAAGATCATGATCGTGCCCAAGCTGATCGGCGTGGTCGGGCTGCTCACGCTGCCGGCACGCACCATGACCACGATCATCTTCGTCATCGTGCTGGTCTATGCGGTGAGCTATGTGCTGAACCGGCCATTTCGCAGCCAGAACAAGTACGTGGATTACGTGCTGCTGGGCCTGGGGGGCTATGTCAGTGGCACCTCGTTGATCGGGGCGCCGCTGATCGTGGCGGTCTTCGCCTCGCATGTGGCCAAGCATCAGCTACGCGATACCCTGTTCGTGCTGTGGTTCATCCTGGTGGTGATCAAGATGGTGTCGTTCATCATTGCCGGGGTGGACCTACAACTGGAGCATCATCTGTGGCTCCTGCCGTGCGCCTTCGTCGGCCACCTGCTCGGCGAGCGGGTCCACCGCTACATGATGGCCGGTAACACGGCGTTGTTCTTCCGTGTCCTCGGCGGGGTGCTGATCGCGGTCAGCCTGGTGGGGTTGGTGAGCCAGCCGGGTTAACGCGGGTCAGCCGCTTTCCGAGGCAATCCAGCCCGCCGCTTTTTCGGCAATCATCAACGTGGGGGAGTTGGTGTTGCCACGGGTAATGGTGGGCATGACCCCGGCATCGACCACTCTCAACCCGTCCACGCCGCGCACACGCAGGTGGGAATCGACGACGGCCAGCGGATCGTCGGCGCGTCCCATTCGGGTCGTTCCCGCCGGATGGAAAATGGTCGTGGCGATGTCGCCTGCCAGGCGGGTGAGTTCCTCGTCGCTCTGGTACTGCATCCCGGGTTTCACTTCCTCGGGTCGATAGCGGGCGAAGGCGGGCTGCGCCACGATGCGGCGTGTGACTCTCAGCGAATCGGCCGCCACCTTGCGATCCTCTTCCGTGCTCAGGTAATTGGGCGAGATACACGGCGCTTCGCGCGGGTCGCGACTCTTGATTCGCACATGGCCGCGGCTGGTGGGGCTGAGGTTGCAGACGCTGGCGGTAATGGCCGGGTAGTCATGAAGCGGTTGGCCGAACGCCTCCAGGCTAAGGGGCTGTACGTGGTACTGGATGTTCGGTTCGGCATGCTCCGGCGAGCTGCGTGTGAACGCCCCGAGCTGAGACGGGGCCATGCTCATCGGCCCGGAGCGCGTCAACAGATACTCCAGGCCGATGAGTCCCTTGCCCCAGAGCGTGCTGGCCAAGGTATTCAGCGTCTTGCCCCCCGTCACGCGATAGACCGAGCGAATCTGTAGATGGTCCTGCAGGTTCTCGCCCACCCCCGGCAAGTCATGAACCACGGGAATGCCATGCTTGTGCAGCAGCGCCGCCGGCCCGATACCGGAGAGTTGCAGCAACTGGGGAGAGCCGATGGCCCCCGAGCACAGAATGACCTCGCGCCGTGCTCTGACACGGCTCACCGTGCCCTGGCGTTCCACCTGCACCCCGGTGCAGCGAGGTGTGCCGTGCGCTCCTGTTTCGAATTCGAGCTTGTGTGCCAGGGTCGAATGCCACAACGTGAAGTTGTCGCGTCTCTCGCAGGCAGGGCGCAGAAACGCCTTGGCGGTATTCCAGCGCCAGCCGGCGCGTTGGTTGACCTCGAAATAGCCGACGCCTTCGTTGTTGCCGCGGTTGAAGTCATCGGTCTTGGGAATGCCGGCCTGCTCGGCGGCATCGGCAAAGTCGTCCAGAATCTGCCAGCGGTGGCGCTGTTTCTCGACCCGCCACTCGCCGCCGTGGCCGTGAAAGTCGCGATGCTGGGCATCGGCATTACCCCCAGCATCCAGGCGGTAGTGATCCTCGTGCCTGGTGAAGTCGGCCAGGCAATTCTCCCACCGCCAGGCGTCGTCGCCGGTGACCTCGGCCCAATGATCGTAATCGCGGGCCTGGCCGCGCATGTAGATCATGCCGTTGATGCTCGAGCAGCCGCCAAGGGTCTTGCCGCGCGGGTAGAGCAGCGAGCGACCGTTGAGGCCAGCATCCGGTTCGGTACGAAACAGCCAGTCGGTGCGCGGATTATTGATGCAGTAGAGGTAGCCGACCGGTATGTGAATCCAGTGGTAATTGTCGCGCCCGCCCGCCTCGATCAGGAGGACCCGATTATTGGGGTCGGCACTGAGGCGGTTGGCCAGCAAGCACCCGGCGGTGCCCGCGCCAACGACGATATAATCGAACTCAAACGATGATGGTGTGGTCATGGCGTGCTCCGTAAAGGGCATCGTTATTGTTATTTGTTCGATATCAACACTATCGAACAGGGTGCCCTCTATCCAGAGCCTGAGCCGCGGTAAGAGTCAAAAAACGGTGATCAGGTCGCAGCCGGCATGCTTCGATTGGTACATACTCTTGTCGGCGGCTTCGACCAACGCCTCGACGTTATCGAATCCACTGCCGGGCTCGAGTGCCGCAATACCGTAGGAGGCGGTGACATGCAGCGGGGTATCCATGGCGTAGGCCAGCGGGGCGGCCCCGACCAGGCTGCGCAAGCCTTCGGCAAACTGCATGGCCTTGTCGCTGCCATGCCCGGGCAACAACACGACGAACTCCTCTCCACCAAAACGTCCGGCGTAAAAACCGTACTCTTCCACCCGTTGACGCAGCAACTTGGCAAACGCCACGAGAACCTCATCGCCGATGCCATGGCCGAAATCGTCATTGATCCGCTTGAAACGATCCAGGTCGATGAAGATGACCCCGAATGGTTGCCCCGAGCGCTGGTGCTCGGCGAACAACCCGTTCAGGGTCGATTCGAGGTAGGACCGGTTATAGAGCTTGGTCAGTGAGTCGAGGCGAGCCTGTTGGTTGAGCTGCTCCTGCTCGCGACGCAGGGCTTCGATTTCCTGCTGCTTCTGGAGCAGGTCCTGCTGCAGGCGGGCATTGCGTTCCGCCAAGAGCATCTTGGCCTCGAACATCAACTGGTCGGCATCGAGGCGTTCCGGTACGGCGATGTTATAGAGCGATGCCACGGCCGGGAGTTGCTCCTGGAGCGACACGATGCGGTTGACCATCTCGCTTGCCTCCAGGCCGAAGTACTTCGCCACTTGTGTCATGGCGCCGCCCATCGAGGCTTCGCCATGCAGCCACGCATCGGCCAGCATGCCCGAGGCGATCAGGCACTTCTGGGCCTGCTGTTCTGGCTCGACGGCCTGAAGTGCGTCGTGGCTATGGGCTATCCATTGTGCGGTCCGCTCGGACAGTTGCCATTCGCGGGCCAGCCAGGCACCCACTTCGGCGTGGTCGGTCGCATAGGTGGTCTGCTCCAGAGCCACCAGCGCTTCATGGTTTGGCGCCTTTTCCAACAGTGGCTGGTAGCGCGCTTCGTCCACGGCATGCAGGGCCAGCATGCCGATATCCTGCAACAGCGAGGCCGTGAACAGCGCGCCACTGTCGACATGCAGATCGAGGGAATCGGCCAAAGAGCGAGCACTCAATGCGCAAAGCAGCGAGCGTTGCCAGTAGCGTTCGAGGTTGAGGCCTTGGGTGGCATCGGTCCCGGTGGCCGAGACCAGGCTGCAGCCCAATGCCAGCGACAGGGTACGTTCCATGCCGATGCGGTTGACGGCTTGTTGCAGCTCCTCGACCGGCCGCTGCGAAGCGTAGAAAACCGTATTGGCGAGCGAGAGCAGGCGCACGGAGAGTGCGGGATCGCTGCTGATGGTCGTGATCAGCTGATTGAGGTTGACGTCGGGGTCACGGGCAAGCTCGATGACGCGCAAGACGACGCTGGGCAGCGAAGGCAGTTGGGTACAGCGTTCCAGAGACTGGCGAAGCTCGTTGGGTAACAAGAGGGTTCTCCTTCTCCCTACGCCGACGAGAACGTTCTCGGTGGGCAGGACTTAGTGAAGCGAGTCAACCCGCGGTGCTGCCATCCTTGGTCTCATGACACTGCCGGGTACGCTCCGAGCCAGGGGGCAGAGTGCGCCGACCGAGTATAGCACCCCCCTTGTGAATAAGGCGCCCTGGTTCTCAATCAAGCGTTCGACTTTCGGCGGGGGCACGTTATTCGCTAGAACCAGAAGCCGCCGTGGCTGCCCGAGGCGGCCCCGGCCACCGTGACCAGACTGATCGTCAGAAGGAACCAGTGCAGCCCCTGAACCAGACGGAACGTCGATTCGGGGGCGCGCCGGGCACGTTCACGAAACCAGCGATGCAGAAACAGCGGTTCGAGGACGAACAGCATGATCGTGAAGATCAGCCACACCGCGATCATGGCGTGAACCCACCAGAACTCCGCCAGTAGCAGGCGCTGCCAGCCCAGGATATGCAGTAGATAGAAGCCACTGATACCGGCCAGCAGCGTCGTGATACGTGACTGCATCGCGAAACGCGATTCGACCCGTTCGAAGAAATCGACTCGCTCCTCGGCATTCTTGAAGCGTTTGACGGCAGGCAGCAGCACGGTGGTGACCATGGCGACACCGCCGATCCACAGCACGACGGCAAGAACATGGACCACGCGGGCCAGGAAATAGTCTTCCATTGGGTTAGCTTCCTTGTCTCCAGGCACGTTCTCGCTGTCTCAGGAGGCAGCCACTGCATCCTGAGGCAATTGCAGCAGCCGGATCAACTCGGGGGCGCGGGGGCCGAGAATATCCTCGAGCGTGTAGCGATCCAGTACCTGAAAGAAGGCTTCGAGCGCCTCGTCGAGAATCGACATCAAGCGGCAGGCGGGCGTGATGATGCAGCGATTGTGATCGCTGAAGCACTCGACCAGGGCCAGGTCGCGCTCAGTATCGCGCACCAGCCTGCCCAGGCCGATCTCGCGCGCTGGACGGCTCAGCAGCAGGCCCCCGTTCTTGCCGCGGATAGCCGTCAGATAGCCCTTCTGGCTGAGCTGATGCACAACTTTCATCAAGTGGTTGCGCGAGATATCGAAGCGTTCGGCGATTTCATGGATCGTCGAACGTTCTTCGCCCTTGAGGGCCACGAAGATCAGGACGCGGAGTGAGTAGTCGGTGTAGCGCGTAATATGCATGAAACGGGCTCCGCTAGCCGTCGGTAAGGGGAGGGCGGCCGGGGTCAGGGCGGGTGGCGACGAAGCCGCCGACGACCAGGAACAGCATCGCGGTAATCATCAATACCTGCCAGGGAGAGCCGGCCAGCCATAGCATGGCCCAGCTGGTCGCCAGCAAGACCACCGCCAGCCACCGCGCCCGCCGGGGTACGGCACGTTCCTGTTGCCAGGCGTTGAGCAGCGGCCCGAAGCGCGGATGCTGCCACAACCAGCGGGCCAGGCGCGGCGAGCCCTTGGGCGCGGCCCATGCAGCCAGCAGCAGGAAGGGGGTGGTGGGCAGCCCCGGCAGGACGACGCCGGCCGCTCCCAGACCGATACAGCCGACAGCCAGCACATGATAAAGGCGCGATGAGAGGGAACGTGATGGTGGCATGGGAAGCCCCTCGGGTCGCATCATAAGATGCATGGTTAATGTATATTCTAGGCCTGGCCAGCGGGACGCTCAAGCTTGATAGGGTGTCGGCGACGGGTTTCGCTCTATGCCTTGACCTATGCCACGCTGACCGGAAATCGATCCGCCACGAGGAGACGCCATGGCCATTGCCACCTACACCGACCTGCTGGACGAAGCACATCGCCAACCCGAGCCGCAGCGCTTGCTGTTCGTTTTCACCCGGGCCGAGCTGCCCGATCATCCCGACCCCGAGCAGCAGGCTCGTTTCGAGCGCGGCGAAGGGGGTGTGCTAACGCCCGTGCTGTGTGTCGACAAGCGCCCCGATGAGTTGAGTGACATGCAGGCCCTGGTCGAGGAATCCCGAAATACCGGCATCGACTGGGATATCGTCTTCGTGGCTGCCCTGGCCGGCGACGGCAAGCAGCCGCCCAGTAGCGAAGAGGCCGAGCGGCCGTTGCAGCGCATGGTCGAGTCATTGCAGATGGGCTCGATCGAGCAATTCCTGGCGTTTGATCGCCAGGGTGAGGCCGTGTCCTTTCACTGACGCGACCGAGGCAGGAACGACAACGGCCCCTGGTAATCGCCAGGGGCCGTTGTTCCGTACAGTGCCAATCAAGTGATCAGGCGGAAATTTCGCCCTCCTGTTTGCCCTCCTGATCCATGACCGGCAGCACAGCGCGGCCCGGCAGCAGCAGAGCGGAGACCACCTGCCAGGTAACCGCCAGGGCGCCTATGATGAAGACCACGTCACCCACGGTGCGGAACCAGCGCAGGTTCACGAGCAACCCTTGCTGCATGAAGCCCTCGCTGCGGGCGTACCACAGCCCTTCGCTGGCGCTGGCCACGAACTGGATCACGCCGATCGGCAGCAGGCTGGTGAACAGCATCAGTACCAGGCCGGCATTGAGCCACCAGAAGCCGACTTTCATCAGACGCTCATTGAACACCAGGTCGGGCTTGAGGTAGCGCAGGACCATCAGCACGAAGCCCAGTGCCAGGAAGCCATAGACCCCGAACAGTGCCGCATGGGCGTGGGTCGGCGTGGTGTTGAGACCCTGGATGTAGTACAGCGCGATCGGCGGGTTGATCATGAAGCCGAGCACCCCGGCGCCGAGCATGTTCCAGAAGGCCACGCCGACGAAGAAGATCAGCGGCCACTTGAGGTTTTCCATCCACGGCGCACGCTTCTTGAGGCTCCAGTTCTCCCAGGCTTCGTAGCCAAGCACGACCAGCGGCACCACTTCCAGGGCGCTGAAGGTGGCACCGACGGCCATGACCGGGGTAGTGGTGCCTGAGAAATAGAGGTGGTGGAAGGTACCGGGAATGCCGCCGAGCATGAACAGCGAGGCGGACGCCAGGCTGGCGCTGGTGGCCACGGTGCGAGAGACCAGACCCATGTTGTAGAAGATGAAGGCCAAGGCAGTGGTGGCGAAGACTTCGAAGAACCCTTCGACCCACAGGTGAACGATCCACCACCGCCAGTACTCCATGACGGACAGGTGAGTGCGCTCGCCGTAGAAGAAGCCGGCACCGTAGAACAGGCCGATGCAGACCACCGAGGCGGTGAACAGGGCCAGCAGGTTCTTGTCACCGGGCTTGAACAGGGCAGGCACGATACCGCGCAGCATCAGCGCCAGCCAGAACACGATGCCCAGAAACTTGCCGATCTGCCACAGACGGCCCAGGTCGACGTATTCATAACCCTGATGGCCCAGCCAGAAGTTCAGGTGAGCGGGCATGATCTGGTTGATGGCCAGGTAGTTACCGGCGAAGGAGCCAACCACCACGGCGACCAGCGCCCAGAACAGGATATCCACACCCAGTTTCTGATACTTGGGGTCCTTGCCCCCGTTGATGATCGGTGCCAGGAACAGGCCGGCAGCGAGGAAGCCGGTAGCGATCCAGAACAGCGCGCTCTGGATGTGCCAGGTGCGCAGCAATGAGTAGGGGAACCAGCGGGACAGCTCGATACCGTAGAACGTTTGGCCTTCGACTGTGTAATGGGCTGTTGCGCCGCCCAGGAAGACCTGGAAGGTGAACAGGCCGACGACCAGCAGCAGATACTTGCCCAGCGCCTTCTGTGAGGCAGTCATTGGCAGACGGCTCAGCGGATCCTGCAAAGGCGCTTCGGTCTCTTCCTCTTCCTTGCGCAGGAAGGCCCAGGCCCAGACCAGCAGACCCACGCCGCCGATCAGCAATACCACGCTGACGATCGACCAGATGATGTTCTCGGCAGTCGGCGTGTTGTCGATCAGCGGCTCGTGCGGCCAGTTGTTGGTATAGGTCGCATGGCTATCGGGGCGCTCGGTAGCCGCGGCCCAGGCAGTCCAGAAGAAGAACTCGGTCAGCTGCGCGCGGCGTTCTGCGTTGGGCAGCGTGTCCTCTTTCATGGCATAGCTTTCGCGGGTCGGCTGCAGCTCGGGCGAGCCGCCGAACAGGCGATCGTAGTAGTCGGCGGTGGCGGCGATGGCCTGGGCGCGACGCTCGGAGATCAACAGACGGTCAGTGTCGGCATCGTAGCCATTGGTACGGTACTCGTGCTTCAAACGATACTCGAGCAGATTGCGTTGCTCGTCATCGAGATCGAGCCAGTGCTGACCGAACTCCTCTTCGGCAGCGATTTCCAGCCAGTTGACCAGCTCGCGATGCAGCCAGTCGGCGGTCCAATCAGGTGCCTGGTAGGCGCCATGGCCCCAGATCGAGCCGAGCTGCATGCCACCCACCGATTGCCAGGCGGTCTGGCCGTCGAGAATCCGCTCCTTGCCGCTCAACACCTCACCCTGCTCGGTCACCACCTGTGCGGGGATCGGGGGTGCCTGACGATAGACTTCCGTGCCGAAGTAGCCCAGCACGCCGAACGCAATGGCCATGACAGCAATTAGCGTCCACCAGAGACGACGATATTCACCCATGTTGCACCTCCACGGCGTCCGGCGCCGCACTGATTCCAAATAGCACGTTGTTCTCCAGATGGATGTGCTCCATCAGGTCTTCACGCAGTTCACGAAGTCCCGCAAACAGGGCGCGCCAGGTATTGCAGGCACCCTTGGGCGGGGTCATGTCGTTGGTGAGTGTCATGAGCGCCTCCAGGGCGTCGCCGTGGTCGTCGTGCTCATGACGCATGACAGCTATAGGCCCTTGGGCGGGCCCGAACAGGCCTCGACGCAGCATGGGGAAGAGCACCTGCTCCTCCTTCTGCATGTGGCTTTCGAGTTCCTGGCGCATGGTCTCCAGGTGGTCGGCCAGGCCGTGCGGGCAGGTCGGGCGCTCGCCATGCACGAGCTCGACGCGCCGGGCCAGGCGGGTAAGCTCGGGAAGCTGCTGGCGATGCACCTGGTGGTATCGGGTCAGAATGTGGTCGATCAGCTCGCTGGGGCTGGCCAGGCGCCAGTCGCGGTTATCTGCGGTCTGGGCGGGCAGGGTGGCCAGCGCCTCGAGCAGTTGAGCGGCGACGGGGTCATCTTCGGCGATGGCACGTTGGGCGAGGGATTCACGCAGGGTTGCGCGGCCCCCGCAGCAAAAATCGATACCGTGGGCATGGAACAGGCGCGTGGCGCCGGGAAGATCCCGGGCGAGGCGTCCCACGGGGTGGTCGAGTAGGGTCATGGTGTGCTCCTGATCAAGCGGGTCGCTTTATATAGAGCAACTACCGTGCCAACTTTTTAAGCCATTGTTTTTATGGATTAGTTAAGGAAGGGTGGTAAATAGTACCCGTGCGAGTTAGGGTAAACGCAACCGCGATAGGGTAGATTTGACCATGCTTTACGACACCTTGCTTGCCGACCTCACCGCCGACCTGCCCAGCGCCGTGCGCCTGCAGCGTCTGGTTCAGACGCTTCGCGAATATTTTCAGTGCGGCGCCGTCGGGCTATTACGCCTGCGTGAGGACGTCCTGGTTCCCGAAGCCATGGTAGGCCTGTCTCGTGAGGCGATGGGGCGTCGCTTCGTGGTGGCCCAGCACCCTCGCTTGGCGGCGATCCTGGCCAGCCGCGAAACGGTGGCCTTTCCTCCCGATTCGCCCCTGCCCGATCCCTATGACGGGCTGGTCGAGCATCACGTCGGCGAATCCCTGCACGTCCATGACTGCATGGGCATCAGCCTGCACGTGCAGGGGGATACGTGGGGGGTGCTCACGCTCGACGCACTGACCCCCGGTGTCTTCGACCAGCAGTCACGCGATGACCTGCAGCGCTTCACCCTGTTGGCAGAGGCGGCGGTGCGCATGACGCGTCTCGAGCAGGAGATACGCGGGCTGAGGGTCGTGCGCCAGGATGCGGCCACTCCGGCCCGGCCGCGGGAGGAGGGCGAGATCCTTGGCCAGAGCGCATCGCTCAAGCGCTTGCTCGAGGAGTTGGATGTCGTCGCCGATTCCGACCTGCCGATCCTGCTCAGCGGCGAGACGGGCGTCGGCAAGGAGCTGTTTGCACGGCATCTCCAGCAGCGCTCGCCCCGCCGCGACAAGCCCATGATTCATGTCAATTGCGCGGCGCTGCCGGAGTCGCTGGCCGAAAGCGAGCTGTTTGGTCATGTGAAGGGGGCATTCTCGGGAGCGGAATCGGCACGGCCCGGGCGCTTCGAGGCCGCCGATGGCGGCACGCTGTTCCTGGATGAGGTGGGCGAGCTACCGCTGTCGATACAGGCCAAGCTGCTGCGCGCATTGCAGAACGGCGAGGTGCAGCGCCTGGGCGAGGACACGCCGCGCCGGGTCGACGTGCGTATCATCGCCGCCACCAACCGCCGCCTGCGTGACAGTGTGCGTGAAGGCTCGTTTCGCGCCGACCTGTACCATCGCCTCTCGGTCTACCCGGTGCGCATTCCGCCGCTGCGCGATCGCGATGCCGATGTGCTGGTGCTGGCGGGCCACTTCCTCGAGCTCAACCGCGCCCGGCTCGGGGTGCGCAGCCTGCGTCTATCGGCGGATGCCGAGCAGGCGCTATGCGCCTATCCGTGGCCGGGAAACGTCCGCGAACTGGAACACGTAATCAGCCGGGCGGCGATCAAGGCCCTGGGGCGCGGGGCGGATCGTGGCGACATCATCACGCTCGAGGCGGCCTTGCTGGATCTTTCGCGGGATAGCCTGTCATCTACCGACACGGGCGAGCCGCAGGCGCCGTCAACGGTAGTTACGGGCGCCTCCGAGCCCGTGCTGGAGCCCTTGCACGATAGTGTCGAGCGCGTGCAGCGCCAGGCCATCGAACGGGCCCTGGCCCATGCCGACGGCAAGTGGGCGGCGGCGGCGCGCCTGCTGGCGCTCGACCCGAGCAATCTTCACAAGCTTGCCCGGCGCCTGGGGCTCAAGTAGCCCGTCACTGCTGCGCATGGCCGTGGCCATGCGCGGTACCGGAAGGCGGGTCGGCGCGGCCCAGCTCGCCCAGCAGGGCAAGATCGATCTCCTCGTACGCCAGTACGTTGCCGCCGTGGCTGTCGCGAAATGCCTCGGCCTGTTCGTGCTCGCCGAACGAGGCCAGGGTATGGCCCATGCCCCCGCGACGATCGTGGCCGACCACATACCAGGCCTCACTGGCGAGGATGAACGCCTCGTCGTCCGGTGACGCCCAGGTGGTCTTGCCGACATCGTGAACATAGGCGTGGCTCAGTTGAGTCTCGTTCTCGGGCTGGCGCAGGAAGACGAACATGTCCAGCGTCGAGCAGAACTTTCTCGGCGTGCCCTGGCGCTCAAGGAAGACCTGCCCCTTGGGGCCGGGGAACGCCTCGATCACCATGCCGCAGACATGACAGACCTCGCCGTCTGCGATGGGCTCGGCGGCGGCCAGTGCGGCGGGCTCCGACGCCCCGCTGCATCCCCCCAGCAGGGACAGCGAGACGAGTAGTGCGGGAAGTAAGCGATGGGTCATGGCAGCCTCGCTAGGGTCAGGCGGAATGGTGACGAAAACGCTGGATTGCCAGCCCCAGCGGGAGCACGACCCAGCCCACCAGGATCAGCACCGGCCAACTGGGGTGGAAGGCGCCGTCACTGGCGATGGCGGTAATCCCGCTGGTGATCTGGGTCGCTTCGAAGCCGGCCAGGATAATCAGGCGGAAGCAGTCGGCGGGGTTGAGCAGCAAGAGGTAGGGTAACCAGTCGCCGCCTTGCTTCATGCCGACCAGCAAGGCCAACAGGGCCAGGTCGAAGACCAGCACGAACAGGAACCAGACCCCCAGCGCCAGCCCGGCGGCACGGGCCTTCTCGTTGACGGAAACGCTGATGAGGTAGGCGAAGGCCAGGAATACCCAGCCCAGCAGGATGCTGCTGCCGATCAGCCGAGCCATGGCCAGCGACAACTCGGCCAGATCCCCGCCACCCCCCAGGGCGATGGCGATACCCGCAATGCCGAAGCCGGCCACGGTGGCAACCGCCAGGATCAGTCCGTGTCCGAGGAACTTGCCGAGCAACAGGGCCGAACGGCTCAATGGATAGGTGAGCAGCAATAACAGGGTGCCGGCTTCCTGCTCGCCCACCACGGCGTCATAGGCCAGCAGCAGGGCGATCAGGGGAATCAGGAACACCGCCAGGGTCGATAGGCTGACCAGGGTCGTGGCCAGCGACGTGAAGCCCAGGCCACCGCTGGCGGCAGCACCGAAGTAGGCGATTCCCACCGCCAGAATGGCAAGGATGACGGCAATCGCCAGCACCCAGCGATTGCGCAGGCCATCCTGAAACTCCTTGCGAGTGACAATGGCAATGGCGTTCATGGTGTGCCTCGTGAGGTCTCGGAGATGCGGCCGGAGAAGTGTGTATAGAGGTGTTCCAGGGTGGGCGGCAGCAGCTCGATATCCTCGACGCCGGGGGTATCGGCCAGGCGACGCAGGACGATCATCTTGTCCTCGGCGGGGACGCCGATTTCCAGCTGCTTGCCATTGAGGTGACGCGGTTCCACCCGCGCCTCCCCCCAGCCCTGCGTCCAGTCGATGCCCGTCCAGTGTCCCTGGGCCCGCACGGTCATCGGCAGTCCCGCGTCCTCGCGAAGCTCATTGAGACTGCCGAGGGCCAACCGCTTGCCGCCCCCCAGGATCAGGGCGCGGTCGATGTAGGGTTCGATCCCCGGCAGCACATGCGACGACAGCAGCACGGTGCAGCCGTTGTCGCGCAGGGTACGTACCGCGTCGTAGAAATCCCGGGTGGCGGCCGGGTCGAGGCCGGTGGTGGGTTCATCGAGCAGCAGCAGGCGAGGATCCCCCAGCAGTGCCTGGGCCAGGCCGAGGCGCTGGCGCATGCCCTTCGAGTAGGTCTTCACGCGGCGTTGTGCGGCATCGCTGAGGCCCACACGTTCAAGTAGCTCATCGGCCTGGGATCGGTCTGTGCGCTTCAAGCGGGCAAAATAGCGCAACACCTCACGACCACTGAGCTGTTCGTAGAAACTCACGTTTTCCGGAAGGTAGCCGAGTTGCCGTCGCAGTCGCTCGGCATGCGGCCCGGCCGGGGCGCCACCCAGCACGCTCACCTGCCCCTCGCTGGGGGCGATCAGGCCGAGGATCAGTTTCATGGTGGTGGTCTTGCCGGCGCCATTGTGGCCCAGCAGGGCCATCACTTCGCCTTCGCGAACCTCGAGGTCCAGGCCATCGAGCCGGACCAGCGGGCCGTGACGCTTGGTCACGCGATTGAAGGTAATCACAGCGGTCATGGGGCAAGTCCCTCCACGGCGGGGTCATGCATCAGCGGGGCACTATCTTTCACCCCCGGAGGACGAAACACGGGAAATTCGCGCTGGACCCAGCGCAGCGCCAGCACCGCCGGGCTGTCCATCAGCAGCCGCGCGACGGGATAGCGCCACAGCAGGCGATCCATGGCGTCGTTGGGCTCATGCGGGGTGTCACCGATGCCGTCGTCGGACAGGTCCCAACCCAGGTAGTCGCTCCAGTAATTGCCCGACCAGTCCTGCTCGCGAGTAGCGACATACATCACCTGCTGGCGGTTGGCGATGAAGGCATTGCCTGCCATGACATTGTCTTCCGAGCCGGCGGTGAGATGGATGCCGATGTCACTGGCCTCGAAGCGATTGTCCTCGAAGCGGTTGAACTGCGAGTTGTAGACGAAGATGGCTTTGCCATCGCCACCGCTGATGCGCCCTTCGCCATCGGCGCCGAGGGGTTGGGTGACGCCGACGATGCGATTGCCTTCAAGCCGCGAGTCGGTGATATTGTTCATCAGGATGCCGTAGTTGTCGTCGTAGATGGAGTGGTTGCCGACGACCTCGAGCCGCTTGGATTGCATCAGGGCGTACCCGGTCCGGGTCCCGCGCGTGACGTTGTCTTCCAGGCGATTATCGAATGAATACATGTAGTGCACGCCGTATCTCAGGTCATGCAGATGATTGTCGCGCAGCACGTTGTGGCGGCTGCTGTCGAGATAGATCCCGTCGCGGGTCTGCGCGACGTCGTTGGCTTCGATGACGGAGTGGCTGACGTTGAACAGGTGAATGCCGTTGCCTCGGTCTTGGGAGCGGCGTTCCCGGTCGCCGCGGATGCGGTTGCCGATGACCCGGACATCGCGGGTGCCGTCGAGCCACACGCCGAAGCCCGGTCCCTGCAGGTGATTGTCGCGAATCTCGCAGCCATGGGCCTCGCGCTTGACGAAGATGGCGGCATCGAGCGCGGTCAAGTCGTGTCCCCAATGCTCGATGCGAAGCCCCTCCAGCACGCAGTCTGATGCGCTGACCAGCACGGCATGGCCTTGCCCACCGGCATCGAGGATGGCCCCCGGCTCGCCCTGCACGTGCAGGCGGCGGTCGATCGTGACCTGCCCGGGGTAACGCCCTGCAGGTAGTACCAGGCGGTCGCCGTCACTGGCGCGTGCGATCAGTGGCTGTAGCGGTTCCCCTGGGGTCGCGGTCCATTGGGCCGCGTGCAGGACCCCCGCCATACTCATCAGCCAGAGCATGACGATGAGCCTGATACCGAGCGTTAGGGGGCGTGACATGGCACTCTCCAGATGCGGGCCGACGTTGCCGGCCCGCCAATGGCCGTCAGGCCGGTTCGACCAGCATGCGGCCGGTCATTTCCATGTGCATGGCGTGGCAGAACCAGTTGCAGTAGTACCAGTGCACGCCTGCGCGGTCCGCAGTGAAGGTGACGCTGGCCGTCTGCTGCGGCCCGATCTCCATTTGTACCCCATGATTGACCACGCAGAAGCCATGGGTGAGATCCTCGACCCGGTCCAGGTTGGTGACCACCACCGTGACCTCATCGCCCTGCTTGACCCGGAACTCGGTCAGGCCGAAGGTCGGCGCGATCGAGGTCATGTAGACGCGAACCTTGTTGCCGTCACGAATCACCTTGCTTTCCTGCTCGAGATTGACGCCGTCGGCCTTGGCCATGGCGACCGTGTCGGCGAAGAACGGATCGTCACGCTGCCACACCTTGAGCGGATTGATCTGGTCGGCACGCACCAGGATGCAATCGTGCGGTTCGGCATAAGTGGGGCCGTCGTGGATGAGCTTCATTTCCTCGCCGGAGATATCGATCAACTGGTCATTCTCGGGACGTAGCGGCCCCACCGGCAGGAAGCGGTCCTTGGAGAACTTGCTGAGCACCACCAGCCATTTGCCATCGGCGTCGCGCGACTCGGTGAGGCTGGCATGGTTGTGGCCGGGCTGGTAATGCACGTCGAGCTTCTGGCGCAGATAGGTGACGTCCTCGCCGTTATAGTGGCGAATCGCGTCCTCGATGTTCCACTTGGCGACCTGGCTGTCGATGAACAGCGTGGTATAGCCGTTGCCACGTCCGTCGAACGTCGTATGCAACGGCCCCAGGCCCAGTTCCGGTTCGCCGACCACGGTGTCGCGTGGCTCGATATTGTCGTTGAACAGATCGGGCAGCTTGTCGATGGCGATGATGGTCACCGTCGGCGAAAGCTTGCCGTTGGCGATGAAGTACTTGCCGTCCGGCGTGGTATTGAGGCCGTGCGGGTTCTTGGGCACCGGAATGTAGCGAGTGAAGGCCGAGCCCTTGCGACCGTCGAGGACCGGCACGCTGCTGTCGCCCAGCGTCTTGTAATCGCCCGCGCTCACTGCAGCCTCGATGGCCTCGACATCGAAGACCACCACCCAGTCGCGCTCGTTGCGCATGGTCTCGGCCAGGGTCATGCCCTTTTCCGAGTTGTAGCAGGTCGCCCCCACGAAGCGGCCGGTGTAGTCGGCGTCGGTGTTGTCGAGGTTGCCGTCGACGATCACCTGCCAGGCCACGTCCATGCTCTCGGCATCGACCGCGTTGAACATGGTCCAGTAGTCCTCGGGGCTGTCGAGGTCGCGGCCGTCGTTGACCTGAGGAATCGGCAATTCACCGTTACAGAACACGTACTTTGTATGCGGGACCTTCTGCAGGCGCAGGCCGTGGATGGCCTGGACGTTGGGAATGGTGGTGATGCGATCGGTCTTCATCACGTCCAGGCGAATGCGCGCCACACGGGTATTGGCCTTGTCGTTGATGAACAGATACTTGCCGTCGTAGCGGCCATCGGTCATCGAGATGTGCGGGTGGTGGGAATCGCCATTGAGGAAACGTGCGGAGTCGCCGAGGATGCGGCGCGATTCGTTGGTGATCCCCCAGCCGGTGGCGCTGTCGGTATTGAATACCGGGATACGCATCAGCTCGCGCATCGAAGGCACCCCCAGCACGCGCACCTCTCCGGAGTGACCGCCACTCCAGAAACCGTAGTACTCGTCGAGCTCGCCCGGGGCGATGTTGACACCGTTGGCGGAAGCGGCTTCAGCGTGACGGCTGCTCAACAGGCTGGCGCCGCCCAGCCCGCCGATCAGGCTGGCACCGGCAACCCCGGCGGCGCTGGTCATGGCGGTATTGCGCAGGAAAAGGCGACGGCCGAGATTCTGGAGGGTGTCTTGATGGTCGCTCATGCTTCATTCCTCATTGACGATGGGGATACGCTGCAGTCCGGCCTGTTTGCCGTCGTCAGTCGCCGTCCCGGGATAGGTCTCGACACGCCCTGCACGCGAAGACACTCTGGCCGCCTTTTCGAAGCGCTTGCGACGCTTGACCATGGGCGGGCAACGCTGGTCGTCGTGGTAGGTCACCTGGCAGTCGAGACAGTAGTGGCACTCGTTGGCATTGATGCGGCCGTCGGGATGTATGGCGGCCACTTCGCATTCGTTGGCGCAGATCTGGCACGGAGTGCCGCAGCTACCGCGGTGGCGCTTGAGCCAATCGAACAGGCGCAGGCGCGAGGGGATCGCCAGCCCGGCGCCCAGCGGACACACGTAGCGGCAGTAGAACTTGTGATTGAAGGCGGATACCGCAACCAGCGCCAGGGCATACAGGACGAAGGCCCAGTCGCGCTGGAAGCGCAGGGTAATGGCGGTCTTGAACGGCTCGACCTCGGCGTAGCGCTCGGCGGTGCCCAGGGAGTGCAGGGACACGGCGAATAGCGCCAGCAGGATGATGTACTTGATCGCCCATAGGCGCTCATGCAACCCGAAAGGCACCTCGATCTGCTTGACGCCGAGCTTGCGTGCCGCCTGGTTGACCAGGTCCTGCAGCGCCCCGAAGGGGCACAGCCAACCGCAGTACACCCCGCGGCCCCACAACAGCAGGCTCACCGCCACGAACGACCACAGGATGAACATCATCGGATCGATCAGGAACGACGCCCAGCTGAAGTCGGTAATCAACGAATTAGTGAAGGTCAGGATGTTGACCACCGACAGCTGGGCCAGGGCATACCAGCCGATGAAGACCAGGGTGTAGACCTTGAAGGCCAGGCGCAGGGGCCCGAGGATTTGCGGGCGCCGGGTCAGCACGTCCTGGAACAGCATGATCGCGGTCAGCAGGGTCAGGCCTGCGCCGAGCACGGCGATCTGGAAGGTCTTGTCGCGCCATACCTGGACCCAGATCGGCTCCTCGACCACCGGCTCGGGCCGCTCGACATAGGCCTCGGGAATCGAATAGTCGGCACTGAAGCGGGTGAATTCGGACGCCAGTGGGCCGGAGGCACGGCGTACCAGCAGTTCGAGCTGCCAGGGGCGACCGGGGTCGAAACCGGCCGACTCGCGGATGATGAACATGTCACGCTCGGCCAGTTCGGGCATGCCCGCCAGGTCGAGCCGTCCCAGGCGTTCATGGTCGAGATCGTGGAAACTGACGGTACGACCGTCCTGGATCACCTCGATGCGGTCGAAGATACCGCCGCGCACATACCCCGAGCCCTTGAAGGAGTAGTCGCCAATCGCCAGCAGGGCGATGGCGTGTTCGCCTTCCTCGAGCGACGCCATCAGCGAGTCGTAACCCCGGTCGCCGAGCAGGTTACGCCCCACGCTGGGCGCGTTCAGGTAGGTGTAGTAGAGATCGATGAATGTGCTGTCGGCCGGCTTGCCGCTCTGTGTGCCTTCAGCCGGGGTGCCGACGAAGGCGGCGTCGACCTCGCCATGGGTCAGGTGCAGCCGGCGGATGCTGCCGTCACCGGTCAGTGTCTGCCAATCCGCGGCCTCGAAGGTGTCATAGCGCACGCGGGCCGGTGGCAGTGCCGAGGGATCGGCAATCATGCCCAGGCTGGCCGCTACCTGGCGGGCCGAACGCAGGATCGTGTCGTTGGCCACGATCACCGTGACCGTAGCGCCGGAGATGGCATCGAGGTTGTCGCCGATCTTCAATCGCGTGGTCACGCCATGGCCGACATGGGCCGAGGCGAAGTCCTGAAGCCGCTGCTCGGGAATCCCCACCAGCATGATGGGCTCGGCATGGTCGAGCACCCGGGCGAGGACGATGCGCGTGTCAGTGTCGATACCCACCAGCAGGTTGATCGGCTTGCCGGAATAAGCCGGTACCGGGGCGATATCGACACTCTCGTAGACATGCCCCAGCAGCGTGTCGCCGGCATACACCGCGCTCACAGGGAGCGGAGTATCGGCGGTGGAGAGACGGTTGGCGGTGGGAAAGCCCTCCTGCACCTGGGCCAGTTCAATGGCCTGGACGGGAAGCACCACGAGCCATGCCAGGAGCCAGAGTAAAAGGGTGAGGCTAACGCGCCGCAGGGACATCCCGATCTCCAAGACAGAGGGGTTACTGAGTCGGTTCGACCAGGTAGTCGACGGCCGCCGTCACCTGCTCCTCGCTGAGCCCCATCTGGCCGCCCTTGGGAGGCATGGCGTTAAACCCGTTGATGGCATGGTCGTAGAGCGTCTCGATGCCTTTCTCCAGGCGAGGCGCCCACTGTTCTGCATTGCCACGGATGGGGGCGCCAGCGGCACCGGTCATGTGACAGGCCATGCAGGCCTGGTTGTAGACGGCTTCGCCGTCGGCGTCCGCCTGCGCCGTGGCGGTGAAAGCGAGCGCGGCGGCGCCGAGCAGGACGCTGACAGTCAGGGTTCTCATAAAATGTCTCCAGTATGCATCTTATCGGCCTATAATTTGCCCGGCTCGGGAACCTCCGGCCAGGCATGCGTTCATGATGCCAGCCAAACTTACGTCGAAACTTGACCCCGATCAAAGTGTCATCGGAGGTACCCCTTAAGCTTCCACGACTACCCCTTAGGGGGACCCGACCGGCACTGGCGGGTATGTCATACTCCCCGGCATGCGGTGGCTTTCCGGGTTACGCCGCGACTTTCTAGAGGTTGTTTCACGCCATGTCAGACGCTCTGCAGTTCAATCGCCCGCTGGTCGAGAAGTACGACCGCCCGGGGCCGCGCTACACGTCCTATCCCACCGCGCCGCAGTTCCATTCGGCGTTTGCCGAGGATGACTACCGCGCCGCCGCCGAGCGCAGCAACCGGGTCGCCACGCCCAAGCCGCTGTCGGCCTACGTGCACATTCCGTTCTGCAAGAGCCTTTGCTACTACTGCGCGTGCAACAAGATCATCACCCACAACACCGATCGGGCCGCGGAATACCTGGATTGGCTGAAGCACGAGATCGCCGTGCAGGGGGCGCTGTTCGACAATTCACGGCGCATGACCCAGCTGCACCTGGGTGGGGGGACGCCGACCTACCTGACCAACGCTCAGCTCGGCGAGCTGATGGCCGCGCTCGACGAGGCGTTTCACTTCGCCCCGCCGGAGGCGCGTGAGTTTTCCCTCGAGGTCGATCCGCGCACGGTGTCGCCGATCCAGATTCACGAGCTGCGTGCCCTGGGCTTCAATCGCTTGAGCTTCGGCGTGCAGGACTTCGACCCCGACGTGCAGAAAGCCGTCAATCGGGTACAGAGCGAGCAACAGGTGGTCGAGCTGGTGGCCGCGGCCCGCGAGGCGGGGTTCCAGTCGGTGAGTGTCGACCTCATTTACGGACTGCCGCTGCAGACCGTGGCGAGCTTCGACACCACGCTGGACAAGATCATTGCGCTACGCCCCGATCGCATCGCGGCCTACAGCTATGCGCACCTGCCGGAGCTGTTCAAGTCGCAGCGCTTGATCCGGCCCGAGGACATGCCGCCTCCCGAGCGCAAGCTCGAACTGCTGGAACTGACCATCCAGCGACTGTCCGAGGCCGGCTACGTCTATATCGGCATGGATCACTTTGCGCTGCCCGACGACGAACTCACCCTGGCGCGCGAGAACGGCACCCTGCAGCGCAACTTCCAAGGCTATTCGACACATGCCGACTGCGACCTGATCGGCCTGGGAATTACCGCCATCGGCAAGGTCGGCGATTCCTACAGCCAGAACGTCAAGGAGACCGCCCAGTACCAGGCGCGTCTGGAAAGCGGGCGACTGCCTGTGATGCGCGGTTATCGACTAAGCGACGACGATCGCCTGCGTCGCGATGTGATCAACGAACTGATGTGTCACGGCCGGATCGATTTTGCCGCCATCGAACGGGCTTACGGGATCGACTTCCCGGACTACTTTGCCGAGGCGCTCGCCGAGCTGCGCGAGCCCGAAGCCGATGGCCTGATCGAACTCGACGATACCTCGCTGACCGTGCTGCCGGCGGGCCGGCTGATGATGCGCAACCTGGCGATGGCCTTCGACGCGTATCTCAACCCGGCCCAGCAGCGTTTCTCGCGCACGGTATAACGCTGGCGTACGGTATGTAGATGAGGCCAGTGGCGCGCTAGGTGCGCTTTTCCAAGTACTCCTTCAGCGCCACGGCATTGTTGTATTCGGTCTCCTTGGCGCCGAATACCAACGTCAGCTTATGTCCGTCGCATGCCTTGAGCATGTCGTCGATGGCGCGCTTCTGCTTATCGAGCTCCTTATGATAGCGTTGCCGGAACGTATCCCAGCGCTGTGGATCGTGCTTGAACCACTGGCGTAGCTTTTTCGAGGGCGCCAGTTCCTTGCGCCACTCATCGAGCTCCAGGGCTTCCTTGCGTCGGCCCCGCGGCCAGATGCCATCCACCAGCACGCGATAGCCGTCACTCTTTTCCGGCGTATCGTAGGCGCGCTTGCATTGGATATCGCTGGGGGTTTTCATTTGCTCCTCCCTCGGGTTTTGGCGATCACTTTCGGCGGTCAGTATAGATACGTTACTGCCTCTCGTCGGGATGCCATCGACCGTCGATCGAGCCACTGAGGCTTTCAACGCAGCCAGGCCCCGGCCGAGCCGGATTCCGCTGACACCGAAGCCATCATCGGCCTAAATTTTGACGTATCAACCGTTGACCTCAACGCCGATATGTTGTGTCCTGTCCCCCGGTTTGGTCTATATGTGGTGTTTATAGCTGCGATGGACCTGCCAAAAGACCTTGACTTGAGTCAGGGCGTTCGTCGCCCTGGGCGGCTAGGATTTGCGCTTCGCAGACCCGAGAGGAGCGTTGCTATGCCCGCATTGCCCGTACCGTTTTTTCCCTTGCCGGCCCTGCCGCTGGCGCGCCTGGTTCGCATGCTGGACCCGCGTGTGCCGTTGGCCGTCAAGCGCCGCCTGGTCGAACCCGTGCTCAATCGCACCTTCGCCGTGCCTCTGGCCGACGGCGAGTTCGATGTCCTGACGGGGCGGCATCTCACCCTGATCCTCGACGATCTCGGTGTGAGCTTCACGCTGGGCCTCGAGGCGGGGCGCCTTTGTCTTTGCGAGGGTGCGGGCGAAGCGACGATTCGCGGCGACTGGCGGGCCTTCCTCTGCCTGGCCACCCGTCGTGAAGACCCCGACAGCCTGTTTTTCCAGCGGCGCCTGGCGATCGAGGGCGATACCGAACTGGGCCTGCTGGTCAAGAACCTGCTCGATGGCCTGGAAGAGGGGCTCGCCCAGGGACGCCTGGGCGATTGGCTCATGCGCGTCGAGACCCTATCGCGCCGTACCCGTGATTGATATTTCCTTCTTTATAGCCTCCTCTGGAGACCCGACATGAGCACGACTGCCAAGGCCGCCAAGAGTTCCAACGATGTCCCGCTGCAGGTCCCCTCGCGAGACATCTGGGATTCCAAGTACCGTCTGAAGGACCGCCATCAGCGGCCCGTCGACAAGGATATCCAGGACACCTTCGACCGGGTGGCGCGTGCCCTGGCCGCCGTCGAGGGTGACCAGGCCAAGGCGTGGCTGCCCAAGTTCCGTTGGGCGCTGGAGCACGGCGCAGTGCCGGCGGGGCGCATCCTCTCCAATGCGGGGGCTGACGACTACAAGCCGGCGGTGAGCCTGATCAACTGTACCGTGTCGCGTGCCATCCACGACTCCATGCACGACATCCTCGGTGGGGTGGTCGATGCGGGCATGACCCTCAAGGCCGGTTGCGGCATCGGCTACGATTTCTCCACGCTGCGCCACAAGGGGGCCTTCGTGTTCGGGGCCGGTGCCGGTACCAACGGCCCGCTGGCGTTCATGGATATCTTCGACAAGATGTGTTTCACCGTAGCCTCGGCGGGCGGTCGTCGTGGTGCGCAGATGGGGACCTTCGACGTGGGTCATCCCGATGTCGAGGCGTTCATCGAAGCCAAGCGTGAAGCGGGCCGGCTGCGCCAGTTCAACCTGTCGCTGCTGATCACCGACGAATTCATGGAAGCGGTCAAGAACGACGCCGACTGGCCGCTGGCCTTCCCGCTGCATGGTGGCGAGAAAGAGGACGTGCGTGCCGAGGACCTGATCTACCGCGACTGGCCGGTGATCGAAGAGGGCTATAGCGTCGATGACCAGGGGCGAGTCGCCTGCCGGGTGGTCAAGACCATCAAGGCGCGCAAGCTGTGGCATACCATCATGCACTCGACCTACGACTATGCCGAGCCGGGGTTCATCCTGATCGACCAGGTCAACCGCATGAACAACAACTGGTTCTGCGAGGAGATCCGCGCCACCAACCCCTGCGGCGAGCAACCGTTGCCGCCCGAGGGCGCTTGCCTGCTGGGTTCGGTCAACCTGACCAAGTTCGTCATCGATCCGTTCAGCGAGGCGCCGCGCTTCGACTGGGAGCGCTATCGCAAGGTGGTGGCGATTTTCACCCGCATGCTCGACAACGTGGTCGAGATCAGCGGCCTGCCCCTCGAGGGCCAGCGTCGCGAGATCGAGTCCAAGCGCCGTCACGGCATGGGCTTCCTGGGACTGGGCTCGACACTGACCATGCTCAAGATTCCCTACGGCTCCCCGGAGTCGCTGGCCTTCACCGACGAGGTGAGCAAGACCATGGCCATCGAGGGCTGGAAGCAGGGGCTGGAGCTGTCGCGCGAGAAGGGCATGGCGCCGGTTCTCGCCGAGGAGTTCGAGATCACGCCCAAGATGCTGCGCGAACGCCCGGAGCTGGCCAAGGACGGTTACGAGATCGGCGACAAGGTGCCCGGTCGTATCCTGCATGCCCGCTACAGCCGTTACATGCAGCAGATCGCCGAGATCGAGCCCGAACTGGTGGCGGCGCTGGCCGAGAACGGCGCGCGCTTCACCCATCACTCGTCGATTGCGCCGACCGGCACCATTTCGCTGTCGCTGGGCAACAATGCTTCCAACGGCATCGAGCCGTCGTTTTCGCACCGCTACTTCCGCAACGTGATCCAGTCGGGCAAGAAGAGCAAGGCCCAGGTCGAGGTGGTGTCGTTCGAGCTGGCCGCCTATCGCCACTTCGTCGCCGCCGACGCCGTCGAGAGCGATCTGCCCGATTATTTCATTACTGCCGATGCGGTCACGCCGGAGCAGCACGTGGCCGTGCAGGCCGCGGCCCAGCAGTGGGTGGATTCGGCCATCTCCAAGACCGTCAACGTGCCCACTGATTTCCCCTTCGAGCAGTTCGAGGATCTTTACCTCAAGGCCTACGAAAGCCGGCTCAAGGGCTGCACGACCTTCCGTTTCAACCCCGAGGCCTTCCAGGGCGTGCTGGTGCGCGAAGAGGATCTCAAGGGCACGACCTATGTGTTCCAGCTGGAAAACGGCGAATCGCTGGAGCTCAAGGGCGACGAGAAAGTCATGTACGAGGGCGAGGAGCACACTGCAGCGAACCTGTATGACGCAATCAAGGAGGGCACCTATGGCAAGTGGTAAGCCACGCCCAATTGCGCTCGTGACGGTCGTGAGCGGCTGTCACCCCAGCGTCAACACCCAACTTTCCGCAGGAGCCTGCTGATGGCTGTCGAAATCAACTCCAAGATCGTCTCGCTGAGCATCAAGAAGCCGGGCGAGGAGGCCCCGACCCAGGGCGAACTGCCGCTGGTCGACGAGAACCCCCTGACGCTGCGCATTCCCACGCGGCCCGAGGGCACGCTGGAAGCGGTATCGGAGAAGATCTCCTACGTCGGTGCCGAGGGGCGCAAGAAGGTCTACCTGCTGGTCTCGTTCATGCCGGTGGAAGGCGTGTTGGGTGGCAAGCGCGTGGTGATCGAGCGTCCGGTGGAGTTCTTCTTTCCCTCAGGCCAGCTCTCCAGCGAGCACCAGTGGATCACTGCCACCATGCGCAGTCTGTCGTTGGCCGCGCGGGGTGGCTACGTCACCCAGGCGGTGGCCGACCTGCGCAAGGTGGCCTGGGACAAAGGCCTGGTGCGTTGCGGCATGAACCGCTGGAACAAGCCCATGTTCCATGATTCGGAAGTCGCCGCCATCGCCTGGTCGATCCAGCAGATCCTCTATCGTCGCGGGTTCCTCGATATCGATGGCAACCAGGTGCCGGTGGAAGAGCTGGTCAAGCGCTATGCCCAGCGGCTGGCCCATGGCCACCCCTGGCAGCCGCCCGAACCCGAGGATGACGTGCAGCCGCAGGTTCAGACGGCCGCAAGCGCCCCCCAGGGCGACGGCCCCACAGTGGTGGGACACTGCCCCGAATGCCGTGGCGAGCTGATCATGATGGATGGCTGTCCGACCTGCTACGCCGGGTGCGGCTGGTCCAAGTGCGGTTGAGCATGCAATAAAAAAACCTCGGGGTGAGTCTAACGCCCCGAGGTCCTTTCGCGTTGATCAGGCCCCCTTACAGGGGCCGTAACTCACGCCTTCTTGCCGCCATCGAACGAGATATCCAGACGAATCTGGCTGTCGCGTGGTGGCAGGTTGACCACCTCGATGGCATGTTCGGCCATCTTGCGACGCAATTCTTCGTACTCCTGGCCGCTGCTCTCCTTCAGTTTGGCCAGTTGATTCTCGCTGATGTCCTGGCTGCCCAGGTAATTCTTGGCCTTCTGGCGCAGGGCATCGCCCGTCTCCCCGCTGATCAGCTGGTGAAATTCCTCATCGGCCATGCCGGCATTCTCTATGATGATTTCCATTCATCGCTCCTTTCATTCCCAAGGGTGAACCGCGCACTGTCATGTGCTGCCTTCAAGCTAGACCTCCGTAGGGCATGCGATCAAATTCATCGCTGGGAGACTATGATGGCGTTTGTTGCAATCAGCTTGGGAGTTCCCCTGCGTGTTCAATCGGCTCGATCTGCCTGCCCTGCTCTTGGGTATCGCTTCCACCCTGGCCGGCATCGGTCTGTCGCGTTTCGCTTACACGCCATTGTTACCGGCGCTGGTCGAGCAGGGCTGGTTTACCGCTTCTCAGGCGGCCTATCTGGGAGCGGCTAACCTGCTGGGCTATTTCATCGGTGCGCTCAGCGGCCATGCCTTGTCCGAGCGATTTCCTCCGCGCCGTGTGTTGGTGTGCGCTTTCGTCGTCATCGGGCTGAGCTTTCTGTTCTGCGCGTGGCCCGGGGCCTTCGGCTGGTTCTTTGTATGGCGACTCGCCGCAGGCATTGCCGGCGCCGTGCTGGTCGTGGTCGGGCCATCCCTGGCGCTTGCCGCGACTCCCGTGAGCCGGCGCACTCAGGTCGGTGCGATGGCCTTCATGGGAATAGGCCTGGGGGTGCTCTTGTCGGCCACGCTGGTCCCCCTGTTCATGACACTCAGTCTGACGGCAACCTGGCTGGTCCTGGGGCTAGCCGGTCTGCTCGTCGGCTGGCTCGGTGATCGCGGCATGGCGACACTTCCCGCACCGCCCCCAGCCCCCTCCCGAACCGACGGGCACTACGGTACGCATCATGTGCCCATGGCCGTGGTGTGCCTGGTCATGGCGGCCTATGCGTTGGATGGCGCCGGGTTCGTTCCGCATACCGTGTTCTGGGTCGATTACCTGGTCCGTGAGGCGGCGCTGGGGCAAGCGACCGGATCGCTGCAGTGGGCACTGTTCGGCATCGGCGCGGTACTTGGGCCGTTGCTGGCAGGCCTGACGGCCAGGCGCCTGGGATGGCACGGCGCCCTGGCGTCGGCGTTCATGCTCAAGGCCTTGGCCGTGGCCCTGCCGCTGGTCTCCCTGGCCCTCGTCAGCCGCTCGCTCTCCTCGCTGCTGGTGGGGGCGATGATCCCGGGGATCGTGGCGCTGACCTCAGGGCGTCTGGCGGAACTGGTGGGCCCCCAGGCCCACAAGCGGATGTGGGGCTGGGCCACGGCAAGTTTCGCCGCCGCCCAGGCGCTGTCGGGCTATGGCATGTCGGCCTGGTATGCCACGCTGGGGAGCTATCTACCACTGTACGCGCTGGGGGCCGCCCTGCTGGCTGCCGGCGGGTGTCTCGTCCTCGTGAGCCGGCGGGTCGGTAAGCACCGCCCCGCCGCGCCAATGTCTCAGGGAGATTGATTCATGGAGCTGTATCTCAACGCCACCTCGCCTTTCGCCCGTGTCGTGCGGGTCGTCGCCCTGGAAAAGGGGCTGGAGACGACGCTTTCCTTATGCTGGTGCGACCCTTGGTCGGATGACGCCAGCTTATTGAATGCCAATCCGCTCGGGCGTGTGCCGGCGCTGGTCACCGAGGAGGGCCAGGCCCTGAGCGAGTCGCTGTTGATCGCCCAGTACCTGGATGCGCAGGGCCAGGGACCGGAACTGCTGCCCCGCCAACGGCTGGCCGATGTGCTGGCGATTGCCGGGCTGGGACAGGGGCTGACGGAGGCCGCGTTCTCGCTGGTAATCGCTCGCAAGCACCAGGGTGCGGAGGCGGATACCAGTGTCTTGGGCCAACGCCGCCAGCGCGCGATCGGCCGGGCACTGGCAGCGCTGGGCGATCAGGTCGACAGTGGCGCCTTGTCGAATCGCCTCGACCTGGGGGGCATCGTCGTCGCCGTGGCCCTCGACTACCTGTTGTTGCGGCTACCTGAAGTCGACTGGACGCGGGACTTCCCCGAACTTGCCGCCTGGCATCGGGCCTACACCCAGCAGCAGAGCTTTGTGTCCACCCGCTTCGCCTGAGCCTTCGAGGCACGGTTTCGCTGTGGCGGCGCGATGCCCGTAGTCAAGTTGGGGTGGCTTGCAACGCGGTGCGCTTCATGCCCGCCTGGCCGTGCCAGTAGCCATCGCACCCGACCTCAGTCAGCGCCAAGGGGTCGCGCTCGGCCAACTCGCCACGCCGGGCGCGATCGAAGGCGGCCACCACCTCGCTCATGCCTTCGGCGCGTGGGCTCAAGCGTGCCGCAGCAACGCCCATGCGCTGCATCTCAGGCACCTCATGGCGCAGGTCCTGACAGGCGCCTGACAGCGTCTGGATGCCGTTGAGGGTGAACACCTCATCGGGCGCGTCCTGGGCACACAGCGGCAGGCCTTCCGGATACTGCTGGCAGACGAACTGGCAGCGGTCCTTGGGCAGGCCATGGCGGCGTGCCGTGAAGCAGCGTGCCGACCAGGCCAGGGGCAGATGGCCATAGGCGAAGACTTCACAAGGCGCGTCGAGCCCCGCGGCGTCCCGTGCGGTTAGCAGGTTCGCCAAGGCGTCTCGCGCCATCTCCACCGGCATGACCCAGCGCTGCATGCCGGCCTTGGCCATGACGCCGAGTGCGGCGGCGTTGTACAGGTTGATGGCCGGGCCGGCAACGAAGGGAACGCCGGCGTCGGCGAGCAGGCGGACGGCACTATGATCGTTGGCCTCCACCATGAAGTCGCCGTTGTCGCATACCTTGCGCAGCCCGCGCAGATCGGCTTCCGATTCGATCAGGGTCTGGCTCGACAGCACCACGCGCTTGCCCCGCTCGGTCAATGAGCGGGCGATGTCGCGCCAGTCGTCGAGTTTCATGTCGCGCCGACGCGAGCATACCGTCTCGCCGAGGTAGACGGTCTCGATCGGCCATTCGCCGGCTTGGGCATAGAAATCGGCGTAGCGGTCACGCGTCCAGTAGAACGCGACCGGCCCCAGGGTCAATTCAAGCATGGTGGCTCCTATTTCCAACGACGCTCGTAGGCGCCAAGCGTGGTGGTGGCCCCCTCGGAGAGCTCGCTGAGGTTCGCCTGCCAGGCGGGTTCGGGGTGGAAGCGCTCGGGCGCCTTTTCCAGGCGATCCAGGGCCTGGCGCCAGATACCGGCCACCGTGGCCACATAGGCCGGGCTGCGCTGACGTCCCTCGATTTTCACCGCGCTGATGCCCAGCGCATGCAGCTCCGGCAGCAGATCCAGGGTATTGAGACTGGTGGGTTCCTCGATGGCGTGGTAGGTCTCGCCGTCGACCTCGAAGCGCCCCTTGCATAGCGTTGGGTACCCGGCGCGCTCGCCCTCGGCGTAGCGATCGATCAACACGCCGCCCAGGCGCGACTCGAGCCCCTCCGGCGTGGTTTCCCAGCGCACGTGCGACGCGGGTGAGCAGACGCCGCGCGTGTTCGGCGATTCGCCGGTCAGGTAGGAAGAAAGATAACACCGGCCTTCGGCCATGATGCACAGGCTGCCGAAGGCGAAGACTTCGAGTTCGACCGGGCTCTGGCGTGCCAGGTCACGAACCTGGGTCATCGACAGGACTCGCGGCAGCACGGCGCGCTTGATGGCGAAGCGATCGTGATAGAAGCGCAGCGCCTCATGACTGGTGGCCGACCCCTGCACCGACAAATGGCGGGGCAGGTCGGGATAGCGCGTGGCGGCATAGTCGAGCAAGCCCGTGTCGGCGAGGATCAATGCATCCACGCCGAGGGCCGCGGCATCGTCGACCGCCTGGGTCCATTGCGCCCAGCCCTCGGGCTGCGGATAGGTATTGATGGCGCAGAATACCCGCCGCCCCCGGGCGTGCGCATAGGCGATACCCTCACGGGCACGGTGGTCGGTAAAGTTGAGGCCCGCGAACTGGCGGGCATTGGTGGCATTCTGGAAGCCGAAGTAGACCGCATCGGCGCCTTCATCCACGGCGCGTTTCAGGGCGGGCAGGTTGCCTGCCGGGCACACCAGTTCCATGACGTTCTCCGACAATGAGACGCCACGATACTAAGTGAACCGCTCAAGTTAACCTTTGATATCGATCATACGAAACGTCATATAACGTGCGCATGTATCCTTTCATTTTAAGGATTGATTACTGCCCTTCGAGCATGCCCATGTGTTTACGCAACGTTTCATGAGTGATCTTTAAATGGTTGGCGAACTCCGTTGCCTGGGTGTTTTCCGGTCGATTCTCCTTGAGCAACGCGAGCAGTTGTTCGTGAACTTCCTGTTGGTGTTCCAGCATCGCTTGATCGAATGCATCGCCTTCAAGCCCTTCCAGACGTGACACCGCGTCTGCCCACGGGGCTTTGCCATGGTCCGAGGCTGAGCCGTGATCCTGGGTGTCGCTGCCCATCAGCCACTCCTCGAGTATCCGATGATCCTCGCCGAAGGTTGAGGATAACTCGCTGATCTCGGAGGAGTTTCCCCGCTCATCGGCAAGCGTGGCCAGCGCTTGCTGGTGATGGTGAAACGCCTGAAGGCGAGTACGCAGCTCTGCTTCCGAGTGCGGCTCGGCATGGGCCAGCGATACCGTGCCCGATCCCGTTAACATGACGAGCATCAAGACAGCATATCTAAGTCGCTGTTGCATAAGTTATCTCCTGTCAGGTCGAATAATAAGTTCGCAGCACAAAAGCCACTCAGCCCTTTATCCCATTTGCTTCATGAGTCATTACTTCCTACGGTAGTACAAGGTATCGCGTTGCGATGGGTTTAAGCATGGATAAGACGATAGATAAAACAGAGAAGAAGCGCGAACTGACCGTGTTCGTATTCCTGGCAGGTGTTCTGTTCCCGATTCTTTCCGTCCTGGTGGTATCGGGGTATGGCTTTCTGGTCTGGATCTACCAGATGTTCGCCGGCCCGCCAGGGCCCAGCTAGCTAACCCGTTAGCTAGATAGTCGAGAAAAACGAATAAACGAGGAGAGCCATGGCCGTGGATGCGTCACGGCGTGCCCTGCTTCAAGGCCGGCCCGGCAGGCCGTTGCCTTTGCGCCCTCCCTGGGCTGAAGCCGAGCCGCGCTTTACGTCACGTTGTACCCGGTGCACAGCCTGTATGGAGGCGTGCGAGACCGGAATCATCGTGCGTGGCGACGGTGGCTTTCCCGAAGTCGATTTCCAGCGCGGCGAATGCACGTTCTGCCAGGCATGCGTGGACGTGTGCGAGGCCTCGGCATTCCACGATCCCGAACATTCTTCTCCCTGGAGCTATGTTGCCAAACTCGGTGATCGCTGCCTGGGGCGTGACGGGGTGTATTGCCGGAGCTGCGGCGAGAGCTGTGAGGTCGGCGCCATTCGTTTCTTCTTCAATGCCCATCGGGTCCCCGAGCCCGAGCTCGATACGACGCTATGCACCGGCTGTGGCGCCTGCGTTGCGGGGTGCCCGACCCAGACCCTCTCGGTGGGCCGTCCATGACAGCCCGATGAGTTCACAAGAATCCAGGGGCCATGAGAACCCCGATGAGGAAACGTCATGAATGACAATATTCATATCTCGAGCCTGGTCGTTCAGGCCCGGCCGGAGCGTGTCGCAGCGATCGCCGAATACTGCCGGGCTGCGGTCGGCGTCGAGGTACACGTCGCCGACCCCGGCGGCAAGCTGGTCCTGGTCATCGAGGCCGGGGGGCAACGCGAGACCGTGGATTTCATCGATGCGCTGCAAGGCGAGCCGGGGGTGCTGTCGGCGAGCATGGTGTATCACCACGTAGAGAGCGCCCAGGAATTGAACAGGGAACTGAACAGGGAAATGGAGGGGGAGGCGAGCCATGAAGCTGACGCGACGTGATTTCATCAAGACATCGGCGGCGAGTACCGCCGCGGCCGCCGCTGGGGTGAGCCTGCCGGGCCAGGCGCAGAACCTGGTGACCGATTCAGAATACACGCAGCTCAAGTGGGCCAAGGCGCCCTGCCGTTTCTGCGGGGTGGGCTGTGGCGTCAACGTGGCGACCCGCGACAATCAGGTGGTGGCGACCCACGCCGACATCAACGCGCCCGTGAATCGGGGCGTCAACTGCATCAAGGGCTATTTCCTGTCCAAGATCATGTATGGCCAGGACCGCCTCACCCAGCCGCTGCTGCGCAAGACCAATGGCGAATACGACAAGGATGGCGAGTTTACGCCGGTGAGCTGGGATGAAGCCTTCGATGTCATGGCCGACAAATACAAGGCGGCCCTGCGTGAGAAGGGGCCCGAGGCCGTCGGCATGTTCGGCTCCGGGCAGTGGACGGTATGGGAGGGCTACGCCGCCAACAAGCTGATGAAGGCAGGCTTCCGCTCTAACCACATCGACCCCAACGCGCGCCACTGCATGGCGTCGGCCGTGTTCGGCTTCATGCGTACCTTCGGTATCGACGAGCCGATGGGGTGCTATGACGATATCGAAGCGGCGGATGCCTTCGTGCTATGGGGCTCCAACATGGCCGAGATGCACCCCATCCTGTGGACGCGGGTCACCGACCGCCGTCTCTCGTCGCCGCACGTCAAGGTGGCGGTGCTCTCGACCTACGAGCATCGTTCCTTCGAACTCGCCGACATGCCGATCGTCTTTACCCCCCAGGCCGATCTGGCGGTGCTCAATTACATCGCTCGCTACATCATCGAGAACGACCGGGTGAACTGGGACTTCGTCAACGAGCACGTGCGCTTCAAGGAAGGCAACGTCGACATTGGCTACGGGCTGCGCCCCGAGCATCGCCTGGAATTGGCGGCCGAGAATGCCAAGGATGTCGCCGGTGCACGCGACATCGACTTCGAGCGCTATCGCGAATTCCTGCAGCAGTACGATGCCGACTACGTCAGCGAACTCTCCGGCGTGCCCAAGCGTCAGCTCGACGAACTGGCCGAGCTCTACGCCGACCCCGATACCCGCGTGATGTCGTTCTGGACCATGGGCTTCAACCAGCATACCCGTGGCGTCTGGGCCAACAACATGGTCTACAACATCCACTTGTTGACCGGGAAGATTTCCACCCCGGGCAACAGCCCCTTCTCACTGACCGGTCAGCCTTCGGCCTGCGGTACCGCCCGTGAGGTGGGCACCTTCGCGCATCGCCTGCCAGCGGACATGGTGGTGACCAACGATTATCACCGCGCCTTTGCCGAGAAGACCTGGAAAGTGCCGCAAGGCACCATCCAGAAGTTGCCCGGGGCGCACGCCGTGCTGCAGAACCGCATGCTCAAGGACGGCGACATCAACGTCTATTGGGTCCAGTGCAACAACAACGTCCAGGCGGCGGCGAACCTGGTCGAGGAGACCTACCCGGGCTACCGCAACCCGGATAACTTCATCATCGTCTCCGACGCCTACCCCACCGCGACCACTGAACTCGCCGACCTGATCCTGCCGGCGGCCATGTGGGTCGAGAAGGAGGGCGCCTACGGCAACGCCGAGCGGCGTACCCAGTTCTGGCACCAGATGGTCACCGCACCCGGCGAGGCGCGTTCCGACCTGTGGCAGATGATGGAGTTCTCCAAGCGTTTCCAGATCGAGGAGGTGTGGCCGCAGGAACTGCTCGATGCCAACCCGGAGTATCAGGGCAAGTCCCTCTACGACGTGCTGTTCCGCAACGGCCAGGTCGATGCCTTCGATCTCGAGGAGCGCGATCCAGAATTTCCCAACGACGAGGCCGAGCACTTCGGTTTCTACGTCCAGAAGGGACTTTTCGAGGAGTACGCCCAGTTCACCCGCGGCCATGGCCACGATCTCGCCCCGTTCGATGTCTACCACGAGGTACGCGGCCTGCGCTGGCCGGTCATCGACGGCGAGGAAACCCGCTGGCGCTACAACGGGGAGTACGACTCGTACGTGGAGGAGGGGCGCGATTTCCAGTTCTACGGCCACACCGACGGCCGAGCGGTAATCTTCGCCGTGCCCTACGAGCCACCGGCTGAATCGCCGGATGATGAATACCCGCTGTGGCTGGTGACCGGTCGCGTGCTCGAGCATTGGCACTCCGGTTCGATGACGCGACGGGTGCCCGAACTGCACCGCGCCTTTCCTCAGGCCGTGGTCTACATGCATCCCGATGATGCGCGGAACCTGGGAGTACGACGCGGGAGCGAGGTGCGCGTGATCAGTCGTCGTGGTGAGATGAACAGCCGCATCGAGACGCGGGGCCGCAACCGCATGCCGCGGGGGGTCATCTTCGTGCCGTGGTTCGACGCCAGCCAATTGATCAACAAGGTGACGTTGGACGCCACTGATCCCATCTCCAAGCAGACGGACTTCAAGAAGTGCGCCTGTAGGATCGAACGGGTCTAGGGAGAACAATCATGCGACTGATCTATACGGGCATCGCCATCTTGCTGGTCAGCGTGGCCGTCTTTGCCGCCGAAGGCGACCACGATTCGTTGCGCGGCAACGTCCCGCTGCTCGAGGAACGCACCCCCGAACCGCTGTATGAGGTCGAAAACAATGACCTGCGGCGCATTAGGGCCTACCCCATGCAACCGCCCACCATCCCGCACAAGATCGACAACTATCAAGTCGATCTCAATGCCAACCGCTGCATGACCTGTCATAGCCGTCGGCGGGTCGCGGAGAGCCAGGCACCGATGGTCAGCGTCACGCACTACATGGATCGCGACGGCAACTTCCTGGCCGAGCTCTCGCCGCGGCGTTATTTCTGCAGCCAATGTCACGTCCCGCAGACCACCGCTCCCACGCAGGTCGGCAACACGTTCCAGGACATTGACGAGATCATCCGCGAACAGCGACAACGTGGACAATAGGGGGCGGGATGTTCAAGAAAGCGATCCGCATCATCAAGGATTTCTGGGCCACCTTCAGTACGCCCAGCAAATATTTCAGCCTGGGCTTCCTCACGGTGGGCGGCTTTATCGGCGGGGTGCTGTTCTGGGGCGGTTTCAATACCGCCCTGGAGGCCACCAATACCGAGACCTTCTGCATCAGCTGCCACGAAATGCGCGACAACGTGTATCAGGAGATTCAGCCGACCATTCACTTCACCAATCGCTCAGGGGTGCGCGCCACCTGTCCGGACTGTCACGTCCCGCATGACTGGACCGACAAGATCGCCCGTAAGATGCAGGCCTCCAAGGAGGTCTGGGGCACCATTTTCGGCACCATCAATACCCGGGAGAAATTCTTCGAACACCGACTCGAAATGGCCACCCGGGAGTGGCGACGCTTCGAGGCCAACGACTCGCTGGAGTGCAGGAATTGTCACGACGAAGGCGCCATGGATTTCACCCGCCAGAGCGCGCGGGCGGCAGCAGCGCATGAACGCGGGCTGATCGAAGGTGACGCAACCTGCATCACCTGTCACAAGGGGATTGCCCACGAACTGCCTGACATGGCCGGTGTCGAGGGCTGGCACTGATTCGCTCAACGGACGGCATGTGAATGGAGGAGAAGGTCATGGACTACCGAATACTCGCCAAGGGCGGCTTGCTGGCCCTGACCCTTGCATTGTCACAGGGCTCCCTGGCGCAGGAAGGGACCCAGCAGAACGGGCCGGCGGAGGCCAATCCAACGCCCAGCCCCGACCGCCAGGGTACGGCGGTGATTGACGCCGAGGATCCCGCCACGCCCGATGAGAATGGCCCCGATCAGACAGAGTCGTCCTCAGGCAACTCGGGCTCGGATGCCCCCGATACGGAGTTCAAGAGTCCCGACGATACGTCTCAGCCGATTCGCCCCGGCCAGCTCGAGCAAGGGGAACAGGTCGAACCGGTGGAGGATGACGAGACGCAGGGCAGCTCACCGGCAAGCTAGTCACCACCAGTGCTGGGGGTAGCGGCGGTGACGGGCGAGATTGTTGATCATTACCGCTACGCTCAGCATCAGCAGGCAGCCGGCACCGACCGGCATCAGGGCATAGCTCCAGCCCAGCGAATGGAGTTCATTCGAGCCGATGACCGCGATCAATGCCGTCGCACCTCCCGGGGGATGCAGTGTATGGGTGAATTGCATTACCAGGATGGCGGTGGAGACGGCTGCCGCGGCCGCTAGCCAGTTGTCGCCCAGCAGGTGCCAACTGAGCACGCCTACCAGGGCCGACAGGACATTGCCACCGAGCACGTTGCGTGGCTGAGCGAGTGGGCTTTCGGGGGCGGCGTAAAGCAACACTGAGGTTGCCCCGAACGAGCCGATCATCAGCAGGGCATGCTCGGCCAGCGCCTGGTCACTCAGCCAGCCTACCCCGGCCATCCCCAGGAAAGCACCGAACCACGACCACAGGGCATCACGCCAGCAAGGTGGCGTGCGCTCGGCGGGCGCTCCTTTCATCTTGCTCAAGTACGTTTTTACCATGGCCTGCTCAATTTGCACCAAAGGGAGGCGATTGTGCCAAAAAGGTGCGCCGGCCTGAAATAACGTTAGGTTATCTCGACTATCGTACCTGCCTATTCGCCACTGGCCGCATTGATTTGTCCTCCCTCACTTCAGCCCAAGGCGCCGGGCCTGGCGGTGCAGGTTGCCCGGGTCGAGCTCAAGGGTGCGTGCGGTGGCCGCCCAATTACCGCCATGTTCGGCCAATGTGTCGGCAATCAGCGCACGCTGGAAGGCATCGGTGGCGTCACGCAGTGAGCGGGGCGTGGGTCGCGTTCGGTGCGGAACCGGTTCAATGTGATCGGCCATGGTCTGACCTTCGCCACGATGCACTGTCGTGTCGGGCAATTGCAGGTGCGCCTGCTGGACGCGCAGCACGGCCCGGCGTCGCAGCGGAGTGCCGCCATGTTCGCCCAGGGCACGTAGCGAGGCCCGGGCCAGGGTATGCTCCAGTTCGCGTACATTGCCCGGCCAGTGCCAGGCGAGTAACGCCGCCTCGGCTTGCGCGGACAGGCGCAGGTTGGCCAGGCCCAGCCGGATGCGGTTGTCCTCCAGAAAATGGCCGGCGAGCAGCGGGATGTCCTCACGACGTTCGCGCAGCGGTGGCACCTCCAGAGGAAAGGCGCTCAAGCGATGATAGAGGTCCTCGCGAAAGTGCCCGGCCTCGACTTCCCTGGCCAGGTCGCGATTGGTCACGGCGATGATGCGCACATCGACATGCTGAGGATGTTCGCTTCCCAGCGGCTGGATCTCGCCTTCCTGCAGCACGCGCAGCAGCTTGGGCTGTAGCGTCAGCGGCAACTCGCCGATCTCATCGAGCATCAGCGTGCCGCCATCGGCCATGGTGAAGTGGCCGCGGTGGTCGCGTACCGCACCGGAGAACGCGCCGCGCAAATGGCCGAACAGCTCGCTTTCGATCAGGCTCTCGGGCAGCGTGGCGCAATTGACCTGGACCAAGGGGCCACGTCGTCGCTTCGACTGGGCATGCAGGGTGCGTACGACGCGCTCCTTGCCGACCCCGGTCTCGCCATGCAGCAACACGCTCATGTCGGTCGGTGCCACCAGCGCGATCGCTTCATCGAGGCGTCGCATGGCCGCACTGCGCGATTCCCGGTGCAACGGGCGTCGTTCTTCTTCCAGCACGTCATCCAATCGGAAGCGGGCGGCACTGAGCTGATCGGCCAGGCGCAGGCAGGTGCCCAGCAGCCCGGCTGCCGCCTGCAGTTGGCGTTCGTCCAGCCCGTCCAGGCTACCGGGCGTCAGGGCGTCCAGCGTCAACAGGCCCGTCAGGCGGTCGCCATCGCGTAGCGCGACGCCCAGGCAGTCGTGCACCTCGCTCAAGGTTTCATCAAGCAGACCGTCGAAGGGGTCGGGCAGGGGGCTGTCCGGCGGGAAGCGGCACACGCCGGGGTGCGCCGCGATGGCTGCCAGTCGAGGATGCTCACGCAATACGAAGCGGCGCCCCAGCACTTCCTCATCGAGTCCCAGCACGGCCACCGGACGCAGGGCATCGCCTTCGGCAACCATCAAGGTGCTGGCTTCGGCAGGGGAGTCGCCCACCAGGGCATCGAGCAGCCGGCGCCAATCATCATGCAGCGCGTCGCGGGAATGCCCCTCCGCCAAGGTGGCGAGCAGGGTGCGCAGCGTATCCAGGAAATCGGTCATGGGTGTGTCGTTGTGACAGTCATTGTGATTACGACACCATATCGGTTGTCAATTCGTCAACGCCTGATCGGGCAATGGAGCGGGTGCCAGCGTCGCTTCACCGCCCAAGTGGCCGTATGCCAGGCACTGTCGCGGCGCAATGTCGCAGCGTCCCCACGTGGCACATGGCTTGCTCCTATAAGATGCATTGCATAAGCATTTAATTAGAAGGACACCCCATGTTGACGAAAGATCAGGAACAGCTCATCGACGCGACCGCACCGCTGGTCGCCGAGCATCTCGATGCGATTACACAGCGCTTCTACCCGTTGATGTTTGATCGCTACCCCGAAGTGGCGCCGCTATTCAACGCTGCGCACCAGGAAAGCGGCAGCCAGCCGCGCGCCTTGGCCGGGGCGGTGCTGGCCTACGTTCAGCTACGCCGCGATCCGCTCCGCGCCCGCGAGCTGCTGGCGACCGTGGTCAGCAAGCATGTCTCCCTGAATATTCAGCCCGACCAGTACCCGATTGTCGGGGAGTGCCTGATGGCAGCCATCGGTGAGGAGCTCGGCGAGGCAGTGACGCCGGAGATCGCGGCGGCCTGGACGGCACTCTATGAAGAGCTTGCCGGCCTGCTGATCGATCTCGAAGCCGTGCGCTATCGCGAATTCACGCGCCGGGAAGGCGGCTGGGAAGGGACCCGCGACTTCCGCATCGCCGAGATCCGCCAGGAGAGCGAGGTGATCCGCTCGTTCGTGATGGAGCCGGTGGATGGCGGCACGGTGGCGGACTTCACGCCCGGCCAGTACATCGGCTTGCGCGTGACGATCGACGGCGTGCCGGTCAATCGTCACTACAGCCTCTCGGCAGCGCCCAACGGCCGCAGCTACCGTATTTCGGTGAAGCGCGAGGACGCCGGCCATGTCAGCCGTCACTTCCATGACCGCATGGCCGTTGGCGATACGCTGGAACTCTTGCCGCCGGCAGGCGACCTGACCCTGATCGAGGGTGACGAGCCGGTTATGTTGATCAGCGGTGGCGTAGGCCAGACGCCGATGCTCTCGATGGCCCAACAGGCCCTGTCCCAGGGTCGCCGGGTAGTCTATCTGCATGCCGCCCAGACCCCGGAGCATCACGCCTTTCGTGAGGAAGTGGACGCGCTTGCCGAGCGTTACCCCGACCTGCTGGAGCGCGTGACGATCTACGAGCAGGCAGACGATGCGGCACAGGCCGATCATGTCGGACGTATCGATCGCGAGCTGCTGGCACGCTACCTGCCCGAGGGCCAGCCGCGCTGCTATTTCGTGGGGCCTCAGGGCTTCATGAGTGCCGTCAACCAGGCGCTGGCCGCGCTGGAGGTGAGCGAGTCTCGCCGTCACTTTGAACATTTCGGTCCGTCACGTCCGCTCGAGACCGCTTGAGGTAACCACCATGGCCCGTTTCGCGTCCCTGCCTCTTCCCGCTTCCCTCACATCGGCGATGCCGGTGTGGCGGCTGGCCTTCCGTCCGTTCTTCCTTCTGGGTGCATTGTTCAGCCTGGCGGCGATGCTGGTCTGGGGGGCGTTCTGGCACGGCGACGTGCTGCTGCGTCCGCATGGCGGCATGCTGTGGTGGCACCAGCACGAAATGCTGTTCGGCTTCGGCAGCGCGATCGTGGCCGGCTTCCTGCTCACCGCCGTGCAGAACTGGACCGGGCAGCCGGGCCTCAAGGGGTTGCCGCTGGTCGGGCTGGTCGTGGTGTGGCTGGCCGGTCGCGGGGCACTGGCCTTTGCCCCCGAGGCCACCTCGCTGTGGCCGGCCCTGGTGGACCTGGCCTTCCTGCCGCTGGTTGCCCTGGCGATGGCCCGGGCGGTGATCGCGGTGCGCCAGTGGCGCAACCTGATCTTCGTGCCAGTCCTCGGCCTATTGGTGGTGGCCAACGCGCTGATGCACCTGGGCGTGTTCCAGGGCGATGCCCTGATGATCCGCGGCGGGGCACACCTGGCGGTGCTGTTGATCGCTCTGCTGATGGTCGTGCTGGGTGGCCGGGTGATCCCGTTCTTCACCTCGCGCAAGCTCGGCAGGCCGCAGGCGGAGCGCCTGAATTGGCTCGAGCGGGCCTGCATGGGCTCGGTAATGCTGCTGGTGGCCATGCAACTGGTCAGCCTGGTGATCGACCTGCCGGCCATTGCCTGGGCGGTGGTGGCGTTGTTTGCCGGGGCGATCAACCTGCTGCGGCTGGCGCGCTGGGACGCCCCCCGCTCACTGCATGAACCCCTGTTGTGGGGCCTGCATGCCAGCTACGGCTTCGTGTGCCTGGGGCTGGTCATGTGGGGCCTGGCGGTGCTGGGTTGGGGGCAACTCTCGCTTGGCCTGCATGCCGTTACGGTGGGTGGCGTGGGGACCATGATGCTGGCCATGATGGCCCGGGTCTCGCTGGGCCATACCGGCCGCACCATTCAGACCCTGCCGGGAATCGGCTTGGCACTGGGGCTGATGCTGTTGGCGGCGGTGTTGCGTGCCCTGGTGCCGGCACTGTGGCCCCAGGTGTCGCACTGGACGCTGAGCCTGAGCATCCTCTGCTGGCTGGTGGCGTTCGCGATCTTCGTCTGGCATTACGCCCGGCCGCTGCTCACGCCGCGGGTCGATGGGCAGGACGGCTAAACCCAGCACACTGGGCGGGGATTTGACGTGGCGCAAGGTCTGCACGGCGAGAAGCGGGCATGCTAGGCCGCTTTTCGCTCGTACCGACGACAGGAACCTAGACCGTGACCCAGGCGCCCGAACTGCTATCCCCCGCCGGCACCTTCAACCACATGCGCTATGCCTTCGCCTATGGCGCGGATGCGGTCTATGCCGGCCAGCCGCGCTACTCGTTGCGCGTGCGCAACAACGACTTCTCCCTCGAGACCCTGCATCACGGTATTGCCTACGCCCATGAGCGTGGCAAGGCGTTCTATGTCGCCTCGAACATCGCCCCGCACAATGCCAAGCTCAAGACCTACCTGCGCGACATGGCGCCGATCATCGAGGCCGGTCCCGATGCCCTGATCATGTCCGACCCGGGGCTGATCATGATGGTGCGCGAACGCTGGCCCGACCAGGTGATTCATCTCTCGGTACAGGCCAACGTGGTCAACCACGCCGCGGCCCGCTTCTGGCAGCGCCAGGGCATTCGTCGCATCATCCTTTCGCGCGAGCTGTCGCTGGATGAAATTGCAGAGTTTCGTGCCGAATGTCCCGATCTCGAGCTCGAGACCTTCGTTCACGGTGCCCTATGCATCGCCTATTCGGGCCGTTGCCTGCTGTCGGGTTACTTCAACCATCGCGATCCCAACCAGGGCACCTGTACCAATGCCTGTCGCTGGCAGTACGCGACCCACGATGCCACCACCGATGACACCGGCGAGCTGATCCCCACACGCCCGATCCAGGCGTCACCCCAGGTCGCCACGGCGCTGTTCGAGGATGCGACTCGCCCCGGCGAATTGATGCCAGTCGAAGAGGACGAGCACGGCACCTACGTGATGAACTCCAAGGACTTGCGGGCCGTCCAGCACGTGGCGCGGCTGGTCGAGATGGGCGTGAGTTCGCTGAAGGTCGAAGGGCGCACCAAGTCGGCCTACTACGTGGCGCGTACCGCCCAGGTCTATCGCCAGGCCATCGACGATGCCGTGGCCGGCCGACCCTTCGACAAGACCTTGATGGACGATCTGGATAACCTGGCCAACCGCGGCTACACGGAAGGCTTCTATCGGCGTCACGTGCACGATGCTCACCAGAATTATGTGCGTGGCCACTCGCTCGGCGTGCATCAGCAGTTCGTCGGCGACATCACGGGCTACGACCCGGACCGTGGCTGGCTCGAGGTCGACGTCAAGAATCGCTTCGGCGTGGGTGATTCGCTCGAGCTGATGCTGCCGGGCGGCAATCGCCGTTTCACGCTCGCCGCGCTCGAGGATCGCCAGGGCCGGCGGATCGATACCGCCCCGGGGTCGGGCCATGTGGTACGCGTGCCGCTGCCCGAGCATGAGCGGCTGGCACCGGAGGCGGTCGAGTTCGCCTTGCTGATGCGCGACTTGAACTAGCCGCCTGCGACAATTACGCGCGACAGGGAGCGGGCCATGGCGCAGCCATCCTGCGTTGGGTAGAGTCTGGCTCTCTAATCAAGCAGCCAGGTAACTGCCATGCAGTGTTCTTTCCCGCGGCGACGACCCTCTGCGGCGTTCTCCCGTCGTACCGGCAAGCGGCTGCTTGCCTTTGTGTCTCGGCTGCATTTCTACATCGGCCTGTTCGTCGGCCCCTTCCTGCTGGTCGCTGCACTCTCCGGCATCGTCTATGTCTTCGCCCCGCAGGTCGAAAGCTGGCTCTATCACGACGCACTCACCAGTGAGAGTCAGGGCGTACCGCAGCCGCTGGCACGACAGGTCGAGGTCGCTCAAGATGCTCTGGGCGAGGCCGCGCTTCCCGCGGCCGTGCGCCCGGCGCCGCACTCAGGCGATACCACCCGGGTCATGTTCGCCGCGCCGGAGCTCGGCCCTTCGGAGCATCGCGCACTCTTCGTCGATCCCGTTACGCTCGAGATCAAGGGCGACATGACGGTCTATGGCACCAGCGGTGCGTTGCCGCTGCGTGCCACGATCGGGCAGTTCCATCGCTCCATGCTGTTGGGCGATGTCGGACGCCTTTACAGCGAGCTGGCCGCGTCCTGGCTATGGATCGCCGCCCTGGGGGGGGTGGCATTATGGCTGCAGCGCCGACGTGCGCTGCGCCAGGTGCGTGGGCGACAGGCCATGCGTCGTCGACATTCGACCCTGGGCGTCATCGCCCTGGTGGGGCTGGTGTTTTTCTCCGCCACCGGGCTGACCTGGTCGAAGTGGGCGGGGAACAATATCGCCGAGCTACGCCATGCCTGGGGGTGGGCGACGCCGGGTGTGTCGACGCACCTTGCCGGCGAACCCAGCCATGGCGCAGGCGCGCATGCCGAGCATGGCGCTGCACACGCGCCCATGGCAAACACAGCGCTTACGCTTTTCGATTTCGATCGCGCCCTGCAGGCGGCACGGGCCGCGGGGATCGATGCCACTCTGTTGCAGATCGATCCGCCCGCCGCTGCGGACCGCGCCTGGCGCGTGTCCGAAATTGATCGCCGCTGGCCCACCCAGGTGGATCAGGTCGCGTTGCATCCGCAGAGCATGGCCGCGCTCGACGCGACCGATTTCACCACCTTTCCGCTGGCGGCCAAACTCACGCGCTGGGGGGTCGATCTGCATATGGGCGTCCTGTTCGGCGTGCCCAATCAACTGGTGCTGGCGGCATTCGCCGCGGGGCTGGCGGTACTGGTGTGCTGGGGCTATGTCATGGGGTGGCGCCGGGTGCGGGCAACCTCGGCGGGCGGGCCGCAAACGCTGACCGAAACCGTCGTGCTGCTTCCCTGGTCGGTGCGCCTGGCGGTGCTGGGTGTTGCCATCGCCCTGGGCCTGGCACTGCCGGTGATGGGTGCGAGCCTGCTGCTGTTCGCGGCTATCGACATGCTGCGTTGGGCCATCTCGCGTCGTCAGGGTCTGATAGCGGCGGGTCAGCCCTGATTCAGATCAACCGGCCTGGCCATTTCATGCATCGGTCAGGCGCGGGTCGAGCCCGCTGCGTTATGCTGTGGTCAGAAAAACATCATTGAGAGGCCCCATGGAGCACTATTTTCTAATCAAGCATCTGCACATGACATTCGCCGGCTTGAGCATCGTTTTCTTCATCGTCCGTGCCTGGTGGTCAGTGCGTGAGTCGCCTCACCTGCAACGCCGCTGGGTGCGTATCGCGCCGCATATCATCGATACGGGGCTGCTGGGCTTGGGTATTGCCCTGATGATCATGCTGAGCTTCTGGCCGCACCAGCATCCATGGCTTGCCGCCAAGCTGCTGGGCCTGGTGCTGTATATCCTGCTGGGCACCATCGCCATCAAACGAGGCCGCAGTCCCGCCGGGCGCGCGGTGGCCGCTATCCTGGCTGTGCTGGTATTCGTCTATATCATCGGCGCTGCGATTCGTCACCATCCGCTCTCGTGGCTCGCCTGAGGGCCCGAGCGCGCGCAATCGACTGACTATAAAAGGAGTTCACTCATGGCCGATCACAATCTTCCTTCCGGTGCCGGCAAGGTGGCCGAGCAGTATCCCGACGTATGGGATGCCTACGCCAGCCTTGGCGAGGCCTGCGCCAATGCGGGGCCGCTCGATGCCCGCACGCGGCGGCTGGTCAAGCTGGCGCTGGCCATCGGGCAGCGTTCCGAAGGCGCCGTGCATTCGCACGTGCGCCGCGGCCTCGACGAGGGCATCACGGCCGAGGAGTTCAAGCAGGTCGTGATGCTATCGATCCCCACCACTGGCTTCCCCAATGCCGTGGCGGCGCTGACCTGGGTCGAGGACATCACCGAGGCGTGACCCGAGGACTGACTCAGAGACCGATTTAGCAGCCCGTTAAACAGTACGCCCGGGCCATGGCCCGGGCGTACTGCGTTCTTATGAGCTTCGAAAGGGATCAGGCCTGGCCGGCCAGGGCTTTCTGACGCTCCTGCTCCTCGATGGCGCGATCCACCGACGAGACGTAGTACTCGTCGTCGAAGGCCCCTTCCGGTTCCTTGAGCCACACCAGGCAGATCAGCCAACTGATGAAGGCGCCGGTGGCGATGATGTAGAAGAACTGGGTGGGGGTGACGAAGGTGAAGATGGTCAGGTAGACCACCGCGCCCACGTTGCCGTATGCCCCGGCCATGCCCGAGATCTGCCCGGTGATGCGGCGTTTGATCGAGGGGATGATGCCGAAGGTGGCGCCTTCCGCGCCCTGCACGAAGAACGAGGTGAACACGGTGATCACGATGGCGATGATAAGCGGCCAGTTCGCGTTGAGCATGCCCATCAGCACGAAGCCGATGCTGATGCCGAACATGTAGCTGAGCATCACGAAGCGGCGGTTGCCCATGCGGTCCGAGACCAGCCCGCCCATGGGGCGCGCCACCAGATTGACGAAGGCGAACGAGGCGGCAATGAGCCCGGCCATGGCGGCATTGAGCTCCCAGGTCTGCTCGAAGAACATCGGCAGCATCGAGACCACCGCCAGCTCGGCGCCGAAGTTGGCGAAGTAGGTGCTGTTGAGCGCGGCCACGCTATTGAACGAATACTTGTCGTCCTCGGGCACGCCTTTCTTGAGGATCGGCACGTTGACCCGCAGGATCTGTACGATCTGGTAGACCACGATGGCGGCGATCACCAGGTAGGCGATGGTGGCGCCTGTGCTCGACAGGTACCCCATGTTCTCGATGCGCCACACCAGGATGCCCAGTACCCCTACCAGCGGAATGGTCCACAGGATCAGCTTGATCATGTCGGCCCAGCTGCTGACCTCCATGGCGGCGGTCTTGCGCGGCTTGCGGTGCGCCTTGGCATCGGGGCCGTCGGTGATGGCAAACCAGTAGTAGACGCCGTAGGCAGCCATGACGATGGCGCTCTGGGCGATTGCCCAGCGCCAGCCGTCCGCGCCGCCGTACATGGTCAGGGCGATGGACGGCAGCGAGATCGCGGCGGCGGCGGAGCCGAAGTTACCCCAGCCGGCGTAGAAGCCCTCGGCGAAACCGATGTCCTTGGGCTTGAACCACAGCGCGGTCATGTGGATACCCACCACGAAGCTGGCACCGATCGAGCTGAGCACCAGGCGTGCCACCAGCAGCTGCATCATGCTGGTACCGAAGGCGAAGAGCAGGGCCGGAATGGCCATGGTCACCATCAGTACCGAAAACACCCGGCGAGGCCCGAAGCGATCCAACGCCATACCGACGATGATGCGGGCGGGAATGGTCAGTGCCACGTTGCAGATGGCGAACAGCTTGATGTCGTCGGCGGTCAGCCAGTCGACGCTCTTGAGCATGCTCGACGCCAGCGGCGCCATGTTGAACCACACATAGAAGGTGATGAAGAAGGCGATCCAGGTCAGGTGCAGTGCCCTGATCTCCGGACTGCGGAACTTGAAGACGGAAGCGACTTTCATGGTCGTGATTTCCTATATGGCCCAAGGGTAGCGAATCGCGGATCGCTCACGGACTGGGCAGAATCAACAGCGGGCATTCGACGCGCCGGGCCAGAAACGAGCTGACCTTGCCGAACGTCATGTAGTCGAGTTCGTCGACGAAATAGCTCAATGACTGGGCGATGATTCCGCCATCCGGCTTATGGCTGTGCCGGGCGATGACCAGCAGGCTGGGCGAGTGTCGCTGGGTGGCATGGAGCAGCATCTTGCGGGCGTCGCCCTCGGCCAGCAGCATCTCGGCCTCGAAGCCTTCCCCCTCGGCAAACGCCACGCCTTCCTCCAGGGCGGCCCTGAGCTCGGCCACCTCCTGCTGGAACAACGATTCGTTGGCGTCAGTGGCATCGCGAGGATTCTCCGCCACGCCGGCGAGCAACAGGCGGGGACGGTTACAGCGGAACATATCGACGGTCTGAGCAAGCGCCAGCTTGGCGTTACGCGAGCCGTCATAGGCAACCATGATCTTCATGGCGGTCATTCTCCGGAGGGTGCCCGGCGCAGGGCGCCGGGCGGGAAAAGCGAACGGCTCAGGGGTTCTTCACATAGGCGCCGCGGCGCAGATAGAACCACCAGTTGATGACCAGGCACACCGCGTAGAACACCGCGAAGCCATACATGGCCAGTTCGGGGGTGCCGGCCTGGATCTGCTCGCCCATCACCCGCGGGGCGATGAAGGCGCCGTAGGCGGCGACAGCCGAGGTCCAGCCGAGCACCGGACCTTTCTTCTGGGCATCGAAGATCACGCCAATGCTACGGAAGGTGGAGCCATTGCCGATGCCGCTGGCGGCGAACAGCACGATGAATAGGCCGAGGAATGCCCAGAAATAGGCATTCGGGTCGGTGGAGTTATAGGCCAGCATCATCACGTAACCGGTGGCGATGGAGGCACCGACCATGATCACCGAGATGATCTGGGTCACGATCGAACCGCCGATCTTGTCTGAAACCCATCCTCCGATGGGGCGCACCGCAGCACCCACGAAGGGGCCCATCCAGGCCCAGGTCATGGCACTGGGGGCGTCGGGGTTGGCTACCCGCGAGAGGCTGCCGTCACTGGCACGTTCCATCATGGAGCCGAAGATCACTTCGATGGAGAGGGGTAAAGCAGCGGAAAAACCGATGAACGATCCAAACGTCAGGATATACAGCAGGCTCATCGACCAGGTGTGCTTGTCGCTGAAGATGGCGAACTGTTTCTGGATATTGGGTTTGATATCGCCGGGGATCAGTCGCAGCAGACCCAGCGTCAGCAGGATGGTCAATGGCAGCGCGAACCACATGTTGAGCAACCCCAGGCCTACCGGGCGGGGCATCATCAGGACAAGGCCGATGGCCGAAGTCACCAGGCCCAGATTGTAGAGGCCCAGTATCTTGCCGAAGGCGGCAAGAGGCGTGCCGGGATTGGGCGTGATAGTACGGAGGTTGTTCATGCCGAACCAGGCTGCTGCACTCAGCGGGACCAGCACGATGACGCCCAGCAGAGCGGGGTTTTGCAGCCAGGTGGGAGTGCCTTCGGGGATACGCCCGATCAATGTGCCGCTGGACCGCATAAGCTCCATGGGGTCACCCGAAAGTACGCCGAACACCGCAGCGGTCATCGATAGGGGAATCAGGATCTGCATGCCGGTCACGCCCAGATTGCCGAGGCCGGCGTTGAGCCCTAATGCCAGGCCTTGCTGACGCTTGGGGTAGAAGGAAGAAATATTGGCCATCGAGCAAGCAAAGTTACCCCCGCCCACACCCGATACCAGCGCGAGTAGTTGGAACACCCAAAGAGGCGTTGCCTGATTCTGCAAGGCGAAGTAGGCCCCGAGGCACGGGATGATCATCAAGGCCGTGGTCAGAAAAGTAGTGTTGCGGCCGCCCGCGATACGGATCATGAACGAGGCGGGAATCCTCAGGGTGGCGCCGGCAAGTCCGGCAATGCCCACCAGCATGAAGAGCTCGGATTCGGAAAAGGGGAAACCCAGGTTCTTCATCTGGACGGTCAGCATGCCCCACATTTGCCAATAGCCGAACGCCACCAGGAGGCAGGGAATCGATATCCAAAGATTGCGCGTGGCGATACGCTTGCCCTGCCGCTCCCAGAACGTGGGGTCCTCGACCTCCCATTCTTCGATGTCGTCGTTGAGCCTTTGCTTGTGGCCAAGGCGTTGATAGCCGGTATCGATATTGGACATAGCCGTCCTCCCCTGTTTTTTATCGCCATCCCCGATGCGATCAACGCCGCGCGATGGCTTCAGATAGGGGAAAGATACGTCTCGATACACATGGATTAAATGTGGGTAAACGTGTCGAAAATAGCGGTGATACCTCCAATGGATGATGGGAGGTATTTTAATAAGCCTTTGATTTAAATGGTTTGTTTTATTGAGGCGGCGGAGGGGGAGGTTAGATTATGGCAGTGGGGTTTTTTGGAGGTATCCATAAAAACCCCGCGGGGTAGCGAAGGAATCATGAGGGCCTATTCAGGTCTCGATGCCCTCTTGAACGGCCCATACTGCCGCCTCGACGCGCGAACGCAGATTGAGTTTCTTCAGCAGATGCTTGACGTGGACCTTGACGGTGCCTTCGCTGATCTCGAGCTTGCGGGCGATCAATTTGTTGGAAAGGCCCGCCGCCAACTCACGCAGGATTTCACGCTCGCGCTGGGTCAGGCTGTGTATATCGGGGCGGGCCGGGGCGCTGCGCTGGTGTCGCAATGCCTCGGCAAGCAGTGCAGTCAGGGTCTCGCTGATCACCATACGGCCCAGGGCGGCCTGACGCAGCTGGCGTACCATGTCGTCCGGCTCCATGTCCTTGAGCAGGTAGCCGTCGGCCCCTGCCTGTAGCGCAGCGATGACATCCTCTTCGCTATCCGAGACGGTAAACATCACGATACGGCCGGCGAATTCCGCCGCCCGCATGCGCTTGAGCGTCTCGATGCCGTCCATGCCCGGCATGTTCAAGTCGAGCAGTACCAGGTCAGGCTCTAGCTCGGCGGCCAGGCGGATCCCGACCTCGGGCTCACCGGCTTCGCCGACCAGGTCCAGGTCGTCTTCGAGCTCGAGCAACTGCTTGACGCCTCGGCGCAACAGCGGGTGATCGTCGATGATCAGGATCGTCGCCGGCGTGTCGTGATCGGTGTTGGGCATAGCTATGTCCTGTTCCCTTGCGGTGTCGGGGCCTACGCCTGGGACGCGGGCTGCAGCGCGATCAGACGCGCGGTCTGGGGCACGAAATTGAGCGCGACGCGGGTGCCCCCGTCTTTGCGGTTTTCCACGTCGAGTTCGCCCCCGAGTGTCTGGGCGCGATCGCGCATGATGACCAGCCCGTAATGCTGCGGCGGGGAATCGCTGCTGGCAAGTCCGATGCCGTCATCCTCGATGCGTACCTGAAGCTTGGCATCGGCAAAACACACCTTGACCCTGGCCCAGTGTGCCTGGGCATGCTTATGGGTGTTGGCCAGGGCCTCGCGCACGATCTGCAATACGTGAATTTCCTCATTGGGATTGAGCAGATGCGGAGGCACGTCATAATCGAACTCCACCTGGATATTCATGCGGTCGGCGAACTCCTGGGTCGTCTGCCGCAGGGCCGACTGGAGCCCCGGCGTCTCGAGCTTGAGACGGAAGGTGGTCAGCAATTCACGCAGTTGACGGTAGGCGCTGTTGAGCCCGGTGCGCAGCTCGTCGAGGACCTCGGCCTGGGTCTCGTGCGGTACGCCCTTGGACTGCATTCGCTCCAGGCGAGCTACCTGCATCTTGAGATACGAGAGCGACTGGGCCAGGGAGTCGTGCAGCTCACGGGCAATGATGGTGCGCTCGTTCATCAGCGAGACGTGTTGCTGTTCTTCGATGCGCCGTTGCAGGTAAAGGGCCGTGGCCAGCTGATCCGACAGGGCGTTGAGCAGGCGGCGCGTACTGTCACTGAGTCCTTCTCGCTTGTCATACCAGATCTCCAGGGTGCCCAAGACCTCGTCACCCACGCTGACCGGCAATAGCAGGCAATCCGAATCCGGCCCATGTTCGATCTCGAGCGGCCGGGGGTCGATCAGGCAGGCGTAGCAATCGTGATCGCGGCAGTAGTCGGGCCGTGTCGCAGAGTGAGTCGCCAGGATCGGGATCGGACGCTCCTCCTGGGGCAGGTTGAGCGACAGTCGCAGCGGCCCGAGCCCCAACAGCTGGCCCAGATCGCGAAGCATCGGTGCGGCACTCTCGCACAGGTCGTTGCCGCCGCCATACAGGGTGCGGCTGCCGTCATGGAGAATCTGCATGGCACGATTGCTGCGCTCGAGCTCCTGCTTCTTGCGCGATACCCGTTCCTCCAGTTCGGCATAGCTGTTGGCGAGTTCCTCGGCCATGGTATCGAAGGTGCGGCCGAGCAGGGCGAGCTCGTCGCTGCCCTTGAGCTGGGTGCGGTACTGGAAGTTGCGCCGGGCCGCCTCGCTCGCGAGCACGACCAACTGGCGTAGCGGAGCGACCAGGTTATGACGGATATCGTAAAGCACGATGGCCACGACCACGGCGGTCAGGATCAGGAATACGATCTGCAGCACGCTGAGCAGGCGTATCTTGGCCTCGGTATTCTCTTCGAGCTGCGACACCAGGCGGTCGATGTCGCCAACCAGGCCGTCGAGGGTGGCATTGAGGGCCACCGCCTGCACGGCATCGCCCTCGATGGCGGCATTGACCTCGGGCAATAGCTCGCTATCCCAGCGCAAGTGAATCAAGCGGTACTGTTCGCGCAAGGGGTGATCCCCGGCCTCGGGAATGGCGCCGACCAGCTGTGGGCTATCCAGGCGCTGAGTGAAGCGTTCGGCCAGGCGGGTGACGGCCTCACGCCCCACGCTGCCCGGCGTTTGCTCGTAGCGCTGCAGGGCGGCCACGATCTGGTAGGTATTCATGCGCAGCGAGCCGGCGGTGTTGATGGCGGCAGCATCGCCTCGGCTGCTGTTGGCGACGGTCATGGTCACGGCAATGCTGACCAGCGCCATGACACTGATGGCCAGTAGCGAGGCGGTGATACGGGCGACCAGCGAGCGTTGCAGGAGTTTCATCGAGGGCAATCCACCTCAGGCACGGAATTGAAGCGACTCCACTATAGCCTAGGCATGGGCGTGCGTACTCTTAAAGGGTTACCTCCGATGCCCTTTTGACGCCACTCGGGCGGCAAACGAGACTATTTCCTACTTGTTTCTCGAGGGCCTCCCCATGACCGTCCCCCTGGGCGCCACGCTACCCGCGCCGGCGATCGGTTATCGACCCCTGGTCACCATTCTGCTGTCGCCGCTGGCTTTCGCGCTGGTCTTCGCCTGCTGGACCATCTTTGCCGTGATCGGGGTGGAATGGCGGGACACATTGGGGCTCGACGAGATGGCCTTCGCCGGGCTGCTGGCCCTGCCCATGCTCAGTGGCGCCCTGGTCAGCCTGCCGGCAGCCCGTCTGGCGGTGCGATTCGGCGAGCGCCGGGTCATGATTGGCTGTCTATGGCTGATGGCGCCTTCTCTATGGTGGATCGGTCAGGCCGAGGCCTATCGTGACTTCCTGTTGGCCGGCGCCGGCCTCGGGCTGGGTGCCGGTACCCTCGTCGCCGGGCTGGCCCGTGTGGCCCTCGGTGGGCCGACACGCCATGTCGGGCTGGCCTTGGGGCTCTACGGGGCCGGCATGCTGGGCGCGGGGCTCAGCTACCTATTGCTGCCCCTGGTCAGCCAGGCGTATGGCTGGCGCCTGGCCCCTTACCTCTATCTGTTGTTGATACTGATGGTGAGCCTCTTGTTGTGGTTGTATGCCGATGACCTACCCCCCCGACGATCGCTGGTGGCACCCGGGCTCACCAATTGGTTGCCCAGAGGCGCTGCCTGGCGTCTGGCGTTTTACTACAGCTTCTTCTTCGGTGCGTTCGTGGCGTTGGCATTGTGGCTGCCGGGTTACCTGGCCGCACATTATCGGCTGCCGCTGGGCAGTGCTGCGCTGTGGTCGCTGGCGTTCACGATTCCCGGTGGGGCGGGACAAGTGCTGGGCGGCGCTCTGGCCGATTGGCGCGATTTCCGCAGTCTGCGCTGGTGGGTCGGACTCGCGGTCCTCGCTTGCCTGTTCTGGCTCTCCTATCCCGACTTCTCGATACGTATCGAAGGCCTGCAAGGTGAGGTGGCCTTCGACTTCAATATGCCGCTGTGGGGGTTCATCGCGCTGCTGTCCGTCATGGGGCTTGCCATGGGCATCGGCAAGGGCAGCCTGATGCGACTGATTTATCGCGAACACCCTCACGACATGGCGCGCGTGGGTGGGCTGGCGCTGGCCCTCGGCGGGCTGTTCGCCGCCGTCCTACCGTTGTTGTTCGTGCTTGGCGATATCTGGATAGGCATCCGCACCGTCGGGTTCATGTTCCTCTACGCCGCGCTGGGTGTATGCCTGTTGGTCATGCTCTGGGAGCAGCTGAGCACGTCTTGATGTGCCTGCCGTCTCACAGGCTTTCTCCTTCACTAGCCCTTGTGGCATCGCCACCTATCCCCTTGGAGGTAGAGCCCGGGTATAAGGAGGTAACCGGGCAGTAATTCGCCAATCGATCCCCCAGAATCCTCATCAGCAACCCGCCCAGGCGGGGGCCCATTTTCGAGGAGTCCGGAGATCGACCCATGAGTCACTTCATTGATCGGCTGAATTTCTTTCGCAAGGCTCGCGAGCCTTTCGCCAATGACCATGGTGAAGTCCGCGGCGAATCGCGAGAGTGGGAGAACGGCTACCGCCAGCGCTGGCAGCATGACAAGATCGTGCGCTCCACCCACGGCGTGAACTGCACCGGTTCGTGCAGCTGGAAGATCTATGTCAAGAACGGCCTGGTGACCTGGGAAACCCAGCAGACCGATTATCCACGCACCCGGCCTGACCTGCCCAATCACGAGCCGCGCGGCTGCCCGCGAGGCGCCAGCTACTCCTGGTACATCTACAGCGCCAATCGTCTAAAGCACCCGTTGATCAGAAAGCCCCTGCTCAAGCTGTGGCGCGAGGCCCTCGAGGCGAAGGGCGATCCGGTCGATGCCTGGGCCTCCATCGTCGAGGATCCGGCCAAGAGCAAGCAGTACAAGCGGGCCCGCGGCATGGGCGGCTTCGTGCGCGCCAACTGGGACGAGCTCAACGAGCTTATTGCTGCTTCCAATGTCTACACTGCCAAGCAGTACGGCCCCGATCGCATCATCGGCTTCTCGCCGATCCCCGCCATGTCGATGGTCAGCTACGCCGCGGGCAGCCGCTACCTGTCACTGATCGGAGGCGTCTGCATGAGCTTCTACGACTGGTACTGCGACCTGCCGCCGGCCTCGCCGATGACCTGGGGCGAGCAGACCGACGTGCCTGAGTCAGCTGACTGGTACAACTCCGGCTACATCATCGCCTGGGGCTCCAACGTTCCTCAGACCCGTACCCCGGATGCCCACTTCTTCACCGAAGTGCGCTACAAGGGTACCAAGACCGTTTCCATCACGCCGGACTATGCCGAGGTCTCCAAACTCACCGACGAGTGGCTCTCCGCCAAACAGGGCACCGATGCGGCGCTGGCCATGGCCATGGGTCACGTCATCCTCAAGGAATTTCACCTCGACAAGCCGAGCAGCTACTTCACCGACTACGTGCGTCGCTACACGGATATGCCGTTCCTTGTCGAGCTGGAGCCTCGCGAAGATGGCAGCTACGCGCCGGGCCGCCAGATGCGTGCCAGCGACTTCGAGGCGAGCCTGGGACAGGGTAACAACCCCGAGTGGAAGACCGTCGCCTGGGACGAGACCCGTGACCAGTTGGTGGTGCCGCGCGGCTCCATCGGTTTCCGCTGGGGAGAAGAGAGCGGAGGGGAAAGTGGCGGCGAGGGAGAGAAAGCCAGGGGCAAGTGGAACCTCGAGCCGCTGGACGCTGACGGCACCGAGATCAAGCCGCTGCTGAGCCTGGCCGAACAGCATGATGACATTGCCAAGGTCGCCTTCCCCTATTTCGGGGCTATCGCCCACGAGCATTTTGACCACGTCAAGAGCGGCGGCGCCAGCGATGAGCTGCTGTTCCACAGCCTGCCTGCCAAGCGCCTCAGGAAGGCCGACGGTAGCGACGTGCTGGCGGTCACCGTTTTCGACCTGATGTGCGCCAACTACGGTATCGACCGCGGCTTTGGTGCCGAGGGCGAAGATGATGGCGCCACGTCCTATGACCAGGTCAAGCCTTACACCCCGGCGTGGCAGGAGAAGATCACCGGCGTTCCGGCCGAGCAGGCCACGCGCATCGCCCGCGAGTTCGCCGATAACGCCGACAAGACCCAGGGGCGCAGCATGATCATCGTCGGTGCCGGCATGAACCACTGGTACCACATGGACATGAACTACCGCGGCCTGATCAACATGCTGGTCATGTGCGGCTGCATCGGCCAGAGCGGCGGTGGCTGGGCGCACTACGTGGGCCAGGAAAAACTGCGCCCGCAGACCGGCTGGACCCCGCTGGCCTTCGGATTGGACTGGCAGCGCCCACCGCGCCACATGAACTCGACCTCCTTCTTCTACAACCACTCCAGCCAGTGGCGCTACGAAAAACTCGAGATCAAGGAGATCCTCTCGCCGCTGGCCAAGATCGAGGACTATCCTGGCAGCCTGATCGACTTCAACGTGCGCTCCGAGCGCATGGGCTGGCTGCCTTCGGCGCCGCAACTCGCGACCAACCCGCTGCGTTTGGCCGCGAAAGCCGAAGCCGCAGGGATGTCCACCAAGGACTATGCCGTGCAGCAGCTCAAGAGTGGCGAGCTGGCCTTTGCCGCGGAAGATCCCGACAACCCCCAGAACTTCCCGCGCAACATGTTCATCTGGCGCTCCAACCTGCTGGGCAGCTCCGGTAAGGGCCACGAGTACATGCTCAAGTACCTGCTGGGCACCCGCCATGGCATTCAGGGCAAGGACCTGGGCGAGGAGGGCGGCAGCAAGCCGCAAGAGGTCAAGTGGCATGACGAGGCGCCCGAGGGCAAGCTCGACCTGCTGGTCACGCTCGACTTCCGCATGTCCACCACCTGCCTCTACTCGGACATCGTGCTGCCCACCGCTACTTGGTACGAGAAGGACGATCTAAACACGTCCGACATGCACCCGTTCATTCACCCATTGACCGCGGCCACCGACCCGGCCTGGGAATCGCGCAGCGACTGGGAGATCTACAAGGGCATCGCCAAAGCGTTCTCGAAAGTCTGCGTGGGACACCTGGGCGAGGAGACCGACTTGGTCACCCTGCCGCACCAGCACGATTCCCCCGCAGAACTGGCCCAGGTCGAGGTCAAGGACTGGAAGAAGGGCGAATGCGAACCGATTCCCGGCAAGACCATGCCGGCGCTGATCGAGGTCAAGCGCAACTACCCCGAAACCTATGAGCGCTTCACCTCCGTGGGCCCGCTGCTCGAGAGCATCGGCAACGGCGGCAAGGGCATCAGCTGGAATACCGAGAAGGAGGTCAAGCTGCTGGGGGACCTCAACCATCGCAAGCTCGATGGGCCGCACAAGGGGCGCCCGCAGATCGAATCGGCCATCGACGCCGCCGAGATGATTCTGACCCTGGCCCCGGAGACCAATGGTCAGGTGGCGGTCAAGGCCTGGGGTGCGCTGTCGAAGATCACCGGGCGCGACCATACTCACCTGGCGCACCCCAAGGAGGAGGAGAAGATCCGCTTCCGCGACATCGTCGCCCAGCCGCGCAAGATCATCTCCAGCCCGACCTGGTCCGGCCTCGAGGACGAACACGTCTCCTACAACGCCGGCTACACCAACGTCCACGAGTTGATTCCTTGGCGTACCGTCAGCGGTCGCCAGCAGTTCTACCAAGATCATCCGTGGATGCGGGCCTTCGGCGAGAGCCTGCTGGTCTATCGGCCGCCCATCGACACCAAGGCGGCGGTGAGCATGGCCGGGCCCAAGGGCAACGGTAACCCAGAGATTGCCCTCAACTGGATCACGCCGCACCAGAAGTGGGGTATCCACTCCACCTACAGCGACAACCTGCTGATGCAGACCCTGTCGCGGGGCGGCCCCATCGTCTGGATGTCCGAGGATGACGCCGGCGCCATTGGCGTCGAGGACAACGACTGGATCGAGCTGTACAACGCCAACGGGGCGATCGCCGCCCGCGCGGTGGTCAGCCAGCGGGTCAAGAACGGCATGGTGATGATGTACCACGCCCAGGAGCGGATCGTGAATATCCCGGGCTCCGAGATCACCGGCACCCGAGGCGGCATCCATAACTCGGTGACCCGCGTGTGTCCCAAGCCGACCCACATGATCGGTGGCTACGCGCAGCTCTCTTACAGTTTCAACTACTACGGCACCGTCGGCTCCAACCGCGACGAATTCGTCATCGTGCGCAAGATGAAGCGTATCGATTGGCTGGATGGCGAAGGCAATGATTACGAGCAGGAGGCCGTGAAATGAAGATTCGTTCCCAGGTAGGCATGGTCCTCAACCTTGACAAGTGCATCGGCTGCCACACCTGCTCGGTGACCTGCAAGAATGTCTGGACCAGTCGCGAAGGCGTCGAGTACGCCTGGTTCAACAACGTCGAGACCAAGCCCGGTATCGGCTATCCCAAGGAGTGGGAGAACCAGAACAAATGGCGCGGTGGCTGGCTGCGTCGCAAGGACGGCAAGATCGAGCCGCGCATCGGCGGCAAGTGGCGGGGGGGGGGGGATTCACCTTCGATTACCAGCATCTGCATACCGCCAAGCAGGGCGAGCACCAACCCACCGCACGGCCGCGCTCGTTGATCTCCGGCCAGCGCATGAACAAGATCGAGTGGGGCCCGAACTGGGAGGAGATCCTCGGCACCGAATTCGCCAAGCGACGCAAGGATGCCAACTTCGAGAAGATCCAGGCCGACATCTACGGGCAGTTCGAAAACACCTTCATGATGTACCTGCCGCGCCTGTGCGAGCACTGTCTCAACCCGACGTGCGTGGCATCGTGCCCGAGTGGCGCGATCTACAAGCGCGAGGAAGACGGCATCGTCCTCATCGACCAGGACAAATGCCGTGGCTGGCGCATGTGCATCTCCGGCTGCCCGTACAAGAAGATCTACTACAACTGGAAAACCGGTAAATCCGAGAAGTGCATCTTCTGCTATCCGCGCATCGAGGCCGGCCAGCCGACCATCTGCTCCGAGACCTGCGTGGGTCGCATCCGCTACCTCGGCGTGATGCTGTATGACGCCGATCGTATCGAGGAAGTGGCAAGCTCGCCCGACGAGCGTGATCTCTATCACCGCCAGCGCGAGATCTTCCTGGATCCCCATGACCCCGAAGTGATTGCCCAGGCCAGAAAGGACGGCATCCCCGACAACGTGATCGCCGCCGCCCAGGCGTCGCCAGTCTACAAGCTGGCGATGGATTGGGGCCTGGCGCTGCCGCTGCACCCCGAATACCGCACCCTGCCGATGGTGTGGTATGTGCCACCGCTGTCGCCGATCCAGTCCGCCGCCGAGGCCGGCAATGTCGAGTTCGACGGGGTGATGCCCAAGATCGAGTCGCTGCGCATTCCGGTCAAGTACCTGGCCAACATGCTGACCGCCGGTGAAGAGGAGCCCGTCGTGCTGGCGCTCAAGCGCCTCATGGCCATGCGTCTTTACATGCGCGGCAAGCACGTCGAGGGCAAGGCGGATACCCAGGTGCTCGAAAGCGTGGGGCTGAGCGAGGCCCAGGTCGAGTCCATGTACCGCTACCTGGCCATCGCCAACTATGAGGACCGTTTCGTGATCCCCACCAGCCACCGCGAGATGGCCACCGAGGCCTTCCCGGAACGCGGCGGCTGCGGCTTCACCTTCGGTGACGGTTGTCATGGTGAGAGCGAGCCAAGCCTGTTCGGCGGGCGCAAGCACACCACCACCCTGGTCAAACCGGTGGATACCTATGACCCTCAGGCGGATACCAAGGAGGCCACCCATGGCTGAAGCAGCCCTGAACATCGAGCCGATGGCCGGCATGCGCAGCCTGCGGGTACTCGCTCGTCTGCTCGACTACCCGACCGCGGAGTTGCAGGACGCGGCAGGGGACATGATCGAGATCATCGGTGACGAGCGGCGCTGGTCGCAGGCCATGCGGGTCACGCTGATGGCTTGGTGCCAGCGTATCCACGACGCCGACCTGCTCGAGTTGCAGGCCACTTACGTGGCGCAGTTCGACAAGGGGCGTGCCACCTCGCTATTGCTTTTCGAGCATGTGCATGGCGAGTCGCGCGATCGTGGCCAGGCCATGGTCGACCTAATGGGCGAGTACGAGGCCGCCGGCTTCGAACTCGATGCCCGTGAGCTGCCGGATTACCTGCCGCTGTTCCTTGAGTACCTGTCCACTCGGAATGAGGACGAGATTGCCCGGTGGCTGGGCGATATTCGCCATATCCTGGCGTTGCTCACCGCGCGGCTTCAGGAGCGCGACGCCGAGCACGCCCGGGTGCCTCTGGCCCTGCTGGCGCTGATCGGCGCTGAAGCCGATGTCGATGCACATCGTCCCAAGGTCAAGGGCGAGGCTCCCGACCATACCCCTGAAGCGCTGGATGCGGTATGGGAAGAGGAAGCGGTGCGGTTCTCCGCGGCCTCGGATCAGGACTGCGCGTTGCAATCCGCCGAAGGGCGTCGCCTCGCCGAGCGCAAGCAGTCCGTGCCCAGCGACCCCGTACGCATCATGACCCACAATGCCGACCCAGCTGCGGAATTCGCCGCTCGTTCCGGCCAGCTTGATCGCTAAGGAGAATCATCATGTTTTCCGAGTACCTGCAACACCTCCTCTACGGCTATTACCCGTATCTGGCCGGTACGGTGTTCCTGGTCGGCAGCCTGATGCGTTTCGACCATGGCCAGTTCACCTGGAAGACCGGCTCCAGCCAGATGCTCTCGTCGAAGAACATGCGCCTGGCCAGCAACCTCTTCCATATCGGCATCATCGTGATCTTCTTCGGGCACTTGTTCGGCATGCTCACGCCGCATTGGGTCTATGCGCCCTTCCTGCATGCCGGCACCAAGCAGTTGCTGGCCATCGTAGTGGGGGGCATCGCCGGCATCATGTGTGTGGTGGGCGGCGCCATGCTGCTCTATCGGCGCTTCACTCATCCGCGCGTCAAGGCATCGTCGAGCATGATGGACAACATCATTCTGGGGCTTATCGTCTTCCAGGCGGCGTTGGGCATGATCACCATCATCTTCTCGCTGGGCCACCTGGACGGCGAGATGATGCTGACCCTCTCCAGTTGGGCACAATCCATCGTCTTCTTCAGCGGTGGTGCAGCCGACTACATGTCTGAGGTCTCCTGGATCTACAAGCTGCACATCTTCGTTGGCCTGACCATCATCTTGCTATTCCCCTTCTCACGACTGGTTCATGTGTGGAGCGTGCCCTTCGGCTATGTGACACGCCGCTATCAACTCGTGCGTCGTCGCACCACTTGATGGGCTGTTCCTGCCTTTGCCAACCGTGTAACGAGTCTAGAGGACCAATATCATGCAGATGATTGCCGTCGAACAACTCCCGGGGCGCGCCAGCGCCCCACCCCCGGTGCGGGTCGGGGGCGCTGATATCAGCGAAGAAGCCATCGCCCGCGAAATGCAGTACCACCCGGCGGATAACGCCGGTACGGCCCAGATCAAGGCAGCCCGTGCGCTGGTAGTACGGGAACTGTTGCGCCAGCGTGCGGCCGAGCTTGGTTTTTCGGTCGATGAGGCCGAAGAGGTCGATGCGGCAATCACCACCTTGCTAGAGCGGGAACTCGAGGTTCCCGAGCCCAGCGAGGACGACTGCCGACGCTTCTACGAGTCCCAGGTCGAGCGCTTCAGTGAGCCGGTCAGGCTCCAGGTCCGCCATGTCCTGCTCGATGCCGCCCCCGACGATGTCGAGCGACGCGATGCCCAGTATCGGCTCGGTGAGGAATTGATCGAAGCGCTGGCTCAGGTGCCCGAGCGGTTTACCGAATTCGCGCATCGCCATTCCGCCTGCCCATCCAAGACGGAGGGCGGTGAATTGGGCTGGCTGGCCCCCGGGCAGACCGTGGCCGAGCTCGATCGTGCCCTGCAGCACCTGCCGCTGGGCCTGCACTCCCGGCCCCTGGCGTCGCGCTATGGCTGGCACGTGGTGATGGTCGATGCCCGCAGTGAAGGGCGCGAACTGCCCTATGACCAAGTCGCTGCGCGGGTTCGTCATAGCCTGCGCGAGCAGGCCACGCGCCGTGCACTGCGCCATTACCTGCTCGCGCTGGAGGCCGAGATCGGTGTCGAAGGCATTGCGCTCGACGACGATAGTGCCAGTGCCTTGATGCAATAGGAGAGCGACCATGGCCCATGTACACGCCGATACCCCCTTCGCCCCGCTCGAGGTCGCCGTTCTGACTGTCTCCGATACGCGCGGCTTCGCAGAGGACGGTAGCGGCGACCTGCTCTGCACGCGCTTGGCCGAAGCCGGCCATGCCCTGGCCGACCGACAAATCGTACCCGACGATATCTACCGTATCCGCGCGGTGGTGTCCGACTGGATTGCCCGTGACGACGTCCAGGCGATCCTGGTCAATGGCGGGACCGGCTTTACCGCGCGCGACACCACGCCGGAAGCGCTGACGCCGCTGTTCGACAAGGCCATCGAGGGCTATGGCGAGCTGTTTCGCCAGCTGTCGTTCCGCACGATCGGCACCTCGACGATCCAGTCGCGCGCCGTGGCCGGCGTGGCCAACCGCACCCTGATCTTCGCCATGCCCGGCTCCCCCAAGGCGTGTGCCATGGCCTGGGACGGCGTCATCGCCGATCAGTTGGATGCGCGTACCCGACCCTGTAATTTCGTGGGCATGGTCCTGCCAGCGTTGTCACCGTGCGCCAGTCGTACCGCCATTTCATCCGAGGAGGCCATGCCATGAACTGTGGTTGCGATAGCCTGGCCAGCGGCCTGCTCGATCCCTTCGTGGCTCGTGCCCGTCTGATCGAGGCGGCCCGCCCCATCGCCGGCCAGCAGCGCTGTGGGCTGGAACAGGCCCGCGGCCGGGTCCTGGCCGAGGACATCGTTGCCCGACACGACATGCCGGGTGTCGATAACAGCGCCATGGATGGCTACGCCCTGCGCCTGGCGGAGCTGTTGCATAACGAATCGGTAGGCGAGGGCCTGCCCATCGTCCAGCGCATTCCTGCCGGCGCCGGGGTCACTCCGCTCGATGAGGGCAGCTGTGCCCGCATCTTTACCGGCGCGCCGATTCCGCTGGGCGCGGACTGCGTGATTCCCCAGGAAGCCACCTGGATCGACGGGCCGGGGCATCTGCGCGTCGAGGGAACCTTCAGTGTGGGGGCCAATATTCGTCGCCGCGGCGAAGAGACCCGCGAAGGTAGCCGCTTGCTGGCCGCCGGTACCTACCTGGATGCTCCGGCACTGGCCTTGCTCGCTACCCAGGGTATCGCCGAGGTGAGGGTTCGCCCGCGCCTGGCCGTCGCGCTGATTTCCACCGGCGACGAGCTATTGGAACCGGGTGAGCGCTACGTCCCGGGGCGGGTCTACAACAGCAACCGGGTTATGCTTCAGGCCCTGCTCGAGCAACAGAATTGCGAGGTGCTCGACCTGGGTATCCAACCGGACGATCGCGAATCGCTCCACCGCGCCCTGCGCATCGCCCGCGACAGCGCCGATCTGGTGCTGTGTACCGGCGGCGTGTCGGTGGGTGAGGAAGATCACATGCGTCCGGTGATCGAGTCCATGGGCCATATCGACTTCCATGGCCTGGCCATAAAGCCCGGCAAGCCGTTTACCTTCGCCTGGCTCGGTGACGCGGCCGGGGGCGGTACCCCGCTGATCGGCTTGCCCGGCAACCCGGTGGCGTCGCTGGTGGGGTGGCAGCTGCTGGGCTTGCCTTTCGTGCACGGCCGACAGGGGCGTCGCCCCGCCCCGTTGCAGCATTTTCCGGTATCGGCGGGGTTCTCGCGTCCCGCCAGCCGCGAGCGCTATGAGTTGCTGCGCGTGGTGCTGGAATGGCGCTGCGGCGATCCCATGGCGCAACTGGCCGGTGGCCAGGGCTCGCATATGCTGAGTGCCGCCAGTCAGGCGGACGGCTATTTGCTGGTATCCCCCGGCGACCCCATCGACGAAGGCCGCGGCTACGCCTACCTGCCGATATCGCAGTTCAGTGTTTGAACGGCCCTGGCCGGTGCGCCGGCCAGGGTGCGTTACTTGAGTCCGCCGCATGGTTCACTGCAAGGCCGCTTCCTCGTAATCCAGCTCGCGAATCAGGGTCTGCAACATCTGCTCGTCGATATGACGACGCTTGCGTAGCCGGTAGAGCTCCTTGCGCTGGACCTGGATCGCCCTGACCCGCAGGTCGGTCTCCATTACGTGGAGCTGACGGGCCTGTTCGGCCTGGTTGTCGCGCTCCAGCGCCATGGCCTGCAGTTCCTGGCGGTAGGAATCGATGATGCGGGCGGCGACGGTGTGTTTTAGCTCGGGATCATCATTGGAATGCATGCTTGCCCACTCCTCGATCCAGCTGATGGCCGCCTGACTGGCTGCCTGGCGCGCCTTGAGCAGCTCCCGCTCATGCTCCTCGAGGTCATTGATCGACAAGAAGCGCATGAAATAGGGAATACCCAGCGCCCCGACCACGAGCGACAGAATGATGACCGCCGCCGACAGAAAGATCATCAAATCCCGGCCGGGGAAGGGGGCGCCATTGACGAATAGCGGCACCGAGAGCACGCCGGCCAGGGTAATCGCCCCGCGGACCCCGGCCACCGAACTCAACGTGGTGATGAGCAGCAGCGGCTGGCGCTCGCCGCCCTTGCCACGGCGCTTGAGGACGCGGCTTTCGATCCAGTGATAGGCGTAGGTGAAGGCGAAGCGGATGGCCAGCAACAGCACCATGAGGATCACGGCGTAGAGCAGCAGTGTCTGTACGTCGTAGCTTTGGGGACCGGAGCTCGCCCAGACACGCTCGACGATACGCGGGAACTGCAGACCCAGCAGCAGGAACACGACCCCGTTGAAGCTGAAGTCGAGCATCTCCCAGATGCTGCGGTTGAGAATGCGAGTGCTGGTCTTGATCGGCAGCATGTCGACGCGGCTTTGCACCATCCCCGCGGCGACCGCCGAGAGGATGCCCGACATGCCGGCATGCTCGGCGAGAAAGAAGGCCGCGAACGGCAGCAGCAGTATGGTAACCACGTAGGTAGCCGGATCGTAGAGGTTGCGCGCGGTCATCCACTGCTTGATCTTGCCCACCGTCCAGCTCAAGGTGCCGCCGATCAACAACCCGCCAAGGGCGACCACCAGGAATTCGCCCGAGACCGACAACAGCGAGAAGCTGCCGGTGACGACCGCGGCGATGGCGATCTTGAACGAGACCAGGCCGGTGGCGTCGTTCATCATCGCCTCGCCTTCGAGCTGGTGCGCCATGTGACGTGGCAGACGGCCCTGGGCAATGGCAATGACCGAGAGTGCATCGGTGGGCGACAGGATCGCCGCCAGTGCGAAGCTGGCCGCCAGCGGGATGGAGGGGATCAGCCAGTGAATGAAGTAACCCACCACCACCACGGTGATCAGCACCAGCAACAGCGACATGGCAGCGATCTGACCGCCGTGCTTGGTGAACTCCTTCTTGGGGATCTTCCACCCGTCATAGAACAGCAGCGGGGGAATGAACAGCATCATGAAGATCTCGGGGTCGAGCTCGACATGCATGCCGACCGGCGGCAGGGCCAGCAGGCTACCGATCAGGATCTGCAGGATCGGCAAGGGTAGCGGGACGATATTGGCAACGATACGACTCACCCCGACGGCCAGGGTGAGCAGGAAGATGAGATTGAGTATGTCCATGGTGGGCAGGGCCAGGCGTCGAAGAAGGGAGGCGCAGACACTATCGGCTCAAAGCGGGTTTTCTGCATGTCTTGCTTGCTAATATTTTGCGCGCTTTGGGAAGCGCCGGCACGGGGTTACCCCCGAATATCCGCCCGGCCGGATCGGTCTTGGCCTTCGGGGGTAGGCGGCACCGCGTTCCCGTTGCCTGTCGGCAGGTTACGCAAGGGGGGTACGGCTACCTCGTCGGAGGTAGTGAGCGTCAGAATTTCAGCGTTGGTTCGGTCGGCTTGATCTGGGTCATGGGCTAGCGGCCCGGAAACCGCCAAAGTGAGCCCAGAAGATCTCCGATTCCCCGAGGACCCCCACCATGGCTGAGGCAGCCCTGCACAACGAAACCGTCGCTGGCGTGCGCCACCTGCGAGAATTGCTTGCCGACGTGCCGTGGTTGGCGAGCCTCTCCACGACAGAGCGGGATGGCCTGCTCGAGATGAGTGAGCGCCGCACGCTGGCCAGCCGGGAGTGGCTGTTCCGTCAGGAATCGCCGGCCGAATGGCTGTACATCGTCATCACTGGAGGGCTGCGCCTGGTACGTGCCGCCGGCGATGGCCGCGAAGCCACCATACGCTGCGTCGAGCGCGGCGGCACCTTGGGTGAGCTGAGCATGGTGTCGCCCGCGGGTCGCTACCTCTATTCCGCCGAGGCCCTCAAGCGCTGTCAGGTGCTGGCGCTGCCCACGGCCGCCTGTCGCGATGTGCTCGATAATCATCCGAGCTGCCGTGCCGAGTACCTGGGACGGCTGGCCATGGAACTCACCGAACGGCTCGAGGACCTGGCGCTGCTGACCAAGGCCGACGCCATGTCGCGGCTGGTCAGCTTCCTGCTACGCCAGTTGCCGCGGTCGAGCCGCCCCGGCCCCCGCGTGGTACGCCTGAGCGTGCCGCGCTGCTGGTTGGCGGAACAACTGGCCATGACCCCGGAAACGCTGTCGCGCCTGTTGGCCCGTCTGCGTGAGCAGGGAGCGATCGATGCCGACCGACGACGGTTGGTGATACTCGACGAAGGCAAGCTGCGCCGGCTCTTGCTCGAGGCCGGCTGACCCTCACGACCCCGAGAAAACAGCGAACCCAAGGATTCAGGTCGCTCAGGAGCGTTCATGACCCACAGCCGAGAGGCCAACAGCCAACGCAACGCCACCGACAACAACAGCCGTCACCACGCCCCAGCCAAGGCCAAGCCGCGCACGCTGGTCTATTCATGCTCGGGGTGTTCCGACGTGGCGCAGCTCGCCAACGAGGTAGCGCTACGCCTCGATCACTCGGGTGTGGCGGAGATGTCGTGCATTGCCGGGGTGGGCGGGGGCGTACCCGGCCTGGTCAAGGTCGCCCGCTCGGGACGGCCGATCGTCGCCATCGATGGCTGCCAGATGCACTGTGCCAGCCACTGCCTGGCCAACGCCGGCGTGACGCCTACCGAGCACGTCAAGCTCTATGAGCAGGGATTGCGCAAGCGCAAGGGCCGTCTGTACGACGACGCGACCATCGAGTCGGTGACCCAGGGCGTCGGCGAGCTGATCGCCCGCCTGCCCTGAGTCCTGGTCGCGCGGGCGCTAGCCCAGCGCCTCGACCAGCTTGTCGACGGTGATCGGCAGGGTACGAAAGCGCTTGCCGGTGGCATGATGAACCGCGTTGGCAATCGCCGGGCCGACACCGGTCAGGCCGATCTCGCCAATGCCGCGTGCGCCGAACTCGTTGAAACGGAAATCGGGATAGTCGAGCAATTCGACATCCACCACCTCGGGCATGTCGGCATGCACGGCGACGCGGTAATCCGAGGCATTGGAATTCATCAGGCGGGCATCGCGCGGGTCGTACTCGAGCTTTTCCAGGATGCCCATGCCTATGCCCATCACGATGGCGCCTTCCACCTGGTTGCGCGCCGCCAGGGGGTTGATGGCACGTCCCACGTCGATGCTGCTGACCACGCGTGACACGCGCAGACGTGAAATGCCCGGGTCCCAGCGCACCTCGACGAAATGCGCGCCGAACGAACGGAAGCTGTACTCCTCCTGCTCGCCCCCCGGGGCGGCCTGTCCCTTGCCGTTGACGCTGGCAACATCATGCATCGCCAGAAGCTCGGCGAAGCTGATGTGCTTATCCTCGCTGGCCAGGCCGCCGTCACGCACCTGGAGCGCGTCGGGATCGACCCCGGCGAATGCGCCTTCGGGCTTGGTGACGATCTCCTTGAGGGCATCCACGGCATCCCGGACGGCGGCAGCCACGGCCGGCAGGGTGGTGGCGGTGGTCATCGAGCCACCCGAGAGCGGGCCCGCTGGCAGGCTCGATTCCCCGAGCTTGACGTCGACCCGCTCGACCGGCACGCCGGTCAGCTCGGCGGCGGTCTGCGCAACGATCGTGTAGGTGCCGGTACCGATATCCTGGGTGCCGCAGGCGGCGAAGACGGAGCCATCGGCGCGCAGCTCGACCCGTGCCTCGCAGGGCTGCCGCCCGGCCGACCAGGTCGCCGAGGCCATGCCATAGCCGATGATCTCGTCACCGTCACGCATGGCGCCGATGCCCGGGTCGCGTTGACTCCAGCCAAAGCGGTCGGCAGCGCTTCTCAGGCACTTGTCGAGCTGCTTGCTCGACCAGGGCAGGCCGCTCTGCGGATCGTGCTGGGCATAGTTGTGCAGGCGCAGTTCCACCGGATCCATAGCCAGGGCGATGGCCAGCTCGTCAATGGCCGCCTCCAGGGCATAGACGCCGGAGACCTCCCCGGGGGCGCGCATCGGGCAGGGCGTGCCATGGTTGACCGGGAGGATACGCTGGCTGATGGCTACGTTGTCGCAGGCGTAGGCGCTGGGCGTGGCACCGCCGCAGGAGTCGACATAACGGTCGACGGTCGAGGTTTCGGTGGTACTGTCGTGGCGGATCGAGGTCAGCGTGCCGTCGCGCTCGGCGCCCAGGCGAATGCGCTGGCGCGAGGCGGGCCGGTTACCGGCGGTGAGCATATCTTGCTGACGCGGCAGGACCGTCTTCACCGGACGGCCGACGAGCTGCGCCGCCGCGGCCGTGGCAATGGCATGGGGCCACATGAACAGCTTGTTGCCGAAGCCCGAGCCGATGTAGTGGGAGATGACCTCGACATCTTCCTGGGGCAGGTCGAAGGTGCGTGCCAGGGCGTTGCGCTGGTAGACCACGCCTTGGGTTGATTCGTGCACGATGAGACGCTTCCCTCGCCACTCGGCCAGGGTGGCATGCATCTCCATCTGCAGGTGGCTTTCGGCTTCGATGCAGTAGGTTTCGTCGAGCGTTACCGCCGCGCGTTCGAAGGCCGCGTCGGGATCCCCCCGCGAGTCGCCCTCTTCCTCGAGCAGGTCGCCTTCGGCGTCGGTGAGCAACAGACTGGGGCGGGCGTCGTCCTCCTGACGATAACGCGCCACGACGGCATGCGCGGCAGCCCGCGCCTGATCGAAGGTTTCCGCTACCACCAGCGCCACGTACTGGCCATGGTAGTGAATACGCTCATCCTCGAAGGGCAGGCGGATCTCGCTGACTTGATCGCCGTGGCCCATGCTGTTGGGCGAGCGGTAGAGCTTGGGTACGCGTCGGTGATGGAGAATATCGACAACGCCCGGCATGCCGCGTGCGGCATCGACATCCAGCGAGGTCAGCACACCATGGGCGATGGTGGCCGGCACCGGGTAGCCATACAGCATGTCCTCGACGTGCAACTCACCGGTATAGCCGGCACGGCCGGTCAGCTTGTACTCACCATCGACGCGCGGCGTGCGCTGGCCGATGACGGTGGGGTCGGTCATCTCGTTCATGCGTGGCCCTCCTTGGCGTCACGGGTAGCGTCGCGCAGGGCGCGTACGATGGCCTGGCGGGCCAGCGGTACCTTGAAGGCGTTGTGTTCGAGGGGCTGGGCATCGGCCAGGGCGGCCTCGGCGGCCCGTTCGAAGGTGGCCGTCTCGGCGGGCTGGCCGCGAAGGATCTCTTCGGCTTCGGCACACCGCCACGGCTTGGTGGCCACGCCGCCCAGTGCCAGGCGCGCTTCGCCGATCATGTCCCCGTCGAGCGAGATCATGGCACCGGCGGCGGCCAGGGCGAACTCATAGGAGGCCCGATCGCGTAGCTTGACGTAGGCCGCGCCTTGCGGGGCCAGGGGGGGGGCCAGGGTGAGGGCGACGATCAATTCGTCGTCGGTGATGTCCTGCTCCTGGTGCGGTGTCTCGCCGGGCAAGCGATGAAAATTGCCGAAGTCGACGTCGCGGGTCCCGTCGGGGCCTTGCAGTGTCACGGTCGCCCCGATGGCCGCCAGGGCCACGCACATGTCGGAGGGATGCACGGCAATGCAGTGCTCGCTGCCCCCGAGTACTGCATGCATGCGGTTAATGCCCTGCATGGCATCGCAGCCGCTGCCCGGTTCGCGTTTGTTGCAGGCTGCGGCGACGTCACGGAAATAGGGACAGCGGGTGCGTTGCATCAGGTTGCCGCCGGTACTCGCCATGTTGCGTATCTGGGTCGAGGCCCCATTGAGAATCGCCTGGGAGAGCAGCGGATAGTGCTGGCGCACGTCGGGATGGTGGGCGAGGTCGGTGTTGGTGACCAGGGCACCGATGCGCAGCCGGTCGTCATCGACGAATGCGACCTCCTTCATCGGCAGGGCGGAGATATCGGTCACCTGCTGGGGACGCATCACATCGAGCTTGACCAGGTCGAGCAGCAGCGTGCCGCCGGCGACGAATGCGCCCGCCTGTTGGGCGTGTTGCGCATCGACGGCGCGCTCGACGCTATCGGCGCGGGCGTAGGCGAAGGTTCTCATGAGCGCACCTCGCTTGCCAGATCGCTTCGGGCGGGATCCGCGCCCTGCATCTGCTGACGGGCATCCTGGATGGCGGCGAGGATATTGCGGTAGGCGCCACAGCGGCAGATATTGCCGCTCATCGCCTCGCGAACCGCGGCATCGTCGGAGGCGATGCGCTCGTCGTCGAGCATCGCCGTGGCCGACATGATCTGCCCGGGTGTGCAATAGCCGCATTGATAGGCGTCACGTTCGAGGAAGGCCTGCTGCACCGGGTGCAAGCGGCCGTCGGCCTCGGCCAAGCCCTCGATGGTCGTGACTTCCTGCCCTTCGCACATCACTGCCAGGCGCAGGCAACTGTTCATGGCAATGCCGTCGACGTGCACGGTGCAGGCGCCGCATTGACCATGGTCGCAGCCTTTCTTGGTGCCCCCGAGCTGCAGCTGCTCACGCAATACATCGAGCAATATGGCGTTGGGGGTGACATCGACGCTGACCGGCTCACCATTGAGCGTCAGGTGAACGGGCACGGTCGCGTCGGGGGAATGCTCGGAATAATCCTTCATGCCGACTCCTCATCGGGGCCATCAGCGCATCATGCACTGTAGCGGCTCGAGAACGGCCGCGCCCCAGGCGAAACGAATGGGAAGTGAGTGACTTCACCCTAGGAGAGGTCACCGGGGGCAGCAAGCGACGATCTCGCGTTCGGTGGACGGGAGCGCTCCCGCGCGAGCCGTTCGCCCAACCAGACGGTGCCGGCGCCCCACACCAGGTGGGCCGCGATCATGAGTCGGCGGCGCTGGGCGGGGTGTTGGGTAGGTGGAGCGAGGATGCGCAACGCCGGTATCCAGCCGAAGTAACTTGCCGCCCACACCGCCACGCCGTAACCGCTACCGTAAATCACGGGGTGCTCGACCTGTTGGCGAGTCAGGGGGTAGAGCGCTCCGGCCACGGCGCCATAGCCAAAGTGGCTAAACAGGCTCAATGCGGTGAGCTGCCTATCGTCAAAGCCCCGGTCCTGCCCCACCTTGTGAAGCATGTCCTCGGTGATCTCGCGCGGCGGTAGCGGATAAGCCGTCTCCCGGGGAAGTCGCCGGTAAAGCGCTTCCATGGTCAACGTCATGGGTACGGTGGCGAGCAATCCACCGAGTGCTCCGGCCAGGTAACGATTCATGCCATCCTCCTTGATCGCGTGGATTTTCGTCTTCCTTGCCCTCAACCATAGACGCGACTTGCTTGGCCTGCGTGGCGTCTCGGCTAGGCGGGCAGGGGTATGCGATGATCGGATGACCTTCGTTACACTAGGAAGCCATTGCGAATGTTGACTGCACAGTACGCCAAGACGCCCATCCCCCATCTCGACGCACCTCGCTGGGAGTCGTTGAGTCATGCTTAATCAGCGAGCCTTGGCTTACCTTAATGAAGTCATTCGCCGCGGCTCATTACGCCGTGCCGCATCCTATCTCGATGTAGATGCTTCAGCATTAAGCCGCCAAATCAAAGCGCTTGAGGAAAGCCTGGGGGTCGCTTTATGCGAGAGGCACGGAAGCGGAATGCACGCCACACAGGCTGGCAAGCTACTCGTTGAGCATTACCATTCCCAGCGTGCCGCTGATGAGGCCGTACTTTCCAGGCTCACTGCATTACAAGAGTTGCGTCGCGGCGAAGTGCGGATAGCCGTTGGGGAGGGCTTTATAGCCGACCTGGTTTCGGCGCCTCTGCAAACTTTTCTTACTGCATTCTCCGGCATAGAGCTGGAGGTACGCATGGCCGGTGTCAATGAAGCAATGTCGCTGGTCAAGGACTTGGAAGTAGATATCGCGCTGCTTTACGCCCCGCCAGTAGATCCTCAACTGCACTGCCATGTAGAGACTCTCCAACCACTCGACCTGATCGTGCCGGCGGGCCATCCGCTTGCTAGCAAAGAAAAGCCACTGACGTTACGTGACTTGACCGAGTGGCCCCTGGGGTTGATGGATAACTGCTTCGGCATGCGCCAAATGGTCGCCTTGGTAGAACAGCAAGAGCGAGTTCATTTACACGCTCGACTACGCACGAATTCCGTCTCTGTGCTCAAGAATTTCGTGCGTTCAGGCATTGGCATAACATTCATGCCGGAATTAACCGTCATGAAGGAAGTGCGTAGCGGTGACATCCATGTGCTGCCTATGGCACATCCTGCATTGAACGGGGCTCGAGCACAGATTGTTAGTCGAACGGGCCGTGAACTGACGGTGGCTGCTCAGGCCTGCGTGGATCACCTGCAACGAGGATTGCGCTTCTTTAACGCGGATGCACCTCGTTTGATGAACTAAGCGTTGTGTTTGAGGCAACGCTGCGGTGGTTGCATTGTCAACACGACAATGAATAGCCTGCAGTTTCACCGCACGATCACATCGCTGTACAGCAGCGACTCGTAACAACAACAAGGAGACAATCATGTCATTTACTTCCCGTTTTCCGCTGAAATTCCTGGCCTCTTCCGGTGTGTTGGGTATGGCCATGTTGGGAGGTTTCGCCTATGCCGAAACAACCGTAAACTTGAGCTATAATGGTGCACCTGATCCCGACAAGAATGCAGTGCATGTCTTTGCAACCAACCTCAAGGAGCTCGTCGAGGACAAGACCGACGGGGAGATTCAGCTAAAGCTGTATCCCAACAGCATGCTGGGTGAAGAAGACGCACGCATGGAGCAGGTCATCAGTACACCTAGCCTGAATATCGCCTCATTTGCCGGTATTTCACCTTTGATGCCCGAAGTCTACGTCAGCGCGATTCCGTTCCTGTTTGAGGACTTCGATGCTGCACGCACCTTCTTTGACGAAGGCCAGTACTGGAGCGAAGTGGAGAATGCGCTGCGTGAACGCACCGGGGCCGAGCTGCTGGCTGTCGTCGAGGAGGGCGGCTTCCTGGCGTTCACCAATGACGAGCGGCCTATCCATTCGCCCACGGACTTCGAAGGACTGCGCTTCCGGGCGATGGACCCCAGCCAGGTCGCTCTCTATGAAGCGTTCGGGGCCTCAGGTACGCCGATTCCTTGGACGGAGGTCTATATGGCACTGCGGACGGGTGTAGCCGATGGCCAGATGAACCCTCCCATGTACATCATCCTGGGGAGCCTCTACGAAGTTCAGGATTACCTGACACTTGCCAATATCCAGTATTCGGACCAGTTCCTGGTTGGCAACGGCGAGATGCTCGCAAGTTGGGATGAACAGACACGCCAAGCGTTCCTGGACGCTGTTGCCGAGGCCAACGCCATGGCCCGGGAACACAATGAAGCGAAGGTCGACGAACGCATTGCCTACCTCGAGGAGCAGGGGATGGAAGTCATTCGTCCCTCCCAGAAGGACCTAGAGGCCTTCCGCGAGCAAGGCCAGCCAGCCTATCTGGAGTGGTTGGAGCAGCAAGGCATCGAGCAGCGCTGGATCGATATGGCGCTGGAAGACGCAGGCATGACCCATCTGATGCAATAAGCAGTATTCGCGAAACGTATCCGGGCAGGGCGGTGGCGCCCTGTCTTCCACTTTCGTAATTCAGAGTGTGTCATGACTTCGTTTCGTTCACGAGTGCTGGTTGTCAGTCGGCCACTGTCGCTGTCCATTGCCAGCGTTTTGCTGTTCATTGACCTGGCCGTCATTCTTTATGGCGTATTCATGCGCTACTTGGTGGGTGGTGCGCCAATCTGGACCGATGAGCTGGCCCGCTACCTGATCATTGGTAGCGTCCTGCTGGCGGCCGGCGCAGTCTGGGTTGAAGGTGGACACATGCGCGTAGCGTTGATCGAGCGCCTACTGCCGGCCACGCTCTGCCGTGTGCTCAACATATATCAATGGTTGTTGACGCTGGGTCTGGCTGTGGCTGGCACAGTCATCAGTTACAACTACGCCCAGTCGGTGGCCATGTTCACCAGTTCGGGGCTAGGGATCAGTCGTACCATTCCCATGATGTCGCTGCCGGTGGGCTTCGCGCTACTGTCCTGGCATGTACTCTGGTATGGCCCTGCACCGTTGCCTACGCAGACGGAGGAGGCCGTATGACTCTTGTCATGCTAGGTGTCTTCCTGGTGCATGTCCTGCTGGGTCTGCCGCTCTTTCTTGCCCTGCTCACGACCGCCCTGGTGGGTTTCCTGTTCGTGGATCCCTCAATGATCCCACGCATGATGCCGCAGCAGTTCTTTGGCGGGATCAATGCTTTTTCATTGATGGCGATTCCGCTGTTCATTCTGGCTGGCAACCTGATGAACGTGAGCAGCCTGACAGAGCGCCTGATGGGGCTGGCTCGCCTGCTGGTCGGGCATCTGCGGGGTGGGATGGGACATGTCAATGTGGTCTCGAGTGTATTCTTTGCCGGGGTCAATGGCTCTGCCGTTGCAGATACGTCGGCGCTAGGCTCGCTGCTGGTCCCCTCTATGCGGAAGGAGGGTTATTCCACGGCATTCGCGGCCGGACTCACCGCGGGTAGCTCATTGATAGGCCCGATCATTCCTCCCAGCATCTTTATGATCCTCTATGCCTCGCTGACCAATACGTCGGTGGGTGACCTGTTCCTGGCCGGTGTCGTTCCAGGCTTGGTCCTAGGTACGGCATTCATGGCAATGAATGCTTTTTATGCCTGGCGCAAGGGACTGCCAAAGAACGGCTGCTGGCCGGCCCTGGGTGACCTGGCCAAGGCCGCAGTGGCAGCTCTACCGGCCTTGGTAGCGCCGTTTATTATCGTTGCCGGGATCGTAATGGGGTTCGTCACGCCGACAGAATCGGGTGCCTTGACGGTGCTGTATGTTGCATTATGTGGCTTCGTTCTCGGCAACCTGCAAATCTCAGACATTTGGCGAGCCATTGCCGATACGGCACGCCTGTCTTCAGCGATCTTTTTGATCATGGCAGCCTCGGCCACGATCAGCTGGTTGCTGTCTTATGAGCAGGTTCCCGCCCAGTTTGTCGAGTTGTTGTCCCCCTACATCGACAGCCCGATTGTAATTTTGCTGATGCTAAGCGCGATTACCTTCGTTACAGGCATGTTCATGGAAGAGGTCTCGGCGTTGATGCTATTGACCCCGATCCTCGCCCCTGTAGCGATGTTGGCTGGTATTGATCCGGTCCACCTGGGCATCATCATTACCCTGAACATCACCATTGCATTAATAACTCCACCGATGGGCGCCTGCGTGTTCGTGGCTGCCGCTGTGAGCCGCCTGGAAATCGTGGAGCTATTCAAGACGATTTGGCCATTTGTTCTCATCGCCGTTTTTGTCCTGATCCTGTTGATTCTTTTTCCTTCCCTGACGCTTTGGCTGCCGACCCTGCTTGGATGAATAATGATGGCGAATTCCTCAATCCCTTCCCGTGATCTTGATTGGTTTCCTTCCATCCCGAGCCTGGCCGAGCCGGACTGGGAAATGGTCAGCCGCCTGCCCATTGAGGGTCATAACGAGCCGATCGTCCCCATGAGTCTTGCTCCTTCGCTGGTCCGGGTCTTTCCGGCCTACGCCAAGCAGGGCATTCCCGGCGCAGTACCGGAATGCTATGTGCGTGAAGGCGTCTATCGTCGCTTGTTGGCGGCGGCCCGCGCCCTGCCGCCCGGCATGGGGCTGGTGGTGCTCGATGGCTGGCGCCCCTGGCGCGTGCAGCAATACCTGTACGATACGCTGTATGAAATCATCAAGGCGCAAGACCCCGAGCTGGACGAGGAGGCTCTTATCGAGCGTACCCGGGAGTTCGTGGCGCTCCCCAGCCGCGATCCCGAGGCACCCAGCCCGCACCTGACCGGCGGGGCTGTCGATGTGACGCTCTGCGATGAGGACGGCTTGATGCTCGATATGGGCTCGCAATTCGACGAGGCCACGCTCGCCTCGCATAGCAGCTATCTCGAAGGCCTCGTAACCCTCGATGAGCGCCAGCGACTCGCTCGTGACTATCGCCGTGTGCTCTATCACGCCATGACCGCCCAGGGCTTCACCAACCTGCCCAGCGAGTGGTGGCATTTCGACTATGGCGACCAACTCTGGGCGAGTTACCGAGGCCAGGCAAGTGCCCTTTACGGGCCGACCGAACCCGAGACCATCGAGAGCCGGTGGCGGCAGCAGATATGAGTCAGGCAAAGCATTAACTCAGCGGCAGGAGTCAGGCTCGACACCGCGGCGAAGGCGGCCTAGCTCGGCCGCAAGGGGGGACGATCGGTCGGCGTGGTGATATCTTGCAGGTTGCCCCTAACAAATATCACTGAGGAGAATGGCATGAGCGTATCGGACCCCTTCCACCTGGCCGTGCAGGTCCACGATCTGGCCGAGGCGAGACAATTCTACGGCGAGTTCCTGGGCTGCCCCGAAGGCCGCTCCTCGGAGCAGTGGGTCGACTTCAATCTGTATGGCCATCAATTCGTCTGCCACCTGAACCCGGCGCTCAAGGAGACCGGGGTGGCTAGCCACAAGAATCCGGTCGACGGCCACGGCGTGCCGGTGCCGCATTTCGGGGTGGTCCTCGACATGCCTGCATGGGAAGCGCTGGCCGACAAGCTGCGGACCAGTGGCGTCAAGTTCGAGATCGAACCCTACATTCGCTTCAAGGGTGAGCCGGGCGAGCAGGCCACGATGTTCTTCTACGATCCGTCCGGCAATGCGCTGGAGTTCAAGGCGTTCAAGAACCGCGACGAACAGTTGTTCAAGACGAAGTGATCCCCGGGGCGCCTGAAGTTAATGGCGCCCTGAGTTCATTCTTTCGCCCCTTCGAATTCCGTGCCTTCCTCAAGCGCGTTCGCGCCCTCGCTCAGGGTGTGATGGCATAGCCGTGCCGCCCGCTCGATCGATGCCGATGCCCCCGCCAGACTGAACACCAGATACCACGGTGGGTTTCCGCCCATCTTCACGCGCAGGATCTCTCCAAGTCCCAGTTCATGAACGAGGCGATAGCTCTCCAGGAATTGGAACCGGGCATACGCACCGCTATCGCCGGGTTCGCGAGTGAGCGTGACCGTTGCGTCATGAAGCGGCGCATGATCCACCCGGAACGCAGCTGGATCCGCCGGTAGCGTCTCGGTTTCATCGACCTCGTCGTGCATTTCCACACGCAACTCCAGCTGTGGCCGGCAGTGTCCGGGCACGAAGACGACAGACAGTGCGGCATCAGGATTGTCGGCCTCGTTGACGGCCCGAAAGAGACGGGTTTCGCCGCGCACGAGAATCATCGAGCGCCAACTTCCGAGGTTTTCCACGGCCTTTTCATCGTACATGCGTGCCGAGGCTGGCAAAGCTGTAGCCAGGGTGAGCAATAGGCAGACCGCGAGGAGGCTGAGGCGTGGCATGGCGAGTTCCTATATTGGATCAGCCTAGCGTAACGACCTGGTCAGTCTGTGTCAGCCAATACTTGTACAAATATTCTGGCCACCTAATCAAACTTGGTGCTTGCCCAGCCATGTCATGGGCAAGAAGCGCGATCCTTGGCCCTTGGTGTGCTTGTACAAGAAATGCGAAATACTTGTACATAAACCATACAAAGAGTTAAGGTTTGTTCATGGCCTGGCTTGACGAGATGGCCGCAGACAACAATCGCATCGACAAGGGACGCAGGCATGAACAACGCTTTCACCAGATTCCTATCGGGAATGAGTATCCGCGCTCGCCTACTGGCCGGCTTTTCCACCGTAATACTGCTCATGGTGATTCTTACCGCCATGGGAATTCGACAGGTCAACGGCATCGACGAGGGGCTGACGACCATCAATGACATCAATAGCGTCAAGCAGCGTCACGCCATCGACTTCCGTGGCAGTGTCCATGACCGGGCCATCGCCCTGCGCGACGTGACCCTGGTCGAGGACTCGGCAGCACTGGAAGTCGTTCTGGACGATATCGAGCGTCTCGCCGAGAACTATCGACAGGCCGCAATCGGCATGGGTGAGATGTTCGGGCCCGGCAGCGAGAACCTGGCGGAAGAGCGTAGTGCCCTGGCCGAGATCGCTGCGATCGAGCAGCGCACCTTGCCCCTCTTGAGCCAGGTGATCGACCTGCGTCTGGCAGGGGACGTCGATGCGGCACGACGCCTGCTGCTGGACCAGGCGGCCCCTGCCTTCAGTGCTTGGCTGGCATCCATCAATGTCTTCATCGATTTACAGGAACGCCTCAACGAGGCCGAAACTGCCGCTGCCCGGGATATCGCCAGTGGTTTCCAGATATTCATGCTGGCGCTCTGCACGGCGGCCGCAGTCATCGGCGCCTTGGTTGCCTTGCTGCTGACGCGATTACTGCTGCGTGAATTGGGTGCCGAGCCCGCCGAGGTCAAGGCTTTCGCGGAAGCCGTGGGGCGCGGTGAGCTTGGTGTGAAAGGGCGCCTACGCCGCGGCGACCGTTACAGCATCATGGCGAGTATGGGGGCGATGGCGGAACAGCTGCAGATGACGGTGTCGCGTGTCCGTGACACGGCCGATTCAGTAGCCAGCAACAGTGAGCAGATTGCCGCGGGAAATGGTGACCTGGCTTCACGGACCGAGCAGCAGGCCAGTGCCCTGGCTGAAACGGCCTCGGCAATGGAAGAACTGGGCAGCACGGTTCGCCAGAATGCCGACAATGCGAAACTGGCCAGTGACGAGGCGGCCAAGGCGACCGGTATCGCCCGGAAGGGAGGCACCCTCATGGGCGAGGTCGTGGTAACCATGCAGGACTTGGACAATCGCTCCAAGGAGATCGCCGCGATCATCACCATGATTGACGACATCGCCTTCCAGACCAATATCCTGGCGCTCAATGCCTCGGTCGAAGCGGCCCGTGCAGGCGAGCATGGCCGTGGGTTTGCAGTGGTGGCCAGCGAAGTGCGCAATCTGGCCCAGCGAAGTGCCGAGGCAGCAGGGGAGATCAATTCCTTGATCAGCGGTAACCTGGAGCGTGTCGAGAAAGGCAACCAACTGGTCGCCCAGGCCGGGCATACTACCGAGGAAATCGTGGTCGCGATCGAGCGCGTTACACAGTTGGTCGGCGATATCAGCCATGCCAGTGCAGAGCAAAGTATTGGGGTGGCGCAGGTCGGGGAGGCGGTGACCCAGATGGATCAGGTCACTCAACAGAACTCGACGCTAGTGGTGCAGAGTGCCTCTGCCGCCGAGAACCTGCGCCAGCGGGCCCGCCAATTGCTCGAGGCGATGGAAGTATTCCAGTTGGGCGAGCGCCAACGTCGTGACGTGGGCATGGGTGGGCCGAGCGCGTCACCCCTGGGTACGCTCCCTGCAGCTGTGGCGCCCGGTAAGGCAATGCTGGCTTCTCGAGAAGCAGAGTGGCAGAGTTTCTGACAACCCACCGATGTCTGGAGACAATATGCGTGCAGCCTGGTTCATCATTGCTTCGATCAGTCTGGCGCTGTCAGGCTGCGCAACGACCTCATCCGATGGCCCGCCCAAGTGGGCCATCGAGCTGTCCCCGGGTGAGGAGCACGAAATTCTGATGCCGGGACGCTATGCGTTCCGGTTCTCGTTGGATGAGCCCGCCGAGGTCGTTCTCGAAAGCCAGACGTTTCCTGGCTACGGTTACATTCGGCCCAACGGACAGCTGAAGGATGCTCAGGGTCAGGTAGTGGCGCAGGATTGGCATAGCGGAAGGATGAGCAATTTCAGGATCGAGCGGGAACTCACGGCAGGGACCTGGTATCTGGAAGTCGACGATCCCTTTGCCTGCCGCGGGATCTTGCGCTGCGAGGACCGGGACTATCGTTACACCGTTAGCCTCGAGGTCGTGCCGTCCTCACGGTGACGAGAGCGAGGCGCGACGCTTGGCATAACATTCCCAGGCCTTCTCGTGAAAGAAGTAGGCGACCGTGTTCACTGCTGGCTCGAGCATGGCGATCAAGCCACCCAGTACCCAACTGCCTGTCACCAGATAGGTCACCGTGAAGGCCACGCTGAAATGGACGACGGCGAAGGTGGCAGTCTTGATCATGAAAGGGTCTCCTGCGATTTTCCCTCCCTACCCTAAGATACTCTTTCTCATTGCTATAGATAATTGAAGTAATTGATACGATAGGATTAGGTTATTCACTGGCCAGGGCTCGGCTTACACGAACCCACTCTGCAGTCAGGGCCTCCAGTGATTGGGCAGTGCTCTCGTCGACCAACCGATCCTCACCATCGAACGCCTTGCCGGCCTGCGGCAGGGTGACCTGATCGGGAAGAACGTGCACCCCTATGTTGCCCAGCATCATGCGCAACACCACCAGGCCGCGCCGTCCGCCCGTGGCGCCAGCCGAGGCGGCACACAGCGCTGCGACCTTGCCCCGGAAGGCGACCAGGCGGGGCTCGTCGGGCGTTTCACTGCGCGAAATCCAATCCAGCGCGTTCTTGAGAAGCGGCGTCAAGCTACTGTTGTACTCGGGCGCGGCGATCAGGAAGCCATCGCTCTCGCGGAAGAGCGCCTTGAGGCGCTTGGCTGCGTCCGGCAGGCCACCGTCGGCTTCAAGATCACCGTCGTATAGCGGCATGGAAAAGTCCGCCAGGTCAATGAAGCTCACGTCGGCATCATGGCGCTGAGCGGCCTCAGTGGCGGCCTTGGCAAGCCGCTTGTTGAGCGAGTCGCGGCGTGCGCTGCCGGCCAGGCAGATCAGGCGGGGGCGATACGTCATGGAGTTTCCTTGTCGGTGAACGGTGTTCAAAAATCGATCGTACATCGAGACATCATGTTGCGTTGCGTAAATAGCCTCGTTTTCAAGCCGTGATCGAGCCAATGAAGTGGTTGGACAGCGCCTCGTTCATGGGCATACTCCACTATACAAGGGTAGGCAATACGCGCAACGCAGGGGAAGTGGGGGATATAATAATGATGCCCGGGATTCGTGGGGACGTCCGGCACTTGACGGTGTTGGGCATGTGGTTCGTGATGCTCATGGTATTGGCTACTTCGGTCAGTGCCAATCCGCGTTATGCATCGATCGTGGTCGATGCCGCCAGTGGCGAAGTGCTGCATGGCGAAAATGCCGATGCAACTCGCTATCCGGCGTCACTGACCAAGATGATGACGCTCTATCTACTGTTCGAGGCCATCGAAGAGGGCCGCATTGCGCTCGACCAGCCGATGCCGGTGTCGTCGTACGCGGCGTCCAAGCCCGCCTCGAAATTATGGCTGCGAGCCGGCAGTACCATCACACCCCGTGAAGCGATCCCCGCCCTGATCATCCGTTCGGCCAATGATGTGGCCGTGGTCGTCGCCGAAGCATTGGGCGGTACCGAGCAGGGCTTTGCCCGCATGATGAATGACAAGGCCCGCACCATGGGCATGATGTCGACCCACTTCAATAATCCTTCCGGCCTGCCCGACCCCAGCCAGGTATCGACGGCACGTGACCTGGCGACGCTGTCGATGCGTCTGATGAATGATTTTCCCCAGCATTATCATCGCTTCTCTGAAACGCGCTTCACTTACCGTGGCACGACGCACAACGGGCACAATCGCCTGCTGACCAACTACGCTGGGGCCGACGGTCTCAAGACGGGATACATCCGTGCTTCGGGGTTTAACGTGGCGACCTCGGCCATCCGCAACGGGCGGCGCATCGTCGCCGTGGTCATGGGGGGCTTCACTGCTCAATCACGAGATGCCCACATGGTCGATTTGCTCGACCGCGGTTTCGTGCGTGCCTCGCTGCTCAACAATAGCGACTGGGTCGCCAAGGCTGATATTTCCGGCAATGTCGAGCGGATCCACGCCATGCCCCCCGCGCCAGTGGCCGAGTATGATCGCATCGCCGACTTCGCCAAGCAGATGCCAGTGCCTGATACCACGCCGACGGTTACCACCATGACCGCGTCATTGGCACCTGCCGACACGTCCAGTGTCGAAAGCGATGTCATGAGCGATGCGATGCCGTCTTCCGCCGAGGATCCAATCCTGGCACTGATGAACGGCTTTGGTCAGGAAGAGATGGGTGGCGACTGGTCAGTGCAAATTGGCGCTTTCCACGACGCCAGCCAGGCCCAGGTCTTCGCGACGCGGGCGGCCGACTACCTTGAGCAGAACCAGCTTCCCACCCGGGTCGCGATCACTGAATCCCCGGAGCGTCAGGTCTATCGCGCGCGCCTGGTCGACCTGGAAGAAACCCAGGCCCGCACCGCCTGTGACCGCTTGCAGCAGCAGGGCATGGACTGCCTGGTGGTGCGCTAAATCAGCTCGTTCGGCGGGGGCTTGCCCTCGTCGATTTCAGCGATGCGTCTCGTGTTATAGCGCCAAGCATCCTGGCCCCTCGACATGTGTCTATTCTCTCTAGTGCAGCGTACGGATGAGGCTTGGTAAGCGGATGTTCTTGTGCCACCTTCGTCTTGGTTGAGAAGCCTGCTTACCTTTGCTAGCCGGGCTATAAGAGAATCGCTCACAACCAAAATAATAAAGCTACTAGCAAGAAAGAGGCCGCGAGCATACACAAGAGCTTTATTATATTTCTTTCTGGATCTGGCGAGATCCCATAGCGATTAGTTCCTGGCGTGCCAGGAATAAAAAATAAAGCCAGGGCCAGCAAGACCCCTGCAACGGGCAGGAATGAGGTCAATACCCACCATCCAGTGGTATTAAAATCGTTTAAGCGGCGAATGCTGAGAACCGCCATCATGGCCGTAACTGGAATTCCTAGGAGTATGGCGATGAGTACAAGGACGGAAGTGATATAGTCACTCTGGAATATAATGCCTGTCAACATCGCTATCAAAAGTAGCAATACAGGTAAAAAAGTTAAGATCATCATATATAGGAAAAAGCGCATGCGGCCTAGCCTGCCCTTGGCTTGGAAAAGGCGAGGCTCGCATGCGTCCTTCCTGTCATTATTTTTTCCTAAAGAAGACGCTGAAACCGCAGTTTTTCCTCTCTTACACCGAGCTGTTGACGGCACCTCATACGTTTACCCCTGTTACGATATCTTTTATTTGCCTTGCCCAGTCGTGCTGCAAGGGGTGGTCTATACAGAAGCGACCGCCTGATGCAGTCCTCTGGCCAGTTCCAGATCGTAAAGACGAGTTGTCGGCCCGTCGGGGCGGCAGCGTTCTTTCACTAGCGGGTCCCACTGATTCCTGGCGGCACGCAGGCGGGCATATTTAGCAGTAATATCGCGGAGGAAAGTTGCGGGCAACATGAATGCATCATATGCCACAGTGGCACGCATTCGCCCAAGTGACATGATGCCAAGCCGAACCAATTCTCGGTAATGCTCGGTATCAATTTTGGCTTGTTTTTGTTTTTCCCGATACTTGGCCAGGACCGCTTCCCGGTTAGAAGTAATTTGAGGCTTGCCTTGCTCATCGAACCAAGGTCCTTTCTCCATATAACAGCGCAGGTATTCCCATAACATGCCCTGGATTTCTGCTGTGCGCCCCATGGGCAGGTTGAGCCGCAGGGCAATGACCTCATCGGGGTGGTCATAGCGTTGCAGCAACAGTTCCAGCGGAGTTTCGGTCATGGCACCGGTATATTGGGTCACGCTGCGGCTTTCCTGCATCCAGGATACCGCCTCATCCCAGGGGGTATGGTAGAGTTTGTCCTTGTCCTGGAAATAAATCTCCCGGGTGCGGCGGTTAAAGCGAATGGGAGACGAGGCGGGCCAGAAAACCTCAAGAAGAAAAACTAAGCTGGTTATGCAGGACATGATGGCGGTGGCTTTGAAGACATAGACTGCTCCCCCCCAGTCCTGAAAAATGACGGGTGACATAAGCAGCAGTCCGTAAAATGCGAGCAACCCCCAAAGCCCGGTAAAAATACCCTTGCCTTCTTCGGCGCCGCTGGAAAGGTCCAGGTAGTGCTCGGTTTGCTCCTGCACTTCGCCCAGTTGCATGGGCTGCTTGGCGGCCCGACGTTTGGGTGACAGAACGATCAGTTCGTCGGCAAGGCCCAACTGTTGGGAAAGATTGGCGAAGTAGGTTTTGATGCTTTGCATGGCTCAGCCGACCTCGAGTTCGATGGGGGACAGCGTCAGGTCCGGGAACGGGCGATAGTGAAGTGTCCCCGAGAGGCTGACCAGGGTGTCGTCTTCAGCAGTGGTGTGATAGATCTTGCGGTAGACGGGGCGCTCGTGCCGATGGCGGCCGCCGATATCCAGTTCGAAGTCCTGCTCCGTCAGAAGCGCTTCCCTCTGCTCACTGCTCCACCAACCTGCGCGCCAGTGCTCGGTAGCTTCCAGCGTGAACATGCCCGGGGAAACGTTCTGCGGCAAGGGAGTTCCCTGGCGCTTTCCGGCAGGCTCCTCATACAACTCGCTCTGTCTCATGCGTACTACTTGAGGAAGCGGATGACTGGCTCTCGTCGCTGGTAGCGCTTGGCTGATCGACTCCCCGCCACGTCATGAATCGGTACCCACCGGTGAGCTGGCTGTTTTGTCGATTTCGATAACTCATCTCTTCGGGTTGTTTGTCATGCAAGCCGTGAGAAAAAAGCAGGTCGATTGGCTCAGGCAAGGCAGGAGGCGCTTGTTCCCGGGTCCATTGGTGCCAGCTTTGGGCCAAAGTAAGATGATCCCGTAACACTGCGCGTGCATGCTGCCGCGTGGCGGCATCGCTTGAAGCAAAGCGTCTGCGAATATCCTGGGCTTCGTCATCGACCTGTTCGAGCCATCCCCATGTTGCTTTCAAGTCGGCGAGCCCCGCGTCGATGTCGGCTCGCTCTGCTTCTTCCAGTTCCCACTGCTCGCGACTCTCGGTGAGTGAGGCAGTCACGACACCCAATGTTAGGTTGTAGTAGCGGTTGGACAGTGCATCCTCGCGACTTTCGAGTATGCTTAATGTTTCACGATAATCGCGATATCGCTGAGCCAGCCAAGCCAAGTAGATCAGCGTATGGAAGCGAAAGTTCTCCGCTATTGGTCTTCGGTGGCTTGAGGTTTGTTGCTGGTAATGGTTCGCCATAGCCATCAGTGAGTAGCCTTCGATGCTGTCGTTCAGCTCGAACAACTGCGCCGTCATGACATCTTTTCTATGCAAGAAATCTAGCGAAGGAAATGGAACCCCTGCTCGTGTTGCCTGGCGGTACATACGGTGAAGCGCGGCGCGCGACAACTCGGCACTACTCTTTTGTTCATCGGAAACCAGACCTCCGCCGATGTCCTCGCTAATGCCGGGGCAGAGCTCTTCGCGCCAATTGGCGTTCTGCCCACCCAAGGGACGGCACCGGCGGTAAAAGCGCCGTTCGTGAGCTGCGATCAAATGTAGAACACGCTGGCACGCCGGATGCAAGGCGCCCCCATCATCGAGTACTGGCGTGAGCGGATGAAACCAGTCAAGCGGCCCCATCTCGGGATGGGTACGATCTACGCAGTCGAATAGCCCGACAAAGACGACTTTGACCTCTACGCCCTCATAGCGATAGACATTTGCCCCACTCTCGCAAATCTCATCCAGCAATTCGCGCACAAAGGCCTTGGCCATGGCTGCACCGAAGTCGAAGCCAAAAACGGACACTCTAATCTGTGAAAGAGGCAGCTGACTGCTCTGCAGTGCGTCACTCACGCTTTTCTGAAAATCACGTATTGCTGCGGATTGGCGCGTATGAGAACCGCTCATCAGCAGGTTGGCTGCTATGGTGTTATCGCGGATGGGAGAGATCGCCTCGACCCCTGTGCGAACCGCCGAATTTCCTGCCTGCTTGGCCCAATTCCAGGGTCGGGTAATTTCTTTCCTGAATGAATTACCGAGAACTTCCCACCAGCGGCCATTGTGGTTTCCTGAAGCGGCATTTTTGGCTGCTTCGGTCATGCTATCCCGAAATTGACCGTCTCGGGTGGCTTCCGCTTCGCTGGGGATGCGGTGGGCTGCGCCCAGAAGATTTTCAGAAAAGCTTGCTTCGAAAGGGGTGCCAAGTCCGGAATAATAGTGTTTTCTGAAAGCATTGCTCAGTTTGTCATCCCTCCGCCATGGGTGAGCTAAAAAGATTCTTCCTATATTGCTAACCTTGCCCTGCGCTTGATCTTTTTCAAGGTTTCTTCCTGTGCCATCGAAAAAAAAGCTGATCTCAAGTTTTTTTTGGCAATCTGTTCCTTGGGCGTGTTCATTATCAGCGCGTGCATTCAAAGCTTGTATAGTTGAAAGTTGGTGTTGGTTGATCAATTTCCAAACTCCTCACGGTACCTGTCTAGTTTCGGAGATCGGATCTCTGAGCTCCAAAGAAGATCAACTTTATTTCCAGGAAGGAAGTGTACGTGGAGATATTGATCGCCAGGGGCATGCTTAGGCATGGGCAGCGTTACACTGTGCCGTTCGGACACTATGCCTGCCCGCTTTTGTTCCTCGGTCATGCTAAGTATCCAATTAACCTCGGCTTTATCTCCTTTGAATGTCCAGCAACAGGTCGTTCCGCCATTACCACCCCAGTTATCATTCACCCAGTAACTGAAAATGGGTCGATCAGTGTGGTTGTATCCGGCCAGGCTTCCACTTACTGATGAAGGGAAGATATATTGCCAAGCTAGAATGACAGCGATAATCCCGAATGCCGAGACTTGCAGCCAAGTCGGGACCAGGCGGAAGAAACGATTCAAAGCCCAGTTGACAATCATTAGTTTCGTTCTCCGTATGCTTCTTCCAGCAGGTCGATGAGAGGCGTTTCGCTGTGGGAGGCTTGCTTTAGCAGAGCCTGCATATTTTTTGAAGCCCAGGTATCTTCGCCTTGACTCAGCTGAAGGTAGGCAAAGGTGCGCCGATCAGAAACACGAGTTAGTCCTTGTTCCTCGGCATTCTTTAAAGCCTTGGATACAAGGCGAGGGCGCTCGCAACTACAAACGTCATGGAAAAGGTCAGGCGCGCTCTCAATCAATTCAGCCGTCAGGTTCATGACTTCCATATCACCGTGCAGCGCTGCCCATAAGTCATTGCTTACCTTCAGCTTCCAGGTACTAAGGTGCTTATGGTTATACACACCTGCGAGAGGCATCCATTCATTGGGGCCTCGATACCACCAGCGCTGAATCCCACCGAACAGTGAATCACGACATTCTTCAGGGGCCTCGGCGTGTAGCCGTTCGATCAATTCAGGGATATAGAAGCGTAATAGGGAACGCTTGCCCTCTTGGTTTTCAATGACCATGGCAGGGGCCAGCTGGGAGGCAAGTTGTTCTCCTTCGAGTCCGCTCTCGATCCAGGCATGGAGTGCACAGGAAAGTGGTTCGAGGTTTTGCCATTCCCTGAGACGTTGGTCATTGACCAGTAGCAGCCATGGGCCTTCACGCTTAAGGTGAAGTTGTCTGTCGTCATCGATTAAGGGCCAGTACTGACTGTCACCATCGAACGATCCAAAAAGTGCGTTACGTGTCGCGGGTGGGAGAGCGGCCATTTCGATTAGAGCATAACGGCGTATACCGCTAACAGGTACGGCCTCACCCCATGCTTCGGGCACCCAGCTGCCGGTCATGCGTTGTTCTCCGGAATGGCGTATTGGCCCTCAGCAATAGCTTTTTGCCAGCACTCTTCGCAGATCTCTGGGATTCTGAGGCGTGTTGTAAGCACGGGCTCTTGAGCGAAACCTTCAACCCGATCATGGCCATCCGCCACGGCCCGGCCCGGCAGCAGCGGGTTTTCAGCCGCCTGGCCACTGCCCGAGCCGGGACTGCCGCCGGCGTTGAGCTTCACCGTGGGCCCGACGATGGTCACGCCGCCACCATCGAGCTTGAGGAAGCTGCCCCCGGCGTTCAGCGTCAGTTCGCTACCGGCTTCGAGTACCACCTTGTGGCCCGCCTTGATGTGCAGTTCGCGGCCGCTTTCGGTCAGCCAGGCCTGGCCGGCGCTTATGTGCAGCGTGCCTTGAACGATCAGGTGCTGGTTGCCGTCGGTTTTCTCGTGCCGGTTGCCGTGAACGGTGAGATGGTCGTCAGCGCCGACCTCGCTGATGCGATCGCGTTGCACAGTGAGAAAGCTGTCGTTGCCGATTGCTTCGGTGCGGTCGTTGTTGGTGAGCAGTTCCAGGTCTTTCTGGGCATGCACCCAGATTTGCTCGTCGCCGGCATTGTCCTCGAAACGCAATTCGTTGAAGCCCTCGCCCTTGTGGCTCTGGGTGCGAATCACCGTGCGCGTCTTGTGTTTGGGCAGCGGGTACGGCGGCGTGTTGACGGCGTGGTAGGTGCGCCCGGTGATCAGGGGCTGGTCGGGGTCGCCTTCGAGGAAGGAGACGATCACTTCGTGGCCGATGCGCGGAATCGCCATCGCGCCGTAGCCGCCGCCGGCCCAGCCCTGGCTGACCCTGATCCAGGCACTCGCCGTGTCGTCAGGGGCCGCATAGCGATCCCAGGGGAACTGAACCTTGACCCGGCCGTGCTCGTCGCAGTGGATCTCTTCGCCCTCGGGGCCGACCACGAAGGCGACCTGGGGGCCATCGACGCGTGGCTTGGGGTTAGGTGTGGGGCGCCAGGCGCTATCGCCGGGGGTGAGCACCAATTGGTTGTGATAACGCGTCATGGCTTCTGAACCTGCCAGGCCCTGAAGGCTTGGCTGAGTGAAGCCATCCTCTTCCAGGGCCTGGGGCTGTTCACCGTGATGGATCACCTCGACTACCTGCCAGTCGCGGTTGAGGCTGTCGGCGTCGTGGTCGGTCAGGGTGAAGCGGTGCCCCGGGGCGAGTTCGGGCAGGTCGCTCTCGGCGCGGCAGGTCAGGGCGTCGCGGCGCAGTGCTTCCAGGCGAATACGCGTGAATGGCTGACCGGAGGCATCGGCCTTGAAGCGGCCGGGATAATCGTAGTGCTCGTAATCGTCTCTTTTCGCATGGGTTTCAAGGTCAGTCCCGGCGTGTTCGTGCAGTTGTGCGTAGCCGGGGTTCTTGAACGAGTAGTCCTTGAGCGTGGCGCTGGCCGGGGCGACCCGGGCCACCTGCTTGAGTCTGCGGACATGGCGCGTTGGCGCCGTGCCCCCCGCGCGGCCGTGATAGCGGCGCTCGCCCAGGGCGGTCAGCATCTGCGGGTCGTCGGCGAACACCAGGCGGTGGACGCCCTCGCTGCTCTCCTCGCCGCTCTCACCCCCTTGGGTACTGAACTCATGGAAATAGAACAGCCCCTCTTCGGCGGCCAGGCGCTCGATGAAGGCCAGGTCCGTCTCGCGATACTGCACGCAGTATTCACGCTCGGCGGGCTCGCGGGTCACGGCGAAGGCCACGTCACGAATACCGCGCTCGTCGCATAGGGTGTTGATGATGGTCAGCGGCGAGACGTGCTGGAAGATGCGCGAATTGTGACGCAACGACAGCCGCCACAGGGCCGGGCGCAGCACCAGCGAATAGGAGGTACGCCGATGGCCGCGGTCGCCCCGGCTGAACTCGGTGGCGATGCCGTTCACCCGGCGCAGGGCCGTGCCGTCCTGCCAGACGGTCAGCGTCAGGGCGCGATCGAGAAAGGTCTCGGGGGTGAGATCGCCGTCGCGGCTGTCGAATTCGATGGCCAGCTCGAAGGGCGACGAGAGCGCTTCGCGGTGGGTGAATTCGATGACGGCCAGATCGAGGACGTCCTGTCCGGGAAGGGTCAGGGTGAACTGCAGTCCGGTCTGATGGGCCATGGTCCCTCCTGGACAGTACGGCGCGATGGGGCGCGCAGGAATAGCGAGCTTACGAAGCGCAGCGCGAATGGCAATGGCCAACAGGCGTCTGTCTTGAATCGCTGATAGCGTTTATCGGCAATCGCTTACACACGCTGACGCCAACGCTTGAAGCAAGCCCTGGTGTCAACGTGTCTTGCCCATGAGTGACCGCATGGCGGAGGGCCATGGGAGCGAGCCATTGGAGGGCTCCCCGCCATGGGTCAATACATCGGGCCCGGCTTACGACTCGAGCGGGGCGCGCCAGTCGTCAGAGCCGGAGGTGCCAGCGACGGTGTGTTCCCAATCGATCTTGCGGTAGGCCAAGGACACGTCCATCAGCTGAGTGAACTCGGACTTGGTGGAATCCTGGGCATGGGGCATGCGCAGGTTGATGTCGACGATGGTGGCATCGGTCAGGCTGGTGCTGAAGAAGTGCTCCTGCTTGCCTTCGACGGAGGTGCGGTACCACTTCAGTTGCACGTTGGGCAGCATCTCACCGGAAGCCAGGGCGTTGTACATCAGCGGCACGGCCTTGTTCAGCGCCACGGTGAAGACGAACGGCTTGTGGGCACGCTGGCCGGAGGGCTGGCCGGACTGCGGGTCGGTGGGCACGGTCACCACGTGCTTGAATTCCTGGACCAGCATCTCGTCTTCATGGCCTTCGACGTAGATGTTGCCCACGGAATCGGGGGTGAAGGCACCGGCGGTGATGTTGCCCTGGGTCTGGCCTTCGATGCTGATGTAACAAGGTGTCGGCATGAGTCTGCTCCGTGACGATGTGAGTGAATGTCCCGTGGGACGTCTCGTATAGAGCAGTTGTTATGCCAGCATGTTTATTTGTTAAAAGAATCAATGGGTTGTTCGTTTTTCGCCATGATGGTGCTCATTTGGGCCAGGCAACAAGTTGCCCCTGACAGGCAAGAACTTGCCTGCTGGGCAAGTTCTTGCCGGGAGGTCTCGTCAGGCCAGGGCGAGGAATGCGCTGCGGCCCGCATCGCCACACTGCGTTGGGTCGGTTATGTTAGAAGGCTGGCAAGCACCGGATACGTGACGACACAAGGGGGAAGGGCTCATGGCGCCAACATTGCAAGGCATCCTGTGGATGTGTGCGGGCGTCTTCTGTCTGTCGGTGGGGGATGCCATTTCCAAGTGGCTCGGCGAGGTCCATTCGCCGGTACAGATCATCTTCTTCCGCACCCTGGTCTCGCTGCCGCTGATCGCACTGATTGCCCACTTCAATGGTGGTCTGCGCAAGCTCTCCACTCGCCGCCCCGGCATCCACTTGATGCGGGGGCTGATCGCCACCGGGACCATGCTCTGCTTCGTGTTCGGCCTGACCCTGCTGCCCCTGGCCGAGACCACCGCGATTGCCTTCGCGGCACCGCTGTTCGTGACGCTGCTCTCGGTGCCGCTGCTCGGCGAAAAGGTCGAGCCCCTGCCGCTCGCGGCCGCGGTGGTCGGTTTCATTGGTGTGCTGATCGTGGTGCGTCCCGGCGCGGCGGGGTTCCAGCCCGGGGCGTTGATCGTGGTCGGAGCGGCCGTGTTCTATGCCTTGATGATGATCACGGCGCGCCGCTACGGGGTGCGCGAAAATCTGTGGGCCATGGTGTTCTACGTGACGCTGGTGCCGTTTCTGGTCACGGCAGCGCTGCTGCCCTGGGTATGGCAGGCGCCCTGGCCGATGCATTGGTGGGGCTTTGTGGCGGCGGGCATTTTCGGCGTCGGGGCCATGGCCTGTATCACGCTGGCGTTTCGCCATGCCCCTGCTGCCCTGGCGGCGCCGTTCGATTACACCGCCATGGTCTGGGCCGTGCTGCTGGGCTGGTGGTTCTGGAACGAGATACCGGACCTGTGGGTCTACGTCGGCACCGCCGTAATCGTAGCCAGTGGCCTGGCCATCGCCTTTCACGAGCGGCGTACGACCCTCAAACGGCGCCCCTCCGCATAACTGTCAGGGCGCGCTGCAACTGGCCCCGAACCGGTAGCAACTGAAGCAGCGGTGATGGCGAAGCATCACGCGGGTATCGAGGCTCTCGCGCAGGCTGCCGCTAGCGCCGTAGTCGGGGTCGTCATCGACCAGCGTGCAGGCATAGACCCGGACCTGGCCGTTCTGCTTCACCAGCATCCGACTATAGCTGCACATGAAATGCGCGCGGCTCTCGTCGGTGGGGTATTTCTCCATGCACCCTTCGGTGATTTCCGGCGAGCCGTCTTCCTCCCCCGGGGTGCCAAAGTCGGGAAAGGCAGTGAAAGCAAGGTCATCGGAAATGCCTTCGCGGCGGAAGATCTCGCGAAAGTCGGCCTCGACCTGCGCGCTATCCTCGTCCGTGGTCATCTGCCGGGCGATCGAGACGTCGAAACCGTTGTCGTGAAGCCAGCGGATGCCCTCCAGCGCCTTGGCGAAACTACCTTCGCCGCGGTCGATGTCGTGACGGGCGGCGTCGGGGTAATCCAGGCTGACACGGAAGCGAATGGGGTAGGGATTGTCCTTCAAGGGCAGCAATTGATGCGTGCGTCGCAATAGAGGATCCGTGGCATTGGTCAGCACGAAACAGGGTCGCAGTTGGCTGGCATACGTCAGGATATCGATGAAGCGCTTGATGACGAACGGCTCGCCGCCGGTGAAAGAGAACTGCTCGACGCCAAGCTCGACGGCCTCATTCAGATAGTCACGTACGTCGTCGAGTTGCATGGCGTTGAGTCGGTCGTCACCCGGACGGGAGCCCTCCAGGCAGAAGGGGCAGGCCAGGTTGCAGGCGGTTCCCGTGTGAATCCACAGCTCCTTGAGACGCTGGAAATCCACATATCCCCGCGGCTCGCCCTGCGCAGTATGCGTCCAGGCGCCACGATAGCGGCTGGCGGTGAGGTCGGTGGCAGTGATCGGCTGCAGGATGGAAGTCATTAATCTATCCCGTATCGGGAAATGGGGTTCTCCCATCACTATATGCCTCGCGGCCTGGGATGTCAGGGCGCGGGGGAGGCGGCCCCCAGGAAGCGTTGCTGCCAATAATCGATATCCAGCGGCACGCTGACCACCTCGCGGCCGCGCCCCGGGGCATGGATCATCTGCCGATTGCCCTGGTAAATACCCACGTGGGTGGCCTTGCTGCGCGAGCCGAAGAAGAGCAGGTCGCCCGGGCGTGCCTCGTCGACACGCGGCAGCTCGCGAAACTGCTGCTCGGCGGTGCGGGGTACCCGGATGCCTGCGGCGCGATAGGCCATCTCCACCAGGCCTGAACAGTCCACGCCCTCGGGCGAATTGCCCCCATAGCGGTACGGCGTGCCCAGCGCCTGCTCGGCATTGGCCAGGATCATGGCCCGCTCGATCGACAGCTCAGCCCGGGAAGTGCCTTCGCTGTCCCGGGTGGCGATATCGCGGCTGGCGCAGCCGGCCAGGAGCATTACGCACACTCCGATGAGTAACAGGGCCAGGGAACGTGAAGCCGGCCGGGCATCGAAAGGCATGAAGGCAAGTGCGGTCATGAAAGGCCTCGTTTTCCGGCGACGCAGGTACGGCGCGCTTGAATTACGCTATCGTCATCGCTACCTAATATGCACGCACGCTGAACCATCCTGCAATGGAGATACCATGAGTTTTCAAGGCGAACAGCATCCCGGTGTCCAGCAACCCACCCCGGATTCCCGCGGTTTCCGGCTCAATCACACCATGCTGCGGACCAAGGACCCCGAAAAGTCACTGGCTTTCTACAGCCGGGTTTTCGGTATGAGCGTGGTGCGGCGGCTGGACTTCGAGGAGATGGGCTTCTCGCTCTACTTCCTGGCTGCGCTCGAGGCAGGAGATGAGGTGCCCGAAGACAGCGCCGAGCGCACCGTCTGGACCTTCAGTCAGAAGGGCCTGCTGGAATTGACCCACAACTGGGGTACCGAGGACCAGGACGACTTCGCCTATCATGACGGTAATGCCGAGCCTCAGGGTTTTGGCCACCTGTGCTTTACCGTCCCCAATCTGGACGAGGCCGTGGCCTGGTTCGATGCCAACCAGGTGGAATTCATCAAGCGGCCCGATCAGGGCAAGATGAAAAACGTCGTCTTCATCAAGGACGCGGATGGCTACTGGATCGAAGTCGTGGAAGCGGCCCGCCTGGCCAACATGGGAAGCTAACCGTCGTTTAACGCCGCCGCCTGGCGGCGTTCCTTCTCGGCTTCTCTCAGCTACGCATCCATCGCGCGACGTTTACAGATCCAGGATGCGCTCCGGGTGCGAGTAGACGTTGAAGCGGTCCTCGCGCAGGAAGCCGACCAGGGTGACACCGAAGTCGCGCGCCAGCGATACGGCATAGCTACTGGGGGCGGAAATCGCACAGACGATCGGCACCCGCGCCATGATGCACTTTTGCATCAGCTCGAAGCTGGTACGGCCACTGAGCAGCACGATGCGATCGTCGAGTGGCAGTTGGTCGTTGAGCAGCGCCCAGCCGTTGAGCTTGTCGACCGCGTTGTGGCGCCCCACGTCTTCACGGACTGCCAGTAATTCACCTTCGCCATTGAATAACGCTGCCGCGTGGAGCCCGCCGGTATGCTCGAACAGCGATTGATGTTCGCGCAGACGGCGCGGCAATGCGGAGAGGGCCGCCTTCGGCATTCGCAAGCCCTGCGACAGCGGCGAAAGATCCTGCATGGTTTCCAGGTTAAGGCGCTTCTTTCCGCACACGCCACAGGCGCTATTGGATAGCGAGGAACGCGCCAATAGCCCGGCCTTCTCGTCATTGAAGCGCTTGAGAACGATCTGAATCACGTCCGGCTGATCGACCAGTTCGCTGAGCGATTCGAAATCCTCACGCCGCTTGACCAGGCCCTCGCTGAGCATCAGGCCGGCTGCCAGTTCCCGATCGTGACCAGGAGTACGCATGGTGATCACGGCATCGGTGCCCGCGACACGGATCTCGAGGGGTTCCTCGATGGCCACATGGTCGCTGCGCTCGACCAGGTCGTCTGCTTCCCTGGTCAGGATATTGATGAGAGTGTCGCCCGACACGGTGGCTTCCATGGATTTCTCCTCCACTGTCACGATAGGTGATGGGCTGATTGGGTAACGGCTGTCGCCCGTGAGGCATGCCTCGCTTGGGTTAGGCAGATGTTTCGCTTCCTCAGGTTAGGGAACGCAGGGCGTTTGCACAACTCCTTCCCGCCTGGGTTCAGGACATTGCATTGGCCAGGCGACCCGCACGGCAGCATGCTGAATTGTTACCTGTTTGGGGCTGATCTCTTATCAATACCCCGTCATTTCCAGATATCCTTGCCCGGGGTGCGATCCCGTCACGCTCACATCGCCTTCCCAATAGGGAAACGCCGTATCCATCCAGCGCTCGGCCTGGCGAGCGGTGACTTCGATGTCGAGTCCTCGTTCGGGCACCGTCAACTGCCAGCGTGTGGGAACCTGACGTCCCGCGACCTCACGTCGCTCGAGCGGTTCGAGATGCAGCATATCGCCGTCCAGCGCCGTCAGCTCGCCTTCGGGAGTAATCCAGCTTCCCGATACATAGTGGCCACTCGGGTCATCGCTGCTTTGGCCGCCACCACGCAGGCGAAAGGCCATCAGCTTGGTTCCGTCATCCAGGTGCAGCGAGAACCAGTCCCAGCCGTGCTGATTGGCCCCCAGCAATTGACTGCTCCATTCGCGATCGAGCCAGGCCTGGCCGGTAACCGGTCGGGTCTCGCCGTCGATCTCGATCTCCCCCGAGACCTGAAAGAACGGCTGGCTGTAATAGAGCGAGCCCTGACCATCGGCCGATTTCTGACTGAAGCCATCGTCACCGTGGCGTACCAGCGGCCCTTCGGCCTCGAGCTCGAGACGGTAGCCGAACGATTGCCCGGCGTCCTCGGCCTGGGCCGAAACGCGCAGGTGGTCGAAGGCATCCTCGCTCTCTCCGGCAAGGCTCTCCAATTGCCAGTGATCGAGCCAGGCAGTAAAGGGACTGACCGTCACGCCGGCTTGGGCGCGTCGCTCGGGCAGGCTCATGCCGCGGGCAAAACGCTCGCCGACCAGATGCTGCTGGGGTGTCGAGAGGGCGGCATGGGCCATCCATAGCTGGCGGCTGGCCCAAGGGGCGTCGGTCGGTTCATCCGAGCGTGCTCCCGGGGGTGCCAGTGCCTGGCGAAACAGCGTCCATTGGATGCCCAGCGGGGTACCCGCTTCATCCTCGAGGTTGGCGGTCAGGTACCACCATTCGATGCGGTAATCGGGGTGGGGGCCATGATCGGCGGGGAAGGCGAGTGGGGTACCCGGGCGTGCCTGGGCGTAATCCCCCGCGGCCTCGCCCAGCCCGGCGAAACTCTCGCTCGAGCGCTCGTGCGGTGGCGGTGCGAGCTGCCACGTCGCCAGGGCGATGAGTAATAGCAGGCCTGCCCCCAGAGCGAGCCAACGCAGTCTACGAAACGTCGAAGTCATTGCGTGTCGAACTCCGTCAGCAATTCGCGTGGCGAGGTACGCCACAGGCGCCACGCCGGCCACAGCGCAGCGAGCAACGCAGCGCCAAGGGCCAGCCCCAGGGTGGCGGCGATCTGTCCGGGGAATACATGCAACGGCAATCGCCAGCCGAAGGCGGCGACATTGATGATGGCGACCAGGCAACCCGCCAGTGCGATACCGAGCGGAACGGCCAGTAGCGCCGTGACGCAGGCCGCGCCGCCCAATTGGAACAGGCCGGTAGCGACCAGCGGACGCCGCGCCACACCGATGGCCCAGAGCGGCGCCAGCTGGGCGCGTCGTTGAGCGGTCTGGGCTAGCAGGCTGGTCAGCAGCGCCAGGCCCGCCACGCCCAGGGTGAGCACGGTCAATGCCCGTGTGATGGCGAAGGTACGCTCGAAGAGGGTGGTTGCCTGCGTCTTGAGATCGCGTTGATCGATCACGCTGTCGCGGCCGAGGCCGAATCGCTGGTTGATTCGTTCGCGCAGTGTATCGACCCCGGTAGCCGCCGAGCCCTCCGCCAGGATGATACCGAACGAGTCGGGCGCGGTGCGAAATCGTTGGCTGACATCGGCCTGTGTCAGGGTGACTTCGCCTCGCGGATTGCCGTAATCGGGGTAGACGGCAGCGATACGCCGCTCGATGGGCCCGGTGGGGCTGGCCAGTTCCAATCGATCTCCCGGGGCCAGGCCACTCGCCAGCGCGAGCTGCTCGTTGATCAAGGCGTCCCCCGCCGTGAAGGCGTCCCAGGCGGTTTCGGGGGTGTCGAGTTGGGCCTTGAGCGGCCAGTGGGCCGTCAGGCTCGGGTGGGGCGTGATGCCGTAGACCGCGACCTCCCGGGAAGGTATCTGCCCCTTGGCTGCGTTCAGGGTCGTCTCGGCCCGGGAGCGCGGCAGAAGGGCGGCAACCTCGGGCTGCGCTACCAGCCATTCGGCCAGATCCTCGCCGGTGTCGCGATCCGGCACGCTTAGATAAACATCGGCCACCAACCGTTGGTCCAGCCAGTCGAGAAAGGTGAGCCGAAACCCGCCGACCATGCTGCCTACACCGAGATTTGCCGAGAGCGCCAGCAGCAGCGCCATCATTGCCACCGACAGGCGCGGCAATTGCAGTTGCAGATCGGCGCTGGCCCACTGCGCCAAGGGGCGATGACGCAACGCACGTTCCACGCCCGAAGCGACGCAGGCGAGCAGTGGCGGCAGCCACAGGGCGCTGCCCAACAACAACGCGGCGATCATCGTGAAGCCCAAAGCGAGCCCCTCGGCGGGAGGCAACTGGGAGAGCCAGCCCCATAGGCCCAGCGCCACCAGCCAGGCCAGGGTGCCTGCGATGGCCATGCGCTTGAGCTGGCGCTGGAACTGGCCTCGCCAGGCCTGGGCGCGCCCCAGCGACAATACATCGAGACGCGCAGCGCGCCATAGCGTGCCGAAGCCTGCCGTGATTACGCCGCCGAAAGTCACCGCCAACCCCCCCAGCCAGTAGTATCCGGGCAGCGCGAGGGCCTGGCCGACGCGGGCGTCATACAACGCATCGAGACTGGCCGCCACATCAGGCAGCAGCCATTTCGCCAGCCATACGCCGCTGAGCAGGCCCAGGCCACCGCCAAGCAGTCCCAGTAAAAGCAGCTCACCGACCAGCAACCCGACCAGTGCCCGCCCCGACACGCCGAGGGCACGCAGGGTGCGCAGCAGCCCTAGCCGCTGCTCCAGTGTCAGACTGAGCGCGGCATGGACGATCAGTAACCCCACCACCAGCGCCAGCAGCCCCATGGCGGTCAGGTTGAGATGAAAACTGTCGGTCAGCTGACCCGGTGCCGCCAGGTTGACGGCCTGGGTGCGTCGCAACCCCTCGGGTAGTGCAACCTCGGTATCAGGCGCTACCAGCAGGTGGCTCGGTCCCGATCGGCCGAGCAGGGCCTGGGCGGCAGCGATGTCCATGATCAATAGATCGGGCGGCAGTTCCGACGCCACCTGGGGGGGCGGAAGGGGCGTGCCGTTGTCGGCGGTCGGGGTACTCTCGTCGCTAGGCCACAGCCGCGCATGGGTCTCGGGTGCCACCCGGGTCAGGTAGGGCGGCTGCAGGAATTGCGTCAGGCTCTGGTCTCCCCCTGCGGTACGAAAGCCGCTGTCCAGAGGCAGTGTCAGCGGGTCGATGCCGGTCACATCCAGGCGGCTGCCGTCGCTCAATGTGATTCTGCCCTCGAGTACCGGCGAGACCGGCTGGCCTGTCAGGCGCAGATCGAGGTAAGCATCAAGGCCAACCGGCTGCCCGTCCCGACGTTCGATACGGTCGAGTTGGGCGCTGAACAGCGATTCGGCGCGGGCGTAGCTGTCGCGCGCCGAGGCATTGATCGCCTGCACTCCGCTCCATAGGGCACTGGCCACCCACAGCCCGAGCAGCAGCATGGCGAGTTGCCCGGGGTGCCGGCGATAGTGCGACAACAAGGCAGTCAGCGCCACGCCAAGCGCAGCCATCCTCATGCGTCAGGCTCCGCCAGTTGTCCATGAGTGAGACGCAGGCAGCGATCCAGTGGCGCGGCGATGCGGGGGCTGTGGGTCACCATCAGCAGGGCGCAGCCGCTGTCGCGCACCAGGGACAGCAACATGTCGAGCACGTCTCCGGCGCTGGCCTCGTCGAGGTTGCCGGTGGGCTCGTCGGCGAGCAGCAAATTGGGCCGCGCCGCCAGGGCGCGACCGATGGCCAGGCGCTGCTGTTGGCCTCCGGAGAGCTGTTCGGGGTAGCGGGTCGTCAGCGTCTCTAGTCCCAGTCGCTCGATCAGTTCGCGATTCCAGGCGGCATCTTCGCGTCCAGCCAACCGTGCCTGCAGGCGTAAGTTATCGCCCACGCTCAGGCTGGGCACGAGATGGAACTGCTGAAAGACCAGCCCCAGGCGTTCGCGGCGCAGTCGGGCGCGCTCGGGATCGCCCTGGGCGGATAGTGCGGTACCGGCAAGATGAATCTCGCCGCTATCGGGGGTATCGAGCCCTGCCGCGAGATGCAGCAGGGTCGACTTGCCAGAGCCGGACTCACCCATCAAGGCCAGGCTTTCTCCGGCAGAGAGGCTGAAATAGATATCCCGCAGGACCGGCTGGGGGCCCTGCGGGGTGGGGTAGGACTTGCTGACAGTATCGAATTCGAGCATGGCCATCCCTGGGTGATCGATTCGCCTTATCCTCTCGTCTTATTCCCCACGAACGCAACGCTCGAGAAGAAATGCGTGGCGGTTTCTGTCACAGGGATGGCAGCGCTTAGTGCGCATGCTCGCTGTGGTCGTGGTCGTGGTCGTGGTCGTGGCCACGAGCCGAATCCCCCAGGGCGTCATGCAGAACACGCGTGTTATGGCGCATCATGCCCAGGTAGGTACTGGCCTCACCCTCGCTTGCCAGGGCGTCTGCATAGAGCGTGCCGGCAATGGGCAGGCCGGTCTCTTCGGCAATCTGCTCCAGCGTGTTGGGGTTGGTCATGTTCTCGTGAAACAGCGCCTGAACCGACTGCTCGCGAATCACGTCGATCAGACGGGCCATATCGGCGGCCGATGGCTCCACTTCGGTGGAAAGTCCCGCCGGTGACAGGAAACGAATACCGTAGGCCTGCGAGAAATAGCCGAACGAATCATGGCCGGTGACCACACTGGCGTTTTCGGCAATCTCGCTCAGCTGCTCGCGAATGGCGCGATCGGTCTCCTTGAGTTCCTCCAGGTAGCGCTCGGCATTGTCGCGGTAGGTTTCGGCGTTATCGGGGTCGGCCTCGATCAGGCCGTCACGGATGTTGGTGACGTATCCCTGGGCCAGGCTCAGATTCTGCCAGGCATGAGGATCGCGATCGCCGTGCGCGTGGGCATGATCGTCATGGTCGTGTTCTTCATGCCCGTGGCTATCGTGTGTCTCGTCGTGGCCATGCGCGTGATCGTGGTCGTGTCCCGCATAGGCCAGAGTGTCGAGCCCGTCGGTGGTGACGACGTGTGGACCGGAATAGCCGCTGGATTCGACCAGCCGTTCCATCCAGCCTTCGAACTGCAGGCCATTGAAGACCACCAGGTCGGCTTCGCTCAGGGTGCGGGCATGGGTCGGGCTCGGGGAGAATACGTGGGCATCGCTGTCGGGGCCGACCAGCGTCGTTACGCTGACGTATTCACCCCCCACATTCTCGACCATGTCCGCCAGGATGCTGAAGCTGGCGACGACATCGACGTGAGGGTCGGTCTGGGCCTGTGACAGCGCGGGCGACAGCGCCAATGTGGCCAGGGAGCCAAGCAGGGCGGTACGCAAGGGTAAGGCGGGCATGGCAGGTTCCTCGTTCGTGAGCGTAAAGGCGAGCGTCAGGCGGTCTCGCCGCGTTCCAGGGGCGCCGCGCGACGACGCAGTCGGGCACGCAGGCTGTGATGGCGACCCAGCAATGCCGAAAGCACATAGCCAATGCCCGCCAGCAGGATAATGCTGGGGCCCGACGGCAACGACAGATGGTAGGAGAGCAGCAGCCCGCCGGTGCTTGAAACCATCGCCCACACCACGGCAATACCCATCAGGCCTTCCAGGCGCTTGCTCCAGAAGCGTGCGGTGGTGGCCGGCAGCATCATCAGACCCACCGCCATCAGCGTGCCCAGGGTCTGGAAGCCGGCGGTGAGATTCAGCACCACCAACGCCAGGAATAGCCCATGGATCAAGCCGTTGCGGACGCCCTGGCCACGCAGGAACAAGGGGTCGAGGCACTCGACCACCAGCGCCCGAAACATGACCGCCATGGCCAGAACAATGGCGCTGGTGAGGGCGGCGATGAGAACCAGGGCGGTGGTATTCACGGCCAGGATCGAACCGAACAGCACATGGGTCAGGTCGACGCTGCTGCCGCCCAGCGACACCAGCATCACCCCGGCGGCCAGCGAGATCAGGAAGAAGCTGGCCATGGCGGCATCTTCCCGGTGGCCGGTCATCTGCGACACGCTGCCGGCCAGTCCGGCGACCAGCAGGCCCGAAATCACACCGCCCAGGCTCATCATGGGCAGCGAGAAGCCGGCGAACAGAAACCCCAGGGCCACGCCCGGCAGGATGGCGTGGGCCATCGCATCGCCGATCAGGCTCATGCCGCGCAGCATCAGGAACACCCCGAGCGGAGGCGCAGCCAGTGACAGCGCCAGCCCGGCGACCACGGCGCGGCGCATGAAGCCATAGTCGAAGGGCGCCAGGAACAGGGCGTGAAACAGATCGAGCATGCTCATTCCGATAGATCGAGGGGCAGGATGGGGGCCGGCTGGCGCAAGGGGCCGGCATGGCGTTCGAGAATGGCCTGGGGCGTGGCCCAGCGGGCGTGGCCACCCGACAGTACCAGCACGCAGTCGGCAAGGCGTGCCAGGTGATCGAGATCGTGCAGCACCACGATGATGGTGGTGCCGCGGTCGGCCATGTCACGCAGCACGCCGGCCAGCACGTCGACGGTCTCGATGTCGACGTTGGCGAAGGGCTCGTCGAGCAGCAGCAGTTCGGCTTCCTGCATCAGTGTACGGCCAAGCAGGGCGCGCTGGCGCTGGCCACCGGAGAGCTCGCCCAGCGGACGGTGCGCCAGATGCGAGATGCCCAGGCGCGCCATCACGTCGCGCGCCCGGCAATAGTGCGGTCCGCAATAGCCCAACAGCGCCCCATGACTCGGCCAGGTGCCGGTCATGATCAACTCCTCGACACTCATCGGGAAGGTCAGGTCCAGCGCCAGTTGCTGGGGCAGCCAGGCCCTTCTCTCCTTGGGCACGTCGCACTCGATACGCCCCTTGAGCGGCGTGAGCTCTCCCATGATCGCCTGGATCAGGGTGCTTTTGCCGGCTCCGTTGGCGCCCACCAGCGCCGTAATGGCGCCGGTCCGGAAGGTGCCGTCGACCTGTTCGAGCACCGTGCGCTCACCCTGGGCCAGGTGAATATCGTCGAGTCGCAGCCGCATTAGCCGAAAGCTCCCGTGGCCCAGGCGACCGCTAGCCACAACGCGGCGAGGGGGGCGGCCACGAACAGCACCCGGCGCCCGGCTGCCAGTGACATCAACGAAAAGTGGCAGGGCCCTTCCGGGCGATGATGATGGCGATGGGCCATGACGAACTTACCTCAAGACGAAAGGATGACGCGTGGCGCGCCTCAGCGGCAGAAAGTTATAACATAACAAAACGGCGGGAAGCTACTGGCATTACCAATCCATGTCCCTGTTTCATGAACGCCGCCATGGTAGTGGGCGGCAGCGTTCAGGAAAAGAGATCAGTAGCGGATATGCATGCCCAGCTGGTCAGGGGCCAGCACGAAGGCGTATTCGTAATCGACATGGATATCGCCCATCGACAGCTGTGCCGGCTGGAATCGGTTCAGCGCAACCCCTGCCTGGCGTGGCTGGGTCCAGATCTGCAGTTCATTGACCAGCATGCCGGTCGCAAAGCTGATCGCACCGTCGCGTGGGCGGTCATCACCCACGCCGATGACCAGCCCCCCGGCGGTGTTGACGACCAGCGAGCCCACGCGCGCCTGCCAGCCGCGGCGTTCGCGTTCCACGGCGGCCGTCTGTTCGATCAACGCCCGCGCGTGGGCCAGGTTGTCTTCGCCACGCAGGCGCTCAAGGTTGCGGCGCGCCTCAGGATGCGGCTGACGGTCGAAGAACATGCCGCCCAGCGCCAACGCCGACTTCACTGCGCCCACCCGCGCGTCGAAGCGGTCGTCGCTGTCGTCGGCCTCGCTCGCCTGATACGCGTTATAGGCCAGGCTCGTACCGTAAATGCCCGTCCAGCCGTACTGCCAGTAGGTGGCCTGGTGCTCGCCGCGCTGAAGCGCATCATGATAGACATTCCACTCTTCCTGGGCCGATTGCGCCTGTGCAAGAACGGGCAGGACAAGCGTGAGCAGGAGAAGTGCCAGTGGGGCTGATACGAGGCGTAAGCGCGGCATGGGCGAGTCCTTGTCTGAGATGCGAAGCGATGCGGGTAAAGGTAGCATCCGCGGCATAACCCGCCCACACTTTGGCTTTTTCACCTAAAAGGCATCCCATGGCCGTCACGCCCCGCCAATCGCTTGCGATCCTCCTCGGCTGGATATTGCTGGTCGCGGCCGTCTCGCTGAGCGGTATCCTTACGCCCCCCGGCGCCTGGTACGCCGCCCTGGACAAGCCCCCGCTGACCCCGCCGGATTGGCTGTTCCCGGTGGCCTGGACGACGCTCTACCTGATGATGGCCGTGGCGGCCTGGCGCGTGACCGTGCTTGCCCCACCGGGTCGGCGACGATTCTTCCTCTGGCCGTTCGTGGCCCAGCTCGCCGCCAACGGGGCATGGTCGATCCTGTTCTTCGGCCTCCACTGGATGATCGTCGCGCTCGTGGATCTACTTCTGCTATGGGGCTTGATCGTGCTCACCATTCGACGCTTTGCCTGGGTGTCGTCGACCGCTGCCTGGCTGCTGGTGCCGTATCTCGCGTGGGTGAGCTTCGCCGCGTACTTGAATGCGGGTACGTGGTGGTTGAACGGCTAGGGCACGGTTCCGAAGGTAGGGTGTTGGTGGGCTTTTTTTCGTAAACATACGAATACCCCCGGCCGCTTTCGCTGCCGGGGGTATTCGCATCGTCATCCCTTGACTCCTGTCACGAACGTCCTGTCCGTGCCTCCTTGGCTAAAGAGCGTCCTTGCTCTCTGTACTCCCTGTGAGTCGTCCCTGACTCGATGGAGTGCATGATGCCATCGAGAGCGAAGCAACGAATTAACCTTGGTTAACATTGCGTGTAAGAAATAAACGACACGCGATGTAGGCGACCCGTAGCATGGGTGTGCCTCAGTCCTCGCGCTGTTCGAAGGCTTCTGCTGCCTGGATCGCTTCTTTCTCGGTCTTATGCTCCGAGACGACGACTTCTTCATCGGCGGGGCGGCTCTCGTCTATCACTACCCATCCGGTGATGGTCTCGTGAAGATCGTCGGCGTCGAAGACGGGTTCGATACGGGCTTGTTTGGGCATGATGGCCTCCTTGCGGTTGAAACGGGTTCAGATCTGTTCGTGGGGCAGGTCGCCTGATGCAGGGCGATTCAATTCGGTGCACTCACATCCTTCGTGTTTGCATACCATCCCCTCGGGATGCCCTGCGGCGCAGGCCGTGCAGCAATAGGCGCGCCCCTCGGAGAGCGCGGCCTCTTCGCTAGAGACCTGATGCTCGCACCCGGGGCAAGCGCAGGTTCCCATATCGCTCATGCAACACCTCCCTTGTGTCGTCCATTGCGTGTCTGTCTTAGCGTAGAAGCCGATTCCCAAATAGGAAAAGCGAAGCGGCAATACGACAGGCTTTGACACACCGGGGTGGCCTCATATAGTTCTACTTGTAATGATAATTACTATCATTTGAGATCTTTTCAAAGGAGGCCGCATGGCCTACTGCAGCGAATCTCGCCCATCGCGGGCGACCCCGGCGCTTCAGATTTGCGATACGTCGTCGGTAGCGGTAAGACTCGCCTGGGAGGCGTCGCGGGACGCGACACAGCTTTCTGACGATGAGCAGCTATTGCAGGCGCTGCAGAGGGAAGAGGCCGTTCATGACATGTTCCGCCGGCGCTTTCTTCGCATCACCGAGCGGTATCTCAAGGGCGAACTTGGTTAGCCTGCCCCGGCGCGGCATGCATCAAGGCTGTCAGCTGAACGTGCCCCAGCTTATAGGGCCGGGGCACGTTTGATTTCGGTTGGGGGCACGTCCAGTTAGAACGCCTCCCACTCCTGGGCCTGGCTGGAAGGGGAGTGCTTCGAGGGACCTTTACCGCGTGATTGAGCGGGTAGCGCAGCAACCGGCGGTCTGGACTTCTGTGGTAGTGCCGCTACCGATAGGTCGGCTTCGCTGCCTAGCGTGAAGCTTGCCATCAGTCTTTCGAGCTGCTCGGCCTGGTTGCGCATCTCTTCGGATGCGGCACTGGATTGCTCTACCACGGCAGCGTTTTGCTGGGTCATGGCGTCAAGCTCCGTCACGGCGGTGTTGATCTGAATAATTCCCTCGCTTTGCTCCTTTGCGCCGGCACTGATCTCACCAATCATGTCGCTGACGCGTTTCACACCGTGCAGGATCGACTCCATGGTCTGTGCGGCACCGCTGACCAACGCCGCCCCGGATTGGGTATGCTTGATCGATTCATCGACCAGCCCGCGAATCTCCTTGGAGGCGTCACTGGAGCGTGTCGCGAGGGTGCGGACCTCCTGGGCAACCACGGCAAAGCCGCGGCCATGCTCACCGGCCCGAGCCGCTTCGACCGAGGCATTCAGCGCCAGGATATTGGTCTGGAAGGCGATTCCGTCGATGAGCGTAATGATCTCACCGATCTTGGCGGCCGAGGTGTTGATGTCATCCATGGTGCGCTGGGCCTGAATCATGTCCTGGTTGCCCTGTTTAGTGATCTCAGCGGTATCGGCTACCAGCTGGTTGGCTTCTTGGGCAGAATGCGCCGTGTTCTGAACGGTTGCGGTGATCTCTTCCATCGAGGCCGAGGTTTCTTGCAAGTTGGCAGCGGATTGCTCGGTGCGTGATGCCAGGTCCTGACTGCTCTGGGCGATTTCAGCCGCGGCATGATTGACGCTGCTGGTGCTGTTGCGTACCTGGCTGACGGTGCGAGAGAGTCCTTCCCCGATACCATTCATGGCGACCAGGAGTTTTCCGATTTCGTCTTCGCGCTGGGTGGGGTGGCGTTGTGAAAGATCGCCCTTGGCCAACTGCTGAGCCATGCCGACTATGGCCTCAAGGGGACGGCTGATGAGGTTGCGTTGGTAGAAATAGAGCAGCGCAGCAAAACCCAAGGCCAACAGTAACGCCGCGAGCAGAGACCAGTTGCGCATCGTGATGATGCCCGCTTCCATTTCGTCGACGAATACCGTGCCGGTAATGATCCAGTTCCACGCGGGATAGTGCTGGAAATACATCGTTTGTGGTCGGCTGTCGCGGCCTTCCAAGGCGTATTCGAACTGTCCTGAGGGAGAGGAGGTCAGCTCCGAAAAGATGGACAGATTGTCAGTGGTCTTGAGTGACTCCAGCGACTCGTTTTCATAGGGGCCGCCTGCGATGATGCGGCCTTGCTGAATGGCGGCATCCACGAGCATGGCGTAGCCACTCTGGTAATAGCTGATGCCGCGTATTCTCTCTTGCAGCATGGCTAGCTCTTTGACGATGTCGATGCCGATGAACGCGGCGCCGGCCACCTCGCCCTGCCGGTTGCGCACGGGTTCGTATATGGTGATGTAAGGCGTACCGAAGAGTTCGGCGATACCGCTGTAGGTTTCACCGGCCATTAACCGAGCATAGCTTTTACTTTCACGATTGAGCAGCGTGCCTACGACACGTTCTCCGCTGGCATTCTTTACCGACGTCGAAACACGCACGAAATCGTCGCCATCGCGGGCGAAGAAGGTGACGGGTGCACCTGTCCGGACGGTGAATTCGTCTGCCAGGGTGTAATTACCATTCAGTGGCTCGCCGCCGTTGCTGAATGTGGGGGTCTGCCTTCCAGCCACTTCGATGCGTCGCCGCGTATCGACCTCGAAGGTGGGGCTCAGATCACCAAGCAGGAGATGCAGCATATTACCGGCTTGCTGCTGAAGGGTCTCGTCGAACAGCGACATCATGTTGGCAACTTGTTCCTGTTGCTGCTGAATGCCTTGGCCGACTTCGGTGTTGATCTGCCTGAGACTGGATTGCGATAGGAAAAACGCCAGGCCTACGAAGCCAGCAAGCTGCAGGACCAGGATGAACGATGAAAGTTTACCTCCGACGCTGGTGCGGCGGAGGAGGGGAGTCAGGGTCTTCATGGGGGGCCTGTTTTTTATGACTAGGGCTAACGTATATCGGCAGGTTGGCATACGCCTTTAGTCGAAGGCTGTTTTCTTAATCGGCCCGGGTTCTAACTGACCGATAAGCGTAAGGCCTGAATATTCTGACAGGGCTTGCCCAGTCGCAGGTGCAGCTCACGCCGGTCCAGGTTCATGACGACTCCGAACAACGTCTCCATCCGCTCCGCCTCGGGCAGTTGAGCATCATGGTGACGACAGATCGACATCGGGGTGTTGTGGTGATCGCTGAGCAGGTCGAACAGGGCTTCGGGCGTGGGCTCGGTCGGCTCGCTCAACAGCGCATCGAGGCGACGCAGGCGTACTGCGGAATCGGGTTTGGGATAGTCGCGAACGGTTTCTGTCGCCCCTTCTGAATAGAGATGGTTGGTGTGTGTCACCAAGCCCCGTCGGGGCGTGAGTTCGCCGGGTGGCCCGGGATGGACCTCGAGGCCGACCGCTTTCCCACCGGCGCTGGCCAGCAGGATATGAGCGGGCGAAGCCACCCGGTCGTCATGTGCGACGCGGCGTGCGCTCTCGAAGTCGGTACATTCGAGCATCTTGCGCAGGGCAACATGGATTGGCAGCCCGTCGCCGCAGGTCTGGGAACGAATGGCATTGAGCCCCACCCCGATGCCATGGGCATTGAGACCGATCTTGCCGACCATGCCGGCCTCGCCGACGCTGGCCAGCCGGGCCTTGTCGTCGGCCTCGATGTCGAGCACGACGACATTGGCTTGCTGATCGGGCCGCCAATCCCAGTTCTGGGCCAGCCACTGCTGGCCCTGGCGATGCAGCGTGAAGGCCGAGCAGCCGCCACTGGCGCGGGTCAGGGAAATTTCACTACGGCAATTGAGGGCCAGGACATCGTCGAAGGCGATGCCCGCCCCCTGGGCGATGCCTTCGATTTCGTCGAGGATCGCCGGAAAACCGCGCTCGATGGCCGGGAGGAACCGGCGCGCTTCGTGCTGCGCCTGGCGCCAGTCGAGACCGGCGAAATCACGAAACAGCCGCGCATAGACCTCGAGGCTATCGATGATCTGCGCTGCGTGCCGTTGACCGTGGGCCCGGCCGATCGCGCTGCGGCTGCCACTCAACCGGGTGACTGTCATTACAGCTGACGCTCGAGAAACGCGGTGAAGGCATTCCACGAGAGGATATCAGCCCGCTCCTGATAGCGGTCGCCATCGAAGACGGTGAACGCATGGGGCGCGCCAGAGTAGATCTCGATCTGATAGGTGGCGCCGGCCTCTTCAAGTTCCCCTGCAAGTGTGGCGACATCATCCAGGCTGACTGAGCTATCGGCACCGCCATGGGCGATCAGCAGCGGCGGGGTATCTTCGGGATAGGACTGGCCCTCGGGGGTGCCCAGGCTGCCATGGAAACTGGCGTAGCCTTGGATGTTATCGGCTTCACCGGAGCGGGCTTGCTCGAGGATAACCGCACCGCCGAAGCAGTAGCCCATCACGACCACCTCATCGAGGCCTTGCTCACGGGCCTGTTCGAGCCCTGCCAAGGTAAGTGTGCGCATGCGCTCGCGGTCGTCGTAGAGCTTGGCGGTCTCTTCCTTGCGGGCATCGACCTCGGCGGGGCGGTTGCCTTGCCCGTACAGGTCGATGGCAAAGGTGTCATAGCCGAGTTCGGCGAGCATGTCGGCCCGTTTTTCTTCGTACCCGGTCAGGCCGTCCCAGTCGTGCATGAGCAGAACGCCACCACGGGATTCGCCTTGGGCAGGGGCGAAGTAGCCTTCGAAACGTTCCCCGTCGACGTCATAGGTCACCGACTCGCCGGCCAGCGCAGCCGCGGGGGCCAGCAGCAGCGCGGAGAATATGTACGATAGCGTCTTCAAGCGCGTCGGATGGGTCGCCATGGTGGGCTCCTGTCGAAGGTGAATCGAGATCGTGACGATAGACGTAAGCATAGACGAGACGTTCATTAACGTTGAGACGTCATCGTTTGGCGTTCGTCACGAGAAACCTCGATGAAACAATGCGATGAGCGTGTGTGAGCGAATATTGCGTTGGCGAGGCCATCTTGTGTTTTTGAGTAAACGATCCCAGAGTTGAGACGGCATTTTTCTTACTGGCAACCATAGCGAGAACAACACATGAAAAAAGCTTTGTTAGCCGTGGCGGTTGCTGCCGCTACCGTCGCAAGCGTCGCGCAGGCCGATGTCAAGATCGGCTTCCTGGGAGGCTTCACGGGGCCGATCGAGAGCCTGACGCCGCCCATTTACGCAGGTGCCCAGCTAGCGGTCAGCCAGATCAACGAGCAGGGCGGGATTCTCGACGGCGAGACGCTGGTCATGCCCAACGCCGACACCACCTGTGCCGATGCCTCGGCGGCCTCCAACGCAGCCGATCGCATGGTCAACAGCGAGAAGGTCACCGCTATCGTCGGTGCCCTATGTACCGGTGCCACCGTGGCCGCAGCCAACAATGCCGCTATCCCCGGCGGAGTGGTGATGGTGTCGCCGGCATCCACGGCCCCGGCAGTGACTGAGCTCGACGACAATGACCTGGTGTTCCGCACCGTGCCTTCCGACGCCTTCCAGGGTGAAATGCTGGCCAAGTTGCTGCTCGAGAAGGGCATCGACAACGTGGCCGTCACCTACGTCAATAATGACTATGGTCAGGGCCTGGCCGATGCGTTCACCACCACCTTCGAGGACGAGGGTGGCACCATTGCGGCCAACCAGGCGCATGAGGATAATCGCGCCGACTACCGCAGCGAGCTGGGCTCGCTCTCTTCCAGTGGCGCCGAGACACTGGTCGTGCTGGCTTATGCCGATACGTCCGGCCAGACCCTGTTGCGCCAGGCCTACGAGAGCGGTGTCTTCACCCAGTACGTGGGCGCCGACGGCATGGTGGGTAACTCATTGGTCGGGGCGGTGGGTGCCGATGTGCTCGAGGGCATGATTGCCACGCGTCCCGGTTCGCCCGACCTTCCGGGGGCGGAAGTCTTCGCCGAAATGGCCAACGCGGCTGACGTCGACCCCAGCGCGGTGTTCGCTGCCCAGGCCTACGATGCGACTTTCCTGTTGGCGCTGGCTATCGAGAAGAACGGCAGCGACAGTCGTGAGGGGCTCTCTCAGGCGCTGCGCGATGTGGCGATGGCGCCCGGGGAGACCATCCTTCCCGGTGAGTGGAAGAAGGCCAAGCAGCTGCTCGCCGATGGTCAGGAGATCAACTACGAGGGCGCCTCGGGCACCCACGAGTTCGATGACAACGGCGACGTGCCCGGGGTGGTCGTCGAAATGGCCGTCGAGGATGGCAGCTTCGTGACCAAGGGCTTCCTGGGCCAGTAAGCACTCACTGGAGATCGTTCCTCTAAAACAGAAGGCCTCGGCATATGCCGAGGCCTTCCGCGTTTCTGGGCCCTACGCCTTCAACAAGGCCGGGAGCGATGCAAGGCACGGCATCAATCGTGCTCGGGTACCTTTTCGGGAATCAGGCCCTTGGGCTCATAGCGCAGCACCAGCGAGATCAGCAGCCCGATCACGAACACCCGGGCCTGCAGGGCGCGGCTATCCAAGTTGCTCGGGGCGTCCCAGCCAAACCAGGCCTCACCCAGCGTGACGGCGCCCTGCATGAGGAAAAGCGCCAAGGGTTCGGACATGATCCAGATGATGTAGACCAGCACCGCGCCAAAGATCGTGCCCAGGTTATTGCCCGGCCCGCCCAGGATGACCATCACCAGCACCAGGAACGTATGGTTCAGCGGCAGGTAACCCTGCGGGTCGAACAGACCGTTGAAGCTGGTCAGCACGGCACCGCCGATGCCCATCAGGATGCAGCCCAGCACGAAGATCTCCAGGCGACGGCGATTGATGTCCTTGCCCATGGCCGCGGCCGAGACTTCGTTGTCGCGGATGGCGCGGATCATGCGGCCCCATGGGGCGTGATAGGCACGATGCAGCAGGAAGAAGATGACCGCGATCAGCACGGCGGTAATCGATAGGTAGAGCGCGCGCGACAGAGTGAAGCCCAGTTCGCTCGGCCCCGGGGTCGGCCACGGCAAGGGAGAGACGGTGGCAGTGCCGCGGGTCAGCCAGTCGGAGTTCTTGAGAAACGCCTTGATGATCTCGGCGATGCCCAGCGTGGCGATGGCCAGGTAATCGCTACGCAGCCCCAGGCAGATATGGCCAATGAAATAACCCAGCCCACCGGCCAGAGCGCCGCCGACGATCCAGCCGGTCCAGGCCGGTAACCCCAGACCGCCGATGAAACCGGCCTGGGATTCTATTTCGCCTGTCACCTCGCGCAGTGCGCTGATTACGACCAGATAAAGCACCAACGCAAGCACGACCGTGACGATGGTACGTAGCCGCTTGGGCAGCCCCACCCGGTCGAGCCGGGAGGCGACGAAGACCAGCGCGATCGATACCACCAGCATGAGCAGTACGATACCCAGTTGGCCGGGTAGATCGGTATTCCAGAAGTCGGGATTGGTCGGCACGCTGAAAAACATGGCAGCGAAGCCGCCAAGTGCGACGAAGCCCATTACCCCGGCATTGAACTGACCGGCGTAGCCCCACTGAATGGTCAGGCCCAGGGCCAGGATGGCGTAGCAGGCGGCCTCGACCAGCATGCGCGTGCTGTAGGCGCTGCCCATGCTCAGGTAGATAAGGACAACGGCGACCAGCAAGCCGCTGAAGAGGACGGTTTCGCGGACAGGAAGTGTACGATTCATCAGATCACCTTCCCCTTGAAGATGCCGGTGGGGCGCCACACGAGAATGGCGACAAGGATGAAGAAGGGCACCACGATCTTGTACTCGGTACCCACCAGCGCCAGGTTATTGGGCAACTCCAGCCAGGTCGGGAAGCTGTCGCGTAGCGGACGCAGCAATACCGACCAGTTGAAGACCGCCAGGGTCTCGGCAAAGCCGATCACGAAGCCCCCCGCGATAGCACCATAGGGATGCCCGACACCGCCGACGATGGCCGCGGCGAAGATCGGCAACAGCAGGAAGAAGCTCAGGTCGGGCTTGAAGGCGACATCCAGCGAGAGCAGGGTGCCCGCGACGGCGGCGAGGCCACCGGCAATTATCCAGGTGACGGCGACGATGGTATCGGTGTTGATGCCCGAGGCCCGTGCCAGATCAGGGTTGTCGGACATCGCACGCATCGCCTTGCCCAGTCGTGAGCGGCTCAGGAACAGATGCAGCCCGACCACCGCCACCAGCGTCAGCACGAACAGGATGACTTGCGGCTCGGTGATGATGACCGGTCGTGAGGCCAGCTCGAAGGGCATTTCGAGGCGGAAGATGGCCTTGCGCTCGGCGATGTAGAGGCTCTGGGCGCTGGTGCCGGCGAACAGGCGGATCAAGCCCTGCAGCATCAGCGTAACGCCCAGCGAGCCGATGACGATGACGATCGGCTTGACCTTGTGCGCCCGCAAGGGCCTGTAGAACACCCGGTCGATGCCTACCGCGGCGATTGCCGTGATGACCATGGCCACGGGCAGCATGACGATCGCGGTCGGCAGGCCGATCGCCAGGCCGGCTTCCGGAAACAGGGTGGTCAGGGCGAGTACCAACAGCGCCCCCAGGGTCATCATGTCGGCATGCGCGAAATGGGCGAAGCGCATGATGCTGAATACCAGGGTGACGCCGATCGCCCCCATGGCATAGATGGAGCCGGCCACCGCACCCGACACCACCACGTTATTGAGGAAGAACACCAGTTCGTTCAAGACATCGTCTCCGCAGGGAACGGGGTATCAGCCACCAAGGAAGCTCTTGGCGACGTCGGGGTCGTTGAGCAGGGCCTCGCCGGTATCGGTGAAGCGGTTCTGGCCCGCGGCCAGGACGAACCCTTTGTGGGCGATCGCCAATGCCTGCTTGGCGTGTTGTTCGACCATCAGGATGCCGACCCCGGCAGCGTTGATCGTCTTTACCCGTTCGAAGATCTCGTTCATGTACATGGGGGACAGGCCCGCGGTGGGCTCGTCGAGCAGCAGCACGCTGGGCTCGGCCATCAGCGCGCGCCCCATGGCCACCATTTGCCGCTGACCACCGGAGAGTTCCCCGGCCGGCTGGTGGCGCTTTTCGACCAAAGGCGGGAAGAAGTCGTAGATCTGTTCGAGCATGCGGCGGAAATTGTTGGGGCGGATGTACGTGCCCATCTCGAGATTTTCCTGCAAGCTGAGGCTGGGAAAGATGTTCTTCTCCTGGGGAACGAACCCCATGCCCTTATGCACCAGTTTGTTGGGCGCCAGGTTGGTGATCGGCTCGCCACGCAGGCGAATCTCGCCCTGGTTGACTTCCAGCAGGCCGAAGATGGCCTTGAGCATGGTTGACTTGCCGGCCCCGTTGGGCCCGACGATGACGCCGATCTGATCGGCCTCGATCGCTATATTGACCCCGTTCAGAATGTTCATGCCGCCATAGCCGCCATGCACATCGCTCGCTTCCAGTAATGCCATGCGTACGTTCCCGTATCGCCGCCGGGCCAGGTGCCCGGGCGGCCCTGTTGTTCTATAGTGGCGCTATTCTGTAGGTGCCCCGAAGTAGGCTTCGATGACCTCGGGATTGTTCTGTACGTCCTTGATGGAGCCTTCCATCATCACGCTGCCCTGGGCGAGCACGATGACCGGATCGCACAGCCGCGCGATCATGTCCATGTCGTGTTCGATGACCAGGAAGGTGTAGCCCAGCTCGCGATTGAGCCGTTCGATGTTGGTCATCAGGTCCCCGAGCAGGGTACGGTTGACCCCGGCGGCGATCTCGTCGAGCAGGACCACGCGAGCCTCGGTCATCATGGTGCGGCCAAGTTCGAGCAGTTTCTTCTGGCCGCCGGACAGGTTACCGGCCAGCTCGTTGCGGACGTGGGCGAGACCGATGAAGTCGATCACCTCGAGGGCGCGGCGGCGCACCTCGTCTTCCTGACGCCGCACCTCACCGGGCTTGAACCAGGCGCTGAACAGGCTCTCGCCCTCCTGGCGAGGCGGCACCATCATCAGGTTTTCAAGCGCCGTCATGTGCGAGAACTCATGCGCGATCTGGAACGTGCGCAGCAATCCCTTGTGGAACAGCACGTCGGCGGGCAGGCTGGTGATGTCTTCGCCGTCGAGCAGTACCCGGCCCGAATCCAGCGGCAGGGTGCCGGCGATGATATTGAAGAGTGTCGACTTGCCAGCCCCGTTGGGACCGATCATGCCGGTGATGGAGCCTCGTTCGACCTGAATCGAGCAGTCGTCGATGACGGTCAGTCCTCCGAAGGCCTTGCGGGCATGCTGCACCTCGATGATGGCGCTCATTGCCCGTCTCCCCTCGATAGGCCCGTTGTTATAGCCCCACTTGTCCTGTCAGCCGCCGGCAGCCGTCCCGGCCGGGGCGGCCTGGCATTAAGCATGATCATTGTTGTGTGAATCCTGAGCTAGCCGTTACCCGTAGTGGGCCCCGTGGCCCCAGGCAAGCCGAGCGCCTGCCATGATAAAGGCCAACTGTGCGCCAGCAGCGTGAATTTGACCAGTCGATAAGCGTTTATGAGGCGTTGGTCGGGTGCCCTAGGCGCGCCTGGGCGAGTCTGGTGCCGGCGCTCAATCGTCGTCCTTGTCGTCCCCATGCCGAGGCTGGGGCTCGAAGGCGCGCTTGCCGTCCGGTACGCGCACCGTGTCGCCCACCGTCAGCTCACCCAGGGCTTTTAGCCGCTCGCCACTTTGCGGGTCGATCAGCGCAGCCACGTCGCCGATACTGGTGCCGTCGACATAGGCTTGCACCTTGATACGTACTACCTTGCCTTTGTAGCGGGTGGACAGGATATCGCCGGGCCCCGGCTCGGGATTGGTATTGGGAGACTGGGCATAGTGGTCGATCACGCTGTCGCGTCCCGGGGCATCCCATTCGACGTGCTTGTGCATGGCGCACTCCTTTTACGGATTGATGTATCAGTACTGTAGCAGCCATGAATAAGCCCATCCCATGACGTCTTCGTCCGCCTGGGTTCTGTTCCGTTTGATCATTCGACATTACTGGTATATTGGCACTTAACATGCGCTTCGCTTTATAAGCCTTTCGCAAATTGAAATCAGGCTGAATTTTCAAACCTCGTTTGAAATAGAAAGTAACAGTAAGTAAATATTGTTTTTTAATTTCTACTTCGTACTCGTAAACCCGCCTGTATGGTCTAGCTTGAAAGAGCCAGCTAACTGAGGGAGGTTTTATGAAAAGGACAGCAATTGCCATCGCCGTGAGCGCTCTTTGTGCAAGTATCGCTGGAGGCGCCTTGGCGCAGGAGCAACAGGAACAGCAATTCGTCAATGCGGATAGTAATGGTGACGGCTTCCTGAGCCAGGAAGAAGCCCAGCAAATTTCCGGCTTTGACCAGGACGCCTTCGACCAAGCCGATACCAACGATGATGATCGCCTGAGCCTGGATGAATACCTGACTGCCATCGAGCAACGGGAAGGCCAGCAGGACCAGAGCCAGCAAGATCGGCAGCAGATCCAGCAAGATCAACAGCAAAACCAGCAGCAGAACCAGCAGCAGAACCAGCAGGAAAGCACCCAAGTCGATGTTGAGGAACAGCCTGCGAATGTTGACGTCCAGTCAGAAGCGGCGGACGTGAATGTCGAGCAGGAGGAGCCGAATGTCACCGTCGAACAGTCCGAGCCGGACGTACAGGTCGAGCAGGCCGAACCCGAGGTGAACGTCGAACAGGCCGAGCCTAACGTGACGGTTGAGCAGCAGGGTGAGCCGGAAGTCAATATCGAGGAAGGGGACGAAGCCGATGTAGAGGTGGTTCGTCCTGAAGACGAAGAGAATCAGCAACAGCAGGACCAGCAACAGCAAGACCAGCAACAGCAGAACCAGCAACAGCAGTCCGGTCAGTCATCGGAAGCGACTTCGTTGATGTCCATGCAGGTGGATGATCTGGAGGGCATGCAGGTCGTCAATAACAACGGCCAGGAGATCGGTGACATCGAGCACGTTGCCCAACATACACAGGACAACAAGCTCTACGGCATCGTGACCGTTGGCGGCTTCTGGGGCATTGGCGCTGAAGAGATCGCGCTTCCCCTGGAAGAGATGCAACTCCAGAACGATCAACTCGTCATGCAGACCGACCGTGGCGAAGACGAGATCAAAAATTCCGCTGAGCAGTACAACGAAGATAACTATACCCAGTTGGAAAGCGGTCAAACGCTTCAGGAAGCTGCAGGAAGCGGTAACTGATCGTGTAGCTCGTAGAATGATGTTTACCAGGGCGCGGCTCTCGCCGCGCCATATTTCGGTTTTCAAGACTCATACTGAAAAAGCATGAGTTTAACTTCCAATATTTGATGAGCGTGCTGGAAATAACGGGCCAAGCTAGTTATTGACTTTATGGCATCTTGCACTTGCCCTAATGTCCTCGCTCTCATATATGAAGTGCCGTCAGTAAGGAGAAATCATGAAAAGGACAGCGATAGCCATTGCCGTAGGCATGTTCAGTGCCGGTATCGCAAGCGGCGCCGTGGCCCAGGACCAGCAGAGTCTCGAGCAGAGACTCATCGAGGCTGACCGTAACGAGGACGGTTACCTGAGCGAGCAGGAAGCGGAAGATATATCCGAGCTGGATGAGGATACGTTTGACCAGGCTGATTCCGATGATGATGGCCGGCTGAGCCTGGATGAGTTCCTTACTGCCATGGACAGCCAAGGCAGCCAGCAGCAAGGCCAACAAGGCCAACAAGGCCAGCAACAGGGTAGCCAAGGCACGCAGGTCGATGTGCAGGAGAAGGGTGCGGAAATCAAGGTGACGACCGAAGCCCCGACGATCACCGTCGAGCAGCGGCAACCGAAGGTCACTGTGGAACAGCCGGAGCCGCAAGTGGAGATAGATCAGCCTGACCCTGAGGTCAATGTACAGCGGGGGCAGCCGAGCGTTCAGGTGAGCCAGCAGGAGCCGAATGTACAGGTCGACCAATCGGATCCGAATGTTCAGGTGAAGCAGCAGGACCCGGAGGTACAGGTTGATAAGCCCGACCCCAACGTCGATGTGCAGCAGGGCGAGCCGAATGTCCAAGTGGACCAGACGGACCCTAATGTTCAAGTTGACCAACAGGATGCTAATGTACAGGTTGACCAGGCTGATCCCGAGGTCGACGTACAGCAGGGCGAGCCCGATGTATCGGTAGAAGATCAGGGTAATGCCGATGTGCAGGTCGAGCGCTCCGAAGAGCAATCGCAGCAATAAGCGTTACCGTAGAGCGTAGAGAAGGACGAAAAAGCCCGCCATAAGGCGGGCTTTTTTTCAGCTCGAGCGACTCAGTTCTTGCTGGTGCGCTCTCAGTTCTTGCTGGCTCGCTTGCGCTCGTTCTCGGTGAGGTGTTTCTTGCGCAGGCGAATATGGCTCGGCGTGACTTCGACCAGCTCGTCGTCGTCGAGGAATTCGATCGCCTGCTCCAGCGAGAAGCGTACTGGCGGGGTCAGCACGATGTTTTCATCGTTACCCGAAGCGCGCATGTTGTCGAGCTTCTTGCCCTTGGTGGGGTTGACCACCATGTCGTTGGCACGGTTGTTGATTCCCACCAGCATGCCTTCATAAACCTCGGTACCGTGATCGATGATGAGCTTGCCGCGCTCCTGCAGCGCATAGAGCGCGTAGGCCAGCGCCTTGCCGGGAACCATCGATACCAGCACGCCGTTGCGACGCTCGATCGATGCATCGGGCTTGAGCGGGCCGTAATGGTCGAAACGGCTGGTCAGGATGCCGGTACCCGAGGTCAGGGTCAGGAACTGGCCACGGAAACCGATCAGCCCACGTGCGGGGATGATGAAGTCCAGGCGCACGCGGCCCTTTCCGTCGGGATTCATGTTGGTCAGTTCACCCTTGCGGTAGCCGAGCTCTTCCATGATCGCGCCCTGGTGCTGCTCCTCGCAGTCGATGATCACCTCTTCGTACGGCTCCTGCTTGGTGCCGTCGATTTCCTTGATGATCACTTCGGGGCGGCCCACGGCCAGTTCGAAGCCTTCGCGACGCATGGTCTCGATCAACACCGAGAGGTGCAGTTCGCCACGCCCGGACACCTTGAACTTCTCAGGGGTCTCGCCCTGCTCGACACGCAGCGCCACGTTGTGGATCAACTCCTGGTCGAGACGATCCTTGATGTTGCGGCTGGTGACGTACTTGCCATCGCGACCGGCGAACGGGGAATCGTTGACCTGGAAGGTCATCGAGACGGTAGGCTCGTCCACCGACAGCGGCGGCAGCGCTTCGGGTGCCGCCGGGTCGCATAACGTATCGGAGATCGACAGATCGTCGATACCGGTGATGCAGACGATGTCGCCCGCGGTGGCCTGTTCGGTCTGGACGCGATCCAGGCCCAGGTGGGTCATGACCTGGCCGATCTTGCCCTTGCGGGTGGTGCCGTCGGTGTCGACCACGGTAATTTGCTGGTTGGGACGCACGGCGCCGCGCTTGATACGGCCCAGCCCGATGACGCCCACGTAGCTGTTGTAGTCGAGTGCCGAGATCTGCATCTGGAACGGGCCATCGAGCACGACATTGGGCGGCTCGACGATGTCGACGATCGACTGGAACATCGGAGTCATGTCCTCGGCCAGCTCCTCCGGATCCATGCCGGCGATACCGTTGAGTGCCGAGCAGTAGATGATCGGGAAGTCGAGCTGATCGTCGGTCGCGCCGAGGTTGTCGAACAGATCGAAGATCTGGTCGATGACCCAGTCAGGACGCGCCCCGGGACGGTCGATCTTGTTGACCACCACGATCGGCTTGAGCCCCTGGGCAAACGCTTTCTGGGTCACGAAGCGGGTTTGCGGCATGGGGCCGTCGACCGCATCGACCAGCAGCAGAACGGAGTCGACCATCGACATCACGCGCTCGACCTCGCCGCCGAAATCGGCGTGTCCAGGGGTGTCGACGATATTGATGTGATAGACCTCGTCGGAACCGGGAGCCTGCCATCGGATCGCTGTATTCTTGGCCAGGATGGTGATGCCGCGTTCCTTTTCCTGGTCATTGGAATCCATGATTCGCTCCTGACCCTCGGCCTTGCGGTCCAGCGTACCGGACTGGCTCAAGAGCTTGTCGACCAGGGTGGTTTTACCATGGTCAACGTGGGCGATGATGGCGATATTACGAAGTTTCTCGATCACGACGGGATCCTGCAGTCAAAAGTGGGGCGCATTATAGGGGCTGGGCCATGACGGCTACCAGCTTTGTCGAACAAAAAATAGCCAATCCCGCGTCAGTGTACGCGGGATCAATTGGTTACGGCGTTGGATCAACGATCGATAGTTGAGTTCCGTGGTCAGGAAAAGCCCAGCATCCAATCGAAGAGACGCCCGGGACTGTTGGCCACCGGTTGGCTAATGGGAATACGCGGCAGGGCCAGGGGGGCGTCCCGCTGGCTCAGCCAGCCCCCGGCACCGGCCAGGGCCAGTTGAACCCCACAGCGGCTCGCAAGCTGTTTCAGGCGAGGTGACGGCTGAGCATCGGGATAGGCGAAGGCCTCGAGGGGCTCGCGACACAGGCGGCGCAGGTCGCTGCGCGAACGGCGTATATGCCAGCATACCCGCTCGTCGGACAGGGGTTCGAGACGCTCCGGCAATACACCGTGGGCGCCGAAGCGAATCAGGCCGCCATGCTCCAGGCGCCGCAGGGTAAAGGGATCGATACCGTGCGGAGGGAGACCAAGCTGGCCGTGCAGTGCGTCGGCAACCCGGTTGAGCGTCTGCGGACAGTGACCTTCCAGGACCTGCAAATATCGGCGTAGGGCATGGCTGTAGGCTTCGTCGGGATGCGCCGGAGGCATGGGGGGCAGGGGCAGGCCGGCGTCTCCCAATGCGTCGCGGGTCCATTCGGGATGTTGGCGTGTCCATAGCGACTCCCCGATGACCTCCCACCAGAAGCCGCGAGGGCGATTGAGTAGCCCCGTGGTGACGAAGATGCTGGCGGGCAGGGCATAGTGCTCAAGGATCGGCGCGGCGACCTCGGCGTTGTCGCGCCAGCCATCGTCGAAGGTCAACGCAATCGCGGCACGTGGGTCGCGATGGGGTTTCAGCGCCGTATCCAGGCTCACGATACGGGCCACTTCACTCACGCTCATCAGCAGATGATCAAAGCTCTGCGGCCCCAGGCAATACGGCGCTCGATGTGGCAGGCGGGCGGCCTCTTCGTCCTCGATGACCCGATGCAGCATGAGGATGGCGCTACGCCCACGCAAGGGCTCGGCCTGGCTGCGGCGCCAGTGGCCACGCAGTCGTTGAGCGATATCACGTGCCAGACCGAAACCGTTCATGAAGTGTCTCCCGGCGGAGCTATCTGCAAATTATATGTCCTTCTCGGATCCCCTGCACAATAGGATGAGGGAGGTTGGGCCGGGGCGGGCCGCCTCCCTATGATCTCAATGAAATCTGGGAAAAAGGCACTTCCAGAACCCTGGCCTGACATGCCCGCAAGCGATGCACCAGGTCGTCCCCCGCTGCTTCGTCGAGCAGGGGATCGAAGCCGCCGATTCGCTCGAACCACTCGCGATGGACACACAACGTCCCCGCCGGGGGGCGCTGCCGCCATAAGTGTATCAGGCTGCAGGACAAGGGCGGCACGCGGGGCAGGAACAGCACGGCATCCCAATGCTGGCCGCGCAATAGCAAATCGGCGCTGGCCAGCCAGCCGTCGGCAAGGCGGGCGCGAGGCGCCGGGAAGACCAATGTCTCGCCTGGGTTGCGATGCACCGCTTCGTTACTGCGGGCGCCGACAGAGGGGCATGGAATTGTCTCGAAGCGCGCCCCGTAACGCTTGCTGAGGCTATACAGGCGGGGGCTGGCGGCATCGGCAACGACATGCACTTCCACACGGCCGGGAAAGCGCCGGATGGCAGTATCAAGTGTGGCCAGGCAGCGCGGCAGGCGGGAGGCCATCAGGCGCGTATCGACTACGATGCAGTAGGCATTCATCGAGGAAAGGTCTCTCGAGGCTAGCCAGTGCCACGCTTTCCAGTGGGCAGTGGATTTTGCGATAGAAGGGCCGGGCAGGTAGCGCAGTCGGGCCGCGCGGCTTCAGGCCATGTAATGAAGGGTAGTCTTGGATTACATAAAGTAGCAATTGACGGACCGCCTGATTTTTCTGGTATCTCCGCTTGTCATCTATCCCTTTTTACAATGGCGATCTCGCTAAATGTCATGGCACTGGCCGTCTTTGCCACATGGTGGCGCAGTGCTTTGCACCATTAAAGTGCAAAACCGGGAAATAAAGCGCGGATATGGTGCATGGTGGCGGGTCACTGGGCGCCCCCGCCTAGGTTCGTCTGGCCGGCTCACTTTCAATTAAGACAGGAAAGTTATTACAAATCATGAGGTTATGTTGCGCTTGCAAGAAAATGCGCCATTTTGGCACGCTGTCTGCATTGCACTCTACAGAGTCATTACCCCCTTAACGTCGTCATGGCTGACGTGGGCAAGTCGCCCCGGGCATGCTACAAACGACGCGGGATACTCAACGCCAACGAGACGAGCCATCGCTCACTAGTGGAGGACAGCATGTCTGAGAAGACCCTCGCCCTTATCGAAGAACATGACATCAAGTGGATCGACCTGCGCTTTACCGACACCAAGGGTAAGGAACAGCATGTCACCATCCCGTCCAGCGCCGTCGACGAGGAGTTCTTCGAGAACGGACAGATGTTCGATGGTTCCTCCATCTCCGGCTGGAAAGGCATCAACGAATCCGACATGATCCTGCGCCCCGAAGACGGGACCGCGTTCCTCGATCCGTTCACCGAAGACGCCACCCTGGTACTGCGCTGCGACATCATCGAGCCGGCCACCATGCAGGGCTACGAGCGCGACCCGCGCTCCATCGCCAAGCGTGCCGAAGCCTACCTGCAGTCCACCGGCCTGGGCGATACCGCCTTCTTCGGTCCGGAGCCTGAATTTTTCATCTTCGACGAAGTGCATTGGAAAGCCGATATCGAAGGCGCCATGTACAAGATCTCTTCCGAAGAGGGTGCCTGGTCCACCGATCGCAAGATCGAAGGTGGCAACCTGGCCCACCGTCCGCGAGTCAAGGGCGGCTACTTCCCGGTACCGCCGGTGGATAGCTTCCATGACATCCGTAGCGCGATGTGTAACACCCTGGAAGCGATCGGCCAGAGCGTCGAAGTGCACCACCATGAGGTGGCGAATGCCGGGCAGAACGAAATCGGCGTCAAGTTCAACACGCTGGTGAAGAAGGCCGACGAAGTTCAGGAAATGAAGTACGTGATCCACAATGTGGCCCACGCGTACGGCAAGACCGCGACCTTCATGCCCAAGCCGCTGGTCGGCGACAACGGTTCCGGCATGCACGTTCACCAGTCGTTCTGGAAGGATGGCGAGAACCAGTTCGCGGGTGACGAGTATGCAGGCCTCTCCGAGACAGCGCTGTACTACATCGGTGGTGTCATCAAGCACGCCCGTGCCCTGAACGCTTTCACGAACGCGTCCACCAACTCCTATAAGCGCCTGGTGCCGGGCTTCGAGGCGCCGGTCATGCTGGCCTACAGTGCCCGCAACCGCTCCGCCTCCATCCGTATTCCGTACACCGCCAGCCCCAAGGGCAAGCGCGTCGAGTGTCGCTTCCCCGACCCGACTGCCAACCCCTACCTGGCTTTCGCCGCTCTGCTGATGGCGGGTATCGACGGCATCAAGAACAAGATCCATCCTGGCGATGCCATGGACAAGAACCTGTACGACCTGCCGCCGGAAGAAGGCAAGCTGGTGCCGACGGTCGCCAGCAGCCTCGACCAGGCGCTGGAAGCCCTCGACAAGGATCGTGCGTTCCTGACCGAAGGCGGTGTGTTCACCGACGACATGATCGATGCCTACATCGAGCTGATGGGTGAAGATGTCGAGCGTCTGCGCATGACCACGCATCCGATCGAGTTCGACATGTACTACAGCTGCTAAGCGCTTCTTGCAGCGGACGTTCTCGCTGCGACAGAAGGGGTGCCACCATCGGTGGCGCCCCTTTTTTTATTTTGCAGTACACTGGCATTCGAATCCGGAAACGCTTCCGCGCACAGAGGAATGGCGATGACGTGGCGTCTTGTCTTATTCACCCTGGGACTCTGCCTGCCCCTTGCCAGTCTGGCGGCGACGGTCTATCGCAGTACCGATGCACAGGGGAATGTGGTCTTCACGGACCAGCCCGGCCAGGGGCGCGAGCGCATCGAACTGCCGGCGGTGACGGTGGTTCCGGCCCCCAGGGCGACGCCTCCATCGGCGGCCACCCAGGCAGATGCCGGCCAGGACAATGCGGCGTCGCCGGCCAATTCCGGCTCGCCATTCATGCCGTATTCGCGTTTTCGGATCGTCTCGCCGCAGGACGAGGCCACCGTGCCCACAGGCCAGGCAGGCAACGTTCAGGTACAACTGGGTGTCGACCCCCCATTGCGCGAAGACCACCGGGTGCGCCTGCTTGTGGATGGAAGCATCAGCCAATCGGCGATGCACACGGCCGCGTTCATGCTCACCAATCTGGCGCGAGGTGAGCACGTCCTCGAGGCGGAACTGCTCGATGCCTCTGGCGAGGTGCGCCACCGCAGTGCGCCGGTGACTCTCCATGTCCAACGCGCCAGCGTCAACCTGCCTCAGAATCCCAACTAGTCGGAGCGCGTTCTCGCGTTCGTTCCTGCTCATTGCGCCACGATGCGCCATTGTAATAGTCACCCGGCGGTGCAATGCACTAAATTGGTGCGCAAGAGAAAGGCGCCAGGCCTGAAATCCCGATGAATACGTGAGTCCCTGGCTGGCGCGCTTTTTGCACAGCAGTAGTGAATGCGACCTAACCGGGATGCACCATGTATCAACGTTTGATCGAACACCTGACCACTGCGGTGTTGCTGCTGGATGGTGCCCTGCGGGTGCGCTGGCTGAATCCCGCCGCTGAAGCGCTGCTGGCCGTGAGTCTCGGCCGGGTGCAGGGCTCGTGTCTCGAGTGCCTCGCTGGGGTCAACGGTGAAGTGGCCGATGTCTTGACCAAGGCACGCGTCGAATTTCATCCGTTCACTCAGCGTGAGGCGGTACTGCGACTTTCCAGTGGCGACACGATCACGGTGGATTTCACCGTGACACCCCTGTCCGACGATGAGCTGCTGCTCGAAATCGAGCCACGCGACCGCTTGCTGCGTATTTCCCGCGAGGAGGCGCTGATCGCTCGTCAGGAAACCATCAAGGTGTTGTCCCGTGGTTTGGCGCATGAGGTCAAGAATCCGCTGGGAGGCATACGCGGTGCCGCGCAACTGCTCGAGCGCGACCTGCCCGATCCGCAACTGGCGGAATTCACCCGCATCATCGTCGAGGAAGCCGATCGCCTTCGCGATCTGGTCGATCGCATGCTCGGCCCCAACCAGCCCGAACGCCACACGCCGTTGAATATTCACAAAGTGCTGGAGCGTGTACGTACCTTGCTGCTGGCCGAGCAGCCGCTGGTCAGCATCCAGCGCGACTACGATCCCAGCCTGCCGGAGCCGATCGGCGACGAGGCACAACTGATCCAGGCAGTGTTGAACGTGGCGCGCAATGCCGTCGAGGCAATGTCGGAAAGCGCGACGGCCGATCCGCAACTGACGCTACGCACCCGGGCGCGGCGGCAATTCACGCTGGGGGCCGAGCGCCACCGCCTGGTGTGTGAAGTGGCCATCATCGACAACGGCCCGGGGATTCCTCCGCAGCTGCGTGAAACCCTGTTCTATCCCATGGTCTCGGGGCGCGCCGAAGGGAGTGGCCTGGGGCTTTCCATTGCCCAATCGATTCTGCATCAACATCAAGGACTGATCGAATGCGACTCCGAGCCTGGAAGGACCGAGTTCCGCCTCTTGATGCCGCTGGATGCCGCTTCATGACACTCAGCTTACCGACAACGATCCATGGCGCCGCAGGCGGCGCAGATTGCAGGAGGCCGTTATGACCGATGCTGCACGTGTCGTCATCGTCGACGACGACCGAGCGATACGCTGGGTGCTCGAACGCGCCCTGGCCCAGCCGGACCTGGCCGTTCAAAGCTTCGAACGGGCCGATACGGCGCTGGAGAGTCTGCTACAGTCGCCGCCCGACGTCCTGGTGACCGATATCCGCATGCCGGGCCTGGACGGCCTGGATCTGATGGCACGCATCCGCGAGACCCATCCGGATTTGCCGGTGATCGTGATGACCGCGCATTCGGATCTCGACAGTGCGGTAGCCTCCTATCAGGGCGGTGCCTTCGAATATCTGCCCAAGCCCTTCGATGTCGACGAGGCGCTGGCATTGGTGCGCCGCGCGGTGGCCCATGCGCGCGAGCGCCGCAGTCCGGCGATCGCACCCGAAGGGTTGTCGGCGGAGATTATCGGCGAGGCGCCGGCCATGCAGGAGGTGTTTCGCGCCATCGGCCGGCTGTCGCATTCGCACATCACGGTGCTGATCAACGGCGAATCGGGGACCGGCAAGGAGCGCGTCGCCCAGGCGCTGCATCAACACAGCCCGCGTGCCGGCAAGCCCTTCATTGCCCTCAATATGGCAGCCATTCCCAAGGACTTGATGGAGTCCGAGCTGTTCGGGCATGAGAAGGGGGCCTTCACGGGAGCTACAGCGCAGCGCCGCGGGCGCTTCGAACAGGCCGATGGCGGCACGCTGTTCCTCGACGAGATCGGCGACATGCCGCCGGATACCCAGACACGCCTGTTGCGTGTGTTGGCCGATGGCGAGTTCTATCGGGTCGGGGGGCATCTGTCAGTGAAAGCGGATGTCCGCATCATCGCCGCCACGCACCAGAACCTGGAGCAGCTGGTCGAGGAAGGACGCTTCCGCGAGGATCTCTTTCATCGCCTGAACGTGATCCGTGTTCATCTACCACGCCTGTCCGAGCGGCGCGAGGACATTCCCCGTCTGGCGCATCACTTCCTGGCCGAGGCTGCACGTGAGCTCTCGACCGAAGCCAAGGTGCTGACCCAGGAGGCTGAGCAGCATCTCACGCACCTCTCCTGGCCGGGCAACGTGCGCCAGCTCGAGAACACTTGCCGCTGGCTGACGGTGATGGCCTCGGGCCGCGAAGTGCTGGTCGACGACCTGCCCCCGGAACTTCGCAGCGTAGAAGAGAGTGAGGGGGCCGCCGGAGACTGGCGCGCGGCCTTCCGTGACTGGGCCGATCGTGCGTTGTCCGCCGGCCACACGCACCTGCTCGAGGAAGCCGTGCCCGATTTCGAGCGGATCCTGATCGAGACCGCGCTCAAGCACACCGGGGGGCGCAAGGGGGAGGCTGCCGAACTGCTGGGATGGGGGCGCAATACGTTGACGCGCAAGGTCAAGGTACTGCTGCCAGCATTGGCAGAGGACTGAGGCCGGGAGGGAGCCAAGGTGCGCGCCCCTCTGTTGAACCTGAGGTCATCCTCGCTTCACTCATGCAGGGCTTCGCCGTGGTAACCGAGCCCCAGCATCTGTTGCTGGCGCTGATCGGCTGTGCCATCGGCACGTTGATCGGGGCCCTGCCAGGGTTGGGACCGGTCAATGGCGTAGCCTTGATTATCCCCTGTCGTTCGATTTCGACCTGGCACCCACGGCGGCGTTGATCGTATTGGGTAATGTCTATTACAGGTGCATGTACGGCGGACGCATCAGTTTGATCGTGCTCAATATCCCCAGCGATGAGCCGGCCATGATGACTACGCTGGATGGCTACCCCATTGCCCTAAAGGGCCGGGGCGGCGAGGCGCTGGGTCTCTGCCGTGGCCTCGCTTGTGGGCGCTACGGTGGCCGCAATCGGCCTAGCCTTGTTCGCGCCGCTGCTGCTTGGTGGGGACTGTTTGCCATTTCAGAATTGCCTGATCCTCCTCGAGGATACTCGGCATCACGATAAGCCGGCCCGGGCCACATTGTTCCCTTTACCTCTCCTTCATGGCTCGCCTTTCGGGTCTGTTCTTGTGCGCTAGCCGCTTCGCCTGGCTGCGCTCCATTCCTTGACCGGGGTCAAGTTAAAGATTCATCCATAATGCTACTTTTAGCGTGTCAACGAGACATAACGAAGGTTCCTCACGAGGGGATACGACAATGAAGGGTAAAGGCAGAATTTTCCTCAAGACCGCCGCGGCACTGCTCTCAAGCGCAGCACTCTCCAGCCCCGTGCTGGCCGACCACGGCGAACCCAGCCCAGCGGCCGTCACGCCCGATGTGACCTACACCCTGCGCACCGATATCTCGGAAGGACGCTTGGTCTTCGTCGGCGAGAAGGGCAGTATCCAAGGCATGGTCAACCCTGAGCTTCGCGCGCCGGTGGGGTCAGTCGTCCAGATCAACCTGATCAACGGTGATGGGGCGATGCATGATATTGCCTTGCCCGAGTTCAACGTCGATTCCGACGATATCGGTGGCAAGGGAAGTGCCACCGCCGTGGTGTTCCGTGTCAACGAAGCCGGAACCTTCGAATACCTCTGCTCGTTGCCGGGCCACAAGGCCGCCGGCATGTTCGGCAAGCTGATCGTCGGCGATGCCGATACCCGGGACCAGGCACAAGCCCGGGATCTGTCGATGGATCCGCATAACGTAGGTGAGCCGGTCGGCGATCGCGGCCCGCGCGAGGTCACCGTCAATCTGGAGACTACCGAAGTCGAGGGGCGTCTCGCCGATGGCTCCAGCTACAATTACTGGACCTTCAACAACACAGTGCCGGGTCCCTTCGTACGGGTGCGTGTGGGTGACACCGTGACCGTCAACATGGCCAACGCCGAAGACAGCGCGCATATCCACTCCGTCGACTTCCATGCCGTAACCGGCCCTGGCGGTGGCGCAGCGGTCACCCAGGCGGCTCCGGGCCAGACCAAGAGCTTCACCTTCAAGGCGTTGAACCCCGGCCTCTATGTCTATCACTGCGCAACACCGATGGTCGCCCAGCACATCTCCAACGGCATGTACGGGATGATCCTGGTCGAGCCGGAGGGCGGTCTTTCCCCGGCCGATCGCGAGTTCTACATCATGCAGGGCGAACTCTACACCGCCGAGCGTCATGGTAGTCAGGGGCTGCAGGAGTTCTCGCTCGACAAGCTGCTGGATGAACGGGCCGAGCACTTCATGTTCAACGGCAACATGGATGCCCTGACCCAGACGCACAAGATGGAAGCCGACGTAGGCGACAACGTACGCATCTTCTTCGGTGTGGGCGGCCCCAACGCGACCTCGAGCTTCCATGTGATCGGCGAGATCTTCGACAAGGTCTACGACCAGGCATCGCTGACCAGCCCGCCGCTGACCGACGTGCAGACCACCACCGTCGCACCGGGTGGGGCCACCATGGTCGAGTTCGAAGTCGACTATCCAGGCAAGTACATCCTGGTGGATCACGCCCTGTCACGACTGGAAAAGGGCCTGGCCGGCTTCCTCCACGTCAATGGCACCGAGGATCCGGAAGTCTTCCAGACCAGCGAAGCGCACGATCCCAACTCCGGCCACTGAACCACCGCTTGGCCACTTGCAGGAGCGCCCCCGCCGAACGGCGGGGGCGTCTTGTTTCGCGCACCCTGGCAACACATTGCCTAGACTGATCGGCAGATTCCTTTTGTCGTGAGGTCCCGTGCTCGATATCGATACGCCCCAGCCGATTACCCGCGAGGAGCTGCAGCCGCTGCTTGAACGCCTGGCTGCCGATGCACCCCGCTGCTTTGGCGAGGGCAAGGTTGCCAGCTACATCCCGGCCCTGGCCGAAGTCGAGCCTGACCAGTTCGGCATCGCCGTGTGCCATGCCGATGGCAGCGTGCAATATGCCGGTGATGCGGCCACGCGCTTTTCGATCCAGTCGGTCTCCAAGGCCCACGCGCTGGTGCTGGCGATGCAGCAGCTTCCTCCCGATGAGCTCTGGGCCCGGGTGGGACGGGAGCCCTCGGGTCAGGCGTTCAACTCGATCGTCCAGCTCGAGGTGGAGAACGGCGTGCCACGCAACCCCTTCATCAATGCCGGTGCGCTGATGGTCACCGATATGCTGGTGTCGAAATTGTGGATGCCGCAGAACACGTTACGTGATCAGATCAGGCGCTTGTCGAATACCCCAGAGGTCGATTTCGATGAGCGCGTGGCCCGTTCGGAAATGGATCACAAGGCACACAATGCTGCGCTGGGCTACCTGATGCAGGCCTACGGCAACATCCACAGCGATGTCGAGATGGTGCTGGATACCTACTTTCATAGCTGTGCCCTGTCGATGAATTGCATAGAGCTGGCGAAGAGTTTCGCTTTCCTGGCCAATCAGGGCGTCAACCCGTTCGATGGCCAACCCGTGCTCACCCCGGTGCAGACTCGCCAGGTCAACGCACTATTGCTCACTTGCGGTCTCTACGACGCAGCCGGGGATTTCGCCTGGCGCGTCGGCTTGCCCGGCAAGAGTGGCGTGGGCGGTGGCATCGTCGCCATCCTGCCGCGCCGCATGAGCATCTGCGTCTGGTCGCCACGCCTTGATAGCTATGGCAACTCCATTGCCGGTCGTCACGCCCTTGAGGGACTCGTCTCGGGGCTCAACGTGACCCCGTTGGGGTGAGGTATGGTGAGGGGCACAATTGAGAGCTCGGCTACTCAAGGTTACCCGATGCATTCATTTGCTTACCTGTCGTCAGGCTCCGCTGAACTATGGTTAGAGAGAGTGTCTAGGGCGATGGAGCCCGGTTTTTTCCAACGACAGGGAGGTGTCCATGAAAGCGCTATGCTGGCATGGCAAGAACGACATTCGCTACGATACGGTACCCGACCCCGAAATCGAGCATCCTCGCGACGCAATCATCAACGTCAGCAGCTGCGCCATCTGCGGCTCTGATCTCCACCTTTACGATCATTTCATTCCCGCCATGGAATCCGGCGACGTGGTCGGCCACGAGTTCATGGGCGAAGTCATGGAAGTCGGCTCCGAGACCAAGACGCTCAAGGTCGGTGATCGGGTCGTGGTGCCGTTTACCATTTCCTGCGGCGAATGCGATCAATGCCGGCGCGGTAACTTCTCGGTCTGCGAGCGCTCCAACCGCAACAAGCCCCTGGCGGACAAGATGTTCGGTCATGGCGGTGCCGGCCTGTTCGGCTATTCACACCTCACCGGTGGCTATGCCGGCGGCCAGGCCGAGTATGTCCGGGTGCCCTTCGCCGATACCACGCACATCAAGGTGCCTAGCACGCTGACCGACGAGCAGGTGCTGTTCCTGGGGGACATCTTCCCTACCGGTTGGCAGGCGGCGGTGGCTTGTGACATCGAACCCACCGACACCGTGGCCATCTGGGGCGCGGGTCCGGTCGGCCAGTTCTGCGTACGCAGTGCGGTGTTGCTGGGTGCCAAGCAGGTGATCATGATCGATAACGTGCCGGAACGGCTGTCGATGGCCGAGGCCGGTGGCGCCATCACCATCAACTTCGACGAGGAGAGTGTGCTGTCCCGCCTGCAGTCGCTGACCCAGGGTAAGGGCCCTGAGAAGTGTATCGATGCGGTGGGGCTCGAGGCGCATACGCCTCGCTCGATCGACTCCGTCTATGACCGGGTCAAGCAGGCGATGATGCTGGAAAGCGATCGGGCTCACGTGTTGCGCGAAATGATCTACGTTTGCCGTCCGGCTGGGGTGCTGTCGATACCCGGCGTCTATGGCGGCCTGGTCGACAAGATCCCTGTCGGTGCGTTGATGAACAAGGGCTTGACCGTGCGTACCGGCCAGACCCACGTCAAACGTTGGACCGATGACTTGCTTGAGCGCATCGAGGAGGGGCAGATCGATCCCTCGTTCGTGATAACGCACACTGCCGACCTGTCCCAGGGGCCGGAAATGTACAACACCTTCCGCGACAAGCAGGACGGTTGCGTGAAGGTCGTCCTGAAGCCCTGAATAGCGTGTGAATTTGTATAGACACGCAGGTGGGAATGAACATGGAGGTGCATATGAGTTCGAACACATCATCGATGAGTCGGTCCATGAAGGGCTCCGACCACCTGGCCCAAGGGCTTGGCTGGTTCGGCATCGGCCTGGGACTCTGGAAATTGTTCGAGGCAAAGAGAACCACGCGTGCCCTGGGGCTCGAGGGCTGTGAGAGCCTGGTACGGCTCTGCGGTGCCAGGGATGTCGCGACCGGCATCGGCTCGCTGACGGTCAACCCCAAGCCGGTACTGTGGGCGCGCGTGGCGGGAGATGCCCTCGATCTGGCGGCGCTGGCGACGGCCTTGCGTGACAAGCACAACCCCCAGCGCGATAACCTGCAACTGGCGGTGGCCATGGTGGGGGCGACCACGGCTGTCGATCTTTATGTGGCACAAGCCCAGACGCGTCGACATGGCTATCAGTCTGGCGTCACGCCTGACTATAGTCACCGCAGCGGCTTTCCCAAGGGCCTGGAAGCGGCCCGCGGCGCGGCCCGTGACTTCGAGACGCCGGGTCACATGAAGGCGAGCTTGCCGTCGCCGGCCAGCTCTCCCGGTCCCCGGACGCAAACGGGCAAGCCCAATAGCCCCATCAGCGGGTAAGCGGCTCGTGGCGCTTAGGTAGATTCTTGCAGAACCCGGGGCGATTGCCTCGGGTTTTTTTACGTCAGGAGAAGTGCATCCAGACAGGCATCGAGATTGCCATCGTCGTCAGGATCGAGCCGAACGAGCTTGGCCCCAAGCGCTTCCAGGCGCTGACGCAAGTCAGCGTCGATGACCATGAGATCCGAATCCTCGCAAAAGGCGGTAGCGACGATACCGTGTCGCTGTACCAGCGAGGGGGCTTCGCTGGGGTAGTAGACACGCACCCCCTCGACATGGGTGCCGTGGTTCCAGGGGTAATCATCGAGCAGGGCAATGACCTTGTACCGACGGGAGCCAGCAAGGCGAGCCTGTAACTGGTAATGGGGGTAGCCCAGCCCACAGATGATAAGCGGTAGGGGATCCCGGCTGCGTCCGCCTAGCGAACGCAGCCGGGATATCAGCGTTTTCATGGTCCCTATTTAACCACCGCCAATACCCTCGATCACGTAGCCTGTGCCCTCGCATTCGGGACATTTGCCACCGTTCACTTCACCGCTTCCGTTGCAGTGCCGGCAGAGGTCCTGGCCGGTCCCCGGGGTGCCGGGTGGGGCTTCGTCGCCGGGAGCCTCGTGCCGGGTATCATCGGGCTTGTCACTCATGGGGGCGTCTCCTTGTCATGGACGGGGTCATGCGTCTATTCCAAGTTAGCCGCTCTCGAGGTGACAAGCGAAACGCGGCGGCAGTATAAACGTGATGGCGCTTCGCCGACGTGCAGTGCCAGAATGGGCTGCCAAGGAGGACGCCAATGACGCAGATGCACTGGGAGCGGCTGCTCTCGCCCGAACGCCTCAATGACAAGCCGCGCGAGGCGCGCGGCGAGATCGGGCGAAGCCCCTTCCACAAGGACCATGACAGGATCGTCTTTGCCGGCTCGTTCCGCCGCCTGGGGCGCAAGACCCAGGTCCACCCGCTGACCGATAACGACCATATCCATACCCGCCTCACCCATTCGCTTGAGGTCGGTTGCGTGGGACGCAGCTTGGGCATGATCGTCGGCGAGCAATTGCGCGACAAGCTTCCCGAGTGGATTACTCCAGCCGATCTCGGTGTGATCGTTCAAGCGGCGTGCCTGGGTCACGATATCGGCAATCCTCCCTTCGGCCATGCGGGGGAATATGCCATTCGTGACTGGTTTGCGCGCGCCGAGCGCGACGGGAGCGGCTTTCTCGATGGCCTGTCCGAGGCCGAGCGGGCCGATCTCCTGACCTACGAAGGCAACGCCCAGGGTTTTCGGATCGTCACCCAGATCGAATACAACCAGTTCAAGGGGGGCATGCGTCTGACCAGCGCGACGCTGGGCACCATGCTCAAGTACCCGTGGACGGTGGAGCATGGCGGCAAGGCCGGCAAGTTCGGAGCTTATCAGTCGGAGAAGGCATTCCTGGCCGAAGTGGCCGGGCGCCTGGGGCTATGCCCGCGAGGGGAAGGGGCGTGGTGCCGTCACCCGCTGGCCTACCTGGTCGAGGCTGCGGACGATATCTGTTATGCCCTGCTCGATCTCGAGGATGGCCTGGAAATGGGGATCCTGCGCTTCGATGAGGTCACCGGTGTGCTGAGGCAGATCGCTGGCGAAGAGCCCCCGGAATACCGCGACATGCAGAACGAGGGCGTCTCACAGCGGCGCCAAATCGCGGCGCTGCGCGGCGCGGCCATGGAGCGTGCCGTCAACGATGTAGGGGCGGTGTTCGTGCAGTATGAGCAGGACTTGCTCAACGGCGGCTTGAAGCAGGATCTGCTCGAGCTATGTCATCCCGACCTCGACTGGGGGGTCAAGGCGGCCAAGCAGCTGGCACGTGAACGTATCTTCCAGAACGAACGCAAGGCCAAGCTGGAGATCGGTGCCTACACGACCCTGGGCATCCTGCTCGAAGCCTTCATCGGAGCGGCCCACGAACTGCACCACACCGGCCATTCGACGTTCAAGCATCAACGGGTGCTGGCCCTGATCGGCGAAAATACGCCACGCCCCTCGTGGTCGCTTTATGCCAGCTATCGGCGCATGCTCGATTTCATCGGCGGGATGACCGATCACTACGCGGTGGACCTGGCCCAGGAAATGGGCGGACGCCTCAAGGGCGATTGAGGCGCCGTCACGATCAGGCCGTGAGGCCGAAGGGGGGCTGGCCGTCGGGCTCCAGGGGCGTGCCACGCTCGAGTACACGGAGCATGGCGGCGCCGATGCGTCGGCCGCTATCGGGAATGCCCTGGTTGCCGAACAGGCGGTTGAACTCGAATACGTAGGGATGACCCTCGACCATGGCGATATCGAAACCGGCGTGGTCGATCCCCAGCGTGCGGGCCAGGCGCCGTACCAGGGCAAGAGCGGCCGGCGGGATAGCGTCATGATTCACGGCGCCGCCCTGGCTGACGTTCGAGCGATAGCCACCCAGGGGCGTGATGCGCCAGTAGGCGGCCAGGATCTCGTCACCGACCACGGCGATGCGCAGATCGCGATCGATGGGCAGGCGCTGCTGGGCATAGAGCGTCGGCTCTTCCACGAGATGATCCAGCAGTGCCTCGCGGGAATTGATCAGCCGCACGCCTTCGCCCATCGAGCTCTTGATGCGCTTGGCGATGAACGGGTAGCCGAAACGTGCCTCGACCTTGTCGATGCTGGCGCGGGAACCGCCCAGGATTTCGGTGGGTGGCACGTGCTCGGGACATATCGCCATGAAGGCGCGGGTCTGCTCGACCTTGTTGTGACCCAGGTGGTAACTCGCCAGACTCGGGAAGATACGCACATTGAGTCCGTAAACCAGGGTGTTGATCTGCCAATACTCGGGAAACAGCACCCAATCGGCCCGGCGTATCTCGTCGAGATGGTCATACATGCGCTCGGGTTTGATATAACGAACACCGGACAGGCCCAGGGTGCGAAAAGCATCGAAACTGATCAGGTTCACGCGTGACATACCACGAGAGAGGAAGGAAGCGGCGCGGATTATTATCCGACTTCAGGGCGGCGACAAGACCCCTTGGGCGCCTATTTTCCAACGATTGGAAACAGGACGCTCGACGCCTGATGCTGGCGGGGCTGCTTGGCCTGATGGCGTGCTCTGCCATGGCCGGCGCCCAGGCCTCGCTCCCCACCGCGGGGTTCGACCACTACACCCTGGCCCTGACCTGGCACCCCGGATTTTGTACTACCCAATCGAACCCACCCCGCGAGTGTCGCGAACCGTCGCTGCACGAGGGCAGCCAGCAAAAGTTCGTGCTGCATGGGTTATGGCCGTCGCTTCCCGAGCGCTTTGCCGAGCAGGGGGTCGACCGTCGTCAATGGTGGGGGAAAGGGTGTTTCCTGGAGCGGCCACGGGCCCAAGGAAGCTTTTGCCGGGTGCGACCGGCGTTCGATCTTCCACAGGGGCTTTCGAGCGAACTGGATGCAGCCATGCCGGGACGGGCCAGCTGCCTGGATCGCTACCAGTACGCCAAGCATGCCGCTTGCCTGTCGCTACCTGAAACGGCCTATTTCGAGCTGGCGCTGGCGTTGCTCGAGACGATCAATGCGAGCGCCTTCGTCGATTTCGTGGTGCTCAACCAGGGCGGCGAAGTGAATCGCAACGCCCTGATCGATGCCTTCGAGGCGGCCTTCGGTCACAATACCGGCCGAGCGCTGCGTCTTGAGTGTCGCGGGCGGGGCAACCGGACGCTGACCGAAGTGCGTATCGGTATCGCTGCCGAGCGCGTCCAGGCATTTCCCGCAGCCGATTCACTGGTTCCCCTGGGCCGCGGTCGTTGTGCGACACGGGTACGTATCGCCACGTTCGACTGACCAGCGGTGCCTTATACCGAGGGATGGTGCAACGGTGTCAGCTCGACCAATGTGCTGCGCTCCATCAGGGTGCGGATCACCCGATCGTGAAGCGCCGGATCGACACGCGTTCCGCCGGGGGCGTTGAGCCGATTGGCCAGGCCTTCTCCGCTGACCACCAGTAGATCATCCGGCGCCTGACTGGTGTCCACGACCCAACCGGGCAGCGCCAGCACGCCACGTACGGGCACGTCGGTCTGGCATTCTTGACTCAGCCAACGTTGCAGCCATTGCGTGGCCTGGCGGGTCTTGCGCATGGGGCGGCGCTCGCTCCAACCGGGGAAGCGCAGCCGCTCGTGCTCGACGGCGACCTGATTCTGCTCCTGACCGTCGTTGCCTATCGGACGGCTGCGGGCACGCGTCTCGATCACGTAGACGCCATACGGCGTTACGGCGACATGATCGATGGTGTACGTGTCCGCGGGGATATCGTGAAAAACGTAGTAGGGATGGGCATCGGGGCGGATCAGGCGCTCGAGCTCCTGGCCCACCGCCAGTTCACAGGCCAGCCCGAGCTTCATCCTGCGAATGCGTTGATAGTCGCGAATCAGCAGGAAGCAGAACAGCAGCACCAGGACCGTGCTCAGCAGGCCGTACAGCGCCCACTCGATCCATTCCTGCTCATCGGAGAACAGCATCCGGCCCATGCCATAGACCAGGGGCGCCAAGGTCACGACCGGCCCCAGGGCGCCGATGAGGAACAGACTGGAGAATGCGCGGTCTAGACGATCGCGCAGGGCCTGGCCGGGTTCGCGCAACGGATGGGCGTCGAACGGTGAGCGTACCCGGGCGTCGTGCAGGTTGCGCAGGCCGAGTACAATGACTGCCATGGCTCCCAGCGGGAACAGGAAGATTAGCGGTAACACATATTCCAGCCAGGCCATCGAGAGGAGTCCTTGCCCTAGGGATGAAATCGCAGACGCCCCATTCTAGCCAACCCGCCCCCTCCAGGGCCATGAAACCTTCGCTTGTTGCCGATCCAGTTGGCGAGATTGGCATGACGGCATCGGCCTTGCCCGGTGCCGCGGCACTGGCCGGGTTCATCGAGCGTCACCCTCGCCTCGTGCTGCTCACCGGTGCCGGGGTCAGTACCGAGAGCGGCATTCCCGATTACCGTGACGACACCGGGGCATGGAAGCGCTCGCCACCGATGCAGCATCAGCTATTCATGAGCAGTCATGCAGCACGCCAGCGCTATTGGGCGCGGGCGCTGATCGGTTTTCGAGCGTTGAGCGACGCTCAGCCGGGCGCCGCTCATCGGGCCTTGGCCAGGCTCGAGGCGATGGGGCATGTCGAGCGCCTGATCACACAGAATGTCGATGGATTGCATCAACGTGCCGGATCCCGGCGAGTCATCGACCTGCACGGCCGGGCAGAGATCGTATGCTGCATGCAGTGCGGTGCCCGACGCATGCGCTACGACTGGCATGCCGAGCTCGAAGCCTGCAACCCTCACTGGCTGGGGCTCGAGGCCGCGGCGGGGCCGGATGGGGATGCCGATCTGGAGCGTGACTTCTCGAGTTTTCGGCTCCCCGGCTGTGGCCGATGTGGACAAGGGATCCTCAAGCCGGATGTGGTGTTCTTTGGCGATAGCGTGCCACGTCTGCGCGTCGAAGCGGCCTTTGCCGCACTGGAGGCCGCCGATGCCCTGCTCGTGGTTGGCTCGTCGCTGATGGTCTACTCGGGCTTTCGCTTCGCGCGCCGGGCCGCGAAGGACGGCAAGCCCATCGCCTGCCTGAATCTGGGACGCACCCGGGCCGATGAGTTATATACGCTTAAACTCGAAGCCCCGGTGGGACAGACATTGGAACATGTGATCACACGAATGGATTCGCAGGGGTAAAACCCCGATGCGAATACCGGCCGAAAGCGGCCGGTCTCGTCAGTGGTACGCGTGCTGCTGATTAGACGTCGCGCGTCGGGGGCGCCATGAACTCCGGCCCCACCGGATCCTGGACGTGCTCGTCGACGATACGCTCGATCTCCTCGATCTCTTCGTAGGAGAGCGTCCAATCGGCAATGCGCTCGACGGGATCGACCTGATCCGGGCGGCGTGCGCCCCACAGGGCAATGCCATTGGCGTTGCGGTCGAGTAACCAGCGAACGGCCAGTTCCAACACACGCTTGCCATGGCGCTCCTGGGCAAAGCGGTCCAGGGCCTCCACGGCAGCCAGGTATTGATCGAAGCGCGGTTGCTGGAACTTGGGGTCGTTATTGCGAAGGTCATCACCGCTGAAGCCATAGTCGCGATGCATCTTGCCTGTCAGCAGGCCACGGCATAGGGCGCCGTAGGTCAACATGGCCAACCCGTCGCGCTTGGCATAGGGAATGATACTGCGCTCTGCGTCGCGCTCGAACAGGTTCAGCGGCGGCTGAACGGCATGCAACGGCGCTACCTCGCGGAAAGCATCGCATTGCTCGGGCGAGAAGTTGCTGACCCCGATGGCGCGGATCTTGCCGTCGCGGTAGAGGCGTTCCATGGTACGTGCCGTGTCTTCCATCGGCGCCTTCGGGTCGGGCCAGTGCACCTGATAGAGATCGATCGCGTCGACACCCAGCCGACGGAGTGAATCGTCGACTTCCTTCTCGATGCGGGCCGGCGTCGAGTTGCGCACGACCCCTTGAATACCGTCACCCCATTCCAGCCCCACCTTGGTGGCAATGGTCAGCCGGTCACGCTGGCCGATCTCGGCGATGGCCTTGCCCACGACCTCCTCGGAATGGCCGAAGCCGTAGGCCGGTGCGGTATCGATCAGGGTAATCCCGCGGTCGATCGCGGCATGTATGGTCCGGATGGCCTGGGCATCGTCGGTGCCGCCCCACTGTCTGCCGCCGATGGCCCACGTTCCCAGGGCGATGCGGCTCGGCTCGAGCTCGGTGCCGGGTATCTTGTAGGTCTCCATTCGATCCTCCTTGTTCGGAATGTCTGTCAGTGCGAAAGGGGACGCTCAGCCGCCAGCGAGCTTGACCGTGTAGCCCTTGGCTTCCAGCTCACCTTTCAGAACCTGGCGATGATCCCCCTGGATCTCGATGATGCCATCCTTGACGGCACCCCCCGTGCCACAGCGCTTCTTGAGCACCTTGGCCAAGGCCTTGAGCTCGTCGTCGCCCAATGGTACGCCACTCACCGTCGTCACGCCCTTGCCCTTGCGGCCGCTGGTTTCACGGCGAATGCGCACGATGCCGTCGAGTGAGGCCAGACGCTCGCTTTCGGCATTGGCCTGGCATTGGCAGTCATCGACAGGGTGGCGGCAGTCGGGGCAGGTCTCGCCATGTTCGGTACTGTAGACCAGACCGCTCAACTGATCCCGTAGTGAGGCCATGTCATGCTCCTGATGGTCGTTGCGACCATGGTAGCGCAGACGGATCAGCGTCTCATCGTCGGCTTATCCACAACGGGTCTTCACAGCTGTGTGCTGACCGGGTGTGGATAACCGGACGTCACGACATTAGAGCGCGCTTCTGGGAGAGATGGCCGATGACCGTCGGCAGCTGATACATGCTGGTGATGCAGATGGCGCCGTCTGGGGTCATCTCGGCATCGGGGTAGCGATTGACGTGGATAACGGTCATGCCCGCGGCGAGCGCGGCGTGTACGCCCACCAGGGCATCGTCGATGGCCACGCACTCATCAGGGCGATAGCCCATGGCGTTGGCTGCATGCAGATAGAGGCACGGGTCGGGTTTCCAGCACTTGCAGGTATAGCCGCTGAACAGCCGATCGCCGAAGTAATCGGTCAGGCCGGTCGCGGCGAGTCCGGTACGGATCTTGTGCTCGGGGCCGTTGGAAACCACGGCGCGGGGATAACGCGCTAACCGGTCGAGCGCCTCGCGCACGCCTTCGAGAGGCTCCAGCTCACTGGCCAGACGCTCGGCGAACTTGCGCCGCATTTCGGCCTCGGATTGCTGAAGCCGTTGGGGGTCGACCTCACCGTGACGTCGCTGCAACTCGGTAACGATGCTGACGAACCGGGCCCCACGAAATTCATTGATGTAATCGTTGGGGGAAAAGGGCAGGCCGACCTCATTGAGGCTGGCGGCCATCTCGGCAGCAAGCAAGGGCTCACTATCGACGAGGGTGCCGTCGCAATCGAACAACAGGCAGCGGGGTGTGGGCATGATCTGACCTCTCGGGTCACTACAGAGTATTTCTTAACCTAGTGTTATCGCTATCGGCCCCCTGCGGCCAATATTTAGCATCCGTTTATTATTTTCTGAACAGTGTTCCGTAACCTGATTGAAGTGTAAGCCAGGATTGCCGCTTATACCAAGGTAGTAGCGGGAAACACCGATTTTGGCTTGCATCACACCGCTTGAGAACCATACTACCATACTAGTTGGATCAGCAGCTTCGACACCCGTCAGGCTTCGCTGCCGATGTTCGACAGGAAACGCTATGTCCTCTCAACTTCATGCGATCTGGAACGACACACAGGCTGATGGATCGGTTCGCCAGCGGCTGTATAGCGTCTTACGCCAATCGATCATCCAGATGGTTCTGGCACCGGGTCAGGCCATTTCGGAGAAGGAGCTTGCCGAAACATTCTCGGTCAGTCGTCAGCCGGTACGCGAAGCCTTCATCCGTCTATCCGAGGCGGGGCTGGTGGAGGTGCGTCCACAACGCGGCACCTATGTGGTGAGAGTGTCGCAGCAGGCGGTACTACAGGCACGGTTCGTGCGCGAAGCGATCGAGGTGGCCGTAGCACGCGCCGCGGCGCAAGAGGGGTTGGACGCCAGTATCCTGAGCGAGCTGCACGAACTGATCGAGCGCCAGCGACGCTGTAGTGAAAGGGATGACTACGATCGTTTTTTCCAGCTCGACGAGGCGTTCCATCGCGCGCTGTCGCTGGGGGTCGGCCAGTCTGTCGCCTGGCGGGTCACCGAGGAGGTCAAGGCCCAGCTCGATCGGGTGCGCTACCTGAGCATTCCCGAGTCGACACCGATTCCCAAGCTTGCCGACCAGCATCAGGTCATCGTCGATGCCATCGCCGACCGCGATCCCGAGGCGTCAGCGCTCGCCATGCAGGTCCATCAGCGTGAGATCCTGCACTCGCTGCCCGAGCTCATGCGGCGCTTCCCGGACATGTTCGAGACCCAGCAGAATCCTGCCCAAATCATGGAGCCCAGCTAGTGAAGATTGAACAGGCCTATACCATCGTCACGTCGCCGGGGCGCAACTTCGTCACCCTGAAGATCGTCACCGAGTCAGGTACCTATGGTATCGGAGACGCGACCCTCAACGGCCGCGAGATGGCCGTGGTGGCCTATCTCGAGGAGCACGTGATCCCCGCCCTGATCGGTCGCGATGCCAGCCGGATCGAGGATATCTGGCACTACCTCTATCGTGGCGCCTACTGGCGTCGTGGGCCGGTGACCATGTCAGCCATCTCGGCAGTGGACATGGCGCTGTGGGATATCAAGGCCAAGGCAGCCAACATGCCGCTCTATCAGCTATTGGGCGGCAAGAGCCGGGAACGGGTGATGACCTACGCCCATTGTACCGGGCGCGACATCGATGCGTGCCTCGATGAAGTGGATAAGCACGTCAAGCTTGGCTATCGGGCGGTGCGGGTCCAGGCCGGGGTGCCGGGTATCCCCACCATCTATGGGGTCGCCAAACGCGAAGGCGAACGCTACGAGCCGGCCGACGCCGAGCTTCCCGCCGAGCATGTCTGGAGCACCGAAAAGTACCTGAACCATGTGCCCAAGTTGTTTGCCGCGGTGCGTGAACGTTTCGGCGACGATCTGCACGTCCTGCACGATGTCCATCATCGCCTGACGCCTATCGAGGCGGCGCGGCTGGGCAAGGAAGTCGAGCCCTATCACCTGTTCTGGCTGGAAGACTGTGTGCCAGCCGAGAATCAGGAGAGCTTCCGTCTGATTCGACAGCATACCACCACGCCGCTGGCCGTCGGCGAGGTCTTCAACTCGATCCATGACTACCGGGAGTTGCTCGAGAACCAGTGGATCGATTACGTACGCACCCCATTGACCCATGGCGGCGGTATTACTCATGTGCGGCGCATCGCCGATCTGGCCTCGCTGTATCACGTGCGTACCGGCTTTCATGGCCCTACCGATCTCTCGCCGGTATGCCTGGGTGCGGCGGTGCATTTCGATACCTGGGTTCCCAACTTCGGTATTCAGGAGCACATGCCCCACGAGGCAATCACCGATCAGGTCTTCCCCCACGATTACCGCTTCGAGGATGGCCATTTCATCGTCGGCGAGACACCTGGACACGGCGTGGACATCGACGAAGAACTGGCCAGCCAATACCCCTACAAGCGTGCCAGTCTCCCGGTCAACCGGCTCGAAGACGGCACTCTCTGGCACTGGTAACGAGGTAACGACATGCAGGCTTTTCAGGTTAGCGCGCCTCTGGACTACACCATCACCGAGATCGAAACTCCCCAGGCCGCGCCCGGCGAAGTGCTCGTTCGCGTCGCCTATGCGGGCATCTGCGGATCCGATATGCACATCATCCATGGCGAAAACGCCTTCGTGCGTTTCCCTCGCATCACCGGGCATGAGTTCGCCGGGACGGTCGAGGCACTCGGCGAAGGTGTCGAGGGGCTGTCGATCGGGGATCGAGTGTGCATCGATCCGGTGATCAACTGCGGTGAATGCTACCCGTGTCGCATCGGTCGTCCCAATGTGTGTACGGCCCTCGAGGTGATCGGGGTACATCGCAACGGAGGCTTCGAGGAGCAGGTCAACGTGCCGGCCGCCAACGCCCACCGCTTGCCTGACAATGTGGGTCTGGATGCGGCCGCCCTGGTCGAGCCGTACACCATTGCTGCCAACGTGCTGGACCGCATGCAACCCGTTGCCGGCGATCGCCTGCTGATTTTCGGCGCGGGTGTCATCGGCTTGACCATTCTACAGATGGCTCGTGCGCTCGGTCTCGAAGACATCACAGTCACTGATGTGATCGACGAGCGGCTGGCCACGGCCCGCGAACTCGGTGCGTCACGTACCTTCAATGGCAGACAGGACGATATCGAGGCTGCCATGCAAGAACTGACCGGTGGCGAGGGAATTCCGTTGATTGCCGATGCGGCCTGTGTCCCGGCATTGCTACCGCAAATCCTGCGCATTGCCTCACCGGCGGGCCGTGTCGGGTTGCTCGGTTTCAATCCCAACCCCAGCGACCTGGTGCAGTTGGAGGTGATCAAGAAGGAGCTGACTCTGGTCGGTTCACGTCTGAACAACCGCAAGTTTCCGGAAGTGATCGATCTCATGGCCTCGGGCCGTCTCGATGCGCTGGCGCTGGTAAGCCATCGCCTGCCGCTGGCAGAGATGCCCGGCGCCATCGACATGCTTGATCATCATCCCGAAAGGGCTCGCAAGGTATTAATCGATATCGGTGCCTGAGAGCGCCAACACCACGTAATCGCAGCACGACTCACGACAACACAACAGCCAGTCAGGAGAAGACGCCATGATCAAACGAATCGTTACCGGTGCCCTCATGGGAGCCACTCTGCTCGGCGGCCAGGCTTTCGCCGCAGACGTCACACTGCGCTTTGGCCACCTGGCCAATGAACAGAATATCTGGCATCAGGCCGCGGAACGCTTCAAGGCGCAGGTCGAGGAGAATTCCGACGGCCGTATCGAGGTGCAGCTCTACCCCAACGAGCAGTTGGGCAACGAGATGGATGTGATCAACAGCATCCAGTTGGGCACGGCCGATATGACCATTACCGGGGAGAGCCTGCAGAACTGGGCACCCAAGGCGGCCATGATGGCGGTTCCGTACGCCTTCCGCGATTCCGAGCATATGCACAAGGCGGTCGAGGGCGAGATCGGCGAGGAAATCGAAGCGCAGATTACCGAGCGCACCAATCTGGTACCGCTCGCCTGGTTCGAGCGTGGAGCGCGCCATCTTACGTCCAACCGGCCTATCACCCAACCGGATGAGCTGAACGGCATGCGCCTACGGGTGCCCAACGTGCCGCTGTTCGTCGATACCTGGGAGGCCTTGGGTGCGCGGCCGACGCCGATGGCCTTCAGCGAAGTATTCACTGCCTTGCAGCAGAACGTCATCGAGGGGCAGGAGAACCCGCTGAGCCTGATCGAAAGCGCTAGCTTCTATGAAGTTCAGGACTATGTGAACCGCACCGGCCATGTGCGTAGCTGGATCTATGTGGTGATCGGAAAGAACCAGCTCGACAGTATGTCCGACGAGCTGCGCCAGGTGGTACTGGACGCCGCCGAAGAGATGCAGACCTACCAGGCCGAGCTGTTCGAAGAAGATCAGCAGCGCCTGGAAGACGCGCTCAAGGAACGTGGCATGGAGTTCGTCGAGGTCGACACCGACGCGTTTGCCGAAAAGGCGCGTCCCGCCGTCGAAGAGGCGTTGACCGAAGAGCAGCGTGAACTGTTCGACGCGATCCAGGATCTTTAATCCACCCGCGGGCGCGGCGAGACGTCGCGCCCGTTTTCCATGCTTGCCGGGGAGAGACCACGCTCTCCAAGAGGTTGACTATGGATTCCCCTAACCAAGGACACCCGCCGACAGCGGAGCAAGACACGCCGCAGGCGCCCAGTCTGGATGCAATGGCCGAGGTCCCGAAACTCAAGGGGGCGGTAGGGCGCGTGATCGGGTGGATCGATACGCTATTCCTCGTACTCGCCAACCTGGCACTGGTCGCGATTGCCGGCACGGTGCTATTGCAGATATCGGGCCGTCTGTTCCTGCCTTATTCACCGGCCTGGACCGAGGAGCTCTCTCGCTATCTGTTCATATATATGGTGGCGCTGTCTTCCGGGGTCGCCCTCCGTCGCAATCGACACGTCAACGTCGAGCTCTATCACCATCGGCTGGGGTTGCGGGCACGCGCGGGCTACCAGGCCTTGATCAGCTTGATGATCGGTGCATTCGCAGGCGTGGTGCTGCCCTATGCCTGGCTATATGCCCAGAACGGCGCGTGGCAGACCTCGCCGACCCTGAAGGTCCCGATGCTCTACATCTTCTTTTCCACCGTCGTGCTGTATGCGCTGGTGCTGTTCTATAGCGTTGTGGGGGTCATCGAAGGGCTGATGGCCATGCAGCGCAAGCCGGAGGTTGGCTCATGGAAGTGATCGTACTGTTCAGTGTCTTTCTGGTGTTGCTGATTCTGGGCATGCCGATCGCTTTCGCGTTGGGCATCTCCTCGCTCAGTTACCTGCTGCTCGAAGGTATATCGCTGACTATCGTGCCGCAGCGCATGTATGCCGGCATCGATACCTTCGTTCTGCTGTGTATCCCCGGCTTCGTGCTGGCGGGCAACCTGATGAACGTGGGCAACATCACCGAGCATATCGTGCGCTTCTGCAATGCCCTGATGGGGCATATACGCGGTGGCCTGGGGCTGGCCAACGTCGGCGGTTCGATGATCTTCGGTGGGATCTCGGGCACGGCCGTGGCCGATGCCGCCAGTATCGGCTCGGTAATGATTCCGGGCATGGCGAAGTCGGGCTACGACAAGCCATTTGCCGCTGCGGTGACGGCGGCGTCCTCGACCATCGGGCCGATCATTCCGCCCAGCGTGCCGATGATCATCGTCGGCTCGCTGGCCGGGGTCTCGGTGGGTCGCATGTTCCTGGCCGGCGCCGTGCCGGGCTTTCTGCTCGGGGCTGCGATGATGGTCACCACCTATATCCTGGCAGTGAAGCGCGGCTACCCCAAGGGGCGCCGCTCCACGCTGCGCGAGCTACTGCGCGAAGGACGCACTGCCTTCTGGGCGCTGCTGATGACGGCCATCATCCTCTACGGGATCATTGGCGGGTTCTTCACCCCGACGGAAGCCTCCATCGTGGCGAGCCTCTATGCCCTGATCGTCGGCATGTATGTATACAAGGGACTCTCCTGGCGCAAGCTGCCTTCCATATTGACCGATACGGTGCTGACCTCGTCGGGTCTGCTGTTACTGGTCGGACTGGCTAACCTGTTCGGCTGGATTCTGACCAGCCAGCAAATTCCCCAAATGGTGGCCGCTGGGATTCTGTCGATCAGCGAGAATCCCATCATCGTCATTCTGATCCTCAACCTGATCCTACTGTTCATCGGCGCGTTCATGGAGACGATCGCCGCCCTGATCATTCTGTTCCCGGCGCTGCTGGGCGTGGCCACGGGCATCGGTATGGACCCCATCCATTTTGCCGTCATGGCGGTGCTCAACCTGATGATCGGCCTGACGACGCCGCCCGTTGGCGTGTGCCTGTTCGTCGTTTCGGGTATCGGCAATATTCAAATGCTCAGCGTCGCCCGCGCCATCGTGCCGTTTCTGGTGTGCAACCTGATCGTGCTACTGCTGGTGTCCTACGTTCCGGCATTCTCGCTCTGGCTGCCCAACCTGCTGATGGGCGAGTAGCCAAGGCCTGGCAGCACTGACTCAGTTATGAAAAGGGAGCTACCCATGACCACAGCCCACCTTCCCGCTGCTCCCCGTGAAGGGCGAGTATCGATCGTCCACCTGGGCCTGGGCGCCTTTCATCGCGCCCACCAGGCAGTCTATCTGGAGCGCTATCGTCAGCGCAGTGAGGATCAGGCCTGGGGGATGAGCAGCGCCAACCTACGCGGTGGCGTGGCTCTGGTCGATGCGCTGAGAGAGGCCGAGTATCGTTACCACGTAGCGGAATACGCCGATAGCGACAATGTCACCCTGCGTGAGGTCGGGGTCATCGAAGAGACCCTGTTCAGCGGGCGCGATGAGGACGGCCACTGGGGGCGGGATCTCGACGCACTGCTTTCGCGATTGGCCGACGACGCGGTACGCATCGTCACGCTCACGGTGACCGAGAAAGGCTATTTTCTCAGCCCCTCCGAGGGCTCGCTGCTGCGTGACGACCCGCAAATCGCGGCCGATATCGCTGACCCCCAGGCGCCGCGGACGGCGCCGGGCATCCTGGTCGAGGCCTTGGCACGCCGTCGGGCCGCAGGGCGGGCGCCCTTCACCGTGCTGTGTTGCGACAACATGCCCGACAACGGCAAGCGTACCCGGGCAGCCGTGACCCAACTGGCGGCCTGTCGCGACGCGGCACTGGCTGAATGGATCGAGCGCGAGGTCGCCTTTCCCTGCAGCATGGTCGACCGTATCGTGCCGGCCATGACCGAGGCCGATTTCGAGCGTCTGAAGGCCCTGGGCATCGACGATCCCAATGCCGTCGTCAGCGAGGCGTTCATTCAATGGGTGGTCGAGGACGACTTCCCCCAAGGGCGCCCCGATTGGAAAGCCGATGGGGTGGAGATGGTCGACGACGTGGCACCGTTCGAGACCATGAAGCTGCGCATGCTCAACGGCAGCCATTCGCTGATTGCCTACCTGGGCGCACTGGGCGGGATCGAGACCGTATTCGAGGCGGTCAGCCGCAGCGACATTACGGCGCTTTTGCGCCGTTATATGCTCAGCGAAGCGGCGCCGACGCTGAGCATGCCGGAAGGCACCGATCTCGAGGCCTATGCCGATCAACTGCTGGAGCGATTCGCTAACGACAGCCTGCGCCACCGTACACAGCAGATTGCCATGGACGGTTCGCAGAAACTGCCCCAGCGCTGGTTGCAAGGCGCCCTGTCCCGGCTCGAGGCAGGCGAGGCGGTGCCCTGCACGGCGCTCGGCGTGGCCGCCTGGATTCGCTACACCGCCGGCCAGGATCTGCACGGATCCGGTTATAAGGTCGACGACCCGTTGGCTGATACCTTCGCCCGGCTGCACAAGGCGCATGGCGAGGATGCCGAGGCCCTGGTCACGGCCTTCCTGGGCCTTGACTCAGTCTTTCCTTCGGTATTGGCCGGCCATACTGGGTTCGTTGAGTCGGTGATCCAGGCCTACCGGCAGCTCGACAGCCAGGGGCTCGATGACACCCTGTCGTCACTCAACGCCACGCACTGACACGAGGTCCCCATGGAACATACCTGGCGCTGGTTCGGTCCCGATGATCCGATCTCTCTCGAGGAGATTCGCCAAACGGGGGCGACCGGCATCGTCACTGCCCTTCACGAGATCGCCAACGGCGAGGTCTGGCCTGTCGACGCGATAGCCGCGCGCAAGGCCCTGATCGAAGCCGCCGGCCTGCGCTGGTCGGTGGTCGAGAGCGTGCCGGTGCACGAGACGATCAAGCAGGGGCTGCCCGAGCGGGAGCGCTACATTGAGGCCTACCAAGAGACGCTGCGCGACCTGGCCACCTGCGGCATCGACACCGTCTGCTACAACTTCATGCCGGTACTCGACTGGACACGCACGGACCTGGCCTGGCGGTTGGCCGATGGCGGGCTGGCCCTGCGCTTCGACCAGAACGCCCTGGCGGCGTTCGACCTTTATCTCTTGTCTCGGCCCGGTGCCGAGCATGACTACTCTACGACCGAGCAGGAACGTGCCCGCGCTTATCTCGCGGGACTCGATAACGCCGGTCGCGAGCACTTGGCCAATACCATCATCGCCGGTTTGCCGGGGGCCGAAGAGCATTACACCCTGGCGCGTTTTCAGGCGGCGCTGGATGCTTATGAAGACATCGATGCCGAGCGCTTACGTAACCATCTCGGCGATTTCCTGCGCGCCATCGTGCCGGTGGCCGAGGAGGTCGGCGTACGGCTGGCCATCCACCCCGACGATCCGCCTCGTCCGCTGTTCGGCCTGCCGCGAGTGGTCTCCACTGCGGACGATGCGCAGTGGGTACTCGATGCCGCGCCGAGTGAAGCCAATGGCCTGACATTGTGCACGGGCTCCTATGGCGTTCGTGAGGATGTCGACCTGGTCGAGATGGCCCAACGTTTCGGCCCGCGCATCTACTTCGCGCATCTGCGCTCGACACAGCGAGAAGCCGAGCACCCACGCTCCTTCCATGAAGCCCATCACCTGGGGGGCGACGTGGATATGGTCGGCGTGATTCGTGCCTTGGTAGCGGAAGAACGGCGCCGTGAGCGAGAGGGTGGTCCGCGTTTGCCGCTGCGCCCGGATCATGGTCACCATATTCTCGACGATCAGCGCCGCGACACCCGGCCGGGGTACCCGCTCTACGGACGTCTCAAAGGTCTGGCGGAGCTACGCGGGGTGGAACTGGCCGTTAGGCAACTCACGTGAGCCGAGAAGCCCTCGCCGACATGGTTTCTCAATGACGATACCCGGGGGAATCGATCAATACCTGCTAGGGTGTAAGGAAAGCGAGGGCGTGAGCCATTGAAATCCACACTTTTGGAGGTATCGATCATGACATCGAAGCAATTTACCCATGTGTTAGGCGTGTTCGGCATTTCGTTGGGCCTGATGGTCAGCCCGCTGTCCTTCGCGGATGACGAGGAGGAACATCAGCAGGACGGTTCAGCGCATGAGCAAAGGGATACCGACTTCCAGGAAGGCGGTGGAGCTGCGGCGATTACCGACGGGGGCGCCACCGGTACCACTATTGATGGGACCTATGGTGATGAGGATGGCCCTGACGGGGCGCAGGACGACAGTCCTGATAATGCAGACGACTCAGAGCCTAAAACGGACGATGAGTGACCTTATCATCGAGCACGGCAGTACTAGGCACGTGAAATGAGGAGCCGCCCTGGGGCGGCTCCGTGCGTTCAGGCAGTAAGCCGCGCGGCGAGACGGGCCACTGCATCCGGCAGGTCTTGCGCGTAGCGTAGTGCGATAGCCCCCTCGGGGGTGGTTTCGCTATCGGGAAAGTGGTTCAGGTGAATGACCTGCATGCCCGCCTCGAGCCCGGCCGCCACACCCACGGCGGCATCGTCGATGACCACACAGCGCTCCGGCGGGAAGCCCATGCCTTCGGCGGCCTTGAGATAGAGGGTGGGGTCCGGCTTCCAGACACCGAGGGTATAGGCGCTGAAGAGGTTGTCGCCGAAATGATGCGCGAAGCCGACGCTCTCCATGGCGCAACGAATCTTGCGTTCCGGGCCGTTGGACACCACCGCGCGCGGGTAGGCCTGTAACTGGTCCAATGCGTCGCCCATGCCGTCGATGGGTAGCAGATGCTCTCGCATCCTCATCTCCATCAGGTCGCGCATGGCGGCCTCCATGGCATCGCGTTGTGGATCGCTGAGGGCCTGATAGCGGCTTTCCAGCTCGAGCACGATGGCAAGGAAACGCACGCCACGAAACTCGTCCATGTACTGGGCGGCTGTGAAGGGCAGGCTGTAGCGGGGCAGGATTTCGGCCATGACCTCGGCGAGAAGAATCTCGCTGTCGACCAAGGTGCCGTCGGAATCGAAGAGCAGACACAGCGGTGCTGACATAGGGGCCTCGGTATCAAAGTCGCGTCACGCCAGGATACCCAAGGCGTGGCGCGACGACAGGTCAGATAAAGTCCGGTACCAGCAGACGCGGTATTGCCAGTATCAGTTCGGGGTAGACGATCAATAGCAGAATGACCGCGAGCATGATGCCCAGGTAAAGCATCGTGGTGCCTAATGCCTTGAGTAGCGGGATTCCGCCGATCTTGGCTGAGATCATCAAACATAGACCGTACGGTGGCGTAATCAGGCCCAAGCCCAGCGCCATGACACCGATCACCCCGAACTGCACTGGATGGATGCCGGCCTGCATTGCCAAGGGCTGAAATATCGGCGCCATGATGGCCATGGCCGGTAGCGAATCCATGAACGTGCCGATAACCAGCATCACGGCAGTCATGATCAACAGCAGGACGATGGGGTCGGAAATGTTCACTCCGGCCATCAGTTTAGGCGGAATCTGATAGAAGCTGATCAGGTAACCGAAAATGGCCGCGCCCACCAAGCTGAACAGCGACAGCGAGCAGAGCCGGACGGTCGCGGTTGATGCGTCCAGCACGTCACGCAACTTGAGCTCCCGGTAGACGATGAATCCCAGTGCGAGGGCGTAGAGCACCGCAATCATGGCCGCCTCGGTGGGTGTGACGATGCCCAGGGTAATGCCGCCGATGATGACCACCGGAATGCCTGCCGCCATCATGCCGTCCTTGCCCGAATGCAGGATCTCACGTAATGACGCACGCGGCCTGACCGGCACTTGGTATCGCCGCACATAACCCATGTTCAGGGCGAGCTGGGCCACGCCGATCATGATGCCGGGAAGGATACCGCCCAGGAACAGGCCGGCGATCGAGGTATTGGTCAGCGCGCCCCATACGATCATGTTGATCGAGGGGGGGATAATGATCCCCATCACCGACGACGCAGCCGTCACCGCGACTGCAAAGTGGGTGGGATACCCCTCGCGCTTCATGGCGGGTATCAGCACCGTGCCAACGCCGGCACTGTCGGCAGTCGAGGAGCCCGAGACGCCAGCGAACAACATGCTGACCATGACGTTGACATGGGCCAGGGCGCCCTTGAAGTGGCCGACCAGCAACATGCACAGGGTAATCAGACGATCGGTGATACGAGCGGCATTCATCAGGTTGCCGGCCAGCAGAAACAGTGGCACGGCCAGCAGGACGAACGAGTCCATGCCGTTGTACATGCGCTGGAACATGACCCAGTAGGTCAGCCGGGGATCGAGCACGATGATGCCGAAGGCAGTCAGAATCAGGGACATGGCGATTGGCACGCCAGCCACGATCAGTATCCCCAGCAGGCCGAAGAGCAACCAGGGCAACAGGAACATCCAATCCGAAGGCATCATGGGCGGCGTCCTTGATCATGATGGGTGGTGTCGGCGCTCGGGTAGCGACTATCGAGAAGGGTCGGCTCGCTATCACCCGTGTCGAGCGTATCGATTTCCTGTGGCGTATTGAGGGCTTCTTCCATGGCGTCCCATCCATGCAGGACGGCATGAAGCAGGCGCTGGAGGCTGAACAGGACGATGAATACGCCACTCACCATGAATGCCGAATAGACATAGACCATCGACAGGCCTGATGCGGTGGCGTTACGACGTAAGCCGGAGAGTGCGAACTCCTTGCCGTGGTAGACGAAGATGATCCCCAGGGTCAGGCAGGCCAGGTCGCGAATGACGCGTGTCGCGAGGTCGGCCCGGGAACCACGTGGAAAGGCTTCGAGCACGAAATGATCGGCATGCAGCACGCCGACGGCAGCGCCCAGCATGACCATCCACTGGAACGCGAAGCGGCTGAACTCCTCCGTCCAATAGAGACGGGGCATGAACGGCATATTTCGGCTCATGACCTGATAGATGATGAATAGCGTGAAGCCGAAAACAAGCGCCAGCAGCAAGACATGCAGCACGCGCTCGAGGACGCGGTTGAGCCATGCCAGGGCATCGAGCAAACGGGACATGTCGGGTTTCCTATAGAAGACGGGCAGCAGGGCGCCCGAGCCGGGCGCCTCGCACTTACTCGGCGTTGACGATCTTCTGGTGCAGGTCGCTAAGGCCCATCTCCTCGATCACACCCTGGAGCGGTTTACGAACCTGTTCCTGCATACGTTCGCGATCCAGTTCATGCAGCGTGGCGCCTTCCTCCACTAGCAGGTCCAGCGCTTCGGCATCCTGCTCGAGCTGAATGTCCCGTGCATAGCTGGCGGATTCCTCGGCGGCTGCCATGACCATCTCCTGCTGGTCTTCGGAGAGGCGATCCCAGCTCATCTGCGACATGGTCAGCAGACGCACGGTGATGTCATGTTCGGACAAGCCGATATGCGGCGCCACCTCATGAAAGCGCATGCGGTGAATCCACTCAGCTTCGTTGAGCAGGCCATCGATGGCCCCCACTTGAAGCCCGGTATAGATCTCGCTCCACTCCATGACCGTGGGATCGGCACCCAAGGCCTCCCAGGCGGTGATCAGCGGTTTGGTCGGGTTGGTGCGGAGTTTCATGCCTTCCAGATCGTCGAGGCTCTCGAGAGGCTCGGTACTGACGATCTGGCGCTTGCCGCCGCCATAAAAGGCCAGGATGCGAACATCGGTCTCCTCGGTGATACGGTCAGCGATCTCACGGCCGACCTCGCCATCGAGCACGGTGCGCCAGTGGTCTTCGTCGCGGTACAGGAACGGAATCGAGAACACGTTGGCAGTGGATGAAAAGTCCGTGATCAGACCCGGATTGATGATCGAGATATCCAGCGCCCCGGCCATCTGCTGTTCGAACATCTCGGTTTCATGGCCGAGCACCGAGTTGCCGAGAATCTCGACACCGATCTCGCCATCACTCTTCTCGTCGAGCAACTCTTGGAACTTGGTTGCGCCCAGATGGTAGGCGGTGTCTTCGGTACCGCCATGCCCGAAGCGCAGGTCAACGGCCTGGGCCGTGCCGGCCAGACCCAGCGCGGCGGTGAATACGGCGCCGGCCAGCAGGCCTCGGCCCAAGGTCGGGCGGTGCTGGGCATCGTTTGGATCGATCCATTTATGAGTCATATATATCACCTCTTGTTATCGGGCACCCTGATAGCGGGGTGTCTTGGCTGGCGTTTTAGCGGCCGGGGCCGCTTTACGATACGGGTAGTAGCACCTCGCCGCAGTGCGCGCTGGCACCGCACGATTCGCGTACCCGAAGTTGGGGCGATAGCACGACTTGTTCCCTCGCCCCGTTGGGGTTCTTGATACGTCGCAGCGCCAGGCGTGCGGCTTCCTGTCCTATGGCGTAGGGGTGCGTAGCGATACTGGTCAGTGCCGGCGCGCTAAGGGCTGCTTCCTCGACGTCGTCGGTGCCGATCACCGCACAGTCCTGACCTGGGGTCAGTCCCAGTCGCTGTAGACCCAGCATGGCGCCGAAGGCGACCATGTCGTTATGGCACACTACGGCAGTGGGCGCGGGGTGCTCCTTCAGCAAGTGTCGTATCGCCTCGAAGCCGTCACGGCGGGTCACGGTCGAGCGCAACAGGCGCTGGTAGTCCAACCCATGCTGGGCGAGAACCTCTCGATAGCCCTGCCAGCGTTCCTGCGTAGCCGAGTGCTCGGCATGCCCGCCGATGAACGCAATGCGCCGATGGCCCTGCTCTACGAGATGATCGATCGCCAGGCTTACCCCCAGACGGAAATCGGTGCCGGCATAGTCGAACGGGAGCGAGCCGACATGGCGCAGCACTTGGACGCAGGGCAGGTTCCAGTGCTGCAAGGTCTCGATCAGGCTTGGGTCGGTGCCCTGCGCCGGGCACAACAGGATGCCGTCGACACGGTGCTCGCGCATGCGCTCCAGGAAACGTTGTTGCCGATCCGGCGAATCCTCGCTATTGGCCAGAAAAGACACATAGCCTTCACGATTCAAGGCAGCATCGATCCCAGCCACCATGGCACCGAAGAATGGGTTGGCGATGTCGTATACGACCACGCCGAGTGTCGAAGTACGGCTGGCACGCAGTGCCGCTGCCCCGCGGTTATAGACATACCCCAGGGCTTTGATTGAATGCCGCACACGCTCACGGGTACGCTCGGCCACGAGCGGACTTTCACGCAATACCAGCGATACCGTCGAGCGCGAGACCCCGGCATGGGCAGCGATATCCTGCAGCGTGACACTGCTGGAATCGCGGCGTGGGCCGGCGTCGTGAAAGGCATCGGTCATGGCGAACCTGTCGAAAAATGCGTTTTTGGATTGATCTAAATCTAGAAGAGACGATGCCCGTCACCAACTCCCCTTTAGTCGAAGAGGGTGACGGGCCAAGGTCCTGAGGTTAGTCTCGCGATTGGTAGGCCGCCTCGTTGACCAGGCTGATCGGACGCTCGCCCTTGAGTGCGAGGGCGATGTTGTCTACCGCTCGCTGGGCCATGGCATCGCGGGTTTCATGGGTGGCCGAGCCGATATGGGGCAGGGCAACGACATTGGCCATATGGGGCAGGGGCGACTCCAACGATAGCGGCTCTTGCTCGAAGACATCGAGGCCGGCGGCGCGGATCTCGCCGCTCTCCAGTGCTGCGACCAGGGCGGGCTCGTCGACGACCTTGCCGCGGGCGATATTGACGAAGATGGCCGAGGGTTTCATCAGCGCGAACTCGCGCTTGCCGATCAAATGCTCTGTCTCGGCCGAGAGCGGCACGGTGACACAGACGAAGTCGGATTCAGCGAGTAACTCATCCATTTCCCGGCGTGTCGCTCCCAGCTCCTGCTCGAGCTGCGGCTTGGGCGAGGCGTTGGAATACAGGATTTTCATACCGAAGCCCAGGGCACCTCGGCGGGCAATGGCGGCGCCGATACGGCCGAAGCCGATCATGCCCAGGGTCTTGCCATGCACGTCGGTGCCGAACTGGGCTTCACCGATGCTCTCTTGCCAATCGCCGCGCTTGACGAATTCGGCGAGCTCCACGGCGCGCCGTGCCGTCGCGATAATCAGTAGGAACCCCGTGTCGGCAGTGGTTTCGGTGAGCACATCGGGGGTATTGCATAGCAGGATGCCGCGCCGGGTCAGCTCATCGACGGGATAATTATCGTAGCCGACCGAGATGCTGGCGATGGCTTCCAGGTGAGGAGCCTCGTCGAGCAGTTGGGGGGTAATCTTCAAGCTGGCACCGACCAGGCCGTGAGCCTCGGCGAGCGCCTCGCGGAACGCGGGATCGTCTGCACTGTCGAGCTTCTCGAAATAGTCGACGTGAAAGTCCTCGGTCAGTTGGTCTAGCTGCTCTTGCTTGAGGCGGCGAAAGGCGACGATACGTTTCTTCATGGTCGGGCTCCGGTCGGGGCTGGTCTGGGTGCGATGCGCTGGGCTTACCCCATGGGGGGCAGGTCGTCCTCGAGTTCGGAAAGTCGTTGCCGACTCGGCAAGCCTTCCATGTCACCAAGGGCCTGCACGGCCTCGGCACCGATCAGGTTGCCGCGACGCACCGCCTCACGGGGGGAAAGGCCATCGAGCAGGGCGCTGATAACGCCTACCGCGAAACCGTCCCCGGCGCCCACGGTATCCACCACCTCGTCGACCTCGAAGCCATGCACGGTGAAGCTCTCCTCGTGGCCGTTCATGGTGCCGCGATAGTAGCTGCCTTCGGGGCCCAGCTTGATGATCACGGCCTTGGCGCCGCGCTCGAGATAGAAGTCGGCAATATCATGGGGATCTTCGCGACCCGTCAGCAGGCGGCCCTCCGCCAGGCCAGGCAGCACCCAGTCGGCCTTGGCGGCCATGGCGTTGATCGTCTCGCGCATTTCCTCTTCACTGGCCCACAGGCTGGGTCGCAGATTGGGATCGAAGGAGATGCTCGCGCCGTGCTGTCGAGCCTGGTCAAGCATGTGCCACGAAAGCTCACGACATGAGGCCGAGACGGCCGGCGGGATGCCGGTGGCATGGAGATGCCGCATGCTCGAGAAATCCACAGAAGCGGCGTCGTCGGGTGAAAGATGGCTGGCGGCGCTTCCCTTCCGGAAGTACTCCACGCGGGGGTCGGCGCCACCGGAGGCGCGCTCCTTGAATACCAGCCCCGTGGAGTGCTCCTCATCGTGGGTCAGATAACGACAGTCCAGTCCCTCCGTCTCGAGGGTACGGTGAATGTAGTCGCCAAAGCTGTCGTTGCCGACGCGGCTCAGCCAGCCGACATGAAAGCCGAGGCGGGCCAGGCCAATGGCCACGTTGGTGTCGGCACCGGCAATGCCGCGCTGGAAATGCTCGATATCCGGCATGGCGCCCGGCGCATCGGCCACGAACAGGGTCATGGCCTCGCCGAAAGCGAGGATCTCTGGGGCGGACGCGGTATCTCTCATAAGTTCTCTCCTTGAAATGGTCATGAGGCGCGTTGACGGGTTGAGCCGCGAGGCACGAGTTGTGGCGAATAATGGGTCCGGCGTGGTGGCATGGGGGGGTGTCCGTTCAATCGCTCCATAAGATTCTCCACAGCGGTGCGCCCGATGGCCTCGGTGGGCTGGGCCAAGGTGGTGATACCCGGTGCGACCAGGCTGCACCACTCCAGCTCGTCGATACCCATCAGCCCCACCTCGCCCAGCGGCGTATCCAGCCGTTGCAGAGCCCGAACAGCCTCCAGCGTCACGTTGCCGTTGGCACAGAGTACCGCCATTGGACGATCGGCCTTGTCGAGGAAACGACGCAGTACCTCGTACAGCGTATTCTCTCCCCTCTGCAGTGTCAGGCTATGCGCTTCACCGTCGAGGTCGGGGTCGCGGGACAATCGGTGCTGGAAATGTTTCAAGCGTAGCTGTCGAGAGCTGGCTTGTTGCGGGGGCTCACCGAGGTAGAGCAATTGGCGGTAGCCCTGCTCATGAAGATGATCGACAGCGATGTCGATGGCGCAAGCATTGTCGAGGCCCACGACATCGGCTTCGACCTCGCCCAGGAGGCGATCGAGCAATACCAGTGGCGTGCCCTGGGCGGCGAAGGCCTGGAGTTCCTGGCTCGGCTGGCCAGAGACATTGATCACCAGGCCGGCGACACGATAGGACGCCAGCAGGCTCAAATGGGCTCGCTCCTGTGCAGGATCGTTATCGGTATTGCCTACCATCAGCGAAAAGCCTCTTTCACGGCAGGCCTGTTCGACACCATGCATCACCGCCACCGAAAAAGGATTGCGTATGTCGGCCACCAGCATACCGATCAGCTGCGACTGGCCAGCCTTGAGGCTGCGTGCCATGGGGTTGGGTCGATAGCCCAGCCGGTTGGCGGCGAGGGCGATACGCACCTGCATATCATGTGACAGGCGATCCCGCTCGTGCCCGAAATAGCGCGATACGCTGGTCTTCGAGACACCTGCCTCCTGGGCAACCTCAAGAATCGTAGAAGGGCGGAGCCTGGGCGCGGACATGGTCTGCATATTCCTTGATGGAACCGTTCCCATCCTAGTGGTCACATCCCTATCGCTCAAGCAAGCCGGGTTAGACATAAGTCGCTACCGTAAGCATGAAACGGCGTCCGATACCGCACGGCAGAGCCCGACTCGGCTACCTTGTAGGTGTTGATACACGTTTATTGGTCAAGGAGATGAAATACGATGCCATCCAAGCTCACCATGCCACTGCTAGCCTGCATGCTGCTCTTGCCTCTCGGAGTCCAGGCTCAGGACACCCGGGCACAGAGCGGCCAGTCCTCAGGCGGGCAGGCTCAAGGTAGCCAGCAGGAACAAGGCTCGGGTGAAGGGCAGGGTAACGCCGGCAGCGCCTCTCAGGAGCCTGCCACGCCTGCCGTGCCCCAGGCAGCCGAAGCGGACAAGGGCAGCGACGCGAAAGAGAGCGAGCAAAAGCCGAAGTCCAAAGAGGAAATGCAGGCAGGTACGGGGGGCACCGGGAGTCCCGACTCGGCCATGAAGGAAGGCGAGGACGACAAGAGCCAGGAACAACAACAGAAGCAGGATCAGTAGCCCTGGTCAGGCCCATGCGCTGATCCTGAATGCACGACCCCCGCACATGGCGGGGGTCGTTGACGTTACAGCGTGGTCGTGACAGGCGCTCAGTCGCGATATTTCTCGAGCACCAGGCAGGCATTGGTGCCACCGAAACCGAAGCTGTTCGAGAGTACACGCTGGATACCGGCATTATCGCGTCGCTCGGTGACGATATCGAACCCTGCAGCCTTATCGTCCAGCGTCTCGACATTGGCCGAGGCGGCAATGAAGTCATGCTCTAGCATCAGCAGCGAGTAGATCGCTTCCTGCACCCCGGTTGCCCCCAGGGAGTGGCCGGTCAATGACTTGGTAGAGCTCATGGCCGGAGTACGATCGCCGAATACCTCGCGTACGGCACTCAGTTCGGCGACATCGCCTACCGGCGTCGATGTGCCGTGGGTATTGATGTAATCGATCTTGCCATCGACCGTGGCCATGGCCTGGCGCATGCAGCGAGCAGCGCCTTCACCGGAAGGTGCGACCATGTCATAACCGTCGGACGTGGCGCCATAACCGACGACCTCGGCATAGATCTTGGCACCACGAGCTCGCGCATGCTCGAGCTCCTCGAGGACCAACATACCGCCGCCGCCGGCGATGACGAAGCCGTCACGTGCCTGGTCATAGGGCCGGGATGCCTGGTCGGGCCGATCGTTGTAACCGGTCGAAAGCGCACCCATGGCGTCGAAAAGGCAGGACAGGGTCCAATGCTCTTCCTCACCGCCGCCAGCAAAGACGACGTCCTGCTTGCCGAGCTGGATCTGCTCCACCGCACTGCCAATGCAGTGTGCGGACGTGGCACAGGCCGAGGAGATCGAGTAATTCACACCCTTGATCTTGAACGGCGTAGCCAGACATGCAGAGACGGTGCTGCCCATGGTACGGGTAACCCGATACGGTCCTACACGGCGCAGGCCCTTGTCGCGCAGGACATCGGCCGCCTCGACCTGGTTGGCGCTCGAGGCGCCACCCGAGCCGGCGATCAGGCCGATTCTTTCGCTGGAGATCTGCTCCAGGCTCAAGCCGGCATCTTCGACGGCCTGGGCCATGCTGACATAGGCATAGGCGGCAGCATCACCCATGAAGCGCCGCAGCTTGCGGTCGATCAGGGTATCCAGATCGATATCGACGACCCCGGCTACCTGGCTGCGGAAACCGAGTTCGGCATAGTCGTCCTTGAAACGGATGCCGGAACGGCCAGCCTTGAGTGCATCGGTGACCTGGTGTTGGTCGTTGCCGAGGCACGAAACGATGCCTAGGCCGGTGACAACCACTCGTCGCATGGAAGCCTCCTGGTCAGAAATTCGCGGTGGAGGTGAACAGGCCGACACGCAGGTCGTTGGCCTGGTAGATGGCACGCCCGTCCACGGTCACGGTCCCGTCGGCGATACCCAGGATCAAGCGCCGCGTAATGATACGCTTGACGTGGATATGGTACGTGACCTTCTTGGCATCGGGCAGGATCTGGCCGGAGAACTTGACGTCTCCGCAGCCCAGCGCGCGTCCTCGACCCGGATGACCTAGCCAGCCCAGGTAGAAGCCCACCAACTGCCACATGGCATCCAGCCCTAGACAGCCGGGCATCACCGGGTCGCCGGGGAAGTGGCAGTCGAAGAACCATAGGTCCGGGTGAATGTCGAGCTCGGCGATGAGCTCGCCCTTGCCGTGGGCACCGCCTTCCTCATGAATCCGTGTGATGCGATCCAGCATCAACATGTTGGGAGCTGGCAGCTGAGCGTTGCCCGGGCCGAAAAGTTCGCCCTGGCTGCAGGCCAGCAATTCTTCGAGGCTAAACGAGTGTTGCTTGGTCACAGAATCATTCCGAGTCGCATTGTCTTGTGCCGCGTGTGTTACCACGGTGTGTGCATTCTACTGGCACCCCGCGGCGATTGCACGCCGGGGCCAGCCCGTTGCCGCCCCGGCGTCTCATGAAGATGGTCGTGTCTGGTGGCATGTGCAAGTTGCGCCAGGCTCAAGCCACGGGGCATGATGCCGATAACTGTTTCGAATCATGACATTTCACCGACCCGATGAGAACGCATGTGGCCTCCATTTTCCCTTAATCGCCCGCTGGTATGGGCAGGCCTCGCCGCGTTGGCGGCGATCGGCTGGCTGCCCAGCCTGTGGCTGAGGTTCGTAGCGTTGTGTTTCGTCGGAATCGGGCTTGCCGATGCCTGGCAGCAGATCCGTCACGAAAGTCGGCGCCGCCTTCTGTCCGAGGAGGCGCTCAAGCTATCGGACGACGGGGTGGTGATCAGCGATGCGCAAAACCGTATCGTGGCCGTTAATCCCGCCTTCACGCAAATCACCGGCTACACCATTGATGAAGTGAAGGGGCAGGATCCGTCCATCCTCTCGGCGGGACGCCACGACAAGGCGTTCTACGATCGCTACTGGCAGACGCTGCAAGCCACCGGTCGCTGGGAAGGCGAGATATGGAACCAGCGCAAGCATGGCGATCAGTTCCCCGAGTGGCTGCGCGTCCAGGCGTGTCCCGACGACAAGGGGCGGCTGAGCCATTACGTTGCCCTGTTCACTGATATCTCCCGACACAAGGCGCGCGAGCAGGACTTGCGTCGCATCGGCTTCGAGGACCCCTTGACCGGGCTACCCAATCGACGCCGATTGCATGACCTCATGACCTCTCGTCTTCGCCACCTGCGTGCCGGTGAAGGACTCGACATGGCGTTGATCGATATCGATGGATTCAAGGCCATCAACGACGCCATGGGCGTGGATTGCGGCGACCGGTTGCTGGCGCGGTTCGGGCAGCGGTTGGCCGGGCATGTTGCCGGCGGGGTCGTGGGTCGGCTAGGCGGTGACGAGTTCATGGTGATTCGCACGACGACCTTCAACGATCATGAAAAATGGGTCAGCGGCTTGCGCGATCATCTCAGTGAGCCCTTCGAGATTGACGGGCACTCGCTGCGTCTGGGCCTGACGATCGGCAGTTGTCGGGCGCCGGAAGATGGCAACGACTCGGGCGTGTTGTTCCAGCGCATGGAATCGGCGCTTTACAGCGCCAAGCGCCATGGCCGAAATCACGATCAGCGCTTTCGCCCCTCTTTGGATGTGGCTGGGGACCGCCAACTGGGCTTGGTCAATGACCTAAGGGCAGCCCTGGCCAAGGGGACCCAGTTGGAGCTGCATTATCAGACACAGCATGCCCTGAACGACGGCGCCCTGGTCGGGATGGAGGCGCTGCTGCGCTGGCGTCACCCCGAGCATGGCATGATCTCACCAGCCGATTTCATTCCCCTGGCCGAGCGGCACGGCTTGATGTCGTCGCTGGGCAGTTGGGTCGTCGATCGGGCCGTGGCTCAGCTTGCTACCTGGCGCGCTGCAGGCATGCCCCGGGTGCCGGTGTGGGTCAACATTTCCGCGCTGCAGTTGATTCAGGGCGATCTCGAATCGCGCCTGGCGGCTTGCCTGGCCCAGCATCGCGTGCCGCCGAACATGCTGGGGCTCGAACTCACCGAGTCGGTGCTACTCGACGAGCGTGCCGGGGATATCTACCCGCGCCTGGAAGCCCTGCGTAAGCTGGGCCACGAAATTGCCATCGACGACTTCGGTACCGGTTACTCGTCGCTCAGTTACCTCAAGCGCTTACCGGTGGACAAGCTCAAGCTCGACCGAGCGTTCATTCGTGCCCTGCCCGAAGACAGCGCCGATGCCGCGATCGTCAGTGCGGTTCTGGCCATGGCCCGGGGGTTGTCGCTGGTCGTCATCGCGGAGGGTGTCGAGACACCTGCCCAGCGCGACTTCCTGAAGCGCAACGGGTGTCCGCTGGTTCAGGGGTTCTTGTTCTCGCGCCCCGAACCGGCATCCGAGCTCGAGGCACGTTTGATGGAACCGCAGCCCGTCTGAGGCTCGGCCGTCCTTCTCTGCCCAGCCTCATCCCAGAGATTTGAACGCCTCTAGCGCACGAGCGCGAGCAGCCTTGTGGTCGACGATCGGAGGTGGATAGCCAGTACGTCGTCGAACCTCCTGTGACGGATCGTGCCGCAGGCGCCCCGGTACGTCTTGCAGGGTTTCCACATAGTGGCCGATGAACGTGCCATCCGGGTCGAAGCGTTTCGACTGGGTCACGGGATTGAAGATGCGGAAGTAGGGGGCTGCATCGGTCCCGGTCGAGGCAGCCCATTGCCAGCCGCCGTTGTTGGCCGCGAAATCCCCATCGACCAGATGGTGCATGAAGAAGCCTTCGCCGCGTCGCCAATCGATCAGCAGGTGTTTCGACAGGAACATGGCCGTGACCATTCTCAGACGATTGTGCATCCAGCCGGTCGCGACCAGTTGGCGCATGGCGGCATCGACGAGCGGGTAGCCGGTACGGCCTTCACACCAGGCATGAAATGCAGCGTCATCGTCACGCCATGCCAGGCCTTCCGTGTGCGTCTGAAAAGGCCGGCCCCGACAGAGATCGGGGAAGCCCACTACCAGATGCAGGTAGAACTCTCGCCATATCAACTCATTGACCCAGGCCACCAAGCCTGCGTCGCCTTCGGCCAGCCCGCCCTGATTCTCGGCCAATACGGCCTGTAGACACTGGCGCGCAGAGATCATGCCAAGCGCCAGGTAGGGCGCCAGTTCGCTGGTTCCAGCCTGTGCCGGATAATCACGCTGGACGTGGTAATGGCGTGCACGGTACCTGAGAAAGCGCTGGAGCCGCGAGGCGGCGACGGCCTGTCCCGCTGGCCATAGGGTGGCATTCGCGATCGAGGCGTCCTTTGGCGATTCGGGTAGCGGGTCCGAGTCGATGGCCAGCCTGGGTTGGGGCGAAGGCGTGTCTCGCAAGGCGATGCGCGAGGCCTCGAGCTGACGGTGCCAGGCCTTGGCGAAGGGGGTGAAAACCCGATAGTAATCGCCTTGGCCGGTCAGCAGTTCCCCCGGGGCAAAGGCCACCGAATCGGTGAAGCCTCGGGCCTCGAAGCCTTCCTGTTTGAAGGCGTCGAGTACCGCCTGGTCACGACGACGCTCGTTGAGCGGATACTCGCGATTGAAGTAGATGCCGCGTGCGCCCTGTTCACGGGCTACGGTCAGGAGTGCCTGTGCGGCGCCCTCGAAGTTATCGGCAGTCCGGTGAAGCAGCGGTATGTTCAGGCCGGCCAGATCGTCGCGAAGCGCCGCCACGCCACGGGCCCAGAAATCCAGCTTATTGGGACCGTGGCCATGACGCTGCCATTGCGCGGTGCTACGCAGGAAGACTGCAATCACCGGTCCTCGTGAGGCCGCCTGGCTGAGGGCTGTGTTGTCATCAGTGCGCAGGTCACTGCGAAACCAGACCAGGATCGGGGGCATGCGCTCTCCCATCGGGACTGTTGCGACTCAACGGCGAATCAGGGGGTCCAGGCGCACGATCGCTTGGGAGGGATCATCGCCGAGTAGGGCGACCTGGCTCGCCTCGAGATCGCCCTCGCGGATACGTGCCACGGGACCACATAAACCGACCGGCACATCGAGCTGCTCGGCAAGCCTGGGCAATTGGCGGCGTATCAGGTCGGCACGTTCGGCCTGGCCGCTGCAGAGCAGCAAGGCGTCGGCGCGTAGGCGCTCGACACCCAGCGGCAATTCGGCGAACGGCATTGGGGTATCGAAGAGATGCACGGCATAGCCTGCGTGGGACGCCGAGAGTGCGATCAACATGCCCCAGAGGGCCCCTTGCTCCTCCGGCAGGGGGGCGACCAGAACGGTCGGGCCACGTCGTGTGAGGTTGGCATGGTAAAGCCGAATGCCAATGCGGGTCCGCAGGAAGGATTCCAGCGTACGACGCTGCAACAGCGCACCAAGCTGATCGTCCCAATGCTCTTCGAGCTGAGTGACCATGGGCGTGAGCAGCTCACTGATACAGGTGTCAACGGGATACAGGGCCATACTCTGATTGAATAGCGCGTCGAGCCTGGCCAGGTCGATCGATTCCACTGCCGTCACCAGCTGTTGACGCTGGCTCGTCCAATCCCCAGCCACCGGATCGGGTGTTTCTGTGGCCTGTGGCTGATCAAGCAACTCGCGAACCTGGCTGACTGGCACACCCCGATTGAGCCATTGGAGAATTCGCTCGATTCGGGTGATGTCGTCGCTCGCGTACAGACGATGTCCTTTGGGAGTGCGCTGCGGACGAATCAGGCCATAACGACGCTCCCAGGCACGCAAGGTCACCGAATTGACTCCGGTCAGGCGCGAGACTTCACGGATTGGATAGAGCGGCGCATCGGCCGGGTGTGTCGCCTTGTCACTCATGCGCACTGCTACCTCTTACGAATCGGCGGATTGCGTTTCGAATCGCCGCTGGCCAGTCGAGTCCCTAGGGGACGGTCGCCCACAGGATGCGGCAGAATATTGTACAGGGCAATCCCTGTGTACAACATTATGCTGCGTCCTCGCTGCGCTCGGAGGCTATCGAGTACTTGAACAAGACTAGCAGAAAGGTACAAATACTGTATAAGTCGGTTTTCCGCTAACGTTCTGAAAGGTTCCTGGCGGCGGCCGTCGGGATTGGAGCACGAATCGGGAGAGAGCCATGCGTATCCTAATCACGGGCGGCAGCGGTTTCGTCGGGCGGCACCTTTGCCAGCGGCTGGCCGAGGCGGGGCATTCCTTGCTGGTCGTATCGCGACGGCCTGATGCAGTGCGGTCCTTGCTCCCCGCCAGTGCGCTCATTCGCAGCAGGGTTGACGAGTTCGACGAGGAGTCACCCGAGGCGATCGTCAATCTGGCCGGTGAGTCGATCTTCGCCAAGCGTTGGAGCGAGGCGCAGAAAAACCGGCTGATCGATTCCCGCGTAACCATTACGCAGGCGTTGGCCGCACTGTGCCAGCGGCTCGACACACCACCTCGTGTCATGGTGTCCGGTTCAGCCATGGGTTATTACGGCGATCAGGGCGATCGGCCCGTGACGGAAGACACGCCCCCTCACGACGAGTTCGCTCACCGCTTGTGCACGCGTTGGGAAGCGACCGCTCAGGAGGCCGAAGCTAGCGGGGTGCGTGTGGCGCGGGTGCGTATCGGTCTGGTACTGGAGCGCGACGGAGGTAGCCTCAAGATGATGCTGCCAGCCTACCGTCTGGGGCTGGGGGCAACGCTAGGCAGCGGGCGACAGTTTATGCCGTGGGTGCATCGCGAGGATCTGGTGCGACTAATCGAGTTTCTGCTGACGCGAGATGACCTCAGCGGGGCATTCAACGCCTCGGCACCAAGGCCGGTTACCAATGCCGAATTCACCCGTTGCCTGGCCGCGCAGCTGTCCCGCCCGGTGCTGTTTCGAGTGCCGGCATTTGCGCTCAAGACCGGACTGGGCGAGATGTCACAGCTGCTCTTGGGAGGGGTGGATATGCGACCGCAGCGCCTGGAGGAGGCGGGGTTCCAGTTTCGTTACCCCCGCCTCGATATGGCACTGACAAACATCCTGTCTCGCTAGGCTGTTCCTGTCACTGGTCTCTAGCGTTCCTGCTCCACGGTGACGATCACACGCACCGCGTCCAGGCGCAGGCGTGTGCCTTCGATAGCGGCGTCCAGCGCCGCCCGCTCGTCACGCAACGCCTGCAATTCGTCCTCGCGTACCGCCGGATTGTGCTGTGCCAAGGCATGCAACCGGACAAGCTCGGCATCCAGCGATTCCCGCATACGGTGCTGAGCGGCTTCGACGATACTCGGCAATTCACGCTCGGCCTCGGTCTCGCCTTGAGTCAGTAGCTCCCGGAGCTGATCGTGGCGGCTCTTGATCAGATCGCGGGCGACGGCTTTCTTCACCTTCTGCAGGTTCTTGGACAAGCCCGTGAATGACACCTTGTCCGAGAGGTTGGCGCCCGACTCGTCGAGGAGTACACGCACCGCCGTCGGCGGCAGGAAGCGATTGACGTGCAGGCGCTGCGGGGCCGGCGCATGGGTCCGGAATATCAGCTCGGCCATGATACGGCCCGGCGGGATGCTGGGATGCTTGAGCAGGGCCAAGGCCGTGTTGCCCATAGTGCCGCTGAGGATCCGGCCCATCATTTCGCGCAGCAACGGGTGCTCCCAGGAGAGCCGTTGCACATCGTCGCGGGCCAGGGCACGTGACCGGGAGAACGTGGCGCTGAAACCCTCCTCGCCTTTTACCAGTCCCGGCAGGCCATCCAGCATCTGCGGGCTGGGCTCGAGCAGTAGCAATTCACCGCCGAGTTCCTGGCTATCGACCCCGAAGATATCCAGCGCCTGGTCGAGGTAGCGCGGCAACGCGGAATCCGTGTCGAGTTCTCGGATCGCCTCGATGACCCGGTCGGCGCGCTCATGACGGCATGCATTGAGTTCAAGGAGGCGATTGCGGCCAGCGTCGCGTTCGGTCAGCCGGGCCTGGAACAGGCTCCGTGTCTCGCTGATGATCTCGTCGAGGCCGTCGCCGTCCAGGAGGGCATCCGCCAAGGCGTCGCCGAAGGCGTCGTAGAGTTCGCTGCCAATGCCATGTGGGGCGCTGAAAGCATCCATGCCCTCGTCGTACCAGCGCAGCAGTCGTGCCAGCGGGCTATCGGCAAAGCTGGCCACGTGCAGTTCGATGGCGTGTCGTTGACCAATGCGATCGAGACGCCCGATGCGCTGCTCGAGCTGGTCGGGGTGTAGCGGCAGGTCGAACATTACCAGATGACGGCAGAACTGGAAGTTGCGTCCCTCCGAGCCGATCTCCGAGCACACCATGACCTGGCTGCCTTCCTCTTCATCGGCGAAGGCGGCGGCGGCCCGGTCCCGCTCGATCAGGGTCAGCCCTTCATGGAACACGGGGGCATGAATGCCGCCCAATACGCGGAGCGCCTCGGCCAGGCCCTCGACCGTGTCCCGATGGTGGGCGATCACCAACACCTTGTCGCGACCGACCTCGGTGAGCAATTCGAGTAGCCAGGTGACCCGGGGATCGAGTTGCCACCATGGTTCGGCGTTCAGCGGATCTTCCGCCTGGGCGCGATACATGGCGTCGAGGTGCAGTATGACCTCGGGGTGGTCGAGCCCGGTCTCGATCAGCAGGTCGTCGAGGTAATCCTCGTCGCGTTCCAGGCGGCGCAGGACGCGGCGATAGGGGGACGGCAGCTCGAGCGAGGTCACGTTCAGGTGACGTTCGGGAAAGCCACCCACATGGCGACGGCTGTTGCGGAACATCACCCGGCCGGTACCGTGGCGGTCGAGAAGCTGCTCGCGCAACTGGCTTCGGGCAGCCGCGTGCTGCTCGGGGCTGCGTTCGGGGTCGCTCAGGGTGTTCAGTAGCGCCTGGCTGTCGGCATCGTCGATCACGCTGCCCACGGCGTCGCGATCCGCTGCCCCCGAGTTGCCCTTCTCGGGCGGGAGTCGATCCAGAGCATCGATGGCCTCGGCGACCTGGACATAACCCTGCTCCTCGGCCTTGAAACGCTCGAGGCTCTGGTAGCGGTCGGGATCGAGCAGGCGCAGACGAGCGAAGTGACTCTCGACGCCCATTTGTTCGGGCGTGGCGGTCAGTAGCAACAGGCCGGGCGTGAACGCGGCCAATCGCTCGACACAGGCATAACCGGGTCCGCTACCTTGCGGTGACCAGTCGAGATGATGCGCTTCGTCGACGATCAACAGGTCCCAGTCGCAGGCGTTGGCCTGGGCCTGTCGCTGCGGATTGGCAAACAGCCACTGCTGGCTGGCCAGAATCAATTGTCCCGACTCGAAGGGGTTGGCCTCGGCCTGGGCCTGGCTCTGGTGTTCGTCGAGCAGGGTCACCTCGAGGGCGAAGCGACGCAGCAGCTCGACCAACCATTGATGGGTGAGGCTATCGGGCACCAGGATCAAGGCGCGCTCGGCACGTCCGGTCAGCAGCAGCCTGTGAAGGATCAGGCCGGCCTCGATGGTCTTGCCGAGCCCGACCTCGTCGGCCAGGAGGACGCGCGGAGCGTGACGGTTGGCGACTTCATCGGCGATATACAGCTGGTGCGGAATCAGGTCGATCTTGGGCCCGGCCAGGCCGAGTGCCGGGTTCTGCTCGATACGGTGATGGTGGTGCAACGTCCGAAAGCGCAGGTCGAACCAATCGTTGCGGTCGACCTGGCCGGTCAGCAATCGATCACGTGCCTGATCGAACTGCATGGTATCGGCCAGCTGTGCTTCGGGGAGTTCGTGCAGGTTGCCGCTGTCGTCCTCGCCGATATAGACGATCAGCCCGTCGACCTCCTTGCTGTCGTCGACGATCATCTGCCAGCCTTCGGCAGACTGAATGCGATCGCCGCTGCCGAAGGCCACGCGCGTGAGTGGTGCCTGGCGCACGCTGTAGGTGCGGGTTTCCTGGCTGGCGCTGAAGAGTACGGTCACGCTGCGGATATCGCAGTTCAGGACGGTGCCCAGGCCCAGCTCGGCTTCGCCGTCGCTGATCCAGCGCTGACCGGGAGAAAATTCGCTCATGGTGCCTCGAATATCAGGATGCTGCGCAAGTCGGGGCCGCCCGCGGGGTCGAAACCCCAGGCGCCGGGGCGCGGTATCTTACCCGAAAGTCGGGGGCGGCTTAAGGGACGATATGAAATAGCGCGTTATTACTGCTTGCCGAGCCAGCCTTCGAGTTGCGCACGTGACAATTCGCCGACGTGCCGCTCACGCAAACGCCCTTCACCATCGAACAGCAGTGTCGTCGGCAGGCCCGGGGACTCGACCAGTGCCATCAATTGTTGCTGCGGATCCAACAGCGGATAACTGAAGGTGAGTCCTTGCTCGTCAAGGTAGCGGACGACTTGCAGCAATTCCTCCCCCTGGTTCACGACCGCCACGCTCACGCCATCCCGTGTGTCGATCTCCTCGAGCAATGGCATTTCACGCAGGCAGGGTGGGCACCAGGTGGCCCAGAGATTGATCAGCACATGCTCCCCAGGCAGGTCACGCAATGCGACCGATTCGCCCTCGAGATTCTCCAGGGTCAGTTCGGGCATCGTGTCGAGCGCCATCTCGCCGGCCAAAGGTTTCAAGGTGACCAGAACCAGCCATAGCGCCGAACAGCCCACCAGCAGGACGATGCCACCCATCAGGCGAAGGAAATGGTGGCGCAAAGCCCAGGCCGTCCAGATCGCGGCGGCGAGCAAGCCCCACAGGCCGTGATACCCCGGCTGCCAGAATTTGAGGATATCCAGCGGCGCTTGCGCGTAGGAATCGGCGTGGATCAGCACATGTCCTAAACGGGCACCTAAAAGCCAGCTGATCAGCGTGCCATTGAACCACCACACATGCCGATGGCGGGACAGGCCCAGCAACACCAGGCTAGCCACCAGCAGCATCAGGGCAGCAAATAGTGCGTACACACGGGGCAGGGAAACAAGAAATGGGCCGATGGAGAAGGCGTCCATGAGGTCGTGTCGCTCCGAAGGTCGAGGGTCGGCGAGTGGGGCCTGGCGGGGTTACAATAGCCTCCGCCGTCTCGGCCTGTCACCCATCCATCCCGGAGCGCCCATGGCCAAGCCTGCCTTCGACGTTCTTCGTGCCCTGGCCATTGCCAGCCAAGCCTTGGGCTTCATTCTTATCATCACCTTGGAAACCGTCATGGGCGATGCAGCACGCCCGTGGCAGGGCTGGACGTTAGCAGCCATGGTTTTGGCTGCCTTGGCAATTGCACTGGTTCGCCTGTATCGGCGCAATCGGATGCGCAAGGCAAGGGCTGAGCGCCTCGCGCGTGAGGAGGATGAAACCTAGGCTTGGCGAGGAGTCGACAGACTAGGGTGCGACGGGGCGCAGCGGCGTGGGTCGATACTGATGACCTGTAAATGGTGCCCTTCGGGCATCTGGCAATGAAGCACACGCAATGCGCATCCGGGGGCACTGCTGCCCTCGCTTTCGAACAGCGTGGCGCCATGGTTTCGCAGATGCTGGCAGGTCGCAGGAAACTCTTCATCGGTCACTTCAAGCGTCATGCGCCGTGGCGGGGTCGAGGTGTCCGAAGCGAGAAGCATGACGACCTGCGTATGACCCCGTGCGTCGGTACCCAGCTCGAAAGTGGCGCCCGTCTCCGTGTGCACTAGCAAACGAAGCGCGAGCACATCACGGCAGAAGCGTGACATGGCTTCCAGGTCTTTCACTTCCAGGACGGCCCGGTCCAGCGAAAGGCGTTGCATCGGCGTACTCCTGAGGCACGTATTGTTATGGTCTGTCATTTGTTTCAGTCTGAACCAATACAAGGCGCAAGGCCGCTGGATTGTTTCGATACCACCCATTGAAGGGAACTATGGAGACAGGGATGTATGACTGATTTTTTTAACTGGCTAGGCGAGATGGTCGGCTATGCCGTGCGTGTCGTCGTCGATGTGCTCGGCGAGTTGTTCGGTGGATTCTGGGGGGCGATCGTCGGTTTCGCCGAGGGACTCGGGGTCGCGTTGGGTATCAACCCCACGCTCTTCAGCCTATTCGTACTGCTGGTGGGGATAGCGCTACTGTTCAATGGTATCCGCGCTCTGCTGCGCCGATCCTTTATTGCCGGCCTCATTTGGCTGGCACTGGCTCTGCTGGTGTTGGGCTGGTTGGTGCAATGAGTACGTACGAGATCTCCTACAAATACGGATCGTATCTGCTACATCGCTATCGGCCGTTACCTGCCATCATGCTCAACAGCAGGGGCAACGGATTGTCCTTCAGGGAAGATCAGGTTAGGGAGACCTACGCACCAGGGAGGCTCGAGCAGGATGCTCGAGATGAGTCGTAAGGATGCGTTGATTGAAGCCCGACCTGTTCAAGGTCGGGTTTTTTTTGGCAGTACGATCGATTCGTACGCTCCGGTCAGTGTTCGAGGGTCGCCGAGATCGCGCGTCCTGTGGGTCGCCAGAAGAATCGCGTCACCTCGTACCTGCCCCGGCCGATGGCCGGGGCTTTTTCATCTTGCTCGTGGTTGTCAGGGTCTCGCACTATTTCATAATGTAAATTTATAGTAATTGTGGTCAATTTCTTACACAGATTGATATCACAGGTTAAATCGTGATGCGGAGCTGTGTGACATCATGCGTTTCCAGAGCCAGGATGGCTCTGTTGAAGGAACCCGAGCAAGGATCGCTCGACGACCCAAGGATGCGCGAACAGGACGTTCGTGGTGGATAGCAAGGAAGCGTGCATGAAGAAGCCCGGCCTACTGGTCGGGCTTCTTCGCGTTTATAGCCTGTGGTTGGGTTTGGGGTCTCAGAAACGGCAATGACAGGATGAGTGGCAGATCGTCCGAATGAGGCCTCGCATGTTGTTCGGATTGACGACTATCTTGAGGACTAGGGTCGCTATTGACCGTTCTTGTTTTGGAGTCCTTTGATGCGCGTCTTTACCAATCCCGTCGGTTCTGGATCGCTCTGGTTCGATAACCTGGCGACCGCGGACGGTACGCCTGTTGCGTATGACCCGCATGCACGGGCATTTCTGCCTATGCCGCCTTTCTGCGCCAACCGCGAAATCATCGGCTGTAACTGGATTGCGCCGGAGCAAGGCGCTTTCTGCAAGTCCTGCGCGATGACCGCGCTTGCCCCGGACCCTGCGATTCCCAACGCCATTCCCAATTGGGCACAGACCGAAGCCGCCAAGCGCTGGGTGCTCGACAACCTGGGCCGCTGGCATTGGTTTCGGCCTGAAGATCCGGGGGCACCACCGGTGTTCCATATGCTGGCGGAAGGAGCGACGCCCGTTGCCATGGGACATGTCGGTGGCGTGGTGACCATTAGCGTGGCCGAGGCGGATCCGGTCCTGCGTACGACACGGCGTGAGGCGTTGGAGGAGCCCTACCGGACCATGATTGGCCATATGCGCCATGAGATTTCACACATGCTCTGGTGGCGACTGAGCCTGCGTGCCGATTTCCTCGACGAGTTCCGTGAAATGTTTGGCGACGAGCGCATGGATTATCAGGCAGCACTCCAGCGCCACTACGCGGACGGCCCGCCGCCTGACTGGACGCAGCGCTTCCTGACTACCTATGCCTCGGCTCACCCTCATGAGGACTGGGCCGAGACGTCAGCGCATCTGCTGCACCTGACGGATATCGCCGATAGTTTCGTCGCAGCAGGCCTGTCCTCGCCCGAGTTGCCAAACCCTAACTGGGACCCCTATGCTGAGCCGGATGCCGATAGGCTGATTAATGCGGCGGCTTCGATAGCGGTAGGGGTCAATAACGTCAACCGGGCGATGGGGCTACCGGATCTCTACCCCTTCGTTTTATCGGAGGTCGCACGCAGAAAGCTCGCCTTCGTGCATGACTGGCTGCGCCGAGGGGCCCAGGGGCGCTGAGGCTCGCTTACGCCGTAAACTCCTCGGTATCGATGTCTTTCTGCTGTGCCTCGCTGTAGCGTGCGCCGGCGACTTGCTCCGGCGTCATCAGCGTATTCAGGCGTGCGACTGTCGCGGTGTCCAGCCGGATCTCCTGCGCTGCTAGATTCTCGCGCATGTGCGTAACGGAGCGAGAGCCAGGGATGGGGATGACGTCGCTACCTTGTGCCCGAAGCCAGGCCAGGGCCAGCTGGGCTGGGGTCACGCCTACCTGTACGGCGATGGTTGAAAACGTGTCGAGCAACTCCAAATTGGTGGGATAGTTCTCGGGACTGAAGCGCGGCATGCTGCGACGCATATCGTTGTCTTCCAGCTGCGAGGGATCGACGACAGCCCCTGACAGGAAGCCTCTTCCCAGCGGACTGAAGGCGACGAGTGTCGTTGTCGTCTCCCGGCAGGTGTGAAGCAGGGCGATCTCGGGATTGCGTGTCCATAGTGAGTATTCGGACTGCACGGCCGCGATAGGGTATTCCTCATTGGCCCGTTGCAGGGTAGCGGCGGATATCTCGGAAAGCCCAACGGCGCGTATCTTTCCCTCTTCGACCAGCTGCCCCAGCGCTCCGACGCTCTCCTCGATGGGTACCTGCCGATCCAGGCGGTGCAGGTAATAGAGATCGATATGGTCGGTCCGCAGGCGCTTGAGGCTCGCTTCGCATTGCCGTCGAATCGTGTCGGGGCGGCCGTCGATGACCTTCTTGCCGAGTTCGGGGTCGATGGCCATGCCACACTTGCTGGCCAGCAGGACCTGGTCACGCTTACCTTCGAGGGCCAAACCCAGCAGACGCTCGTTGTCCGTATCCCCGTAGAGCGTGGCAGTATCGAAGTGGCGGTAGCCCATGTCGAAGGCTTCCTCGAGCGCGCGCAGCGCCCCGGGTTCGGGGACGGGGCTTCCATACCCGTGCGAAAGGTTCATGCAGCCCAGACCAATGGCTGGCGAGGCAGTTTCCTTGAGTAGCGACGCGAGAGTCGACATGCGAGCTAGTTCCTTTGTGAAGATCAGGGGCGACAGCCATTGCCGCTATCATGCCGAGCCGAGCCATAGTGCCGCAAGCTGGCCTGCTTCATGACGACCCCGGGTCGGGCGTGTTCCCGGGGATGGGCGGATGGGAGGCGTCCGCCGACGGTTGCGTACCGAGGGCGATATCCTCCTGGCCCACGATTGCCACCTCTCTTGGCCACCATTCGGGATGGTGATTCCGAATGAAGGTCATCATTTTTTCGCGCACGTTCATTTCCGCGACCCAGCCGGCGTAAGGCTCCGAAGTCATCAGGTAGCAGGTGAACTCCAGGGCCATGTCGGTCTGACCCGTCACATAGCAGCACAATTTATGATGCTCGACGACGTTGTCTTCTTCCTCGGCATACTCCATGAATTTCTCACGCAGACATTGGATGTCTGCGCTCACGTGGACCTTCATGGCTAGGCTTCGATACATCTTGGCGCTTTTGACCGACAGGTTCTCGAACGGCTTGGAGACAAAATAGGTCACCGGCACGATCACGCGTTGTTCATCCCAGGTCCGCAACCGAATGTAGGTATAGAAGATCCCTTCCACATGACACCATTTCCCTTCGAAGACCACGAGGTCGCCAATACGTATGGGCTTTGCCAACGATAGTTGAAACGAGGAGAGGATATTGCCGAGGACGGCCTGGCCTGCAATGCCCACCAATACCGCCAGGACGCTGGCCGAGGCCATGAGGGTCATGCCCAGGGTCTCGAAGAGGCTGATCTGGCTGAGGGCATAAACCGTGACCGCCACCACCATGATCAGAATGATGGCCCGGCGCAGGGCGTAAAGCGAGGTCAGTAGTTTGCGTTCATCCTTGGGCTTGGTGTCATCGATCTCCCCGACCAGGCGCCGCATCATCCGCAGCATGATGGTATCCACCAGGCGCAGGGCAATCGTACCGAGGCCCCAGGCCATGATGGCGATCAGAAGGATGCGTAGGAACGTAGTGGCAACGGCCGTAAAGGAAACTACATAATTGAGCAGTACCTGGGCCACGAGAGACATGACGATAAGCGCCATGGGTCCCTTGATTCGTCCGGCGAAAATGCTGGGCGAGCCGGAGGGCAGCCAATGTGCCGTGACTCCGACCAGGCGATAGACGGCCCAGCCCACCAAGGCAAGGATCAGCAGAAAAAGCGGGATGGCTAGCCATTCCCAGAGCGCGAGCATGCCCAGCGATGTCCGGAGTTGCTCTGGAATGTATTGCTCCAGCAACGACGGGCCATACTCTTCGTAAAGTTTCGGGATGGCGGCGAGGCTTTCGGGGGAGACCAGCCAGATGGGATCTTCTTCATCCACCCGGTATCGGGCAAGGCGAATATCGTACGTTTCACCGCCAACATCGAGCGAGGCCAACTGAAGGTTGCGGCGCGGCTCTCCTGCCCGAGGGTGCTGACCGGAAGGATCCTCGATTGCGGCATCTTGCCGCCCCGAAAGTGAGGATATATTGAGCCACTCGCCTCGCCTGAGGATCGATGCCAGTTGCCTGGCTAGCTCGATACCTCGGCTTGGTTGTTCCTCCGGGGGGAACTTGGATAGGTTCAGAACATGCGCTGCGGCTGCGTAGTTCTCTTCCTCACTGAGTTCCACGAAGCTGCGTATGGCATCGCGGGGAGTCAGGCGTTCTACTTCATCGGGCGCTTCGTCGAGGCCCGTGTTCACTGAGTCGATGGAGAACCAAAGGGTCCTCTCTTCGTCCTGTGCCTGCTTCCCTTCATTCGTTTGCGCCATGCCCAAGCTTGAAAATGCTAAGGCGAGTACCAGCCCTATCCATAGGGGCCATGCATCCTTGAGTTTCATGCGAGGCTGTCCGGTCGTGGTGAGTCGGTTGTGCTAATTCATTATGGGTGGAAGTACAGCGCATCGATGCTGACCCCGTCCAGTCTGGTTGGGGTGAGAAAGAACATGAAAGAGCGGGCGAGGACTATCACGAGGACTATCAAAAGCGAGGCATAACGAAAAACCGCCACCCGGAGTTATCCGTAAGTGGCGGTTTTTGCTATATTTTTTTGGTCGGAGCGACAGGATTCGAACCTACGACCTCTGCCTCCCGAAGGCAGCGCTCTACCAAGCTGAGCTACGCTCCGACGCCGTTGAGGGCGCGCCTCAACGGGGGCTCATTATACGTATTCCATCTTTCGATGCAATATCCGCCCGCTCAGTTCTGGCGTTCAACGGCAAGGTGGGCAAGTTGGGCCATGCTGTCGCGATACGGGCTCTGGGGTAGCAGGTCGAGCTGCTCGAGGGCCTTGGCGGCCATTTCCTCGGCACGGGCGCGGGTATAATCGAGTGCCCCCGTATCGCGGACGATGGCGAGTACGTCATCGAGGCGTTCGAGCCCACCCTGGCGAATCGCCTGACGAACCAGCTTGGCCTGGTCAGGCGTTCCCGTGGCCATGGCATGAATCAGGGGCAGGGTCGGTTTGCCCTCGGCCAGGTCATCACCGACATTCTTGCCCATCGCGTCAGCGTTGCCCTGATAATCGAGCAGATCGTCGACGAGCTGGAAGGCAAGCCCCAGGTAGCGCCCGTAATACTGAAGCGCGGCTTCCTGTTGAGGCGATGCGTCCGCGAGGATGGCGCCACAGTGCGAGGCGGCTTCGAACAGCATCGCCGTCTTGCCCTGGATCGTCTCGAAATAGGCTGCCTCGTCGATGTCCGGGTTGCCCACGTTGGTCAGCTGCAACACCTCACCTTCGGCAATCGTGCAGGTCGCTGCAGACAGCACTTCCATGATCCGCATCGAGCCGACACTGACCATCATCTGGAATGAGCGTGAATAAAGGAAGTCGCCTACCAGCACCGAGGGGGCGTTGCCCCAGGCGTCATTGGCGGTGGCCTTGCCGCGACGCATATGGGACTCATCCACCACATCGTCATGCAACAGGGTCGAGGTGTGCATGAACTCGATCAACGTGGCCAGGGTAATGTGCTTGTCGCCGTTGTACTCAAGGGAACGCGCTGCCAGCAGTACCAGCAACGGACGCAGCCGCTTGCCGCCGCTTTCGGTGATGTATTGGCCGATGGATTCGACAAGAGGCACCCGTGAGGCGAGCTGCGAGCGAATGGTTTGGTCGACCGCGGCGAAGTCTTCCGCCACCACGGCATGAATGGGCGAGGCTGATGGCTGCATGGGCGCTGGCTTGTCGTGGGTAGGGCCGTCGCGGTCATGACGAAACGGCCTGGGAATGTGCGCTAATGCTATGGGGGGGGCGTCAGAGCGTCAAGCGGGGTGTACGTGCCGCTCCCCTTGTTCCCTGGCGAGACCGCAGTTATAATCCGCGACCCGACTCATCATGCTCCCTGTCAGATGGTTGCCAAAAGGGGCGCCACTCGCCGCAGGCCGATCAAGAGCGAAACCCGATGAGTGATTGGAGAAGTCGACTATGTATGCAGTTATCAAGAGCGGCGGCAAGCAGTACCGCGTTCAGGAAGGCCAGACCCTGAAACTCGAGAAGCTGGAAGTGCCTACCGGTGATTCACTCGAGTTCGACCAGGTGCTGCTGGTTGCCGATGGCGACGACGTGAAAGTGGGCGCACCGCTGGTGGAAGGTGCCAAAGTGGCGGCCGAAGTGGTATCTCATGGCCGTGGCGACAAGGTCACCATCATCAAGTTCCGTCGTCGTAAGCACCACATGAAGCGTCAGGGCCACCGTCAGTGGTTCACTGAAGTCAAGATCACCGGGATCTCCGCCTAAGCGGAAGCCCCCCAACGAGCGAGGTATTTGCAATGGCTCATAAGAAGGCTGCCGGTTCCACGCGTAACGGTCGCGATTCAGAATCCAAGCGTTTGGGCGTCAAGCTGTTTGGCGGTCAGGCTGCGACTCCGGGCAATATCATTGTCCGCCAGCGCGGCACCCGCTTCCATGCCGGTACTGGCGTGGGTATCGGCAAAGACCACACCCTGTTCGCCCTGGACGAAGGTTTCGTCAAATTCGAGACCAAGGGTCCGAAGAACCGCAAGTTCGTGAGTATCGTCTCCGCTTGAGACCTCACGTAGGTTGCACCGAAGAGGCCCCGCAAGCGCGGGGCCTTTTTGTATCATGGCGGGATGTCCGCCAGGAGAAGGAAAGATGCAGTTCGTCGACGAAGCCTCGATCATCGTGGAAGCCGGCAATGGCGGCAGTGGCTGCCTGAGCTTCCGCCGTGAGAAGTATGTGCCCAAGGGTGGCCCCGATGGCGGCGATGGGGGTCATGGCGGTAGCGTTTACTTGATAGGCGACGATGCCCTCAATACGCTGATCGACTTCAAGTATCAGCGTTTCTACAAGGCCCAGAACGGACAGCCGGGCATGGGTCGGCAAATGAGTGGCAAGGCCGGCGACGACCTGCACGTCAAGGTGCCGGTGGGGACTACGGTGATCGACGAGGATACGCTCGAAGTGATTGCCGATGTGACCGAAATCGGACAGGTGGTACTGGTTTCCCAGGGCGGCCGCCGCGGTCTTGGCAACATCCATTTCAAGTCGTCGACCAATCGCGCGCCACGACGCACCACGCCGGGCACCGAGGGCGAGCGTCGCAACCTGCGTCTGGAAATGAAGGTCATGGCCGATGTCGGTCTGCTGGGTATGCCCAATGCCGGAAAATCGACACTGATTCGTGCGGTGTCGGCGGCCAAGCCCAAGGTGGCCAACTATCCCTTCACGACATTGGTGCCCAACCTCGGTGTGGTCAAGCTGGGTCAGTACGAGCATTTCGTCATGGCCGACGTGCCGGGGCTGATCGAAGGCGCATCCGATGGCGCCGGGTTGGGCCTTCGCTTCCTGAAGCACCTGACACGTACTCGCTTGCTCTTTCACGTTATCGACGTGGCGCCGTTCGACGAGTCGGACCCGGTCGTCGCTGCCGAAGCGATCTTCCATGAGCTGGAGCAGTTCTCGCCGACCTTGGCCGAACGGCCGCGTTGGCTAGTGCTCAACAAGCTGGACCTGTTGCCTGAGGAAGAGCGTGAAGCGCGGGCCGAGGCGATCGTTGAACGTTTGGCGTGGGACGGCCCTGTCTTTCAGATCTCGGCGATCAGTGGCGAGGGGACCGATGCGTTGGTTCAGGCCGCGCACCGCTGGCTGACCGAACAGCGCCGGCTCGAGAACGAAGACGAAGAGGTCGCCGAGCACGAGCGTGACATGCGCGAGCGCATGGAAGCCGAGGCCGTGGCGCGCACTGAAGCCAGATTGGGGCGTCGGCGTAAGCCGCAAGAGGATGATATCGACGACGATGACTTTGACGACGATGACTATGACGTCGAAGTCGAGTACGTCGAGTAAGCCGCCGGAGATAGCGACGTGGCAAGCAACCAGCAGGGTTTGGGGCGAGAGGCGCTAACTAGCGCTCGACGGGTCGTAGTGAAGATTGGCAGTGCGCTGCTGACCAATGACGGCCGGGGTCTGGACGACGAGGCGATCGGCGGCTGGGTTGATCAGATTGCCGCACTCCATCGTCAGGGGGTCGAGATCGTTCTCGTGTCGTCGGGCGCGGTGGCGGCGGGCATGGTGCGTCTTGGCTGGCAGGTTCGACCTTCTGCAGTGCATGAATTGCAGGCGGCCGCCGCGGTTGGGCAAAACGGTCTCACCGAATGCTACGAAACCCACTTCGCACGTCACGAGCTGCTGACCGCCCAGGTACTGCTGACCCACGACGACCTGTCCAATCGCAAGCGCTACCTCAATGCCCGTTCGGCGTTGCGGACCCTGGTGGACCTGCGTGTCGTGCCGGTGATTAACGAGAACGATACCGTGGTCACCGACGAGATTCGCTTCGGGGATAACGACACCTTGGGCGCGCTGGTCGCCAACCTGCTCGAAGCCGATGCGCTGGTCATCCTGACTGACCAGGAAGGGCTATATGATGCTGATCCTCGTCACACCTCCGATGCCCGCCTGATTCATGAAGGACAGGCCGATGACCCCGCCTTGGCAGCGATGGCGGGTGGAGGCGGACGTCTGGGCCGCGGAGGAATGACCACCAAGATGCAGGCGGCCAGGCTGGCGGCACGTTCAGGGGCAGTGACGGTCATCGCCAGTGGTCGGCAGCCCGATATCCTGTTGCGCTTGCGCGCAGGTGAGCGTCTCGGCACGTTGCTGCGCCCCGAGCAGGCACCGATCGCCGCGCGTAAGCGCTGGCTGGCCGGTCAGCTCCAGGTGCGGGGCGCCCTGATGCTCGATGCGGGGGCCGTTCAGGTACTGCGTGCCAAAGGGTCCAGCCTGTTGCCCGTCGGGGTTCGGGCCGTGACGGGCAGCTTCGTGCGTGGCGATATGGTGGTGTGCGTCGACGAGCAGGGGGAGCGGGTCGCCAAGGGGTTGATCAACTACGGTGCCGAGGAAGCGGCAAAATTACTCGGCAAGCCCAGCCACCAGATCGAGGCCATTCTCGGCTACATGGAAGCGCCCGAACTGATTCATCGCGACAATCTCGTCGTACTCTAACCGGAGAGTCGCGGCCGCGCGCGGGATGTAGCAAGGGGCAGGGTGGTTATGATAGTATGCGCCATCCTCTCAGACATGGCCCGGTGGTTGACTTCAGCCAATGTAGGGCAAGCCGGCTGGGAGTTTTTTGTTTTCCCAGTCTGCTCAACACATTACCGATAGACGGTTCAAGAAATTCTCCAAGGAGACAGTAGTGGCTAACACTAAGCAAGCCCGCAAGCGTGCCCGTCAGGCGGAAAACCGCCGTGTACTGAAGGCCAGCCAGCGCAGCATGGTGCGTACCTATGTGAAGCGCGTCATCAAGGCGATCAACGCTGGTGATCACGGCCAGGCCATGACCGAATTCAAGGCGGCCCAGCCGGTGATCGACCGCATCGCCGACAAGGATGTGCTGTCCAAGAAAAAGGCCGCTCGTCTGAAGAGCCGCCTGAATACGCGCATCAAGGCGCTGGCTGCCTAAGCCGGACGCTTCTGGAAATACCTGGCCTCGCCACCTGCAGGTGGTGGTTCGGGTAGGCTTCCTCGAAAAACCGGCTTCGGCCGGTTTTTTCGTGAGTACCGACCTCTTCACTCCCGTATCGAGACGAGCACGCGCGTGAGCGAACACGATCCGCAAACTCCGCCCGAGAGCGATATCGCCAAGGCCTCGCCCGCCCAACCGCCGGCGCGTGCCGGATTGATGCGCTCGGGTATCGTCGTCAGTGCCATGACCATGTTGTCGCGTGTCATGGGGCTGATACGTGATGTGGTGATCGCCGCGCTACTAGGAGCCAGCAACGGTGCCGATGCCTTCTTCGTGGCCTTCAAGATCCCCAATTTCATGCGCCGGCTCTTTGCCGAAGGGGCGTTCAATCAAGCGTTCATTCCCGTGTTGTCGGAATACGCAACCCAGCGCACCAAGGCCGAAGTTCGCGAGCTGTTGGACGCTGTCGCCGGCAGTCTGACCGTGGTGTTGGCATTGATCACGGCGCTGGCCATGCTGGCGGCCCCCTGGTTGGTCTGGCTCTTTGCGCCGGGTTTTGGCCGCGACCCGGAGAAGCTGGCGTTGACCGCCGAGATGCTGCGCCTGACGTTCCCCTATCTACTGCTGATCTCGCTGACGGCATTCTCGGGAAGTGTGCTCAATACCTGGAATCGCTTTGCCGTGCCGGCGTTCACGCCGGTATTGCTCAATCTTTCATTGATCGGTGCGGCGCTCCTGCTCACGCCGATGATGACAGAGCCGGCCATGGGCCTGGCGTGGGGCGTGCTGATTGCCGGTGTCGCGCAGCTTGCCTTTCAGGTGCCCTTCCTGGCGCGGCAGGACTTGCTCCCCCGGCCCTGGCCGAATTTCACCCATCCCGGCGTACGCCGTATCCTGCTGCTGATGGCTCCCGCGCTGTTCGGCGTTTCGGTGTCCCAGATCAACCTGTTGCTGGATACCGTGCTGGCCTCGTTACTGACCGCGGGCAGTGTATCGTGGCTCTACTATTCGGATCGCCTGGTCGAGCTGCCTCTGGGAGTGTTCGGTATTGCGATAGGGACGGTGATTCTTCCGGCGCTATCCAAACGTCATGCCGAGAAATCGCCTGAGCACTTTGCAAAGATGCTCGACTGGGCGGTGCGTGCGGTACTGCTGCTCGGCCTGCCGGCGGCGTTGGCGCTGGCCGTATTGGCCGAACCGTTACTGATCTCGCTGTTCCACTATGGCGCGATGACCGACCACGATATCGCCATGGCAGCCATGAGCCTGCGAGCCTATTCATTGGGCCTGGTCGCTTTCATGTTGATCAAGGTGTTGGCGCCAGGTTTCTTTGCCCGCCAGGACACCGCTACGCCGGTGAAGATCGGCATCGTGGCGATGGTCGCCAATATGGTCTTCAACCTGCTGTTGATCTGGCCGTTGGCCCACGCCGGGCTGGCACTGGCCACGGCATTGTCTGCGTATCTAAATGCCGGTCTGCTGGGATGGTTACTGTACAAGCAGGGCGTGTTTCACCTGCAGCCCGGCTGGGCGCGCTTTTCCATTCAACTTGGCGGTGGCTGCCTGCTTTTGGGGGCGGGCCTGGCCTGGTTCTCGCCGGATTGGCAGCAGTGGCTGGGCTGGGGGCTTTGGCAGCGAGTCTATTCGCTGCTCGCCCTGGTGGTCGGCGGCGCGGCCACCTACTTTACTTGGCTGGCCCTTGCCGGTATTCGCCTGAGGCACTTCCGTCTACAAGGCTAGGCGGGATCGCTTTCGAGAGGTGGATAGGCGCGTGTCGGGTGGGCCGTTATACTGGAAACTTTAACTGGCCGTGAGCAACGCATGGAGTTGATCCGAGGACTGCACAACCTGCGCGAGAGGCATCGAGGCTGCGTGGCTACCATCGGTAATTTCGATGGGGTGCACCGTGGTCATCAGGCCATTCTCGAGCAGTGTCGGGAACATGCCGCTGCGTTGGGCTTGCCGGTCGCTGTAGTGATTTTCGAGCCACAGCCCCGGGAGTATTTCTCTGGCGACCAGGCGCCGCCTCGCCTGACACGCTTGCGTGACAAGGTACAGCTGCTGGTGGGCCATGGGGCAGAACGGGTACTGTGTTTACCTTTTAACGATGCTCTGCGCAGCCTGACCGCGCGTGAATTCATCGAGCGTGTACTGATCGATGGTCTGGGTGTACGCCACTTGGTGGTGGGCGACGACTTCCGCTTTGGCCGCGAGCGTGACGGTGATTTCAATCTGTTGGCTCGGATCGGGAGGGAGATGGGGCCCGACCGGGGGTTCGGGGTCGAGCATACGCGAACCTTCGCGCTCGATGACGAGCGGGTTTCCAGTTCGCGGGTACGTACCCTGCTGGCAAGTGGCAACTTCGCCCAGGCCCGACGCATGTTGGGCCGCCCCTACCGCTTAAGCGGGCGTGTGGTCAGCGACCGTCAGCTGGGGCGGACCATTGGCGTGCCGACAGCCAATCTTCCACTGCTGCCACGCCCCTTGGCGCTACGCGGGGTCTACGCCGTGTTGGCGGACCTGGACGATGGCCGCCGGTACACCGGGGTGGCCAACATTGGCTGGCGGCCCACGGTGGGCAGCCGGCGGCCCGTGCTCGAAGTGCACTTGTTTGGCTTTGACGAGACGCTCTATGGCCAACGGCTTTCAGTCCTGCCCTGTGCACGCCTACGTGGTGAAATCAGTTTCGACGGCATCGAGGCACTCACTCAGCAAATTCATGCCGATCTGGACCAGGCGCGGCGATATTTTGAGCATCAGGGGCTGGAGCCCGACGGCCCGCAGGACGAGCCATTGAACGAAACGCGACTTCCTCTGGCATCGGCGCCGCTGGCGCGCGACGCTGCGACTTACGACTCACCGGCAGCCTCTGGGCCAGCCGGACGCGACGATGACGGACACTCATGAGCGACTATAAGCATACCCTGAACCTGCCCGAAACCGACTTTCCCATGCGTGGCAATTTGCCCAAGCGTGAACCTGAGCGTGTCGCCCGCTGGCAGGAGATGGACATTTATCGGCGGCTGCGCGAGCAGGGCCGGGACCGCGAGACGTTCGTGCTGCACGATGGCCCTCCGTATGCCAACGGCAGCATTCACATCGGGCATGCCGTCAACAAGATCCTCAAGGACATCATCGTCAAGTCGAAGAGCCTGGCAGGCTTCGATGCGCCCTATGTTCCGGGCTGGGACTGTCACGGCCTGCCGATCGAGCACAAGGTCGAAACCACTCATGGCAAGCACCTCGAGCCCGAGCAGGCTCGTGGGCTGTGCCGCGAGTACGCAGCCGAGCAGATTCAGGGCCAGTTACAGGATTTCGTGCGGCTGGGAGTAATCGGCGATTGGGACAAGCCCTATCGCACCATGGATTTCGCCAACGAGGCCGGTGAGATTCGCGCTCTGGCCGACATGGTCTCAGCAGGTTACGTGTTCAAGGGGCTAAAGCCGGTCAACTGGTGTTTCGACTGCGGTTCGGCGCTGGCTGAAGCCGAGGTGGAGTACCAGGACAAGAAATCCGATGCCATCGACGTGGCCTTCCCCGTGGAAGATGCCGACACGCTGGCGGCAGCCTTCGGCCTGGATGCGCTACCCAAGCCGGCGGCCATCGTGATCTGGACCACCACGCCGTGGACCATTCCGGCCAACCAGGCGCTCAACGTCCATCCCGAGTTCACCTATGCCCTGGTCGATACCGGCAACCGCCTGCTGGTGCTGGCCGAGGAACTGGTGGAGTCGTGCCTGGAGCGCTTCGACCTGACCGGGAAAGTGATCGCCACAGCCCGCGGCGAGGCGCTCAACCTGATCAACTTTCGCCACCCGCTCTATGATCGCCTGTCTCCGGTCTATCTCGCCGACTACGTCGAGTGTGAAGTGGGCAGCACCGGGATCGTGCACTCGGCGCCCGCTTACGGTGTCGACGACTTCGTTACCTGTCGTGCCCATGGCATGGATTTCAGCCAGATCCTGAGCCCGGTTCAGGGCGACGGTGTCTATGCTCGCGATCTACCGCTCTTCGGTGGCCAAATGATCTGGAAGGCCAACCCGCAGATCGTCGACACCCTGCGCGAGGCCAATGCACTGCTGGCACACAAGGTCATCACTCACAGCTACATGCATTGCTGGCGCCACAAGACACCGGTGATCTACCGGGCCACCGCGCAGTGGTTCGTGGGCATGGACGTGAAGGGTGCCGATGGCCGCACGCTACGTGAACGTGCCTTGGAAGGCATCGAGCAGACCCAGTTCACTCCGGCCTGGGGTCAGGCGCGCCTGCACGCCATGATCGCCAACCGCCCCGACTGGTGCATCTCACGCCAGCGCAACTGGGGGGTGCCGATTCCGTTCTTCTTGAATAAGGCCAGCGGTGAGCTGCATCCCCGCACCGTCGAGCTGATGGAGGACGTCGCCCAGCGTGTCGAGGCTGAGGGCATCGATGCCTGGTTCCGTCTCGACCCGGCCGAGTTACTGGGCGATGACGCCGCCGACTACGAAAAGGTCACCGACACCCTGGACGTGTGGTTCGATTCCGGCACAACGCATCGCCATGTATTGCGCGGCTCGCACCCGCATGGCCATGAGAGTGGCCCGCGGGCCGATCTTTATCTGGAAGGGTCCGATCAGCATCGTGGCTGGTTCCATTCGTCGCTTCTTACCGGCTGCGCCATCGATGGCCATCCGCCGTATCGTGGCTTGCTGACCCATGGTTTCACCGTCGACGCCCAGGGCCGCAAGATGTCGAAGTCGGTGGGCAACGTGGTGGCGCCGCAGGAGGTCATGGACAAGCTGGGTGCCGACATTCTTCGTTTGTGGGTGGCTTCTACCGACTACTCGGGGGAGATGGCGGTATCCGACGAGATCCTCAAGCGTACCGCTGATGTCTATCGTCGCATTCGCAACACGGCGCGCTTCCTGCTGGCCAACCTCAGCGGGTTCGAGCCCGAGCGTGACAGTGTCCCGTTTCACGACATGCTGGCTCTGGACCAGTGGGTAGTGGACCGTGCCGCCCAGCTCCAGGCGCGCATCGAGACGGCCTATGCCGAGTACCGTTTCCTCGATGTCTACCAGCAGGTGCATACGTTCTGTTCACGCGAACTCGGGGGCTTTTACCTCGACGTGATCAAGGATCGCCAGTACACCACCCAGGCCGACTCCTTGGCGCGCCGGAGTTGCCAGACCGCGCTCTATCACGTGGTCGAGGCCCTGGCGCGCTGGGTGGCGCCTATCCTGTCCTTCACTGCCGAAGAGGTGCATGAGCACATCCCGGGGTCGCGGCAGGAGAGCGTCCTGCTCGAGACGTATTACTCGGGCCTTTCCACCCTGGATGACGGCGCCGAACTGGGGCGCGAGTTCTGGGAGCAGGTGCTCGACGTCAAGCAGGCGGTCAACAAGTGCCTCGAGGATGCGCGCAACGACAAGCGCATCAAGAGCGGTCTGGCGGCCAACGTCACGCTGTATATCGACGACCCGCTGATGAAGACGCTGGAAAAACTAGGGGAGGAGCTGCGCTTCGTATTGCTGACCAGCGAAGTCACCCTGCTGCCGATTGCCGAAGGTCCCACTGCCGAGAAGACCGATGTCGCCGGGCTGCGTGTTTCGGTGGTGGCAAGCCCGCATGCCAAGTGCGAGCGCTGCTGGCACCATCGGAAGGACGTCGGGACGCATGATGACCATCCGGATCTCTGTGGTCGCTGCATCAGCAACTTACCGGACGGTCCTGGCGAGACGCGTCGCTATGCCTGAATCTAGTCAGGGAGCCTCGACCACGGGCAGTGACGCGCCACAGACGGCCCCCATGCGCAAGCCTCTGCGTTGGTTATGGTTGGCGGTCTTGGTGATGGCACTCGACCTGGCGACCAAGGCCATGGCCAGTGCCTGGTTGAGCTATGGCCAGCCGGTGGAGATCCTGCCGGTCTTCAATCTGACACTGCTCCACAATACGGGCGCTGCGTTCAGTTTCTTGGCCGGTCATGACGGCTGGCAGCGCTGGTTCTTCGCCGTGGTGGCCATTGGCGCCAGTGTCGGGCTGACGATCTGGATGAGCCGGCTGCGGGCCGATGAGCGGCTCCTGGCCGCCTCGCTGGCTGCGATCATCGGGGGCGCACTGGGCAATCTTTATGACCGGCTCGTGCACGGCTATGTCGTCGATTTTCTGTCCTTTTATTGGGGACAACACTATTTCCCGGCATTCAACCTCGCCGATATCGCGATCACCCTGGGGGCCATCGGCCTGATTTGGGAATCTTTACGCGATATGCGACGTCACAAGAAGAGTTGAATGTCTATTACGCCACTCTGGTGGCAACGAGGCTAACATGAGCGAATACCGCATCGGTGAAGGGATGGAAGTGACCCTTCACTTTACTCTCAAGCTGGAGGACGGCACCGTGGTCGACTCCACGCGAGACAAGGCGCCTGCCACGTTCCAGGTGGGTGACGGAAATCTGCCGCCCGGTTTCGAGTCGCCCTTGAAGGGGCTGACTGATGGCGATCAGGGTAGCTACGAGATTGCACCAGAACATGCCTTTGGCCAGCATAATCCCCAGAACGTACAGCGCCTGAAGCGTGAAGACTTCCAGGAAATCGAACTGGAGCCGGGCACGGTGATGTCGTTTTCCGATCCTGCCGGTGGCGAGCTGCCGGGGGTCATTGCCAGTGTCGAAGGCGACCAGGTCGATGTCGACTTCAACCATCCCTTGGCCGGGCGCACGTTGACTTTCGAGGTCGAGGTGCTTGGCGTACGGCCTGCGACCACTCATTAAGCCCAACGGGCAAGCGAGGCAAGACATGCAGATCAAGCTGGCCAATCCCCGCGGCTTCTGCGCCGGCGTCGATCGTGCCATCGAGATCGTCAATCGTGCGCTGGATGTGTTCGGCCCGCCGATCTATGTTCGGCACGAAGTCGTTCATAACCGCTTCGTGGTCGACACCCTGCGTGAGCGCGGTGCCGTCTTTGTCGAGGAGCTGGACGAGGTGCCCGATGACACCCTGGTGATCTTCTCGGCCCATGGTGTATCCCGAGCGGTGCAGGTCGAGGCCGAGCGGCGTGGCTTGCGCGTCTTCGATGCCACGTGTCCGTTGGTGACCAAGGTCCACATGGAAGTGCTTCGCTACGCCAGGCGCGGCCAGGAGTGCATCCTGATTGGTCACGCAGGGCATCCCGAGGTGGAAGGCACCATGGGACGCTACGATACCACCTATGGTGGCGCCATCTATCTGGTCGAGGACGAGGCCGATGTGGCCTCCCTCGAGGTCAAGGATCCGAGCCGCCTGGCCTTCGTGACCCAGACCACACTGTCCATGGACGATACCTCACGGGTGATCGATGCCCTGAGGAGCACGTTCCCTGACATCGAGGGACCGCGCAAGGATGACATCTGCTACGCCACGCAAAATCGCCAGGATGCCGTACGCGGCTTGGCCGCCGAAAGCGATGTGCTGTTCGTGGTGGGAAGTATCAATAGCTCAAACTCCAATCGCTTGCGCGAACTCTCCGAGCGCATGGGTACACCGGCCTACCTGATCGACAATGCCGAGCAGATCGATCCCGCCTGGCTGGACGGGATGAATGCCATCGGCATCACGGCCGGCGCCAGTGCTCCCGAGGTGCTTGTTCAAGGCGTGATCGCGCGATTACAGGCGCTAGGCGCCGAAGCGCCCGAGGAACGGCCCGGCGAGGAGGAGACCATCACCTTCTCGATGCCGCGAGAGCTTCGCGAGCAAGTCATCGTCAGCAGCTGACAAGGCTTATCGCCAATTCAATGAAAAGTCGGGCTTTGGCCCGACTTTTTTATGGATGCTTTGCTGACAGGGTCATGTAGAGTGCTACATACTGAAACAATACTCACTGATACAGGTAAGCCAATGCGTCGACGCGAGAGGGGCTTTACATTGATCGAGCTCATGATCGCTGTGGTCGTGGTAGGTATCCTGGCGTCAATTGCCCTTCCGGTCTATAGCGGCTACGTGGAACGTGCTCGACGCACGGACGGTCACGCGGGATTGATGAACGCCGCGCAACAGCTGGAGCGGTGCTATACCGTGCAAAGCTCTTATAGCGGTTGTACTGTCACCGCCACGTCGCCCGACAGCAATTATGCAATAAGCCTGACCGGCAGCAGCACTTCAACAGCCTATACCCTTACTGCCCATTATGTCGGTGGCGGTGACGATGGCTGCGATGGGAATCTGACCCTGACTCATCGGGGGGTGCGAGGGCCTGATGCGTGTTGGTAAGGCTAGGCCTCATTCCGGTTTCACCTTGATCGAGCTGCTGGTCACCCTCGCCGTGGTGATCATTGTCTTCACCGTCACTGTCCCGGGTTTTCAGAATTTGATCTCAAGCAGTCGTGTCACAAGCGACTACAACGAGATCCTGACAGGCTTTAACTACGCCCGTAGCGAGGCAGTCAAGCGGCGTGACCCCGTTAGTGCTTCCTTGGTTGCCGATGAAAGCGGCAAATGGAAAATGATCGTCAAGGTCGTCGATGGCGATGCGTTGGCGATCCGTGAGTCAGGTGCGGGGCAGACCGCGACGGGTTCCCTCTCAGTGACCTTCAATGCCCTTGGAAGACGAGCAGGCTGTTCGAGCGTCGAATGTACCGTCAATGTTGCGACTAAAGCGATACAGATCAATCCAATGGGACAGGTTGGGAAGCCTGCCGAGCAAGGTGGCGGGGTATGAGGCAAGCGTCAGGGGGGTTCACTCTTGTAGAAGCACTGATTGCTCTGCTGGTACTCTCGCTTGGCTTGCTTGGTGTCGCGGCGATGCAGCTGAAGGCCATGCAGAGTGCTCATGTCTCCTACCAGCGAACCATCGCCACGATAGCCGCGCAGGATGCCATTGAGCGGCTATGGTCCGGGCTGGCCTTTGATTCTGTCAGCAGTAGCTTTACCTGTCCCAGCGAGACAGGCATGGAAGCTGACTGGAAGAGCACTTGGTCTGCCCATTTCAATGATCTATCGGCCAGTGGCATTACGGCAGAAGGCGACTGTCGTTTCACCATAAACCTTGTTTGGGACGACTCGCGTTTTGCAATTAACGATGGGGAAGAAGACGTCTCGACCCTCCACTATGCCTCTCGTCTGCCGGGAAATTGAGATGAGGCGGAATCAGGGGTTCACATTGATCGAGTTGATGATTGCCTTGGTTATTGGGCTGATCATTATTTTAGGTGCGTCCCAGTTATTTGTTGTGAGCCATGCGAGTTATCAGCGTGTAGAAATGCTGGCTGCCAGGCAGGAGGCGTTACGCTTTTTGGTCGATTCCTTATCATTGGATATTCGTAGTGCCGATACTTTCTTTGTGACAGGGGATGTGTTGAGCCTAAGCTATGGTAGTGGTCGAGAAAACGATCCTTATTGCAGTTCCGCTGGTCTGTCCGCGGTGGAATACGCTAGGGATAGCGGAGCTATCAATCTGAAAGTCACCTGTGATAATGGGATAGTCTCGACAGAGCCCCTAGTCGGAAGCTCGAACGCCGATGCGTTATTGAGTGTCGAGGAGCTGGTCTTCAGGGAGCTTGGAGGAAGAAGTGTCAGGAATGAAGTGACGTTCAATGCCCTTGAGGGTGAGGACGACACCAGCCGCCACTTCGAATTTGTCGTGACGAATCGCCACGCCGCATTGAGCCGAAACTGATACGAGGTCGCCAATATGTGAGTACGACAAGGGGGGGCGGTATTGATTGTCAGCCTGGTCTTGATGGTCGTGGCGCTCCTGTTGGGTCTCTCAACACGTTAATCAACAATCCATGCGCGCGTTACGTACTCTTCCCAGATTGCTCAACACCACATGTGCGCCTGCCCCCCCATCACTACAAACGACGAAGGTGCCATTGTATCCGCGCGGCCACCCAGTTTGCGGAAATCGGATATAACGATAGTCGTTGCGGAACGAGACACTGCTGGCATTACCGGCCTCGAGCACTTTGAGCACGGGCTCGTCTGACTTGCGGACCCCCTTGTCCATAGGACCTTCGACAACCATCAGGGGGGCACTCCAGTCGGTGAGGCACTCCGTCCGGTCGATGCTCGGGCAAACGGTAATGGTCTTGCGCCGGGTTACGGCAGTATTCTTGGCCATGGCCAGCGCCGTTCTGATCCGCAACACTTCGGCATTCACCTGATTGCGTGCGGCAAAGGCCTGGAAGTTAGGGACGGCAACCGTGGCGATGATAACGGCCACGGCAATGACGACGAGTAATTCGATCAACGTGAAGCCCCGATAACGTTCCGGCCCCTGACCTGTATCAATCCCCCTCCCTGGGGTCGGCCTGTTATCCTCTGGAAACAAAGACATGCTGCCCTCCCTGGCAGTCTCGCGTGGCTTACCAGCTTACCCGATTCGCTTGTAAGCCATTTCGTAACTTCGTGTGAGTGATGGCTGACGTGAGTGATTTTCTGATTATTGGCGGCGGCGTGATCGGCATGCTGACTGCATTGCAACTGGGCGATGCAGGTCATGGGGTCACACTGTTCGAGCGAGGCGAATGCGGCCGAGAAGCTTCCTGGGCGGGAGGTGGCATCGTCTCGCCGCTGTATCCGTGGCGCTACAGTGCCCCGATCTCGCAGTTGTCACGCTGGTCGGAGGGAGTCTATCCCGAGCTGGCGCTGCGCTTGCTGGAAGAGACGGGCATCGATCCGGAGTACCGCCAGCGGGGGTTGCTCTACCTGCGGGTCGAGGACGCCCCGCAGGCCTTGGCGTGGGCGCGTGATGTCGGCAAGCCGCTCGAGCGAGTGGATGCGGCGTTTCTCTATGCCAAGGAACCGAACGTGGCTCCGGGATGTGACGGGGCGCTGTGGATGCCGACCTTAGGTAGCATTCGCAACCCGCGATTGACCCGGGCCTTGCGAGCGCGGCTTCAAGCGATGCCCCAGGTGCGTCTCGAAGAGGGCGTGGCAATCAATGCGCTCAAGCGTAGTGGAAACGACATTGCCGCGCTGGAAACCGAGGCGGGCAACCGCTCGGTTGGCGCTGGGCAGCAAGTCATCGTTTGCGGAGGGGCCTGGGCGGCAACGTTGCTCGATTCGGTGCAGGTCACGCTGCCGGTGCGCCCCGTAAAGGGACAGATGATTTTATTCAAGACTGAACCGGGCGTGGTGAATCGGGTAGTGCTGATGGACGGCCGTTACGTGATTCCGCGTGCCGATGGACGGGTGCTTGCCGGGTCGACGCTCGAGGAGACGGGTTTCGACCGCTCCACCAGCGAGGAAGCGCGTGAATCGCTGTGGGAGAGCGCTAAGCGCATCGTCCCGGCCCTGGCCGAATGTCCTGTCGAGCATCACTGGGCCGGGTTGCGCCCGGGGTCGCCAGCAGGAATCCCGTTTATCGGCGCTGTGCCGGGGGTTGGCAATCTATACGTCAATGCCGGCCATTATCGAAACGGACTGGTTCTGGCACCGGCGTCGACCCGACTATTGGTCGACGGCTTGCTGGGTCGGACACCGATTGTCGACCCGACGGCCTATCGGCTGCCCGGGTAGGCGCTGAATTAGAGGGTCGTCGTGAATCAGTCGCGGGGCGTTTGCTCCGCGAGATACTTGTCACGGTGATCGCGCGAGCAGAACCATTCACCGCGTTCTCGCAGGGCCTCGCTTTCGGGCAGGTGCACCTTGCAGTATATGCAGCGCACCATGGGATCTCCCTGTACTCGTTGGCGTTCGGCAGGTGCGTCGCGCTCGAGCTTCCACTCGCGATACATGCGATAAAGCTTGATGCCGGCGTAAAGCAGCACGACGAAAATGATCAGACGAATGATCAACAGGTTCATCCTTCTATGACTCCCTTGTGAAGCCGCTGACGTTTTGCCTGGGGCGCGGCCATGCGGGACAATGACGGTAACCCCTGAGTTTCGAGAGATTTCTACGCCCATGCAAGAGCTGACGCTGGTAATGGCCCAACTCGACCCGCTGGTCGGGGATATTCCTGGCAATACCGACCTGGCGATCGAGGCCGTCCGCGAGGCGCGGATCGAGCACCGTGCGGATGTCGTCGTGTTGCCCGAGTTGTTTCTGACGGGCTATCCTCCCGAGGATCTGTTGCTACGTCCTTCCATGGAAACACGCCTGGCCGAGGCGCGATCTCGCATGGCTTCAAAAATGGCCCGAGACGTCATGGTCATTGTCGGCTACCCCGGGCGTCGTGACGGCAAGCTCTATAACCTGGCTGGCGTTCTCTATAACGGAGAGTGGCAGGGCGAGTATGCCAAGCAGGCCTTGCCCAACTACCTGGTATTCGATGAGCAGCGCTACTTCAGTCGTGGGCGTGATCCGCTGGTCATTGAACACCAGGGCGCGCGGCTGGGTGTACTGATCTGCGAGGATATCTGGCAAGAGGCGCCTGCCGCCCAGGCGAGCGAGGCGGGGGCCGACATCATCGTCAGCCTCAATGCCTCGCCCTATCATCAGGACAAGACCGCGGAGAGGCTGTCGCTGCTGAGCCAACGCGCCGCTCAGATTCAGTGTCCCCTGGTCTATGTCAACCAGATCGGGGGCCAGGACGAGTTGGTCTTCGATGGCGGCTCGTCGGTAGTCGATGCCCAAGGACAGCTTCGCGTGCAGGCACCGCACTGGCAGGTGGGGCTGATGCCGGTACGCTTCGTCAAGGACGCTGCTGGCTGGGTTCCCCAGGCCGGGGAAACCGAACCCGAGGTGACACCCGAAGAGAGCCTCTACTGCGCGCTGGTCACCGGCTTGCGCGACTACGTCAACAAGAGCGGTTTCAAGGGCGTGGTATTGGGGCTATCTGGGGGCATCGACTCTGCGCTCTCGTTGGCCATCGCCGTGGATGCGCTGGGTGCGCAGCGCGTTCAGGCGGTGATGATGCCCTACCGCTACACCTCGGATATCTCACGGGAGGATGCGGCCAAACAAGCCGAGATGCTGGGTGTGCATTACGAGGTCATGCCCATCGCACCGATGGTCGAGGCCTTCGATACTACCCTGAAGGAGAGCTTTGCCGGGCTACCCGAGGACACCACGGAAGAAAATCTGCAGTCGCGGGTAAGAGGCGTACTGCTGATGGCCATCTCGAACAAGAAGGGGCTGATGGTGCTTACCACCGGCAACAAGAGCGAGATGGCGGTGGGCTATGCCACGCTCTATGGCGACATGGTCGGCGGTTACAATGCCTTGAAAGACGTCTACAAGACGTGGGTCTACCGACTGGCACGCTGGCGCAACGCCGAGGAGCCGGCAATTCCCGAGCGAGTGATTACCAGGCCCCCCTCGGCGGAACTCGCCGAAGACCAGGAAGATAGCGACTCGCTTCCTGGCTACGACACGCTCGATGCGATCCTGTCTCGCTATATCGAAGGCGACATGAGCGCCGAGGCGATCATCGATGAGGGGTTCTCCCGCGATGATGTCTATCAGGTCGTGAAATTGGTCGATCGCAACGAGTACAAGCGGCGCCAGGCGCCCGTGGGCGTTCGTGTCACCCCGCGCGGTTTCGGACGGGATCGTCGTTACCCGATCGTCAACGGTTGGCAGCCGGGCGAATGACACAAGGCGGTGAGTACTGCCAGAAACGCAAGACCCCGCCGAAGCGGGGTCAAACCTAGGCGTTCATGACATGTCACACGGACAGCGGGCGGGCGTCGACATGCAGCGGGCGGAACGTACGGCCATTCAATCGCTCATGGTTGGGGGCGTTCTCGATCAGCACCGATAGTACTTCACTGGCCCGGTCACGCATGTCGAGCCCTAGATAACCCTCCACCATGACGGCGAGCGCATCCCGGGTGGATTGCGACTGCGGATACTGCTCGACGACCCAGCGGCCGCGCTCGACGGCAGCCAGATAGGCGCCCTTGCGCAGGTAGAAATCGGCAACATGCAGTTCATGCTCGGCCATCACGTTGCGTAGATAGACGATGCGCTGACGTGCATCGGCAGCATATTCGCTATTGGGGAAGCGCTGCACCAATTCACGGAAATCGGTATACGCATCGCGTGACGCCCCGAGGTCGCGTTTGGAGATGTCGATCAGTTTCAGGCGCTCCAGGCTGAAACGTCCGGCCTGATAGGCGGCCAGGCCACGCATGTAATATGCGTAATCCACCTGAGGGTGATCGGGGTTGAGCCGAATGAAGCGGCTGGCCGCGGCCCGGGTGGCGTCCCAGTCATCGGTCTCGTAGTAGGCATAGATCAATTCCAGCTGCGCCTGCTCGGCATGTTCGCCGAAGGGGTAGCGGGTATCCAGGGCCTCGAGCCGCTCCACGGCGGTGGTGTAACGACCATCCTCCAGTGCGGTGCTGGCTTGGCGATAGAGCTCGTCCTCGGGGATCTGGGGAACCGACTCCTCTTCGCTGCCATTGCTGGCGCAGCCGGAAACCATGATGGCAGCGAGGGCGAAGGCACCCAGCCGGGTACCGCGTGTGAAAAGGCGCATCATCATCCTCATGTCTATCACCCGGGGCGGCCGTGGTAGAATTCACCGCATTGGGCTCACTGTAAAGCACTCACTATAAAGGACTGTCGGGCGCCATGAAATACGGACCGGCTCCTGGCTCTGCCCGTCGGCACTTCCGATTCACGCAAGGCGCCCTAATTTTATGACCGAAACCGTCAATCGACACGAACGCATTCCCAACGACCTGGCCGGTCAGCGACTTGATCAGGTCGCTGCGACGCTCTTCTCCGAATTTTCGCGGGAGCGGCTCAAGGCCTGGATCAAGCAGGGGGCACTCACGCTGGATGGCCACACGGCACGCCCCAAGGACAAGATCTATGGGGGCGAAACCCTGGTGCTCGAGGCCGAACTGGAAGAAGACCGGCGCTTCGAACCCCAGGCCATCGAGCTGGCTATCGTCCATGAAGATGATGACGTACTGGTCGTCGACAAGCCGGCGGGGCTCGTGGTGCATCCTGCAGCAGGCAATCCGGATGGCACCTTGCTCAATGCGTTGTTGCATCATGATCCGGCATTGGCCAGCGTGCCACGGGCGGGCATCGTTCACCGTCTGGATAAGGACACCACGGGCCTGATGGTTGTCGCCAAGACGCTGGCAGCTCAGGCAGCTCTCGTCGAGCAACTCCAGGCGCGGACGGTGTCACGGGAATACGACGCTGTGGTTACCGGTGTAATGACTGCCGGTGGCACCGTGGATGCGCCGATTGGCCGACACCCCAAGGATCGCAAACGCCAGGCCGTGACCACTGCCGGCAAGCCCGCTTTGACCCACTATCGGGTGACCGAGCGATTCCGCGCCCATAGCCATGTGCGCTGCCGCCTGGAGACAGGGCGTACTCACCAGATTCGTGTGCATATGGCGCATAAGCGCTTTCCGCTGGTGGGCGATAGCATCTATGGGGGGCGCTTGAAATTGCCGCCCGGTGCCGATGAGGCACTTAAGGACCTGCTGCGTGAGTTTCCCCGTCAGGCGCTGCATGCACGCCGGCTGGCGTTCCTGCATCCGACCAGCGGGCGCAAGCTGACGTTTCGTGCCGACCTGCCCGACGATATGCTGATGCTGCTCGACTACCTGCGCAACGACCATGAGACGATGCGATGACCGAAGCCTCCGGCGCGAATACCTCCCTGCAGCATCCGACTTTGATACTGCCCGACTGGCCGGCCCCGACCACGGTGGGGGCCTTTGTCACCACGCGTGAAACCGGGCCCAGCCAGGGCGCCTTTGCGGCTTTCAATACCGCGATGCATGTGGGCGACGATCCGCGGGATGTAGCCCAATGCCGTGAATTGCTCAGAGCGCAGCTGGATGACGATCGGCCGCTGATGTGGCTGGACCAGGTGCATGGGGCCAAGGTCCAGCAGGCCTATTCCGAGGCATTGCCCCAGGCCGATGCGGCGGTGGCGTTCGACAAGCGTTATGCCTGTGTGGTGCAGACAGCCGACTGCCTGCCAGTGTTTTTCTGCGACAGGCTGGGTACACGTGTCGGCGTGGCGCATGCGGGCTGGCGCAGCCTGGCCAGCGGCGTGCTGGAAGCTAGCGTAGCGGCCCTGGGTCTGGAGCCCGAACAGATCATGACCTGGCTAGGCCCGGCGATTTCCAACGCCCAGTTCGAAGTCGGGCCCGAAGTGCGCGATGCCTTCGTTGCCGTGCAGCCCGAGGCGGCCAGTGCCTTCGAACCAAGCCCTTACCGGCTTGGGCACTTCATGGCCGACCTCTACCGCCTGGCGCGCTTGCGCCTGGAGCGTCTTGGGGTCTCCCACATTAGTGGGGGGCATTTTTGTACCGCCTGCGAGCCACGCTTTTATTCCTACCGCCGTGACGATGGTCACACCGGTCGCATGGCCAGTGTGATCTGGTTGCGCTGAAGGGTTCATTCGGCTGCTTGCGGATACATGGCCAGCAGGCGACGCAGTACGGCATTGGTCCAGCCGAAGCCGTCCTGGGCGGGGTACTCCCCGCCGCTGGCGCGTTCGTTGTCGATCACATCATACTTCTCGATCAGCTTGTGCTCCTCTTCGAAGCGTTCGAGATTGGTGGCGATCCAGCGTGTCGCGATCGTCTCGGCCAGGCCCTCCTTGCCATAGCGCTTTAGCCCTTGTATGGCGACCCATTGTTGTGGGGCCCAGCCATTCGGGGCGTCCCATTGCTGGCCGGACCGGTGCTGCGTGGTACGCAGCCCTCCGGGCGCTAATAGCCTCGCTTCGAGTGTCCTTGCCAAACGCTCGGCCTGTTCGTCGTGGGCGATGCCGAAGTAGAGGGGAAACGCGCTGGCGCTACTCAGCACGCCAGTGAATTCGCCAGAAGCCCACAAGTAATCACCGAAGGCCTCGAGTGAGTCGCTCCATAAGATATCCCGTATGGCTTCGCTGCGTTGGGCTGCCAACCTATGGTAGCGCTCGGCCGCTTTCGGGTTTCCTTCAAGCTGGTAGGCTTTGGCTAACGTCTCCTCGAGATGGACGAGCAGGCTGTTCAAGTCGACGGGTACGATTTGCGTGGTGCGGATGGTGGCGAGCCGTTCACCATCGGCCAACCAGCGGGAGGAGAAATCCCACCCGCTCTCGGCGCCGGCGCGCAGGTCCCGCCATACCTGTTCCTTGGGGCGAGAGGTTCGCTCGGCTGTCTCGACATCCTCGCGGTACGATTCCTGGCGTGGCGTGTCGGTGTCGTCCCAGTAGCGATTGAGTAGTGCGCCGTCCTGGAGTCGAACGACACGGCGGTGAGCGCTGCCAGGGGCGAGTTCATCTGCCCCAGCCATCCAGTAGTCGTATTCAGCCTGGAGCGCCGGCAAATAATTGGTATAGACATCTTCGCCATCCAGTGAGGCGAGCAGGTTGACCATGGCGGCAAAGAAAGGGGGCTGCGAGCGCGTCAGGTAGTAGGTGCGATTGCCGTTGGGAATGTGGCCGTAGTGATCGATCAAATGAGCGAAGTTAGCCACCATGTCACGCACGCGCTGTGTTTCGCCGCTTTCCAGAAGGCCAAGCAAGGTGAAATAGGAATCCCAATAGTAGATTTCATCGAAGCGCCCGCCGGGCACGACATAGGCATGGGGAAGCGGTAGGCGTGACGACCAACGAGGGGTGTCGCTGTCGGGCTCCCGGGTCAGCATGGGCCACAAGGCGTCGATATGCTCGGTGATAGGCAGGCCGTCCGGTGGTGTATCGGCATCGCCTGTATCCTCTTCTCGAAAATACGTCTCGACGAAACGTGACAGGGCCTCGTCGCTCAGTGCTCCCTTTTCACGCTGCCGAGCGAAGGCTTCGAGTACCGTTTCGGGCGCTTCGGTGGGAACCAGATCGACGAAGGTCTTACTGTCTTCGAAGATACCGCGCAGTTGCACCTCGACGAACAAATCCCCCCATAGTTCATCGGGAGGCGGCGGCGTCTCGTTTCGTGCTGCAGTTCGGTCATTGCCCGAGGCTAAAGAGGCGAAAAGAAGGCCGAGCGCCAGCAGCATGCATAGCGAGACAGCGGGTGAGGTTCGACGCGTCATGACAGGCTCCTTATCAAAGGCGTGACAGCCAGGCAGGGGGCTGGCTTTCAAGATAGGTGCCTTGGTTGACCTTCATCAAAGCGTGGGTCGATTTATTATTCGAAGCTTGAAAGCGCTCCGTGACACCTCCATAGATAAGGTCAAGACGTAAGACAGGGCCGATACGGTGCGTCCGAACGCACCGTCACCCCGATGGAGGAATTAGATGCGACCCGATAAATTTACCGGAAAATTGCAAAATGCCGTGGCCGATGCCCAATCGTTGGCGGTAGGCCGTGGCCACAATCAGCTCGACCCCGGTCATTTGCTGATGGCGCTGCTTGATGCGTCCGATACTGGCATCAAGGGGTTGGTACAGAAGGCCGGCGGCGATGTAGCGAAGTTTCGAAGTGAGCTGTCAGAGTATCTCGAGAACTTGCCAGAAGTCGGTCAATTCACCGGCGAGGTACAGCCTTCCCGGGACTTCGTGCGACTGTTAAACCTGGCTGACCGGGAAGCCCAGAAGCGGGGCGACCAGTTCATTGCCAGCGAGCTGGTTCTGCTCGTGGCACTGGATCTCAACCATGCTGTCTCCAAGGTATTGACTCAGGCCGGCCTGACGCGCAAGGGGGTGGCCGAGGCCATCGACAGCTTGCGGGGCGGCCAGCGTGTCGATGATGCCAATGCCGAAGAGAAGCGCGAGGCGCTGGAGAAATATACTCTCGACCTGACGGCGCGTGCCGCCGAAGGGAAGCTCGATCCGGTCATTGGCCGCGACGACGAGATTCGCCGCACCATCCAGGTGCTGCAACGTCGTACCAAGAACAATCCGGTGCTGATTGGCGAACCTGGTGTGGGTAAGACCGCTATCGTCGAGGGGCTGGCCAATCGGATTATCGATGGTGAGGTCCCAGAAGGGTTGAAGGACAAGCGTGTCCTGTCGCTGGATATGGGTGCGCTGCTCGCGGGGGCCAAGTTCCGTGGTGAGTTCGAAGAACGCCTGAAAGCCGTGCTCAACGAACTCGCCCAGGAAGAGGGTCGCGTGATCCTGTTCATCGACGAATTGCATACCATGGTGGGTGCCGGCAAGGCCGAGGGCGCCATGGACGCAGGCAACATGCTCAAGCCGGCCCTGGCACGTGGCGAGTTGCACTGTGTGGGGGCCACCACACTCGATGAGTACCGCAAGTACATCGAGAAGGATGCGGCGCTGGAGCGTCGCTTCCAGAAGGTGCTGGTCGATGAACCGTCCGAAGAGGACACGATCGCCATCCTGCGCGGTCTCAAGGAGCGCTATGAGGTTCATCACCGCCTGAATATTACCGACTCGGCCATCATTGCCGCGGCCAAGCTGTCGGCACGCTACATCACTGACCGCCAGTTGCCCGACAAGGCGATCGATCTCATCGATGAGGCCTCGTCGCGTATCCGGATGGAGCTCGATTCCAAGCCCGAAGAGATGGATCGTCTCGACCGACGTCTGATCCAGTTGAAGATGGAGCGGGAGCAACTCAAGAAGGAGACCGACGAGGCCTCCCGCAAGCGGCTGGAAACGCTCGAAGCGCAGATCGATGAGCTGGCGCGGGAATATGCCGACCTCGAGGAAGTCTGGAAGGCCGAGAAATCCAGCATCGAGGGCGCCGCACAGTTCAAGGCCGATCTCGATAAGGCACGTGTCGAACTCGACGCGGCCAAGCGACAGGGTGACCTGGGCCGCATGTCCGAGTTGCAGTATGGCGTGATTCCCGAGCTCGAACGCAAGATCAAGGAGGCCGAGGAGAGCGAGGGCTCTCCCGCCGCCGAGCACAAGCTGCTGCGCTCCAACGTCACCGAAGAAGAGGTTGCCGAGGTCGTTTCACGCTGGACCGGTATCCCGGTGTCGAAGATGCTCGAGGGTGAGCGCGACAAGCTGCTGCGTATGGAGGAAGCCCTGCATCAGCGGGTGATCGGCCAGGATGAAGCCGTCAATGCGGTGGCCAACGCCGTGCGCCGCTCCCGGGCGGGCCTGGCCGATCCCAACCGCCCCAATGGATCGTTCCTGTTCTTGGGCCCGACCGGTGTAGGCAAGACTGAGCTGTGCAAGTCCCTGGCCAGTTTCCTGTTCGATACCGAAGACGCCATGGTCCGCATCGATATGTCGGAATTCATGGAAAAACACTCTGTGGCCCGCCTGATCGGGGCGCCTCCCGGCTATGTCGGTTATGAAGAGGGTGGCTACCTGACCGAGGCCGTGCGCCGGAAGCCTTATTCGGTTCTTCTGCTCGATGAGGTCGAGAAAGCGCATCAGGATGTTTTCAACATCCTGCTCCAGGTGCTCGAGGATGGTCGTCTGACCGACGGCCAGGGCCGCACTGTCGATTTCCGAAATACGGTGATCGTGATGACGTCCAATATGGGGTCGGACATCATCCAGCGTATGGGGGTTGGCAACACCGAAGGCGAACAGGGCGAGAAGAGCTACGATGAGATGAAGGAGATGGTCATGGCGGTCGTGGCCGATCATTTCCGCCCCGAGTTGATCAACCGCATCGACGAGGTCGTGGTGTTCCATGCCCTGGGTCAGGCTCAGATTCGATCCATCGCGGATATCCAGCTCAATCGCCTGCGGGACCGGCTAGCCGAGCATGAGTTGTCTCTCGAGGTAAGCGAGGCCGCCATGACGCAGTTAGCCGAAGCTGGCTTCGATCCGGTATACGGTGCACGGCCGCTCAAGCGGGCGATTCAGAGCCGTATCGAAAACCCGCTGGCACAGGATCTCCTCGCCGGCAAGTTCACGCCGGGCGATACCATCCGTGTCGATGCCGAAGGCGGCAGGCTGGTCTTCGTCAAGTAACGCTTAATCGGGTCGCGTCCAATGGCCTGTCTTGCCCGCCCCGGAGGGGCGGGCTTTTTATTGCTCACGCTTGCGCCTGGCTAGACCATGGGCTACCCCCAGCACTTTCGCGGTTGACAGTCATGCATCGCTATTGGAATCTTGTCGGTTCCTGATTGCGGGCGCGGGCTTCAACGGGCAATCCCCTACTGCCGCGCGAAGGGTAGGCTGCATGGCCTCTACCCGCCGAAGGACTTACCGGGTCCGGGCTAACCGCCTGACCTGGCCAACCCCCCCGACGCGGCAAACCGCCGTGAAAGGGAGCCTCTGGTTCATGTCGCGAGCGAAGGCAAAGGCCTTACGCAGTCATGAGTCGGGGTTCCCGAATGAGAGTGCAGGCCCTAACCGGGTCATATGCCAGGGTTTGGCATCAGGTGCCGGTGTGACCGGCAGCGGCATACCGCCGCACTCGACGTCGTGGCCAACGGCCCGACATGGCACTCGAGACCTCCAGGGGAGACATACTGTGGAACTTCTTTCCGGCGCCGACATGATCGCCCGCTTCCTCCAGGACGAGGGCGTCGAATATATCTATGGCTATCCCGGTGGGGCGGCGCTTCACATTTACGATGCGCTGTTCCGTCAGGACAAGGTCAAGCACATCCTGGTGCGCCATGAACAGGCGGCTACCCATGCAGCCGACGGCTATGCCCGCGCGGCAGGCAAGCCGGGGGTCGTGCTGGTGACATCCGGGCCTGGTGCGACCAATGCCGTGACCGGTATCGCCACCGCCTATATGGATTCGATTCCCATGGTGGTGTTGTGCGGTCAGGTGATGAGCCACCTGATCGGGGACGATGCCTTTCAGGAAACCGATATCGTGGGGGTGACGCGCCCAATCGTGAAGCACAGCTTCTCGATACGCCATCCTTCCGAGATTCCCGAAGTGCTCAAGAAGGCCTTTTATCTGGCCTCGACGGGGCGTCCGGGGCCGGTGGTCGTGGACATTCCCAAGGACATGACTGCTCCCACCGAGCGTTACGAGTACGTGTATCCCAAGAAGGTCAAACTGCGCTCCTACAATCCGGTGACGCGTGGCCACACAGGGCAGATCAAGAAAGCGGTCGAGCTGATGCTAAAGGCCAAGCGTCCGGTGTTCTACACCGGGGGCGGGGTGGTGACCGGCAATGCCAGCGAGGGACTGACCGATCTGGTACAGCGGCTGGGCTTCCCCATTACCACGACCCTGATGGGCATTGGGTCCTACCCGCAGGGTGATCGTCAGTGCCTCGGATGGTTGGGCATGCATGGTTCCTATGAGTCCAACATGGCCATGCACCATGCCGATCTGGTCATTGCCATCGGGGCGCGTTTCGACGATCGCGTGACCAACAATACCTCCAAGTTTTGCCCCACCGCCAAGATCGTGCATGTCGATATCGATCCGAGTTCCGTCTCCAAGACGGTGCGCGCCGACGTGCCCATCGTCGGCCCGGCGGGTAGCGTCATCAACGAGATGATCAGTCTCATCCAGGGCAAGGATATCGCTCACCCCGAGGCGCTGACCGAGTGGTGGGAAAAGATCGAAGGGTGGCGGGCCGAGCGACAAGGCAAACTCTACGAGCCGTCTAATGAGGGTGAGGTTCTCAAGCCGCAGGAGGTGGTCGAGGCGGTCTATCGGGCGACGCGTGGGGAGGCCTTCGTCACCACCGATGTCGGTCAGCATCAAATGTTCGCTGCCCAGTATTACAAGTTTGCCAAGCCCAATCGCTTCATCACATCGGGCGGGCTGGGCACCATGGGGTTCGGTTTCCCGGCCGCCATGGGCGTCAAGATGAGTTATCCCGACGATGATGTCGTGTGCATCACCGGCGAGGGCAGCTTTCAGATGATGATGCAGGAGCTCTCGACCTGTAAGCAGTACGGGGTCGGTGTGAAGATCGTCAACTTGAACAATGGATCGCTGGGCATGGTGCGCCAATGGCAGGACCTCAACTACAAGTCCCGTCATGCGCATTCCTACATGGAGTCGCTGCCTGATTTCCAGAAATTGATCGAATCCTATGGCTTCACCGCGTTGCGGGTGCACACCAAAGAAGAGCTTGAGCCTGCGCTGGAGCGTGCCCTGGCCGACAAGCACGAGCTGGTGTTCCTGGACGTTTATGTCGACCCGCACGAGCACGTCTATCCGATGCAGGTGCCGCTGGGCGCCATGCGTGACATGTTGCTTTCGAAGACGGAGCGGACCTGATGCGCCATATCATTTCGATCCTGCTGGAAAACGAACCTGGCGCACTGTCCCGGGTAGTGGGGCTGTTTGCCCAGCGCAACTACAATATCGAGACGCTGAACGTGGCGCCGACCGAAGATGCAACCCTGTCTCGCCTGACAGTGACCACGAATGGCGATGACCGGGTCATCGAACAGATCACCAAGCATCTCAACAAGCTCATCGATGTGGTCAAGCTGGTCGATCTGACCGAAGGGAATCATATCGAGCGTGAATTGATGTTGGTCAAGGTCAAGGCACTAGGTGCTGCCCGTGATGAGGTCAAACGTACGGCGGATATCTTCCGCGCCCAGGTGGTGGATGTGACACCCAGCCTGTACACCGTTCAAATCACCGGTGATGCGGGTAAACTCGATGCGTTCCTGCAGGCGATGGCGCCGGTGGGTATCCTTGAAGTGGCGCGCACGGGGGTCTCGGGCATTGCCCGCGGCGACAAGGTGTTGAGCCTCTAGGTGTTTGCCATTCAAAGCCGCTCTTCGGAGCGGCTTTTTTATTTGCTTCTCCTACACTTCCGCCCAGAGTGCGCTAATCAGGGGGCTCTTGAGCCGCCGCTGCGCTACGCATAACCCCACATCGTAATGGGGAAGCTCAGGCTTGACGGGCAGGATCCGGATGCGGTCGATCAGCGGACTGTTATCGAGCACGATCTTTGGCACCACGCCTACCCCGAAGCCCAGTCCCACCATGCTGACGATGGCCTCGTTGCCGGCGACCTGGGCATAGATCTGTGGTGTCACGCCTAGAGCCTTGAACCAGGTATCGCTGTGCTCACGTGCCAGGCCCGATTCGGAAAGAATCATCGGTACGCCACGCCATTGCGAGGGAGTGGGTATGTCAGGCGTCTCGGGGAGCCAGGCGGCGCCATCCCGCGGAGTAATGAATACCAGCGGCGAGGTGGTCATGGGCTTGAATGCCAACGCATCGGGTAAGGTGCGCGGTCGGGGCGTTATTGCCATGTCTTCTTCCCCGCTAAGCACTCTCGCTGTCGACTCGGCCGGATCCCCGGTGTGCAGCTTGATCTCGATCCGGGGGTGGCGCACCCGAAAGTCGCTCAGCAATTCATAGAGGAAGCTGTAACTGGCTGTTACAGAACAATAAATGCTGATTGCGCCGGATAGCGAGTGGGTTTCTTCCATCAGGGCGTGGCATACCGTCTCCCACTGCTCGATAGCGTCCCGGGCGTATGCCTGGAAGCGTTTACCCTGGGGTGTCAGCGAGACATGGCGGTTGTCTCGCTCGAAGAGAGGCGCGCTTAGGGTCTCTTCCAGCTGGCGAATAGTGCGGCTCAGCGTCGATGGGCTGATGTGGCAAGCGTCACTGGCCCGACCAAAATGCAGGCTCTCGGCCAATGTCAGAAATTGCTGTAGCGAGCGGATATCCATTAGCGTTTCAATAAATGAAATGTGTTATTGCAAATATAGCGTTTTACGCAACGTTTTGCCTGCCGTATTGTGCCCTCAATGCCTTGGGTTACGACAACTCAACCCAGTGCCGCATAAGACGGCACGGGTGGCCATCAACGCTGATACCTAATTTAAAATCGGAGAATAGTCATGCGCGTTTATTACGATAAGGATTGTGACCTGTCGCTGATCCAGGCCAAGAAGGTGGTGATCGTGGGTTACGGCTCCCAGGGGCATGCCCATGCCAATAACCTCAAGGAGTCCGGCGTCGATGTGACCGTTGCCCTGCGCCCGGGGTCTTCTTCCGCGGCTAAGGCCGAAGGCGCTGGCCTCAAGGTTGCTTCCGTGCCGGAGGCTTGCCAAAGCGCAGACGTCGTCATGATCCTCGCGCCTGACGAAAACCAGAAGGCCATCTACGAGCAGGAGATCGAGCCCAACCTCAAGGAGGGGGCGACGCTGGCCTTCGCTCATGGTTTCAATATCCACTACAACCAGATCGAGCCGCGTAAAGATCTCGACGTGATCATGGTCGCGCCCAAGGCGCCTGGGCATACCGTTCGTTCCGAGTTCGTGCGTGGCGGCGGAATTCCTGACCTCATTGCCATTCACCAGGATGCCACGGGATCGGCAAAAGAGTTGTCTCTCTCCTATGCGGCGGCCATCGGTGGCGGACGCAGCGGCATCATCGAGACGACTTTCAGGGACGAAACCGAAACGGACTTGTTCGGTGAGCAGACCGTTCTTTGCGGCGGTGCTGTAGAGCTGGTCAAGGCGGGCTTCGAGACCCTGACCGAGGCCGGTTACGCCCCCGAGATGGCTTACTTCGAGTGCCTGCACGAGCTCAAGCTGATCGTCGATCTCATGTATGAAGGCGGCATTGCCAACATGAATTACTCGATCTCCAACAATGCGGAGTATGGCGAGTACGTGACTGGCCCTGAGATCATCAACGAACAATCTCGTGAAGCCATGCGCAATGCGCTCAAACGCATCCAGACCGGCGAATACGCCAAGATGTTCATTCAGGAAGGGAATACCAACTATCCTTCCATGACTGCCCGTCGTCGCCTCAACGCCGAGCACCCGATCGAGCAGGTCGGTGCCAAGCTACGTGGCATGATGCCGTGGATCGCTGCCAATCAGCTGGTCGACAAGTCCAAAAACTGATTGTTCATCAGCACGGCAAGAAGGGCACGGATTTCCGTGCCCTTTTTCGTTGGGGTGTCGTCATCCTTCGCTATCGTTTAGGGTCAGTGTGTAAAATGGACGGGCGCCAGCTAGGCGCTTACGTGCGGCAAGGGAGCCCTGAGTCATGAGCCAAGAACCCAGCAACACCGAGCACCGAAAGGCCGAGCACGCCGATGACGATATCGCGTCGACCTTTATCCGCGAAACCGAGGTGGTCGAGGAGTCCGTGGAAGATGGCAAGAAGGTGCGACGCAAGGGAATCTACTTACTTCCCAATCTGTTCACGACGTCGGCACTTTTTTCGGGCTTCTTCGCCGTGGTGGCGGGTATCAACGGGGATTTCACTGCGGCATCCGTGGCGATATTCATTGCCATGGTGTTGGATGGCTTGGATGGGCGCGTGGCCAGGATGACTAATACCCAAAGTGCTTTCGGCGCCGAATACGATAGTCTGGCCGATATGCTCTCCTTTGGCGTCGCTCCGGCGTTGGTGGCCTTTACCTGGATTCTTCAGGACATTGGTAAAACCGGCTGGGTCGTGGCCTTCCTGTTTGTGGCCTGCGCAGCGCTACGTCTGGCGCGCTTCAACGTCCAAATAGGAAGCGTGGACAAGAAGTGGTTCATTGGCTTGCCAAGCCCTTCGGCAGCTGCCGTCGTGGCTGCCAGCGTCTGGACCTTTCATAGCTTTGACGCGGATGCATTCGCCTTCAAGCTACTCATGTTATTTGTCGTCGCAGCAGCAGGTGTGCTGATGGTCAGCAACATTCGCTATTACAGCTTCAAGGACATCGACCTCAAAGGGCCGGTGCCCTTTGTTGTGCTTTTGGCCATTGTGCTGGGCTTCGTGGTCATCTCGGTTGAGCCATCCGTGATGCTCTTGCTGCTATTCGGCGCTTATGTAGCATCGGGCCCAGTATTGGCCGTGATGCGCAAGATGAAGCCCGCCTCGAGCAAGCCATGAAAAAGTTTCACCAGGGGCTTGTCATGTCGCCCCGGGAAACGTAAAGTACGCATCCGCTGCCGGCGACGGGCAACGTTGCAGGCGGTGGAGGATGGTGCAA
>NZ_JPZL01000004.1 GCF_000759345.1 Litchfieldella xinjiangensis
TGGTCTGGAAGGCGATCGAATCGATGACGTTGATGATGTCGGTCATCTTGCGTGAGCTCTCGGTGATACGGCCCATGGTCGACACCACATCGTTCATCAGCTCACCGGTCGCCTGCACCCGGCTGGCATTATCCACGGCCAGGCCGCTCGCCTGACGGGCGTTGTCAGCGTTCTGCCGCACGGTGGCCGTCATCTCTTCCATGCTCGAGGCCGTTTCCTGCAATGAGGCGGCCTGCTGCTCGGTACGCGAGGAGAGGTCCTCGTTGCCCTGGGAGATGTCCCGGGCCGCGGGCGTGACGACAGCGACACCGCTATTCACGTTCCCCACGATACTGCCCAGGCTCTTGCGCATCACGTCCAGGGCACGCATCAATTGCCCGGCTTCGTCGTTGCGATGCGACGGCATCGAGGCCGCCAGGTTCCCCGCTGCGATCTGCAGCGTGAAGTGCATCGACTCGCGAAGCGGCTTCATCAGGGCGCGCAGCGTGAGTGTACCCATCAGGATCAAGAGCATCAGACCGCCCAACAGCAGGGCCCCTTGCGCGACCATAATCTGCTGACGACGATCCCGGGCCTGGGTGGCCAACGCCTGGGCATGCTCGAGTTTTTCCGTGACCAGGGCATTGACGGCGGCAGTGATGCCAGCCCCGGCGGCCTGCATGGGCGCAAGGTTGACCTTCAATGCCTGGTAGGCCTCAAAGGGCTCTTCCCCGGTCAGCGCCGTGGCCATTGGCTGGGCATGCTCCTGCCGAAACTGGGCCAACGCATCACCTAATGTGCTTGCCGAAACGGTGCGGTTGACCTCCCGTTGTGCGAAGCCCTGCCAGATGGTGTCCAGGTTGGACACCACGGCCGACAAACGGGCGCCTTCCTCTTCCCTACCCTCCATGAGGTCCATGTGGCTGCCGGTGGACAAGCGTTGATGGCTCTGGGTAACACCCTGGTCAATCTGCAGCAGCCGGGCGACGTCCTCGAGCCCGTCCCGACTCAGGGTTTGAAGACGCTCGCCGGACTCCTGGAGGCCATACAGCCCCAAGCCACCACTCGCCATCAGCAGGACGGCAGACACCGCGATCATGCTGACGAGTCGTGCCCGCTGCGTTCGCATATTGACGCGGCCCATCAGCCCCACCAATCCACGCCGCTGTAGCCGGCCTCGATTCAACTGCAGATGCCTGGCCTTGCCCTCGCTGAGCGCACGGTATGCCTTGTCAGCTTCTTCAATGGCTTCGCGCTCCGCCTTGATACGGACCGAGGCATAGCCAAGTACCTCACCGCCCTCGATGATCGGGGTCACCGTGGCGTTGACCCAATAGTGATCGCCATCCTTGCGGCGATTCTTGACCAGGCCTGTCCAAGTCTCGCCGGCCTTCAGGGTTTCCCAGAGGTTCTGAAAGGCGACCTCGGGCATGTCGGGATGACGCACCAAGTTGTGGGACGCACCAATCAGCTCCTCATGCTCGTATCCGCTGACCTTGACGAAGGCAGGGTTGGCATACGTGATCCGGCCCTTCAGGTCCGTGCGTGTGATGAGGAAATCGTGATCGGCAAGGGAGTATTCCCGCTGTGTCACTGGCTGATTGTTGCGCATCTATTGTTATCCCCAGCAGTGGCGAACGACGTTGGGCGTCGTTCGCCTAGAGTTATTAGTTATGGTTTAAAACGCTTCCCAGTCGTCATCATTCGCCCGTGATGCTGCAGGCAGCGAGGCTGACTTGGGCTTGGGCTCACTCACGGCCGTGGCTGTCTTGAGATCGGGCAGCCAGCGCGCGAGTGTCTTGTCTTCCTGAGCCTGGGGCTCGGACTGGGAAAGGCGGAACAGCGCTACCGCTTCACGCAGCCGTGTGGCTTCCAGCTCCAGTTCACTCGCAGCCGAAGCTGCCTGCTGAACGAGCGTGGCGTTTTGTTGCGTGACGTGATCCATCTGGGTGATGGCCTGGTTGACCTGCCCGATGCCGTTGCTCTGCTCCTGCGAGGCAGACGCGATCTCGTCCATGATGTCGGTCACTTTCTGCACCGAGGCAACGATCTCTTCCATGGTGTCACCTGCCTGATCGACCAGTGCCGTGCCTGCCTCCACCTTGGAGACCGAGGCCTCGATCAGCGTGCGGATCTCCTTGGAAGCATCGGCGCTGCGGCCGGCAAGATTACGAACCTCTCCCGCGACAACGGCAAAGCCGCGCCCCTGCTCACCGGCGCGGGCCGCCTCGACAGAGGCATTCAGCGCGAGGATATTGGTCTGGAAGGCGATCGAGTCGATCACCTTGATGATCTCGGTCACCTTATGCGAGCTCTCGCTGATATCGCGCATCGTGGTCACGACATCACCCACGACCGCGCCGCCACGGCTGGCCGTCTGTGACGCACTCGCGGCCAGTTGGCTTGCCTGGCGTGCGTTATCGGCATTCTGGCCAACGGTCGAGGTCAGCTCTTCCATGCTGGAGGCGGTCTCCTCCAGCGAGGCGGCCTGCTGCTCAGTGCGCGAAGAAAGATCGTTATTGCCGTTCGAGATTTCCTGCGCGCCCTGGTAAATGGATTGGCTGCTATCACGTACCGTCGCCACGGTGCGTGAGAGGCTATGCTGCATATGTGCCAGGGAGGCATAGAGCTTGCCGATCTCGTTGTTGCCCCGTGAATCGATGCGCTCTGACAGGTCGCCTTCCGCCATGCGCTCGAAATGCCCGACGACCCGGGACAAGGGACGAATGACATTGACGGTGACACCCCAAAGCACAACGGCAATAGTGGCAACGGCCACGAACAGCACCGCAGCAATGGCGAATTCAACCAGGCGGGAGACACTGAAGAAATCGTTGTACAGGGTCCGGCCCGAGCTTTCAGCGGCGTCTGAAAAACTCACGGCATGTTGGTAGAAGACTTCGTTCAATGTCGTCGAGCGAGTGGAAAGCCGGGCGGCAAGGCGGGTATCCCAATCGTCCAGCGCAACGAACTGAGGCCGGAGCCCCTCCTGCATCAACGCCCTGAACGAGGCTTCAAGGGGTTCGATCAGAGCATCCTGCCCAGGCTGACGCGGCAGGGCCAGAAACGACTCGAAGGTGGCTTCGGCCGCATCGAGGCGCGACGCAATCTCGTCCATCCCGATCTCGGACGATGAGGCCCCGCTCCCCGCCAGATTTTCGTATGCTTCACCCATGGCGACCCGGGCATCCAGCATCTGGGCATTGGCCCGATTCAACATGCCCTGCTGTTCGACGTTGACGTCATTGTAGGTGGCCAACGCCTCTTCACTGTACTTCACGGCATAGAGCCCAAGCCCGCTCAGTACCGCTATCAGCAAGGCAAACACCGCTAGAACCAGGGCCCAGCTGACCCTGACCGTCATGTTGTCCAGTAACTTCACGCTTATCCCTCGTAATCGTGCGTGTCACGACATCTTCCCAAGCGTCGCGACTCAGTCCGGCATGGACGATACCGCGTCGCCAATGCCCTGATTGGCCTGCCCGCGAACAGAGCGGTCTTCACACCCTGTATCGGCCAGGACAGCGTTTCCTTGAGCCCGGACACAAAAAAGGCGAGGGAGCAAACTGCTCCCTCGCCTCGAGGCCATCGATCACTCGGTGATATGATCGACGAGTGCCATTTCCTCACTGTTCAGCAATTTTTCGATATCCACCAGGACCAACATGCGATCATCGAGGCTACCGAGGCCACTCAAGTAATCGGAGGACAAGGTGACGCCGAATTCCGGTGCCGGCTTGATCTGCTCCGGAGTCAGGGTCATGACATCGGAGACCCCATCGACCACGATGCCTACGACGCGCTCACCCACATTGACCACGATGACCACGGTCTGACCGCCGTATTCCACCTTGCTGAGGTGGAACTTGATGCGCAGATCGACGATCGGCACGATCACGCCGCGCAGGTTGGTCACCCCCTTGATGAAATCCGGCGCGTTGGCGATTCGCGTCACGTTCTCGTAACCACGAATCTCCTGCACCTTGAGGATATCGATCGCGTATTCCTCTTCACCCAGCGAGAAGACCAGGAATTCACGACTATGGGCGTCTACAGTGGCGACGCTGGCGGCATTCATGTTCATGACGGCTCTACCTCCTTCAAAGGCATTGGCTTGTGCATCGAAGCAGGCAGGCGCAGCCGCCCTGCTTCCTTCTTGGTTCGGCTCAGGCGATGCATGTCGGCGATATCGAGGATCAACGCGACACTGCCATCACCGAGAATCGTGGCGGCGGAAACGCCCGGCACCTTGCGATAGTTCGTTTCGAGGTTCTTGACCACCACTTGCTGCTGTCCGACCAGGTCGTCGACCAGCAGGGCGTAGCGACGCCCCTCGCCTTGGACGATGACGGCAATACATTCGGTCGGCTCGGTATTGGCATTCGCCACATCAAGGACTTCCTGCACCGCGATCACCGGCAGATACTCGTCACGCACCTTGATCAACAGGTCGTCACCGGCCATGGCATACAGATCGTCCCCGGTCGGCTGCAGCGACTCGAGTACGGCACCCAGCGGCAGGATGAATATCTCCTTGCCAACCTTGATCGACATGCCATCGAGAATGGCCAGCGTCAGCGGCAGAACGATACGTGTCGTCGTGCCTTCGCCGGGACGCGACACGATTTCGACGTGCCCACCCATGGCCTGGATGTTTCGCTTGACCACGTCCATGCCGACGCCCCGCCCGGACACATCACTGACTTGTTCAGCGGTGGAGAAGCCCGGCGCGAAGATCAATTGCCAGACTTCGTCGTCACTCATGTTGTCCGAGACATTCAGCCCATTGGAGCGCGCCTTGGCCAGCAGCTTATCGCGATTAAGGCCGGCCCCGTCATCGATGACTTCGATCAGTATATTGCCGCCTTGATGCTGGGCGGAGAGCGTCAGCTTGCCGGTGCTTGGCTTGCCGGCCGCTACGCGTTTTTCCGGCGTCTCGATACCATGATCGAGACTGTTCCGCACGAGGTGGGTCAATGGGTCGATGATGCGCTCGGTCAGGCTCTTGTCGAGCTCCGTGGACTTGCCTTCGGTAACCAGTTCCACATCCTTGTTGAGCTTGGCCGCAAGATCGCGCACCAACCGCGGGAAGCGGCTGAAGACATAGTCCATCGGCACCATGCGGATCGACATGACCGCTTCTTGCAGATCCCGCGCGTTGCGCTGAAGCAACCCCATGCCATTGACCAATGAACCATGCGCGACACCGTCCATCTCGCTGACGGTCTGGTCGAGCATCGACTGGGTAATGATCAGCTCGCCGACCAGGTTGATGATCTGGTCGACCTTATCCACTGGCACACGAATCGAGGTCGATTCCGCCCCGGATTTGGCTGGCCCTGCGGCAGCCTTCGGCTTGGAAGTAGGCGGCTTGGCAGGGGCTTGTGTCACCGGAGCTGCCGCTTTTGGAGCCGTTTCGACCACCTGGGCCGAGGGTTCCGCGGTGCTGGAGACCTCCACGACACCCTTGCCGGCGTCTACCGACGGGGCTGAAGCCTCGATCTCGATCTGTTCAGGCTCGACGATGAAACACAGCACGACTTCGATGTCGTCGGGGCTCGAGGTGGTCTCGAGAGTGATGACGTAGCGCTTGGCATCCCCTTGCTCACTGACGACCTTGCCGAAATTGCCGAGCTCCTCGACCAAGGTGGCACGGTCTTTCTCGCTGACGTCCAGAAGGACGACATTCAGGCAGCCGGATGCCACTGGCGACTCGGGCGCCGCTTCCACAGGCTTGGGTTGGGGGGCAGGCTCCGGCGCAGCCCCGCCGTCGACACTCTGGCCCATTTCCTGGAGCGCCAATGCCTGCAAGGTCTTGCAGATTCGATCATAGGCGTCAGCATCAGGCTCCTGACCGTTACGGTAGGCATCAAGCTGATCGTGCAACATGTCCTTGGTTTCCAGAAAGGTGTCGACGATATCGCGACGCAGCGCCATCTCACCGCGGCGAGCAAAATCGAGCAGATTCTCGAGCAGATGGGTGGTGTGTTGAAGAATGTCGAAGCCGAACGTACCGGCGCCACCCTTGATCGAATGAGCCGCCCGGAAAATGGCGTTCAGCTGCTCGGCATCCGGATCGTCGATATCCAGCTCGAGCAGATGTTGCTCCATGTCCCCGAGAAGCTCTTCGGCCTCTTCGAAAAACGTATCGTAAAAATCGCTGATATCCATGCTCGTTCCCGCACGTATGATGGTGAGCGACCGGCGTACCGGTACGCGTTATCTCTGGTCAGTCGTCTGTGACGGCTTCCCTCAACCCCTTGGAAAACTGTTCGATGGGCGACGGTCCGGCATCGACCGACAAACCAACCCCCGCGGGTGATGGCACCGCTGCCTGCTCCCCACCCGGCAGCCCCTGCGAGCGAATCTGACGTGCCGCCCGTTCGTCGAGAACGACGACGGCGATACGGCGGTTGATCGCTGCATCGGGAGCGGTATCCGCCAACGGAACCCGTTCCCCCAATCCTGATACCCGCAACAGCTTGTTGGCGTCCAGGCCACCGAAGATCAATTCCCGGCGCGACGCATTGGCACGGTCGGTGGAAAGCTCCCAGTTGCTGTAGCCACGCTCTCCCCCGATATAGGCCAGATTGTCGGTATGCCCGCTGATGCTCAGTTCGTTGGGCATCTCGTTGAGCAACGGAGCAATGGCACGCAGGAGATCACGCATGTACGACTCCATTTGCGCACTGCCGATTTCGAACATGGGCCGCTGGTCGGTATCCACCAACTGGATGCGCAGACCCTCCGGTGTCATGTCGAAGCGAATCTGTGCACTCATGGCGCGCAGCTGCGGATCGCCCTGTATCAGGCTTTCCATGCGCTTCTGCAACTGCTCGAATGAACGCCGCTCGTCGCTGGGCCGCGTCTGCGTACGCAGATCGACACGCAGCCGCTCTCCTTCGGTATGCACCGGATCGGGGCCGCCCCCCGGAATCACGTTGCTACTCGTCGACGTCCTTTCGCCACTGGTGATCGCCGACATCAGCGGCGTACTGAAGTATTCGGCGATCCCCTTGAGCTCTGTCTCGGTGGCCGTCGCCAGGATCCACATCACCAGGAACAGCGCCATCAAAGCCGTCATGAAGTCAGCCAATGCAATCTTCCAGCTGCCACCATGGTGGCCATGCACGACTTTCTTGCGCTTGATGATGATGGGCGCGCGATCCTGACTCATGCCCCAGCCGCTCCATTACCCTTGGCCGAACGCACATGCTCTTCGAGCTCGGAGAAGGAGGGACGCTCAGCGGTATGCAGCGCCTTACGCCCGAATTCCACGGCCAATTGGGGTGCATAGCCATTGAGGCTCGCCAGCAGCGTCACACGAATGCACTGCAGCATCTTGACGGCCTCGTTGACCTGGCGGTCGACCCGGCTCGAAAGCGGATTGACGAAACCGTAGGCCAGCAGAATGCCCAGAAACGTTCCCACCAGTGCATGGGCAATCATGATGCCCATCTGCTCGGCGCCCGCATCAGCATTGCTCAGCGCCTTGATGACCCCCATGACCGCGGCCACGATACCGAAGGCCGGCAATCCATCCCCCACCTTGGCCAAGGCGTCGGCGGGAATGTGAGCTTCATGCTCGAACGCCTCGATCTCGTGTTCCATCAACTCGTCGATCTGATGGGGGTCCATGTTCCCGCTGATCATCAAGCGCAGATAATCGGTCAGGAAGTTCATGATCATGGGATCGGCCTGGATCCTGGGGTACTCTGCGAATAACGCACTATCCTTGGGATTGTCGATATCCCGCTCGATAGCCAGCATGCCGTCACGGCGTGCCTTCGAGAGCAACTTGTACTGGAGCGCCATGAGTTCCATGTACATCGCCTTGTTATACTTGACGGTACGCTTGAGCTTCGAAGTGCTACGGAATACCGCCATCATCGCCTTGCCATTATTGGCAGCGATGAAGGCGCCGATCGCGGCACCACAGATCATGAGAATCTCGGTGGGCTGGTATAGCGGCCCAAGATGTCCGCCTGCCAGCGCATAGCCGCCAAACACGGACAGGATCACGATGATGAATCCAATGGGTATCAGCACAGCCATGTTTCCCTTGTTACAAGACACAGTGCGGCCAGGAGTTCGCCGCCTGTAAAATCTATCGGCAAACGAGTCGGCAACTTGAGGTACTCAAACCACTTATTGCGGCTTCTTTTCCGAATAACGGACAAGAAAAAGCCCCTCCCGACAGCACGGAAAAGGGGCTCGTCAGGCATGACTGCAAGCGATTAGCCGAGGGCAGCAACCTTGACTGGCATGAACGTCAACGGCTCAGCCAGGGCATCGGCCTCACGACGCTTGCGTGTCTTGCCGGCACGTGAAGGCGGCTGGCAGATACCACACACGAAATGATGGCTTGGCGAGTGTGCATGGGCCACGAAATGGCCAGTGCAGCTGGTACACTCCGAAAGCTGAAGCATATCGCTCTCGAAGAAGCGAACCAGTGTCCAGGCACGTGTCAGGCCCAATACCGGCTCAGCATCATCGAGTTGCATCTGCTCCAGATACAAGCGGAATGCCTTGACGAAGGCTTCCATTCGCTCACAGCCCGCGCTCTCGATCAGACGAAGATAAATATTGTAAAAAAGCGAGGAATGAATATTGGGCAACCAGGTAATGAACCAATCCGTGGAGAACGGAAGCATTCCCTTGGGCGGAGACATGCCCCGGACTTCTTTATACAGCTTGATCAAGCGAGCCCGACTCAAGTCAGTTTCAGTTTCGAGTACCTGAAGACGTGCGCCGAGTTCGATCAATTCGATCGCCATCTGTACCTGCAGCATTTCGCTGACGAGACTCTTGTCTGCCATGGTCATGACCCCCTAAGCGAAACGTGCGCCGAAACCGGTAGAAGACGCCATCAACAGCGAAGCGTGCGTCTGGGAGAGCCCCTGCTCGCGCTGATTATGGGTTAACTTGCGGACCTGCTCGGGGTCGTCATAGCAGAGCCTGCAGAGCAACTGGTTGGTGCGCGACAACTTGTTGAGCTGCTTCGCGGAAAGGGAGGCAATGAGATCGGCCATCGACTCGCTAATCTTGAGCCGGAACATGGCGGTCGCGCGATCTTCATTCAATAGACGTTGCACAAGAAGTAGGTAGGACAAGTTGATATCCTGGATCTCTTCCAGAACGCTATCTATAGTCATTAGTTTTAACCCTGCGGTAATCGCGTTAATCGAAGGCAGTCTCACGACCGCCCAGTTCTTGTTTGACCCTTCAGGTCAGTGGCTCTCTGTCTTGGCCACTTTATGTCACACATTGTGAGACTTTTTTATGAAAGGAAGCAACACCTATCACGTACGTGGTTAGTAGAAGGCTCAAACTATCGATAATCAGGCTTGTAATTATATTGGCTCAAAACAATCATTTAGGTGACCTCACGGAGCCTCGGGGTAGTCATTTGTCGCTTTAATTCGACGGGCTGCAAACAAATATTTACAAAAACACACGCGTTTGAAACAGTTAAGCGGGCTTTCGAGCCGCTACTGGCGCAATATCGTTCACCCAAACGAGCAATTCGGCGATGACCTGATAGAGTTCGGCGGGGATATGCTCGTCGAGATTGAGTTGCATCAGCAACGCAACCAGCTCAGGCGCATCATGAACGAAGATGCCCTGGCGCCCGGCCTCGGCGATGATCCGTTCGGCCAGCTCACCATAGCCCTTGGCCAGCACACGGGGCGCACGGTCTTCACCGTGATAGGCCAATGCAACCGCCTGTTGCCGGCGTCCCGGCCTGTCATGCTTCATATTGTGGCCCATCACTATTGTCGAGATTGACCCGCAACGCCGCCTCCTCGATACCACACCGCTCGAGCCGCTGCTTGAGTAGCCCGAGGCCGTCCTCGAGCTGCGCCGCGACTTCTGGTGTGTGTGCCGTGAGTGTCATCGTCACGCGCTTGCTCTTGAGCCGCAGATGTACCCCCACCGTACCCAGTCGCTCAGTGGTCAACGTGAGCTGCGAGTTCCAAGCGGGATCTTCGTTCTCGTCTCCACCTTGGCCCTGGGATTGCCCCTCCCCCTGCCGGGCGTGTACCAACTGGGGCACCTGTATCGCCAATGCCATGAACAGGCCTGACCATACATCACCTTCCCACCGCAGCACTGGCGACACCAACAATTCCAGTTGATGACGAACGATCCCTTGCAACGACTCGCTGACGGGATCGGCAGGCAACGTTGCCGTGGCCTGGCGTGCATGACCGGACAACTCGTTGTCGCTCCCCTTGCTCGACGCAGCCCCTGGGGGGACGAGAGGAGCGGTGGACGGAACTGCCTGCTGGGCGCTCGCTGCTCCTTGTGAGGCTCCGGCCGATGCCGCCGATTGCGAAGCTACAGGGGCCGAGGCGGTTGCCTCTCGCGGTGACACTGCGCGAGGCTCATTCATTGACAGGTAACCTGCCAATTTAGGCATGAAAGGGGCCGCAGGCATGGAAACTTGCAAGGTGCGCAGTCCTCCCCCCTGCACTAGCGATTCGGTCGTCATGGTCCGCAGCGTCTGGGTGCGCAGCATTTGCGGCTCCCGCTCGAGCGCCTGACGCGACAACTCACCACGAAACCACTTGCCGAGGTGCGATTCGTAGAACGAACCACTCTCGCGTATCGACGCTTGCAGCCGCTCAGCCACTTTCGGCGCAGCGGGTATCGATTCGCTCGTGGGTATCAGCGGTGTGGCCGGCCTGATCGCTGAAGGGGGTGCCGGAAACTTGACCAGCAGATCGGCAATGGTGGTTGCCGTGGGGCTGAAATGCGTGGTCGTTGACGGGGGCGGGCCGCCCTGCGGCGTCGGTTGTGCCGCTGGCGAAGGTAGCCCCCTTGCTGCGGCTCCCGTCAAGGGAGCCAGAGGGGGCTGGCGTGCATCGAGACGTGAGTCGCTTTGCAGCGAACGCAAGGCCTCGTTGGGATCGGTCGGCTGGACCGGTTCAGTCAAGGGCCGCGCTGAAGGTACATCGACGCGCTTGCCCAGCACCTGATGTAGCAGTGTATCGAGGATTGGCGTGATGCCACTCACGAGTGGCCTTCAGGTAGAGGACTTGCACCTGCTGGTGGCCGATAGGCCCGGTTGAGATCACGCTTGCGCTGCGATGAGCCAATCAGCTCACTCAAGGCATCGCGCCGCGCCATGAGGCGTTGACGAATCTCCAGGTCATTTTCCAGCACCCGCTCCAACAGCTGGGCTCGCCGCTCTTGCTGTGAAGCATCGAGCAGCAGCGTGCCATCCACTTGTGATAGACGTTCAACCTCGATCACATACTGGGATTCCTCATTGACGAGGGCATTCCAATCTTCTTGCCGTGCCCAGTCCAGCATGCGACAGGAGCGCTGCAGGAGTGTTTCATAAGCGACGATCAGTTGTTCCTGGGTCATCGGCCGCAGCGTTCCCATATTAGATACCACCTGGATTAGATACCACCGGGTTGAGGACCGATCTGGCGCCATGCCGAGCCGATATCCTCGAGTAATTGAGCCGCTTCCTGCAGGCTCTTGTCATCATTATGCAAATTGGCCGACAACAGCAGGCGCGAAATGTAATCGTACAGCGATCCCAAGCGCTCTGCGATCTCACCGCCGCGCTCGGCATCCAGCGCGGCCAACAAACCATTGTTGACGATATCGATCGCCTTGGAGATCGATTTTCCCTTTTCTTGCACGTTGCCTTCGGCCATATGCAGCCGAGCAGCACGTATGGAGCTCAGAGCGCCATCGAACAAGAGCACAATCAATTGATGGGGACTGGCCGAAAGAACACCGCTTTCGACGCCCACTTTAGCGTAGGCCCCTGCTCCCCTGGCGTAGGCGCCGGCACCGCGTATGGTATTCATCGTCATGCTTCCTCACAGCGAACCTGTTTCATTACCCGATAGTCAAACGGTCTGCTTAGCCCTTGCCTAGCTGAGCGTTCATCATGTCGAACTGCTGCATCAGGTAACCGCTCATCTGGTTCATGGATGAGAGCATGCCGTCGAGTTGTGCGAATTGCTTTCTATAGCGCTCAATGGTGGATTCAATGCTTTTTTCTACATTCGCATAGCGCTGATCGAGACTCTTGATCGATGACTCCAGGCCACTGGTCGCTGAGTCCAGCGAGCCGTCGCTTTTCAGCATGAGGTCCAGCGACTTGCCCAACTTTCCAGCAAGCCCACCGTCCTTGGTCGTGCCACCAAAGAAAAGGCTCAGATCCTGGGTACCGTTGGCCACCACCTCGTCAAGCTTGGCTTCATCGAGCTGCAGAGTGCCATCCACCTTGAGAGTGATGCCGATATCCCGGAGGTAACCGAAGGTTCCCTCTTCCACGCCACTGGTGAGATCCGAGCGCAGCTGCGAGGCAATGCTCCTTACGGTACTGTTCCCGATCAGCCCCCCTGCCGTATCGGTCGCAGCGTTATATTTCGTCAGGTCCTTGATCGTCTTGTTCAGCGCATTGTAGCTTTCGACGAAGCCCTTGACGGACTCCTTGATGGCTGCATCGTCACGACTGATCGTCAGCGTCGAAGCACCCATTTCATTCAGATCCAGGGTGACGCCCTGGATCGCTTCGCTAATCCGATTGGTCTGGCTCGTAATCTTAATACCATTGACTTCTAGCTCGGCATCTACCGCTGAAAGCTTTGTGTCTGTGTCTTCTTCTAGGCCAAGAAGGCCGTTAAAAGTAACAGAAGAAATACTCGCCTGCGTGCCTGTCTCCGTCGAGGCCAATACTAGGCGATAGGCAGCGCCTTCGGTGCCGTCATTGATGATGGATGCGCTGATTCCAGCGTTCTTGGCATTGATTGCGTCGCGAATGCCCTCAAGGGAACTTTTCTCTTCCGTGACTTCAACATTGATTGTTTTGCTACCGACGACGATATCCACGGAGCCCGCACCCAGCTTCCTCGTCTTGTCGTCAACGCCGTTTGTTGCCACGCTGGAGGCTTTCGCCAAGCTAGTGACATTGACTTCATAACGACCAACAGGCGCATCGGTGTTCGATGCGGCAGTAATGCTAGAGCCCGTCACTTGACTGGTCACGCCCTTGAAGCTTTTCGCATCGTTGAGCGTGTTCACTGACGTCTGAAACTTGGTCAGGGCGGATTCGAGCTTACCGAAGGCGGAGATCTTCGCCTTGTAGCTCTGCTGTTGCTGGACGATCGGGGTCAGCTTCTGACGCTCGGCACTTCTCAGCTGAGTCAGAAGTCCATTTAGGTCCAGTCCCGATCCCACACCCAGTGCTGAAATAGTAGCCATGACGCTCCTTCCTGAATGGTGTCCTTTTTACCAGCCTCGTCGCGAGGACAACGCGACAAAAAGGCCATGGTTGGACGGTCTATTCCTTCTATCGGCCATCAAGTGGGCTTCTTTAGTGTGATTTTGTGTCAAAAACGACTGTGCCCGGCATAGCCGGGCACAGGTCGTGACAGGGCAGTACGCATCCCCTTGGGCGGCTCGGACCAGCGTGGTATCGAAGCTGGAAAGCGTCGCCGTCACGGGGAAGCTGCCTACCGAATGGCGTTGGCTAAGTACTGCGCGAGCACATCTCGACGGGAAAACCCATTTGTGAGAACGTTAACGATTACAACCGAGCCATCACAGGAGTACACATGGACGCGTCGTCTCTCATCGCCGAGTATCGCCGATGGCTGGTATTCCAACGCCAGGAGCAGCTGAGTCAGGAACACCGCGGCGCTTCAGAACGTATGGCCAAAGCCGGTGTCGCCTCCAATCGTGTTGTCGAGGCCTATCGCAGCATGGCGGACAAGGGCAGTCGCGAAGGGGCATGCTATAGAGCGCTATTCATGCGCCAGCGCGGTAGCGACGATGTATTGCCCTGCGAAGGGTGGCTCTTCGTACGTCGGGTATTGGCCGAAGGTGGCATGACCCGGGTGCGAGCCCACCTGCTCGAAACCTTCACGCTCGAAGATGGCATCATCGAGCCCGGTGACAAGCCGGCAACGAAGATCACGCTGGAGATCTACGACGAACTCAAGGTCGAGCGCTCGATGTCGACCGTCAGCCGTGTCGACCGCATCGATGCCCGAGGCGACACCCACTTCATCACCCTGCTGGACGCCGTCCGTGGCGACCTGCGCAAGTACATGACCTGACGCCGCCGTGCTCAACTGGCTTAAACCCGCCAAACCGCCCCGTGTCTGGGTCGTCAAGCAGATCGACTCGGATGTGCTGCATCTCTGCGGCCAGGGTATTGTCGAAGGCAAGCAGAAGCACAAGGAAAAACTGGCCGCTCTATCACGCGGCCACTATCAAGGTCCGGTTCGCCTGGCCAGTGGTGGCATCGTGCTCAATTCGGCCCTCTTCCAAGCCTTGATCCCTTTCGACGACTTGATGATCGATGACGACGATCAGGCGCACTGGCGAGACCGACGCTTCCGTATTGCCTGGGTCCCGCAACGCTGCTGGGCCTATACCGGCAGGCTCGCCACCCAGGCGGTTTTGATGAATGGCCAGCCCAGCTTGAGCAGCATCGAGGATGTGTCCGGCATACGCGCCAAGGCCTCGCCTAGCGCTGCCAAGGATCATGCGGGCGCTCCCCTGTTCGTGCCCCTCGATGCCCTGGGCGATGACGTACCCCATCGCCAGAAAGGCTCCTCGAATATTTCCCCTCGACACCTGCCGGGTGGAAGATCCCGGGAATGGCAACGCAGCGACGATGACCGATAACCCAGCGAAACCAAGAACATCCACCAGACAGATCGCCGCGTTTCTCGCCCTGATGGTACTGGTCGGGCTGAACCTCAGACCGGCACTCTCATCGCTGTCTCCGTTGCTGGCACGCATACAGGAGGACACCGGGCTCAGTGCAGTGGGTATCGGGGCCTTGACCACACTACCGGTGCTCTGCCTGGGGATTTTTGCGCCGCTCGCCCCTTGGCTGGCCAAGCGTCTTGGGCCGGAGCGCACCCTCTCCCTGGCACTGCTGGTACTCGGCTCGGCCCTGTTCCTGCGAGCCAGTCACGACGCCTGGCGGCTCTACGCCGGCACCCTGTTGGTGGGTGCCGCCATCGGCATTTTAGGCGCCCTGCTCCCCGCCCTGGTCAAACGCGAGCTACCGCGGGGTGCCGACCTGATGACCGGCGTCTACACCATGGCGCTATGCCTGGGAGGAGCGCTCGGCGCCGGCCTGAGCGTTCCCCTGGCGGATTTTTTCGAGGACTGGCGCTTCAGCCTGTCAAGCTGGGGCCTGTTGGCAGTGGCAGCGTTGATTGCTTGGCGAACGCGCATGCCACACCCATGGCCCCAACGCACCACAGACGAGCCCAAGCCTCCCGCGGTTCGCTTGTCGAGCGCACCGTTGGCTTGGCAGGTCACGGGGCTAATGGGCTCACAATCCTCACTGGCATATATCGTTTTCGGCTGGCTCCCGGTGCTACTTCAGCGGCGAGGGATGAGTGAGGGAGAAGCCGGCTGGCTGTTGGCGTTCTCGGTCATGGTCCAGTTGATTTCCGCGTTGGGAGCCCCCTGGCTTGCCCGATTGGGCCGGGATCAGCGACCGGCCATTCTCATGGTTCTGACATCCACGGCAGGCGGACTCGCCATCTTGCTGGTCGGTCCTGTCGCTTGGCGATGGACGGGGGCTGTCCTGCTTGGCCTAGGCCAGGGCGGAAGCTTCAGCTTGGCGCTTACCCTGATCGTGCTTCGCAGTGGCGACTCCCGCTTGGCAGGCAAGTTGTCCGGCATGGCACAGGGTCTGGGCTACACCCTGGCCTCGCTAGGCCCTCTGGGTATTGGCCTGTTGCTGCAAACCGATGCCGGTCTCGCTCAGATCTGTGCCGTGCTCATGGGGGTATGCATTGTCGCCGCCTTGTTCGCTCTCAAGGCCGGTCGCAACTACCGGTTGGAACTCGACCCCGAGGGACGATTGATCACCCGGCAGTCACGGTGAAGCCCCCTTTTTTAAGCCTGGGGTTGCATCAGCTTCCAGGGCAGTGTCTCTCCGGCAAGCAAGGGAACGATGACTTCACCGCTGGTATAGGGAAGCGTTTCCGGTAGCGACCACGGCTCGCGGCTCAAGGTGATGCGCTCGGCGTTTCGCGGCAGGCCGTAGAAGTCCGGTCCGAAATGGCTCGCAAACCCCTCCAACCGCTCCAGGGCGCCGGCCTGATCGAACGCCATGGCATACAGTTCGATGGCGGAAGGCGCCGTAAACGCCCCTGCGCAACCGCAGGCGGACTCCTTCGCACCACGCGTATGCGGTGCACTGTCGGTGCCCAGAAAGAACTTGCCGCTACCGGACGTTGCCGCTTCAAGCAGCGCATGGCGATGCGTTTCTCGCTTGAGTACCGGCAGGCAGAAATAGTGGGGCCGTATACCCCCCACCAGCATGTGGTTGCGGTTGAACAGCAGATGGTGTGCCGTGATCGTGGCGGCGATATTGGCGGGCGCTTCACGCACGAATTCAGCGGCATCTCGGGTCGTGATGTGCTCGAATACCACCTTGAGAGCGGGGAAGCGATCCAGCAGCGGCTTCATTACCCGCTCGATGAACACCGCTTCACGATCGAAGATATCGATCTCGGCGCTGGTTACTTCGCCATGCACCAGCAATGGCATTCCCACCCGTGCCAAGGCTTCGATCGCCGTATCGCAGTGACGTATATCCGTCACGCCCGAGTCGGAATTCGTCGTGGCCCCTGCCGGGTAGAGCTTGACGGCATGCACGATACCGCTGTCCTTGGCCCGTTCGATTTCCTCGGCCGGGGTCCGATCGGTAAGGTACAGCGTCATCAAGGGCTCGAAATCGCTCCCTTCAGGCAAGGCTGCCAGGATACGTTGACGATAGGCGATCGCCTGTTCCGTCGTGGTTACCGGTGGCGTCAGGTTGGGCATGATGATGGCGCGACCGAACTGGCGCGCGCTATGCGAGATGACGGCGCTCATCGCCTCGCCGTCGCGTACATGCAGGTGCCAATCGTCGGGGCGGGTCAGGGTAATCTGGTTCACGGGCGGCTCTGATCGAAGTTTCAGCAAGTCAGCGGCCGCACAGTATAGCCCGGGCTAATGGGGATGCCAGCCCCCAGCAAGATCGATGCGCCTCATGGAAGGTCTGTACGCTACTTGCGCGAAAAAGCGAGAATCGGCTTTAACAGCCCCTGCAGCAATGATTGCATCCTGCTGCTTTGCGTACGATAAACGGCTCTGGCCAATAACATCGGGCTTCGCAATTTGGCAGCGCAGCGAACGATTTCCGCATGGTCCACCCGCATGCCCAGCGCCTTGCAGGCACTGACATGCTTCGACGCAAAGATCCCCGCCCTTCGCTTCATGATACGTCGAGTCAAGCGGTCGTTACCCTCATACTCGCTACACAATTTCAACATGGAGCGCATCACGACACCATATCCGTGAGCCTTCTTGGGATCATTGGGTGAGGTCATGAAGGAATTGGGGCGTATTCGCCGGTAAAAGAATACGTTCTTGATAACGCTGACCGTCCTGGCAGCGAGTATCAGGGGAAAAAGCACCTCTTCATCTTCGTAGGAAGAAGCGGGAAACTCGATGCCATTGGCCCCCCACAGGCCTCGCTTGCTGATATATAGGCAAGGTTGAGAGACGAAGCGTCCCGATTCATTGAACGCACGTATCGCCTTTTCCGATGTCGCATTTTTCAATTCAAAACTGCGCTGATAATCGGGCGAGAATTCCGTATAGAATTCGTCCGTGGAAAAGCACTGACCCGAGAAGAAAATGAGATCCGGGCGCGACTGTTCGATGATGATCGCCTTTATTTTTTCGACAAACCGCCTATCGACGAGGTCATCCGAATCGAAAAAATAAATGTAATCACCCGTAGCATGCGACATGCCAACGTTTCTCGCCACGCCCTGCCCTTCGTTCTCCTTGGCTATCAGAGTGAAGTTATCATGGATCCTGTATTGCTCCAGAATAGTCAGTGTGCCATCGATACTTCCGTCATCGACCACGATGACTTCATCGAAGGGTTCCGTCTGTTCATAAAGGGAGTCTATCGATGCTTGGACGTAATCCTTTACGTTGTAGGCGGGTACCACCACACTTACCGTGACGCCTTTCATCATTGTTCCCTCGGACAGAAAAATAAGCACAGTGTCATGCAAGCTTCCTCAAGTAGGCTTCGGCAGCGGCATGCGCACGCGGCAAAACTGTGAGCGTCCCCTGCGTTGCAACCAGGTCCCGGAAGTAGTCGATCGTTTGGCGCAGCCCCTGCTCGAGCCCTACCTTGGGCGTCCAGCCAAGCAGTTCGCGAGCCAGCCTCAAGTCGGGACGACGTTGCTTCGGATCATCCATGGGAAGCGGATGAATGCTGAGCCTGCTTGAGCTTTGGGTCAGTCTCAAAACGGTATCAGCAAGCTGGGCAATGGTGAATTCGGCATCATTGCCGATATTCACCGGCCCCTGGCATCCCTCAGCCCGCATCAGCCGCACCAGGCCGTCGATGAGATCGTCGACATAACAGAAGCTGCGCGTCTGGTTGCCTCGCCCGTATATCGTCAAGTCCTTGTCTTGCAGCGCTTGCATGATGAAATTGCTGACCACGCGGCCATCGTCGGGGTGCATCCGGGGTCCATAGGTATTGAATATCCGTGCCACCCGGATATCGACGCCATACTGCCTCTGGTAATCGAAGAAAAGCGTTTCCGCGCAGCGCTTTCCTTCATCGTAGCAACTTCGTGGGCCGATGGGGTTGACCACACCCCAATAGCTTTCCGGTTGTGGGTGGACTTCAGGATCGCCATAAACCTCGCTGGTCGAGGCTTGAAGGATCCGCGCTTGCGTGCGTTTTGCCAATCCCAGCATATTGATGGCGCCATGCACACTCGTCTTGGTGGTCTGTACCGGATCGTACTGGTAGTGGACCGGGCTCGCAGGACAAGCGAGATTATAGATCTCCTCGACTTCCACATAGAGCGGAAAATTGACGTCGTGGCGAATGACCTCGAAATTGGGGTTATTCATCAAGTGAAAGATATTGCTCTTCCGCCCCGTATAGAAGTTATCCACGCAGATGACTTCATTACCCTCATCCAACAACCTTTCACAGAGATGCGACCCCAGAAAACCTGCGCCACCTGTTACCAGGATACTCTTACCCATAGGAATCTCCCTCACTCGTCCCTGACGTAATGCTCTTGTATTTCAAGCGATTTCAATGTCATCACCCACGTAAGGGCTGACCCCTAGAATGGTTACACTGTCGTCATGCAGGGCAGTGGCTACCGAATCATCATGCTGCAAATAGATGGGCGAGGAGACCGGGCCTACTGCCATGGCGCCCTGGCCCGACGAATCCATGACGGCCGCGACGAAACCGAGAGGCAGCCTATCGCTTCCCTCGAAAGCGACCGTTCCATTGAGGAACGTGTCGTAGGCAAAACGTTCGGTGACATCGGCATAGCCATTGACGTCGAGTTGGATATCGACAAATTGGAACTCCGCCGCGTTATTGACCGGGAACGCCTCTCCCGACAAGCGCCAGTCAACGATATCCCCCACGCCGACTTGTTCGCCGACTACCGGCTGGTGGCCCTTAGTCATGATGACCCGCACCCAGGCCCCTGCTTCACCAAACACTTCGACACTCGGCGCGCTGTCCTGATACGTACCATCCTCGCCGGGAAGTAGACTGTTGACTTCCAGAGAGACCTCGGCGTCACGCATGCCTTCGCTGACCAGGGCCCTGGCACCGGACTGGCTCGTGTCTCCCATCAGTTGCCCACTGGCAATCGAGCCGTCGGTAAATTGAACATGCACCGTGGAGCCAATCAGTTCTGCGCCGGAGATCCCGCCCACATCCCACTGCGGCTGTGAATTCGTATCGACCCCGTACGTCCCTTCCTTCTGCATCCCTGCGATGGAGTTGGGATCCATATCGCCGCTGAATCCCACCTTTTCACCTGGATTGAAGCCGCCATCGGTGGTTGCGGAGAATTTCAACAATGCCCCATGAAACCCACCGTTATTGGCCGCGTTCGTTGGATCAGGGTCGGCGCCTCGCAAGAAGTAATGTTCGTACTGAGAGGGGGAAATGGCGCCGGTGTTGCCAGCAGTATCGAGGCTCCAATCCTTGTAGGCGGTATCGCCGCCCTTGCCGTCGGGATCGAACACACTGTCGCCATACAGGGCGGACCTGACATCGAAAAAGACCGCGGCAATTTTCTTGTCGCCGATGTTGGTGACCTCGAAAGAATTGACGCCAAAGTTCGATTTCTGCACACCGCCACCAGGGGTCACTGTGACCAGGACGGAACCTATATGGCCCGCCGCATAGCTATCGGGGATCTCGATGGCGGCCTGGGCGAATACCTCGCTAGCCGTCATGGGCTCCGGGTCGTCGTCTTCCAGGACCGTACCCAGGGCGCGGTAGGCCTGGCCATCGATGACATACGCGTTATCAAGCGCGTCGATCAGCTCCACCGTGACGATGTCGACCCCGTCGTAGCTCTCGTCATTGACGATATCGATACTCAGCGAGGCATGTCCGTCGACGAACGCTACCGTTTGGAAGGCAGTGGTCACGCCGCCATCGAGCGAGTACTCGATCGCCATCTCGGCATTGACATCGTCGTCGGTCGTCAAGGGGAAAAGGAGGCGTGTCGCACCACTATCCCCGCTCTCGATGAGTGTCGGCGCATCGTCGATCGCAATGACTGTCGGCTCGCCTGAGCCATCGCTTCCGGGGCCGGTCACCTCGAGATAGTCCCACCGTGCTTCGAAGGAACCGAAGCTGCCGTAATCGTTGGAGGTCACCCCCACGGCGGTGGGCACAGCGGAATCCAGTAGGTTATCCAGCACCGCCGCTGGCAGGTTCTCGGCTTTCGCCGTGACGAAACCCGGCGTCGCTTCGCTGCGCAGGCCGCCGATCACCGCACCACTCTTGGCATAGAGCGTCACCCAGGGGGTGACCGTGCCCACCGCCTTGTCGATCGACAGCGTCATTTCGATGTCGGCAACAGCCTCCAGACCCAACGCACTGTCGGCTAGCATGTCGTCGAGCTGGTAGCTCGTCTTGATGCCGTTCTTGCCATCGGGGTTCGACCAGATTTGCACCACATTGCCGCCGATACCGCCGAAGACCAGTTTCACCACTTCGTTCTTGCCCTGCGTGCCCAGGCCAAACAGCAGCCCCTGCTGGGCGTAGTCGGGAATCACATCGGCCGCCTTGCCCTGCGCCGCCAAGGCGGCCGGGAAGGGGTTGGCGAAGCGGGTGCTGACTTGCACCTCGTTGAGCGAGGCATCGCTCAGGTCGGTGTACTTGATGAAGTCGTTGGCGCTGTTGTTCTTGTAGATGTCACCGTTGGAGGTCTGGACCACCAGGTCGCCGCCTTCGATGCGAGCGATGACCGAACTGTCGCTGATGCCGCCGAGCACACCATCGAAGCCGCCCTCATCCAGCGGGTCGCCCGCGGTCTCGAAGTCGAGCATGAACAGCGTCTCTGGATCGGGCTCGGGCGATGGGATCCCATCGTCTTCCTCGATATCGCCACTCGCCGTACTGGCTTGGGAATCGATAGCGACGTCGCCGCTCTCTACGCTGACCAGCTCGACAGTGACTGACGTGGTACCGGTATCGATATCGTCGTTGGCAACGTCGATGAGCAAGGTGGCCTGACCGTCGATGAAGACCACCGACTGGGATTGCTGGGATCCGCCATCGATACGATAGGTGACGGTCAGGCTACCCTCGATCGGGGAATCGGCGGTGAGTGGGAAAAGCAGACTCGTCACACCGCTATCCCCGCTCTCGACCAGGGTCGGGGCATCGCCGAGCGCCAACAGAGTCGGCTCCACAGGGGGCTGGCCACTACCATCGCCTGGTGTCGTCACGTTGAGATAGTCCCACCGCGCTTCGAAGGAACCGAAGCTGCCGTAATCGTTCGAGGTCACCCCCACGGCAGTGGGCACAGCGGAATCCAGCAGGTTATCCAGCACAGCCGCTGGCAGGTTCTCGGCTTTCGCCGTGACGAACCCCGGCGTCGCTTCGCTGCGCAGGCCGCCGATCACCGCACCACTCTCGTCATAGAGCGTCACCCAGGGGGTGACCGTGCCCGCCGCCTTGTCGATCGACAGCGTCATTTCGATGTCGGCAACATCCTCCAGACCCAGCGCACTGTCGGCTAGCATGTCGTCTAGCTGGTAGCTCGTCTTGATGCCGTTCTTGCCATCGGGGTTCGACCAGATTTGCACCACATTGCCGCCGATACCGCCGAAGACCAGTTTCACCACTTCGTTCTTGCCCTGCGTGCCCAGGCCAAACAGCAGCCCCTGCTGGGCGTAGTCGGGAATCACATCGGCCGCCTTGCCCTGCGCCGCCAAGGCGGCCGGGAAGGGGTTGGCGAAGCGGGTGCTGACTTGCATCTCGTTGAGCGAGGCATCGCTCAGGTCGGTGTACTTGATGAAATCGTTGGCGCTGTTGTTCTTGTAGATATCGCCGTTGGAGGTCTGGACCACCAGGTCGCCGCCTTCGATGTGCGTAATGACCGAGCTGTCGCTTATGCCGCCGAGCACACCATCGAAGCCGCCCTCATCCAGCGGGTCGCCCGCGGTCTCGAAGCCGAGCATGAACAGTGTCTCGGGATCGGGCGTGCCGTCATTCAACGAAAAGGCTGCTTCATAGTACCTGCTGGCATTACCGGCAAGGTCGACGAAGGCCCCTTCCGCCACGCCGACCTTATAGGTGCCGTCCGGCCAGGCATTGTTGTTGTCAGGAGGCGATACGCTATAAGTCACCGTGACGACCTTGCCGCCCTCCGTGGAGGTGGTACCTCCAGGCACCAGGCTGACGCTTCCCGGCTCGAGGCCGGTAAACACCAATTCGTTCCCCGCAATACTCTCCAGGTCGATTCCTTGATCATCCGACAACGAGACAATGACCTGCAGCGGGCTATCATTATCCAGGGGTGTTTCGACGACGATACCTGTCACCACAGGCGCCTGTTCATCTGCAGGGGCCTCGCCGAAGGCCAAGTGACGGATTTCGATCCCGTTGACCTTGGGATTCTGGTCAACGTGTTGAAATACCAGGTTCAACGTATCGTCGCCCGCCGTCAGGTAGTACGTTCGAGACAACCCGAGTCCCAGCACCTCTGCTTCAGTGGCGTCCTCACCCAATGCTGCATAGGCTTCGCTGAGCGGATTGATACTCTTGAACGCATCCGGTACAGCACCTTCCACGGCAACGTCGAAGAGTCGATCCCCTGCATAATCGAAAATGCCGTTCCAGTTCTCGGAATAGAAGAGTGTGACGGAATACATCTCGCCGTTGAGGACGGGGAAGGCATATTCCAGCGCAGGGCTGGCGCTTTTGCCGTCGTATCGCTCCGTGGCAAACAATTGCCAGGGTACATTTGCCGAAAGCTGGCCCAGGTCGACTTCATGTATTTCATCGGTCGCCGGGGATAGATAGGCGTCCTTGGTGTTGCCGGACAGATAGGCGAAGTTCGAGCTCGTATCGCCCTGCCACTCGAGGCCGCCATCGGTTGCAGCCAGTGTTTCGCCACCGGCGTTGACGCGGTAGACCACCTGGGAGGAATCGAAGGTGATCCGGGTTCCGGTGGGCGTTGTTTCGATATTGAAGAAGTTCTCGAGCTGCCCCGCATTCGGGTTCGCAAACAGGAGGCCTTCGAGCCAGATCGAGGCCTGTTCGTTCGTCTCAGGATCGTTCAAGGTCAGCTTCACACGACCGTCTTGCTGCGAATAGGTCACATCCGAAGCGTGCAATGCAGCATCGATAACGAGCAATTCATCGTCGGGCAGGAAATCCGTGATGACCGTACCGTCAATGGTATCGAATGTGCCACGTATGCTGTCTTTCCCCCCCGCCCCCGTGAACGTGTTCTGACCCGAGCCAGCGATAAGAATATTGTCGCCGCTGTTGCCCGTGGCCACGAAATCGGCCACCGATTGACTACCGTCGAAATTCTCGACACTGGCGTGGAGTGCGGAAAGTTGGGTATCGCTGCCCGAATAGACCAGCGTATCGGTCCCCTCGGTGCCCATGGTGCCGACTGCCGCCCCTGTCGTCGCGGCGATATCATTGCCTCGCGCCTCGATATTCAGATCGTAGAAATCGATGGCCGACAGGCCCTGATCGCTGGCTGCGTCCTCGGGGGATGTCTCGGCAACGAAGCCCACCGCCGCACCGGAAGGAACACTGATGCCCCCCTGCTGTATGGCATGCTTGCCGGTCAAGACATCCTGCAGAACACCGGAAGGCAGATGAAAACCGCCAAGATCGAACCCCGTAACCGCCTGTTCGCCCTGGGCTGAATAGCCCGCAGTGACGGCGAAGTCATCCCCCAGATCGACTTCGAGGTGCAACGTCAGGGAATCGATATCGCCCTGGCTCAGCTCCGGTGCGGCAACCGTGGCCACTGGGGTATAGCTGTCCCCAAGCTCATAGCCCACTTCGAAACCGGCAGCGAGCACGCCATCCACCATGACCGCCCCGAAAACCAGCCGCAGGAAATTGGCCTGAGTCCCATCGCCCAGGGTAATGCCTGTGAGTTGGCCCGCCTTGAGCCCACCGCTGACCGAGGGAACCCAGTTTTTGACCTGGGAACTGATGAGCAATCTATCGACATCGCTCGCCGGACGGATGCCGACATGCATGGCATCCCTGGCGGTATTGTCCACGCCCACCATCGTACCGCCCGCGACGTTCTTGATCTGGAAGATCGGCGCGTTTCCGCCGGGGATGATGTTGCCGCCAAGGTCGTAGAGCCCCTCACGCTGCTGGTCAGCGGAGAATCCCTCGTCGGCGGTACGTGCGTCGCGATTGGGCGTAATGCCATCCAGTGCCGCACCCATCAAGCCCGTATCGAGCAATGTTCCCGGATAGGGGTTACCCGTAGGCTGGAAATCCAGCGTGATACGCTCGCCGACAGCCAGCGCCATGCCATTCGTGTCGCTGAACTCGAACGGATCATGGACATGGTCGAGGCCATCCATGTCATGATCGCTATCATTGACGACAACCGTTCCGGCCAGAGGTACCTTGCCGTTGGCCGGTTGCAATATCTCGATCAATGGCCCGTTCTGCTTGAAGACCGTCGTCCAGATCGAGCCTTGAAACGCGTTCTGTCCGCCGAAGGCGCTCAGGTCGTCCCCGAGCGACGCCAGGCCCAGGGGAGCCCCGCTGACATCGATCACTGTCCGATTGGCAGCCAATGTCTGGCCACTTCCACCGACGACCGTTTGCATGACGCCATTTTCGTCACGTCCCATGACAATCAGGGTGCCCTGGTTGAGACTGGCAGCCAGTATCGACCCCGACATCTTTACGCCACTCTCGGGATCGTCGAGCACTGTCGAGGTGTATTCCGTCAGGCCATTGATCGAGCCTTTACCGGAATCCAGCGCGCCATCGGTATAGCCCCCTTCGAGATAGTTGCCCTCGATGGGATTGAGCGTGGCCACGACCTGGTCAAAATCGGCCGGCATGCCCGTCTCGCCGAGCACCGTTTCACCATTGATGCTCTCAGGCGCGTCGGGATACGCGCTGGCCAGGTACGCCTTGCCCGCATCGGTGACGTAATAGCGCTCTCCCGGCGTGACAGCGATGAGCCGACCGGTCAGTTCATTTTCGGCATCACTGCCATATTGGGTCTCGACACTCGATAGCCAGGCATGAACGGCGGCGTAATCACTACTGCCAGGCCCCTCCTTATCGACATTGGAGAGCAGCAGATACGCATCGGCCACCCCATCCTTGGGCGTGAAAAGCAAGCCCGACTGTCCGCCGCTGGCCCGTGTCGGGTTGGGGTGCCCTCCGTAAACCAGGGTCAGGAGTTCACCGGTTTCGGCATCCTCCCACTCATAGGACGACGCCCCACCCTGGCCCGACGAAAGGTCACGGCCAGCCAGATCGTCTGAGCGAGTAACCTCATGGAACTGGTCATAGTTCTTGGGACTCCAACTCTCCAGGTTGATGGTGTCACCCGGGTTGATATCGCCATTGTTCAAGTTGGTCGCGATATACCCCAGCAACTGGGAATAATCGGTGTTCTTGCCGTTATCCCCGGCTTCCCCGATGGGTCGCCCGCCCCAGCTATTGTTGGCGCCATTGTCATAGGTCCAGATACGGCCATCGTCGCTGACTTCGACGTCGTAGGCGTTCCTGTATCCGGCCGAGTAAATCTGGACTGGCCCATCGGGATCGATCTTGCCGCCGTTGAGACCATCGTTACCGCCGAAGGGATCGTTGGCATCCGGTGTTCCGTCGCGAGTGGGATCGTCCAACGTAGGGATGTCATAGAGAAAAAGACGCCCGGATTGCGCATCGGTCTGCAGGGGCATTACCGCCAGTTGATCGAGATCCACTTCGAGAATGGCCGCGCTGTAGGCCGTTTCCTGCTGACCAGCAAAATTGTTCGAAGGCGCCCCACTATTGGTATTGCCGCCATTGGCGACGATCAGCCGTTGGCTGAGCAATGCGCCGGTATCGTCCAGCGTCTGGATGACCTCGAGCCCGTTGAGCGAATGGTTCTCCTCGGATCGCGCCAGGCCACGAACGATATCCACCGCCTGCCAGCCGTCACTGGTCTGATCGATCCGCGTGATGACCCCTGAATTGGTATCGAGTCCGATATCGCTTCCGTTACCGCCGGCGCCAATACGGCTGTCGCTCGAGGTGACGTAGACGCTGACCGCAGGTTTACCCGCGATATATACAGGCTGCCCCTCGGCATCGAACTGCTGAACCACATCAATGCCCGTCACCTGGCGATTCGTGCCGCTGGCTAGCGAACCGTCATCGTCATGATTGGGGATGTCCTTGACGAGATCGAGCGTTTGCGCCTCAGTGACATGGAAATAGCTTGCCTGGTCGGCATCGCCGGGATTCGTGTCGCCAAAGGCAACCGTAAGTACCTTGACGCTCCCTGAAACCTCGGTGACATACAGCTTTCCATCGGGCCCCCATACCAGCGCAGTAGGTTGGGTCAGTGAAACCTTGCCGTTGAGGTCGAGGCTACTCTTGGAAAAATCGTTACTGACCATGGTCGTGACCCTGCACTTTGAAAGAGCGCTCTAGCGGAATGCGATAGCCCAATACATGAAGTTAAAATAGAGCCTGATTACCTAACTTTACAAGCATGAACATTGCGAACAAATAAGATGATTAAGCACTAATCACTGAAGTAGTTAATCAGATTTTTAAATAACTTTTTAATGAGGCGGGCAAACTATAAAAGTATGAATAAAACGACTCATGGCCGCTTAGCGAAGCCAATACAGGCGCCAGGCCCATTCAACGGGGAGAAAAAGGGTTGCAATCACGTCCGTGCCAGGGACGTTTTCAGCATCGACCACAAGGCGACCGCGAAGACCAGATACGCCGCGAAGCCCCTTGGGTCACGTAGCATGGTTTGAGTCAGGCCAAATATCATGAAAGCCAGTACGAGAATGACACCCGAAAGTGCGAGACCGCGTACCTGCAAGTTGTCCGCGCGAATATGCTGCGAAAAATAGCCCAGCGGAACCAGGTACAGCGTCCCCAACACGATGAGACCTAACAGACCACGGCGAGCCGCCGTATCGATGACATCACTGTGCAACTGGTCATGTTGAAGGCCGGCTGGAGGCAGTTCTCCGTTTTCGACGCGGCGATCGCGTTCGGGGGCCACCCCGGCTTCGCCCCAGCCCAACCACGGCCGATCCGCAAACAGCACGAGCCCAGCCCGCCAGAGTTCGATACGGGTGCCCACCGAACCACTTGTCGTTTCACCCGAAAAATAGCGGGTACTGGCCTCAACGGCCTGGTTCCAGCGTTTGGCGACCCGGGCATCCGGCCAGGCTGCTGTCATCAGTACGAAGCCGACCGTCAGGATGACCACGAGTGTGGATAGGCGTCGTGCGGACCCGCGACCCAATGAAAACCAGACCACCGCAAACAACAAGGGGACCGCGATCCACCCGCCTCGCGTGCCGGAAAGCAGTGAGGCAACAAGTCCCCCGATCGCTGCAATCCAGGCCAACAGGCCCAGCATCCAGCCATTCGCTGGAATAATATTGCGTGCGGTCATCGCCGGGATCAAAGCGAACATACCTAATAACAACGACAGGTTGCCAAAGGGGATGGCATTCATCCCGTTGTCTGGACGAACATCCCCGTGGATGAACCGTTCGACAAGCGCAATCGCCCCGGCCCCAAGGGCTCCCATGCAAACGCCCATCCACCAGAAAAACGTCGAAGGAGGATGCTGGCGAAGCCAGACCAGCCCCAGGGCCGCGAGCCACGGCCAGCTTGCCAATGGCAGCCAGGAGGTATCCGACGCGGCAGGCCCACGCAAAAGGACGTCGAGACAGCCATACAGGCCCGCCGCCATAAGCACCGACACCCAGATACCATCGCTACGGTCTAGCGTGTTGCCCTGCCAACCTCGCCAGAGCACTAACCCTGAGCCTATCCAGACCAGGGGGATCAGGGCATAGCCGATGGGCACGACGACCAGGCTCGCTGCGAACAGCGCGATCAACGCTCCATTCCAGCGATGTAGCGCCTGCTGGTTCCCGCATCCAATCCCCTGGTGATTCCTGCCCGACACCTGGCTACCTTGCATATGTCATCACTCGGTGCGATGGACAGGCGAGCTCGCCTGGGCCATGACACGACTGACCACCCGTGCCTGATGACGCATGTCGCTTACGCTGTAGGTGGGGTCGACCATGAACATCAGGCTGGTCTCACCGAGCCGGCGTGCCACCGGAAACCGCACACGGGGTGCAAACGGCGTCGCCTCAAAGGCGCGCTCGAGATAGACCTCGCTACATCCCCCATGCATGCAGCTCACCCCGCCACGCTGAAGCTCAGCCACGACACGGTCACGGCTCCAGCCACGCCGCAATTCGTCCGGCCGTATATACGCGTAGAAACGATAATAGGCGTGACCCGCCTCGGCAGGCGGCACAGGGATGCGAAGCGCCGGCACGTTGGACAACCCCGCTGCAAGCGCCCGCGCATTCTCCCGGCGCTGCGCTAGCCATGTCGACAGTTTACGTAGCTGCAAACGGCCTATGGCAGACTGCATTTCGGTGAGACGCCAATTGGTACCGAAGGACTCATGCAGCCAGCGAAACCCGGGCGGATGCGAGCGATGCATGACGGCATCCCAGTCCTTGCCGTGGTCCTTGTAGCTCCAGGCCCGCTTCCAGGCGTCTTCATCCTGCAATAGCAACATACCGCCCTCGCCGCCTGTCGACATGATCTTGTCCGTACAAAAGGAGAAGGCGGCGGCATCGCCGAAGCTGCCGACCGGCTGGCCATTCCAGGTCGCACCATGCGCCTGGGCACAGTCTTCGATCAGGGCGAGCCGGTGATATCGGGCCAACCGACCCAACCTATCCATATTGCAGGGCCAACCCGAGTGATGCACGGCGATAATGGCACGTGTCCGTTCGCTCAAGACCGCCTGGACGCTGTCGACGGTAATGTTTCCAGACGCTTCATCGACATCGGCGAATACAGGGGTCGCGCCCTGCAGAGCGATACTGCTCGCTGAGGCGATGAAGGTCCGTGGCGACACCACCACTTCATCCCCCGCCCCGATGCCCAGGGCAATCAAGGCAAGTTCCAGTGCCACCGTGCCATTCGCGAGCGCAATGCCGAAATTCGCCTGATGATAGGCAGCAAACTCCTGTTCGAAAGATTGGCCTTCCTGGCCGCTCCAGTAGTTGACCTTGCCGGAACGCAGGATATTGGCGACGGCGAGTTGCTCGTCCTCACTGTATTGGGGCCATCGAAGCATCTGCATTTATCCTGCTTAGTGATTGAAAACGGTGCGCCACATATAGCCAATATCCTTTTTTATCGACCATTCAATGACATAACGGCGATTGATCCGTGTCTTGTCAGGGAAAATCACCTCGCGGCTGAAACGCTCGGGGTCGGCCACGTCGGCCAGGAGGCTTTCCTCGTTCCGGTACTTCAAGGAGGCCGGGCCAGTGATGCCCGGCCTGACACTCATGACGATACGATCCTCGCCATGGAGCGTATCCATGACAGCCGGCATATCGGGCCGGGGGCCGACAAAGCTCATGTCGCCGACAAGCACGTTATATAACTGTGGCAGTTCATCCAGCTTGGCCTGACGCAATCGCCGCCCGAGTCGGGTAATGCGCGGATCCGTCACCGTCGTCTCGGTGGTCATCACCCCTTCGCATCGCCGCATGGTGCGGATCTTGACGATGCGAAACGGCTTGCCATACTGGCCGGACCGAGTCTGAACGAAGAAGCCCGACTCCCCAGTATCCCGCCAGGCGATGAAGGCGGTCACGAGGATGATCGGCCAGAGCAGCAGTAACAGGACAAGCGCCAGCCCCAGATCAAATCCGCGCTTGAGCCACGCTTGTGGTCGCGACAAACCACGGCAAGGTAGCGCCAGGGCCGAGTCATCGCGTAGGCTTTCGCTGGTTCCCTCGTTCACCGTACCATCCCCGGTTCGCGCGGATTCAGGCTGAATGAACTCACCCCCTTGGCCAGGTAATGGAATGCCTCGCCACAGAAGATCCAGGGATCGTCGCGCTTGATATCGTCATAGGACGACACCGCGACCTGGCCCGGCAGGCTACGAGACAGCGCCGCCCCGAACTGCCGCTGTCTGGCCAGCGTCAGGCGACGAATGATATCCCCGAGCAACCACTTGGCGACGACCCCATCACGCCCCTTGGTCGCCAGCGCCAGGACGGCTTCCGGTCCCTGGGTCTGGGCCAGGTACAACAGATACGCGAAATTGACCCCCGACGAGAGCGCCAGGTCGAACGAGCCCCACAGACGCGGATTGATTTCAATGAAGTAGCCCTGCTTGTGCGTAGGCTCATACTTGAATTCGATCATGGCCAGCCCGTGCCATTGCAGCCGCTCGAGAAGCGTATGGGCATAGGATTCGAGAAGCGGATTCGAGTCGCTGATACGCAGCGTACTCGTCCCGCCACTGGCGACCTTTTCCTGCAGACGGCGATGGGTGAACGATGCAAGCGCTTGACCGTGCCAATAAAGGCAGGACACGCCCCAACCCTCCCCACCAACGACTTCCTGCACCACCGGCAGGCGTTGGGGATCGAGTTCGAAATCCGATTGCATGTCCCTTACCAGCGTGCCAAGCGACGCGCCACCCCGGGAATAACGCACCCCCTTGGAGCTATTCCCCCGTCTTGCGCGGGCAATGTAATGCCGCTCGGGATCCGTCAAGCCAGCGAGCTGGCTCACATTGGTGTACGCGACCATTGGCGCGACCGGCACCCCAGCCTGCTCAGCGAAGCACGTCATTCGATGCTTGTCGTTGACCAGCGCCAGGCTTTCCGACGAAGCCAATGGCAGTGAAGCGGGCGTATCGAAACGCCCCTGATCGCGAGCCTCGGCCAACAACTCGCCTTCGTCATGCCCCGGGAGAATCATTGCTACGCCCGCGTCACGACTGAGCCGCTCGATGTCACTGACGAACCCGGCAGGATCGAGATGGGGCGAGGCATAGCGTGCCCGTGCATGCGCCAGTCGCGAGGCACGACACATCCCCGTTCGATGGTGGTCGGCCGCGACGACACGCACCCCTTCCTGGGCGAGTCCCCTCAATGCCGCATAGCTGCTTCTACACCAGCCATAGGTCAGTAATACATCGGCTTCGTTACTCATAGGCCCTACGTTATAAATTGAGACGTTTGAACTGGCGAAATAAAAAGCGCAGGCACACTTTTATCGGAGAAGGGAAAAACTGACTACGATGCTTCAAGCCTGCCCACCAGTTGGGTGCCTGGTGCGACAGACCGCGCAGGAAGGGACCACGGAAGATCTCGCTATTTCCAATGGCCAATACAGGCTTACCCGTTAACGTTGCCATTTCGGCAGCGGTCCGATCATTGAACTCGATGGCAAATTTCGCCCCGATTTCGCCATAAGTCCGAGCCTTCCACGCAACGATCTCGTCCGCCGTATTCATGGCGTCAGGCAGCCAATGAATCTGCCCATGATCAATGCCATAACGTTCGAGCATTGTTTCGACGTCATGCCGCAAGCTGATGGGAAATTCAGCTAACAGATGGCCGATTCGATAGCTTGGAATAAAAGCAGGCTCCAGCTCACCCGACAATATGCGCGCGCTGTCGACTCGACTCTCATTGGGTCTGCAGAAGAGCGCATCCAGGCTAATACATGCGTGTTCGATTGACGACCGGTGGAAAAGATTCCATTCGAATGTCCGGGGCTTGGGCACGTATTCAAGGAAAAGGTCGATATCGCTTCGGTTCTTCAGTGACGAATAGATGGCCAGCGTCGTCACTGTACCGGCGTAAACGGCATCGACTTTTTCCTTGGCAAAGCGCATTTCACGCCCCGACATGATGCTGTCGTCGACTAGAAGCACTCGCTTGGCATTTTGGGCCAGTGCGACTGTGCGTGAGCTTTTCCGCGTCTTGCCATTAGCGATGCTGCCATTATTCAAGAAGGTAGGCAGGTCCACGCAAGAAATGTTGAGATAAAGAGCGATCATATAAGCCGGTATCATGCCACTTCGAGGCACCCCGACGATAAGATCGAATTTATGGGCTTGAAGCGAGGGCAGGTGATTACGTATATCGTGACTCAGATTCTCATAAGTTTTATAAATCATCGAATTCGCTCATCATAACCGGTGTCAGGTTAATGCCATTTTCTGGCAAGGATACGCAACCGCTGCGGTAGGATCCCGCCTGCCAGTCGCAATAGCATATAGCCCGTATCCCCTACGCCCCCGCTCAGGTCTCTTATTATTTTTCGCTGCAATAACACACTGGAAAACAGATAACGAAGACGGTCCTTGTTTTCATAGGATTGCAATGCATGAATGCGTTTTGCCGATAGCTTGGCATCCAGCTTATACAGTCGATAGCCATGGCGCGCCAACCTGCCCCATAGCTCGTAATCGATTTGTCGGGTCCGGATTTCATCGTATCCTCCGACCCGCAGCAGCGCCCGCTTGCGCATCATGACCGAGGAATGTCCGAAGGGATTGCTGCGTTTCAAGCGCGCAGTCACATCCTCACTCTTGTCAGCATCATCGATCGCTTCCCAGGCAAAGTCCTGCAGGGTTTCGAAATACACGGCGTGACAGGCCACCAGGGCCGCGCTTGCGTCCGCCCGGGCCAGAAGGCGTTGCTGGATCTCTGCACGTTGCGGATGGGCCAGGTCGTCCGCGTCGAGATTGGCGATATACTCGCCCCGCGTATGGTTGACCGCCAGGTTCAATGCCTTGCCACGACCGATCCCTGACGTTGGAATAACCACAAGCCGTGGGTCCCGTTCCGCTTCATCCTTGAGTACCTCCAAGGTGCCATCAGTCGACCCGTCGTCCACGATGACCGCTTCCCAATTCGGGTAGGTCTGACGCTGCAGGCTTTCTATGGCCTCACGCACCATAGGCAAACCGTTTCGCACGGTCATGAAAAAGCTGACAAGTGGTGGCATGGATGAGGTCCGGTAGGTGAATTAGCGCAATAACGCACGAGTGAACGAAAACAGCGACAACGGGAATAGCAGGCATAGGGTGTAACACCATTGCCTGGGCCTCATGACGTCATAAAACAGATTGACGATATCGTCGCGTATCGATTTCCCCGCTGATTTCTTCTCAATCGCCCACGCCAGGGACTTCCGATTGACGGCGATCTTGAGTCGTTTGACATCCAGCTCCGTCAGGGAAAAGCGTTCCTTCAAGAAGAGCTCCAGCGTGGGATGGGTGCCTACCAGATTGTCGTGGTTTCGGGTCACACCTCGATGATCCATGACCCACAGGCTGGTGACTTCCTTGGAATAATGTAGCCATTCCACGGTACACAGCAGCTTCAACCAGAAGTAGACGTCGCCACCTCGCCTGAATCGACCTTCAGGAAACCCACCAAGCCGCTCGAAGAGGCTGGCCTTGATGCATACGCCATTCATGTGAATGAAGTCGTTCTTGCCAAATGCCCCCAGTGCCTGCGAGCGGGATACACGCCCCTCGCTCAATTCACAGGTTCGTTGCCGCCGTGAGTTGCCTTCGAGCTTTTCGTAACCATTGACGAAGAATTCGATATCCGGGTGCTGCTCAATGGCGTCGTGGAACGTCTGTAGGTGCTGCTTGAACAGGACATCGTCGGCATCGAAGAAAAGCAGCCACTCTGCCGAGGCATGTCGTGCGCCGTGGTTTCGCGCCGCATACCCACCCGGTCCCGGCGGGTCCCGGTGCAATAGCCGGAGCTTTCCCTGCTGGGCTTCCTGCTCGAGAATGGACACGGAGCCATCACTCGAGCCGTCATCCACGGCAATGACTTCAAAGTCCCGGTACGTTTGCGAATACAGTGTCGACAAGGAAACCTCAAGGGATTCCGCCTTGTTATAGACCGGCACGATGACCGAAAACATGGGCATGGGTCAGCTCCTGGCTTCGAGCAGCAGGCCCTGCTCTTTCCAAATGTGATCGGTTATCCTGCCCTCGGGGCGATAATCCACCGGCGCATCGAGCAGCAATTGTTTGATACGTTCGTAGTTGGACTCGTTCATGGCGCGTTTCATCAAGCCCAAAAAGCGCTCGAGCTGATCCCTTTCCCAAAATACTTCCTTGGAACTCATGATGCGCGGGTGACGGGTCGACGTGACATCACCGCCGATCAGCAGCTCCTCGTAGAGCTTTTCTCCCGGGCGCAATCCGGTAAAGACAATCTCGATATCCCCTTCGGGATTCAATTCGTCTTTCACTTCCAGTCCCGATAAACGGATCATATTGGCGGCCAGGTCGTGGATGCATACCGGCTCCCCCATGTCGAGCACGAAGACTTCGCCGTTCGAGGCCATGGCGCCGGCCTGAATCACCAGTTGGGCCGCTTCCGGGATGGTCATGAAGTAGCGCGTGATGTTGGGGTGCGTGACCGCCACCGGCCCGCCGCGCTCGATCTGCTTGCGAAACAGGGGCACCACCGAACCGCTGGAGCCCAGTACGTTGCCGAAACGCACCATACTGAAGCGCGTGGCACCCTTTTCGGCAGCATAGGCCTGACAGACCAGCTCAGTGAGGCGCTTGGTCGCGCCCATCACGTTCGTGGGGCGGACTGCCTTGTCGGTCGAGACGAGCACGAACGTTTCGACCCCTCCTTCGACGGCAGCCTGCACCAGGTTGAGCGTGCCGAAGACATTGTTACGGATGCCCTCGATGAGATTGTTCTCGACCAGGGGCACGTGCTTGTAGGCTGCAGCGTGGTAGACCGTCTGGACATTGAAGGCCTCGATGATCGCATCGAGACGGTCGCGCTGCTGTACCGAGGCCAGCAAGGCTGTGATCGTCAGGTTGAGCCCGGTCTCCTGGGCGGTCTTGCTGAGCTCTTGCTCGATGGCGTAGAGCGCGTATTCACAGTTATCGAGCAGCAGTAGCTTGGCGGGGCCCTGGCCGAGAATCTGACGGCATAGCTCCGAGCCAATCGAGCCGCCGGCTCCTGAGACTAGAATGCACTTGTAGCGGATGTCGGAATCCATGAGTTCCGGATAGGGAGGCACCTGCTCACGCCCCAACAGATCCTCAACGGAGACGTCACGGATATCGCTGATTCGCGCCCGCCCCGACAGCACATCGGCGGTGCCCGGGACGGTCTGTACCGGGATCTGCTGCTCGGCCAGTCCCGACAGGATTTCGCGTCGGCGGTAACGGGGGGCACTGGGTATCGCCAGCAGCACGAGCTCGGCGGCATGACGTTCCATGAGCGCACTGAGTTCTGCCGGTCGATGAACGGGCAAGCCTTCAACCAGAGCGCCTTCCAGTCCTCTCCAGTCATCGACGAAAGCGACAGGAACGTAGTCGCCCCCATGACGTAGCGAATTGACCAATTCGCACCCCGTCGTGCCTGCTCCGTAAATAATGACCGGCTTACGATGGTTATTCACGCTATGTAGATAGAGTTCGCGCAGGAAGAAGCGAACGCCGCCCACCGTCAGAATCGCCAATAAGGTAAAAATCAGTGGTACTGCCAAGATCAACGCGTTGCCAGTGACCATGTTGAGTGTCAGCAGCACCAGGCCGGTGGCAGCGACCGCTTGCAGAATCAGCAGCGCTCCCTTCTCGTTCATGAAGCGGATCACCATCCGATACAGGCCGAGATAATGGAAAATCAATTGGCTGGCCACCACCGTGACGAGCAGCGACCACAGCGCCCCGCTCTGCCATAGCTGCTGCCACTCGGTGAACTGAATGAGAATGGCCAGCAGCAGGCTTATGGAGACCAGCACGGCATCCGCGGCACGCAGGACATGGCGCTTTCTCTGCCGGGGTAATCTGAGTAATGGTTCAATTGATTTCATCCCTGTTGTTCCTTTTTTACTTTTCCTTGAATATCCACAGCGCCGCCATCCATCGCAGATGGCGTCAATACCCTGCGTTGACGTCGATCGCCGTCAGTGGAGGACGGCCTTCCTGAAGCGCGCGCACATTGTCTTTGAAGATGCCGAGCGCTCGGTCGAGGTAGAAAGGGGTCGTCCCCGAGACATGGGGGGTGACCAGCACCTCCTCCCGCTTCCACAACGGTGAGCTTTCGGGCAGGGGATAACGTTCGAAGACATCCAGTGCGGCCCCCTTCAGCCGGCCCTGGTCGATGGCCTCGGAAACCGCGTCGCTACACACGACCCCGCCCCGGGAAACATCGATCAGCACCGCACCCGGCTTGAGGCAAGAAAGCAGCTGTTTCCCCACGAAGCCACGCGTCTCGTCGGTGAGCGGCAAGCTCACTACCAGGTAATCGGTCTCGCCCAGATAAGGCCAGATGGCATCCTGGGCAACGACCCCCGAAACGCAAGGCACATGACCCGGGCACCGTTTGGTGCCGATCACGTGCATATCAAAGGCACGCGCACGCCGTGCAATCGCCTTGCCCACGTGGCCAAGCCCAAGGATCGTCAGCCGGGCCCCGGTGAGCTCATCGAGCCAATAGCGCTCCCATCGGCACTGGTCCGAATTACGCACGTAACGATTGAACCGCTTGGCGAAATGCAGCATGGCGCCAATGACGTACTCGCTGATCGGCGCGGCATGCACTCCGCTGCTCTTGGTCATGAGCACGCCCTGCTTGTCGAAGGGCATGTCCCAGATTCTCTCGATGCCCGAGGACAGGAAATGCAACCAGCGATAGCGGCCCAGGCGCGACAGGGCGTCACTCAGCCAGGGAAGCGTGGGGGTAATGACCACATCCACCTTCAGGCCCTCGGGAACCGCGTCCACACAATCCGCAAAGGTCAGTTGAACGTCAGGGATGGCCTCGCGAAGCTGTTCGAGCACAGTGGCTTGCTGCCCACCGAGCACATCAGCGCGTTGCAGGTAAAGGACGTGTCGAATCAACATGAGCCGACTTCGCTCAAGGTTCTTGGCTCGACGATCCCGAAGACGCGCTCGACAAGCTGATGCCGATTGGTCTCGAGCCGATCCGGCTTCGCCGTTGCCCACCGTCGTGCCACCGTGTCGAGCGCCGCCAGTTCCGCAGCGAAATCCAGCTCCTGAAGCAATTGCGCGACACTCGATGCCGAGTTATGGAACACCCGGCTCAAGATGACCCAGGTCGAGCCCAGCCGGACATGCTCTCCCAATACCTGCTCGGCGGGCAGCTCGTTCATGCCTACCCGGCCCACGCCCCCCATCCCCCAGGTGATATCCGCTTTCTTGAGCAGTGACGCCGCGGGATCCAGAATGCCTCCCGCAAGGGGCTCGAAGAGAAACTCGAGGCGCAGCCCCAAGGAAAGATCGTTAAGGCCCAGGTGCACCTCATCGACACCGGGGGTGAGATACTTCTGCCAGCCCGGCATCCTGACCAACGCCTGTGGCGTTTCGGCGAGGTAGGTCACGGGAACCCGCCCATCGACCAGGCGGTCGAAGCGCTTTACTTCGTCGCAGGTGGTGAACATCGGCAGCATCAGGCGCTGGGCGCCATGATCGATGGCGGCCTCCACCTCTTCTGCCGTACCGTCATGAAAGGGGTTGATGCGCACCATCAACTCAGCACGTTGGAGGCACTGTGCAACCGCGGCGATCGCTTCCAGGCTATGACAGGCCTTATGCGTATTGAGGTGCCCTTGCCTGGCAGCTTTCCCGATTACCTCGCGATCCATGAAAATGCGATCCACCCCATGGCATTCGACAAACGCTGCCACTTCGGGGCTGTCGGTAATCATCATGTACTTGAGTTCGCTCACGCTTCCTCCCTCCGTGAAGGATCGGTTGCTTGATAGGCCCGCCAGTTGTTTGCCTCGTCGCCGTAGACATCCTTGGAAGCGACCACCACCCATACCGTCCTGGCCATGATGAGCAGGTCGCGCCAGACACTCTGCTTGAGTACGTACTCTCGATCGCAGGCCAATTGATCCAGCCAACCCAGGCTGCGACGTCCGCGTACCTGCGCCAGCCCCGTCAGGCCAGGTGCCGCATCGAACCGACTCGCGAATTCCGCAGGAACGACCTCGAGTTGCTCTTCGATGATCGGACGAGGGCCCACCAGGCTCATGTCCCCGCGCAGCACGTTCCATAGCTGGGGAAGTTCATCGAGACTGGTCGAGCGCAGGATCCGCCCGGCGCGTGTGATTCGCGGATCGCTGGTGCCCTTGAGCGTCCCTTCGGCGCGTTGATCGATGGCTTCGGCGGGACGGTCGACCATGCTGCGAAACTTGAGAATGTGGAAACGTCGGCGACCCTGACCGATGCGGACCTGGCGGAAGATCACTGGCCCGGGGCTGTCGAGGCGGATCCACAATGCAATCGCAGCCAGGAGCGGGGAAAACGCGATCAACGCCACGGCGCTGAGAACGATGTCCAGCGCCCGTTTAAGGGAGAGCGTCATGACAGCTCCATGGAGTCGAGCAGGACCCGGTTGACCTTGACCACGTCATACTTTTCCTCGACCAGCGCCCGGGACGCGCGCCCCTGGGTAACGGCCAGCTCCGGGTGGTCGATGAATCGCTGCATGGTCTCGACGAGCGTATCCACCGAGCGTGGCGGCACCAGGAACCCATTGACGCCCTCCATCACCGTCTCCCGACAGCCGGGCGCATCCGACGTGATCACTGCGCGTCCGACGCTCATCGCCTCCAGGACGCAGCGCGGTGTGCCCTCGCGATAACAGGAAGGAAAAACAAAGACCGAACATTCGTTCAGATACGGGCGCACGTCCTTGACCCCGCCCACGAATTCCACACCGCCGAGCGCTTTCCAGCGCGCCAATTCCTCTTCCGAGCAGGCACCCGGTAGCGAAGGATCGTGCGGCCCCACGACCACGAAACGGGCATTCGGATGGCGCGCCTTGATCTGCTGCGCCGCTTCAGAGAATACCCCGACACCCTTTTCGCGCAGCAGGCGACCCACATACAGGAAAACCGGCGCCCCCTGGGGCACGGCAGATTCCCGAAAACGCTCCAGGTTCACCCCCGAGCCATTGATGCGTACCGCCTTTTCGACCTCCCGGATGACACCTTGGGCGCGAAATTCATTCAGGTCGTCGGGGTTCTGGAAGAAGACATGATCATTACGCGCCAGCGCAACGGCATAGAGCTTGGATACCACACGGCGCAACCAACGGCGCCGTTGCCCCTCTTCCTCACCGAAGACATAGCCCAGCCCGGTGATCATCGAATAGACGCGCGGCACCCCAGCCAGGCGGGCCGCCAGGCTACCGTAGACAACCGGCTTCACGGTGTACGAGAACACCACGGTGGGCCGAAAACGGCGCATGGTCTTCCACAGCGAGAAAAGGGTGCGTATGTCCTTGAGCGGGCTTACTGTCGCGCGGGCCATATCGAAGCGCACAACCTCGATACCCAAGCTCTCGGCCTCAGGCAGATAATCCGCGTTGGGAATGGCCGCGCAGACGTGCAATCCCCGCGCTTGCAAGCTCTTGATCAGGTCACCGCGGTTGGCGATCAAGGAGCGGGCATTACCCGCCACGATCAAGATATCGGTGTTCTTTTTCGATGTCGTCATGAGGGTTCCCGACTCCAGAAAACGATCTGTTTGCCCATGCCGCGACGGCCTTGGGTTCGGATAATCAATGTGCTGTCGGAGGAAGCGCATCGGGACTGAAACGAGACAGGTGCCTGGGCTGTGGCGTGAGACGAGGCGACTCCTGCCTCACCTGATAGACGTGCCAGAGCACCACCAGCATGATCCAGAAGATGCTTGTCCTGAATCCGTTATGGGAAACGGCGTAAAGCAGCGGCCCGGACAGCGCGACCCACCCATAGAGAGGGGCCCGCCTGACCGCCAGAAAGATCACGGCAAGAAACAACGACAGCCCGGGAATGCCGTAGGAAAAGAGCATGTTCCCGAACGAGGAATGGATTTCGCCGCCGTCATAGGGATAGAAGCGTTCGCGGCTGCCCTCGCCCGCTCCCAATATATTGAGGTGATAGAACTCGACGATGCGTTCGTACTTTCGTTCTTCATACATGTTTTCCAATTTGGATGGGGCCCGGTCCAGACGCGTCATGACGTTGTCACGCACCTTTCCATCGGTCTGGATATCGAAGACGATGAGCCCAGCCACCAGCACCGGCAGAATCAACAGGAACTTGAGCGCATGCTTCACCTTCGAGGCATTGGCCAATCCCCAACTGACGAAAAGCAGGGCCATGCCCGACATCGCTGCGAGCGACGATGCCGAGAAGATGCTGACCACAGCGGCCCCGATGGCCACCAGCAACAAGGGGCGTGCCGGCAGCTTGAAATCATGGATCGTCAGGAGGATCACGAGCGAACACAGGGAGAAATAAGCCAGCTGGTTCGGGTTGTTGAATGTCCCGACAGCACGAACCGACCCGGTTCCCAGGTCGAACACGACCTTGGCAAAGCAAATTAGAATGGCAACGATGATGCCCTTCTCTACCCAGGCAATACGCCCAGGGTGGAGTTGCAGCAGGCGTATCAGGGAAACCCCGACCAGCAGGTTATAGATGAAGAATTGCGCATAGCGGAAGAAACTATCGCTCTGGTGAACCAGCATCCAGGCAACGCAGACCAGGCTGACCCAGAACACCAGCATGCCCCAGACCACCACGAAACCATGGTCCAGATAGCCCTCGTCATCGCGTAACGCCATGACGAGAGAAAACGCAACGAACAGGAGGAGCACGAAATCGCCGGGCTGGGGATTCCCACTTGGGAACACATACAGCGAGCCCAGCGAGAGCCCCAAGAACATGAAAACGGATGCAATGTAATTCATAGCCGTGGCCTCATGGCGAAGGACCCGTTACAGGCTCGCCATTTTTCTGAACACTGAATTGCGGTCCACGAGTTCGTCGTAGGTTCCGCAATCCTGGACCTTGCCTTCGGCGACGAGATAGATCAGGTCGCAGCCCTTAACGGTCGCCAAGCGATGCGCGACCATGACGATCGTGCGCTCCTGGGAGAACTTCTGGATGTCGGCCATCACGAGCTTTTCCGTGATACCGTCGAGCGCACTGGTGGCTTCATCCAGCACCAGCACATGCGGCTGCTGATAGAGCGCCCGCGCAATACCGATCCGCTGCCGCTGCCCGCCAGAAAGCTGTACGCCCCGTTCGCCGACGTGGGTCTCGAGCCCCTCGGGCATGGCCGCCACCAAGGCATCGAGCTGGGCCATCTGCAGGGCTACCTGCACGCGTTCATCGTCGATCTCTTCCTGTGGAATGCCGAACGCGACGTTTTCACGCACGCTGGCATCCGACAGGAAGATGTGCTGCGGAACGAAACCCACCGCGTTTTGCCACTCCCCACGATTGGCTTCGGTCAAGGGAGCGTCATCGATGCGAACATGGCCCCGCTCCGGCATGATCAGCCCAAGCAAAAGATCGACGGCGGTGGACTTGCCTGACCCTGAGGCGCCCACCAACCCCACGACACCCTGCGCAGGGATCGTCAGCGACAACCCATCCAATGCCGGCTCGTCCTTGCCCGGATAATGAAAGGTCACGTTATCCAGGGTGATGTCCCGTCGGGGCACCCATGCAGTCGTGAGGTCATGGTTTGCGGTGCGCTCGCGCAGTGCCAGGTCATGTTCATGACTGGCCTTGAGATCGCCCCGGATGGCCTCGAATGCGGACATGTTGCCGCGCATGTTCGAGACACTGGAGTAGATTTTCTGGAAGGCCGGCAGGAGCTTGAACCCGGCCAGTGCATAGATCGACAGCATCGGCAGGATGGCCCCCAGGTCCCCCTGGTGGGTGTTCAGCAAAAACAGCACGAGGAAGATCACCGACCCGTAGGCCACCACTTCGATGGCATAGCGCGGCGCATCGCTCAAGGCCTGGGTCAGGCCCGTCCCGCGAGCCATGTGTCGGCTCGCCTTGTCGAACTGACCGGTGAATGCACCCTGGCGTCTCAGTAGCAGCACTTCCTTGATGCCACCGAAGCCTTCGGTCATGAGTCGAAAGCGATCCTCGTGCGAGCGAGAGACCTGCTTGCCATTGGTGATCAACAACCGCCGCACCGTCTTGTAGAGCAACAGGTAGGTGACAATGAAGATCGCGATGCCGGTCAGCGCGACCATCGGGTTGTAGATCACCAGCGCCAGCCCCATCAGGCTGACCATCACCAGCTTGGCATTGAGCTGCAGCACCGGATTGATGATCTTGGTCGTGATCCGCTGTGATTCCTGCGACACGCGGCTGATCAACAGGCCGCTACTGCCCGAGGAGTGAAATAGCCAGGGCTGGTGCATGTAGTAGCGGTACAACCGGCTCGAGAGCTCCGCCCCGACATGCGCGCCATATAGGGATAGCCGCCAGGTCGTGAACATCGAGAACAGGCCGGCGATGACCAGTGCTACCAGCACGCCTATCCCAACCAGCGTCATGAATCCCTGTGGCGTCTCGAAGCCGCTGGCCTGGTAGAGCTGTCCCATGATGCCGTCACCGTGAAGGCGATCCATGTCCCCCACCAGGGACATGAAAGGGCCAATGGCGACCACGCTGACAATCTCGGCAAAAGCCATGACGATGATGAGCAGTTGCAGACCCAGCAGCTTTCGGCGTTGCTTGCCCGTCAGCAGCGAATGCAGCTCGCGAAGTTGCTTCAGCATGTACCCCCCTCCTTGGCTACTACTGTCCCGACATCCCTGTCACTTGTAGGCATAGTGATAATCTCCGTAGTAGCCGTAAGTGGCACTTGCGGTACGCTCCATGCCGTTCAGGATGGCGCCCTTCAATCTCACCCCGGCACTATCGAGGCGACGCTTGGCGGCCCTGATCTCCTTGGTAGGTGTCTTGCCGTAACGGGCCACCATGAGGCTCGTCCCGACCTGCTTGCCGATGACCGCGGCATCGGTAACGGCCAATACGGGCGGCGTGTCGATGATGACCAGGTCGTAGCGCTCACTGACCTGCTCGAGAAAATCGTGGAAGCTTCGCTGCATCAGCAGCTCGGACGGGTTGGGGGGTACCGTGCCGCGGGAGATATAATCGAGCCCCTCGACATCGCTGTGGCGAATGGCGTCTGCCATTTCAATGCGCTGGGCCAGCAGTTCCGACAAGCCGCCAGCACTCTGACCGCGGAAGGCCAAATGCAAATGCCCCTTGCGCATGTCGCCATCCACGACCAGCACCCGCTGGCCAGCCTGGGCGCAGACCACGGCGAGGTTGGCGGAAACGAAACTCTTGCCCACCTCCGGGCTCGTACCGGCGATCATCAGGCGGTTGTCACGCGACTCGAGCATCGCGAAGTAAAGGCTGGTACGCAGTCCGCGCAAGGCCTCGACCGAAATATCCGCCGGATGTGCCTGGGCGAGAAGACCACTGAACACGTTCTGACCTTGCTTGGAGCGCCGCTGCCGCACGCGTCGCGCCATCTTCGTCTGCTCGGCAGACGCCGGCAGGGTGGCGTATACCGATAGCCCCTCTTCTTCGAGCTGTTCCGGGGTTTCCACGGCGCGGTTGAGCACCATCTTCATCACCACGGCCAGCACACCCAGCATGGCGCCCAATATGGCACTGACCAGCGAGGTGAAGGGAATCTTGGGGGCGATCGCAGCGGGCTGGAGCACGGCCGGATCCAGAATGCGCACGTTGCCGACGGTACCCGCCTTCACCAGGCGCATTTCCTGCAACTGATTGAGCAGCTGGACATAAATCTGCTGGTTGACTTCGGTATCCCGGGTCAGTCGCAGCACTTCCTGCTGCGTCTCGGGCAGGTTGGCCACCTGGGCTTCCAACGCATCCTTCTCAGCCGTGAGTTGAGCGCGCTTGCGAAGCAAGGACTGGTAGTTGGGGTGGTTGGCAGTGAAACGCTCGGCCAGGTCGGCTTCGGCAAGTTTCAATTCAGACAATTGGTTGTCGACCTGAACGAGACTATTCAACAGGCTCTGTGTCTCGAACGTCAGATCGACCGAATCACGCTGCGCACGATATGAATTCAGATTGTTTTCGGCAGTCATCAACTGCGTATTGACATCGGGAATCTGTTCGTTGAGGAAGGAAATCTGTTTCTCGGCCTCTTCGGACTGACGGTTGATGTTCTGAGTCAGAAAGACTTCCGTGACCGTATTGAGGATATCTTCGACTTCATTCTTGTTTTCGCCTTGCAGGGTCAACTGGTACACGCCCGAATCGAGCCCCATGGGAACGATCGCAAAGCGAGAAGCGAGTTGGTTGATTGCATTCAGGCGTGAAACACGCGTGACATTGAATTCGGCCCCGGCGGGCGCCTCCAATTGGGTAATGAAGGTCCGATATCCCTCATTTTCACCCTCACCGTGAACAGGCTCACCGACCAGGCCACTCAGTACCGGCTGGTCTTCGTAACGCACCTCATAGCGCTGCTCATCGAGAATATGCAACGTGTGGGGAGCCCCGATCCGATAGTCAGGGACATCGAAGCGGGTGACATGCACCTCTTCGCCGGCCCATACGAAAGGACTGCCCTCTTGCGACGGCCACCAGCCTTTCTCGGCCAGCCAGTCACCGAGCCACGGCAGGTGCGTATCGCTGATCTGCTGTCGGGTCAGGCCATGCTCGACAAGAAAGTCGCCAATGACCGGCATGCGCCGCGGCTCGAGCTGGATCGTCAGGTCCAAGCGATCGACGGTGCCGCCCATGACCATGCGCGACTTGAGGATCTCGAGCTCGGCCGAGGCGGTATTCCCCGCCACAGGCCCTTCCTGGGTGAGCTCCACCCGACTCAACGTCGGGCTGGTCTCTTCGATTTGAATCATCGCGTCGGAGAGATAGACGCGGGGCTGAGAACTGGAATAGAAATAGCCGATCAGCATGAACACCACGCTGGTGCCGATGATCCACCACTTGTGATCCTTCAGTACCGCAACCAGTTTCCCCAAGCTGATTTCGCTGGTGTCACGGCTCGGCTGGGGTTCAGGACTTCCTGGGAACATTGTCATGTCGTCTCGACCTTCCCTGTTGCGTCGCCTTGGCGCATGCCAGGCGACGCAGGGTGTTTACGATGATTGTGATCAGAACTGTTCGACCGAGCGGCCGACATCACCCGGCAGCGTGACTGACGGCAGCAGGAGCGAGATCACGTTGTTCCACCGTGCCAGCGGCGCTGACGTCACGTAGACCACATCCTTGGGCTCGAGCGCGAAACGCGTACCGAGCAGCAGATTGGTGGCATCGGCGATGTCCAGTTGATAGACGGTGGCCAGCTTTTCGCTGCCGGGCTCGTTTCCACGAATAACGAAGATGCCTGACGGTTCGGCACGGCTTTCGTTAACCCCACCGGCTTGTGCCAGTGCACCTGTCAGGGTCAAGCGCTCGTTGCCCACGGCGATGGCGCCGGGGCGCAATACCTGGCCCAACACCACGACGTTCTGGTTCTCGGCAGGCGGTACATGCACCAGGTCGCCGCTTCGCAGCAGTCGGTTCTGTGTCATGTCGCCTTGATGCAGGAGCGCATAGAGGGAAATGTTTTCCTCGACGCCATCCCGTGCGAGAAGCACGTTGTGCCAATCGGCCGTCTCGGTAGCGCCTCCCGCCTGGCTGATGGCATCCAGCAGCGTCAGCGGCTCGAGATTGACGGGCTGAATACCCGGGTTATTGACCGCCCCGCTGACGTAGACCTTCTGAGAGCGGAAGGCCGCCATACCGACCTCGACCTGGGGCTCGCTGATCACGTTGGAGAGTCGACGTGTCAGCAGCGAGCGGACTTCCTCGAGGGTCATGCCCTCGACCCGGATGCGCCCCACATAGGGGTAAAACATCGTGCCGTCAGGCCTGACCCGGTTGCCGCTTTCAGCAGCGTCGCGCTCGGCGCCGGCCGGAATCGTCAATTCGGGATGGTCGTAGACGATGACGCTCAATACATCGCCTGGGCCGACCTTATAATCGTAGTCGCGCATCTGCTCGCGGAATTCGCTATCCACTGGCCGAGCGCTGCGTTTCATCGTATCCATGGCAGCAATCAGAGCCGGCGTAATGGGCTCCACATCGACCTGGTCTTCGAGCGAGTTACCCTCGGTGCCGTAATCGATATGCCCGCCGGGGGCCATGGCACAGCCGCTGATCAACATGACGGCCAATAGCGTTCCACCCAGCCCCAAGGCAGTTCGCCCCTTGCGACGTTTCCCTGCTGTTAGCGTACTTTCCTTATTCATATGGCCCCCTGATTTATCCCTTGTCACGCTACCGCCCCAAGGTTGTTTATTTGGCAATCCCTGAAGCCGTATTATTTTTACGATTAACTGAGTAAATACTCCGTAGAACCACACCCTTCGGTACGGCACGCCGGATTACACAAGCTTACATATAGGAGGCGCTTTTCACATACCCAATTTGATCGGTACATGGCATGGTAAAAATATGAGGAAAAACAAGACTGCGTCATGCCCAGCCATCATCTGAATGGATGGACGACGTCATACTCGAATATGAGATTGAAAAAATAATCGCGATAAAACAACGCGCAAGCGAATCTGTTTTAACGACGTATTAAGCGCCTTAATTAGAAATGTAGTACTGAATATTAATGTGGCTCTAATGGTAAAGCCTGGCCAAACAGCAGCGAATGCAGAGTCTTATTTACGATGCAGACACCAAATATTTTATAATTCGGGCGCTGCATCTCGTCGAGCATTGCCTAGATACGTTCACTCCACGCCCGGGCGGCTTTCAGGAGTCGCCCATGCACGTGCTCGAATACGTTTCGATCCAGGCCATAGGGGTCGGGAATCTCGCGCTCGGCAGGTTCCAGCCAGTGCCCGAACAACATCGTCTTGCCCAGGGCCGAGGGGTAGTTGTCCCCTACTGCACGGCGTTGGCCGTCACTCATGACCAGGACGAGGTCGGCACTGCCCAGCATACTGGCCTCGAGTTGTCGGGCGCGGTGGGCTGAAACATCCAAGCCATCGGCTTCGGCGAGTTCACGGCTGTGCGGTGCCACACCCCGTCCCACCAGTGCCCCCAGGCCCGCTGAAGTGATGTCGCGTTGCGGAAAATGCTTGCTTAACAGCGCGGCAGCAACGGGACTACGGCAAATGTTGCCGGTACAGACAACAAGGATGGCGTCGAATTTCACGATGCACTCTGGTCGATTGAATGTGTCCAGAGTATTGGCCAAAGCGGAATCGCTGTCGATTGGCGGAGTAGCGGATTGAGCGAGTATCATCAGGCGCAACAGTCAGGAGCGTTACCATGCATGTGATACGTCTATCCGCCGACCTCATCGCCCTGCTCGAGGGGCTATTGTGGTTGGCACTGGCCTGGTCGGTCAGCTTTGCCATCCATCAGGGGTCGACCCTGCCCCTCTTCGGGGCGCTCAGCCTGGTGGGCACCGTGCTGCTGGTGACATGGGCGCACCGGCCCATGCGAGTGATGCTGTCACGCTATCGGATCCGCAAGCGGCGTACCGAAATGTGGATGCATATTCTGGCTCTGCCCCTGCTGCTTGCGCTCTTTCTGGCGGTGGTGATCGAGATATTGCTCACGCCGCTCAGCGGTACTCAGAAGATGCTGCTATTCAATGTGATGGCCAGTGCAGGCTGGGTCGTCTTCGCCATAACACTTATATTGAAACAGGCCGTATTCAGCGTCAAAGGGCCACGCAAGCGTAAACGCAAACGCCGCCCCCAAAGCGAGGACGAGGCCGGCCACAACGCAGCCAGCGATACCCACACGCCAAGCTGAGGCCTCGCCAGGCGAAGGCCTTACTCAGTCATTTAGTCAGTTAAGATGGACAATGACCTCGACCCGTCGATTCCTGGCCCGCCCTTCAGGGGTTGCGTTGTCCGCCAACGGCCGGGTGTCGGCAAAACCCACTGCACGTAGACGCGAGCCGTCGATGCCTGCACGCTGCAGGTGGCGTAGCACTGCTGTGGCCCGGGCACTCGAGAGCTCCCAATTGGAGGGGAAGCGCTCGGTGCGGATCGACTGGCTATCGGAATGGCCTTCCACCGACACCTCGCCTTCGTAGCGCTCGATGATCGCCAGAAGACTATCGATGAGCGTCTGGCCGGTACCTATCAGCTCCGCGTTGGCCGAATCGAACAGCAGCGTATCCTCGACACGCAGGCTGATCCCTTCGGCCACGTGGGTGACCTCGACACCATCGAGCTCAGGCAGGGCCACCGCTTCCTGGGCGGCGACCGCCACGGCTTCAGCAAAGTGCGTTGCCGCCTGGATCGCTGTTGGCTCGATGATGGGTGCCTGCACGACAGCCGGTGCCTGTACCGGCCTGGGCGCCTGCCTTGCCACACCAAGCGCCACGACCACCGCGGCGGGATCGACCCGTACGCCGCTCATGGGTGCATTCATTGCCGGGTTTTCTACAACGGGAACGTCTGCAACCAGCGGGCGTTCTACAGCCGGCGCGACATGGGCCATCTCGGGGAGCGGTATCCCCAGGCGCATGGCCGCACTGACGGCAACCGCTTCGGATTCATTACTGTCGACACGCGCCGATACCGACAGGAGCAGCACGAAGGTGGCGACCAGCAGGGTCATGATGTCGATATAGCTGACCATCCAGCCCCCGCCGGTATCCTCCTGGGCGGCATCGTCGAAGACGGCCTCGTGACGCGCCCTGGCCTCACGCATCGGCCACGCCCGCTTCCTGGCTGCGGCGCAAGCGGTCGCGCAGGCGTGGACGAACCGGCACATCGCCCGGCTGAATCTCGCGGATTTCGTCCTGATGGTGAGCCATGAAGGAGTTCAGGGTGGCCTCGATGAACGATGGCAGGCGACGGCGCGAGATCAGCGAGATCCCCTCGAGCACCATGTTCATGGCGATCAGGCGCTCCTCGGTACGCCGTTCGAGTTTCACCGCGATGGGCTTGAAGACCAGGTTGGCCAGAACGATGCCGTAGAAGGTGGTAAGCAGGGCCACCGCCATGCGCTCGCCGATCAGGGCGAGCTCAGCACTGTCCATGACCTCGAGCATGTTCACCAGACCCACCAAGGTGCCGATCATGCCGAAGGCGGGCGCATACAGCGCCATGGTGCGGAAGATGTTCGCTTCGGCACGCTCGCGCGCTTTCATCCTCGCGATGCGCCATTGCAGCAGGTCGAGGATCTCCTCCTCGCGGGTATTGTCGATGACCAACTGGATGCCGGTACGCAGGAAGGGATTGCGCGTTGCTTCCAGCGCATTTTCCACCGACCGCACGTCGCCCCGAAACCATAGCCGCGCCATGCCCACCAGTTCCTGGATGTCGCTCTCGACATAGGAATTTTCTCGGCGGAACACCAGCCCCACCAGGCGGACCACACGTAGCACTTCACGTAGCGGATAGCTGATGAAGGTGGCCGCCAGCGTGCCCGTCAATACGATGGCCAGCCCCGGCAGGTTGATGAAACTCGACGCCGACTCGGCACTGAGTAGGAGAACACTGGCCAGCAGCAGGGTGCTGGCGACGATACCGATCAACGTGGAAGGATTCATTCAGGCGCCCAGAAACGATTCGCGAGCCGCCATGGTAAGCCGAAGTGAAGGGAGACGAATTTATGAAAAGCGAAAGGAACCGGGCGTTAATAGATAAAACCAGCCCGATTCCGTAGGCACGGAGCTATCTGCTGCGCGAGGGGTTCCTGGAATGGGCAACACATTCATCGCGCAGAAATCCGGATCGCCGGACCGTGCGCTTCTACAACACCTTTGCATTTTCAACTGCCGAGGGCGGCACTTACTCCATCACCCGTAGGAGCGCAGATTCTCTGCGCGAGGGGTTACTTGCTATGCCGCTGACCTCTATCCACCCCAACGGCAGATGAACAACGCGTAGGTCTTCAACACGTGGCGGATCGATTCGATATCGACGCACTCATCCACCCCGTGGATGCGCTCCGCCACCGGACCGTAACAGGTACCGGCCACGCCGGCCGCGACATGGAACGCCCGAAGATCCGTGGTACACGTCGAGAGATAATGCTCGGGATCGCTGCCAGTCAGCGAGCGGTGGCAGTCCCCAAGCAACCTGACACCCTCGCTCTCGAGGTCGACCAGGTGCCCTTCGGAACGGAATCCATGGAACTCGACACTCGGCGCGTCCACATTGCCTTTCAGCTCGGCATGCGCCCGATCGACAGCCTCGGTGAGTTTGCGCATGGCCGTCTCGGGGGACATTTCCGGCGCGAAGCCCAGGCGCCCTTCGAGAATGGCATGTGCCGGCACGCTCGAGGCCCAGTTGCCGCCCTCGAACTGGCCGATATTCAAATTGAACGGATGAGGTATCGCATCATAAGGCGCCTCACGCGGGGCCGCGTTGAGTTCTTCCTCGAGCGCCTTGAGATAGGGAATCATCGCCTGCAGGTATTCGATGGCATTGCTTCCCGCGCCGGTATCCAGCACGTGGGCCGGCACGCCATTGACGCGAATGCGAAAGCGCAGCACACCGATCTGACCGCTATAGATCCTGGCACCGAAAGGTTCGGGAATCAGCACGAAGTCACCGGCATAGCCGCAGTTCACGCAAGCCAGGGCACCATTGCCAGTACACTCCTCCTCGATCACGGTCTGCAGCGTCAGGGGGAAATCGATCGCCACGCCCGCTTCGCGTACCGCATGCACGGCCATGGTCATCGCGGCAATCCCGGCTTTCATGTCGCCCGCGCCGCGCCCGTACAGCCACCCGTCCTGTTGCCAGGGCGTCCAGGGCGGTTGCGTCCACATGTCGGTCGGCTCGGCAGGCACGACATCCATATGACCATTGAAGACCAGGTGCGGGCGCGATGAATCGGGATTGAGTCGAGACACGAGGTTATAGCGGCCCTGGCTCGACCAGGGGGCCGGTGCATAGTGCGGATGGCGATGCAGCTCGGGATCGTCCATGGCTACCTGCTCCACCGGCAAACCCAAACGCTCGAACCAGCCTCGCATGGTTTCCAGCGCGCCGCTTTCCTGGCCCAGTACGCTGTATTGGCCGACCAGATCGCGAGTCAGTGCCAGGGTATCGTCGAACAACGCATCGCATAGGGCCATGACGCGGGCTTCGCTGTCGCTCAGGCTGTGACTCGAGGGTATCTCGCTCATGTCAGGGTTCCTCCGGTCGTGTCATCCAGTCGTGTCATCCAGTCATGTCATCGCGCTGCCTGCGCTTCGCTGATGCCCTGGATAACGTAATCGCGGGCGACACCAATGTGGTAGTCCACTTCCTCCTCGCAGCGGGCAGGATCGCCACTGATCAAGGCATCGATCAGTCGCCAATGGCTGGTGGAAATGCTGTCAGGGGCGGAATGCGTGCGCCCGATCAGCGCCATGCACAATCGCAGTTCATGGGCGAGATCATCGAAGGTCTTGAGCAGTCGGCTGTTGCCTGCCATCTCGAAGATCATGCGGTGAAAGCGCAGATCCTCCTCGATCTTGCGATTGTCCTCCCTGTCCTTCGCCACGTCGCACATGATCTCGACCTGACGATTCAACGTCATGTGCATCTCGGGAGAAAAGGAGCTGACCAACAGCCGAAAGGCATGACGCTCGAGACACAGGCGCAGATCGAACACATCGTTCAAGTCATCGCGGTCGAGCTCACGCACGAAGAAGCCCCGTCGGGGACGGGATACCAGCAGACCGCGGCTTTCCAACAGGCGGGCCGCCTCCCGCACCGGCGCGCGGCTGATACCCATGTCTCGCGAGAGCTGTACTTCGGACAATCGCTCGCCCGGCTTGAAGCGGCGTTCGATGATGGCCTCGGTCAGCACATCGGCCACCTGGTCGACCAGATTGCGCTGCCGCAAATTGGGGAAATCACTACCGCGCTTGGCATCCATGTTATCGCGCTGCCTTATGATTATTTTGGCTTAATCACAACACTATGCGGGCTTTCCAGTTTTGTCGACCGTCGATGCCGACTGTCGACAGCTTATGCAACCGCTGCTATGGTCAAAACGTCTTCTTCAGAAACCAACGCTGCCGGAAACCGCCAGGTCACATCCCGGGCACTTGTCCTGAAAGGCCTTCCAGCCGGTAAGCAACTCCAAGAACAACGGAACGGAAGATTACAATGAAAACACCTCTCGCCTGTGCAATCGCTGCATGCGGCCTGGCCGCCCTGCCCGCCATGGCCGAACCTCAGTCCGGTGGCGTCATCAATACCGTCATCCAGCCGGAGCCGCCCGGCCTGGTACTGGGCATGATCCAGAATGCCCCGACACGTACCGTTGCCGGCAATATCTATGAAGGCCTCCTGCGCTACGACACCGATCTCAACCCCATGCCTCAGCTGGCAACATCCTGGGAAGAGAGCGACGATGGCCTGACCTACACCTTCCACCTGCGCGAAGACGTCACCTGGCACGATGGCGAACCGTTCACGGCCGAGGACGTGGTGTTCTCCGCCGATGTCTTCCATCGCGAACTCAACCCCAGTGCCCGCGCCGTGCTCCAGCATGTCGAAAGCATCGAGGCCACCGACGACCATACCGTGGTGTTCACGCTGTCGCAGCCCTTCGGGCCGTTCATGCTCTCGTTCGAAGCGGGGACCTTCACGATGGTGCCCAAGCACGTCTACGAGGGCACCGATTTCCGCAACAACGAAGCCAACAACCACCCCATCGGCACCGGGCCGTTCAAGTTCGAGAACTGGGACCGCGGCACGGTCATCGAGCTGGTCAAGAACGAGGACTATTACGAAGAGGGACTGCCCTACCTCGATGGCGTGAACTGGCACATCATTCCCGATGGCGCGTCCCGCGCCGTGGCATACGAGAACGGCACGGTCGATGTACTGCCCTACGGCACGGTCGAGAATTTCGATGTGCCGCGTCTGTCCGAGATGGAAAACACCTGCATCACCCAGGAAGGTCATGAGTATTTCAGCCCCTTCGCCATGCTGTGGATGAACAACCGCGAAGGGCCCACGGCTGACAAGCGTTTCCGTCAGGCGGTCATGTATGCCATGAATCGCGAGTTCGCCCGCGACGTGCTGTGGAACGGCCTGGGTGAAGTGCCGCTATCGGCCTTCGGTTCCAACGCCAGGTTCCAGAACGAAGACCTCGAGCCCTACGATCACGATCCCGAAAAGGCGCGTGAACTGCTCGACGAGATGGGCTACGACGGCGAGGAGGTCACGCTGCTGCCCCTGCCCTACGGCGAGACCTGGACCCGCTGGGCGGAAGCCGTCCAACAGAACCTCTCCGAAGTGGGCATCAACGTACGCACCGAGTCCACCGACGTGGGCGGCTGGAATCAGCGCCTGGGCGAATGGGATTACGACCTGGCGTTCACCTACCTCTATCAGTACGGCGACCCGGCATTGGGGATTTCACGAACCTACCTTTCCGACAATATCGAGAAAGGCTCGCCATGGAACAACGTCGAAGGCTATGAAAACGAGCGTGTCGACGAGCTGTTCAACGAAGCGGCCACGGCCTTTCCCGAGGAGAAGCGCGAGGAGCTCTATCACGAGGTCCAGGAAATCCTTCACGAGGACGTCCCCGTGGGCTGGCTGCTCGAACTCGGCTTCCCCACCATTTATCGTTGCAACGTCAAGAACCTGGTGACCTCCGGGGTCGGCGTCAACGACGGCTTCAAGGACGCCTGGATCGAAGAGTGATCCGTTACGAAGGGGCGCATCGCGCCCCTTCGTATACCTGGCTGGGTTTCGAGGTATAAAGCATGGTTTACGCTCGCCTGATCGCGATGCGGCTATTCAAGGCCGTGATCGTGCTGTTCATGATCATCGTATTCAATTTCTTCCTGATCCAGATGGCCCCCGGGGATCCCGCCGCCATCCTGGCCGGCGAAGCCGGCGCCACGGATCAAGAGTTTCTGCGCCAGTTGCGCGAACAGTTCGGGCTCGACCAGCCGTTGTACGTTCAGCTATGGCGCTACGTGTCAGGCATCGCCACGCTGGATTTCGGCTACTCCTACCGACAGCAAATGCCGGTGCTCGATCTGATTCTCGCGCGTCTCCCCGCCACGCTACTGCTGACCGGTACCGCCTTCGTGCTCTCGCTGGCCCTGGGTATATTCGCCGGCTCGATGGCGGCGGCTCGGGTCAAGAAAGTCTCGGGCTCGCTGATCATGGCGCTGGCCCTGGTCTTCTACGCCACCCCGCTGTTCTGGGTCGCGCTCATGGCCGTGCTGCTGTTCTCGGTCTATCTCGACTGGTTGCCCGCCTACGGCATGTTCACCGTGGGCGCGCACTACACCGGTTGGGCCCATGTGCTGGATGTCCTCAACCACCTCATCCTGCCGGCATCCACCCTGGCGCTGTTCTTCATGGCCATCTATACGCGCATGACCCGTGCCTCGATGCTCGAGGCCAGCCAACAGGACTACGTCAAGACGGCGCGGGCCAAGGGGCTCAAGGACCGTGTGATTCAGCGTCGCCATATCCTGCGCAACGCCCTGCTGCCGATCATCACCCTGGCCGGCCTGCAAGCGGGGCAGATGGTAGGCGGCGCCATCCTCACCGAAACCGTGTTCGCCTGGCCGGGGATCGGGCGCTTGATGTACGAGGCGCTGATGCAACGTGACTACAACCTGCTGCTCGGCATCTTCTTCTTCTCGGCCGCTTTGGTGATCGTGTTCAACATCTTCACCGACCTCGTCTATCGCCTCGCCGATCCGCGCATCAAGGGGGCCTCATGAGCTTTTTCGCACGCTTTGCACAAAACCGTGGCGCGCTGATCGGCCTGATCATCCTGATCGCGATCATTGCCATGGCGATACTCGCGCCGTTCCTGTTTCCCGAGTCGCCCTGGCGCATGGTTCAGCGCCCTTTCCTGGCCCCTTTTGAAGTCGACGGCTTCGCGCTGGGTACCGATACCATGGGCCGCAACGTTGCCGCGGGGCTGATGCACGGCGCCTGGGTGTCGCTGCTGATCGGCCTCGTGTCGACCAGCGTGGCACTGATCATCGGCGTGCCGCTGGGCGCCATCGCCGGTTACTACGGCGGCCTGGTCGACGATGCCCTGATGCGCTTTACCGAGTTCTTCCAGACCATTCCGAACTTTGCGCTGGCCATTGTGCTGGTCGCCATCATGCAGCCCAGCGTGACCTCCATCGTGCTGGCCATCGCCATCGTCAGTTGGCCGCCGGTGGCACGCCTGGTACGCGCCGAGTTCATGTCGCTGCGCAATCGTGAATACGTCGAAGCGGCCCGGCTGGTCGGCCAAGGCAATGCCACGATCATTCTCAAGCAGATCCTGCCCAATACCCTGTCGCCGATCATCGTGCTGGCCTCGCTGATGGTGGCCACGGCGATCCTGCTGGAATCGGCGCTGTCGTTCCTGGGGCTGGGCGATCCCAACGTCATGTCTTGGGGCTACATGATCGGTGCGGCGCGCACCGTGATCCGTCAGGCCTGGTGGCTGAGCTTCTTCCCGGGCATGGCGATCCTGCTCACCGTGCTGGCCCTGAATCTTGTCGGCGAAGGGCTCGATGACGCCCTGAACCCCAAGCTCGCCCGCGAACGCCAGTAGGAGGCAGAAAAGCCATGACCGATACCGTACTGAGCATTCGCAACCTGACCCTGGCGCTGCCCAAGGGCGCCGACCGCTCCTATGCGGCCGAAAGCGTCACCTACGATGTCGCCAAAGGCGAGATCATGTGCGTGGTCGGTGAGTCCGGCTCCGGCAAGTCGATGGCCGCCAACGCGGTCATGGGCCTCCTGCCCAAGGGCGTTCGACCTACCGATGGCGAGATCCTGTTTCACGGCGAGGACCTGTTGAAACTCGATGAGAAACGCCATCGGGAACTGCGGGGCCTGCGCATTGGCATGATCTTCCAGGAGCCGATGACGGCCCTGAACCCGCTGATGCGGGCCGGTGACCAGATCGCCGAAGTCTTCGAGGCCCACGGGTTGTATAACGCCAAGGAGCGCCAGCAACGCGCCTTGGCGCTGCTCGAGGAGGTAGGCATTCCGCAGCCCGAGAAAGCGATTCGTGCCTACCCGTTCGAGCTTTCCGGCGGGCAACGCCAGCGTGTGATGATTGCCATGGCACTAGCACTGGAGCCTGAACTGCTGATCGCCGACGAGCCCACCACGGCGCTGGATGTGACCACCCAGGCTCAGATCCTAGAATTGATTCGCGACCTGCAGAAGCGCCGCAACATGGCGGTGATGTTCATCACCCATGACTTCGGCGTGGTCGCCGAGATCGCCACCCGCGTCTGCGTCATGCGGCTGGGCAAGGTCGTCGAGTTGGGGCTGGCTCACAACGTACTGGACAACCCGCAACACGAATATACCCGATCGCTCATCAACGCCATTCCCAGCAATGCCGTACCGCCCACACGTGACGCCCGTGAGCCGGCCCCGTTGCTCGAGGTGCGCCAGCTCAACAAGGTGTTCCGCTCGCGGGGCGGGCTGTTCAAGCCCTCGCGAGAGGTTGTTGCACTGAATGACGTGTCGTTCACGCTCGACCGCGGCGAGACCGTGGGCATCGTGGGTGAATCCGGTTCCGGCAAGTCGACCCTGGGCCGCTGTGTGGTGCGTCTGGAACGACCAGACGATGGGGAACTGCTGCTCGATGGCGTCAACCTGGGTGCTCTCAAGGGCGATGCCCTGCGCCGCGAACGCAAGCGTGTGCAGATGGTGTTTCAGGACCCCTACGCCTCGCTGAACCCGCGTACCCGAGTCGGCCTGGCCATTGCCCAGGGGCCGATCGCCAATGGTGTCCCCCGTAAGGAGGCGCTCCAGCAGGCCGGCGACCTGCTCGACCTGGTGGGTCTCGGTGCTGCGTCTGCCGAACGCTTTCCCCACGAGTTCTCGGGGGGCCAGCGCCAGCGCATCGGTATCGCCCGCGCCCTGGCGCTCAAGCCCGAATTGATCGTCGCCGATGAGGCGGTGTCGGCACTGGACGTCTCGATCCAGGCCCAGATCCTCGAACTGCTCGAGGATCTCAAGCAGAAGCTCTCGCTGTCGCTCCTGTTCATCACTCATGACCTGCGCGTGGCCGCCCAGGTCTGCGATCGCATCATCGTCATGCAACATGGCCGTATCGTCGAACAGGGCACGGCTCAGGAGGTCTTCCTCTCGCCCCAGGAAGCCTATACCCGTGAATTGCTCGACGCGATCCCCGGCCGCGCCCACGTCGCTGCTGCTGTATGAAAAGGACGCCGATGGACGCCTTATTGACCGAGATCCAGGCCATCGTCGGCCCTAACGGGGTGATCCGTGATGAGGCCGTCAGCCAGCGCATCAACGACTGGTTGAGCGGTGCCCCCTGCCGCGCCGCGGCCATCGTGCGCCCGGCCGATACCCAGCAACTCGCGGCCGTGATGCGCTGTTGCCACGCGGCCGGCCAGCCCGTCGTCACCCAGAGCGGCATGACGGGGCTGGTTCATGGGGGTCAGGCTGAGCCCGACGAACTGGTGATCTCGCTGGAGCGCATGACGGCCGTGGAAGCGCTGGATCCGTTGGACGGTACGCTGACGGTCCAGGCCGGGGCACCGCTGGAAACCGTACAGCACGCAGCCGCGGCACAGGGCTGGCATTTTCCGCTGGATCTCGGCGCCCGGGGGTCGTGCACCATTGGCGGCAATATCTCGACCAATGCCGGCGGCAACCGGGTGATCCGCTACGGCATGATGCGCCAGCATGTGCTCGGCCTGGAGGCGGTGCTCGCCGATGGCACCGTGATCAGTTCGCTCAATCGCATGCTCAAGAACAATGCCGGCTACGACCTCAAGCAGCTCTTCATCGGCAGCGAAGGCACCCTGGGTATCGTGACGCGTGCCGTGCTGCGCCTCCAGCGCCCTACGCTCAGCGAGAACACAGCGTTGCTGGCCGTGCCAGGCTTCGAGGCGCTCACAAATATCCTCAATGGCTTGCGGCAGCAGCTGGGCGCCAACCTCACCGCCTTCGAGGTCATGTGGCAGTCGCACTATCGTCTTTTGACCGAAGAGCTCGGCCGTCACACCCCACCGTTGCCCACCGACTCGCCCTACTATCTGCTCGTCGAGGCCCAGGGCATCGATCAGCCCCATGATGAAGCGCTATTCAACACCGCGCTGGAATCCGCCTTCGAGGCGGGCTGGGTATCAGATGCAGTGATGGCCCACTCAGGTGCGCAGCGCCAGGCCTTATGGGCGATACGTGAAGATATCGAGGGGCTGATCCAGGCGCTGAACCCGCTGTTCGCCTTCGATGTCAGCCTGCCCATCGGCAGCATGCCGGATTACGTCGAGACGCTCGAACGCGACCTTGCTACTGCGTATCCTGATAGTCGCCTGGTCGTGTTCGGCCACATTGGCGATGGCAACCTGCATCTATCGATACACGCCGGCAACGAAGACGCCGAGACTCGCCAGACCGTCGAGCGTTTGGTATACGCTCCACTTTCCGCCCTGGGCGGCTCGGTGTCGGCAGAGCATGGCATCGGCCTCGAGAAGCGGGACTATCTCGCCCTGTGCCGGAGCCCTCAGGAGATCGCGTTGATGCATACCCTGAAGCGGGCGCTCGATCCCAAGGGACTGCTCAATCGATATAAGGTGTTAGCCCCCTCTTCCGACCGCCAGGAGCAACCCGCATGACCGTCACCCTCAAGACACCCAGCGACGCCGACCGGCCCGATTGGGAACGGTTGTACCGAGGCTACGCCGAGTTCTATGGCATGCCGATGGCCGACGAGACGCTCGACACGGTGTGGTCGTGGATTCAGGATACGACGATGGAATTTTATGGCCTGCTGGCCTGCAGCGATGACGGCAGTGCCATCGGCCTGATGCACTTTCGCGCCATGCCGTCGCCCTTGCGGGGTGCCAAGGTCGGTTTTCTCGACGATCTGTATGTCGACCCCAGCCAGCGAGGCAGTGGCGCCGTAGACGCCATGTTCGATGCGCTCAAGACGGAAGCCAAGCAGCACGGCTGGCCCTTCGTGCGCTGGATCACCAAGGACGACAATTACCGGGCGCGTGCCGTCTACGATCGACTGGCTACACGCACCGACTGGATCACTTATCAACTTACCCCGAACTAAGCCACTGAACAGCGACTGAACGCGCCGACTGGAGACGACATGCCCCGCTTTCCCGATCACCTGAAAGGCCACGGGCCACAGAATCCCTTCCCCGGTATCAAGGTGCTCGAGCGCCGCCTGGGCCGGGAGATCCCCTATCGGCTCGGCTCCAACGAGGGGCTCGATATGCCCCATGCCGCGTTGCGGGCGCATTTCGGCGATGCCATGGTCGAACATGCGTACTGCTATGGGGATTCCGAAGCCTTGGGCGTTCGCCAGCGCGTGTCGGCGCAGCTCGGCACACCGCTCGACTCGCTGCTTGTCGATGCGGGCGCGGATAGCCTGCTGGCGCTGGTGGTTCGCACCGTTACCACGCCCGGGTGCACCGTGGTGGAAAGCCGCGGTACCTACCCCACCTTTGGTTACTTCGCCGAAAGCCACGGTTGTGAGCGCATCGAGGTCGAATACAATGAAGGCCCCGGGCGGCTGGCGCCGGATCTCGAGGCGCTGATCACCGCCGCCCATGAGACCGAGGCCCGCGTCGTCTACCTGGCCAACCCCGACAACCCCACCGGGCATGTCCACGATGACGACGCCGTGCTCGACCTGCGCGCCCGGCTCCCCGAGGAATGCTGGTTGTTGCTCGATGAGGCCTACCACGATTTCCGCCAGGATGCCGACTCGCCGTTTGCCGCCGAGGTGTTGCCCGGCGTGATCCGCCTGCGCACCCTGTCGAAGGCGCATGGCATGGCCGGCATGCGCATCGGCTACGCCATCGCCGAGCCCCAAACCATCGAAATGATGATGAAGGCGCGCATCCATTATGCCGTCTCGACCCTGACCCTGGCCGCCGCCGAAGTCGTGCTCGATCATCCCGAGGAGACGCGCCAGCACATCCAGGCGGTACATGCCCGGCGTGAGCGGCTCGCCGAGCATCTCGGCAGCCTGGGCGCCGACGTGTTGCCCAGCGGCACCAATTTCATCGCCCTGCGCATGCCCAGCAGCGAACTGGCGGCCAGCATCCACGCCGACCTGCTCGACGCAGGTAGCCTGATCAACCGCCCGCCCAGCCCGAACCTGGGCCATATATTGCGTATCACCGCCGTGGAAGAGGCGCTCAAGCCTGGGCGCCTGGCGGCGCTTGAAGCGGCCCTGGCTGAATGCTCCTGATTATGGCGTTTGTTCCTGTCTGGTGGCTTTTTGTGTCCCGATGCCACAGGATTATCGGCTGGGCGATTGCTATCTCAGCCATACAGGAACAGGTAGGATCGAATGCAACAGAACGAACGGGGTGAAGCGGAACGGCAGAGCGCATCGCGAGGAGAGCATTCGACCGACGTGAGCATCGGCGCCTCGGCCGATGAACATACCGTTCTCAAGACCTTCTTCAGCGAACGTGGCGAAACGACGGAACTCGGCCAGTTCTCTAGCGCCTTGCATACGCTGCTGACAGCCACCGATATTGCTACCCTTTTTCTGGATAGCGACCTGCGTATCCTTCGCTTTACCCCCCAGATCGTGACGCTATTCGACATTCACGCCGCGGATCGAGGGCGACCACTCTCAGCGGTCTCTCATCGTTTCGGTTGCGCATCCTTATCTGACGATGCCAATCGCGTATTACAGCATCAAATACCCATCGACCGCGAAATACACAATGGCGCGGGCCGCTGGCACCTGGCAAGGGTGCGCCCATACTGCAGCACCGAGGGTGACATCAGTGGTGTAGTCATCACGTTCGTGGATATTACCAAGCACAAGCGCCACGAGGATCAATTACTCGAAAGCGAAGAGCGCTTTCGCGTCCTGGTAGATACCTCGGCTCAGATCATCTGGACCACGGATGCCGACGGGGTCGTCGTGGAGGGTTCGCGCTCCTGGCAAGAGTTTACCGGCCAGAGCTTCGCCCAGTTTTGCGGCGCGGGATGGCTCGATGCGGTTCATCCCGATGACCGTGACCATGCCAGAGTGCAGTGGCATCGATGCGTCGAGTCGGGCGCACCCTTTCAGACTGTATTCCGTGTCTTTCATGCGCCCAGTGGCCGGTATCGTTGGACGGATGTCCGCGCCAGAGCGCTGCGAGGCCCAGACGGCGAGATTCGTAGCTGGGTCGGCATGAACATGGATATCAACGAGCAGAAGCTCGCCGAGCGTGCGCTCAAGGACATGAACGAAACCCTCGAGGTACGCGTCGAGGAACGTACCGCGCAAGTACGCGACCTCGCCTCTCGCCTGACCATGGCGGAGCAGGAAGAGCGGCGACGGGTCTCGCAAATCCTGCACGACGATCTTCAACAATTGCTATATGGCATACAGATGAAGATGCGTATGCTTCAGGAGAAACTTGCCGCTGGTGACCAGACACTGACCACGATGGTGGTGGATACGCAAAGCTGGTTGGCAGAAGCCATCGAAATGACACGGCAACTCACGGTGGACCTGAGCCCACCGATCCTCAAGACCGAAGGGCTGGCCGAATCGCTGGAATGGCTGCAGCGGCAGATGTATCAATTACATGCACTGAAGGTTTCCCTGCATACCCGACGTGCGCCATACATGCCCAACGAAGACCTACGCGTCCTGCTGTTCCAGACGGTGCGCGAATTGTTGTTCAACATCAAGAAGCATGCCGGCGTCGATCACGCCGAGATCGAGCTCGACCAGAACGATACGGAGATACTGGTCCGCGTCATCGACCATGGGCGTGGCTTCGATCAGAAGATTATGCAGGCAGAGCAGGACGAAGCGCCGGGGTTTGGGCTCATTTCATCCCGCGAACGGCTTTCCTTGTTCGGCGGTGCGATGGAAATCCATTCGGTGCCCGGCGATGGGACTTCTATACTCATTCGGGTGCCGTCGGAACGATGTCATACTAATGCTTGAGGGATTGCTTCCCTCACCCTCAACCGAAGGAACGTACCATGGGTAAGGATACCGACACAGCACGTATTTTCCTTGTCGAGGATCACGCGTACATGCTCGCCATGTTGCAGGAGTTCATCAACCAGGAAGGCGACCTGGCCGTTTGCGAGACAGCGGACTCCGGCGAAAAGGCACTGGAACGCTTGCCTGCCATCACCCCTGACCTGGTACTGGTCGACCTCTCGTTGCCCGGCATCAGCGGCCTGGAACTGGTGAGCTCGCTTCGTGAACGCTACCCCGATATTCCCTGCGCCATCCTCTCTGGGCACGGCGAACGCCACTACGCCGAGCAGGCCCTCAACGCAGGTGCCAAGGGCTATATCCTCAAAGGCAATCCCGACGAGATTCCCCCTGCCATTCGCCAGATCATGAATGGCGAACAGTATGTCAGCCGAGCGCTACAGTAACCACCTGGTTAACGTGGCCTGACGCTCGTTATTTCCCGGTCGGGATAAAAACGTACGGTCAGTGCCATTTCGCTGGTTGTTTTCCCGATCGGGATAAATTGTAGAAAAGCGCATCGGATACGTGTATCTTTTCCCTATCGGGAAAAGAATGTTGACCAATGACACAGGCCATCGCCATACACACAACCGACCAGCTCGGTCGCCTCATCCGTACGGCAAGAAAGCAACAAGGCCTGACCCTGGAAATGATGGCCGGCCTATGCGGACTGAGCATCCGCTTTCTCAGCGAACTCGAGAACGGACGGGAGAGCTGCGGGCTGGGGCGTGTGCTGCTAGTCCTCGACACGCTGGGGATCGAACTTAGCGCCCACCCCAGCGAGTCGGATGAATCCTCATGACAACGGATAGCCCAACTGCCTTGGGCGTCTGGCAGGGCTCATCGCGGGTCGGCACCCTATGGCGAGGAAGCGACGAGCGTCTGATCGGCTTCGAGTACGATAGCGACTGGCAAGCGCAGGGGCGCCCCATATCCCATAGCCTGCCTCTCACGCGCAAGGCCTGGGAGCCCGAAACGCTGACTGCACACCATTGGTTCGGCAATCTTCTGCCCGAGGAGCAAGCCCGTGATGCCTTGATCAAGCGGCTGGGGTTACCCGATGACGATTTCACCCTGTTGGCTGCCATCGGTGGTGACTGCGCAGGCGCGCTAAGTATCCTGCCGCTGGATGAACGCCCTGCCAAACCGGAACATACCTCGGCAGCCGCCGCCTATCGGGAACTCGACGCTGGCCGCTTGAGCCATTGGGCCGCGTTCAAGGATCGCTACGCGATCATGGCAGATGAACTGCCGGACACGCGACCGCGCCTATCCCTGGCCGGCGCCCAGGACAAGATTCCCGTATTCCTCGACCAAGACCGTGTCTATATACCCACCAGCCAAGCGCCCTCTACACATATCCTCAAGTTTGCCGTCGCTGGGCGTGAGCAGGTTATCCTTAACGAGCTCTATCTCAACACGCTGGCTCGGCTCACCGGGCTACCCTGCCCCCCTTGTCGCATCGGCTACGCAGAACGGCATCCCTATCTCATCGTAGAGCGCTATGATCGTCGCGGCATAGGCTCAACACAAATAGAACGGATACATCAGGAGGACCTGTGCCAGGCGCAGGGAATCCCGCGCAGTCGTAAGTACCAGGCCTTCGGCGGGCCCGATTTCGGCACGATCGTGCAAACCGTACGTGACGCCTGCAAACCCGCGGCGAGATCGATTCAACAGCTATTGCACTGGCAGCTATTCAATGTCCTGGCCGGTAATAGCGATGGCCACGCCAAGAATATTTCACTGGTGCAGGATGAACGGGGACGCTGGCAAATCGCTCCCGCCTACGATCTCGTGGGTACCATCGTGCTTGGCTACCATCCGGATCTCGCCTTTTCGATAGGCCAGCAATACAATTCGATACAGCTTTTGCCCCGAGATTGGCAAGCCTTCTCGAAAGCGTGTCGCTTCAGCTACCCGTATGTGAAGCGTCAGATCAAATACATTGCCGGCACGCTCGCTGAAGCGGCTCGCTCATCGACACTCAAGGCGGCGCTGCAGGAAGCGGGGCTCAGCGATAAGGGGTGGGGGCGGTTGCAGCAGCAGCGACAGCACATCCAGCGCCAGTGTCGTCGGGCCGAACGGTGGTAGAGCCACAGCCACGCAAAAAGGGCCCGGCCAATGGCCGAGCCCTCATCTACGCTTCCGTTCTGCCTTCTCTGGGCATCCTGCCCGAGCATCCTTGGTTCGTGAGTCTTCCTGACTCGGTCTTCCCTGTTGAGCACTCCGTTGCTCGATGTGTGTAGTCTGGCAGCTCAGTGGCTCTGCGTATGTAATCTAGGTTATCCGTCGTTGTAAGAGATTACCGACACGTGCTGTAAGCAACCGTCCGTCACCCTCCCACACCGACACACGCTTCAAAACGAAGCATACCGCCTGGCCGGGTATCGCATACTATGAGGTATAGACACGATACGGGGTGAACCGCTTATGAACTTCGCCACACTCGGCCCGGCAGGCAGCAACCACGCGCTGGTCCTGAGCCAGTACCTGCAGGCGCGCGGTCAGTACAACGCCCGGATACACCTATTCGATACCTTCGAAGCCGCCTTCAACGCGCTGACCCAAGGCAAGGTCGACTTCGTCATGCAAGTGACGGCACACCCGACACATAGCGATTGCGTGGGGCGCTACATGCACCGCGCCTTTCCCGTCGACAGTTTCATCGCCCCCAGCAAGCCACTGGGTATCCTCACTCGCCGCGATGTCGACACCCCACAGAGCATCGGTATACAACCGGCGACGCGTTACTACACCGACCTCTCCGCCTGGCCGACCCTGGTCGAGGAGGCTACCACCGTCAAGGTCGCCGAAGGCCTGCTCGCCGGCCACTACGACTCCGGCATCACCGCCCTGGACGTTGCCCACCAATACCCCGACGTCTTGCGGGTGGACCTCGACCTCGGCCCTGCCCTGGATACTTGGGTCGTGTTCGCCACCACACGGCTCTCCAACGACCCCATCCTGTGGCCGGACGCACCGATCATGCAGTTGTTGGACTATTGATTTAGGAGCACGGTCCGGCGATCCGGTTTGGCCGTGCGATTGCAGGCGTGCCAACCATAAGGGCATTAACCACTTCGAATAGACCACTGGTTTGTGTAGGAGCGCAGATTCTCTGCGCGATTGCAGAGGCGCCAACCATAAGAGCATTAACCATTTCGAATAGATCGCTGGTTTGTGTAGGAGCGCAGATTCTCTGCGCGATTGCAGAGGCCATTGAACAACCCCTCGCGCAGTAAAACTGCGCTCCTACAATGGCATGGATGGCTTAACCTAACGATAAGGCGGCCTGGGTTTAAGGAGTGCAGCTTTCGCTGTGCGGTTGCAGGCGCGCCGGCAATGAACAACCCCTCGCGCAGTAAAACTGCGCTCCTACAAAATCAGCATCGTTTCATACTGTAGGAGCGCACGGTCCGGCGTCCCGGCTTCGCTGTGCGATTGCAGAAGCGCCAACCATAAGGGCATTAACCATTTCGAATAGACCACTGGTTTGTGTAGGAGCGCAGATTCTCTGCGCGATTGCAGAGGCCATTAAACAACCCCTCGCGCAGTAAAACTGCGCTCCTACAATGGCATGGATGACTTAACCTAACGATAAGGCGGCCTGGGTTTAAGGAGTGCAGCTTTCGCTGTGCGGTTGCAGGCGCGCCGGCAATGAACAACCCCTCGCGCAGTAAAACTGCGCTCCTACAGTATGAAACTGCGCGATGAATGAGCCACTCTTCCTCCGGCATCGGTACGCCTGAACTTGCACCCCAGACACCACTTCCCCCATTGGCATGCACCTAACATTAGATAATACTGAATGCATCCAACGCTGGCATGGACGCCAAATGACCTACAAGGGCCACACCTTGCGCAAGGGGCGGGTCTCGCTCCCGAATCATCACTACCTCATCACCATGGTCACCGAGAAACGGCACCCCTGGTTCCTTGAGCCCCTACACGCACAAGCTGCCTGCCGCCAATTCTATACACCTTCTCTGCTCCCCCTGGCCGAGACCCTGAGCTTCGTCGTCATGCCGGATCATGTTCACTGGTTGCTCAAGGCGAACCATGACCTGGCGCACATCGTGCGGATATATAAATCGAAGGTGACGCTGGCCGTGGGCCAGTCGATATGGCAACGCGGCTATCACGACCGGACCATCCGAAGAGAAGAGGATATCCGCACCATTGCGAGGTATATCGTCGCCAACCCGCTGCGGGCGGGGTTGGTCACGGATATCGGGGCGTACCCGTACTGGAATGCGGTTTGGCTTTAGCAAGCCGGTTCAGAGTAAACCGGTATCAGTGCTGGCATGGCCGTTATGACCTCGCGCAGAAAAATCCGGATCGCCGGACCGTGCGCTTCTACAACATCGGAGACATCGGCTAACGTTGGGTATAGACACCAGGCTACTGTAGGAGCGCAGATTTTCTGCGCGATTGTAGAGGCGCCCGCATTGAACCAACCCCTCGCGCAGTAGAACTGCGCTCCTACAATATCAGCGTTGTTTCATCCTGTAAGAGCGTACGATCCGGCGTCCCAGCTTTCGCCGCGCGATTGCAGGCGCGTCGGCATGGGCTTACTCTCGCGTAGTAAACTGCACCACTACAGACGCTTCGGTGTCTGTTCTCTACCACGGCGCAAAAATTACCGCGGCTCCGACTACTACCAGCACGACGCGCAGCCACGCGGCACGGCGGGCAATCACGCCGTAGGAGATCGCCACCAGACCGAGGCCAATTTGCAGCCCATCCACCAGCGAGCCAATGGGATTGGAGGCCAATCGGATCACGTCGGGGTTGGCCACCATCGCCAGTGGAATGATGTACAGCCCGATGCCCAGCGCCATGGCCTTGATCGCGACCTTGAGCCAGCTTTCGCCCACCATACCCGCGGCGATGAACACGCCGCCACACACCGGAGGCGTGATCGTCGACAGCAGCGCATACCAGAACACGAACAGGTGGGCGAGCAACGGCTCCAGGCCCAGGGCCGTCAATGCCGGCCCGGCCACCGACACACAGATCACATACGCGGCCGTGGTGGGCACTTCCATGCCGAGCACCAAACAGGCCAGGGCTGTGAGCAGCAGCGCAGGCCACAACGCTTCCTGCGACAGTGACAGGATGCCGGAGGTGATCTTCACACCCAGCCCGGTCATGGCCAGCACGCCGATCACCAACGAGGCACAGATGATGATTGCGCCGATGATCGCGACCTGCTTGCCGGCGGTGACCAGCGCCTCGGCCAACCTGTCACGGAAACCGCCCAACGAAAACGTGAGCCTGACATCGAACAGCAACAGCGCCGCCCCGACGAAGGTGGCGATGCTGGCGGCATATTGGGGTGTGTAGCCACCGACAAAGATCCGCTCGAGCAACACCGCAAAGGGCACGGCAAAGAATACCGACGTCACCAACACCTCGCGCCGGCTGGGCTGCTCCTCGGCCGAGACCGGACGCAGGTCGTGGCGTGTGGCGTAGGCGTTGATACCGACCCATACCGTCAGGAAATACAGGATCGAGGGTAGCAGCGCTGCCGCCATGATCTGCGTATAAGGCGTGCCGGTCAGTTCGACCATGACGAACGCCCCCGCCCCCATCAACGGCGGCATGATCTGCCCACCGGAGGAGGCCACCGCTTCCACCGCCCCCGCCAGGGAACGGGGATACCCCAGGCGCACCATACTGGGGATGGTAATCGCGCCGGTCGACGCCACATTGGCCGAAGCCGAACCGGAAATCGACCCCATCAGCGCCGAAGAGATCACCGATACCTTGGCCGCCCCGCCGGTCAGGCGACCCGCCACGGCACTGGCCATGTTCATGAAGCCCTTGCCCGCCTCGCCGGCATTGAGCATGGCGCCGAAGATCACGAAGATTGCCACCACGCCGACACTGACGCCTGTCAGCGAGCCCCACAGACCGCCTTCGGCGATCGTCAGGGTGCCCACAAAACTCTGCAACGGCAGGCCGGGATGGCCGAATTCGCCAGGAATGTATTGGCCGAGCATGCCATACAGAAGCGCCACGGCCGCGACCAGGGGCAATGGCCAGCCGATGGCGCGGCGCGCCGCTTCCAGTGCCAGCAGAATCAGGAACGCGCCGATCGCCATCTGCCAGGCGTTATCGATGAACCCGTACTGATACGCCAGCGCTTCCTCATTGAACGCGATGTACCCGCAGGCGGCGACACCCAGCAGCGTCAGCACCCAGCCGCTGGCGCGCTGCCAGGGCGTCTTGGCAACGAATACCAGGATCCAGGGCAAGGCTAGCGCCATGTGTATCGGCCGGCTCACCAGGGCCGGGGCCAGCCCGTAAAAGATCAACCCAAGGTGAAAGGCGACCGACACCGCCCCCAGGGCAATCCACCCCAGCGCCGGTCGCGAGGAGGCATCAGCTGTCGTTTCGGTCGATATCGGATCGGAGGCAGGCATGGCAGGTGTCGACATTGCATTCGCTTCTTCTGACGAAAGAATGCCCCGCGTAAACGCAGGGCATTGGACAAGGCGAAAAGCTTACCGCATTACGCGAACGATTACTCGGATTCAGGCACCTCGATGCCTGCTTCCTCGTAGTAGCGCACCGCGCCCGGATGCAGGGTACCGGCAATGTTGCCGACCATGTCTGGGGTGATGCCACCCCACCAGGGGGATTCTTCTGCCATGACCTCGCGACGCTCCCAGAAGGTACGCGTCAGGGTGTAGGCGGTGTCGTCGTCCATCGCTGCGGTGGTATAGGCAATCACCGGCAGCGAGGTGGTCTCGACATCCTCGTCGATGCCCGCATAGGTACCGCCGGGAATGGTCTGGCGCGCCGCACCGGTCTTCTCGATCTGCTCATCCGTCATCGATACCAGGCTGACCGGCATGCTGGCGGCGGTTTCGATCACGTTGGGCGTGGGGAACGAACTTGCGGTGACGAAGCCATCGATCTGGCCGTTCTTGAGCGCGTCCGGGCCACTGCCGACATTGGCGTTGGCGACCTCGACCTTGTCAGTGAGTTCGAACAGCTCGAGATAGCGCTCGGCTTCACGTGCACCGAACGAGCCGCGACCAATCAGGATCTCCTTGCCTTCCAGGTCCTCCAGGCCAATCACCCCTTCGTCACCCGCCACCACGATGTGCATGGTGATGGAAGGAATTGGAAACAGCCCACGAATCTCCTGCAGCTTGGGGCTGTTGCGCTCGGCAAAGGCGCCCTCGCCTGCCAGCGCCTGCTTGACCAGCCCAGGCGGCGTGGTGAAAACGTAGTTACCGCTGCGTGCCATCACTTCCATGACGTTCTGGACCGAGCCCTGACTCTCCTCGAGGGTCAGTACGATCTCGCCGTCGGTGCCGTTCTTGATTGCCTCGGAGAGCTCCACTCCCATCTGGTAATAGGCCGTCCCTGCCGAGGCCGATTTATAGGTGACCCGGGTTTCCGCCTGGGCAGACAGTGCTCCGGTCCCCATCACTACGGCCATGGCGGTCGCCAGAAGTGAGCGTGAAAAATGACGCATGCGTTCCTCCCCGATTGCGTAGCGGCATCGTGTCGATGCCTATCGTTATGGCCAAGACGTTTGGCGCGGTGTTTTCCCGACGTAACGTCTTATAATGGCGGGCTCATGTACATTAGACGTTAGGAACGCCATGCCGTCCATCACGGCTGTGCTGGGTGCCTGCGGTGGACTCGGCGCCAGCATCGTCAGCCATCTGCATCGTGAGGGCCATCGGGTCGTCCTGCTCGATCTCGAGGCCCACCGCGCTCTCGCCAACGCCCAACTTAAAACGCTGGGTCTGACATCGAATCGCTTCATCGCCTGCGATGTCACTTCGCCCGCGAGTCTCGACAGCGCTTTCCAGGCACTGTGCCAAACGGGCACATTGACCGGCTTCGTCAACGCCGCCGGTATCATTCGGCGTGGGGCGTTCCTGGAAACGGGGCGTGACGACCTCGAGGCCATGCTGAGCGTGAACGTGATCGGCGCCTATCAGGCCCTGCAAGCCGCCGCCCGGTTGATGGTCGGCCACGGTAGTGGACGCATCGTCAACGTGGCGTCGGTCCATGGCCTACGCACCAGCGCCGGGCGTAGCGCCTACGCCGCGTGCAAGGGCGCCATCCTGTCGTTGACGCGCGCCCTGGCGGTGGAACTGGCCCCGCAGGGTATCCTCGTGAATGCCGTCGCCCCCGGCCCCGTTGCCACCGGCATGCAGGAAGCCGCCGAGATTCCCGATTCGCCTTCTCGCAAGCTATGGACCGACGCCACCCCGCTGGGGCGGGTCGCCGACGCCGACGAAGTGGCCCAGGCAGTGGGGTATTTGTTATCCGAGGGCAACACATTCATCAACGGCCAGACGCTGGTGGTCGATGGCGGCGCATCGGTGAGTATCGGTGGTGGGCGGTTATAGGTGGTTATACCCAACGGTAATCAATGTCTTGGGTGTTGTAGGAGCGCAGCTTGCTGCGTGATTTTTCTCTACCATAGGCAACACGTCTATCGCGCAGAAAACCCGGGACGCCGGACCGTGCGCTCCCACAGAACTCTAGGTGTCTTTATCCAACGGTGAGCAAAGTCGCTGGCTTTGTAGGAGCGCAGCTATTTGCTGCGCGATTGTATGTGCGTCTGTACATGATTAGCCCGGCAATGCATCCGCCAATGCCTGCTCCCAGCGCTCATCGCGCTGGCCACAAACGATAAACCACGGGTTCAGCGGGTTCTCCTTCTGGTTGCAGCGCAGCGGCTGCAACGTATGCGCTTCCAGCACCTCACCTCCGGCTGCCGTCACCACGGCCTGCGCTGCGGCGGTATCCCATTCACTGGTCGGCGCCAGACGTGGATACAGGTCGGCCTTGCCTTCGGCAACCAGGCACAGCTTCAACGAACTGCCCATCGAGACACGCTCGTTATTGGGTAGCGCATCACAGAACGCCTGGAAGGCCCCCGCGCCATGTCGGCGGCTGCCCACCACCTTCCAGGCTTCTTGCTCCGGCTCAGGCAAGGCACGCACCTGAATGGCCTGTTCGTCGCCGCCCACACGCTTGAATGCACCCACCCCCGCCTGGCCCCACCAGGTGGTATCCAGCACCGGCGCATGAACGATCCCGAACATCGGCACGCCCTCCTCGATCAATGCCACATTGATCGTGAACTCGCCCGTATGGCCGATGAACTCCTTGGTACCGTCCAGCGGATCGAGCAACCAGTACCGCCGCCATCCCTTGCGACGGGAGTAGGGGATTTCCTCCGACTCCTCGGACAGGATCGGCACGTCGGGGGTGTGTTCCTTCAGCAACGCCACCAGCGCGCAGTGCGCCGCCATGTCCGCCTCGGTCAGCGGGCTGGCATCCCCCTTGTAGGAGATCTCGTATTCACCTTCGTAGATATCCATCACCTGACGGCCCGCCGCCAGGACGCCGCGAATCAGATGTTCGCGTAGCGTGCCATCAATGCTTACCTTCATGACCTTTCCCTGTGTCGAATTCCGTTAACCAAACGCTGCACTCTCACATTCGCGAATCTGCCAACGTTCTGCCATCTTGAGGGCCGAGGACGTCATGACCAAGGAGGCAACTATGACCCGTACCGTACGTGTCGAACCGATCAAGGAAGAACGTGACGATGTCATTCTGGTATCAGGATGGCGTGTCGTCGACGTAACCGAAGAAAACGCGCCGCAGGAGGTATCGCGTCACGACACCGAACCCGAAGCGATCGATGCCGCCCGAGCCTATGAACGCGACAGCACCGTCGAACCGGGCTCCGAGCCTGACGATACCCAGGATTATGACGCCGACGATCCCAACGTGGGCAAGTTTCGCTAAGGACGCCCGACGTCGAGGCCAAAATAGCGCGATGCGCTTAGTAGCGCCTCATCCAGAGTGATTAGCTGACAATGGTGAGCTTCTGCGCACGCCATGTGCAACGCATCGAGCGTGCGCAGAGACGTTTTTCGAGCCAGTAGCCAATGAGCTGCCCGCTGAAAATAGGCAGCATCCACGTTGCAAACCGCAAAGCGCCCAGCCGATATATCCTCATGAAAGGCACTTTCAATACGATTAGCCTGGGGCTCTGTTAGCTCAGCCATTCGTACCCACCTCGCTAGAGCGGAGGCGACCTCAACCTGCGTAAGCTGACTGATCAGGACCGGCCGTGTCTGTCGATCCAGCAATACCTGAACATTCTCACTGTCCGCTTCCTGACGATAATAAGGAAGAATGGCACTTGTATCGAAATAGAGCACCTAATAGCGCTCCTCATCTCGAAGATCGCGAATCGCCTGAGCTGCGCTACCGACCATAGGTGGCAGTTCCTGCCGCAAGCTGCTGCGGTCCAAGAAAGAGATATCGCTGTCGGCAGCGACTAGCCTGGCTGCCGGCTTACCCCGGCGAAGAATGATGATTTCCTCCCCAGCCGCCACAGTATCCAGAAGGAGAGATAGCTTTTCCCGGGTTTCCCTCACATTGGCTGTTTGCATCACATCACTCTCCGACTCGTGTACACATCAAGTGTACTTCCATAATTGACGAGCCACAAGAGACTATCCTCCAACCACCCTTTCGGCAGCGACTCTAAGCACCTCATGGCGGCATGCGGCAGCAAACGAGGGCACCTTGCCGAGGATGTCGCCATCTACCGAGAGTGTTTTCTCGTGACGGAGTTCAATCCGGCAGCTAGGTGTCTTGATGTGCGTGATCGACTTGTCATGCTTGGGCGTATGGCCCATCAGCCGCGTGGCCACAAACGAGAATAGCAGGTGCGGTACGGAGCTGGGCCGGACCAACACGATATCCAGATTACCATCGTTGATGATCGCCTGCGGTACGGTCTGCCCGCCCCCGAAGAACGCCCCCGACGACACGGCAATCGACAGCCAACGCTCCTCAATGACCGTATCGTCGTAGACAATACGCGCATGAAAGCCCCGCTGGCTGCTTACCCTACGAGCCATCAGAGCCAGGTAGCTGAAACGGCCGAAGCGCTTCTTGTCCTCGTGCGAGGCCTCGCTAGAGGGCAGCGTGCCCAGGCCGATATGCGCCACATTGAGAAAGATATGATCGTCGAACGTGGCGACATCCACATCCACGGTATGGCCCGAAGCGATCACCCGGCACAGTTCGGTCGGGTCGTCGGGGAGATCCAGGTTACGCGCGAAATCGTTGGCCGTGCCCGAGGGCAACACCCCCAGGATCGCCTTGCGCTTCATGCATAGCGCCGCCATGGCACTCACCGAGCCATCGCCCCCCGCCACCATCACGCGGTCGCCCGCCTGCACGTCCCGGTGCCAGGCATCGTCGCCCAGCGTTTCGACACGCAGGTTGTCGATGCCGACCGCCTCGAGATGGGCTTGCCAGAAGGCCTTGTCCCGGGCGCCGTCGCCCGCCTTGGCGTTTGCGATAAGCCAATCCGTCATACTGGGTTCTCCCTACCCTAGCTGGCTCTTACATAACACTAACATACGCATTCAAAGCGTGGCCCACCACAAGGGCTCAAATAGGTTGGCGACATGCCATAAAGCATTATTGGCATAATCCAAACGCTTAGACTCCCCGAGCCCAAAAGACCACTAACTTCGCTTAAGTTCTATCAGAAACTGCCGATGTAACGTATTGCCTCTCCGTTCGAGGCGTTTCAGTCCAAGTATGGTCATGTCGCTCAATCCGTCTCCTTAGAAGCGAGAACGCTGAGTCGATTAAAAAAACGTAAGGGAACCCAATGCCACCAGTCCATTTTCGCAAGACCCTGCTCGCCCTGGCAGTCGCAGGCGTCAGCATGCCGGCCTATTCAGCAACGTTGACACTAACCAATGCCGGTCTCAGCGAAAGCGCAACTACCGTATACAGTGAAGCAGTCACCGTTTCCGGCAGCTACACCGGCAATGACGATGCCATTGAATTCGAGGGCGTCAGGTTCGAGCAGAACCTCATCCTCGAGGCTTCGATACAGTCTTCGGGTGATTATGCCAGCGGCTTCGACCTGGACAGCTCAGAAGACGGGGTGGCGACTACCATCCGTGGCAGCCTGATCAATCGGGGAAGCATCGCGGTCGAAGGCTATGGCGTGGCCGCCATGCTGCTCGACCCGGCGATAATCGAAGGTGACCTGATCAATGAAGGCACCCTTTCTGCGAAGGGTGGGCTTGTTACCTACGGAAGTAATCAATTCATCTACGAAGAAGGCGCTCGGGGCCTCGATCTCTCCGTGACCCAGGTGGGTGGCAACGTTCACAACAAAGGCAGCATCACCGTCGAAGGCGAACGGTCTATGGGGATCTGGATGTCCCATGACCCAGCAGGCACTACCATCATTAAGGGCGATTTGATCAACTCCGGCACCATCCGCGCGACCGATACCGTCTCGAAGCTAGAGTTCGATGCGCAGGGCGAACCTATATGGGATGACGAAAACAATCGAGTGCGCACCGCAGCGGTTGGCATCAATCTGGCCGACGTGTCGATCGGTAATTTCCGTAACGAACGCGGCGGGTTGATCGAAGCAAACGGTGAGCTGGCACAAGGTATCTTGTTTGAGGGTACCCAGCTCGGCGGAGATTTCATCAACAACGGTGAGATTAGGGCCAACGGGCGGTATGCCTCTGCGGTTGACATCACCTCGCTAAATGGCCCAGCTCAAGTTCGGCAGGTGATCAATAACGGCATCATCGAAGCGACAGGCGCCGAATCGATCGGCTTTTTGGGCTCTTTCGAGTCCGCGGACCCTCGCCTCATCAATACCGGCACCATCAAAGGCGAACGTTACGCCATCGAACTGGAAGATTTCGCTGATATCGGCAGCGGCAAGCCGCTCACCATCGAACACCGCGCCGGCCTGATCAGTGGTGGTGAGGCTGCGATTTTCTCTTATAACGGCGACGTCAACTTGTTGTGGAGCGGGGGCAAGATCGTGGGGGATCTTCTGCTCAACGGTGAAGATGGCGTTAGCGGCATCGGCCAAAGCACCGTTCGCGTAAGCGGCGATGTCATTTTTGACGGAAGCCGCATCCAAGCGCGGCTCGTACAGGTCGATAGTGGCGCTTCGCTAGGCATGTTCATTGGCGAGAGCAACGCTGCGCCTGTATTGACTGTCAACGGGAACGTGCAGTTCGCCGAAGGTGCCGAGATTCGCCTCACGCCGGTCGCGGCCGACTTCACCGCCCAAGGCCGCACCTATACGCTGGTGCAAGCAAATCAGATCGACAACGGCGCTAACAACGACAACCTCGATGTCACCCTGGCCTCTCCTTTCCTGAATATGGAAACCACGGTTACTGCTAACCAAGTGACCTCGACCGTCTCGGCCAAGGGTTCCGACGAGGTCGCCGATAGCGTCAGAAGAAACGGGGGTTCACGCAACGCACAAGCCGCCATTCGCAGCTTTGCCCCGCTGATGGGCCGTTTGGATGAAAACGACCCGGTATTCCGTGCCTTTGCGCACGCCAACGAATCCGAAGTCGCTCGCCTGGCCGTGCAGCTATCGCCCGAAGCCAACGGAGGCTCAACCTCGGCAGCCGTTTCCGGCCAAGGCCTGGTCAGCAATACCACCAGCAGCCGTACCCGCGGCGCCCGCCAAGGCATGAACTCCGGCGACACCTTCCAGGAAACCGGTGTCTGGGTTCAGGGGCTCTATAGCGAGGCCACTCAAGATCTGCGCCAAGGGATTCCTGGCTACAATGCCTACAGCCGCGGTATCGCGATCGGCGCCGACGGCAAACCGAATCCGCAAACCACGCTGGGACTGGCATACAGCTACCTCGACACCGACGTGAACAGCGCGACAGGCAACCAGACCGAAGTGGAAGGTCATGCGTTCACGCTGTATAGCGGCCACGAGCTGGGCAACTACTTCCTTGACGCCAGCATGACCTATGGCTTCAACGGCAACGAGAGCGAGCGTCGCATTGCCGGCACGACGGCTAAAGCCGATTACGACAGCCGCCTTCTCGGCCTCAATCTCCTCGGTGGCTATGGGTTCGATGTACAGAACGGGCTGTTGGTCGAGCCTCGGGTCGCGGCACGCTACAGCCACGTGAAGACGGAAAGCTACCAGGAAAGCGGCTCCTCGGCTGCCCTGCGCATGGAAGAGCAGCGCCAGGAAATCGCTGAACTGGGTGCAGGCGTGCGCTTTGCAGGTCGCTTCGATGCCGGGCAAGGCACACTGGAACCCCAGGCCACGTTCATGGCATATCATGACTTTGCCGACGACCGGGCCACCAGCACGGCCTCGTTCGTGCGTGGCGGCTCGTCATTCGTGACTCAGGGGGCCGATCCCGCTAACACGACGTATGAAGCCGGCGTGGGGGTCGATTACCTCTTGGGCGCCTTCTCTCTCGGCCTCAGCTACGACTTCGTCACCAAGAGCGACTTCGACGCGGATAGCTTCGTCGCCAAGATGCGCTACGAGTTCTGATGAGCATGGCCCTATCCGGCCCGCGCAAGCGGGCCGGACTGAAGCTGCTTGGCGTGGGCATGCTCCTCGCCCTGCTGAGCGGCTGTCAGTCCTCTCAGCACGCCTTGGAAGCCTTGTCTTCATCCCACGGCAGACACGTCACCGTAGTCACCGACAGCCCATACCCGCTGGTGTATAGTCCACCGCGACAAGGGGCCGGCTCCCTCCGCCTACGGGTATACATAGAAGGCGACGGCCGTGCCTGGGCGACAGCAACCCAGCCGAGTCTCGACCCTAGCCCGCGCCAGCTTCTGGTGGCTCAGCTGGCATTCAACGACCCTGCTCCCAGCGTTTACCTGGCACGCCCTTGCCAGTTCATCTCTGCGTCAGGCTGCCAGCCTGAGGTATGGACCGATCGGCGCTTCTCGCAAGCCGTCGTCGATAGTCTCGATACCGCGCTGACGATGATCAAGTCGCAGCAGGGCAACTCACACTTCGAACTGGTGGGATATTCCGGTGGCGCCGCACTGGCCCTACTCCTGGCCGCCCAACGCAACGACGTAACCCAAGTACAGACCCTTGCCGGTAACGTCATGCCCGCGCAATGGATTCAATTTCACGGTCTTCGTCCGCTGGCGTCTGCGCTTGAGCCTTTGGATTATCAAAATCGACTGGCTCAACTACCGCAACGCCACTTCGCCGGGGAAGACGATCGCATCGTGCCCACTAGCCTGCTGCGGGCGTATATCAAGCAATTGGAGGGTACCTGCGCCGAAGCCGTTACTCTCGAGAACGTCAGCCATACGCAGGGCTGGGAACAGGCTTGGCAGCAATGGCAGGATCAGCCTATTGAATGCTTAGCTATGAATTCAGATCAAATCGTAAAGTAAATAGCAAAGCTTACTGGCCTGAGACTAGCGCGCTACAGGCCAGTGTAATAATTCCTTCGCAAGTTTGTAACAAACCAGTACAATGCGCCGGCTAAAAAACATACATCATGGTACGTAAATGCTCACCACGGCGCGCATACGCTCTCCCTATCCTTCCCTACTCCTTACCTGGCTTTCTTACTTTCTGGTGCTTGCGGGCCTTACCTGGGGGCTGCGCCTTGCTGCAAGCGCCGTCATGGTGCCCGAGGGGTTATGGCCAAAGGCTTGGTGGTGGGGCCTGCGTTTCGATCTGGCGATTGCTGCGCTTCTGTCCGGGTTGACGATATTGGTCCTCTGGCCCCTGGCACGCTTCGTTCCTGACCTGCCCCGGCGTGGCTGGCTAGCGCCAGCCACGGCTATCTTGTTGGGTGCCCACCTGGGAGACTGGCTGTACTGGCAGGAAACAGGTCGCCACATCGGCTACGAGGCGGCTGAGCTCACTCAATCCGCTGACAGCCTGGTACTAATGCTGATGGCGCATTGGCCGTGGGTACTTGCCCTGCTTGGCATCACCGCGCTCGTCGGGCTTATCAAGTGGGTTCCCGCAACACGACAGCAACGTACATGGCGAATCGAGGCGAGCTTGCTCGGTGTGATTCTGGCCACCGTACTTATCGTCAGGGGCGGGCCCACTGGGCTTCCGCAAGGACCGCATGAAGCCCTTCGTATTGGTAGCGCCCCACAAGCCGTTGCTGCGCTCAATGGTGCCTACGCAGCGCTTTATGGCCTAACCAAGGATAACAGCCTGAAGGCTCCCGACCTGGATTGGCTGACGCTCGAGGAAGCCAACCAGCTGGTCGCTTCACTCTATCCCACCCCGGCAAGGCTCACCCCAGTCGCAGTAGAACAGCCCGTCGCGCCCATTAATGTGGTCATGGTATTGCTCGAAGGCTGGTCAACCGCTGTGGCAAAACCACTGGCAGATGGCACGCCCGTAACGCCAAACTTCAACGTGTTTGCCGAGCACTCGTTGAGTGTGGACGCCATGATTTCAGGGGGCTCGCGGACTACCGAGGGCATGTTCAGTACATTCTGCAGCTATCAGAACCCATTGGGCAGGAGCGTCGCGCAAACTCAACTGGCCATGCACCCTTACGATTGCCTGCCGCATCAGCTCAGTAATGCCGGCTGGCAAAGCGCGTTTTTCCAAGGTTCCCACGAAGACACCAGCGGTACTGGCTCCTTCGCCCAAGGGCTGGGGTTCCAGGCGAGCTATGGAAAAGATGACATCGAACAGCGCACGCATCCGGAAAACTATTGGGGTGTGTATGACGAAGATCTGTACCGCTTTGTCATCGACCAGATGGATAGCATGACTGAACCGATGTTGGTCGGAATAAATACCAACACTACCCACGACCGCCAACTGTCCCCCGGTTCGAAACGCCTGGTCGAAGAAACCGACTCGGCCGCGCAGGCCATCAATGTCCTCCACCTGGCAGACCACGAACTCGGCGATTTCCTCACTGCGCTTGAAGCTCGTGACTGGCAGCATCCATGGATGGTTGTCCTGGTGGCCGACCATACATCCCGTGTCGATTCGTCGACCCTGGAGCGATATACCATCCCCTTCGCCTTGCATGCGCCAGGTCTGATAACGCCCCAAAGAATCCCCCAAGTTGCCCATCAACGTGATATCGCCCCTACAGTACTGGACATAATAGGACTCGACATGCCCCACGCCATGGGCATATCACTACTGCAGCCTAACGCTGAACGCTTCGCTGAATATTATTCCAACGGCAGTATCGGATGGATCTCCGGTGATACCTTGCTTGAGTTCTCGCTTAGCGAGCCACAACAGGCCGCATGCTACCGCTGGCGCACCGATCCGCTCATGAAACAGCCCGAGGCATGTACGGCGGAAGCCGCTCACCAGCAACGGTTGGCATACGCCCTGACCAAGCTCGCTCAGCACAACCTCTACCAAGGCACTACCCGGGCGTTTCATTCCCCAACACAAACTGCCACAGGCATAGAGCATATGCAGGCCGGTAATCGCCAAGCCGTGGAGGCTCATCGTGATTCATGACAAGAAGGCCGTTTGACCCCTTCCTTCAGGCCAAGGATCATACGCAGTTGCCATTCATAAACGCCGGAAGCCAGACATGCCCGCCAAACGTATTGCCTTCGTCATTTCCGATCTCTATGGCGGCGGCGCCGAGAAATCGCTCTTATATACTGCGGACGGGCTACAACAGCGTGGCAACTCGGTCAAGGTGTTCATCTTGCGCGACAAGATCGAGCAGACCATCCCCGAAGGGCTGGATGTCGAGAACCTGGCAATCATCAGCAATGCCACCAAAGCGCTGAATAGCGAGTGGGTACGCAAATGGCAGGCAAGTTGCATAGCAGAAGCCATGGCACGCTTCCAGGCCGATACGGTGCTCTCATGTTCGTGCGACCGCATCACCCGTCACCTGAAACATCCGAATCTCTACTTCTGGATCAAGAGCGATATTTCGGCGCGCTTTCGTGACAGCGATAAGCGCGATAGCGTCTTCGCCCGTCAGCGCGAACTGTACAACGGTCGCAAGGTGGTTGCCGTCTCGCAGGGCGTAAAAGACAGCCTGCTTTCTATGGTGGGCCTCGAGCCGAGCGAGATCCGCGCCATCTATAACCCTTATCAGCGCGAGCCCTTCGTACAACTTGCCCAGGAGCCCGCCCCGGTGCCGGAAGGCGATTATCTCCTTCACGTTGGGGCGTTCACCTCGGTCAAGCGTCACGACCGGTTGCTACGCGCCTACAAGGCCAGTGGCGTAACGACTCCGCTCGTGCTGCTGGGCAAAGGGGATCATGAGGCACGCATTCGCCAGCAGATCAGCGAGCTCGGCCTGGAAGCGCGCGTCACGATCATGGGGTATCAACCCAACCCGTATCCGTTCATTCAAGGCGCCAAGGCACTGATCCTGACCTCGGATGCCGAAGGCCTGCCGCGTGTGCTGATCGAATCCCTGATGCTGCATACGCCGGTGGTCAGTGTCGATTGCCCCAGCGGCCCGCGTGAAATCCTGACCCAGGAGCTTGCCGACTTTCTTGTCGACCCCCAGAACGAAAAAGGCCTGGCCGATGCGATCGCGCGCATGGACCAGGCCCCGTTGCGTATCGAGCCGCGTCACTACCAGGCGTTCCTGGCCGACACCGTACTGCCCCAGTTCGAGGCGTTGTAATCCGCCATGAAGCTGCTCGATATCCCCTTCAATGACAGGCGCCGTCGGTACCTGATCTTTCACGCCGAGCGCTTGCCCAGCCAACTGCGCCTGGCCAGTACCACCACGACCGAAGAATTTGAACAGCACGCCAGCAGCCGCTTCTACGTGGCCGAGTCGCATCCCGTACTCGCCAAGGTGGTGCCCGACAAATTCTCCAAGCGAAAGCAGCCCCTGAAATGGCTAACACGGGATTACCTGGAAAAACGCTGGCTATTGCAGGCCGATGCCGGCAAGGAGTATCGCAGCCTGCAGATCCTGCATCAGGCGGGGCTCACCACGCCGGCTTGCCATGGCTGGGGCATTTCCCTCAACCCGGGCAACCGCAACGCATCACTGCTATTGATGGAATACCTGCCCGAGGCCCGTCCCGGCGGGGAGTATTTCGATGGCCTGCGTGAGCGCGAACGGCTGGCGTTTCTCGATGAGTTTTGCCGGCAGGTGTTGCAACTCGCCCGGGCGGGCTACGTGCATCGCGACCTTCACTACAACAACCTGCTCGTCACCCCACATAACGCACTGGTGTGGATCGACACACATGTGCGTGCCCTGCCCCGCTCGCCAGCCAAGCAATGGGACGCCATCGCCGGTTCGCTGACAGTCAATAAGCTACGCGGCGAGGCCTATCGGGACTATGCCGAGCGTGTACTGCGCGAGCAGTGGAGCGCATGAACAAAGGTAGCGACAAAGCGGCGAGCGCCGATCACGAGAGCGAACCACGCGAGGCGGAAACCTGCTCGGGTGACGACTTGCGTTTCGCAAGTGACTCGCCACGTGGCCTATCGGTGATGCCCTGAAGAATCCTGCTCACTTCCTCCGGCCAATTGAAATGATACTTCCCGGTCAGTGATTCCACCTCGCGGCATGCCATGGGGTAATGATCGCGCACATAACTCAAGCGCTCGGCCAAGTGACGCTCGCCCTTTTCCAGATCGAACAACAAGCGCGAATCGTGATCGACCATTTCGGGGCTTCCCCCGGTGCTCGACAGCAACACGGGGATGCCCTGGGCGATGGCATCCAATGCCGCGTTGGAGAAATCGTCGAATAACGAGGGCAACACGAACAGATCGATATCCCGGTAGAAACCACTCATGTCCTTGCCCCACGCGCGAAACTCGATATTGGGGAAGCGTTCTTTATCCATATATTGCTGGGCCCAGTCATACTTCTGCCAGTTACCCTGAATAACCAGCCGGGAAGCCGGGTCTCCCATGTCGATAAACGCCTGGATCAAAAATTCGACATTCTTGCGCTTGGAGAGCTGGCCGCAGTAGCCAATGGTGAAGGGACCCTTTCCCATGGCAAAACGACACTGGGGAGCGACGGAGGAATCGTTATAGAGCGTGTAAGACAGGATGCCGTGCTTGCGATGCAGCCTTTCATCCGAGATCCGCGCACTCGAATTGTTATAGACGATCGCCTCAGCCCGCCGCTTGATGCTGCGATTGAGCGCACGGATCAGCCAGCCATAAAGCAGCGGCTCGTTGTACTTACCCTGATAACGGGCCTTGCCACGTATGAATAGTACCTTATGCGCCCGAACCAGGCGGCCCGCCAGAAAGCTCATGCCATTATGGGTATCGAAGGCCAGCCACACCGGCTCGTTCGACCGACGGGCAATACGCAGCGCCTGAACGACGCCGTGGGCTGCTGACAGCACCTTGTTCAGCCCCAGCCACTGCCTACGCGGGCGTGCCAGTGTCAAGCGGGTAATGTTGGCATGTTTAGGTAGCGTGAAGGCATCAGGCACCACGAGATGGACCCGATGCCCCTCTCCAGCCAGGTGCCAAGCCAAGTTGCGCAATCGCAACCAGCACCCCTTATCCATTGAGCCATTGTACACGGCGATAAAATCTTTCATGACAATCCCTTGCAGCGGCAACAGCGGGCGATCCAAGCCCAGTGACTGACTAAATCAGCAAAATCTCTGACAGTGTAGACCAAAGGTAACGGCAGGTAAAAATACATGCCAAGCCAACCTCAGCCCCCTCATTTCACTTTGCTGATAAATCGCTCAAATAAAAATGCCTCGTCGCCTTTCAGCGAGCGACCCAGGCAATCTATAAATTCATTCCTGTAATTAGAAAAGCGTGAGGGTAGTTTGTAAGTATCAAGGTCAATCGCAACCACGATTTGATTACTTACCAAGAAGTTTTTTGTGTGTAACCCTCGCGATAGCAAGCCGTGATTGTATAACGAGACCAGAATAGCAACGAATCGATCCTGCAACTGATGTGAACCTAATATCTCTTGCTTCAGCGGCACACCATGAACATTACGGGTCACTAGACGATATTTTTTCGCTTCGATGATTTCTGGGGTTGCGATCCCCATTTGCTGCAGATGGTTAGCTACAACCTGAAAATTGATACCAGGATGGTTCTTTACTCCCAACGCATAGCGCAATTTATCGTAAATTTTAGGATGGAAAGTTTTAACGAAACAATCTTCCGCCTCGTCGTAATAGACATGACTGTACTTACCAGACTGAATTAATTTCACTAACTTACACCGGAAAGAGTTTAAAATACACTTGACATATGAAGCGTTAACAATCTAAACGCCGAATAACACGTGCTGGAGCTCCTGCAATTACAACATTATCATCAAATGCTTGCGTAACTACGGCATTCGCACCAACCACAACGTTACTCCCAACACTACCTAACCCCACAAATTTAGCCCCTGGGTAAATAACTACATTATTACCGACACGCCGCATCGTGCCATTATGGCCGTCGGGCGGGCCCGCTAAAGTGACTTGCTGATAGAGGCGTAAATCGCCACCCAAGATCAAGTGGCCGCCAATAACAATAGAGGTGGGATGCGGGAGCCGTAAACCTGGCCCGATCTGGGTTCTCGAGCCAAGGTGTACCCCATAGTTCTTAACCAGCTGTTTTACTGAATTACGAAAGCTGCGTCTAAAACCGACGCTTTCCAAGTATTGGGCCCAGCGCAGCATAATCACGGCTTGGCGGCTCGGATCTCCGAAGAAGTAACACTTGGCGAGTCGAAACAGCCTTAAGCGGGGCTTGCCTCGGAGGACTTCCAACTCACAAGTATCAAGAAATGTCGCCCAATCCATCAGTCAGCTCCGCACGAATTTTTCAACAACGACGCTAGGCAAAAAGTCGTTCAGCCAAGCCTCATCAATGGCTGGCTTCTCTCCCGCCAACGCCGTGCTTATGCCTGTCGCCAGCGAGTCGACATCGCGCTCCACTACCGATGTTTCCAAAGGCCCCTTGAGGATTTCACGAATGCCGCCCGGGCAATCCACCGACAGCACGGGCGTACCGCAGGCCAGCGCTTCGAACAACACGATGCCCATGCCTTCGAAACGGGAGCTCAGCACAAACAGCCGCGCATGATGCATCCAAGGGTACGGGTTAGCTTGCTGCCCGGCGAAGATCACCCGCTCACTGATCCCCAGTTCTTCGGCCAGGGCTTCCAGCCGGGGGCGCTCCTGCCCGCCGCCCACCAGCACCAGACGCTCCCTGGGCTGCGCCTTGGCATAGGCACGAAGCAGCAACGCCTGATCTTTGGCCGGCACCAAGCGGGCCACATTGACGATGTATGGCTCTACGGGGAGTTGCGACTCAACCTCACGCATGGCTTGGCGGATCGAGTCTATTGGGCACGGGTTGGGGATCACTGACAGCGATGCAGGCGTGAAATCCAATACCTGGCTGGCATCACGAATGTTATCCGCGACCCCTTGCGATACCGCCACCAGCCGCTTGCGATGGAACAGCACCCAGGCGAACAGCTTCCCCTTCCAACCCGACTCGCCGCGATACATCAGGTTTTCCAGCACGAACCGAGCCCGGGGGTCGTTAAAGGTCCAGATCCGTTCGAATGTACCCACGCCGCGGAACACGATGAGATCCACCGGGCCGTACCGGCGTTCGAAGCGTGTTAGCCATACGCGAAAGAGCCAACCACCCAGCCAGCCTGTCCACACGAAATGCGAGCGGCGAATCACCGGGTTCAGAAACCAGCGGGACAACATTTCGACAAAAACACCGATAACGGTCAAGCGCTGCCAGCGCTGCAGCGGTAACCGATGCCGCTGAACGCTTTCGTTCTCCTGGTGCAAGGATCGCTTGGCCGAAACGAAGGTGAGCAGATGGCTTTCGTGGCCCTCGTCGGCAAAGGCATCGGCAAGATTCACCGCGACACGTTCCATGCCCCCCATCTTTGTGCTTTTCACTACGACCAAGGTACGCAGCCGTTTCCTGGGCTGCGGCTCATTGAATGCGGTCACATGGGGTCCTTCATCGGGTAGCGCTGAAGCCACTGCCAGCGCCAGATATGCGTTACCAAGCCACCCATCACCAGATTGTAGAGGTAGACCCCCGACCAGAAGAACAGGAACGACTCGAACATGTTCACGATACACCAGAACACGAAGAAGCCGACACCGAACAAGGCGACATCGTCCGGCATGACACCGGCTCGCCAAGCTAACCAAGTCCCCCGCGCCACCCATACGGCGAGCGCCACGAAAACGCCCAGACCCAGCACGCCATACGAAACGATAAGTTCCAGCAGGCTGTTGTGTAGGTGGCCATACGCCTTGCTTGGCTCCGGCAGCCAGTCGGTGTGCTTCATGACGAGAGATCGCCCCTCAGCGCCCCACCCCACAATTGGCCGCTCAGCGATCCATTCTGCCGCCGCCGCCCAGGAGAGCACACGATTACCAATGCTGCTGTAGGGGACGTTCCTGAAGTCACCCTCAATGACGATATCGATAATCTGTTGCTCATCATTGAGCCGTTTAGCTACCGTATCTTGAAAGAGTGTCCCGGCGGACATAAGTACTAGAGCTATCGCTACTAGCGTCACAATTATTGCCCGGTTGGCAAGACGCAGCCGCCCCTGCCGATGAAGCACACCCATCCATATCAACAGCATAACCGGCAAGGCGACAACCAACGCGAACCAAGTTGCACGTGTTTGGGTCACAGCAACGCCACTCAAGACGACCAACAGGGCCGCCAACCAGAGCCCAGTGCCCAGCCACCACCATTTTTTTAAAGTGAGCACACGCTTGGCGAAAACCACCAGCCCGACCAACCCTGCACCAAAGAACAAGCTGGTGTGCTGGGCATTATGAATCCCGAAATCGACACGGTGACCCAAAAACCCCCGCATCCAATCCTGCCAAGCCGAATTGGTACCCAGGGTGATCAGCAGTAACCCTAGCAGGCCCAGCCCCAAAATGATGAACGTGTTGCGAGTACTTCCGCCTAGCCACCAGGCGATGCCCAAGAATAGGAAATGCTTGGCCAAGCGATCCAGCTTAGGATGATCTGTCATCCACTCAGGGTGATTACGTGTGCCCAAAGTCCAAGAAATGAGCTGAACCAAAATCGCCGCCAGTAGAAGCCAGACGGGTAGAGAGTTACGAATGCCAGCGCCGTTGCGAAGCAACCAGCCTAGGCCCAACAATGCCAGAACGGTGCCAGCCAGCTCGCCTACGTCCGGCAAGGGCAGCCGAAGCAGTGAATAGAGCACAAGACACAAAAGACCGGCCCAGGCAAAGGGCCGTGGGCTGTGCCATCCCCCCGGGAACGTTTCTAACGAATCCAGGCGTGGCATTGAAAAGGGAAAAGCACGGCTCATGGGTTGCCTTTGCTACAAAATGGATATGAACGCTTGCCTTCCATTGGCCTTGCGAAATGCGCGCGGGCGCCCAAGGCGCCCGCGCGAAGTATATCAGTCGTTAAAAAGATGACCACTCCCCAAATACCCATAGGTGCGGCCCTGTGGCTGTGGGCACAAAGGACTTTCGGCCGATCGGCTCATCGGAAGCAGCCTCCTCGATTGAGCGAATCAGCGCACCCCGCAGCTCGCATTTACGGCTTGCGATCTTCTCTCTAGGACAGGGGACACAAAGAAACATTGCCTAACGGATAGTCAAGGCATAATGAAGGATCGGGCATTTAAATGCCGCTGTGATAATTGGTTATGAAAGGCCATGCAGCTAAAACACGGCTTTTGAGGTATTATCCACGGCAAAAGTTTGGCTGGCTAGAAAACGCATCGGAAAAAGCAGTGTTCACTTGTGAAGGCCGGGTCAGGACAATCCATAGGCAGGGCACCGAAAGCCACGCTGATGCTCCTGGTGCAGCAGGCCATACGCCGCGAGGCGATTGAGAATCTACCCAAGGGCAGGCCACTCCTCAGCGCTTGGTCGGCACCTTCTGACCCGTGGTGAAGCAGCTGCTATTGTGAATATGGGTCAGGACGATGCCGCAGGGAAGCTGATCATGGATGATCACCTGCCAATGCAGTTTTTAGCGGGCCTGCCTTTCCGCCTTGTTTCCCTCGAAGCATGGCAATGCCCATCCCATCTCCAGCAGCTCATCGCCCTAGCTTTCGCCGGCGATACAGGCCTAGCGCCCGAAATACCTTACCCGTAGTGGCTCATCGTCACGCGGCGCACCATGGTATCGAGCCATTGATCTAGCCAGGCCCAGCAGTCGACAGGCACCTAGTTGGCGAAGCCAAAGTCTATTCCAGTCACTTGACCGCACGCCGCTTCGCTTCGGGGTTACCACTTTTCCTGAGACGAAACCCCCGAGCGCGGTATTGTCGAGGGCGCTTGCCGCAATAATCCTTGAGCCGGCGTTCGCGATCTCTAGCTCACATAGATGCTTGGACTAAGATACCTCAATGCATATTTACTAGACTTTTCAACAGTCTATGGTTCGCTTGGTCAGCCATTTCTCCCGGTCCAGCTCGGAGAAATGGCTGAGCTTTTGGGGAAGCCTGAATACAGCGGTTGATGGGCTTTAGCTCGGCCCTGTTCGCCTTCGGAGAGGAGGGTTAAGAAACCATTTAGCAAAGCATGCCAATGGGAAGATACTCTTCGCTGGGGGACGGCCTAGATATTAGTAACACCGGGTACATAGGTGCGCCGCTCCAGCAGTCCCAGCAAACTGGCTACTGTCGAGGTCAAGACGAGGTAAATAATTCCTGCCCAGAGGAAAACCTGAAAAAAGTCGAAGGTACGTGAGCCGATATCCGAAGCGATGGCGGTAATTTCTACGACGCCGATTGTGTAGGCGATTGAAGTGAATTTCAGCTCGATAATAGCCTCGTTGGACCATTGAGGGATAACCCGCCGCAGTGCCTGGGGTAGCATAATGTGACGGATCGCTTGCCATTGAGACATGCCACAGGCCCTGGCCGCCACCAATTGCCCCTTGGGTACCGACAACACCGAGCCACGGAAGTACTCCGCCTGATAGGCCGCACTATTAAGCGTGATGGCTATTACTGCCGCAGTGAAGGCATCGAAGACGATGCCTACATGGGGTAAACCAAGATAGATGAAGAACATCTGCACCAGCATGGGCGTTCCGCGAAACAGCTCCACGTAAGCGGTACTGATCCAATAGAACAGCCTATTGCCATAGACCCTGGCCCAGCAAAGCATTAAACCAAGAAAGAAGCCCAGCGTTATGGCGATGATCCACAGCAATAGCGTGACCGGCACCCCCTGAAGTAGCCGTGGCAACCACTCGATGCCGAACTCAATAAATTCAAGCATGGCTCACTCATGCTCCTTGATAATATTCAGAAAGGCTCGGGTACGATCGCTGGCAGAAGCGTCAAACAGCTCTGCGGGGGTGCCCTGTTCCACGATGTGGCCGTTTTCCATAAAAATGATCTCGTCTGCGGCCTGGCGGGCAAAGCTCATTTCGTGTGTAACGACAACCATGGTCATGCCCTCGACCGCCAACTGCTGCATCACCCGCACTACCTCACCGGTCAGTTCTGGATCTAACGCCGAGGTGGGTTCGTCGAACAAGAGTACATCCGGATCCATTGCCAGGGCGCGAGCAATAGATACACGTTGCTGCTGGCCACCCGAGAGCTCAGCGGGGTAAGCATTCGCCCTTTCACTCAGCCCGACTCGTTCAAGCTCACGATGCGCTCGCTGGGTGGCGTCATCCTTGTTGATTCCATTGACCTTGATTTGGCAGATACGAACGTTATCGAGGACAGTGAGATGTGAGAAAAGATTAAAATCCTGAAAAACAAATCCCATACGGGCCCGCATGGTGTCGATATTGGAGTCCAGCACTTCCTTGCCGTTAAGATAGATCCGTCCTGCATCTGGCACCGTGAGCTGGTTTATGCAGCGTAGCAGTGTACTCTTGCCCGAGCCGGAGGGGCCAATCAGCACCTTGGTCTCGCCCCGGTAGAGTCCAAAGCTGATCCCTTTAAGAACCTCGACACCATCATAAGCTTTCTTGACTTCCTGGACGTCCAGGATCAAATCATCGGCCATTCTTGGCTTCCTCTCGCGTTATTTTCCAAAGCCTGGCACGGCCAGCTTACGTTCATAGGCATAGAGCAGACTGTTTCCGACTCGGTTGAGAACGAAATACAGCAATGCAACCACGGCGAACACGGTGAGAACGTTGCCCTGGGTGCTGGTGATAATGTAATGGGCCTGACGGGTCAGCTCGACTACGCCAATAACATAGGCTAGAGAGGTTTCCTTTATTTCCGAGGAAAACTCATTGGTCCAAGGTCCGATAGCATGAATCGCGGCCTGGGGAAAAATGATTTGGCGGATCGCCACCATCTTGGACATGCCCATCGCTCGGGCCGCCATCATCTGTCCAGACGGTACCGATTGGAAAGCGCTACGAAAGATTTGGGACTGGTAGGCCGCTGAGCGAAGCCCCATCGCCAATACGGCCGCACCAAAAGCAGAAATTTCAAATATACCTGACATGCCATAGTAAAAGATGAACAGCATAATAATGATAGGTATGCCCCGAAAGACACGCTCATACAGCTTGAGCGGCCACTGCACGAGCCGGGTTTTTGGCCCGTAGAGCTGCAAAAGGCAAATCGCCAGGCCCAAGACAAAACCAATGATCAGGAGCGCTACCAGCAGAACAATGGCGACCCCTAACCCCTTAAGAAGAAAGGGGAAATCACGTAGCAGTACATCGTAGATATCCATGGCAACTTTCCTAACGTGACGGGCGCCCTCCCTTCGGAAAGGCGCCCGTTTTCAATTGCCTTATTCGTTACCGTGTTCAGGTAAGCCTGCAACCGGCTTTTGGTAGGTATCAACGAAGTCTGGCATGTGGCCGGGAATCGTCGGAACGGAAACATCGGGAATGTATTCATGCACAATCTCTTCCCACTCACCGGATTCGTAGATAGCGAGGATTCCTTTATTCAGGTCTCCAAGGATGCCTTGGGGGTCGTCCTTGGTGACCGCAAGGGCCAAGGGGGCGCGAATGAAGATTTTGCCAGCCATCTTCACCGGCTTGCCGGCGTTGATATATTCCTGAGCGGAGGTGTCATCGACAATCACCGAAGAGATGCGCCCAACTCCCATATCATCCACGGCGGTGACATAGTTATCGTATTTGGCTAGCTCAACATCGATATCGGTGGTATTCACGACATTTTCTTCCATCCAAGCCTGCTGCGAGGAGCCACCCTGAACCCCGACACGTGCCCCGCAGCACACGGCTGAGAATACGTTGAGTTCTGAATCTTCAGGCACAAGAACGACATCATTGGTTTCCCACCAGGGAATGGTGAAATCGATGTTTCGACTGCGCTCTTCGGTAACGGTTAGACCGGTGGCGAGAATGTCGATCTTTTCTGCGGCCAAGGCAGGGATCAATGAGGGGAATGGCATGTCTTGGAATTCGATCTCAATGCCCATCTCATCGGCGATCGCCTCCATCGCATCGATGGCTATACCTTTGAAATCACCCCCTTCCACATAGGCCCAAGGTGGGAAAGAGGCCTCTACGCCAACCGTATACGACTCCTGTGCAAACGCTGTTGTGGTCAGGCAGCCGCCGAGGACCATGGTGCCCATCAAGGCAGGCAGAAGCGACTTTCTTATAGCTTTCATCGTGTTCTCACCTATTGTTCAATTGTATTACGCCCAGTAAATATGGATGGCGACTCTTGCAGCTGTCAAACAGACAGCCCCCCTCGCTCCACGGGCTCCTCGTGAGAGCACCTGTGTGGCTTGCTTCCGGGACGAGCGATAGCCAAGCAGGTTAAGTATTGTTAGACTCCAGATAAAAGCAAAAATCAAAAAAGCATTCAGGGATATGAAAAATAGAATAATGCCTCGCGCAGGGATGCTATCGAGTTATGCTTCCTCAGCGTTCAAGATCCTGTTACTGCTTGCCATAGGCTTGGCGTTACTCAAGTTCTCCCCGCTCGGGACCAGTGATCGTTCCGACAAGTATGCGCAAGACCTGTTCAACCATTACCTAGGCGCCTGGTTTTACCCAGACACCTCTCAGGATAAGTCCGTCGTTCTGCTGCTCACCGACGAAGTCGTAGACAGCCGTCTGAAAGGGGGCTGGCCTGCGCCGTATGACTTCCATGGCGATATACTTAATCGGTTGTTGTTGCATGACCCCGCCTCGGTCTTCATCGACTTTTTCTGGATGAACCAGAACAAGCCGGGTGTCGCCTATCTTCTGAGAGTCCTTCGAAAGTACCAGTCCCGACACATCCCCGTGTATATGGCGGTACGTTCTCGCGACGACTTTACGCGTACCTGGCCGGAGCTTCAGGGCCTCGTCATCCCGGTCGCGGCCGACATCGGATTCGACCCGTCCGATTTCGTGGCCCGTCAGTATCTCTTCAACAAGCAGGGGCTCGAAACGGCGGCGTTTAGCATGGGGAAAGCGGTCCGCCCCGACCTGGAGAGCGTCGATCCTGATTCGAGCATGGATATCTTCTGGGGTGCCCGTGAGAATCTGACCAACGCCGTCTGGATGGAGGCAGGCCGCACGCAGGACACCAACTGGATGGATGCGGTCAACGAAGGGTTCACCGGCTTCACCCAACGCACGCCCTACAGCACGACGCTTTTCGTCCGCGACCTGCTCAATCCCGTCGCAGACACCGAGGCCAAGGCCGAACAGGAACTGCGCAGCTTCCTGCAAGGCAAGCACGTCTTTTATGGCGCCAACCTCTCGGGGGTGCAAGATATCGTGCTCGCACCTACGCGGGAGATCCTGCCGGGTGTGTACTATCACGCCATGGCGTTCGACAATCTGCTGACGTGGGGCCCTTCCTTCAAGGCAGCGGACCCGCACGTGGGTCCCGAGAGGACCCGGCTGCCCATGTGGCTATTAGATCTGGCTGTCCTGCTCCCTGTCGTGCTGCTGGGTGTTTTTCATCATGAGCGACAACGCTGCCTTCCCGACGATGTGATCCCCATCGTCGAACGCCGGCTTTCCCGCCTACGCCGTCCTTTGCTCGACATCATAAAAAGCCTGCTGTTTTACAGCACCTGGCACATCGGCAAGTGGTTATTCGGTTTTGGTGCCCTGATCGCCTGGGTCGTTTTCTGCTCATGGGTAGAGTTCCATTATTTCAATGTATCTGCAGCCTCCTGGCTCGGATACCTGGGAGTCATTTCACTGGGGTTTGCAACGGAGAAACTGGAGTTAATCGATCGAAGCTATCACTGGCTAAAAATAAATGTCTACCAAGAGGCAGTCTATGAACAGGGAACAATTTATACGGGTGGTGTCTGTAACGATCCTGCCACTATTGATTCAGAGCGTATCAGCAGCAGAACCTTTGATGGTTAACGGCGTCAAGGCGGGCGTATCCGAAGTGGACCTCTTCGACCCCTCAAGCGGCAGTTATGTGCGCTCGGTGGCCGCCGACAGCCTCCACTACCCCATCGATATTCTCGAGGATCAACAAGGCATGTTCGTGATCGAGCTGGAAGGAACGCGTTATTCGGTCGGCAGCAGCTTCATCAATACCACCAAGACCTACAACGTCTCTGCCGAATGCCAGAACGCCTTGAATACCCACACCGTCGCGTCCTCACGCGGTGTCGCCGGGAACGGGTGCCTTCAATGAAAAAACGCCTGATTCCTACCGTCTGTGTCCTTTCCCTTTCCCTGGCGCTTGGCGGCTGCAGTGCCACACCGGTTGATCAGCTGAGCCGTTGGCTCCCTGGAGGCTTCGACGAAAACCAGACCTACCTTTCCCAAGTCGATAAGGCGTACAGGCCAGCCACGACCGGTATCGGGCCAAAGGCTGACCGGTTACGTACCCAGAGCGAAAGCTATGGGCTGATCGACTACCCCGCGCTTGAAGCCTTTCTCAACCGGCACCTGGATCGACTCAAGACAGCCAGTGGCCTAACGGGGCTCGAGGGCCGCGCCTACGTGTCCGCGGATCGCGGCTTCAGTGCCAAGACAACCGCAGACGGAAACATCTACATCCCGCTGGAAATGCTCAACGATCTAGACAACGAGCACGAAGTTGCTGCCCTTCTATCGCATGAACTCGCCCATGCCATGCTCAACCACAATGATGCCGACCTGTTCGTCCGTTTGCAGAAGAAAGCCGTCTACGCCACGGCATTTGTCTCTTCGCTTGGCAACGAGACCGATACGCTCCCTGCTTCGGAAACACGGCGTATCCGCAACATGCTGAGCATGGCTCTGGTGTCCGATGGTTTCCTAAACCCCGGGTGGTCACGTCATCAAGAGGGGGTGGCCGACCGCCTTGGCCTGGACCTGATGATTGAAGCCGGCTACAACCCGGAAGGTATGAGCCTGATGCTCGCCAAGGTACAGGCCTGGGAGCAGAAGAACGATGCCATCGCCGCCGAGCGCGAGGCCAACCGTCAAGCCATGCTTACCGCAGCGAGCGAGCAGGCCGGGGTCGACCTGGAGAAGCAATTCTCGCTCGCCATGGGCGATATCACGACCCGGCTCAATAGCCTGTTCAAGCGTTTCGCTGAGAATCATCCCGATATCGACAAACGCATCGAGGAAAATGCCGAGTACAGCGCCGCCCATTACCGGCGCGCGGCACGCCCGCCCATGAACGACATCGAATGGGCTTCCCTGATGGACACCCCCCGCAGCCAGGCGTTGGTCCGCTCGGTCGCCCTGATCGACGAAGCCAAGGCCCTGTATCAGGCAGGAAGGTTCGACGATGCGGCCACTATCGCCTTGAGCGCAGTGAATGATGATACCCAGCACCAGAATCACGTCCGCTTGACCCTGGCAGAGATTCGTCGGGAACAGAACCAGAGCGGCTCTGTGCTGGCCAACGCGGAATATGGGCTGCAGGGCAACTATCCTGCGTATAAGCTTCATTACTACAACGATGTGCTGCGTGCCACGAACAAGGATGGCCTCGCCGCCAGCCTGGAACAACTCAACACGACGTTCGCCGACTATGGCAAGCCGCCCCAGCATTACAAGGAGCTGATTACACTATCGGAAACGGTCGGCAACAAGGCGCTGAGTACCAACCTGTCACTGGAGTGCGAGTTGAAATACCTGGGCGAAGCCGTCGCATGCCGCCCCGGAGAAGTCGACCAGACCCAAGGGTTCAGCTACAACCGCGTGGTGGATAGCCTGTTGTAAGGACTGCCCCTGCCCCCGGCAAGCTGCATGCAAGGCCGGGGGTCAGAGGCCGCCTCCCACCGCCTGTGCTGCCGGAGAGCGACACCCCCGCCTTGATGCCGGACGATGATGACGTGCTGGTAGCAGTCTCCAACTTGACTTCGTTACCCGCGCTAAGTTCGGTTCGCTCTCCCGCCTTCACTGGCGTACCTTCCAACGTGATATCGTTGCCTGAGGATACAGTGATCCCACCACCTGCATTGATCGACCCGGTGCGGGCCGTGGTACTGGAGGTTTGTGCGTTCTCGGCACTGGCGCCTAGTTCGGCAGATTTCTCCGTACCGCCACTGTCGGTCTTGCTCGTCCCGAGATCCACTCCCACGGAGACACCAGTCGACGAGCTACTGGCGGTATCCTGCGCCGCGTTGAACTCGACATTACCCCCGGCAGAAATGCTAGCGTCTCCACCCGCATCCAAAGCCGTCCCTTCGAAGCTGGCATCGTCGCGCGTACGAATCGTCAGATTGCCCCCGAAGAAATGCTGCCGGTGCGTGCCGTCGTGGTCGCTTCACTCTCCGTGGCCATGTCGTAGCTTGCCGAAAGGCTAGCCTCGCCCGTGCTGGCTTTGAGCTCAGCGCCGATTTCATGGCTACTGCTCGACTGCTGGAGGTGTCCTGGACGGCCTGGAAATCCAACGAGCCCGCTTCAATCGTCGTATCGCCGACTGCCTCGAACTGGGCGCCAATCAGTACCGTTTCGTCCTCGGAGCTGGAACTGATATTGCCACCCGCCTTGAAGCGGCTAGTCACGGCGGAACTTTCGCTTTCACTCTCACTCTCGATCGCGCCATCATAGGAGGCTTTTACACCCACCCCCGCACTCGCCTCGGCGGTCCCATCCGAGCTCGCACCGGCTTCCGCTCCGGCATAACCCCCTACACGAACATCGTGGCTCTGCGAATCACTGCTCGACCAGCTCTGGTCCGATACCGCCTCATCACGGATCGAACGAGCAGACTGTGTCAGGTTGCCCCCCGCTTCTACCTGGGTACCCTGATCGACAATGGTATTTGTCGCTGTGCGGTTGAGGAAACGATAGGCGCGCAGGAGGTTGTTCCGAGCGAATATCCTGTTCACGCTGACGCTCAATGCGCTCAAGGGCCTCCGTCTGCAAGCGCTCCGCCTGACGTGTCGCTGCGTCTATATCAGCGGCCGTTTGTGCGTGTGCCCCTGCGAAAGGGAAAGAAAGGCCAAGGCAACGCAAAGCGCCGCCCACTGCGGCCTAGCGACAAATCCAGTATTTCTGTGTTTTTGCATTCGAATTCAGCGCCATCAGAATGCCATAGGAGTACTGCAATAGCGGGTCGTACAGAAGCGGGGAGGCTTCACCAACCTGAGCTTGTTCGCACGTGCTATCGTCCCAGGGGGGGCAGAACTTGAGGCGCTGTATGGGCGAAAGAGGTTTTCTTGGAAAAAAGGCGAACTACTAATTTAGTAGAATTGTTATTGAGCTTTCCAACTAGGTTGACCCAACGAAACCACCTGTCAAGAACACTTGGCCTCTTACAGCAGGCCGCTTCAGCCGTAACCAAGTGCTGAAGGTTTTCACTTAGCCTGGGCGGTTAGGTTGCGCTTGGTTCGAAACATCCTGCTCTCTCAGCTAACATCTTTATACATTTTTGATCTGAGAGACGGTTTGTCGAGCTTTGCCGAGTTCTAAGCGATCGTTCATACAGCGGAGTCGAGCAATGACCAGCAGTGTCATGGTAGTGGTGGGCACGCGCCCCGAGGCCATCAAAATGGCCCCGCTAGTGCATGCCCTACTGGCGCAGGAGAAAATCAATCTTCATTTCTGTACCACTGGACAGCACCAGGCCATGCTGCAGCAGGTCCTTGATCTCTTCGAGCTGGAGGCCACCATCCACCTCAAAACAATGGCGACGGGCCAGACACTCAATACGCTACTTCCCTCTCTCATTACGCAGCTGGATCGGGTCTACACAGCTGAAGAACCTGATCTGATACTGGTGCATGGCGACACCGCCACGTGCTTTGCTGCGACTCTTGCGGCCTTCCATCGAGGCTTACCCATCGCCCATGTCGAGGCTGGATTGAGAAGCGGCGATCGTCAGTTGCCGCATCCGGAGGAAGCCTATCGGCGCATGACCACCTGTTTAGCCGCACTACATTTCGCCCCTACCCAAACCGCCCGCACCAACCTGCTGAATGAAGGTGTTCCGGATAAGGCAATCAGTGTAACCGGCAATACTGTCATCGACGCTCTCCTTTGGGTACGAGACCGGCTTCCCAGCCAACGCCGGCAATTGTCTTCTTCTGATCTGGATCGCATACGATCTGAAGCCCGTGTCGTTCTGGTCACTAGCCATCGACGTGAAAATTTTGGCAAGGGGCTGCAAAACATTTGCGCTGCCATCACACTCCTGGCACAACGCTACCCCGATATCGATTTCGTCTATCCGGTACATCTCAATCCCCGGGTTCGCGACCTTGTGCATCAGCGGCTGGCCCTCGTCCCCAATATCCATCTACTTGAACCACTCGATTACAGAAGCTTTGTCTGGCTCATGGATCGCTCGACCTTAATTCTGACCGACTCAGGCGGTATCCAGGAGGAAGCCCCAGGACTTGGCATTCCTGTCCTGGTCATGCGTGACCAGACGGAGCGACCCGAGGCCGTCGGGGCCGGGACGGTTAAGCTGGTGGGCAATGAAACCGGGCGCATCGTGGAGGAAGTCATAGCTTTGTTGGAGTCACCTACCACCTACCAGCGAATGCAACTTGCCGGTAACCCGTACGGTGATGGTCATGCGTCGCAGCGCATCGTAAAGGAACTGCAGCAATGGTTTGATGCGAATACGGAGCCCGGCGCCCCTTCATGAGTTACTGGATGGTGGACGTTCTCGTTTACGGACTCTACGGTCTGAAATGGTTGGCGCTGGGCGTGGCTTGGATTCTTCTCGTGCTAGGCATTGATGATCTCTTCATCGATATTACTTACTGGTCGAGACGGGCAAAGCGACGGCTTGGCGTGTATCGCCGCATGAGCCGGGCTGACGAAACGCGGCTCTACGAGAAAGACGAACAGCCCTTGGCTGTCATGGTACCCGCCTGGCAGGAAACAGGGGTGATCGGTGAAATGGCCGCCCTTCTCGCAACTACGATGGATTACGAAAATTACCAGATTTTCGTCGGGACCTACCCCAATGACCCACAGACGCAAGCGGAAGTGGATGCCGTATGTCAGCAGTACGGCAATGTACACAAGGTCGTCTGCGCTCGGCCCGGGCCAACGAGTAAAGCCGACTGCCTGAATAATGTGATCAACGCTATCCAGGCGTTCGAAGAGGCCGCCGCCATCCAATTCGCCGGAGTGGTGCTCCATGACGCCGAGGACGTCATTTCTCCCATGGAATTACGCCTGTTCAACTACCTGCTTCCCAGCAAGGACTTAATACAGGTTCCTGTCTATCCCTTCCCCACTCGCTTGTGTAATTTCACGGCGGGCCACTACATAGACGAGTTTTCTGAATACCATGGAAAGGATGTCGTCGTACGCGAAGCCCTGGTTGGCCAGGTCCCGAGCGCAGGCGTCGGCACATGCTTTAGCCACCGTTCCATCACCATCTTGCTCAGAGAGGGTGACGGCATCGCCTTTGATACGTGGAGTCTGACCGAAGACTACGATATCGGTTACCGTCTCAGCAACGCCGGGCTCAATTGCGTCTTCGTCAGATATTCCGTTCGCAATCCCGAGCTCTCACCGTTTCGCGAAACCCGCCGAGGGATTTCTTCGCAAGCCAGCAGTGTCATCTGCGTGCGCGAGCATTTTCCAGTGACATTGAGGGCGGTAGTGCGACAGAAAGCGCGCTGGATTACAGGCATTGTTTTCCAAGGTACCCAGAATCTGGGCTGGAGCCGGCACTGGGCACTGAACTATTTTCTCTGGCGTGATCGCCGAGGTCTTATCGCCTATCCCGTTGGCCTGTTAGCCAATGTGCTGTTTTTAGTGTTACTAACCCTGTGGTTGGTATCGCGATATCGTCCTGACGCCTGGCACTTCGCTCCCATCCTTGAGGGGGCTGTCTTGCAATGGCTATTGATGTTAAACGGCATTCTGCTGGCGAACCGCTTGTTTCATCGTTTTTACTTCGTGGCGATCTATTACGGGTTTATTCAAGGCCTTTTAGCCCTCCCTCGCATGATGTGGAGCAATGTGATCAACTTTCTGGCTAATGTCCGCGCGTTTAAGATCTTCCTTACTCAAGGCGGCGACCGACGCCTGCCTTGGGATAAAACGACCCATGAGTTCCCTGTCCTCGAACAAGCGCGCAGGCAACCTATTGGCGCGGTCTTGGTGCAGATGGGCGCTATCTCAACGGCAGAGCTGGATGCAGTACTGGAAGAGCCGCGTCGCCATCGCTTAGGTCGTGAGTTACTAGCTAGAGGACTGATCAACAGCACGCAATTGGCCCAAGCCCTAGCTCAACAGGCTCAGATGCAATGGGCCACGCTGGATCCTTTCAAACTTGCTCGCTCAGCCATCGATGCCTTGCCCCGTACACTCGCCTTGCGCTACTCCGTACTGCCCATAGCCAAGGAAAGGGACACGCTCGTTATCGCGAGCGAAAGTGCCATCAGCAGGATCGCCTTAGGGGCCATGGGGCGCCAGCTCAAATGCCCTGTCGTCTGCCGTATTGTTCCCCAAGGGCGCGTCACCATCGGGTTGCGCTTTTGGTATATCGATCGGAATACGTTGAATGGTGAGTCGCGTGACGTGCTGGACTACCTGAGGCATAGCACGGACGAGGCTGAGCGCGAAGCGGTTTATCGCCATCAGATATTACTTGGCGACTTGATTCAGGAGCTCGGTTTGATTTCAGCGACCGTATTTGGCCAAGCGCTCATCGACTTCAGACCCACAGAGCAGTCACTTGGCGATTACCTCATTGACCGGGGCTTAATCAGCCATGAGCTGCTGGCTCACGCCCTAAAAACACAGCGGGCGGAGCAGCAAGCCGCCCTTCGCGCCGTCAGGGAACATCATTCATGATCCATGCTCGGCGCAGCCACCTTATGGCCATCATGATTACAGCGATGGGGGTTGCCTGGCCGGGTGGTCCCGGCAGGGCCGAGCCGCTCAGCGAATTTGAACATTTTCAGAGCTATCCCTACTTGGATATGGGGTATCGCCAGGCTCAGGAAAACAACTGGTCCAAAGTCGAACGCCTGATGAGACATCTGCTTGAGCATGTCCCAGGCCATAGTGAGGCCCGCGAGTTATTGGCTCAATCGCTGATGCACCAATCACAATTTGCCGCGGCAGAAGCAGAGCTGTTGCGTCTAGATGGGCCTGAAGTCCAAACGAGGCTGATGGAGCTCAGGTTGGCTTGGATCGAGCATGACCCGAACATAACCTCGCATGTCGAAGCTTGGCTGGAATCTCTCCAGGGAGCGCAGCGAGAACGCCTTTGGGTTGCGCATAGCCAGACACTGGCCCAACAGAGCGGAGAAGAAGCCGCGCTGGACTGGCTACAGGCTATCCCTAGCAGAAATGACGACATCGCCCTTAGACGCAGGCGGGCCATTCTTGCCGAAGCCACCAACCGCTGGGGCGTCGTTCAAGAACAACTCGCTCCCCTAAGGCAAAGCGATCAGCTGCTAGGCGAGGATTGGCGGCGTCTCGCGCTGGCCCACATCATGCTCGACGATAATAGAGCGCTTGAAGCGCTACTCGGTGAATCGCCTAACCATGAGACCACTGAAGCGATCCTATCCAGTGCCAGTGACCGTGCCATCGCCACAGGGAAGCCGGCCCAGGCAAAAAACTGGCTGTTACGTCTCAGAGACACCGCTTCTCTTAGTAGTGGTCAGCAGGATCAGCTTCTTGAGCTCGCCATGAAGACTGACGATACCTCCTTGGTTATCGCGTTGGGGCAGGACATGAGCATGGGCTGCTTGGCAATTACGTATTGGCTCGCCGAGCATGCCACAGCATTGGCTAGTGAATATTTGAGTAGGTGCAATCCCGCCAAGGATCCTCAACGGTGGCTGGTTCTCGCCCAACAGCTCGACGCCGAAGCGCTCTTGGCAAACACGGCGTTGCCGCCCCGCTGGGAAGAGCGCCGTATCGAGATAGTGACTCAGCTCTGGCAACACCAAAACCAAACCCCTCAAGCCTTGTCTTGGTTGACACAGCAGCCCCAGACAGCGGCTATAGCTCGTCGCCGGGGGCAACTTCTCCAGGCTATGGAGCGCGAAGGCGACGCAGCGGACCTCTGGCATCGACACTATCAGCAAACCGGGGATGTCACATCGCTTGATCAGGCAACCTATCTCTACCTTGCCAATGGGGAGCGAGAACGCGCGCTCAAGCTACTGGAGACAGCCTTTATACGGGTTGCCGATCAGTTGCCTGTCAGCGTCCTTGATCGGCTGGCAAGTCTTTATGCCCAAGAGGATGTAAGCACCATTCACCCCTACGCCGTCGAACTACTAAGTAACGTCAGCGGTGAGGTGCACGACATGCTCCTTTTACGCCTGGCCAATGATGGCCATTGTGAAGCAGTCACTCGGCACACCGGTAATTCGTCACGACGAGCTGCGCAGTGGCGCGCCTTGGGGACATGCGCCATGCCGGACCGGCCCGGAGCGGCAGTCGTCTATTATCAGCAAGCCGTGGCAGAGGGAGACGACAATGGTGCAACCCCCCTTGCGTTTGCCCAGCTTGCCGCTGGCGACCCGGCAAGCGCCTATCACTATTGGAGATCACAGCCTATTGAGACGATGTCCAATGCGGTTCGTCTAGCTGCGGCCAGAAGTGCATTGGGCACCGGTCAGCACGACGTTGCCGCCCATTATTGGTCATTAGCAGATCACAAAAATGCAGATGACTGGCAGCTGGGTGCTGAGATTGCTCGCGCACAGCATCGCCCACAGGATGCCCTGCAACGGCAACGACACGCGCTTCAGCGAGACCCTTCAGCCGAACGGTATTACGCGGCCAGCAGCCTCGCGCAAGATCTGGGGATGAGTGCCCTTTCACTCGATTGGCTAGCCCAAGCGGCCGAGCTTGCCCCCGATGTCCCACGGTACCGGGCCGATTATGCCTTTCGCCTGTCGGGAAGTGATAAACGCGAACAACGGCGTAAGGCCAAGCGGCTACTTGAGCAGAGTATTCATGATTACCGCGAGGATTTTCGCCTTGCCGAGTCCTTGGCCCTACGTTATGCCGAATTCGGAGACAGTGCTGCCTCCCGCCACCAACTGCGTCGTGCCATCGAGCTCGAACAGACTCCACTTGCCATCGAAGGCGAATCTGCACGGGACCTGGCTCAGCGCCGCTATCGCCAACGACGTATGCATGAAACCTTGTCGCGCCGGGATACCTTTACCTTCAGCAGTACCTGGTCAGCCGCTGGCACGGACTCAGCCAGTACCCCTGCCCTTGGCGGCGATCAAAATACCCAGATCGCTCAGTGGGATCATGCGATAGGAGACGAGCCCTTAGAGAACGGACGACAATTAGCGATTTATGGACGTGCAGTCCTGGATAGCAACCGTCGTTCTCATTATGGCCAATCGCGGGGCTTAGGCATTGGCATTCGTGCCAAGCCGGTTTCCCAGCTCAATCTTAACCTGTATGGAGAAGTCTACGCAGAAAGCAGTGGTCATGAGGGGCTGACATTAGGTGCTCTATCGGAGCCACTCGAAAGCGGCTCACGAGAGACAGGCGATGCACGTGCTACGAGTGAAGACATCGACCTGCTGCTGAGAGCCTCAGCATCGTTTTTCGATCAAGGCGATTACCGTAACGATTGGCGTATCGACGAGACTCACTGGAGCGAGCGCCAGCTCTACCTGGATACCGCCTGGTGGTTACGTCGGGGGATACGGCACGGCATTGCTCGCTACCGCCAAGGCCACGCCTACAAGCTTCCAACGCAAGGACCGCAAACCCTGATGCCCTATGCCATGCTGCAGTTCACCACCCAGCATACAGATGGTTGGCAGCAGGACACGCGTGCGGGACTGGGCATGCGTTTCCAGCATTGGTTCGATGCGGATCGACACAACGCCTATCGCGGCAACCTCAGCTTGCGTGTTGAGTATCAGCATGCGCTGGGTGGTGCCCTCTACGCGCGCGACGATGGCTGGCTAATGGGGATCGAGGTGCGGTATTGATGACTAAGCTACTGATGGCCCTTGTGCTTATGATGTGTTCATTGACTAGCAACGCTGATGGAAGGTTGTTTTATCAGCCGCAGAGTGCCGATGCGGCCTTGAATGCGATGCAGTGGCGTGACATCTGGCAACAGAGCAGGACCAACGGTGTCCATACCCTCATCGTGCAATGGACGCGTTATGGCGAAGAGAACTTTGGAGGGGAAACGGGCTGGTTAGCCTCAGCCTTGCGCGAAGCGGAGCGTCAAGGAATACAACTGATCCTGGGGCTTTCGTTCGATCCTGCTTACTATCTCTCTTTGCCTGATAACCATCGTTTCGCTACCTACTGGCACCAGCAACTGGGCCTCGCTCTGCAGCAGCAAGAACAGGTGTCCGAAGCCTGGCAGCTTGATCCCGTGGGTTGGTACCTGCCCTATGAACTGGACGATAATATTTTTCGTGACAGTACGACACGAGAGGAACTACAAAACCAATTAGAGGGATTTATCACCCGACTCGATCAACCTCTACATATGAGTGCATTTACCGGAGGGCTATTATCGCCTGCTGTCTATGCCGAATGGCTACTAACGCTGGATGAGGCCGGGATCAATCTATGGTGGCAAGATGGGCGCGGAACAGCGGCATTGGAGCCTGTAGTCCGTCAAGCTTATGAAGCAGCACTTGATTGCCGGATCGGCATCATACGCGAGGCATTTAGGCAAACCAGCGGGGCGGATACCATGTTTCAGGCTGATCCCACTACTCCACTGAAGCCCGATGCCTGCCATGAAACGGCCGTTTTTTCGCTGCGCTATCGGCCTTGGGCGGCAAGCCTACATAATAAATAAAAGCCACCTTATAGGGTATGCGATAGCAATGATATGCAAAGCTGGCACGTTATTATAATGTTGAATAAATTAAATAGGCTGAGCACAAAGACAACAGATCGGCTTGAGGGACTACCGGGGCGGAGCCGCCCAAGCCACTTTTCAACGCGTCAACTTAACTCGCAGACACCTGTTTACAAAGGGATAAAAACCCTTACGCCGCACTGTACAACAATATTTCCATTCTTTCCTCTTCAATCAACTCTAATGAGGAACATTTAATAATCAGTGAAATCTAATGTCTCGCCGTTAAGCAAACTAATTTCGCCGTTTCTAACGACCACTTACTGGTGACAAAATGTCCGCGTAGAACACACAAGAGGTGGATATCGGTACTTGATCGTGATCCCAAGCATACTTGCGGCTTGGGATTTATTTTACCCAAAAGATCACCCCCTCTCAAAATAGCCCATTATGTTAACGATTGTTATTTCAATTATTAATTAGGCTAGCGCTAGCTCAGGAGTCGGTAAAATCATTACACCTGTTAAATTACTAGCCAGCAACTGTGATTTCGCCACGCCGTGAACCTCGAACGAAGTACTGACTACGCTCTATAATAATTAAAGCTCCTTAAATGCACTAGCGCGGCGTAAAACATGTGCAATTAAAATTAATTAATAAGAGAAAAAACCATTTTCCTCACCGCCTTCTGATATTAATATTCCACGCTTTCATGAGTATATAGACGTAACCCACAGCAACCCCTCTGCGCCCATAAAACACCAAGCAGCAATACTGCCCTTATGTTTATTCTGGAGATAAGTTCCAATAAGAAACAAAACCACTCCGACAGCCAATGACAGTAGTTTCATCGTGAGTGAATCCTAAACTTAAATGGTTTGCGCAAGGTGCTGACGCCGGTTACTTATTTTACGACAGCATAGCAGCAAGAACAACAAGTAGAGACAGCGGTTAAATATAAGAACTTATTAACAAACCCGAAGGAGAAAGATAAATCTTGATCGAACCTATCTGTCATGAGCATTTACCGCATGACGTTGTGTACGCATCGCCATAATTTATCGACACCTTTCTTCCACAGACCGCACAGCTGCCTTTATGACCGGCATGAGCAGCCTGCTTATATTCTTTTAAGCTTATACCATCAAATTTGTTCTTACCTGCTAAAGGAGCATCTCTTTTATTTGTTTTTTCTACATATACCCGCGTCGTCTCCGAAATCACCCTATTTATTTAAGACTCGTCTCTCATGGCCTGAACACGCAAACGAAGATAAGTTGCTTCAGCTTTATCCTTATCTCCTCCGGACTGGCTTAGAGCCTTTGCCCATATTCCGTCTCTCCGATCACCTTGTTCTAGCTCTATAAGAGCCTTCTCAAACAGTTTCTCTTCGTCTACCCGTGCCGCGGCAGCACCTAACCTGAGCTTTCTAAACATAGCTGGAAGCTTCTCAATATCTATAAATGTTAATGGCCAACTAGCAACCTCCGAGAACCTCAGATGCGTTTCCGCGATTCCATTCCTCTAGTCGCTACCTACATAAGTATAGAATACCAAACCACCCTCAGGCCAGAAGCGTAGCCTAACAGTAGATTCTTGGAATAGATCTTTGTCAGGGCGAGACACATGGCAGCAAACAAAGGATAGAAGGAAGCGACAAGGCAAGGTCAGTAAAGCGTAATGAGAACTACGGTAACTAGCAGGTGGATAGACGTCAATCGCGCGACCTGGCCAAGAGCGTGAAGGTGAGATGAGGTAGCAACATCTATTGTGGTATGCTAATGGACAACATAACCTGAACAAGAGTAAAGCGATGCAGGCGCTTGAACTAGGGATAGCACAACTCAAAAGTGGCGATTTGATCTTCTTTGCAGGCTCGGGGCGGCGTAGTGCGCTGATCAAGCGATTCACCCGGAGTAAGTGGTCACATATCGGCATGGTACTGCATCTTGATGCTTTCCCATATCCTTTATTGTTCGAGTCGACAGCGCAAGCCGGAGCTGTGGATATTGAGCGTAGGGAGATCGTCAGTGGAGTTCAGATCGTTCCGCTGAAGCAACGTATAGCAGCCTACCCTGGCGAGGTGGCGGTACGCTCCCTTGACCAGCCTCCCAGCGCACAGCGCTATGCAGCGCTCCTCTCACTACGTGAGGAATTGCGCGGCCGTCCCTATGAGCGCTGCTCCAAGCAACTGTTCCGTTCCGCCTACGACGGCCCGATAGGGACCAATCGTTGTGATCTTTCCAGTATCTTCTGCAGTGAACTCGTTGCGTTGGCTTACCAGCGGATGGGCTACCTTGGTGAAGAGTATCCTCCCAATGAGTATACCCCTCATGACTTTTCCGAGGCGGGTGGACTGGTGCTGAAAGAGGGGCCCTTTCCAACGAAGTTTTGATCAAAGCGACAGTGAGTAAGCCCGTGGCATAAGCGAGCCGACACCATCCCGCCACGCGTATTGGTTCAAACTATGAGACTTATACAAGAAGGGCGCCCTCGTGTAGAGGGCGCCCTTCTCCTTCCTTTTAGCAGAGGATCAGAGCCAGCTAATTACCTTGTTTTGGTCGGCTGCCTCGCCAAAATCGGAGCAACGTTTGGCCAGATCCTGATCCTGCGCGAAGGACATCGTGCATCGCGCTAAGGCTTGGGCTTCGACGAAGGTCAGGCTGTAGCGTTTAGCCAGGTAGTATTCCACTGGCAACATCTCGGGGAACATACCGAGATCTTGATGCATGGCGCTGATTAAGTCGCCGACCATCTTGGCATCGTTCTGCGTGTTGGCGAAATCGAGCAAATGTTGATAGTTGAAGGTGGTCCGGTAATCACTTTCCAGTGTCTTGGTAAAATACGCCTGGGCCTCGCTGCCATTGCCCAGCAGAGCATTGGCTTGGGCCAGTTGGTTGTGCTATTGCTCAGGAGTATGTGGAACTCGCTGAGAGCGGCCAGATGAGTACCGAGCACTGCCCACGAGCGCTTGCCGCGACATTCTTGATAATCATCCGGCCTGCCGCGCCGAGTATCTGGCATCTGAACCTGTGATTTCCTTTGTATTTAACCATTGGGGACGTCGACTTGGCGTCACAGCACAAGGTCGGGATGAGGCCATCCTTGGCTACCAGTCCATGGCGATTACTCTCAGCAGCCCTAAATGTAACCTACGTAACTTTTGGCACGCAACACATTGAGGACAGAGTATGTAGGTTAATTGCTGACTAGAACTAGTGCCAAATTCGACCACGAAAAAAGCCCCGGCCCGAGACCGAGGCAAACGCGATGAGACGCGTCCCGTAATCGACGAACCACCGCAGGGCAGTTCGCTTAACTCAGGCGTCTCGAGATGTAGCTTACACCGCAAGCAAGCTTTGCTAATCGGCAAAGTGAACAATGAACAGGACGTTAATTGAGGAAATGCTTATTCATAAAACGAGAAAGAACCCGGCTTTTTGGCCGGGCTCGGATCTTTCCCTCAGCCATGCATAAGTGCGATAGTTTTGATCCGAGTGTAGCTCCTCATGCCCTCTAAGCCTTTCTCCCGGCCGTAGCCTGAGCGGCCAATCCCGCCAAACGGAAGTTCAATGCCACCCGCTGCACCGTAATTGTTGATGAAAACCTGGCCACTGCGGATGCCTTTGGCCAAGCGAAACTGACGGCCACTGTCACGCGTCCAGATCCCGGCGCAAAGACCAAAGTCCGTGGCATTGGCCAGTGTCAGCGCCTCACGCTCGTCGCTGAAAACCTGAACAGCGAGTACCGGCCCAAACAGTTCCTCGCGTAGCACCTCATGTCCATCGGGAACCTCAACCAGGAGCTGCGGCACTACAAAGTGACCTTGAACCGGGGCACCAGCTGCCATCCGGCCACGCGCCAAGGTACGGACGCCGTCGTTGGCCGCAGCTTCCAGTCGGGCTTCCAGCTTCGCTTTCTGGCGAGCGTTGATCAGCGGCCCGCAGTCTGCATCCGCCTCACCGGCATCACAGCTCAGCGCCTCGAAACGCTCTGCAAGGCGACCGAGCACCTCCTCGGCGACCTCACGCTGTACTAGCAAGCGACTCCCGGCAGAGCACGTCTGGCCGGCATTCTGGATAATGCCACGCACAACAAAGGGAAGCGCCGCGTCCAGGTCCGCATCGGCAAACAGAAGTTGTGGCGATTTCCCTCCTAATTCCATGGTCACCGGCACGTGGTGTAGCGCTGAGGCCTGAGCGACTAGCGTGCCGGTGTCGGGTGAGCCGGTGAAGGATAGGTGATCGATATCGGGATGGGCGGACAGCGCGGCACCCGCCTCCTGGCCAAGTCCGGGCACCACATTGAGCACCCCAGGCGGCAACCCCTTCTCCATGGCCAACTCAGCGAGCCGCAACACACTCAGACAGGCGTCTTCGGCCGGCTTGAGCACTACGGCATTGCCGGCCGCCAAGGCCGCTGCCACACAGCGGCCAAAGATCTGTGCGGGGTAATTCCAGGGAATAATCTGGGCGCAAACCCCAAAAGGCTCCCGCAATGTCATGACCGCAAAGTCATTTTCGAACGGGATGGTCTCTCCGTGGAGCTTGTCAGCGGCGCCACCGTAAAAACGAAAATAGCGGGCGCAGGCCGTGATATCGCCCCGAGCCTGGGCCATCGGCTTGCCCGTATCGGCGCATTCCAGAGCAGCAAGCCGTTCATGGTCGGCCTCAATGGCCGTAGCAAACGCCAGCAACCATTCGCTTCGATGCCGAGCCGACCAGGAAGACCAGTCGCCTAGCTGACCATGAAAGGCCTGTTTCGCCGCCTGCACCGCATCGTTCACGTCGTCTGCCTGGCTACGGGCAATTCGAGTGATTACCTCGCCTCGGGACGGGGTCTCGACCTCAAGCGTCGCCTGGGTTGTATGCCAGTCTCCGCCGATCAATGCTTGATTCGGGGGGAAGAGGACATGGGCTGCCATCAGCACTGCTCCTGTTGTTGTTATCAGTTAAAAAGGTGTTTTCAGTAAAGTAGGTTGACCAGCCCGAGCGAGATCCACGGCATGTAGGTGATCGCCATGAGACACGCCAGTACCACCAGGACAAACCTGACGAGCCACGGCAATAGCTGATCGATGGAGAGCTTGGCGACGGCGCACGCCGCGAAAAGGTTGACCCCCAGCGGCGGCGTGAACATGCCGAGTGCCAGGTTAACCACCACGATGAGTCCGAAATGCACCGGATCAATGCCGTACTGGATCGCAATAGGCGTAAAAATCGGAGCCAGCACGAGGATTGCAGCGGATGTCTCGATGAACATGCCAATGATCAGCAGCATGACATTTACAGCCAGAAGGAACGTCCAGGGACTCTCGAATACCTGGGTGACCCAACCAGCCACCTGGGAGGGCAAGCCAGAGCGACTGATCAGGAAGCTGAACAATGCCGCAGCGGAAATGATCAGCATCACAGCCGCCGTGGAGATGACACTCTCCTTGAGGATAGGCAGCAGCTCCGACCAGGTCAGTTCCCGGTAAATCAGCCCGCCGACAATCAGGGCATAGACCACCGCGACCGCTGACGCCTCGGTGGGGGTGAATACACCGCCATAGATCCCTCCGATCACGACCACCGGCATCAGCATAGCCGCCCAGGCACGCTTCAGCGCCATGGGAAAGGGGTCGCGTCCTTCATGATCCTTCAATCCATAGCCGCGCACCTTACAGAACAGGTAGAGGAACAGCAGCAGTGCGCAGCCTATCAGCAGCCCCGGTCCAATACCGGCGATGAAGAGCTTGCCAATCGAAGTGTCGGTACTGACCCCATACAGAATCAAGGGAATCGACGGCGGGATCAGCACCCCCAGCTCGGCGGAAGAGGCCTGAATCGAGGCCGCCAGCGGACGTGGATAGTCGTGCTTGACCATCGCCGGAATCAGGATCGAACCGATGGCGAACGTGGTCGCCACGCTGGATCCCGACACGGCGGCAAACATCATGCAGGTCAGCACGCAGGTCATGGCCAGCCCGCCCTGCAAGCCACCGACGATGGATTTGGCGAGATCCACCAGACGACGCGAGATGCCACCCGCCGCCATCAGGTTCCCCGCCAGAATGAAGAAGGGAATCGCCATCAACGGGAAGTGATCGATACCCACGAACATTTGCTGAGGCACCAGCAGCAGCGGCAGATTCGAAAAGAACTCAATGCCGATGATCGAGGCCAGCACGATGGAGATGGCGATGGGCACGCCCAGCGCAAACAGGATGATCAGAGACAGGCCGATCGCGGCGTTCATGGGCTGTCGCTCCTCTCGGCAATAATAGGCGTTTCCTTCAGGGTTTCTTCAGCCACCGGGCCGATCTTCTCGATGCCAGAGGCCTGGGCCGCCAGGCGGGCCAGCACCGCCAGCAAAGCGAAGCCGGAGCCGACTGGCATCGCCGCATACGCCCAGGCGATCGACACTTCCAGGCCGGAAAGCATCTGGTTGCGCACGCGCATCATCATGGCCAGGCCGTAATAGATCAGCACGACCAACACCACAGCGCAGCAGAAGGCGATCATGACCTCCAGCCAGACCAACCGACGGCCGGGGATCAGGCGGTAAATGACCTCCACCGACATCATGAACCCGCCCCGAAAGCCCGCCGCAGCGCCCAGGAAAACGCACCAGATCATGGCCGACCGGGAGATCACCTCGGACCAGGTCGAGGGAGCGTCGAAGACGAAACGTGTCAGCACCTGGTAGAAGCCCAGGGTGACGGAAACAATCAGCATCAAAATCGCACCGAACAGGGCCAGACGCGTCGTCTGGTGTTCGAGGCGCAGTAGGAGTTGCAGCATCGCGGCCACCTTCTTGCCAGGGTGCGTCCGGCCCCGTCAGGAGCCGGACGTGAGTGACGACGCCTCAGCAATCGCTGGCGCGGATGCGATCCAGCATTTCGCTACCGTATTGCTCGGTATAGATCTCGTAGGCGGGCTGCACGGCCTCCTGGAAGGGCTCCTTGTCGATCTCTGTCTCGACGGTCATGCCGTTCTCGCGCAGTAACTCGATGCCCTCCCGCTCAAGACGCGACACTTCATCGCGGGTTGCCTCGGCGGCGTCCTGTGCGGCTTGCTCGAACCAGCCGCGCTGCTCGTCAGACAGCCCTTCGAGCAGGATCGGCGAGCCCAGCACGGCGGCAGGCGAATAAACGTGACCGGTCAGCGAGAGATGGTCCTGCACTTCCCAGAACTTGGTGGCCACGATCACCGTGATCGGGTTCTCCTGGCCATCCACGGTGCCCTGCTGGAGCGCCGTGAAGACCTCCGGGAAGGCCATGGGCGTGGGATGTACCCCCATCTGCTTGAAGGCCTCCATGTGTACCTTGTTTTCCATGGTCCGGACCTTGAGCCCCTCGGCATCCTCGGGCGTGGTCACGGCGCGCTGACTGTTGGTCATGTGGCGGAAACCGTTCTCTGACCAGGCAAGCCCCACAATGTCATGCTCGTCCATCTTGTCGAGCAACTCCTCGCCGATCTCGCCATCCAGCACGCAGCGCGCCTGTTCGTAGTCCTCGAACAGGAAGGGCAAGTCGAGCACGTAGGTTTCCGGCACGAAGTTACCCAGCGGACCCGTCGAGGTAATCACGATGTCCACAGTGCCGATCTGCAAGCCCTCGATCATGGCGCGCTCGCCGCCCAGCGCCCCTGCGGTATGCTCCTCGACAGTAAACTCACCGTCGCTAAGCCGCTCCAGGGTGGCCTTGAAGGCGTCGGCCCCCACCGAATAGTGGGAACTGTCGGAAAGCGTATGCCCCAGGTTGACGGTCTGTGCAGCTTGGGCATGCAACGAGAGTAACGCGAGGCTCGCGCCGGTGATGGCGGTGGTGAGCGTGTGGCGTGCGACGTTGGCGTTCATTGTTATTACCTCATCTTGTGTTGACACGCTTGGTGATACCCCGGGCGGGGTCAGCGGCATTCTTCCAGGAACGCCTCGACAATCTCGCGGAAGTCCTTGTCGCGCGAAAAGCCCAACGCATCAGCGCGCCGGGTGTGGAAGCGGGTCGGCCAGCTACCGACGATCGCCTGGATGCGCTCATCCGGCTCGTGGCGGATACGTTGCACCGCGTCCTGGCCGGCGACGTCACGGAGCGTCTCGATCATCTCGGCGACGCTGACGGTAATCCCCGGCAACATGAAGGCGCGAAAAGGACCGACGGCGTCACCCTCCACTTCAGCGCCATGCACCAGCGCCTCGACCACCCCACCAGGAGACATCACGAACAGTTCCAGGTCGGTGGGCACCGGGCAGATGGCCTCCTCTCCATTTAGCGGTTCACGCAGAATGCTGGAGGCGAAACTGGAGGCCGCGGCATTGGGTCGCCCGGGGCGGATGACGATCGTGGGCAAGCGTAGCACCAGGCCATCCACCAGGCCGCGACGACTGTAGTCGTTAATCAGCAACTCGCTCATCGCCTTCTGGGTGCCATACGAGTTCTGCGGATGCAGTGCCGTAATGTCGTCGAGAGTCTCTGGCAGCTCGCCGCCGTAAGCGGCCACCGAGCTGGCCATTACCAACCGCGTCGCGCTGAGCCCACGCTGACGGCACCCTTCGAGAAGCGCCCGGGTCGCATCGAAATTGACTGCCAGCCCCAGGTCGAGGTCAGCCTCGGCAGCGGAGCTCACCACCGCAGCCAAGTGATAGATCACGTCGGGGCGGGCGTCGAGCATGTCATCGAGGGCTCCGGGGGCGGTGATGTCGCGTGCCAGGGCAACGCACTCGACACCGGTCGCCGAGGGCGCTTCAGCCTCGACCTGGTCGACCAGGGACAGCCGACGGATCGGCTCGCCACGCAGTGCTCCCCGCGTGAGCAGTCGCTGGATCAGGCGCTGGCCGAGGAAGCCGGCCGCCCCGGTAATGGCAATATGCATGGTGTCGTGCTTCCTGTTCTTGTGGTTGTCTTTGCTATGGTTGTCTTTGCCATGGCTGTCCTAGTCGTGTTCGCGGCTATCGCACTCGCCGCCGAACGCACCTAAACATGCAGCCCGTAGTTCTCTCCCCAGCCCAGCCCGCTGCGTGTCGCGCCCCTGGGGCGATACTCGCATCCGACCCAGCCGTTATAGCCCAACGCCTCAAGGCGCTTGAACAACGCCGGGTAATGCACCTCACCGACATCCGGCTCGTGACGCTCCGGCACCCCGGCGATCTGGACATGACCAATGACGTCGAACTGCCGCTCGAGGTGGCGAATCAGATCGCCCTCCATGATCTGGCAGTGGTAAAGGTCGAACTGAAGGCGCAGGTTGGGCTCGCCAACCTCGTTCAGGACAGCCATGGCCTGAGCCTGATGCGATAGGAAGAATCCCGGCATGTCGCGGGTATTGATGGGCTCGATCAACACCTCACGGCCGCACTTCGCCGCCTCGCGGGCGGCGTAGCGCAGGTTCGCTACGTAGGTCGCGTGATGTGCGGCCCGGGCCTCGGCATCGGCGTTGGCATCGCCTCCCTCAGGAAGCAGGCCCGCCATGGCATGCACGCGGGGACAGCCCAGCACCTCGGCATAATGCAGCGCCTCGACCAGCGAGTCGCGGAACTCGGGCTCGCGTCCCGGCAGGCTGGTCAGGCCCCGTTCCCCGCCCTCCCAATCACCGGGCGGCAAGTTGAACAGCACCTGTTCGAGACGACTCTCGTTCAACGCCGCGCTCAGTGCGTCCGGCGTATAGGCATAGGGAAAAAGGTATTCGACCCCGTTGAAGCCCGCCTCGGCGGCAGCAGCGAAGCGATCGAGAAACTCATGCTCGCCAAACAGCATGGTCAGATTGGCGGCCAGTCGAATCATCGCGGTCTCCTCAATCGCCGGGAAAACGGGCTTCGAGCTCGGCCACCTGATCGGCAGTCAACGCCCGGGGATTGCGACCGTGAAGCAGCAGGTAGAGCTTTGCCGTCTCCTCCAGCTCTTCCGTGGCATAGACCGCCGCTTCAAGGCTCTTGCCGGCGACGACCGGACCATGGTTCGCCAGCAGCACGGCACTGTGCTTGCCGGCCAGCCCACGCACGGCGTCCCCCAGTGCTGGATCGCCAGGCAGGTGATAAGGCACCAGGGGCAGCTTGCCTACCCGCATCACGTAATATGCCGTCAACGGCGGGATGCAGTCGCACGGATCGATTTCGGGCAGGCAGGAGACCGCCACGGAATGCGTCGAATGCAGATGAACGATGGCCTCCGACTGAGGGCGCTCGGCGTACATTGCCATGTGCAGAAAGTGCTCCTTGGTCGGCTTGTCACCCTCCAGCCAACCCCCATCGCGGTCGAGCCGTGAGATGCGGGCCGGATCCAATCGGCCGAGACAGGCATTGGTCGGGGTCATCAGCCAGCCCCCCTCTGCCGTGCGCACGCTGATATTGCCGCTTGAGCCCATGGTCAGGCCGCGATCGAAGAGCGACTTGCCCAGCGTGGCGATCTGATCGCGTAGGCGCGTCTCATCGTGGCGGCTCATGCGTTGCCCCTCCCTTCGGTCAGCGTATCCAGAACGGTGAATGCATGAGTAAAGAAATCCGTCCCACCGAAATTTCCGGACTTGAGGGCCAACGAGAGCATGGCACTGCGATTCGCCAGGGGCGCCTGAGTCCACGGCACGCCAGGATCGATCTGGCCACCAATGCGAAGCTGGCGGATGCCGAGCGCCGACACCACGGCTCCCGAGGTCTCGCCACCGGCAACGATCAGGCGACCGACGCCCTCGTCGACCAGGGTACGCGCGAGTTGACCCATGGCCTGCTCCACCAGCTCGCCGGCCTGCTCGACGCCCAGTGCCGCCTGCGCTTGCCTGACCCGCTCAGGGTCTGCCGAGGCATAGACCAGCACCGGCCCGCCTGAAGCCAGCCTCTCACGCGCAAAGGTCAGGACCTCCTGCAGATGCGCGCTTCCCTCAGCAAACGCCAGCGGGTCCACAGACACACCGGGATGGTCCTCAAGGAAAAGCGTGACCTGCTCCAGCGTGGCACGTGAACAGCTGCCGGAAAGAATCAGCGCACTGCCATGCGCCGGGGCCAGCCGCCCAGGCTCGGACACCTCGTCCAGCCAGCCACGACGGCGATATTGTTCGGGCAGGCTCTGGCCAAGGCCCGATCCGCCTGTCACCAGCGGATAATCCACCAGCGCCTCGGCCAGAACGCCGAGATCCGATTCGTCCAGCGTGTCGCAGATCACATGGCGCACGCCCTGCTCCGCCAGCGCCTGCAAATGGTCACGCGTCGCTTTCGCGCCACGTGCCAGCACCGGACGCGCCGCGAGGCCGACCGCATGGCGCGTTTGCCTGCCCAGGACACGCACCAGATCGGCATCGGTCATCGGGTTGAGCGGGTGATGCTGCATGCCGCTCTCGTTGAGCAGACGATCGCCGACAAAGAGATGGCCTTGATACACCGTACGGCCATTGGCAGGAAAGGCAGGCACCATGACCGTCTGCGAGGCGGCCATTTGCTCCAACAGCGCATCAGCCACCGGTCCAATGTTGCCGACGTCTGTTGAATCGAACGTGGAGCAGTACTTGAAGAACACCTGGCGGACGCCACGTGAATTCAGCCAATCAAGCGCTGCCAGGGAGTCGTTCACGGCCTGATCGACCGGCGTGGAGCGCGACTTCAGCGCCACCACCACCGCATCCACCTCATCCAGTGGGATGGCCTCCTGCGGCACCCCCAATACCTGCACGCAGCGCATGCCTGCGCGTACCAGGTTATTGGCGAGATCCGTGGCACCGGTAAAATCATCGGCAATGGCCCCGATCACTAGCGTCATGTCACACGCCTCCCGAATCATTGGCCGCGTCAGGCAACGTAATGCCCGACAGGCGCTGGTACACCTTGATCACCGCCGAGTCGTCTTCGCGCCCGAATCCCGCCCCCTTCGCCGCGGTAAACTGCTGCAGCGCGCTGGCAGCCACTGGCGTGGATATCGCCAGTTCACGCCCCGTCTCATGTACCAGGTTCAGGTCCTTGACGAAGATGTCCACTGCCGAGAGCGGGGAATAGTCACCCTTGAGAATGTGAGGGACACGATTCTCGAACATCCACGAGTTGCCTGCCGAATGGGTGATCACGTCGTAGATGGTCTGCGGGTCGAGCCCCATGCGAAGCCCCAGCGCCATGGCCTCGGCCGCCGTGGCGATATGCACGCCGGCCAGTAGCTGGTTGACCAGCTTCATGCTGGATCCCACCCCGGCAGCGTCACCCAGTCGATAGACCGTGGCCGCCATAGCATCCAGCACGGGCTCGGCCTGGCTGAACGCCCCCGGCGTCCCGGAGGCCATCACCGACAGCTCACCCCTGCGGGCCTTGGCTGCCCCGCCACTCACCGGCGCATCCAGCATGGCCAGCCCCATAGCCTCGAGACGCGCATTCAGGTCCCGGGCGAAGGCAGGGGCGACCGTGGCACACTGGATCACCAGGCTGCCCTCAGCGAGACAAGGCGCCACGCCCTGCTCACCAAATAACACTGTTTCAACCTGGTCGGCGTTCACAACCAGCACCACGATTACATTGCAATGAGCCAGCTCGACCGGCGAGGCAACACACTTGCCGCCCTCACGCTCGAAGGCCAGGCGAGCCTCATCCACGATGTCACAGCCAACCACATCGAGCTGACTTTCATGCAGCGCCATCGCCGTTCCGCGGCCCATGGCTCCCAGACCGATCACGCCAACACCCTGGACTTCGTTAGAATGACTCATCTGATCCTCACTGGGTGCCACCCTGTTCCGCGGATGACCGATGTGTACTTCCAAACCTTAAAGAAACAAAAAACTCATGTGTATGGTAGCGCTATCATGTTAGCGCTATCATTGTTGTAGTTGAGCGATCTTCTAGCGGCAAGTATCGAGAGGATGATCTAGACCAATGTCTAAACGTAAACCGCAAACACGACCGAGGCGCGGATCCGACCAGCCGACGCTCGCCCAAGTCGCACAGATGGCCGGCGTATCTCCCATCACGGCCTCACGGGCTCTCAACGACCCTGAGAAGGTGAACGAGGCGACACGCGATCGCGTCTTCCAAGTCATGGAGCACCTGGGCTATGTACCCAACCTCATCGCCGGTAGCCTGGCATCGTCTCGTTCACGCTTCATTGCAGTGATCGTGCCGTCGCTGGTCAATACGGTTTTCCTCGAGGTTATCAAGGGTCTTCAGGACACCTTTGAGGCAGCCGGCTACCAGATCTTGCTGGGTAATACGAATTACGACATCGAGCGGGAGCATCAACTGGTCAGAACCTTTCTGGGCTGGTCCTGTTCCGCTCTCGTAACGGCGGGGCTCAAGCATAACCCGGCGTGCCGTCGGTTACTCCAGGAGTGCGACCGACCAGTGATGGAGGTGATGGAGCTAGGTGAGGCGCTGGATCTGAACGTGGGGCTGGACCACCACGAGGCAGGCCGCTGTATGGCAAGCCACTTGCTAGCGCGCGGCTATCGTCAACCAATTTATGTCGGCGCACGCCTAGCAGACGACTATCGTGCCGGCATGAGATATGCGGGACATAGCGAGGTGCTCGAAGCAGCAGGGATAGCCTCTCGTCTAATCGACATAGATCAGCCAGGGAGCCTGGAGGAAGGCGCCAAGTGCCTGGAGCGTGTTCGACAAGACTACCCCGACGCCGATGTCATACACTTCGCCAACGATGACCTGGCGACAGGTGCTCTGTTGCATGCCCTTCGATTGGGGATACAAGTTCCGGATGAAATAGCGATTGCAGGATTCAATGGGTTACCCCTCGGACAGTACATCACACCCCGATTGACCACCATTTTGTCGCCTAGAGAAACCATGGGACGAGTCGCAGCGGAAGAAATACTTAAACGACTAGCTGGGAAGAGGGTGACACGCCGCAAGCACGACGTAGGATTCCAGCTGCTCAACGGTAAGAGCACTTAACGCGGTTATGCCCATAAACGAAACGATTGAGGATATAGACTATCAGGCTGAAGTGAAATCAGCCGAGTAAAATAAATTTAGTACTTAAAGTCATGGCGCACTAACGATAGACAAACTCGTTAGCGCGCCACGGAGCTAGAACTACGTAGTACAGCCCAACTGAAGCCCCCTTGCTTCCTCCACGAGATACACAATGCATAACTAGACGCTCGGTCAAGAACGTAACTCACGTAAGAGGGCATTAATCTAAATCTGGCCCCATCAGCACTTTCGTTATTTAGGCTGCCTTTATTACTTAATTACCCCTCTACGGCGTAGCTCCTCGCAGCGCGATTCATCAATGCCCAACTCGGCCATAATTTCATCGGTGTGCTGAGCATAGAGCGGTGCTGGCCGACGTATCTGGGGAGGGGTCTCAGAAAGCTTGCTAGCAAAACCAATGGTCTTCATCCTGCCGATTGTTGGGTGATCGATTTCTTGTACCATCCCCCGCGCCTGATACTGTGGGTCGTCTAGAGCTTGGGCAAAGTTATTGATAGGGCCGGCTGGCACCCCAGCCTGGTCACACTTCGATAACCAGTAGTCTCGCTCATACTCCACGAAGATTTCCTCAAGCACGCTTTCCAGCTCCTCCACGTTCTGACCACGTAGATAATTTGTGTGAAAGCGCGGATCTTCTAGCAAATCCGGACGATTGATGACTTCATGGCATAGGCGTTCCCAAGTGCGCTGGTTGGCACAGCCAAGCATGATATAGCCATCCTTTACCTGGATTGCCTGGTATGGCGCTGATACTCGATGACGCCAGCCGGTGGGCTCGGGAACAGTACCTTCCGCAAAATACGCCGCAGCCTCCCAAGTAAACCAAGGCAGGCCGCATTCAGCTATGGCCACATCTACATGTTGCCCCTCTCCGGTGTTCATCTTGTGGATGTAGGCAGCAAGTATCGAATATACAGCGGTGATGCCTGCACCGATATCATACACGGCGATGCCAGTCTTCAGCGGGCGCCGGCCTGGCTCACCGGTCATCGACATCAGCCCCGTCATGCCCTGAGCTACCAAGTCAAAGCCCCCTTTCTGGCTATAAGGGCCGGTTTGTCCGTAACCGGAGATGGAACAATAGATGATGCCAGGATTTAAGCCCTTGATGGTTTCGTAATCAACTTGGAGCTTCTTCGCTACACCGGTGCGGTAGTTTTCTACTATCACATCGGCTTCCTTTGCGAGCCTATAAAAGATTTCGCGCCCTTCCTCTTCTTTGAGGTTCAATGAAATGCTTTTCTTGTTTCGGTTGATCTGGGCGAAGCAGGTCGACTCGTCATTGACGTAGGGCCCCATTTGGCGGCTGTCATCACCGCCCTGCTTCTCGACCTTGATCACATCCGCACCCATGTCACCTAGCACCATGGTGCAGTATGGGCCAGCCATGATTTGGGAGATGTCAAGAACCTTCATCTTCGTTAAGGGGAGCATGCGAACCACCTCGTTGTAATTTGAAAGCATTGCAGTTGGCCAAGCCACGAACCGTTATGCAATTGCCACTACTCTCCAAGCCAGGCATGGGGAGTCTTATCGATGAAAGCGCTGACGGCGCTCTTGAAATCGCGGCTGGTATAACAAAGTGCTATCAGGTCCTCTTCGCTGCCGGCGGCGGGTCGCCGCTCTGCCAATACACGCCGGACCTCTTCCTTCGATGCGCGCAGCGTCAGGGGGGCTAAGCTGCCTAACCTTTCAGCCACTTGCCTGACCTCTTCTTCGATCGACTCGGCCGCTATGACTTCAGTGATCAAACCGGCAAGCTTCGCCTCCTCGGCCTTAAACAGCTTAGCCAGCATAAGCACCTCCTTTGCCCTTGCGGCTCCCACTAGGTCGATCAACCGCGATAGATTGGCAATGGATATGCAATTACCCAGAGTCTTGGCTATGGGCACTCCAAAACGCAGCTCGGGAGTGCAATAGCGGAAATCACAGGCCATGGCGATGGCTGCCCCGCCGCCGACGCAGAACCCCTCGATCAGTGCAATCGTGGGCTTGCTAAGAGTTTCGAGGGAATTAATGACCTCATCGATGCGATGTTCGTAATCCAACGCGTGTTGGGCGACATCGAAGGTAGTGAACTGCTTGATATCGGTTCCGGCCACGAAGGCCTCCCCACCACTGCCGCGCAGTACCACAACATCGATATCCGGGTCATCATTCAAGGCCTTGCAGTATCGCTCAAGCGCGTCGTACATACCCCAAGTCATAGCGTTGCGGACCTGAGGTCGATTGAATATTAACCAGGCAATTTTCCCGTCCTTGACAAACTCCAGCTCGGCCGTGGATTTCGGCTCCATAAAACCCCTCCTGCTTCGTCAGCGGCTTGCAGGCGCCCGGAGGACTCACCTGCCATCACTATGCTCGGCGCAAATTGCGGTGCCGATTTCCAGCCCCCGGTCGCACCCCGCACCCATGTTGTCTGGTTAGCGGTGTATGGCTCGTGAACGAAGCCATGATTTTAGAATTATGAACTCATAATTCATTATGTAGAATAAGACCTTTGTCTGTACCGTCCTGCAAATGCTCGTATACAACAGAAATACATACAAAAGTCATAAAGCAGCTGGGATCGATCAGTATTAGTATTATGAATTCATTTACTTTGATGCTACTCGCTGGGCTTTCAATCATGTGCTTACTCGACTGCCGACAGCCGGAGAGCCTAAGCCCGACCTAAGGATGAAAAGGAGCCAGGACATGACCATTTATGCGCTCGAAGACCTTTCCCCCCAATACGATGCCAGCGCTTTTATCGCGCGTGAGGCCATCATCATCGGTGACGTCCGACTGAGCGAGAATGTCAGCATCTGGCCGGGAGCCGTGCTACGAGGCGACAACGAGCCGATCCATATCGGTGCCAACAGCAACATTCAGGAAAATTGCGTACTGCATACCGATCCCGATTTCCCTTTGAGCATCGGCCAGGGCGTCACCGTAGGGCATCTGGTCATGCTGCATGGTTGCACCATCGGGGACGGCTCCCTGGTAGGCATGCACTCGACCATTCTCAACGGCGCCCGTATTGGCGAGAATTGCTTAATTGGCGCCGGGTCGGTGGTCACCGCCAACAAAGAATTCCCACCCAACTCACTCATTCTGGGCTCACCTGCTAAAGTGGTGCGGGCCCTAAAACCGGAGGAAGTGGTGGGGTTAGCTGAGAGCAGTCAGAGCTATGTGGCGCGCAAGGATCGCTACCTTGCACACCTCAGACCGCTGGACACCTGAACCACGCCCCCTTTACGAAAAGTCATACTCAGCGGACACGATACCGAAACAAACCAGACGGGCATCGTGTCGGCCGAAATATCATTTTGATCTAATACATATCCCGGGTTTGTTTTCCATTTAACTATCGCCGTCAAGGTCCAGTATCGGCATGAACATCATGCTGATGTACAGGCGGAAGGCGAAAGGCGGAAGCGTCCTAGCGATGCGTGCCGTCGCCCTGGCGCTTTCGGACCAGCGGGTTGCGGCTGGTTTCTACCACGCCGCTCACGCCTTAAAGCATAGAGCCATGCTTTTGACCTCGCCCTCGCTGCATCATCTGGACCTGGCGGACATCGTCGGGGTGAAGCGTTAACGAATATGCGGATGAACAGGCCGATGGCGCACGAGTCTTTGCAGTCCTCGTCTCTGGCCTTGCCAAGAACGATAAGAATCAGGAAGAGGTAGATGAATCCTCAATTAGCGGCAGGATACGCCCTGCCCCCATGAGCTCATCGGGATCGAATACCGCCTTGATACCGGCCAAAAGCCGCCGCTCGGTTTTGGAAAGCCTAGCGAGATAGGCGGCCTGCTTACTGCGCCCGATGCCATGTTCGGCACTAATACTGCCTTCAAAACTATCCACGACAGAGAAGATCGCGCTTTCCAGCTGCGCAAAAAGCCCCGGCAGCGCCTCTGCTGGCGTCTGATTAGGCGGTAGCACGTTAATATGCAAGTTTCCATCACCTATATGGCCATAGGCGATAACTAGGGACTCGGGCGAATATGCCGTCACAGCTGCGGAGGCCTGCTCTACGCATGCGGCAATTGCCGATATCGGCACCGCGACGTCAGTTCGCAAGTGTTCACCGCGCAGCAGTTGCCCCTCCACCATACTTTCCCGCAACAGCCACAGCTGAGCTGCCTGAGCGGCATTAGCGGCTAGCACGCCATCCAGCACCGTCCCGTCCTCCATGCCCGCTTCGAGTAGCGTCTCGAGCATGCCGGGCAAATCCACAAGCCCTGAAGCTCCCAGCTCCATGAGGACATAGTAGGGATAGGCGGAGTCGAGTGGATCAGATAACTGTGGTGCAGCTTCGAAAGCCAACTCAAGACATTGGCGCGGGATCAATTCGAAAGCGGACATCAGATCGCTTAAGGCACGGCGGGCCTGGGCATATAGTTGTACGGCTGCTTCGATGGAGGAAACTGCCAACAGGGCGGTCTGCGTCTGCTCCGAACGAGGAGACAGCTTAAGTACCGCTCCGGTGACAATCCCCAGGGTTCCTTCGCTACCCAAGAACAGCTGCTGAAGATTGTATCCCCGGTTGTCTTTGTGCAGTGCCTGCATGCAATCCCATATCTCGCCGTTAGGCAGCACCACCTCCAAACCAAGCACTAACTCGCGCATCATTCCATAGCGCAGCACGTTGACACCACCGGCGTTGGTGGCGATGTTGCCGCCGATCTGGCAACTGCCTTGTGCGCCAAGCGAGAGGGGAAAGAAGCAGTCATGCTCTTCTGCCACTCGCTTGACCTCTTCTAGAATGCAGCCGCTATCGACGGCCATACTGAAGTTGAGCGGATCAATGTTTCGAATGCGTGTCATGCGCTCCAAGCTAATGACCACCTCAGGATAACGACTATCAGGCATAGCCCCTTTGACTAGTCCTGTATGTCCACCTTGCGGCACCATGCGCAATTGGCGCTCATGACAGAAGCCAACAATCTGGGCTACTTCCTCGGTATTTTTCGGACGCACCACCGCCAAGGGCGTCCCCAGCTCATGTCTAGCCCAGTCACGACAGTAACGCGCACAATCTAAAGCCTCCACCAACACCCCACTAGTTCCAACTATTGCCGTGAAGGTTTTAATAATCTCTTGCGTACTATCGTTCATATTCATCTCTTAAATGATGGGCAACAAGCAGGTGAAGCCACTTAATTTTATTCGCCACAACCCTAAACACATGCACCATTAATATTATTTTTTTATCGCCTTCCTTTTTAGAGATGGGAACAGCTTCCTTACAAAGGGAAACACGACAAACAATGCGGTAATTCCCAACAATGTGCTAGCTATTGGACTATTGAAAAATATCGAGAAATCCCCTCGTGAAATATCCAGTGCCTGACGAAGGCTCGTTTCCAGTCTGGGTGTAAGCACAAAAGCCAACAGCAAGGGTGCTACTGGATACTTGGCGACATTCATGAAATAGGCCATTACCCCGGCTCCCAGCATAAACCAGACATCAAACATACTGTTATTGACACTGTAGGCGCCCACTACGCAGACAACCGCGATGACCGGAATCATGAATGCAGGAGGAACCCTCAGCAACTTAACCAAGAAAGGAATTATGGCCAATGCTGCCAGTACTGCCATAACGTTGCCCAAGTACATGGAAGAAATCAGCCCCCAAACAAAATCAGGACTATTCTGAAAGAGCATTGGGCCCGGCTGTACGCCCCACATCATCAAGCCTCCCAACAGGACGGCGGCAGTGCCGGACCCCGGAATGCCCAAGGAAAGTAAAGGGGCAAAGGAGCCGGCTGCTGCGGCATTGTTGCCTGCCTCCGAAGCTGCCACGCCTTCAATTTTTCCTGAACCAAGCTCATCACCTTTGCGCCCTACCTTCCTCTCCAGTACATATGCTAGGAAGGAACCAGTGGTGGCGCCAGCTCCAGGGAGAATGCCCACCAAATTACCTAACACACCAGAACGGATCGATACAGGAATAATCCGGCTAACCTCGCTTCTATTCAACAGACTTTCCCGAAGACCGATTTTTTTCATCAGTCCTGCAGCATCTACCCTGTTGACCATCATTTCTAACACTTGGCTAAACCCGAACATACCGATGACTAAGGGTATGAAAGAAATCCCATTCAATAAATACATAGAATCGAAGGTAAAGCGTGGTTGGCCAAAAGCTAAGCCAATGCCCACCATAGAGAGCATGATACCTACAAACGTCGAAATTAGACCCTTCTTCGGACTGTCACCGAGTAGCCAGCCAATGGAGCAGAGAGCAAGGACCACGAGTGCCGCGACTTCTGCTGGGCCAAACATCAAGCCAATCTTAGCAAGGGCTGCTCCCATGAAGGTGAGCATCACAATGCCGATGGTGCCGCCGATGAAAGATGAGATATTGGCAGTAAACAACGCCTTTCCGGCCTCGCCTTTCTTAGAAAGCGGGTAACCATCAAGGGCTGTTACAACCGCAGGTGCATCACCTGGTATATTGAGCATGATGGCACTGTAGGATCCTCCATACATGCAACCATAATACAGCGCCCCAAGCATGATGATGCCTGTGATAGGGTCCATCTGAAATGTCAGCGGTAGCAGCAAGGCAACACCGGTTACTGAACCAAGTCCGGGTATCGCGCCGATCATGATACCCAAACTTGCCCCGATAAGCGCAGCAAAGAGATTAGGCACTGTCAGAGAGGTGGCAAACCCCAACAGCAAAGACTGCAGGATATCCATAGAAGACTTCCCTTTATCGCATCAACTCAAGGAAAAAGCCCTGAGGGAATGGAACCTTCAGCCAAAGGGCAAACACGAGGTAAATTCCCGTTCCAGCACCTGCGCCGGTCAGGACAGCCTTATGCCAAGTTTTTCGCTCGATGACTAGAATCCACAGCACAATAAACAATGCCATAGCCAGCACCATGCCGACTAAGGGGATACTGGCTACTGTTATGGCCATCGCAACTGCTGGCCAAAGGCTTTTGGTTCCCACAGCCTTGGCTTTTACGGGAGAAAATAAGAACTCGTAAATTCCGAGAACGGCCGCACCAAGTCCTGCTACAACCGGGAAAAAGCCTGCTCCAGGACCATTATTAACCCATAGCCCGTACTTGAAGTACCCGAGCACCGCCCATGAAGCCCCCATTAGCACAATACCAATGGTGACTAGAGCCGGCAGCCAAGACAGGCCCTCTCTACCAGGAGACTTTTCAATGCTCATTCTTGTCTCTCCCTTCACAATGAAAGCCTCGTTGTACATACTAGGCTTATCAGACTTACGCTTGTAGCGAACACAATAGAAGCAGGGCGGCGACTTGGCTTAACTGCACCAGAACGCCGCCCAAGAGTTCACTCTATGATGCCGACCTCCTTGAATTTCTCGGTATACCGTTCCTTCTCATTACTATAAAATTCAGCACTTTCCTCTGCGTCCATGAAAGTGCCAATGAGGTTGTTTTGCTCAATGTAACCACTGGTCCATTGCTCACTTTCCGAGACCTTTTCCAGTACATCTTCCCAGAACGCTACGGCTTCCGCAGGCATATCGGGAGGACCGGCATAACCGCGGAAAATCATGAGTTGAATATCTTCGTAACCAAGCTCCGCGAAGGTTGGCACGTCATCGTAGGGGGCCTCCAGGCGCTCTTCCGCAAGGGCAGCAAGACTTCTAACCTGTGTCGGATCCATGCGTGAACCCAGCTTAAATACTGCCGCATCGATATGACCACCCAGCAAGGCTGAAGTCACTTCACCGGTGCCACCGAAGGGAACGTATTGAAAATCGGCCCCCAAACTGGAATTGAGCATGGCGAAGGCAAGATGGTCCTCCCCTCCTCGCCCGGCACCACCAATAGTGATGCTACCCGGATCCTGTTTTGCTTGCTCTACTAACTCATCGATATTTTCAATATCGCTATCTGCAGCGACACCCAAGAGTAGCGTATCAAGTGCCAGCGTACCGAGAGGGGTCAAGTCTTCCAGCTGAACATCGGCATCGTTCGTCACCATGCTCATCATCTGACCCCCATTGAAAGTCATGATGGTATGGGCATCCCCACTCTTGTTAAAAGTAAAACTGTTACCAACTGCTCCCGACCCACCCGGTCGGTTGTTGACCAAGATCGTCTGGTCGACCAAGTCATTCTGACGGATCGCTTCCACCAGCATGCGCGCATTGATATCGCTGCCTCCGCCGGCGCTATACGGCACAATGAATTCGACGTTTCGCTCTGGTTCCCACGCGCTTGCGCTGCCACTGAAAGCGGCCAAGCAAAGCGCACCTGACAATGCTGTTTTTCCTACCCATTTCATATTAGTCATTTTCTCACTCCGATTTGTAATTGTTACGCGGCATGCACAAATCCATGGCTGCGACGGGCATGGTCAGCACTGTCTACACAGACTCTTGCAGCTCACTCCTGCCAAAACCGCCAAGCCGAAAGCCTTGTAGGGCAGGCTTCGAAGCCATGATTCGTGTAATTCTGAACACATAATTCATTTTATCAACGAGAACTTTAGTCTCAACAACACTGTTAGGGCTTTGACTTCCTAACGAGAAGCATGATGCCGACCCATGCGACAGGCGATATCGAAGGCGTGTCGCATGGCCTCGACGTTCGCCCTTCCCTTCCCCGCGATATCGAAGGCGGTGCCATGGGCCGGGGTTGTGATGGGGATAGGTAGCCCGCCTTGTACGGTGACCCCGCGCTCGAACCCCATCAGCTTCAAGGCGATTTGCCCTTGGTCGTGATACATGGTCACGACACCATCGAATTCTCCATCCCGAGCGCGCCGAAAGATGGTGTCGGCGGGGAAAGGGCCCTGGGCTGCGTAACCGGCGTCTCGGCATGCGTCGATCGCCGGTGCAATAATGTCGATCTCTTCGCGGCCGCAGGTTCCTCCCTCGCCAGCGTGAGGATTAAGTGCCGCCACCCCTATACGTGGCTGCTCAATGCCGGCGGCAATCAAGGCATCATGAATTAACTGGGTGGCGCTGAGAATGCGCTCAGACGTCACGTGGGACGCCGCCTCAGCAAGCGGAATGTGTGAGGAGATGCGTGAGGTCCAAAGGTTGCCCAGGGTGTTAAATTCGCAGACGGGGGTCTCGACCTTTAAGTGGTCGACAAAGAAGTGGAGCTCGTCCTCGTGCTTCAGTCCACCCTGTTTCATAGATAGCTTGTTGAGTGGGGCGAAGCAGATCGCATCGACCTGTCCAGCACTAGCGCCATCCATGCACAGCTTCAGAACCTCCAGCACCGAGGTGCCACAAAGACCATTGATTCGGGCATATTCCACATCCTCCGGCTTGATGGTCGATGTCGGCAGGAGCACCGGGCCTGTCTGATCGCGCGCCTCTGCAAGGCTTGAGATTTCAGGAATTTCGTGGTGAATGCCGGCCACTCGTTGGCCCTCTTCCCATACCCAGCGGTCACCCACGACCACGATGTTGGCCTTGCCCACTACATCGCGTTGCTCCAGCAGTTTGGCCACCAGTTCCGGCCCAATGCCGGCCGGGTCGCCGAGCGTCAAGGCAATACAGGGCTGTGCTTGGGACATGTTGCGAATCTCCTCGATAGTGGGGTTCATTGTTCCTGCCAGGCTTGACCGTCGGGATAGACATGGCGGGCCAGCGACGCTGGGTGCATGGTGATGCTGTAGCCAGGTGCCATGGGTACCTGGTAGCGACCATTGCGAATCACGACCGGATTTTCGAAATGCTCGTGCAGATGATCAACGTATTCGAGGATACGTCCTTCGAGCGATCCCGAGACGGCGATATAGTCGAACATCGAAATATGCTGGACGTACTCGCAGAGACCGACGCCACCGGCATGTGGGCAGACAGGTACACCGAACTTGGCGGCCATCAAAAGCACCACGATGACCTCGTTGAGCCCCCCCAGACGGGCAGAATCAACCTGGCAGTAATCGATGGCCTCGGCTTGAAGCAATTGCTTGAACATGACCCGGTTATGGCAATGCTCGCCGGTGGCGACGCCGATCGACCCGAGGCGTTGTCGGATCGCGGCATGGCCCAAGATGTCGTCGGGGCTGGTGGGCTCCTCGATCCACATGGGGTCGAATTCCGCCAGACGGCGCATGTTGGCTATCGCTTCGTCAACATCCCACATCTGATTAGCGTCCATCATCAGCGGATGTTCCCAGCCGATCTCTTCTCTGAGAATCTGAGCACGTCGGCAATCCTCAGTGAGATCGCCGCCCACTTTCTGCTTGAAGTGAGTCCAGCCCTCCGCCAAGGCTTCGCGTGCGAGGCGGCGGACCTTGTCATCGGAGTAGCCGAGCCAGCCGGCCGAAGTGGTATAGGCGGGATAGCCATGCTCACGCATTTCTCGCTCTCGGGTGGCCTTCCCGGTGGCGTTGCGCCGGAGTATGGCTAATGCCTCTTGGGGTGTCAGGGCATCACTGACGAAGCGGAAGTCGAGGCAATTGACGAGTTGCTCGGGTGACATATCGACGAGCAGCTTCCATACCGGTTTCTGTTCCGATTTGGCCCAGAGGTCCCAGATAGCGTTGACGATGGCGGCGGTGGCCAGATGAATGGCACCCTTCTCGGGGCCGGTCCAGCGTAGTTGACTGTCGCCGCTGGTCAGGTGACGCCAGAAGATTCCCATGTCGGCGGTGATCTCCTCGAGACTTTGACCCTCGACCAGGTAAGCGAGCGATTCTACCGCCTTAACGCAAATCTCATTTCCACGACCGATTGTGAAGGTGAGCCCGTGCCCCACGAGTTCATCACCGGAGTCGGTGTGCAGAGTGACGTAGGTCGCCGAGTAGTCCGGAGCAGCATTCATCGCATCGGAGCCATCCAGAGACCTGGAGGTAGGGAAACGGATGTCCTGAACCTCCAGATGAGTAATGATGGTCATCGGCAATAGTCCTTATATTGTTGGTCTGGTAAGTTCTAGCCTAGCCCTCTCAAGCAATAACCTTCCAATCAAAATTTGTCGCTTACCGATCACCTGTGGTTATCATACTTTTACATCGATATGAGATCGTTTCGGATGATTGCGTTGGCAGGGAGACCCCATGGAAAACTTGACCTCTGCCAGCCTTAACAGCTGGCTGCGTTTCAAGCATTTGCAGTTGCTGGTGACCCTGGAGCAGAGCCGAAACATGCATGCGGCCGCCAGGCAGATGAATCTCAGTCAGCCAGCGGCGAGCAAGATGCTGCGTGACCTGGAAAGCTATTTCGGCTTCTCGATCTTCGAACGTCAGCCCCGAGCCATGGTTACGACCGACCTTGGAAAGGCCGTGGTGAGGCATGCGGAACGCCTGTTGAACGAGGCCCAGCGGCTTGTGGACGATGTAAAAATTTTACGCGAAGGTGGGTACGGTCATCTGATGATCGGTGCGATTCCCGCGGCGGCTCCCGAGATTCTGCCTGCTGCCATCGCGACGCTTAAGCAACGGCGGCCGAGGCTCTCGGTAAGTATCGATGAGCAGAGCAGCGATCGCCTGCTCTTAGCGCTTGAGTATAAACGTCTTGACTTGGTCATTGGCCGCTTGACGCATGTCAGCCAACACAACCTTTTCAACTTCGAGCCACTTCTCGAGGAGCCATTGCGCGTTGTTGCGCGCCGGGATCATCCACTATCGGACGCCAATGCTGTGACACTCGATGGGCTGAGCAGCTGGCCATGGATTCTTCATCCCTTAACCAGTCCCATGCGAGGGGTTTTCGAGGAGGCCCTTGCTGAAGCCGGGATTTCATCTCCTGCGAACACGGTTGAAACAACCTCAACACAGTCCATTCTGCAATTGCTGCTGGCCTCCGATATGCTCGCCATACTCCCGCGCTCGGTATTGCGCAGGCCGCTGGCCAGCGGCCAGTACGTCACGCTACCGATCACCGTCGGTAAGCCCCTGGATTATTACGGCATCATCACCCGCAAGCATGAACCTCATTCTCCAGCGGCAGCCGAATTGATTGATGAGCTGAGGCAGCAAGTCCAGTTGGCGTTCGTCCACTGACGCTGCCTAGCGTTATCGGATCTTACTTTTGCGCGTTGTTTGTCAGAATGCTTACGAGCTCCGGGACTGTCGCATGGGCATGCCCCGAAGACTCGGCGTCTTCCAGAACTTGGTAAATTCCCGCGGCGGCGTTCTGTGTCGCGTTAGTATCTTTAGCCATAGCCAGATAATAGCCCAGGTCCTTGTGCGCATTTGCGATGCTGAAGCGAAAGCCACTGTCGTCCCGTGAAAGAATGTAGGGTCGCAAGCGCTCCAGGACAGTCCCTGCGCCACCGCCTTGGGCCAATACGTCGATCAGTACTTCGGCCTCGATACCGCCTTGTTCGGCACACGCTGCTGCTTCCGCCAGCACCGTGGAAAAGCCGATCGAGACGAAGTTATGCAGTAGCTTCAGTTTATGCCCCGAGCCCACCGGCCCAGCATGAGTGATATTTTCGGCATAACTCTGCAGCAGAGGGAGCTGGGCTTCGAAGAGTTCACGGTCCCCCCCAACGATCAGATTGAGCCGTCCCTCAGCGGCTTCCTTGGGGGTCCGTGTCATCGGAGCATCCAGGAAACGACCACCTGCCGCTTCCACGGCCTTGGCAATCCGCAGGGTGGAGCTAGGTATCGCCGTCGAACAATCGATTACGACCATCCCTGTGCGAAGTCCCTCCAGGACGCCGCCATCACTGAACAGGACGTCTTCGACCTGAGGGGTGCCAGTTACGCAGAGAATGATTACGTCGGAGTGAGAGGCGAGTTCCGCCCCGCTGGAGTAAGCGGTCGCACCCTTGGCGATTAGTTTATCGACCGGTTGGTTTCCGGGATGTTCCAAGAAGTTCAGGGGCCAATCGTGCCGCTGCAGACTGCTGGCGATGCCATGCCCCATCAATCCGACGCCGACCATGCCGACTCGTTGTTGCTTACTCATATGCTATGTCCTGTGTCGTTTGCACGGTCGGAGTTCAAAGACCACCCATGCAGAGATACTTAATCTCGATATAGTCATCAATGCCATACTTTGACCCTTCACGACCGATACCGGACTCCTTGACCCCGCCGAAAGGCGCCAACTCGCTTGAGATAATTCCCTCGTTGATGCCCACGATGCCGCACTCCAGGGCTTCCGCTACGCGCCAGACGCGCCCCACGTCACGGGTATAGAAGTAGCTGGCCAATCCCAGCGTGGTATCGTTGGCCTGGCGGATCACGTCGTCTTCGTCGGTGAAACGCAACAATGGGGCCACCGGGCCAAATGTTTCATCATGCATGAGCATTGAATCGGAGGAGACGTTTGTGAGAATTGTCGGCTGGAAGAAATTACCTTGAAGCTCGTGGCGTTTTCCGCCCAGGTACACGCTGGCGCCCTTGGCTATTGCATCCTCAATATGCTGCTCCACCTTTTCGACGGCCGCCGGGTTAATCAATGGCCCTAATGAGACACCGTCCTCAAGGCCGCTGCCCACCTTTTGTGCACTGACAGCAGTAGCTAGCCGGTCGGTAAAGTCGTCGTAGATCTTATCGTGAACAAAAATGCGGTTCGCGCAGACACAGGTCTGGCCGGTATTGCGAAACTTGGAGGCCATAACCCCCGCCACCGCCTGGTCGAGGTCAGCATCTTCGAAGATGATGAAGGGTGCATTGCCACCCAATTCCATCGAGACCTTCTTGACGGTCTTCGCGCACTCGCCGAGTAGTATCTTTCCGACCTCGGTGGAGCCGGTGAAGGAGAGCTTGCGAACGCGTGGGTTGGCGGTCAGCTCACCTCCCACAACACTGGCGCTCCCCGTCACAACATTCAGCACGCCCCTCGGAACGCCGGCCCGCTCGGCGAGTTCGGCTAACGCCAAGGCCGAGTAGGGGGTGCTCGAAGCGGGCTTGACAATCACAGTGCAACCAGCCGCCATAGCCGCGGCCGCCTTGCGGGTTATCATGGCGTTGGGGAAATTCCATGGGGTAATGGCCGCTACCACGCCGACCGGTTCCTTAGTAACGACAATGCGACGATCTTTAGCGTGGGCCGGGATGACATCGCCATAAACGCGCTTGGCCTCTTCGCCAAACCATTCGATAAAAGAGGCACCGTAGGCGATTTCTCCACGTGCCTCCTGGAGCGGCTTGCCCTGTTCCAGGGTCAGTATCTGAGCTAGATCCTCTTGATGCTCCATGCATAGGTCGAACCAGCGACGGAGAATCGAGGCGCGCTCTTTGGCTGTCTTGGCTTTCCACAAGGGAAGCGCACGGTCTGCGGCATCGATGGCTGCGCTGACCTCGTCCTTGCTCAGCTTGGGTACGGTTCCCAATCGGTCGTTGGTGGCCGGGTTGGTGACCTCAATCGTGGCCTTATCCTCGGCATCCGCCCAGCATCCATCGATATAACAGTGTTGCCTGAAAAGAGTAGGATCATTCAGGTTCATTGCACTTCCCTAGTCGTAATCTTATTGGGTGATTCGGCATGTGTTGCTCAACCGCGGGCGCAATGTTGGCCGCGCTCTTGGTCGTCCTTGTGCCTTTCTGAGGCAACCCTTTCCCTGCTGTCGGACATTGGCCGAGGGGGGTAAAGAAGCTTTAATATGAATTATGTATTCATTGTTATACATGCCACTTTAGTCGATTGTAGGCTTGGTCCCTTCTGTCCATGAGGGGAAGCAGGTCGTTACCGCCTGTTCCTCAAGCCAACAACGGTGATACATGTTGCGCTCACATACGGGTAAAGCGTGGTTGAAGTGCAGGTCAGTCTGCCCTTGCAAGATTGGCTGCGGTAGTCAGAGTGGTAGGGGCACGACGAAAGTACAACACACAAAAAATGAATTATGTGTTCATAATGTATAGTGGAAAAGGAAGTACTCGATAGCTTTCGTGTCCAGCCAGGACGATCATCAGGGGACGAAGTAAATACGAAAGCCCGACCGTAGCACGCTCTGTGCATGACATAGCTCAGAGACGAACGATAACAAAATCAGCCTTAACGGCACGTCAATAAAGAGAGGTACAAAATGTTTCTCAAGAAAAAGCTCGCTCTGACAATTGCCACATTAGCAGTTAGCTTCACTACCGTTTCAGTATCGGCCGAAACACTGCGCTATGCTCATGTTGGTTCGGAAGGTGATTCGCAGACACGTTATGCATCAGAAGCGTCAGCTGCTATCGAGGAGGCCACCAATGGAGAGATAACGATCGACCTGTTCCCGGCAAGCCAGCTTGGTGGGGTGGCTGAAATGGTTGACGGCGTGTCACTTGGCTCGATCTCTATGGCGCATCACGAATTTGCCTCACTGGCCCAGATCGTTCCCGATATCGCCGTATTTAATGCCCCTTTCATTTATCGTGACGCGGAGCATGCGCTAAAAGCCACGGACCCCCAGTCACCTGTCGTCAGTGAGATGAATGAGAAGCTGATCGAAGAAGGTGACTTACGTATCATCGGCCGGATGTACCGCGGGGCACGTCACATTACCGCCAATTTCCCTGTTCACTCCCCCGCCGATCTGGAGGGCAAGCCCTTCCGCGCTGTGCCGCTCGACATATGGATTTCCATGGTCAACGGATTCGGTGCCGACCCGACGCCCGTGGAAGTCTCTGAACTTCCGACCTCATTGATGACCGGACTTGTGGTGGGACAGGAGAATCCTCTGACCATGCTCATGTCCAATAGTCTTTATGAAGTGCAGTCCCATGTTTCAATGACCGGGCATATGCACTCCATACTGGCCGTTTTCATCAATGAGGACACATGGCAGTCCCTGGATGAAGGCCATCAGGAAACCATCACACGGATACTCGAGGAGAAAGCCCAGGAATCCCTCCAATGGGCACAAGAGCGCGAGGAAAAGCTTGTCGACGAGCTGACTGAAAAGGGCATGACCTTCATTACCGAGGAGAACGGCCTCGATCTGGACGCCTTCCGTGAACAGGTCCTTGCACAAATCAATGAAGACTACCCCAACTTCGAACCCTATATCGAACAAATCTCGGAAATAAAGTAATAGTTTGGCAGCAAGGGCCAGCGGCCCTTGCTGCCACTACCTACTACATAGGGTTGCAAGCATGAGCACCGGAAAAAGACTTTTAGAAGTTTTCTGCCTAGCCTTGCTGGCAGGTATGATACTCATTCCTTTCATGCAGGTTATCACTCGTTCAGTATTCGGCTTTTCCATTCCTGGAGCGGGAGAACTCACTCGTTTCTTACTCATTTGCTTAGTCTTCTCCTCTTACCCTCTAGCCATATCGAGTGGTGAAAACATCGAGATGGCCGAGCTACGCGAAGCGTTGCCGAAAAAATTGAAGACACCGCTCTACAAGATTATTGCCCTGCTATCCATCATTGCATGCTTGTTCATTGCTTATGCTGCATTCATCACGGTGCAGGCAAACCTAAACAAGGCGACCCCCGTACTGAAAATTCCCTACTGGATATTCTTCAGCACCACTTTCCTAGGCTTCGTCGGAGCAGCCTTCATGCATTATCGTCAGGGATTAAAGTCTCCTCGCCCTAAACACAGCATTGGCACATAGGAAAAAAATAATGGGCTACATGATACTGGCTTTTTTTATAGTATTTTTCTTGCTCGGATTCCCTGTCGTTTATGCCATCCTCATCCCTTCCGTGCTCTATGTTCTCATCGAAGGGTTTCCGGTGGGGCTTCTCGGTCAGCGCATCACCTATTCTCTCGATAGTTTTCCATTGGTTGCCGTGCCCATCTTCATATTTGTCGGGAACTTAATGAACCAGTCCGGTATCACCGAGAGAATTTTCCATTTCGCCAATACACTGGTTGGTAGGGCCCCAGGGGGACTGGCACAGGTAAACATCTTCTCGAGCCTGATATTCTCGGGCATGTCAGGTGCATCACTTGCCGATGTGGGAGGGCTGGGCAAGATAGAAATCGAAGCCATGAAGAAGCGGGGTTACGGGGCTCCTTTCTCCGCGGCGGTCACGGCTTCATCGGCCGTCGTGGGGCCGATATTTCCCCCCAGCATTCCGTTGATAGTCTATGGGTCCGTCACGAGCGTCTCTATCGTGCAGCTGCTTCTGGCCGGGATCGTTCCGGCCCTGATCTGCACGGCACTGCTCATGATCACCGCAGCCATTCTGGCCATAAAACATGACATGCCTCGCGCTCCGAGACTACCCACGATCAGGGAACTGTATCAGTCGTTCTTACCCGCCCTGCCGGCGCTTCTAGCCCCCGGGTTAATGATCTCGGGCATGCTGTTGGGCCTGTTTACCCCGACGGAAGCCGCGGCTGTTACCGCTGCCTATGTGTTGCTGGTCAGCTCACTTTTCTATAGGGAGCTGACTTGGTCACATTTGATAAGCTCGATGATGGCCACGTTGAAGACGACAAGCGCGATCCTGATCATCGTGGCCGCAGCCTCGATGTTTGGCTGGATCTTGTCCGTCGAGCAGATTCCCCAGCAGTTTGCTGCATTCATACTGCAGATATCCCAAGATCCACTTATGCTGCTGCTCATCGCGAACCTGATATTTTTTGTCGCCGGCATCTTCCTTGATTCGACCACTGCGACCCTGTTGATCGTGCCTATCGTAGCGCCCCCCATGGTACTTGCGGGCGTCGACCCGGTACATCTGGGCATCGTTGCGATCTTTAATCTGATGATCGGGTTGCTGACTCCACCCATGGGCCTGTCCTTGTTCCTCGTATCATCGATCGCCCAGGTTTCATTGCGTCAGCTCTTGAAAGCGCTGATGCCTTTTTACATCCCCCTGCTGTTCACTCTGGGCATCATTACGTTCGCAACAGATCTAGTGCTATGGCTGCCAGGCTTCCTGCGCTAAATCGCGTAGCTTCAACCATGGCTATCTTTGCAAGAAGGAGTAGTGAAATGACAAACAAGCCAATTATCGGTTTCATCGGCCTCGGCAAGATGGGGGCAGGCTTCACCTCGCGCCTCGTCGAGAGTGGCTATTCGGTTATCGGCTACGACATTGATGATGCCTGTTGCCAGGCCGCCAAGGCCAACGGAATAGACATTGCCGAGTCGCCAGCCAAGGTCGCCGAGCGTGCCGATATAATCCAAGTATGCGTAATTTCCACGACTGCGGTAGAGGCGGTTGTCCTTGGTGAGGGTGGTATCGCCGAGGTCAACCAAGGCCAGGGCAAGATCGTGATCGACCACTCCACGACAGAACTCGAGACCACCAAGCGCATAGCACAGACTTTGCTGGAGCGAAGCGGTATACAATTTGTCGACGCGCCAGTATCCGGTGGTCCCGGCGCCGCAGCCGAGGGACGCCTGGCCATCATGGCCGGTGGTGACCAGGCCACCATTGACGCGATCCAACCGCTGATGGCGACCCTTGGGCAATTTACCCGGATGGGCGATGTCGGGGCCGGGCAAGCCACCAAGCTGATCAATCAGGCACTGGTACTCTCCAACTACTGTGTAATCGCCGAAGCGTGTAACCTAGGTAACCGTTTCGGTATCGATGTCAGCAAGATCCCCGCCGCCCTCTCTTCAGGCTATGCTGGCAGCAATCTGCTCAATGACCTTCTACCTCGCATGGTCGAGCATGACTTCGAACCGCGTGGCTACGCCCGCCAGATTCTCAAGGACCTGCATATGTTGCAGGATGCCGCTAACGCCTTGAACGTGTCCATGCCCATGGCGGGTACCGCCAACTCGCTCTACAGCATGCTGGTCACCCAGGGAAAGGGAGAGCTGGATGGCGCCGCCGTCGTGTCGCTTCTGGAGGGTGCTAGCCCGGAGCGCTCCTCATGACGTCGCTGCCCATCATCGACGCACACCAGCACTTCTGGGACCTGGAGCGCAACTACCTGCCATGGCTCTGTGACGAGCCGATGATTCCGTTTCGTTATGGCGATTACCACGCCATTCGTCGCAACTACTTACCCGAAGATTACCGCCGCGATACGGGGAGTTATCGAGTGGTCGGGTCGGTCTTCATCGAGACGGAGTGGGACCCCGCAACGCCTGTGCAGGAGACCCGCTGGGTCCATGAGCTAGCCGAACGAGAGGGACTGCCCAGCGTGATGGTGGCCCAGGCACGCCTCGACCAGCCGGATGTCGCGGATGTGCTAGCAGAGCACAGCACCTATCCACGGGTGCGCGGCATTCGCCATAAGCCTCGCGCCGCGCCATCGCCCAACGAGGTGAAGACCGGCGTCCCAGGATCTATGAGTGACCCGAACTGGCGACGCGGCTTCGCTCGGCTGGCCGATCATGACCTCTCTTTTGACCTGCAGAGCCCATGGTGGCACTTTCACGAAGCGGCTGACCTCGCCGCGAGCCATCCGGACATCCAGATAATCATAAACCACACAGGACTACCCGCTGACCGTAGCGAGGAGGGATTGCGAGGATGGCGACAAGCCATGACGGTAGTGGCCCAGCAACCTAATGTAGCGGTGAAGATATCCGGCATCGGCGTTCCCGATTCCTCCTGGACGGTAGAACAGAATCGACGCGTCGTGCTTGAGACGATCGACTGTTTCGGCGTGGAACGCTGCATGTTTGCCAGCAATTTCCCTGTCGATAGCCTGGTTGGTTCCTTCGCTACCATCTTCGATGGTTTCATGACCATCACTGAGTCTTTCAGCGAGGCGGAAAGGCTGAAGCTATTTCACGATAATGCCCGAGATTTCTACCGCATTGACCTACCGACAGCCGGCTGAGCCCATGGCAGAAATCAAAAGGCGTATGGGGCTTACTACCTGTCGTTGCGCACCTTGCCGATCGCGACGCGACCGGCAAGGTCTTGATTTACTCGGCCATTTCCTCCAATGCCGACATCTCCACCTTGTTCCGTAGATGACGGCGGAGAACCCCACCGAGGGTAGCGCCGTCGCGGGCACGTAGCGCCTCGACCATAGACTCATGTTCACTAACCGCTTGCGACCAATAATCGTTGCTAAGCTCGGCAGTGAAACGCACCCGTCTCACGCGATGGTTGAGGTTCTTGTAGACATCGATGAGAACGTCGTTCTGTGAGGCAACCACAATGGCCTCATGGATCTGCTGATTCGCTAACAGATACTCCGGCATATTGCCACTTTTATAATGAGACAGCATCTGGTAATGAAGTGCCTCAATGTTAGTCAGCTCTGCTTCAGTGATTCGTTGTCCAGCCAGCTCGCCAGCTAGAGCCTCGAGGCTTTGCATTACCTCAAAAGTATTCTTGAGTGTGGCTTTAGTTAGCTTGGCTACCCGTGCGCCACGATTCGGCAAGAGCTCAACAAAGCCTTCATGAGCCAGAACCTTGAGAGCCTCTCTCAGTGGAGTTCGTGAAACCCCGAACTGTTCACATAATGCTTTCTCTGGAACACGGCTGCCAGGAGCCAGGGTTCCTTGGGCAATCATATTACGAATCCGCTCGGCAACCTCGCCATGCAAGGTATTCTGCCTAATTTTGTCCATAAGAAAACACCCAAATTCCGATAAGGCTAACGTTGATAAACATAAGCAACGGTTTAGTCGAAAGCATAGCAATGCATAATTATGAATTCAGCTCAGGTTTCAGTCAATCCTAGTCACGGTAACATTTCTCATTATCATGTGCATAAGGATGCAGATGGGATAAATTACTAGGAGGTCATTTCGAAAAATCACACCGACGCCGATCCGATTAAAGTTCACATCTGCATGATAGAGAGGAGTCATCCGGCTCCGCCATTCCCTGCCCGCTGGATACAAACGCTTCCCGGCTCGGGTAGCGGTTGCCTCTTGAGCGGCATCGCCACATCACAGGCCTGCAGGCTTCGCCTCACGCAGGTCGACGGCTGAACATTAATTGTTCAAGATTATAATCACTTTAGCTATACGGCCATTAAATTCAGAATGGAGATCGTGGCCCAGCGTTTGATCAACGAGCCGAAGACTGCGATGCCTTCATCGGCGTCGTATATTCAGGGGAGCTTAAGCCAGCGCCGGGAAGCGGAGCCTTGGCTTTTCAACTGCATCCTGGCTCGAGCCGTGTGACCAATCAAGCTGATACCCTTGTTACACATGACCGGGCTGTATCGGGCGAAGACACCTTAGAGCTAGTCTACGAGCTGGTTATCCCGTCCGAGCAGTTCACCCAAGCTGGTCGCTATGGGGCGAACCTCTCTATCCAGGTGGGACTGAATCGCCCCGGGTATTCTAAACAGCCATTAGCCAGAAACCGGTACTATTATCATGAATTTCGCACCCACCACCTGAGCCAACAAAACTCATCTTGATGGGCGTACTTTATACTAAAAAACGATCATTTTATCATTGCCGCGTGATTTTTAACTCTACAAAATCAAGACGTGATCAACATTTTCTGACCACTTTTCATTAATAACTTAACAAGTTTTTTTTCGAAAAATATTTAACGCAAGATGATCAAAAAGCTGAGGCCGCCCTACCTGGCCACCTTTCAGCACAATCGGAAGGTCTTTTTTGTTTTCGAATTCTGCCCTGCATAAAGACACGCCCCGGTCGATATCACCCAAGTAGGCGATACAGTGCGGCTGAAGCGCTCGGCTGATGGCGCTTGAGGTATCGCCGCCGGCGATGATAAGCGCCCCAACCCGTGAATTCGAAACAATCGTGCTTATCAGCGCCGCCGATTTCTGTGCCAGCTCACGTGGCGTGCCTGTGGAAGAGCTGGCATCGATATATAAGAGTACGTTCTTACCGGCCTGTAGTGCCATGATAGGTGCTTTGATGATGTCGTCTAGATCATCGTCTGCTGTGATCTGGGTGGGAGTAAGTGGGAAAACTTCAAATTCTTGCGCCTGCCGAACCTGCTCGGCGCTGACAGAGGAGCGGCTGCCAACAAAAGCCAGCACAGGGCCGTTTGGCAGCATGGACTGTGATTTACGATGCTCCCCCGTGCCAGCTACCGCTTCGGCCACGCTACTGGGACCTGCACAGAGGATGGGACTATTCGTTCGTAGAAGATCCCCTACTCGCGAAACATTCTGTTGGTCGATGGCGTCAAACAGCGTCACGCCTGACAGGCTATGCTGGCCCTCATCGCCTGGTTGTTTCAGCGCAACGTAATCGACGAGCGTGGGCGGCTCCCCTCCCAGCGACATGAAATGCCGTGCGAGATCGCTTTCAGTCATTGGCGTCACTGGGTGGTCCTTCATGACGGGATGCCTATCAATGCGATATACCGGCCCATCCGCTGCGCGCGCAAAGAGATGGCCAAAAGCGCAATACCGGCCCAGGCTTGGCTGCCCTCCAATAATGGCTTGTCTCCGAATACCGACGGCACGGCTCAAATGTTGCATGGCAAGCGCGAAATTACCCGTGCCCGGTGCGCTATCAAAAGTGGAGCAGGTCTTGTAATGAATGAATTCGGGCTGATGCGGCACGAGCTGCTGACCGATCCCTGTCATTAGCTCGGCTATTTCGTCGTTTCCTAGCGCTCGGGCTTCAGTGGCGATACCAAAGGCATCAAGATCCACGACCTCGTCGAGGCTGGGAACATGCAGAAACAGACGAACCACAAGCCCTGCACGGGCCAGCGTGGCCAATGTATCCGTTGCCCCAGTGAAATCGTCGGCAATGAAAATATATTTTTCCAAAGCAGCCACCTCAGTAGCTCCCGAAAGTTTTCATTGCATTGGCGAGCGCTGGTGAATGAGCGGCGCGTTGCATTAGATCCTCGCCTGATATCACCGACGTCCAAGCCGCGTGCAAACTATCCACTCCTGCTCTGGGGCCATCCGGGTGAGCAAGAATGCCTCCCCCGGCCAGGAACAAGAAATGATTACTCCTCTCGATAGCGTCGTAGGTCTGGCCCAGCGTTCCTGCCCACTGTCCAGAGGAGAATACCGGCATGACGCGATCGTCTTCAGCGCCCAAGGGAGACAGACAGTGGCGTGCCGCCTCAGTTACTTCGCCAGAGGCGTCAGCGAACTTGCCGCCCATCCCATGAACATGTAAATGGTCAGCGCCCGTGAGACGGTAGAGCGTCTGCCAGGCAGAGAAGGCGATGCCATGATCGGGATGGCGTCCAAATGCACCGGAACCGTTGCGATGCCCATGAATACAGAGCGGGGTATGCTGACGTAGCGATTGCATCGCTGAAAGGCCGCACCAATTAAGGGACGCCATGACGCAACTACCACCTTGGGCGAGGACATGGTCGGCATGCCGGCGCATCGCATCCAATTCATCGGTGATGTTGAAGGCGACCATCACCTCCTTCCCCGTCCGTTCACGATGGTTACGCACCACTCGCATGACAGCGCTCACCCGTTCGCTCAACGGCGCGCAACTTGGGTTCGCCACGATCTCATCGTCTTTGATAAAATCCGCCCCGGCCTCACACAGTGTTTTCACCAACTGCGCGATTTCGTCCGGTTTCATCCCGATATTTGGCTTGATAATCGTGCCGAAAAGCGGCCGGTCGAATACATCAGTAACGCGGCGTGTCCCCACAACACCCAGGGCAGGATGGGAGAAGCGCGCCCGATACTCGGGACGTAACTCGACACTGAGCAACCGAAGTGCGGTGACCTCGCCCAAGTCGAAAAGATTCCCGGCGACCACCGTGGCGAGCGTGGGGAGGTTAGCCCCTACATTTTCCTCGGGATACGCAATCTCGACCTGAGCCAGGCGCCACGGGCCTTGCACTCCCTTGCGCTCCAGGTAAGCGCTGGCCAGTGTCGGCCGGTCACGTTCCTCGACCACCGTCACGCTGCGTACCCGAGCACCGTGCTGCTCACGCAGCGCATTGGTTTCGCCGGGAACCCGCACGAAGGTGCCAGCGCTTTGCTCGCCAGCCATCATCGCAGCGACCTTCTCTGGATCCAGGGGCGATTCAAGCAGGTAGCGTGCGATGATCACGGCTTATTCTCCCGTCAGTGAGGGGAAAGGACGTACAGGGTCACGCCCATCCCAGCCGATGCTCGCCTCACGAATCATCTCGAACATGCGACCCTTGGGACCCACCACCTCGGATAGCTCAATCACTGTCCCAGGATGGGCTTCTCGATCGAAGTAGACGAAACGTCCATTCGCGCCAACGTTTCCTTCCATTTGGACTCGGAAGCCCAGTTCCAGCATTCTCGCCAAGTCGGCATCAAATGTTTTCGTCCAGTACGCCACATGCTGAAGCCCCATATTCCCGGCCTGCATAAAGTCGCGATACATGGACGGCGCATCATTACGGGTCTGGATCAGCTCAACCTGGATGAAGCCGGAATTGGCCAGAGCCACGGAATTTTCAACCACAAACGGTTCGCCGTTGTAATGGTAGCCCTCGATAGGTACACGCGGGTTGTAGAAGAATGGGCCGACGCCCATCACTTCGGACCAATGCTCCATCGCTTCCTCAATATCAGGCACGACATAACCCAGCTGACGGATCTCTCCTAGAAATCTGCTCATGACTACCTCATTGCATGATTAGGTTCGGCAACCATGTGGAAAGCCCCGGGAATAGGGTCACCACAATGAGCGCCACGAAAAGCGGTACATAAAACGGCAACACACCTCGGACTACCTCACCGAACTCCATACGCGTGATGATGGAGACCATATAAAGGCTCATGCCAATGGGGGGAGTCAGGAGGCCAATCATCAGGTTCAGGACAAACACGACCCCCAGCTGCTCGGCCGGGACCCCAGCCATGAGCAAGGTTGGCGCGACGATAGGCGCAATAATCAGGATGGCAGCGATCGATTCAAGGAACATTCCTGCCATCAGCAGTAGCACATTAAGAATCAACAAAAGCATCAAGGGGTCCGTCGAGACGCCCAGAAGCCATTGCCCGGCCATCGCGGGTACGCCTCCAATGGTCAATACCCAAGCAAAGAGCGCGGCAGTACCCACAATGAATAAAATATTGGCGCTGGCCTCGACACTCTCTCTGGCGGCAGTAAAAAAGCTCTGCGTCGTCAGGGTCCGATAGAAAACGATGCCGATGATGAGCGAATACACCACGATCGCGCCTGCTACCTCTGTGGGGCCTAACACGCCACTTAAAAGCCCGAGAATCATTAGTACCGGCGCGAGGAGCGCAGGGAGTGAGATGGTTAACTTGCGGCTGAATTCCGGTAGCGTAGGCCGATGGCTATCACGCGGAAGATTGCCCATACGCGCCATGATGGCGATCTGCACCATGAGTGCAGCGGTCACGATCAGCGCCGGCAGGACGCCTGCCAACAGCGCTCGAACGGCGGACACCTCGGCAGCACTGGCAAAGATGATCAGGGGGATCGAGGGAGGAAAGATCGGCCCGATGGTGGCGGCCGCGATCGTGGTACCGGCAGCGAAGCGCTTAAGGTAGCCCTGCTCTACCATCATCTTGATCTGTATTCCACCCAACGCGCCGATATCCGCCAGCGCGGCGCCGGACATTCCCGAGAAAATGAGACTGACCAACACGTTTACTTGCGCGACCCCGCCTCGGAGACGCCCGACGATCATGCGTGTCAGTTCGAATAGATGGTTAGTCACACCCGTAGCGCTCAGCAGGGCCGCAGCAAATATGAACAGCGGCACTGCCAGAAGCGGCGTGGAATCGAGCGCATTCACGCTGCGCTGTGCCACCACGGTAAAAGGCAAGTCATGCACAAGAATCGTGATTGCCGAGGATAATCCCAGGCAGACGGCAATCGGGAAGCCAAGGATGAGCCCGACAGCGAAAAGACACAGGAGGGTAAGCGTCATGATGGCTCTGTCCCCCTTAGTAGAGAAAATAATCGTGTGATAGCGATGAGGCCGAGCAGCGCAATACCGATGATGGCCGGCATGTAGAAGATCAGATTGGGCAATTCCAAGGCCGGTGTTTTAAAGCGTGCAGCACGTTCAAGAAATTTGAAAAAGGCAACCAAGCTGAGGCCAGCGAAGATTGCCACCGCTAATTCCGAGAGCGCTAACGCAGCGGTGCGCCAGCGCCCTCTCAGCCTGCTGGGAAGTAACTCGACCGCAATATGTGTACCTTGGTTGAGCAGGTAAGGAATGGTGAGGTAGACGAGCGCGATGCCAAACCACCGCGCCAGTTCATCCGCCCAGTGAAGACCGATAGAAAAGACATTACGCATCACCACCTGACCGGCCACCAACAGCGCAATGGCTATCAAGAGCAATACCGAGAGCCACAGCCCACCTCGCGCTAAAGCGCTCAGTGCCGCGTGCCCCGATGCAAGTCGACTAGTGTTGGGCATAATGACGTCTCCTCGACCCCGACTGGATTACTCGACCGCTTCCACTTCGGAGTAGAACTCACCGTACTGATCGGCGAATCCTTCCATCACACGGTCTTCGACGGAGAAACGAAAAGCGTCGACATCCAATCCTTCATCAGGGCCGATGATGGTCATCCCCATTTCGCGCAGCTTATCCGTATCTTCGCGTTCCGACTCAAGCACATACTTGGTCGCCCTTTCGCGCACCTCATCGGCGGCCTGACGCAGTGCGTCTTTATGCTCGTCAGAAAGACCCTGCCAGGTTCCTTCGTTAATCATCACCATTTCGGCAGCGATGATGTGGCCGGTTTCCATCATATGACTCTGCACTTCGTACAGCTTATGAGCCACTGCCACGTTGACCGGATTCTCCTGCCCCGCCACGACACCAGTAGCCAGAGCTGTAGGTACTTCTGACCAGTCGACGGGCACCGGCACAGCGCCGAGGCCTTCAACCGCGGCCATATAAATTGGGAACGGGATGGAACGGATCTTGACCCCATCCAAATCATCGGGGTGCTTCACCTCCCGATCTGCAGTCAGGTTTCGCGAGCCGAAGTAGAAGCCGTACAGGATCCGAACACCAGCCGCATCGATCAACTCCTCATTGAGCCTCTGCATGACCGGGGAGGAGGTGTCCACGACAGCCATGAGGTGGTCTACATCACGGTAGAGGTATGGGGTATCGAAGGCAGCAAACGGCGGGTGAAGCGAGCCAATCGCTCCAGCGGTGTTGTGGGAGAGTGCAATCGAGCCCGTAGAAACACCTTCGGCCAGTTCCTGAAGCTTGCCGAGCTGGGATGAGGGGAATACCTGCACGCCTATTTGGCCTTCAGAATTCTTCTCAATGGCTTCGGCAAGCCACTCAGCCTGCAAACCAGCGATCGAGTTGGGGGCATTCATATGCCCATAGCGCAGCGTGATGTCCTGAGCATGTGCCCCTCCGACCAGGCTAACAGCCAGTGCGAGACCGGTGAGAGAGCGGCGTAGCGTAGCTTTTTTACCGGGAGCGTTCATCATTGTTATCTCCTCTTTTATGATGTGTTTTGATGGAAAGTGGTACAAACTCCTATCAAAACCCTACTTCTGGGAGCTTAAGAGGATGAACCATGAAGGTACAGAAAATAATCATGATGTTTTTTGATGGCTTCTGAACGACGGCGGACCCTGCCTACCGTCTCCGACGTCGCGCGACGGGCCGGAACATCCACGGCCACAGTGGATCGTGTGCTCAATCGCCGCTCACCCGTGCGAGAGAGCACCTTGCGGCAGGTCCTGGATGCTGCGCTCGCGCTGGGTTATATCGATGCGAGCCAGGTTGAAGCATTACGCGGCCCCGAGCCGATCAAGTTAGCGCTTCTCCTGCCCCGCGGCACCAACCCCTACCTGGCATTGGTCAATCAGCGGGCGCGTGCTTTCGTCGAACGCAACCACCTCAACGCACGGGTAAAAAGCTTCTTCATTGATGGCTTCGATCCTGACGAACTGGCCCACTCCATTCGCAAGTTTGGTAAAGGAGCGGATGGCGTCATATTCATGGCCATTGACCATCCTACGGTGAGGGTGGCTATCGATGAACTCGTCACTGCCGGGAAGAAGGCGATTACCCTCATCTCCGATATCTCCTCGTCTCGGCGGCACGCTTATGTGGGGATCGACAACTTTGCCGCCGGGCGCACCGCAGCGATGCTCATTGGCAGGTTTTCAGGCCATGGTCCCGGACAGGTTGCCCTTATCGCCGCGAGCCGCATCTATAGGGCGCACCTAGAACGGGAAGTCGGTTTCCTCGGGCTCATTGAAGAGAGGTTCCCCAACATCACAGTGAGTGCAACACGTGAAGGCCACGACGATCGCACGGAGAACTATCAACACACCAAAAAGTTACTCGAAGGTCACCCCGACATCATCGGAATCTACAATGTCGGTGGTTCTTCCGATGGGATAGGACGGGCGCTACGAGAAAGCGGACGTGCTCAAGACATCACCTTCATCGGTCATGGACTCACCTCGGATACCCGGGCCATGCTGGCCGACGGGACCATGGACGCAGTCATCACCCAAGACCCAGACCGGCTCTTCGAAGCTTCAGTGAATGCCGCGATGGACAAGGAGACTCGCCCCATCGCCATGGAACTCTATCTAGCTGAGAACTTGCCCCAAGAGTGACGAAATTTTTTGGCAGCGCATTTTGAGATGACGTTCCAAGGCGCCCTTGTCGAACATTCTCGTAGGCGCCATCCAACGATGGGGGATTAGTTCATCTGCCAGGCTTTCAGGATCAGGCATGTACGCGACATTCCTGGTTGGCTTCTTGAACGAGTCGGTTGAGATATCAAAGCGTTCTGACAGCTCACAGACTTGGGGCAATTCAGCTCTCAACGCCCTTTAAGGGTTGCCGAAACCACAGACTGAGCGCCAAGTCCTAGGGGGACCCTGCCACCATGAGGCTAGTCAGCCAATACTTGTCAATGGCTCGAACTGTTACATTGGGCCTTATGCACCGAGAATCGAGCTAAGATACAGTTTATCGAATCGGCGAAGGCCACCTATCTCGTGGCCGTGTTATGTCAAGTCGTGCGGGTCAGCCGGAGCGATTTTTATGCCTGGCAACGACACGGCCCTAATGATTACCGTCAGGCCCTGATCCACGAGTTCAGAGAGATGCATCGCCAGAGCAGCCTACGGCCCCCCCTTGTCGGGGAATATCACCGCAAGTTGCGCAATCGCTCATGTATAAACGCAGTAATCGATACGCGTCAGAAGCTCGCCAACCATCCCAACCCCCACCGGAGTCGTCAAGCAATCGACAGGAGCCTGTCCATTCAACCCTAATGCCGGGGTAACCAACCAGCGCTCGGCCGACGTACGATCACCGAAGACAGATTCCGCATGGGCCAGTAGCTGGGCAAACTGCCATGCACAGCCGCTTTGAGCCGTCGATAACGGCTCAGCATTACGAATATGCTGTTGCAGCGTACTGTGCGTCATACCAAGAATCCTGGCCAGCCGCGCCTGATCTCGAAACATGTCCAATTGTCTCAGTTGGCGCAACACATCGGCGGGCAGACCTTTCTCAAGTAGCGCATGAATCTCCCACTCGCTGAGGTAACGTTGAGACAAGTGACCAAATAGTAGACGTAGTGGGCCTTCAGAGTCTTGCATCATCGTAGGCTCGCCCCAGATGCTAGTTTCCTATAGTTTAGCTCACCTCGGTGGTAGGCATCGTTTGCCAAGCCCTACAATTGACTTTCCATTTCACACGTTCAAGCGTCTCACGTGCGGCTTTGTGCAGCAGCATGATGTCGATACCCGCGGCGATGAAGTCGAAACACAACGACGCATCGTAGCGAGCGTCGGCGGCATCAGTGGCGAGGATTCCCACCGCCTTGCCCGTTGCCTTGACCTGCTGGATAACCGTATCGATGCTGGCCCGGACCATCCGGGTGAGCCGGGTTGACGGGATGCCCGAGTACATCGGGCAAGCCGTAAGGCCCAATGAATAGCGCATCAACGCCCTCTACGGCAGCGATTGCCTCGATATTATCCAGCGCGGACCATGACTCTATCTGCACGATCAAGCACAGCTCACGGTGCACCTGGCCCAGGTAATCCTCGACGGTGCCTCAGCGCGTGGCCCGAATCAAACCAATCTGTCTCAACTTTCTCCCGATCAGCTCCGCCACCTGGCGGCAACGTTGATGGCGCAGGTGGAGGAAAAGTATCGGGCGCTGGCCCAGAGCCAAGAAACGCTACGCCACACCGAGCAGGTCAACCAAAAGCTGACCTATGAACTGCGCTGCTCAAACGCCACGCCTTCGGAAAGCGCAGTGAACAGCTCAACGTCCTGCAGATCAGCTTGCTGGACGAGGTGGTGGATGCCGATATCGCTGCCATCGAGGCCGAGCTGGAAGCACTCACACCCTCGGCGACGCTGCCCGCCGCCAAGCAAAAGCCCAAATGTCAGCCTTTGCCCGACGACCTGCCACGCGTCGAGATCCGACACGAACCCGACAGCGAGCACTGCGCATGCGGCTGCCAGCGGCGCCGCATCGGAGAAGAGATCAGCGAGAAGCTCGATTACACGCCAGGTGTGTTTACCGTCGAGCGGCATATCCGCGGCATGTGGGTCTGTGACGTGTGCGAGACGATGACGCAGGCACCGATGCCGGCCCAGGTGATCGACAAGGGCATCCCCACCTCGGGATTGCTGACCCAGGTGATGACCGCCAAGTATGCCGGCCATCAGCCGCTCAACCGCCAGGCCCAGATCTTTGCCCGCGCCGGCGTGGAGATCCCGCGCCCCACCCTGGCGGAGTGGATCGGCATCTGCGGGGTGCGACTGCAGCCACTGGTCGATGCCCTGCGTGACACCCTGCTCACCGAACCGATACTGCATGCCGACGAAACGCCAGTGCCTATGCTAGCCCCGGGCAAGAAGAAGACCCATAAGGCCTACCTCTGGGCCTATGCCTCTACGCCCTACGCCGGATTAAAGGCGGCGATCTATGACTTCGCGCCTGGCCGCGGCGGCCAACATGCGCGTGACTTCCTCGGCAAGTGGAAGGGCAAGCTAGTCTGCGACGATTACGGCGGCTACAAGCAGAGCTTTGCCAACGGCGTCACCGAGATTGGCTGCATGGCCCATGCGCGACGCAAGTTCGTCGACCTGCACGTGGCCGGGAAGAGCCAGACTGCCGAGCAGGCCATCGATCTGATCGGCCAGCTCTACCATATAGAGCGCGAGGCGCAGCCGCTGAGCGCGGAAGAACGCCAACAGCGACGTGACACCCGAGCGAGGCCTATCGCTGACACGCTGTACCGATGGATGCTGGCTCACCGCGAGAGGGTGCCCAACGGCTCAGCAACGGCGAAAGCGTTGGACTACAGCCTGAAGCGTTAGACGGCACTGACACGCTACCTCGACGATGGCGAGTTGCCGATCGACAACAACCGGGTCGAGAACCTGATTCGCCCCTGGGCGCTGGGCCGCTCGAACTGGCTGTTTGCCGGCTCACTGCGCAGCGGCCAGCGCGCCGCCAACATCATGAGCCTGATCCAATCTGCCAAGCTAAACGGTCATGAGCCGCATGCCTACCTGAAAGACGTGCTGGCTCGGCTGCCGACGCAGAAGGCCAGCCAGATCCAAGAACTCCTACCTCAGCACTGGAAACCGCTCGACTGATCACTAGCAAAGGGTGATGGCCGGGCGCTTACGGATGAACGAACATCGCGGCAAGATACTCATCTACCAATGAGACGAAACCACAGACATCGTTCTTATCAGTGATGACGTAGGTTTCAGCGCCGGGCAGATACACCGTTTTCATGGCCTCGACACAGCTGAGCCAAAAGCGATAAGGGATGAAGCTATGCGCGCGCTGAGAGCCACGCAGCCATATATCGATAATGCGATCAATATCCTGTGCGGTAGCACATCGAATCAAAGCGTCGTTTCCTGCTTTCCATTGGCCAGCACCTATGGTGGGATACCCGGCGAGCGACAGCGCCTAGCACCTCGCTTCGGGAAGTCGCCCTGCTCGGGCCACTCTTCAGCGCAAGGGGCTACACTCGCGAGGGCCTGATCGACCCGCTAGTCGGCTGGCTGCGAGAACGCTGGGGGACGGCGATAGATTGCCATGCACTCCGCCATGCGGCAGCGTCGTGGTTACAGCTGCGAATACACGCAGCAGTATATTCGACATTTCGAGACAAGCTGGCACACCGCCATCACTGGATGTTCGGGGACGCTCCATTAGCGGCTCTTCTTTGTTATTTGTGTAGCGCGGAAGGTGAGCATAGCATCCAGCGCGGGGCCCTCTATGGCCACCTGGCACATCTAATTGGTCACCGTCATGTCAGGACGCTGATCCAGACCTACAGTAATACATTGCCGGTCATCCACACTGATGTGCTGCAGCGAGTTTGATCCAACAGACAGTGACGTCCTGCTCACCAATCTGCAGCGTAGTGAGATGTCTTCAAGCGATCTCAGGGTGTTTAACTAAACTCGCAGTAAGTCTGAACAAATTTTAGTTAAAGAGATCGCGCCACTTTCCATCCCTACGGGCTATAGGGTGGTGCCATCACAGCCATCAGACCGGATGTTTCTGGCCTGCGTATCGCCCAGTCCTCAACGCGCCTACCAAGGAGGCGCTCAAATCTACAGTGTTTCGGGGCGGTACGGTTCAGTATCCCACCCTGGCCAAATTGCCAGACACTGGGCACCAAGGCGACTATTCGCGGTAGCGACTCATATCAGACTTTGGCTCCGGAAGCATCCAGAGCGATGCTTGCAGCTAACGGGCGACCATCACTAATATCACGGCCTGTGACGTCAGGTACTACAGAACCGTATGTTGATCCCGCAGAAGACCCGTAAGGCCATCGCGCGCTTTTTGATTCGCTGCCTAGCGGATAGGCGCCCGGTATCGTTAGCTTCGCACGGCCCCTTGCACATCGTGGTTCCTAGGTGGGACGCCAAGCTGGGTGATGCGATAGTTTCGTCCTTCTTCTTTCGAGAGGCGCGCAAGCTGAATGCGATGGTGACCGTGTTGACGGTGGCGGAGCTTGCGCCACTACATGCACAGAGCTTCGGAGTGGACCGGGTCATCGTCACTGATGCGAATCCTGGTACCGCACAGCTCTTTAAGGTCGCGCGACAACTTGGCCGTGTGGATGTCGTGGTCCATCTAGTCGGCAGGATTCAGCCAGTAGAGATCCTATTTCTACGTTTGCTGAGACCGGCACGGGTCTATTCTTTCGATGACGGCTTGCGGTGTGTCAACCGCAAGTTCGGCGCCACAACGGCTGCCCTCAGCTTTCCCGAACGCTTCGAGCGAGTGCTCATGGACCTGGGCGCAAGCGAAGTCGAGCGCAAGTACATTGTCCCCCACCCGCCCCGGATTTATGGCGCCTCCGATATCCCGCAAATACTGGTAAATCCCTATGCGAGCCGTCCCGACAAGAGCCTAGCCTTTACCAAAGCGGTGTTGTTGTTGCGCGCCGTGGCCGACGCCTATCCAGACAAGTCGGTTGGGATCCTCTGCAGCCCCAGTTCCCGAACGGATGCGAACCACCTGGAAGCTGAAGTCACCCGTGAGAATGTCCGTGCCCTTCAAGACTTAGCCACGCCAGGGGACGCTGCGGGGTACATAAGCCATGCGCAGGTAGTGGTCAGTGTCGATACCGCCATAGTGCACATGGCGGTCGGTTTAGAAACTAGGCTGGTCGCCATCTACCCGGACATGGGGACTGAACACAATCCGTGGCTGCCACCGGCCTCGGCAAGAACCTTGGTAGTCTACAGTCACCAAGACATACACCATTATCACCGTACAGGACAGAAGGACATGAACTCTTTTAAAGTCGAGGAGGTTATTGCTGGCCTGGACAAGCTGTTGGCGCCCAATTCCGACCATGACCAATTGCTTTCGCTTCAAGCGCGAATCGTTCCAGGCTTGGGGGTGGCCTCCGAGACTCTGGCCCGTCAGCTCCCCCTCATCAGCACGGTCTTTCCCGAAATTAAAGGTTGTCATCCCGGAACGATAAATCTGGAACTTGCCCGTCCCCTGATCGTCACCAATCCTGATCACCGAACCGCTCCGCTCGCTTGGACACCGAGTGGCCGGACAAACGAGGTTTTCGATCTGGTGCGGATTGGGTTGGAGCTCGACCACAAGGAACAAATAGTGCCCGCATGGCTGTATATCGCCCATGCCTCCCCTCATAGGCGTACCCCAACCATCCATGAGGTGATTGCTGAGCCTCTGGATCTAGCCGACGTAGCAAGCTGCCGTGTTCACCTCCATGCAAGCGCAGTGGCGCCTACTGAGAGTTAAGTCCTACCGAAACCCGCTTTGGTCATCATTGCCTACACCATTCGATTAGTCGGTCGGTCTCATCAAGCCAGTAAGTGGGGTCAGGCTCGATGTGTAGGAACAGCTTGGCCAGCAAGGTACCTTCGGCAAGATACTCTGCAACCGATTCGACACGATTGGCCGTGCGGGTAAAGTACGTATTATAAAGCTTGATCATGGCCGCATCATCTACCAGAAAATCGGCGGGCTTTAAATCCAACCGACGCATCACATCACAACTGCTGAAGTTATAGAGTGGACGGTAGCCGGGGTCGACGATTGCTGGCGGGATCGGCACCACTTCTCTGGCCCTTCGGGTCACGATGTCCTTGATTCCTCCTGGATTGCCCCAAGAGTGCGTACCACCAGCTAGCCCGGCGGCCAGAGCCTCGGCAAGCAAGGGGTTACCCGCCCTCGAAGCGAATAGACATTCGCTATACCAGTGCAGCTTGTTACTGAGTCCAGTTGGGAAAAGTATGCTAGTCGGATCACGAAAGAAAACAGTATCAGCGTCTACCCAGACACCGCCATGCCGGTGGACAAAGGCCATGCGAATGAAGTCACTTTTGGCAATGATCGCCTCGATGCCTTCTGCCAGCGTGAAGGCTAGGGGTTCGAACCCCCATCCCCTACACAATATATTCGAATCGATGAATTCCGGGACTGTTCGAGGCGTCAGCAGAAGAAAATCGTCGCCTAGAGCTCTATAGATCGAAACAATAGCCAATGCAATATAAGGTGGCATCGTCTGCCCCGGAGCCGTTTCCCAAAAGCTCACATAGCGCACTTGCCTGCCTGTGCAGCCGTTCAACACCGGACCGCCATGCCACCAGGGGTTAATAGGCCGGCGTCGGAGAGGTACCTTCTGAGGATTGCCAGCGACGGCGCACATTCCGCCTGCCTCAGGAAATCGTTGCTCAATGCGGACTTGTACAGGCTCAGCCAGTTCTGAACGGGCACCTGAGGCAGGAACGCTGCGAACGCCTTTCTATTGACTTCGGAAAATACAAGACGCAGCGTGCGCAGGATCGGCCGGTAATCCGGCTCGGACAACAGTGCGGCCAGAGCATCATCGAGCCGGTTCTTGATCACCATCATATTTAGGCGCTCCTCAACTGTAGCATCAACAAGCGCTACCCTCGGATCGATCGCCACCGGATAGATTGCCTGAAACGACTTGGCGCCGTTGAGCATGGACTCGTACAGCACCTTGTCAGCGGTAGACCCGGTCACCAGCACATCGTCACCAAAGATTACATGTACCCCGCTCCAACGGTAGAAGTTCTCAGCAGGGATGACATGATCCTGAATCAGGTTGACGCGCTCACGCTCCTCGGTGCTCAGGCTGGCGTAGTTCTCGCATGGCGGCGCGATCCGCGGCAATTTGACATTAATAATCGTAGGCAAATCCATGTGCGCAAGCTTGAGATTGACCTCCTCGACCACGATGTCATAGAGGACATTCGCCGTGGATGGCACGTTGCGCCAGCCGGTAGTCATCATTACTACATTGTCACCACAGGCCTTGGCAGTGCGGAACAGGCGCGACCAACGCGATTCAGGCGCATCCAGTTGCTCGCAGATGTGCTCGATCACTAACCATGCCAAATACCGGATATCCCGCATGCTCCCATATTTGGCGCGGCTATAGATCGCGACCAAGGGCGAGGCGTCGGTGTCGCTGTCCATGTTACGGAACGAGCCCGAATCATCCAGCGATAGGCAGTTCAAGGCGCTCCCACCGAAAACAGAGACGTACTCGGGCATGCTGATCAGGTTGCGCGCGAGCAGATCGGCGGCGAATGCGCGTAAACCCAGCTTCACATCCTCGGGACGGGGCTGCGCCAGTGCCTGGTGGTACCCCGCCAACTGGACATTGGCCGGTGCTTTTACGGTTTCGCTCCAGTGGAGCGGGAGCAGGTTGTCAGACATTGCGATGTTCACTGTAGAATAACTTACTGATTACTTTTAACTGCAGCCGGAGCGTTCGGACTGTCCAAGGGCACATCTATTCTCCGACGGCGTTCAAAGTAGCTGATGCTCTGCAAGCCGAGCGGTTGCAGAGCATTGAGCAGATCCACAATTCCCGCACCAGCATCGCAAGGGGCGTGAGCATCGGAGCCAACGGTGAAAGCTACATTGTGTGCCATCAGTTGCGGCAACAGTGTGCGAGACGGATAGGACCACACCCCATGTATCTCTCGCCCTGACTTAGGATCTAGGCTCGATTTACGAAGGCCCGAGGCATTCAGCTCATAAGCGATGCCGTTGCGGACGAAGAGCGGCAGTAACGGCTCAAGGCGACGCAAGACGATTTCTTCGGGAACACCACGCAGCAAGGTGTCTGCGTGTCCCACGGCATCGAACAAACCACTTTCCAGCAGTGCCTCTAGATGCGCGAAGTAAAGATCAAGGAACGCATGACCGGCCAGGCGTGGTAGCTCCCATACTTTTACCAACCTATTGCCTGGCACCTCGACGTAGTGAATAGAGCCGATGGCGAAGTCCAACTCGTAGCGAGCCAGAAGGTCACGATTATAGGCGTCGGAACCCGGCATGTAGTCGAACTCCAGGCCACGCAGTATCTTGATCTGCCCTTGATATATCTGCTGCGCTCGCTCGATGTCGGCGAAGTAATGGTCAAGCTCAGACTCCAGAAGGCGGTTATCCGAGTCCACAGGGAAAGGCGCGTGGTCGGTGATGGTTAGGACCTTCACGCCCGCTGCGACCGAAGCACGAACGAGCTCGTCGACAGTGCCGGTTGCATGTTTCGAATAGAAAGTATGGCTATGAGAATCAATCATGCAGGCACCAATTGCTCAAGCAGACCGTCGTGTATCGAAAGTTCTTTAACGAGCCAATAAGGATTGTTTGCCTTCGCCACGATAGATTGTACTAGCTCCACGTTGTCGAGCCGATCCAGTAGCTCGGTTAGCGGCTGCGTGTAAAGCGCTCTCACCAATGGAGTTTCCCTCACATGGGAGGCTAGATGTTCCCAACGAACGGAATCGAAATGAATGTTACCCAAACGCTGGTTCTCAATCCCGTACAAGTAGACGTCCCCGTTGGGCTTTACTGTTAAATCCATTCCATTAGCTAGCGGCGCCTGGTTCAGGCTGCCGAAGGTGAAGCGTTTATTGACCTTGTACTCGGTGGCCTTGATATAATCATAAAGATTCAAGTACCCCCTCGGCGTACTTGGAGCAGGGTGCACGAGGTTCTTGTAATCGACACCATAGCTTTCTTCACCAATGATTAATATATCTTCAAGGGTGCTCCGCGGCTCGATGACCGCGAGGATCCCCCAACGAGCCAGCTCGGATACTAGGTAATTGCGCGTGAACTCCCGGTCTGTATCGATTGAGCGGAACGAAAAGCTCAGCCCGGCTGGGCGGAATTCCTTTAGATAATTCAGGCTGAAGCCGTGAGCACGCCACTTCACTTGCTCGATGTGGTGGCTGTCCGCACTCAGGCGGATATTGCAAATGTCGTTATTGTCCAGCACGATCTGGTTCGTTGTTTCGTAGAACTCAGCCATCTTGTCGTGGGGGAAAAAACCGCTAGTAATAAATTCGAAGCTCTTTCCACCATTAGAGAGCCCTAGAATCTCGTGAAAAACTTTAGCGTTATTGAGCGGCTCGCCTTCCCCACTGATCGAGATCCGCTTCACGTCAGGTGCATTGATTAGGGCGGCCAGATTATCCCGCGCGAGCGTTGACAGCTTCATGCTCACACCTGTTTTATGCTTGTCTGCATACATACAGAATGTGCAACCAACACCGCAGATCTGGGTAATGTCAATGTAGAGCAGATGCCCCTGAAGTTCCATTCTCAGCGTCTCTTCATAGTTTATCGCCGCTTTAGAAGCGATAGTATTTAACCACTAACACCACGTAAAAATTACGCATCATGTAAGAAGAGGATATCGGCAAGGAATGCTAATACTTTAATGTCCGCTAAAAGGACAAGTGCAGTGGCACGGAGGTTTCTGAGGTAAAGCATGTGCGCGGCTGGTGATCGAGACGCCCAGTTCATGAAGTTGCTGGCGGAAAGGGCCTTGGACAGTGCCGCGCTCAAGGAGAGCGCGTCGGAAAAGTGATGACGCCTGAAGCGAAGCGGCGTGAGGTGAAGAACCTCGTGACAGACGGCTGGCTCAGCCAAGGAGGTGCTCCACCGCACGCCGGTTTCAGGGGCCTGGCCAGATTCTATGGCTCGATACCGAGACTTGCCGCGTGACGATGCTGCCGCTTCGGTCACGCCTGCGAGCCTTGGCGATCTGCTATCCTCGCTACGGCTACTTGCTGCTGCACGCACTGTTAGGACAGGAGGGCTTGGTGATCAATCGCAAGTGCACCTACCGACTGTATTGCGAGTAGGGTCTTCAAGTTTGGACCCGACGGCGCAAGCGGTTGATCGGACCAAGGTTCTGATGGCATTGCCGGACCGCCCCAACCTGCGCTGGTCGATGGACTTCGTGTAGGGCCAACTGGCCTCGGGCCGTCGGTTTCGCGTGCTGAACCTCATGGACACCTTCAGCGGAGAGTGTGTCGGGCAATTGGTGGATACTTTCATTTCTGGCCGTCGTCCCGGATCTTGGATGAGATCGCGCAGCAGCGCTCACAGCCAGCCTCGATTGTTTGCGATATCGGGCCGGAGCTGACCAGCAAGGCCATGTTCTTCTGGATGCGTGAGCACAAGGTGAGCTGGCATCCAGCCGGGTAAGCCGACGCAGAATGCGTTCATCGAGCGCTTCACGGCAAGTTCCGAGGCGGGTGTCTTAATCAGCAGTGGTTCTTGAGCCTGGCGGATACACGACACGAAATCGCACAATGAAGAACCTACTACAACCATGTCAGACCGCACAGCTCGCTGGGCTACTTGCCACCCGTGGCTTATGCCGGGCAGTGCGCATGAAGCAGAGGTTTCTGATTGCGGTCCTAAACCAGAGGGAAGGTCACTTCATCTAACGACACCGAATTTAACTCTGCCTGTAAAACACTAACCAAGTATGCTTTCATTGTCTGTTTCAGACAGAGAACTCACTTCTCTGTCGAGAACCGACAATAGTACAATTAAATACAATATACTTGAACAATAACGGTTGCCAAAGTCTCTCCTGCGAATAATATAGCAAGTCAACACGGCAGGCTACACTGCTGCGTAAACGATCTCGCGCACCCTAAACAGGCATGAATTATGACTATGGAAACTATGTTATCCCTACCTGAAATTTTTTTGAAAGACCCAGAAGCAGCAGCCCCCTGGATTGACGACCTGGCGAAGAAGTTGGAGAAGGAATTGGCTAAGGTACAGCAGGACGATGCCCTTTTTCTTAGCCACTCCAACGATTTCGGCGAGATTGGCATTGGTTCCTACGAGCCTAGCAGTATCAAGGGATGGCGCTTGTATTTCGATAACCCTATGGGAAGGGTGGACTATTCTGGATGGAGTGAGACTGGAGCGCTGATTGCCTACCTGGATTCCTCAGTAAGCGCAGAGGAACTTCTTTCGTATGCAGCCAATTACAGAGACTACAATAGCCTTACAGAAGACGATAAGGCTCACGAGAGAGCCTGTAACCAGGCAAGACTGGCCATGCGTGATATGGATGGACCCTACTATTTAAAAACAGATGGAGAATTTGAACTTGGGTCAAATAACTCGTGCTTATCAGAATGCCGAGAAGCCATTATTAGCGCCATTTTGATAGAAGCGGAGGGGTATTGATCCACCACCCCCAAGACAGAAGCTATCCCCCATCCATAGAAACGCTGAGCAGGCACCGTGTTTAGCTTGCTTCTATACGCTCATGCCATTGAGCGTTGGCCCCGGAAACTTATCCCCTCCTTCGATAGTTGGGCGATTTAGTCGCCCAACACGAACGAACGCAGGCCCCCTCGCTTCACACCATAGGTCGTTGCACAGGGATGGAAAGCAATGGGTAGTAAAAGACTTACCGTGGCCGTCCAAGTTCAAAGCGCCATTAACCCCACCTTGTAGGACGTCTTCAGTACCCAATTAATGCCATGAACATTGGCATCAGAAGCGTCTGACATTCGTCACGCTACGATGACGAAATACCGTGGCCACCCCCTCTTCCGGTACCTGCTCTAACAGCCAAGCATAATGGGTAGGGCCTTTAGTAAATACAGCCAAGTTAAGGCGATATCCCTTTATGCCCTGCACGACAATAAATAACACGATGGAGCTGGCCGGGTATTCGCTGACCGGCTGATAGCTGGAAAATCGAAGTTAAGTCCCTTATGCACTCCTAGCGCAGCCAATTGCGTATCCATGCGCAACAAGCGCTCCCAACCAAATTTCGAAGGCGATAGGCCTTGCGATCCATGCCTTGCGTGGGCATCGGGATTGAGCTCGTAAGGCAGCCATTCAAGCTCAACCTCGTGTTTCATACGGAGCTACTGCTGCACCGCCTTCTGCAGACGGGCTACGCCCAGATAATACCACGGACAAATAAAATCCGACGTAATAGACTTTAATGGGCTTTGGCATCGTCCATGTCCTTTTTACGTGCTTCATCAAGCAGCGCCTTGAGCAGCACCTCCTTGGATTGCACCCCAGCGAATCGCTGTTGGCCAATGACTATCGTCGGCACCGAATCGACCTTCTCATCCGATGCGGCCTTAAGTTCCCTCTCGTGGCGATTGCGGTAACTTCGCTGTTCAAGCGCTTGCCGGAACCTACTCGTATGAAGACCAAGCTCCTCGGCCAGGTTCGTCAGAATCGCGATATCACCGATATCCTGCTCTTCCTGAAAGAATGCCCTGAGCACACGATCGTTGTACTCGTTCCCCAGGTCGTGATCACGGGCGAACTGGTAGCCCTCCCAAGCTAGATCCGTGCGGGGCTGGGGTGATACGGAGGGAAGCTTGATCTTTACGCCGTAGTGATCCGCCAAGGGGTAGACCGACCTAGGCCAGACCGCCTGTAAGTAGGGGTCTTCTGGCCGTAACGTCGGCGTCGGGTAGGGTCGGAGTTCGAAGGGCAGCCAATCGACATCCACCTCCAGCCCCGACTCGCGAATGGCTTCTAGAAGCGGGCTTTCCGCGATCATGCAAAATGGACAAACAAAATCCGACCAGACTTTTACCTCAACGCTCACATTCCCCCCTTATCTATAGCGGCTTTGACTCATCCGAGCTTAACCCCGTAGTCTCACCAGCCGGCCAGCCTCTGCCGCTCTGATTTTTACTGCTCTTGCTACTTAGGGTATGCCATCGGTTGCAGGCGCGCGACATCAGCGATGAATATCTCTCTTCGGCTCGACAATAAAAGGCATGCCCATGATAACCAGGGCTTAGCGTGATGTGGCATCCAACCGGTTTAGGTATGATGGGTGGATGATGCTAGGTAAACCACAGGGGGATCTTGGCTTGCCTTTAGGCTGAGTAAAACTGTCTAGCTCATGTCATTTCCCTGCAGTACACGAGAGGGCCCATCCATACCTGAACAACTCGTCCCGGTATATAGGCCGGAGCCCCCCCTATAGCAGCTGAAGCTACAATTTTTCGACTGAATGCACGTGTCCAATGATCGGGTACCCAGCATCCCGTGCCGCCCTTTCTGCGTCGAGCATTGCCTCGAATTTCGAGATCTTGCTCGATTGGTACTCGAAAATGTCATCCAGCGCGATCCGCTTTTTGCGGACTGCCAGCTTGATTATATAGCCAATCTTATAGCTCTGTGGCTTCGCTTGGTGCTTGGGGCGGGCTTTATGGTTGGCTACTGGTCGCTTGGTCTTCCTCTCTGCGACACTGCGCTTGCCGAACTGCTCCTGCGCTTGCTCAACTGCTCTATGCTGCCGCTCGATGAACTCGTCTCGCGATGTTAACAGGGCTTCTTCAAAAGCGTGGGTATCGTAACTCACTCAAGTAACCTCCTAAGGGCTAAAAATGGTGCTTACGCAAAGGGAATATTTGGGTTCGAATACTGCGATTTTCAAGGTCTAGCGAGAATCCCCACTAAGCCAGCCCTAATAGCGGATGCAAGGCAGACGTATCAAACAGATCTGATCTTCTGGCCTGGCATGGCTGTGATCAACGTGGCCAGCCGCGTACCATATCTTTATCCTTCGAATACAATTACTACTTTGTGAAACATCTTCGAGATCAAAGATTCTTGCAAGGCACTGTGTAACACCGCGTTAAGCTTGTGGTTGCGACCCTGATTCTCTATCAATTGTCTCTAGCAACCCTACGAATAGCTCGCTATCGCCCCCTCGTGAATAGCTAGCTTTTTGGCCTCGCTAGACCCCCGTGCGGTATGCCGCGATGAGCTCGATTTTCTCCAAAAGTGTAGAAACAAAACCTCTGCGGCTCCTTGGCTGCTAGCCGTGTTGGATGTTTCAGGAGTGCCCATGCGGCAATCGCGACCAGTACAATCCTATCATACATGGTGTTCTGTTGCTTCTTTGAAGTAGAGCAAGCTGGGCCGCGTCGAGGAGCGAGTCTTAGGACGATGGAAAAGATGATCAGTTACTATGTTTGACCGTGCCGTAGTGGTCATACCGTTCTACAACCAAGCTGCCAACTAAATCTATTGACTAGGCTTGCAGCTTCCTTCGTCACAGGTTCTCCCTACCAATCGGTGAGGATAGTTATTATCTGATCCTCAATAGGACCGTACGACGCGCTTCGGCGGCACACAGGGCCTTTACCCCGGAAGGAGAAACAGTGTCTATGCCGATTCCTGTTCCGTTGCTTGCTCTGATTCCCAGGGTAGCATTCTGGCTGGATACCCTGCCCTCTTGAAACTCGTGTTCTAATCAGTTTTTGTAGCCTTCCGTGAACAATCCTTTATTAACACTAGTGCTACAGCTATAGTGTGGTCCTTAGTTATCGTAAGCTGCCAAATTCAACCGTATGGAGTCACACCATGAGCTCTTTGCTCCAACAACATGATTCGCTCACAAAAGAGCGCGAGCGCATTCAGGCCAAGATTGAGCGGCTCGAGAACGATGACCGTCTGAAGCGGGAAATGGAGTTCAACGACAGGCTTGCCGAGCTAATGGAAGAATTCGACAAGACTGCCAACGATGTTTTGGGCTTGCTCAAGCCAAACCGAAGCGCTGCGAACAATGCAGAATCCGCTTCGACTGGAAGTCGTCGCAAGCGCAAGCTGAAGATCTATAAAAACCCAAAAACGGGTGAGGTTGTAGAAACTCGCGGTGGGAACCAGAAGACTCTCAAGGCCTGGAAGGACGAGCATGGCCAAGAAACAGTCGAAAGCTGGCTAGTACGCGAAGAAAGCTAAATTGCTTGATGGATAGGAAAGGCCATGCTGCAGCTAGTGTGGTCTTTTTTCTCGTGGTTAGGAGCGCTGTACTTTTCCAGGCTAGGTAACGGTATTATTACACTCTCTCGCAACTCCGCGATCTATACTCTGATCTCGTTGGCTATCTTGGTGAGGGACCGTTTTCTGGGTGAAATGTCAGATAGCCCGTTGATGCCTGCGGTTCGCTGAGCGAGCCAAACGCCGAGCAGGCCCATGCAATATAGACCATCGTCATCTGCTACTCAGATTCAAGCTTCTGCTACGCAAGGCTCCATATGGTAGTAGGAGCGGCAAATGAAGAATTGCGAGCCGAGAGCTTCAAACCTCGTCTGTCCCGACACGTCTAGTCTTACAGACCGCATCGCCGCTGCCGAAACGCTTCCAGGGTAGATCCAACACTAACGCTGTCACCTGTTCGTGAAGAGCTCAACGCGGTTACCTTACCAAGTGCCGGCCCAGCGGACTCTACTTTACCGCCAGGCCATTTTTCGCGCTGCTCGGCCTAAGTTTACCTAGAATTATGTTTTCAGCTTGATAATTCAAGCCAATGACATAATTCATACTAATTCAATAAAGTCATGAACTTACGAGGATTTCTTTTTAATATAGCAACGGCGCGGCCTATTGACTCTGAGTTGCCTGGGCAGCACGGCGTGCCCGAGAGACAATTTTCACTAGAAGGCCAAGCGCAGCTGTATGGAAGTCTCATAGGCAAGCGCCTACGCGAGCCGGGGACTGAGAATACCTGGCTTAAGACGCTGTTGACAGGGATGCTCGGCAACGCGGCGCTCAGGGGCTCGACTCAGGAAATGGGGATGTCCGAAGCAAAGCAGTGTGTAGTACAGCATCTGATGAACGTCGGCTGGCTCCGGCAGCATGGTGCCTACCGATGGCAGAGCCTGGCTATGTGGATTGGTGAGGAGTTAAGCTAATCGTACGTTTTACAGTATGGTGGCAGCCTGGCAGTACATGCCCTCTCATGGCGCCATTCAAGATAATCAGTAATGGTCGCTGCTCTTAAACTGTTACCGTACATAGACCACCCGCAGTTACACAAAAAGGATAAATCATGAGGCCTGAAACGATTGCCCTTCATCACGGCTATGCACCTGATAACCAGCATGCTGTTGCAGTGCCCATCCATCAGAGCACCTCCTTCTCTTTCGATGACGCTCAGCATGCCGCGGATCTGTTCGACCTCAAGGTAGAAGGTAACATCTACTCGCGGATCATGAACCCGACCTGCGCCGTTCTGGAGCAACGGGTCGCAGCGCTGGAAGGGGGCATTGCGGGACTGGCAGTAGCCTCGGGTATGGCAGCGATCACCTACGCTATCCAGACCATCGCCGAAGCTGGCGATAACATCGTCTCGATCAGCGAGCTTTACGGGGGAACATACAACCTCTTCGCACATACACTGCCACGCCAAGGCATTCAGGTACGTTTCGCCAATAACGATGACATCAATGGCATTGAGGCCATGATAGATTCGCGTACCAAGGCGGTTTTCTGTGAAAGCATCGGCAACCCCTCCGGCAGTATCGTCGATATCGCCCGCTTGGCTGAGGTGGCCCACCGGCATGGGGTTCCACTAATAGTCGATAATACCGTCGCGACTCCCTTTTTATGGCGTCCCATCGAGCATGGCGCAGATATCGTCGTTCATTCTGCGACCAAGTACATCGGGGGGCATGGCACCACGGTAGGCGGCGTTATCGTCGACTCGGGAAGATTCCCCTGGGCCGAACATTGGGAGCGTTTCGCCTTGCTCAACGAGCCCGACCCCTCCTATCACGGCATCAGCTACACACAGGAACTAGGTGAAGCTGCATTTATAGCCAGAGCGCGTGTCGTGCCGTTGCGTAATACAGGAGCCGCCCTCTCTGCTCAAGCTGCATGGAACCTGCTACAAGGTCTGGAGACGCTGGCCCTGCGCATTGAGCGCACCTGCGATAATACGCTCCAGGTAGCCAAGTATCTGGAGCGTCACCCCCTGGTTACCTGGGTTCAGTACGCTGGCCTCGAAAGCCATAGGGATCATGCGCTTGCCAAGCGCTATATGGATGGGCGGGCCTCGGGCATCCTAAGCTTTGGCATACAAGGCGGTCGTGAAGCAGGCATTCGATTCTATGATGCGCTTCAGCTAATCCTGCGTCTGGTTAACATTGGGGATGCCAAGAGCTGCTCGGCAATTCCAGCCGCGACGACTCACCGGCAGCTCAACGACGAGGAACTCGTGGCTGCGGGTGTCACACCGGACATGGTCCGGCTCTCTATTGGCGTTGAGCACGTTGATGACTTAATCGCTGATCTGGACCAGGCGATTACTGCCTCACAGCGATGAGCTAACCGACTGATTGCTCCCGCCCGTATGGGCGGGGTCTCTCTCGTTAGGCTGATGTATCGGCCGTTCCGATTGCACAGGGCAAGACTTATCCACTGCCGCGGCCTGTAAACGCCACATTCCTCTGGTCGTGATCACCGATTCGAACGTGAGTCCGCTCGCCCAGTTGGCGGACGTTTGCTTCGTCATACAAGAAGCCGAAGTGAAAAGTTTCCGAGGGCTAACGGCGTCGCTATGCCTTGCCCAGACCCTTGCGATCTCGCTGGGGGTCAGACACGAGCTAAGCTCGACAACGCCTGACGACCGATAACTCATCTCTTCAACTTACTGAAATCGCATCCTGGAGTGTTGCATGGCTCGCCTTCCCTGCCTGCTTTTCGATTCAGACGGCACCCTGGTCGACAGCGAAATACTGCTTGCTGACGTCCTCGGTGAGGTTCTGCCCCAGTTCGATCTGCCCTTTACCGCAGCCCAGTATCTCAAGGAATTTCGTGGGGTACGTTTTCTCACGATTATCGAGGCCTTGGCCCTGCGTCATGAGGTTCATCTAGGCGACCGATACACGATCCTGGAGGCCACTATGCGGGAACGCATGGAGCAACGCATGCGCGCCGAGCTTCACCCTGTCGACGGCATGCGAGAAGCGCTCCAGGCTTTGCCTGAGTATCTGAAGGCCGTCGTCTCTAACGGTCCCGAAAGAAAAATTCAGTGTGCTATGGAGAGCAGCGGCCTCGCCCCGTTTTTATGATGACCGTCTATTCAGCGCTTACACGCTTGGCGTTTGGAAGCCCGACCCCGCGCTTTATAGGCAGGCCGGCGAGGCGATGGGGTTCGCACCTAATGAGTGCGTGGTTATCGATGATGCTGCGGTGGGTGTCATGGCAGGTCTCGAAGCAGGTATGCATGTGGTGCATCTCAATCGCTTTCCCGATGAGGAAACCACCCCTGAAGGCGCGATCGCCATTCACCACCCCAGCGAGCTTCCATCCGCTATAGACCGGCTACGCGTTTAGAATAGATTGGGGCAGTGTTACGATCTGGTGCCGCGTGGCTTGTCCTTCAATCATGCCCTACCTGCGATCAGCGAACTCAGCGACGGCGCGAATGCCCATGAGATACCCGATCCGGTTGGATGGTCTCCCTCATTGCGTGATCGATGCCATCCTTATCAATGTTACGCACGAAGCCGCCACTACTCATGCGCACGTGACTTGCAAATGAAGTCATGCATGTCATCGATGTCTAGAAAACGCTCATGAGATTCGCACTGCGTATCCCTAGCGCTTAATGCCTCCAGGGACACATAGTCGCTACATTAGCACCTACAGTCACGCATCGAGAGAAGTAGGCTGTACTGAACGCTCAAATCAAAGACAAGGCGAAATGCGCAGTCGGCCTAAGGTCGACGCCATTCTCGAAAAATGGGGGCCACCGGCGAGCAGACTACGGCGGTCCCTACGCGTTTCCACAGCACCTTTGCTCGGGCCAAGCGTGGCGATCATGCATGGCAGGTCAGCTTGGAGCTCGTAGCCGATCTAGTCGCTGGACGATATCTACCCAGTGGGAAGGCGTATCTTCGCCTATAAAGAACAGACGGCTCTCCTCCTCATTCTCCTTTCGTTCCAGCTCCCAACTAGTCAAACTTCCAGCCGCACGCTGGAGGGCCAGCCTCTTCTCGTCGCTCAGCAGCAAGACGCCCTTGAAGCGCAGAATCTGCTTGGGCATGTGGTCTAGGAGTGCGCCGAGTTCGGTCAGATTCACGGCACGGCCATAGAGCAACCGACTCCTGACACGCCATACAGCTGCCTTTTGGCAACAATGCCCGTGCTCTGGCCAGGAGAAGGCCAGCTCATGCCTCGGTATAGCCCTCCAGCGCAAACGGGTTCAGAAACTGCCTGCCCCACCGATCCTGTCCGAGCCGGATTCGAGCAGGTAGATTAGCTCGTTGAAGTCGACACCATAAGCCGCATCTCCTTTCTGCCCTGTCAGAAGGTTGATGATGACGCGACGTCCCCAGGCATCCGGGGAGGCGTCACACAGGCAGGAAGGCAGTGCTCCGCCGGTCTGCTCCTGGTCCCCAGGCCGAAGGGGAAGCTCGTTCGGGAAGAGACTGATCGCATTAGGCCGCGCAAGGTAGCGACGACCATAGGCAAAGCGATAGCGATCCTGGTCATCGCGGTCGACGCGACCGGCGACCACAGGGTGATTCTGTCCGGGAAGTCAGATCCAGACGTAGGCGCGTCGTTTAGAAGTCATCATCGATGGGCTCTTGGGGGGATCGGCGAATCCGCTTGGGAAGCAACGTCAGGCGCTCCAGCTGGGTCGCCTGTTCGCGTTTCAGTGTGTCCGGGTCATCGGTGAACAGCGACACGCCGACCAGCGCCGCAGCTTCGAAGTAAGTCCCGATGGCCACTCGGGGGGAGCCCTTCGCGACCTGACGGATCGTGACCACGCCGACACCAACCCGGTCAGCGAGCTCGTCGCGGGTCCACCCCTTACGTAGCCTTCCCTCTTCGATCAGTCCGGCGAATAGGCGCAGGGAGAGGGAGGCCTTAGGGCTGAGGGTGACGTGTCTCGTTTTCATACCGACAATATAATATCGATAGGGTGCTTTATCGATATTATATTGTCGGTATCTTTCCACGAATTGGCCGCTCTTCCATGTAAGAGACCGGAGGATCAATTAAGCCATAGGAGCTACCCACTGCTGGCAAAGCGTGAACGCATTGCTCACTTCATCCAGGAGCAGCGAGTTGGATATCAAACTGCACAAGACGACGACCACCACGCCGCGCATCCACCAGGAGATCCAGCAGGCACTCGCCTCGGTTAGTAATAGCGAGCTGGCGCGGCGCTATCATGTGTCGTGTCCCACCATTGCTAGATGGCGTTACCACAGCACGCAACATGACCGATAGCGGCAAGACCTTTACCGACCGCTTCGCGGCGGGCGGCGAGCGTCAGCCCAGCGGCAGACACCGGGTGGATCGGTTCTGTCATCAGCATGGCATCGACCATCGCCGGATCCCGCCTTACCGGCCGCAGGCCAACGGCATGGTGGAACGTTTCAATGGCCGCGTGAGCGACGTACTGAACACGCATCGTCTCGACTCGCGGGTGGACTTGTAGTCCACGCTCAAGCGCTACAGCTGGTTTATAACCACCATTGCATGGCTAGCCTTCCCTGCCTGCTTTTCGATTCCGACGGCACCCTGGTCGACAGCGAGATACTGCTTGCTGACGTCCTCGGTGAGGTTCTACCCCAGTTCGACCTGCCCTTTACCGCAGCCCAGTATCTCAAGGAATTTCGTGGGGTACGCTCACAATTATCGAGACCTTGGCCCTGCGTCATGCGGTTCAACTAGGCGACCGATACACGATCCTGGAGGGCCACTATGCGGGAACGCATGGAGCAACGCATGCGCGCCGAGCTTCAGCCTATTGACGGCATACGAGAAGCGCTCCAGGGATTGCCTGAGAGCATTAGATGGCCGTCGTTTCCAACGGCCCCGAAAGAAAAATTCGTTGTGCTATGTACAGTAGCGGCCTCGCCCCGTTTTTTGACGAGCGACTGTTCAGCACTTACACGCTAGGCGTTTGGAAGCCCGAACCCGCGCTTTATAGGCTCGCCGGTGAAGCGATGGGATTTGCACCCAGCGAGTGCGTGGTCATCGATGATGCTGCTGGGTGTCACGGCAGTTCTCGAAGCCGGCATGCATTTGGTGCCTCTCAATCGCTTTCCCGATGAGGAAACCACCCCTGAATGCGCAATCGCCATTCACCACCCCAGCGAGCTTCCATCCGCCATTGACCAGCTAAGCGCTTAGAATAAATTGGGCCAGTGAAACGACTTTGGGGCTCGGACATCCGTCGCTTTCCAATCTCATCTCAGCGGCGACTTGCGATCGCATCAGCCAAGACACACAACAGCTCAAACATCAGCGTCGCTCCCGTCAGAGCGGTGAGGCCCGATGTGTCGAACGGTGGCGACACCTCCATTACGTCAGCACCCACTAGGTTGAGACCGCGCAGGCCGCGGATCATCTGCTGGGCTTCCCGCGTCGTGAAACCGCCGACCTCGGGCGTACCAGTGCCGGGGGCGTAGGCCGGGTCCAGGGCGTCCACGTCGAATGTGACGTACGTCGGCGTCTTTCCCACCACACGGGCGATTTCCGCGTTCACCTTCTTCGGGCCCAGATCGAAATACTCCTCGATCTCGATGATGCGAATACCTTGCGCGAGGGCCCAGTCAAGGTCACTCGAGTCATATAAGGAGCCGCGAATACCGACCTGAATAACGCGTTTTGGGTCGAGAATGCCTTCCTCAATGGCGCGACGGAAAGGCGTGCCATGAGTATATGGGTTATCGCCGAAGTAGGTGTCGTTGGTATCAGAATGCGAATCGAACTGGACCAGCGCCATTGGCTCATCGCGGGCGATACCGCGCAAGATTGGTAGCGTGCCAAGATGGTCTCCCCCTGCGGTCAATGGCACCGCTCCGGCACGATGCACCTTTCGATAGAACTCTCCGGTCTGCTCCAACGTATCGAGGATATCAATCGGATTGACTGGTGCGTCTCCAAGGTCGGCAATGCGGCACAGGTCGTAGGGTGCTATACGGCTCGCCTGATGCACCAGCCGCATCATAGTCGAATTGTTGCGGATCTCGCGCGGCCCGTGGCGCTGGCCAACGCGATTCGTCGAGCCGCTGTCCCAGGGTAGGCCGATCAGGGCAATGTCGACCTCGGCCGGGTCCTCGATCTGCGGCAATCGCATGAAGGTGGAACGTCCGGCGAAGCGCGGTACCTCGCTGCCGCTCAGCGGCCGGAAAAAAGACGCGTCGTGAGCCATCATGAGTCTCCTTTATTAGATGTTGAGAAGTGGTGTGGAGCTTGGAAAGACTCGGAAAAAGCGTTCATGACATGACACTGCCGCCATTGACGCCAAAAGTCTGGCCGGTGATAAAGGTGGCCTGTGGCCCCGCTAGGAAGGTGACCATATTAGCTATCTCTTCGGGATGACCAATGCGTGCCAACGGGATGTCGCTTTCCTTCTGTCGTTGCGCCTCGCTCATCACCTCAGCACCGAGCATGTCGGTGTCTACGGGCCCGGGCGCCACGGCATTGACCAGGATCCGCGGAGCGAACTCTAGGGCCCAGGCGCGCGTCATGGCACCAATACCCGCCTTGGAGGCGCAGTACGCGGTATTGCGCTCGCGACCCAGATACCCCAGGTCTGAGGCGATATTGATCACGCGCCCACTCCCTTGCTGCATCATGTGCCGGATCGCCTCGCGTCCCACTACGAAGGTACCGCGCAGGTTCACCGCGATGACCTTATCGAAGGCCTCGACGGTGGTATCCAGCAAGCCAGCCTCATGGAGGATACCGGCATTGTTGATGACCACGTCCAGGCCACCAAGACCCTTGATCGCACAATTGACCATCTCGATGGCCTCAGCTTCCACCGAGACATCCGCCTTAATCGAGAAGGCCGCGGCATCATGCGCCTGGACCTCGGCCAATGAGACGGCGGCTGCGGCGTCATCGTCATGATGGCCAAAGGCCACGTTCGCCCCTGCCGATGCCAGCGCGATGGCGGTGGCACGTCCTATGCCCCGTGACCCGCCGGTTACCAGTACGCGCATCTCGGAAAGCGTGTTGCTCATGCCATCACCTCCCCGCGGTCGATCGGGATCGCCTGCCCCGTCACATTGGCAGCAGCCTCTGAGGCGAGGTACAGGTACAGGCCTGCCACATCGTCAGGCTCCATCAAGCCTTCCAGCGACTGGTCAGCGGCAATCGAATCGGTCAGTGCATCCTCACTCACCCCCTGCTCCTGGGCCATTACCGCCAATGAGCGAAGCGAGGCTTCGGTACGTACCCAGCCCGGGCAGACCGCATTGACGCGGATCGAACGTGGGCCGAGTTCGCGAGACAAGGTTCGCGAGAGGCCGATCAGCGCATGCTTCGAAGCCACATAGCCAGCAAAGCCAGGAACGGCAGTGCGGCCCCAGATCGAAGAGGTGATGAGAATCCGCCCGCCTGCACACATCTTCGGTAGCGCGGCCCGCGTTACCCACCAAGTGCCCATGACGTTCACATCGATGATGCGCCCGAACGCATCGTCGATGGCGTCATGGTCGTCTTCGACCGGCGTCGGTAGTTCCACCCCGGCATTGTTGACCAGCACATCGAGCCGACCGACACTCTCCAAGGCGTCTCTGACGGCATGGCGATCGGTGATATCGCAGTGCTGCGCCCAGACTTTACTCCCGGTTTCAGACGCGATCTTCCGCGCCGCTTGTACGATCCCGGCATCCTCTGCAAGCACACAGACCCGAGCGCCGGCTGCCGCGAACGCCTTCGCTACGGCAAAGCCGATACCGCGGCTGGCGCCGGTAACGAGCACCGTCTGGCCACTGAAATCAAAGGAAATCGCCATCGTCCCCTCCCGAAACTAACACTGCTGCTACCCCCTCAAGCAGAACGCTTGGATATCGCATACGAGCCTCCTTCATGACAGAAGCTCGCGCCGCACGGCAGCCGACATATCGCGGCGATACTGTGCCGCCATGATGGCGCCCTTCTCCGGCGAGGCCAGTGCAGCCGAGGTGAGGGCGCCCGATGCCGGGACCCACTCCTGGCGTGCCGGCCAGACGTCATAGGGCGGCGCCTCCATGGGGGCGTTGTCAGGAATTCGGTCGGTACGCACCAGCTCGGGATAAAAATGCATCATCAGCGATGTCTCGAGCACCGCCGCGTGTTCCAGTTCAATGCCCGGAAAGCCATCCGGGAAGACGACATCGAGGGTGTCCCGGGTCAGGAATTCCCAGTGCTGCAGACACATGACCCGTAGGCCGGTGTCACCGACCTCGCGCATCGCCAGATCGATGCCTTCGTTGAGGAACCAGAGGTTCTCGAAATGACCGTCGATGACGCAGAGGCGGCGTACCCCGTGGCGCGCCAGTTCTCGAATCACGTCGCGTACCACCGCACTCAGCGTGGCGCCATCGAGTCCGGTGCTGCCGGGGAAGGAAGGGCCGCCCCCGGTGCGCGGCATCGACTTGTAGCCATAGTTAATCGGTGGAGCGACGATACCCTCGACCTCGTGCGCTACCATCGCGGCGATGGCCGTCGGCAACAGATGATCCACACCCATGGGAAGGTGCGGTCCATGCTGTTCCAGCATGCCGGTGGGGAGAAAAACCACCGGCTCGTCCTCAAGACATGCGCCAAACTCGGGCCACGTCATCTCTGCCATCAACACCGTCGATTGCTTCATGGGGTCTCTCTCGTGGTCGTGATTCGGCTGACTCGCGCCGTCACGGTGCAGTCTCGTCGCTACCCTGTTCGCGCATCAGCCGCAGGATGTGGCGCTCCATGTCACCGTAGCCGGCCAGGCCGATCAGCTCCTCTTTCTGGCCGATCCGGCGTCCCTGTTTGAATGCGGGGATGATCTCTTCGTGAACCCTCCCGGGGTGGCGCGACATAAACTCGATCCGGTCGGCCAGGAAGATGGCTTCCTCGATGTCATGCGTCACCATCAGGACCGTCGTATTGGCGGCCGCGACGATGTCCATCATCAATTCCTGCATCTGCCAACGCGTCTGGGCGTCGAGCGCACCGAATGGCTCATCCATCAACAGGATTGCCGGGGCGTTGGCGAGCGTGCGCGCGATCGCCACACGCTGTTTCATGCCCCCGGAGAGATGTCGCGGATAGGTCCCGGCGAAACGGCTCAGCCCCACCAGTTCGATGAAATGCTCGGCCCGCTCGCGTCGCTCTTGCCTGGGAACATGGTTCAACCGCATGCCGTATTCGACATTCTGCTGAACGGTCAGCCAGTCGAAAGAAGTGTAGGCCTGGAAGACCATTCCCCGCTCCTGGTCTGGGCCGACGATCGGTTCCCCATCGAGCGTCAGCTCTCCCGTGGTCGGTTGTTCCAGCCCTGCGACCATGCGCAGCACCGTGGACTTGCCGCAGCCGGAAGGCCCCAGCAGCACGCAAACCTCATTCTCACGGGCGTCGAAGCTGACGTTGGCGATCGCTTCAATGGTTTCTCCGCGCGGGAGACGAAACGACTTGCCGACCCCCTTCAACCGAAGCTTGGGAACCTCGGCGACATCGCCAGAAGGGTCGGGTGCCGATGGCATCACATCATCCATGGGTTGGCTCATCAGTCGCCCTCCTGGCTGAGATAGGGAAAGAGCGCACGCTGCAACCACCGGAACAGTAGGTCGAATGCCAGGCCGAGCACGCCGATAACCAGAATCCCCGCCATGATTTCGTCGGTATTCAGGAAGCGGCGCGCCCGCATCATCATGGCGCCAATGCCGGTCGTCGAGGCGACGATCTCGGCGATTACCAAGTAGGTCCAGGCGATCGCCAGCATTTGCCTCATGGAGATTAAGATGTTGGGCAGCACTGCCGGCACCACGACCGTCCAGAGAATCTGCCAACGCTTGCCGCCAAGCGTCATGGCGGTTTCGATAAGCTCCGCGCGTACCTGGCTCGTGTGGTCCATGATCAAGGTGATCAGGAAGAAAATGACCCCCAGGAACAACAGCGCCAGTTTGGGCAATTCGCCCGTGCCGAACCACATCAGCAAAATGGGGATGAAGGCGGGGGCCGGCAGATAGCGCCATGCCGAAACGAACGGATTGAACAGCGCCTCCACCGTCTTGAACGATCCCATCAGGATGCCGAGGGGTATCGCGATCGCGCAGGCCAACAGGAAGCTTCCGATGATGCGCGCAATACTGATACCGACATCCCCCAGGAAGCCGCGCTCGGCAAAGAGTTCGTAAAGAGTGGCGATTACGTCGACCGGCGAAGGTACCAGCAACGCATTGACCCATCCGCGTGATACCGCCGTTTCCCAAACCCCGAAAAACAAGATCCATACCAGGGCGCCCAACACAAGCCGCCACCCTCGCGGCACTGGTGTCAGGAACTCGAACCAGCGTGATTGGTAGGCACGTTGTCTGGATTCACCTGCCATTCAAATTCCCCGTCTGTAAGAGGCTATCGGCTCGAAGGCCGAACTGGACCATGTCATGGGAAGCCCCGACAGAGGCGGCACTTCCCGCTCGACATTAACGCGCGGACATAGACTGGCGATAGCCATCGTCGACCAGATCGGCGATCAGGCTGCAGTCGACGCCCTTTTCCGCATCGTGTACTTCATCCATCAGCCCCAGTGTCACCCACCACTCGTTGGTTCGCTCGATACTTTGTACGATGGAACCATGCTCGATGCCATGCGGCGGCTCGCCATCAAGCGCGCCGCAGATTCGAGCCGTTTCGTCGAAATCAAGCATGTAGAGGCCATCGTCCAGGTACTTGCCGTTGGTTCCCACCACCGACTCGATATCGGCCACCGGCCACTGGAGGTAATCAGAGAAAAGCTGATTCACTTCTTCGGTATTGTCGTGCCAGTACTGCAAGGCATCGAAGCGGGCGCGGATCATGTCCATGGCCGCGTCCCGCTGCTCGCCGATGAACGTCTTGTTCATGTACATCGCATCCATGAAGATACCGGTGTCGAGGTAGTAGGGCTCTGCGGTATTCGCCGCGATTTCGGCGGTGTCCAGGTTGTCCATAACGCGCGTGACCCAAGGTTCGTACATGTAGGCCGCCGCCAGGTCGCCCGACATCACCGGTCCTACGGCTTCGTCGGCATTCAGGTTTACCCACTCGACGTCATCCGGGCTCAGGCCCTCCTTGTCGAGCCACATGCCCATTAGTATTTCGCCGATGTAGGCTTGCGGTGCCCCGACTTTCAGCCCTTTCAGTTCCTCTGCACTCATGTCATCGGCAATCAACACCTTGTCGACGCCATAGGAAATATTGAGGTGAGAAACCAATACCGTGTCCGTTCCTCGCTCGATGGCGAACGGGGTATATTCGGCGGTGCTAAGATAAACGTCTATCTGGCCCGCTGCGAGCGCCGCATGACCGCCGAGCGGGTCTTCGAAGATGGTGAGGTTGAGCTCGTAATCGCCGGCGAGGTCTTTCTGTCTCGCGACTTCGAGAAACGAAAAGCCCGGCCATGACACATTGAGACCGATGTTGATCGTGTCATTGGCCTGAGCGGCAGCGACGCCTGGAAAAATCATGCCGGAAGCGCACAACAGCGTGGTGATAGCTGTTGTTTTTCTTGGACAATGTATGTGCTTCATTTTATTGTTCCTCGTATTGGCAAGACGTTCGACCACGGTAGGCATGTTCATTCGACTTTGGCGGAATGCCGGTTGCTGCCCAACGGGTAATCTCTTGACTTAAATCGAGCATATCCCCTGAGGGTTGATTGAACCATTACCAGATCACAAACCAAGGTTTGAATCTGGATAAAGTACTTTTATCGCTTCATTTGGGTGCGCTTTTTTAAGTTCTTGCTGTCATTTGGTGCGTTTACAACAATGCAAGCTAGTCTTTGGTAGGAAAACCGAAAACCGGCTTTTTGTTTAGTTTATTTGGCTGGTATATTTTAAATGCTTAACAATATCTAATGGCGCACATGACTCGATATTCAAACGTTCCGAACCTCACCGACTTCGATCTCAAGCTTCTACGCGTCTTTCATGCCGTGGTTCAGGCTCAGGGACTTGCGCCGGCCCAGCAGATGTTGGGTTTATCGTTGTCGACAATCAGCATCCAGCTTAAACAGCTCGAGGAACGCCTCGGCTTCACCCTCTGTGAACGAGGAAGAAAAGGATTTGCGCTAACAGAAGAAGGTGAGCGAATCCACCAGAGCCTGACACCACTGTTCGACTCGGTGGCAGGTTTTCGCGATATAGTGGCAGAGGTTCGCGGCAACTTGAGCGGCGATTTGCATTTCGGCGTCGTCGACGCACTGGCAACGAATCAAGCGGCGCCCTTGCCCAAGGGGTTCAAGAATTTTACTGAGCTAGCTCCCGAGGTTCATCTTCACGTGGATATTTCCTCGCCCGAGGATCTCATCCAGGGGCTGGTCGATGGGCGCTATCACTGTATCCTGACCCCCGTCGAGCCGAATCACGACTCCGTCGACAGCGTGCCCGTGTTCAAGGAGCGCCAACAACTCTATTGCGGAGCTGATCATCCGCTATTCAATGAAACCGACCCGACTCGTATCCTGGACGCCCTGCAGCGGACGACTTTGACGGACAAGAGTTATGCCTCCCTGCCCTCGATCGATAATCCACGCTTCACCGCTGAAGGCCCCACCGTTTCGCACATGGAAAGCAATGCTCTACTGATACTCAGTGGGCGCTACATTGGTTACCTGCCACAACACTTTGCCGATTACTGGGTCAACGCCAACCTGATGCGAATACTCCTGCCCGATACCCCGAGCTACGAAAGCCAGTTCTATCTCTGCACAAGCAAGCACCATAGTTCCCGCTCAGCAGAGGTCTTTCGCCAGTGTATGGTCGATGTGTTGATGAAGGAGCCCAGCACCTGTTCCTGAGAACTAAATTGGTCAATTAGTCTTGAGCTGCAGTACTAGCCATGGGTGAAGGCCTATCCACCTGGAGACCCTCCCGCAATGGGTCAATTCGCGATGAGATGAGCGGTCATCGCACATTCATCTACAGCGGTGCTCTGCTGCTAGTACGCGAAGAAAGCTAAATTGCTTACTGGATAGGAAAAGCCATGCTGCTACAGCATGGCTTTTAAGTGTTATTCAAGGCTCGAGTTAGGTAGCTTGTGGACGATAAGCCTAGAGTGCGTCGGCCAGTTGCTCATTGCAGCCATCGTGTCCGAGCTGGAAGCACTTAGCACACCCACTACACCGCCCGTCAGGAAAACACCACAGCGTGCACCGCTACCTCCCGAATTGCCATGTACCGATATCCGACACGACCCCGAGAATGCGTACTGCGCGTGTGGCAGTGAGCTGCGCCGGATCGGCGAACAGGTCAGCGATAAGCTAGACTATACGCCCGGTGTGTTTACCGTCGAACGTCACATCCGCGGCAAGTGGGCATGCGATGAGTGCGAGGCACTGACCCAGTCACCGATGCGAGCCCAGGTGATCGACAAGGGGATCCTCACGTCGGGGCTGCTGGCCCAGGTAATGATCGCCAAGAACTCTGACCCTCTGCCGCTGTAACGGCTGTCGTAGATCTTTGCCCGCGGCGCCGGCGTGGAAATCCCACGCTCAACACTGGCCGAATGTATCGGCATCTGCGGGGTGCGGCTGCAGCCGCTGATCGATGCCTTGCGCGAGGCCCTGCTCACCGAGCCGATACTGCATGCTGATAAAACACTGGTACCGATGCTGGTGCCCGGCAAGAAGGAGACGCAGAAAGCCTACCTCTGGGCCTATGCCACGACACTCAGGGTCGCAACAACTGGCTATTTGCCGGATCACTGCGAAGCGGCCAGCGTGCCGCCAATATCATGAGCCTGATTCAGTGCGCCAAGCTGAACGAACAATAACCACATGCTTGCCTGAAAGACGTGCTGGCTCGATTGCCGACGCATAAGGCCAGCCAGATCCATGAACTTAAGCCTCAGCACTGGCAACTGGGCAACTGATCACCCGAACAGAGTGATCCCAGAACGCTTACCCATAAATACTCAGCCGCCCCCTTTGGCAAGCCAAGCGCCATATAAGGCTTGCTATCGGAACACATACCTTTTGAACCAATGTCTTAGGTCACTACTTCAATAGATCGGATCTACCGAGATGCATTCGCAAATCTCTAGGCCAGCAGGTCTTCTATCAGTCTTTGCGTAAGCATGGCCTCCTCACCGCAAACCAAGGGCTTCCTCCCATTTCCCAGAGCATCCAGGTAATCCTCTATCAGTCTACGGTGAGCGTCGTGTGGGAAATCCATGGGATTGGAATTGCTACCAGTGCCAGCCTCAGCATGAAGCTCTTCCTGGTCTCCAGAAAGGTAATTGACCTGCAAGCTACTGCCGATGATTCGCGCGGTTCCCTTACTGCCGAGGATCTCGATACTTTCTGGCAGACCGGGATAAAAGGCCGTCGTCGCCATCATCGTCGCAGGAGCGCTATCGGCGATTCGCAGAAGAGCGGCCACACAATCTTCTGTTTCCATATCATGCAGTGCCGTAGTGCCGGAATGACTGGCCACCACTTTCACCGGGCCGACCAAGGAGCGGAAGAGATCCAGCGTATGAATGGCTTGCGTCATGAGGACACCGCCACCGTCACGAGCACGGGTGCCACGACCGGGTTCGTCATAGTATTCTTGTGCACGCCACCAGGGCAGCATCATGGAGGCGGACTGGATGCTGCCAAGCTCGCCTTTTTCCAGGATCTGAGCAAGCCTTAATGAACTTTGACGAAAGCGATGCTGAAGTACGACACCTAGCGACACACCGGCACGCGACGCCCCTTGTACGATGCGCTGCGCCCGCTCTAGGGAAACGTCGAGTGGTTTCTCAATCAGGACATTCTTGCCGTGAGCGTATGCTAGCTCGCAGATCTCCAAGTGAGTATGCGGAGGCGTCAATATCAAAACGACATCCACGGCGGGATCACCGATTGCCGCCTGCATGTCCGTGCTTACAGGTAAGGAATACTTTTGAGAAAATTGCTGAGCACGCTTCTCGCTGCGTGTCACCGCATAAAGCACTTCAACCCGATCCGATAAGTCAAGCAAACTCTTGACATGTGGCTCTACCGCGAGACCTAAACCAATGATGGCAAAAGTTGTCCGACCCATATTCACTTCCTCATTCCGAAGAACTCGAGAATCGCCTCCGCCTGCCCATCCAGCATCCGCCTGCCTGGCTGAACGGAGCATCCTTTAGCGGCACAGGCTTCAAGCAGGGGCGACATGGCCGGCTTGAGGATTACATCCACTACCAGCGTCTGCGGAGATATCCTCGTCGGATCGACAGGATAAGGATCGTCCGTCTTCATCCCTAGCGGTGTACAATTGACCACCACATCGAAGCCTGCAGGGTCCACATCGCCCTTGCCGACAGCAAGACTCTCATGTGACGCATTAAGACTATCGGCCAGTCGAGACAAACGTGTGTCGTCCGTATCATGAAGGTGGATGGAAGCGATACCGGCGTCGGCAAACGCATGAGCCACCGCGCTGCCCGCCCCGCCGGCGCCGACGAGAAGGACCCGGGCACCGTCAAGCTCGTAACCCGCGTTCTGCAGTCCGATGACGCAACCACGGCCATCGAAATTATCGGCTACCCAGCGTCCGTCGGGCTCACAACGGATCGCATTCACAGCGCCAACACGGCGGCCGTTCTCCACCACCTCATCGACAAGGCCAAGCACGTCCATTTTGTGAGGTACAGTCACCACGATGCCATCGAGGTTGCGCATATGGCGAAGCCCATCGAACAGGCTGTCCAACCCCTCACTCGCAACATGAAGAGGGATCAGAACCGCCTTGATGCCGAGCTCCCGAAAAGCCGCATTGAAAATAAGTGGTGAACCTACTTGATGAATCGGGTCGCCAATAATCACATAGACCCGCGTATCCCCCGAAATTGGCAATGGGAGGCCAGGCACACCGTCATGTAAGGTGCTCATAAATGTTCCCTCTCGGCGTTGTCGTGATTCCTGCGAATCATTTCGATTTTCTGGATTTGTCAAGAAACTCGCCAACCCGCTTCTTACGCTCTTGGGTGTCCAGCACGACCGACGCTAAGAGACGCTCGATACGCATGGATTGGCGCAGATGTCCTTCACTGGCCTCACGCAGGACTTCCCGTGAAAAGCGAATGGCTTCAGGGCTACGCTCGGCGATAGCGCTAGCGATATTGATGCTCTCTTCAATTACCTCCCGAGAAGGAACGGAACGCGCTGCAATGCCAAGCTGACATGCCTCATCCCCAAAAACCACACGCCCCGTCAGTATCATGTCGGCGGCGATCGCTTTACCCGCCAGTTGGATAATGCGCTGTGTTCCACCCTGGCCAGCTATCACTCCGATTCCGGTTTCGGGAAGAGAGAGACGCGCGTCATCGGCGCAAATCATAAGATCGCATGTCAGTGCCAATTCGAACCCGCCCCCTACGGCGTGTCCACGTACAGCGGCGATCATAGGCTTGCGAGCCGCAGCGATTCGGTCGAATTCATCGAGCCAATCATCGAGAATCGCTTCGGACGCGGTCATGCGATCGACCTCGTGCAGGTCGGCTCCTACTGAGAAGTGCGTATCAGTACCGGCCAGAACGATGGCCCGAACGGCCTTATCCTCTTCGCCTTCTATAACAGCTTCAAGAAGCCCCCCAATTAGGTCTTGGGACAGAGGGTTGCCACGACGAGGCGAACCTGTCATTCGAATCAATCGCACCGCACCGATCGTACTGATTTCCAGTCGCTCATTCATTGCACGAAGCACTCCGCGTTCATTGGGACCGGGGAATTGATTACGGGCCGAAACTCCATGGCTGCAAGAATGTCCTTTTCAATGTCCACACCGGGGGCGTACTCGATCAACTCAATGCCGTCATCGACGAGGCGAAAGACAGCCCGCTCGGTAATGTACAGCACTTCCTGACCACGACGACGTGCTTCGGGACCGGAAAATGTCAGCGCCGAGACATGGTTCACAAGTTTACGAACCTCGCCTCGCCGATGGATACGAAGCCCACCATCTACCACTTCCATGTCGACGCCCTTGGCGTCGAACCCCCCGCAGAACACCACCTTCCTGGCATTCTGAGTAATGTCGATGAAGCCCCCTGGCCCTATGATGCGACCATTCATATGACTGACATTGACGTTTCCCTCCGCGTCCATTTCCGCCATGCCGAGGAAGGCGATGTCGAGCCCGCCTCCATGGTAAAAGTCGAACTGGTCCATCGTGGAAACGATCGCCAGCGGATCAGCGGCCATGCCGAAAAGATCACCGGTTTCCATAACGCCACCATGTATCCCCTGCTCAATGGTGGTCCAGTAGTTATTGCCTGTACCCCGCTCGGAAATGACGCCGGCGACGCCGGCCGACATACCGAAGCCGAAGTTGACGGTAGCGGCGGGAACCAATTCTTCGGCCGCACGTAAAGCGACGACACGACGCAGGCCACGCCCTATGTCGATGGACGGCGCTGTTGGAGAGTCCTTACCAAGACCGGCCAACGCCATCTCATAGCCACCACGATATGTCTGGTTCTGGTGCGGACAGAGATAGAGATAATTGACCAAAACACCGGGTATAGAAATATCACGCGCGGACAAGCGGCCGGCCGGCACCTGTTCTCGCACCTGGGCCATAACACGGCCACCCGAATTGTGAGCCGCAAGCGCTACAGCATAGACGTCCAGATCGGCGGGCTCTTGATAGGTAGAAATATTGCCGTAAACATCGGCTTCCGTTCCACGGATAAGGCCGATATCTATTGGGAACGGCTTGTAACGTAGAAAGTCCTCGCCATCGATATTGATAACCTCAACAAGATCATCAATCGCCGCCTTGTTTACTTTTCCGCCCTCTAATCGAGGATCGACGAACGTTCCCAACCCTGTACGGGTAATCAAACCCGGCCGCCCTGCCCCAATTTCCCTAAGCAACAAACTGATGACACCACTCGGTAAAGAGTAAGCCTCAATTGCGTTATTCGCTGCCAAGTCCTGCATCCCGGCAGACCACGTCCAATGGCCACCGATGACGCGACGCACGAGCCCCTCATGGGCAAAGCGATTGGTACCGCGTTGGCCTCGATCGCCAAGACCCAGCGCATGAACAAGCGTCAAATCTCGCGGGTGCCCTGTTTCCAGAAAGGATTTCTCGATTTCGGCGAATATCTCATCCGCCTCAACCAATCCCCCGCCAGACCCGCTGACGGCAATGGTGGATCCATCAGGTATCTGGCTGGCAATATCCTTTGCTTGTAATATTTCCGGCTTCATTTAATCACCTAAAATAATAAGGAAGTGTTGTAATAATTTCAGGTACAAAAATAAATAGCGTTATTGTCAAGAGAAGCGCAGCAAAAAACGGCAACGTTGCCCAGAAAACGCGTTCTATCGACAAATTAGCCACCATTGCTACGCCATATAGCGCCACGCCCACCGGGGGTGTTATAAGTCCTATTACACATACAATGGAAAATAGCACCCCTAAATGCAAGGGATCTATCCCGGCCGTAGTAATCAGAGGCATAATGGCAGGCACTACCATCAAGATAATAGGAGTCGCATCCAAAAACATTCCTAGGAATAAAACGACCAGCAATATAAGGATAATAATCAAGGTCGGATCCTGGACAAGTCCCGTAACCAGGCCAGCAAGTGACGCCGGAAGCTGCTCGCGCGTAATCACCCATGTATCGAGGCCAGAAATAGCCACTATAAAAAGAAGTACGCCTACCGAGGTAGCAGCGGCGACCACCTCTTTAAATAGCTCTGCAAAATGTAAAGTTCGATAAATAAAACCAAGCAACATTACATATACGACGGCAACGACACCAGCTTCCGTCGCTGTAAAAACGCCACCAAAGATCCCTCCAATAATAATGACAGGGGTAAACAAAACGAAAATAGCATCCTTGAAACTTTTCCATAGGCGCGGCCATGTGGGAGGCCTTCCTTTTGGATAGTCCCTACGGCTACTTAAAACCCCAACAGCGATCATTAAACCAGCAGCGATGAAAAGCCCCGGGAGGATACCCCCGAGAAACATGGCGCCTATAGAGACATTGGCAGTAGCACCATATACAATCATTATAATAGACGGGGGAATAATCGGTGAAAGCGTTGCTGACGATAGCGTAACAGCAGCAGCAAAATTAGGGTCATAGCCGCGTTCCCGCATCGCCTTGACGGTCATCGTGCCAACCCCTACCGCATCAGCGGCTGCGGAGCCTGACATCGCCGAGAAAATGATACTGGCAACTACTGAAACGTAGCCTAGGCCACCTCGAACATGGCCAATCAACGCGTCGGCAAAATTGAAGATGCGTTCGGTTGCTCCGATGATGTTCATGATCCTGCCAGCCAGGAGGAACATGGGCACTGCTAAAAGTATAGAATTATTGACAGTACCTATCATACGCTGAGGAGCGATACCGAGAGGGAAGCCCTTCAAACTGAGATAAGCGAGCGCAGGTGCGCCAAGGGCGAAGAAAATCGGAGCACGCAACAACAACAACACAAACGCGCTCAAAAGCAGCAATAGCATCATTACTCCGCCTCCTGAGTGGCTAACGTTTCCTTATCGCCCGCTATTGCAACCCAACGACGAGGTAGTAACATCAATGTGTGGAATGCCATCAAGGCTACGCCAATGGGCATGGCGATCGTTTGGATAGCGACGGGAATGTTCAAGACGGGTAGCTTCTGGATTGATCCGAAAATAGCAGAGTTAAAGCTGATCCATGCCAATGTGGCGAGAAAAATAATGACCAGAAAATCAATCAACACCTCCAGAAATTTTTGAATTGTAAACGGAAGCTTATCGAATACTATGCTAACCAGGAAATGCTGCCCCACATACACACCCCGCGCAGAACCGATAAATATTAACCAAACGAACAGAATACGCGAAAGTTCATCAGTGTAATCTAGCGGCACATTAATAAAAAACCTAAAAATCACTTGAAGAAAAAGATTGCCGACTATCAGCATCAGTATGATAAACAGGGCCACTTCTTCAAGTTTCACAATATTGTTTTCGATTTTTATTAATGCACTAACCATACCAGGCCCCTCGCTTTATAGAATGGCCAATGCTGAAGCTAAGGCATTGGCCAGTCTAGATCATCTAGCTCACTCGACGTTTCGAATACGCTCGACCAAGTCGGCACCGTATTCTTCTTCATACTTCTCGATAACAGGCTGAACTTTATTTCGAAACGCCTCGCGATCAGGCTCCTCTATGATGGTGACTCCCTGGTCTCGCAACGCGTCAAGGTCGTTCTCGAAGTTCGACGCGAACATATCCCACTGTGCTTCGGTTACCTCGCGGAATATCTCATCAAATTCCTTTCGCTGGTCATCCGTAAGCCCTTCCATTGCTTGCTTATTAGCTAAAACAGGCTTATATAGGAAAAAATGCCCGGTGAGAGAGAGATGAGGCGCCTGTTCCCAGAACTTCATATTGCGATAACCTGATGTATCGTTCTCAGCGGCATCCACTGTGCCGTTGGCTAAAGCGCTATAGACTTCACCGTAAGGCATGCCCGTCGCCTGCGCGCCAAGCTCGTTGAAAGTGTCAAGGTATACCGGGCTCCCTATAACACGAACCTTCAGTCCATCCAGGTCCTCAGGAGTATTTACATCGGTCTCACGAGTGAATACATGGCGCTGCCCGGCGCTCCACCAACCCAGCACTTCCACACCAGCCTCTTGCTCAACCCTCTCGGCAATTTCATCCCCTATCTCGCTCTGACCGACTGCTCGCGGATGGTCGTTCTGATCACGGAACAGAAAGGGAATATCGAAAACACCCACGCTGGGCGCAAATGCTGAAAGCGCAGAAGACGCTACAGTCGTCATCGTGAGTGCGCCCATCCGCACCTGCTCTATCGCATCTTTTTCCGACCCTATCTGACCTTGAGGAAACACGGTTAGCGAGATGCCGGTTTCGCTATCTTTCAATCGTTCGGCGAGTTGGGCAAATGCCTCGTGGGATGGTTCACCCGGCGGGTTTACGTGTCCGGCGGTTAGCTCCGTTGCGAATGCATGCGGAGCGGCGAATGTCACGAACATGCTTAATGCTGCGGTCAGTTGCTGACGGTTCATGTGACGACTCCTAGCTGTTGGCCCCACTCATCGTTGGGCTCATTGTTAGTTACTTGAACGTTCTACAGGAACGTTCTACTATGGATAGCATAGGTACCCTATCGATGCAAATGACTCGGCCGGTGGGCTGAGAAAAACAATCTAGACGCATAGGAGCTAGGCAATGGCCAGCACTGCCGATGACCGCTATCTAGCGGTGCAAGAGATGGTGAGGGAATTCGCTGATGGCGAGATACGCCCCAAGGCTAATGCGCTTGACGAAAGCGAAGCCTTCCCCGAAACCCTCTACGGCCAGATGGCGGAACTCGGTTTATTCGGTATCACGGTTCCCGAGGAGTACGGCGGCCTCGGGGCCGATTGCCGCACCTACGCCATCGTCATGGAAGAGTTGTCGCGAGGCTACTCCTCCGTAGCCGACCAATGCGGCCTGATCGAACTTCTGGGTTCACTTCTGACGGCCCACGGCTCGGCCGTGCAGCGTGAGCGCTATCTCAAGCCGTTGCTGCGATTCGAACGCCGCTGTGCATATGCCCTCACCGAAGCTGGAGCAGGCTCGGATGTATCAGGCATCCGCACCACGGCCGTACCTGACGGTGACGGCTGGCGTCTGACTGGCGAGAAATTATGGATTCACAACGCCCCCGTCTGCGATTTCGCGGCCATATTGGCGAGGACCGACCCAGAAGCCGGCAAGCGAGGCATGAGCATTTTCCTAGTGGATACCAACCAGGCGGGCGTCACCAAAGGCCCCAAGGAACACAAAATGGGGCAACGCGCTTCCCAGGTCGGGGCGCTTACGTTCGATGACGTCAGGCTTCCCCCCGAAGCCCTGCTTGGGGAAGCGGGGCGTGGCTTCCACATGATGATGAGTGTGTTGGATAAGGGACGCGTTGGAATCAGCTCCCTTGCGGTGGGGATTCTCCAGGCGGCTCTGGAAGCTTCTATCGAGTATGCCGGCATACGAAACCAGTTCGGACAGCCGATCAGCGAATTCCAGGGCGTACAGTGGATGCTAGCCGATATGGCGAAAGCCACACATGCCGGGCGCCTGCTGGTACGCGATGCTGCCACCAAGCTGGATAGCGGAGAAAGAGCGACGATGGAGTGCTCGATGGCGAAATGCTTCGCCGGGGATGCGGCGGTTGAACATACCGCTAACGCCGTTCAGATACACGGAGGTATGGGTTACATCCGTGGAGTCGAAGTAGAACGTCTCTATCGAGATGCAAAGATCACTCAAATTTACGAAGGCACCAATCAAATCCAACGAATGATCATTGCACGTCAACTGCTTTCACATTAAGGGACCGTATGAATAACCCACAGAAATTAACTGCCTTGGTAACAGGTGCTGCTAGGGGCATCGGGCGTGGTTGTGCTGAAGCGCTGGCTTCACAAGGCTTCAACCTAATCGTCAATGATTTGGCAATGTCGGAAGACCTGGAAAAAACGATTGCCGCAGTAGAAGCCCATGGACAGAAGGCCATCCCGGTCACAGGCGACATAGCAGATGTAGCCTTGCACAAAGAGATCGTAGATAAGGCATGGGATGGTTTCGGAGGAATAAACTGTCTCATCAATAATGCTGGCATCTCTGTACCACAGCGTGACGACTTGCTAAAGGTTACGCCTGAAAGTTTTGACAAGCTCATTAATGTCAACCTGCGCGGCACATTCTTCCTGACTCAGGAAGTTGCCAAACGTATGTTGGATATGCATGACCAGCAATACAACTCGATCATAACTGTATCGTCAGCCAATAGCCATGCGGCCTCCCCCGATAGAGGTGAGTACTGTATCTCTAAAAGCGGCCTCTCGATGATGACGAAGCTCTTTGCAATAAGGCTGGCCGAACAGGGAATCAAGGTATACGAAGTCCGCCCGGGAGTAATTCGCACCAATATGACGGGCGTCGCTAAAGAGCGCTATGACCGCCTATTCTCCCAAGGATTTACTCCTATCAACCGCTGGGGAGAGGCAAGTGAAGTCGGCAAAGTCATCGCCACGCTCGCCTCCAATTCACTTCCCTATACCACTGGCGAAACCATCCATGTCGATGGCGGATTACACATACCGAGGTTTTAATGCAAGAACGCGAACTCAAACCCGGCACTTACTGGCATGACGATCTCAATACGGGAGACTACTTCGTAACCGACGGCTTAATCGTCACTGAAAGCCATATTGTCAATTTTGCGGGGTTATCGGGCGATTTCTTCAGTCTCCATATGGATGATGAATTCGCGCGTGAGCAGGGCTTTCCAGGCCGAGTTGCACATGGTCTACTCGTGCTTTCTCTGGTAGACGGTCTTAAAAATCGCGCCCCTGTGAAATTGATGGCAGTTGCCTCTCTCGGATGGAACTGGAGTTTCAGCAACCCCGTCGTTGCCGGTGACCGTATCCAAGCGAAAGTCTCTGTCGAAGAAAAGCGCTTGACCAGTAAACGCGACCGAGGCGTGATAAAGCTCCTTTTCACGGTTTATAACCAGCATAAAGAAACCGTACAAGAAGGAACAAACCAATTGTTGTCTCGCGTTCGCGCTGACACGTAAAAGCCATTAAGGATTATTACCATGGCCGAGATCAAGCTTCCGAACAGTGACAGACAACTCGAAACATTCCGCATTCCGGAACCCGCTACTTGGGAGACCGCGCAACCAGGTACTCCCTTATCCCGGATAGGCATTTCTGCCGCACACGTCGTTGTCGATCCCTTCAGTTATGATTCGTCTGGAATCGATTGGGAGGCGACCCTGGCTTATCGCCATTACCTATGGGATCTAGGCTTGGGCGTAGCTGAAGCTATGGATACGGCACAACGTGGCATGGACCTCGATTGGTCAGGTGCCCGTGAACTCATTAGACATACCCTGAAGGAAGCGAGTAGCCGCCCGGATGCGATAGTGTTTTCCGGCGTGGGAACCGACCATCTAGCGCCTTCAGGCGCCAGCTTGGACAGGGTAATCGAAGCCTATCGTGAGCAGACTGCCGCCGTTCAAGCCTTGGGGGGGCGTGTCATCTTAATGGCAAGCCGCGCCCTGGCCAACGTAGCTCGCGACCCTGCGGATTACGCTTATGTTTACGAGCAGGTCTTAAAGGACCTGGACGAGCCGGCAATCCTGCACTGGCTAGGCCCGATGTTCGACCCGGCACTAGAAGGGTATTGGGGAAGCAGCGACATCGAAACCGCCATGAGCGCCTGCCTTGATATTATTTCGTCTAACGCTCACAAGATCGATGGTATCAAGGTATCCCTTCTCGACAAGGAGCTTGAGATATCGATGAGGCGGAGGCTCCCTGGGGGCGTCAAAATGTATTCCGGAGATGATTTCAACTACCCGGACTTGATTGCCGGAGACGATCAGGGCGAAAGCCATGCTCTGCTGGGCATTTTCGATCCCATAGCACCGGCGGCTTCCGCCGCACTGCTTGCCCTGACGCACGGCGACGAAGCGAAGTACCATGCGATTCTCGATCCCACAGTTGCGCTCTCCCGGCGCATATTCGAAGCGCCCACTCGTTTCTACAAGACCGGCGTCGTGTTACTTGCCTACCTTAACGGGCATCAAGAGCACTTTGCCATGCTGGGCGGACAACAAGGGGCTCGCTCCATGCTCCACTTGGCAGATGTATTCCGCCTTGCAGCAGGCGCGGGGCTCTTGCGCGATCCAGAGCTCGCTTGCCAACGTATGAAAATCCTGCTTGCGCCGTACGGGATAACAAATCGATGATCGATCTAGCACTTAATACGGCAACCACCCGCCGTCAATGGGGCCTTCGCGAAGCGGTGGAGGGATGCAAGCGGCATGGCCTCTCGTCTATTGTTCCCTGGCGCGACCAAGTGCTGGAATTAGGCCTTGAGACGTCAGCGCAATTGCTGCGCAATTCAGGGCTTGGGGTAACCGGTTATTGCCGCGGCGGCATGTTTCCAGCGAATAACGAGGCAGGACGTCGAGACGCCATCGAAGAAAATCGGCGCGTGATAGACGAAGCCTTCGCTATAGGCTCGCCCTTGGTAGTGCTGGTATGTGGCGGTTTACCCGAAGGCAGCAAAGACCTATCCGGCGCTAGAGAGATGGTTATCGATGGAATTCATTCCATTATGGATCACGCCCGGTCAGCGAATATCAAACTCGCCATAGAGCCCCTCCATCCGATGCAAGCCGCAGACCGTTCATGCATCAATACTCTCGCTCAGGCTAACGAAATTTGCGACCTACTAGAGCCCTCCGGTTCGTCTACGTTAGGAATAGCAATGGACGTCTACCATGTCTGGTGGGATCCAGATCTAACAAGACAGCTTCATCGGGCGGGAGCCTCAAGACTCATTGGTTTCCACCTATGTGACTGGCTTGTGTCGACACGACACCTTGTCACGGATCGCGGAATGATGGGCGATGGCATCATCGATCTGGAAAGCATCGCCTTGACCATGTCTGAAGCTGGGTTCAAGGGTATACCCGAGGTGGAAATATTCTCTGAATATTGGTGGTCTCAACCAGCGGATGAAGTTTTACATACTGCGAAAGAGCGTGCATACTCTGTGCTTAATAAGCTATCTCGCTGATTAAATAGAGAAATGTATATGGCACATGACAAAGAAACGGATAAGTCGGTTTCTACCCAGCCTCCTCGCCGCGTGACTCTTGTAGACGTTGCAAAAAAGGTTGGCGTATCGACATCCACCGTTTCCCTTGTTTTGCGCGATAGCCCAACGATTCCCGAGCGAACGCGAAAGCGAGTTCTCGAGGCAGCAGATCAGCTTGGGTACGTATATAATAGGCGTGCAGCAGGTTTACGCTCTGCCCAAAGTGGCATAGTTGGCGTCGTTGTTAATGACTTGACGAACCCTTATTTCGCCGAGATCGTAGCTAGCATTCAAGAATCGATGACTATGCATGGTCGTGTCGTGGTCTTGTCCAATACAGCGGAATCGACTGAGCGACAAAAGAAGTTTGTCGATACCATGCGTGAATATAATGTCGATGGAATAGTAATTTGCCCTGCGGAAAACACAACCCCTGATTTAATACAGAAGATACAGGCATGGCGTAAACCTTGCATCCTGTTTTCAAGAAACATACCGAGTATCGAAGCAGACTATGTTGCAGGTGATAACCGTGGCGGCATGTATAAGGTAACACAACATTTAATAGAGCTTGGACACCGCCGTATTGCCATGATCGGTGTCAATGATAGAACATCCACTGGGCGCGACCGTCGAGACGGCTATCTAGACGGGCTAGCTAATGCGGGGATATCAGTTGAAAAAGAACTGATGGTAACTTGTCCTGCCACTCGCGCAGACGGCATGGAAGCCATCTCGAATGTTTTGGATAAAGAGAATCCACCGACAGCCGCTGTTTGTTTCAATGATATCGTTGCATTTGGCGTGATGCTTGGGTTACGAGCACGTCAACTTGAACCAGGTCGAGACTTCTCCGTAACAGGATTTGACGATATAGCGGAGTCCAGGCTTTGGCGGCCGGCCCTTACCTCCGTAGCAATATCCCGCTCGCAAATTGGGGACGAAGTCGTCTCGCTTCTCCTTCGGAGGCTTAGAGAACCAGACTCCCCCTATGAGCATAGCTCTATTAATACTGAGCTTGTGGTTCGGGATTCGACTTCCGCTCTAACAACAAACTAATCCACTGAATTGAGGGAGCTCAATGACGAGTGTGCTACCATTATTCGTAGGAGAAACCGCTACTTTCTCAAAATCGATTTCCGAACGGGATATTGAGCTTTTTGCTAATATAAGCGGCGACCATGACCCGATACATATCGATAACGACTACGCAAGAGAAACCATTTTTGGTGGTAAGATCGCTCACGGCATATTATCGATGGCTATCTTGTCAACCGTCGCTGCCATTATTAGCGAGCGAGCAAAAGAGAGGGGGTACACAGGGGTTTCGGTCTCTTTAGGCTACGATAAAGTGCGGTTTCTAAAACCCGTTTTTCCTGACGACACGTTAACCGCCACATATACGATTTCCGAGCTCGATCATGCTAAATCGCGCTCTTACTCAATAGCTGAAATCACAAATCAGAAAAGAGAGTTATGCGTTCACTCTGTCCATATAATGAAGTGGAATTGAGCTCAGCTTAACTTCCTCTGTTTCTTGATCGGATCTCTTCGCGGTCATCGGGGTCGATATGCCTTGCCGAAACCCTTGCGATCTCGCTGGGGACCCGGCACGAGCGAGACTCGACACCGCCTGACGACCAGTAACGCACATATTTAGCCCACTGAAATCACATCCTGGTATGTTGCATGGCTAGCCTTCCCTGCCTGCTTTTCGATTCAGATGGCACTCTGGTCGACAGCGAAATACTGCTTGCTGACGTCCTCGGTGAGGTACTACCCCAGTTCGACCTTCCCTTTACCGCAACCCAGTATCTCAAGGAATTTCGTGGGGTACGTCTTCTCATGATTATCGAGGCCTTGGCCCTGCGTCATGAGGTTCATCTAGGTGACCAATACACGATCCTGGAGGCCACTATGCGGGAACGCATGGAGCAACGCATGCGCGCCGAGCTTCACCCTATCGACGGCATGCGAGAAGCGCTCCAGGCTTTGCCTGAGTATCTGAAGGCCGTCGTCTCTAACGGTCCCGAAAGAAAAATTCTGTGTGCTATAGGAATCAGCAGCCTAGCCCCGTTTTTGATGACCGTCTATTCAGCGCTTACACGCTTGGCGTTTGGAAGCCCGACCCCGCGCTTTATAGGCAGGCCGGCAAGGCGATGGGATTGGCATCTAATGAGTGCGTGGCTATTGATGATGCTGTGGTGGGTTGTAGCAGGTCTCGAAGCTAGTGTGCATGTGGTGCATCTCAATCGCTTCCCCGATGAGGAAACCACCCCTGAAGGCGCAATCGCCATTCACCACCCCAGCGAGCTTCTATCCGCCATTGACCAGCTACGCGTTTAGGCTGGATTGGGCACTGTTACGATCTGGTGCCGCGTAGCTTACCCTTCTATCCTGCACTACTTGCGATTGTGTTTTAAATCCGCGCCACCTCACAATCAGGAAACAAGGGCGCAGGCCGGCTAACCCCATAACCCTGAGCATAATCCACGCCCATGGCCCGTAGTCGCTGAATGATCTCATCGCTCTCAGCAAACTCAGCGACGGTGCGGATGCCCATGAGATGGCCGATCCGGTTGATGGTCTCCGTCATCGCGCGATCGATGCCATCCTTATCGATGTTACGTACAAAGCCACCATCAATCTTGAGATAATCCACCGGCAGGCTTTTCAGGTAGCCAAAGGAGCTTGTACCTGTGCCGAAATCATCAAGCGCAAACAAGAAGCCCAGCGTCTTGCATCCCTTGTAAAATTCCGCTGCCGCTTGCAAATTGTCGATCGCCGCCGTCTCAGTAATCTCGAAGCATATGGCATGCTCGGGGATCCGATGCTGCTCAGCCTGCTGCCGTATGAATTCAAAGAGCCCTCCTTCGTTGAGGGATGTCCCTGAAAGGTTGATGGCGCAGGTAAGCGGAAGCTCGTGCGCAGCACTCAACGTATGATAGCCGGAGAAGACCTTGGCTATGACCCAACGATCCAGTTTAGGCATCAAACCATATCGCTCAGCGGCGGGAATGAAGCTGTTGGGAATGATCAAAATTGAACACGCCGCTTCCCACGGCCTCTTCCTGCTCGGTAATTAGGGTAATAAGAGCGCAGTAGTAATGCTCTACGCTTGTCACGTGGACATTATCACGCTCGACGGCCAGGTTCCGGTTGTTGTCGATCGGCAACCCGCCGTCTAGCAAAACGCATTCAAGCCTGAGGTGGGGCCTAGCTACGCAGCTGTTTACTGCAATAGACAGAGGCATTAGCCAGCGATTCATCCGGAGTCAGGGTCACATCGTTAGCCCCTGTGTATGGCCAATCGGCTATAATCGTGGAGGTGTTCGGCTGGGAAACCAACATATTCTTCCCATCCTGATGTTCAATTTTGCCGTTGGCATATTTTATCTTATGAATGGCTTTTGTCGTATTCCAATCGTAGCAATATAACCCCATTCCATTATCTTCGAACCGGAAGGTGACCGCATACGGCCCCATGGTACCCGACCAGGTGCCTACCATACCCTCAGGGATCGGCTCCGGAATTACCGCGCTAAAATTATTATCCATCATATCATTCATCGGCATTGCGCATCCGCCCAAGATTGCAGCGGCGATACAGCCCACAGCCACCCGAATTACACCATTCACAATAACGACTCTCTTCAGTAATTGAAGGCAACAGCCTAACAAATAAATACCGGCCCGACGAATCCTCTCTATACATGGAGAGATCACTCTGAGCGCAGCTTGAATCGTCCCGGGCATCTCCGGAATCCCTCAGGCTTTGAAAAGCCGTCAGGCTCTACCCAGTGACAACTCGTTCTTAAGGGTAACAGCAATGCAGCTTGCAGCGTAGTGAGACACTCATATCCAGGATGCAGACCTAGGATAGCTACTTCGTTCGTCAAAATATCGTCGGCCACTGCTTGACTTCTGATTGATCCATATTAAAAATATGGATCAGGTGCAAACTACCCTGATTGCACTTCTAGCCCCCTGTATAGGTGAGCTTGTCGAATATGACGCTTCATGCGTATTCACAAGTCACGCCCCGCAACTCTGTTCCACGAGCGCCCCTCTCTGGCTTAACCGCCATAATCGTAGCCTTCTGTCGATAACTCGCTGGACTATGAACGCTCATGTGTAACTTAAATTCATCTCCTTCATGTGAACCTAGTTATACGAGACGAACTGTCGATTGCTGTTCTGGCATTCCGATGCCTGGCGTGACTGTTTCTTGCTTCTGGCCCGCCATTTATTGGCGCGTACTGACAGCCGATTTTTCGGCTTCCGAAACACCGCATTCCTTTCCTTAGGGAAATCCAGTCAGTTTCTTCAGGAGCCAGAAGCGTGATTACATGCACCCTCTCCCCGGTCATCCGTTACTAAACCTGTGCCCGAGGCTGCACGTGCACCTAAAAGCTTCTTGTCAGCTCTCGTCATACCCTAAATACTGGTGCAGAGTTGTAGCCCTGAGGCCTTCGAGGCCCGAATGATCTCTTAGATTGGTGCCCACGATTGCTGGGTAAGATCAATACGCTATTTCATATCATGAAAAAGGACACAGGAATAAATTGAGCCCCTTATCAGCACGCTCTAGGTAGGACTTTTAGTCGCTATTCAAGGTAGTTAGCGCGCTAAACTCATGACAGCCCACTCAAACCGCCAAGGAGAGGCATATGGCGCTTACGCTTCCGGCCACCCAACAAAATGATCGCCCCTTGCTGGGAATCGGCTGCATGCTAGCGGCGGGCTTGCTGTTCACGCTGTTGGATACCTGCGCTAAGCTATTGGCTCAGGAGCATTCACCTGTTCAGGTCGTCTGGGCTCGCTATGTCGGTCATATGCTGGTGCTGATCGGCTACATGCTGTGGCAGGGTCTGCCGCGTGCCCGTGAATTACTTCACACTGGCTCGCTGGCCGGTCAAACCCTACGTGGCCTACTGCTGTTTGTAGCCAGTTGCTTCGCCTACATGGCCTTTCGCGAACTGCCGCTACTTCAGGTCTATGTTATCAACTTCAGCTCGCCCCTGCTGGTGACATTGTTGGCCATCCCCTTATTGGGGGAGCGGGTCACGCTCGCCCGCGGCGCGGCGGTCCTGACGGGGTTCGCAGGAGTGATTATTGCTATCGGCCCGTTCGACTGGCGCACCCAGCCCGCCATTCTTCTGCCGTTCGGCATGACATTGTGCTTCGCCCTGTACCAGCTATGCACCCGCCGCTTTGGCCGCGCCGATCATCCTCTCACCTCGCTATTCTATGCGGGCCTGGCCGGTGCCATCGTCAGCAGCCTGATCGTACCCTGGTTCTGGTCTCCGGTTGGCGTGAGCGAAATACCTTTATTTCTCGGCGTGGGGCTGCTTGGTGCCGTCAGCCAGCTAGGTCTTATCCTGTCGATGCGCTTTGCACCGGCCTCTCTGGTATCCCCATTCCTATACTTGCAGATCGTCTGGGCAAGCCTGTTTGGCTACCTAGTCTTTGCAGATGTCCCGCGGCAGGAAACGTACATGGGGGCTCTATTGATTGTGGGTGCGGGTATTTTCTTGGCAACGCGTCGGCATACTAGCTGACCCCCAAGCGGCGCCTGCTCTGGGTCTAGGCCCACTCGATGAAATGATTACGTCAATGTGAGCCTGGCCATGACAGCGCACTTTTCTTGGTCTTTACCCTGGGGCTGTTCATCAATGGGCCTATTCGCGTTAGCCATTCGCTATCGCCGTACCCCAGCGCGATTGACGTGGTTGCATCATAGCATGCCCACGAGCTCCTCTGGACCCCGGTCCGGTGGCGACGCATTATCCGACTCGATCACTTGATGGCAGTCCGGCGCGCCCGCCATCAGCACGGACGCGCCGTCACACGAGCTCAGGCTATGCTGCTCAGAACTCTTCCCACGCCTCAGTTTCACCAGACTGACGAGAGATCTGATGTGCGGCCGGCCTGGTAGATTTTCCCTGCCGTGCGGCTGAACTTGCCGAAGCCGAGTGGATGATGTTGATTACACTCGCTGGAAGCTTGCTGACACTGTGCCGGCTGGACAGCTTGAAGACCGCAACGACGTCCTCCAGACGGTTGGCCTGCTCCTCCAGCGAGGCTGAGGCCACCGAGGCTTGCTGAACCAGCGCCGCATTCTGCTGCGTCACCTGATCCATCTGACCTATTGCCTGGGAGACCTGTTCGATCCCCTCGCTCTGCCCCTGAGAGGCCACGGAAATTTCGGTCATGATGTCGGTGACCCGGCGAACCGCGGTGACCACCTCATCCATGGTCTGGCCTGCCTGCTCAACCAGAGTAGATCCCTGCTGGACTTGTGCCACCGAGCCCTCGATGAGTGTCTTGATCTCCTGGGCGGCGTCGGCACTGCGGCTGGCCAGGTTGCGGACCTCGCTGGCCACCACCGCAAAGCCACGGCCCTGCTCGCCGGCACGGGCCGCCTCGACGGACGCGTTGAGCGCAAGGATATTGGTCTGGAAGGCGATCGAGTCGATGACGCTGATGATTTCCGCCACCTGCCTGGAACTACCGGCAATGCCATGCATGGTCTTGACGACACGATCCACCACGTCGCCGCCGCGCTCTGCGGTGCTCGAAGCCTCCTGCGCCAACTCGCGGGCCTGCCTGGCGTTATCAACGCTCATCGGCTGAAGGTGGGCGAACCTGAATCCCGGCAAGGGGAATAATGCCGAGTCTTTGATCCAGGTCAGGCCCACAGCTTTTAGCGACCAACGGCGCGATCTCGAAAGGATGGGTATGTTTGTTCGCTTTTGATGGGTATGTTTGTTCGCTTTTGCCAGTTCCACGGCTTATTAGAGGAGGTCGAGCTACCCGCCTTTGCGTTGAAAAAGGGCGTCAGTACGCTCCGCACAGCCGTTGCCAACCCAGACTTGGCCGACCACACCTGGCGCTCGCTGGTAGGGCAAGCCAACCCGAGTCAAATCAACCAGCAGTATGCGCTTGCCTTCGCACTCGGCTATTACGCGGGGCTTCGAGCCTCCAAAGTATGTCAGCTGACCCTCGCAGACGTTCGGATCGAGCAAAAGATGGCGAGGACTGGCCAATCCAGCATCATCGCTACGCGCTGGGGGCAACCTCGGCTAGTACAGCCAGCATATTGCCGGCTTGCTATTGCTAGAGTTATTAGAGAGAGCAAGACATCAGCAGCCAGACGGCGGGTGCCGCTGCATCTATTGGCGCCACCCGACGTGACTGAACGCATGTCGCTATGGTGGGATACCCGGCGAGCGGTAGCCTACAGAACCTCGCTTCGGGAGGTCGCCTTGTTTGTACCACTCTTCAGCGCAAGGGCCTACACCCCAAAGGGATAGATTGCCTCATTAATCGGCTGGCTGCGAGAACGCTGGGGGACGTCGATCGATTTCCATGCGCTTCGCCATGCGGCCGTGTCGTGGTTACAGCTGCGGATACACGAGGCAGAATATCCGACATTTCGAGACAGGCTGGCACACCGGCATCACTGGAAGCTCGGGGACGCTCCATTAGCGGCACTTTTTTAGTATCTGAGTAGCGCAGAAGGTGGGCATAGCATCCAGCGCGGGGCACTCTATGGCCACCGATTGGTCAACGTCATGTCAGTACGCTGATCCAGAACCACAGCCATACATTGCCGGTCATCGACGCTGATGTGCTGCAGCGAGTATGGTCCAAGAAACAGTGACGCCCTGCTCGACACTCCCACAGCGTAAGGAGATGTCCTCAAGCTATCTGAGGGTGTTTTAACTAAACTCGCAGTAATTCTGCTCAATTTTTTAGTTAAAGAGGTCGCGCCACTACCCACCGCTACGGGCTATAGGGTGGCGCCATCACGATCATCCGAACCGGGTGTATCTGCGACCCGGGTTACGGCCCGCTCAGGTCATGAATGAACAGAAATAACGCTCTGGCTAGCCTTAGCGACGAATGGCTGAAAACAGCTAAACGCGGCTTGCCAGTCGCCACTCACCAGTTTCCCCGTATACAAATCTATCGGGACGCACCACAGCGAGAGCTTGCCGTCAAAGCGAAACACCGGCAAGGGCTGACTGAAATTTTCATGCTTGGGATAGACCAGCATGACATGCCCGTTACCGTTCAGGTATTTATGTCCATAGGCAAACATCTGGTACAGATCCGCCTGCTTCAGTTCATATTTCCGGTCGCGAGACGATCGATTCTGATCCAACAGCTTCCATTTCGCATCAAGCAGGAACGTTTCGGCCTGCTGTTGGATAAGGAAATCGGGCTTTAGCGCAAACCACTTCTGCTCAACGCTACAATCGGCTGTATCCGGGGCATGCCTCAGTAAGTGACGACGGCTGACCTGGGTGGCGAGTTCTGCACCACTCACCAGGTGACGTTGCAGGCAGACTTTCAAATAGCGTTCAAACAGCTGTTCCATGGGGAACAACAGCGCAATACCTCGATGGTGCCCCTGTTGGAAGTCCGGGTTGAGCTGCTCAAGAACCAATCGACACCAGGGCTTTATCGCTTGGTACCGTTGCATGAGTTTGCCGTCATGCCAACGGTCCAGGTCCCGCAAAGGGCGGCGCAACGGCTCGATGTCGGCCAATTGCTGACTGAGAATATTGGCCAGTCGCCAGTTCTCATAATCTCGTGTCTGTTTGAACACCATCGCCAGAGCCGTCTTGATCAGCCGATTCTCCAGCCGCTGGGGACTAAACTCGGCATGACGCACATAAAAGTGGCCCGCTTTATCCGGCGTCTGCCTGATCTGCTTGGCCATATCCAGCTGGCCACGAACAAAACGACATTGCTCTTCCACTTGTCGATAATCGAAGTGCAGCCCTCGACGCACCAAGATCATTAACGCATCCAGAAACTGGCGAATCACCCATTCATGCAACGGTAGCCGCGAGCGCATTAGCTCGGCGCCCTCTGCTTCACGGGGTTTTATGCCTAACGATGCACTGAGCATCGTCTGCAGCAGAATCCTTAATCTTTCAGGCGCGTTCGGCGCGCGTTGCTCTGCCTTAGGGAGGATTTCAATGGCCTCGCCGTTGGGGCTCTGTAGGTAGCCGACATAGCTGCACAGCCTAAGGCGATGCTTGCCTTCGATGCTGAGCAGGTCGGCTTGCCCTTTCCAGCGCTGCTGCAGGTCCATCAACCAATCGAACGTGGCTCTGGAAACGATACCAAGATCCATAGTGGGCTGCTGAGAGGCATCATAGGTCAGGGTGGCGTACTCGCGTACCTGAACGGTCATACCATGATCGCCCGGTAGGCCCCTTCCCGTGCAAAGGCCGACGTGTTGATCCGATAACGACTATCCATTAGCTGTTCGGCAATCTCGGCCGGAAACAGCTGTCCGACGGCGCGTAGCATTTCCTGAGATGCCTCGTGAGTGAGGATAAATCTATCGGCCGGTTGCTTGGCGGGGTCATTAAGCACCCAGCCTATGCGCTGATAGTCATCGAAGAAATACTCTTGGAGCAATGGGAGCAGCTTGTTCTCGAACAGCGCAGCCAGCCCTTCCTGACGCTCGGCATCATCGGCAACGTGAGTAAGCGGCAAGAAGTAACTGTGGCCAATCAAATGCTCGGCATCCAGCAACACTTCGATTCGCTGATTGAGCATCGTCAACAGATCAGCCAAATCGATGCCATACACCTCGGTGCCCCGCAAAAGCTCCGGCTGCGGAAGCATCTCGACGAAGCTGAATCGCCGGCGCAAGGCCAAGTCCAGTTGGGCCAAGGACTTGTCTGCGGTGTTCATGGTGCCAATCAAGTACACGTTAATGGGGACGGTAAAAGGGTCCTTAGAATAAGGCAAGACCGCTGTTTGAGCGTCGGCGGCCCCTTTGCGCTTGCTGGGTTCAAGCAGGGTAATCAATTCCCCAAAGATACGGGAAATGTTGCCGCGATTGATTTCATCGATAATGAGCACATGGGGTCTTTGTTCGCTCTCCTCCCGAGTCGGCGCGAGCAACTGCTCCAGTTTCCCCAGGTCCACCGTGGTCGGCTTGAGTTCATACACGGTCATTTGAGACAACGATTTCAGGAACAGCCGTTCCTTGGGTAGGCTGGGCGAATACTGACGCAGCCACTTCACAGGTCGGCATTGCTGGAAGCCTACCCTCTCCTCTGTCTTCAGGAATTCATAGTCACCGGTAACTTCGGCAATGGCACGGAATTTATGATTGCCATCCGAGACGATCACAAGATCGCCCTGCTGCATCAGGTTCTTGAAGGTATTTACCGCGGTAACAGCATAGTCATTGTTGTTAACGGTCTCGCCATAGTAGTCCCCCAGACGTGCCTTGATCGACCGACGGGAGTGGCAGTCGCTGAAGTCGATGTCGTGACCGTACCCCAGCAGAACATAGCCGTTCTCTATGCATTCATCGAATATATATTCTTCACCCTGCTGGGTATTACCCAGCGACATCTTCCAGATGCGCCTATTGCCCAATTCGATCGTTTCCGAGGCGGCGACCTCAACCGTGACGTCAGCGTTCTCGCACATCTGTTTGAAGATGCCATCTACGACTTCATAGCGTATGCCGCCGGTCTGCTCATCTGTCGTCGCGCGGATCCCCTCCACGAAATCTTCATAGGAGAAGCTTTGATGGAAGGTCGTCAGTACCACACGCTGCTCTCTCACCAGACGGTCATACTTGGCCTTGATGGCCTGACGCCGCTCGTCACCAACGAGTTCTCGGTGAGTGGCCTGGTACCACTGCGGCTCGGCAAGACGAACCGCCAGTTCGGTGGTGGCGTAGGTTTTGCCGGTGCCCGGCGGGCCATAAAGAATCTGATTCAAAGGGTACATGGAGTCTACTTTACGCTCATAGGAATGAACTTCGTTGTCTGCCCCCTGGGGTGCGACAGTCGAACCGGGCTCGACCAGGGCAGCTATCAATTCGGGTAGTGCAGCGATGCGTTGCAGGTTGGCAGCATAACCATACTGGGACGTGCCATTGTCTTTCGGAAAACGCCGATAGCTGGTGCTCTTGGTGACTTCCCAGCGCACCTCAAGGCCATCGATGTCGTCGATAAGCGTGCGCATGGCCATTGACGAGGGGGGAAGGACCAACGGAAAAGTGCTAACGGCCCGCCCGTCCCTATTGCGCTTGACGTAGAGATAGACTTCCTCTGTGATCAAATGCTCATAGGCATACGATGGTTCGGATTTCCCCGCTTCCAAACGGAAACCCAGATTATTGAGTTCAGCATGAATCTGTTCGGAGGTCAGCATTCATCATGTCCTTCTAGGGGCTACGATTGTAGCCGCCAATACGGTAAAAGTTCAGCCCCCGCCAGGCCTGACCGATTGATGCACTGATCATACTGCGTGCCGCCGAAGCTACTATCTTCTCATTGAAGCGACCATGGTCCAGCAGCCTTACGTTACGTGCTCTACGAAACGGGGGAATGGGTGCTCAGCCTGTCCGTAAGATGGCTGCGCTTTGCCTGTGCAACTCAAGAAGAGTGTCAGCCCAGCCGGATTCAACGAATAGAAGGTGTGGTCTCGGAGGTGCATTTCGTGCACAGCGGGCGAGCCCCTTAAACAAAGAAACCCGGCCAAAGGCCGGGCAGGGTCGATGAGACGCGGTTTTTTGGGCGAACCCGAGCAGGAACGCTGGCAGTGGCGTCTCCTGAGCTTGCGAACAAGGGTAAGGAGTACCGCAGGGAACCAAGCTAGGTAGGAGCTATAAAGAAAAGAGCCCGACCTCGTATGGCCGGGCTCCGATCACCGCTTCCCTTCATCTATCTCGTGGCATCCTGCCCGAGCGTCCTTTGCGGAGGTCTCCCTGACCTGTTTCCCTCTGGGGCCTTCCGTTGCCCCGTTGACGTGTATGATGGCAGGTTCCATTAATGAGCGATGCAGTAGGTCCCACCTATGTTTGTAGGTTATTACCGACAGGACTGATCTATTGGCCGGCTTGCCTCTGTCAACCGAACACCAACGCCAGACGATTATATCTAGGGCCTGGCCTCATCACATCTTAGCTGCTTGGGTAGGGCGTCGGCTGCGCTTAGAACCACGGGCAATTTTTCGGTGGCTCTCCAACGGTTTCGCTCAGTTAGGGCTATGGTAGGCAGCTCTAAAGTTTTATTAGGGTAAGCCGATAAACAAATGATAACTAACATGTCGCCCGCACATACAACGTCCAAGACACACTTTTTTAACGCAGTCGACTTTCAAAACGGTATATTAAACCTTATATAAACAATCAATACGTATCTCTGGATAAAGAACGCTATGGCAAAGCTCCCACTCAGATTAATGCTTCTTTTACTAGCGATAGTATCAGCAGGTATTATCGGTCAACATACCCAGCTCTCCGTATTGGCATTGCAGAGGATTGATCCGCTACCAGAAGCGAAAGCCATGATAGAGGAAGAGCGTTATGCAGAGGCTGCTGATTACATGAGCTTTTTCATGACATATGAATACGTGAGCAGCAGGCAAGAAGCACAGTCGCTTTACCAGGCCATCAACGAACACCGGAGTCAGTGGCGCTACCAGTTGAGCAAGCTTGGCGAAGGCCTACTTGAAGGTACCAGCGACGAGACCATCGGACAGGCGACCAGCGTGATGACTGACTTCATGGTCATCGGCGACATTCGTGACTTGGCCAGCCAAGGAGTGAACTACGCACAAGGAGAAGAAGTTGACGAAGTCATGGTTGCGCTTGCTTCACTCGGATTCATTGCATCATCCGCTCAGCTTGCGAGTGGGTTAGGCACTGCGGCGACTGCAGGGACAGGTGCCCCCGCACTGGCAGGCACCACTATCGCGAAGAGCAGTATCATAGCAATGAAAGCCGCACGACGACTTGGAAAACTCCCTTCTTGGTTGGGGAAAGCGGTCTTGTCGGCCGCAAAAAGTGCCAGTGAAACGCGTAGCCTTGGTGCGCTAGGCAATATGCTAGGTGACATAAATACATTAGCTAAAACACGCGGCGGTCTGAAGTTACTGGCACGCACGCAAAATGCTACGGATCTGCATCGTGCAGCCCGTTTTGCTGATGCCTTCGGCAGTAAAAGTGCCACGCTATACCGTATTGGTGGCAATACGGCTATTGATATTGCTCAGCGCTCTAGTGTGCTAGGTAAAGAAACGATTTTAATGGCGGCTACCTTCGGTCAAGGTGGGCTAAAGCTTCTTAATAATACTGGCGCAATCAAGTTCACTAAATATCTCAGCCGTGGAAGCAAAATGATTTACAAAGGCGATCTTGTCGCCTTGATAGCCAAGCTGCTATTGCTGCTCCCCATATGGCTACTATACGCTCTTATCGCGCTCACCGCCTGGCTATGGTTCCCAAGCAGGCTCTTGACAGTACTATGTAAGCGAATCGTATCACGTGCGCCATAGCATCATTAGAGTGGCTTTTCCACAGATGATTTGGACAAGGTACCTACCTAGCTACTTGGGCGTTCTTACCTGCCTAAAGAGAGGTGATTCCCACGACTTGAGGGCAACCTCCTTCCCCGAGACTGAGAAACCCTGGCATTCCCCTCTCCGGTCGTGGAGCGCACCACTCCGGCAGCTTTGTGCTTCGCGGCTCTAACATGTAACGGGGTGATGGCCGCTCCTCGCATCCGTAAGATGGCTGCGCTTAGCCTATGCAGCTCCTGAAGAGTGTCAGCCCAGTCGGATTCAAAGAATGGAAGGTGTGGTCCCGAAGGTAAAGTTCGTTTGTAGCGGCGCTCCGAGCTACACATCGTCGAGAATCAGGAAACTGGCTGGGCTCTAGCGCCCCATCATGGACGGATCTCTATCTTCGGGATGGCCATGGGCATCGAGGTGCTGGCGGGGATTCCGTGGTTGGCGCAGTCCAACATCCGCTATTGAGGGGATATCGATCCCCATGGCTTCTCGATATTGAATCGACTACGCGTTCACTACCCTCAGGCACGTTCGGTCATGATGGACGAGCAGACTCTGATCGGGCACCGTCAACTATGCGTCATCGAGCCAATCCCCTCTTACGCGAGTTTGTCGCATCTGACTTCCGATGAAGCGGCTGTCTATCATGGCCTGCTCGAACATCGCTGGGGCGATCGTTTGCGTTTGGAGCAGGAACTGGTGGACTGGAAATGGGCGCGCCGTCAGTTGTGAGTGGAAGCCGTAGCGATAGATCAACGCTCTTCACCTGTGCATTGCAGGTTGCCTGTCCCTTTCAGTCGATGATTGTGCTCCGGGCTAGTCAAGTTCGGGCCCTATGCAGCATTTGATTCAGTAGTGGTGCCGTTCGAGGTCAGCGGTGATGCCCCCGAAAGCGCTAGTCTGGTCAAGTGCATTTAGGCCACCACGTCACTGTGAGAGGCCAAGCCTTATCCTTGCCTCAGCTCTTCAATCACCCTGTCGACAGCCTGCCGGTGGTCTTTCGTGATACATCGGTTGCTGAGGCGGATCAGGTAGATGCCCAATCGTGAGAGATGGATTTCTTTAGACGCATCCGTGTCGGCAACTGCCTTTCTGCGGTGGATGTCGCCATCCACCTCAAGTGCCCATAAGCGATAGGGCTTACTCAGGACCACCAGGAAATCGATATAGCGACCATCGATGTTCACTTGCCTGAAAAGCGTGTAGTGGCGTTTGAGCGATTGAAAAATGAACTCTTCATAGGCTGTCATGTAGCCGCGTTCACGCTTGGCTTCGATCTTTTCCTCAGGAAGTAGCGTAATATTCAAGTCCTGAAACAGCCGGGATATCCGTGCCTCTTTCTCGTATTGCCAAAACTCGTTGTCGAATTGTTGATCGAGGAGGGTTCTGAGTGCCTCAAGGCGCTGTTCATTATGAGCCTCCACCAAGCGGCATGCCTGGAGCCACTCCTGATTTTTCCCTGTATGAAGGGCTTCGGGTCTTTGAAGAGGCGCTGTAAAATGGAACTTCTTGTCGATAAAGGGCTTCATAGTCGGGCTCCTGGGGCACCTCACGTTTGGGCGGGAGGGATTCCTTATTTTCAAAAAGTCGAGCCAGCCGACCTTGAGCTGACTGATGTCGGGGAGATGTGCGGGTGAGCGGAGAACGCGAAAGGCATCCTGTCGAGGCACGACAAGAGATCCGAGACTGCTGCCGTGTGTGGCGCGTCTCGTCACGGAACTGTCGACCACAATGGTCAAGGCAATGCCTCGATATCGCTTAGCTCCGTACTAGTCACACTCGCCACCCGGGCTCCCACATTGTACTGGCGCTCAATGTACTCGTTCAGCGTGACGTTAAGCGATCTAGGGATGTGCCCCACATGATGGCCATCGATAATCACCTTTATCCCATTCACATCATGCGGATTCTTCGGGTCCGGTGAGAGAGTGACTTTCGAGCGCAAGGAAACCGCCGAAAAGTTGACATTGTAGAAAGAGACGCCTGCTACCCGGGTTTCGAATTTAGCCATTCCTTGGAACTCTATTCAAAAGGCACATCGGATTCGACAATCAGGGATACATCACTTTTAGCATATCCGCGTCGCGTGACCGGTCGGTCGCATCGGGGCTGGTTTCTGTTCCGTATGAGGTTAGCCCGCAGTGCGACAGTCTCTCCGTTGCTGGGAGTCGGGCTCCCCTGGTCGTTTAGCCGAATACCTCGCAGCAGGCATTTGCATAGCGAGCGGCGTCTCCTAGGGCACGATGCGGAACCGAGCGCCTTCTGAGGATGTGCTTCAAATAGGCAGCCTTGTCAGTATCAAGGACAGCGTAAAACTCATTCATATCAGCTAACCGAAATGTGGGCTCAATGCCTGCGACCTTGAATAGCTTACCGAGCCAGAACCCATCAAAATCCACCGCATCACAATACACCGTTTCGACACCTAGCATGTCGTTCAGCCGCTGAGCCGCTTCAATCACTGACAGACCTTCCTCCAGTAGCTGGCCCCGTGAGATACCATGGAGTGCTTTAGCCTGGTCATCCCAGTGTGTCCAGGCATGAGAGGGGCGTATAAGAAAGCTATCACTGTTTCCGAGCGTATCGGCCCAGCCAACCTCTATAGGGTAGCTAGCTGGCTGATCGAGACCCGATGCCTCGACGTCGAGAAAAGTGACAAGAGGAAGGCCAACGAGGCTAATAGAGTCCACTTTCCTATCCCATATTTTTGTACGTATCATTTCCACTTCTATTCTAGTGCCGAAGCTGCCAATTCGTGCCTCTCATTTTCCTGGGGAAGGTTCACCGGCGCTTTCCCCCGCAATTCAATTGCTACTCAAAGCGATGCGGCTACAAATCAAGCCCTTCAAGCTGGTAATGCTAGGGGGTAAGCAAGACTGACAATGTTACTCATCATTATTAAGTATTATTCGCATCGAGGGAGTATAAAACCAAAGCTGACCACACCCGCTAGCGAAACGGGAGATAGAATCTCACTGTGAGCCTCGCCTGCGATACGTTCTCAATAAGATGCCTGACTGTTGACGATAGCGCCTTGTCTCGCGCAGATCTGACAGGGTACAAAAAACATCCTCCCTGCTGTGCGCGCCAGATTTATCGTGGCGAGCTCCTGCCCTCCTGCCCCCTCTAACTGCGACGCAGGGAAAAGGTAATGGGCGATTGGGCCTTCGAATACTCACGCATGGCTGCGTCTGCCACTTCAGCTCGGAATGCTGCGAGGGCTTGACCCATACGAACCACTGCTAGCATCTAGGCACCCGTATGAATAGCCGTTCACGGTATACCATGGCTCCTCCCTCGCTAGATGAATTTTATACCTACAGAAAATGCATACTCTGCCGATAAGTGCTTGAAGCAATTAAGATAGGTGGACAATACGTGAGACAGTGCGCACGACATGACGATTACTGCGGGCGCTGTGATCGCGAGCTTCCTTTTGACTTCACAATGGCCTTTCAGCCGATCGTTGACCTTAAGGAAGCACGGATCTATGCCTACGAGGCCCTGGTACGGGGCTTAAATGGCGAATCAGCATTCCAGGTTCTCTCAAAGGTCACCGACGACTTGCTCTACCGTTTCGATCAAGCCTGCAGAATTAAGGCCATCGAGCTAGCTCATCAGATTGGAATGCAGGAGATCCTATCGATAAACTTCCTACCCAAAGCTGTCTACGAGCCCCGGGCCTGCATACAGGCCACCTTGGCAACCTCAAAACGCATGGGCTGGCCCTCCAGTCGAATCAACTTTGAGATCACCGAAAGTGAGCGGGTTGAAGACCGGTCGCATATGCAACGGATCATAGAGACCTATAATGAGCTCGGATTTACTACTGCGCTGGATGATTTTGGTAACGGTTATGCCAATTTCGATTTATTAACCGACTTGAACCCTAATAGTCTCAAGCTAGACCGTGAACTGATCATGGGCTGTAACAAGGATACCCGGCGACAGGCCATCGTTCGCGCCGTTGCCGTCCTGGCAGATGAACTAAACATACAACTCGTCGCCGAAGGGGTTGAAACACACGAGGAAGCCGTATGGCTAGCCAATCAGGGAATCTACCGCCAACAGGGCTATTTCTACGCCCGCCCCGCGGTAGCCGCGCTGGCTTCGGATCTGCAACCAACGCTGGATGCCCTACATATTGAGGTACGCTCGCCTCGTGCCGATACGCTTTAATCAGGACGAAGTGATGCATTAGTAGTCCTAGGATAGAAAAGCCATACACAATCGCAGGGGGCTTAAGGTGTGCAGGGGTTGGACTGCACCGGTCCGACCCCTGCGGCGTTAGTTTAAACGGGTGAGGCAGATCCCGTTTTTAGACTATTGCCTTCGCCTCGAATGAAGTGAAAAAAGCGGTCGGTTTCAAGCAGGTATCCGCCGAGCTATCACATTGGTTCGGCGACATGTGAAGCTGAGCAGCAAATATGACAGCGAGGGAAGAAAGGTCTTTCTAACGCGTCCTTTTAATTCCAGACGGGATACGAGAGAAAGAAAGTGATCCCGCAATGGCACTGTCGGTACTGAAGGCCTGAACAGGCTCAATCCTATAATGTGCCGCCACCCATCGGTACCCTTTCCAGTCCCCATCGCTACCCTTGTCGATCTATTTTGATTGATTCGCTGGGGATGCGTCAGGCCTCGTGACTAGGCGGAGTCCGCGTCTCGCTTGGGGCAGTAGTTCAGGGTACCCTCTATCGACCAGGCTGACGAACAGTGAGGCCTGTACGTTTTCAGTCACTATAGCGCGATAGTGACTCCCTTTTTGTTATGCGTGGGGATACATGAGCATCGATAAGGCACTGCACAGGCTCGAAGCATTCAAGGGCGACTCGTTGGCCAGAAACCTCTCGGAGATTGAACGCCGTCTCATCGACTCAGATGTCAAAGACTTGGCCGACTACTGCGCAACTCGCGGCATTGACGATGAATTCATGGATTCCGCCATTGCTGTGAAGCAGGTTGCGGGTGAGATCAATGTCATCATCCATGCTGCGGGCATCCTTCGCTCTTTGCCCGGCCTGCTTGAGCCCGGAGAAAAGGTAGAAAGCCTCTCCTTGGGTGCCGGCAACACAGGTAGGCAGTTTGATCTTGAAACCAACAAGCGTATTGCCGAGTACAAGTTCATCGACTGGCGGGGCGGTTCGGAATCCATACGGCAAAACGGGATCTTCAAAGACTTTTTTGAGCTGGCGGAGCATGAGACCCACAAGAAGAAATACCTCTATGTAGTCGGCACCCGATATCCACTGAAGTTTTTGCAAGGTGGTCGTGCGTTAAGTAGTGTTCTGAGCCGTTATCCGTTGATTCTGTCGCAAATCCAGAAGACCTACGGTGCCAGCATGATCAAGGTCCGCGACTATTATGCGATTAAGAAGAACGACGTGGCCATCTGTGACGTTACCCCCTATATCGGCAGGGCGACCGAATGATGACCGTTTTTAGGGCGCGACAACGCTACTAAGGAGTTTTGATGACGTTATCCTTTCGACCTCACGGAGCGCCTGACGCGCACTACGAACCCCACCTCACCGACGATAGATACACTCTGCTGCCGTATAGACGCTGAGCGCATCTACCGAAAGTTATCGTGACAATTACCACGACGACCCATGCTGCCCACCAGGTGATTAGCTTTCAAAAAGCTCTGCCAGTCGGTGCTGCTGAACAGACTCCCCTCTTCCGAATGCACCACCCCCGCGTCGTTCAAGCATTTCGCTGCCGATCTAAGGACCTCAGCACGAGCCCGTGACGAGCCGGCCATTAGTCCTCGTCTGTTTGCTAGCGCCCTAGGCATGGACGTGAAAACGTTGCCGCCCGTACCCTTGTGCACCGGACCACGATCACCCGCGCCCAAGGCGCTGAAAAGCTGCAGGCCTTCCTACGCGATGCGCTCCGAGTGCTGGGCGTGGCGGCTGGTATCAGTGACAACCTGCCGGATGCCCTGTTCCGGTTCCGCGACGAGTCGTCCCCCTTTCGACTACCAGACCCAGAGCAGCTAGTGAGCGCGGGTCGTGCCGATGACCTTTTACGTGTTGCTCATCGCTCGAAGTAGGGGTCGTCGGATGAATCAGCTCCTGCAGTTTGAGAGGTGCCGGTAGGGTGTGATCTTTCCTCCGCTGAGGATCAATTCAGTGTTGAAGTGCCTGCCAATGCTACGATCATGCATTCTGCCAAATCTTTGGAATTCTCAGAGGAGCCGGGTTGACTGAACCACCGTGGCAGCGTCTAGGGCGGTAAACTGACACTTTCGATCTCTTCGATGGTATCCAACCAATCATCGATAGCCATCGATAGCATGAGGTCCCCCTTCACGGCCAAAAGCGCAATTTCCCACACAGAGATTGCTGAAATTAGAATTTCACCATCTTCCGACTGCAGCTCGTGATTGATAGCCTCACGGGCGCTCTGCGAAAGCTGAGAGCCCCCATGACCCACCACAGCAAGGCGTGAGGATTCGAAACGATCAACGTAACGCCTCCCAGTATTAATAATAGAGCGACGCAAGGTAGCTGAAGGCCAAAAAACTTTGCTAAATAATCCGACAAGAATCGATGCTAGATGATTTTGCCCTTTTTTAAAGGCCAGTGTAGCGTGGCTTGCGCTTTTCCATGAATGCCGCCATACCCTCCTGCTTATCTTGAGTAGCGAATAGTAGCTGTACGGCTTTTCGCTCCAAAGCCAAAGCTGCCCCCAGTGGGGCATCGGCACCATGTAGAATCACCTCCTTGATTTGAGCAAGGGCAATGGGGGGGAGCTCCGCGATCTGCTCTGCCATCGCTCGGGCCTCGTTCATCACCTCGTTATCCTCCACCAACTTACTGACCAAGCCTACTTGGTAGGCCTCTTCAGCAAGAATGGTTTCACCGGTTAGGCACATGTACATAGCACGAAACTTACCGACTGCTCGCACCAACCGCTGGGTACCACCAGCTCCAGGCATTATGCCAACTTTAGCTTCTGGCTGACCGAAACGGGCGCCACGGCCGGCGATAATAATGTCAGCATGCATGGCCAGCTCCATGCCGCCACCGAGAGCAAAGCCATTGACTGCAGCTATTACCGGCACTGGGCAATCGCCAACTGCGCTCCAGAGGCGCTCGGTATGACGGTGATACATTTCAACCGCGCTTATCTGCGACATATCTTTGATGTCAGCGCCGGCAGCAAAACTCTGCTCGTTGCCTGTGAGGATCACACAGCGTAGCTCAGCCTCGTCGCCCAATTGATTGAATATTTCAGCCATCTGCTGACGAACTGTCAGATTAAGTGCGTTCCGGACCTCTGGTCGATTGAGACGGACTATCGCGATCGCCGGGCTGACACGCTCCAGCAAAACCTGGTTTGATGATTCGCTCATAATTACTTCACTCTCTCAATGACCATAGCAATCCCTTGGCCGACGCCGATACACATGGTGCATAGTGCCCTATCTAGAGACTGCTCTTGCAGCTCCAAGGCCGCAGTCAGTACTAGTCGGGTGCCGGACATTCCCAAGGGATGCCCGAGCGCGATGCCGCCACCGTTCGGATTGACATGTTCGGCATTATCCGGGAGCCCCAGATCACGCAGCACGGCCAAGGCCTGAGCGGCAAAGGCTTCATTCAGCTCCACTATGTCGATTTCGCCGATAGTCATTCCCAAATGACTAAGCAATTTTTTGCTCGCAGGTGCCGGGCCGATACCCATGTGTTGCGGTGGTACCCCAACATTGGCCATCCCACGCACCCTCGCTAATGGTTGTAAGCCGTAGCGTACCACTGCCTCGGGAGAAGCAATTAGCAAGGCAGCAGCGCCATCGTTGACACCTGAAGCGTTGCCTGCTGTCACACTGCCGCCCTCGCGAAACGGCGTAGGCAGACTAGCTAACTTCTCTAGCGTGGTTTCTCTTGGATGCTCGTCGACACTTACCTGCAGCGGCTCACCCTTGCGTTGAGGGATATCCACCGGGGTAATCTCCTTACCTAGCCGACCACTGCGCTGTGCGATCGCGGCGCGCTGCTGACTACGGAGAGCGAAGTTGTCTTGATCCTCGCGGCTGATGCCGAAATCGGCGGCCACGTTCTCGGCCGTCTCCGGCATAGAGTCAATGCCGTATTGGGCCATAATTAGAGGATTGACAAAGCGCCAGCCTATAGTTGTGTCGAAGATATCGGCTTGGCGCGAGAAGGCGGAGGTGGCCTTGCCCATTACAAAGGGCGCCCGAGTCATGGACTCCACACCACCGGCCACTATCACCTCCGCTTCGCCAGTACGGATCGCACGTGCCGCCATGCCCACTGCATCCATCCCTGAGCCGCACAGACGATTTACGGTAGTGCCAGGCACGGTTTCAGGGAGCCCGCTGAGTAGCACAGCCATACGAGCTATGTTCCGGTTGTCTTCGCCAGCCTGGTTCGCGCAACCTAAAATGACATCTTCTACTGCCTCAGCTGGCAATCCAGGTACCTGCGCCATCAAAGCGCGTAGCACATGGCTGGCCATATCGTCTGGACGTACCATCGCCAGGGAACCACCATAGCGGCCAATAGGCGTGCGCGTTCCCGCACAGATATACGCGTCTCTCATAGATCACTCCTAGAGTGGGCAGTCTGGATCAAAATTGGGCCTGCGCTTCTCACGCAGCGATTTTAGGCCCTCCTGAACGTCAGGCCCGTTGAAGCCCATAAACTCCAGGGCAAGAGAGGTATCGAAGGTTGGACCAGCCATACGCAGCCAATTATTAAGCGCATATTTGGTCCAGCGGATCGCTGTGGGAGACCCCCTAGCAAGCCTCTTGGCAACCTCAAGGGCCTTGTCATGCAATTCATCTTGCTCAGTACATAAGGAAATCAAACCAATACGTTCAGCTTCCTCTCCACTCACCGGCTCGCACAACAACAGGTAGTACTTGGCCTTGGCTAGACCACATAACAGTGGCCAAACGATAGCTGCATGGTCTCCTGCAGCAACGCCTAAGCGGGTGTGGCCATCGATGATGCGGGCCTCGCGCGAGGCGATGGAAACGTCCGCAAGCAGACCAGCCACCAGGCCGGCACCAACCGCAGGGCCGTCCATTGCCGACACTATCGGCTTGGAGCAATTCACTAGGTTGTAGACGAGGTCACGAGCTTCTTTCCAGACACGGGTCAAGGTAGCAAAGTCCTGACTCATTTCTTCGACAAGGTCTAGATCACCACCGGAGGAGAAGGCCTCGCCCGCACCGCGGATGATTACCGCGCTGATATCCGGATCAGAGTCAATGTCGCGCCATACTCGTACTAGCTCGCCGTGCATTATGGCATCGGCTGAATTCAGCCGGCCCGGGTTGTCCATAGTAATCCTCAGGACCCGTTCTGCGGGGTAGTCGAACTTTAGGCGCTGATATTCCGAGTAGCGTTCACTCATATTTTTTTCTCCCTATCCTTCCAATAATTTTCACGCAAGACGTTTTTTTGGATCTTGCCGATGGGGGTCTTTGGAAACTCGTCAACGAATTTCACCAAACGTGGTCTCTTGAACCGAGCAAGGCGCTGAGCACACAGTTCAACTAGCTCTTCTTCATCGAGTTCTGCGCCTGGCTTGAGCGAGACGTAAGCTGCAGGCACCTCTCCCCACTTATCATCGGGAATACCAAACACGGCACACTCAGCCACGGAAGTGTGCTCATAGATGACGTTTTCAATCTCTTTGGGATATACATTCTCCCCTCCAGAGATGATCATATCCTTAGCGCGATCGACGAGAGTGACAAAGCCATCCTGGTCCATCACCCCAAGGTCGCCAGTCAGCGCCCAGCCATTACTCCAAAAAGCCGCGGTCTGCTCAGGCTCGTTGTAATACTCAAGCATCACGTTCTCGCCACGAGAGGCTATCTCCCCCACTTCTCCGGGAGCCACTGGAGCACCGTCACGGTCAAGCAATGCGAGATCCACGTTGTAGGCCTGGCGCCCGATAGAACCAAGTTTTTCTGGCATGTACCAAGGGCGCAAACTGGTCAGCACACCCATCTCGGACTGACCGTATATCTGGGTCATGTCTACTTTAGGAAGACGTTTGAGCATCTCGCGCTGTACCCAGTCCGGCATTGGCGCGCCGGCAAAGGAAAGCTTGCGCCAAGTCTCGTAGGCGGCCGGATCGAAGTCGGTATCATTCATAACCATTGATACCTGGGTGGGCACCATGAACGCTGCCGTCATTTGCGTCTTGCGCACCATGTTTGCAAAGTCCGCTACATTCCATTGACTCAGGAAAGTACATGTGGCGCCTGCCAGGACCGCTGGCTGAAACATAATATTCAACGCAGCCACGTGGAATAATGGTGTAACGATCCCGACCACATCACGCTCGTCGATTGCTTCTTCCACCATGACCGTATGCGCGCAAATAGCTCGGTTTCGGTGGCTGCATAACACACCCTTTGGACGACCAGTGGTGCCGCCGGTATAGGTCATGCAGAAAGGGTCATCCTCAGAAATGTCAACCTGTGGGTAGCTTTCGGAGCTTTTGGTAATGAAATCTTCAAAAAGAATATCCTCGCCACCATCACCTAGGCGTACCATGTGCGTAAGCTTGGGTAGACGGTCACGTATGGCATTGACCTTCTCGGCAAGGAAGTCCTCATAAAACAGTAACTCAACGTCGGCCTTATCGAGAACGTAGGCCAGCTCATCGGGAGCATAGAGTACTGAGATGTTCACTAGTACGGTACCGGCACGTGCGGAGCCAAAAAAAATAATGCCGTACTCAGTGCGGTTACGGCTGAGAATACCCACCTTACTACCCTTCTCAAGACCAGCATCGATCAAGGTATTGGCAAGGCGGTTGGCAGACCGGTTCAGGTCGCGGTATTGGAGTTCAGTATCCTGCCAGAGGATGGCGGGCTTGTTAGGGAAGCGCTCGGCAGCGCGACGCAGCATGTCCCCAGTGAGCATTTAAATATCCTCTTTGATTGTTTTCTTGGGCGACGCAGAATTTCATATCGGCGTACAACTTCTGCTATGTTAATCTAAAACGGCAAAACCTATTTCCGCAGAGCGAAAAAGTAAGAGTACTGAAAATGTCACGTGAAGATCGACAACTCATTGATTCCCTAGCGCGCGGGTTCGCTATCCTAGAATGTTTGTCGCGAGCTCGCCGGCCCTTGGGCAACGGGGAGATAGCCGCCTTGGTTGATCTTCCTCCGTCCTCGGTGAGCCGGTTGACGCATTCGCTAACAGTGCTCGGGTATATTCGCCGCAGCCCTTCACAGCGAACCTACGAGTTAACACCGAAGAATCTCATGCTCGGGTATCCCGTTTTGGCAGGCATGTCGCTACTCGATCGCGTGCGGCCCTATCTCAAGAGTATTAGTGAGCAAACCGGGGAGACCGTAACCTTAGCCGTGCGAGACGGCCTCTACTCCACCTTCGCGGAAGTGGTGCAGGGGGTAAACTTAGTGGCTGTCCGTCTTTCTACCGGTGCTCGCTTGCGGCTCGCGAATTCCGCATCGGGCATTGCCATGGTGTCGGCACTACCTGAGAAAGAAAAGCACACCGTGACGGCACGTATACGAGCTGAAATAACTCGCCGTGGCGAAGACCTAGCTGTTTTCAATAACAGTCTAGAAGAGTGCGAGGCGACTGGTGTAGCGATTGTACGGAATACCTGGCAGAAGGGCATTGGTGGAGTCGCAATTGCCGTTCAAGCTCAAGGTGAGCTTGGAGCACTGACGATGCCCGTAGCTACCGGTAGCGTCAGTGCAGAAGTGATGCACACCACCTTGGCCAGCACATTACGGGAGGCAGCGGAGACGATCAGCCCGGGTTACGAACCTCAGACGGGCTGATCATCCCATAAGCTTAGCCAGTGCGGGCAGATAAACCCAGTTGCGCACGACGACGCAGCCATTGACTAGGCCTATAGCGATCGTCGCCACTGAGAAGCTGAGCCTGTTCAAGAATGCGGTAGGTCACCTTTGAGCCCAAGTGATCAGCTAATTCCAGAGGCCCATAGGGATAATTCAGTCCCAAGCGCAACGCCAGGTCGATATCATCAATTTTGGCGAGCCCCATCTGAGCCATCTCACACCCTAAATTTGCCACCATAGCGGCGATGCGTTGGCCTACAAAGCCAGGTGAATCGCCTATCAGGCTTACCTGCCGTTTCTGGGCGAAGCACGCCACTACCGTTGCCACCATCTCGGCGTCATGACCAGGAGCCGCCATGATCGTTACCCGTTGCTCGCAGTCGCTCACCGTATCCACACATACAAGGCGGCGATGGTCTATGCCGTTGCGTACAGCGTAGGCTGAGGCGTCCTCGCCGACCGGAGCCGCCAACACCGGGGATTGGCCGTCATCCTCAACCAAAACCCGTGCGCCGCAGGCTTCAATTAGCCTCGAGAGCTTCGGCGTCTCACTATGTACGAATATAGCCTCGGCCGGGGGTGCGTTAACCTCGGCATCGGTTGATGGTGTGACTGCCCCATCACTATGATCATAGAAGCCCTGACCAGTCTTGCGTCCCAGCTGCCCCGTTTCCAGCATATAACGGTGAAGCGGAGTAGAGCGCAGGCGTGGATCGCCGAAGAAATTCTCGTGAACGAAGCGCGTCACAGGGAAGTTCACGTCCATCCCCGTGAGGTCCATCAACTCGAACGGCCCCATACGGAAGCCGAAACAGTCACGCATGATGGCATCCACCTGTGCCGGAGTAGCCACACCCTCGTGGACTATGGCGAGCGCCTCGGTCGTGTAGGCTCGCCCCCCAAAGTTAACCAAAAAGCCCGGCGTATCCTTGACTACTACTGGCACCCGACCAAGACGACCGCCAAGTTCAATGAGCGCATCCATTACCACTGCCGAGGTATCAGCGGCTTGAATAACTTCTACTAGCTTCATCGCCGGCACAGGGTTAAAGAAGTGCATCCCAGCCACCCGGTCCCGTCGCTTCAGACCGGCGGCTATCGCGCCAATAGGCAATGAAGATGTGTTCGATGCGAGTATGGCATCCTCACGCACCAATTCTTCTAGCTCTTTGAACAGCGCCGTCTTGACTTCGAGTTTTTCGACGATTGCTTCAATCACAACATCACAATCGGCCAATTCATTCAGGCCAGCCACAGGGAGCAAGTTAGCAGTGGCTACGTTGGCCTCCTCGGCACTCATCTTGCCGGCTGTGACACGCTTGGCGAAACGATCGCGTATCTTCTCGCAAGTTTCAGCGGCGGCGCCTTGGCGGGCATCATGTAAGCGCGTGCGTATACCGGCGGCAGCTGCAACTTGTGCAATTCCACCACCCATGGCGCCTGCGCCAACTACGCCAAGGGTAATTTCAGATGAATCCATCCCTTTCATGCTGACTCCTGCTGATTGGATGTGAGTTAAAGCAATGAGCGCGAAAGTCCACCGTCAACGGTGATGCTCTGGCCAGTCATGTAAGCGGCATGTCGTGAGCAGAGGAAGGCACAGACGTTGCCAAAGTCCTCCGGAAGCCCTAACCGACGCATTGGAACCGATTCAGCCATGCGTATCTTGGCCGCCTCTTCGCTGATGCCCTCCTTGGCAGCCTGAGCGGTATAGACACGGTGTAGAGCGCCGGTATCCATTAGTCCCGGCAGGAGATTATTGACGGTTACGCCAGAGGCGGCGACTTCACGGGCCAGGCTAGCCATGGCACCGGTCAGACCTGCCCTAACGCCAGTCGCCAAGCCCATATTGGGATAGGGCTCCCGCACGGTAAATGAGGTGACATTGACAATGCGACCAAAGCCCTCCTCCTTCATAGAGGGCAAGCACTGAACAGCGAAATCTAGGGCGGCGAGCATGTTAGTTTCTAACGCATTAAGCCAAGTATCGTGGGCATGGCTTTCCACGGGCCCCGGGGGGGGACCACCAGCATTGGTGACAAGAATACTGATCGGACCCACTGCGCGCGCCTCTTCGATAATACGACGACGCTCCGCGGGACGGGAGACGTCCCCAGACACTGACTTTACGCCCAGGCTCTCCGCGACCTGGGTGGCACGTTCAGCATCACGGCCATTGATGACCACGTTTACACCTGCAGACGCCAATGATTGAGCGCAGCTCAGCCCCAAGCCCTGGGTACCACCCAGGATAAGCGCGGTACGACCAGAAATTCCGAGATCCATAATGGTTCTCCTTTAGGTTTCACAGGAATGACGGAAGGAACAGGATGATCTGCGGGAACAATGCCAGTACCACTACCACAAGGCCAAAAATAACGATGAAGGGCAGCACCGAACGGTAGACAGCCTGTATCGGCACATCATTTGCTACCCCTTGCAGTGCAAAGAGGGTGTAGCCGAAAGGCGGGGTGATCCCCCCTACTGACATATTGATAAGGAAAATGGCCCAAAACCACATCGGATCGAAGCCCAGCGCGGAAACTATGGGCTGGTACAACGGCACCAGCAGAATCATGAGGGCGATTTGATCTATGAACATGCAAAGCACGAAAGGCAACGCCATCAGAGCAATAAACATCAGTACGAGAGGGATATCCAAGCCAGTGACCCAATCGACAAGCTCAAAGGTTACACCGCTCATGTTCAGCAACTGGCTGAAAGCCACGGAACTGACCATGATCACCATTATCATCCCCGTAATCATGGCAGTCGAACGAACAGCCTCAATTAGAGCCTTAAAGTCCAACTTAGCGAATATAGCGCAGATTATAGAGGCAACAATACACCCCATTGCAGCCGATTCAGTGGGCGTGGCTACACCTGCTAGAATTAGCCCTAGGATGGTTACGATAATCAATAAAAATGGAACAGCTCGAAGCAACAGTACTGCACGCTCACGCCACGGCAACGTCGTTTGCTGGCTTACCGGGGCCAGCGAGGGATTAAGCCAGCCACGGATGACTACGTAGAGAAAAAAGGCGAAAGCGAGTAGCAAGCCAGGAAGGACGCCGGCAATCAATAGTCCAGAGATGGATACCCCGGACAGAATGCCAAGGACCACCGCCATTACGCTGGGCGGAATGATGGGTGCCAGGCTAGAACCAGCCAAAATGGTGCCCATGGAAAGATCGCGATCATAGCCGCGCTTTCGCATCTCAGGTAGCAAAGAAGCCCCCATCATCGCCGCTACAGCCATTGCCGAGCCTGATAGGGCGCCGAACACAGCGGATAACATGATGCTCACCGCGTATAGACGCGCGCGAATATTACCTACCAGGGCATCAACGCCATTGAAAAGAATATTGACTGCACTTGAGCGGAACAGAATCTCTCCCAGAAAAATAAACAACGGGATCGCAGCGAGCGACAAACTGGTGCCGGTATTGTACATAGAGCTCACTACCATCATCACGCCATCGAAACTTCCTCTGAGAAAGTAGATTCCTAAAATATTTAAGGTGAGAAAGGAAAGGAAGATCGGCAGCCCGGTCGCAAATAACGCGAGCAGCATAAAAAGCGCCGCCGAGATTAGGGCATACCATTCCATCAGTTATTCTCGCTATTGGTCGGTTTAGCAGGCAAGAAGCTGGCTATAAAATGCCGTACGAAGTACAGGGCCATGCTGGTCAGCCCATAGGCCAAAGCCATCACTACAAACCACTTCGGTATCGGCGTGGCAGAAATCATCATTACACCACTTTCGTATAAACGTAGTGTTTCGTTGCCTGCGTACCAAGCAATAAGGAAGCAGACCACCGCGCCAAGGAGAGAAGTGAAGCGATTTATCCAACGTCCCCCCACCTCTGGGAGTGCCTCTACAATCGCATTCATGGATGCGTGGCTGCGCTTCAAGGTGAGCATAGGCGCGGCGAAAAAGGTCACCAGAGCAAAGCTCACAGCAGCAGTATCCGAAGTCCAGCTGACAGGAGACTCGAGTGCGTAGCGGCTGATTACTCCCCACCCCGTAGCTAGCGTCAGATACGTGACAGCCAACATTGCGATCCAAAAACTGAGATGGGTAAGACCGTCGTGCACGCGTGTAAAAGCGTGCACGACGGGGCTCAGAGACCCGGCCAAAGTACGTCTGATGCTCATTCCGCAGTTAGCCCTGCCTCAAGAGCGCGCTCATGAAACGCGGCACCGAGCTGGCCAGAGCGATCACGGACCTGCTTCCATATACCTTCAGCGAAGATAGCATCTACTTGGGGAGCCACTTCTGGACCAAACTCGGTGATCTCTAGGCCAGCCTCTTGCATGGCTGCATCTTCTTCGGCCCAAAGGGTCTCAAAGTGCTCACGACCAGAGATCTCTAGCTCATGTGCCACTTCAAGAATCAGGTTTTGGTCTTCCTCCGCAAGGTTGTTCCAGCTATCGAGATTCATGAACAAAGAAAGGTTGGTTACACCGAAGGTAGGCCGTGTCATGTAATCGGCCACTTCATACCAAGAGTAGTCCATGGCTCCGAAGACAGGCCAGGCCGCCCCATCTACCACTCCGCGATCTAGTGCTGAGTAGATCTCGCTTGCCGGAAGGGTAACTACCGCTCCATTAAGATCCTGCACCATGTCATGGTAAGTGGCCGAGGCGCGAATACTCATCCCGCTCAGGTCGCCTGATTCTCCGATCGGGTCACGTAATAGAAAGTGATAGCCAGAGGCGGCTGAGAATACCCCGATCAGCTTCAGGTTATGCTCATTCTGGTAGTGCTCATCAATCAGCTCGTAGATACCGCTTTCACGTCGTGCTTCTGGATCATCTTTTACAGCATCCATTCCAAAAGCCATGCCGGTCTCACCCAGATGGTAGGCACCATGGGTGAAAAGAAAGTCGAACATGCCCGTTGATACCGGCTGCAATTGCTCAAAAGGTGAAACCGTCTCCGGACCACGCATGCGAATACTCAAATCGCCTTCGGAGCGTTCTTCCACTTCTTCCATAAACCCTTCGGCAAAAACCGGCACTGCATTGTAGCTGGCTTCCCAGCTGGAAAGCATTGTCATCGGTCGGGCCTGCGTTGCCCCGGCAAAGGCCGCAACGGCCACCACGACACCAGAAACAAGAGTCTTCTTAAACATTATTCTACTCCCCACAATAGTGGATTAACTTTTCCAGCATACCGCATTGCAACAATCAGCCAGGAGGCCCGTATTTCGCAAACAATGCCAGAGCGAGAATAAATCATTCCGATGAACATGTATTTCGCTGTGCGGAAATCTTACGCTCACGTCAACGGCCGGTATGGCTTATTCGAAATTTCATTGACGCAAGCCACCGTGAGCAGGCGGAGACTGGTGCTGTTCATTGGAATGGGGTGCGGTCTGCGACGGTAGACTATTTTCCACTGAATACTGGACTTCGCTTTTCCTTGAATGCGGCTACCCCCTCGCGATAATCAGCGCTGCCACCGGCTTTCTTTTGCAGATCACGCTCCAGATCAAGCTGGGTGTTCATATCGTTATCTTCGGCGGCATCCAGCGCTTGCTTGATATAGGCCAGCCCTTTGGTCGGCTGTGTCGCTAGGTGCCTGGCAAGTGCCAGCGCATCCTCCATTAGGGCCTCGTCATCAACCACTTTCCAAATCATGCCCCATGCTTCTGCCTGCTCGGCGCTTAGCTTATCTCCGAGCAAGGCCAAGCCTCGGGCGCGAGCACGACCGACAAGACGGGGCAATAGCCATGTGCCACCAGAGTCGGGCACTAAGCCGAGCTTACAGAAGGCCTGGACAAAGCTCGCCGAGCGTGCCGCCAAGACGATGTCGCAATTCAATGCGAGGTTAGCTCCAGCACCAGCGGCGACTCCGTTGACGGCACAGAGCACGGGTATCTGGAGAGCGCGCAAACGTCGAATCAGAGGGTTGTAGTAGACTTCTAGGGAGTGTCCTAAGTCTGGCGCTTCGTCGTAGGGTCCAAACTTGCGCTCGGAAAGGTCCTGCCCTGTCGAAAAGCCGCGGCCGTGACCTGTCAAGAGGAGGCAACGCACCTTATTCTCGGCATCCACCCTATCCAAGGCCGCGTTCACTTCTTCATGCATTTGAACATTGAAGCTGTTAAGAGTCTTCGGGCGGTTCAGAGTAAGAACAGCGACACCGTCCAGAATGGAAAAGTCAATAGTTTCGAATTTCATGATTATCTCGTCTTTGTTTAGCCTGAATCGTGTACTTGCCACTCATATAAAGGGTTATACTTAAGTAGTATTTACCACCTCATCGATACACTCGACTAGCTAGCGGTTGCCAGGGGCCTATCGCCAGCTCCGCGGTCTGTAGTGGAAAACACCCGACTCAAAGCGTGCGCGTCGCATCATCAGGAACCTTCAGTTGCAGCTATAGGACAACCCGACGATGGCCAAGGCAGTTCAGCTTCTTGTGCGCTCCCCAGTAATTTCATCACGGATAACTGCAACTGGTTTGCGGCGGAGTCACTGTTGAGTAACCCACCTGCCTCATTCAACTTACAAGGCGAAAGAGTAAGGCGGCTGTCGTCAGCGAGGCCGTCATATATGCACCGTTCCACCGCAAGCCTATCTGCCCTGCCGTCAAGCCCGTGAATCGTGTCATTATCATCATTGCCGCCGTGAATGGCGATGACACCATGGTCAATGACCAGCCCACTAGCATGGCCGCCGCCAGCAGCGGCAAAGATACCCCCTCAAGCCCCACCTGGGCGACCATGCTGGTCAGGAAAGTCACGCTGATAATCGGGTTGACGCCGACCTGTGCGGTCACCACGATCGACAGCAGCGCCAGTATCGGCAACCAGCTGCCAAGAGAAACCAGCAGGGACGCTATCACTTCCAGCTGGGCAGGATCGAGAAGCGCCACGCTGAGATAACCCAGGTAGGCGCTAGACCCCAGCGCTACTACCTCATTGCCAATCCCCCCCAATACATCGTGCAAGCGGCGAACAAACAAGGCATTAGCCGCCCCCACACCGGCATAGCCAATACCGCGACACTGCCACGCCAGCCACAGCCAGGCCCCCAGCGGCACGCCTATCAATACAGCCTGAGGCAGCCGCAGCGAGAGCCCAGCGGCGATGGTGAACACAAGCATTACCAGTGCCAGCAGCAGCATGCTAAAGGCCACAAGCGGCATCAGTGAGGGGCGCTCGGACAACATAACACTACTTCTCGAGCGAGGGCCCGCAATCTGGTCGCAGGCCCAGCCCAGCATGAACAGCACGATTGCCGACCCAAGGAGATAGGGAAAAAGCTCGGCCCATGTCAGGGACTCAAGATTGCCCAACACTACCGCTACTCCGATACCCAACGGGGAGACCAACGGTGCCAGGGTGAAGCCACGCAAAGTTGCTAAGAGCATACGCTGGTGACGTACCTGCTGCAGCCACACGCGCCCCTGTGCCGAGCCTAGGGTATTAGCGCTGTTAATCATCGACATGAACAAGTTTAAAACGCCAAAGTTGAGCACGATGCCGAACAGCGTTGAACCCAGCGAGAGCATCGGGTAGCGCCAGGATGGCGGCTGCTTCAGTAAGCTCTGACCGCAGCGATGGATAAGTCGCGAGCGATAGGCCGGAAGGCGAAGTAACGCAAGTGCCGTCATGAAGGCAGCTAGGAAAACAAAGCCCCCAGCAGCTTCATGGAGCACCCTCCAGGGCGAGGGGAGCCGCCACAGAGCGATAAATGATACTGCGACACAGGCTAAAGCTAGTAGACGTGCCATCGAACTGAAACGGGTCCACCTCAGTATCAGGAAGCCCGCCATTAGAAGTTGGGCAAAGCTGGCGATAATCGTTAAATCGCTCAGGACATGCATGGCGACCAGTACGGCCACGCCGGCAAGCAGGCGGCTGGACCACACCTTCTCAATTGACATTTATGGTGGCGCTCATGTTTGACTATCTCTTTCCTGCCAACGTGCGAGCCGGCCACTTAGTGGCCGGCTCGGTATCCCTTATGCCCTAACTATCCCGGGGCCATAGCCCTGGCTTCATGCATGGCAACGCCATGAGTGTAACGAACCCCACCTCACCAACGATAGACTCGCGATACTCTCTGCCACCGTATAGACGCTGAGCGCATCTACCGTAATGGCTATCCGTACCAGACGGGGGATGTCATATCGCTCGACTTGGTCGATGCCAAGGAGGTTGTCGCGCATCTGCCTTTTCGGTCTCTATAGCATGGGTAACTAGGATCTCGATATAGGGTCTCTCAACTGGCGGTCTGGGCGGGAATGTCTCAATGTATATCCATCCTTCAGCCAAGGAAGAGAAGCTAATGACCACTGGTAAGTACTCTGATCGTAAGGCTTCAGCTGAACGCTTCTGACCGTGGCAATGCACTCAGGCGCCAGGAAGGAGATGCCCTTCGACAAAATCGTCTTGAAGCACATGCCAAGCGGCGGGATGTGACTATCCAGGCTATCCGCCGGCATCGCCGCGAGCATGTCGATTCCGATCATCAAGCTAGCGCTGCCCAGCGCCAGCTAACCTAATGGCTCTCCTAGCATCATCCCAAACTTTTTGCAGTCATTAACGTCACAAAACTTGAGAGTACGAGGCTAGTAACACAACGCGTGAGGGTGAGTGACCTTCCCCCTGGTTTAGGTCCGCTATCAATGTGAGAAACCGCTGCTTCATGCGCACTGCTCGGCATACGCTACCGGTGGCAAATAGCCCAGCGAGCTGTGCGGTCTGACATGGTTGTAGTGGGTTCTCCATTGTGTGATTTCGTGTCGTGCATCCGCCAGGCTCAAGAACCATTGCTGATTGAGACAGCCGTCTCGGAACTTGCCGTTGAAGCTCTCGATGAATGCATTCTGCGTCGGCTTGCCCGGCTGGATGAACGCCAGCGTCACCTTCCGCTCACGCGCCCAAAAGAACATTGCCTTGCTGGTCAGCTCCGGCCCGTTATCGCAAACAATTGAGGCTGGCAGTGAGCGCTGCTGCGCGATCTCGTCCAGGAACCGCGCCAAGCGACGTCCTGAAATAGACGTGTCCGTTAGTTGCCCGACACACTCGCGGCTGAAGTCGTCCACGATGTTCAGCACGCGAAACCGACGCCCCGAGGCCAACTGATCCGACACGAAGTCCATCGACCAGCGCTGGTTGGGGCGGTCCGGCAGTGGCATCGGTGTCCTTGGCCGGATCAGCTGCTTGCGACGCCGGATCCGAACTTGAAGGCCATGCTCACAATACAGCCGGTAGGTACGCTTGCGATTGATCACCAAGCCCTCCTGACGCAACAGTGCGTGCAGCAGCAGGTAGCCGTAGCGGGGATAGCAGGTCGCCAAGGCTTGTAGGCGTGCCAGAAGCGGCTCATCGTCACGCGGTATAGCCTGGTATCGAGCCACTGATCTGGCCAGGCCCAGCAACCGGCAGGCGCCTCGCTGGCTGAGCCAGCCGCCTGTCACCAGGTGCTTAACCGCACACCGCTTCGCTTCGGGCGTCACCACTTTCCCGAAACGATCTCCTTGAGCGCGGCATTATCGAGGGCGCTTTCCGCCAGCAGCTTCTTGAGCCGGGCGTTCTCGGTCTCCAGCTCGCGCAGGCGCTTGGCCTCCGACACCTCCATGCCGCTGTACTTGGCCTTCCAGCGGTAGATGGTCTGCTCGGTCACGCCGTTCTGCCGGGCCAGCTCGGCGATCGAGACGCCGCGCTCGTTGGCCTTGAGAATGCTGATGATCTGCTCTTCGGTATGTCGGTTACGCTTCATCGCAAGATCTCCTGCTATCAGGATAAACGTAGCGGAAATCTCACATTGACGGTGGACCGGTTTCTGGGGGGAAGGTCACCACGAACCGCATGCCTACCTGAAAGACGTGCTGACTCGATTGCCGGCGCATAAGGCCAGCCAGATCCATGAACTTCTGCCCCTGTATTGGAAGCCAGTGGATTTATTACTCGCAAAGGGTGATGGCCGGCCGCTTACGACTAGCAAACTGCGATGACAGTTAGGGTTGCTTCTCGTCTACTCTCGAGCGCATCAAGCTTTTTTCATGCTTTGGCCAGGGCATTTGAGGGAAGCTAAGGATATCTGAGCGGCCACAGCCGCGAGGTGTGCACTAGTGCGAGGATCCAGACAGTATCGCCCTCCAGCTCGTACACGATTCGATAGTTTTCGTGAGGAAATAACTCTCGCGTACCCGGTACGATGCCTGGCCTACCCTGCTCAGGGAAATCCGCTAAGCGATCAGCCGCAGCGCTGAAGCGCTGATCAATATTGAAAGCTGCTTGCGGGTTACGCTCCTCCAGGTAGTCCCAGATTGCTACACGGTCAGTAACCGCTTTAGTCGTCCAGAGTACTCTCAAGATTCACTCTCAAACCGCGCACGTCGAGCAGCGAATTGTGCCTCTACCTCAGCGTTACTCAGCCCCTCACCGGCCTCCTTGGAGCGCCTGGCTGCATCCACCTTTCCACGCAGAAACGACTCGTACTCTCGCGCTTCGCGCTGGCGCTGAATGTACTCTCGCATCAGCTCACGCACCACCTGTGACGCCGGACGGTGCGAAGCCTCGGCTTCGGCAATGAACTGATCGCGAAGCTCGGGCTCTAGCTTCATCGTAAACACAGATTGCTTCGCCATGTCGCATGGCCTCCTGCTAGGCTTGATGTATACAAAGTATATACTTCGTTAGTACCAACGACAAGGAGCCACCCTGCAGCGGTGGATGATCTCAACAAGGCCACGCAGGCGGCCATGGATATGCCCCGCAACTCCCATCCTGACAACTATTTCGATTGGTGTACTGTCACCTGCCGATGGGTACCGATGTATGTGTCCGGTGAACACACCTTCCGCTGAGCCGCGACTTCGATGACGGCGGCCACGTCTTCTTCCCTAACATCGTCAAGCTGATAGCGCCCTATGCCGCAATCCTGGCATTACTAGCCGTCTTCCCGGGGTCACCTAAAGTGTAAAAACCCGTAAAAGCTGGGTCCGCCTATTAAAAACAGCGCAGAGTTCAACCTCTGCGCTGTTTTTGCTGGCTGCGCTCGTGGTCAAAGCATCCTGCCCTAGGAACGGTTGAGTCAAGCATCGTCCACGGTCGTTGTGGGCACAGGAATAGGCTCTGTTGGTGGGGGCCGGCGGTTATCAGTTGAGCAGTGCAAGGTCCGCCAGCTTCTTGGCGAGCGTATGCTTGCCGTTCTCGGATAGGAGCACGACGTCCTGGGTCATCATCGAGAAGTAGGCCTTCACCAGCGGATGATCGACCGTAACTGGTAGCGGGTCAGCCCGAGCCTCATCGGACTTACGATACAGCATGATGTCGTAGAAGCGCGAGAATCCGAACTTCGGGTCCAACGGCTGTAGGCTGGGCACGAAGTAGCGCAGGTACATCTCGTTCCGGCCTTCTATGAAGACGAAATCGCCACGGCCGCGCTGCCACATAGTTTATATCCCGGCTCACATCTTAGCGCTGAGAGGCTTGGGGGCTCTTGTCTGCAAAAAGCACAATGTCGCCCAGGTGGATGCGCACCAACCCAAGGAGAGCGATATGCGTACCTTGGCCGATGTACAGCGCACAGGAAGCGAACTGTTGGCTCGCGTCGAGAACGAGAGTCAGACGCAGCGCTGGTATTGCAAGCCGATACCCACGAACAATTCCCGACATAAAATTAGGTACCAACGATGCCCAAGCGGCCTCCCCTTCGCCAAACTCGGCATTTTGCCATATATTCAGGGCATAATGCCGCATCGCGAGGATTGATCATGCAGGCCCTGACGAAAGAACGCGAACACGAGCGCGACATAGAAGAGGACGTCCTGGAGCTCCTGGGAGGGCAAGAAGGTGACACCCTGGACGCGCTGATCCGGTCAGGCATCCCTCTTTCGGTTCTGGACAAGCTTGCCCAGCATGGCATCGATGCCGGCCGTCTGGGGATCATCAATCCTCGTACCCTGCGTCACCGCCGCCAGAAGTCTGAACCACTGAGCAGCGATGAAGGCGATCGGCTATATCGCGTGGGCCGCATCGTCGTACTGGCTGAGGATGTTTTCGGTAACCAGGACAAAGCGGCCGCGTGGCTGAATAAGCCTCGCAGAGCCCTAGACGGGCGAAATGCGTTAGAAGCTGTCAAGACGACTCCCGGCTACCAGGCGGTTGAGGAACTGCTGGAGCAGCTGCGCCATGGGTACGTAGCATGACCCAAGGCAGTCTCTGGCGGATCTCTCAATTTCAGGATCTCTCGGGCATTGGCGGCACCAAGGTGGCAGGGCGTTGGCATAACAAGGGCCGACCCATCGTCTATCTTGGCGACTGTCCAGCCATTTGTCTGCTTGAAATTCTGGTGCACATGGAAGGGGCACCAGACGAACTTCCCAAGGCATTCACGCTGCTTCGATTGGATCTCCCGATGGACGCACTGGGAAGCGCCCTCACGGTTGAACTGGATGCGAACTGGCGCGATGACCTGAACAGCACCCGGCGCCTTGGTGACGATTGGCTTGCCGCTGGAGAGTCTCTTCTGCTTCGCGTGCCTTCTTCCATCGTTCCGCACAACATGAACTATCTCTTCAACCCACTATATCCCGATGCAGGCAAGGCGGTTCTGTCCAGTGAGTCATTTCCGGCTGACCGACGGCTTTATCCTCAGGTTTGACGGAGCAGGAAAGATGACAGGACAACCGCAAGATCGCGAGAACCCACCGGCGGGTTATCACCACTACGCTTCAACCATCTCGCGGCGTCCTGCCCGAGCGTTCTTGGCGTAGCTCCCTCGGGACCTTGCGTTGCCCTGTTGATAGGGCAAGCGTAGCTGCAAGTGTCGTGCGGATCGCGCTCATGGTGCTTTTTCTTTTGCTTATATATCTTCAGCAAAAAGTGAGCTTGGTCCGATACCCCCTAGCCCAACCTTTTGATACTTTGCCGCCACTGGCGGCGAAAAAGGGGTCCATGCGACGCTCAGGGATAGCCTAGGGCGCCCCTAGATAGCTTCGTCGATTCCTGCTGCTGGCAGTAGAGGCCTGCATTCATCTCATGTGTTTGACGAGGTGGCTTGATCAAGCTCTCTGCCGGAATCCAGAACATCTCGTGGAGCTTCCAGACCATGGCCAAGGTCAGGTTGCGCTTACCGATCGCCGGCTCCAGATCCTTGGCGTAAGCCCTTCCTGATCCATGCGGAACCTGATGGCCTCGATGGGATCCGTTAGGTCCACGGTAATCGCTTCGCTTCGTAGGCTTCGACCTGGGTCAGCAGAATCACTACCGATCGCCCCGTTCTGATCTTAGATGTCTTCAAGACCCTGCTGCAGTTTGATGGCGATCACGTCGACAGTAGCACCTTGCCTTTTCTTTTCACCCGGTTGCAGTATCGCCAGGTGCGTGTCAACGCATTTGACACATTGACTGATTTATTTAGCCTTCCTCAGCGCTCTAAGAGCCCACTCTGTTCAACGAGCCCCTTCAAACGGTCGATAAAGAAGCTCACTTCAGCAGTACCCCCGGTTTTTCTTAACAAGCCTATGCTCATCCCAGGAACCTCTTCAGCCAATTCCCGCCTCGAAATATGATCCCCTTCGAGCGACCACGGGCGAAACACCAGACTAGATAGAATTGTGATGCCGATTCCCATGCCCACAAGGCTGCGGACCGCTTCGATAGAATGGCTGCGCAACTCGACTTTAGGGCGGTGAGGCTGACATTGCCAATAACGCTCCCAAGTAGTTGTATGGTCATCCATCTCTAGAAGAATGAAGGGATATTCGCATACGTCGCTTAACTCGACATGGCTGCGACGCATCAGCGGATGGCCGGTCGGAGCCCATAAGCGCCGTGGCGTCTCAAACAGCTTCTCACAATGAAGGTCATCCGCTGGAGGTACATTATCAATAACCATCAGGCCGATATCGATCTCATCGGCACGCAATCGTCGTTGGGTTTCACTGATGCTGCTTTCAGAGACCTCAAGGCGAACTCCGCTCAGGTAATCCAGTTGCCCCTGAAACAGGCGTGGCAGCATGTAAGCAGATATGGTCTCCGTAACCCCAAGACGCAATGTACCGCTCAGCTCAGCCGGAAACGAGCGCACACTCGCCCTGGCCTGTTGTGCCTCGCGCAACATGCGCTCCGCATGTTGCTGCAGGGCCTGCCCCGCGGCGGTAGGTAGCAATCCCTTCGAATGGCGTGTGAACAGCCCGCAACCAAGATCCTGCTCTAATGCCTTGATCGAGGCCGACATTGAGGGCTGGGAGATATAGCAGCGCTTGGCCGCTTGGGAGAGGGAACCAGTTTCGATAATGGCGATAAAATGGCGCAATTGCTGAAATGTCATATAGACAAAGCCTATGCCAAGGTAATCAAAATAGATATTAGCTTGTTTTGTCGAGGCAATGGTAGGTTCACTGGAAACCCAGCCCAACGAGTGAATCATGGCAAAGGCAGCAGCGATCCCGGGCTTTTGTACGTTATGCCGCTCCCGTTGCGGAACGCTCAATCACGTTCGGGATGACAGGCTCATTGCCGTCGAACCGCTACAGGACCACCCCACCGGGCGAGGTATGTGCGCCAAGGGCCGCGCCGCGCCTGAGTTGATTGAGCATCCTGAGCGCATCCTCTTCCCGCTCAAGCGAACCCGTCCCAAGGATGGCGGCGATCCTGGCTGGGTACGTATCAGCTGGGACGAGGCACTAGATGAGATTACTAACCGCTTGAGAGAAATACGCTCGCGCGGTCCGGAGCGTGTCGCCTTTGCCGTTACGACCCCCAGCGGCACACCCATGTCCGATAGTATTGACTGGGTGGAGCGCTTCATTCGCCGCTTTGGTAGTCCCAATACCATTTACGGCACTGAGATTTGCAACTGGCATAAAGATGTCGCCCACGCATTCACCTTCGGCTGCGGCATGCCCAACGCCGATTATGCCAATGCGCGGCTCAACATTCTTTGGGGACATAACCCGTCTCATGTCTGGCTCTCCCAGGCAGGCGAGCTGGGTGCGGGAAAACAGAACGGCGCTCAGCTGCTGGTTATCGATCCACGCGAAACCTCCCATGCTCGCCAAGCCGACATGTGGCTAGCGCCTCGCCCGGGTACGGATGGTGCTCTGGCACTCGCCTTGGCCCACCAATTGATCCTCACAGGTCGCTTCGATGAAAGCTTTGTGCGCCGCTGGAGCAATGCCGTCCTGCTGGTGGATGAGGCCAACGGCCGCCTGGTCAGGGATCCCCACGATCGCGAGTGTTTCATGGCTTGGGATACCGAGCGCCGAAAGCCCATAAGCTTGGACACTCGCCTCCCCTCCTCCGAGGCTGCGGCCGCCCAGCTCGCTTTGGAGGGGGAATATGAATTACACCTTGAGGGCTCGGCGCCTATTCGCTGCCGCCCCGCTTGGGAACACTATCGCAAGGCCTGCGCAGAATGGTCGCTGTCCCGGGCGTCGACCGAAACCGGTGTGAATGCTGAGAAGATTGTTCAAGCTGCTGAGCTAATCGCCAAGGCGGGCGATGCCATTAGCTACCACAGCTGGACCGGTATAGGCCACCATACGAACGCCACCCAGACGGAGCGTGCGATCGCCACGTTGTATGCTTTGACTGGCAGCTTCGACCGCCCGGGCGGCAACCGGCGGTGGAATACTCCACCGGTCAATCGTGTCAATGACCTGGAATTGATGCCAGCGGGACAGCGCGAAAAGGCCTTGGGACTCGACAAGCGCCCTCTCGGCCCTGCGACGAGCGGCTGGGTCACGGCAGAGGATGTCTATACAGCCATTGAAAGCGGTGCGCCTTACCCCATCGAAGCGCTGTTCTGCTTCGGCAGCAACATACTTGTTTCACAGCCCGACCCAAAACACGGCAAACGAGCGCTGTCGAAGCTCAGCTTTCATGTTCATTGCGATCTTTACCACAATCCTACCAATGCCTATGCGGACATCCTGCTTCCAGTCAGTACGCCATGGGAACGTGAAGGATTACGCACCAGCTTCGAAATCAATGCAAAGGCTGCCAGTCATGTGCAGCTACGCCCCGCCATGATTACCCCACGTGGCGAATCCCGCGCTGACTACCAGATAGCACTAGACCTCGGCTGCCGTTTAGGCATGGAAGAGGATTTCTTCCATGGCGACATCGAACGAGGGTGGAACCATATACTCGCCCCGTCGGGGCTAGACGTCGCTACGCTGCGCCGACACCCAGCGGGGATCCGTCTACCGCTGCAACAGTTGTCCGAGAATCACGCAACCATTAACGAACAGGGACACTGCCAGGGCTTCACCACACCTAGCCGTCGCGTTGAATTCTATTCCCAAACACTGGCTGAGCACGGCTACCCCGGCGTCCCACGTCACGTGCCGCCATTCCCTGCAACTCGCTCAGAGCGTCCCTTTACATTGATAACGGTGAAGAACGGTTATTACTGCCATTCTCAGCAGCGCCAATTAGTATCCCTGCGCCGTCGTGCACCCGAGCCGAGCGTATCGATCTCCCCGACACTGGCCCAGAGCAAGGGGCTAGTGGAAGGCGCCTGGGCGGAAGTCCTTGGCGAGCAAGGCAGCGCCCGGCTACGTGTACAACTGGACGAGAGCCTGCGCGACGATCTTGTGGTAGCTGAGTATGGCTGGTGGCAAGCGTGCGAAGACCTGGGACTTCCCAGCTATGAACTACATGGCCCTACCTCCAGCAACGTCAACGCGGTGATTTCTACCCGCAAGCGTGACCCAGTAAGCGGGGCCCTGCCACTACGTAGCGCACCTTGTGAGCTGCGCCCGCTGGAGGCTCCCGGGACGCGTTGGAGTGGCTTGCGCACCATGCGGATCGTCGACAAGACCCAGGAGGCCGAGGATGTCGTATCCCTATGGCTAGCCCCACTGGATGAAGGGCCACTCCCTTCGTATCTCCCCGGACAGCATGCCACCTTTTGCTTTGCCATCGCCGGCGAGCAAGTTGAACGCACCTACTCACTCTCTGGCCCTGCGCCTGCGAGCATGACTACGACGGCGCGCTACCGCATAAGTGTGCGTCGATCCCCCCGCAATGGGGGTGCGACAAGTGTCTCACAACATATCCATGATGAGCTGTACCCGGGCATGGAGATCGGCATGAAAATGCCAAGTGGCATCTTCACCCTGCCCCTGCATCACCGTCAGCCGATAATCATAGTTGCGGGTGGAATTGGCATCACCCCCTTCCTTGCGTTGCTCGAAACTCTCTATGAGCGAGGCATGCAAAATGAAATGCCCGAAATTACCCTCTTTTATGCCAACCGTGACAGTAAGAGCCACGCCTTCAACCAACGGCTCGACGAATTGCAGCGCGCCCTGCCGCGCCTAAGTGTAGTCACGCTTTATAGCGAGCCCAGCGCGGCTGATATCGCGGCTCAAGCGTTCGATCATGCTGGGTTTGTCGATGGTCAACTGCTCGATGCTAGCTGGGTAAAGCGGCGCGCGCGGTTCTTCCTGTGCGGCCCTGGCGCCATGATGGACGCCCTGCGCGAACTGCTAGAAACCCAGGGCGCGATGTCCACCGAAATCTTCCACGAGGCCTTCGCCGCTCCCCCCCGACGAGCGCTGAACGACATACAACCTCGGCAGGTACTGCTGGCACGCTCTCAGCGCGAGTTCACTTGGCATCCAGAGCACGGCAGCCTGCTGGAGAGCGCAGAAAAGCATGGCCTGAGCCTGCCCAGCGGCTGCCGGGTTGGTCAATGTGAAAGCTGCGCGCTCAACCTGCTGGAGGGGGAATCATATTCCCTTGCTGGCTTATCACCGGAGGATGGCCAATGCCTAACCTGCCAGTCGGTTCCTCTTACTGATCTCACTCTGGATGCCTGATTCCTGACCCTTTTTTTCAACCCTGGAGCGATAATAATGCTAAAAGTTTTTACCAACTTTAGTGTACGGCTGTTCGATCGTTACTTGCCCGATCCCTTTGTGCTCGTGGCCCTAATCACCTTGACGGTGTTTCTCGCCGGCATGGTCTTTGAAGGGCAGAGCCCCGTGGCGATGCTCGACCATTGGATGGGCGGCTTCTGGATGCTACACACTTTCGCCATGCAGATGGCACTGATCCTGCTTACCGGCTTCATCGTTGCCAAGGCGCCGCTGTTCACAAGACTAGTGAGCGTCATTGCCGGCTACGCTCGGACTCCGGAGCGAGCCATCATGCTGGTCACGCTGATCTCTCTAATCGCCACTTGGATTAATTGGGGAATAGGCCTAGTGATCGGTGCCATCCTTGCCCGGGAGTTAGCACGGCGAGTGCCGAAGGTCGATTACCGGCTGCTGATTGCCAGTGCCTACTCCGGCTTCCTCATTTGGCATGGCGGGCTCTCCGGTGCGGTACCGTTGACGCTAGCGACTCCAGGCCACTTCCTGGAGGAGAGTGTCGGTCTTATTCCTACCAGCCAAACGCTGCTCAGCAACTTTAACCTGCTGATCGTCGCCGCGCTGTTGATCGTCCTGCCCTTGACCAATCGTCTCATGATGCGCGGCATCGACACGCCAGTGACACTGCAAGAGTTGGTGCCAGAAACGCCGCCGACCCGCCAAGGTGAGGAACGTAATGAGGAGACCATACGTCCCGCCCAGCGGTTGGAGCGCTCAGTATGGCTGGCTAGATTGATAAGCATAATGGGGCTTGCCGCCCTGGCGGTTTACGCATTGGCCAATGGTGGCGGTCTCAACTTGGATGTTGTTATTTTCGCCATGCTGTTCATCGGCATTTTGCTGCACGGCAGCCTTCGCCACTACCTCGATTGCTTGCAAGAAGGTATCTCCGGTACCAGCGGCGTGCTGATTCAGTTCCCTTTCTATGCCGGTATCATGGGTATGATGAGCGCCTCAGGCCTAACCTCATCCATTGCTGAGGTCTTCATAGATAACGCCACTGCGGCTACCCTGCCCGTACTGAGCTTTCTCTCCGCGGGATTCATCAACATCTTTGTTCCCTCCGGCGGCGGTCAGTGGGCGGTGCAAGGGCCCGTATTAATGGAAGCGGCGAAGGCGCTCAATGCTGATATCAGTAAAGTCGCCATGGCCTTCGCCTGGGGCGATAGCTGGACAAACATGCTGCAGCCTTTCTGGGCGCTGCCTGCCTTGGCCATCGCCGGGCTCAAGGCGCGCGATATCATGGGCTTCTGTGCCATCATCTTGATCGTCTCGGGCATTCTTATCGGCGGCGCGCTAGTGGTCTCTCCCTGACGCAGCACACTCCACTTTCACCACAGCTTGCACTCTATCAGGAGAGTCCCATGGCGCGGCTCAGTCTCAATGAAATCGAACAGCTTTCTCAAGATATATTGCAACGGCACGGCTTCAGCCCTGCACAGGTGCAGGCGGTGGCGGACACCGTCGTCGCTGGACAGCGCGATGAATGTCACTCCCACGGCCTCTACCGCCTTCTGGGCTGCATCGATACCCTAAAGGCCGGCAAGGTTGTACCTAATGCCAAGCCAGTGCCCCACGATCGAGCCCCCGCCATCGTGCTAGTAGATGCCGGCGGTGGCTTCGCACCGCTGGCCTTCCGTACCGGCTTGCCACTACTGATCGATAAAGCCAGCCAGCAAGGCCTCGCGGCGCTGATGATTAATCATTGCGTGCACTTTTCGGCGCTATGGGTAGAAATCGAGCAACTCACAGAGGCAGGCCTGGTGGCGCTGGCTTGCAACCCTAGCCATGCCTGGGTGGCGCCCGCAGGCGGCAGGCTTCCTGTGTTTGGTACCAATCCCATCGCCTTTGGCTGGCCGCGCCCTGGCAAAGCACCCTACATCTTCGATTTCGCCACCAGTGCCATTGCCCGTGGCGATATTGAGCTGCATCGTCGCGATGGAGTACCGATACCTACTGGCTGGGGGGTGGATGGCGAGGGCCGAGCCAGCAATGACGCCGCCACAGTGCTTGATAAAGGCGCCATGCTGCCCTTTGGCGGCCACAAGGGCTCGGCTCTAGCGACCATGATCGAACTGATCGCCGGCCCGATGATCGACGATTTCACTAGCGCGGAATCCTTGGAGTGGGATGCTGGCTGCCAAGCTCTCCCCTATCACGGCGAACTCATCCTCGCCTTTGATCCGCGTCGTTTTCTAGGCGACCGGACCGAGTCGAGCCTGCAACGTGCCGAGATGTTATTTGATAGCATTGCTGAGCAGGGCGCGCGTCTACCCTCACAACGCCGATACCAAGCACGCATGCGTAGTCAAGCCGAGGGGGTAGAGATTCCCGACGCGCTCCATGAAGATTTAAAGGCGTTGCTGCGGTAAGTAAGCTGCGGGTATAGCTAGTAACGAATAAGCAGTAGAGAATTTTCTGAGCTTACAGGATATATCTCTACTGCTTTTCCGACCGGCAAGCAGTCCACCATTTGGTGCCTTTAACGGGTGAGGGCCAGTGCTGGCCCTCCTGCTTCACGTCGTGAACCAACGTGCTGCGGTTATCTATGAAGCTATAGACAGCATAGGATCGGCCATGCCACTGCTGTATTCTCTTCCGCCACTGGGTGCCGTGCTGATCTGGTCGGGTAACATGTCAATCAACCAACTTGCCGTGACCGCGATCGCGCCGAGCGCTATTGTCTTTTATCGCTGGGTACTGGCTCTAGCCGTGTTGTCACCCTTCGTGCTGCCTTGCTATGGCGTGTGCGAAGCGAGATTCGTCCCGAGCTGCCAAAACTGGCTTTCTTGGGTCTGCTAGGGATGGCCATGTGGCAAGGCCTGGCCTATGTTGCCGCCGAGACGACCACAGCTACCAATATGGGGATTCTAGGCGCCACTGTCCCCCTCTCTTTTCACGGCCAGGTACGGCTTGGTGTGATTCAGCTCCTGGTGCCACAAGTCCCCAACTAAGAAACTTCCAACAATAATTCGGCATAATATAATGGCATGGCTGTTTGTTATTAATTAAGCACTAGCAAACCCGTCGTCTGGAGCCCGGCGACAAGGTTCAACGGGCTTTACAAGCATTACCCCTGCTGATAATTTGTTGATGTCGAGTCAAATTACTCGATCGGGTTTGGCGACCCGGAATGCAAAAGGCGCACAAGCGCCCCTACCATGGTTGGCGCTTTTCTTATGCCTGCCATGACTATGGCGGTCGTGCGTGGGAGACCTTCGGGTCTGCCGGTTTCCTTTTGCGCCGGTTCGCCAACCCGCGTACGGCCGCCCCCATAACTGTTTGGCGACAGCGGGGTCGGCTCCAAGCAAAAGGAGCTCTTCCAATGGTTAAATCAACCGTGTCCCCTCTTCGCAGCCGCCTTGCGCGTGCTGCCGCCCACCGAGCAATGGCGTTCGCCGCCCTCACCTCCAATAGCAGCAAGCATGTTCGCTATCATCGCTACTGTATTCACATGCGTCAGGCTGAGGCGTTGGCTCGTGCCGCCGATCTCGACGTGTGCGATGCCCTGCGGGAGGGGAGCGAATGATGCAGCCCACACTGACCCCGCCCGCAGCTGACGCACAATCTGCACTTACATACGATGAGTCCACCCCGAACGAAGCCATCAACCGCATGGTGGCTGAGGCGTTGGATCATCAGCTGCTGACCTATGCAAAAACCGAACAGTCTTTCACTATCAGCGAGGCTAGAAATGCCCTGCTGCGACTTCCTGAACTGGAGCAGCTTGATCCTGCTCTGCTGCGTTACCGCGTCCGGGATCGCCTCAATGTGTTGGAACGAGATGGCCTTGCACAGCGCGTTGGCATCCAAGGCAAGAACCGGCCGTTGTATCGCCTGCAGTTAGAGGCGATCCCAGCGCCCCAAGCGACCTCGGCGGCTACTGCGCCTGATCTCACCACCCCTCTCTCACCGGCACTCGCTGAGTATTTGGATACTGAGCGCAAGCAATTGCGCGCCGAGATGCAGGCCATTCTGGCCGAGGCAAATCACTATGAGCACCTCCTTAAGCGCTTTCCGGACGAACAGCTCCGGATTGGGCCGCTATTAGAGAATGCGTTGGAGCGAGGTGGCGAACTTAAGGGGCAGCTGGATGCCAATATCCGGCTGCGCAATACCCTGGCAAGCCGGGAGGAGCTCGCATGAGTCCGATCAACTCGAAGGTCATAACTGGACAGGACGCGCTGCCTCCGCTGCGTCCTTGGCAAATCCGGTGCATTCAGCAGGCCTTGCAATCCCTGTCCCCCGAAACGCCCCATTTTTTATGCCAAGCCACCCCGGGTGCCGGCAAGATGCTGATGGCCTCGGTATTGGTCAATGAGCTGATGTCCCGCGGTGAGGTCGATTACGTACTTTATCTCGGTCCCACCAAGGCAGTGGTCGAGCGCGCCATCGAGACGCTCAGTCATGTCACTGGGCAACCGATGCATGGACGCCTGGGTGCCGCCGGGGCTGCTTATACCTATCACGCCCTGAGCCATCGTCTGGGCGAGCTGAAAGCGCTTTGCCAACGTGCTCAGGTCCTACTGATCTGGGACGAGAGTCACCATGCCGCTGGTCGCGCTGAGGAAGAGGCCGACACCGCAAATTCCTGGGGGCTGGCATTGCTGGCCTTGGAACGCCACGTTCACTACACCGTGGCGTTATCAGGCACACCGTGGCGAACTGATGGCAGTTGCCTTCCGTTGCTTCGATATGTGGCAAGTGCACAAGACACAGAGGGGCAGCGCTGCTCACGAGACGAAGCTGATCATCATGATGAGTCGATGGTGACTCAAGCACTCGAACCGGATTTTGTGTATTCCTTATCAGAGGCGATTCGAGACCAGGTATGCCGGTTGCCGCATCTGCAGCTCATCGACAATCCGGCGATACAGCTCACGGCGTACCACCCCGCCAGTGGTCGTCAGGAGCTTCACCATTACCACAGCATCCCTCACCTGCTACGCCATCCCGCCATGCACTACAGCCAGTTGCTCCGTCATAGTGAGCCGATGGCCCATCTCCTGGATCGTAGCTGCCAGCAGCTTCGTGAGCTACGTCAGCATGACCCGGCTGCTGCCGGGCTCGTCGTGGCCTCGGATATTGACCATGCCGAGGAGATTGCCGAACACCTGGAGGATCGTGGCGAGACCGCCTGCCTGGTCACCAGCCGCTCGCCCGGTGCGCACAAACGGCTACGAGAGTTCCGTGAGTCCACTGCGCCCTGGCTAGTGTCAGTCGCGATGGTGAGCGAAGGGGTAGACATTCCTCGCCTACAGGTATGCTGCTATCTCAGCCACATTCGAACGGAACAGCGATTTCGCCAGGTGCTGGGCCGCATTATCCGCCGCAAAGGCGACGACGACGCGGCGTGCTATCTCTATGCGCTCAACGAACCCAGTCTGCGTCACTATGCGCGTCGCATCACAGAAGACCTGCCGGATGATTTGGCCCAGGTATCACTGCCGGCGGGTTCCTCCTCCTCCTCCTCGGGAGACGATGGTCCGGATCTCGGTTCGGCCGCCTCCACAAACTCCAATGCTGCGCCTTCTCAGGAAGACAAGGAAGAGCCGCTCCTGCGCGCTCAACAGGACGGCATTCTCAAACCTGATTATTCCGCACAGCAGCTGGCCTTTGGGAGCCTATCCACGCTAGGTACGCAGGTTGCGCCTGACGTTGAGTTTTCGACTCGGTTTATAGCCCGTCTGATTGCCCTGCAGCTACCCCACCCCAAGCCATCCTGAACCGACGCATTACAGGTCGCCTTCACAGGCATCGCATGGGTTGGCCAAGGATCGCTGGTAGGGATCGGCCTGTACACGCAAAACTGGTAGCTTAAATAACTGTATAGATATCAGGGCATCGACACATGAAACGAAAACGGACCCGAGGCCGCGCTCAAGGCAAGTTGGACGTTGAGCCATTCGAACATCGACATGGCCTTCCCACTATCCATGAAGGCTTATCACCAGAGGCGCGGCGCTTGCTCGCCAATAGTGTCGCGCCCAATACGGTGCGTGCCATGCGCGCGGATTTGAAAGTGTACCGTCAGGCCGGTGGCAGGTTGCCGGCAACCGACACCGAAATTGCCAATTATCTGTCGCAACAGAATCTGTTGGGAAAAAAACCGGCGACCCTTGAGCGATATGCCAATTCGCTGCACATGTGGCACCGCTATATGAACCTGCCCTCGCCGGTCCATACCATGGCCGTACGCAGCGTGATGCGAGGCATCAAGCGGACCCGGGATATGCGGCAGGCATCCGCGCCCGCGCTCAGGCTTGAGGATCTGCTTACTCTACTCGCTGCCATGGACCCTAATACGCTGCATGACCTACGAGACAGTGCGGCCTTTGCCCTGAGTTTTTATGGAGCGTTTCGGCGCAGCGAGGTCGTAGCCATCGGACTTCAAGATATCGAGTGGAAGCCGCAAGGCATCATCATCACGCTCCATCATAGCAAGACCAACCAGAGTGGACGGGTCGAGACCAAGAGCATTCGGCGTGCTGCAGCGGATGTACCGTTCTGTCCCGTTGCCCTGCTGGAAGCCTGGATCCAGGCCAGTGGTATTCAGCGAGGCGCCATCTTTCGTGGCATCAGCCTCGCGGGTCGTCTAGGTGCCGGGCGCATGACCGATCATGCGCTTTACACACGAATGAAGCGTGCCTTGAAGAGGGCTAAATTGGCCGATAAGGGTTTTAGCCCACACAGTTTCCGGGCTGGCTTCATTACCGAAGCCCATCTGAGAGGTAAGTCGGATACCCAAATCAAACGAGTCAGCGGGCATCGAGACCAGAAATCCTTTGAAAGGTATATCCGCATCGCCGATGAATTCGAGGATCATGCCGGGGATTGGGACACTATCTAAGTATGAAGACAAGGATGATCGATTGAGCTTAATTGAGCTTATAGAATGGTCGTCTGCTAGCAGACTGAGGGCTTTATAGTAGTTCATTCGGGAGCAGAAGGACTATGAGCCGGGGTACGAGCAAGACCAATCACATTGGACAGTTCGAGACCGAGGGCATCCAGCGTGTGATAGTAAATGAGCCCTTCTGACCTATCGCAATGCTAAAATCTGGGTCCAAGTCAGCAAGACTCTGCGATGCGCCATTTTCATAGTATAAATCTCGCGAGTTGCCTAAGAAACTGACTATTAAACGCTTGACATACTGACTGAGCCCGATTAAAAATAGTCCCAAGTGCAAACTACTCCGTGGGTTGCACTCCCAGCCGCCTTTTGCAGGCGAGCTTGCTGAATAAGACGCTTCTTGCGTACCCCAGAATGACGCCCTCCGACTCCGGTCCATGCGCGTGCCCCTACGGCTTCATCGCCGAAAATAATCGTCACTTTCTGTCGCTCACTCGATGGATTGTGAATTCTCCTGCGTGATTTAGCTTGATTCTCGCGTTTGAAACCTTGTGATGCCAGACGACCTGTCGATTGGGGATCTGGCATCCCGATGTTTGCGTGACTGTTTCTTGCTTCTCCCGTCGCTCCTGGCGCGGACTGACTGCCGTTTTTTTCGGCTTCCGAAAATATCGCCTTCATCCCCTTGGCAGGGAATCCAGTCAGTTTTCGTGAGGAGTAAGCAGCATGATTAACATTCACCCTTTACCCGGTCATCCACTACTAATCCCGATGGAGGAGGCTACACGTGCACCCTCCGAGCTTATTGCCAGCTCTCGTCAAATGAATACAGGTGCAGAAGATGTATTGCTAACACATCCGCCAATTTTGCTTAGACGCGAGGGCGGCGGTGAGCAGCTTTTGAACCATGACTCAGTGGCTAGCCAACTGGACTATCAGCGCGGCCACAGAGCGACGGCGTTACCAGCCAGTCTGCGCGTTTGGATTATTGATCCCGGCATTAATGACGAAACAATATTACTTTTTGCGTTTCTGTTTGGGCCCGTTCAGCGTTTGCAATATAAAAAGAAAGAAGGCCGTACTCCGAGCTGGAAGCGTGTGATGCAGCGCGTTGAACAGGATCCGCTTCTGAAAGCAATTATTGAAAATCATCTATTCGACAGTGAGGAAATGGCTCCACGGCATTACCGGCTGCTGATGGGCTCTCTTGTCGGCGAGAGCTCAATTAACCATGAACTTGGCAGGATCCGTGCTGCCTGTGTAAAAGACAAGAGCACCGCTATCAAAACTGTAGCTGAAGCCGCAGGCCAGCCTTTAGAAACGCCGCCCGCTGAGGTTACACCCCCGGCGCAGAATAATAATGGTTTGTCAGCTGCGCTGAACCGAATTAACCAGGCTGCAACGCGTGGGGCTGAACAGTTCTCACGGGGGCTGGATATGGAGGCGGCGGATGCTTGATGAACGCCCCTACCCCCGCGAGTTGTATTGGGATTGGCAGCAGCTCACTGAACGTGCCGACTTGACACCGCATGACGCAGAATGCGTCATGCGGATCGTTCGTTATGCGCAGCCGCCGCTTTGCAGCACCGCACTGCAGACAGCGTCTTTGTTTTATCAGCTTGATAAAAATAAGCAGGAACTAGAGAAAATCGTAACCGCACTCCCCGCACGTGGGCTACTAGAGACGCAGCTGCCAAAAAATCTGGGCACGTTTTACCCGGTGTTCTTCGCCATTTCAAACAAGCGCTTTCTTGGACGTCCTTCCTGTCGTATCGCAAATTTGGGACGACGCTTAATCAGCAAGTGGTTTTCCGAGCTGCCGACAGAGCGCAAGACATCTCGCAGTAATTTCTACACCCATCTTTTAGCTGTTCGGCACGTCTTAATGTCGGTCATCGAAGCGGGCTATGAGACCGCAGAGGATTACGCGACCCCCGAGGAATTTTTCCGCGCTGCTATTGAAAGTGACAAGCTCTATAGTCGTCGCCTATTGATTCAAACTGCTTACGACACATTCATCGACATTAGCGCGGGTAAACTCAGCCCAGGCGAGCTGATCCGAAAATCACCACATGTGGTAAAAGGTGGCACCAGAGAACAAGGCAAAAAAACTGATCCATGGCACTACGAGCGTATGAAACAGCTCGTGGCAACATTACCACCCCAACGGCGTCTGGCTTCAATAGACGACACTCCTACTGAAAGCGAAAAGTACAATACTCCAGTAGACGTGAATCCCCCGTGCGGCTTGCGCCAAGTCGCGCCCCCCGCCGCTCCCAAAGATGACGATGAGAGCAGTGAACCACCCGTTCTTAAGCGTCAGACCGCTTCTGCGCTAACCCCCGAGGATGATCGTCGTCTCGTACAGCAATGGATTGCAGCTGCAGCTACAGTGTCACTGGCCACCGTGGGAGATATGGCCAGACTCACACCAGAGCAGGTCCGCGAGGCCCTGTCAGCACCACTATCGCCGCTGGAACGTACGTTCGCCGTCCTTCTGCTGAGCACCGGCCTTCCGGTTAAACGGCTACTCACGATGACAGTGTGCTCGGCAGGCGCAGTGGCGTTAACTAGTGAGCCAGAAAATAGACCGCTGTGGTACTCGGCGAGCGGCGAGCTCTGCTATCAGCTGTTGGATGGCCCCAGCGCCAGTGCAGATCCTGAAATGCGGTGGATACGGTTGCGCTTGCCGGCGAAGCTCGCAGGTGTGCTCTCGGCTCACGAGTATTCGACGCCGGGCAGCCGGCCATTTCGTGGGATTCGGGGACGTCTGAATAGGCGGCTTGCCAGGCATTTTCGTCATCAGCCGGGTATCACCCCCACCGCCAACCGAATCAGTGCCACCAGTTGGTTATGGCGCCGCCCGCATGCACGGGACGATGTGGCAGCTGCGACCCTTGCCGGTCAATTCGGGTTAGCGCTCGCGGCGCCGGCGGCCTATCGACAATTGGCACGCCAAGAAATTCAGCGTGTTTTCGATGACACGCTGGAATCGTTGGGGCTGAAAACCGTATTGGACCATGATGACACGAATAGCCAGGCGGGTAGTCTGCTTAGGCTGTGTTCGGTGATGGGTTCCGCAGTGGCGCAGCCTCCCCAGGTATTCACCGCGATATTTACCGAACTGCGTGATGCGATGGCCGGACCCGCCGATGAGGTGGCGAGTTGGTGGGTTGGCCAAGCTTTCCCGACTGGAAGTCTCGCCTCCCTCTATCAGCTTGTTGCCGCCTATCACTTATTAGCATGGCAACTCTCGACTGGCGCCCGGCCAATCGGGCCGTCCAGCCAAAATCGCCTTGCTGAGCAAGTTCAATGGATCCGCGACAAGAGCTCGGCGCGCGGGATCGAGTCACGTGTAGTTCCCCTACTCAGTGAAATCCAAAAGGCTTTGGCACACCTAGAGCGATGGACCGATATCATATGTTATCGCCTGCGGGAACAGGGCCAGGTGTTCGAGGACCAGCGTAGTAGTCAGCTCAGCACTCCAGCATGGCTGGTCGCGCCGCAACGGGGTCGCCGCTGGGTGCTGCGTGACATGACCTGGAGCGACCTTCAATCCTTGTCTTTAAGGAAGACAACCGGCCTCGCCAGCAATGTGACACGCCATTCGTTGGCCAGTTGGCTGCGGGAGCGCGCATCAGATGCGGAGGTTGATGCGCTGCTCGGCCATGCTCGCGATGGTCGCAGCCTTTCGGCGCCTCGTGCCACCGCCCCGATTGGCACACAGCCCGCGCTGCGCAGGCTGTTGTCCGAATGGTTGCGACAATGTGGCTACCGCCCCCTGAGATGGGAGATCTTGCCATGGAGCAGTTGAATGCCGCTCGGCTGATCGCGCTGTGGCAAGCCGATAAAAATCCTGTAGTGCAGCCTTCTAGTCTTGAGGACACCCAGTGGATTCTCGAGGCTGTGTTCGGCGATATTCCGGCTTCGGAAATGTCTCTAGATCGAGAGGCCGTCAGCCATCTTATTAGTGGGCTGTTCGAGTGGCGCCAGAGCATTGGACGCACGGTTTCCTATCGTCAAGCGCGAAAACGCGTCAACCGCGTGCTGGAGCACCTGAACCAGATTCCCGGGATGCAAACGGTGTTGATGCCTGAGCCCATCCTGGCCCACCGTCCCACTGCGCTCCCCCCGACGGGACGAGCCCTCATGGTCAGTGAGCAGATGGCGAAACTGGATCGACGGTTGCTGGATTGGTGCCGTCACACAGCCATCGAGGATGCCTGGTTATTGGTCTTGGCAGTTCGCCTGATGACACGACTGGGCATGGGCGAGACAGTCGCCCTCGGCACCTTGGCGATGCTAACCCGCCAGCATGTGAACCAGCGGTGGCTGGCGATTCCTTCCGCCCCGGGTGAGCGGTTACCGGATGGCGGCCACTATCGAATCTGGTTGCCTGATGACGTGTGGGTACCGCTACGGGCGATACTGGCTCGTGAAACCGATCAAAAGCCAACACATTGGTTGCTGGCTAAAGAGCTAAACGATCAGACGTTGGACCATGCGCAACGGGTACGGCTGCTGCGTAACCGCCTCAAGACCGCGACGAAGCTCTGTCTTAAGGCCCTTGAGAGCCATCCCGACAGCAACGGGTGGAGTCGTTTACGCAGTTGGTCCGCTCTGGTCTATGCCAGTCAGTATGTGCCCGTACTAAGGGGTATTCCTCCCCTATGGGCACGCCTGCTGCGCCAGTATTCATTACCGACATGTACGCCTGTGCCCCTACTGAAAAATAGCGGCACGGCTCATTTATACGCCCCCGGGGAGCAGCTCGGTCGGCTGCCTAATCGAACTACCAGCCGAAGCGAGGCCCCTAACCTGCCCGTGCTGGGGGAACAGACTCAGCCGGCAGGACTATCTCTGTTGGCCACTGATTTCCTGCCCAACGATTGGCCGCGGCGGGTCAAAAACATACTGCAGCAATTCCTGGCCGAGGTCCGGCATCTTGGTAGTGACACGGTCAACGGAACACGTTTCGTGAGGCCGATGCAGCGGATTCTGGAGCAGTATGAGGAACAGCTGGTGGAACTGATTGGCCATGCGGGCAGCTATCCGCAGTGGCTACTGCACTTCCTCTACCACCAGCTGCGTATTGAGGGGAATAAGCTCAGCTCGGCACGAACCAAACTTTCGCGCCTGACGCCGATCACTCTGATGATGCACGAGGCCGTTCTGGATCTGAGCGATTGGGATGATGAAGTTGTACTGGAGCTGCAGGAAGTTGCGGAGTCTGGCTCTCACTGGGCGCCGGCGACGCGGGCAGCTTTCTTTGAAACGTTCCGCCAGTTTCTGGTGTTCTGCCAACGCTTCGGACAACTCGATGGGGTGAGCCTGCCTCGCAGCGGTGGATCACCGCTAGCCCCTAGCGTACTGCGTACCAGGATCCTCTCGCCCGATCACATGCAGACGGTCTGGAGTGCGTTGACGAATCGGGTGCCCAACGGGGATCCCCGCCAGATGAAGGGACTGGTTATAGCCCTTGGTTTCTATGGAGGACTGAGGGCGTCCGAGGTGTTGTCGCTGACTCTGAATAATGTGTTGCTGGGGAACGAGGATGAACCGGGCAGGACAACCTGCTGGATCGAAATTCTAGGTGGGAAAACCTCTGCGGCTCGTCGCCGGGTGGCGCTACATGTTATGGCGCCGCCATCAGTAGTGAAGGCGATGAGGGGGTGGGTCGAGGAACGAAGAAAGGAATGTGCGGCATGGTCGTTGGCAGCAGTCGCGTTATTCGGACCCCGCCATGCTCCTGAGGCCTACACAAGGTCTTCACTAATCACGCCGGTCATGGAGTGGATGCGCTATGTGCTGGGTGAGGATATCGATTTTCATGGGCTGAGACATGCCGCCGCGTCGTGGACATTGCTTCGTCTTCACGCCGCTCAGCGCCCAGAGTTTTGTGTGCAGCTGCAGCACCGCCATGACTGGATGTTTTGCGACGAGGCGTTGCAGGCAACTCTAGCGTACTTCTGCGGGGCCGAGGGTAGCGATACCTTGGCGCGAGGTACCCTGTTGCTTCAGGTAGCGAAGTGGATAGGTCATCGCGACCCCGACACTTTGCTGCAGCATTACGCTCATGTGCTGGGGCTGTTGCACAGCGATGTGTTGGCTCCGCAGAGAGCTTAATTGCAATAGAGCGACATAAGTCCTTAATCCAGAACCGGCCGCATCGACTCATCGAGACGACCGCTTGTGTTCATTGTCGCATACGACTATTTGGCTGGTTTGCGTGTAGCAGACTTATGTAAGTCCTAAGTTTAAATAAAAGAGTTTAGAAATCAAATTTGATAGTAGCTGCGGTACCACTCGACGAAGAGGCGCGCGCCTTCTACGACACCCATCTGGGGTTGGTATCCGGTCGCTTGGTGTAACCCTTCAGTATCCGCCCAGGTACGCTGAACGTCCCCCGGTTGCATTGGAAGATACCGACATATCGCCTCCCTCCCCGTAGCCGCTTCCACTGCCCTGATGAACTCCATTAGGCTAACCGGGCTGCCATGCCCAATATTAAATAAAGCATAGGGGGCAATACTGCCATCTGATTTGGCCTTAATAGGATTCCAATCTTCGTTTCCTTCTGGTATTACATGCATTACCCGGATGACCCCTTCCACTATATCATCGATGTAAGTAAAGTCACGTGACATATCACCGTAATTATATACGTCGATAGGTCTACCCTCTAAGACGCACTTAGTAAACTTAAACATAGCCATATCTGGCCTGCCCCAGGGACCATAAACAGTAAAGAAACGCAGCCCCGTGGTAGGAATTTGATATAGATGGGAGTAAGTGTGCGACATTAACTCATTTGCTTTTTTAGTTGCAGCATACAAACTGACCGGATGATCTACGTTATCAGCTTCGGAGAAAGGCAGCTTGGCATTCATCCCATAGATCGAACTAGATGAGGCGTAGACCAAATGCTTTACGTTAGTATTCCGGCATCCCTCTAGTACATTCAAATGCCCTATTAGGTTAGTATCGGCATATGCATGTGGGTTTTCCAGAGAATAGCGGACGCCCGCCTGCGCTGCAAGATGGATAACAATATCAAACTGATGATATTGAAAAAGCTTCGTCATAGAATCCTTATCGACCAAGTCCATCTTAATAAATACTATCTCATCACAATCTCTAAGGTTATCTAAGCGGGCCTGTTTCAAAGAAGTCTCGTAGTAGTTATTAAGGTTATCAATGCCAACGATATGATGACCAAGCCTAACGAGACGCTTTGCAACGGCATGACCAATAAAACCGGCCACGCCAGTAATAAGTACCTTCATTCTCACCTCTAGATTTCTTAGCATCAAATATTTAATAAATAACAAAGCACTTGGCTGAATTAAGACGACCAATCAAGAGTAGGTTACGCTTTTAGACATAAGCATTTTGGTACAAGGGACATAGACCGAACTAATGAGGAGCCATGATCGAGACGAAAATAAAATCAGGGTATAAAACTCAATTAAAGCCTAATGTTAAGAAATAGGATGATAGGTTAAATCATAGGAGCTACCATCTGCTGGCAGCGCCTAACCCATAGGTTGAATCATCCAGGAGCGTTGAATGCTCTCCGTTTGAGCTATCTTCAAGACGACGCCTCCTGGCTCTCAGCACAATCATTATCTTGCCCCAGATCCTGTGAGAACCGTCTTAAAAGTCTTAAAAGCAATTAATATATCCAACCAGAACGAAAAATGCTTAATGTAGTAGAAATCATATTGTAGTTTAGTTGTCATGCCATCGACCTCAGCGGCATAACCCTGCTCTACTTGAGCCCAGCCCGAAATACCTGGCCGTACCACGTGACGGTAGCTAAAGAATGCCACATCCCGCTCATACCATTCAGAAAGTTCCATAGATTCGGGGCGAGGGCCAATGAAGCTCATCTCACCCTTAATTACATTGAAAAGCTGAGGCAACTCATCGAGGCGATATTTGCGTATGAAACGGCCAACACGCGTGATCCGGGGATCGTTGTCCCCTACCGTAAAGCCGCTGCCCCGTTGGCCTACATACATACTCCTAAATTTGTAAACCTTGAAGGGCACAGCGCGAAAGCCCATCCTCTGTTGAACGAACAAGGAAGGCCCCGGGCTATCAAGGCGGATGGCTAAAGCCGTTAAAAGCATAATCGGTGCGAGGAGGGGTAATAAGGTTACTGCGGCTAATAAATCAATACAGCGTTTTATTCCTTGGTAACTTTGAGACGGCAAGAGACTGCCGTATTCGTTCTCTGTCAAGTGTTCGATGCGGACACGCCCAGACAGTGACTCTTGAATTTGACGGATATGATAAACAGGAATGTGGTGAAGCGTACAGCGGGCTAGGAACCTCTCCCATTCGGGGCTTAGCTCATCAGCATGTAAATCAGCAACGATACCATCATAACGCACTCCAGCTAGATCCGGCTGGAATAGGGCTCGCAGTTCTATATCGGGCATGGGCATTAACTCATCGACTCGGCCCACTGGAACTACACCGAGTTTCATCCGACGATATCGTCGTCCTAGAAAAAAAGCTAAATAGAACCAACCTAAGCTCATCAGGTAGCTCATAAAGAGCACCTGGCGCGTATAATCTTCACGAGTAAAAAACAGCACAGCTACGACGAGCAAATATGCTACTGATACAGTGGGAGCTATAAAAGCTGACACGCGTGCGCCCGGAAACTGATGCATGCGGCGTAGCGTCCAGAGAATGCCAATAAATGCTAGACCACATGCCAGCAATGTATTGCTACGCACTGGAGCGAGGTAATGCCAGAACCCCCAACCCCATCGCTCCAACGCTGGTACCCCAATCACCAATGCTCCTATAACGAGCTGAAACGGCCACCCTAAGAGAAGGGTTTCATACCAGCGCGAGTGTCGACGCTCATAACGTAAGCGTTTTGTCATCAAAATAATTCCTTAGTACTAATTAGCCTGATTCAGCAAGCGTCAGAACTTTATACTGTTTTAACAATTTAATCGCCCGGAGCCCAGTACTGAGACGGCAGTACGGGGTCTGGCTGGCATTCTGCGTCAGCACTCGAGCCAGGATATTGTTCGGGTAGACATGCGGTTCATGTATGTTCAGCAGACTAGATCAAGCTCATCATGTAGGCCGCATTGACGTTACGCAGTAGTCCGTCGAACAGGCAACTGCTGCTCAGCACCAAGAAGAAGCAGGTTTTCACCCGGTTACTGTCAATAGCGACCCGTTTTCATCCTTCACTGCCGCCCAGCGGTTCCGGCTGTAGTAAGCTAGTTTGTGCAAGCTTAGTCAAATGGGGTTAAGCCGAGGAATAATAGATGCTTCGGTAGCTAGATATTTATTTGCATTAAGCTTAACGCTGCAAAACAATTACTCGACTATAAGCCATGTCAATACAAAGAAAAAAATATAAAATTAAGTTGTAAGCAGAAAAGGCGACTCATTGAAATCCTACCACGCAAGCTATGGAACCGAGAAAACCCTGCAAGCATATCAAGTGAAACTACGCCCAACAACTATTATCTAGAGCATCAAGAATGACAGTAAGACTTGATTAACGGAAATGCTGTCAACGCGTAATTACAACGTAGACACTACTTTTAAAATGGCAATTGCTAAAATCAGTTCCTACAGCTAATAAAATCCAAATGTGATGATAACCAATGTAAACCATCGATCCCTAGCCCGACGTCTCAATTCATTAAAGTTCCTTAACAAAAAGTAACGGCTTGAAAAAAGCCCTACCTTAGCAGGAGCAACCAGTTCAATTACAGTAAGTACCTGAGTTCGATACCAACCCTGATGAATAAGCTGCCAGCGTTTACGGTAAGCAGCCAACCCACTGTTTATACCAACTTGATTGTTACCATGCTGTCTGTACAGCATAGAAGGCTTTTGGTCAATAAACCATATAAATCCACGTTCACGGCAAAAAGCATAGGCAAGCCAGTCATGTAATGCAACTTCGGAAAGACGGTCCCCTTTCTCAATTAAAAAATATTTAAAAGCAGCTGCAGAAAATGGATTTAATACGTAAGTGCAGCCTGGGCCTGCAGCTTCAAAAAAGTGATCAAAGCGCTTTTGTGGTTGAGATTTGTTAATTACAGCTTGTTTTCCGTCCGGCCAGAAAGCAATTACATTTGATGAATATACATCGCATTTACCTGAGCTAATTAAAGCACAGGCTCTTTGAAGCTTGTCATGAAACCAAATATCATCCTGATCAGCAAGAGCTACAGCATCAAAATCGGTAATGTCTACATCCTTCAACAACCGAAAGAAATTAGGTCCAGCGCCACCAAAACGAACCCCATATGGCAACATGATCACATTAGTATGCTTATTCGCTAACTCACTTACCTTCTCCTCGGTTCCATCAGTAGAAAGGTCGACACTAATAAAAATGGTTACCTGTACACCCTCCTGATTCAAAATACTTAATACCTGTTCTTCTATCCACTCCAAACCATTATAAGCAGCTAATAGGACTGCGACTCTGTGCAATTCGTTTGAAACCATATACATTTGAATAGATCTAGCCTCAGGAGCGCTCGTTAAATTAAAACTTAAGCGCCGCAATAGGGCGCTGTCATCAGCGGATGGCTTGGTAACTGGTGTTAACCATAGCTATACTGATCGACCTTTCCGGGATATGTGTTTTGTTTTTTTTGAATTACATCAAAACAAACTTGGAAATTTTATTATTTCGAAGAGTTTACTACGTTTAACGCAGTTCAAGCCTTTCATTACTCAAAAGGGTTTGTAAAAAAGCTTATATTGTGCTATCTCTACATTTTCTAAGCAATTTCAAGGGAACAACTATCGCATATTAGTTTTGTTTAGCAAGCCGACAAACAGAGTTATTTACAACATGTTTCATCTAAACAGATTGCTATTAATACAAATCAAACTTTCCTAACTTCCCTTTCAACCCATGAAGAAATCCCAGCAAAACAGCTTTCAGGTTCTTAGCACGCGGAGCTACTAGCAAAGGAAAAGCTAAAATATAACGGAAGGACTTAAAAAACAAAACTATACGATATCTAACACAAAGATCATTAGAATAGATTGCAAGATAAAAGGCATTTCTAGTTATATAGTAATGCCTAAGAGGGGATCTAATGCCAATTTCTCTATTACCAATTTTTTTTGAGGTGTCGCCGAGTCGGTGTTCAATAATTACGTTTGCATTACCAACAATATTATAACCATTTTTTTTTACTTTCCAACACCACTCGAAATCAACCCAATCTATGAACAGGTCTTCTCTAAACCCACCGATGTTTCTAATCACATCAGAGCTCACTACTAGTCCTGAGGAAATTGCTTGGCTTATTTCAACTAGGCCATAATCTACTTTCTTTTTAATAAAATAAGACAGGCCAGATATATAGAAAGAGGAATAAGAACCCGAAACTTGGTCGTGAAACCTGGGTGCAATCGCTGCGTCATTTGAGCTTGTATTACTTAACATATTGTTAATATAACCCGCCGGGTATATAGTATCTTGGTCAGATATTAATACAAAGTCACTACCCGATGCTAAGCTCATCCTCAAGCCAACATTTAAAGCGTGTGCTATTCCTTTGTTTTCACCTAAGTCGCACCAAACAACGTTACTAAATTTGTAAGAAGCCTGAGTCGTACCATTGTTTATAACATATATACAACTGACTTGATTGCTTATACTATCAATAAGTGAAGTTAGTATTTCAAAATTGGGTTTATATGTAACCACCACAGCATCTATCTTATAGTCACACATTAAATATACCTATGATAAATAGATAATAAAAAGTTATACTTCCCGATAGCAACCATACAGCAAGAAAGCCAAATATTTTCTCTTCAACTACCGAGATAAGTGTTGGTACGAGTATTACCGTAGGTATAAAAAATAAATCACTCAATCTAACGGACAAAGTGACGTTAAAACTTAAAGAAAGATTAAAAAACAAACCCAAGGCGATACAATGCAAGGAGACCCACTCAATGTTTGTAAAACGAACTTTATAAGATACATATAGAAAGGTTAAAAATAAATACAATAAAGCAAAATATTTGACACCAATCGGATTGATTTCTGACCTAGCTGTAAGGTAGAAAGCCACTTTCTTAGGCAGGTAATCCATAAAAATAGCAAGTACATAAGCCAAGGGATTAATTAAATAAATTGCAATGCCAAAAATAACAAGCAAAACCAAATATGAGCGGGACCCTACAAAAAAAAGTAAAGTACGTTTAACAAGGCAGGAGAACAAAAGGAATAACCCAGCAATTATGGAGTAATGGAACAACCCTCCTAGCAAGAAACATATAAAAGCGATGATACCTTTTCCATCAGAAACTAAATACAAGCCATATAGAAAAAAAATAACGGCAAAAGACAAACGAAGCTGAGTAGAATCGTGTAATAACAAGAACCAAGATGTGTATAGCATCAAAGCGGGCGCCAAAAAACGGCTAGTATTTCTGATAATATATAACTTTGCATGTAATGAAAAAAATATTAATGCAAAGGAGAAAAACCCAAACGGCAAGCCTAAGCTCTTAAATGCGTAAGTTATTAATACAAAACCTGGCTCAAGCCAATGAAAGTCATTTAATGAAATATTGTCGAATAGTTCGTAATAGTTTAAATAATTATGTACATCTCTTGAGTAAAAGGAGAACAATACCCAAGCTACAAGAGATAATGGAAAGGTTATAAACAGCATTCTTGAATGAAGTATCATTTATTTATCAATACCATTATTTTATAAATTATATAATAGGGTATACTTTTGAATATAAATCTAGCAATCTTATAGTGTAACGGAGAATTCAGCTTAACTTTATGCGGAGACACAGCAAAGAAATCACCAAGCCTAGCACTTAGCAACTTAGAAGCAACTACCTTATTACCCAATGCCCACGAGCAGTAAGGTAAGCATAACTGATCTCTTTTAACCCCTGATTTAAACTCTTGCCACCAGAACTCAGAAAGTTTTGCAACAGACGCATGCTCTCTGAAAATGACGTTATTTTCTCCCATTTCTACTTGTCCAGTAAAGCCAGACTTAATATACAGAATAGTTTGCTTTAAAAGCTCATAAAAACCGACCCTGCCAGATCTAAGCAAAACTGCGCCTTCAAGGAATACAGATTGCCTTTTAAAATGCTTAGCCACGATAAAGTTATTTATGCGAAAAAGACTTTGATCTAACAGCAGAGAAGGATTTTTCAATACTTTAATATTAGCGTCTATATATATGCTATATCTATAGTCAGTAAGGTAAACATGGGGCAACATTTTATATTGTCTATTCCTAAGGTTATTCGCTAGGCTACTACTATCAAGTAAGTGGATCCTCCAGACCTCTGATTTGATGTTTTTCTGATCAGTGAAACAAACGAAATCGCATCCAGAAAACTTTTCTGTTGGATCTTGTAACTCGTCATAACTACCAAACAAGGCAGTATATACTACCAGTATGTTTTTTTTTCCTGGACTATTCAAGATAGATGTATTTTCAAGCTCGACCATTTTTTTTCCGTAAAAAATTCAATTCTGCACTCGTCTTACTAACAAGTTACATTATATGTTAGCATGATACTTTCAATTCAGATCCAATCAAAGCGCTAGATCAGCACCCACTTGCGCTACGCTATAGCTTAATCGTACCTTAACTATCTCGAATTGAAGACTAAAAATTACTTCGCTTCGTTTTTAATAAAGCGTAAGCGGGCGGACTGTAAAAAGCCATGCATGCTATCCAATTAGTGTAATCCTCTTGGTTTGCACACCTCAAGCGACTATGCCGTGTTTGCACGGGGTGCACATAGCGCAGAGACTGATGTGGCCGCTCTTCCTTAGTAGTACCCGACCTAGTGGCTGATGTCGGCTCTTGCTCGCCTAACGACTCGAAGCGATGATGCCAGATGCACTCCTCCTTGAACGAGCTGAAGAAGCGTGCCAAGAGGCCATTTTGCGCTCGCCTGTACGGAGTCGTGGACTCCTAGCTCATGCCATACGCCTTCACAGTTGCCGTGTAGTGCCGGTAGCTGAAAGCGAGCCCGTTATCCGAGCGTAGCGCTAGAGGCTGAGGTACCGTCCAAAAGCGCCGAGTTGATGGTTTAGGGCCTCTTCCAGCGCGGTTCCCTCCTCTTGCTACTGGCTTTGTCCCATACTCGCCAAGCAAGGATTTCGCGCGTGCAGCAGTCAATAATGACAGCCAGGTTGGCTAGACGATCCTCGCCGCACCTGACATGAGGGAAATCCTTGGTCCACGCTTATCAAGATGCGTGGTCACTTAAGGCAAACTCTTGGCACGAGAGCGAAAACAGTGGGGCCGCTTGCGCCTGCCGGCTCTTGGTCTGCAAGGATGCGCTGTACCGGCTTGCGGTTCTCACTCATCACACAGGCCAACCGGTAGGTAACCATACGTGAAGAAGCGTTCCTGGGTCAGCTTTACCCGCGCTTGCAGTTCTGCATTAATCAAGCGCTGACGTTTTATGGGAAGGTAATTAGCGCTCAGCCTCGAGAAGCCTTGCCGAGTACTGAGTTTAGTTAGCGATACCGAATTGCCGTTGTTAGCCTATTCCGCCTACGGCGACATTGCGAGTTGTTATTCTCGTCAGGTAGGCGACTTCTATTTTTTAATGGCTAAATCTGCAGATGAACTTCGCCCAGCTCTTCTCTGTGTCGCACAGTTCGGACTCGTACTGTTTATGGATATCCTTGGAACAGGCCTTGAAACGTTCTCTATACTATGCTGGGCTTTCTCAAAACATCTCTCGACTTCGGAAGCCGTCGAATCTGGCTGTCTAGCCACATCAGCTACGGTGGTCTTGTCATTGAAAATATCCAGGACCACGGCGGATTCATGCTTGTCGGGTCCTGATTGTTCTTCGCTCATTACGTCCTCCTGTCTGCTGCACTATAGCTTGTGCAGCTTTGGAGGAGGTCACTGAAGCAACAGGGAAACGGGGTACACGCCCGCGCAACAATAACCGCAAGCACTGCAATTCAGATTTGTGGGTGTGAAACGTCCAGATAGTGTAAAGATAGACAACTTTCAGCGACTTGTAGCATTTAAATAACGATTCCTATTATACCAAGAGCTAATCAGATAGAGGCGGTATATACAACTGCGCACTTTAAAACCCGGACGTCCTTCATGGTTTATTTTATTAGTAAAGCGATTTAGCAGCTTGACTAGGGCTGAGTGATCCCATAATTTGCATGACTCTATTTCCGATGTAAAAAAAACTAAGTTTTTTCGAACAACCTCTGACGAATCGAAGGTCCAGCTCATTTTTCCCACAGCGTCTGAATCAAGGCCGAGTCGGTTTTTTAACATAGTTCTCAACACAAGCTTATTTTTAAGGCACTTTCGGTCAAAGACATATTTTTCGGGTAACTTAGAAAAATACTCTGCGACATGCTGATTAGCCCAGGGCAAAATAAGATTTGAATTAATAGAGCTGGCAAAGTTCCTCGCCTTTCTAGTAAATATTTCTTGATCTATTATGGTTCCTCGAAATGAGGCCCTGAAATCCAAGTAGTCTTCATTTGTGTCTGTAGAGAACCAATAGTTTGAAACATCGTATGCATATGGTAACACTGTTTTAACATCTGAATATGATAGTCCCGATAAGCCTGTCCACTCAGAGCGTGACCTCCCAAGAACGGAAAGATTGTTTTCAGAGTTCAAATAGTTTGTCAGGCTACGGCTTTTTTTTATATATTTTGAAATGCTTTGAAGCTTGTACTCTTTTCCATTTGGTATGTGCCCAATATAAACATCATTCCCCATGCCATCGATAATATTTGCTGACTTAACTTTCGGCAGCTGCTGCGAATAAAGTGGATACGCTAAGGTCACATTATCAGTAGAAGGAAAAGGGGCACTTTCAAAATAATCATTGATTGCCTGCACATGCTCTTTTTTCAGTAAATCTACCTCATGCAGGACATGATGTTTAAAGCCCAATTTCTCAGCAATTTTGGCGCTAATTTCACTTTCATCTGTTTTTCCTTTAGACTTATGGGTGATTAAAGAGAGTTTGTCCTGCCAACCAGCTTCGGCTAGAGCTAAAGCAATACTATTACTATCTTTTCCTGCACTGTGAAATAAAAAACTTGGTGCAGATGAAGTCATACGTTTAACTGTAGCCTCAGCAAGCAATTGTAGAATTAATTCTTCATCTGGCTTCATTTCATTAGGTGCAAGGCGATTCGCGTTTGAAAATGGAAAGTTATAGTGAAAGGCAGCCTCTACTTTGCCATCAATGGTTGTTATTTTGGCTTCAATTCCTATTCCAAGAATGTATATACCCACGTACGCAGTACACGGCGGCGGGACCACGCCACTTTGTAATAAGAATGACAACCCTTGATAACATACTTTCAACGGCATAGTTACGCGTTCGTCTGCTAATAAATCTTCTATACTTCTTGAATACAACAAAAAAGACTTATCTTCCGGCCAATAAATATAAACTGGAAACTCACCAGCCAAATCTGGCTGTAAGTTTAAATCCGTCTCCCTTGGTAAATATATCCCGATCATAATATTTGGCCTTTTCCTCTGTATTTTTTAAAAAATATGTATTGCAAAATCCCCATGGCAGTACGAGCACCTGACAATGTCACAATTGCACCCCATATACCCCAAAGCGGGATGATAATTAGAGCTATAGCAAAAAATGCCAGAGAAGTATATACGGCAATATTCCTAACAATCTTATCTTTACCAATGAGCATAAGGTAATTAGGCCCGTAGGTAAGAAAAATAAATGTCGAAATTACGCTAACTGCCAACCCTCGAATATAAATAGAGACTTCTGAGTTCTCTGCGCTAAACAGTAGCTCTGTTAGCCATTCGGCTGTAATAAAAGTTAAACCTGTTAGCGTAGCTCCAACCCCAATCATGACTCGCTGGAAAAAGACATGATTTTCTAAACTTCGCGAGAGATATGGCAAAAAAGTATTGGATAATATATGCGCAAGGGAAATAATCGCATCAATGAGTTTTGCTGACGCTGAAAAAAAACCTACTACCGTATTGTTTGCGAATATACCCAACAAAAATACCGATGAGTTATTATACATATTAGGTGCAAGCTGACTTATAAATGCATTAAACCCTTCTTTAAAAACCTGCTTTAACTCTGCAAAGGTTGGCAACTCATATTTTACACGAAATTGCCTTTTAATAATAATAATTGATATAATATAAGTAACAAACGCAGCATTAGCATGCAGCAAAGGCACAAGAACATAATCCTGCTTATTTGTAACAAGTATAATTAGACTGAGTAAATACATCACGCTGGTACCAAGACTAAGAAAAGTAATGTACTTCATTCTTTCCACGCCCTGGAAAAACCATATTGGGAACAAACTTTGAAACACAACATACATGAGTGTAAAATAATACAAACTCAACTGATTGGAAAATTCCTGAAAGCTGAATACGATTAAGCTGAAAAGAATTACACTGACTAAAGTTAAGATTACTGATGCAGAAATCGTCGCCGAGTAAATTTTCTGCAATTTAATAAGATTGCTTCGATTACGTGCAATTTCTCTAGTAGCTGTAATACCAAAACCATATTGAATTATTGCACTACAGTATACGCTTAGTGACAAGGCAAAGTTTACACGCCCATAATTCTCAATCCCTATAGTTTTAACGAGGTAAGGTAGGGTAATTAAAGGGATTAAAAACTGAAAACCACGCAGAACTGATAACGAAATGAAGCTGCTGGCCAATCTTCTTTTATCATCAGTATTTATATATTTACCGATAAATTTTGTTAACATTTAAAAATAACCATTATTATATCTTCTTGTTATTATAATCACATACTCAAATTTCATAATGCTTTTTCCCAGCTGTTTAGCGAGTCGATGACAGAAGAAATTTATATTCTTATGATTTCAATAAACAACTTAATTTTAGACTAGGCAAAAAAATAGAGCCAAATTACTACCGCCTACGTTTTATAGGTCGGTTGCTAAGTTTACTAGCTTATAATTTGAATTTTATTTTGTCATTAAATTACTTAAACCTTAATAAAAATCCGCTTCAACGAAAGCTAAGCCATTTTCGTCCTTATCGGATGTTAAAGGATCGGTACCTTCCTGTAAGGGCCATTTTATATCTAGCGTTTTATCTGACCACTTGATTGTCCGCTCATGCTTTGGGTCGTAAAAATCTGTACATTTATATTGAAAGTCTGCGACTTCACTGAGAACTAAAAAACCATGAGCAAAACCTGGCGGCACCCATAATTGGTATTGATTAGCTTCTGAAAGCACCTCCCCCACCCACTGCCCAAAAGTAGGGGAATTGTTACGCAGATCTACGGCCACGTCGAACACCTCGCCGCGAGTAACCCGCACCAGCTTGCCTTGGGGCTGCTTGATTTGGTAGTGGAGACCGCGAAGGGTATGCTTTACCGAGCGGCTATGGTTGTCCTGCACGAAGGTGGCATCAATGCCGACTTCTGCGAAACCGCGAGCGTTCCAGGTTTCCATGAAGAAACCCCGCGCATCCCCAAAGACTCTCGGCTTTATTAACTTTACGTCTGTAATACGTGTGGAAATGACCTCCATCTCATATCTCCTTGTCGGCCAGTTGCTTGAGGTAGGCGCCGTAGCTGTTCTTTTTTAGCTCATCGGCCTGAGCCAAAAGCGCGTCGCGACTGATATAACCCATGCGGTATGCAACCTCTTCCAGGCAGGCCACTTTCAGGCCCTGGCGCTTCTCCAAGGTCTCGATAAAGCCCGAGGCCTCATGCAGCGAATCGAAGGTCCCGGTATCCAGCCAGGCGTAACCGCGACCTAAGACTTCGACATTAAGGTCTCCACGCTTCAGATAGGCCTGGTTGACGCTAGTGATTTCCAATTCCCCACGGTTGGAAGGCTCTACCTGCCTCGCAATCTCCACAACGTCTTTGTCATAGAAGTATAAGCCTGTTACAGCGTAATGGGATTTCGGCTGAGCAGGCTTCTCCTCGATGGAAATAGCACGCCGATTCTCGTCGAATTCCACCACTCCAAAGCGCTCGGGATCGGTGACCCGATAGCCGAATACTGTGGCACCACTCTCCCGGGCGTTGGCTGCTTGTAGCTGACTGGAAAGGCCAGGTCCGTGATAGATGTTATCACCTAGCACTAGGCACACAGGGTTGTCACCGATAAAATCTTCACCAATGAGAAAGGCTTGGGCAAGCCCATCAGGGGATTGCTGTACGGCATAGCTAAGCGAAATACCAAACTGGCTGCCGTCACCCAGTAGGTGCTGAAAACTTTTTTGATCTTCCCGAGTAGTAATAATCAGTATTTCTCTAATGCCCGCCAGCATCAACACCGAAAGGGGGTAATAAATCATCGGCTTATCGTAGATTGGAAGCAACTGCTTGGAGACTCCCTTAGTTATTGGATAGAGGCGCGTGCCGGATCCACCGGCCAATACTATTCCTTTGCGTGACATTTCGGGTCCTTAATCATTACTGAGTTTCGTGGAGTACGCGAGCTACACCCTGCTGCCAGGAAGGCATCTTCAGGCCAAAGGCGCTTTCGAGCTTGTCTGTATCAAGCCGGGAGTTGAGCGGGCGAATAGCTGGTGTAGGCCAAGCGCTCGTCGGTACAGTTTCGATGCGCTCGGGGCTTACTTGGGTCGCGATGCCTTGCTCGCGCAACCATTCGGCGATGAAATTAGCATAGCCGTGCCAGCTGGTCTCACCACTAGCGACAAGGTGGTAAAGTCCTTCCAGAGCCGTGCTCGAGTGGGTCTGCCTGATGGCGTGAGCCGTGACGTCAGCAATCAGTTCCGCCCCTGTGGGTGCGCCGATCTGGTCATGGATGACTTGTAGGACATCTCTCTCGCGCATCAGCCTGGCCATGGTGGCAAGAAAGTTATGGCCTTGAGCGGCATAGACCCAACTGGTGCGAAATATTAAATGGCGGCAGCCACTGCTCTGGATGTACCGCTCTCCCGACAACTTGCTAGCACCGTAGTGATTTAGCGGCGAGGGAGAATCGGTTTCTTGCCAAGGCTCTTCACCACTGCCGTCGAACACGTAGTCAGTGGAAAAGTGTACAAGCAGGGCATTCAGGGCACTCGCTTCTTCGGCAAGCACCCGAGGAGCATGGGTATTGAGAAGGGTAGCTAGGTCACGCTCTTCCTCGGCGCGGTCCACGGCGGTATAAGCGGCCGCGTTGATGATTACCTGAGGCTTAAGCTTGTGCAAGGTAGCACGTAGCCCTTCTAGGTCAGCGATATCACCCGTTAAACCATCTATACCGTTGCGGTCCAGAGCCAAAACGTCGCCCAGCGGGGCCAGCGAACGCTGGAGCTCCCAACCGACTTGCCCATTTTTGCCCAGGAGTAGGATCTTCACTTTACTTCTCCTGTTCCCAGTCGTTCGCGCTGATAGCTGCCATCCTGCACTCGACGGCACCACTCTTGATTATCCAAGTACCAGCGCACCGTCTTGCGTATGCCGGACTCGAAGGTTTCTTCGGGTCGCCAGGACAGGTCGCGCTCGATCTTCCCAGCGTCTATGGCATAGCGTAGGTCATGTCCGGGGCGGTCCGTCACGTATGTAACCAAGTCCGCGTAAGGCGAGTGCTCCGACGGGGACAGCTCATCAAGTAGTGAGCAAATCGTACGTACCACTTCGATATTCTGCTTCTCGTTGTGGCCGCCGATATTGTAGGTCTCCCCTACTTGCCCTTCTGTCACTACCTTGTGGAGCGCACGAGCGTGATCTTCAACGTAGAGCCAATCACGGATCTGCTCGCCCCTGCCATAGACAGGCAGCGACTTACCCTCCAGAGCATTCAGGATCATTAGCGGGATCAGCTTCTCCGGGAAATGATAGGGACCGTAGTTATTAGAGCAGTTGGTGATCAAGGTTGGCAGTCCATAGGTGCGCTGCCAGGCACGCACCAGGTGATCCGAACTCGCCTTGCTAGCCGAGTAAGGCGAGCTGGGCGCATACGAAGTATTCTCAGTAAAAAGCTCCCCAGGCCCTTCCAGGTCACCGTAAACCTCATCGGTTGAGATGTGATGGAAGCGAAAACCCAGGCGACGCTCTGGAGCCAATCCACTCCAGTAAGCGCGTGCTACTTCCAGCAGGGTGTAAGTCCCTACGATATTGGTCTGGATGAATTCTGCTGGGCCATCAATAGAGCGATCCACGTGACTCTCAGCGGCCAAGTGCATCACTGCGTCAGGTTGGTGCTCAGCAAAAACCCGCTCAAGCTCAGCGCGATCGCAGATATCCACCTGCTCGAAGACGTAGCGATCGCTGACACTTACCGCTGCCAATGACTCAAGATTGCCCGCGTAGGTGAGCTTGTCGACATTGATCACACAGTCATCGGTATTGGCAATGATATGACGAATCACGGCCGAGCCAATGAAGCCCGCGCCGCCGGTAATCAAAAGTTTCATAAGAGCTATTCTGTGTTCAAAGGAATGTGATCAAGGGAGGGATGTTGACGGCATGGCCTAGCTCTGCATGCAGATTTTTCCCTGTAAAGAGGTCAGCTGAACTACGTCAGGTTGAAGAAAAACGCAGCGATACATAAGAAGTTTCATAAATAAGCGAGCGGAGCTTTTTAAGCAAGCTAAGGGAATTCAGTACTTTTGCAGGATTCGATGTTTCACCGATTCCTGGTAGAACTGCAGACCAGCAAAGCAAATTCACGACATTGTTAAAGTCAGCGCATCTGTTCGTTTAGCCTTGAGGTTGCAATTTTGCAAGATTAATCATTTCATGAAGAACCCTGCAAAATTGCAGAGCGGCGCCGCAAAGCTGAAAAGCACGCCGAATCAAGGCACTGTTTTCTAACGGTATTTTCGATAAGTGGGGGGTTATCAAGAATCCCCTTACTTCCTCATGGATTTATCTATTCAGTCCTGATAGAACTCGCGGAACCAAGCAACGAACTCGTCTACACCATCGCTCACTCTAGTATTGGGCTTATAACCCACCGCCTGCTCCAGCGCCGTGCTATCCGCAAAAGTATCCGGCACATCGCCGGGTTGCAGGGGCAACAGGTCCATGATCGCCTTTCTGCCCAGACACGCTTCCAGCGCTTCGATGTAGGCGCGCAACTGGACCGGTTCGTTATTGCCAATATTGAAGATGCGATACGGGGCGTAGCTGCTGGCAGGGTCCGGGGTTTCGCTACGCCAATTGGGATTGGGCGTTGCGATGTTATCGCTGGCACGGATAATGCCTTCCACGATGTCATCGACGTAAGTGAAGTCCCGGGTGTGGTTGCCGTGGTTGAAGACCGGGATCGATTCGCCTTTCAGGATCTTGTCGGTGAATTTGAACAGTGCCATGTCGGGCCGACCCCAGGGGCCGTAGACCGTGAAGAACCGCAAGCCAGTCGTGGGCAACGCAAACAGGTGGCTATAGCTGTGCGCCATCAGTTCATTGCTGCGCTTCGTGGCGGCGTAAAGCTGTAGCGGGTGGTCGACCCCGTGGTGCTCGCTGAAAGGCATTACGGTATTAGCACCGTACACACTGCTGGTACTTGCATAGGTCAGGTGCGGGGTCTGGCACGCCCGGCACCCTTCCAGAATATTGGTAAAGCCCACCACATTGCTTTGAATATAGGCGTGGGGGTTCTCCAGCGAGTAGCGTACGCCGGCCTGGGCCGCGAGGTGAATCACCCGATCAAACTCATGCTCGAGAAAACACGCCATAACCTGTTGGCTATCGGCCAGGTCTTGGCGCAGAAAGAGATACTTGCTACCGGTGCGTACTGCGGTTTCCTGTAATAGCGCCAGCCGGGCTTCCTTCAGGCGAACGTTGTAGTAGTCGTTGACGTTATCGAATCCGACCACACTGTCGCCACGCTCTAGCAGGGTCTTGGCGACATGGAAGCCGATGAATCCGGCATTGCCGGTAACGAGTACTTTCATGTTCCTCTGCAGTGTCGTTGAAATAGTGTCAGGCTGTGGCGCCCAGGGTAACAGTCAACGAGTGATCTGCCGTTTTTGCCCAGGCCAGTAGTTGCTTCTTCAGCGCCGCCTGGGCCGTCGCATCGCCATGTACCAGGCGAATGTCTTTGGGCGGTTGTCGCATGCGCCGCACGAAATTGAGCAGGTCGTTCTGGTCAGCATGGGCGGAATAGCCGCTTACGGTTTCTACTCGGGCGCGGATATCGATGCGCTGGCCATCCAGCATGACCCAGCCGCCCCGCGGCCCATAGCGCTGAATGTCTCGCCCTGGGGTGCCTACCGCCTGGTAACCGGTGAACAGTACACAGTGGCGTTCGTCACTCAGCATGCGCTTGAGGTAGTTGACTACCCTACCGCCACTCACCATGCCACTGGCGGCAATCACGACGGCCGGGCGTGCGCTCTTTACTAGATAATCGACCGTGCGCTCATGGGCGGCATGGTCGTCTACGGTGTAGAGCGTCTCGAAGTTCAGGGGGTGGCGACCACTACGTAGCCGCTGGTGGGCTTCCTGGTCCCAGTAGGGCTTCAAGGTGCGATACACCTCGGTGAAGCGTGACGCCAAGGGCGAATCGACGATGATTTCCAGCTCGCCCCAGCGTGTGTCGCCTGCCTCATGCGCCAGGCCTTCCATCTCGTAGAGCAGCTCCTGGGTGCGGCCAATGCTGAATGCCGGAATGACTACGGTTCCGCCGTTTTCGAGCGCGCGTTCGATCGCGGCCTTGAGCCGATCACGCCGATGGCGGCGATCTTCATGCAGGCGATCGCCATAGGTGCTTTCCAGCACCAGCATGTCGGCCCGATAAGGCGACTTGGGTGCAGGTAGCAGCGGCGCGTAGGGTGCGCCCAGGTCGCCGGAAAAGACGATGCGTTGGCTACTGGCGTTGCTCTTGCCCACACGCTTTTCGAGCACATCCACCTCGACATAGGCGGAACCGAGGATGTGCCCGGCCCGCTGTAGCCGCACCTTGATGCGGTGACGGTCATCGTCGATTACGCTGTGCCATTCGCCGTACTCGAGCGCTACCAGCCGGTCGTCGACTTCGGCCAGGAAGCGTTCGATCAGCGCCTTGTCTCGCGTGAAGCCGATCTTGAGTGCATCCTCGATTACCAATGGCAGCAGATGCTTGGAAGGCACCGAACACAGGATGGGGCCGCGGTAGCCTGCCGCCAGCAAGTAAGGCAAGCGGCCGATATGATCGATGTGAACGTGGGTGACGACCAGCGCCAGCAAATCATCGATCGGAAAGCGTACCTGGTGCTGCTCCAGCGAATCCCGCTGGGTGGCGTCTTCGCCTTGGAACAGGCCGCAATCGATAAACAGCGCCCGGTCTTCACTGACCTGTAAGCGGTGGCAACTGCCTGTCACCCCTGCCGCCCCACCATGATGGATGATGTTCACGAGGCGCGGCTCGCTGTGGCCTGCTCAGGCTCTGTCGCTTCGGTACTTTCAGTCTTACCAGTTTTTTCGGTACTTGACTGCGTGCCAAGCGAGGCCGATAGCGGCTCGGTGGCCGTATGGCGTGGCACGGTAATGTAGCGCTCCGGAAGTGCATCAGGCTGGTACTGGCTGTAGCGCGCCATGCGCTGCTTCACACTGCGATGCACCAGACTGTGCTCCGGTACATGGCGGGGGCGCGGCCCCAGGTGCAGCCACTTGAGCATGCGGCCGCTCACGGTGTTCAACGAATCGTGCAATGTTCCGGCCGGATTGGGTGGCTGCTCTATTTCGGCGTCCGCCCGTATCCGCAGGCCATGCACCTGGGCGTGGGTCAACATCCATTGCAGGCTGATCTCGGCCAGCCCGCGGTTTGGGTATCCCCCACCCACATCGGAGTGGGCGCCGGCAAACCAGACTTGTTCGATGGTCTGCTGATCGTTCTTGAGGGTTTCATCCCAGGGCAGCGGTTCGAACTTGGGTCGTCGCTCATCGATGGCCAGCGCATGAAAGCCATGGCTGACCTCGTCGCTCAGCTTGGCATTGAAGAACCATTTACGGGAGTAGAGATAGCCCAACGATTCGACGGTATCCCACACGCCCAGAAAATGAACCGGGCAAGGCCGGCTGTAGAGGCTCTTGTAGGTCGCCGCTTCGGCGTCATTGCCCTTGGTCAGGTAGAGCTGGGTGGCCTCGGCCACTAACCCTTCGGCATCCCGCCTTAGTAGCCCGCACTTGTTAAGCATGCCGGAAAGGCAGCGCACGGCGTAGGCGCCACGACTGAAACCGAACAGGAATACCCGATCGCCCGGTTGGTAATGCTCCAGCAAGAAACGATAGCCATGCTCGATGTTCTGGGCGATGCCGTAGCCGAACAACTTACCCAGGGTGATACCGACACGCTCGCCCCAGCGCCCGGGGGCGGGAAAGGTGCCCACGCCGGGCTCGTAGTGCACCCGTTGGTTTTCGTCTTTCTGTAAGCGTACCGCGAGGTGAGCGACATTGGTTTTGATGGCACCACAATCATTGGCGGTGCCGTCACAGCACACGATCAAGTTGCGTTTCACGAGAGAGCGTCCCTGCTTTCTTCTTTTTTACAGCGTTTTAACGTACCGCTTTTTGCTATTCCGCCGTGTTCTTTATCGATTCCACCGTGTTAACGGTCCTCTTTGAGGCTACTTCTTACCAGCGTGGCGAATTGCAACAGAAACACGCCGATCATGGCCAGCATGCCACCCAGTACGATACCCAGCGCCAGAACTAACTTGCGACTGGTGCCGGTGGGTTGCAGGCTTTGCACCGCCACCTGACTTATTTCTCCCTCCGTCAGATCGGCCAAGTCCGCCTCAATCTCCGAAATGCGCGTGGTATAGGTTGCGATCAGTTCGGCAGCGCTGGCACTTTCAGAACCTTGTACGGCGTCGAGCGCTTGCCGATTTCGCTCGAGCTGCTGTTCTAGTGTCCCACGGCGACGTTCGACCAGCCGCTGCTGCCCTTGGCTAATCTGCTCTACAAGGCGCTGGTGAAGCGTTTCCACTTCCCCCGCATCGCTCTCTTCCGCTTCACTGGAAATCGAGATCAGCAGCGTATCTTCGGGATTACTGACGTTGACTTCGAAAGGCAGCGATTCCCACCCTTGCTCGGCATACATCTCACGCGTCAACGGGCCTAGATAAAGGTTGCGTGCTTTGGCCACCAACGCGGTTGGCGCTTCAAGAGGCACGCCGGGTTCACTTTCTGCTGCGTTGTAGATCGAAACGTACTGGTAGGTACGCGGCATCATCAACGCATAGGCAAGCGCGGCGCCCACAACGAGTATGAAGATAACGGCCATGGCCTTCCAGCGGCGCACCAGGATCTTGGCCAAATCGACCAGGGAGATCTCATCATCGGAATAATCGGGCCGGTGTGCTGGGGTGGTATGTGATGGGGGTTGGGTCATTTATCTTTCCTGTTCGGCTTGCGGGCACGCTACCGCCCGGAGATTGTTCCGGGCGATTCTCAGGCCCTTGCCATGGTCCTATGGCAAATAGCTTGCTCCCCTCGCCTTCGTTGACCTCCATGGCCAACATGCAGAGGGAAGCACACCACTATGATCGTCTACTGCACAGGGCGTTCATTCTAAAGAACCCGCCCCTTACGCTCTAGCTTATCCGCGTAGGTTTTTCGTGTGGGAGTGGTCGCTGGTTAGCGACATGACGACACTTGCCTCAGGGACATGCAACGCCGGGCACGGTATATAATAACTTTTATTTTTCATTGCCTTACCCACAAAAAAGCGCGGCTGGCGGGCCGCGCTGATGCGAATTGTAACCTTAACGACTGAGAGAGCCAAACCAAACTTAGCTTAAGATAGGCATAACGTACTGTAACTTGGCGAAAGGGTCATTAGCTGGCCAAGTTCGGTATTGGCTATGGGCGATTAACACAACCGCAACAAATAAGAATGCGAATATTTCGCTTAACTGCAATAGAAATCTCGATACCAGGCAACGAAGCGGGCCACGCCCTCTTCGACCTGGGTGTTGGGGTGGTAACCCACGGCGCGTTCCAGTGCGGTGCTGTCGGCGAAGGTGTCCGGTACATCGCCGGGCTGCATGGGCAACAGATCCATGATCGCCCGCTTGTCGAGACAGGCTTCCAGCGCTTCGATATAGGCCTTGAGCTTGATGGGGTCGTTATTGCCGATGTTGAACAGCCGGTACGGGGCATCGCTGCTGGCGGGATCGGGGGCACTGCTGTTCCAGCTCGGGTCGGCTTGGGCGATGCTATCGCTGGCACGCAGAATGCCTTCGACGATGTCATCGATGTAGGTGAAATCGCGTGTATGGTTGCCCTGGTTGAAGACGGGGATCGGCTCGCCTTTGAGAATCTTGTCGGTGAACTTGAACAGCGCCATGTCCGGCCGGCCCCAGGGGCCGTAAACGGTGAAAAAGCGCAACCCGGTGGTGGGCAATCGAAACAGATGGCTGTAGCTATGCGCCATCAATTCGTTGGCGCGCTTGGTGGCGGCGTAGAACTGCAGGGGGTGGTCGACCCCATGGTGCTCGCTGAATGGCATGGTGGTGTTCGCACCGTACACGCTACTGGTGCTGGCATAGGTCAGGTGCGGCACGCTTGCCATGCGGCAGCCTTCGAGTATGTGCGTAAAGCCCACCACATTGCTCTGCACGTAGGCGGTGGGGTTTTCCAGCGAATAGCGCACCCCGGCCTGGGCGGCCAGATGGATGACGCGATCGAAGCGGTGCTCGGCAAAGCAGTCTTCAACGGCTTGGCGGTCGGCCAGGTCCTGGCGATGGAAGTGGTATTCGCTGCCGGTGAGTTCGGCCGTTTTGTGCAGGATGCCCAGGCGGGCTTCCTTGAGTGCGACATCGTAGTAGTCGTTGACGTTATCGAAGCCGACTACGCTGTCGCCGCGCTCGAGAAGCCGCTTGGCAGTGTGGAAGCCGATGAACCCGGCATTACCGGTGACGAGGATTTTCATGGTGGCGTGACGCCCAACACAGGGAGGGCCGGAGTGAGGTCAGAATGTCGGCATTTCATGGGTGATTCCCTGGTTGGTGAAATTTGTTGGGGTTTGTAGGAGCGCAGCTGCGCGATTGATGAGTCTTCAGGCCTGCCAACCCCTCGCGCAGAAGATCTGCGCTCCTACCAAACCCACCTTTTTTGCAGCCTCAGTGTAGGAGCGCAGCTAGCTGCGCGATTGATGAGTCTGCTGGCCTGCCAACCCCTCGCGCAGAAGATCTGCGCTCCTACAACCCCATACGTAGCCTGCTAGGCTGCGCTCCTACAAGAAACCCTTCGTAGCTTGCTGGGGTCGGGTTGAACCCCTCGCGCAGTATCTTCGCTCCTACAAGAACCCCTACGTAGCTTGCTGGGCTGCGCTCCTACAAAACCCTTTTTCAGCTAGGGCGGCCGACCGAGTAGTATGTGAAGCCTTTGCGGGCCATGCGCTTGGGATCGAACATGTTGCGGCCGTCGAAGATGGTCGGTTCGCTCAGGCAGCGCTGAATCAGGTCGAAGTCCGGGGCGCGGAAGCTTTGCCATTCGGTGACGATGGCGAGTACGTCGGCGCCTTTCAGAGCCGCTTCCTTGGTGCCGCTTAGCGTGAGTTCGTCACGGTCGCCGTAGAGTCGCTGGGCTTCTTCCATGGCTTCGGGGTCGAACGCCTGGACCTTCGCGCCGGCGTCCCACAATGCTTCCATCAATACGCGGCTGGGCGCTTCGCGCATATCGTCGGTATTGGGCTTGAAGGCCAAGCCCCAGATGGCCACGGTCTTGCCGGCCAGGTCGCCGTCGAAGTGCGCGTGAATCTTCTGGAACAGGGTGGTCTTCTGGGCGTAGTTGCGCGCCTCGACCGCCTTGAGCACCTTGGCGTCGAAATCGATGGTGTCGGCCGCGCGGATCAGGGCTTGCACGTCCTTGGGGAAACAGGAGCCGCCGTAGCCGATACCCGGATAGATGAAGTGATAGCCGATACGCGGGTCGCTGCCGATGCCCTGACGCACCATTTCGATATCGGCGCCCAGGCGTTCGGCCAGGCTGGCGATCTCGTTCATGAAGCTGATCTTGGTGGCCAGCATGCAGTTGGCAGCGTACTTGGTCAGCTCGGCGCTCTTGACGTCCATGACCAGGATCTTGTCCCGGTTACGGTTGAACGGCGCGTAGAGCTCGCGCATCACTTCTTCGGTGTCCCGGCTCTCGGTGCCGATGATGATGCGATCGGGCTTCTGGCAATCGGCCACGGCCGAGCCTTCCTTGAGGAATTCGGGATTGGAGACCACATCGAACGTGAGGTCGTCCCGCTCACGCCGCGCCAGCACCTCGCTGATCTTGGCGCGTACCTTATCGGCAGTCCCCACCGGCACGGTGGACTTGTCGATGACGATGCGATGCCCTTCCATGTGCTGGGCAATGGTTTCGGCCACCGCGAGTACGTACTTGAGATCGGCGGAGCCATCCTCGTCGGGCGGTGTGCCCACGGCGATGTACTGCACCTCGCCATGCTTCACCGCAGCTTCGGCATCGGTAGTGAATACCAGGCGACCCGCCGCGTAGTTTTCCTTGACCAACGGTTCCAGGCCCGGCTCGTAGATGGGAATGTCACCCTGCTTCAGCCGTTCCACCTTGGCTTCATCAACATCCACACAGACGACCTGATGGCCCACATCGGCCAAGATGGTGCCCTGGACGAGGCCGACATAGCCGGTGCCGAATACCGTAACGTTCATTAAGAGTCCTTTTCGTGTGCTGTCCTGTCAAACAGGGGCTAACGTTCAAAAGATGAATGTGACCAAGTGTAGCGAATTGAAAAACAAATACCCTCCTGATTGGTATCAGGATGAGGAGCATTATAAGGGGCAGACAAAGGACGGGGCAGCTAATACCGAGGGTTGAGCTGGCACAAAAAAGCGCGGCCGATAGGCCGCGCTACTTGCGCTCGTTAACCGAATGTAATCAGAAAATCAGCATCAACAGGCCGATTACCACGAGTAAGCCGATAAGAAAGATGATGCCTGCGGTACTGGCGAGAAACTTGAGCATGTTGCCTCCTTGCTTGGATGCGTGGGATTCATTCGTCCGTGAAGCTAATTGGACCGGTCACTCTGCCTCACCAACGCCCTTTATGACGTCAGCCATAGGGTGAACGTCTTTGCTCGATGAGTTCAAGGTAGGCAGAGGCCGGCAGTGCAAGCAAGCGAGCCGCGCGCTTGGCAACATTTCTTAGCGGGTGGGTTACGGTTGGCAAAATGGATGTAGGAGCGCAGATTTCTGCTCGATCAGTTCCTGGAATAATTCGTAACCCCCGGGCTCCAAAGTTCTGCTGCGGCGCGCGGCTGATATTGCGAACGATGGCGAACGAACCAGCTACCCCTCGCGCAGTGGAACTGCGCTCCTACAAAACCACCGATGGTTGCAATGTCAGTGTAGGAGCGCAGATATTCTGCGCGAGGGGTTCCTGCCATGGGCGACACATTAATCGCGCAGCAATATAGCCGGATCGCCGGACCGTGCGCCCCGACACCCAACGACAAGCCCGCTCGTATCGACGCACTGCATAAGATGATGTACAATGTACACGAAAATTAGCGCTGGCCCAAGGATGCGCCCGAAGTGAGTCATGCCATTGAATTTATCGAAACCCCGACCTTTACCCGACAGATCCAAGCTATCGCGACAGACGATGAACTGAAGGAACTTCAGCGTACTCTCATCGCTCAACCGGATAAAGGCGACCTGATTCAAAGCACAGGTGGGCTACGCAAAATTCGTATGGCGCTGGGACACCAAGGCAAGCAAGGCGGCGCACGAGTCATTTACTTTCTGGCCACTGCCGAGATCATTTACCTGATATTGGCCTATCCAAAGAGCGTGAAGGATAGCTTGACGCCTGCCGAGAAGGCCGCATTGAAAACCCTGACACACCAGTTGAAGGGAGAGGTTTCCGAATGAGCATTTTTGACGAACTCCATACCTCACTGCAGGAAGCTGTCGATATCAAACAAGGCAAGGCCCAGGCTGGCCGTGTGACTCGCCACGAAGTAGCCGATGTAAAAGCCATTCGGGCAAAGCTACACGTTTCTCAGGCCGAGTTTGCTGACGCCATGGGGACCAGTGTGGATACCATCAAAAGCTGGGAGACCAAGCGTCGTAATCCTACGGGCTTGGCTGCCAAGGTGCTAGCGACGATTCAGGACAACCCGTCTTATTACAATGAGTTAGCATCTCACTAGCCGGATCGCCGGACCGTGCGCTCCTACAAAACCCCAGCCGGTCTACCCGTAGGAGCGCAGATATTCTGCGCGAGGGGTTCCTGCCATGGGCGACACATTCATCGCGCAGCAAATATAGCCGCATCGCCGGACCGTGCGCTTTACGTTTGACCCTTCCAACCCTCGCGCCGCAATATAACCGCAGCGCCGTACCGTGCGCTCAATGACTGGGTTTGCACGAGGGCGTATGCGTTTACACTATTCGGGCCAGACGCCGGAACTGATCGGTTTCCTGTTGCTGCCGCGTTTCTCGATGATGGCGTTCTTTTCGGCAGTCGAGCCCCTGCGTATCGCCAACCGCATCGCTGATCGGGAACTCTTTAAATGGTGGGTCATCAGCCCGGAAGGAGAGCCGGTCAGCGCCAGCAATGGCATGACGCTACTCGTCGATGGCAGCCTCGAGACAGCTCCCCGCCTGCCTAGCCTGGCCATTTGCAGCAGTTTCGAACCGGAAGACACCCTGACGCATGCCCTGCTCAAGTGGCTGAATCGCCTTGCCCAGAGCAATTGCGTCCTGGGGGGACTCGATACGGGCAGCTTTATCCTGGCCAGGGCCGGCCTGCTGGAAGGCCAGCGCGTGACCATGCATTGGGAGAGCCTCCCCGCGTTTCGCGAGCGCTTTCCCGAAATCGAGGCGGTCGAATCGCTGTATGAAGTCGGGCCTCGTGGCTTTAGCTGCGCTGGGGGCGCGGCGGCCATGGACATGACTCTCGACTTGATCACGCGGCGCCATGGCGAGGCGCTCGCCACGGCCGTGTCGGAGCAGTTGATTCATGCCCGCATGCGTACGCATCAGGACCAGCAGCGAATGGCCCTCACCCAGCGGCTGGGCACGCATAAGCACGCCTTGATCGAGGCGGTGACGCTGATGGAAGCGAATATCGAAACCCCACTGGGCATCAAGCATATTGCCGAGCGCATCGGCATCTCGCTGCGCCAGCTGCAGCGTCTCTATGAACAGGAGCTGGGTGAACGCCCCCGGGATTACTATCTGAGCATTCGCCTGAACCACGCGCGGCAACTGCTGTTGGAAACCGACCGGGATATTCTCAGCGTGGGGTTGGCCAGTGGCTTCACGTCAGCGTCGAGTTTTTCGCGGGCGTATCGGCAACGTTACGGGATGAGCCCCAGCCTCTCCCGAGACAAGGCGCGCGCCAGTCACTAGGCTTTTGCTGTTCTTGGCGACTTGTGACAACCCGCTGTCGCGTTCTGTGTTATCGGCTTCTGCACGACTCGGCATGCTGTAAGGCACGTTCGAGCCCGAAAGGAAGCCGCCATGCCCCTGGATACCCCTACGACATCATCGTCGTTGCCCCCCACCCCTGATTACGATGCCTGGCCCGTCGAGGTACAAGCCAGCCATGTCCATTTCGATCAGCGCCAGGTAGAGCTGCATTGGCGGGATGGCGTGGTCAGCCGTTTCCATAGCGTCTGGCTGCGTGAGAATGCCGCGGATGACAGCACCATCAACCCGGCGACACGCGAGCGCATTCTCGACCTGTCGACGCTCGAAGCATGGCCAACGATCGACGAGGCGTATCTCGATGCGCAGGGCGCGTTGTGTGTGCGTTTTGCTCCGGAAGATAAATTGCTGCGTTTTCATCCCGGCTGGCTGCGGGCAAATGACTATTCGAATACCGAGAGCCCCGATGCGCCGCTGGTACCGGTTACGCTGTGGACCGGCGACACGCTGGCCGAGCCGAAGAGCCTCGATGCCAGTGGTTGGCTGGATAATGACGAAGCGAGCCCCGAGGTGGAGAGCCTGTTGGGCGAAGCCCTCTCTCACGTCATGAGCCACGGCCTGGTTCGTTTGCAGTACCTGCCCACCGAGCCCGGCACGCTGGAAGCGATCGCCCAACGTATTGGCCCACTGCGTTCCACCAATTTCGGTACCCTGTTTAACGTCAAGGCCAAGCCCGACCCCGACTCCAACGCCTATACCTCGATTGCCCTTCCTCCGCATGTCGACCTGCCCACGCGGGAATACCAGCCAGGCCTGCAACTGCTGCATTGCCTGGAGAACAGTGTCGAAGGTGGCCAGGCGGTGATGATGGATGGTTTTGCCATTGCCGAGGCGCTTCGCGAGCAGTACCCCACGGACTTCGAGACGCTGACCCGCGTGAAGTGGTGCTACGCGAATACCGCGCGTGTCACTGACTATGTGTGGTTCGATCCGATGATCAAGCTCGACGATCAAGGCCGCCTGCTGGAAGTACGTATTGCGGACTTCCTGCGCGGCCCATTGATGGCGCCCTTCGATGATGTCGAACCCGCCTATGCCGCTCTCGTGCAGTTGCAACGGTTGCTGAAAGAGCCACGTTTTGCCATGCGCTTCACCTATCGTCCCGGGGATCTCGTGATCTTCGACAACCGTCGGCTGCTGCATGCACGCGATGCCTTCGAAGGCAGTTCCGGGCATCGGTGGCTTCAGGGCTGTTACCTGGAACGCGATGAGGTTCGCTCGCGCCTGCGCATGCTGCGGCGTGCCGAACGACTACGTCAGGTCGAGGGCCAGGCTGGCTAATCAGTCCAGGCAGCATAGCCGGTATGCAATGAGACCCAGCACAGGAGGCTGGGTCTCATGTTTTACGAGGCGGAAACAGGCACCAGCTAGCGCCGCGGAATGCCGATTTGTCTGCCCGCTTGCTCGGGCCAGTCCGCCTTTTCGCAGCCAGGCAGTGCCATGAGCTGTTGGCTTACGGCGCGGGGGAACGGCGCGGGTTTGCCTCGCTGGGAATCGATGCCCATCAGCATCTGTTCACTGGTGGCAATGACCTGCTGTGCCTCGTTCAACAGTGAGAAGAACACATGCATACGCTTGGCGTCGTGGTCCAGCAGCGTCGCGCTGACCGTCAACCGATCGCCCTCATAAGCACCAAGCCGGTAACAGAGGTGCGTTTCCAGGGTATACAGCGTATACCGCTCACGCTCGCGACCCGATTCATCGAGACCGATGCGCGCCATCAGCGCTTCGACGCCGAGCGAAAAGACCCGGGCGTACTCGGCATCGTTCATGTGGCCGTTGTAATCGACCCAGGCGGGATCGACCCGGGTATGCATGAGATGAACCGCAGATTCGCGCGCCATCAGATCCTGCCCTCGATACCTTCGGCTTCGGGCCAATATTTGCGCGTCAAGGCCAGAAGCTCGACCAGGTAGGCATCGCGGCGCGCTTCCAGCTCGGCGACGCTTCGCCCGGCAGCCTGGTGCTCGCAGCCTTCGACGACTCGCTCAATGAGTTCGTCGGTCAGCTCCGGTGCTTCGAGACGAGTCCAGGGGAGTTTCAAGGCCGGCCCGAATTGATGCAGCATGTGACGCATGCCGGCATCACCCCCGGCCAGGTGGAAGGTCAGGTAGGTGCCCATCAATGACCAGCGCAGGCCCGCGCCATAGACCACGGCGGCATCGACTTCCTCGGTAGTGGCCACGCCGTCGTTGACGAGATGCAGCGCTTCTCGCCAGAGCGCTTCCATCAGGCGGTCGGCAACATGCCCCTCGATTTCACGGCGCACCACCATCGGGCGCATGCCCAGCCCTTGATAGAGGCTGCGCGCCCGCTCAGTCAGTGCGGGAGCGGTATGCTCGCCACCCACGAGCTCGACCAGCGGCAGCAAGTACACTGGGTTGAAGGGATGTGCCACGATCACCCTACCTGGCGCACGCTGGCAGGCGGTCTGCAGTTCGCTGGGCTTGATGCCGGATGTCGACGAGCCGATGACTACATCGTCGGGGGCATGGGCATCCAGTTCGGCGAGTACGTGGTGCTTGATGTCGAGCCGCTCGGGGACGTTCTCCTGTATCAGATCGGCGCCGTCGATGGCTTCGATGGCCGTGGCAGCGAACGTCAGCCGGGTGGGGTCCGCGCCCTCGGCAAGGCCAAGCGCGGCCACTGATGGCCAGGCCCGCTCGACGAACGCGCGGGTTGTCGCTTCGGCGTTCGCCGCCGGATCGAAGGCAACGACATCGCAACCGGCGGCCAGGGCGCGCACGATCCATCCATTGCCAATCACGCCCGTGCCGATAACGGCCAACCGTGACGGGACTGTTGCATTCTGGAACATGAGAATTTCCTTACCGATCAGGGCTGACGAAGGTCGAGTTTCTGGCGTGTCTGGGCAGGCGTGAGGATTCGACTGCCCAAATTTTCAGCGATATTGGCCGCCTTCTCGACCAACTGCGCATTGGTGGCGAAGACCCCCTTGCTGAGGTAGAGGTTGTCTTCGAGCCCCACGCGGACATGGCCACCCAGAAGGATCGACTGGGCGACCATCGGCATTTCGGTACGGCCGATACCAAAGGCGGACCAATGCGCGTTGGCCGGCAGCTTGTTGCGCATGGCCAGCATGGTTTCGGTATCCGCTTCGGCGCCCCAGGGTATGCCCAGGCATAACTGGAACAGCGGGTCGCCTTCGATCAAGCCTTCCTCGATCAGCTGGCGAGCAAACCAGACGTGACCGAGATCGAAGCACTCCAGTTCGGGTTTGACGCCGGCTTCCTTGACCAGACGCGCGTGTTCACGCAACCAGTCGGCGGTGTTCAGGTACACCGTATCGCCGAAGTTGAGGCTGCCGCAGTCCAACGTGCAGAGCTCGGGGAGTAGCTCACCGATCGGTGCGTGGCGTTCGGCCGGCGTCTGCATGTCCGTGCCCTCGCCGCCGCGCGTTGGATCGTCCGGATGGGGTACCCAGTCTCCCCCGCCGCCGGCTGTCAAGTTGATAACGACATCGATATCCGCCTCACGAATGCGTGACACCGCCTCTCGGAAATGAGCTGTCGAGTGGCTGATGCCACCGGTTTCGGGATCGCGCACATGCAGGTGCACGATACTGGCGCCCGCTCGCGCCGCCTCGATGGCGCTGTCGGCAATTTGGCGAGGAGTTACGGGAAGCTCGGGGTGCTTATTGGCGGTGTCGCCTGCCCCCGTTATGGCGCAGGTAAGAATGACGTCACGGTTCATGTTGGCGTTCCTGGCAGGAATGAATTCGGCTAGCGCCGCAAAACACACATTGTCGGAAGCCAACCTTCGAGCGACTTGACGCGAAACGCCGCGCTGTTGTCATTTAGCGACTATGAGAAACCTATCGATACGCTAGGTGGTACCGCGCTCAGACGTCACACTTGGCCGCTCGTTGAAGCGCTCCTGGTAGGCCCGGGTGAAGTGCGACAGATGATTGAAGCCGGTCGCCAGGGCCGCTTCAGTGACACGGCAGCGACTGTCGGCGAGGATTCGTCGCGCCTGGTCCAGCCGCATGCCCAGATAACACTGCTTGGGCCGCATGCCCAAATGCGCCAGAAAGAGCCGCGTCAATTGACGCTGCGATTGCCCGACGAGCCGACAGATCTCTGGGATCGTCAATGCTTGGCCCAGGTGAGCCTCCATGATAGCCAGCGCGCCCGCCACGGATCGGGGTAGATGGTCGTACTGCTGCCTCAGGGCGTTTTCCCAGGTTTCCTCATCGGCCACCCGGTTATGGATTAGCTGTCGCCCCACTGCATTGGCCAGTGCCGGGCCATAATCGTGTTCGATCCACTGCAGCATCATATCGATGCCGGCCGCCCCCCCGGAGCCGGTAAGCCGCTGGTCGGTAAATTCGAAACGCGCCTCGCTCACGGCGAGGTGCGGAAACTCTTCCTGAAACGCAGGCACGCTTTCCCAGTGCAAGGCGACCTTCTGGTGCTCGAACAGGCCCGCTCGCGCCAGAATGAACGGGGCCGTATCCAGACCGCCGAGCAGCGCACCGTGGGCGGCGACCTGGCGCAGCACGGCGCGGTCGCTTGGGGTCACGGTGGCTTCCGCTTCGTAGGAGGAAATGACCATCAGCATTTCGCAGTGGCTGACTGCAGCAAGTGGCCCATCCACATCGATACGTACCCCGTTGCTAGCCACCACTGCCTCGCCTGTGGCCGAAAGCAGCTCCCAGGCAAACAATTTTCTTCCGAAACGATTGGCGACACGCAACGGCTCGAGGAGACAGATTAGGGACAGCATCGAGAACTTGGGCAACAGCCAGACACTCACCGTATGCTCGGCCTCACCGGGCCGGGGTACCGGCGGAAGGTCGGGGCGGAGATAGGGCCAATCGTTCGAGGTGACATTGTTCATGTCTAAAAAAGTTTACTCTATGGCCAAAAACATCAAATCATGATGCGGCATACACCCTAGGGTAGAAAGCGAAATCGGCAATTACAGTGGTTTGCATACGCAGGACAGGTGCCGCCGAACAACGATTGCCAACGAATAACGAGTGGAGAGAGCCCCGCATGTCATCATCCGCTGTTGCCGCAGTGAACAGTCAGGGCCGTCGCCTTACCCTTCGTAGCAACGGGGTTGAGCGGGAATTTGCCGCCTTGTGGCTTCGAGAACGCGCCCCCGATGAGGCCACGCTCGACAAGCTGACCGGCCAACGTTTGATCGAGGCCGCCCAGTTGCCCCTCGACCTGACCATCACCCAGGCCAGTGTCGGCGTTGACACCCTGCAGCTCGACTTCAGCGACGGCCATTCTACCCAATTCACGCTCAGCGAGCTCCTGAGTGACGATAAGCCCACGCGTCAGGAACTGACCGACGACCTGCAGCTCTGGGATGCGAGCCTGGACACCTTGCCCGAGGCCAACTTCGGCGCAGCACTCGAAAGCGATGCTGCGCTTCTGGCCATGCTCGATGATCTGCGTCGGTTTGGTTTCGTGCGTGTCGTAGGCGTGCCCTGCGAAGAGGATGGCATGCAGGCGCTCATCGATCGTATTGGCCCCTTGCGCCGTACCAACTGGGGCGGCATTGCCGACGTGAAGTCGGTCGCCCAAGCCTATGACCTGACCATGACGCAGCGAGGTCTTGAGCCCCACACGGACAACCCGTACCGGGATCCGATTCCCGGGTACATCTGGCTGCATTGTTTGACCAATGCCGCCGAAGGCGGTGACAGCACCCTGACCGATGGTTTCATGGCGGCGCAACGACTCAGGCAGGAGTCGCCGGAGGCGTTCGAATGCCTGACCCAGCTCTCGCCGGCCTTTCGCTACGTGGACGCCACCACCCATCTAGAGAGCGAAGGACCGTTGATCGAGCTCGACAGTCATGGACGCCTGGCGCGGGTACGCTACTCCAATCGTACCGAACGCATGACCGCTTATGATCCGGACACACTCGAACGCTATTACGCGGCACGCAAGCGCTTCTATCAATTGATCACGTCCGACGCGCTGACCGTGCAGCTCAAACTGTCACCGGGCGAAATGCTGATCATGGACAATTACCGGCTGCTGCATGGGCGTACCGCCTTCCAGCTCGAAGGCGGGATTCGTCATATGCGCCAAGGCTATGTCGACCGCGACAGCACGGCTAGTCGCCATCAGGTGCTACGCAGCACGATCGCGCCTCAGCAACACGCCACGATTGCCACTCCTGAGCAAGGATATGCCCTATGAGCCAAGCGACCTTCACCCGATTCGACGAGAGCACCGCCGAAGACTGGGCGATTATCGATGCTCATTTCCAGACGTACCAGAACGATGCCAGCCGTCGTGTGCTCGAGCACCTGTTGCGCTTGAAGGGCGACAATCACGGTTATCCCGTGGACCGCTACGAGCACTGCCTGCAGACGGCCACCCGCGCCCTACGCGATGGCGCCGACGAGGAGATGGTGGTGTGCGCCCTGTTGCACGATATCGGCGATGACCTGGCGCCTGCCAACCACGCCGACATTGCCGCCGGCATTCTGGCGCCGTTCGTCGATCCACTCAATGTGTGGATGATTCGGCATCATGAGCTGTTTCAGGGCTACCACTACCGTGAATTCTACGGTCAGGATCCGAACGCGCGCGAAGCGTACCGCGACCATCCTGCCTATGAGCGTACCGTCTATTTCTGCGATCGGTGGGACCAGGTCGCCTTCGATCCAAGCTACGACACGCTGCCGCTTTCGCATTTCACGCCGATGGTCGAGCGAATCTTTTCCCGCCCCCCCTTCGGCGAGAACCTCACCGTCAAGGAAACCTCGTGATCAACTGCGCCCAATACCTTCTCGACCTGCTTGACGGTCACGGGATCGATACGGTCTTCGGCATTCCCGGGGTGCATACCGTCGAGCTGTACCGCGGACTAAGCGACAGTCCCATTCGCCACGTCACGCCACGCCACGAACAGGGCGCCGGCTTCATGGCGGATGGCTATGCCCGGGCCACTGGCAAACCCGCGGCGTGTTTCATCATTACCGGCCCGGGAATGACCAATATCGCCACCGCCATGGGCCAGGCATTGGCGGATTCCATTCCCATGCTGGTGATCTCGAGCGTCAACCGGCGTGACACGCTAGGCCGGGGCCAGGGCCGGCTGCATGAATTGCCGAGTCAGCAGCAAACCCTGGCTGGGGTCAGTGTGTTCAGCCATACCCTGCACAGTGCCGAGGCATTACCCGAGATACTCAACCGCGCGTTTGCGGTCTTTCGCAGCGCCCGGCCCGGCCCGGTACATATCGAGATTCCGCTCGATGTCATGCCCCAGCCCATGGCCCCACCACCGATCAAGATTCCCCGCGTCCATCCGCCCGCCGCCCCCAAGGCAGCACTTGAGGAGGCCAGCGCATGGTTGCGTGGGGCCAGCCGTCCACTGCTGCTGCTGGGCGGTGGCTGTGTCGACGCTGCCGAGGCGGCCAGGGCGCTTGTCGAGCGGCTCGACGCTCCTGCCATGACCACGATCAACGCCAAGGGCGTGCTGGGTATTGGACATCCGCTGGATCTGGGAGCGTGTGCCAGCTTGCCGGCGGGAAGGCGTCTGGCGGCCGAGGCCGATGTGATCCTGGCGCTAGGTACGGAGCTCGGCGAGACCGACTACGACCTGGTCTTCGATGGCGGGTTTAAATTGACAGGCCGACTGATACGTGTCGATATCGATCCGCAGCAGTTGGCGCGGAATCATACGGCGGATCTCGCCATTCTTGCCGACGTCCCGACATTCGTGCGCGATCTGCTCTCTTTCCTTCCCGATTCGCAAACGCGACACGGGGGCCAGCGCGCCCAGGCCGTACGCAGCGCCCTGGCGATACGTGACGCAGACGATGTCGCGCCATATGCCCAATTTCTCGAGACCCTGCGTCAGGCACTACCCGACGCCACCATCGTGGGAGACTCCACCGGGCCGGTCTATGCCGGCAATTACCTGATGGACATGCCCGCCCCGCGGCGTTGGTTCAATGCCGCAACCGGCTACGGCACATTAGGCTATGGCTTGCCTGCCGCCATCGGCGCGGGTCTAGCCACGCCGGATCGCCCCGTCATCGCCTTGGTCGGCGATGGTGGCCTGATGTTCACCCTCGCCGAGATTGCCACGGCACGCGAAGCCGGCTTGCCCCTGGCCATTGTTATCTGGAACAACGATGGCTACGGCGAGATACGTCGATACATGGACATGGATGGAGTGACACGCCTCGGCGTGGATCTGCCGGCACCGAGTTTCAATGCCCTTGCCGAGGCATTCCAGTGTCACGGCGAGTCCGTCTCGACACCGGAAGCGTTGACACAGGCATTGGTTGCCTCTCAATCGAGGCGCGTACCGACCGTGATTGAAGTGCAGGCCGAACGTTGGCCCAGCATCTGATAAGAGAACACGCATAATAACTAAGGAAATCCTGATGAAACGATGCAAATCCCTGATCGTAGCCAGTCTGGTCGTCCTGCCCCTGCATGCCCAGGCTGCGCCCACCGATACCGCTTCTGAGGTGCGATTCGTCGTTCCGCCATGGCCCGGCGTTACCGTCAAGACGGAAATCCTGGCGCAGATCCTAGCGCCCCTCGGATATGACAACGACCGCCAGGAAGTCAGCAGCACCGTGGGATACAGCGCCCTGAAGAACGGTGAAAGCGATGTCTTCCTGGCGGGCTGGATGCCGTCGCAGAAGGCTAGCTATGACGCCACCATGGCCAGCGGCGCCATCGTCGATATGGGTAACAACGTCAACGGCGCCCAGATGGGCTTCGCCGTCCCCGGCTATGTGCATGAAGCGGGCATTACCAGCGCCGAGCAGTTGGATCAGCCTGAATACCGCGAGCGTTTTGACACCCGCTACTACTCGATCGAAAGCGGATCGACAGTCAGCGATACCATCAACGACGCCGTCGACAACGATGTCTATGGCTTGGGTGACTGGAACATCGTCGAATCGTCCACGCCAGGCATGCTGGGTGAGGTGGAAGCGGCCTCTCGCGAGGGTCGTTGGATCGCTTTCTACGGCTGGACCCCACACTGGATGGCCATCAAGTACGACATGCATATCCTCGACGATCCTGCAGGGGTGTATGGCGAGAATAACGGTCGCAGCGATATCCGCACCATCGTCAACAAGCAGTTCAGCGAAGACAATCCCAACCTGTCTCAGCTCCTCGATCAGTTCGTGCTCACCGCCGAGGATCAAAGTGAATTCATCCAGGGCTACGGCTTGGAAGATCGCGATGCCGACGTCGTTGCCAAGGAGTGGCTGCAGGCAAACCCGGACAAGCTCGCCAGCTTCCTGGAAGGCGTAACCACCAAAGAGGGCGAACCCGGCCTCGACGCGGTAAAGGCCAGCCTCCAGTAGTCTTTGGCTCACCGATTCGATCTGCTTACTCTTGAGGAGCCTGAATGCGCTTTTCTCGTTTGACGACACGTATTGCTGGTGACGGTGCCGCTGCCTGGGATATCCACTATCGTGCCCTGGATCGTCAGGCTCAGGGCGAGGATGTCATCATCTTGTCGGTCGGCGACCCGGATTTCACCACGCCCGAGCCGATCATCGATAGCGCCGTGGCTAGCCTTCGCAATGGTGCGACCCATTATGCGGACGTACAAGGAAAGCGGCGTCTTCGCGAGCTGATTGCACAACACCACCGCGAGGTGGCCGGGACGCCCGCCACCACCGCTGAGAACGTTGCGGTCGTGGCGGGAGCGCAGTGCGGGTTATATGCCGTGGCCCAATGCCTGCTTGATGCAGAGGATGAGGTCATCGTCTTCGAGCCCATGTATGTGACCTACGAGGCCGCATTACAGGCCGCGGGCGCCACGCTGGTGCGTGTCCCTTTGCGGGCCGAGGCCGATTTTCAGCCACGGCTGGAGGACATCGAAACCGCCGTCACTTCCCGCACGCGAGCGATACTGGTCAATAGTCCGCATAACCCGACGGGCCAGTGCCTGACGCGTGAGCACTGGGGCAGATTGGCGGATCTGTGCCAGGCCCATGACTTATGGATGATCTCGGACGAGGTCTATGCCGAGCTGATCTACGAGGGGCAGCACATCTGCCCTGCCAGCCTACCGAATATGGCCGAGCGTACCGCGGTGATCAGTAGCCTCTCGAAATCCCACGCCATGACGGGCTGGCGGATTGGCTGGGTCAACGGGCCCGAAGCGCTGATCCAGCATGTCAGCAACCTGGCGCTGTGCATGCTCTACGGTAGTCCCGACTTCATTCAGGACGCGGCGTGCACGGCGCTGGAGTACCCGCCTCAGGAGCTGCGCACCATGCGCGAGACCTACCAGCAGCGCCGCGACGTGGTTTGCCAGGCGTTAGCAGGTACAGAAAACCTGGAGGTGCTTCGCCCTTCTGCCGGCATGTTCATGATGATCGATATCCGGCGTACCGGGCTTTCCGCCCAGGCCTTTGCGGATCAGTTGCTGAATGAGCAGAACGTCTCGCTGCTCTCTGGCGAAGCGTTCGGTCCCTCCGCTGCGGGCTTTGTCCGCCTGAGCCTCACGGTTGAAGCCGATCGTCTGCGCGAAGCGTGTCGACGCATCAAGGCCCACGCTCAAGCCTGCTCTGAGACCGATTCAATAACACAAGGGATCCTATGACTTGCTTCTTCATTGAATCCATAGACTGCTTATGAATAACACAACAAGACAAAACAAGACGCTGGCGGTCGATGCCCGCCACCTTCAAAAACATTATGGCGAAGTTCCTGTCCTTCATGATGTCTCGCTCAGCGTCACCGACAGGCACGTCGTTTCGATCATCGGCTCCAGCGGCTCAGGCAAAAGCACCCTGTTGCGCTGCATGAACCTACTGGAAATCCCCGATCGGGGCGAATTGACGATAGCCAATGAAGCCATACGTTTTCAGCGCAACGCTCAAGGCGACAATGTCGGAATCGACCGGCGCCAGGTTCACAAACTGCGTTCCCAGGTCAGCATGGTTTTCCAGCAATTCAATCTCTGGCCGCACCTGAGTGTGCTGGGCAATGTCATTGAAGCCCCGCTTCGCGTTCATGGCCTTTCAAGGCGCGAGGCTATCGAGCGCGGCGAGCATTATCTCGCCAAGGTCGGGCTGGCGGACAAACGCAACGCCTTCCCTTCGTTTCTCTCCGGTGGCCAGCAGCAACGTGTGGCGATCGCCCGCGCGCTGGCCATGGAACCGCGCGTGCTGTTATTCGATGAGCCGACGTCTGCCCTCGACCCCGAGCTCGTCAACGAGGTACTTGGCGTGATCGGCGGCCTGGCTGGGGAGGGCCGCACGATGCTGTTGGTAACCCATGAGATGAGCTTTGCCCGGGAGGTCTCGAACGAAATCGTCTTTCTGCATCAAGGGCATGTGGAAGAGGCGGGCTCGCCACAGCAGGTCTTCGAGCAGGCACGCAGCGACCGGTGCCGCCAGTTCTTGTCCAGCGTGGCATGACGTCTTGTGATGCCGGGGCTTTCCCAGCATCCAGCTCCTCCGTGCGGTCGACCCCGCATGGATAAAATAACGATAGGGAAAATGACGATGAAACAGGCAATTCTAAAGACCGTAGGGATGACTGCCCTGGCTTTCACCTTCACTACCGCAGCGGCCGACCCCTTGAAGATCGGTATTTCTGCTGAACCCTACCCCCCTTTCACCTTCAAGGGCTCCGACGGTAGCTGGACCGGTTTCGAGGTCGAACTGGGCCAGGCGCTTTGCGAAAAGATGCAGGCGGAATGCGAAATCACCCCGACTGGATGGAGCGGCATATTCGCGGCGCTGGATTCAGGCAAGATCGACATGATCATGAATTCATTGTCCATTACCGAGCAGCGTAAGGAGGTCATCGATTTCACCGACCCCTACTACTTCACGCCCAGCGCCTATGTGGCAGCCAAGAGCGACTCGTTCGACATCCCCGAGGGACTGGACGGCAAGCTCCTTGGAGTACAGGGGGGCACGACAAACGCGACGTATGCACGTCGAGAGCTGAGGGATACCGGGGTCGAGATCAAGATCTACGACCAGCAGGAACAGGCCAATCGCGACCTCTTTGCCGGACGTGTCGATGCCATTCTTGCCGACAAGGTAGCCATGACCGAATTGGTCGAGCGGGACGAGGCTTCCGAATATGAAATCCGAGCCACGGCCCCGCGCCACGCGGCGTTCGGTGAAGGCGTCGGCATCGGTCTTCGCCAGAGCGACGACGATCTCAGGCAGCGCCTGAACCAGGCCATCAGCGAGGCCCTGGAAGATGGCACCTGCACCGATCTATCGCAGGAATATTTCGGCACCGATATTTGCGGTAGCTGATATCCCGGTCGCTGGCATGTGCAGTAGCCAGCACCGCCCCCTGGCACGCGTCCGGCCTCGGCCGGACGCTTCGAATACCATAACTAAAGAATCCCCTCATGGATCACTATCAGAACGAAGGGCTGATGGATTGGGCGGGGCCCATTCTTCAGGGCGCGCTCGTGACGATAGAAATTGCGCTCCTGGCTTACGTCATTGGCCTGGGCCTGGGCCTGGTCGGGGCAGCCGCTCGGCTCAGCCCCTACCGCCCGATACAGGCGCTGGCCGCCTTCTACTCCACGCTGGTGCGTGCCGTGCCAGAACTGTTGCTGATCATTCTGCTCTACTACGCCGGAACCCAGGCACTGAATATGGTGCTGGGCGCGCTGGGCTGGCAGAGCCAACTCGAGATCAGCGGCTTCATCAGCGCCGTCGGCGTGCTCGCCTTCGTTCAGGGCGCTTACATGACCGAGGTCTTTCGCGGCGCCATCCTGGCGATACCCCGCGGTCAGCTCGAAGCGGCCGACGCCTATGGCTTCAGCCGCTGGGCACGCTTTCATCGCATCGTCATTCCCGCCATGCTGCCCAATGCCCTGCCGGGCATGTCCAACCTTTGGCTGATACTCGTCAAGGACACAGCGCTGATCAGCGTGATTGGCTTTGAAGAGCTGTTCTTTACAGCGCAACAGGCGGCGGCAAGTACTCGATCTTACTTTCTCTTTTATGCCGTGGCCGGCGCCCTCTACCTCGTCATGACGCTTGGCTCGAACGTGCTCTTTGGGTGGGCCGAGCGTTATGTGCGGCGTGGACAACCCGGCAACTAAGGGCGTGCTATGAACTTTACCTGGATTACTGACCCGTATTATCAAGAGTATTTGTGGACGGGCTTCTTCAACACGCTAGCGCTGGTTGGGGTATCGGGCACCCTGGGGCTAGTGCTGGCGGTCATATTCGCCCTATTGCAGCTGAATGGGCCCAAGCCCGTTGCCTGGTTCGTGCGGGGTATAACCACCGTGGTTCGTGGTACTCCGCTCCTGGTACAGTTGTTTTTCTTCTACGATGGCGTGGGTCGCCTGCTTCCCGAGATCCCGGGGATCCGAGAGAGCCTGTTCTGGCCCATGCTGCGCGACCCTTTCTTCTACGGCGCCTTGACGTTCACGCTAAGCGTCGGCGCCTATTCGGGGGAAGTCATTCGCGGTGCCTTGCTGAGTGTACCGAGCGGTGAGCTGGCCGCCGGACGGGCCTTTGGCCTATCGCGGTGGCAGATCCTTTATCGCTTGTGGCTCCCTCGCGCCATTCAGCTCTGCCTGCCGACCCTCACCGGGGAAATGATCCTCCTGCTGAAGTCGGTTCCTCTGGTGTCGACAATTGCCATGATGGACTTGCTCAAGGCGGCCAACCTGGTGCGCGATGAAACGTTCCTCGTCTATGAGCCTCTCCTTCTCATCGCGGGTATCTACATAGCCATGACGCTGGTACTGACCACGGCCATGCGCATCATCGAACAACGCTTTCCCGGTGTTCAGCCGGCCAAGGCCCAACGGCGATTGTTGCCAGGCTAGCCCCTTTATTCTTTCAGCTACTTAGTCATCTCTATAAGGACACGTGTGGAACAGCTCATTCATCAATTTATCGGAAACCGCTGGGTGCGCAGCCAGGCCACCCGCACCCTGCCCGTATGTGACCCGTATCGGGAAACGCAGATTGCCGAGGTCACTGTCGGTGATGCCAGCGATGTCGAGGCCGCAGTACAGGCCGCTCGCCAGGCCTTGCCCGAGTGGAGCCGGTTACCCAGTCAGCGTCGTGCAGCGTATTTGGAAGCGATAGCCCATCAACTTCAGCATCGCTACGACGAACTCGTCGAGCTATCGTCGCGTAATAATGGTAAGCCCATCAGCGAAGCTGAAATTGATCTCGATGATGCCATCGCCTGCTATCGCTACTACAGTGAACGGGCACGTGAGCTCGATGACCGGCAAGGCCGCCCTGTCGCCTTGGAAATGGATGGCATCACTGCAAGCGTTTATCAGGATCCCGTTGGCGTGGTCGGGCTAATCATCCCCTGGAATTTCCCCTTGGTGACGAGTGCCTGGAAACTCGCGCCTGCATTGGCGGCAGGCTGTACTGTGATCCTCAAGCCATCCGAAATCGTACCGTTGCCCGAGCAGGCCCTTGCCGAGATCATGCTAGCCATCGATCTGCCGCCTGGGGTCTTCAACCTCGTGCACGGTGACGGAGAAAACGTCGGCATCCCGCTGACTCAGCATAAGGGCATCGATAAGCTCTCGTTCACCGGCAGCAACCGGGTGGGCGAGCAGGTCATGCGCGCCGCTGCAGACGGTATCCGAAATATCTCGCTGGAGCTGGGTGGTAAGTCGCCCATTCTGGTATTGGATGACGCCGATGTGGAACAAGCCGCGGAATGGGTCATGAACGGAATTTGTTTCAATGCCGGCCAGATGTGTTCCGCAACTTCCCGCTTGATCGTGCATTCGTCACTTGCCGAGCCGCTCTATGCGCTCCTCGGCGAAAAGATCGATGCGCTTACCCTGGGCGACCCCTTGGATCGTACCACTTCAATGGGCCCGCTCTCGGGCGCCAGGCAATGGCATGCCGTACGTAACTATCTTGCGGTGGCCAAAAATGAGCAGCTCGATGCCGTGCGGGATGAACGTCATCGAACACTCCCTAAGCAGGGCTTTTTCATCGCACCCACCTTATACCGAGATGTACCTACCACTAGCCGACTCTGGAAAGAAGAGATTTTCGGCCCGGTGCTCTGCGCCCGTAGCGTCAGCTCAGACCAGGACGCCATCGCCTTGGCTAACGATAGTCCTTTCGGCCTGGCCGCTACCGTCATCAGTGGTGATACACAACGCGCCAGAGGGATAGCGCGGCAACTCCAGGCCGGCAATGTCTGGTATAACACCGACCAGGTGGCGCCCCCCCAGGCGGCCTGGGGAGGCTATAAAGCCAGCGGTATCGGTCGCGAGCTTGGGCCTCTGGGCCTGGCGGCCTATCAAGAGACCAAACATGTCATCGGCCCGGTTGCCCATTGAAATGCTACCCAGCCCTTGAAAAGAGATTCGGTTAACGCTCAACCAAACCACCAACGCCATAGGGCCGCGCTGCCCATCCCCAACCCGATGGCGAGCAATGGGCTGCGCCAGGCGATCGCCACGCCCCCTGCCGCCAACGCTGCCAGGCGTGTGCCGCCATCGCCGTGGACAATCATCGGCGTGATGACGGCGATCAACACCGAGCTCGACATGGCATCGACAAAACGCCTGACCCGAGGACCCAGAGGCACGCGGGCCATGACCAGTAGTCCGAGCACCCGTGAACCGTAGGCAATGAAGACCATCGTGCCGATGGCGACCAGCGACTGCCACACCATGGCCGGATTCATGAGGCGTCGGCTCCAAACCATTGCTTCGGCAGGAGCACCGCGACGAGCCCCCCTGTCAAGGCGCCCACCAATACGTGCAGATAGGGCGGCAACCACCAATAGGCGAACAAGGCGCTCGTTGCAGCTGCGAGCCACGGCAAAACCATGATCGCGCGCGGATGGCTGCCAACCACAATCATCAACAGGAAGCAGAGCATGATCACGTCGAGCCCGAAACGTTCGGGCTCGGTGATTCCGCCGCCGAAGGCTAACCCCAAGGCGGTGCCGATCACCCAGGCACTCCATAGCGCGATGCCACCCCCCAGAAGAATGCCCAGGTTACGCTCGCCGCGATGATATTCGCCCAATGCCATGGCCCAATTGGAGTCGGTCAACAAAATGACCATGGCGAATTGCTTGCGGCGCGGAAGCGGCTCGAGCCAGGGGTAGAGCGCCGCGCTCATCAACATGTGGCGAGTATGGATGGCCAACGTAATGGCAGCCAAGGGCAACAGGGGCACCGGCGCGGGCCATAGCTCCAACGCGGCGAATTGGGAAGGCGCGGCAAATACGAACAGGCTCATCAGCATGGCTTCCCAGTCGGCCAGGCCACGATGTACGGAAGCCACGCCAAAGGCGAGGCCAAACGCCACCGTAAACGCGGCCAAGGGCAGCATCATGCGGATGCCCCGCCAGGTGCCTTGTCCATCCAGGCGGACGCTGTTCTCGTGTGCAGCCATACTCTACGCACCTCCAAGCAAGCGTTGATACAATAAAACAAACAGACCTGCTTGTTTTTTTATTGCATAGAGTTTAGGTTGAATTCAGCGCGTATGTCATTAGGTGCGTGCAATCCAGATTCCAAACACAAGAGCAACAAGCGCCGATCGTTACGGCCTGGAGATCAACATGACGTTTCCCCGCAATGCGCTGACAGTGGCTGTCGCTGCGCTGACACTCCCCGTCTTGGCGCCTGCAGCACAGGCGTCCACTTCATTCATCGCCAATTCGTTTTATGACCAGCAGCACCCTCATTCCCGCTACGGCTACATCGAGTGGGCCGAGACGGTCAAGGCGCTTTCCAATGGGGAACTGCAGCCCGACGTTTACACCGGCACGGTCTTGCTGGCACCAAGAGCCAGCCTACAAGGCATTCAGGACAATATCGTCCAGGTAGCACACCATGCCGCCGTGTATACCCCGTCCGAGATGCCGGTCGCCAATGCAGTTCAGGAACTGGGCTTCAACTTTGCCGACCCGCTTAACGGCATCCTTGCCGTGACCGACTTCAGTTTGAACAACCCCATCCAGCTCGAGGAGTGGAAAGAGCTGGATATCGTGTATCTGGGTGCCTACAACACGCCTCCTTATGTGCTGTTCTGCCGCGAGCCGGTACGCACGCTCGACGAGCTACGCGGCAAGCGCATCCGCACGGCGGGCTCAACCGTCTCGGCCTGGGTCGAGCAAGCGGGCGGCATTCCGGTCAACGTTCCTTCCAGCGAAATGTACAGCGGCCTGGATCGTGGCTCCCTGGATTGTGCGACCAACGCTGCCAACGATCTCATCGACCGCTCGCTGTACGAAGTCGCCGAACACACCACCCTGCTGCCGACCGGCATGTACTGGTCGGGTCCGCAATGGGGCTTCAATTCGGATTTCTGGGCCGGTCTGACCGATGAGCACCGGGACGTCTTCAAGCAAGCCACGGCCAAGGCCATGACTCGCATGATCGTCCAGTACCTGGCCACGGCTGACGCGTCGCTGGAAGAGGCAATCTCTTACGGCAATAACGTTTACGAGCCTGGCGAAGATCTGATGGCATCGGTCGTCGAATTCCGCGAGAAATCCCTGGAAAACGTCTACGACACCGCGCGTGAACAGTATGGCGTCGAGGAGCCCGAGGCATTGATCGACGACTTCCTGGCGACCTATCAGAAGTGGGAAGACTTGCTTGCAGAGGTCGATCGTGAAGACGAAGACGCCCTCGCCGAGCTGGCGATGAAGGAGATATTCGATAAGCTCCCGGCTGACTACGGTATTTACTGATACCGATCGAACCCAGGCCATCTCCCTGAGATGGCCGTCGTCAACAGAGAGCTCGGCATGACCCTTCGCCAGACCCAAGAGGAACGTTCGCGCCAGACCCAGGCCCGGGTTATCAAAGCGACCATCGATTGCATTCTCGAGAAAGGCATTCGCGCCACATCGACGGTAGACGTCGCCCGCAAGGCTGGCGTCTCACGGGGGGCGCTGATGCATCACTATCCTTCCAAGGAGTCGCTGATGCAGGCCACGCTGGACGACCTGCTCAACCGCGAGGTGGATAGCGTTCGAGAGATGGCGATGCGCGTCAAGGCAGGGGATCTCGACTTTGACACCCTGCTGTTGGCCCTGCACGAACATTTCAAGGGCGACATGTACATGGTAACCCTGGAGTACCTCACCACGGCACGCACCGACCCCGCCATCATGGAGGTGCTGATGCCGCTGGCGGCCACGTTCAATGCCTCGCTCGAACATATCTGGGAGCAGTTGGTCGCCAGTGCCGAGCATAGCTCGCATGAGAAGCGCGTCGCTCTCAACGCTACGCTTTGCATGATGCGTGGCATGGGCGCACAGAGTATCTGGCGCGACGACCCCGAACTCTACCATGACATGCTGGTGTTCTGGCGGAAGACCCTGGTCGACCTGGGGTATTCCACCTCGGACACCGTCAGGAGAAACTCCACATGATCGCCCAGCTGATCGAGACGACTAGCCAATGGCTGGCCAAGAGTGCCCTCGTGCTCGCGTCATTGTTTCTGGTGTTGATGGCGTTGCACGTTTCGCTGGACGTGGCCCTGCGCTATGTATTCGGGACGACGTTTGTCGGCACCCTCGAAGTGGTCTCGTTCTACTACATGGTCGCGGTGGTCTTTCTGCCGCTGGCCTACGTCGAACTCCAGCAAGAGCATATCAGCGTCGATGTATTGGTCGGCCGATTTCCTGCCCCGGTACAACTGGCGTTTTACCTGTTTGCCTGCAGCCTTGGCCTGCTCTATTTCGGCATGCTCTGTTATCAGGGCTATCTGGATGCCTTGCGCGCTACCACCAGGCTTGAAACCGCCATGGCCAACTTTCAATTCTACCTGTGGCCTAGCCGCTGGGCTCTACCGGTCGGCTTTGCCGCCATGTGCCTGGCCATCCTTGCCAACATGACCAAGGCGCTGCGTCTCCGCCAAGCGCTTTAGGAGTCCCGACATGAGTAATCTCGAGATAGGCATGGCAGGCATTGCCATTGCCTTGGCCCTGATCGCCCTGCGCGTGCCAATCGGCGTCGCCCTGGGTCTGGTGTCGATCTTCGGCATCAGTGAAATGACCAATATGCGCGTAGCGTGGGGAATGATCTCGGCGACGCCATTCGACTTCGCCGGGACCTGGGAGCTGACCGCGGCACCGATGTTCCTGTTCATGGGCTATCTATGCACCACGACGGACATGACCCAGGGCCTGTTCCAGGCGATGCGCCTGTATCTGGCGCGATTGCCCGGGGGGTTGGCGGTTTCCAGCGTGATGGCCTCGGCATTCTTCGCTGCCGCCTCGGGCTCCAGTGTGGCCACCTCGGCGGCCATGTCGCGTATCGCCGTGCCGGAAATGCTCAAGCACAACTATGACAAGGGGCTGGCCACCGGGACCATCGCAGCCTCGGGTACCCTGGGCTCACTGATACCACCCAGCGTATTGCTGGTGTTGTACGGGGTGTATGCTCAAGTCTCGGTGGGCCAATTGTTCATGGCAGGCTTTCTGCCCGGTGTGGTATCCGCCCTGCTCTATATCGGGATGATCATGGTGCGTACCAAGCTCAATCCCAGCCTGGCCGGTGATAGTGACGTGCGCTCCACGTGGCAGGAAAAGTGGGACGCCTTCAAGAACATCTGGCCGTTACCCTTGCTGATCGGGGCCGTTCTCGGCGGCATCTTCATGGGGGTTTTCTCACCGACCGAGGCCGGTGCCGTGGGCACGACCATTGCCGCACTGATTGCCCTGGCGCGCCGTTCCCTGACAATGGCAGCCATCAAGGAAGCACTGATACGTACCGCCGTGAGTACCGCCAGCATCTTCCTGATTCTGATCGGCTCGCTCTTTTTTACGCGCTTTTTGGCCATGAGCGGCGTACCGGAAGCGTTCTCAGAACTGATCCTCAGCGTCAGCACGGAGACCTGGTGGATCATCTTTGCCGTCACGTTGATCTATCTCGTCCTCGGCATGTTCATCGATTCCATCGGTTTGTTACTGCTGACGCTGCCGCTGATTCTGCCTTTGGTTCAGGGCGCGGATCTCAATTTGGTGTGGTTCGGCATCATCGTCGTGAAACTGCTCGAGGTCGGACTGATCACCCCACCGATTGGCCTCAATGTCTATGTGATCAAGGGAGCGCTGGGCAAGAGCGTCACGTTGTCTGAAGTCTTCAAGGGTGTGACATGGTTTTTGGCCATGGACATTGTCGCCCTGCTGCTGATCGTACTGATCCCTGCCCTTTCACTCTATCTGCCCCAGAAGATGTTCTGAGTGACATCATCAATAACATCAAGGAAAACCAATGACTACGACACGCTTGATCAATGCCAACGTGATCGACACCCGCAACGGGAAAGTCCTCGCCGAACAGCAGGTACGCGTTCAGGATGGCCGTATCGTCGAGGTCAGCAGCACGCCGCTTGAAGGAAGCGATGACCGGGTCATCGATCTGAAGGGACGTTACCTGATGCCTGGCATGGTCGATTCACACGTTCATGTCACGGCGATTACGCCCAACTTTGCACTGCTGGAAACGCTCTCACCCTTCTACGTCGGTGCCAAATCCAGCGAACTGCTCGAAAGCATGCTGATGCGTGGCTTCACCACCGTGCGGGACGCCGGCGGTGCGGACTATGGCCTGGCCAAGGCGGTTGATGAAGATAGCCTGATCGGGCCGCGAATCATGTACGCTGGCAGAGCCCTGTCACAGACAGGCGGGCACGCCGATATGCGTGGCCCGGGGCAGAATACCTTCGAGGGTTGCTTCTGCTGCGCGGGGCTCGGCCGTGTCTGTGATGGGGTCAGCGAGGTACGTCGAGCGGCACGCGACGAAATCCGCAAGGGCGCCACTCAGATCAAGATCATGGCTTCCGGTGGCGTCGCCTCACCCACCGACCGCATCGACAGCACCCAGTTCTCGCTGGAAGAGATCGATGCCATTGTCGAGGAAGCCACGGCGGCCAACATTCATACCATGGCCCATGCTTATACGGCGCGCGCCATCAATCGTTTGATCCCCCGCGGCGTCAAGACCATCGAGCATGGCAACCTGATGGATGAAGAGAGCTGTCGTCTATTCCTCGAGCATAACGCTTACCTGACCCCGACACTGGCCACCTACGACGCCTTGGCCAAGGAAGGCGTTGAAGCTGGGATGGCCGAACATCTTCAGCGCAAGGTCTTCGATGTGCTGGAAGCCGGTGGCAAAGCCCTGGAGATGGCCCAACGTTATGGCGTGAAAATGCTCTACGGCTCTGATCTGCTGGGTAGGATGCAGCGTCATCAGCTCAACGAATTCAATTTGCGCAAGGATGTCGTGCCGACGGATGAGCTGATCCGCACTGCCACCTGCAACGCTGCAGATGCCTACGGCCATACTGGCGACTTCGGCGAGATTATCCCGGGGGCCCGTGGAGACATGCTCGTTCTGAAGGATAATCCACTCGAGGATATTACCGTGCTGACCCGCCCGGATGAGCAGCTACTGCTAATCATGAAAGCAGGCAATGTCTACAAGGATATGCTGTAACGCTGAGGAGCCCCAGCACCCCTCGCGCAGGGATCTGCGCGAGGGATTAGGAATTTCAATCCAACTGCACCCGTAGCAGCGTATACGGCGCCTCGCAGGCGTGACGCTCATCGCGCTCGTCGACGCTGCCCAGCCCCATGTGCCGATCGTTATCGTAGGCGACAAATAGCCGCTCTCGATCCAGCACGGCTAGGCCTTCCGCCTTGTGTTCGAACTCAAGGGGAATGTCCCCTTCTGTCGTCACCAACGTCGGTAACTTGCCGGCGTCCATGTCTTCGAAACTCATCACCCAGAGGTAACCCCCAATGTGCGGGATGCCCTTTTCCTCGGTTTCGAAGCTGGTCACCAAGTACAGTCGCGCATGATAGGGATCGTACTCCAGGCTCGACAGGCCACACTCGAACCGCACGCCCTCATGATGGTTGGGGTCGAATGCATAGTGCTCCTGCATCTCATCGACGAAGACAAGATTGCCCTTATCATTGACCTCGTAGTGGGCCCCCACTAGCCGGCTGACGTAGTCAAAATCGTCATGGGCAGCGCCCTGCTCCCGAATGCCGAATAACAGCAGCCCGTCGCCGCGCTTACCGGGAATGGCTGCCAGCCCTTCGATCTTGTAATACGGGTAGCCGATCACCTGGTCGAGCTTGTTACGTAGCTCCAGGGAGCCCTCCACGCCGTCCCGGGGATCCGGATCGACCACCTGCACCTTTTCCGGCTCGCCCAAGGGCCAGATCAGTAGATGGTTATAGGCGTTGAGATCGTGACTGGCCTCGTCGATCCGGTCGAAGCCGGTGGTGGCCAAAACGTGACGGCCATCGGCGGTCAGGGCAAAGTCTTCATACTTGACCGCTTGCTTGATCAGGGGCGCGGTGAAATATTCGAGTTGGCTGTCGTCGGGGCCGCTTGCTTGCATGGGCATGGCAAAGACAGCTGAGCGAGCCTCGCCGGGAATGGGCTTATCGCTGGCCAGGATAAGTCGCTTGCCGTCATACAAGACGGCGGACACTTCGGCGTTGACCAGTTTACCTTGGTCGTCCCGAAGGCCTTCCGGAAAACAGTGAATGGTGCCTTGTTGCAGAATCTTGGCGTGCGTCATGGCCGGGAATGCCCCTCTTGCTGCAAATATCGAATCAGTCCCCTGCACTGTAGTCGATATGCGGGACACACCGCGCCAAGGCTTGCCGATTACACCTTATGGAGCTTCCATCTCGCCTTCAACGACGCCTTGAGCGGACGCGGGAAGCCGGCCAGGACCATCCGCTTCATGACACGCAGAAGGCGTTTCGCGTAGCCACGTCTTGCCGCCCCAGCGGGCGCGCCATCCCTTGCCGTGTAGATGCGATTATCTTCGCAGCTATACACGGCCTTGCCTGATAGCTTGGCGATACTGGCGGCCTGCCTTGCTTCACTCTCGATGAAAAAGCGGTAATCGGAATGCTTGTAGAATAGGCCCTTGTGCGTGGAATGAACGCCCTGCCGCTGACGCTCCGCCTTCGAGGGGAGATCCAGCATCACCAGGCGGTCGAAGTCGATGCCCTGCTGCTGCAGCCACGCTTCGGTCTGACTACGGTACTTCTCGAGCCGATTGGTCACCAGGCAGCCGATCCGACCGGCAGGAAGATACAGCGGCTCAGCACTGTTCAGGAAGGTAACGTACTTATCGCCGTCGTCGTTCTGTTGAGCGGTGGGATCGACACACAACACGCCATCGATATCGACACACGCCTGGCTGAGCAGCGCAGGGGTGAACAGGTTCCATTGAAAAGCGCGGGGCGCCTCCAGCGTGGCCAAGGCAATATCGATATGCGACTTACCCTTGGGGTCGGCGTAGATTGCCAGGGTATCGATCGTGCAGGGGCAGCCGTCAGGGATGGCCCGCCGCGCTTGCTGCATGGTGCGCCCTGTCAGCACGCTATCATCGACGAGGAGAACTTTTTTCGCCTCCCACGCGGTGCTGGGCTGCCCTTCAGCGTTTCTGCGCAAGCGGGTATTCAGCGCTTGGTTGGCAATGAAATCGGGGAGCCCCACCACATCGATATGCAAGCCCAAGGCAATCATGCTGGCCGGGATCATGCCACTGCGGGGAATGCCAACGACCAGGTCGTAGCCTTTACCCTGAACGCGATACAGGGATGCGGCAATGTCTTCGCTCAAGTCACCGTAGGATTTGTAGTTCATGGTTTGCGCCTCGCCCTTTGCCAGCAACAATAATGTAACATTGCGTAAAACAGGTGCCGGGACGATCATGCCATTGCACATGGCCTGGGGCGAGAACCAAAAGACTCAGCCGAAATCCTGCTATTGACTCAGGCGATCTTGCCGAGCTCCAGCAGCGTACGCATCAGGGTGGCGACGGATTCACGGGGCAAGGCATACTCTTCCATCAAGGCCTGCACACGGCGCTCGAACAGGGCCTCACGCTCGCGCTCCTTGCGCCTTGCCGCCAATTCATCGTCCTGCTCGATGGAAGGCATGGGTGGCTCAGCCTCGGGCTTGGGTGTCGGCTTGCCTTCGAGCTCGTTCAGCGCCTGGGCGAAGGCATCGTCCAGTTCGCGAAACTTACGCAGCTTTTCACGTTCGTCTACGTGGGTGTGGGCATTCTTATGCTTCATTGGCGCCTTTTACATGAATGAATAACGGTATTCGTTTAATGAAAGCCGACATTCTAAATATGCGAACCACGCAATGACTTGCTGACTACTAAGCATGCCTGGGCGTAGATAGTGCGCTGAGGACAGCAGAACCGTGCAGGCGTTAGTGCGTGGCGCAGGTCGTCCGCCGTCATGAGGATCCACCTGATGGTGAGCGGGGACGTGTGCAATCAGTATAACCCGTTTGTTAGCATTGGCGAAACTATAGGCGCCATTGCGGGTGGGTCGGTGTCGTTGCGGGAGCGCCAACCCTCGCGCAGCACTAGCCGGATCGCCGGGCCGTGCTCAGCTACACCCCAGCGTGTCGCCCCCGTAGAGCGCAGATCCTCTGCGCAATCAGTAGGCCTACCTGATCCCCCTACCGCCGAGCCAACCGTACCGTCCGTAAACCCTGACAGAATTGATCTGGCGCAATGAAACTGTGCTCAAACGCTCATTTGAATTAGCCGAACTTGCCTTAGGAACGGCGACCCCGTAATTAGTGGTCTAGCAGGAGCCATTCGATAACTAGAAAACGCCCTGAAAGTGCCATTGCCGATTAGATATCGCATGGAAGATACGTGACGCGCAGGGGCCGTAATGATCAATGACATGATGCGGGCTGAAATCTGGCTGCACGAGCGGCTGGATACACAGCAGGGAATTGAAGAACTGGCAGAGCGGCTAGGGTACTCTGCTTCACAAATACGTCGCAACTTCAAACGGTGCTTCGGCCTGTCTCCGAGTGCCTATCGCGATAAGTTACGCCTCGATCAGGCAACGCTGCTATTGAGCTATACCCCGCTCAACATCAACGATATCGCCTTTAAGTGTGGCTATCGCAATCATTCGGCTTTCTCACGAGCGTTTCTCAGGCACCACAACGTGAGCCCCAGAACTTTCCGAGAACAAGAACAAAGCCGGCTCCAGAAGCTACGGAGTCAGCTACGCCATGAATATGAAGTGACAATCGATCACGCCCAGGCCAAGCAAGGGATCGTTACACGCTTCTATGCCAAGCGAAACGATGAGCGTACCTTGCCCGACGAACTACTCTCCCACGAAGCGCTCGAGGTGTTACCCGAGAAACTTCGCCGTAAACGGACGATCGGCATCGTCTATGGCTTCAATAGCGATAATGACTTCTCCACCGCCGACATGGGTGTCGAAGTCGAGGCCGATATTGCCGATGAACTGGCAGCCCCCCTTCTTTTTCGCACCATACCCTTGCCTACCTATCGCTATGCCAGCGTAGATGCCACTGCGCTAAGCGAGTTACGGTCGATCCTGAACTATCTGCTAACCAAGGCCCTGCCCGAGCAGGAAGAGCGTATCAGTGGGGCGCCCTTGCAGCTCGTATGGCGCGATGAGGGAGTGAATGCCCTGGGCCAAGGCACGTTTGAAGTTCGCCTACCTTTGGCAGCACCGGCAAGTGGCGCCCGCGTTAGCAAACGATTGCTGAATTAGCCACTACATACAAGAAAACACCGCCTGAGTAAGGCGGTGTTTTACGGTACTGCACTATAGTGCTAACTCGTCATGGCGAGGACTTAGCTTTCTACGCGTACCAACCAGGATTCGACGGTGTCGTTGCCGTGCTCGTCTTTCCAGGCTTTGAGGGTCTTCTGGTTACCGCCGCGCGTTTCTACCACTTCACCCGTATTGGGGTTCTTGTAGATCTTCAGTTTGCGCTTGCGACGTCCACCTGAGCTGGATGCAGAAGCATTGCTCGGAGCAGACGCTTTAGAGCCGCCTTTGGGATCGAGTAACTCGATCACGTCAGACGCGTTCTTGTCGAATTCCTTCATCAGCGCCTCGAGTTTCTCTTTGAACTCGAGTTCGGCCTTGAGACGGGGATCGTTCTGAAGCTGCTGCAGTTTCTCGTTCAACTGCTTTAGCTGTTGCTCCTGCTGGAGATATTCGCTGAGTAGAGACATTACCTTTCCTTAACCGAGTGCAATTGGGATGCGAAGCTATTGTCACTGTTTCAGTTTAACTTGCCAAGAGGATAGCGAGGAATAACATAGTCCACAATGTAAAAATTACAACTTAGGCAACCCCAAGCAGATTAGAAAGACGACAGAACACGCAACTGACTACAAATAAATCACCGACGGTTATGCTTAGGCCATAAAAAACGCCGCCCCAAGGGGCGGCGTTTCGATGAAACCTGACTAATTAAAAGGTTATTAGTCCTGGCCCATCTGCTGCTTGATCAGATCGCCGATCGTGGTCGCACCACTGCTCTCGGAGCTCTCATCGCGCAGCTTCTTCATGTTTTGACGTGTATCGTCCTGATCCTTGGCCTTGATGGACAGGCTGATCGCACGGTTCTTGCGGTCGACACCGATGATACGGGCCTCGACGCTGTCGCCGATGTTCAGCACGTTACGCGCATCTTCGACGCGGTCGGCACTGATTTCAGACGCCTTGAGTACGGCGACGACATCGGTCGCCAGCTCGACGTGGGCTTCCTTGGCATCGATATCCACGACACGGCCGGTAACCATCGCGCCCTTGTCGTTGACGGCCAGGAACTCGGAGACCGGATCGTTCTCGAGCTGCTTGATGCCCAGCGAGATACGCTCACGCTCAGGATCGATCGACAGGATGACCGCTTCGACTTCGTCGCCCTTCTTGAACTGACGAACGGCTTCTTCGCCAGTCTCGGTCCAGGAGATGTCGGACAGGTGCACCAGGCCATCGATACCGCCTTCCAGGCCGATGAAGATACCGAAGTCGGTGATCGACTTGATGCTGCCTGAAACGCGATCGCCCTTGTTGTAGCGAGAGCTGAAGTCTTCCCACGGGTTAGTGGTGCACTGCTTGATACCCAGGGAGATACGACGACGCTCTTCGTCGATATCCAGCACCATGACTTCCACTTCGTCGCCGACCTGAACGACCTTGGACGGGTGGATGTTCTTGTTGGTCCAGTCCATTTCGGAGACGTGGACCAGGCCTTCGACACCCTCTTCCAGCTCGGCGAAGCAGCCGTAGTCGGTAAGGTTGGTGACACGGGCCATGACCTTGGTGCCTTCCGGGTAACGATCCTTGATGTTGACCCAGGGATCCTCGCCCAGCTGCTTGAGGCCCAGCGAGACGCGGTTGCGCTCACGGTCGAACTTCAGGACCTTGACGTTGATCTCGTCGCCGACGGCCACGATTTCGCTCGGATGCTTGATGCGCTTCCAGGCCATGTCGGTGATGTGCAGCAGGCCGTCGACGCCACCCAGATCCACGAACGCGCCGTAGTCGGTGAGGTTCTTGACGATACCCTTGATCTGCTGGCCTTCCTGGAGGGTGGCAAGCAGGGCTTCACGCTCGGCACTGTTCTCGGCTTCGAGCACGGCACGGCGAGAAACCACAACGTTGTTGCGCTTGGGATCGAGCTTGATGACCTTGAAGTCGAGCTCTTTGTGTTCGAGGTGTGCGGTGTCGCGCACCGGGCGAACGTCGACCAATGAACCCGGCAGGAAGGCACGGATAGAGGCCACGTCGACAGTGAAGCCGCCCTTGACCTTGCCGTTGATCACGCCTTTGACGATCTCTTCTTTCTCGAAGGCCGCTTCCAGCTCTTTCCAGGCTTCTGCGCGCTTGGCCTTCTCGCGAGACAAACGCGTCTCGCCGAAACCGTCTTCGACGGCTTCCAGGGCGACTTTGACTTCGTCGCCAACGGCAATGGTCAGTTCGCCATTGTCGTCACGGAATTGGGCAGCGGGAATCTGACCCTCGGACTTCAAACCGGCATTGACGATGATCCAATCACCTTCAATGTCGACGACCGTCGCCATGACAATGGCGCCCGGCTCCATGTTGATGTCCTGGAGAGACTGTTCAAACAAATCAGCAAAGCTTTCGCTCATGATATTCCTACGTGATCAACGTTTATGGCAGCAAGCCGCCTTTCTCCGCACCACCAGCAAGTACGGGCCTACTTTGATGATCCCCGGGGACGTTAACGCTGGTTCGACCTGGACAGGCTCTCTGCTTCCAAGGAACGTATCGCCTGGCCACGTCATTACGTCTTGCCGGGGGCTCCGCAAGGGATCGTCAGGCCTCGGGACCCAAGCCGCGCTGGGCAAGGGTGGCCGTCAACCGCTCCACCACTTCCGGTATTGTCAGGTGCGTGGTATCCAACTCGATGGCATCGTCTGCCGGCAAGAGTGGAGCGACACTCCGCTGCATGTCGCGGGTGTCACGTACCTGTATCTCCTTTAAAAGACTCGACAGACTAGCAGTTTCACCTGCCTCCCGCAACTGCCGGTAACGGCGCATGGCACGCTCCTCGGCGCTCGCCGTCAGGAATATCTTGAGCTCGGCCTGGGGGAACACCACGGTGCCCATGTCGCGTCCATCGGCCACCAGGCCCGGCGGTTGCTGGAAATTGCGCTGCCGTTGAAGCAGCGCCCGGCGAACCGCAGGAAGCGCCGCAACCTGTGAAGCACGGTCGCCCGCCTGTTCGGTACGGATCGCCCGGGTGACGTCTTCCCCCTCGAGGATGACCCTGACGCCTTCCGGCATGGGTTCGAAGACGACATCGAGATGGGCGGCCAAGGGTTCGAGGGCGGCCTCATCGGTGAGATCGACCCCGTGGCGCAGCGCCGCCAGCCCGGTCAGTCGGTAGAGTGCCCCGCTATCGAGCAGGTTCCAGCCAAGCCGGTCTGCAACCAGGCGGCTGATGGTGCCCTTTCCGGAACCGCCAGGGCCATCGATGGTAAGAATCGGTGCCTGGGTCGCGGTCACGCCGTGTTCGCTCATGCCGTCTCCTGCAGTTCCTCGTCGACCTGAAGCCCGACGCGCCGTGCCAACTCGACGAATCCCGGGAAGGAGGTTGCGACGTTGGCGCAATCGTCGATGACGATGATATCGCGGGCCCGCAGACCGGCGACGGTAAAGGCCATGGCAATGCGGTGGTCGCCAAGGCTATCGATGCGACCGCCCCCGTAATTGGGAACGTTGTTGGCGCCATCGCCCTGCCCGGCCGTTTGACCGACGATATCGATCCCGTCGTCATGGACCGTGTTTTCGACCCCCAGGGTGGCAAGGCCGTCGGCCATCGCCTGGATACGGTCGGACTCCTTGACGCGCAACTCCTCGGCACCGCGCAGGCGGGTCACCCCTTCGGCATTGGCGGCGGCCACGAACAGCGCGGGAAACTCGTCGATGGCCAAAGGCACCTGGTCCTGTGGAATATCGATGCCCTTGAGCGGCGCGTAACGTACATGGATATCCGCGACAGGCTCCCCTCCGACCTCGTGTTCGTTGGACAGTTCGAGATCGGCGCCCATCGCCTTGAGAATGTTGATCACCCCGATCCGGGTCGGATTGATGCCCACATGCTCGAGCGTGAGGTCGGCGCCGGGAGTAATGGCCGCGGCCACCAGGAAGAACGTGGCGGAGGAGATATCCGACGGCACGTCGATGGGCCCCGCCGTCAACGTGCCGCCACCCTGCAACCAGGCGGTGTCGCCGTCACGGGAAACGGGATACCCGAAGCCGTTGAGCATGCGTTCGGTATGATCACGGGTGGGCGCCGGCTCGCGCACGCGGGTTTCGCCTTGTGCATACATGCCGGCCAACAGCAGGCATGACTTTACCTGGGCGCTGGCCATGGGCATATCGTAATCGATGCCCTTGAGCGGCTGCCCGCCCTTGATTTTCAAGGGGGGGCGCCCGCCCTCGGCGGTCTCGATCACCGCACCCATCTGCCGTAGCGGATCCGCTACCCGGCCCATGGGGCGCTTGGTCAGCGAAGTATCGCCGGTCAACTCCGCGTCGAATGCCTGACCCGCCATCAAGCCGGCAAACAGGCGCATGGCCGTTCCGGCATTACCCACGTAAAGCGGCCCCGCCGGTGCCTTGAGGCCATGCATGCCCACGCCATGAATGGTGACCCGCCCTTGGTGAGGCCCTTCGATGGCCACGCCCATTTCGCGAAACGCCTGCAGCGTGGCGAGACTGTCCTCGCCCTCGAGAAAGCCCTTGACCTCGGTCACGCCTTCGGCCAATGCCCCCAGCATGATTGAGCGATGCGAGACGGACTTGTCACCGGGCACCCGAATGCGGCCGGTCACACTGCCACCGGGAGCAACCCGGTAGCGCACTGAGTTGTGTTCCATGGACTGTAAACCCGCTTGATAACTGGTCTGGTTGAGAAGCGTATCGAAATAGTGTCGTGCATGGCTGGCGCGATCGAAGATGGCGAGCATGGCATCGCCATCGCCGGTCTCCACTGCCTGGCGCAACCGACTGACGCCGGCCTCGAAATCGTCGAGAGCGCTGAGCACGGCATCGCGGTTGGCAGTAAAGATATCGCGCCACATGACCGGATCGCTGCCGGCAATACGCGTGAAGTCGCGAAAGCCTCCCGCGGCATAGCGAAAGATATCCAGTCGTTCGTCCTGACGTGCCAGGGTATCCACCAGCGAGAAGGCCAGCAGGTGCGGCAGGTGGCTGGTCCGAGCCAATACCTGGTCGTGGCGATCCACATCCATTTCGAGCACCTCGGCGCCACACGCCGACCACAGCGCACGCACGCGACGCACGGCCAGGGTATCGGTCTCGGCTTCCGGCGTCAGGATCACCTTATGGTTGCGAAATAGTGCAGGATTCGACGCGGCGACCCCGCTCTTTTCGGAACCGGCAATGGGGTGGCCCAGCACGAAATTCGTTGGCATGCGTCCAAAGGCGCGGATCGCACTATCACGAATCGCCCCCTTGGTGCTGCCGACATCGGTCATCACGCAGTGGGGCGCGACAGCGTTGCGGTGGTCGGCCAGTTCTGCCATGACGCTATCCATGGCCAGCACCGGCACGGCGAGCACCACCAGCGAAACGTCGTCGAGCAACGGAACCAACTGGGTGCCGCCATCGTCGATCAGGCCCAGCTCGATACCCAGACGAATCTCATCGGGATCCCGGTCGCAGGCAAGGATAGTCGCCTCAACCCCCGCCTGCTTGAGCGCCGCCGCCAGCGAGCCGCCGATCAGTCCCAGGCCGACGATCAGGATGCGGGATTCGGTGACGCTCGCCTGCATGGTCAAAGCACGCCAATGGGGTAGGACCCGAGCACCTTGAGCTCAGCCGCATGCGGCCTGACCTCCTCGATCACCGTCTTGATGGTGGGGTCGTCGTGATGCCCCTTGAAGTCGATGAAGAAGACGTAATTCCAAACGCCCGTGCGGGATGGGCGTGTCTCGAGGCGTGTCAGATCGATCTGGTGCCGGTAGAACGGCTCCAGCAATGCATGCAGCGCACCGGGCTGGTTGCGCATGGCCACGACCATCGAGGTCTTGTCCTGCCCGCACATCGGTACATCCTGGTTGCCGATGATCAGGAAGCGTGTCGAGTTATCGGGGCGATCCTCGATCTTCTCGGCGATGTAATCCAGGCCGTAGAGCTTGGCGGCCATGTCACCGGCGATGGCGGCACTGTGCCACTCCGTCTTGACCAGCTTGGCGGCTTCGGCGTTGGAGGCAACCGGGACCCGCTCGGCCAAGGGGTAATGAGCATCCAGCCACTTGCGACACTGGGCGAAGGACTGCGGGTGCGAGTAGATCCGCGACACCTTGTCCTTGCGCGTATTGCTGGAAATCAGCAGATGGTGATGAATGCGCAGCACGACTTCGCCGCAAATGCGCATCGATGAGTCCATGAACGAATCGAGCGTATGGTTGACCACCCCCTCGGTGGAGTTCTCGACGGGCACGACACCATAGTTGCAGGCGCCCGCCTCGACCTCGCGGAAGACCTCATCGATCGCCGCCATCGGCAGGCTGACGGCGCTATCGCCGAAGTGCTTGAGCGCAGCCTGTTGGGTAAAGGTGCCTTCCGGACCGAGATAGGCCACCTTGACCGGCTGTTCCAGCGCCAGGCAGGCCGACATGATCTCGCGGAACAGTCGTGCCATCTCTTCGGAATTGAGGGGGCCGGGGTTGAGGGCCATGATCCGCCGCAGTACCTGGGCTTCACGTTCGGGACGATAGAAGACCGCATCGGGATCGGAGGAGGTCTTGATCTCGGCCACCTGCTTGGCGCATTCGGCACGCTCGCTGATCAGGCGCAGGAGGTTGTCGTCGAGCTCGTCGATACGTTGGCGTAGCGCATCGAGGCTGGTGGATGTGTCTGTCATGTGGGTTCCTCCAGGTCGACGCCGACCCCTGCCTGATTCTTGTTGAGAGCACAAACCAGGAGCATCGCACAGCGAAACCGGATCGCCGGACCGTACGCTCCTATAAAACCATCTAGGTCTACCCGCGGCGCGTCTCGAAATCGTTCATGAACGCGATCAGCGCATCCACGGCGGCTTCGGGCACGGCGTTGTACAGACTGGCACGCATGCCGCCGACACTGCGGTGTCCCTTCAAGTTGAGCAGCCCCGTCGCTTCGGCCTCATCCAGGAAGGCCTGGTTGAGACGGTCGTCGGCCAGCACGAAGGGAACGTTCATACGTGAGCGGCTGCGCGTCGCGATCGGGTTCGAGTAGAAGTCACTCGAGTCGATGGCGGCATATAACTTGGCGGCCTTGCGGGAATTGATGGCATCCATCGCCTCCAGCCCACCGACCTCGTGCTTGAGCCAGTCGAAGACCAACCCCGCCAGGTACCAGGCATAGGTGGACGGCGTGTTGTACATCGAGTCGTTCTCGGCCATTACCTTATAGCTGAACATGGTCGGCGTATCGGGACGGGCGAGTTCGAGCAGGTCATCACGCACGATGGCGACCGTCAGCCCCGCCGGGCCGATGTTCTTCTGCGCACCGGCGTAGATCACGCCGAAACGCGACACATCGAGCGGCCCCGAAAGGATCGAGGACGACATGTCGCAGACCAGCGGAACCTGGACATCGGGAATGTAATCGAACTCCAGGCCACCGATGGTCTCGTTGGCGGTGTAATGCAGATAGGCGGCATCGCCGGACAGCTGGATATCTTCCTGGCGGGGTACGTCGGTAAGCCCGTTACCCTCACTGGTCGCGGCGACATGCGCGCTGGCCAGATGACGCGCTTCAGTAATCGCCTTCTTGCCCCAAATGCCGGTATAGAGGTAATTCGGCGTACCGCCCTGGCCCAGCAGGTTGTAAGGCAGCATGGCGAACTGCATCGAGGCGCCGCCCTGCAGGAACAGGATACGGTAATTGCTCGGCACGGCGAGCAGTTCCCGCATGTCACGCTCGGCCTGTTCGGCGATCGCCGTGTACTCGGGGCTACGGTGACTCATTTCCATTACCGAGAGGCCGCGCCCCTGGTAATCGAGCATTTCATCACGCGCGCGTTCGAGTACCGACGTAGGCAGCGCGGCCGGGCCGGCACAGAAGTTAAATAGACGTGTCATCAGCGTGCTTGACCCTATTCCTCGTTACCAGCATCAGTGGCGTCGCCTGCCGGCTCGTCACTGCCTGCCGTTTCATTGTGCCCTGCTTCGCCGTCGACAGGCGCATCGAGCAGAACGTCGTCCGGCTGTTCGTCGGGTTCGTCGATACGCACCGTCTTCACCAGGCGCTCGCTTTCGCCGAGACGAATCAGGGTGACGCCCTGGGTGTTGCGTGAACTGATCGAGACTTCCTCGACCCGGGTACGCACCAGGGTGCCGCGATCGGTGATCAGCATCATTTCGTCGTTGGCGTAGACCTGCATTGCCGCGACCATGGCACCGTTACGCTCGCTGGTCTGCATGGCGATGACGCCCTGCCCCCCGCGACCGCGCAGCGGGAACTCCTCGAGCCGCGTGCGCTTGCCGTAGCCATTCTCGGATGCGGTGAGGATGTAGATCTGCCCACCATTGGCGGCACTCACCGCCGTGGTGGCTTCGCTGTCACTCACGACCTCGCCATTTTCGTCATCGGCGTCCGAGTCGGCATCGATCTGCTGCGATTGCGGGATGATCAGGCTGATTACCTCGGCGCCCTCCAGCAGGCGCATGCCGCGCACGCCGCGCGCGGTACGGCCCATGGCGCGCACGTTACCTTCCTCGAAGCGGATCGCCTTGCCATTGGACGAGAGCAACATGACATGATCGTTGCCGGAGGTCACCGCAGCGCCCACCAGACGGTCGTCCTCATCGATATCGATGGCGATCAGGCCGACGCTACGCGGCCGCGAGAACTGGTCGAGGCTGGTACGCTTGACGGTGCCCTTGGCGGTAGCGAAGAAGATGTAGCAATCGGGGCTGTATTCCTGAACGGGCAGGATCGCGTTGATTGCCTCGCCTTCATCCAGCGGCAGCAGGTTGACCAGCGGCTTGCCGCGCGAACCACGGCTGGCGGCCGGCATCTCGTAGACCTTGAGCCAGTAGACCTTGCCCTTGTTGGAGAACAGCAGCACCGTGGCGTGCGTCGAAGCGACCAACAGGTGCTCTATGACATCCTCATCCTTCATTGCCGTGGCCGACTTGCCCCGCCCACCACGACGCTGCGCCTGGTAGTCGGAAAGCGGCTGGGTCTTGGCATAGCCACTGCGAGACACGGTCACCACCATGTCCTCTTCGGCAATCAGGTCTTCGATGTTGAGATCGAGATGGCTGATCTGGATCTCGGTACGCCGCTTGTCGCTGTACTGGTCGCGAATGGCGTGCAATTCTTCGCGAATGACCTCCAGCAGGCGGTCGCTGGACGCCAGAATCTCTGTCAGTTCGGCGATGCGCTCCAGGATGCCCAGGTATTCGTCGAGCAGCTTTTCCGTCTCGAGACCGGTCAGGCGGTGCAGGCGAAGCTCGAGGATGGCCTGGGCCTGGGCCGGAGACAGGTGATAACGGTTGTTGTCCGAATCGAGCCCGTAGCTCGGATCGAGATCCTCGGGCTTGCAGGACGTTGCCCCTGCCCGCTCCAGCATGCCGGTGACCTGCCCCGGCTGCCAGGATTTGGCCAGTAGCTTTTCCTTGGCTTCGGTCGCACTCGGCGAGGCCTTGATCAGTTCGATCACCTCGTCGATGTTGGAGATCGCCACCGCCAGGCCTTCGAGGATATGACCCCGTTCCCGCGCCTTCTTGAGTTCAAACAGGGTGCGCCGGGTCACCACTTCGCGGCGGTGACGGATGAAGGCTTCCAGCATCTCCTTCAGGTTCAGCGTCTTCGGCTGACCATTGTCGAGCGCGACCATGTTGATACCGAACACGTTCTGCAGCTGCGTCTGGGCGAACAGGTTGTTGACCACCACCTCGCCGGACTCGCCGCGCTTGACCTCGATCACCACGCGTAGCCCTTCCTTGTCGGACTCGTCGCGCAGTTCGGCGATACCCTCGATCTTCTTTTCCTTGACCAGCTCGGCGATCTTCTCGATCAGCCGCGCCTTGTTCACCTGGTAGGGAAGCTCGTGAACGATGATATGGTCGCGGCCGGTCTTGTCGTCATGCTCGATGGTGTGCTGGGCGCGCACATAGATGCGGCCGCGGCCGGTCCGGTAGGCATCGAGGATGCCCGCCTTGCCGTTGATGATGCCCCCGGTGGGGAAATCGGGACCCGGCACGTACTCCATCAGATCGTCGATGGTCAGCGTGTAGTCGTCGATCAACGCCAGGCAGGCATCGATGATCTCGCCCATGTTGTGCGGCGGGATATTGGTGGCCATACCAACCGCAATCCCGGAGGAGCCGTTGATCAGCAGGTTAGGCACCCGTGTCGGCAAGACTTCCGGGATACGCTCGGTCCCGTCGTAGTTGTCGACCCAGTCGACTGTCTCTTTCTCGAGATCGGCCAGCAACTCATGAGCCAGCTTGGACATGCGCACTTCGGTGTAACGCATCGCGGCGGCGTTGTCGCCGTCGATCGACCCGAAGTTGCCCTGGCCATCGACCAGCACATGGCGCATGGAAAAGTGTTGGGCCATGCGAACGATGGTGTCGTAAACGGCACTATCACCATGGGGGTGATATTTACCGATGACGTCACCGACCACACGGGCGGACTTCTTGTAGGGTTTGTTCCAGTCGTTACTCAATTCGTGCATGGCAAACAGCACGCGCCGGTGTACCGGCTTGAGGCCATCACGGACATCGGGCAGGGCCCGGCCTATGATGACGCTCATCGCGTAATCGAGGTACGACTGCTTGAGCTCGTCCTCGATATTGACTGGCAGAATCTCTCTGGCGATGTCACCCATGGGTCGTCAAATCCTTTGCATTGCGACACGTTGGCGCTGCAAGCGCCTGTCGAATAGCGTCTAGCGGCAGCCGGGGATTATATCATCGCAAGCGCCACAAAGGCAGCGGCAGCATGGGGCATCGACACGTTGCGTCAACGCGAGACGAGCAGCGGTTCGAATGTCTCGAGAAACGCCCCTTCGATCGGCAAGGGCTTCTGGGTCTGCATATCGAGCAGCACGAAGGTCAGGTCGGCATCGACGACCGGCGCGCCATCGCGGACTCGATGAATGGTCTGGTGCATGACAGCACTGCGCCCGCTGATCCGGCTCAGCATGGTGTGTACTTCGAGGTCGTCGCCGAGCACGGCCCCCTGGCGGTAATTGATGTTGAGATTGACCGCTACCATGGCCACGCCTTTGCGCAAGGTGTCGGCATCGCCGAGATGTTCGTCGAAATAGGCCCAGCGCCCCTCTTCGAGAAACTCGAGGTACCGGGCATTGTTGACATGGTCATAGACGTCGAGGTGAAACCCTCTGACGCGCAAGTTGTTCCGGGTAATGCGACTGTCCAGGGTATCGTCTGTCATGACTCGCTCCATCATTGCTATTTACGGATCAACACGATCGGATCAACACAATCGGGTTCTGATTCTAGACACAGGCCGGGCCTGATCACAAACGAACGTTTGAATCAGTCGCACTGAACGATCCAGACTGGTACCTGACTAGGCGTTTCGCCATAATGTGAATCCTTTCGCCAAGGATTCGCCCTTTTCCATGTGGTTCAAAAACTTGCATCTGTATCGTTGGCACGATGCGCCCGACATCGACCTGGATGCGCTCGAAGATGCGCTGATCGAACATGCCTATCGCCCCTTGGGCGGTAGCGAGGCCCGACGCTTGGGCTGGTGCCCGCCTGCGGGACGCCAGGGCGTCAGGCACGTGCATGAAGTGCAGGGCCACCGGCTGCTGGCGACACTGCGCCAGGAGCGGTTGCTGCCGGCCGGCGTGGTCCGCGAAGAGGTCGAGTCGCGCGCGGCAGATCGCGAGGCCGCCGAAGGGCGCCCTCTGCCACGCAAGGAAAAGCAGGCACTCAAGGAGCAGGTTTACGAGGAGTTCCTGCCGCGGGCGTTCGTGCGTAGTCAACGCGTCGAACTGTGGTGGGATACGCGTCGCTCGTTGATCGGCATCAATACCAGCAGCCGCAAGCGTGCCGAGGAAATGCTCGACCTGCTGCGTCAGACGCTGGGCAGCCTCAAGGTCACCCCGTTGGCAACCCAGACGTTGCCGATTCGCGCCATGACCACATGGCTGACCGACATCGACGCCCGCCCACCGATGCTGACACTTGGCGACCAGGTGGAACTCAAGGCCAAGGGCGACGATGGCGTGTTGCGCGCACGCCAGGTCGACCTCGACAGCGATGAGATACAGAACGTGTTGGCAGGCGGGCGCGAGGCCACCAAACTGGCGATTCATCTCGAAGGCCATTTGTCGCTGACGCTGCACGACGATCTCGCCCTGAAAGGCTTGCGCTTCGATGATAAATTGCTTGATGAAGCCTCCCAGGCTGACGATGGCGGCGATGCCATACTGCGCCTGGAAACGGATTTCGTTCTGATGGCTCAGGCACTGGCAACGACCGTCGAGCAATTGATCGACTGGCTGGGTGGCGAATCGCAGGCAGCCGCCTCACCACTTTCCAGCGATGCAATGGCCAGCGACGCACCATGAATTCACCCGTTTTCTTTACCGACTTCGACATCAGCAGCGTGACGCTCTTATCGTGACTTACGAATCGAACAGCCAGGCACAACAAACCGACTCGCAAGCGACGGATCCGTATGCCGAGATCCGGCCATATAATGACGACGAGGTTGCCGAAGTCATTGCGCGACTGGCCAATGATCCCGAGCTCCTCGATGCTCTGACGCAATATCGCCTGCCTCGGCTGCGGCGTTATGCCCCCCGGCTGGCCAGGGGCATTGCCAGCCTCGCCATACGGCGGGAAATGCGGGGCGTGAACTCAGTGCGTGATTTCCAGATGCGCCTAGCAAGCTACATGCATCGCATGATCCGCTCGACGACAGACGCCTTCGAGGTCGAAGGGCTCGACCGGTTGGATCCCGATACGGCCTATCTTTTCATCGGCAATCATCGCGATATTGCACTGGACCCGGCCTTCGTCAACTATGCGCTCTACCAGGCGGGCCGTAATACGGTACGCATCGCCATCGGCGACAACCTGCTGCAGAAGCCCTACGTGACCGACCTGATGCGGCTCAACAAGAGCTTCATCGTGCCGCGTTCGGCACGGGGCAAGCGTGCCATGCTGGCGGCCTTCCAGGCACTATCGAGTTATATTCGCCACTCGATCATCGGCGATAACCACTCTATATGGCTCGCCCAGCGCGAAGGTCGCGCCAAGGATGGTATCGACCGAGCCGATACGGCGATCGTCAAGATGCTCACCATGGCGCGCCGGCAGGCCGATAAAACGGCCGACTTCGGGGAAGCCATCGAAGAGCTGCGCATGGTGCCTATCTCGATCAGCTACGAATACGATCCGTGCGACCTGCAGAAGGCCCGCGAGCTTCATGCCATGCATACCGAAGGTCGCTACCAGAAGGTCGAGTTCGAGGATATCCGCTCCATCGTGGCCGGCATTACCGGCAACAAGGGGCGGATCAAGCTCAGCTTCGGTTCACCGCTGGACAGGATATTCGACACGCCCGACGCCGTCGCTGCAGAGATCGATCGTCAGGTATTGGGTGGCTACCACTTGTTCCCGAGCCATATGCTCGCACTCGAAGCCACCGGCCTGGCACCCGACCTGCTGGATCTTTCGGAGGTCACCGATGTTGACCGGGCGCGGTTCAGCGCTCGCCTGGCGGAAATCCCCACCCATCTGCATGACTGGTGGTTGGCGCAATACGCCAATCCGGTCCTCAACCGTGCCGGGCGCCTCACGGAGGAACGCTAGCGAGATAGGGGACCAATTCAGTCCACATTGGTGATGCCGCCCCGGTTTCGTGTAAACTGGGGCCACGCTTGACTGGCATGGCGGATGGCACCGCCCGAGGAACCTGACGCATGGGCACCCCTTTACCCTCTACCCTGACGCCCCGCGAGATCGATACTCGCGAGGCCCATCGTGTGACGCTGATCGGTGCCGTCATCGATGGTCTGCTGGGCATATTCAAGGTGCTCGCCGGCATCATGGTGGGCTCCGTGGCATTGATTGCCGACGGTATCCACTCCTTTTCCGACCTGGTCACCGATGCGCTGGTCCTGGTCGCTACGCACTTCGGACGCATGGAGCCGGACCATAACCATCCCTACGGTCATGGACGCATCGAGACACTGGCCACGTTGTGGCTGGGCAGTATGCTCATCTTCATCGCCGGGGGTATCGCCTGGGCCAGCCTGACCCGCCTTCTTGCCTCGGAACACGCCCTGCCCCCGGGCTACTGGCCGATCGTGCTGAGTGTCATTGCCCTGTTGGCCAAGGAATGGATCTTCCGTTACACCATGCGTGTAGCGAAGCGCGTCAAATCGCGGCTGCTCGAGGCGAATGCCTGGCACTCCCGCTCGGATGCACTCTCGACCGGTGCAGTCCTCGTCGGCCTGGTGGCTGCGCAAATGGGCATCGGCTGGGTCGATGCCCTGGCGGCGATACTCGTCGGCTTGCTGGTCGGCAAGGTAGGCTGGAGCCTGCTCAAGGAAGCAAGCCATGAACTGGTCGATACAGCCTTGCCCGAAGAGCAACAGGCCAGGATGCTAGCGACCGTGACCCGGGTGCCCGGCGTGCTCAGCGTCCATGATATGCGTACCCGCACCATCGGCGGCCAAATCCTGCTCGACATGCACCTGGTGGTATCGCCGCGCATTTCAGTCTCCGAAGCCCACGAGGTGGGCAACCAGGCGCATCGCAACCTGCACGAGGCCTTCCCCCTGCTTACCGATGTCACATTCCACATCGATCCGGAAGACGATTCAGACGTTCCCGATATCGAGCAGCGCGAAGGGCTTCCGCTGCGTGACGACGTCGAAGCGGAACTCATCGAGCGCTGGGGCGACCTGCCTGTCTGGCCGGAACATACGGCAATGCGGCTCCACTACCTGGATCATCAGATCGAGGTCGTACTCTACCTGCGTGCCGACGAACGCCGCTCCAGCAGCGATCTGAAAGCCATTGCTACTGACTTGAAGCAGCGAGCCAGCGATCTGGAATGGCTGGCGTCGGTGCATGTCTGGCAAGGCGAGGGGCATCCCTGAATCTAGGTTCTGGGGCCGACTTTCGCCTATTTGTCGTCCATCTGCGCAGCTTAGGCACTGCTGCCAACAACAACATGCCCGCCACCACCCGATACAGCGAACCTGCATAAGCTGTGCTATGGTCGCGCCAATAACCGGCAGGGCCGGTCGTCATCCATACAGGAGCTTGCCATGTCCGCTTCCGAGATTCAGAAAACCCGCGTCATCAATGAACTACGCGGCTTCATCAAGAAGCTGCTGCAGGACCCCAAGATCCTCGAACAATCGTTGGAAATCGCCCGCAAGCACCTCCCCCAGGGTGACAAGGGCGCCATGGCGCGTGTCGCCAACGAGATCTCCGATACCACCAGCGTCCACATCCCTGAAGACCCGAGTGAGCACTCTGAGGCCGATCGGCTGTATCTGGAACTGCTCAAGGAAGTGATCGACGAGGAGCAGGCCCTTTATTAAAGCCTCTTGTGTTCGCATTCGACTCGCCCGCTCTTGAACTTACCACCACGGACAGGAGCGGGACGGCCTCGCCAGTGGCAAACGTTTGTCTGAAACGATAACAAATATTATTTACACAACGTAACGAAACCTCTATAACGAGGTAAACGCTTAGCCTAAAAGGCCTCCCATGCGTCCCTGTGCCATTCCAACTCAGCCCCCACGGCGCCAGGCCGGGGCAGCACTGATCGTTACCCTGGTGCTACTGGTCACGACCACCCTTCTTGCCCTGACCAGCTACCAGTCATCGCTTTTGAATGAACGGATGGCGGGGAATTATCGTGCCTCCCTGATTGCACTGAACGAGGCTGAGGCAGGCGTTGCAGGGTTCTACCGCGCACTGCAGAACCCTGAGAATACAGATAATCCCCTTACCTATAAGAATAATCGTGGTTATGCAGCGCGCGAAAAACTGCTGGATGACCTAAAAAAAGGCAAGCTGAGCGGGACAGTAAGCTTAGCTCCTATCAACAATGGGCCAGCTAAAATTTTCCCCCATCTTGAGCCGTTCGACCCTGACAGCGAGGCAATTTCACTGGAAGGAGATGCCTTCTGGCTGGTCAGCGAGGGGCGATATGGGCCAGAGGGTAGTGAAGCGATCCGACGTATCAGAGCGCTATTTACTGTGCCACAGTCAACCTCGTATCCCTTCGGCGGCATCATTACCTGCGAAGGCGCCACATTGGGTGGCAGCGGCTTGATCGACAGCTACGATTCCCGCCTGGGTGCCTATGGGGCTAATCAGAACGCCGCGAGGAGCAATGTCACAGTCGCTAGCCAAGTCATTCGGGACGATCCGACAGATGATAGCGTCATCAGCCTCAACGGTAACGCACCGATATATGGGAACATTAAAGCTCCGGGCAACATAGTGACTCAAGGCTCGTCGGCTATTATCGGTAATATAGATGCGATGGGTCGTGTCGATATACGCGGGGGAAATTGGTGGAACTCCCAGACGCAACAAAATGGCCGTGTCTTCGGCGATATACGCGCTATCGGAAGCGTAAACAGTAACGTAACACTTCATGGTAATGTCGACTCACAAGAACGAATCATGCTGGATTGGGGAGCGAAGATAACCGGTAACGCTACGGCTCCCTATATCGAGCTACCCAACCATGCCAATGCCAGCGACTTTGTCGAGGGGACGCGTCAAGCAACTAGCGGAACGACTCCTGATTTCAGCGACATCGAGCTCGTCACGTCCGCAGCGGAGTGTGCCACGCTTGATGTCGACGAGCGCGTGCAGACGTTAGGCGATGTTGTCTCTTCCTCCGGCACCCTGTCACTTAATGGAGGCGGGAGAGATGTAGTGCTCAATGCCAGCGGTCTTCATGATCCCAACGGCGGCCCGGATGTTAGCGTAGCCAACCATACACTCGATGGCCGCGAGGTAAGTGTGGTTCGCTTCGACAGTTTCTCGATGGGTGGCAGCCCACGTTTCATCATTGGCGAGCCCAACCGACCCGTCGATATGGTCATGGTTGTGGATGGCAATACCGATATCGGCGGCGGCGGTAGTTTCACCATCAGCCCCGGCAGCACCTTGCAGATCGTGACAAGTGGACAATTCAATCTGGGCAGCGGTATCACCGTCGGCGACGGCAAGCCCAGCAAGGTGACCGATGAGGGTAGTGTTCCGATCCTCTCGGTGGTCTCAAACTATCGCGATGCCAATAGCAATGGCTATGGACACAGCGGGGTACGCATCGGGGGCGGCGCAGCCTTTTATGGCCAGGTTATCGCACCCTATGCGTTGGTCGATGTACATGGCAGTGGGGGAATGTATGGGGCTGTGAATGCCGGGAAGGTGGATATTTCGGGGGCAGGCGGGTTTCATTATGACGAGAGCTTTAATGACATAACGATTCACAACCCGAGCAATAGAGCAGAATCATTTAATTTACTAACAATCAATGAGACTTATTGATTTAGAACCAACCAGCAAGCTCACAATATATAATAAGCTTTACCCACCATTCATATTATCATTATAACATTCAATCCAATTAAAGCCATCAGAACTCAAGTTAGACTAAAAACCACGGAAAATAATACAATCAAGAATAAGCTAATTAAATATTACGCCGAAATAACTGCTACGTTCTTGTTATAAGGACCACCCAAAGCTGTGAGCAATAAAATCAAGGGCGCCGTGGCGCCCTTGACTCAATTTCACCCCGCGAGCTCTCTAACAACAGCCCTTTGAACCACTGTGCTTCTCGCTGGGGTCCCTTGGATTACCCTATTACCATCGGAGTCTGCAAAGGAAATAGCTGTGGCCCCCGCCCCCTCACCGGCCACACATGCCTCAGGCTCGATAGCTGCTATAGCTGCAGTTTCCGCAGCTGCTGTATCTGAATTTACTAATTCAGCGAAATATGCAGTCCTTACCGAGTTAACTTCTGCTAAACATGCGTTTTCCGACGCAGTAACCAAATAATTCTGATACTGCGGAATCGCAATCGCCGCCAAAATGCCGATGATCGCCACCACGATCAGCAGCTCGATCAGCGTAAAGCCGCCCTGACCGCCTTGAGTCCCCTGCATACCTTTCATTCTTTTCATCTCTCGTTCCCCTGGGCCAGCGCCCTGTCGTACTGTTCACCAGCGTTTCGATTCGCGGTCGTTTCGGCCGGCGGGTAGGGTTACGACCTGCTACCCTCGGCTTACGCCCAGATTACTTACCGTTGCGGTCCCAGCCTAACCGAACCATGCGTTAACGAATGAGGCGAGGTCATTCTCAAAACGCCTCCATTTCAACGGTTCGGCCTGACGCCCTCTGCGTAAACCATGCAAAGGCGCGCCCTCACGAGACGTAACATAACACAGCACAACATAAAGACACACAACAAGCCTCATACCGATACATTACTTGGTTGAGGTTGCGCTGGAGTGCTCAAACCTGCGAAATGGCGTTGAAATCATCACAAGCCCCATGATTCGCTGCACTATTGAGGTCATCACATAGCCGCTAGAATACGAAGGATAACGCGCCGTCTGCCCAACGAAGCGACGGCCATACCAGGGAACTTGCTAATGCACGACCCCACATCACCGCCGGTGACGGGTCCACACGATCATGAAGCAGCGGGCGAGAATTCATCGCTGGTCCGAGCAGCCAGCCGCAACGGCCTGCACGGTCTCGCACGCCGCCTGGTGGACGAAGGCCTGCTTTCCGAGGCGGCAGCCCACCGTGCCGAGCTCGAGGCACGCGAGGAAGATGTCTCGTTGATGCAGCATGTCGTTGCCAGCGGCCAGGTGACGGCGCGCGATGCCGCGTTCACTGCCGCGTGGGAATACGGCCTGCCGCTGATCGATCTCGATGCAGTGAAGCTAACCAGCCTGCCGGCAGCCTCGGAGCTGCCTGAGAAGCTGTTGCGTAAGCTCTCGGCCATGCCGCTCTACCGGGATGCGAACCATCTCACCGTGGCCATTCCCTACCCCACCAGCCTGGCCCAGCTCGACGAATTGCAGTTTGCCACGGGGTTGAGCGTGGAAGGTGTGCTGGCCTCGGTCGACCAGCTCGGCCCGGCGCTCGAGAACTATCTGAACCACGCCGACAGCAGCGCCATGCTCGGTGGGCTGGAAGGCGCCGAAGGCGAACTCGACCACCTCGATTTCGACGAGTACGATCCCGAGGACGATACCGCCATCACTGCCGGCAGTGACGACGCCCCGGTGGTGCGCTACGTCAACAAGATCCTGCTCGACGCGATACGCCGCGGGGCTTCGGATATCCACTTCGAACCCTACGAAACCAGCTTCCGGATACGTTTTCGCATCGATGGCATGCTGCTCGAGGCCGCACGGCCGCCATTTGGCATGCGCACACGCATTGCCGCCCGCCTCAAGGTGATGGCGCGCCTGGATATCTCCGAGCGGCGTTTGCCTCAGGACGGCGCGATCAAGCTGCGTCTGTCGCGTCAGCGCTCGATCGATTTTCGTGTGAATTCCCTACCGACGGTGTATGGCGAAAAGATCGTGCTGCGCATACTCGACCCCGCTTCGGCGCGGCTGGGTATCGATGCGCTGGGCTTCTCCCCCCGCCAGAAGGCAATGTACGAGAAAGTGCTCGCGCAGCCCCAAGGCATGATCCTGGTGACCGGCCCCACCGGTAGCGGCAAGACGGTCACGCTCTATACCGGCATCAATATTCTCAACACTGCCGAACGCAACATCTCCACGGCCGAGGATCCGGTCGAGCTCAAGGTCCCCGGGGTGAACCAGGTCAACGTCCAGCCCAAGATCGGCCTGGACTTCGCCAGCGCGCTGCGTGCCTTCCTGCGCCAGGATCCCGATGTGGTCATGGTCGGCGAGATACGTGACCTTGAAACGGCGGAGATTTCGGTCAAGGCCTCCCAGACCGGCCACCTGGTGCTGTCGACCGTACATACCAACTCGGCAGCCGAAACCCTGACCCGCCTGCAGAACATGGGCGTGGCGGCATTCAATATCGCCAGCTCGGTGTCGTTAATCATTGCCCAACGTCTGGCACGCAAATTATGTACACATTGCCGCCAACCTGCCGATATACCCAGGGAGGCCCTGCTCGAAGAGGGTTTCGCCGAAGAAGACATCGGTCAGGCCACGATCTTTCAACCGGTGGGCTGCCGACAGTGCACGCTGGGCTACAAGGGCCGCGTAGGCATCTACGAGGTAGTGCCGATCAGCAACGCCATGAGCCAATTGATCATGCGCCAGGGCAATGCCCTGGAACTCGACGCCCAGGCACGTCAGGAAGGACATCCCGATCTTCGCCGCAGCGGGCTCGAGAAGGTCATGCAAGGGGTGACCAGCCTCGAAGAGATCAATCGAATTACCAAGGACTGATGCTTCATCAGCCTTTACGCAGTCGTGCCGAAGCGTGGCGTTCAGACCCGCCGGCCCGTGAGATGACGTCGAAACGACGCAGGGAACCACTATGGCGACACAACAGATGAGAGCGCCACAACGCATCAAGCTGTATCGCTGGCGTTGGAGCGGCAAGGGCCCCAACGGCCGTCGCGTGAGCGGCGAGATCGTGGCCGGCCACAAGGACGAGGTCGAACGCGAGCTCTCGGGCCAGAACATCATGGTCAAGACGATTCGTCGTCGCAGCAGCCTGTTTGGCGGTGTCGGCAAGATCAAGCCCCGCGACATCATGCTGTTTGCCCGGCAGATGGCGACGATGATCCGTGCCGGTGTGCCGGTATTGCAGGCCTTTGACGTGGTGGCCGAAAGCCTCAAGAAACCGGCGATGCGCTCATTGGTCCAGGAATTGATGAACGATGTCTCGGCCGGGTCGAGCTTTTCCGATGCGCTGCGCAAGCACCCGCAACACTTCGACCGGCTGTTTGCCAACATGGTCGAAGCGGGCGAACAATCGGGGTCGCTGGATCGCATGCTGGAGCGGGTCGCCAGCTACAAGGAGAAGATCGAGTCGCTCAAGGGCCGGGTCAAGAAGGCGCTCTATTATCCGGCTGCCGTCATCTCCGTTGGGGTAGGCGTTACCGCCCTGCTGCTAATCAAGGTCGTACCGCAGTTCGAGAGCCTATTCCGGGGCTTCGGCGCCGAACTGCCGGTCATGACCCAGATGACCATCACCCTGTCGGAGTTCGCGCAACGGTATTGGCTATGGGGCATCGGCCTGCTCATCGCCTCGATATTTCTTCTGCGCCAGGGTATGAAGCGCTCGGAGGCGTTTGCCTACCGCATGCACGCGCTCTCGCTGAAGATACCGGTGATCGGCGATATTCTCGACAAATCGTCAGTGGCTCGCTATTCGCGTACGCTGGCCACCACCTTCGGGGCGGGTGTGCCACTGGTGGAGTCGCTGGATACCGCTGCGGGAGCTGCCGGCAACCAGGTCTACGAACGGGCCATCCGCCAGATTCGCGAGGATGTCTCCACCGGCCAGCAGTTGCACTTCGCCATGCGCCTGAGCGAGCGCTTCCCGGCGCTGGCGGTACAGATGGTGGGTATCGGGGAGGAGTCCGGTGCACTGGACGCCATGCTCAACCGCGTGGCGGACTATTACGAGGAGGAAGTCGATAACAAGGTCGATGCCCTCACCTCATTGCTCGAACCGTTCATCATCGTGGTGCTTGGCGTACTCGTGGGTGGTCTGGTGGTGTCGATGTATCTGCCCATCTTCGAACTCGGCACGGTGCTGTAGGTATGGGTCATGAAATCGCTACGCTCGACCTGCCTCCCGCCCTCCTTTGGCCACTAGTCGTCGTGCTGGGTCTGTGCCTGGGCAGCTTCCTGAACGTGGTCATCACCCGCGTGCCGGTCATGCTCATGCAAGGCTGGCGTGCCGAGGCCCGCGAGGCGCTGGAGCTCGAGACGGAAGATACGCCACGCTTCAACCTGCTCACGCCGGCGTCTCAGTGCCCTGCCTGTGGCAATCCCATCGCCTGGCACGACAACGTACCGGTGATCGGATACCTCAAGCGCCGCGGGCGCTGCGCTCAGTGTGGTACTCGCATCAGTCCACAGTACCCGCTGGTAGAAGTCGCCGGCGCGGCGCTGACAGTCGCGGTGGTCGCCATCCATGGGCCAAACCTGGCCTCGCTATTCCTTATAGGCGCCTGCCTGACGCTTCTCGCCCTGGCCGTCATCGATTTTCGCACCCAGTTGCTGCCGGACATGATGACCCTGCCGCTGCTGTGGGCCGGGCTGCTGTATCAGCTTCTGTTCCAGCCGCTGATGTTACACAGTGCCGTGATCGGTGCGATGGCAGGCTATCTTGTCCTGTGGTCGTTTTATTGGCTGTTCAAGCTGGTCACCGGTAAGGAAGGCATGGGTTACGGCGATTTCAAGCTGCTCGCCGCGCTGGGTGCCTGGCTGGGCTGGCAGCAGTTACCGCTGCTACTGTTGCTTTCTGCTGGTGTCGGGGCGCTGGTGGGCATCGCCATTCAACTGGCCCTTCCTCGTCTACGTGGCGCACCCATGCCTTTCGGACCCTACCTGGCCATGGCAGGTTGGATCGCACTGTTGGCCGGCGCGCCCCTTATCGCCTGGTATCAGGGCTTGCTAATCTAGCCCCTGACTGAACCCTGACGAAAGGACACACACGTGAAGAAGCTGACCATCGGCGTCACAGGGGGCATCGCCTCGGGAAAATCGACCGTTGCCCGCGCTTTCGAGGCGCACGGCATCCCCTGGGTGGATGCCGATGATGTGGCCCGCGAGATCGTCGCCCCCGGCGAGCCGGCCCTGGACGAGATCGTTGCGCGCCATGGCCAGGCCATGCTGGATGCCGAGGGCCAGCTCAATCGACGCGCCCTGCGCGAGCTCGTGTTTCGCGAGGCCGACGAGCGCGCCTGGCTGGAGTCGGTCATGCATCCGCGCATTCGTCAGCGCATCCTGGCGTATCTCGAACGGATGCGCGAGTCACAGGCGCCCTATCATCTGCTGGTCTCGCCCTTGTTGTTCGAGTCCGGTCAATTTCGCCTCGTCGACCGCACTCTGGTCATCGATATTCCCGAATCGGTGCAGATCACCCGCACCGCAGCCCGTGACGATGTCAATGAAGCCCAGGCCCAGGCCATCGTCGATGCCCAGATGCCACGCCATGAGCGTCTAGCCTGCGCCGATGATGTCATCGACAACAGTGGCGAGGCTAAATCGCTTGCCGAGCAGGTCGCCACATTGGACCGGAAATATCGGGCGTTGTGTGCATCGTCGTAATTGGGCATCCTTGTCCCACATGCCCCGACCCGCCGAATGCCATGAGCCAACACCACGCTACACGACCGCTTGAAGTCTCCTGCCCCCAGTGCCACACCAAGGTACTCTGGGTCGAGGACAATCTGTATCGCCCGTTCTGTTCCAAGCGCTGCAAGCTGCTTGATCTGGGCGCCTGGGCCGATGAATCGCACCGCATTGCGGGCGAGCCGGCCATGGACGAAACCGAAATCGACGAGATGATTCTGCGTGCCGAACGTGGACAGCGCGACGACGGCTAACCCGGCCATGAAGCCTACCTACCGGCTTCTGGCGGAGCTTGAATTGGCCTTCGACAGGACAATCGAAAGCATCGAGGCGCTTGCGGTGCACTACCGGCAATCGCCTGGGGCCGCCTGGGCGCTGCACAGTCCAACGCCGGACGCCGACTGGCTGCGTAGCGCCCTCCTGGATTTCTGGTATCAGGACGGCCAGGATGGCCGCGTGACCCGCAGCTACGTGGGGCTTATCGCCGCCGATGCCTCCCTGCTGGAGCATGTCGCCGCCGTCAATTCCGCAAAGGCACACTTTGCCGAGATTCTGGCCAGTATTCGTGAGGAAGCCGCCGGTCTGATCCCCGAACTCAAGGCCGTATTGCCCTTCCGCCACCCTGCCCTGCATACGCATCTACGCGGCCAGGGCCTGGCACGGCTGCATCTCAAGCAATGCTGGCGGGCGATCCCGGTGGCCGATGCCCCGCTATCGAGGGTGAGGCTCTCCTGGTACTCCAGCGGCCGCTCGATCAAGAAACTGACGGTACGCGAAGCCGAGCAAAAGCTGCTCGCGCTGGATCACGACGCACCACATATCCGTATCCAACTGCAGCGATTGGCAGGTATTCCCGACGGCGAGCCGTTGGCACAAGTGCAGAAACAAGCCCCGCTGATGCGCGCCAATCTGTTCTTCGCCGAACCGTTGGCGGATGGCCGGGAGCGCCGCGCCATGAATGTAGCGCTGCCGCTGTTCATCCCCAGCAGTGACGGCAAGCTGCCTGACTACAATATGCCGCCCCCCTTCCCTAGCGAAAAACGCACCCGCGCCAAGCGAAGTGATGAACGTCTGGAAGAAGAGGTGTTCTTGCCGAGCCTGAGAGCGTTTCGGTATCGGGGATGAGCTAGAGCGGCGGGGTTAACATAATCGCGCAGCTATTTTGCTGCGCGATTATGTTTATTGTGATGAACTCAGAACAACCGGTTCAACCCATTCTGTGCCGCGACGCGGTAGGCCTCGGCCATGGTGGGGTAATTGAAGGTGGTATTGATGAAATACTTGAGCGTATTCGCGCCACCTTCCTGCTGCATGATCGCCTGACCGATATGCACGATCTCGGAGGCCTGGTCACCGAAGCAGTGGATACCCAGAATTTCCAGCGTATCGGTGTGGAACAGGATCTTGAGCATGCCTACCGTGTCACCGGTAATTTGAGCACGGGCGGTATCCTTGAAGAAGGCCTGGGCCACTTCATAAGGGACCTTGGCCTCCGTCAGCTCACGCTCGGTCTTGCCCACGGAGCTGATCTCGGGAATGGTATAGATACCTGTCGGTACGTCATCGACGAAACGGAAGGTTGAATCGAGCAGATCGTCACTGGCGTTCTTGCCCTGGTCGTAGGCGGCACTGGCCAGGCTCGGCCAGCCGATGACATCGCCCACTGCATAGATATGCGGGATCTCGGTGCGATAGTGTTCGTCGACCTGGAGTTGGCCGCGTCCGTTGGGCTGCAGTCCGATATTCTCGAGACCAAGGTTGTCGGTGTTGCCGGTACGACCGTTGGCCCAGAGGAAGGCATCGGCACGCAGTTTCTTGCCTGACTTGAGGTAGACCACCACGCCGGCTTCATCCCCTTCGATACGCTCGTAGTCTTCGTTGTGGCGCACCAAGACGCCATGTTGGCGAAGATGATAGGAGAGCGCGTCGCTGATCTCGTCATCGAGGAATGAAAGCAGACGATCACGAGTGTCGATCAGGTCGACCTTGACGCCCAGGCCGGAGAAGATCGAGGCATACTCGCTGCCGATCACACCGGCGCCGAAGATGATCAGTGTGCGCGGGGTGTGTGAAAGGCCCAGGATGGTATCCGAGCAGTAGATACGGGGGTGGCGAAAATTGACGTCGCCCGGTCGATAGGGGCGCGAACCGGTGGCAATGACGATTTTCTGCGCGACCAGTTCTTCCGTGCCCTCATGGTTGTCGCGAACCATCAGGGTGTTCTCGTCCTTGAATCGCGCTACCCCGAAGAACAGATCGATGCGGTTGCGCGCATAGAACCTGGTACGCATCTCGACCTGCTGGTCGATGGTGACACGGGAGCGTTCAAGTACCCGGGGGAAGGAGAACCAACGAGGCTCACCGATATCGCGGAACATGCGGTTGGTATTGAACTGCATGATCTGCTTGACCTGATGGCGCAGCGCCTTGGAGGGAATCGTACCCCAATGGGTACAGTTACCGCCTACGGCTTGCTGTTTCTCGATGACCGCAACGCGCTTGCCGTGCTTGGCGGCGTTGATGGCGGCGCTTTCCCCCGCCGGGCCGGTACCGACTACCACCACATCGTAATTGTGCACTGCCATTGGCTGATTTCTCCTCCCTTCGTGTTCTCTTTGTACGAGACTCTATGGATCGCCGGACCGTGCGCTCCTACATAACCCAACGGGCTTTCCGTTCGATCTAGCGGCGTGTGGCGTCGTAGCCCAGATCGGCCCCACGGCTCTCGTCACTGCGGCGCCGCTCACCGCCCCGCTTGCGGTTCTCTTCCTCACAGACTTGATCGTTGCCACCACAGATGTCGCAGCCCTGCTTGAGGCCCAGATTGTTGAGCCCACCGCATGAACCGGCGATCGGTTTACGACCGACAATGACCCCGATGGCCATGGCGGCGACGATGAGCAGCATGAACGCGAATACCAGTAACCAGATCGTCATGATGACCTCCTTGAATGACCTGTCCCTTGGACAGAACATCACACTATTCGTTTAATCGGCCAATCCCCCTTGAATAGCGGCGACATCGGCACCGGCATTCAGCGGAAATCGAGGCGTCTAGCGATCAGGGCCGACCCTTTCGGATCGGCCCTGACACCGCCTGACGGCGGGGAGCGGCATCAGCCGCCGAAGTCGTCGAGCATGATGTTTTCGGGCTCGACCCCCAGATCCAGCAGCAACTTGATCACCGAGGCGTTCATCATGGGCGGCCCGCACATGTAGTACTCGCAATCCTCGGGCGCCGGGTGATCCTTGAGATAGTTGTCGTAGAGCACGTTATGAATGAAGCCGGTCGGCCCTTCCCAGTTGTCCTCGGGAAGCGGATCGGAGAGCGCCAGATGCCACTCGAAGTTGGGGAACTCCTCGGCCAACTGGTCATACTCTTCGTTGTAGAACGTCTCACGCCAGGAGCGCGCGCCGTACCAGAACGAGATCTTGCGATCCGACTTGAGTCGCTTGAGCTGGTCGAAGATATGGCTACGCATCGGCGCCATGCCGGCCCCACCACCGATGAAGACCATCTCGTTGTCGGAGTCCTTGGCGAAGAACTCACCGAACGGCCCCATCACGGTGACCTTGTCGCCCGGCTTCAAGCTGAAGACGTACGTCGACATCAGGCCCGGCGGATGGCTCGTGCCGGGAGGCGGCGTAGCGATACGGATATTGAACTTGAGGATACCCACTTCTTCCGGGTAGTTGGCCATCGAGTAGGCGCGGATGACTTCCTCGTCGTTCTTGTGGGCGATCTTGAATAGATCGAACTTCTCCCAGTCGCCGCGATACTCTTCCTCGATCTCGAAATCAGAGAACTTGATATCGTAGGGCGGCGCCACCAGCTGCACGTAACCGCCGGCACGGAAGTCGACGTTTTCGCCTTCGGGAAGCTTGAGATTCAGCTCCTTGATGAAGGTCGCGACGTTGGGGTTGCCGATGACTTCGCATTCCCACTTCTTGACCCCGAAGACCTCTTCGGGCACCTCGATCTTCATGTCCTGCTTGACCGGCACCTGGCACGACAGGCGCCAGCCTTCCTTTTTCTCGCGCAGGGTAAAGGCCGATTCCTCGGTGGGCAGGATCGCACCACCGCCCTCTTCGATACGGCATTTGCACTGGGCGCACGAGCCACCGCCACCACAGGCGGAGGACAGGAAGATGCCGTTTGAAGCCAGGGTTTGCAGCAGCTTGCCGCCGGCCTGGGTCTTGACGGTGTTCTGAGGGTCGCCGTTGATCTCGATGCTGACGTCCCCGCTGCTCACGAGCTTGCTGCGGGCGGCGAGGATGATCAACACCAGGCCGATGACGACCACGGTGAACATCACCACACCGAGCAAGATGACAGATGTATCAACCATGTCGGGTTCCTATACGTTGTGTTCCTAGAGCTGGATACCGGAGAAGGACATGAAGCCCAACGACATCAAACCCACGGTAATGAAGGTGATGCCCAAGCCTTGCAGTCCGGCAGGCACGTCGCTGTACTTGAGCTTCTCGCGGATCCCGGCCAGCGCCGTGATGGCCAGGGCCCAGCCCACGCCAGCGCCGGCGCCGTAGACCACGGATTCACCGAAGGTGTAGTTACGCTCAACCATGAACAGCACGCCACCGAGGATGGCGCAGTTCACGGTAATCAGCGGCAGGAACACGCCCAGCGCGTTATAGAGCGCGGGTACGTACTTGTCGAGGAACATCTCCATGATCTGGACCAGGGCGGCGATGACACCGATGTAGCTCAACAGGCCCAGGAACGAGAGGTCGATGTTTTCGGCACCCTCGATACCGGTCCAGGTTAAGGCACCCTCTTCCAGCAGGTAGGTCAGCACCAGATTGTTGACCGGGACGGTCACCGTCAATACCACGACGACCGCGATGCCCAGGCCGATCGCCGAGGATACCTTCTTGGATACCGCCAGGAAGGTACACATGCCCAGGAAGAACGCCAGGGCCATGTTCTCGACGAAGACCGAGGCAACGAACAGGCTCAGATAGTGTTCCATGGCTTACACGGCCTCCTTCGGCATGCTGTTCTTGCGGATCACGAATTCGTTCGTCTCGATCTGTTCCGGGTTGAGGCTACGCAACAACCAGATGAACAGGCCGATGATGAAGAACGCCGAGGGCGGTAGCAGCAGCAGGCCATTGGGTACGTACCAGCCACCATCGTTGACGGTGTGAAGGATCGTGAAGCCAAACACGCTACCGGCACCGAGCAGTTCACGGAAGAACGACACGATCAGCAGGATCACGCCGTATCCCATGCCGTTGCCGATACCGTCAAGGAAGGACAGGCCCGGCCCGTTCTGCATGGCGAAGGCTTCAGCGCGCCCCATCACGATGCAGTTGGTGATGATCAGCCCCACGAACACCGAGAGCTGCTTGGACATGTCGTAGGCGTAGGCCTTGAGCACCTGATCCACCACGATGACCAATGACGCAATGATGGTCATCTGCACGATGATACGAATCGACGACGGAATATGATGGCGGATCGTCGACACGAACAGGTTGGAGAAGGCCGTTACCGCGATGACCGCCAACGCCATGACCAGCGACACGCTCATGCTGGTGGTCACGGCCAGGGCCGAGCAGATCCCCAGGATCTGCAAGGCGATGGGGTTGTTCTTGAAGATCGGGTTGACCAGAACCCCTTTGGGAGTAACTGCAGACATGGTCAGGCTCCTTCTGCCGTTTCGAAGTCAGGATCGGCTTCGGCAGCGTCGTCTGGGTTCACACCGTCACGGAAGCGGGCAAGGTACTCCGCAAACCCTTCGGCGCTCAGCCAGAATTGCAACATGTTGGTGACACCGTTGCTGGTCAGGGTAGCACCTGACAGGGCATCGACTTCGGTTTCCCCGGATGCGCCCCCTTTGACCAGACGGATGGCGGGATCGATGCTATCGCTGTCGGCGTAGATCTGCTTGCCTTCCCAAAGCGCCTGCCAGCGTGGGTTCTCGACTTCACCGCCAAGCCCCGGCGTCTCGCTGTGCTCGTAGTAGGTGATGCCGACGATGGTGTTGCCATCGCCTTCCACGGCGAAGAAGCCGCGCATCCGCCCCCAAAGACCCTGGCCACGGATCGGCAGGATGATCTGTTCGGGATCTTCCGGATCGCCCACCAGGTAAACGGTACTGTACATCTCCTGACGGCTCAGCCCGGCAATGTCACGATCGCCGGATAGCGTGCGTCCGGTGGCCGGATCGCGCGCAGCCTCGAAGCCATCGAAGGTTTCAGGATCGAACTCGTCGGTGTATTCGCCGGTACGTAGGTCCACTACTCGCGCGGTGACGGACTCGAACTGCTCGTCGATCGGCACGCCCGGCTGGTACAGGTTGGCGACCCGCAGAATGTTGCTCTTGCGGTCGGCTTCCTGGTTGGCCTGCTGCAGCGGGCGCAATGCCACGGCAGCGGTCGATACGATCACCGAACAGACGATACATAGCGCGAAAGCGACGATCAGGATCTTCTTGATGGAGTTATTGCTGGCAGCCATCAGGCACTCTCCTCGGCCAAGTCACCGGTACGCTTCTGGCGACGTTTGATATTGGCCTGGACAAAGAAGTGATCGATCAGAGGCGCGAACAGGTTGGCGAACAGGATCGCCAGCATGATGCCCTCCGGGAATGCCGGGTTGACGACACGAATCAGCACCGTCATGACACCGATGAGCACGCCGAAGATCAGGCGTCCCGGGTTGGTCATCGACGCCGAGACCGGGTCGGTCGCCATGAACACCATGCCGAAGGCAAAGCCGCCGACTACCAGGTGCCAGTACCACGGCATGTTGAACATCGGATTGCTGTCTGAACCGATCAGGTTGAACAGCGCACTGGTCAAGGCCATGCCCAGGAAGGTCCCGAACATGATCCGCCAGGAGGCGATCTTTGTGAACAGCAGCACGGCGGCACCGATCAGGATCGCCAGGGTCGAGGTTTCACCGACCGACCCCGGAACGAAACCGAGGAACGCATCCCACCAGCTCCACTGGCTGGAAAGCGCCGCCATGCCGTCCTGAAAGCCCACCGAAAGCGGGGTGGCTCCGGTGAAGCCGTCGGCGGCGACCCACACCGCATCCCCTGAGATCTGCGCCGGATAGGCGAAGTAGAGGAAGGCACGACCGGTCAGCGCCGGGTTCAGGAAGTTCTTGCCGGTACCACCGAAGATCTCCTTGCCGATGACCACACCGAAGGTGATACCCAGCGCCACCTGCCATAACGGAATGGTCGGCGGCAGGATCAAGGCGAAGAGCACCGAGGTGACGAAGAACCCTTCGTTGACCTCATGGCCACGCTTGACGGCAAACACGACTTCCCAGAAGCCGCCCACCACGAACGTCACGAGGTAGATCGGCAGGAAGAAGGTCGCCCCCAACACGAAGTTGGCCCAATGGCTGTCGGGATCGTGGCTACCGGCCAAGGCCATCACCAGCGCTTCGCGCCAGCCGCCCAGGGCATCATAACCGTCGGCAATCGCCATGTTCGCCAACCAGCCGGCATTCCACATGCCAAAGAACATGGCAGGGAATGTGCACAGCCAGACGGTGATCATGATGCGCTTCAGATCGACACCATCACGCACGTGAGCCGTGGTCTTGGTGACATCGGGCGGCGCGTAGAAGATCGTGTCTACCGCTTCATACAGCGGATACAGCTTTTCGTACCTGCCACCCTTGTGAAAGTGCGGCTCGAGACTGTCGAGTGTCTGTCGGATACCCATCATCAGGCCTCTTTCTCGATCATGGTCAGGTTGTCGCGCAGGATGGGACCGTATTCATACTTGCCGGGGCACACGTAGGTGCACAGGGCGAGGTCCTCTTCATCCAGTTCCAGACAACCCAGCTGCATCGCGACCTCGATATCGCCGACGATCAACGAGCGCAGTAACTGGGTGGGCAGGATATCCAGCGGCATCACTTCCTCGTAGGCCCCTACCGGCACCATGGCACGTTCGGAACCGTTGGTGGAAGTGTTCGGCGCGTAATCGCGCAAACCGAATATCCGCGACAGGTAGATACCCATGTTGGAATGGCGGTTGGTACCCGGCGACAACCAGCCCATGAAGGCACGCTTGTTCCCTTCCTCGAGCAGGCTGATCTGGTTGTGGAAGCGCCCCAGGTAGGTCACGCAGCCTTCGGCGGTGAAACCGGAGAACACCGAACCGGATATCACCCGCGTGTCTTCGGGATTTTCTACCTCATTGGCCAGCAATTCCTCGCTGCTGGCCCCGACGCGCGTGCGTACCAGGCGCGGCGACTTGGCACGGGGCCCACCGATGGCGACGATGCGGGTCATGTCCAACGTGCCCTCGGCGAACAGCTTGCCGAAGGCGATCACGTCCTGATAACCGATGTGCCAGACCTGCTTGTGCAGGGCCACCGGTGACAGGAAGTGAATATGGGTGCCGGCCAGCCCCGCAGGGTGCGGGCCGCCGAAGGTCTGTTGCTCGACCCCTTCGATGCCACCAGGTATCTGGGCATCCGGAGCGGTGCACAGGAATACCTTGCCTTGGGTCAGGCGTGTCAGGACCTTGAGGCCATCTTCGAACGCCTCGCGCTGCCCGTCGATCACCAACGCGGGATCGGCAGACAGCGGATGGGTATCGATCGCGGTGACGAAGATGTTTTCGGGGTGGGCATCCAGGGCCGGCGTGCGCGAATACGGGCGCGTACGCAGCGCAGTCCACAGGCCCGATTCGACCAGTTGGTCGACGACCACTTGCCGGTCGAGACCTGCCAGGCCCTCGCGACCGTGCGCAGTGAGCTCGATGGTCTCCTGCTGGTCGGCCACCTTGATGACCACGGAAAGCAGCTTGCGCTTCTCGCCCCGATTGATGGCTACCACTTCACCGGACGCCGGTGCAGTGAAGCGCACTCCCTCGGTCTTCTTGTCTGTGAAGAGTAACTGGCCCAGCTTGACGCTGTCCCCTTCCCGGACCGCCATGGTCGGCTTCATGCCGACGTAGTCGCTACCCAGAATGGCCACGTGGCGTACCGGCTTCGCATCCTCGATGCGTTGCTCAGGCGCCCCCGAGATGGGGAGATCCAGGCCTCGTTTGACTTCGATCATAGTCTCGCCCAGTTAGGATCTGATGTGCTAGGAAAGGAGTTCGAAAGACGTGCAGACGCGCGGGAGCCTAGCCAGCGGAGGAGCCTGCCGCCACGGTTCGAATGCTTTTCTTATCAGAAGTTTGTCGTTCAGCCCGACCTAGGGCGGGCCTTCCCAAAAATCCCGAGCATTATAAAGACATGGGCCTCGAAAGGCCACAAAGGCTTAGGTCCTAATGCACGGGAAAAAGGCCGCTGCGTGAGCAGCGGCCTGGACGAAATCCCATGGGAAGGGGGAGTTAGCGTCTCTTGGCTGGACGCCTCAGTCGCGATCCTTGGGAAACGCGAGGAAGGAGACGTTGGACATATGCTGCAGAATACGCACCACCTGACAGCTATAACCGAATTCGTTGTCGTACCACACGTAGACCACGGCATTCTTGCCATCTGCGATAGTGGCCTTGGCATCCACGACACCGGCATGACGGTTACCGACGAAATCGGAAGACACCACCTCCGGTGAGTCGACATAGTCGATCTGCTTCTGCATCGGCGAATTGATCGCCATACGACGCAGGTAGTCGTTCAATTCCGCTGCATCGGTCTCCTTGTGCAAGCGCAGGTTCAGGATCGCCATAGACACGTTGGGCGTAGGCACCCGGATCGCGTTACCGGTCAGCTTGCCGCCCAGCTCAGGCAACGCCTTGGCCACCGCCTTGGCCGCCCCGGTCTCGGTCAACACCATGTTGAGCGGCGCACTGCGACCGCGGCGATCGCCCTTGTGGTAGTTGTCGATCAGGTTCTGGTCGTTGGTATAGGAGTGCACCGTTTCCATATGGCCATGCTCGACCCCGTACTGGTCGTTGAGCGCTTTGAGCACGGGCACGATGGCATTGGTGGTGCAGGACGCGGCGGACACGATGCGATCGTCGTCGGTGATATCGCTCTGGTTGATACCGAAGACGATGTTCTTGATATCGCCCTTGCCCGGTGCGGTGAGCAGTGCCTTGGCAGCGCCCTTGCAAGCCAGATGCTGGCCCAGGCCTTCCTCGTCACGCCAGATACCGGTGTTATCGACGATCAGGGCGTTGTCGATCCCGTGAGCGGTATAGTCGACATCGCTGGGTGAATCCGCATAGATCACCTTGATGACGTTGCCATTGGCGATCAGGGCACTGTTTTCGGCGTCGACGCTGATCGAGCCGGCAAACGGACCGTGAACGCTATCACGGCGCAGCAGGCTGGCACGCTTTTCGAGGTCCTTGGCGACATCGCCCCGACCGCGCACCACGATGGCCCGCAGGCGCAGCAGGTTTCCGCCACCGGCCTTCTCGACCAGGATACGCGCCAGGATTCGGCCGATACGCCCGAAACCGTAGAGCACCACATCCTTGGGTTCGCCATTGTTCCCGTTCTGGGCATGGCCGTTGACGATCTCTGCCAACTCTTTCTTGAGGAATGCCGTGACGTCGCTTTCGCCGGAATTCTTGAAGGCCACCGCCAGCTTGCCGACATCGACATGCGCCGGACCGAGGTTCAGGTCGGTCATGGCCTTGACCAGCGGGTAGGTGTCGCGAACCGACAGCTCGGTTCCCTCGACCTTCTTCACGAACCGATGATCCTTGAGGATACGGATCACGGAACGGTTGATCAGCGAGCGCCCGTATACAGAAGGCACAATGTTGTACTTGCGGTACAGCGTACCCAGCAGCGGGATCATCTCCTCTGCCAGCGCTTCATCGTGTTGCCATTCCTCGAAGACGGTCTCAAGCTTTTGCTGAGTCACGTGGGGCCTCTTTGATAGTTAAGGTCACAAATATGCGATGAGACGATGCATAATGTGACGTTTATTATCGGACCCCCGCTGCGCTGCCGCAATTGCTGTATAGTCGCACGCGCTGTAGGGCAATTACAGAATCGAGGGGTTGACTACAAGCTCGATATAGGCCAGCTATCAAATCACGCCGACATACGACCCGAACCATGCCGCAATTTTCTCCGCTCGACCCACCGCGTCCCACCGGCACGCGCGAAACGCTCTTCTGGCAGACGCCGCAGGGCAGTGCCACGGCGCTGGCCCTGTCGCGCCTGGCCGATACGGCCCCCCTGCTAGTCATTACCGCCGACACGGCCAGCGCCCAGCGCCTGGAAGTTGAGTTGCGATTCTTCTCGAGCGTGCCGGTACTGCCGTTTCCCGATTGGGAAACGCTGCCCTACGACAGTTTTTCGCCGCATCAGGACATCGTCTCGGCGCGTCTGCGTACCTTGAAGGAACTGCGCCATGTACAACACGGCATCGTGCTGGTACCGATCAATACATTGATGCAACGCTTGGCGCCCGTCGAATACATCGCGGGACGGGTGCTTACCCTCGAAGTGGGCATGACACTGGATCGCGAGTCGTTTCGCCGTACGTTGGCACAGGCCGGTTACCGGGCGGTGGAAACGGTCTACGAGCCGGGTGAATACGCCCTGCGTGGGGCTCTGATAGACCTCTACCCCATGGGCAGCGACGCCCCCCTGCGCATCGACCTTTTCGATGACGAGGTCGATACCCTGCGCTATTTCGATCCCGACACCCAGCGCTCCCGCGACAAGGTCGAATCGATCGAACTGCTACCGGCCCACGAATATTCGTTATCGCGCTCGGCCATCGCCTGCTTCCGCGAAGGCTTCGAGACCTTGTTCGACGTCGATCCTCGCCAGAGCCCGCTTTACAACGATGCGATCAAGGGTATCCCCTCCCCGGGGCTGGAGCAGTACCTGCCGCTGTTCTTCGAGGAGACCGCGACGCTGTTCGACCACTTGGCGAAAGGCACCCAGGTCGCCTTGCTGCCTGAGGTCCACGAGGCGGCGGAACATCACTGGGCGGCCATCGAGAGCCGCTACGAGAACCTGGGCGTCGACCCCACACGGCCCTTGCTGCCCCCGGCCCGCGCCTTCGTCCCGGTACCCGAGGTGTTTGCCGCCATCAAGCGGCATCCGCGTGTCGAACTGGTGAACGATCCCGAACACCCGCACGCCCAGCAGCCGCTGACCCAGCCGCCACCCCAGGTGGCGATCAACGCCCGGGCCCAGCATCCGCTGGCCTCGCTGGAGCGCTTCCTGAACCAGCAGGAAGGATCGCGCGTGTTGTTCGTGGCCGAATCCCGAGGCCGCCGCGAAGCGCTGGAAGAAACCTTGGCGCCGCTGCATCTCATGCTGCCTCACGTCGATGACTGGACGACCTTCCTGAGCCAGGATACGTCGCTGGCGATCACCGAGAGCGCACTGGACCGGGGGCTATGGCTCGAGGAAGGCACGCATCCGGCGCTATCGGTCATTACCGAAACCGAACTGTTCGGTGACGTGGTTCGCCAGAGCCGACGTCGCGAGAAAGCCACCGACGATAACGAACTGGCCATACGCCACCTGTCGGAGCTGCGCCCCGGCTCCCCGGTCGTGCATCAGACCCATGGCGTGGGCCGCTACGTGGGCCTGGAGACGCTCGAAGCGGGCGGCCAGGCGGCCGAGTTCGTTGCCCTGGAGTATGCCGAAGGCGCACGCCTGTACGTCCCGGTGGATAGCCTGCACTTCATCTCTCGCTATGCCGGGGCCAGCGATGAGCTCGCTCCCTTGCATCGGCTGGGCTCGGAGCAATGGGACAAGGCCAAGAAAAAGGCTGCGGAGAAAATACGCGATACCGCAGCCGAACTGCTCGACGTTTACGCCCGGCGCGAGGCCCGCGAAGGCTTCGCCTGCGATCCCCCCGGCGAGGAGTACCTGCGCTTTGCCGGCAACTTCCCGTTCGAGGAAACGCCAGACCAGCGGGCGGCGATTCATGCCGTCATCCAGGACATGACCGCCCCGCGCCCCATGGATCGCGTGGTGTGTGGCGACGTGGGCTTCGGCAAGACCGAGGTCGCCATGCGGGCCGCTTTCCTCGCCGTCCATTCGGGCCGTCAAGTCGTGGTGCTGGTGCCTACGACCCTGCTTGCCCAGCAGCATTACGACAATTTCCGCGATCGCTTCGCCGACACTGCGGTTCAGGTCGAGCTCGTGTCGCGTTTCTCGGCCGGCAAGGGCCAGGCGGATTCGCTCAAGCGCATCCAGGATGGCCGGGCCGACATCGTCATCGGAACCCACAAGTTGCTCTCCAAGTCGATGCAGTATCCCAACATGGGATTGATCATCATCGACGAGGAGCACCGCTTCGGCGTGGCGCAGAAGGAAAAGCTCAAGAGCCTGCGCGCCGAGGTCGATATCCTCACGCTTACCGCCACGCCCATCCCGCGAACACTGAACATGGCCATGAGCGGCATTCGCGACCTGTCGATCATTGCGACACCGCCGGCGCGTCGCCTGTCGGTCAAGACGTTCGTGCAGCAGCGTAACGAATCGGTGATCAAGGAAGCCTTGCTGCGTGAACTGCTCCGTGGCGGCCAGGTCTACTTCCTGCACAACGAAGTGAAGTCGATCGAACTGGCCGCAGAGAAGGTGCGCGACCTGGTACCGGAAGCCCGGGTCGGTGTCGCCCATGGCCAGTTGCCCGAACGCAGCCTCGAGCGCGTGATGTCGGATTTCTATCACAAGCGCTTCAATGTGCTGGTCTGCTCGACGATCATCGAGACCGGGATCGACGTACCCAGCGCCAATACCATCGTGATCGAGCGAGCCGACAAGTTCGGGCTGGCCCAGCTTCACCAGTTGCGAGGCCGTGTCGGCCGCAGCCACCACCAGGCGTATGCTTACCTGCTCACACCGCCGCCGAAGGCAATCACCCGCGATGCGGTCAAGCGCCTCGAAGCCATTGGCCAGGCGGAGGATCTGGGTGCCGGCTTCACGCTGGCCAGCCACGACATGGAGATCCGCGGTGCAGGCGAGCTGCTCGGCGACGAGCAGAGCGGCCAAATGGAGACGATCGGCTATAGTCTCTACATGCAGATGCTGGACCGTGCCGTGAAGGCGATACGTGCCGGGAAGACGCCCAACATCGAAGCGCCATTTGACGAGGGGGTGGAAGTCAGCCTCAATTTGCCGGCGTTGATCCCCAGCGACTACATGCCGGATGTACAGCAGCGCCTGATCATGTATAAACGCATTGCCAGTACTACGGACGAGGCCGAGCTGAAGGAGCTGCAGGTGGAGTTGATCGATCGTTTCGGCCTGCTGCCTGCCCCGGTCAAGACGCTGATTCGCCAGACGCTGTTGCGCCAACGCGCCGAGCGCCTGGGCATCACTCGCCTGGAGGCCGGCCCCCAGCGAGGCCGTGTGATCTTCGGGCAATCCACGGCCGTCGACCCGATGACACTGGTCAACCTGATTCAGCGGGATTCAGCCCACTATCGGCTGGACGGCGCCGACACCTTGCGGTTCGATGCCGACATGGAAAATGCCGAGGCACGCTTCGCAGCCATCGAGGCCTTGCTGACGCGACTCAACAGAAAAACCGAGGCCGCTTAGGCCATGAGACCATTCATGAAGAAGACGTTTCGTTATTGCGCCCAGCGCATCACCCGCGCCACGGTGGCCATTCCCGTCGTGATGACTGCCCTGCTGTTGTCGCCGGGACTACAAGCCCAGGAAGACGGATTGCCCCCAGGGCACTATTATCTGCCCGAAAGCGGCTCGGTCATCGGCAAGATCCAGACGGTCGTTGCCAATGAGAACGACACACTCATCGACATCGGTCACCAGCACAAGCTAGGGTTCGAAGAGATGCAGCGTGCCAATCCCGACCTCGGCATGTGGTATCCGGGGGAAGGCGCCGAGGTCGTTCTGCCGACGCGCTTCATTCTGCCGCCGGGGCCGCGCGAAGGATTGGTGATCAACTTGTCTGAGCTGCGTCTTTACTATTACCCGCCCGCTGGCCAAGGTGAGCGCCCCATCGTCGAGACCTACCCGATCAGTGTCGGTCGCCAGGGTTTCGAAACGCCGTTGGGTACGTTCAAGACCACGGTCAAGGTCAAAGACCCTGCATGGTCCCCGCCCGAGTCGATGCGCCGCGAAGCCGCTGCGCGGGGCGAGCCGGCCCCCAGCATCGTCCCCCCGGGCCCTGACAACCCGCTGGGTCGCCATGCGATCCTGCTCAACATTCCTAGCTACCTGATCCACGGTACCAATCGCCCCGCTGGCGTAGGTATGCGCGTGAGTCGAGGTTGTGTACGCATGCTGCCCGAGGATATCGAATCGCTGTATGAACGCGTCCCCAGTGGCACGCAAGTGACACTGATCAACGAGCCCTTCAAGGCCGGCTGGGAAGAGGATGAGCTTTTCGTTCAGTCCTACCCATTGATGGGGGAAAAAGAGGGAACGGTCGAGCCTTTGATCGATGCCCTCGATGTACTGGCCGAGACCTTGGGCGACAAACAGCCGCCAGTGGATTATGCCTTGGTCCGGCAAGCCGTCGAGGCCCGCTCCGGCCGCCCGATCGCGGTGCTTCGCGATCCGACACCTGAGCCTGAGCCGGTCTTCATCTATCAGGAAGTGGATACTGACGCGACGGTCGAATTGCTGCATCGCATCGATACCGTGTCCTGAATACTGACCGACCCGAAACACAAGAGACCCCGCCAAGGCGGGGTCTTTTGTCTTACAAACCGGTAACGGGAAGGTCCCCCTACCGGCTGATATCCGAAGCGCTTACTTCTGCATGGAGCGCTCGAACATGCGGTTCATCTGCTCGCGGTTTTCACGAGCCATTTGCAGAGCGGCTTGTGCATCACGCTGCGCCTGGTTGGCAGTATTCTGCGCCTGGTTGGCAGTGTTCAGAGCCTGGGAAGCGTCAGACTGAGCGGACTCAGCGGTAGTACGAACTTCTTCCAGGGCGCTGTTGCTGGCACAGCCCGCCAGAACGGCCAGAGAGGCAGCAGCGGCAGTCAGCTTAAGAGTGTTCTTGAAAGTCATCATGTTCTCCTTGAGAAACTTCCTTGATTGGGTTGTGCCTGGTGTCATTCAGGCGTCCTGCCCTTGCAGGTTCTTTCTACCATGACTTTGACACATAAGTCATGAAGTCAAACGCTGTTTTATTATAGATAGGTTAGTCCTGTCTACCTAGCAAAACCGCGTTTTCCATTGAGAGCCTAGCGGATCACGACTCGTGTGCCAATTCCCACGAGCGATGCCAGGCGTTCGATCTGTCGATTGGTCACTGCGACACATCCTTCGGTCCAGTGATATCGTTGATGAATCTCGGGATCGCCGCGTCCGAGACCATGAATGCCGATGTCTCCCCCCAAGGCAGTGTCCTGCGGCGGCCGACCATGCCGGCCCAGGTAGGCGTAATAGTCGTCCGCTTCCTGTTCGGTGATCACGCCGGCTTCTAGCGCATCGAGGACATGCCAAGGGGTGGGATAGTTGAGCCCAAGAAAGATATGAAAGCGGCTCTGGTTATTGATTCGATTGATGCGGAATTCCCCCAGCGGCGTTTTCAGGTCGCCCCGTATGCGCATGGGCGCAGCACCGCCTCGCCCCAGCGAAATGGGAGAAAAGCGTTCGATGACCTGATCGCCGCGATAGATTTCCAGGGTGGCTTCCTTGTCATCGACCAATACCCAGATCTCATTGGGCGAGTGCGGGACAAGATTGGCCTGAGCAGCCATGATAGGCAGCACGACCAAGGCACAAGCCAGCAATAAGCGGGTAAGATGACGCATCCTGGGGAACTCCAACAAAAGTGACGATAGCGGCGCATTGATACCGTATTGCCAGCCCTGACACAATCCCTCCCCTCGGTTATTTCCAACGCAAGCGTTGAATGCCCCTTCCACCCCCGTTTTTACGCCGTCAACTCGGCAGAGGCTAGGCCGGAACCTGAAGGCTCGACTTGAGCAAACGCGTCTTTCCATGCAAGGAAAGTCGTGTCGCATCGAACGGAAACGCGTCTCGGTATTCCTGGTTCGCCGGAGGTTGATGCGCGTGGATCATCGCTGCCTGGCAGCGCTCACGGTAGATGTGGGACACCGGAGCGATGCTGTAGCAAAGCGACTCCCCTTCTCCCAGGTACGATTCCCAGTGCGGCTTGTCGTCGTGATGCGTGATGCGATGGCGAACGTTGCGAGAAATACCTACATAAAGAAGCTTCTGGACCGAAATGCCGTCTTCTTCCGTATCGTTCCGGCAGGAGAAAACGCAGTAAAGACCCGCTTCCTCCGGGACCTGGTTCGCTTCGCTATCCCGCCAATAACCGGAAAATGTCAACGACAGGTATTGTTCCGTCATGGCTACCTCCCATCTGGCCTGCATTATTGGGTTCACTTATAGGGCAGCATATCCATCGGGATTGCGCCAACACCGGACCTCTGGCCCAGGGAACGTGCTATCAGGCCAGGGCACGCTCCAGGAGCGCCTGGTGTTCAGGGGCCAAGGGTATCGTTGCGGCAAGCTCATGCCCGCGAGGAGACATCTTGTTCCAGGTTTTACGCACGATACGTATCAGCTTGTCTTCGTCATGCTGGTTGGCAAAGTCGGCGAAATAATAGTGAAGGAAAACCAGGCAGGCCGTGTCCTCGAGCGCTTGGGTATCTTCGTCACGCCGCAGGTTCTCTTTTCGGATGTATCCGGAGACCCGTTCACGTGTCACCTCGTCATACCCGACCTCGGCAAGGACCTGGGCCGCACGTTCGGCTTGTCGGCGTCCCAGGTCACGGCGCCACATGAGGTAGCCCGGACGATCCCGCGAATAGTCATCACGCGGGATTTTCCAACGCTGCAAATGCTGGGCACGAACGGCCAGTCGTAGCGCCTCGCTGGCCTGTGGTGCCACTCGAGCGAGCCACTCGCTCATGCGCTGCGCATAGAGCAGCTCATGAGCGATGGTGGCACCATCGATCTCGACGCGACGGGGATCCTCGGCATGCAGGGCATCGAGGCGCGCCATGGCCGTCTCGAATCGTTGGGTGCCGTCTTGCATCTAGGCTCTCCTGTTTCTCATGAAGCCTGTCCGGGAAGAGGCTTCGCGTGGAATCACTGATAGGGTATTAGTTCAGTGCACGCCTTGGCTGCGCAGGTAATCGTCATAGCTGCCGGTGAAGTCGACGATTCCCTCCTCGCTCATGTCGAGGATGCGTGTGGCCAGCGATGAAACGAATTCGCGATCGTGACTGACGAATATCAAGGTACCGGGATAGTTGGCCAGGGCAAGGTTAAGGGCCTCGATCGACTCCATATCCAGGTGATTGGTGGGTTCGTCCATCAGCAGCACGTTGGGTCGCGTCAGTGACAGCTTGCCGAACAGCATACGCCCCTGTTCGCCACCGGAAAGCACCCGGATCGACTTGCCGATATCGTCGCTGGAGAACAACATGCGCCCGAGTGCGCCGCGAACGATCTGCTCGCCCCCCTCACTCCATTGGGCCATCCAGTCGAACAGCGAGGCCTCATGAGCAAAATCGTCGGCGTGGTCCTGGGCGAAGATGCCTAGATCGGCACTGTCGGTCCATTTAACCGCGCCGGCATCGGGAGGCAGCTCACCGGACAAGGTCTTGAGCAGCGTGGTCTTGCCGATACCGTTGGGACCGATGATCGCGATGCGCTCGCCGGCCTCGACCGTCAGGCTCAAGCGCTCGAACAAGGGCGTTTCGCCATAGCCCTTGGCAATCGCTTCGGCATTGAGCGCATTGCGATGGATCTTGCGATTCTGCTCGAAGCGGATGAACGGGCTGACTCGAGAGGAGGGTTTGACCTCCTCGAGCTTGATCTTGTCGATGCGGCGCTGCCGGGAGGTCGCCTGCTTGGCTTTCGAGGCATTGGCCGAAAAGCGGCTGACGAAGGTCTGCAATTCGGCGATTTCGGCCTTCTTCTTGGCATTGTCGGCGTGCAGGCGCTCGCGAGCGGCCGTAGCGGCCGTCATGTACTCATCGTAGTTGCCCGGGAACAGCTTGATCTCGCCATAATCCAGATCGGCCATGTGCGTGCACACGCTATTCAGGAAATGGCGATCATGGGAAATGATGACCATGGTGCTGTTTCGAGCGGTCAGGATGCTCTCGAGCCAGCGGATGGTATTGATATCCAGGTGGTTGGTCGGCTCATCGAGCAGCAGGACATCCGGATCGGCAAACAGCGCCTGGGCAAGCAGGACCCTCAGCTTCCAGCCCGGCGCGACTTCACTCATCGGCCCGTAATGCCGCTCAAGTGGAATGCCCAGCCCCAGCAGTAGCTCGCCAGCACGCGATTCTGCCGTGTAGCCATCCAGCTCGGCAAAGCGGGTCTCCAGATCGGCCACCGCCATGCCGTCCGCTTCGCTCATTTCCGGCAGCGCGTAGATTCGCTCGCGCTCGGCGGCGACCTGCCAGAGTTCGTGGTGACCCATGATCACCGTATCGATGACCCGCTCGGATTCGAAGGCGAACTGATCCTGGCGCAGCTTGCCCAGCCGGACGCCGGCTTCGAGCATCACCTGCCCGGACGAGGGATCGAGATCGCCTCCCAGGATTTTCATGAAGGTCGACTTGCCACTGCCGTTGGCCCCGATCAGGCCGTAGCGGTTGGCATTGCCGAATTTAACGGAAACGTTCTCGAACAGGGGCTTGGCCCCGAACTGCATGGTAATGTTGGCGGTGGCGATCACTATGGGTCCAATGGTAGGGCAAATGCGCGCCGATTGTACCGTTTTCAGCCCACCGCTCACAGCGCCAATGAAACGCTTGTCTCACCGTTAGCTCAACCGGCGACAGTCAATGGACGGTGGCCGGAAATGCCTGGTCGTCGCTTTCCTCTTTCCAGAGCTTACTACGGGTGATCGCATGATCGATCATTTCCTGCGCCACCTCGAAGCGGCTCTGCTGCAATAGATCCGCAGCCTCCTCGGAGAAGCGGATTCGCAACAGCGGTTCACCCTCGCCCTCGGCGGGCCGCAAGACGATCTCGCCATCGGCGAGCTCGACGATTTCCAGGATTGCGGTATCGGACATGGAAGGTCCCCCTGAATCGAAGCAGTAGAACAAAAAAAACGACCACGGCTAACCATGGTCGTTGTACTTATGACCTAGCGTACCATTGCAACGCCCTTGCCGTCACCACTCGTAGCTGGTTTCACGCATCTGGCCCAGCAGTTGCTTGAATTGCTGGCTACACCAGCGCAGTTCATCAGCCAAGGTGGCCTGCTGGGTCGAAGCGATCACCGCAGAGGTCGCCTGGCGGCGCGCTGCGCCCTCTTCACCATGCAGGGCATCGATCCGCTGCAGCAGCAATGCGAGCCAGCTCGCTTCGTCACCGGCCAACTCACGTAGCCGCTCGAGTTCGGCCAGACGCCGGCTATCGTCGAGAAGCAGCTCGCGCCACTCGTGGCGCGGCAACGCTGCGTGTTCGGTCAACTCGCGCAGGGCGGAATTCAGCGCCAGCTCGAGCAGTGCCAAGGCGCCCTCCTCGCTTGCCATTCGACGCGCAGTGGCATGCTCGTCATCGCCCACCGGGATTTCGAGCAGCAGCTCGGCCTGGTAAAGCAACTGATTGGTACGCCCACGCAGACTCATTTGCGCTTGTCCTCCACATGCCACCTGCCGTTATCGAACAAGGCACGCCAGCCGGTCGCCTTGCCGTCCTCCTCGGTCATCACGTACTGCTCCTTGGATTTCCGGGAGAAACGAATCTGGGCCGGCCGACCGTCCGGATCCTCGCTGGGCGCATCGAGGATGTAGCGGTACTTTTCGGGTATCTCCTTGGCGTGCGCCTTGAGCTCCCGCACCAGGGGCGGACGGGTTTCCCGGTTCTTGGGGAACTGGCTGGCGGCCAGGAACAGGCCACTGGCACCATCACGCAATACGTAATGATCCTCGACCTTCTGACAGGCCAGCTCCGGCATCGGAATCGGGTCCATCTTGGGTGGCGCGGCTTCCCCGCTCCGGAGCAGCTTGCGCGTGTTCTTGCAGTCCTCGTTGGTACAGCCGAAATACTTGCCGAAACGCCCGGTCTTGAGCTGCATCTCGGAACCGCACTTGTCGCATTCGATCGTGGGCCCTTCGTAGCCCTTGATCTTGAAGCGCCCCGTTTCGATCTCGTGACCGGTACAGTCGGGGCTGTTACCGCAGATATGCAGCTTGCGGGTCTCGTCGATCAGGTAGCTGTCCATGGCGGTACCGCACTTCGGGCAACGCCGCTTGGCCAACAGGGCCTCGGTCTCGGCTTCCTCATCGGCATCGGCGGCTACCGCCTCTTCGCCCGGAATCAGGTCAATGGTGGTCTTGCAGCGCTCCTTGGGGGGCAGGTTATACCCCGAACAGCCAAGAAAGACCCCCGTCGATGCCGTGCGAATCTGCATGGGTCGATCGCATGTCGGGCAGGCGATATCGGTCGGTACCGGTTGGTTGGGGCGCATGCCCTTCTCGCTCTGGGCATGCTCCAGGCGCTGCTTGAATTCGGCATAGAAACTGTCGAGCAGTCCCTTCCAGTCGCGCTCACCCTCGGCGACTTCGTCAAGATTGTCTTCCATGCGCGCCGTGAAGCTGTAGTCCATCAGGTCACTGAACGACTCGGTCAAGCGATCGGTGACGATGTCCCCCAGCTTCTCGGCGTAAAAGCGGCGGTTCTCCAGCGTCACGTAACCGCGATCCTGAATGGTCGAAATGATCGAGGCATAGGTGGACGGCCGACCGATGCCGCGCTTTTCAAGTTCCTTGACCAGACTGGCTTCGGTAAAGCGCGCCGAAGGCTTGGTGAAGTGCTGCTGGGGATCGAGGCGCTCGAGCTGCATGGGCGTGCCTTCGGCAAGATCCGGCAGCGACTGATCTTCGTCCTTCTTCCCGGCAGGCTTCATTACCTGGGTGTAACCGTCGAACTTGAGCACGCGCCCCTTGGCCTTGAGCTCATAACCTTCGCTCTCCACCGTCAGGGTGCTCGAGAGATACTCGGCCGGCGTCATCTGGCACGCCACGAACTGGCGCCAGATCAGCTCATAGAGTCGCTCGGCATCGCGTTCCATGCCCGGCAGATCGGTCGCCTTGCGATCGACTTCCGAGGGGCGAATCGCCTCGTGGGCCTCCTGGGCGCCCTCCTTGCTCGAGTAACGGTTGGGCGATTCGGGCAGGTAACGCTTGCCGTATTCGTTTTCGATATGCTCGCGCGCCATCGCCACCGCGTCCTGGGACAGGTTGGTCGAGTCGGTCCGCATGTAGGTGATGTAACCCGCCTCGTAGAGGCGCTGGGCCAGGGTCATGGTTTTCTTGACCGAGAACCCCAGCCGGCCGCTGGCCGCTTGCTGCAACGTCGAGGTGATGAACGGGGCATTGGGGCGCGAACGTGTCGGCTTGTCTTCACGCCCGGTAATCTTGAGGCTGGCCTTGCGTAATGCCTCGATACGCTCGAGGGTTTCTGCTTCGGAGGTCGGCCGGAAAGGCTTGCCCTCCTGACGCACCAGCTCGAAACGTACGAGCTCGGCGTCCTTCGACCCGTTGTCCGGGGTCAGGTCGGCATGAACGTCCCAGAACTCCTCGGGCACGAACGCACGTATCTCGCGCTCACGCTCGACGATCAGGCGAACCGCCACCGATTGCACACGCCCGGCGGATAGACCCCGGGCGATCTTGTTCCATAGCAGGGGCGAAAGCATGAAACCGACCACGCGATCCAGGAAGCGACGGGCCTGCTGGGCCTCGACCCGCTCGATATTCAGCGCGCCGGGGGCCTTGAACGCCTCCTGGATGGCATTCTTGGTGATCTCGTTGAATACGACGCGCTTGTAGCGCTCGTCACTGCCGCCAATGGTCTCCTTGAGGTGCCAGGCAATCGCCTCCCCCTCGCGGTCCAAATCCGTCGCGAGATAGACAGCATCGGCCTTTTCTGCGTGTTTCTTGAGCTCAGCAACGACCTTTTCCTTGCCGGGGAGCACCTCGTAATGCGCCTCCCAGCCATGCTCCGGATCGATGCCCATACGACGAATCAGCTGGTCCCAGGCCTTACGCTCCTTGTAGACGGCCTTCTCATCCGGTGACATCTTGCGCGTCGCCGCCGCCTGTTTGGCGCGCTCCTTGGGATCGGAAGCCGCCTTGCCTGAGCCGCTGGTCGGAAGGTCACGAATATGACCCACGCTCGACTTCACGATGTAATCGTTGCCGAGGTACTTGTTGATCGTCTTGGCCTTGGCCGGTGATTCGACGATGACCAGTGACTTGCCCATAGTGCTCCATATCCTCACGGCAGCGGGAAACTGCCCGTGCCTGACTATGCGTGACCCAGCAATGTACTGGGTGAAAGAGTTACCGGGTGAAAAATGCGCCTACCCTACCCCAGCCTTACCAAGTGCGCCAGTCGTGGAAGGTGATGCGCTTATTGACCCTAGACTGAGGGACTCTGCCACCGCAAGCCCGGGATGGTGCAAGCGTTGGCATGAAACGATGCACCAGCCCCCAAACCAGGCCAGCGAAACGACCTGGAGGTGTACGCTTTTTTCTCGGCCACGGACATGCTGTAATGAATGTAGTAAATTCACTACATCCGTGTAAATGTTCATACAAGAGAGGGCTTTCACGCGACTTGGGTTTGCCTGAACGCCACCTTTATATACCCTCGAGATAACCACTCGTTGAGACCGTCCTTAGGAGAGTTCACATGCCGTATGCGCTTCACGACCCTATCCGTCGCACCAAGATCGTCGCCACCCTGGGCCCGGCCAGCGACCGCGAAGGGGTGCTTGAGGCCATGCTCGAGGCTGGCGTCGATGTCGTTCGCCTGAACTTCTCTCACGGCAGCGCGGACGACCACCGCCGCCGTCTGGAGCGCGTTCGCGAGATCGCCGCCCGGCTCGGCAAGAGCGTGGCGGCGTTGGGTGACCTTCAAGGCCCCAAGATTCGCATTGCACGTTTCGAAAACGACAGTGTGATCCTGGAAGAGGACCAGTCGTTCATCCTCGACATGGCGCTGGATAGCCAAGCCGGTAACCAGGAGCGCGTTGGCTGCGACTACAAGCAGTTGGTCGACGATGTCGAAGCGGGCGATCGCCTGCTGCTGGATGACGGTCGCCTGGTGCTCAAGGTGATCCAGGTGGCCGCCCCCGAAGTGCACACGATCGTCGAAGTGGGGGGCAAGCTATCGAATAACAAGGGAATCAACAAGGAAGGCGGTGGGCTCTCCGCCGAAGCCCTGACCGACAAGGACAAGGCCGATCTCAAGACGGCCATCGATATCGGCGTCGATTATCTCGCGGTATCGTTTCCTCGCACCGCCGAAGACATGCTGGAAGCCCGCCGCCTGCTGGGAGAGGAAGGCAAGGAAATCGGCCTGGTGGCCAAAATCGAGCGGGCTGAAGCCGTTGCCGATGAAGCCACCCTGGATGGCATCATCGAAGCGTCCGAGGCAGTGATGGTGGCGCGCGGCGACCTGGGGGTCGAAATTGGCGATGCGCAATTGATCGGTATCCAGAAGCGCTTGATCAAGCGTGCCCGCACCCTGAACCGGGCGGTAATCACCGCGACGCAGATGATGGAATCGATGATCAGCTCGCCGTTGCCGACCCGTGCAGAAGTGTTCGATGTCGCCAACGCCGTACTCGACGGTACCGATGCCGTCATGCTCTCCGCCGAGACCGCTGCCGGGGACTATCCGGTGGAAACCGTCGAGGCCATGCATCGCTTGTGTCTCGGTGCCGAACGCGAACGGACTGCCCAGGAATCCGGCCACCGCATGCATGAAGGCTTTTCGCGCATTGACGAAACCGTCGCCCTGTCGGCCATGTATGCCGCCAACCACCTGGAGGGGGTCGCCGGCATCGCGTGCATGACCGCTACCGGCTATACGCCGCTGATTGCCTCTCGCATTCGTTCCGGCCTGCCGATCGTTGGCCTGGCCCACAGCCCGATCGCCCACCGGCGCATGGCGTTGTATCGCGGCGTGGTCTCGCTCTATTTCGATACCGATGGGCTCGAGCCGAGCGAAATGGACGCGGCTGCCATGAAAATTCTTACCGACCGCGGCCTGATCCTGCCTGGCGATCACATCATTCTGACCCGAGGCGATCACATGAACGCCCATGGCGGAACGAATACGCTGAAGATCCTCGAGGTACGCTGACATGAGCGATGCGCGGCCACGCCGACAGGTACAGCGCACGCTTCCGGCAAGGAAGCGGATCGCCCTGATCGCTCACGATGGCAAGAAGCCCGAGTTATTGGCCTGGATCGAGCGCTGGAAAGACACCCTGGCGCAACACCAGCTACTGGGTACCGGCACGACAGCGAGTCGTGTCACCAGCGAGCTGGGGCTCGAGGTGGAAGGCCTGATGAGCGGCCCGCTCGGCGGCGACCAGCAGATTGGGGCGCGTATTGCCGAGCAGCGTCTCGACCTGTTGATCTTCTTCTGGGACCCCTTCGCCCCTCAGCCGCATGATCCGGATGTGAAGGCGCTATTGCGACTGGCAGCGCTCTGGAACATACCGGTGGCGACTAATGTGGCGAGTGCCGATTTCATGCTGTCGTCACCCCATCTGAACAAGGCGATAGAGATCGACATCATCGATGCCGGTGCCTGGGTCAATCATCGTACTGGCCCATAGCCCAAGGCCTTCTTTCGCTTTGCTGCACATGAAATCGGCTGCCCAAGGGCAGCCGATTTCATTTCTGACGACGCTAGTCCAAGCCTCAGGATTCGGGCTCGTGACTGGGCTTGGTGCGTTTTGCGCGGCCCGTGCGTGACGGCTTGGGCTTGGTATCCGCTTTCGTCTGGGTCTGGGTCGACGCCTTGCCCCTACGCGAGCGGGTGCCGGTCGTAGCGGCCTGACTGGCCGAACGGGACTTGCTTCTGCCGCTTTTCTGAGCGGTGGAAGTGCCCGTGCTGCCGGCAGCCTTGGCCGAAGTTGCAGAACGCGTCGCTGACGAATCGGCCGAGTTTGATGCTGCGGCGTTGTTGTCCGCCTGCTTTTTCGGCGCGGCCTGCTTAGGCGAGGCCTGCTTAGGCGCGGGCTTCGATTCGATCGCTTTCTGCTCTGGCTGACGCGCCTTGTTGAAAGCGGCCTTGATCAATTCGTAACGCTCACCGGAATGCTCGGTCATCGGCGTGCATGCCTCGAGCACATGGTCGATATGCGCCAGTTGATCGTCGATTTCGGCATTGCTCAAACCGCTGAGGAGATGCGGGATAGTATCCAGCGCCGCCTGCCGATCGAGCTTGAGAATGAAGAACTGGTCGCGCACCAACGCCTTGAAGTGGGCCAGGTTGGTGGAGGGCTCCACTTCGGAGCGGGTCGCCTTGAGTCGCTGGAAATTGCGCTCGTCGGTGGAAGGCGCCCCGCCGAGAATGAAGATCAGCGCGCGCATCACTGCCTCTTGAGGGCCGCCGCTATCGATCCGTGAGCACAGTTCCTGCTTGCGATTCTCGACGAATCGGCGATGCTCCGGCTCGATGCCCGGGCGACGACGCAATGACTCGCCTCCAGCGCCTAACCCGACCATGGTCTGCAGCCAGGGTTGGCCATACACATTGAGAAAGGTGCGCTCGGTCGCTTGGTCGCGCACTTCGCGATAGCCGTCAAGGGATTGTTCGATCTGGTGCGAGACCATGCCCTCGAACACCCGCCAGGGATTGGTGTCGCTCGCTGCGTGGCGATCCTTACGTACCCAATCTGCCCACACCGGGACCGGCACCATCAGGGGATTGCGATCGGAATAGAGCTTGTAGCCCAACCGAATGGGATGCATGCGACGAATCCAACGTGCCGCCGAGGGCGTCATGATGGCCTGCATCCATGGCTGAACGAGCATCTGATAGATACCGAGATTGATGTCGGACACCCGAGCTACCGTTGCGAAGCGCCGGTCGTCCTCCTCGATTGGATGCACGATCTCGTCGAGATCGTCCAGGTCGCGTGGGGAGAACTCCAGTAGATAATCGCCATCGGCGTTCACCGCATCCTCACGGGTTGCCGTCTCGGTCACGGCCGTCTCGTAGAGGCCGGGCGGCAGCACATCGATGTAATCCATGTTGGCCGTGAATTCGGTATGTTCACGCCGCGAGACACTCCCCGAGACGAAAATGCCCAGGTGCCCCGTGGTGTCGTGTACGCAGTAGACGATCGTCTGTTCGTTGGCCTGGATGTCATCGACATCGGCATACAGGTCTCGCACCCAACCCAGCGCCTGGGGTGGCGGCGTAATGTCGTCGCCCCGCGAGCAGAACACCACGATCGGCGAGCGGATATTGCGAAGATCGATACGCCGTCCATCGCGAGTCGACAACTGAGACGTACTCAGCCGATTGCCGATGAAGAGGTTGTCGACGATATATTGGATCTCGTCGGCGCCCAGCACCACGTGGCCGCCCCACCAGCGTTCGAAGTTCAGATAGCGCTCGGCTTCGCTGTCGATGTTGGCGAACAGGCGATATTGCTTGGTCCAGAGCGTATTCGCGGGATTGAGGTTCTCGAAGTTCTGAACCAGCCAGGCACCATCGAACAGCCCCGCTCCCAGGTCGCCCGCGAAAGCGGTCATCCAGCTACCGCCATTCATGCCACCGGCGTAGCGCATCGGCGCCTTGCCGCGCTCACCCGACCAGTAGGACAGAGGGGCGCCGGCGATCAGGATCGGCCCAAAGACGTCCGGCTCGAGGGCCGCCGCCATCATGAGCTGCCACCCTGCCTGGCAGTTGCCGATCGCGACCGGCTTCTCCACGGTATCGGGATGGCGAGCCGCCACTTCACGCATGAAGACGATCTCGGCGTCGGCCACGTCCTCGACCGTCTGACCCGGGACAGGAAACGGTAAGAAGCCAATGAAATAGCAAGGGTGTCCTGCGCGCAGCGCGACGCCGATCTCGCTGTCTGGCTTGAAGCCACCAATGCCCGGGCCGTGCCCGGCACGAGGGTCGACGACCACGAACGGGCGCTTATCGGGATCAATGGTGATCCCCTGCGGTGGAACGATGCGCATCAATTCATAGTTGACCGGTCGCGGCAGATCGCGACCGTCCATCAGCACTTCGGCATCGAAGCCCAGGACGTTGGGCTTGGTCTTTTCCATATGCTCGAGATACTGGTTGCCACGCTCACGCATGACATCCAGATAGAGCACACTGCGCTGGAGCGTATCGCGCCAGTAATCAAATGTGTCGCGGCCGATGCCCAGCGGATCGAATAACGACAGCGTGGATCTGGCAATTTCGGTATAGGCCGGCAACATGAGGAACTCCCGTGAACTGTATTGCTGCACTGCAATACAGATTAGCCCGAAACCCTGTGTTTTGTCATGCGCTGCATGCTCGAAAGCGCTATTCGATCTCCACCAGCACTTCGCCAGGCATGACGCGCTCGCCGCGGTTGACATGAATCGCCACTACCTTGCCTGTCACCCGGGCATGCAATTCGGTTTCCATCTTCATGGCTTCTGTGATCAATATGGGCTGTCCTGCCTCGACCGAGTCCCCCTCACCGACCAGCACGTCAACGATGGTGCCTGGCATGGCCGTCGTGACATGCCCCGCCAGCGTGGCCCGGGCACGCCCGGGGAGCGGAGGGGCCAGGTAGGCGTCGCGAGGTTCGAAGACCACCGCCTCGGGAATCCCATCCAGAGTGAGATAGACCTGCCGCTTGCCGCCGGTATCCCGCCCGACCCCCGTAATCTGGACCTCGTAGGACTCGCCATGAACGTCGATGACGAACTCGGTGGGCGTGCCTTCGCTGGCGGGCCGGTCGGTGTCCTGCTTAACGTCCAAGGGCTCGGGTACTAACGTGCCGTCACGACGCCCTTCGAGGAATTCCCGACCGATATCCGGGAACATGGCATAGGTCAGCACATCATTCTCATTGTCGGCCAGTGCACCGATTTCTTCAGTGTAGCGGGCCATTTCGGGGGCCAGATGATCGGCGGGACGGTCTTCGTTGACAGGCTGGTCGCCGATGGCCAGGCGCCGGACCGCTTCATCGACAGGCGCAGGCGGCTGGCCATAGCCCCCCAATAGGTAGCGCTTGACCTCGTTGGTGACCGCTCGATACCGCTCGCCGGTAAGCACGTTCATCACTGCCTGGGTGCCAATGATCTGCGAGGTCGGCGTGACCAGCGGCGGATAGCCGAGTTCGCCACGTACCCGTGTGATCTCGTCGAAGACGTCGTGAATGCGCCCCAGGGCATTCTGCTCTTTCAACTGATTGGCCAGGTTGGACATCATGCCGCCCGGAATCTGGCTGATCTGGACGCCGATGTCTTCCCGCGTGAACTCGCTTTCGAACGCCACATAGCGGCGCCGCACCTCCCGCAGGCGATCGCCGACCGCCTTGATGGCTTCCAGGTCCAGGCCGCTATCGTATGGCGTGCCCTGGAAGGCAGCGACCATCACCTCGCTGGCAGGATGGCTGGTGCCCCCCGCGAAGGCCGAATTGCAGGTATCGATATGACGACAACCCGCTTCGACTGCCTTGAGGTGGCATTGCCCGGCCAGCCCCGAGGTGGCATGCGTATGCAGATGAACGGGTACGTCCACTGCCTCCACCAGCGCCGAGACCAGGGTGTGCGTGGTATATGGCGTGAGTAATCCCGCCATGTCCTTGATGGCGATGGAATCGGCGCCCATGTCGACCAGGCGACGCGCATCGTTCACAAACATGTCGTGGGTATGCACGGGGCTCACCGTGTAGCAAAGTGCCGCCTGGGCGTGCTTGCCGCTGGCCTTGACGGCGGCAATGGCCGCCTTGAGGTTACGCAGGTCGTTGAGTGCATCGAAGACGCGAAAGATATCGATGCCCTCTTGAGCGGCGCGCTCAACGAAGCGAGTGACGACATCGTCGGCGTAATGACGATAGCCAACCAGGTTCTGCCCCCGTAGGAGCATCATCAGCGGCGTGCGCGGCAGCGCCTTGCGCAGCGCCGTCAGGCGTGCCCAGGGATCCTCCTTGAGAAAGCGCACGCAAGCATCGAAGGTCGCCCCGCCCCAGACTTCCAGGGCGTGAAAACCGATGGCATCGAGCGCCTCGCAGACCGGCAGCATGTCTTCGGTGCGCAAGCGGGTCGCGATCAATGACTGGTGCCCATCCCGGAGCACCACATCGGTCAGGTGGACGCGGGATGGCGAAATGTCGGGCATAATAAGCAATTCCTTGTTCGGCTACACCTTGCAGGATGATCCCATGAACCCCTACAGGCCGGCATGCGCCGCGATGGCCGCAGCAATGACCAAGGCCACTTCCTCGGGGTGACGCTTTACCGAATAGTTCATCAGCTCGGGGTGGGTGGCGATGAAGCTGGTATCGAAGATGCCGCTACGAAACGAGGGCTGGGCGAGTATCGCCTCGAACAGTCCGGCATTGGTCTTGACGCCTTGCAGGCGCATGTCGTTCAGAGACCGCGTGCCTCGATTGAGGGCTTCCTCCCATGTCATGCCCCAGACGATCAACTTGAGGCACAACACCCCGAAATGCGGCGGAAACCGATAGCCGGTATAGATGGCGGTATCGGTGCGCACCCCCGGGCCGCCCGGCGCATAGTAGCGAGTGATACGACCGAAGGAAGGCAGGAAGTCGTTGCGCGGGTCTTCGGCATTGATGCGAAACTGGATAGCGTAACCATGGTGGCGGATGTCCTCCTGGCGAAACGCCAACTTGAGCCCGGCGGCGATACGGATCTGCTCGCGAACGATATCCACCCCCGTGATCGCTTCGCTGACGGTATGCTCGACCTGAATCCGCGGGTTCATTTCCATAAAATAGATTTCGTTGTCGCGGATCAGGAACTCCACGGTTCCAGCGTTCTCGTAGCCCACCACCTGGGCCGCTCGCACCGCCAGGCGGCCCAGGTAGGCCCGTTGTTCCGGCGTCAGGTGCGGGCACGGTGCCACCTCGAGCAATTTGCGGTTATGGCGCTGGATCGAGCAATCGCGCTCGAAGAGATGGATAGTTCCCGCATGGCTATCGGCCAGAATCTGCACTTCGACATGTTGGGCGCAATGGATGCAGCGCTCGAGGTAGACCTTGGCCGACCCGAAGCGCGTCGAGGCCTCATTGACGACACGCTCCCAGGCGGCCTGCAGCTGTTCAGGCGACTCGCAACGACGGATGCCGCGACCACCGGCACCGTTGGCTGCCTTGAGCATGACCGGGTAGCCAAGCTGCTCGGCCTGCTGCAATGCGGCTTCACAGTTATCGATATCGCTCGAAACGCCGGGAATCACAGGTATCCCCGCCTCGCGCATGCGTCGCCGAGTGCCGGGCTTGTTATTGAGTTGCTCGATGACCCGCGCATGCGGCCCGATGAAGGCAATGCCGGCATCCGCGCACAGGTCAGCGAAGGTGGCGTTCTCGGCGATGAAACCGTAGCCGGGATGGATGGCATCGCAGCCCGTTTCGCGGGCCAGGTCGACCAGCCGCCGGGCATCCAGGTAGCCGTCGAGGGGGTCGTCGCCAATGAAGTAGGCTTCATCGGCACGCTTGACGTGCAGCGCGAAGCGATCCGGCTCGGTGTATACGGCGACCGAACGAATCCCCATTTCGGCGCACGCCCGCTCGATGCGCACGGCAATCTCGCCTCGATTGGCAATCAGCAGCTTGCGAAACACAGGGCGCCTCCGGTCATAGTCAAAACGTCGCTTTTTTGCCAAGCTATAAGGCCGAACTTATACCTAGCGGAAACTCGATGTCGCGCCCCAGCCTGCTCAATCGCTTGACCTTTCGTCAGCTCCAGGTCTTTCAGGCCGTGCATCGCCAGCAATCCTATTCGCGGGCGGCGGAACAGCTCGGCCTGACCCAGCCGGCCGTCAGCGCTCAAATCCGCCAGCTCGAACAGGCGCTCGAGCAACCGCTGTTCAAGTATGCCGGAAAGATGCTGCACGTGCTGCCTGCCGCGGATGCGCTGGCCGCTTCGGTCCAATCGATCTTCGGTCAGGTCTCCAGCCTGCAGATGGAGCTCTCGGAGCTTGCCGGCACCATCCGTGGCGAGCTCAACCTGGCTGCGGTCTCTACCGCCCAATACGTGGTGCCGCATATCCTGGCCCGGTTCCGCGCTCGCTATCCCGAGGTTCAGATACGCCTGCGGGTATGCAACCGCAGCCAGGCGCTGGAACGCCTTGCCGAGCGGCGCGACGACCTGGTGATCATGGGCATGGTGCCCGAGGATGCCAACCTTTCGTTCATGCCGATTCTCGACAACGAGATGATCCCCGTAGTGTGGCCCGGCCATCCGCTTCTGACCGCGCAGGCCCCGACGCTCGAGGATTTCGCTCGCCATTACGTGCTGATGCGCGAGCCCGGGTCGGGCACGCGCACCGCCTTCGAAGAGTTCGTCTCCCGCGAGCGGGTCTCGCTGCTGCATACTATCGAAATGGGCACCAATGAAGCCATAAAGCAGGGAGTGATGGCCCATCTTGGCGTCGCGGTCCTGCCCCGCCTGGCGGTGCAGCTGGAACTCGCCTCGGGGCTGCTCGCCTCACCCAGCCTGCCCGGCTTTCCGTTACGACGCTCGTGGTGCACCGTGCATCCCCTCGATCGCCACCCTTCGCCCGTGACCGAGTTATTCCTGCGCTTCGTGCGCGAACTGCTGCCCGAGCTCAATGCGCATTTCCGCTCGCCGCTGGAACCGATGCCGGGACATGGGGTCGTCTGCCTGCCCCTGTCGACCCCTCACGACGGCTGAACGCAAGGCAAGGTTGTGGTAGATTGGAAGTATCGCTGCGCCGAGCATGCCAATCACGGCGCATCACGCCGAATGAGGCCGATCGAGAGAGCCACGAGACGATATGAGCAATAAGTCCTCGCAGTCCGTTTCAAGCGGAGAAAAATACCGCAACGAACACGGCATGACCGTAATCAAGGACGGCATGAAGCAGCGCAGGCAGGCCGAACAGGCTGAAGCGAGTGCCGCCACCGGCCGCAAGCCACCCTGGCTGCGCATTCAGGTTGCCGGTGGCGAGCGCTTCGATGCCGTCAGGCGCAACGTCAACGAGCATCGCCTGAGCACCGTCTGCGCCGAATCCCACTGCCCCAACATGGGCGAATGCTGGAGTAATGGTACCGCCACCATCATGCTGATGGGCTCGGTGTGTACCCGCGCGTGTCGTTTTTGCGCCGTGGATACCGGCAATCCCCGGGGATGGCTCGATCTCGAGGAGCCCGAGAATACTGCCAAGTCGGTCGAGCTCATGGGACTGCGCTACATCGTCCTTACCTCGGTCGACCGGGACGACCTGGACGATGGCGGGGCCGGCCACTACGCCGCCTGCATTCGAGCCATCAAGGCACGCACGCCCGAGGTGGTGGTTGAAGCCCTGACCCCGGATTTCGATGGCCGTGAGCATGACGTCGAAGCCGTGGTCGACTCCGGGCTGGAAGTGTTCGCCCAGAATGTCGAAACCGTGGAACGACTCACCTCGCGCGTTCGGGACCCCCGGGCCGGCTATCGCAAGACCTTGGATGTACTGGCCCATGCCAAGCAGCACCGTCCCGGCGTGCTGACCAAGACCAGCCTGATGCTGGGGCTCGGTGAAACCGAGGAAGAGATTCTCGCCACGTTCGACGACTTGCGGGCCATCGGAGTGGATATCGTGACCTTGGGACAATACCTGCGCCCCACCAAGAATCATCTGGCTGTCGAGCGCTGGGTCACGCCGGTGGAGTTCGAGAAATACCGTCAGTGGGGTCTCGAAAAAGGCTTCATGGAGGTGGCATCGGGACCCCTCGTGCGCTCTAGCTACCGGGCCGACAGGGTCTTCGAAAAGAATAACCTGGGCTTGGCCGCCCCCGCTGCCATCCCGGGCCAGGAACCCGACCCGGACATCATTCCCGCCATCAACGTGGGCTGAGCGTGATGCCCTGCTCCCGGCAGGGCATCGGTAGCCCTTCCTGCCTCTCGATATCCCGCGACAGTAACCCAGCCAGACGTGCCACGAGCCGATCGGCCGTGGCATCGAGGCTCGTATCTTCAGCGACCCAATCGCTGAGCCGAGTCATCGACATACCGGCATAGCCACAGGGATTGATCCGGTCGAATGGGGCGAGATCGGCGTCGATATTGAGCGCCACCCCATGAAAACTGCCGCCACGGCGAATCCGCAGCCCCAACGAGGCAATCTTGGCCTCGCCGACGTAGACCCCCGGCGCATCGGGGCGTGCATGGGCCTCGACATCGTGTTCGGCCAGAACCCCGATCACTGCCTGCTCCAGTGCAGTAACCAGTTCACGCACCCCCCACTTGCCGCGTTTGACGTCAAGAAGCGGATAGAGCACCAGTTGCCCTGGGCCGTGGTAGGTCACCTGACCGCCACGATCGGTCTGGATGACCGGAATATCCCCCGGCATCAGGATATGCTCCGCCTTGCCCGCCTGGCCCTGGGTGAACACCGGCTCGTGCTCGACGACCCAGAATTGATCGGGGGTATCGGCATCGCGGCTATCGGTAAGCGAACGCATCGCCTGCCAGACCGGCTGATAGGGCTGGCGACCAAGATGGTAGACCTGGATCGGTGACATCGATTCTCTCTTCTAGAGCACCATGTGCACGCGACCCGTGGCCTTCAGCGAGGTGAACAGCGCACTGAGTTGCGACTCACCGGTGGCAGTGATGGTGATGCGTATCGATTGGAAGCGCCCGTTACGGCTATCGACGACTTTTACATGGCGCCGATCGACACCAGGGGCATGGGTTTCGACGACGTCGATCACCACATCACGAAAGTCGTCGGCGGCGTCGCCGACGACTTTCAGTGAATAATCGCAGGGGAATTCGATCTTGGGGGCGTCGGTCGGTGTCTGAGTCATGACGTTACTCGGCAATAGGCGTTTTCGTCATTTTACGCGACACCGCCCGCCGCCACCAAACGGGGCTCAGTCAAACAGCCCCATGAAGAACTGGCGGATAGTATCGAACAGGCGCTTGAAGATACCGCCCTCCTCGACGTTTTCCAGCGCGACCAACGGGAACTCACCCAGCGTCTCGTCATCGATACGAACCTCCAGGGTCCCGACCCGCTCGCCCGCCTGGATCGGCGCTTCGATGGAGTTCTGAAGATTGAGTCGTGCCGTCAGCTCTTCGCTGCGCCCACGGGGCACGGTCATGTGCACGTTGCGATCCACCCCGACACGCAGTTGGTCCTTCTCGCCCTTCCAGATCCGTGGCGTATTGAGCACGGCGCCCTGATCGTAAAGCTTGAGCGTTTCGAAATAGCGGAAGCCATAGCTAAGCAGCTTCTGGGTTTCCTGGACGCGGGCTTCCTCGGAGGACGTGCCCATGACGACCGAGATCAACCGCATGTCATCACGCTTGGCTGATGCAACCAGGCAATAACCCGCCGCCTCGGTATGGCCGGTCTTCAGGCCGTCGACACTGGGGTCGCGCCACAACAGGTTGTTGCGGTTGGGCTGGCGAATGCCGTTGTAGGTGAAGTAACGCTCGGCGTAGATGGCGTAGTGCTCGGGATATTCGTTGATGATGTTTTGCGACAGAATCGCCAGATCGTGGGCCGACGAGTAGTGTTCACTATCGGGCAGCCCGGTCGCATTGACGAAATTGGTGTTGTTCATGCCCAGGCGTGACGCATGTTGATTCATCAGGTCGGCAAAGGGGCGCTCTCCCCCCGCGAGATGCTCGGCGACTGCGACACTGGCGTCATTGCCTGACTGGATGATGATGCCGTACAGCAGATCCTGAATCGAAACCTGCGTCCCCACCTCGACGAACATCTTCGAGCCACCGGTGCGCCAGGCCTTTTCGCTGATATTGACCATATCGCCCATGGCGATGTTGCCCTGGTTGAGCTCGCGCTCGACCAGATAGGCCGTCATCAACTTGGTCAAGCTGGCCGGCGGCAGCCGCTCCTGGGAGTTATGCTCGACCAACACCTCACCGGTGTCAGCATCCATCAGTATCCATGACGAGGCCGCCAACTGCGGAGGAGAAGGGATCATCGTCTGCGGGATGACCGGCTGCGGCGACGGCTGTGACATCGCCGGCAAACTGAACACGGCCATGCACACCATGACCAGGGTGAGCAGACACTGACGGCCGAAGGAAGCAAAAACAACTCTCATGACACCGGATCTCGTCTTAAGGGCACTGAAGGGGATGGACTGCATAACGGGCATTGGTTTCGTTGGTTTCATGGTGCGGCGTTGACGACGAACGCCTGCTGGTAACCGGCTCGGCGCAATTCGTCCCGCACCGGCTCGACTTGCTCGGGACCCGCGAGCGGGCCGACCTGGACGCGATGTACGCCGGCCTCGCTGTTTACCCTCACCGGCTGGGAAATCTCATCCTTGAGCCGCGCCTGCAAGGCCTGGGCATTGCTCATCGAACCCAGCGCAGCCACCTGAAGGAACATGCCATTGGCAGGTGCCGGTGCCGGCGTGCTGCTGGCGGCATCGGTACGCTCGGTGGCATCCGCCGAGGCGACCTCTCGCGTTTCGGGTGCCAAGGCTACGCTCTGTTGGCGCGGTGGCGCTGATGAACTTGCCACCCGAATCCCGGACGACTGCTGTCCGGCTGCCTGTCGACTATTGCCCTGCTGGGCCTGCCACGCCACCGGATCGATAACTTCCACGCTCACCCTGCCCGTTCCACGGCCGAGGATATCCAGGCGTGCCGCCGCTGCATAGGAAAGATCGATTTCGCGGTCGTCATGAAAAGGTCCTCGATCGTTGACCTTGACGATCACCGAGCGACCGTTATCGGTATTCGTGACTCGAGCATACGTCGGCAACGGCAACGATTTGTGGGCGGCCGACATCTTGTACATGTCGTAGATCTCACCGCTGGCGGTGGTATAGCCGTGGAATTTCTCGCCATACCAGGAAGCGATCCCCTGTTTACGGTAACCGGTCGGATCAGCCAGGACGTGATAGGTCTTGCCCCATACCTCGTAGCGATCACGATTGCCACTGGCAGATCGGGGCTCATTGCGCGGCACGGCATCGGGCACGTTGGAGACGTCGGGCGGGAGATCGGGATAGGCATCGCTGGCCATAGCATAGCGACCCGTCGATGTCGACGTCACGGCCGTGTTCGGCGATCCGCTCGCTGTCTCCTGGCGAGCGCCCCCACCACTCCCTGCGCAACCGCTTAGCACTAGCGTCAGCGCCACGATACCCACCAGAGGCTTCATGGCTGCTCCTCCCGGGAGGCCTGGATCGCTTCGGCCAATTCGGTAACGGCCATGGCATACAAATGGCTGTGATTGTAGCGGGTGATCACGTAGAAGTTGTCATGCCCCAATCGATAGCGGTACTGACCGTCGACATGATCGAGAGCCAGGGGAATGACGCTCTGCTCGTCCTGCATGGCGTCGTCGGCATCCGGCTCGATGCCCACCTCGCTCAGGCTCGCCAGCGTGGTATAGGGCGGTTGGGTCTTGTTGAAACTGACTGTATTAGGCAGTTCATCCGGTCCCTGGGCTTCGCTGTAAATCGGCGCATCGGCCACCCAGCCATGCTCGGCGAAATAATTACCGACACTGCCGATGGCATCGACAGGATTTTCCCATAGATCACGCTTGCCATCGCTGTCGAAATCCACGGCATAAGCGCGGTAACTCGTCGGAATGAACTGCGGATAGCCCATTGCACCAGCATACGAGCCGTTCAACGAGCCAGGGTCGACGCCCTGTTCACGTGTGATTTCCAGGAAGGCCAGCAGCTCGCCACGGAAGAAATCGCCCCGACTCGGATGGTGGAATGCCAGCGTCGACAACGAATCGAGCACGCGATGCCGCCCGGTAAACCTGCCGTAGCTGGTCTCCACCCCAATGATCGCGGCGATGACCGGCGCGGGCACACCGTATTCCGCTTCAGCGCGCTCGAACGCGTCACGATGCGCCTCGATGAACTCGACACCGCGCTCGATACGTTCAGGCTGGAGGAAGATATCTCGATATTCGTCCCAGCGCAGCCGACGTTCGGCGGCCCCGGCCATCGCATCGAGGACGCCTTGCTGGAACTTAGCATCGCGCATGGCCTCGATGAGCCATTCCCGCTCGACACCACGCGCTTCCAGTTCCTGAACCAGGGCCGCGACATCCTCGCGCTGATCGGGATCGAAATCCAGCGCGGCGAAGGCCGATACGGGCGCTATCACAAGCCATAATCCAGCGGCCATGTAGCGCATTGACCTTCCATGAAAGCGAGGTGCCGTCATGTTGCAAATCTCCTGAGCAGCAAGCCTATCGCGGCAGTAAACGGCGGTGGGCCTGAATCGACATGAGAATACCGAAACCGGCCATCAGGGTCACGCTGGAAGTGCCCCCGTAACTGACCAGAGGCAACGGCACCCCGACCACCGGCAAAATACCGCTGACCATGCCGACATTGACGAAAACGTAGATGAAGAACGTCAGCACGATGCTACCGGCCAGCAATCGCCCGAACGTGTCCTGTGCCGTATTGGCAAGCCACAATCCGCGGCTGACGATAAGCAGGTAGAGAACCAGGACAACGACCATGCCGAGCAGCCCGAATTCCTCGCCCAACACGGCTACGATGAAGTCCGTATGCCGTTCGGGCAGAAACTCCAGCTGCGACTGGGTTCCCTGGAGCCAGCCCTTGCCCAGGAGCCCGCCGCTGCCGATCGCCGTGGTCGACTGAATGATATTCCATCCCGACCCCAGCGGATCGCTCTCGGGGTTGAGGAACGTCAGCACGCGCTGGCGCTGATAGTTATGCATGTTTAGCCACAGCACCGGCAAGGCAGCAGCAGCAATAACCGCCAGCAACCCGACGAAGCGCCATGACAGCCCCGCCAGCAACACCACGAAGACTGCCGCACATATCACCAACAATGAGGTGCCAAGATCCGGCTGCTTGGCGATCAATACCACCGGCACGGCCATGAGAGCGGCACATACGACCAGGTCACGCCAACGGGGCGGCAGTTCACGCCGGCTCAGGTACGCCGCGAGCATCATCGGCATGGCCAACTTCATCAGTTCGGAGGGCTGGAACCGGATCACCCCGGGAATTTCCAGCCAGCGCTGAGCCCCCATTCCCATGTCGCCCATGATCTCCACGGCCACCAGCATCAATACCGTTATGCCATAGAGCACCGGAGACCAGCGCACGAAGGTGGTCGGCGAGAATTGTGCCAGGACGATCATTGCGACCAGGGCAATGCCAAATCGGGTCGCTTGCGCCATGACCACGGGCAGCCGCTGCCCACTCGCGCTATAGAGCACTAGCAGCCCGGCCCCCATGAGGATCACTAAAAGCAGCAGCAGCCAGGGATCGATATGTATCCGCAGCCAGAAACTCCGGCGCCGTGTCATGCCGCTTTGGGGAGGACGCACCGGGTGGCCGCGCATGCCCCGGGTCAGATCGACAAACGCCATGTACTACTCCTCGGCTTCCAGCAGGGCTTCGACGTCCCGCTCGTTCTCTTCGGGTTCGAGCAACCAGGCATCCGTCATGGCCCGTGCCAGGTGCGCCGCGTGTGTGCTGCCACCGCCCGCATTCTCGACGATCACGGATACGGCGATCTGCGGATCCTCGATCGGTGCGAAGGCCATGAACAATGCGTGGTCGCGCAGGCGTTCTGCCAGTTCGGCCGCGTTATACTTCTGGTCCTGCCCCAGCGAGAACACCTGGGCCGTACCCGATTTGCCCCCCATGCGGTATTGCAGGTCGACCCCGGTTCGGCGCGCCGTGCCTTCCGTCCCCGAAATGACCTTCTCCATTCCCGAGTAGATGCGATCCCACCATTCGGGCGTGGCAAGTTCGATATCTTCCTTGGTTCCCGGCAGGTCCGCTGGCATGGGGTCATCACCAATGCGCTGTGCGATACGCGGCATGACCCATTTTCCACGATTGGCAAGTACCGAGGTTGCCGTGGCGAGTTGCAGCGGCGTGACCATCCAGTATCCCTGGCCAATACCCACCGACAAGGTTTCGCCGGGATACCAGGACTGATTGAAACGCGCGCGTTTCCAGTCGCGATTGGGCATCAAGGCAGTACTCTCGCCGAAGATGTCGTAGGTCACTCGCTCACCGAAACCGAAATCGTGCATGCGCTCCGAGATTCGGTCGATACCCAACGCATGAGCCAGGGTGTAATAGTAGGTGTTGTTGGAGACGGCAATCGAACGCTCCATGTCGACCCGTCCATGACCCCAACGCAGCCAGTTGCGATAGCGTCGCGAGTCGTTGGGCAACTGGAAGTAGCCGGGGTCATAAATGGTCTTGTTAGGCGTTATCTCCCCCTCGACCAGCCCAGCCAGGGCCATGAACGGCTTGATGGTGGACCCTGGGGGGTATTGGCCGCGTATCGCCCGGTTGAATAGCGGAAGATCGATATTTTCCTGCAATGCCCGGTACGAAGCCTGATCGATGCCAGTGACGAAGCGATTGCTGTCGAAGCCGGGTGACGACACCATGGCGAGGATCTCGCCGGTGCCCGGCTGGATCGCAACGATGGACCCACGCCGGCCCTCGAGCAATTCGTGACCCAGGGTCTGCAGTTGCTTGTCGAGCGTCAGGGTGATGTCCTGGCCGGGAACGGGATCGCTGCGTCCTAGCTCCCGGAGCACACGGCCCCGGGCATTAGTTTCCACCTTGCGAAAACCGGCTTGGCCGTGCAGTTGATCTTCATAGAAGCGCTCGACCCCGGTCTTGCCGATGAAGTGGGTCCCGGCATAGTTACCGACATCCAGCGTTTCCATCTCTTCGGCATTGATGCGCCCCACGAACCCCAGGGCATGGGCAACGATTTCCGCATCGGGATAGTAACGCAGAAGCTGGGCCTCGATCTCGACGCCGGGTAGACGATGCCGGTTGACGGCCAATCGAGCAATTTGTTGCTCGTTCAAGTCGCTCATCAACAATGCCGGCTGGAAGGGGCGCTGACGCTGGCGGGAACGTTGACGGAATGCCTCGACGTCCCCTTCGGGGAGCTCCAGCAAGTCGACCAGCAAGCCCAGGGTCGCCTCGACGTCGTCGACCCGCTCGCGCACCATCATCAAGTTGTAGGTGGGCCGGTTTTCGGCAAGCAATTCACCGTTGCGATCGTAAATCAGCCCCCGGGTGGGAGGCAGGGGCTCGACACGTACCCGGTTATTCTCCGAGCGCGTGATGTAAACCTCATGCTTGACGACCTGAAGGTAGGCCAGGCGCCCTGTGAGCAGCCCCAACAGGCCCACCACGACCAGCAGGGCAAGCAGCGAGCGAAGTCGAAAAATGCGGACTTCCTGCTGTGCGTTCTTCAACGCGGGACGAGGCTTACGCATGAATGGGGCTCGGATCGATCATGGGGGGTTGGCAACAGGCCACGCTTGGTCGCGATCAGCGGTGATAAGGGTGACCTACGAGGAGTGTCCAGGCACGATAAAGCTGCTCGGCAAGCAGAATTCTGACCAGGGGATGCGGCAATGTCAGCGGAGACAGCGACCAGCGTTGCTCGGCTTGAGCCGACAGGCCCGGTTCCAGTCCCTCGGGCCCCCCCACCAGTAGCGCGACATCGCGGCCCTCGTGTCGCCAGCCATCGGCTTCCTCAGCCAACTGCTCGGTACTCCAGGCGCGCCCACCCACTTCGAGTGCGACACAGCGCTCGTTTCCACGCAGCCGTTCGCGCATACGCTGCCCCTCGAGCGCCACGGCACGTGCCACATCGGCATTCTTGCCACGGGCACCGGGAGGTATCTCGTGAATTTCCAGCATGAAATCCCGTGGCAACCGCTTGCGGTATTCCTCGACCCCCTGCTCTACCCAGGCGGGCATGCGCGTGCCCACAGCCAGCAGCTTGAGCTTCACACCCCTCCTCCACCTCGGGCATCTTGCTCGGCATCACTGGGCAGGTCGGACCACAACCGCTCGAGATCGTAGAGGCTGCGCGTCTCGGGGACCATCACATGAACTACCACGTCACCCAGGTCGACGAGCACCCACTCCGAGCCGGCACGGCCTTCGACACCCAACGGCTGGATTCCGTTTTCCTTGGCTCTTTCGATGACATTATTGGCCAGCGCCGTGACATGCCGCGTAGAGGTACCGCTGGCGACAAGCATCAGGTCAGTCACGTCGGTCAGGTTGGCAACATCCAGGGAGACGATATCACGCCCCTTGAGTTCTTCCAGGGCGTCCATCGCCAAGGTCTTGAGTGCAGTGTTGTGCATAGCCCCTCTTCGTTATGATACGTCTCTCGTGCCTTATTCTACCCTTTTGCAACGCTCTCGACAGCGACAAAAGGCCCAGTCGCGGGGGTCTATTCGTTTCCGAGGGTTACATGCCACACAGCGTGTCAGGGGTCCTGGTAAAGTCCCTGTCGCTGGATATAGTCTTCGACGGCCCCGGGCAGCAGGTAACGAACACTGCTGCCCTCTTTCAGGCGTTGGCGGATCGCCGTCGCCGAGATGGCCAGGCGGGTCGGCAAGCCGATACGCAACAAGCCCCCTGCTGGTGAGTCGAACAAGGCGTGCGGCGTAGAGACCTCACGCTGCCCTATCAGTTCCCTCAGGGACGCGGACATGGCTGCCTCATGGCCGGGACGGTCGATGACCACGACGTGAGCCAGCTCGAATACCCGTTCGGGACGATGCCATGAATCCAATTTCAGGAAGGCATCATGGCCGATCACCATGACCAGCCTCGCATCGCCACCGTACGCCTCGCGTAACGAGGCCAGACTATCTGCCGAGTAGGAAGGCCCTTCACGCTGCAGTTCCCGGTCGTCGACGATGAGCCCGGGGGTATCGCCCACGCCGGCCGCCAGCATGGCCAAGCGCTGCTCAGCACAGACACCGGGCGCCTGACGGTGGGGCGGAACATGCGCGGGCACCAGGTGAACCCGGTCGAGCGATAGCATCTCGAGCAGCTCCACTGCGCTGCGCAAGTGGCCGAGGTGGACCGGATCGAACGTTCCTCCCAGCATGGCGATGCGCGCCGGGACCGCTCCGTTCTGGCTGGTGTTATTGACGGACATGACCCTCGCCGAACACGATGTACTTGCGCGTGGTCAAGCCTTCCAGCCCGACCGGACCTCGGGCGTGCAGCTTGTCGGTGGAGATGCCGATCTCCGCGCCCAAGCCGTACTCGAAACCGTCGGCAAAGCGTGTGGAAGCATTGACCATGACCGAGCTTGAGTCGACTTCCGCCATGAAACGCCGCGCCAGGCTGTAATTCTCGGTGACGACGGCGTCGGTGTGGTGGGAGCCATAGCGATCGATATGCGCCATGGCCTCGTCGATACCATCGACGACACGAATCGACAGTACCGGCGCCAGGTATTCAGTCGCCCAATCCTCCTCGGTCGCCGCCGTGGCGTCCGGTAATAGCCCCAGTGAGCGCGGGCAGCCGCGCAGCGCTACGCCATGTTCTGCATAGGCACTTGCCAGGCGCGGCAACAGCGACTCGGCCAGTGGGGCATCCACCAGCAATGTCTCCATGGTGTTGCAGGTACCGTAGCGGTGCGTCTTGGCATTCACGGCGATGGCGTAGGCCTTGTCGAGGTCCGCTGTGGCATCGACATAGACATGACAGATCCCATCCAGGTGCTTGATCACGGGCACCCTGGCTTCACGGGAGATACGCTCGATGAGCGACTTTCCGCCTCGCGGAATGATCACATCAACGAATTCGGGCATGGCGATCAAGCGGCCCACGGCGGCTCGGTCTGTCGTCGCTACGACCTGTACCGCGGCCGGCGGCAGCCCGGCTTCTTCCAGCCCGGCGGTAATGCAGGCGGCAATCGCTGCATTGCTGTCCCGCGCTTCGGAACCGCCGCGCAGGATGCAGGCATTACCCGCCTTGAGACAAAGGCTGGCGGCTTCTACGGTGACATTAGGGCGCGACTCGTAGATTATACCTATCACGCCTAATGGAACGCGCATATGGCCCACCTGGATTCCGCTGGGACGATAGCGCAAGCCATCGACTTCACCCACGGGATCGGGCAAGACGGCGACCTGGCGAAGGCCCTCGATCATGCCATCGATACGGCGATCGTCCAGCGCCAGGCGATCGAGGAGCGCCGCGTCCAGGCCGGATTCCCGGCCCCGGGCCATGTCGCTCGAGTTAGCCTCGAGCAGGCCGGGCCGGGATTGCTCGAGTTGGCGCGCCATGGCCAGTAGCGCGGCATTCTTGCTCGCCGAGGTCTGGCGACGCATCTGAGCACTGGCCTCGCGTGCCGCCTGGCCCAGCGAGGCCATGTAAGCGTCGATATCCAGGCTCGCGCCGGCCGTATTGGCGAGAGTATCGTTTTGGCTAGAGGATGCGTGACGTGACATGCCGTAGAGTGTCTCCTGCAGGGAACCACGGCGTCTGCCGACCGTGGAAGAGAAGGAAGTATCTTAAGGCACCATGGATAGCAAGTACAAAACAGGCCTGTTCCGCTTCATCCTGATGCTGGGCGCCGTCGTCATGGCGCTCCTGGCATCCCAGGCCGACAACCGGACAGTCCAGGCCCTGCTATGGATCGGCGCGCTGTGGCTGCTGGCAAGCGCCACCCTCCACGAGCTCAGTCAGCGCTGGCCTGCCCGGGCGCCTTGGCAGCTCGTGCCGACCCTGCTACTGGCCAGCCTGGTCTGGCTGGAACCGTTGCAATTCGCCACGTGGCTCTGGGCCTATGCCATCCTGCTCATGCTGCCCCAGCCACGCTGGGTGGTGGTGCTGAATGTGCTTCTAGCCATCTCGAGCTGGTGGCAGGTCCAGGCCCACTTGAGCACGGAGCAAGGTGTTTTGAGCGCCTTGGTGCTGGCCTCGCTCATGTTGCTCGGCCTGGCCCGTGTCCAGCATTATCGTCCATTATGGCGAGGTGTGAGCGATCGTGTGCGACTGATTCCGGGCGCTCGCCTGTGGACCGTCTCGCAACTGCTCGACGATATTCCCCGCGAGAGTGCGCGCAGCGACCGGGAAGGCACTTATGCCGAACTCGTTCTATTGCGTACGCGTCATCGTCATTGCTGGGCCTTGTCACAGACATTGAGCGAGGCCATCCAACCCTTCGAACACTGCTACCGAATCGACGGCAGAACCTTGGCCACTCTTCTCACCAGCCGCAATCGGGAGCATGCCCGTCAACGACGCGAAGCCCTGCTTGCAAAGCTGCGTCACTTGCATCAGAGCCGTGTCGTCCCGCTCGATTATCCACTGACACTGGCCGCCGAATGCCAGGCCTTGGCGAGGCAGGACGCGCCCGTGGTCATCATCGAACGGGAGGTGGCCCATGCATGAAGGAAAGGCATGGCCCCCCCGTCTCTTTGCCATGACCTATGCGGCAGGCGCCCTGCTGATGTTCGGCTATGCCCTGTGGCATTACCTGATGGGAGATTTTGCCAGGATTCTGCTACCTGCGGTGATGGCCCTGCTCCTGGCGTGTGCGACCGTGCTGCGTCTGGTCGGCCATCGCTACAAGCGCATGGCTGCCTACCTGGTCCTGATCAGTTGTTATCTGGTACTGGGCGTCGAACTCAGCCAGGCAACGCAGAGCGCGACACTTTGGCTTGGCCTGCCGCCGCTACTCTCCTTGCTGCTGCTGCCCCTGGGCCCCGCCCTGCTCATCAACCTGATACTGACGCCGTTCTGGCTGCTTCTACCCGCCAATGTCGAGGTATCGAGCAACGAGACCTTTGCCTATCTATCCATCCTTATACTGGGCATGCTGGCGCCACTCGAACAGTACCGTCAGCGCAGCCTGCTCGATGCCACCGATCCCCTGGATCGCGAATGCCAGGCGTTGAACGACGAAGCCATCCACGAGCAGCTCGATAGCGAATTTGCGCGCGCCAGCCTGTTGCAACGTCGACTCAGCGTATTGGTCATCCACCTCCCCCAATTGGAAATGGCTCACGAACAGTTCGGTACGCGTCTTCGCCGGGAATTGCTTCAGCAGTTCAGTCATTCGGCACAACAGACCTGCCGGGTCAATGATAGCCTGGGCCGGGTAAAGACCTCGCTGTTCTGGCTGGTGCTGACCGACACGGGGGAAACAGGGGCGCTGATGGTACGGCATCGCCTGCTGACCGCACTGGGCAGTACCGTGCTCAGCGAGACCGGGCCTATCGCCTCGCGTATCGCAGTATGCTCACCGCACCGTGAAGAAACCTGGAGCTCATTCGAACAGCGCCTGCAAATCAAGGGCCATGCCCTGATGGAGTCGACGCATTGAATCTGGCCGACTGGCTTTACCAGCTGACGCCCTCTCCCGCCCTGCTACTCTTGATCATACTGGTGATTGCGCTTGTCGAGAGCCTCGCCCTGGTCGGCATCGCCGTTCCCGGCGTGGTGCTCATCACGGCCGCCGCCTCGCTCGCAGGTCATCAGGAATTGTCGTTGTGGTTGGTACTGCCTGCCGCTTGCCTGGGGGCCGTCATCGGCGATGGGGTGAGCTTTATCCTTGGCTACACGCAGCGTGAACGCATTCCGCACCTGTGGCCCTTCGATCGACACCCGGAATGGCTCTCCCGGGGCGCCCGCTTCTTTCAACGCCACGGGGCCCTATCAGTCTTGCTCGCGCGGTTCGTGGGCCCGGTACGCCCGATCGTACCCATGATTGCGGGCATGCTGCATATGTCCCCCTGGGCCTTTACCTGGGCCAACGTGGCCTCGGCGCTACTATGGGCCCCTGCCTACATACTTCCCGGCTACCTGCTGGGCCGCAATTGGGAACAACTCCTGGAGGTATCCGCTGGCATGCCGTACTGGTCAATGACGCTACTCACCGTCATCGGGCTGCTCGGAGTGACCTTTTCCCTGTTGCGCCATCAGCTCGCCCGGGAGGGGCGTGCCTATCGCATGATGGCCCGGTTCGCCCGTGGCAAGCGCTGGCGCCGCCGCGTATGGCTGATACTGAGCAACCATCAACCACGTAGCGAGTTTCCGCTGGCATCGCTGACCCTGCTGATACTGAGCCTGGTGGCGCTCTGCCTGTGGACCCTGATGGTTCTCGAGGCCCAAGGACCTCTGGCCATGGACCTGCAGATTCAGTCGTTGTTCGCCACGTTCGACTGGCTCACACTGTTGGCCATCGGCCAGTTTCTGGCCAAGATGGGCGATGCCTACGGTGTTCTCGCGCTGATTCTGCCATGGGGCATCTGGTTGCTCCGGGCACGGCACTTCGTCGCGTTCACCCATTTCGCTGGCGCCCTGATCGGCATTGCCATTGCCAATACCTTATTCAAGCAATTCGCAGCACGCGCCCGTCCCGACGTTCCGGATTACCTCGTGGGATCGATGTCCTACCCCAGTGCGCATGCCTCGACAGCCGTTGTGCTGTACGGGTTGGCGGCCGCCTTCATCGCCCAGGAACTGCCCATGAAGTGGCGGTTCTGGGCATACTGGGTAGCCATCGCCATCTGTGTGCCGATGGCCCTGTCACGCCTGATCATCGGTGTCCACTGGGCGAGCGATATCGTTGGCGGCGCCTTGCTCGGCCTGATGGTCTGCGCCCTGGTACGGATCAGCTACCATCGCTTCGCCCCACGCCCGCTGATCCCCGCTCCCTGGGGCTGGCTGACAGCGGCATCGCTGGTGCTATTGTCAGCGCGCATTGCGCTGCTGCCGCATGCCTGATGGCGCTGGGCATATCAGCCCAGCGCCAGCCACACGCCGACGCCCACCATCAGCGTACCTGCGATGCGATTGAGCAGCCTGACGTTCTGGCTTTCTCCCAGGAGCTTGCGTGCCGTGCGCCCGCCCCCGGCATAGAGAACCAGGCACACGAACTCGATCGTCAGGATGATCGCAACCAGTACGAGCAATTGCGTGGCCAGCGGCATCGAGGCATCCAGAAATGGCGGCAAGAGTGCCACGAAAAACGCCCAGCCCTTGGGGTTGGCGATGGCCGTGACGAACCCCTGCAACGCCAGTTGCCGGCGCGAGGCGCGAGGCGCGTCCCGGCTTTCGAGCGGAATCGCCATGCGCCCCCGGGAGCGCCACATCATCACCCCGAGATACGCAAGATAGGCACCCCCCACCCACTTGAAGATGGCGAACCATTCCGGGTAACGCAGCATCAGCGCCGCCACGCCGGCCCCGGCGGCAATGGCCACCAATGCCACACCCGCCAGCTCACCCAACATCATCCATAAGGTACGCTTCACCCCTTGGGTCATGCCCAGCACCATGGCCAGGGTCATGCACATGCCCGGGGTCAGCGACACCAGAAAGAACGTCGGAATGAAGACCGACAGGATCGACAGGTTGATCACGTGGGCGTCTCTCCCCAGCGAGGAACCAACGTATGCTCGATGCCGAGCTGGTTGAGGATACGTGCGACGATGAAATCGATCATGTCGTCGACACGTTGCGGTCGATGATAGAAGCCGGGAGCCGCCGGCAGTATGACCGCCCCCATCCGCGTCAGGGTCAGCATATGCTCGAGGTGAATGGCAGAAAACGGGGTCTCGCGCGGCACCATGATCAACCGCCGGCGCTCCTTGAGCGCAACATCGGCGGCGCGCTCGATCAGGTTGTTGCTCGCCCCGGTGGCCACTGCGGATAGCGTTCCCGTCGAACAGGGACAGATCACCATCGAGGCCGGCGCCCCCGAGCCCGAGGCCACCGGCGCCATCCAGTCCTCCCGGGCGAAACAGCGGATCTGGCCATCGGCGGCCCCACTATGCGCTTGCAGCGCCTCCGCCAGTCGACGTGGTTGGGCCGGTAACAACACATCAGTCTCGGTATCGACGACCATGTGCGCGGCCTTGGAGATCATGACCCACACCTCATGCCCCGACGCCACCAGGCACTGAATGAGCCGTAGTCCATATTGCGCCCCCGAGGCCCCAGTCAACGCCACCGTAACGGGCGGCAGGAAGGGGGAACCGGGATCAACGCTCGCCATGCGCCGACTCCAGAGCCGTTAACAACTTGGCATGAATCCCGCCGAATCCACCGTTGGACATCACCACGATTCTATCCAGCGGTTTGGCCTCGCTGACCACGGCCGCCACGAGCTCGTCGAGCACACTGACCGTTTCGCTCGGAACCACGCTCATGGCCACCATTTCGTCCAATGACCAATCCAGTTCAGGCGGCTGATACCACCACACGCGATTGGCCTCGGCCGTGCTCTGGGCCAATCGCTCGCGCAGCGTCCCCAGACGCATGGTATTGGAGCGCGGCTCGATCACCGCCAGCAGCCGCCCCTTGGGGGTCGCCGCTCTCAAGCCATGCAGCGTTGCGGCTATTGCCGTAGGGTGATGCGCGAAATCGTCTATCACCTGGATCCCGGCGATCTCGCCCCGCACTTCCTGTCGGCGCCTGGGTGTCTCGAAGCGGGCCAATGCAGCGCAACCTCGCGCCAGGTCGACCCCGCATTCATGGGCGGCACCTAACGCGGCCAGGGCATTGCGCGCGTTGTATTCGCCGGTGAGTGCCCAATCGACGATGGCATCTTCACTCATCGAGTCGGTCTCATGCACCACGCGAAAGCGGCTGGCATCGTCACGCTCGAGTGCGAGACGCCATTCACTCCCAGAAGCGTGACCAAACTTTGATATACGACTCCAGCAACCTTGCTCGATGACACGCTCAAGTGCTGCCTCGCCATCGGCAACCAGCAGGCGGCCGCTACCCGGTACGGTACGCACCAAGTGATGGAACTGGCGTTCGATGGCTGCCAGATCCGGAAAGATATCGGCATGATCGAACTCCAGGTTACCCAGAATGGCAACATCAGGCCGGTAGTGGACGAATTTGGAGCGCTTGTCGAAAAATGCCGTGTCGTACTCGTCCGCCTCGACGACGAAGGGCGCGCTTGGATCGCCTAGTCTCGCCGAGAGGCCAAAATTGCGGGGTACGCCACCAATCAAAAAGCCCGGCGACAGGCCCGCGCTTTCGAGCAGCCAGGCCACTAGACTCGCGGTGGTGGTCTTGCCATGCGTACCTGCTACGGCAATCACCTTGCGCCCCGGCAGGACATGCTCAGCGAGCCACTCCGGGCCGGATTGATAAGGCAGGTGCAGGTCGAGCACGGCCTCGACCTCGGGATTGCCTCGCGACAGGGCGTTGCCGACCACGACCCGATCCGGACGCGGCTCGAGATTGTCCGCCGAATAGCCCTCGAGCAAGGTAATGCCGGCTTCCTGAAGCTGGGTGCTCATGGGCGGATAGACGTTGGCATCGGAGCCGCTGACGCGAAAGCCAAGTTCCCGGGCCAATAGCGCCAGGCTCCCCATGAAAGTGCCGCAGATCCCGAGGATATGAACGTGCATCGATAACTCCTGAAAGAACGGCTCCTGAGTAATGGCAGCGAGACTAGCACGGCACCTGACGGGCCACCACAGGCAGGCCAGGGCTGCCAACGAAGCGCGGATGCGTCGGACACCACTTTCGGCTAAGATGGAGACGCTTACATCCCGAAACCGACTAGCATCCCGAACCCATAGGGCTTATGCGAAAGCGTGCTTTCATATATGCCCTGACCACAACAGACCCTTCCAAGGAGCGGAACAGCCCCTATGGCTCAGTACAACGCCTTCTATGCCCAGTCCGGCGGCGTGACCGCCGTGATCAATGCCAGTGCCTGCGGCGTGATCGAGACCTGCCGCCGTGAATCCGACCGTATCGGCAAGGTCTACGCCGGTCACAACGGCATCATCGGCGCCCTGACCGAGGACCTGATCGACGTTTCTCAGGAGTCCGACGAGAGCATTGCCGCGCTGCGTCATACGCCGGGCGGGGCCTTTGGCTCGTGCCGTTACAAGCTCAAGGATATCGAGTCGCATCGTGCCCAGTACGAGCGCCTGATCGAAGTCTTCAAGGCTCACGATATCCGGTACTTCTTCTATAACGGTGGTGGTGACAGTGCCGATACCTGCCTGAAGGTATCGCAGCTCTCCGAAAAGCTGGGTTACCCCCTGACGGCCATCCACGTGCCCAAGACGGTCGACAACGATCTACCGATCACCGACAACTCCCCGGGTTTCGGTAGCGTGGCCAAGTATATTGCGACCTCGACGCTGGAAGCCTCGCTGGATATCGCCTCGATGTGCTCCACATCGACCAAGGTGTTCGTGCTCGAGGTCATGGGTCGCCATGCCGGCTGGATTGCCGCAGCGGGTGCCTTGGCCGGCAAAGGGGAAGGCGAACCGCCCCACCTGGTCATCTTCCCCGAAATCGATTTCAACCGTGCTGCCGTCATGGCGCGCGTCGAGGAATCGGTGAAGAACTATGGCTATTGCGTGATCGTGGTCTCGGAAGGCAGCCGCTATCCCGATGGCACGTTCCTGGCAGACTCCGGAAACACCGATGCCTTCGGCCATCGTCAGCTCGGCGGCGTCGCACCGACACTGGCCGGCATGATCAAGCAGGATCTCGGCTACAAGTACCACTGGGCCGTTGCCGATTACCTGCAGCGCGCGGCACGCCATCTGGCGTCCAGGGTCGATGTCGAACAGTCCTATGCCGTGGGTCAGAAGGCCGTTGAATTGGCACTGGAAGGCAAGAACGCCATGATGCCAACCATCAAGCGCGTGAGCGACACGCCTTATGAATGGCGCATCGATGCCGCGCCGCTGTCCGAAGTGGCCAACCGCGAAAAGTTCATGCCGCGCGATTTCATTAGCGAGGATGGCTTCAGCATCACCGAGGCCTGCCGTCAGTATTTGCAACCGCTCATCCAGGGCGAGGAATTCCCCCCCTTCGAGAACGGCCTGCCCCAAGTCGCCAAGCTGAAACTGGCCAAGGTCGAGCGTAAACTGCCCGAGTTCACGCTCTAGGCCCTTCCCCGCGGTACGACCTATCGCGCAGTCAGGCTGCGCGATAGGTTTCGCCCTCCCGTTCCAGCTGTGACCGCATCCTCGTGGCTACGTGTTCAGCGCAACAGCCAGGACAGGGTCAACAACAGCAATAGCACCACGGTCAGCCCTTGCCATAATCTCACCGGCTCCCGCCACAGGCGGTGATGGGTTCGTTTAGGGCGACCTCGTCCCTGAGCATTACGCAAGGCGTAGAGAAACTCGGAGAGACGACGGAAACGCAACGCTCTCTGGGGGTCGAGGGCGCGGCGCAATGCTTCGTCTAGCTCGTCACCCACTTCCGGATTGAAATCGCGAGCGCTGCGATAGGTGAGCTGTTCGAGATCGGTATGGCTACGCAGTTGATGGGGGGCAAAGGCATATGGCTGCTCCCCGGTCAGCAACCAATAGATGGTCGAGGCCAGTGCGTACTGATCACTGCGGCGCCCAACGTCATCGTCCAGTGCGTATTCCGGTGCACTGTGCTCGGTCAGGCCCAGTTCGCGGGCCAGCTCCCGTGAGCGTTTATGACCATCGCCTTCACGCAGGCGACAGGCACTGAAGTCGGTGAGCACTACCTGGCCGTGCGTATCGATCATGATGTTGTCGGGATGGATCTGCTGGTGGAGCAGGTCGCGACGATGCAAGGCCTGCACGGCCTTGCCGAGTTGGAGCGCAATGTCCAGCCGCTGCGGGATACTCGCCTGGGGATGGCGTTGCACCCAGTCGCTGAGCCGCTCGCCCTCGACATAGGCCATCATGTAATAGAGGTAGCGGCGCGGCCGGGAAGGCTCCATGACCTTGGCCACGAATGGCGAATTGACGCGCTCGACGACCCATTTCTGCAACATGAAGTGCTCGAGGTAGGCGTTACGTGTCGAGAGCTCGGGGCTCGGTGCCTTGAGTACCATCTCGCGCTGTAACCTGGGTTCGCGCACCCGATAGACGCGAGATTGCGCATTACGCGAAAGCACCTCTAACACCTCCAGACCATCCAGCCGATCACCGGGCGAGAGCTCGGGTGGAACAGGAAGGTCGCCGTAAAGCTTGCCTGGCTGATCCTTCTCTTCCTCCGGCAAGTGATCGATACGCACCAATTGGAAGCAGAACTGTTCACCACCATAACCGCGTTCCTGCGCCCGAGCCTGGGCCGTGTCCGCCAGGCGTTCGCAGGCGGCGTTGAGGTCGCTGGCGTCCTGCCGGATCAGCTGCACGTAATCGGAAGGCATCAATGTGCCGCGCACGGCCTGGGTAGTGAACAGGAAGATATCGCCTTGCTTGAGCGGTAGCTCCACGTAGTCGATGTCGATGTTGCCATCGAGCCCCAATGCCCGCGAGGGGTAGCGGTAGCCGCCCAGGTCGGTGACATGGTCACGGCTGAGCTGCTCGAATTCAGCGCCTCGCAGGCGGAAAACCAACGTATCGCCCATATGGAACAGGTGGGCCAGGCGTCCCTGATAGACCATGGCCGAGCACGAGGTGATGTAACTGCCACCGCGCACCTGGCCACTTTGACTGTAACACCAGCTATTGAGCGCACGTAGTACGCGGGTCGCTGAGGTCTTGACGTCCCAATGGTCCGGCGTTGAGAAATAGTCGGTCAGAAAGCCCCTCACGCTCAAGTCGCCGGCCTGCTTGGCGAGGGCGTTACGTGAAGTGGAGTCGCTGATCAAGGCACTGGCGCCCTTGATCCGAAGCAATTGCCCCTCCGGAATCCTGACCGACATTGAACTACGATGGTGACGACGCTCGGGGGCGACGAACGCTTGCCCCACGCTCAGCGACAACTCGGATTCCATCGGTGCCTGCTCCATACTGGGCGATCGTTTCTGGGTTCGGCGTCCATGATACACGTCCCCGCGTTCCTCAACGTGACGAACATCGCGGTTTTCGAGGGCGATATCTCGGAATGCCAGACGAGACACCGGCCTTCGTCGCATTGGTAATCCCGCGGACGTGTTCGTATAATTCGACGGATTTCGGTCTCCACATCCCGTCATATCAAGGAAAGTAAAATGAGTTTCGACAAGATCCCCGCTGGCAAGGACCTTCCCAACGACATTTACGTCGCAATCGAGATTCCTGCCAACCATGCGCCGATCAAGTACGAGATCGACAAGGACATGGACGCCCTGCTGGTCGACCGTTTCATGGCTACGCCGATGTTCTACCCGGCGAACTACGGCTACATCCCCAACACCCTGGCGGATGACGGCGACGCTCTCGATGCCCTCGTTGTCACCCCTTATCCCGTGCAGCCGGGCAGCGTCATTCGTGCACGCCCGGTCGGTGTCCTCAACATGACCGACGAAGCGGGCGAAGACGCCAAGCTGGTCTGCGTCCCCCATCCCAAGCTGACCGCGCTCTACGACGATGTTCAGGAAGTGACCGACCTGCCGGAACTGCTGCGCCAGCAGATCGCGCATTTCTTCGAGAACTACAAGGATCTCGAAAAGGGCAAGTGGGTCAAGGTGGAGTCCTGGGACAATGCCGAAGCGGCCCGCAAGGCGATCGAGAAGGCCGTCGCGGCCTACGATAAGGCCTGATCTGTCGTGAAGTGATCTGTCGCACTGCCAGCTGAAGCGCTGGCGGTCCTGCAGTTGCTCGAAATGGGCGCCCACCTCGGCTGGGCGCCCATTGTTTTTGGCGGTCAGCCTGCCTGCCCCTCGCTATCTTCGGGATTGTTTTCCTCGCTTTCCATGCCGTTGGCGGAGCGCTGCTCAGGCTCACCGGACTCTTTATCCTGTCCGTCCTGTCCATCCCCGCCCTGATTTTCCGGCGCCTCGCCGCTCTCGGCTTCATCGACGGGCTGCGTCGCAGGCTGAGTCGTCGTGTCTACATTTTCGACCTGCACCCCATCGAGTTGACGAACCAACTGGTGGGCAAGCTCGCGCGCACGGGCGGTGTAGTTGGCCATGACCAGGGAATGATTGGCGAACAGCCCGAAGCCCGAGCCATTGAGAATGACGGGGCTCCATACCCGGCGCTGGGTGAGCTTCAATTCGGCAATCAGCTGCTGCCAATTGGAGGTTGCGCCCGCTGCATCAATCACGTCGGCAAGGTCATGTTCCACGGCCTCGAGAAGATGAATCAAGGCCCAGCCGGTGCCCCGGGCTTCAAAGAAGACGTTATCGATCTTGTACCAGGGTGTCTGGCTCGGTGCCTCGCCCGTCTCGATATCGATCAGGTCACGCAGCGCTTCGCGCTCGGCCACGCTGGCTGACAGCCGGTGCGTCAGCGAGTCCAGCCGCTGCTCTACGCGAGACAGCCAGCGCGATACCCCATCGCCATTAGTGGCAAAACCGGCACCTTGCTCGCCGGACAACGAACGCAGATAGCCTTCAAGTGCTTCCAGCGCCTGTTCATAGCGACGCTCCGCCGAGGGATACAGCCAATCCTTACTATTCGCCGAGAGCCGTTCGTGAGCCTCGGCGAAGGCCGCCTCATCCCCTTCGGACAACGCCGGCAAGCTCTGGGTCAGATCGCGCGCCTGGCGTAGCACGCCGTATTCCCAATTAGGCATGTTATCCAGCCACACCCCGGGAGGCATCTTGTCATTGCGAAGATAGCCGCCGGGCTTTTCGAGCAGGGTACCCACTGTGGTCATCAGGGTCGCGGTCGTCACCGCGCCCCTAGAGGCTGTCGTAGTAGCGGCCTGGGTCGTAGCTTCCGCGGCGTCGCCACGCTGGGCGGCGGTGGCCTGCTCGACATCGAAGGTCGAAGGCGGCTGACTCCACCAGATCCCCAGAATGATCGTAACCAACAGGTACAGAACCAGCAGAGCCAGCAGGGGTTTCCAGATCCAGCCGTAATCGGGGCGTTCGAGCACATCCGTGTTGCGCTTGGGATCACCGGCCTTGCGCTTGCCGAAGAGTGCCATGGGCGACTTCCTTGAGCGGTTGAAAAGATTGAAGACTCAACCTCGCCATCGTTACCGCGACAACCTGTCCATGCCGAGCGGCAACACATCGCGAAGCGATTGCGTTATCCTAGCACGCACCATATCACTCGACCGTCCGTGCCGCATGGCCGGCCGCGTCTTCGAGATCCGTCAACGCTGGGCGAGAGGCGAGACCTTGAGATACCGGTTCATCATCCTGCTGTTCGGCCTGATTCTGCTGCTTCCCGCTTCCGCCCAGGCCCAATGGTTTGGTGGAAACGCTGAGGAACCGGCTTTCCTCCCGGTTCGCGAAGCATTCCAGGCCCGTGCCTGGCACGACGATGACACGCTATATATCGGCTTCGAAAATGCCGAAGGCTACTATCTTTACCGCCATCGATTCAGCCTCGAGAGCCTGAGCGATGAGGTCACGCTGGGCGAGTTGCAACTGCCCCCCGGTGAATTCAAGCGCGATGAGTTTCTTGGTGACGTCTACGTCTTCTATGACCGTGTCGTACTCGAGGCCCCTTTCGAGGGCAGCCCGGAAGGAACACTACCGGTTGCCGTCACCTTTCAGGGATGTGCCGATGCCGGCCTTTGTTATCCACCCGAGCGCCTGACGCTTGACGCTCTGCCCGGCTCGGCGCCGGCCGTCTTTGCCGATATCGAACCGCAGCAGTCAACCTCGAGTGCGCAGCAAACGGCTACCGGGGCCGAGGCCTCACCCGCGTCGACCGCCGAGGCGCCTCGCCTGCAATCCGAGGACAGCCGCTTCTTCGATCTACTTCAGGGTGCCGATCCCTGGCTGGTGCTCGGCCTGTTCTTCCTGGCCGGCCTGGGCCTGACGTTCACCCCGTGCGTGCTGCCCATGATTCCGATCCTGTCCTCGATCATCGTGGGGCAGAATCCCAGCCGGAAGCGCGCCTTCGGCCTCTCCGCCAGTTATGTGGCGGGCATGGCCGTCACCTATGCCGCCGTCGGTGTGCTGATGGGCCTGTTCGGGGCCGGCCTCAATTTGCAGGCCCGCCTACAGTCCCCCTGGGTGCTGAGTGTCTTCAGCCTGCTCTTCGCTCTGTTCGCCCTGGCCATGTTCGGGATTTTCAACCTGCGCCTTTCGCCGGCCGTGGCGGCACGCGTCGATGCCTGGCAATCCCGGGCTCAGCATAGCGGGCCGCCAGGTCTGGCGTTGGCGGGCGCCTTGTCGGTACTGGTCGTTTCACCCTGCGTTTCGGCACCGCTGGCCGGGGCGCTCGTATTCCTCTCCACGACAGGCAATGCCGCCATGGGCGGATTGGCCCTGTTCGCTCTCGCACTCGGCATGGGCGTGCCGTTACTGCTGGTGGGTACCTACGGCACCACGCTACTGCCGCGTAGCGGCCCATGGATGAACGGCGTTAAGAACGCCTTCGGTGTGCTGTTACTGGGCGTGGCCATCTGGTTGGTCGAGCGTCTGCTCCCCCCCTCGCTGGTACTGCTTCTGTGGGCGGCCCTTGCCGTAGGTAGCGGGGTCGCACTAGGCGCCCTACAACGCGATACCGCACAAGGCTGGCCCCGCCTTTGGCAGGCAGCGGGCCTGCTTCTTCTGATTTGGGGCTTTGCCCTCACGCTGGGGGCTGCCGCAGGCGCCCAGGATCCGCTTCGCCCCTTGGCGCCCCTCGCCGATAAACGCGATTCACGCCAGACCCTACCCGTAAGCAACGAACCCGATGTGATCGTGACGCGACTCGAAACGCTGCGTACCGAACTGGCAAAGGCCTCCGCCGCAGGACGGCCGGTGTTTGCCGATGTCACGGCCGACTGGTGCATTTCGTGCAAGCAGATGGCGCGACAGGTCTACCCCGATCCCGAGGTGGCGCAGGCCCTGTCGGCCTTTACCCGCATTCAGATCGACGTGACCGCGACCGATACGGATAGCCGGATATTGCTCGAACACTTCAATCTCTTCGGCCCGCCGAGTCTATTATTCTTCGATCACAGTGAAGAGATTCGCAGCGCCCGTATTCAGGGGGTGGTCGACGCACCTAGCTTTGCTGCTCACCTCGAGCAGCTCCTCGGCTGGCTGGGCTCGCGTCCCAGCTAACGCGATCTGGGCGTAAAACGGTCGTTTAATATCGCTGCACGTCTCGAAACGTCGCGAACTGGACAATAGCTGCGATTTTGTTCACACTCCGCGCAAACGATTTTCATGCAATTGATGACGGCAAAGTGCAGGATATCGCCGTGATCTGAGCAAATATTGAGCAGGTTAACTGCGTCTTTTCACACCCCTCTTTTGATCGAGACAGACCCATGGATATCCGTAAGGTCAAGAAGCTGATCGAGCTGCTGGAAGAATCCAATATCAGCGAAATCGAAATCCAGGAAGGCGAGGAGTCGGTTCGCATCAGTCGTCATCCCAACGGCTCGAGCTATCCGGCACCGTCCATGCCGCAACCCTATTATCAGGGCCAAGGCCAGGGATACGGACCTGGCCCGGGACATGCGACCGCCTCGTCGAGTCCGTCACCAGCCTCGGATACCACGCCAGCCCCCGCCGAGCCCCAGGGACACGCTGTCGCTTCGCCCATGGTCGGTACCTTCTATCGTGCCTCTGCCCCGGGCGCCAAGCCCTTCGTTGAAGTCGGGCAGAGCGTCAAGAAAGGCGATCCGGTCTGCATCGTCGAAGCCATGAAGATGATGAACCAGATCGAAGCGGATCATGACGGTGTGGTCGAAGCCATACTGGTCGAGGATGGTGAGCCGGTCGAGTTCGACCAACCCATGCTGATCATCGGCTAACGGGGACGTTATGGGCAATACGACTATGTTGGACAAGGTGCTCATCGCCAACCGCGGCGAAATTGCCCTGCGCGTGCTGCGGGCCTGCAAGGAACTGGGCATCCGCACCGTGGCAGTGCACTCCAAGGCCGATCGCGAACTGATGCATGTCCGTCTGGCCGACGAAGCCGTGTGTATCGGCCCGGCACCTTCGGCTCAGTCCTATCTCAATATTCCGGCACTGATCAGTGCGGCCGAAGTTACCGATGCCAGCGCTATCCACCCGGGATACGGCTTTCTCTCGGAGAACGCCAACTTTGCCGAGCAGGTGGAGCGCTCGGGCTTCGTCTTCGTCGGTCCCCGTGCCGAGACCATCCGGCTGATGGGTGACAAGGTCAGCGCCATCAATGCCATGAAGAAGGCCGGTGTGCCTACCGTGCCGGGTTCCGACGGACCGCTGCCGGACGACGAGCACGAAGTGCTGCGTATCGCCAAGCGCATCGGCTATCCGGTGATCATCAAGGCCGCTTCCGGCGGCGGCGGGCGTGGCATGCGCGTGGTGCACAACGAAGCCAGCCTGCTCTCCTCCATCAGCATCACTCAGAACGAAGCCAACGCCGCGTTCGGCGATGGCACGGTCTATATGGAGAAGTTCCTCGAGCAGCCGCGTCATGTCGAGGTGCAGGTACTCGCCGACGGCCAGGGCAATGCCATACACCTTTACGATCGCGACTGCTCGCTACAGCGCCGTCATCAGAAGGTACTCGAGGAGGCCCCGGCCCCTCATCTCGACCCCGAAGCACGAGCCCGCGTGCTCAAGGCGTGTACCGATGCCTGCCTTGAAATCAACTACCGCGGTGCGGGAACCTTCGAGTTCCTTTACGAGAACGGCCAGTTCTTCTTCATCGAGATGAACACCCGCGTTCAGGTCGAGCATCCTGTCACCGAGATGGTTACGGGTGTCGATATCGTCAAGGAGCAGTTGCGTATCGCCTCGGGCATGCCGCTGTCGATTCGCCAGGAAGATGTGAAGCTCAATGGGCACGCGTTCGAATGTCGTATCAACGCCGAGGATTCTCGCACCTTCATGCCCTCTCCCGGCAAGGTCACGCTCTATCATCCGCCAGGGGGCCTGGGCGTTCGCATGGACTCTCACTTGTATACCGGCTACACGGTACCGCCCCACTATGACTCGCTGATCGGCAAGCTGATCACCTGGGCCGCGGATCGTGAAGGCGCCCTGACCCGGATGCGTAGTGCGCTCGACGAGCTGGTGGTGGAAGGCATCAAGACCAATACCGATCTGCAGAAGGACCTGGTCCGTGACGCCAACTTCCAGCGCGGCGGCGTCAACATCCACTACCTCGAGAAACGTCTCGGCCTCTGAGCCGGACGCATTCTGCCTATGACGGGGTGGCATTGGCCGCCCCGTCCTTGTTTCCGTCATGCTTACCGTTGTAGGAGAAAGCCATGCCCTGGCTTCAACTCAAGGCCCACATCGCGCCCGAACAGGCCGATCGACTCGAGGAGTTGCTGCTGGCTGAAGGGGCTTCAGCCATCACGCTGGAAGATGCCCACGACGATCCCGTGTTCGAGCCGGAGCGCGGCACCACACCGTTATGGCAGGATACCGTGCTGACGGGCCTTTACGATGATCTGGAAGGCATCGAGGCCATGCTCGACCGGGTACGCCAGGCCTGGGCGATGGAAGTCGGCGACGAACCCTGCCCGGAGATCGAATTCGAGCTACTCGCCGACCGTGACTGGGAACGCGAGTGGATGGAGGGCTTCCAGCCACTGCGCATGGGGCAACGATTATGGATCGTACCCAGCTGGCACGAGGCGCCCGACCCTGAGGCGGTTAATCTGCTGCTCGATCCGGGGCTGGCATTCGGTACCGGCACCCACCCCACTACGGCACTTTGCCTGGAGTGGCTCGACGGTCTCGCCAGTGCCGGCATGCTCGAAGGCCAAAAAGTCCTCGACGTGGGCTGCGGGTCGGGCATTCTTGCCATCGCCGCCCTGAAGCTCGGCGCCGGCCATGCGGTAGGCACCGATATCGATCCTCAAGCCCTGCTGGCCAGCCGTGACAACGCCGAGCGCAACGGTATCGACGATGCGCGTTTCTCGCTCGCCTATCCCGAGGAGCACGCGTCGCGCCCCTTTCCCGTGGTGATTGCCAATATCCTCGCCGGGCCACTCGTCGAGCTTTCGGCAATGATCGCAGGCCAGGTCGCGCCGGGAGGACGAATCGCCCTGTCGGGCATACTCGCCCCTCAGGCCGATGAGGTCCTCGAGGCCTACCGCGCCCAGGGACTTCGCATGGAGGAACCGAGCGAGCGGGAAGGATGGGTGCGACTGACAGGGCACCGACCCAACAAATAAGACACGTTGAGACACTGCGACACAATTCCACCTTCACCGCGGCAGCGTCGATGGGTATCATAGCGCACCCTCAGCCACCGATAACCCAGCGACCTGTGACAATGCCACAGCAGCAGCCGGATCTGCCCAGTATTGGGCCGTACACCCTTGCCAATCGAGTGATTCTGGCCCCCATGGCCGGCGTCACCGATCGCCCGTTCCGCCAGCTCTGCCGGCGCCTGGGTGCCGGCCTGGTGGTTTCGGAGATGGTCACCTCGGACCCCAGCCTGTGGCATACGCGCAAATCGCGGCTACGGCTCGATCACAGTGGCGAACCGGGCCCCCGCTCGGTTCAGATCGCAGGCGGCGACGCCAATATGCTGGCCCAGGCAGCACGACTTAACGCCGAGCAAGGCGCCCAGATCATCGACATCAACATGGGCTGTCCTGCAAAGAAGGTCTGCAACAAGGCCGCGGGCTCGGCGTTGCTTCGTGATGAGCCACTCGTGGCCGACATTCTCAACGCCGTGGTGAGTGCCGTCGAGGTGCCGGTCACGCTCAAGATTCGTACCGGCTGGTGCCCGCAAAGCATCAATGCGGTGCGGATCGCACGTATGGCCGAAGACGCGGGGATCGCCGCGCTGGCCGTGCATGGCCGCACCCGCGACCAGCGCTATGCCGGTCAGGCCGAGTACGACACCATTGCGCAGGTCAAGGCTGCCGTGAAGATCCCGGTGTTCGCCAATGGCGATATCGATTCTCCTCTCAAGGCTGCCGACGTCCTCGACTATACTGGGGCGGATGCGGTGATGATCGGGCGCGGCGCCCAGGGCAACCCCTGGATATTCCGTGAGATCGACCATTATCTCGTGCATGGCCGCGTCATGACGGCCCCGTCCCTGGAGGAGCAAGCTGGGGTCATGCGGGCGCACCTGGAAGCGTTGCATGGCTTCTATGGGCACACGATGGGTGTTCGCATTGCGCGCAAGCATCTGGGGTGGTACCTGAGCAACCGATTGAAGGCCTCTCCGCAGCAGGCAAAGGCGAGACGGACCGTGTTCAACGCGCTGAAACACCCGCGGGACCAATTACTTTTCGTGGACGAACTGTTCAGCCAGGCCTCGCCCACTGGCGATGCGCCATGGGCAACCGATGGAATCAGTGCAGCATGACCAGCAGGCAAGCAACTCCCGATCACGCCTTGAGTGCGTCCCCGGAAACGCTGGAATTCACCAGCCCCGCAGCACTCTCCCTCGAACCGGCCCACTCGGTCCCGGCCGAGGAAAGGCCCTTGCGTGAAGCCGTCGATGCGGCCATGCGACGCTATTTCACCCATCTCGATGGCGAGTCGACCACCGACCTCTACGCCATGGTGCTCGCTGAAGTCGAGGCCCCGCTCCTCGCATCGGTGATGGCCCACGTGAATGGAAACCAGACCCGGGCCGCCGAAATCCTGGGCCTGAATCGCGGAACCTTGCGCAAGAAGCTCAAGCAGTACGCGCTGATCTAACCCCGGGGAGCCACTTTCGGCTCCCCTTTTCGTGCGCCCTGACGCGCCACGATGCCGATTTCCCCCTAGCCTCAAAAGAGTCGAAGCGAATGGCCAATCAAGCGACCTCCCCTGCCCCGCAACCTATCCGCCGCGCGCTGATCAGCGTGTCCGACAAGCGCGGTATCGTCGAGTTCGCCAAGGCGCTGGCGGCGCAGGGTGTCGAGCTGCTCTCCACCGGCGGCACCTTCCGCCTGCTCAGCGACAACGGCATCACCGTCAAGGAAGTCAGCGAGCATACCGGTTTTCCTGAAATCATGGATGGCCGGGTCAAGACCCTGCATCCGACCATTCATGGCGGGATCCTGGGTCGCCGGGGCACGGATGATACGGTGATGAAAGAGCACGACATCGCCCCCATCGATATGGTCGTGGTCAATCTCTACCCCTTCGCTGCGACCGTGGCGCGTCCCGACTGTACGCCCGAGGACGCCATCGAGAATATCGATATCGGTGGCCCCACCATGGTGCGTGCCTGCGCCAAGAACCATGCCCATACCACGATCGTCGTCGATAGCGACGACTATGGCCGAGTACTCGAGGAAATGCGCACCCACGCCGGCAGCATCAGCGATGCCGCGCGCTTCGATCTTGCCGTCAAAGCCTTCGAGCACACGGCGGGCTACGATGCCGCCATTGCCGACTACCTCGGCCAGCGCGTGCCGGGGGGTGAAGACGGGTTTCCGCGCACCTACAACCTGCAGTTCAGAAAGAAGCAGGCCATGCGCTACGGGGAGAATCCCCATCAGCAGGCGGCGTTCTATGTCGAGGACAACGCCACGGAAGCCAGCGTGGCCACTGCCGTGCAATGGCAGGGCAAGGCGCTGTCATTCAACAATGTTGCCGATACCGATGCCGCCTTCGAATGCGTCAAGGCCTTTACCGACACCGCTTGCGTGATCGTCAAGCACGCCAATCCGTGTGGCGTGGCGCTCGGCAAGTCACCGCGCGAGGCCTACGACAAGGCGTTCGCCACCGATCCCACCAGCGCCTTCGGTGGCATCATCGCCTTCAACGCCCCGCTGGATGCCGACACGGCACGCGCCATCATCGAGCGGCAATTCGTCGAGGTGATCATTGCCCCGGGGGTGAGCGACGAAGCCCGTGAAATCATCGCCGCGAAGCAGAACGTGCGCTTGCTCGATACCGGCGCGAACTGGCCCGGAACGCGCGAACACGCCCATGACTTCAAGCGCGTGACGGGGGGGCTGCTGGTTCAGGATCGCGATCTCGGTATGGTCGGCCGCGACGAACTCACTGTGGTCAGCGAGCGTGCCCCCAGCGAGCAAGAGCTACGTGACCTGGCCTTCGCCTGGAAGGTGGCCAAGTACGTCAAATCCAATGCCATTGTCTACGCCAAGCATGGGCAGACCGTCGGCGTAGGTGCCGGCCAGATGAGCCGGGTCTACTCCGCCAGGATCGCCGGTATCAAGGCCGCCGACGAAGGCTTCGAGGTCCCCGGCTCGGTGATGGCGAGCGACGCCTTCTTCCCCTTCCGGGACGGTATCGATGCCGCAGCCGCTGCCGGGATTACCGCCGTCATTCAGCCGGGCGGCTCGATGCGCGACCAGGAAGTGATCGATGCCGCCAATGAAGCCGGGCTGGCCATGGTCTTTACCGGCATGCGCCACTTCCGCCACTGATACCTGCCGGTCAGTTGGATACGTCGAGGGCGGCCCTGTCGTCCTCGATATCCTCCGCCAGGAATCCACCCGATTGACGATGCCAGAGTGAGGCGTATAGCCCACCTTGGCGCAACAGTTCATCGTGAGTTCCCGTTTCGACGATCCGTCCCTGATCCATGACCACGAGCCGATCGAGCATGGCGATGGTCGACAGCCGATGGGCAATCGCCACCACCGTCTTGCCCTGCATCAGTTCATCGAGCTGCTCCTGGATTGCGGCTTCGACTTCAGAATCCAGCGCCGAGGTCGCTTCGTCGAGCACCAGGATCGGGGCGTTCTTGAGCAGTACCCGGGCTATGGCAATCCGCTGTCGTTGCCCGCCCGAGAGTTTGACACCGCGTTCGCCCACGTGGGCATCAAGTCCTTTGCGGCCCTGGGGGTCACTCAGGGTATCGAGGAACGTGTCCGCATGAGCGCGTCGAGCTGCCTCCCACACAGCCTCATCGCTGGCTTCGGGGCTTCCGTAGCGGATATTGTCGCGAATCGAGCGGTGAAGCAGCGAGGTATCCTGCGTCACCATCCCGATATGCTGACGTAACGATTCCTGTGTGACGTCGGCGATGTCCTGGCCGTCGATCAGGATGCTCCCCTGCTCCAAGTCGTAGAAGCGAAGCAGCAGGTTGGCCAGCGTCGACTTGCCGGCCCCGGAACGGCCGATCAGGCCGACTTTCTCACCGGCGCGTATCGTCAGCGAAAGGTCCTCGATCACCCGTGCCTGGCGCGCATTGAGCGACTGGCCATAGTGAAAGTGCACCTCCTCGAAGCGAATCTCGCCCTCCGGCACGCTGAGCGCCTTGGCCTCGGGCCGATCGGCCACCGCCGGTTCGCGCGCAATGGTATTGATGCCGTCCTGTACGGTACCGATATTCTCGAATAAACCGGCCACTTCCCAGAGGATCCAGTCGGACATGAAGCGAATTCGCATGACCAATGCGATCGCCACCGCAATGGCTCCCAGCGAGATCATCTCGAGGTACCAGGACGAAATCGTCAAGACCGCCACCGAGGTCAGCAAGAGCGCATTGAGCAAGGTCAAGGTGAACGTCAAGAGCGTCACGAGCCGCATCTGACGATGCACGGTCGACATGAAGTCATCCATGGCTTCGCGGGCATAGGCCTGTTCACGGTGGGTGTCGGCAAACAGCTTGATGGTTTGGATATTGGTGTAGCTGTCGACGATGCGTCCCGTCATCATGGCGCGGGCATCGGCCTGGGACATCGAGACCCTGCGCAAACGTGGCACGAAAACCCACATGATGGCGATGTATCCAACCAACCATAGCCCCAGCGGCAGCATCAGCCAGGGGTCGGCACGGCCCACCAGAAACATCGCCCCCGTGAAGTAGACCACCACATAGACCAGCAGACCGGTAAGCTTGGTGACGGTCTCTCGTATGGCCAGGGCGGTTTGCATGACCTTCTGCGACACGCGCCCGGAAAACTCATCCTGGAAGAAAGCCAGGCTCTGGCGCAGCATGTGCCGGTGCGCCAGCCAGCGCCCCAGCATGGGGTAATTGCCGAAGATGGTCTGATGCGTGACCAGCGACTGCATGAGCACCAACAGCGGGAAGCCGATCAGCGCCAGCAGCGCCATGCCCACCAGGCCCGCTCCCCGGTCGGTAAAGACGGTGGCCCGGTCGGCATCGGCCAGCCAGTCGACCAGGTTGCCCATGAAACCGAAGAACACCAGTTCGACGGCAGACACCAGTGCCGTAAACAACGACATCAGCCCCAGCCATGGCAGCACGGGCCGTGAATAATGGTAGAGAAACGCCAGCAGGCCCCGAGGCGGGGTCTTAGGCTCCCCCGCAGGATACGGATCGATGCGGGTCTCGAACGAACGAAACAGGGGCTGCAGAAAGCGGAACATGAGTGACGACTCCCTTCGTGTCAGCCCCACATCGTAGCAGCCTGCGAAGAAAAATGACGCACCGCGCCATCCCGTCTGGCTCTCCTCGGAAATCAGGCCTGCGGCGGTGTTGCTACCACGACCTGATTGCGCCCGTTTCGCTTGGCCTGATACAGCGCCTCATCCGCAAGACGTTGTACCGTTTCCCACTCCGGTCCATGCTCAGGATAGGCGGCCACACCCAGCGATGCAGTGATCGAAGGCAGACGTTGTCCCTGGTACTCGAGCTCTAGCGACACCATATTCTGCCTCAGCGCTTCGGCACGCTCACGGCATTGCTCGAGCGTTGCGCCTGGCATGACCAGCATAAACTCCTCGCCTCCGTAGCGGCACACGATGTCATCGCCGCGCACGTACTGTTTAAGGAAGATAGCCAGTTCCTTGAGTAGCAAATCGCCGGCCTGATGGCCGTAATTGTCGTTGAAGCGTTTGAAGTGATCGACATCGAGCATGATCAGGGCAAAGCCGGTCTTGTTGCGCCGAGCACGTATCTGCTCTCGCTCCATGGTTTCTTCAAGGTAACGCCGGTTATACAGGTTGGTCAGAGGATCGCGCACGCTTTGCTGATGCAGCGCCTCGCGCAGCAGGATACCGGCCATGGCCGCTGCCGCATGGGTAGCCAGCAGCTCAGCACGTCGCCGGATCTCGCCAAGCTGTGCTGGGGCTCGCGTCTGCAAGTGCAGCATCCCGACGATTTCGCCCTGGGCCATCAACGGCAGGCAGATATAGCCATGCTCGCTGTCAGGCCAGTGCTTGCAGGTGAGTTCCCTGCTCGGTGAACTGACCGCGTGCGTATGGCCAAGACGTAACGCCCAACAGCTCTGGGGTTCGATAGGATCTACCAGGTGGTCCGCTTCGTCCCCCCAACTGGTGGCCAACTGGAGCAAGTTGCGAGAATCGCGCATCAGGTAGAGGCCGCCGGTCATACCTGGAAATAGCGACTCCATGTAGTGCTGCAATACGGCCGTCGTATCATCCCGGGATTCACACGATTGAAGGCCGCTGCTGAGCTTGTTGATCAACGTCACTTCTTCCGTGCTTTGGCGCAGTTGAAGCACCAACCGCTCGCTACGCCGTGATTCACGGTGGATCAGCAAAAACGCGCCCAACAGCAGCAGTACATTCAGTAACGCGCCGAGAATGACCAACCAGATCAATTGAGATGAATGCCGCTCCGACGCCTCGACACGCCGGTTGAGACGATTGCGCTCAAGGGTAGCGAGACGCGCGCCAGTTTCCTGGGCGCGGTCCATGATGCGCTTGCCCTGGTAGGAACTGATCTTGTCTGCCGCTGCGGAAGTTCCCTGCTCCTGCCGCGTAGCGATCAGATCGTCCATGATGACGAGCCGCTGGGCGACCAGCGACTTCAGTTGCTCGAATAGGGCAAGATCGGCCTCGTCAGCCATGAGCATTGCCGCCAGGCGATCGAGATGACTGGCAAGATCGCGGCGCTGAATGGCGTGTTCCTCGAGAAACAGCGAATCGCCGCTCAGTGCGAAGGCACGATGGCTGGATTCCGTTTCGAACAGGATCGCGCGTACATCCTCGAGGATCAACAGGCGCTCACTGCTTTCACGCGCCAGCAAATTATTGCGCCTCTCCTCCGCTGCATTCAACACCACGAAGGTCCCCATCAGCACGATAATAAGGACGGCGAGGCTGAACAGGATCAGCAGGTTACGTTGTAGGCTTCGCATGAGTGAGTATGGTCGGATTCACAAAAATGTCATACGTTAATGTCGGCTGTCCGGCAGACAACTTTATGTATTATCAAAAAAAGAACCCGCCGCAGCGGGTTCCTGGTGGAAAACTTGACTCAGGTCATGCTTGCCCCAGATCGATGCAGAGGTACTTGGTTTCGACAAACTCCTCCAGGCCCTGACGCCCGCCTTCACGCCCCAGCCCGGACGCCTTGACCCCACCGAACGGCGCTGCCGCGTTCGAGATCAAACCGGTATTGATCCCAACCATGCCGTATTCCAGGCTCTCTGCCACCCGCCAGACACGCGCCAAGTCCCGAGAGTAAAAATACGAGGCCAGGCCAAACTGCGTGTCGTTGGCCATGGCCACGGCATCTTCTTCATCGTCGAACGGGAACACCGCTGCCAATGGGCCAAACGTCTCTTCCTGGGCCACCAGCATGTCAGCGTTGGCGCCATTGACCAGGGTCGGCGTAAAGAAGTTGCCCCCTAGCGGGTGCGGGTTACCGCCCAGCAACAGCTCGGCCCCCTTGTCGACCGCGTCATGCACATGCGCACTGACCTTCTCGACCCCATCGGCGTCGATCAATGGGCCTATATTAACATCATCTTTCAAGCCGTCACCGACACGCAGCTCACTGTTCATGGCCACGGCGAGTTTCTCGCAAAAGGCATTGACCACGCTGGACTGTACCAGGAAGCGATTGGTACAAACGCAGGTCTGCCCCCCATTGCGGAACTTGGCGGCCATGGCGCCATCGACCGCTGCATCCAGGTCCGCATCCTCGAATACGATGAACGGCGCGTTGCCGCCCAGTTCGAGGGAGATCTTCTGGATATGCTGAGAGGCCTGGGACATGAGTTGGCGCCCCACTTCGGTGGAGCCGGTGAAGGTGATCTTGCGAACCTCCGGCGACTCGGTCAGCGCAGCGGCGATCTCCCTGGCGCTACCCGTTACCACATTGAATACGCCCCGCGGCACGCCGGCACGTTCGGCAAGCAGGGCAAGCGCCGTGGCTGAAAAGGGCGTCTGGCTCGCCGGCTTGACCACGATCGGGCACCCGGCGGCCAGGGCGGCGCCGACCTTGCGTGTAATCATCGCCGCCGGGAAATTCCAGGGAGTAATGGCTCCCACCACCCCGACCGGCTGTTTAGTGATCACGATACGCTGGTTGGGCTTGGCAGCGGGGATCGTCTCGCCGTACATCCGCCGCGCCTCCTCGGCAAACCAGCGCAGGAAGCTCGCCGCGTAGGCAATCTCACCTGCCGCTTCCTTGAGCGGCTTACCCTGCTCAAGGGTCATGATGGTGGCCAGCTCTTCCTGGTGCTCGTGCATCAGGTCGTGCCACTTCATGAGGATATCGGCCCGCTCCTGGGCGGTGTGGGCGCGCCAGGCCGGAAACGCCGCATCGGCAGCGGTGATAGCACGTTCGGTTTCGGCTCTACCCAGCCGCGGAACACGACCGATGACCTCGCCATTGGCGGGATTGAAGACATCGATCTGCTCACCGCTGTCAGCAGCCACCCAGCTGCCATCGATATAAGCAAAGGGACGAAACAGGGCACTGTCTTGCAGGGATTCCATGGGTTTCTCCTTCCCGAATTTAGACAGGGTTCACGCTCGCGTATCACCTCATGCTAAGACGAATCCGATCCCTACACCAACCTTGGCGAGCGGCCTTCAACCATTCTCCTGACGCGAATCCGACAAGGTGATCGATACCGAATCGGCAAACCGCAGGGCGTGGGGCTTGTCGATCTCGACCTGCGCGGTAAGCACCTGCTCGTAGGACATGATGATGTCCAGCACTTCACGCGTCATACGCTCGAGCAACTGGAAGCGATGCTCTTCAATATGGGCGATGACATGTTTGGTGATGGTTCGGTAGTTCAAGGCCTGATCGATACGGTTGAACTGGACGGCGCGTGCGGCCCGGTAGCGAATCACGGCATTGACGATCACGTCCTGGCGGTTCTGGATCTCATCGTCCTTGATACCAATGTAGGTGCGTAGACGCAGGTTCTTGATGCGTATCGTGGCAAGGTCATGGTCGAGATGCTCATCATTGAGGGCGTGCAACGGCATTGCGGGCTCTCCAATCGGGTAGCGCCGCTCAGCGGCCGTGAACCAAGGTCAGGAACTCCTGGCGAGTGCTCTGCTTCTCGCGGAACGCGCCCAGCATGACCGAGGTCGTCATGCTCGAGTTCTGCTTCTCGACGCCACGCATCATCATGCACATGTGCTGAGCCTCGATGACCACCGCAACACCGCCGGCCTCGGTGACCTCGAGCACCGCCTCGGCGATCTGGCGGGTCAGGTTTTCCTGAATCTGCATGCGTCGCGCGTACATGTCCACGATGCGTGCGAACTTGGATAACCCCAGCACCTTCCCGTTGGGCATATAGGCGATGTGGCACTTGCCGATGAAAGGCAGTAGATGGTGTTCGCACATCGAGTAGAGTTCGATGTTCTTGACCAGCACCATCTCGTCGGTCTCGGACTCGAAAACGGCCCCGTTGACCAGCGTTTCCAGCGACTGGGAATAGCCGTGGGTCAGGAACTGCATGGCCTGAGCGGCCCGTTTTGGCGTATCGCGGAGGCCTTCGCGCTCCGGGTCTTCCCCCAGACCGGCGATGATCTGGCGATAGTGGTGGGTGAGTTCTTCGGTCATGGGGTTGCCTGTAATTCGAACATGTCGCGATTTTAACGTAACCGACACGAGAACGCAGTCACTGCCCGGGACGCGACAACCTGTCTCCTGTCCCCGAGGCGGCGCTGTGCTAGACTCAAACCCTTGATTCTCATTGGATGGCCGGCGTCATCGACAGAACGTGGATGATGCCAAGCCAGGTATAATTCGTGATATCGCAAGGGTCTGGACCATGATGAAACGCTGCTGGATTCCCCTGTTGGTCGGCCTGGCGCTGCCCGTTACGGCGTGGGGAGAGACATTACAACTTCCCGCCGATGCCACACTCGACGTTCACGTCATCGAGCGCCATGAGCTGACGCGGGAGTCTGCCGATATTACCGACATCCTGCTGCAACCCATCAATACCCCACAGGCGTCTCATCAGCTCCCCGAGCACTGCCTGATCACCGCCGACGCCACCCTCAATGCCGATCGCGTGCGGCTGCGCGCCAAGACGTTGACCTGTGTCGATGCGCAGAATGGTGAAAGCGTCATTTTCAGCGACCAGCTCTCGGCCTCGGCCAGCGAGAGCGATGGTAGCTATGGCGTCGATGCATGCCGTAGCAATGCAGATGGCCAATGTTCGCGCGCGCTGCTGACACCGGATCATGTGTTCCAGTTGCGCCTGGGCGAAGCAGTGTCGATCGAGCGCCAGGACAACCCGGCCGCCAGGATCAACGAGACACGCCGGCAAGCCAATGGCGAAGGCCGCGACAACCCTGTTCCCCGCGAGGAGTCCGACCCCGAGCGGCCCTGAACGGTTATACCGAGCCCTCATCGGCCGGGCAGCACATGCCCGGCCTTGCAGTGCCCTGCTACAAGAAGCCTACCTCTTAGAAGCCGGTATCTAACCCCGCTATCCAGCGAGGCGCTTGCTCCAGGGCGTGGCGCTGCTGTTCCAGCGTACGGATATGATCGTCCCAGTACCCCTCCTCCGCGACCCAGGGAAAGGCCCTGGGGAAGGCAGGATCATCCCAGCGTGCAGCCAACCAGGCACTGTGACGAACCAGGCGCAGACTGCGCAACGGTTCCACCCACTCGAGCTGGCGGCGATCGAAATCGAGATGCTGCTCGTAGCCTTCGATGATTTCGGCCAGTTGCATATGCGCTTCGGGATCGCTCTGCGCCGTCAATAACATCCATAGGTCTTGCACGGCCGGCGCCATGACGCTGTCATCGAAGTCCACGAGGCTAAACCGCTCATCACGCCCCAGGATATTGCCGATGTGGCAGTCGCCATGCACCCGCAGATTCCATGATTGCGGCCAGCCCCGCTGCCTAAGCGCCTCATGCAGTTCCTGGCTGATCCGCTCATAGGCGCGTCGTTGACGTGCGTTCATCCATCGACTGCCAAGTACCTGCGTGCGGCTCTCCTGGACCATGGCATCGGGATCCAGCGTACGGCGGTAGCGAAAGTCGCGCTGTTTCCCCACCGCGTGTACCTGTCCCAGCACCTCGCCAAGGGCAAACAGGTCAGCCGGCTTTTCCAGTTCCGGTGCCTGGCCCACCACCTGGGCGAACAGCGCAAAGCGAAACCCTTCGGTGTGATGAAGACTATCGCCTGTTTCAGAGCGCCAAGGCACCCCGACCGATACACCGGCTTCGTCGAGCTCGAACAGGAAGTCGTGCTCCTCCTGGATCTGCGCGTCCGTCCAACGCTCCGGGCGGTAGAACTTCACTACCCAGCGTCGACGCTCATCGTCGCTGACCATGAACACACGATTCTCGTAACTGTTGAGCGTAAACGGCTCACCTGGCAGCCACATGCCCAATGATTCGACGGCCTCGACGATACGTTGGGGGCTGAGTCGCTCGAAGGGGTGAACATTGGCTGACATCGTGACAAATCCTGGCGGCGGAGAGATCGTCAGCCTAACAGAATCAGCCCATCGGCGTACGCGCCAAAGCCCATACGTGCACCTCCTCCGCCCCCGCCTCGTGGCATGCCGCCGCTAGCGCTTCGAAGGTCGCACCGGTCGTCATGACATCGTCGACAAGGGCGACACAAGGCGGCAGCGGGGCTTTGATGGTAAAGGCGTGCTTGAGGTTCTCCAACCGCGCCTGTCGCTTCAGGCCACGCTGGCTAGGTGTCTCGCGCAGCCGCTTCGCAGTCAGGCAAGGCAATCCGAGCCGGTGCCCCAACCGCTTCGCCAACCAGTGGGCCTGGTCGAAACCGCGCTCCCTGGCGCGAGTGGGATGTAACGGCACACTGATCAAGGCCTGTGGACGCTGCGTCGTTATCTGCCTCTCAAAAGCGGGTGGAAGCGAATGCTGAAAGAGTCGTAGCAGGAGATGCCCAGCACGGGGCGAGGCGAAAAACTTGAACTGCTGAATGAGGCGCGTCATGTCATCTTCGTAGCGTAGCGGCACATGCGCATGACGGAACGAAAGTGGCGTTACCATGCAGCGCCCGCAGCGAGAGGGCTGCTCGGAAACCGTTCCTGGCAAAGGCTCGGCACAGTTCGCACAGGCCAGGCGGTTCCAGGGCAGCGCCTCGAGACACGCCTCGCACCACGATTCCCCGGGGACCGGTCGGCCTAGACAGAATGCGCAGTCACCGGGCAAGCCGAGGCGCAGGTGCGTATCGATTAGTGAGGCGCATCTCATGTCAGTGGCACTCTTTGCAGTCATGTCGCGTACCCTACCCCGCCAGACGCGCTTGTGCCACGCAGATTATGTCGTTGACTTGCCTTGAAGCATCCGTAGAATATGGCCGGCCGGAGTGAGCGGATGTGGTGGAATTGGTAGACACGCTGGATTTAGGTTCCAGTGCCTCACGGCGTGGGAGTTCGAGTCTCCCCATCCGCACCATTCTGATATCTAAGCGTTTTCCTGCCTTTTAGCCTCCCCAAGTAGATGCAGTGGATTATTCGCTGTGCCTGGATTGTGACTTAGCCGATTCACAGCCTCCCGCACTCGATGCGGTGCCAGGTGCGCATATCGCTCGGTCATCGTAATGCTTGAGTTACCCAAAGCTCCTTGCTACTTGAGGAGCGTCCGCACGCGATACTTGATCGCCTCCCCGCCAGGCATAAAAAAGCCGCCCCTGTGGACGGCTCGTTAATTGATTGCCTCATGGCGTGTAGATTCTGAAATTTCGCGTATCCACGTATTCATTGCGCGTTGCAGCCCAGGAACGATCGCCACCCCCGGAAAACACGGTGTGCATCATGCCTTCGATCAGCACGCTATCCCTGGTGCGCAGCCGTAAATCGGCTAAACGAAGGAGGAATCAAAATGGCAGCATCCTACGGTCTCGTCGCCATCGGTACCGGCACCGCCGCTAAAGTGGTAGTCAGTGTGGCCAGTATGTTAGAAATCAGCCCACTCCTTCTCAGCGGCCTCTATTTGCGAACTCGAGGTCGATTTAGCTGATGCCCCTTTTGAAGGGGTGGGCAAGGTGAATTGTTTCGCCGGTGCGCCAGCCGTCCTGGTCGAAGCGGCTTGTGCAGGCGCATGGCTGGTGGCGGCCAGCTGGTCATTTACCCGGAACGTGGCAATTATCTCGGCTAGATGTTTGGCCTGGTCTTCCAAAGAGGTGGCAGCTGCACTCGTCTGCTCGACAAGCGCCGCATTCTGCTGGGTTACCGAATCCATCTGGGTCACAGCCACATTGATTTGCTCGATACCGCCGTTTTGCTCGCGCGTAGCCGATGATATCTCGTTCATTAGCGCCGATACCTGACGAATCGATTCCACAGTCTCGTTAATGGTCTGACCACTACGCTCGACCTGCTCAGTGCCTTTGGCAATACGTGAAGTGGTCTCCTGAATCATGGCACGAATTTCCTTGGCAGATTCCGCGCTACGGCTTGCCAACGAACGCACTTCACTGGCAACTACTGCGAAGCCACGGCCCTGCTCTCCTGCACGCGCTGCTTCTACCGAGGCGTTCAGTGCCAGGATATTTGTCTGGAAGGCAATCGAGTCGATAACACCAATCACCTCATTGATCTTGCGCGAGCTATTTGCGACTTCACGCATCAACAGGACAGTACGTTCGACCTCCTGCCCGCCCGCCTCAGCCGTTTGTGAAGCAGTGGTAGCGAGCCGGTCGGCTTCGATGGCCGAGTCGGTATTCTGGCGCACGGTAGATGCCATCTGTTCCATGCTGGAGGCTGTCTCCTGGAGGGCAGCAGCCTGTTCCTCGGTGCGCGACGACAGATCGTGACTGCCCGAGGCGATCTCACTCGCCCCGGTGAAAACGCTATCGCTACTACTACGTAGGGAAAGGACCAGATCACTCAACTTCGCCTGCATATTCTTCATCGCGCTGAACAGCTTGCCGATCTCATTGGTGCCTCGGTCCTCGATCCGCGCCGTCAGGTCACCCTTGGCGATACTATCAAAGTGTTCGATGGCCTCCTGAAGGGGCTTCACCACAATACGCATCATCCCGGTACGCACGATAAGCGCGGCAATCAATGCCAGGACGAGTAACGCGATAGCGCCCGCTTCGACGATCCGGCTCGTAGCGGCATTTTCAGCAACCCGTTCATCGGCGCGCTGCTCGGCATAATGAATGAACTCGCGCACCGCTGTGTCGAAGGCGGCAAAGCCCGCACCGAATTTCTCCCGCTGAGCGAAGATTGCCTCCATGTCAGCGCGATTCACGGCACCGAGGAAGGCCTCATCCAGCGTTTGCCGATAGGCTTTCTCGATGGCATCGATATAAGGAAGCCCGCTACTGCCCTCCGGAAGCTCTATGGCCATGAATTCGGCAAAGCGCTCCTGGGATCTTGCAAAGGCTTCGCGGGTCTTGGCTATCTCGCGATCGGCCTTGTCATCCATGCCTTGGCGAACGAATTCTCCAAAGCGAATGATATTACTGCGACCATCTGCCAAGTTGAGCTGCGCGCGATTAATCGCATTCATCTGGCGAACATTGTTCTTAGCGAGCTCATCGATTGCGCTCGTGCTAATGCTGTTGGCATAGAATCCCAAGGCACTGATCGCAGCGATCATTGCCACCAATATCCCCAGCGCCCAGCTCAGGCTGTGCTTGATTGATAGATTTTTCATTCTTTCCCCTGCAATTATTAATTTATTGATGTGCAATGAGACTATCTACGGCATGCCCCTCGCCACCCAGCGAGAGACAAAGCTCATGACTCGCGAGATTGGCCGTTCCGAGATCGGACTGCTCTTACGAATTATTGGTCCGTGTGGTAGCGGTCATCATGGAGTAGCTCCTGAAGGGTTTTTCTAATGGCAAGCGATGCACCGTTCACCTGGCTGGGATAAAGCGGGCCGCCGACCATCTCCCTTCGCCAATCTGCTCTCAACGCTAAGCAACGCTACGGAACTAGGAAGACGCTAGGCACCCTCGTGATTATGATTCTTCTCCCATTATCAACGGAGCGAAGAGGTCATCCCTGCTTGAGTCCGTATCGGCGATAGTGCTGCGAGCTTTAGTCGAGAAAGAAAAAATGGCTACCACCAGCAGGCCACGCCGTGCTCTGCACAAGACAGCCTGATGCCAGCGTGACCCAAGAAAATTGTAACCGCACTGTACATTTGCGCGATATTTATTACGATGGGTAACGGAGCATCAGGAGAAAGCCATGAAACGTCTCGTCATTATTACAACATTGCTCGTTACACCTATTGGCGCGCAGGCCTACGCTACGAAAATCAGCCCTGCCGAAGCCTGTATGGGTTATTCGGAAGCGGCCGAGGAGTTATTGAATGCACGGCATGGGGGGGCCACTAAGGACGATCTGCTGGAGCGCGCGGACGACGAAGCGTATCTTGCCATGGTCGAGGAGGTCTTCGATTTGCCACGGCTCGAGGATCCCGCTGAGCAAGCCTTGGCGCGGGTAGCCTACGGCGACGAGACACTTACGGCTTGCCTCGATCATTACGCCGAAGCCAGTAACGAAAAGAAATAATAGCTTACTCGGGCGACACCACACTAAATCCAGGCGGAGTTCGGTCGATAACATGACTAACGTCCCTTGGAGAGTGTCCATGTCCGAGCATCGGTATGTCGTGAAAAGCGTTGTCGTCGATATCAATGCCTGCCGACGCGTCTATGTCTGTGTCGATACCCAGACTGGCAGAATCGTCGGCAACCGCTTCGCGGATATACAACAAGCGGAAGTGTATGCAGTGCGCCTCAACACCTCTGCAGTAGAGGCCGTACCGACGCTCTGATCACCGATGCTTTCAGTCCAGCCCCATCTTCCGGTAACCGGCATTGATCAGGCAATAAAGCCCATAACCGAACAGGCCCAGGGCTACGGCGCCCAGCAGCCATACCCCGTAAGGCTGCCGGGCCAACGCATCGAGCGCCCCGCCCAAGCCCTGCGCCTCACTGGGGTCGGCTCGCCAGGCCGAAATCCCCAGAAAGAGGCCAATGATCATGAACACCACGCCCCGTGATGTAAGCCCCCAGCGGGTAATGGCTTCAGCTCCGCGACGCTGGGCTGCGCTCATGTGTTGCCAGTGCCAGTTCTTGAGGTAAGAGCGACGCACGGCACGCCAGACCTGACGAAGACCCACCCCCACGAAGACCAGGCTAACCGCATACAGCACATAGATGCCCCCTTGGTGGCTCATCAGCATGGCTGTTCGGTCCTGGGTCTCGCTGTCTCCCGATGATTGCGCCACACGGCGCAACAGGTCGATACAGTAAATACCCAGGCTACCGTAGATCAGTCCACTGATAGCAAAACCCACGCGCGTTGCCACGCCCTTGATATCCTTCCCACACTCCTCGGTATCGAGCAGTGCCTGGATTTCTCGCCACAGCGCATAGGCAAACAGGCCTACCGCCAACACCAGGATCATGGCATCGCCCAAGGGTTTGGTGAGCAGCTCACGGATCGCTTCCTTGGTGCCGACATTGTCACCACCTAGCCCTGCCGACGCCATGAAGGCCAATCCGCCGATAAGCAAATAAACGATGCCCTTGGCGATATAGCCCACGCGGGCAATGATGGCGACGGCGGGTTTCAGGTGAGTATCGGTGTCGGGCATGTATTCCTCGTTCCTTGTGGTTCCGGCGTGCTCAATGAATGACGGTCGTGACCGCCAATACAGCACATGCCATTAAAGATAGGGGCTAGGTGCGTACGCGACAAAGTCGCTACGTGCCCGGCAAGAACGCGTTGCGCTGATAAAGGGTTTCAGGAAGGCACACGACTACGTCTAGGTTGCTTCACCCGCTGGCTCAGGATCGGGCGATGAGGGGGGCGTGATCTGCTCGAACTGGGCGCGCAGATCGCTTTCCTGGGTATGGACATACGAGGTCATTCGCTTACCGGAACGCGATACCCATTCGATTTCGTTCCTGCCTCGTACCATGAGGTTATTGGCCGCTTCGGCCGAGTCGGGCACTTCCCCGTTGATGGTATGAATGATTCCACGCTCGAGGCCAAAACCGCGCAGGGGGCTGCTGCTTGCCAGACGCAGTACCCGTAATCCGCCGACGCTCAGGTGCACTTCCGCCATCGCCTCTTCGGAGAGCGGCTCATCCTCGCCTGAGGCCTGACGCTCGATCTCCTCGTTCAAGGAGCTGTTGATCTTGGTACACAGCATGGCAGCGATAAACAGCAGCGCATTCAGGACCGGAGCACCCAGGAAAAGCAGGTCGCCATATTTGATCAGCATGAATGTCGAATAGGGCGTCAGTACCGCGGCGACCGCCCATATCATGTATTCGAGAATCTTGCGCTGCTGGCGCTGGAACATGTTTCACCCCTGCTCTTTTTTAATTATCCCTCTGCGCACCTCGCGAAACGCCTTCCCCCTCCTTCGTCAATCGTCGTCAACATGTACCACAAACGACAAGACCAAGCGCGGTGCCTAGCGTGGGGTTTAGCTCAGGTTTGCTTGTATTTCTTTTTGTTATAACGAGTCTCGAATGCAAAGTCATGTAATTAAATAATACCCCATGCTACCGCCAAACCGACACCACGCACAATGGAAGGGGTTAAACGGCTACCTGAAAAGGTACCGCCGCGAACGCCCCCTACGCTCCAGTATCACCAGCAGATACGCGGCCCCCCGCAGGATCCGTATCGCAAGGGGAAGCACTGCCTTGACCATCCAGGAGACCAGGTAGAGCAGAGGAATCAAGAGCAAGCACCATCCCAGGAATTGGATCAGCCATACCGGATATCCCAGGATGTCTGCCACGGTGGCTAACGTGTCATGAATCAGCGCGGGATGGCGCACCAGCATGTATCCTCCCGCCATTATCGCCGGCCACTTGGCGTATCGCCCGACGGTCATCAAGTGACTGACCCCTGCGGACCGTGTCACCAAGCCGGCACGCCCCGAGTTCGCCACTCGGCCGGAAACGCCAACCATGCGCCCCGCTCGCAAGACCTTGACGGCACTGACCATGACCGCACCATCGAGCAAGGCCCAGCCGATGTCGCCGGCCCCGATGGACTCGCCATTCTGCCAGCGGGTCTCGAGCTGACGGATGCCGTCGGCGAACAGACGGTTGCCTGCCTCGAGCCAACGCTCGCTCTGGATCCAGGTAACGTTCCCAGACGTATCGGCACTGAACTGGCCCAGGAAACCGTGGCCTTGCTGGGCTATCAGGTGGACGGCATGCCATCCCCGCTCATGCGGCGTCAGCTCGTTAGCGCCCTCGCCTTCCTCTGTTGCTTGGCTCGTATCCCCTACAACCGCTTCCTCGGCGGACCACCACTCGCGAGTGCGGGTCTTCAAGTTACGCCACTGGTCCTGCATCTCGGTCTGCCAAGCCAGAGAACGAATGTCGTGCTGAATGAAATAATCGATCGGTGCTAGAACGGAGGAGCCATGATAGCGAAGGATGGCCTGGAATTCGGGCTCGGTACCGTAACGCATCAGTACCTCTCGGGCCCTCGTGGGGTATTCCACCAAGGCGGCTTCGGCCTTGAGACGAAGAATGGGGTCGTCGTGGTAATCGACCATCAGCGCCTGGATGTGGAGGGGTTCAGCGTCTAGATGTGCGTGATCTGGATACAACTGTGCAACGTGGAGCCTGACCAGACGCTCCTCGATGGCCTGGGACGGCAAGGCTACGGTCAGCACTAGCGCTGTCAGTACCGCCACCCCCGCCGTGAGAGTCAACTTTTTCATGGTTCTCTCCTCGTTGCGGCATGCTTGTTGTCGCCTCGCTGTTTCTCCGCTTGAAGCAACTATTCATCTTGATCCAGCTATCGGCCTGATTCGCGATAACTTGATGACACGCAGCCGGCCTCGCCAATTCAGCGCTCAATGTTTCCTTCCGCTTGCCGATAACGGTTCAAGAGCCTACCGCCATTTCCGGCTCGACGCCTGGACGAAGGACGCACACGAGGGAGCCGTAATCATGAAGCACACGACCGCTCAGCACGCGTTCAAATCGTTGGCGGATTGCCTGGCGCTCGACGCGGACGATCTATTTTTCTCACGGCTGGCCGAGCGGCTGGCCGCCATTCTCGGTGTCGATCATCTCTTCGTGTCGCGTCTGCTGCCAGTCGGTACCGAGTCGATCACCCTGGCCCTTTGGTCGAATGGTGCCCTCCGGGAAAACCTCACCTATACCCTGGCGGGTACGCCGTGTGCGCATGTCACGCAGCGCACGGCCTGCTACTACGCGCAAGGGGTATGTCATACGTTTCCCGACGACGTCCAACTGGCGACGATGGGTGTCGATGCCTATCTGGGCGTGCCCATCGTCGCGTCTGATGGCACCTTCCTGGGCGTGATCGCCGCGATGCACAGCCACCCCCTGGGGGACGCAGCATTGGCCGAGGAGATCCTGCGTATTGCGGCCTCGCGTGTAGGGGCCGAATTGATGCGTCTGGAAACGGCGCGTGCCCTCAATGAAAGCGAGCTCCGCCTTCAAAACCTGATGAGCCATCTTCCAGGCATGGTCTATCGCTGCCACAACGATGAATACTGGACCATGGAGTTCGTCAGCGACGGTGCACTCGAGCTGACGGGTTACCCCGCCGAAGATTTCATCGGTAACCACCGCCGCACCTTTGGCGAGCTGGTGCATCCCGACGACCGCCTTCGACTCGTCGATGAAGTACAAAAGAGTCTAGCCTCGGGCACGGCCTATACCCTCACCTACCGTATCACCACCGCCTCGGGCGAAACGCGTTGGCTGTGGGAGCAGGGCAAGGCCGTGCAAGATCACCCCGGACGGCTTCTGGACGGTTTCATCTGCGATATTACCGCTGATGTGCAGGCCGACCAGACGCGAGAATTGCATGAGCGGCAACTCACTACCGCTAACCGTGCCCTGGCGCTGCTAAGCCAGTGCAACGAACGCCTGGTGCACGCCGACGATGAAACCGTCTTGCTCCAGGACATTTGTCAGCTGGCAGTCGAAGTCGGTGGCTACCGCATGGCCTGGGTGGGTTATGCCCAAGATGATGCCAAGCGCTCCATTCGGCTTCAGGCCAGCGCCGGTGAAACGGCCGGTTACCTTGAAGAATTCCAGCTCAGCTGGTCGGCAGATGATGCCCTCGGATACGGCCCGTCAGGGCGTGCCCTGCGTAGCGGCACGCTGCAGATCGTCAATGACATCGCCAACGATCCGAATTGTGCGCCATGGCGAGCCATCGCCCAGAAGACGGGCTACCAGAGCATCATTTCACTGCCCCTAAAAAATAGTTCGGGTCCTTTTGGAGTGCTGGTGCTTTATCAGGCGGACACCACACCGTTTTCGGAGGAAGAGCAACGCCTGCTATGCGATCTTGCCGACGACTTGGCATTCGGCATCGAGGCGCTGCAAACTCGGCAGCGCCAGGCGCGAATACAGCATGCGGTGCTACAGATTGCTACCGCCGTCTCCTCGCGCTCTGGCGAGGCCTATTTTCAACAGTTGGCCCAGCACATGGCCAGCGCCCTGGGGGCCTCCGCCGGCGTCATCGCACGCACACTTCCCACGACTTCGATCGAACTGGAGACACTGGCCGCTTACATAGAAGGCAGATGGATCGAGCCCGTGCGCTATGCCCTGCCTGACACTCCCTGCCACAAAGTCATGCTGGAGGGGGAATACCTCTCTAATAATTGTATCGCCGAGCAGATGGCAGCGGCCGCCCAGGAGGCCATGCCGTGGATCAAAGCCTATGCCGGCAAACGCCTGGACAATACCGCTGGTAAGCCGGTCGGCTTGCTCTTCGTTGCCTTTCGCGAGCCGATCGTAGATCCCGGATTCGTTCACTCGATATTGAAGATCTTCGCGGCGGGCGCCGCGGCCGAACTCGAGCGCCTCGAAGACGAAACCCGGATTCGCCGGTTGGCTTATATCGATGGTGCCACCGAGTTGCCCAATCGCACCGCGTTTCGTGAGCATCTCGACACCGTCCTGAAACGTCGCTCTCCGCGGTTATCGTTACTGTTCCTCGATCTCAACCGCTTCAAGGAGATCAACGATATCCACGGTCATGACATGGGCGACTATATCCTGGCAGCGGCAGCCATCCGTTTCCGTCAGGCACTGAGCGGCAACGAGTTTCTGGCTCGCCTGGGCGGCGACGAATTCGTCGTGATGCTCGAGCATGCCGAAACCCAGGATGCCATGGAGTGTGCACGACGCCTCCAGAGCGCGTTGGATGCCCCGTTCCTGGCCATGGACCAGAGCTTTCAACTGGAGGTGAGCATTGGTATCGCAAACTACCCGGATCATGCCACCTCGGCGCGGGAACTGCTCCAGCATGCCGATATCGCCATGTACCAGGCCAAGCAACAGGCCACACGATATTGTGTCTACCAGGCGTCCATGGGCCAGGTAATGGCAGCGCGACTGGAGATGGCCAAACGTCTAGCCCATGCTATCGAACATGATCGGCTTCAGTTGTATTACCAGGCCCAGGTCAATATCGCCGATGGACGACTCATCGGGGCTGAAGCGTTGTGCCGTTGGCAGGATGAAGAATTGGGTTGGGTCAGCCCGGGCGAATTCATCCCCCTGGCGGAAGCCCGAGGCATGATCAAACCGCTAGGCGACTGGGTCATCGAGACGGCCTGCCGGCAACTGGCTGCCTGGCGAGAGCAACGGGCACAACTACCGGGACAACTTGCCGTCAACGTGGCGTCACAACAACTCGACGATACACGCCTGACCCAGAAACTCGATACGATTCGCCAACGTCATGACATCGAGCCCCAGGCGCTGTCACTGGAGCTGACCGAAAGCAGTTTCATGAGCGATCCCGAGCAAGCCATTGCCATGGCGAATGCGCTCAAGGCCTTGGGCTATGGCCTTGCCATCGACGACTTCGGCACCGGCTATTCCTCACTGGCCCATCTCAAGCGCTTCCCGGCCGACAAGATCAAGATCGATATCTCGTTCATTCGCGACATGCTGTCCGACAATAACGACTTCACGATCGTCAAGACCATCATCGCCATGGCACGTAGCCTGGGGCTCGACACGATTGCCGAAGGGATCGAATCGCCGGATCAGGCCGAGGCCCTGCTGGCGCTCGGCTGTGAACAGGCCCAAGGCTTCCTGTATGCCCGCCCCCTACCGGCTGATGAATTTCGAGATACCTGGCTACGGGAATCCGCAATCCTTGATGCACATCAAGAAAGCGGCACCCGTAACACGAAATAATCTCTGCGACTCGAACACGACACGGCAATACACACTGGCCCATCCCGGCCCTGATGGCCCTTACGGGACATCGGCTGGATGGCATGCGTGGGCGCTTCGGCCAGACGCCTGCCGTGATCCGGATTCCACCTACCGTGAAATGTGGGCCTCACTGCACGCCGGCCGTGTCTGGAAGGGGGAGTTGCTCAATCGAAAGGAAGGCGGCGAACTCTACTGGGAAGCGGAAACCACCACGCCCGTGCGTGACGCGCATGGCGCTATCGTCCATCTGGCAGTCGATCACCGCGGTGCGTGACGTTGATGGCGAGGTGCGGAATTTCGTCGCGGTGTTTCACGACATTGCCGAACGCAAACGTATCGAACAGGAGCTGGAACGCAAGGCGACCCGCGATCATCTCACCGGCCTTCACAATCGCCGCGCCTTCGATGAAGCCATGTGCCTGGTCATCAGCCCGGCGATACCGCGTACACGCTCATGCTGCGAGCCGACGCCGCGCTCTACCGGGCCAAACGCGCTGGGCGCAACCGCGCCGAAACCGACATCAATGTGTGTTCACCCAGCGACGCACCCTACGATTGCTAGAAAACCATTAACTAGCCACAACTAGCCACCCCTGGCACTTCGTCTCGTTCAGGGCGTGCTGAACAACCTAGGAGGCCTTGGAACGCGCCGAACGCATCAACGAGGCGGCCGGAGTGGGCCGCCCGAACAGGAAGCCTTGGTAATAACCGCAGCCGAGCTGCTCCAGCACTTCGCGCTGCGCCGGGGTTTCCACGCCTTCGGCCACCACATCGAGATCGAGGCTCTCGGCCAGGGCGATGATCGTCCTGGCGATGGTCACCGCATTGGGGCTTGCCGGCAGGTCGCACACGAATGCCACGTCGATCTTCAGCTCATCCAGCGGCAACCGTCTCAGATAGGCCAACGACGAATAGCCCGTGCCGAAATCGTCCAGCGAGAAGCGTATACCGTGGGCCTTGAGCTGGGACATCTTGGCGATGACATCCTCGACATCGGTCAAAAGCAGGCTTTCCGTCAGTTCCAGCGTAAGCCGTTCAGCCGGCGCGCCTTGTCGCGCCAGGGCGGCGAGCACCGAGGCTACGAAATCGGGTTGCTGGAATTCCCTGACACTGACATTGACCGATAGCCGCATCCGCGCCCGCTCGGGATCGTGCTGCCACTCGGCTAGCAATGCCGCGGCACGGTCCAGCACATAACGCCCCAAGGGCACGACCAGGCCAGTCTCCTCCGCCAAGGGGATGAACGCGCCGGGAGAGACGAAGCCTCGCTCGGGATGATTCCAGCGCACCAACGCCTCGGCGCCTATCCAGTGCCCACGGGGGTCGACTTGAGGCTGCAGGTAAAGCTCGAGCTGATCGTTTTCAAGGGCATGGCGCAAGTCGGCTTCCAGTTGCAGACGCTCATCCAGGCGTCGTTCCATTTCAGGATCGAACAGGCAGGGCTGCTGGTCGCCGAGTTGCTTGGCGTGCAGCAAGGCCATACCGGTCTTGCGGAACAGCGCGTCCCGGTCGTCCTGGTCGCCCTGGAAAACATGGACCCCCGCGCTGATGCGACAGGTATAACCGTGGCCATCCAGGTCATAAGTGGTATTGAGGTCCTGCAGGATATGATTGGCCCGCTTCGTGGCGATGCGTGCCGCGAGCTCGGCATCGGCCGGGAACCCGCATAGGATCAGGGCGAATTCGTTGCCATCCAGGCGTGCCAGATCCTCGAGTTGCGGCACATGTCGCTGCAGGCGCTCGGCCAGGTTGAGCAACATACGATCGCCCATGGCCTGCCCCAACGCATCGTTGAGCAACTTGAACTTGTCGATATCGATCAGCATCAACATGACGTGGGCGCCGGTCTTCTCGCTCTGGCGCTGACAGATCGACAAACGCTCGATCAGGGCCGGGCGATTGGGCAGGTCGGTCAGCGGGTCATGATAGGCCAGGTGGTGAATCTTCTCCTGGGCGACCTTCTGTTCGGTCATATCGCTCAGCGTGGCCACGTAGTGGCTGGTACCGTGTGCGTTGTAATCGACCCGGCTGATGGTCAAGCGGGCCGGATATTGCCGTCCGCTGCGATGCTGCGCCTGCACCTCGCCCTGCCAGCTTTCGTGTTCACGCAGGTACTCCTGGATTCGCCAGTTGAGCTCCCGCGCCCCTTGGGCGTATTCGATACGTGTCGCCGGCTGGCCGGCAAGCTCCTCGTCGGTATAGCCGGTGAGCTTGCCGAAGGCGCGATTGAACATCAGCACCCGAGCCTGCCGGTCGAGTACCAGCACCCCATCACGCATCGAAGCGATCACTTCATAGAGCTGCCGACGCGACATGTAGCGTTCGCGTTCGCTCTGCTGCAGGCGCCTGTCGACCAGTACCGCCCCGAGTGCCGCCAACGCGGTCAATACTGCGCCCACACTCACCACGTAGATCAGCCAGGTGCCATGGGAGTGCTCGAGCTGCTCGACGCTGGCATGGGGCACGAAATAGGCGCTTGAGAGCGACACGAAGTACATGCCGCTCGTCGCCCAGACCAGCATGGCCGCCACCGGTACATGGCCCAGCAGGGTCGATAATCGTCGGGCCAGGCGAACACATGCATGGCTGGCATACAAGGCAAGGATGCCCAAGGCCATGGTAATCGCCAGGGAGAGCATGAAGCCGCCCGCGGCATAGTGCAGCTGAGCCGGTATATGCATGCCGGCCAGGCCGGTGTAGTGCATTACGCTGATGCCCAGCCCCAACAAGCTGCCCGCCAGCAAGTAGCGTGAATGCAGAAAATGCGGTTCGGTCAGCGTGTGCAGCGCATAGAACCCGCCCAGTATCGCTGGCAGGACCGATATCAGCGTCACCGCGAAGTGCGGCATCATCGGAAACGGCAATTTCAGGGCCAGCAGGCCGATGAAATGCAGGCTCCACAGCCCACTCCCCAATAGCGTCGCCCCCAACGCCAACCACGCCCAGTGCCGTGCCGTCGTAGATGCCGCTCTGCCCCGCTCGCCCACCACCAGGCCCGCATAGGCGCCTAAAAAAGCGACCAGGTAACCCAGGAGCAACAACCCGGCCTGGTGGTTGCCTCGGATGATCAGTTCCGTAGATGCCTCGACACTCGACATAACCCGCTCCTCGTAAATCTCGTGGACCTGAACCCATAAAGGGCCTGGAGCGATGCCCAGTTTGTACGTAGGAAGCTATCGGCCTGAAGGGGCGAATCTTGAGCGTGGCGGGCGGGGAACCCGACGTACGGTGCAAGGAGAGTAGTGACCATGGAAAGGAAAATAAAAACCCTCAGGGGCCCGCCTCGGCCCCTGAGGGTTTTCAGTGATTCGTTATGTGCGAGCGAATCAGAACGTATAGCTGATGCCGAACACGGCCACCGGATAGACGGAGAGCTTCTCGGCATCACGCTCGAGCTCACGCTCCTCGGCGCGCAGGTTCTGCTGAAAGGTCGGATCGCTGGTGTCAACGCCAGAAGCGCTCAGCGACACATCGACATTGGTAGCCATCACACCCACTTCGGAGAAGACGCCGAAGCCGCTACGGTGCGAACTGCGCCAGCCCAGGCCCGCATACGGCTGCACGCCATCGGCGATGGTGACTGCGCCGCGCACGCTATCCAGCTGGTAGGTTTCGCCATTCAGCTCGTAGCTATTGTTACCATTGGCCGCCCGACCGGTCACGTTGGCTTCCATATCGGGGAACATGGCGCCGGCGGTGAAATAGAAGCGGCCGGCAAACGGATAGAAATCGAGCTTCAGCGCCCCGGCGGAGATATCCAGGTCGCCTTCGTAGTTCACGTCACCGCTTTCATAGTCGCCATCCCAGTTAAGGCCCGCGGTGTAATTGGCAGTGAGGCTGAGACGCTCATGGAAGCGCCAGGAGGCTTCCGCACCTACGCCAGTCGTACTCGCCAGCGCACCCACGGTCACGGTGCGCTCGAACGCCTGTGCGCTGCCCACGCCAGCGCTCAACAATGCGGCACCCAGGCCGACGGCAATCAACTTCTTCATTTCTGGTTCCCTTGCGTTTTTTTGTGCCACGTTGCTAAACGCAGGTGGCGATGATTCGTTAGTTGGAGTTGAGCAGCGTGCCGAGCTCGGTTTCCTTGACGAAGTACTTGCCATCGTCTTCGCTCAGGCGAGACAGGCTATTACGCGCCATAATCAGGCCCATTTCGGCATGTTGGCGCAGAAAGACAATCTCACCAGCCACCACATCGATCTCGATATCGGCCCAATTCTCGGCTTTAGAGAAAATGGCATGACGCCCGGGTTCTACCGGGAAGTAGATATGCTGGCTACCGCGGGTATACCCCACTTCCGATTCGGCGTCCGTGTCGTCTACAAACACGTTGAACCGTACCAAGGTGCCAGTTATTTCGGGACGTACGACGTAGACTAACGCCTCATCCTCTGCTGGCTCGTGTGGCAAACTGAACCCTTCAAGTTCACCCTGCATGGCCTGCCCTGACGGCGCCTTAGCGGCACACCCGGCCAACATCCCAATGACCAATAGCGCTACGACAACGCGCCATGGTAATAAACCACTCATTCGGCCTGCCTTCATCCATAAGCTCCTTGTGCGACTCCCCTGCACATGATCAAGGGAGCACGCTCACCCACCGTGAGCGACGTTATCAGTAACGGCCACCGCAGGAGGAACTTTAGAAAAACAACGGGCTATGAGCGCTGCGGCACAAGGCGAGCCGCACCTAAAACTAGGCGAGCGAAGGAGTAAACCGCTAGGGGTCAGGATTCATCTCAAGCAGCGCCTGGCATCGACAGTAAACTAAGCGTGTTGGTAATCCCGTACCCGCTCGTAAAGCGCATAGGCGCTCTTGACGGCAAAAGTCTCGTGCTCATCTAGCTCTAATGATTGGTGCAGCGCCTGGTTAACGGATGCCTCGATCTCCACAGCATAACGCTTAAGCAAGTGATCGAGGTTCATGCGTATCATAATAATCTCCAGCTCGAACTCTTCCTTCTGAGTTTTTCGCAGCTGTCTCACGCCGTCCGATTCAGCCTGTTCGACTAGCGTTAGCAGTGTATTACTGACGATATCTTCAGCAGCGCTAAGCTTGGGAAGAAGACTCTGAACGAGTTCTCTGCTATCGATGGTTGATCCTGGCATAACTAAACCTTGTTAAAAAACAGCCCCATCATGTTCCGTAGTAGGTTTATGCTGCCCAACTCGCCGCCAGCAGGCCTGCATATGCACCCAGGAAAGTGACAAATTGGCCGAGCGAAACCGACCAGAGGGTTGCCTCGCTGGATCAGCATATTGCTTCATTAACGCATGCTGTGTTGCGCTTCCTATTACAGCTAGTGAATCTGAATTCACGCGTGGCCTGAAGCGATGTCCAATAGCTATCGGCATGTACGGAGGAAGATGCTGATCTTTCCCGCCATAAAAAAAGGCGGGGCCGAAGCCCCACCTTTTATTACCGATACTGCTGTGCTTGGAATTAACCCAGCAGAGACAGTACGGACTGCGGCACCTGGTTGGCCTGGGCCAGGACGGACGTACCGGCCTGCTGCAGGATGCCAGCGCGAGTCATGTTGGAGACTTCAACCGCGTAGTCAGCGTCTTCGATACGCGAACGAGCGGCAGACAGGTTGGTGGAAGTAGTGGAGAGGTTCTCAATTACCGAATCAAAACGGTTAAGGGTCGCACCCAAAGTCGAACGCGCTGTATTAATCTGATCCAGAGCGGAGTCGATAGTGTCAAGAGCACTTTGTGCATCGCCTGCACTAAATGCAGCGCCAGCGGTCAAGTCGCCTTCTTCAACTGGCGGTGTAGCAGTAGCATCAGCTGCAGCAGCATAAGTCCCTTTAAGGTCGTCAAGACCCAAGGTTGCAGTAGTAGCATCAACCTTATTTACATCAATACGGTCATTTGCATCGTTATTAGCACCAACCTGAATGGTCATTGCATCAGTACCATTCAGTACCTTTGTGCCGTTAAAATCAGCACTTCCTGAAATGCGACCTATTTCTTCGATCCGCTCGTCAATTTCTGTTTGGATAGAAGTGCGGTCATCTGCAGAGTTAGTATCACTAGCTGCCTGCACTGTCAGCTCACGGATACGCTGCAGGTTGTTATTGATCTGGTCCAGACCACCTTCCATAGTCTGGATCATGGAGACACCATCATTGGCGTTACGGCTCGCCTGGTTCATGCCGGTGATCTGAGCCGACATGCGGTTGGCGATGGCCTGACCGGCGGCATCATCCTTGGCACTGTTGATACGCAGGCCGGAGGACAGACGCTCCATGGCAGTCTGCTGGGCACTCTGGGCCTTGCCTAGGTTGTTCTGGCCGATCAGGGCGGTGATGTTGGTATTGATCACTGACATGGTGACTTTCCTTCCAATTAGTTAGAGGCTCCATTGGCTGGCCACGATCCAGGTTCTTCGATGCTGCTCGGGGCCTGCCACAACGGCGCCGTTGGCCGTTACCCTATTTATCGGAAGGGGGCGGGGAAGCTTTAGTAAAAGATGCGAATTTTTTTAAGAAGGTTGGGTGACGACGCTCAGGGCGGCCGTCAGGCCGCGCCATTCAAGGTCTGCGAGGCTATCTGGCCCGGCATGAAAATCGTCTCTACTACCTGTGTTGGCGTGTCATGCTGCCCTCGGGCGGCCGACATTTCGCTCTGCAACTGTGCGAGTTCCAGGCGGGCGCTGAGTAGCGCCTGCCTGGCCATGGCCGCAACCTTGCGATCCTGGGTCGAGGGGTCGGCGGGCGCCAGCGCGGCGGCAATGACCTTTTCCATCTTGGCGATGGTGGCTTGCGGATCGCCCTTGATGGGGCCGCAATCGATCGACACCTCCCCCGCTACGGCATAACGCTTGCCGTCAGGGCCCACTTCATACTCGTAGCTAGCGCCGCCTGAATAGGCCCCACCGGCGATCTGGTGGGCCATCTCGTGCTGGCGTACTGCGCGGTCAGTGACCTTGAGCTGTTCCAGGTGGGCGAGCTGCTCGACGCTTAGCGATTCGCCGTTGGGCGCCCGGGGGGCTACCCCCTGGTGGCGCTGAGGATCGGGTTCTTCCCCTTTGGCTGTATAAACTGGCGCCTGCCCTTCTTTCGTCTCGTCCTGAGCCGTTCTTGAACTGGGCGTCGCGGGACTCTCGAAGCGATAGCCAGCCTGACGGCTACGGACCTCTTCGACATGTGCCGCACCGCCGGTGACCTGGCTACCGGGGCGCCCCTCAGGAGCGCTTGCACTGCGCCCAGCCGGGCTGACTTGCGTCGTCTGGCGCAAGGCGATAGCGGCGTGGTTGACTACGGGAGCGATCTGCATAGGGCTTTCCTTGCCAAACTGGCATCGCATTTAGGGGTAGGTTCCCAATACGGTAAAGTATCGGGTAGCCACCCTGCCCAGGCAAGCCGGTAAGTAAACGCTTCTTGGAACGCCAACGTGGGGTTGCATGCGCCTGGCATTACCTTCAAAAAGCCCGCGCAGAGATCCGTATCGCCGGACCGCGCGCTCCTACAACCCCAGAGTCTTGCCTTTTGGGTTAGCCATCCAGGCTACTGTAGGAGCGCAGCTCGGCTGCGCGAGGGGTTATAGGCTTCTGGCGAGTCATCCGATAAGCTCGCGCAGCAATAGCTGCGCTCCTACACGAGGGTGGCAGGCATGGCGCCTCATCAAGCAATGGCAATGGATGGCACTCTATACACTGGAAGAGAAAAATTGGCGAATCTATGCCCAGTATCGATGTGGTGATCGACCTGACCCGTGACGAATGCCTGGCTCATTACGCGGGCGTGGCTCGAGAGGTACATGCTCAGAGTATTGATGGCCGTCGCGTGCAGTTTCCGGCCATGGCACTGCGCCGCATCGTTGGCCGCGATGGTGTACATGGTATTTACCGGCTCACGTTCAGCAGCAGCGGCAAGTTCGAATCGATCGAGGCGCTCAGTCGACTCGGGTGACGGTGGCTTCGCTGCTGCTATTGCCCGTTCCTCAAGCTCCGTTCACGGGCGAGTTCCGCCAGTGTCATAGCCTTGTCTCGACTCATGGTCTGAGATACATTGAATACATGTAATACAAAGAGACCGCTTCCATGGCTATCAGCCTTCGCCTCGATCATGACCTCGAGACCCGCCTTAACCATCTGGCCCAGGCCACCGGGCGCACAAAAACTTTTTATCTACGTAAGCTCATTGAGGATCATCTTGACGATCTTGAAGATGCCTATCTCGCAGAACGCGCGCTCGAGCAGCTTCGCCAAGGCCGAGACCGTACTCTGACGTCAGAGGAGTTCTGGCGTGACATGGAAGATTGAATACCTGGAATCGGCCCGAAAGAGTTTCAAGAAGATCGATCCGGAACAGCGTAAGCGTATCCGACAGTACCTTGAAGAACGCGTGATTGCTCTAGAGCATCCAAGACAATTGGGTAAAGCACTTAAAGGTGAGCTAACCGAACTGTGGCGCTACCGAGTGGGGAACTACCGAATCATCTGCAAGCTTGACGACCATTGTTTAACCGTTCTGGTAGTCAGGGCAGCTCACAGGAAAGATATATATGAATAATTACAAGCAGACCACCCGGCTATGCCGGGCGGTCTGGTGTGCGCGTTAGGAATGCTCGTGGTTTAGAACGCTTCCCAGGCCTCGGCGTCAGCCTTTTGCATCGTCTTGGTCGCTCTCTTGTCGGCGCTCTTCCCTGCTGCCCCAGCGGGGAGCGCGGCTTGCCGCTGCGAGGGGAACGCTGCCTGCCTGCGCGATGCCTGCCCGTGAGATGTATGGGATTGCCCCTCGGCATCATCACCCAGCACGAAGCTTCCGATAAGGGCGTTCAAGCGTTCGGCATGATGACGCATGTCGCCGGCGGCGCTGGACGTTTGTTGCACCATGGACGCGTTCTGCTGCGTCATGGTATCCATCTCGCTGACCGCGGTATTGACCTGGCCGATGCCGCTGCTCTGCTCCTTGGCCGCTGCGCTGATCTCGCCGATCACGTCGGTGACCCGCGATACGCTGGCAACGATCTCGCGCATCGTCTCGCCGGCATGGCGCACCAAGTCCGCACCGGTCCGCGTATGCGAGGCCGACGTATCGATGAGCTGGCGAATCTCGCGGGAGGCATCACTGGAACGGCTGGCCAGGATACGTACCTCCTGGGCGACCACGGCAAAGCCCCGGCCATGCTCACCGGCGCGTGCGGCCTCCACCGAGGCATTCAGTGCCAGAATGTTGGTCTGGAATGCGATGGAGTCGATCATGCTGATGATGTCGCTGATCTTGGCGGCGGAGCTATTGATGTCATTCATGGTGCGCTCCACCTGGGACATCGACGATTCGCCCTGCCGAGCCACTTCGGCGGTCGCCAGCACCAGTTGGTTGGCCTGCTGGGCCGAGTCGGCACTGTGATTGACGGTCGCCGTGATCTCCTCCATCGAGGCCGAGGTCTCCTGCAGGTTGGCCGCCGCCTGATCGGTGCGTGAGGCAAGCTCCTCGCTACCTTGGGCGATTTCACCCGCTGCCTGGTAGACGTGGGTCGTGCTCGCCCGTACATCGCGCAGCGTTTCCTGCATCCGTGCCACGAAGGCGTTGAACTGGTTGGCGAGTTCACCGATTTCGTCCCGGCTCTCGACGGCCAGGCGTCGTGTCAGGTCGCCCTTGCCCTTGGCAATATCCTGCATGGCCGCGGCCGTGCGCCGGATCGGCTGAACGGTACGACGGACCAGGGTGTAGGCAACCAGGCCTGCGCCCACGAACATCAGCGCACCGACCCCGATCGCCAGCCAGATGGAGCGCTTAAGGCTAGCTGCAGCAGCGGCTTCGATGTCGGCCATGGCCGCGTCGATGCCCGTAATGTAGACACCGGCGCCGAGCATCCACCCCCACTTGGCGATGCCATCGGCATAGGAGTACTTCTGTTCGATCTCGCCCGTGCCGGGATAGGGCCAGTGGTATTGATAGAAGTCGCCTTTTCCGGTCTTGGCAATCTCGATCATGTCCCGGATCAGGAAGCTGCCGTTACTGTCCTTCACCTCGAGCATATTAGTGCCTTCCCGCTCCGGCATGGGTGCCGTGACCAGGTTGGTACCATCGAAGCCATAAACGAAGACGTAGTTGCCGTCATCGAAGCGCATGTTACGCAGGATGGCCTTGGCCTGTTCCTGGGCCTGAATATCGTTGGGGCCAGCTGACGCCACGATCGGTGCTATCGAGGACTTGGCGACTTCAACGATGTTGCGCACCGCAAGCTGGCGGGTCTCGATCAGCTCGGCGCGCTGTTCGGCGAGCGTCGCCTGGGTATCCTGATAACGGTCATACGAAGCCAGGCTCACCAGGGCCACGGTGACCAAGAGCATGGGGACGAGCACGAGCAGCAGCATCTTGCCCTGCAAGCTCAGGGCGCGCTTGGTGAGGGGGTGTCTACGGGGCATATAGGACGCGCTCCTAACGGGGAATTGAACATTCCCTCGCTATATCGGCTCGCCGAGCGGACACTGCATAAGACCATAGTGCAGTGCCTTTCTCAGCGTTGACAGCACGTTGCTCATACCATAGCGCCAGCCAAATTTGGACTCACGCTGCGGTGCATTTCTGGTCTAGCCTTGGTGTTACTTAAATAAACACTACATGACAGGGATTTACGTGGCAGGACGCGACGTGATGTGGGGAACAGGCATTCGGAAACTGACCTTGGGCTTGATCCTTGCTCTGGTGGGGCTGCCCCTGTGCCTGGCTCAGGCGCCGGAAAGCGATACGCCCCTCGCCCCGGTATCGCTGCAGCTGATCTGGCACCACCAATTCCAGTTCGCCGGTTACTATGCCGCCGAGGCGCAGGGCTACTTCCGCGAGGCCGGGCTGGATGTCGAGATTCGTCATGGCGGCTACGATGCCACGGGGCAAGCCGTCGACCCCGTGGACGAAGTGGTCTCGGGTCGTGCCGATTTCGGCGTCTCGCGCTCCGATCTGTTGATTCATCACAGCAATGGCTTGCCGGTCGTGGTGCTGGCCAACATCATGCAGCGCTCACCGCTGGTGTTCCTGACACTGGAGCGCTACGGCTTCACGACACTCGAGGAGATCGGCACACGGCCCATTACCGTGACGCTTCCCCGCGAGGGGGGCGACAAGCGCGTCAGTGCCGAGACCTTGGCGGCGTTTCGCCAGGCCGGTCTCGACGCGCAGCAGCTGAACAACCTGACCCCCACCTGGAATATCGACGACTTGATCGCGGGCCGAACGCAATTGACCTCGGCGTTCTCGACCGATCAGGCTTACTTCGTCCGTCAACGGGGCGAAACGCCCATCGAAATATCACCCCGCGATTATGGTGTGGATTTTTATGGGCAAACGCTCTTCACCCGGCGCGGTGTCATCGAGTCGCATCCCGAACGGGTCGCGGCCTTTCGCAAGGCCGTCCTGAAGGGGTGGGAATACGCCATGGCGAATCCCGAGGAGATCGCCACGCTGATCCTCGAACACTACCCACCCCGCCACGCCGATTACGATAAGGATTTTCTTCTCTACGAAGCGGCCAGAATCCGAGAACTGATGCAGCCCGAGCTGATCGAGATCGGCTATAGCAATGTCTCGCGCTGGTCGGATATCGCTACGATCTACCAAGAACTCGAGCTCATCGATGACCTTGACCTCAGCACGTTTCTTTATGTGCCTGAAACCGCCCCCCCGGCGGCGGCCTGGGATACCGCGGGCGTCGATGGCCTCCTAGGTAATTTCTGGCCTACGCTCGGATGGATAGTGTTCGCAGTCGCCTTGAGTATTGCCAGCTATTTACACCTGACGAACCGCCGCCTGGCGCAGGAGATCGGCTTGCGGCGAAGCAGTGAAACGCTGTTGCGCCAGCAGGCGGAACAGGACGGCCTGACGGGCATCGACAACCGTCGGCAGTTCGAAGCGCATTTTCACCGCGAATACCAGCGTGCACGCAGGCACGGGCGTCCGCTCTCGCTTATTCTGTTCGATATCGACCGGTTCAAGCAGATCAACGATACCTACGGTCACCTCACGGGGGACCGTGTACTGATCGAGATTGCCCAGGTGACCCGCCGCGAGCTGCGCGCCCACGATCTGTTCGCGCGTTTCGGCGGCGAGGAATTCGTGATCATCCTGCCGGACACTACCCTCGACGAAGCCAGGCAGGTGGCCGAACGTATTTGGGAGGTCAACCGTAACCATGCGATATGCGAGGCATCGGCCTTCATTCGGTACACGTTGAGCCTGGGGGTGACCGAACTGGCAAGCAAGGATGGCTCGGCGCGTGAATTCCTGAACCGTGCCGATACCCTGCTCTATCAGGCCAAGCACGAGGGACGGGATCGCTTGTGCCTCGAGGGGGTCTAGCGAGTCTCAACGTGCGCCTGTCGGCGCACCAAGAAGCCACTGTTCGGCGAAGCTGTCGGCATCCGTTGGTCTGCCAAAATAGTAGCCCTGCCCTTGATCGCAGCCCAGCTTCCGTAACGCTTCCGCCTGGCCCTGGGTTTCCACGCCCTCGGCCACGGTTTGCATACCCAGGCTCTTGGCCATGGCAATGATGGTCGTCACGATGGTGTGATCATGGGGATCGGTGAGCATGTCGCGCACGAAGGACATGTCGATCTTGAGGGTATCGGCGGCGAAGCGCTTGAGATAGGCCAGCGACGAGTAGCCCGTGCCGAAATCGTCGATCGCCAGGCCAAACCCGGCGCGCTTGAGTTCGTGGGTCAACCACACTGCCTGCTCAGGCTCACGCATGAAACCGCCTTCGGTCAGCTCCAGAACGATACGCTCCGGTGAGACCCCATTGGCCGCCACGATGCCACGCATACGCTCGGCAAACAGCATATCCTCGAACTGCTGGGCCGCGACGTTGATACTCAAGAGGCCGGCGAATTCGCGTCCCTGCGATCGCCAGGCAAGGCTCTGGCGACACACTGTTTCCGTGACCCAAGTGCCTAACGCCGAGGCCAGCCCCCGCTCTTCCGCCACCGGTATGAACTCGGCGGGACTCACCCACCCCAGCTCATCGTCATACCAACGGCACAACACCTCGGCGCCCACCAGCTCGCCGGACTCCAGATCGACCTGGGGCTGATAATAGAGCGTCAGCCGCCCTTCGTTGAGCGCGGCAATGAATCGCTTGGCGAGGATCAACCGGCGCGAGACTTTCTCGCCCAGGCGCGGCGCGAAGAAACAATAGCCTTCACCGTCCTGCTTGGCACGATGCATGGCGATATCGGTACTCTTGAGCAACTCGCTGGGCGTCTGGCCATGCTCCGGATAAAAGGCGACCCCGATACTGGCATCCAGCGTGAACGCGTGGCCCCGAATCTCGACCGGCGTCGAAAGCGACTGCTTGAGCCGCAGTACGAGCTGCTCAGCCTGAGGACGGCCAGCGTCCTCGATCATCACCACGAATTCATCGCCACCCAAGCGGGCCAGAAACTCGCCGCCGCCGAGCGTTCCCAGGAACCGCTCGGCAACGGCGACCAAAACCTTGTCGCCGATATCGTGGCCCTGGGTTTCGTTGATGTCCTTGAAATGATTGAGATCGAGAAACAGCAACGCCAGCTTGGTGCTGGCGCGGTTGGCATGGCTCATCGCCACCTGAAGCTGCTGCATGAACTGGGTACGGTTGGGTAGGCCCGTCCCCGAATCGTAGAAGGCCAGCCGACGCATGCGTGCCTCGCCGCTCTGGCGCTCGAGCTCCGCCGCAGCCCCTGCGGCGAAGATTCGCATGACCGAAAGCGCGAATGCCGCATCGATGAGCGGCTCACGGTACATCACGACCAGCAGTCCGATAGGCGCGCCGTCGGCATTGTCCAGACGACGGCCGACGTAGCCCCGCGCCCAACTCAGCGCCTCGCGGGAATCCTTGGGAAGTACGTCGACGACACGATCCCTGACGACACATTCGCTTTCGAGAAGCACGCGTTCGCAGGGCGTCCCCGTCAGGACGTAGCGGAAATTTTCGACCGGCTGGCCATCGATGAGCGCGGCCAGGGTCAGGGCCGAGTTGGGCTCGGTCTCGTCCACCAGGGCGATAAACGCGGCATCGCCTTCGAGGGACGAAGCCATATGGGACACGAGGTGATCGAAGTAGGCATCACCGCTGCGGCTGGATACGGCCGAAGCGATGCTCAGTACGGCTTGTTGTACACGCTCCTGTTCGCGGCGCGAGCGCAGGGTGACGATACCGAAGGCCAGGTTGTCGGCCAGTTCTTGAAGTAGCTGGAGCTCTTCCTCCCCGACCGGCTGAACATCGCCCTGAAAGAGGGTAAGAATACCGAAGGGCCCCTGCTGATCCTTGAGCGGCAGGGTGACGATACTCTGAAACCCGCGTACACGTGCTGCTTCTCGCCAGGGTTGAAAATCAGGCGCCTCGCTCAGGTCAGGAATGATCTGGGGCGTACCTTCACGCACCGCGCGACCTGCGGTACCACAGCCATTTGGCACGGCCTCGGACCAGCTGACGTGCACTTCCTCTAGGTACCCCAGTTCGGCACCTGCCGAGGCCTGGGGCATGATGGTCCGGGCGGGATCATTGAGCGCGTAGCCCACCCAGGCCATACGGTAGCCCCCCACCTCGACGGCGAGATTACAGATATCTTTCAGCAGGGAGGGCTCATCGCTCATATGGATGAGGGCATGATTGCAGCGACTGGCAAATGCCCAGGCACGATTGAGCGCTGCGACATGGTGGCCCTTCGAGTTCTTTGGGGGTGCCTTCTTCATCCTGCGCTCATAGACCTTCGTTACGACACGACGAACCCGTCTGGTGTCTCGGCGTTACCGTACCAGGCTATCCAAGGGGGATTCCCCTGCCCCGTCATGCTACGAACGATGAAATGCAAACCTAGGCAAGTCAAGAATTTATTGCACTGCAAGGCAACCAACTATGCAGAAATTACCATATTCAACGTCGACTAAAAAAAGCAACGCCCGATGGCTCGGGCGTTGTCAGGCATGATATGAAGAGAATGTGGCCTAGCTGGCGTCACTGACCGCCTGGGGACGACGCTCAGGTAGCATGCCCCGGTCAAGAATGAACTGGATGATCGTCTCCAGGCCCACCCCATCGTACAGATTGGTGAACACGAACGGGCGTTCGCCACGCATCTTTTTCGAATCGCGTTCCATTACGTCCAGCGAGGCATGCACCTGCTCGGCAATATCGATCTTGTTGATGATCAACAGGTCCGACTTGGTGATGCCGGGGCCGCCCTTGCGTGGAATCTTGTCACCGGCGGAGACATCGATGACGTACAGCGTCAGGTCGGAGAGTTCGGGGCTGAAGGTCGCCGACAGGTTGTCGCCGCCCGATTCGACCAGGACCAGCTCGAGCCCAGGGTGGCGCGCCTGCAGTTCGTCGATGGCGGCCAGGTTCATCGAGGCATCCTCGCGGATGGCCGTGTGCGGGCAACCCCCGGTCTCCACACCCAGGATACGATCCGCCGGTAGCGCATCGTGCTTGAGCAGGAAGTCGGCGTCTTCGCGGGTATAGATATCGTTGGTGACGACGGCAATATCGTAATGATCACGCAGCGCCAGACACAGCTGCTTGAGAAGCGCGGTCTTGCCGGAGCCGACCGGGCCACCCACCCCGACACGCAAACAATGGTTCATTGGGTTCTCCTTTCAGTGTTCTGTTTAGGCTCTGTCATATTCGGCATCGCACAGAAAATCCGGATCGCCGGACCGTGTGCGCCTTAACTGGCCTTGGCATTGGTTTTGGTAGGAGCGCAGATTTTCTGCGCGATGAATTCCAGCACTATTACAACCAACACTAGCTTCGAAACAGCCGCGAATACTGGGTTTCATGCAAGGCACTCGCCAGCGCCAGCCCGGGCAGTACCGGGCCAAGCGCCTCGTCCCTCAAGGCTAACGCCTCATCCACTGCGGTGACTAACGCGGGACGCAGCCGCTCGATCAACCGCTGGGCGGCGGTGTGGCCAAGCGGCAGCGCCTTGCAGGCCACTGCCAACTGGTTCTCGAGCCAGGCCCAGGCAAACCCCAGCAGGGCCTGGCGTGTCGGCACGCGACGCACATGGGCCGCCCAGGCAAAGACCGTGACGTAGCCGGCGTCGTCAGGTAACGCAGGCGAACTCGGCAGCAACTCGAGACTGCCCAGCAGACGTGCCAGCGAGGCCCCCAGCCGCAAGTCCTCGGAGGCCAGCTCGGCCGTCTCCCGGTTGGCATGCAGCCAATCGTTCCAGGCGACGATGGCCTCACCCTCAGCCTGACTCCACGCCGTTTGCAAGCGGGCCAGCACGGGTAATTCGCAGCGCGCCAGCCCGTCTCCGAGCACCCCTTCGAGCCATGCGCCGAGACTTGCCTCATCGGTGACCCAACCCAGTTCGAAGGCGCTTTCGAGCCCCTGCGAGAACGCAAAGGCCCCGATGGGTAGCGCCGGGCTGACCAGTTGCATGAGGCCGAGCAGCGCCAGGTCGCCGCCTTGTACCAGGTCGGCTGTGTCGCTGGTCGCCTCAGTGAGCATGGTCGTGCTCGTGGGGATGGTCGTGAGCGTGACCATGGTCATGGGCGTGGGAATGACCGAGCTGGGTATAGGCGCCCGGCTCGGGGTCGAACGGTTCCTCGTGATGCTCGATACGCGCCCCGAGCAGTTCGGCCAGTTCTTCGAGCACATGATCCGGCGGGAAGCGTACCCAGCCCCGCCGCTCGCCGTTCACCTCGTTCTCGCCCAGGGCCAGCTGCACGTGGCGGTTGCCCAGATGGTAGGCCAGCCGTGCCAAGGGCAGGCCGGGGGCGGTCCAGGCCGTGGCCACCGGCTCGACGGCGGAATTGATACGTACGATCTCGCCGCTTTCCGCCCTGAGTAATGAACCATCCCGCAGTACCGGGCCGCGGTCGAGGAACAGGCCGAGTTCGCGGCCACTGTCGCTCTGTGCCTTGAGCCGCCCGCGAATGCGCAGCTCAAAGGGCAGCGTCAGCGTGTCGTCGGGCATGATGTCGGACTGTGCCTCCAGGCGTTCGATCAGTTTCAGCATGGGTCTTCCTTTCGTGGCTCAGGCTTGAGATTTATGTGGCTTGAATCAGTCCTCGCACCAGAATTCATCGCGAAGAAATCCGTATCGCCGGACCGTGCGCTCCTACCCGTGCCACGACATTCGACAAGCCATCCGGGGTTGTAGGAGCGCAATTCATTGCGCGAGAGGTTTGCAAGGGTCCCCGACCGCCGGCCGTGCGTTCTTGAATTCATCGCGCAGAAAACATCTGCGCTCCTACAAGAGAATTTTGAGCACCGCGCGACAAAGCGATACGCTCGCGCAGCCATTGCTTAAAACAAATGGTAGCGCTGCGCCAGCGGCAGCTCGGTAGCCGGCTCGCAGGTCAGGAGCTCGCCATCGGCATGCACCTCGTAGGTCTGCGGGTCGACGGTAATGTCCGGGCAAGCCTCATTGAGCTTCATGTCGCTCTTGCGCACGTTGCGTACGTTCCGGCACGCAGCAAGTTGGCTATGCAGCCCCAGCGTCTCCTTGATACCCGCCTTCAAGCCCGCCTGGCTGACAAAGGTCAAACGTGTGGCGCTTGCAGCCCGCCCCAACGCGCCAAACATGAAACGATAATGCACCGGCTGCGGGGTGGGGATCGAGGCGTTAGGGTCACCCATGGGGGCCGCGGCGATCATGCCGCCCTTGATCAGCAGCGCCGGCTTCACACCAAAGAAGGCAGGATCCCACAGCACCAGATCAGCCAGCTTGCCGACTTCCACCGAACCGACTTCATGGCTGATGCCATGGGTAATTGCCGGGTTGATGGTGTACTTGGCGATGTAGCGCTTGGCCCGGAAGTTGTCGGCGCCCAGCGTCTCGTCCTCGGGGAGCAGGCCGCGCTGAACCTTCATCTTGTGGGCGGTCTGCCAGGTACGGCAGACCACCTCGCCGACGCGGCCCATGGCCTGGGAATCCGAGGCGATCATCGAGATCACGCCCAAGTCATGCAGGATATCTTCGGCGGCGATGGTTTCGCGACGGATACGCGAATCGGCAAAGGCCACGTCCTCGGGAATGTTGGGGTCGAGGTGGTGACACACCATCAGCATGTCGAGATGCTCGTCGATGGTGTTGACCGTGTAGGGCCGCGTCGGGTTGGTCGACGACGGAAGCACGTAATCCTTGGAACACGCCGTGATGATGTCGGGTGCGTGACCGCCCCCTGCACCTTCGGTGTGGTAAGTATGGATACAGCGCTCCTTGAAGGCAGCCAGCGTATCCTCGACGAAGCCCGACTCGTTGAGCGTGTCGGTATGGATCGCTACCTGAACGTCGTACTTGTCGGCCACACTGAGGCAGTTGTCGATGGACGCGGGCGTGGTTCCCCAGTCCTCATGCAGCTTGAGCCCCATGGCGCCCGCATCGAGCTGGGCCTCCAGGGCCTCCGGCAAGCTGGCGTTGCCCTTGCCCAGAAAACCGATGTTCATCGGCAAGTCGTCGACCGCCTGCAGCATCTTGCCGATATGCCAGGCCCCTGGCGTACAGGTCGTCGCGTTCGAGCCGGTCGCCGGCCCCGTGCCGCCACCCAGCATGGTTGTGATGCCACTCATCAGGGCTTCTTCCACCTGCTGCGGGCAGATGAAGTGAATATGCGAATCGATCCCTCCGGCAGTGAGTATCTTGCCTTCGCCGGCGATCACTTCGGTACCCGGGCCGATGACGATCTCCACACCTGGCTGGGTATCGGGATTGCCCGCCTTGCCGATGGCGGCGATACGCCCGGCCTTGAGGCCGACATCCGCCTTGACGATCCCCCACCAATCGAGAATCAGCGCATTGGTGATCACGGTATCCATTACTGAGTCATCGACGCGCTGGCTCTGACCCATGCCATCGCGGATGACTTTGCCGCCGCCGAACTTGACCTCGTCGCCATATACGGTGGCGTCGCGCTCGACCTCGATCCACAGTTCGGTGTCGCCCAGGCGCACCCGATCGCCGGTCGTCGGACCGTACATGTCAGCGTAGGCCTGGCGTGTAATGGTGTTGGTGGGCTTCATGGCCGACCTCCGTCCAGTGTCCCCATGACCTCGCCGCGGAAGCCATATATCTGCCGGGCGCCGGCATACGGAATCAACGTGACCTCGCGGGTCTGGCCGGGCTCGAAGCGAATTGCCGTGCCCGCCGCCACGTCGAGTCGATAGCCGTGCGCCTTGTCGCGATCGAAGCGCAACGCCGGATTGGCCTCGGCAAAATGGTAGTGCGAGCCGATCTGAATCGGTCGGTCGCCGGTATTGGCGACGTCGACGGTGATCCGCTCGCGGCCTGCGCAGAGCTCGATCTCGCCGTCCTTCAATTGGTACTCACCGGGAATCATGGAAGGCTCCTTAAACTATTGGCTCATGAATAGTCACGAGTTTCGTACCGTCGGGGAACGTTGCCTCGACCTGCACCTCATCGACCATCTCGGCGATTCCCTCCATGACATCGTCACGCGTGAGAATTTCGCGCCCATAGCTCATCAATTCGGCCACGCTCTTGCCGTCGCGGGCGCCTTCCATGATCTCGAAGCTGATCATCGCCACCGCCTCGGGATAGTTGAGCTTCAGCCCGCGGGCCTTACGTCGCTCGGCCAGCTGCGCCGCGGTGAACAGCAGCAGCTTGTCCTTGTCTCTTGGGGTCAGTTCCATGGGCAGTTGCCTCTTGTCGTTTCGTATCAATTCATCGCGCAGCAAGCCGGATCGCCGGACTGTGCGCTCCTACAACACCCTGACCATCGTTTGCAGGAGCATTTATTCATTGTGCGAGGTCACTGCTTCGCGCAGAAATCTGCGCTCCTACAACCTCACTAGTCCTGTCACGTCAACCAGATCCGCGGTACGTGGGCCTCTCGCTCGATGAGGAACGGACGCAGGATTTCCCAGGCTCGCTGGCAAATGTCCCAGGCCTGGTTTCGCTCCTGCCCCAGGTAGCGCAGCAACAACACGCCATGGCGATGGGTCACGGCCCAGTGAGGTGCAGTGGGCAATGCCTCGCGAAGCGCCTCAATGGCGGGCTGGAAATCCCTGAGCCCTACTGCCCATAGCGTGGCTTGAACGGTCGCGCCGCCCTGTCCCCAGTAACCGGTGAAACGCGGGTGCGTCGGATCCAGTGGCTGCCGCTCCAGCCAGAGTGGTTTGCCGTCTCGAAGTAGGCTGAAGCGCTGCTCCACACGCCCGGACACGAAGGGCAAATCGCTTGCAGGACGCCCCAGGGCCATGATCTCCCAGCCCAGGCAGCGAGCTTCTCCATGCAATTCCACATGGGTGGACTGCTCCCCGCGCGAACCATCGAAGCACAGCGTTTCCTGGGGCAACCACTCGAGAATGCCGCCCTCAGCCACCGTAAGGCGTGTGTGTTGGCCCCAGGCCACGCCGTGGCTATCGGCCTTGTACAACTTGGCTGCCGCGGGCGTGGTCAACAAGGCGTGCGCGCCCTCGCCCACCTCGGCATCGATGCGCAGCTCATCGCCGCTCACCAGCCCACCGGGCGGATGCAACAGATAGACATGGCAGGCCTCGGCCTTGCCCTCGGGGTAGAAAGGGCGCTGCACCCGCAAGGGCCCGTGATGGCGGGCGCGAGTCAGGCGTGTCACCGACGCATCGCCACTCTCGCGAGCGGTAAAGGCGAGCGACAATGAGGCCGCCCAGCGACGGCCTGCATCGAATCGGTGGCCTGAGCCTTCACCGTGTCTCGGGTCGATAGGTGTGAGTGTCTCGTAGGGCGTCATACCGTCAGGTGCTGTTTGATCAGGTTATCGGACAGCTCGCCGATCGGCCCCTTGGCGACCTGGCGGCCACGGTCCATGATCACGAAACGGTCGGCGTACTTGCGGGCAAAGGGCAGCTTCTGCTCGACCAGCAGGACCGTCAACCCATCCTCGGCGATCAGCCGGCGTATCACCTCGCCAATCTGTGCAACGATATTGGGCTGGATGCCCTCCCCCGGCTCGTCGAGGATAAGCAGTCGCGGCTCGAGTACCAGTGCCCGGCCAATGGCGAGCTGTTGCTGTTGACCGCCGGACAGGTCGCCGCCCCGACGATGACGCATTTCCTTGAGCACCGGGAACAGTTCGTAGATGCGTTCGGGGATCGTACGCATGCCGTCCCGACGCGCCGCCAGCCCGGTGCGCAGGTTCTCCTCCACGGTGAGCATCGGAAATATCTGACGCCCTTGGGGGACATAACCGATGCCCAGCCGCGAACGATCCTCGACCCGGCGCTCGGTCAGTTCGACTTCCTCGGCAAAGCGAATACTGCCATCGCGGGTGGCCTCCTCGCCCATCACGCACTTGAGCAAGGTGGTCTTGCCCACCCCATTGCGCCCCATCACACAGGTGCACTCACCTTGCGGTATATCGACCTCCAGGTCCCACAGGGTATGGCTCTGGCCATAGTACTGGTTGAGCTTGTGAACCTTGAGCATCAGGCCGCCTCCTCGCTTTCGCCGAGGTAGACCTCGATGACCTTGGGATCACTCTGTACCTGGTCCATGGTGCCCTCGGCCAGCACACTGCCCTGGTGCAATACCGTCACCTTGCGGGCAATCGAGCGCACGAAGCCCATATCGTGCTCGACCACGACTACCGATTGCTTGCCGGCCAGGCCGGTCAAGAGCTCGGCGGTCCGCTCCATCTCCTGCTCGGTCATGCCGGCCACCGGCTCGTCGACCAGCAGCAGGCGGGGGCGCTGCATGAGCAGCATACCAATCTCTAGCCACTGCTTCTGCCCATGCGACAGGATGCCGGCTGGCTGGCGATACTGTGCTTCCAGCCCGATCATGCCCAGCACTTCGTCGATGCGGTCACGAATGTCGCCGTTCATCCTTGCCATCAGGGTCGGCAGGACGCGCTTGTCGGTGGCCATGGCCAATTCGAGATTTTCGAAGACGGTGAGCGCCTCGAATACGGTGGGCTTCTGAAACTTGCGACCGATCCCCAGCCGGGCTATCTCGGGCTCACTCAGGGTCAGCAGATTATGCCGGCTGCCAAACCACACAGAGCCGGTATCCGGGCGGGTCTTGCCGGTGATGATATCCATCATGGTGGTCTTGCCGGCCCCGTTGGGGCCGATGATGCAGCGCAGCTCTCCATCGTCTATGGTCAGGTTGAGATCGTTGATCGCCTTGAAGCCGTCGAAGCTGACCGTCACATCTTCCATGTACAGGATCGGGCCATGACGCACATCGACCGGTGATTCGGAAGGTACCAGGAAGTCGAAGACCCGGTCCCGCTGGGCCATGCTTTGCAATAGACTCATGCCGTTGCCTCCTTGCCGTCATTCTCCGTCACGCCACGCTTCCTGACCCGGTAGGCCAGCACGCCGGCAATCCCCTTGGGTAACAGCACAGTCACCAGCACGAACAGCCCACCCAGGGCGAACAGCCAGGCATCGGGCATTATCCCGGTAAATACCGTCTTGGCGTAGTTGACAAGAATCGCCCCGATGACCGCGCCATACAGCGTGGCACGGCCACCCAGCGCCACCCAGACCACGATTTCGATCGAGAACAGCGGCGAGAACTCGCTGGGGTTGATGATTCCCACTTGTGGGACGTACAGCGCCCCCGCGACACCTGCGAGCATGGCCGAGACCACGAACACGAATAGCTGGACCCGCTCGACCCGATAACCCAGAAAGCGGGTTCTGGCTTCGGCATCGCGTGCGGCCACACAGACCCGCCCCAGCTTGCTGGTGACGATCGCCCGGCACAGTACGAAGCCCAGCGCCAGGGCAATACCTGTGGCCAGGAAGAGCCCAAGCCGGACCTGGTCGCTGCGCAAGTCGAAACCCAGGATGTCGCGGAAGTCGGTCAGGCCGTTATTGCCGCCAAAGCCCATCTCGTTGCGGAAGAACGCCAGCATCAAGGCGAAGGTCATGGCTTGGGTAATGATCGACAGGTAGACCCCGGTCACCCGCGAGCGGAATGCCAGGAAGCCGAACACCAGGGCCAGCAACCCGGGCGCCAGCATCACCATGGGGAAGGCGATCCAGGCCGAATCGAAGCCGTACCAGTACCAGGGCAGGCTGTCCCAGTTGAGAAACACCATGAAATCGGGCAGCACCGGGTGGCCATAGACGCCACGCTCACCGATCTGGCGCATCAGGTACATGCCCATGGCATAGCCGCCAAGCGCGAAGAAAGCACCATGGCCCAGGCTGAGGATACCCAGATAGCCCCAGACCAGATCCACCGCCACGGCTAGCAAGGCGTAGCTCAGGTACTTGCCGAACAAGTTGACGGTATACGCGCTGACATAGAGCGGGTGCCCCTGAGGCACGACCAGGTGCAGCACGGTGACTGCCACAAGCGCCGTCAGCAGCACGCCGAGGAAGATGAGCGTCGAGCGCTCCTTGAAGGGTTGTCCTAGCCAATGCATAACGATTAACCCTCCGCTGCCCGGCCCTTCTGCGGGAAGAGTCCGCGGGGGCGTTTCTGGATGAACAGGATGATGAAGACAAGCACCATGATCTTGGCGAGCACCGCGCCGGCCCAGGGTTCGAGCACCTGGTTGATGACGCCCAGCGACAAGCCAGCCACCAGGGTGCCCCACAGGTTACCCACCCCGCCGAACACGACGACCATGAACGAGTCGATGATATAGCTCTGGCCCAGGTTGGGGCCGACATTGGTCAGCTGCGACAGGGCGACACCGGCCAGCCCCGCCACTCCTGAGCCCAGGGCAAACGTCATGATGTCCACCCGCGTGGCACGAATACCCATCGAGCGCGCCATGGCCCGATTCTGGGTGACTGCGCGCACTTCCAGCCCCAGCCGGGTACGACGCATGATCAGCATCAGGCCGACGAACACCACCAGGGCAAAGCCCATCACATAGAGCCGGTTGAGCGTCAGCGACAAGGCATCGTTGAGTACCAATGAGCCGCTCATCCACTCGGGGGTAATCACGGTGCGGTTGAGCGGTGAGATCACGGTACGTACCAGTTGCTGGAGGATCAGGCTGACCCCGAAGGTCGCCAGCAGGGTTTCGAGCGGGCGCCCTTTCAAGAATTGAATGACACTGCGCTCGATGGCCACGCCCGCCAGGGCGGCGACCAGGAAGCCGGCCGGAATCGACAGGATCAAGGCCAACCCCGGCTGGCCGGGGAGTAGCTGCTGCATGGCCCAGGTGGTGTAGGCCCCAAGCATCATCAGCTCGCCATGCGCCATGTTAATGACGCCCATGACGCCGAAGGTAATCGCCAGGCCAATCGCAGCCAGCACCAGTACCGAGCCCATCGACAGCCCAAAGTAGAGCGTTTCGGCGGCACGGTTGATTCTGAGATTCTGTTCGATATCGTCCAGGCCCGCCTGGGCGGACTGCGCGAGGATCGGATCGTCGCTGGCGGCGGCGCGGCCCAGTGCGACCCGCACACGCGGGTGCAAGCTTCCGGCGAGCGCTTCGACCGCTTCGGTTTCCCCGTTCTCGACTCGATAGATGGCCAGGGCCTGGGTCAGGCGACGGCGCACCTCGGCGTCCGGCTCTTCCTCGATCAGGTCGTCGATGGATCCCGCCAGGGTCTCATCGACTTCACCGAGCAAGCGCATGGCCGAAGCCAGGCGGACATCGGCGGATTCGGCGTAGAGATCGATCACCGCCAGTACACTGCGCAACTGGTTGCGTAGCGCGTTATTGATACCGATGCGGTCCAGGTCGCGGCGCGATATTTCACCGGCATCCTCGAACGTTAGCGCATCGATGGCCGGCCAGTTGCGTCCGCTATTGTCGATCACAATGACGAAACGGCCGGTGTCCTTGTGGCGTTGCAGCTTGCCGTCGAGCAACGTTTCCAGCCAGCGGCGGGCGCGCTCGTCCTCGCTTGCTGCGATGGTCTGGATGGCCGCCGCCTTGTCGTCATACGCGCGGGTATCCAGGGATTCGAGCAGGGCTTGGCCAGGGTCGTCCTGCTGGGCCAAGGCCGCGAGGGGCAGCCAGGCCAGCAAGAGTACGGTCAGCCAGGCGGTGAGGAACCGGGTGATCCTCATGGGCGTGTCCTGTGGTCAGTCATTACGTTGAGTGGCGTGTCGCAATCGCCAGGCCGGTCTTGCCGGCCTGGCTTGGTGTGGCTTTCGGTTCGCAAGTTACTCGGCCAATGCAGCCTCGGCTTCCTCGGCGGCCGTGCTGCCTCCACAGGTGCCTTCGGCGACGTTGAAGTTGCCGCACGCCATGGGCTTGCGCCAATCGGCGATCAGGTCACGCGAACCGGGCAGGTAGTCGGACCAGGCATCGCCCGCAACGGTGGACGGCGTCTGCCAGACCACGTCGAATTGACCGTTGTCCTGGATCTCGCCAATCAGCACCGGCTTGGTAATGTGGTGATTGGGCATCATCGCCGCATAGCCGCCTGTAAGGTTGGGCACGGTCACGCCGATGATGGCGTCCTTGACGGCATCGACCTCGGTGGTGCCGGCCTTGCGAACGGCTTCGGCCCACATGTTGAAGCCGATGTAGTGCGCTTCCATCGGGTCGTTGGTCACCGATTCTTCATCGCCGGTGTGCTCGATCCAGGCATCGATGAAGTCATAGTTGTCGTCATTGTCGACGCTCATGAAGTAGTTCCACGCGGCCAGGTGACCGACCAGCGGCCCGGTGTCGATCCCGGAGAGTTCCTGCTCACCCACCGAGAAGGCAACGACGGGGATGTCGGCGGCATCGATACCCTGGTTGGATAGCTCGCGATAGAACGGCACGTTGGCGTCGCCGTTGATGGTCGACACCACTGCGGTCTTCTTGCCTTCGCTACCGAAACGATTGATTTCGGAGACGATGTTCTGCCAGTCGGAGTGACCGAACGGTGTGTAGTTGACCATGATGTCTTCATCCGCGACGCCGTACTCCTCCTTCAAGTAGGCCTCGAGGATGCGGTTGGTGGTCCGCGGATAGACATAATCGGTGCCAGCCAGAACCCAGCGCTCGACACCCACCTGGTCGTGCAGGTAGTTGACGGCCGGGATCGCCTGTTGGTTCGGCGCGGCGCCAGTGTAGAAGACGTTCTGGGAAGACTCTTCGCCCTCGTACTGCACGGGATAGAACAGCAAACCGTTGAGCTCCTCGACCACCGGCAGTACTGCCTTGCGCGAGACGGACGTCCAGTTGCCGAAGATCACGTCAACCTCTTTCTGCTCGAGCAACTCACGCGCACGCTCGGCAAACAGCGGCCAATTCGATGCCGGATCGACGACGACCGCCTCGAGCTGTCGGCCCAGCAGGCCACCTTGCTCATTCTGCTGTTCGATCAGCATCTCCACGGTGTCCTTCAGGGTCGACTCACTGATGGCCATGGTGCCGGAAAGGGAATGCAGGATACCGACCTTGATGGGATCTTCCTGGGCCAGTGCCGGGGCAGCCATGCCCAGGGAGGCCAGGGCCACCGCCAGCCAACGGGGGGAAAGCGTCGAATTCTTCACACGATTCTCCTTGCGAGTCTGCATTGTTCTCATCGCATCAGTTCCAGCGAGAATGACACCGGGATGGATGTCGTCTCACTGTTATCGCAAGGGGTGTGCCAAGAAGGTGAATTTTTTCGAAAGAGCTGATTAAACAATCAATTATATCGAATAACGCTCGAACTAAAGAGCCTGCTTCGCACCATGGCGGTGCGATGCAAAAGGCGAATGGCATCGATCTGGGGCACCTGCCCCATGCCATGCACCAGCGAAGTTCGCTAATAAAGTGCGCTGATAAACTAGAAATGCTGCCTACGAAACGAAGACGCCAGCCCTAAGGCTGGCGTCTTTGCAATTTACTGAGATCGAACCTGTCATTCCGGATAGAACGCGGTCTCGGTCATCGCCATCAAGGGCGCGGCCCCGGCCTCGATCTGGGCTTCCAATGCGAGAGTGCGGGGTCGCATGCGCCGCAGGAAGTGCTCACCTACGGCGAGCTTGGCCCGGTAAAAGTCCTCCCCTGCCTGGCCATTACCCGTCAGCCCTTGCTGAGCGGCCCGTGCCATCTTCCACCACATCCAGGTATACGCGACGTACCCTACCAGGGCGAGGTAGTCGGCCGCCGCCGCACCGAGCTCCTCGGGCCGGCCCTCGGCGCGAACCAGCAGGCCCTCAGTGACACGCTCGAGCCGGGACAGCTCTTCTTCACAGGCGCGCCGATATTCGACAAGACTCTCGCTTGAATTCTCGACAAGGGACTCGTTTTCGGCCCGTTCGAGGTCGTCGCGTATGGCCTTGGCCAAGTGGGTAACATAGGCGCCACGGTTACGGAATAGCTTGCGCCCGACCAGGTCCATGGCCTGGATGCCGTTCGTGCCTTCATAGATCATGGCGATGCGCGCATCACGCACATACTGCTCGGCGCCCCACTCTACGCAATAACCGCTCCCCCCATAGATCTGCTGGGCCTCCACCGTGGCATCGAAGCCACGGTCGGTCAGGAACGCCTTGGCGACCGGGGTCAGCAGGGCTACAAGCCCCTCGGCGTGTTCGCGGCGGTCGGCGTCGGGATGGAACTTGGCGCGATCGAGCTGGCTGGCCACGAAGGCCGCGAACGCGCGTCCCCCTTCGTTCCAGGCGCGCACGTTGAGGGCCATGCGACGCACGTCCGGGTGCACCAGGATCGGATCGGCCGGTTTGTCGGGCGCCTCGGCGCCGCCCGGGGCGCGGCTTTGCAAGCGTTCCTGGGCAAAGTCCATGGCACTCTGGTAAGCCACTTCACCCAGCCCCAGCCCCTGAATACCGATAGAGAGCCGCTCGTAATTCATCATGGTGAACATGGTGGCCAGCCCCTGGTGCGGCTCGCCTATCAAAACACCCCGTGCACCATCGAAGTTCATTACGCAGGTGGCGCTGCCCTTGATGCCCATCTTGTGCTCTAGCCCACCGCAGCTCAGCGAATTGCGCTCACCCAGGGAACCGTCGTCGTTGACCTCGACCTTGGGCACCAGGAACAGCGAGATCCCTCGGCTACCCTCGGGCGCGTCGGGCAGCTTGGCGAGCACCAGGTGAACGATATTCTCCACCATGTCGTGCTCACCGCCGGTAATCCAGATCTTGCTGCCGGTGATACGGTAGGCCCCGTCCCCATCGGGGATGGCACGCGTCTTGATCAACCCCAAATCGGTGCCACAGTGTGGCTCGGTCAGGCACATGGTGCCCAACCACTGGCCGGCATACATGCGCAGCAAATACAGACGCTTGGTGGCTTCGTCGGCGTGGCTATCCAGCAACAACGCCGCGCCGGTATTCAGCGCCGGGTACAGGGCGAAGCTGGTATTGGCAGCGTAGAGCATCTCCTCGAAGGCGACCGTGAGCATCTTGGGCATGCCCTGCCCTTCATAATCGGGATTTCCGCCCAGCCCCCACCAGCCACCGTCCGCCAACGTTTCGAAAGCGGCCTTGAAGCCGGCCGGCGTGGTGACGTGGCCCGCCTCGAACCGGCAGCCCTCGGCATCGCCACGCTGGTTGAGAGGGAAGAGTTCCGCCTCGACCACGCGCGCGCCCTCCTCGAGGATGGCCTCGACGAGGTCCATGCCCAGTTCCTGGGTCGCCGGCATGGCTGCCCACTCCTGCGGGGCCTGGAAAACCTCTTCCAATATGAAACGCATATCGCGCAGTGGGGCGTGGTAACGGGCCATCGATGCATCTCCGGGCTGAACAGAATTCAAACGGTCGATTGAATTCTAGGCGAGCACGGGCAAGATGTCATGCCGACCTTGGCCGTAGGCGGTCTGGCTACAGTAGTAAAAAAAGCGCCGACAGGGTCGGCGCAGAAAATGATTCAAGCTGTATGGGCTTCGAAGCCCTTTGAAAGCACGGCTCAGTCGGATGTCGAACTTGCCTCGCCCACTTGCTGACGCATGCGACGGCGCAGGATCGGACCCACGACGTAGGGCAGGATCAGGCCGAGTGCGGCGAAGATCCACAGCCCGATCGCCAGGCCACTGTTCCACAGGATAGTCCAATCGCCATCGGAGATATCCAACGCGTGACGCAGGTTCTTCTCCATCTCCGGCCCAAGCAGCAACCCGAGGATGATCGGCACCAGCGGGATCTCGAGCTTGCGGAAGATATAGCCCGCGACGCCGAAGACCACCATGAAGTACAAATCGAAGGTGGTGTTGCTGATCGAGTAAATGCCCACGAACGCCACCATGGTAACGATGGGCAGCAGGAACATCGGCGGTACGGAGAGCAGCTTGACGAAGATGCCCACCATCGGAATGTTGAGTAGCAACAACAGGAAGTTGCCGATCAGAAGCGCAGCGATCACGCCCCACACGATGTCCGCGTTCTGGGTGAACATCAGCGGACCCGGGGTAATGTTCAGCGAGATCAACAGCGCCAACAGGACCGCCGTGGTACCGCTGCCCGGCACACCCAGGGTCAGCATGGGCACCAGCGCACCGCTCGAAGCACCGTTATTGCCCGATTCGGGCGCGGCCACACCGCGCGGATCTCCCTGGCCGAAAAAGCCCTTGCGGCCCAGGAGGCGCTTTTCCAGCGTGTAGCTGATAAAGCTACCCAGCGAAGCGCCCGCCCCGGGCAAGACGCCGGCAATGAAGCCAAGCACACCACCGCGGAAGCTGGTCGGCATGATGTGCATGATTTCCTTGAAGGAGAGCTTCAGCTTGTTGACCGTGATCTTCTCCTTGCCGCTACCGGCCCGCTCCTCGATGAAGAACAGCAGCTCGGAGATGGCGAACAGCCCCACGATGGCGATGATGAAATCGATACCTTCATAGAGTTCGAGCACGTTGAAGGTGAAACGCTGCACCCCGGTGGAATCGATACCCACGGTGGCGATCATCAGGCCGATGGCGGCCGCCACGACCGTCTTCATGGGATTCTTGCCGGTAATGCCGCCCAGGGTGGCGAACGCCAGCAGGAACAGGGCGAAATATTCTGCAGGGCCGAACGTGAGGGCAAATTTGGCTAGCATGGGGGCCAGCAAGATCAGGCCTACGGTGGCGATCAGGCTGCCCATGAACGAGGCCACGGCCGAGATGGCCAGTGCTTCGGCAGCCTTGCCCTTCTGGGCCATGGGATAGCCGTCGAGGCAGGTCATCATGGCCGGTTCGTCGCCGGGAATATTGAGCAGGATCGAGGAGATCCGCCCCCCATACATGGCCCCGGCATAGACCGCGGTCAGCATGATCAGCGCAGTTTCAGGCGGCAGGCCCAACGTGAAGGCCAGCGGTATCAAGATCGCCACGCCATTGGCCGGCCCCAGGCCAGGCAAGGCGCCGATCAAGGTGCCCAAAAAAGCCCCGAACAGGCCGAACATGAGATTCTGGGGCTGCAGGGCGACAGCGAAGCCGTCCATCAGAAAGCCTAGCGTCTCCATCAGCTCACCTCCAGGAATGAAAGCAGACCCAACGGCAGCGCGAGGTCAAGCCCAAAATTGAACAGCAGGAACACCACGACACCGGCGACCCCGCCAGTGACGAAGGCGTTGACCGGCCGGGCCCCCATGCGCCAGCACAGAGTGCCCACCGCAAGCAGGGTGCTGATGATGAACCCGAGCGGCTGGAGGAGCATGGCATAGAGCACCAGTACCACGATGGCGATGATCAGCTCGAGGCCGGTACGGTTCCACGGCCAGGCATTATCCGGGTCTGGGCGCACGATCATGTAGAGGCTCGAGAGACCCAGCACCGCCGCTAACAGCAGCGGGAAGGTCTCGGGTCCGACGGCCTCGGACCCGCCAAACGGTTCGGGAAGTTGAGAAGCGCCCCAGCCGTACGCGACGGCCAGGACGATCATCAGGACCCCGAAAATGCGGTCGTTGAAGGTCATTACTGAATCAACCCGATATCCTTGGACAGATCTTCAATGGAACGGATCTGCGACTTGACGAAGTTCTCGAATTGGCCGGCGCTCATGTGGAACGGCATCAGGCCATTCTGCTCCATGACGCTCTTCCACTCTTCGCTCTCGTAGATGGTATCCATGGCGTCGGTCCAATACTGCTTGGCTTCGTCGGAGATATCCGCCGGCATGTAGAAGCCGCGCCAGTTGGGGCCGAGCGCATCGATGCCCTGCTCACGTGCAGTCGGAAGATCCGAGTACTTGCCCGGCAGGCGCTCTTCGGCAAGAACGGCCAACACACGCAAATCGCCCGATTCCATGAAGCCCTGGGCTTCGGAGATGTCACCGGTGAAAGCATCGACGTGACCACCCACGACCTGGGTCATGGCTTCGCCGCCGTTGTTGTAAGACAGGTAAGGAATGCGCGGGAGGGCTTCGACGCCAGCCGCCTGAGCCGCGATCAGCACCTTGAGATGGTCCCAGCCACCCTTGGCACTACCACCGGCGAACTTGACGCTGCGTGGATCGTCCTTCAGCGCGTTCATCAGCGACGGGAGATCCTGGTAGTCGGAATCCTTGGATACCGCGATCACGCCATAGTCGGCACCCAGCGCTCCGATCCAGTTGACCATGTCGGCATCCATACCCTGGAACTGGCCTTGAGCCAGACGCGTGGTGGTTGCCGTCGAGGCAGCGACCAACAGCTGCTCTTCACCGGCGCGCTTGCTCACGGTATGGGCGTAGGCAACTCCGCCGCCTGCGCCAGCCATGTTCACGGTCTGGACGTTACGCGGGACGATATCCAGCTCCTGCATTACATTGCCGACGCTACGGCACGTGAAGTCCCAGCCGCCGCCCGGATCTGAAGGAGCGATACATTCGACCTTGCCTCGTGGCTCGAAGGCCATGGTCATGCTTGATGTCACGGTCAGTGCCGCAACGGCGAACAACTTGAGTGGCGTACTCATCGACATTGTTCTTTTCCCCTTGGTGTCTTAATCGGACTCGGTGAATGAAGCGAGCTATTTTCGGGAAGCTGACGCTTGTCGGGAAGCTGACGCTACCTTACAATTCTGTAAGGCAGAACGTCGTTCCTTAGAATGGAAGGCTAAGGGCTCCGCTTCGATGCCGTCAACGGCTGCGAGAGCAATTGCGACCAAAGTAGAAGGGGCGTATCACACGCCATCACGGAGACTCATTGCATGGCTCAGGATCGTGTCGAAGCCGTCGAACGTGCGTTGACGATACTCGAAGCGTTCGACTCCCCCTGTGAGGAATTCACCCTGGCCGATCTCGCCCAGGCCACGGGATTCTACAAGAGCACGCTGTTACGCCTGCTCGGCTCGCTGGAACGCTACGACTACGTCCAACGTGGCGAAGATGGGCGGTACCGCCTCGGGCATACGCCGGTACGCCTGGCCCGCCGTCATCTGCCCAGCCGACACTTGGCGGCCTGGGTTCAACCGATACTCGACGATCTGGCCCATCGCAGCGGTGAAACCGCAGCCTTGGTCGACGTCGCCACAGGCCAGGCCGAGTGCCGCCTGGTCAGCCTGCCCGAATCCCGCTTGCGACATGAGTTGCGTCCCGGAGAGCGCTGGCCGATCGAGCCTGACCGCCCGCCGGCCCTGGCACTGCCGGGCGGTTCGATGTATTGCACGCCGCTTTCTTCCGGTGTCGGCGGGCTATCGTTATGGCTCACGCTTTCGGGGCCCAGTGGTCGGCTGTCAGCAACACGGGCCGAACAATGGCTGGAACGGGCAGCGGCGGAGCTTCAACGTCGCCCCACGGAGCAGCACGAGGGGACACCGGCATGAAACTGTTTCTGGTCGAGGATGACGTACTGCTCGCAGAAACCCTGGGCGACGCTCTCAAGCTGGAAGGCCATGAGGTGACGGCCATCGACGATGGCGAACTGGCACGTCAGCGTCTTGCTCAGGCCGGTCACGGGTTCGACCTGATCCTGCTGGATCTGAACCTGCCCGGCTGCAGCGGCCTCGATGTACTGGCCGAGCTGCGTCAGCGCGACTCGACCACCCCGGTTCTGATCCTGACGGCGCGCGGTGCCATCGAAGATCGCGTCAAGGGACTCGACCTGGGGGCCGACGACTACCTGGCCAAGCCCTTCGTCCTGGACGAACTCGAGGCGCGGGTGCGAGCCCTGTTGCGTCGTCACCCTCAGGGCCAGAGCTTGCATGTCGGCCCGTTGGTTCTGGATACCGTGGCCCAGCGTTTCATGCTGGAGGGCGAGCCGCTGAATCTGCCGCCACGCGAACAGCGGCTGCTCAATTGCCTGATGCGCCACGCCGGGGAGCCGGTGGACAAAGCCCGCCTGAGCGAAGAGGCGTTTGCCGGCGAGGTCAGGGGAGACAATGCCATCGAGGTCTATGTGCACCGGCTCAGAGGCAGGCTCAAGGGTAGCCGTGTAGCTCTGCGCACAGTGCGGGGGCTGGGCTACGTACTGGAGTCGACGTGAGAGCGCCGCGAAGTCTCTACAGCCGACTGCTGGTGTGGCTGTTGCTCCCCCTGGTACTCCTTGGCTCCCTGATGCTGATCCAGGCCTATTACGATGCCCGGCGTACGGCTGATCGGGCCTTCGATCGCCTGCTCGAAGCCGCGACATTGGCGATTGCGGAACAGGTGCAGTGGCAAAACGAACGCCTGTGGCTCGACCTGCCCCCCGCCGCCCTGGAGATGCTCGCCACCGGTGCACAGGAGCGCGTCTTCTACGCCCTTTACAATGGCCAGGGCGAGTTCATCACCGGCAATGCGCGCCTGCCCGGCGACGCCCGCCAGGATGTCGAAAGTGGCGATACGCTGCTTTATCGAGATATCGACTGGCGTGACATGACCTTGCGCCAGGGGGTGCGTCGTACACGGCTCGAGGACTGGAGCCTGCGGGAGCGATTCGAAGTGCGGGTCGCCCAAACGCGCGAAGGCCGGGCAGCCCTGACCCTCTCGTTGCTGCGCGGCAACCTGGCCTATATCGGTGTGATGGCCGGGGTCGCCGTCGTGATGCTATTGCTGGCCGTACGCTCCGCCCTGGCACCGTTGACCCGCCTACGCCGGGCGATTCGCACACGCGACCCACGTACCCTGGCGCCTCTGGAACTGCCGTTACCCCGCGAACTTGCCGAGCTGCGCGAGACCATCAATGAGTTGCTTGCCCGCATGCGCCGGGTTCGCGCCAATCAGGAGCGCTTCATCGGCGATGCCTCACACCAATTGCGCACGCCCTTGGCCGGGCTTTCCGCCCGCGCCGAACTGGCCTTGCGACAGGACGACCCCCAGGCCTGGCACGACGCATTGAAGGCCATGCGATCCACCAGCGCCAATACGGCGCGCCTGGCTGTACAGTTGCTATCACTGACGCGCCTCAACAATCCCGAGGCGACTCCGGAGCTGGTCACGACCGACCTCGATCGAGTGGCCCGCACGGCGCTGCACCATGCCTGGCATGCCTGCCACCGGGCAGGTATCGACCTGGGCCTCGAAACTCCCGACACGCCAGTGACCGTACGTGGAATCGACTGGCAACTCGAGGAGGCCCTGAGCAACCTGATCGATAACGCGCGCCGTTATGGCGCCCGGCGCATCACGATCCAGGTCTCTGGCAGCCCACCAAGCCTTGCCGTGGAAGATGATGGACCCGGCATACCCGCCGACAAGCGACTGCTGGTGCTTCGCCCCTTCTATCGTGGCACGAGCGATGGCGAAGGCTCCGGCCTGGGGCTCGCCATTGTCGACGGCATCGCACGCTCCCATGCAGCCAGACTCATTCTGGAAGAGACCCCATCCGGCCGAGGCTTGCGAGTCAGCCTGCGCTTTCCCGGAGAGATATCATGAAACACCTCTGGATCTATCTGATGGCAGCATGGCTCAGCCTGCCGGCGCTAGGGAGCGATACGATCGAGTACCCGGCGTCTTCCGAATCGGGCTCCTCCGCGCGTTCGCTGATCGTACATGGCGCGCTGGACCTGCCCTACGTACGCCCTTTGCTCGATGATTTTCACCGGCGCCACCCTGACATTGCATTGCGCTATCGCAACTTCACTACTCTCAGTGTTCACCGCCGTTTTCTCGAAGACGAGGAGCGCGCCGACGTGATGATTTCCTCGGCCATGCCATGGCAGTACCGGCTGGCCAATGACGGGTATGCCCAGCCGCTGGAAACGCCCAACGCCTCGGCCTGGCCGGCCTGGGCCCGCTGGCGCCAGGAGCTGTTCGGGTTCACCTTCGAGCCTATCGTGATCGTCTATCACCGCGAGCTGGCCGAGCGCTTCGGCCCCATCACCAGCCACGCCGACCTGCTGCAACTGCTTGAAACACACCATCAGGCCCTTCAGGGACGTGTGGTGACCTACGACCCCGCACGCAGCGGCGCCGGCTACACCTACGCCATCGAGGAAGTCAGATTGTCGCCCCGGTATTGGGATCTGGTCGCGGCCATGGGCCGGGCCAATACGCGCTTGGTCGATACCACCGGGGAGATGCTCGACGGTCTGGCCGAAGGCCGGTTCTGGCTAGGCTACAATCTGTTGGGCAGCTATGCCCGTGACGTCGTCGAGACGAATCCCGACCTGAAAATGGCGATACCCGATGACTATGCGTTGGTCACTCAGCGTCTGGCGTTCCTTCCCCGCAGCGCACCCCATCCTGAAACGGCTGAAGTGTTTCTCGACTACTTGCTCAGCGAAGCAGGCCAACGCGTGATTGCAGAGCAAACGACCCTTGGCGCCGTGCACCCTGCCCTGCAAGGGCCCGGCACGGCACAAGCCTTGCGAGAATCGCTGGGCGACGCCCTGCGCCCGATTCGTCTGGGCCCGGGGCTACTTGCCACGCTCGACGATCTCAAGCGCGAAGCGCTGCTCAGCCACTGGCGCCGGGAATATCATCGCTGGCTGAATCTGCCCTGAGCCGGTAACCGATCAAAAACGACTCAGCTATTTTTGACGTCATCGTTGGATGTGTCCGTACTCGCGGGGTCCGGCGTGGGATGCTTGCCCTCGATCCATCCCTGACTATACGCCTCTCGTGAATCGAACCAGGCAAGCTTCGCCTGCAGCGATACCACGCCACCCACGATGATCAACGTCGGCGGTTTGATCGTGTCCTGCTCCAGGCTGGCAGGAAGCTCGGCCAGGTTGCCCACATGAACCCGCTGGCGCGCCGTGGTGCCTTGCTCGATCAGCGCCAGTGGCGTCTCGCTCGGCAGGCCATGGGCGACGAGCTGGTCCCGAATGATCGAGACACTGCCCAATCCCATGTAGAAGACCAAGGTCTGTCCGGGCCGAGCCAGGGTTGGCCAGTCCAGGTTGCAATCGCCGCTTCTGAGGTGCCCGGTAATGAAGCGGACCGACTGGGCATGGTCGCGATGCGTCAGCGGTATCCCTGCATAGGCGGCACACCCCGAGGCCGCCGTGATACCCGGTATGACCTCGAAAGGGATACCGGCCTCGGCCAGCGTCTCGAGTTCCTCGCCGCCGCGTCCGAAGATGAAGGGGTCCCCGCCCTTGAGGCGAACCACGCGCTTCCCCTTCCGTGCCCAGTCGACCAGCGCCTGATTGATACCTTCCTGGGGCACGCTGTGGTGCGAGCGCGCCTTGCCGACATAAAAACATTGGGCCTGCGGGTTGGCCATGGCCAGGATCTCGTCACTGACCAGGCGGTCGCGAAGAATGACATCCGCCGCCTGGAGCCGCTTGACCGCCTTGAGCGTCAATAGCTCGGGATCGCCGGGACCGGCACCGATCAGCGTGACCTGGCCTGTCGTCCGATCGTGGGGAGCCGCATGACTCGCGGGCCCATCCCGCTCGCCAGGGATAGGATGCGTCATGACCCCCTCCTCATGACCGGCCCTGAACGATGCGCTGGCGTCCGAAACGCGGGGTGAGCCACTCGCCGCCTAAGGTAAATAATGCCAACAGGGCCAAGAGCCAGGGCCACTGACGGCCCAGGTCGAGCGATACCAGACCCAGGCTATCGATGAAGATCAACACGATGCCCAACGGACTGACGTAGCGCACCATGAACAACCACGCCGAGTATGACCCAGGCGAGAGCCCCAGCTCCGAACGGAATATGGCATTACGAATCACGAAACCGGCCATCAACGCCATACCCAGTCCACCCAAGGGCATCATGAAGCGCGAGGTCAGGTAATCCAGCCAATCGAAGACGTGCATGCCGGCAAGGGTCCATTCGGCCCCCACGTTGAACGAGAGCATGGCCAAGGTGCTCAATGTCCAGAGTACGAGGCCCGCACTCCAGGAGGCCGTGACCCGGGAGATACCCCGGCTTTCATTGAGCCAGGCTACCGTGGCCTCGATCATCGAAATCGCCGAAGTCAGCGCGGCCATCGATAGCATCAGGAAGAAGATCGCAGCGAACAGCATGCCCATCGGCATGGCCTGGAATGCCAGCGGCAGGCTCATGAACAGTAGACCCGGCCCCGCGGCGGGATCCATGCCGTTGGCGAAGATCACCGGGAAGATGGCCAGACCGGCCATCAGTGCCACCAGGGTATCGGCGATGGCAACGGTGAAGGTGGTACGGGCGATCGAGCTGTGATCCGGCAGGTAAGCGCCGTAGGTCAGGATCGCCCCGGAGGCCAGCGACAGGGTGAAGAAGGCGTGCCCCAGCGCCGCCAACAAGCCTTCGCTGGATAGGCTGCCGAGGTCGAACGAGAACAGGAAAGCCACGCCCTGGCCGAAGCCTCCCGAGAACACCGCGTAGCCGATCATGATGGCCAGCATCACGACCATGCCTGGCATCATCCAGCTGACACTACGCTCGATGCCTTTCTGGACGCCCGTGCCAACGATAAACATGGTGGCGACCGTCACCAGCGTGCTCCAGAATCCAAGCACCCAGGGGTTGGCGTTATTGGCGGCGAAAATGGCCGCCATGTCGTCCACGCTGCTGCCGGCGAGCCCGCCGCTGACGGTTTTCCACAGGTAGGAAAACGCCCAACCGGCGACCACCACATAGAAGGAGAGGATCAGAAAGCCGCACAGCATCGCCATCCAGCCGAGCAAGGACCAGCCACGCCCTCGCCCGGATTCCTGGGCGACTCGACGAATGGCATCGATGGGGCTGCCCCGGCCACGACGTCCAAAGGCGATCTCGACCATCATGATCGGCACCCCGACGGCGAGAATGCAGGCCAGGTAGACCAGCACGAAGGCGCCGCCGCCATACTCACCGGTCATGTAGGGAAACTTCCAGATATTGCCGAGCCCGACCGCTGACCCCGTCGCTGCGAGAATGAACCCCCAACGGCCAAGCCAGAGTGTCTTGGGTTGTTGCCGTGACGTCATCGTTACTTACCTTGCAGTGCATGCAGAGGGGCGCGATTGTAGCGTCATTTGACGCCTAGGGAACCCGCTAGCGTCCTGCACAGCCCGGCAATGCCTCGAAAACGTTACAACATCGCGCCACTGGCCAGGCGCCAGGCGATCCATGCCATCATCAGCGCCACGAACAGATCGATCAGCCGCCAGGCCAAAGGGCTGGCCAGTCGCGGCGCCAGCCACCCCGCCGCCGCAACCAAGCCGAAGAACCAGCCGAACGAGGCCAGGGCCGCGCCGAGGAAGAAGCCCATCGGACTGGGCTGTACGGCACCGATGGCGCCCAGCATCAGTACGGTTTCGAGATAGACTTGGGGGTTGAGCAACGTCACGGCCAGGGTCGTGGCCACTACGGCTCGCCAACTGTTGGAGGCGGCGCCCTTCGCCTCGAGACCTTTGGCTTGCCAGGCGCGCCGAAATGCCTGGAACGACAGCCACGCGAGGAACGCCGCGCCCCCCCAGCGGGCGACTGCAAGAAGTACTTCCTGCTCGGCCAGCAGCCGCCCGACCCCCAGCACACCGATGCCTACCAGCAGCCAATCGCATAACGCACAGATGGATGCCACCAGCCAGCCATGCTCGCGGCGAAGCCCCTGATTGAGTACGAAAGCGTTCTGAGCGCCTATTGCCACGATCAGACCAGCGCATACCATCAGGCCATGCAGTGTCGAAACCAGCACATCGTTCCCCTTCTCATTGGTTTGCAATCGGGGGCCAGGTTAGGCTTGACTATGCAATGAAGGAAATTAATTCAAGGAATGTATGATTAGTAATTCTGATGCTCGACTATAAACTTCTCGAAGCATTGGCGGCCGTGGTCGATCAGTCGGGCTTCGAACGTGGCGCTCAACACCTGGGCTTGACCCAATCCGCCATATCACAACGGATCAAGTTGCTGGAGGCCCGCCTGGGTCAACCGGTACTGGTGCGTAGCCCCAAACTCGCCCCCACGCCGCTGGGAAAACGCCTGCTCAATCATGTGTTACAGGTCAGGTTGCTGGAACATGATCTTCTCGATCGCATCCCGGCCCTGAGTGAGGGAGAGCAGCGTCTCAGACTGGCGATCAATGCCGATAGCCTGGCGACCTGGTGGGCGCCCGCTACCGGCGCGTTTTGCGCTCGACAGCGGGTCTTGCTGGATATGGTGGTAGAAGATCAGGATGTGGCGCTCAAGCGCATGCGCGACGGCGAAGTAGCCGGTTGTATCTGCGCCACGCCACGCCCGGTCCAGGGGGCCCGTGCCCATGCGCTGGGCAGCATGCGCTACCGGGCCTTGGCCAGTCCGTCTTACATGGCCCGGCATTTTTCCGAAGGGCTGAGTCTTTCAGCGCTCAGGCAGGCCCCCGCCATCGTCTATGGTCCCGACGACCGGCTACAGCATCGATACCTGGAGCAAATGGACTTTCACGATCCCTTTCCTCATCACCTCTGTCCCTCCTCGGAGGGATTCGTGCGTCTGGCACTCGCCGGCATGGGGTACGGGTTGATCCCCGAGCTTCAGGTCAAGCGGGAGCTGGCCGAAGGCCGGTTGGTCGATCTCGATACGGCCTACCACATCGACGTACCACTCTATTGGCATCACTGGCGGCATGGTGGCGAGACGCTGGAATCGTTGACGACCCATTTGTTGTCTGTCACGCCTACCTGGTTGACCTCACCATGACATCACTCGTCCTTCAGTAGCGATTCCACCTTGGCAACGCGATCCGCCATGGTCTGCTCCCGGTCGGTTCGCGTTCCCAGCTTCAGCGACGTGTTTACCCGTGGCGCTCCCATCTCGTGCAAGGTCTCGTGGCAGCGCTTGGTGACAGCCATGACCTCGTCCCAAGGCCCTTCGATGTTGGTGCCATAGGCGTGGAGCGTGTAATTGAGACTAGCGTCGCGGATCAGCCGCTCGCAAGCCGCTATGTACTTCGATACGGACGTTCCCACCCCAATGGGTATTACGTTGAGATCTGCGATGACATGCATGCTAGGCCTCCTGTATTGGCTGATATCAATCTTTAGCGGATGCTCAAGTTAGCCATCACATCGTGCGTGATGCGCTTGCGGCATGATTCAAATAAGTAGTCTAGGCTATCGATAAGATAGACTTAACCTGTTGAAAGCATGTCTCGCCGGCGGCACCCTTACAAATCGTTGCAAAATGGCAAGGATCGCCTTGCTCGAATCCCGCTCTTGCGCTCTGACGCATTAATGAACCGGAGTTCGGCATGACCAGTGATACCCGTATCGGCCCCATTGCATTCCCCGACACCCGAGCCCGGCGGGTCGTCGAACAACTCATCGAGGGTTCAGGCGTTACTCTTAACGGCAGTGCCTCGCACGATTTGCAAATCAACCATCCCGATTTCTTTTCCCGTGTGCTTCACCAGGGCACGCTCGGCTTGGGTGAAGCCTATATGGATGGCTGGTGGGACTGCGATCGCATCGACGAGCTGGCCCACCGTCTACTACGTCATGGCCTGGGGGAACATGCGCAGACGCCCTCGGAACGCCTCATGTACCGGCTCCAATCGGGGTTCTTCAATCTACAGAGCAAGGCGCGCGCCTATATCGTCGGCGAAGCCCACTATGACCTGGGCAACGATCTCTTCGAGCGCATGCTCGACTCGACCCTCTGCTATTCCTGCGGCTATTGGAAAAACGTCGATAATCTTCACGATGCCCAAGTCGCCAAACTCGACCTGGCCGCCCGAAAGCTCGAACTTGCGCCAGGGATGAAAGTGCTCGATATCGGCTGCGGGTGGGGCAGTTTTGCCGAACATGCGGCTCGCCATTACGGGGTTGAAGTCACAGGGATCACCATTTCCCGTGAACAGGCCGACCTGGCCCGAGAGCGTTGTCGTGATCTACCCGTCGAGATCCTGTTGCAGGATTACCGGGAGCTCGATGGGCGTTACGACCGTATCGTATCGATCGGCATGTTCGAGCATGTGGGACATCGCAACTACCGCACCTACTTCGAGACCGCCAAATCGCTGCTCGCCCCGGACGGGCTCTTTCTGCTGCATACGATAGGCTCGAACAATTCCGATATCAGTGCCGATCCCTGGATCAACAAGTACATCTTCCCCAATGGCGTACTGCCCTCGGCCATGCATATTGCCAAGGCCGCGGAAGGTCTGCTCTTGATGGAGGACTGGCAGAATTTCGGTGCCGACTACGATCGCACCTTGATGGCCTGGCTACATAACGTCGACCGGTACTGGGTAGATATCGCCGACCGCTACAGTGAACGTACGCGCCGCATGTTCCGCTATTATCTCTCGGTCTGTGCCGGCGCTTTCAGGGCTCGTGATTTGCAACTATGGCAAATGGTGTACTCACAAGGGCGCGCGGGCCGTTACGATGCCCCACGTTGAATGGCGTTTTCAGCACAGCCAGGTTCAACGTTTTTTCAATGTCAGCAATGTCTTACGCCTATAGATTAATGACGCCCAACGTGTTCCGGGCGTATATTAGCGCGCTCTGCAGCGCATGCAGGCGAGACGCTGCAGGCAGATGAGCGGACGTGCCACCCTCAGATTGACGACGCTGGTTCGACTTCGCTTTTGCCCTCACTTAAGCAGGATGCCGAGCCAGGAGGCCCCGACGCATGTCGTCAAACGTGATCGTGCCCGACGAGACCAAGGAAAGTTTCGGGCAGCTCCGGCGAATGACACAGCGCATTCCCGGCACGATCTTCCAGCTTTATCGCAGCCCCTGCGGAGGGATGCGCTTTCCTTATCTCGCGGGAGAATTCTCGCTGATGCGCGGTGCCGAGCGGCGGCGCCTTCGCCTTGATGCGCGTCACGTCCTGGATAGGATCGATACAGAGGACTTTCCCCGCGTCATGACGGCTATCGAGCGCTCGGCCAAATCGGGCCATACGCTTTCCATCCAATTCCGCCTGCTGGATGCCGATGGAGAGACTCGCTGGATGGCTGCCCGAGCCCAACCCGAAGCCATGAAAAAAGGTACCCTGTGGCATGGCTTGATGCTCGATATCAGCGAGCAGGTGGCCTACCAGGCCCATTTACAGGCGCTTTCCGATACGGATGAGCTTACTGGACTCGCCAACCGTCGAAAGTTCATGACCCGCCTAGACGAAGAAATCGCCCGTAGCAATCGGCATGCGACTCCGCTTTCACTGGTACTTCTCGATCTCGATCACTTCAAACGCATCAACGATACCTGGGGTCACCTTCAAGGAGATCAGGTTTTGGCCGAGCTCGCCGCATTGAGCCTCGACAGCCTGCGTGAAGACGATGTGATCGCACGCCTGGGCGGGGAAGAATTCGCCCTTTTGCTTCCGCTGACGCCGCTGGTGTGCTGCGAGCCCTTGGCCGAACGGCTCAGGCGCCTTATTGCCGAACACGATTTCCGCCTTCCGCAGGGTCGGGTCACGGTGAGCGTGGGTATCGCCGAGCATCGTGTTGGCGAATCCCGGGAAACGTTGATCGAACGCGCCGATCAGAGCCTCTATGCGGCCAAGCGCAATGGGCGTAATCGGGTGGAAAGCGTGACGTGACGCTAGGCTTCGCTGACGCGGGTTGGCTGCCAGGCATTCAACAAACGATGCAGCAAGGCCATGACTGCCAGCGTCGCCACGAGCGCAACGCACATCGACGAGAAACGGTACAGAGCGCTGAAAATCAGATCCTGCTGCGGTGATAGTGATTGGCCGAACAGAATGCCCAACGTCGTCAGGCCGCCGAACCCCACCCCCGAGCCACCCCCTTCAGTGACGTGCAGACGGGCAAACATCAACAAACCGACCCAGTAGAGCGGTAAGACCAGCAGGAAGTGCTGACTTTGGGTATAAAGCACAAGCTGTATCACGATCGCCAAGTTACAACCCAGTAGCGTACCGATTGCTCGCCGCTGTGCCGACAGCTTCGCCCCGGGGTAGCCCAGGGCGAATAGAATCAGGATCGTGGCCATCTGGGCCGATAACGAATCGCGTAGATCGAATACCTGGAACACCAGGAACGACAGCGTCGCGGTCAGCGCCCCGATCAAGGTTTCGTGGCGAATTCGTGCCGGGGTTTTTTCTTGCCGAGGAAAGGGGCCGCGAGGCTGTCGATCGGGAAAAACGGTATACATCAACGCAGCGATGCCTACCGCGAGACCACTGGCCATGAGATTGCTAGCCAGCAGATCGGATAGACTCAGTTGCGGATAGCTGGCGAAGTGCAGCAGGATGCTCAGCGTCAGCACGCCATTGGCCCCGAACAGGAAGAGTGGCCCCTTGGCCATCATACGAAAGCGCCAATAGAAAAGCGCAAAGGCAAGCCCCGCCATGATGGGTGGCATGTGCCGGGTCAACCCCACCACCAGGCTGACCTCGATACAGTTAAGCAAGGCATTGGCAAAGAACTGTCGTACGACATGCGCATTGAGTACCGGCACCAATCCCACCAGGAACATCGGAAATACGGTGAAGAAGACCCCGTAGTTCCACCCCATCGCCTGGCTGATGATGAATCCCAGCAGCCCGCCGCAGGCGATGCGTAGACATTGGCTCAGTCCATTCTCGTCCAAGCTTGGATGCGCTGACGCTGCTGACGTCGGCTCGGTAGGCCTTGGCTTGTCAGACCACAACCTAAAAGACCTGAATTTAATCAAGCGGGGTTTTATAGCCCTGATTTTAATAAACCAGTTATTAATAGACATAATGCAACCAGCTCATCAGGCGTATCTGGATATGCGCGAATAACCGTGCCAAGCCCCCCTCATTCGGTGCCAATTGCACCGTGGCACGCGCCCCTGAAGCAAGCAGTGCGTTCGGCTGTTCTTCCAGTGCAAAGTGAACTCTCAGACGCTGGGCGTCTCGTACCCAGCGATCCGTAGCGGGTATATCGGCAAGCTGCCCATCAGCGGCAATCTGTCCTTCACGCACGCCGGCATCCTGAGACACTACACGCGCCGCGAAGACGCGACCTGGCAATGCATCGAAGGTGACCCAGGCCGGCGCGTCGGGACCCGTGTGACGCAGGCTTTTTTCGCGATAGTCGGCGATCACCTCATACGACTCACCCACGTGGGCCAACAGCGGCACGCCCGCGGCAACCACGTCACCGACGCTGAGCTGCAGGTTGCTTACGCGACCTGCCCGCTCGGCAAGTATCGTTGTACGCTCAAGATTCAGTCTCGCCGAATCGAGCCCGTTACGTGCCCGCCGAAGCGCCAGGTTGTCCACGCCGCGCTCACCCCGCTGCACCTCCAAGGCGTGAACCTCAGCTTCGGCCGCCGCTACCGAGGCCTGCGCCGTCTGCGCCTCAGCCACTGCCACGTCGACTTGCTGACGTGATACTCCTTGGTGGCTGACCAGCGCTTCCATGCGCCGACGCTCACCCGTCAATTCCTCGGCCTGCGCCCGGGCTGCCGCTAGCCGTGCGCGGGCTGCCGCCAGGGAGGCGTCCAGACGTGCGTTGTCACGCCCGGCCTGCTCCACCGCCAACTCCGCCTCGCGAACGGCGATACGGTAAGGTTCGGGATCGAGACGAAACAGGACATCGCCTGCCTCGACAGCGGCATTGTTTGTCACCGGGACGTCGATGACACGACCGCCCACTTCGGGCGCTACCCGCGTCACCTCACGCATGACTCGGGCCTGGGGGGTCATGGGCATGAAGGCATCGGCGACGATGAAATACACAAACAGCAGGGCGAACGCGACGAGTGCCACGCGCACCCAGCGGGCGAAGCGCTGATCAGGAGTCATGAAGCTCTCTCGAGAATGGGCAGCAATGCGCAGGAAGCGAATTGCAAGGCAATACATTGTTAGCCTGCTAAATATATTAACGATGTTTTAGCAGGCTAACAACAGCATGCCCCTCGCTCAGCGGGAACGACACATCTCGGCGGGGTGACGCAACTGGGTCAGCAGATAGGTTCGCAATTCAGGATCGGCGCCCACTTCATCGAGGGCTGTGGCCATGCAGAGAAGCCAGGCATCTCTTTCTTCGGGGCCGATCGGCAGGTGGCGGTGAGCGGCGGGAATCGCAATCGGCCCGAAGCGTTCCCGATATCGGCTTGGCCCGCCCATCCAACCGACCAGAAACGTCGTCAGCTTATCGCGCGACAGGCTCAGGTCATCGGGATGCAGCGCACGGATGCCCCGAGCCTCGGGCAGCCGCTCCATCGCATCATAGAAGCGGTCCACCAATTCGCGCACCGCCGCCTCGCCACCCACGGCCTGCAGAGTGCTATCGCCGATCCCGAAGGTTCTCAGCCGGGTCACGTTTCAGGCTCCATGACATGGATTCCGAACAAGCTGGCCTCGCCCGCACCGCGGCCGAGGCTCTCGGGGTCGACGGCTCGCCCATCGCGTACCACGACGTGCCCGCCCTGCCCCTGGGCGCCACCGATGACGCTTCCAACCAGGTAGGTGGGGAAGATCGAGGCATCGTTCTCGTAGTTGGGGTTGTGGATCAAGCCGATCATCTGGAAGCGGCCACGGGTATTGCGCAGCGATTCCAGGGAGTCCTGAATCAGACGGCGATGCGAGAGCTTGGAGAAAAGGCCATCGAGCAGGATCACGCTTTCCCGGCCCGCCCGCGCACGACGCTTGTGGCTACCAGGCAATTCGCGCAATTCGCGCTCGATGGCGAATTCCGACAGCTTGACCAGCCACATCAGAGAGACCGCTTCGCGCTGGCCTTCCGACATGTCTTCGTTGAGCGAGAATAGCCGCCCATGGGGACGGATAGCGTCGTGCTTGAGGCGAATCGAGACATCACGGAACAGGCCCCGGTAAATGCGCCGACGAATCTGCCGGCTCAGTTCCTCGTCTCGCCGCCGCGCGTCGGTCGCGGCGTTGGCGCTGGCCCCGTCCTGCTGTAGACGACGGCGCTGGGCCAGCATGTGCTCATCGATGTCGGCAAGCAGCAACTGGATCAGTTCGCGCACATCGTTATCGCTGATGAGCGATGCCTTGACCTCGAAATAGGCCCCGCCTTCGCCACTGCGCTTGGCCACACGCTTGAGAATGTCCAGGTTGCCTGCGGCATCGGCGATGATCGAGCCCAATCGCTCGACCAGCGTGCCCTCGATATGTTCCCGCGAGGCGTGCAGCTTGGCCACGCGCTCACGATGGTCGCCAAGCTGGCCGGCAAGTTGGCCATGCAGGCTACGCAGCTCCTCGAGTGCCGTCGGGCTGACGCCATCCAGCCCGGTAAGCCGTGCCCGCTCGGTACCATTGAACAGACGGCTTTCGCCGGCCTCGAGCAGTGCCTCGCCGAGTCGCTGCTCGCGGGTCTCGACATCCCGTGCCTGACGGTCGCGATTGCGCGAGCGTTCCCCCAGGTTGAGCCGTCCCAGCCCCTCGAGCAGCATCTGCTGACAGGCCTCGAGCGAGGTGAGCTCGATATCATCGCGGGTCTCATCGACGCCGCCGGCCACGCGTTGCCAGGTCAACAAGGCATCGTCCAGTGCCTCGGCATTGGCCTGATCGCCATCGAACGCCTCGGCGGGCCAACGGCTGACCGAGGCCAGGTCATCGACATGGTCGAGCCGCTCACGCCAGCCACTGGAGAGCTCGCGCAGCACCTCCAACCATTCGATGCCCAGCTGATCGACCCAGTGCATGGCCTGTTGGTTCTTTTCGAGCCGGTCATCGACCGCTTCCAGTTCCTGGGTCTTGGTCTTGGCCATGTCACGCGTTTCGGTCAGCTCACGCTTGAGCTTGGCGACCTCGCGTTCGAGCTTCTGGCTGCCCCCGCTCTCGTCGCGCACGTCGAGAAAGGCTCGGATGCGGCCGAAGTCGAAATCGGCTCGCCGCGCGGTCGTGGCAACGCCACGCTCGAGTTCGCTTTTCGTCACCTCGGCGTTCGCCATGAATGCGACGCCGCCCTCGGCTTCGAACGTGGCCAGGGCTCGAAGCCGGTCGCGTTCGCCGTCGGCAAATAGCGTCCGAAGCTGCCCCTCAAGCGTGTCACGTTGATGCTTGAGTGTCTCGGCACGCTCACCGGCCTGCTCGAGACGCGCCTCGACGAGCGCCTCGTGTTCCTGCAATTCCTCCAGGCGCGACGCCAGCGTTGCCAATCGCTCGACCCCACCCGCATCGGCGAACTTCTCTGCAGCCAGCCAGGTCGCACCGTGCTCGTCCAGGTCATGCCCCAGGCGAGCCACCTGCGGGGTCAGCTCGGCGAGTTGCAGCTCGGCGTCAGCCAGCGTCTCGGCCGCGTCCTCGAGCGCACGATCACCGCCTTCAAGCAAATAGCGCTGAAAGTCATCGATACAGGCCAATGCGGCCTCGGTCATTCGAGGGGCCAAGCGTTCACGACGATTCGCCAGGTCGTCGAGCTTGAGGGCAAGGGCTTCGAGCGAAGCATCGACTTTCTCTTCAACGGCCTCCTGTGCCCGCCGCGCCAGGGCAAAACGCTCGCCGTGCGGGTCGAGCCGAGCGAGTTCTTCGTTCAATGCCCCCCGCCGTGTCCTGTCGATCGCCAGGCGATTCTGGGTCTCCTCGCGCAGCGCGTGCAGGAATTGGGGATCGAGCGCCGCCTTCACCGCCAGGGTCTCGACACCCTGCACGGCCCCCAGAGGAGAATGCCCATTCGCCAGGCTCTGGGCCAAACGGCCCGCTTCGATGACCGGTACGCCCAGCCCGCGCTCGATCAACCGCTCGGCGGCGTCCCGGGCACTGGCTTCGCCCTCGACGACCGGCGCGAAAAGCTGGCCGGCGGCCTGGGATAGCCACTCCCGTCGTTTATCCTCGGCGCCATCAGCACCGCTCAGCGCTACATGCAGGGGGACGAAATCAATTGCCGCCTCGTCGAGCAAGGCGTGCGCCTCGGCTTCGGCAACCTGGCGCGCCAGCGGATCGCCAGCGAGACTCTCCAGGTAACGCTCGCGGGCATCGATGTGCTCGTCCAGGCCTTCCGCTTCTCTCAACAATCGCGGATAACGCCCCTTGGCATCCTTGAGCCAGCTATCAGGCGCCTGCTCCGTGAGGTCCTGAAAGTTGAGGAGCGCCTGATGCAGCTCACGCAGGCGACGCTCTTCCTGAACCAGACGATGCTCTTCATCGTCGAGTTCGCGTTTTTGGGCGTGCAGTCGGTCGCGCAGATGCACTGGGTCGTCATCACCGTGCAGGCGTGAAAAGTCACGCGCCGCCTCGGCCAGCGGTGTCAGGCGAGCGCGTTGGGTGACAGCCTCGTCATGACGCTGACGCTCACGCTGTACGTGCTGTTTGAGCGAAGCGAGTTCGGCCTGCTTGCGAGACCATAATCCATGGATGGCTTCGTTAGGCCAGGCCGCCACAAAGGCGTGCCATGCCTCTTGCCCCTGCTTGAGCGGTCCCTGCTCCCCCTCGAGACGCTGGCGCTCGCCGCGCAGTCGCTCACGCTCATCCCGCGCACTCTCACGCTGGGCCAAAGCCTCATCGTGCTGGGCCGCCATCGACTCGCGCTCGAGGCTGAACGTCTCGTGCTGCTCGAGCTTCAGCGCCAGTACGGCTTCGGGCGTGCTGTCGGGGTGCACATGGATGAACTCCTCATGCCAACGTGCCACCTGCTTGAGCTCACCGACACGCCCGATATGCTCGGCCAATGCAGCCCGGGCCCGCTCGGCGGCGTTCCGAGCGGCATCGGCCGTGGTTTCAGGCGCTTCTAGCTCGGTCTCGCTGAATAACCCTTCGGCCAAGGCCTGGGTATAGAAGCTCTGGTTGTCGACGAACTCGCGCTGACGCGATTCGAGCTGCTCGCGCTGATGATCGAGCTGCTCCCAGGCGTTGCCGAGTCGCTGGATGTCGCCCTTGAGTTCCTTCTGGAATTCGCGGTCGGCGATCACCTCCTCGCGGAACCGGTTGCCATCGAGTGCCTCGAAGTCATCCGCCGCCTCGTCCAGTCGCGAAAGCGCCCGGTAGCGCGCCGAATCGTCATTGAAGGCGTGGCTATCCGCCAGCCACTCGCGCGCGGCACTGAAACTGACATGGCCGACGTCTTTCGCCATAGGCCAGCGTGCCTCTGCCAGATGGATGAGCCGACGGTGTGCATCGACGCGGGCCCCACGCTCGGACAGCGCCTGTCGTACGCTACGTTCGCTCTGGCCAGATAGCTTGGCCAGCAGCCAAGTGGATACCCGGGGACGCGCAGTATCTCCCGCCCCCCAGGCGAAACCGGCGATGAACTCTTCCTCGCGTACCTCGCCCAGAGTCGCTGGCGGCCTGGGTAGCCCGGGCAGGCCACTGATCGCCTGGCCGCCAAGCAAGCGCTCGCTGGCGGTGAGCCCGGCATCGAGCTCGATCAATTGCAGGCGTGACTCGAGCAGTCCTTCACCTTGGCTGTTGAGCTCTTCGAGCAGCTCGACCTTACGTTGGGCGCGCTGCTGGTCGGTTTCGGCCTCGTTCAGGCGATGACGCAATTCGGTGACCTTGGTACCCGAGTTGAGGATCACGTCCTCGATCAGCTCTTCGCCTTCATCGGTCTCGCCGCGAGTGGCCCCGGAGAGAATCTGCGGTGCCAATACCTCGAAGAAGAAGGCCTGGTCGGCCTTTTCACCGGCGCGCGGCTTGATCGCATTGAATATCTGGCTCTTGTCGGCCCCGCCCTCCTTCTGGAAGGCAGCCAACTGGGCCAGCTCACGCCGCGAGATATGGGCACCCACCGCATCCAGCCACTCTTCACGGTTGGCGCTGCGCGTCACCCCATGTTGCCGCATCGCCGCCTGGACATCGGCGTTGGCAAAGAGCGCCAGCTTGCCATCACGTGTGAGGTGGTGCACCGGGACATCGTCGAGCCGTCCGGCATAGTGATAAAAGGCGAGACCGCTACCATCGCTGTAGCCGTACATGCCGAAGACGAAGGTTTCCCCAGCGACTTCCTCGCCCGCTGCGGCCAGCATGTCGGATTGTCCGCCGCCGTCACCGGCACGAAACTCGACTCTAAGATGCGACCAGCTGCGGCCCTGCCCGCCTACGCTTGAAGGCGAGCACTTGCGCCGGGTACGCGAAAGCAAGGAACGGTCGCGGGAGAGCAAGCCGATCAAAGCTTCGGCCAGGGTGGTCTTGCCGAAGCCATTTTCCATGCTGATGGCGCTCGATTGGCCACGCAGATCGAGCAGGACATGACGCATCTTGGCGTCCCAGGGCGAGGCGATGTCCCCATGCTTGTTGAGCAGATTGGCCACTTCAATGCGATTGATGACGCTCATGCACGGTCTCCGGTCGCGTCTTCTTGCAGGTCTTGCTGATCGAACAGATCGGTCTCGTCAAGCGGCTCATCGGCACGCTCCGCCTCATCCTGAACGACGGGGTCGTCAACCGCCCCGTTCATTACTGGCTCGTCTCGCAATGGGATGTCGTCGCGCACTTGGCCGGACATCAGCTCGACCAGGTGCGAAAGATGGTGCACCCCCACCTGTTCGGCTTCCAGTGCACCAAGCAGGCTCTGCTGCCAGACATCGCCGGCCTCCTCGTCGCTCGTTTCGCGTACGGCCTCGAGATGACCCGCGCGCACCTGAAGTTCGATGAATGCCTTGACGCGCCGGCTGATGTCTTCACCTCGCTCGTCGAGCAGTACCCGGCTGGCGTCGGGGGCGGTGTCGCCCAGGGCACGCAGGCTTTCGAGCTGTTCACGCAGGAGTTCGCTGAGTTCGCTGGTGGCGAAAGTCGCTTCCTGGTAGCGGCTGACGTCGGAAAGCGCCCGGTTGAGCCGGGTATAGAGCAAGGTATGAAGCAATAACCAGAGCTGCAGGTACCACTGGGCCAGCTCGGCACGGCTCTCCTGACGCAAGCGCAGCGCATCGAAGATCGGATCCCGAGTATAGAGCGGGGGCTGTTCCAGCTCCGGGTCGGGCATCAGTGCGTAGAGTCGTGAACCGGGAGCGATGCCCGGATAGTCGCCAGGCTCGAAGACGCGCAGGCGCATCCCCTGCCCGCCGAGAAAGTCGCGCAGTGCCTCGCGTTCGGTATCGAGCGCATCATCGATCAGTGCACATACGTCGCGCTCGGAAAGTTGGCCTTCACGGGCCGCGCGACGTTTACGCCCCCCGCTGGGCTGGCGTTCGGCGGTGCGGTACCGCAGCAGGTAGGCGACCACCTCGCCCATTTCGGTCATGTTCATGAATCACTGTCCTGCGTGGCCATGGGTTCAGTCACGGCTGAGGGAGAAGCGGAATGAGAGAAAAAGCCCAACATGGGGGTCGTGGCGCCTTCGATACGCCGGCCGTCATCGAGTGTGATCACGAAGGGCTGGGCTTCGATTCCCACCGTCAGACGCGCATCGAGCAATTGGGTATCCACGAAGGTATTGAGCAGTTGCGCCAGGCAATCGTCATCCTCGAAGCGATGCCAACCTTCACTGAGCGCGTCCGGCAGCGATAACGGTGCGGCCTCGAGGCGCTCGCGCAATGCCGGGCCCCGGGCCTCGAGAAACCGTGCCAGCAACGGATCTTCCGGCCTGGCATCGGACTGTTCGTCGAACACCAGCGCCGTGGCGCTCTTCTCGGCACGCCGGGTCTCGACGAAGGGAATCAGTGTGTCGACACGCGGCACCGCAACAGCCAGCGCAAACGGCATCATGCGTCCGACCAGGGCATCGCGCAGCGGCGCCTGGAGGGGAGTACTCAGCAATTGCCGAGACAGGTCGGCGAAATCGATCACTCCCATCGACTGGATACGACCTTCGGCAATATCCGAGAGCAACTCGGAGAGTCGCCGCGAAAGGTTCTCGATGGCCGTCAGGACGCGCCCGATGGCACTCGACAGCATGCGCAGGTCCCACCCTTCATCCGAATGAGCGTCTGCCCATGTCTCGAAGCGTGACAGCGTCTCGGGAGTGGCCAGCTGGGTGCGGGCACTGAGCAGGGTACTCTGGATCGTAGATAGCGCATTGTGATAATGGCGCTCGTTATCGAGAAAGGCGCTCAGCTTGCCTTCTCGAGTGGGGTTCTCGCGGATGCGGCGCAGTTCCTGGGTCAGCGCACGAATCGCCATCAGGATCTGATTGGTGATATCCGGAATGCGCGCAAAGTCTCCCCGTGCCAGGGCGGCCAGTACCTTGGCGGCATCATATTCGGAATACAGCAGATCCTCGACCTGGCTGGCCAGGGTGACCGCCTGGCGCCCACTCGGGGTGAGGCGCACCTGGCCGGTCTGTCCCTGCTTTTCAATCAATGCCGTTCGCTTGGTACTGAGCCGTCCCCGCTCGTTATCGGTCGCATCCCGATAATTGAGTTCGCTCGGCGTCGCGAGCAGGTTGACGACGAAGCTGAGATCGTCAGCGGGTAAGTGGGGATAGAAATCCCGCAGGTGTGCCAGGCAACGTGTCTGGGAGACAAAAGCGCTGTTGGTGGCAAAGTCGACGTCGAGCAAGTAGTCGAGCAACAGGCAGCCCACGTCGAGCCAGTAGCCATCGCGCAGGCCACGGCGCTGCTCCTGGCTGACCTGAACGAAGGCCGAACCCGGCTCATGAGCGCTGTCATGCAGATCGATTAGCCGCGTGGTGGCGACAAGAAGCTTGCTCCAGGCGGTCATGGATCATCCCCGAGGGCGAAAAACCGCCATTATGCCAAGGGAGACGCCATGGGGCATAGCCAGGGCTTGGCTTAAAGCTCATCCACCCGCGGGGGTTTGCCCACCTTCACTTCACTGAGGTTTTCGGTCAACAAGCCGCGTACCAGGGCGAACATCATCCCGAAGACCAGAATGAACATCGGTAGACCGACGACAGTGATGACCTGCTGCAAGGCGGTCAGTCCCGCCTCGCCCGCAAGCACGATAAGCATGGCGGCCAGCACCCCCTCGGACACGCCCCAGAATACCCGCTGATGCCAAGGCCCCGGTTCGGGGGTTCCGGTACACAGCATGTCGACGACCAGCGAGGCCGAATCCGACGAGGTCGCAAAGAAGATGGCCACGATGACCACCGCCAGCCCTTGTATCAGCGTGGTGCCAGGGAAGTTCTCAAAGAACGCGAACATCGCCAGCGGAATACTCTCTTCCACCGCCGCGGACAGTACTCCAGCTTGCTCCCCAAGGGCGGCCCGAGCCTCTTCGCCGATGCCGTCGATCTGCATGGCCGACCAGCCAAAGACCGCGAACCACACCAGGGTGAAGGTGGACGGTGCGAACAGCACGCCGAGCACGAACTCTCGGATGGTCCTCCCACGTGAGATGCGGGCCACGAAAATGCCGATGAACGGCGACCAGGTGACCGTCCACGCCCAATAGAAAACGGTCCAGCCACCCTGCCAGCCCCAACCACCCTCGTCTTGCGCATATTCAGCCAGCGCATCGTTCCAGAACGCCATGGGGACGATGTTGGAAATATAGATACCGAAGGTCTCGATCATGGAACGCAGGAGAAACACGGTCGATCCCGTGAAAAGGATAAACAGCATCAATCCGACAGCCATGCCGATATTGATGTTGGAAAGTATCTTGATGCCTTTGTCCAGGCCGGCCACGATCGAACACACCGCCACGGTGGTCAGGATGGCTATGATGATGACCTTGGGCATCACGGCATTCGGAATGCCGAACAATTCCGTAAGGCCGGCATTGATCTGCTGGGTGCCCAAACCGATCGAGACCGCAACGCCGAACAAGGTACCGAGAATGGCGAAGACATCGAGCGCCTTGCCGAGGGGCCCATAGATCCGGTCACCGATCAGCGAGTAGAAGACCGAACTGAAACGCATCGGCAGATCATAACGATAAATGAAATACGCGAACGCCAGTCCCGGCAGCGTGAAGATCGCCCAGGTATGCAATCCCAGATGATAGATCGCGAAACCCATCGCATCGTCGGCGGCTTCCACCGTGAATGGTTCGACATCCGGGCGCGGCGGATTGGCAAAGTGAGATATGGGCTCGGCCACGCCCCAGAACATCAGCACTGTACCGATGCCCCCGGCAAACAGCATGGTGAACCAGGACAAATTGCCGTAGTCAGGCTTGGCGTCATTGCCACCCAAACGAATCGCACCAAAACGGCTGATGGCCACCCACAACAGGAACGCCACCCAACTGGTGACCCCGAAGATGAAAAACCAGCCCAGGTTGGTGACAATCCAGGCCCTTCCCGCACCAAAGGCGTCCCCGATCGGACCGGGCGCTATCAATAGCGCCACCAGGAAAATCACCATGATGCCGGCCGATACGAAAAAAATGGTCGGGTCGGTTTGCAGTCCTAGTTTGCGCGCTAGCTTTTCCATTGAGATTTCCTTGATATTTCTAAGGTTAACCTAGAAGCAGATAAGCCAAGCGTCGAGCGGAATAAGCAATAACTAGAACCTAAGGGGGCAGACCTCCTTGCGAGTGCAGGCAGCGGTCACGACAGGCATCAGGTTCGTCCACGACTCTCTCCGTGACCTATGCCGCCAGCTATCAAGTGTGCCGCACGCAGCGGCTCGGGAATGTTACCGTTGATCGCGGTGGCGCTTATTACATTTGCGGCTTCTTCACGCGTGATGCCAACCCGCTGGACATGCACATGGCCCAAGGGCTCCATCGGTCCGAGACGTTCCACCAACGCCCATTTTCGCGCTCCCCCAGGTATGCGCTCCAGCAGAGCGCGCCGCATCGCCTCGGGGCGTGGCGCGTGGCGGGCCACTACCAGGGCGGGAATTCCCAACGCCCCGCACAGTTGCGGGACGTCAATCACATTGAAGCCGGCCAGTGCCACACCTTGCAGCAACACCAGTTGGGCATGAGCACCGAATTTGGAACCGCGCACCAGGCGTGTCAGCACGGAGGTGCTGTTTCGGCCGTCGCGACGGACTTTACCGGACACGACCCCCTCCATCCGCGCACCAGCGAAGATCGTGCCGATCACCCGGACATCCCCCCGGTGTGCTCGGGGAAACGGGCAGTCGTCGAAGCCGACGATATGAGAGAAGGTGCGTGGCGTCATCGATCCCTCTGCCGCATTGTCTCGCTCGTCATGGTGCCCCTCTTCTCTTGCGAAACATCAACTAGCGTACAAGCTGTCGCGCCGTCCTGCATAAGCTAGGCTGGTAGAAACCCAAGCAAGGCAAGCAGGCAATATGAGCGAGCTTTCAAGCCAATCCTGCGAGGCGTGCAGCAAAAACGCACCCCGTGCGACGGCTGCCGAAATCCAGACGTACATGGCCGACCTGCCTGAGTGGCAGATCGTCGAACGCGATGGCATCATGCAGGTAGAGCGTGCGTTCACGTTCAAGGACTTCAAGCAAGCCCTGGCGTTTACCAACCGTGTTGGCGACATCGCCGAGGCGGCGGGCCACCATCCAGCCCTTCTCACCGAATGGGGGAAGGTCACCGTGACCTGGTGGTCCCACAAGCTCAAGGGCTTGCACAAGAACGATTTCATTCTGGCCGCTAGAACCGACGAGGTAGCGACGTAACATGTTCGAGCAGATACAGCGGGTTCCCGGGGATGCCATTCTCGGGCTGATCGAGGCCTTCAACAAGGATACCAACCCCAACAAGGTCGACCTGGGGGTCGGTGTGTACCGTGATGCCGAGGGCACCACGCCGATCATGCGGGCGGTCAAGGAAGCCGAGGCGCTGCTGCTCAAGAACGAGACCACCAAGAGCTACATCGGCTCGCACGGCGACCCCCGTTACGCCAAGGTCGTCCTACCGATGGTGCTGGGCGAGGATTCGCCGGTCCTGGCCGCGGGACGCGCCAGCCTGACGCAATCCCCCGGCGGCACCGGCGCCCTGCGTCTAGCTGCCGATTTCATCCATACCCAATTGCCTGGCAAAGGCATATGGGTCAGTGACCCGACCTGGCCGAATCACCTGGGTATCTTCGAAGCCGCCGGTGTCACCCTGCGCAAATACCCCTATGTCGATGCCGAAAACCGCCTGGATTTCCCGGGGATGCTCGCCGCCCTCAAGGAGATTCCCGAAGGCGACGTGGTGTTGCTGCATGCCTGTTGCCACAACCCCTCGGGCTTCGATCTGAATGCCGATCAGTGGCAGCAAGTCCTCGAGGTCGTCAAGGACCGCAAGCTCCTGCCGCTGATCGACTTCGCCTATCAAGGCTTCGGCGATGGCCTCGATGAGGACGCCTATGGCGTACGCCTGCTGGCTGAAAATCTCGATGAAGCCCTGATCACCAGTTCGTGCTCAAAGAACTTCGGCCTGTATCGCGAACGTACCGGTGCGCTTATCGCCATCGCCGGCGACAACGAGCAGATGGAAAACGTACGCTCCCAGATAGCGATCGTGGCTCGCGAGAACTATTCTAACCCGCCCGCCCATGGCGGCGCCATTGTCGCCGAGATTCTCGAATCCGCCGAGTTGGCCAAGCAATGGCGCGAGGAACTGACCGAGATGCGCAATCGCATCAACGGCCTGCGTCGAGATTTCGTCGAGGCGCTCAAGCCTTTTGAGCTCGACGAGAAATATGCCTTCATCGCCGAGCAGCGGGGCATGTTCTCTTATACGGGGCTGAGCCCCGAACAGGTCGATCGCCTCCGCGAAGAATTCGGCATCTACATGGTCCGCTCGGGGCGCGCCAATGTGGCCGGGCTGGCTAGCGAGAACCTGCCCTACGTGGCCAAGGCAATCGCTGCGGTCAATTGATCCAACGTTTACTGAAGTCACCATGAACGCCCGGGAGCCTGACGCTCCCGGGCGTTTTAACTTTGGGCCTTATGTCACTTTGGGCCTTGTGTCACTTTTGCCCCGTCGGTCGCATGCTTCGCAGATACCATAACCAGGCTATCAGCCCCGCCATGATATTCCCCACCGCGGCACCCACACCCACGCCCCAGACACCCCAAAGCTGGGCGCCCAGCCACAAGCAAGGCAGATAACAGACAAACAATCGGGCCGCGGACAGCAGCATCGAGCCAAAAGGCCTGCCCAAGGCATTGCCGGCAGAAACCACCACCATGCAAAGTCCCAGCAGGGCGTAGCTGGGCAGCATGAAACGTATCAATAGGGTCAGTTCTTCACGCACCTCGGGCGTACCTGACAGCATCACTGCGACCCAAGGAGCCAATAGTGCCAGCACGATGCCCAGCATGCCTTGCCACAGGAGAACGACCCGCGCCGCCAGGCGCATGAGACGCTGGATTTGAGCCCAGTCATTGGCGCCATAGCAGCGGCCCAGCCATGGGGGAAGCGACATCGTCAGTGCGAGAACGACCATCAGGCTCACGGTTTCCAGGCGGCTGGCCAGCCCCCAGGCTGCGACTGCGCTCTCCCCCAGCGTGGCCACGATACTGATCGCCAGCATGGCCGAGAGGGGCGGCATAAGCTGACCTACCATGGCGGGGCCGGCAATACCGATGAAGGTGGGGCCCGACTGCCGCACTTCGTGCCCCAGCCCCTGGCGGGAAAGCCAACCGGTCCCCTTCAGGCGCGCCGCGATCATTACCAGCCCCGAGCCGAATGCCACCACGGTCGCCCAGGCTGCACCGGGCAACCCCAACCCCGGCCATTCCCCTACGCCGAAGATCAAAATCGGGTCTATCGCGAGGTTGATGAGGCTGGTCACGACCATCAGCTTGCCAGGCAAGCGCGTGTCGCCATGCGCACGAAACAGGCTATAGCCGAAATACAACGCGGCCCCCAGCCAGGAAGCAAGCAGTTGCGGCGCCCAATAGCCGCGAATCAATGCGAGGTTGTCAGGGTCCGCTCCCAACAGAAGGAACAAGGGCCGATGGGTCACCCAAAGCCCCAACACGAGTAGCGCGGTTACACCCCCTGCGCTCATCAAGGCCAAGCTGCCCTGTCGGCGTGCGCGCTGCACGTCGCCGGCTCCCAGAGTCCGGGATATCAATGCCGCAATGGCGATCCCCAGGCCCACCTGGACACCGATGATCAAGAACGACAATGGGAAGGTGAACGATTGGGCCGCGAGAGGCGCGGTGCCCAGCCTCGAGATGAAAGCGCTGTCGACGAGTTGGAAGCCGAGAAGCGAGAGTACACCAATCGCCATGGGCCAGGTCTGGCGCCATAACTGTCGTTTCATTGAGGGAGAAGAGGAAACCGCAGACGGAGAAGGCGACACATGCGCTCCTAAAGGCGTAAAGCCCTCATTGTACGCAGTCGCTCGGCTAGTCTCGAATGATACGTGGCACGACCAACAACCTGACTGCCAGCATCCGCTGGATATCCGCAGCACTCATGGGCTTGTAATGGTAGAACCCTTGAACCAGATCGCAGCCCAACTCCTGAACCAGCTCGAGTTGCTCCTCATTTTCGACACCTTCGGCAACGACTTCCAGTCCCAGGCGGTGCCCGATGAAGACGGTGGCCGCCATGATGGCCCGGTCACTCAGATCGCTCGGTGCGTCACGGACGAAACTGCGATCGATCTTGAGTGCCGTGACCGGAAACAGCTTCAGGTAGCTCAAGGAAGAGTAGCCCGTGCCGAAGTCATCGATGGCGATTTTCATGCCCCGGTGATGCAGACGGCGCAGCACATCGAGGACACGATCATCGGATTGAATGAGGACGTTCTCGGTCAGTTCGATACCGATATCGCGAGGAGAGAGGCCAAATTCCTGCATGCAAGCCTCGAGGTGGTCGAACACATCGAGTTGGCTCACCTGCTTGCCCGACAGATTGATGTCGATGCGATGATCTCCGAGCCCCACCCGCTTCCACTCGGCCTGCTGACGACACGCTTCACGAATGACCCATTCGCCGATGCGATGGATCAGGCTAGAGCGCTCCGCCACGGGGATGAACTCGGCGGGAGACACCGTACCGCCTTCTTGCGGAAACCACCTGAGCAACGCCTCCAGATTCTCGATCCGACCACTTCGCGCTGCCACTTGAGGCTGATAATGCAAGGCCAGCTCGCCGCGCCGCAGGGCGTGTCGTAACCGTTCCACCATATGGTGTTGGCGAACCAGCTCGTCATGAACTTCTTTCTGGAAGAACCCATAACGATTGCTGCCGGAGAGCTTGGCGCGGTTCTTGGCAACGTCGGCATTATGGATCAGCTCGCGTGCCGTGGTGCCGTTGTCGGGAAACAAGCTGATACCGATACTCGCCGACACGTGTATTTCACGGTTCGTCAGGATAAAGGGCTCTGAAAAGACATCGAGCACCTTCTCGACCAGCCGCAACGCATCACCGCTGTGCTTGAGATGGGGGAACGCCATTGCGAACTCGTCACTGCCGAAGCGTGACAGCAGGTCGGAGCTGCGCTGACAGCGCCGCAGACGTTTGGCGACCTGAAACAGCAACGCATCCCCATGCTCGTAGCCTTGCGCATCGTTTATCTCGGCGAAGCGGTCGAGATCGATAACAAATACCGCGACGTAATCACCCATGGCATGGCAGCGCTCGGTGAATGCATTGAGCTCGCTCTCGAAGGTCTGCCGGTTGGGCAAGTGGGTCAAGCTATCGAAGCGGGTAAGGAACTCAAGGTCACGCCGGGCCTGTTTCTGTACCGACAGGTCGACATCGACACAGAACATCAGCGGGTCCTGGGTCTGCTCGCCAAGCATGACGTGATGAGAGAATACCGCCACCGGGGCACCGGATTTATGCCTAAGCTCCAGCTCCGCGGCAGGAATCTCAGTGCCGTGGGTCATCCAGAGACGATGGGCGGCAATCACTTCTTCACGCATTGGCTCGGGAATGATCAAGTCTTCGAGAGCTCGCCCCTGGGCTTCGCACGGGGTATAGCCATAAAGTTGCGTGCTGGCCTCGTTCCAGTAGATGACCCGACGGTGTCGATCATAGCCTTGGACGGCCACTTTGGGCAGGCTCTCGAGCAATGCACGAAAGCGCTGTTCGCTGTCGCTGAGACGGCGCTGCGCTACCTGCAACTCACCTGACGCAGGCGAAGCCCTGCCCGTTTGTGATTGCCACTGTTGCCATACGAGAAACGCGCTTGCCAGCATGCCCACGGCCGGTGCCACAGCCAGAAGCGAGGGCACGCTGAGTAGAAACCACACAACCAACAGGGCCATTATTCCCGCAGCGACCGCCGCGCCCTTGAGCGCATGTCGCTCGCGCTTGAGCCAAGCCCAGGCGCTTTCCTGTGTCTCCCCTACCGTCGGCTTCTTCTTCATGAGTCCTGGCTTATTGGCGATCATGCACGACGTCATTACCCTCGGTCTCGTTAGACCCAGACTGGCTCTGATCAGGGGATCGGAGCCCGACCAGGTTGAGACTCGTTCACGAATCTTATCAATTGCTTGATGTTGCAAGCATGGCGTACGTATAGAGCATAGACGGTAACGGACTGAAACCAATCATCCTGACTATACATTTATTGACATTGGTTTTCATTGCTTTTCATTGTGGCCTGTGTTGCACATCGCAACCCCGCTACAGAGCGTCTGTGGCGAGAGACCGAGAGGAAAGCAGACATGAAACAGGAAAGTCTCAAACACGGCTACGGCATGGCAGCCACGTCCTTCGACACCGATCATGGCTATTGGTCACAGGAGGTTCACAACGAACTGGCCAATCGATATTGGAGTCGCACAGACCTTACGTCACGCATCGACCTGAATGCCTGGCAAGGCTTCATCGCCGATCTTCCTCGCGATCCGTATGTCGAACGCCGTTGGAAGCGAATGTCCTGGCTCCATCTCAACGACCAGCACGAAGTCGAAATTCTTGGAGAGTGCCCCATGGCCCAGGGGGGCATGTTCAACGATGCCGAGAGCATGGCTGATAAGCTACGCTACTATCCGGGGTTGGAGCGTGCTTTTCTGGATCGGCAGGATGTCAGAAGCTTCGTCCGTGCCTGGGCAAAGCTCTGGGGAATCGGACCACGCGAGCCGATTCTGATGCAGATCACCGGTGTGAAGGGCAAGGGCCATCTCGACCCCCTACAGGGGCAGGGCATTCATGCCGATGGCTGCAAGTACCTGAGTATTCTGGTGCTCAATCGTGAAAATGTAACCGGAGCTACCAGTCATCTCTATGCTGACAAGGCGGGCCGCCAAACACTTTTGGAGGGCGTGCTGAACCCTGGCGAGATACTGCATATTCGAGACGACAAGCTCTACCACTCGGCAGGCAGCATTTCCCAGGACGATCCCCAGCGACCGTTCGAGCGCTTCATCATCATCATCAACAGCTGTTTCATCGATGGGTTCCAGAACCGCATGTTACGTCGCCATTTCCCGCATGCGGTACTTAACGACCTCCCTTGATCCGCATGAGGGTCGCCTATTGCAGGCAGGGATCCTTATAAGCATTAGTTAATAAAAACGCTCTCGAGGCTAGCCTCGAGAGCGTCTTGTCGATCACTGTCTTCGATGCGGCTTACTGACGAATGCCTTCGAAGGTGACGTAGAGTTCCAGCTCATGCATCGGTTCGGGGAAATCGCTCATATCGATCCCGTAATCCGACAAGACCAGGGTGGTGCTCCCCTCGAACCCGGCACGGTAGTTACCCCAGGGATCCTCGCCTTCACCCAGTAATGTCACTGGCATCTCAATCTCTTGCGTCTCACCATGCAGGGTCAGTTCGCCGGTCAAGGTACCGGATTTATCCCCATCCGACTCGAAGCCGGTAGAAGTAAAGGTTGCGGTGGGATACTCCTCGGCATTGAGGAAATCATCGCTGAGTATGTGCTTGTCGCGCTCGGCATGATTGCTGTCCAGGCTTGCAACGTCGACCTCGACATTGACGCTGGAAGCAGAAAGGTCCTCGGGATCGTAGCTGAACTCACCACTGAACTCGCGGAAGCTACCCAGAATATATGACATGCCAAGGTGACTGATCTTGAATTGCACGAAGGCATGTTGCCCTTCGGTATCGATGACATAGTCATCTGCCATGGCTTGGCTCATCGGCACCAGGGCAACGGAGGCCAAGGCGGCAACAGCAGTCTTCTTCAACATCGGTACATCTCCTTACGTAGTGAGTCTTGGGATGCCGGTCGCGTGGACCAGCACCGGAAAAGCTAGGAACGCCGGCGGTAACGAGGCAGGACCATACGCAGCAAGGTGTCATGGCGATCCTTCCAATGATGCTTGAACGCCGCCAGGGTATGGCCTGCCGCGAGTATCATCAGCGCCAAGGCACTGTACCAGTGGACCCAGCCTGCGATTGAGGCCTGATTGGGCAACCCATGCACGAGAGCGGGCACTGCAAACCAGTCGAAAACGTTTATGCCCCGGCCGTTGGCGGTCGAGATCAGATAGCCGCTCACCATAACCACCATCATCAAAAAATATAGCGCGATATGACCGAGATGGGCCGCCAGTCGCTCGAAGCGTTGGCCATGGGCCTGTGGGGCTGGCTGAATCCAACGCCAGACGATGCGCAGCAGGGTGGCACCCAGCAGCAGCATACCCACGGAACGGTGCCACCACGGCGCCAGATTGTACCAGGCGTCATAATAGCCCAGCCCCGTCATCCACCAGCCCAGTATGAATAGCCCGACAATGGCGATCGCACTCGCCCAATGGAGCACGATACTGACGAGTCCCCAACCCTGTCGTGTGTTACGCCACATGTATCGTGTCCCTAGTCCGCAGATACCCAGTAGGTGTAGAGCATACGCAAGGATGCTTGCCCACACAGCATGCGATACGGTGAATGTATCGTTCACCGGACAGAAACAATGACGGCGCCAAGGTCAAAGGCGCCGTCCTGTACCGAAGTAGTGACACACGATACTCGTCTAGAGGAGCGCGTCGAGTCCTCGTGCCAGATCGGCTTTGAGGTCATCGACATCCTCGAGGCCTACCGCCACACGGATCAATCCCTCGGCGATGCCAGCCGAGGCTTTCTGCTCGTCCGATAAACGGCCATGGGTCGTGGTGCCCGGATGGGTGATCGTCGTCTTGACGTCTCCGAGGTTGCCGGTGATGGACATGATGCGAGTGGCATCGATGACCGACCAGGCACCTTCACGCCCTCCCTTGACCTCGAAACCCAATACCGCGCCATAGTGCTTTTGCTGCCTACTCGCCAGGGCGTGCTGCGGATGGCTCGCGAGACCGCTGTAATGCACTCGGGTCACTGCCGGATGCGCCTCCAGCCACTCAGCCATGGCTTGGGCGTTCTCGCAATGCGCCTTCATGCGCAGGTTAAGCGTCTCCAGCCCCTTGAGAAAGATCCAGGCATTGAACGGACTCAGGCAGGGGCCGCACGTGCGCACCACGCCGAACAGGGCCTCGAGCTCCTTGTCGCGTCCAACCACGGCGCCGCCGATCGCCCTTCCCTGCCCATCCAGGTACTTTGTCGCCGAATGGATCACCAGATCCGCCCCCAAGTCGATGGGCCTCTGCAGCGCCGGTGTCAGGAAGCAGTTATCGATGGCCAGCAGCGCATCGTGGCGATGGGCGATCTCCGCCAGTGCGGCGATATCCACCACTTCGGACAGGGGATTCGAGGGTGTTTCGGCAAACAGGAGGCGCGTCCGCGGGGTGATGGCCGCCGCCCAGGCTTCGAGATTCGACAGCTCGACATAACGGGTGACGATACCGAACTTGCCGAGATACTTGTCGAACAGACTGACCGTCGAGCCGAACAGTGATCGCGAGGCAACGATCTCGTCACCCGCCTCGAGCAGGGCCAGCACGGTAGACAGGATCGCCGCCATGCCGGAACTGGTCGCCACGCAGCGCTCGCCCCCTTCCATGATCGCCAGGCGCTTTTCGAAATTGCGGACGGTAGGATTGGTGAAGCGCGAGTAGATGTTACCCGGCTCTTCGCCACTGAACTTGCGCGCCGCTTCAGCCGCACTGCCATACACGAAGCTGGAGGTGGGAAAGATCGGCTCACCGTGCTCCTGCTCGTGCGTACGCTCGTGCCCGGCACGGATCGACTGCGTGGCTAACGCCCAGTCGAGGCTCGGGGCGTCGTCGAAATGGTCACTCATGGCTCCCCTCCCTCAGTCCAGATCGTCGTCCTGGTTATGCATGCCAACCAGCGCATGATCGCCGACATTGACCAGTTTTGCCGCATCGTTGCGCGAGGCCTCGAGTTCCGACAGGTAGGCCTCGTCGATATCGCCAGTGACGTAGGCACCGTCGAAGACCGAGCAATCGAAGTCATCCAGTGAGGGGTTGACAGCACGACACGCACTCTTCAGGTCTTCGAGATCCTGATAGAAGATACGGTCGGCACCGATCAGTTCGCCCACCTCGGCTTCGCTGCGCCCATGGGCGATCAGTTCATTGGCTGCGGGCATGTCGATGCCGTAGACATTGGGGAAACGTACCGGCGGTGCCGCTGAAGCGAAGTACACCTTTCTGGCCCCCGCCTCTCGAGCCATCTGGATGATCTGCTTGCAGGTCGTGCCACGCACGATCGAATCATCGACCAGCAAGACATTCTTGTCGCGAAACTCGATATCGATGGCGTTGAGTTTCTGACGCACCGATTTCTTGCGTTGTGTCTGGCCTGGCATGATGAAGGTCCGTCCGATATAGCGGTTCTTCATGAAGCCTTCGCGATAGGTCACCCCGAGGTGTTGCGCGAGTTCAAGAGCCGAGGTACGCGAGGTATCCGGGATGGGGATGACCACGTCGATGTCGTGCTCGGGCCATTCGCTCTTGATGCGATCGCCCAGACGACGCCCCATTTCCATTCGTGTGCCGTAGACATAGGCACCATCGAGAATGGAGTCGGGACGCGCCAGGTAGACGTGCTCGAAGATGCAAGGGGCGAGCTTGGGGCGGTCGGCGCACATCTGGGTATGGATGTTGCCCTGCATATCGACGAATATCGCTTCACCCGGGGCCAGGTCTCGATGCAGTTCGAAGCCACCGACGTCCAAGGCCACCGACTCGGAGGCGATCATCACGTCCTGCCGGTCCCCATCCTGACGGGAGCCGAACACCACCGGACGAATGCCGTTGGGATCACGAAACGCGACCAGGCCGACCCCGTTGATGATCGATACCGCGGCGTAGCCACCGCGGCAACGGCGATGGACACGACGCACGGCATCGAAGACATCCTCGGGATCGAGATGCAGGCCCTGCTTGCCCAATTCATGGGCGAAGACATTGAGCAATACTTCGGAATCGGAACTGGTGTTGATATGCCGCAGGTCGGTGGAAAACAGCTCCTGCTTGAGCTGCTCCGAATTGGTCAGGTTACCGTTATGCGCCAGCGCGATACCGTAGGGTGAGTTGACATAGAACGGCTGGGATTCGGCCTCGCTCGACGAGCCGGCTGTTGGATAACGGACGTGGCCGATCCCCAGGTGGCCCTTGAGACGTGCCATATGCCGGGTGTGGAAGACATCACGTACCAGGCCATTGCTCTTGCGCAGCAGAAAACGGCCTTCATGCCATGTCATCATCCCGGCGGCATCCTGCCCACGGTGCTGGAGGACTGTCATCGCGTCATACAACGCCTGATTGACCGCCTGGTTGGCCATGAGGCCTACAATGCCGCACATTCCGCCTACCTCGCTTACTAAGGAATCTCGGAGCCGCTGCTGCGACGCCGCTGATACTAGAGGCTACCCGCCTCGTCACTCCCCACCTCGGGCCTGATGTCTGGCTCGCCATTGCCAAGATCGGGAAATGAAAGATTTCGCCAGTCACGATTTTGCTCGGGATCGCTACGTTCCCACGCCTCGATCTGGCTGACCGCCCAGTCGCGCAACTGCTCGAACGATGGGCGCAATTGCGCCTGTTGCCAGGCCTGGAGTTGCTGCAATGGGGTCAAAGTAATGAGTATCGTCGCGAGGACCAATATGGCAGCCCCCCTCAGCGCGCCGAACAAGGTGCCGGCCACCCTGTTGAGGAAGCCCATCCCGACCCACTCCACCGCGGCATGTAGCATGCGTATCATGATACCGCAGAGCAAGATCACGCCGAATATGACCAATACGAAAGCCAATACCAGGCGTCCGTCGGCATTATCGATGACACCGGTAAAGAGATCTGCAACGGGTTCGGCTATCAGCCGCGCCACCAGCAGCGCCACGATCCATGCTGCCAGGCCCAGTCCTTCACGGACCAACCCGCGTGAAAAGCCGACCATCATCGAGATACCCAGTACCGCCAGAAAGACCCAATCCAGCCAGGTGAGCGCCATCAGTCCTCCCGCACCCTGACCAGCAGACCTTGGATATTGGCACGCTCCTTGAGCTGGCCGCGTGCCTGCTCACCGGCATCGGAACTAGAGAAGGGTCCGACATAGACGCTGGTCAGGCCGCCCTCGCGCTGACGCCGGTAGGCATCGAAACCCAACTCGCGTAGCTGTGATTCAAGGCGCTCGGCGTTGGCCGGCTCACCGAAACTCCCTGCCTGGACCGCCCAATCACCAGCTGTCGCCGTGGGATTATTCGACGACTGGGACTGTCGTTCGCGCTCCTCCGCGGCCCTGGCCAAATCAGCGATCGGATCCTGGGCGGGGGGCTGTTCGCGGGAGGGCGCCTGCGACGGCGCTTGCTCGTTCGGCTCTGGGGCCGCGCGAGACGCAGCTTCACCCGGCGACTGTGAAGAGGAAGAGCCACTGGCTTCGGAAGGTGTCGCTTCTGCCGCTGGAGCGTCTTGTTCCGGCTCAGCCACTTCGAGACTGCCTCGTGAATTCACCAGCGGCTGAGGGGGGCGGATATCGCCCAGGCTGGTTGGGGGTTCCGGCTCAGGGACAGAGCGCCGCTCCACTTCGATGGGCTGCTCGATGGTCAGGACCGGCCGGGGCCGCTCTTCACGCGGCGCCGGTTCATCGAACAGCATGGGTATGAATATCACCCCAAGCGCGATCACGATTACCGCACCGCTGAGCCGCTCACGCATGCCATACTTCATTACTCGCCTCCTCAGCGACGGCGCTCACACCAGGCCAGCACCTCGGCCACGGTGTAAAAGGAACCACACACCAGCACCTCATCTTTTTCCTGCATATTGGCCGCCAGCCATTCGGCTCCCGCCTGGGGCGAGCCAGCACGATGCGCAACGGGCCGCCCTTGGTCCACGAGCACCTCTGCCAATTGCTCGGCACTGCGTGCCCGATCCCCCTCGAGAGTGACCACCACCCAGGCATCGATCACGGGGGATAGCGCGGCGACAACCCCTTGGGCGTCCTTGTCGACGAGCATGCCCAACAGCCCGAAGCGCCGCCCCCGCTTGCCGCCTTCCGCTAAGCGTGATGCGACATACTCTGCCGCATGGGGATTATGCGCCACATCAAGGCACCAATTATCCAACCACTGCATGCGACCTGGAAGCTTGACGTGTGCCAGCGCCTGACGACAGCAGTCCTCGTCGAGACGAAGCGAGATCAGGGTCAGGGCCTGAAGCGCTGTTGCCGCATTATCGAGAGGAAGGCCAGGATCCGGTAGTGACACAAGACACAGGCGACTTGCGCCGGCACGTTTGCCGTGCCAGGTCCAGCCTTGTTCAGCTACCTCGCGCCGATAATCGTCGCCCAGCGCAAATACCGGCGCGCCTAGCCGATCGGCGACGCCGCGCACACTCGCCGGTAGCGACCTGCTGCCTAGTACCGCTGGCCGATCGCTACGCATGATACCCGCTTTTTCACGGCCGATCGCATCGATATCCGTGCCCAGGAAGGCGGCATGATCCTGGGCCACGGTGGTGACGATGGCCACATCGGCATCGATGATATTCACTGCATCGAGTCGCCCGCCGAGTCCGACCTCGAGGACGGCCACGTCCGGCTGCTTCTGGGCAATAGCCCAGAATGCGGCGAGGCTACCAGCCTCGAAATAGGTAAGACTGACCGGCTCACCTTGGAGACGTGCCGCTTCGACACGCTCGAAGCCCTCGATCAGAAGCGCATCATCTGCTTCTACCCCGTCGATACACAGGCGTTCGTTGTAGCGCAGCAGATGGGGAGAGGTGTAGGTCGCGCAGGACAGACCATGAGCGCGAGTCAGCGCATCCAGCATGGCCACCGTCGAGCCCTTGCCATTGGTCCCCGCCACACTGATGACGTGACGAGCCAAAGGGCGTGATTGCAGACCCAAGCGCTGACCGACCCGGGCGACGCGTTCGAGGCCCAGGTCGATGGCGACCGGATGCTGTCGCTCAAGCCGCTCGAGCCAGGCGTCCAAGGTGAGCGATGGCACGTCCAACGCTCGAGTCATTGACCATTCACCATCAGCGATCGTTGCCGGGTTCTTCAAGAGGCTCGTCATTCTCGCTGACTTGCTCGGCCACATCCACCAGGTCGGGCGCCTCGACGTCTGGCAGACCGGTTGCTGGAAGACCGGTCAACTTGCGCAGTACCCCACCCAGGCGTTCACGCATCTCGCTGCGATGCACGATCATATCGACAGCGCCATGCTCGAGCAGGAACTCGCTTCGCTGGAAGCCTTCGGGCAGCTTCTCACGCACGGTCTGTTCGATGACCCGAGGACCGGCGAAGCCGATCAGCGCATTGGGCTCGGCCACGTTGAGATCGCCCAGCATCGCCAATGAGGCGGATACGCCGCCATAGACGGGATCCGTCAGCACCGAAATGTAAGGAACGCCAGCCTGCTTGAGCTTCTCCAGCGCAGCCGAGGTCTTAGCCATCTGCATCAGCGAGAACAGGGCTTCCTGCATGCGCGCTCCGCCCGAGGCAGAGAAGCAGACCAGAGGGATGCCTTCCTCGAGTGCCAGGCTCGCGGCGCGGACGAATTTCTCGCCGACCACGGCCCCCATCGAGCCCCCCATGAAGGTGAACTCGAAGGCCACCGCCACAATCGGCATGCCTTCCAATGTGCCGCGCATTGCGATCAGTGCATCGTTCTCGTCAGTGTCCTTCTGGGCTGCCGAGAGCCGATCCTTGTACTTCTTGGAATCACGGAACTTGAGACGGTCCACTGGCTGCAGGTCGCCAGCAACCTCCTCACGACCTTCGGCATCGAGAAACCAGTCAAGCCGCTTGCGTGCCGTGAGACGCAGATGGTGGTCGCACTTGGGGCACACACTATGGTGCTTCTCGAGTTCGGGAAGGTAGAGAACCGCCTCGCACTTGGGGCACTTGCGCCACAATCCGTCAGGCACACTGGTGCGGCGGTCGGTGCGCTGAATGCGCCCCATGGACGGCACGATCTTGTCTAGCCAGCTCATATCAGAACGCTTCCGTTATGCTGTCTTGGGCCCGGCATGCCGAGCCGTCATGAATGGTCGGGGCTTCTCAGGCATCCAGCGCCTGGCGCATTTCGCTCAGCACCGCTTTCAAGGCCGGAGCAATCGAGGCCGGGCTATCCGCGCCCTCGGCAATGCGATTGACCAGGGCACTGCCAACGACCACGCCGTCGGCGATACGCCCGACAGCAGCGGCCGTAGCACCATCGCGAATGCCAAACCCGACGCACAAGGGCAGGTCGGTCAAACGCCGCAGCGGTTCCAGTTGGCGGTCGACCGCGTCGACGTCCAACGTAGCGGCGCCGGTGACGCCCTTGAGCGAAACGTAGTACAGATAGCCTTCGCCGTGGCCGCATATTGTAGCGGCACGCGCCTCGGAGGTGGTAGGGGCGACCAGGAAGATCGCCGCGAGACCCGACGACTTCATGAGCGGCCCGATCTCGTCGGCCTCCTCGGGCGGCATGTCGACGATCAAGACCCCATCCACACCCGCGGCTGCGGCCTGCTCGGCAAAGCGCTGGTAGCCCATGCGCTCGATAGGATTGAGATAACCCATCAGCACTACCGGGGTCTTAGTGTCCGTCTGGCGGAAATCCTGCACCATCTCGAACAGATGCGTGAGACGGGTGCCGTGGGCCAAGGCTCGTTCGCAGGCCTTCTGGATGACCGGGCCGTCGGCCATGGGGTCGGAAAATGGCACGCCGAGCTCGATGATATCGGCCCCCGACTCAACTAGGGCATGCATGAAGCCCACGGTATGCTCGGGGGCCGGATCACCGGCGGTAATATAGGGAATCAAGGCCGTCTTTCCCTGTGCCTTGAGGGAAGCGAAGCGCTTGTCGATCCGATTCATCGTGTTACCTCAAGGCAGTTAGAAATGAACGCCGTCGATGCGAGCGACCGTAAGAATGTCCTTGTCGCCGCGCCCGGACAGGTTGACGATGATATGCTGGTCGGGCCGCATGGTGGGCGCCAATACCTTGGCGTGGGCAATGGCGTGGGCCGATTCCAATGCCGGCATGATGCCTTCCATCCGCGTCAGCTCACGGAACGCTTCCAGTACCTTGTCATCGTTCGCCGCCACGTATTCGACCCGCCCGACATCCTTCCACAGGGCGTGTTCAGGCCCCACGCCAGGATAATCGAGACCCGCCGAAATGGAGTGGGTATCGGCAATCTGACCACCCTCGTCCGACATCAGGTAGGTACGATTGCCATGCAGCACCCCCTGCGGGGCGTTAGCGGTCAATGGCGCTGCGTGGCGACCGGTTTCGACACCGTCGCCCCCCGCCTCGACACCGTACATCTTGACCTCATCGTCCTCGACGAAGGGGTAGAACAGGCCCATGGCGTTGGAGCCGCCGCCTACACAGGCAATGAGGGCATCGGGCAAGCGTCCGATCTGCTCGAGCGACTGACGGCGAGCCTCGCGGCCGACCACGGCATTGAAGTCACGCACCAGCATCGGGTACGGGTGCGGACCCGCCACCGTGCCGATGATGTAGAAGGTGTCGTCGACATTGGTGACCCAGTCGCGCAGGGCCTCGTTCATGGCATCCTTGAGGGTACGCGAGCCGGACTCGACCGGAATCACCTTGGCCCCGAGCAGATGCATGCGATAGACATTGAGCTTCTGGCGCTCCACATCCTCGGCGCCCATGTAGATTTCACATTTAAGCCCCAGACGCGCAGCAACGGTCGCCGTCGCGACCCCATGCTGTCCGGCGCCGGTCTCGGCGATCACGCGGGGCTTGCCGCCCTTCTTGGCCAACAAGGCCTGACCGATGGTGTTGTTCACCTTATGGGCGCCGGTGTGGTTCAGGTCCTCACGCTTCAGCCAGATCTGGGCACCGCCCAACTGCTTCGACCAGCGCTCGGCATGGTAGAGCGGTGACGGGCGGCCGACATAATGGGCCAGATCGTAGTCGAATTCCGCCTGGAAATCGGGATCGTCGCGAAGCGCCATATAGGTCTTCTCGAGATCCTCCAGGGCGAAGCTCAACGTCTCCGAAACGAACCGGCCACCGTAGGGGCCGAAATGGCCTCGTGCATCGGGCAGTCGGGTCAGGTCGCTGAACTTGGTCACGAAAGACACCTCACAGGGTCACTTGGGCTTGAGTCGTTGGAGTCGTGCATGCCTGTTGGACGAATGCCTCGATCAGCGATGCGTCCTTGATGCCCGGTGCGTGTTCGACACCGCCCGAGACATCCACGGCAAAAGGGGCCACCTGGCGTATCGCGCGCGCGACATTGGCCGGGGTCAAACCTCCCGCGAGGATAACAGGTTTTGTCAGGCTTGCGGGGATTCGTGCCCAGTCGAACGTCTCGCCGGTACCGCCCGGCACGCCGGGGCAATAGGCGTCCAGGAGTAGCGCTTGGGCGCCTTGGTAGGCCTGCGCCGCCGCGTGAAGGTCCAGGTCGTCACGCATGCGCAGCGCCTTGATCCAGGGGCGATCGAAGCTGGCGCAGAAGTCGGGGCTTTCATCACCATGAAACTGCAGCAGGTCGAGATGGCGGCTGGCGTGTTCGATGACGCCACGCTCCTGATCGACGAACAACCCGACCCGGGTGACGAACGCGGGAACTCGCGATGCCAATTCGGCTAGCCGAGCGTCATCGAGCGCCCGCTTGCTGCCGGGCCAAAGTACGAACCCCAGGGCATCGGCACCCGCCGCCACCGCAGCGTCCACGTCCGTGGGGCGGGTCACTCCGCATATCTTGACCCGGGTTCGAGCAGCCCGGGGGGGTGTATCAGTCATCGGTTTGCTCCAAGGCAGGTAGACCCCGTCGACGTCTGACCATGGGGCTATCGGGGAGTTCGCGCTCGCCTGTCCACTCCCCCAGGAACGCCAGCAAGTTGGGGCCCAGCGGCTCACGAGGCAGTGCGAAGCGGGAATCATAGATGGAATCGACGAAGTGGAGCCCACATCCCGGCGCCGTGACGCTGGCCAGGGTGCGATCCTTAACCTCAAGTAAGTGATGCAGGTAGTCCTCGCCCTTCTCACCCCGCCCAACGGCGACAAGCGCGCCGGCGATGTTGCGAATCATATGATGCAGAAACGCGTTGGCCTGCACGTCGATCACCACGATCGGCCCATGGCGGTGGACTTCGATGAAGTGAAGATGACGCCATGGTGTCTTGGATTGACAGCCACCGGCGCGGAAGCTCGAGAAGTCATGCTCGCCCACCAGTGCCTGGGCAGCGCGATGCATGGCCGGAACATCAAGGGGGTCGCGGCACCAGGTGGCGTTGGCCCGCTCCAATACGGGGCGGCTAGGCTGATTGAGAATGACGTACTGGTAGCGCCGCGCCAGGGCCAGGAAGCGGGCATGAAAGTCCTCTTCCACGGGTACCAGCCAGCGCAGGGCGATATCGCGCGGCAGGTTGGCATTGGCGCCGAATACCCAAGCCTTCTGGGATCGCGAAATCGGAGGGTCGAAATGCACCACCTGGCGGGTGGCGTGAACGCCGGAATCGGTTCGCCCACTGCAGTGAATCGTTACCGGTTGCCCGGCCACGCGGGCAAGGGCACGCTCCACTTCGGCCTGAACCGAAGGGGCGTGCTTCAGGCGCTGCCAACCACAGTAGGCACTGCCGTCGTATTCCACACCGAACGCCAGGCGTCCGGTTAAAGGCTGCTTTTCGTCGAGGCGCTGGAACAGGGGCATGGACTCAATCGAGGTTGTACTGCGCGATCAGTTTCCGCGCTTCCTTCCTGAGTGGCACATCATCATGATCCAGTACCTGTTGCAGCAACTCGTGGGCCCGTTCGCTTTCGCCAGCGTCGAGTAATTGACGCGCCTGGCCCACAAGCCGCAACGAGGCTTCAGGGGAAGCGGCGGCGGGGCCCTTATTATCCAGATGCAGGGGCTCGAATGCCACCTCCTCGACAACATCCCATCGAGGATCCTCGGCAATCCACCGCGGCAGCTCGGCAACAGGCTCAGGGCCTGCTTCCTCCACCCGGAGAGGGTCAACAGATATCGAAGCTTCAGGGGCTCTCGTCGAAAACTCGATGCTCGGTTGCATGGGTGTCTCGCTACGCGGCGCCGGTTCGGGGTCCAGGGATGGCGGACAGTAATCGATCACATGGCCGAAATGAGAAGCCTGTGAAGCGCTGACTGGCGCAGCAATGCGCCGGTCCTCCTGCGTCTCTGCCTGAATGTCATAGACTTCACGCTCCGTGGTAGCCGACTCCTTCAGCGTGAGACCTTCGCTTGGCGCCCTTTCATCATGTGACGCCTGGCTGAGTGTCGTGTCATCACGGCCGGCGAGGATGCGGTCGACTTCTTCGATGACCTCGAGCGTGCCCGACTGGCGTAGCCGCTCGCCCTCCCGCTCCGCGGCCTCCCAATCGTTACGCTGGGCATGCACCTTGACCAGTTTGATGCGCAGATCCTGCCTATCCGGTTCATTGGTCAGGCTGGCCTCGAGAAGATCACGCGCTTGGTCATAGCGGCCGTAGGCGACAAAGATATCCGCTTCGCTGATCACCTCCGCCTCGGGCATGAAAGTACGTGAGGGGGCTTCTTCGGCAGTGTCATGTGACTGCGCAGACGACGGTGTGAGCGTCTCGGGCTGGGTATCGGCTGCAAGGATAGAAAAGGCTTCCTCGCCTTGGCGCGCCGTCACTACTGACGCTCCCATTCCATATGCCTGGCTGAAGGTAGGGCTCTCCTCCTGCACCTGACGGCGACGCCTCAAGACCACCCACGCGAGCAGTAGCGCCAGTAAGGCGCCGCCCAATGCCAAGGGGTTATCGCGCAGGCCTTGCCATGGCAAGCCCCACCAGGGAGTGCTGGATGTTTGCGCGAAAGTGCCAGCCCCCTGGGGGTTGATCTGGGCAAGCATGCCATCGTCTTCATCTGTGGGCGCAGAGGCAGGTCGGGTGTGCGTATCGCCGGGCAGGGTATCGGCACTGACGCGCGTGGCATCGGCCAGTTGCGTGTGCAGTTGGTCCAGTTCCTCACGCAATCCTCCCAAGGCAGCTTTCAAGGCCTCACGCTCACTTCGTACCGTCTCCAGGGCATGCTGGCTTTGTTGCCACTGTGCCTCTAGCCAGGACAGGCGGTCATACGGATCGGCAGCCTGTTCCGTTTCAGCATTCAGTTGCGCCTCGCTCAGCAGAGCGGACCGATGCCCCGGCGCCTCAGCGGTAGACGCTGCTGTATCCATGCCTAGAACTCGGCCCTGCTGTGCAGGCGAAACGTCACTGGCCACGGCCATACCGCTGTCACGCTGGTTCCAGTCCTGGTTATGCGCTGCCACCTGCCGGTCGGCCTCGCCCATATCGCGTCGCTGGATCGCCTCTCGGGAAGGCACCACGAGTGCCATACCTGCACGCATGCCATTGATGTTGCCGGACGGAAACGCTTGAGGATTGGCCTCGACCAGTGCCAGCATCATTTGATGAATACTGATATCCGTGCCAGGCCGCAGGCGTTGGGCCACGCCCCATAAGGTGTCGCCAGAGCCAACCCAGGCCTGCCCCGTCTCAACCGCCCCAGGCGCGCGCGCGCTGGGACGTGCGGAGCCAACAATGGGCATCTCCAAAGTGGGGACTGCCAGCGATTCTCCAGACACCGCGGATCGCGCAACGGCTGGAACCAATGCCGGCATGTGAACGTAGTCGACGGGATCGAGAAGCAGAGTCACCTGGTGAAGTTGCTGCCCCCCTGGCCATTCAAGACTCAGCAATAAGTCAAGATAGGGGTCGTGGATGGCACGTTCGGAGCGCAGGGTCAGCGACACACCCTGGCGGTCATGCTCGACATCGAGAGCGATATCAGCGGCCAGGCGACTTCGGCTGAGCCCTGCCCGTTCGAAAGCCGAGGGTGCGGCCAGCGATACCTTGAGCAATCCCGCTTCGATATCCTGCGCATCGGTGACGGGGATCGTCGCTCTCAAGGGTGTATTCAGGTTCGATTGCACACTCGCCTCACCCAGCCCCAGGGCCAGGCTCAACGGGCTGGCTGAAGCCAGGGACAGCAACAGCGCCAGCGATAGCTTGCGTCTCATGGTGTTCCCCTGCAGTACCCCACCGTGGCGTCATACGAAACGTCGGTGGATATCATTATCGTGAGAGCATAGTTACCCTACTTTCGGACCACACAACGTAACACGTTGTTGCATAATACCCGACCACGACAAGGATATTTCAGATACGGCAAGCGTCATCTCGTGAAAATGCCTCCACAAGGGAGGCATTTCATGACATTGCTGAAACGAGGTATTGCTAGGTTACTGCTCGCGGAGGATCTTCAACATCCGCTTGAGCGGCTCGGCAGCCCCCCATAGCAGCTGGTCGCCTACCGAGAATGCCGACAGATACTCGGGCCCCATGGCCATCTTGCGCAGACGACCCACAGGAATATCCAGGGTGCCGGTAACTGCGGCCGGGGTCAGCCCATTCAGGGTCTCTTCCTTCGAGTTGGTAACCACCTTCACCCAATCGTTATGACGGGCAATGCGATCTTCGATCTCATCCATCGGCACATCACGCTTGAGCTTGATGGTGAAGGCCTGACTGTGAGAGCGCATGGCACCGATACGTACACAGAGGCCGTCGATCGGAATGGGATTGTCGCCGCGGCCAAGGATCTTGTTGGATTCGACGGAGCCCTTCCACTCCTCCTTGCTCTGACCGTTTTCCATGGCCTTGTCGATCCAGGGCAGCAAGCCTCCGGCCAACGGCGCGCCAAAATTCTCGATCGGAAAATCACCGCCACGCATGGCCTGGGAAACCTTGCGATCGATATCAAGAATCGCGCTGGCCGGGTCGTCCAGCTCGTGCTGGACGGAATCGCGCAGCGATCCCATCTGGCTCAGCAGCTCGCGCATGTGCTTGGCGCCGGAGCCGGATGCGGCCTGATAGGTCATCGAGGTCATCCATTCGATCATATCGGCCTCGAACAACCCGCCCAGGCCCAGCAGCATCAAGCTGACGGTACAATTACCGCCAACGAAGGTCTTGCCGCCCCTGGCCAGTTGCGCATCGATGACGTCGCGGTTGACCGGATCGAGGACGATAGTGGCCTCGTCGCTCATGCGCAGCGTACTGGCCGCATCGATCCAGTAACCCTTCCAGCCGGACTGGCGAAGGTCCTGATACACCTTCTCGGTGTACTCGCCCCCTTGGCAGGTCACGACGGCATCGAGTGCCTTGAGCGCGTCGAGGTCGAAGGCATCCTTCAGCGGGGGCACGTCCACACCGACGTCGGGGCCAGGCTGGCCAACCTGGGAGGTGGTGAAGAAGACCGGCTCGATACCCGAGAAGTCATTGTCCTCCACCATGCGCTGCATGAGCACGGAGCCCACCATCCCGCGCCAACCGACGAAACCGACTTTCAACATGTGAAGTCCTCCAGGAACTGAGTGAACCCCTCATTATACATGATGGAAAGCATCCAGCACGGCGTCCCCCATTTCTTGCGTGGACACCTGGCGGGTGCCTGCATAGGCAATATCGGCGGTGCGCAGGCCATCGTCGAGCACTCGACCGACGGCGCGCTCGATGCGTGACGCCAGCTCGGACTCGTCGAGCGAGTAGCGCAGCATCATGGCGACCGACAGAATCGTCGCCAGCGGGTTGGCCATGTTCTTCCCGGCGATATCCGGTGCACTGCCGTGGCAGGGTTCGTACATGCCCTGCCCGCTTTCGTTGAGCGACGCCGAGGGCAGCATGCCGATCGACCCGGTGAGCATGGCGGCGGCGTCCGACAGGATGTCCCCGAACATGTTGCCGGTGACGATGACATCGAACTGCTTCGGCGCTCGGACCAGCTGCATGGCAGCGTTGTCGACGTACATGTGGCTGAGCTCGACATCCGGATACTCCGGCGCCAGCCGATCCATGACCTCGCGCCACAGGATGGTGACTTCCAGCACGTTGGCCTTGTCGACGCTGCAGAGACGACGCCCACGTTTCTGGGCCATCTCGAAGGCGACACGGCCGATCCGCTCGATCTCGGATTCGGAATATACGTACGTGTTGAAACCGACCCGCTCGCCGCCGCGCTTCTCGATGCCCCGGGGCTGGCCGAAATAGATACCGCCGGTGAGCTCGCGCACGATCATGATGTCTAGACCGGACACGACCTCGGGCTTGAGGCTCGATGCCTCGGCCAACTGCGGATAGAGGACCGCAGGCCGCAGGTTACCGAACAAGCCCAGGTGCTTGCGAAGCCCCAGCAGGCCCTTCTCGGGGCGCTTGCTCAAATCTTCGATCTTGTCCCACTTGGGTCCGCCTACTGCACCGAGCAGGATGGCATCGGCACTCTTGGCCGCCGCCAAGGTCACTTCGGGAAGCGGCTCGCCATGGGTGTCATATGCCGCCCCGCCGACCAGCGCCTCTTCGACGGTCACGTCGAGGCCATCTTGCCGGCAGGCATCAAGTATCTTGACCGCCTCGCGGGTGATTTCAGGACCGATCCCATCGCCCGGAAGCACGAGTATGTTGCGGCTCATGAGGCCTCTCCCTGCGGTTCGACATGAAGGGTGTCTCGAAACAGCCAGGGACGTGCCTGGCGATGCTTCTGCTCGAACTCACGGATGGCCGCATCGTCCTGCAGCGTCAAACCGATGTCATCGAGCCCATTGAGTAGGCAGTGCTTGCGGAACGCATCAATCCCGAACTCGAGGATCTCGCCTTCTGGCGTGGTGATGCGCTGTTGTTCCAGGTCGACGTCCAGACGGTAGCCTTCGTTAGCCTCGACCGCCTTGAACAGGCGATCCACAGTGGCTTCGTCGAGGGTAATCAGCAAGATGCCGTTCTTGAACGAGTTGTTATAGAAGATGTCGGCAAAACTCGGCGCGATGACGACTCGAAAACCGTAGTCGGCAAGCGCCCAGGGCGCATGCTCGCGAGAGCTTCCGCAGCCGAAGTTACGCCGGGCAAGCAGTACGCTCGCGTCGCGATAGCGCGGCTGGTTGAGCACGAAGTCAGGATTGACCGGCCGTTGGGACACGTCCTGACCGGGGTAGCCCTCGTCGAGATAGCGCAGCTCATCGAACAGGTTGACCCCGAAGCCGGTGCGCTTGATCGACTTGAGGAATTGCTTGGGGATGATCAGGTCGGTGTCGACATTGGCGCGGTCGAGCGGTGCCACGAGTCCCTGGTGACGATCAAATTTCTGCATGGTTCAGGCCTCCTGGGGTTGAGCGGCACCGGCGGTCTCGGCATCGAGACGGCGCACATCGACGAAGTGGCCGGCGATGGCGGCGGCGGCAGCCATGGCCGGGCTGACCAGGTGAGTACGCCCACCGTACCCCTGGCGCCCTTCGAAATTGCGGTTCGAGGTCGAGGCGCAATGCTCGCCCGCACCCAGCTTGTCGGCATTCATGGCCAGGCACATCGAACAGCCCGGCTCGCGCCACTCGAAGCCCGCGTCGAGGAATATCTTGTCGAGCCCTTCAGCCTCGGCCTGGCGTTTCACCAGCCCTGAACCCGGAACCACCATGGCGAGCTTGATGCTGTCAGCGACCTTCTTGCCCTTGGCCACCTTGGCCGCCTCGCGCAGATCCTCGATACGTGAATTCGTGCACGAGCCGATGAATATCTTGTCGAGCCGGATATCGGTGATCTTCTGCTTGGGCGCCAGCCCCATGTAGGACAGCGCACGGGTATAGCTGTGCTTGACGGTTTCGTCATCGACGGCATCGGGATCGGGCACCTCACCGCTGATGTTGGCGACCATCTCGGGGCTGGTCCCCCAACTCACCTGGGGCTCGATTTCAGCAGCGTCCAGCGTCACGACCTTGTCGAATTCCGCATCGCCATCAGAGACCAGTTCGCGCCAGTCAGCGACGGCAGCGTCCCATTGCTCGCCACGGGGGGCGTAGGGGCGATCCCACAGATAGTCGATGGTCGTGTCGTCTACGCCGATCAGGCCCACGCGAGCGCCCGCCTCGATGGCCATGTTGCACACGGTCATACGGCCTTCCATGGACAGCTCGCGAATCGCACTACCGGCGAATTCGATGGCGTAGCCCGTACCGCCGGCAGTACCGATGCGACCGATGATCGCCAGCACGATGTCCTTGGCCGTAACCCCTGCGCCCAATGTCCCCTCGACGCGAACCTGCATGTTCTTCATCTTCTGCGCCAGCAGGCACTGGGTGGCCAAGACGTGCTCGACCTCGGATGTACCGATGCCATGGGCCAAGGCCGCGAAGGCTCCATGCGTGGCGGTATGCGAGTCGCCACACACCACGGTCATGCCCGGCAACGTGGCGCCCTGTTCGGGACCGACCACATGAACGATGCCTTGGCGTGCGTCGTTGATGCGGAACTCCTCGATGCCGAAGGCTTCGCAGTTGTCGTCCAGGGTCTGAACTTGAATCAGCGAGACGGGATCCTTGATGCCGGTATTGCCCTCGGCGCGCTCAAGCAATGTGGTCGGCACGTTGTGATCCGGGGTGGCCAAATTGGCATCCAGGCGCCAAGGCTTGCGCCCAGCCAATCGCAGCCCTTCGAATGCCTGCGGCGATGTCACTTCGTGCAATAACTGCCGATCGATATAGATCAGTGCAGTACCGTCGTCGCGCTCCTTGACCAGGTGCTGCGACCACAACTTGTCATAAAGTGTCTGGCCTGCCATGTCTCTCCTCCCGGGCGCTCTCAGGCGACCTCGTTTATCGTCGTACGAGGGTAGAGGGGAAGCATCCATGAAAGCAATTCATCTTCTTTATTTATTGGATTCCAGAATGGAATAATAGAGATCCAAAACCTAGCGACACGGTGCATATGTGGATACGCAGAGCCTTCAAGCTTTCCTGGCCGTAGCCGACCATGGCTCCTTTTCTCTGGCGGGTGAGCACCTGCACCTGACCCAGCCGGCCGTCAGCAAGCGTATCGCCGTGCTCGAAGATCAGGTCGGCACCCGACTGTTCGATCGCATCGGGCGGCGTGTCTCGCTTACCGAGGCAGGCCGGATGCTGCTGCCCCGGGCCCGGGAAATCCTGGTCATGGTCGATGACAGTCGGCGTGCCCTGTCGAACCTGTCGGGCGACGTGGCTGGCAGCCTGACCATGGCCACCAGCCACCATATCGGCCTGCATCGTTTGCCCCCCCTGCTCAAATCCTTCACCCAGGTCCATCCCGGCGTTCGCCTGGACCTCCGCTTTCTCGATTCCGAGCAGGCCTACCAGGGCGTACTCGACGGTGACCTGGAAATCGCAGTGGTCACCTTGGCGCCAGTGCCCGATCCGCAGTTGCTCGTGGTGCCGGTATGGGTCGACCGGCTGCAGTTCGTATGTGGGCACGATCACCCCCTCGCTCACCACGACACGCTGTCCCTCGCAGCGCTTTCCTCGCACGATTCGGTACTCCCCGGGCCGTTCACGTTCACGCGCGGCCTGGTGGTCGATACCTTCGCTCGTGATGGCCTCGGGGTGAGCGTGGCGCTGTCCACCAACTATCTGGAGACGCTCAAGATGATGGTATCGATCGGGCTGGGCTGGAGCGTACTGCCCGAAACGCTCATCGATGAAAGCCTTTGTGTACTCCCCGTCAAGGTGCGCCCCATTCACCGCCCCTTGGGTTACCTGGTTCACAAGAGCCGGACGCTATCCAACGCCGCGCGTGCAATGCTAGAAAAACTCGATGAGCAGCGCGACAAGGATGAAAAGAGATGGTGACCCCTGCCCGCACGACAACCAGAGAAGGCTTCCCTGCGCAGCCAACCTCCCTGCGCCAGGCCGTGGCAGGCATGGCGATCCTGGTCGGCCTGCTTCTGCAAATCTCACGGTTCACTGCGTTTCCGGTCAACCCCGATCTGGTGGGGTATGCCTTTTGGCTGGCTGCCCTGCTGTTATGGATCGACCTCAACCCACTTACGCGTTGGCAATCCGGGGGGCTGGCCGCCATCGGTCTGGTGCTGCTGGGGGTATGCCGGTGGCGCTATGACGTGGCGATCGATTGGTCATCGATTCTCAACGGCAACACCTATGTGGTGGCCATGCTGGTCGGGGTCAGCTTCATCGGCCTGCTGGGCCAGGGCAAGGCGCCCTCGGGGGCACCCGGGCGAGCTACGATGGGCGCCAATGGAATCATCAGCACCTGGCTCAGCGTGCACCTGCTCGGAGCGATTCTCAATCTATCGTCGGTATTCATGGTAGGAGACCATATCAAGGCACGAGGCGGTCTAGGGACAGCCCAGATACTGACCCTGAATCGTGGCCTGTCGAGTGCCGCCTTCTGGTCGCCCTTCTTCGCCTCGATGGGCGTGGCAATGAGTACGGCGCCGGACATGGCCTTTGCATGGATCGTGTCCTTTGGTTTGCCACTGGCACTCCTGTCGGGGCTGGTCACTCGCCTCGAAATTCCGCGGCGCTACGCGTTGGACGATATTCAGGGCTTCTCGTTATCGCCGGCCAGCCTGTTCATGCCTCTTTCAATGGCCGCTCTCGTGATGCTGTTTCACTACGTGATCACCCCAGCCCTGTCGATCGTCAGCATCATCACCTTTCTGTTACCTGGGGTCGCCCTGCTTTTCCAGATGCGCTATGGCGTGCCAAGCGCGGCGCAACGCGTACTCCAGCATGCCCGAACGCGGTTGCCTGCCATGCGCGGCGAAATAACGCTTTTTCTGTGTGCAGGGCTCTTTACGCTAGGGCTTTCAAGTCTCATCGACGCCGCTACCGGAAGCCAGTGGGTCTTGTTCGAGCGTTTCGGGATACGTGAGGCCACGCTGAGCTATCTGGGTATCGTGTCGAGTGCGGTAATCGGCCTGCATCCGATCATCGGCGTATCAGCCCTGGCTTCGATGCTCGATCTCGACACCGTGAATCATACGCTGCTGGGTTTCGTGTGCCTGTCGGGCTGGGGCGTAGGGGCCGCCATCGGCCCCCTTTCTGGTATCAACCTGTCACTACAAGGGCGCTACGGGATCGGCAGCTATCGGCTCATGCGCCTCAATATTCCCTATGCCCTAGCCATGTCATGCCTGGTATTTTTCGCCATCATGCTGCTCGATGCTCTGATGTAGCTCATCACGCCGAGACCCGTGAAAAGTAGCGATGGCCACACTGATGACAAGGCTCGATACGCGTGACGCCATCGAGCTCGACTTTCGCGCCACAGTGCACGCAGGCCATGCGTCCCGGCGCGGCCAGCTCGCCTTCGAAATAATCGGCCCGGGCCGCTTCGAGATCGTCGTCGAACCGCGCCTTGTCGACGATGGAGCGATCGGCGACCGACAGTAGGGCTTCCGTCACCCGGCGCGAGACGACCGTCAAGTCGATGCCCAGCCAAGTGGCGACGCTCTCGCCACCGGCGGCCAGATAGTGGCGCAGGTCCTTGAGATCGCGCTCGACCCACGCACGCAACAACGCCAACTCGTCCTTGGTGTATTCCTCGAGCTCGGCTTCGAAGGCCACTGCATCGTCGAGGTCGCGCTGCAGGTTGTCCCACGACAGCTCATCGGCCCCTTCACGTAACCGGGATAGGACGCGCTCATACCCCTCGCGCATCTTGTACTCACGTTGCTCCCTGTTCTCGCTCATTTTCGACTCCTTGCTCCAACGGTTGCGGACCCTACCTGCACGGGCCCCACTACGGTATGCTTGTTCACCATTTAGACGCTATCTTCTCGCGCCTTCAAGGATTTCCGCCAGCCGTAAACCTGACGCGAGACGACCGTTCGCTCCCATGGCGTGAGGATGGTGCTTTTAAGCCCGACCTGCGCCAGCCCAACGCAAGGTGCCTTTACAGACCGATGGACGCACAGTACAAGCCCTTTGAAATCGAACGCGACGCCCAGCAGTTCTGGAACGAGAACCAGTGCTTCAAGGCGGTGGAAGATGCCAACCGCGAGAAGTATTACTGCCTGTCGATGTTCCCCTACCCCAGTGGCAAATTGCATATGGGGCATGTGCGCAATTACACCATCGGTGATGTGGTTTCTCGCTTTCAGCGCATGCAGGGCAAGAATGTCATGCAGCCGATGGGCTGGGATGCCTTCGGCATGCCGGCCGAGAATGCCGCGATACAGAACCAGGTCCCCCCGGCCAAGTGGACCTATGACAATATCGATTACATGCGCCAGCAACTTAAGGCGCTGGGCTTCGCCTACGACTGGAGTCGCGAATTCGCCACCTGTGACAGCGACTACTACCGCTGGGAGCAGTGGTTCTTCACCAAGCTGGTGGACAAGGGCCTGGTCTACAAGAAAATGTCGACGGTCAATTGGGATCCGGTCGACCAGACGGTGCTGGCTAATGAGCAAGTAATCGACGGTCGCGGCTGGCGCTCCGGCGCACTGGTCGAGCGCAAGGAGATTCCGCTGTGGTTCCTCAAGATCACCGATTATGCCGAGGAACTGCTGGCCGATCTCGACAAGGTCGAATGGCCTGAGCAGGTCAAAACCATGCAGCGTAACTGGATCGGCAAATCCAGGGGCGTCGAGCTGGCCTTCGATATCGCCGGACAATCGGGACAGGCCAGTGAGCCATTACGGGTCTATACCACCCGTCCCGATACCTTGATGGGCGTGACTTACGTGGCCGTCGCCGCTGGCCATCCACTGGCCAGGCAGGCCGCCGAAAGCGACCCGCAACTCGGCGAATTCCTACAGGAGTGTGCCCGCGGCGGTACCTCGGAAGCCGAACTGGCGGTGATGGAAAAGAAAGGCATGCCGACCGGGCATCGTGCCATTCATCCCCTCACCGGCGATGAAGTACCGGTTTACGTTGCCAATTTCGTGCTCATGGAATACGGCACCGGCGCGGTAATGGCGGTTCCTGGCCACGATCAGCGTGACTGGGAGTTCGCCACGAAATACGATTTGCCCATCAAGGCGGTGATTGCCGATGAGCACGGCCAGGCCCCTGATCTTTCCCAGGGCGCTTATACCGAGCATGGGGCTTTGATCAATTCTGGCGAGTTCGACGGACTCGATTTCCAGGCGGCCTTCGATGCCATCGCGGCCCGGCTCGAAGAGCAGGGGCATGGCGAGGTCAAGACCAACTTCCGTCTTCGCGACTGGGGAGTAGCGCGCCAGCGCTACTGGGGCGCCCCGATTCCGGTCAAGTACGGCCCCGAAGGCCAGACGGTACCGTTGACCGATGACGAGCTGCCGGTCGAACTGCCCATGGAAGTCACCGTGGACGCTTCGGGTTCTCCGCTCAAGAAGATGCCGGAATTTTCCGAACTGGGTGACGGCTGGGTGCGCGAGACCGATACCTTCGACACGTTCATGGAATCCTCATGGTATTACGCACGCTTTGCCTGTGCCGACAATCATGACGCCATGCTCGATGAGCGTGCCGACTACTGGCTGCCGGTGGACCTCTATATCGGGGGAATCGAGCATGCCATCCTGCACCTGCTCTATGCGCGCTTTTTCCATAAGCTGATGCGCGATTTCGGTCTGGTGAAGTCCGACGAACCCTTCCAGCAGTTGCTGACGCAGGGCATGGTGATCGCCGAAACCTTCTACCGTCCCACCGCCAACGGTGGCAAACAGTGGTTCAACCCCGCCGACGTCGAGGTCAAGCGCGACGAGAAGGGACGCCCGGTGAGTGCGGTCCTCATCAGCGACGGCCAGCCGGTCGAGATGGGCGGCATCGAGAAGATGTCGAAGTCGAAGAATAACGGTGTCGATCCCCAATCGATGATCGAACGCTTCGGCGCGGACACCGTGCGCCTGTTCATGATGTTTGCCGCCCCGCCCGAGCAGTCATTGGAGTGGTCGGATTCTGGCGTAGAAGGTGCGCATCGCTTCCTCAAGCGCCTGTGGCGCCTGGTGGCCGATCATCTCGATGCAGGAAGCCCCGGGAAGCTGGATTCGGCCGCTCTCAATGATGAGCAGAAGGCCCTGCGCCGCAAGACCCACGAGACGATTGCCAAGGCCAGCGACGATATCGGTCGACGCACCACGTTCAATACTGCCATCGCGGCGGTCATGGAACTTTCGAATGCGCTGGGCAAGTTCGAGGACACCAGCCCCCAAGGCCTAGCCGTGGCTCGCGAAGCCATCGAGGCCTGTATATTGTTGCTGGCACCGATTACTCCGCATGTGTGCCACGCTCTCTGGCGCGCCTTGGGGCACGACGCGCCGGTCATCGACGCATCGTGGCCCAAGGTCGACGAATCGGCCCTGACCAAGGACACCATAGAACTGGTCGTGCAGGTGAATGGCAAGCTGCGGGCCCGCCTTGAGGTTGCTGCCAACGCAGACAAGGCCAGCATCGAGGCGCAGGCCATGCAGGCGGAAAACGTCCAGCGGCATATCGAGGGCATGACGATCCGCAAGGTCATCGTGGTACCGGGCAAGCTCGTCAACATCGTGGTGGGCTAAGGCTACGCATCCGTTCGGGAGACAGTCATGAAGCGGCGACAATTCCTGCAGGTATCGCTACTCGGCGCGGCGTCCTTGATTCTCGCCGGGTGCGGCTTTCGCCTACGGGGTTACCAGACCGAAGGCCTGGGACTCGAGGCCCTGAGCTACGTGCCCGCCGACAGCGAGCTTGCGCCTATCGTGCGCAATGCGCTGATAAACGCAGATATTCGACTCCTGGCTGATGCCCCGCTTCGCCTGAACCTCGACCCTGAAAGGATCAGCGAAACATCGCTCACCCATGGCGATGCCGGCAGCCAGGAAATTGTCATTCGCCTAACGGCGCCGTTCTCGGTGCAACGTACCGAAGACGGTGCCTACCTGCTCAATCAGCAACAGCTCGATGTCGAGACCACGCTCAACGTCAGCGACGACAACCTGCTCGCTCAGGACAACATCCGCGCCGAGGCGCATGAGCAACTGCGCCGCGATGCAGCCCGCCAACTCCTCGAGCGCCTGCGTCCGCTGGCCGAATCCCAGGCCAATCGCTGATGAAGGTCTTTCCCGACAAGCTGACCGAGGCGCTGGAGAAGAAACTGCCCCCGGTCGTCATCGTCGCGGGGGACGAACCGCTACTGCATATCGAGGCCTGCGACACGGTGCGTGCCCGCGCCCGCGAGCAAGGGATCGAGGAGCGAGAGGTGCTGCATGTGGAAGGCAACTTCCCATGGGGTCAGCTCCTGGAATCTGCGACCAGCATGTCGCTCTTTGCCTCCAGCAAGCTAATCGAGCTGCGGCTCGGTTCACAGTCGCCCGGCCAGGAGGGTAGCCGGGCACTGGAAGCCTATGCCGAACGGCTCGGTGACAGCGATAATGTCCTGCTCATCTCGGCCGCCAAACTCGACCGCAAACTGCAGCAAAGTAAATGGTTCAAGGCCATGGACAAGGCCGGGCTGTACGTCCCGGTGTGGCCCGTGGATCATCAGCGCCTCGGCTTCTGGTTGCGCGACCGCGCCGGTCGCCATGGCCTGACGCTCGATATGGACGCGGCACGCCTGCTCGGCGAGCGAACCGAAGGCAACTTGCTGGCGGCCGATCAGGAACTGCAGAAACTCGCACTGATTCTTCCCCCCGGGGCACGTCCGGATGTCGCCACGATCGCCAGCGGCGTCGAGGACAGTGCCCGCTACGATATCTTCACCCTGACCGAGGCCTGCCTGCGGGGTGAGCGTGAACGTACCTCACGGATCGTACGTGGGCTGAAAGGCGAAGGTGTCGAAGCGCCGATCGTGCTGTGGGCGCTGACGCGGGAAATGCGCATCCTGCTATCGCTGTATCAGCATCTCGACCAGGGCCAGAGCTTCGAGCACGCCTGCAAGGCTCAGAAGCCGCCCATCTTCGACAAGCGACGCCCCGCCTACCAGCAGGCACTGAAGCGGTTACCGGTCAAGCGTCTGCACAAGCTCCTGCTGTTTGCCCAGCGCCTCGACCTGGCCATCAAGGGTGCGAGCCCACTGCCCCTCTGGGAAGGACTACACGACCTGGCCCTGACTCTTGCTGGTGGCCGCGGGGTGTTGGCGGAGTCGCCGATCGCCTACAAGGTTGGCTGAGCTCAAACCTAGAAATGCATTCCTCCGCAGGTCCTAAACCAGCCCACAACAACTCTTGAACTTATATCCCGTGCCACACGGGCAAGGGTCGTTGCGCCCCGGCTTGAGGCGCGAGACGTTGGGTACACCGTCTTGGTATACCCAGCGTGCTTCTCGGTAGACAAAGCGCGACTCTTCCTCGAGTACTGCCCAACGCCGTCGTTCACGAAACGTGGCACGAAAGCGCACCCGCCCCGAGTCGCCCGACTGGGCATGCTCGAGAATGTCGAGCCGCATCCATTCAGTATCGGAAAGGTCTCCCAGAGAGCTAGGGCGTGTATCGGGATGCCAGGTCTCGAGCAGATAGCCTGCCAGCCCCATTGCAAAGGCACAGTAGCGGGAGCGCATGAGCGCTTCTGGCGTGGGCGGTGTAGCCTCGCCGAGATGAAAGCGCTCGCAACAATCGCCGTAGCGCTGTCTGGAGCCACACGGGCAGGCAAAAGATGGTGTCAGGGCCATGCCCCCCTCCGTTCGCATATGGGCCTTTATTTTACCTCTCAGAGCTTGACGACAACAGTCGGCTCGGTCGTTGACATGGCTTACTGCCACCCAGCTTGCATATCCCCGGTGGCGTCGGTCAGTCATGCCAAGCCGGAGGACATGGGGTATCAGTGTCGTAAATTCATTCGGAAAAAGGCATGAAAATCATGGCGGTTCGGTTCTATACTAATCGATGCATCGCGTAAGTAGACATCGGATCATTCAACACGCTGGAAGCCAGTCCACCCAATAAGGAACATTCCCATGAAGAAACTGACCCGTGTTCTTAGCCCTCTTCTCATTCTTTTCCTGACCGTTGCCAGCCTGCCGGTCGCTGCAGCCCCGCAGCCCGCTTCGTCGCTGATTTCGACTCAAGATGCGCTGCAAGCCGACCAGCGTCGTAGCGATCGTGAACGAATCAATGAACTCCTGGCACGCCAGGACGTGCAGGAGCAGTTGCAGGCCCAAGGGGTCGATCCTGCCGATGTAGAAGCGCGTGTCGCCGCGCTATCCGACGAGGAAGTTCGCCAAATGGCCGAGCACCTTGATGAGCTCCCCGCCGGTGCCAGCGTCGTGGGCGCCCTGGTGTTCATCTTCGTCGTCTTGCTGGTGACCGACATCCTCGGCCTGACCAATGTTTTCCCGTTCACTCGCTGAGTGCGGAAGATGCCAAGCAATTTGAATCATCTGCTACAGCAAAACGCCCGCCTCGCGGGCGTTTTGCTGTTTATCCTTGCGCTGGGTCTGATATCGGGGTGTGCCAGTGGACCTCGCCTTGCCAGCCCCGCCGAGATGGGTGTCACCGAGCAGGTCAAGCTCGATCATGTGCCGTTTCATGGGCAACGCGATTACCAATGCGGTCCTGCTTCTCTGGCAATGGCACTCAATGCATCAGGTGTCGATGTGGATGTCGACACGCTGATTCCCCAGGTCTACCTCCCCGGACGGGAAGGAAGCCTGCAACCCGAGATGCTGGCGACGCTACGCCGCTACGAACGTATCGGCTTCGTGATCGATGGTCGCTTCGAGACGCTTTTCCAGGAACTCGACGCGGGCCATCCCGTCGTCGTGATGCAGAATCTCTCCCTACCGGCATGGCCGATGTGGCACTATGCCGTCGCCATCGGATATGACCTCGAAGATGAGGTCATGATCGTCCATAGCGGCATGGAACCGGCAAGACTCGAGTCCTTCAAACGCTTCGATTCGACCTGGGCACGTAGCGGCTACTGGGCCTTCGTCGCCCTGCCACCGGGCGAGTTGCCAGTGAGTATCGGCCCTTCACGGGCCATGGATGCGATAGCCGCGTTCGAGCATGCTCAAGGCACCGAAGCTAGCCTGCCCGCCTGGCAGGCAACCGTGTCACGCTGGCCTCAGCATGCGATGGCCTGGTTTGCCTTGGGCAATGCCCAGCATGCCAACGGCGATGCCACTGCGGCGGCCGAATCCTTCGAGAAAGCCACCGACGAGGATCCGACGCTGACGGTAGCCTGGCTCAACCTGGGCCTGACCCTGGAAGGCCTGGGCGAGATTCAGCGGGCCCGACAGGCACTCCAGCAGGCTGCCAGCGCCTCCGGGCAGTGGCAGGAAACAGCTCGCCAAGCGCTTATCCGCCTAGACGGTTAAGCACTGGTTGGTCATTCACGAACGCCAGAAGATGGAGCTAGGCCGCCATGGCAAAAATAGCGATATACGGTGCCGGGGGCGTGGGCGGCTACTTTGGGGGTCGCCTGGCCGAAGCGGGTCATGACGTGACCTTCATCGCCCGGGGGGAGCATCTGACTGCACTTCAACGCGATGGGCTCAAGGTAACGAGCATCGCTGGCGATTTTACAGTCGCTCCCGTCAACGCCACGCCGTTACCGAGCGAGGTCGGGCCGGTCGATTATGTGATCGTGGCAGTCAAGGCTTGGCAGGTAGCCGAGGCCGCCGAGGCAATGCACCCTATGCTCGGCCAAGATACGCTGGTCGTTCCGCTTGAGAATGGTGTAGAAGCCGCGGATCATCTCGCACGAATTATCGGGCGCCAGCATGTCATTGGTGGGCTTTGCGGGATCCTGGCCTGGCGGGAAGCCCCGGGGCATATACGTCATGCCGGCGTCGACCCCTTCATACGCATCGGCGAACTCGACAAACACCCCAGCGAACGCGTTCAGCAGTTAAAGGCGATCCTGGACGGGGCGAACGGAGTCAGTGCCGAAGTCGTCGATGACATACATGTCGCCATCTGGAGCAAGTTCCTGTTCATTTGCGCCATGAGCGGCATCGGCAGCATTACGCGTGCGCCGATCGGCGTCACACGTGCCTTGCCGGATACGCGTCAGGTTATCGAGGACATACTCTCGGAAATCTATCAGGTAGCCCGCGCCAAGGGTATCGCGTTGCCCTCCAATGCCATCACCCGGGCCATGGCATTCATCGACAGTCTTCCTGAAAAGAGTACCGCCTCGATGCAGAGGGATATCATGCAGGGGCTGCCATCGGAATTGGACGCCCAGAATGGTGCGGTGGTCAGACTCGGTATCGAGTACAGCGTGGATACACCGGTAAACCGTGTCATCCACGCCGCCTTGCTACCGCAGGAAATGCATGCCCGCGGGGTCGAGGCTGGACCCAGCCACTGAGCGATCAGTCACGTTGATAAGTGCCCACCAGGCGGTTCATGCCCAGCAGATGGGGCTCGACCTTGCTAAGTAGCTCGCCGAGAGACAAGCCTTCCGGAAGGTCGAGCTGCTTATCCAGTGCCAGTATCCAGAAATAGTATCGATGCAGGCCATGGCCCTCCGGAGGCATCGGCCCACCATAGCCGACATTACCGAAATCGTTGTTGCCGGCGGTACCCGCCTGGGTCCCCTCCTCCAGGCTCGTGGTCGATGCAGGCAGGTTATATAGCACCCAATGCACGAAACCATACAGGCCATTCTGTACCAGCGGCGCATCGGGGTCATGACAGATCACGGCAAAGGCCTGGGTACCTTCAGGTGCCTCACTCCAGCGAAGCGCCGGTGAAACGTCCTGCCCCTCTGCGGAATGCTTGGTGGGAATATTGTCTTGCGCTTCAAACGCCTCGCTCTCCAGCTTGATGCTTGATAGGGCGAACGCCATGACGAAAGTCCTCCTGGTGGAAGTGTTGATGGGTTCGAAGCAGCGCGCCTCGGCTATCCTTTACTGTACATTCGAAGAGAAGTCCTTGGCTGTCAATCGCATTGCCAGCCAGTGAGCCTTGGGTCCCAGCCCTTTTGCGTGTCGCGCGTACCGGTGAAGTAGCGTGATATCGACGAGTTGCCTCGCTTCGTGGCCCCTGATAGCGTTACATGACTCCCTACACTCAGGATGATGCCATGGATCCTTCAGTCAATAGTGCCGTCAGTGCGTCACTGGTCATGCAGCAGGCGCAGACCCTACAACAAGCGCAGATGCAGATATTCCGGGAAGCGCTGGATACACAGCAGACCCAGGTCACCGCCCTGATGGAGTCGGCCACGACGCAATCGCGCCTGGCAACGGATGGCTCCGTGGGTACCCAGATCGATACTTACGCCTGAGCCTGGCTCGTTGCCATGTCCTACGATATCCGGATCAAGTCCCTGTACAGTGACATCGGCGAGGATGGCGCCAGGGTTCTGGTGGATACGACATGGCCTGAAAGCCTGTCGTCCGCCGCGCTGGCGCTGACCGAGTGGGTTCCGGAAACACCGGCATCATCGGGTCAGGTCGCGCTCATGCGGCTGGCCCGTCAAGACCGTCTCACTCTACTGACCGCCCACCCCCTGCCGGCCCCTTCGCTTGACGCTCTTCGCAATAGGTTACTCGCCGAACTGGCAGAAGAGGATCGCCAGGCTGATGGCGATACACTCAGTTCGCCCCCCTGCTTTCTCCAGGATTTCGATCAATAGCGTAGAGGTGCACTAATGACCCGACGGCTACTCATCGTGGCCCACGCGCCTTCGCCCAATACCCGACGACTATTGGAAAGCGCGGAGCGAGGAGCTCGTCATGAAGATGTCGAGAACGTCGAGGTCGTCGTGGTTTCACCCCTCGACGCAGGACCAGAGGACGTTCGCCGTTGTGATGCCATTCTTCTGGGCACGCCCGAGAACCTGGGCTACATGAGCGGCGCGCTGAAGGATTTCTTCGATCGATGCTATTACCCGCTACTGGAAGAGACTCAAGGGCTGCCGTGTGCCCTGTATATCCGTGCTGGCCACGACGGCACCGGGACCCAGCGTGCCGTCCAGAGCATCGTTACCGGACTACGCTGGCAATGGGCGCAGGAGCCGCTGATTTTGCGCGGGCAATGGCAGGCAGCGTTTGTCGATCAAGCCGAGGAGTTGGGCTTGTACATGGCGGCAGCCTTGGATAACGGCGTGATCTGATACGACAACGGCACCCGAGGGTGCCGTTGAGGATGACGACCGACGTCAGGTCATTTCAAGCGCTCGAAAACCGTGGCTACTCCCTGCCCCATGCCGATACACATGGTGGCCAGACCCAGCGTCGTATCCTGCTGCTGCATCACATTGAGCAGCGTGGTGCAGATACGTGACCCCGAACACCCCAGCGGGTGCCCCAGAGCGATGGCACCACCGTTGAGATTGACCTTCTCATCCATGGCATCGTAGAAGCCAAGATCCTTGAGAACGGGGATTGCCTGTGCGGCGAACGCCTCGTTCAGCTCGACAGTCTGGATATCCTTCGACGACAACCCGGCCGCCTTGAGCGCCTTCTTCGAAGCGGGCACCGGCCCGTAGCCCATGATCGAGGCATCACACCCTGCCACCCCGGTAGAAAGCACTCTGGCGATTGGCTGTAGGCCCAGAGCCTGAGCGCGCTCGTAACTCATCACGGCCATCGCCGAGGCACCTACCGACAGCGCCGATGACGTTCCTGCAGAGACCGTGCCACTGCGCGGGTCGAAGACCGGCTTAAGCTTGGCCATCTCTTCGAGGCTGGCATCGATGCGTACCACCTCATCATGCTTGATGAGGCGCTTGAAGCCTTGCGTATCATGCCCTTCGATGCCAACGATTTCGTTATCGAAGTAGCCCTGCTGGTTGGCGGCATAGGCGCGCTGATGGGAACGTACACCGAACTTGTCCTGGTCTTCCCGGGTGACGCCATGCATCTTGCTTAGCAGCTCCGCGGTAAGGCCCATCATCATGGCCGCCTTGGCCGCGTACTTGCTGGCGGCGGGGTTGACGTCGACACCATGGGCCATCGGCACGTGCTCCATGTGCTCGACACCACCGATGATATAGAAGTCCCCCATCCCGGCTTTGATATTGGCGGCCGCAATGTGCAACGCCGTCATGGAGGAACCACACAACCGGTTCACCGTCTGCGCCGGCACACTACGGGGGATCCCTGTCATAATCGCCGCGTTGCGTGCGATGTTCATGGACTGCTCGAGTGTCTGGTTGACGCAGCCCCAGATCACATCATCCACTTCATTGGGATCGAGCCCCGCGTTGCGATCGAACAACGCCTGCATCACGGAAGCCGACAGGTTTTCAGCACGGACGTTTCGAAACGCCCCATTCTTGGCCTTGGCCATGGCAGTCCGCACACCGTCGACCACCACGATATCTCTGGGATTCAAACTCATCTGCAAATTCTCCTAAAAGCGTGGTGGTTCAGGCGTAGAAACGTTCACCGGACTTGGCCATCTGGCGCAACTTGTCGGTCGGCGCATAGAGCGGCCCCAATTCGTCGGCCAGGCGATCCGCCAGCGCGACGAACTCGGCTACGCCGGTGGCATCGATGTAGCGTAGTGCACCACCACGGAACGGAGGGAAGCCAATACCATAAATCAATGCCATGTCTGCCTCGGCGGGGGTGCCGACGATGCCATCTTCAAGACACCGCACGGTTTCCAGGCATAGCGGCACCATCATGCGCGCGATGATCTCGTCGTCGCTAAGTTCCTTTTGCTCTTTCACCACCTGCTTGACCAGTGCATATGCCTGGTCGTCGCTGACCTTCTTCGGCTTGCCCTTGCGATCTTCCTCGTAGGCATAGAAGCCCTTGGCATTTTTCTGGCCCAGACGATCGTTCTCGTACATCACCTGGATCGCGGTCTTGCTATCGCGGGCCATGCGCTCCGGGAAACCTTCTGCCATGACTTCATTGGCATGTACGGCGGTATCCATGCCGACCACATCGAGCAGATAGGCTGGCCCCATCGGCCAGCCGAATTTTTCCATGATCTTGTCGACGCGCTGGAAATCGGCGCCCTGCTCCACCAGGAAGCTGAAGCCTCCGAAATAAGGGAAGAGCACGCGATTGACCAGGAACCCCGGGCAGTCATTGACCACGATCGGGGTCTTGCCCATGGCGCGAGCATAGGCGACGGTAGCGCCAACCGCGGCGTCTGATGTCTTCTCGCCCCGGATGACCTCCACCAGCGGCATGCGGTGTACCGGGTTGAAGAAGTGCATGCCACAGAAGTTCTCGGGGCGCTTGAGGTTCTGTGCCAAGCGATTGATCGAGATGGTCGAGGTGTTCGAGGTGAGTATGGCGTTATCGCCAATCAACCCTTCGACTTCGGTCAGGACGGCATCTTTGATTTTGGGGTTTTCGACTACGGCCTCGACGACCAGATCGACATGACCAAAATCGCCGTAGGAGAGCGTGGGCCGGATATTGGCGAGTTGTTCGGCCATTTTGCCGGTGTTGAGCTTGCCGCGCTCGACTTGCTTGGAAAAGAGCTTACGCGCTTCCTTCAGACCCAGTTCGAGCGCCTCTTCCTTGATGTCCTTCATCAGGATCGGCGTGCCCTTGGAAGCACTCTGGTAGGCAATGCCTCCCCCCATGATACCTGCGCCGAGTACGGCAGCCTGGGCGACCTTGCCACCCTTTTTCTCGTACTGACCGGCCTTTTTCTTGACGACCTGATCGTTCAAGAAGAGGCCTACCAGATTGAAACAGACATCGGTCTTGGCCAGCTTGGCGAAGCCCTTGGACTCGATGGCCTGTGCCCGGGCCCGGCCTTCGCCGGCCCCTTTCTGGATGACCTTGATCGCCTCGATGGGCGCCGGATAGTGCGGGCCCGCCTTGCCAGCAACGTAGCCCTTGGCCGTCTCGAAGGCCATCATCTGTTCGATGGCATTGAGCTTGAGCGGGCCTTGCTTGTCTTCCCGGCGTGCCCGATAGTCGAGCTCACCCTGGTTGGCGCGCAGAAGAATATCCAATGCCGCTGCTTCGAGCTGATCGCCAGGCACCACAACGTCTACAGCGCCCATCTTGAGTGCTGCGTCAGCCTTGTTCTCGGTACCGCCAGCGATCCACTCGATGGCGTTATCGGCACCGATCATGCGAGGCAGGCGTACGCATCCCCCCCAACCCGGGAGGATGCCCAGCTTGGTTTCCGGCAGTCCCATGCGAGCCGACTCGCTCATCACACGGAAGTCGGTCGTCAAGGCAACTTCGCAGCCGCCGCCCAGGGCCAATCCGTTGAGCGCTGTCACGGTAGGGAAAGGCAGGTCCTCGATGGCATTGAAAATGCCATGCACATGCTCGAGCATTGCCAAGATTTCATCATCGCCCTTTTCGAACATGCCATGGAATTCGGTAATGTCCGCGCCGACGATGAACGCATCCTTGGCGCTGGCGATAACCAGGCCCTTGATGCCCTTTTCTTTTTGCAATGCCTCGACGGCATCACCCAGTTCCGTCACGACGGCCCCGGACAACTTGTTGATGGACTCGTCCTTCAGGTCGAAGGTGAGCGTAGCGATGCCATCGCCGTTGGTCGCCACCGAAATGGCATTGCCTTGGTAGATCATCCACGCATCTCCACAGAAAGATTCATACGGGCGTTTGATTGCTGGTTAGCTTGGTCCAGCTTGCTCCTGGCGTCAACCCCAGCGTCGCTAGGCCATCGTCTAACATCCGCCGAGGCAAGTGCCGCGTGTCGCCTTGAAGCGACTCCCCCTCGCCAAGCTCAGTTGCTAGGATGCGCGGCATTTCTGTAACTGTCCTGGTACTCATGCGACACCCGGATTCAGACAATGCTCCAGACATGAGTTCACATCGGGCAGCCAATGCCTGGTTCGCTCGCTTCCAGGCGATAACCGGCACCGCAGAACGCTTGGTCAAACGTCTTCGGCCTTTCTTATGGCTATGGCCTCCCATCGCCTTTGGTGCAGGTGTCGCCAGCTTCTTTCTGGTTGAGCGTCAACAATGGTTAGGGGCTGCCTTGGCGCTGGCCATGTTGCTGGCCTGGGTCCTGCTACTCACGGAAAGCCTTCTTAGCCGGGTGCTTGCCCGTTTTGGCTACCCTTCGCCGCCTCGGACAGTTACCACCTTCATCGCCCAGATGATTCACCAGGAAACCCTTTTCTTCAGCCTGCCCTTCCTGCTTGCGACGACCGTCTGGACCAGTGGGCAGGCACTCTTCACGGTTCTGATCATGGCCATGGCGGTCCTGGCGATTCTCGATCCTCTCTATTTCAGGCTCGCCGAGCGCCATCGCTGGATCTACTTCGCCTTCCATGCGCAATGCGTATTCGTGGTCATGCTGGTGGTACTGCCGCTGATGCTGCATCTGACGACCGGTGAGAGCCTGCGCTATGCCCTGCTGGTCATGGTGGTCTTCAGCTTGCCGAGCCTGTTGCACCTGATCCGTCCCAGACGGGTGAGGAGCTGGCTCGCTCTGATCACCCTGCTGGGGCTCTTGGCCACGTTGGGCTGGGTGGGCAGAGCCTGGGTACCTCCCGCTACGCTATGGATCAGCGGAAGTGCACTATCCCCTGGGTTCGATGTCGAAGAAAGACGCCCACGCGGCAGCCTTCGCCTGCAAACAGATGAAGTGCGACGCAGCGGACTCTATGCGTATACCGCAATCCATGCCCCACGCGGGCTGCGTGAAACGGTCTATCACGAGTGGCGCTATCGGGGTGGACTCGTGGACCGCGTCCCGCTGGAAATCCGCGGCGGGCGACAACAGGGCTATCGCGCCTGGTCCCACAAGCGTAACTTTCCTGAGGATCCGTCGGGCGACTGGCGTATTGATGTGATGACGGCGTCCGGCCAACGCATCGGCATGATCCGCTTTGAGGTCAATGAGGATGCCAGCGAATCACGTATGGCCACTGGCACGATCTCACCTCCTGCGGGTCTGCCGGGCCTGGATTGGCCTCGTCTGGTACCTGGTAACGGTGCCAGTGAAGAAGGGGCATCTTGACGCGCCCTGAAACAAGCACTTGCATTGCACGACGGGGGTTCGGACAATTCGAACAACAGTCAGCGATTACGGAACACCATGCAACAGAATATCGGTTTCAAGCTGTCTCGATTGCCGCGCCTCTGGCGCGCGATACTCGACCGGCGCCTGGCCCCTCTTGAGCTGACCCAGACTCGTTGGATCACTCTTTATCATCTTTGGCATTTAGGAGACGGTCAGCCTCAATGCGATTTGGCCCGGGCTATCGGTGTCGAAGCCCCTTCGCTGGTTCGCACCCTCGACCAGTTGGCCGAACAGGGCTTGATCGAGCGCTGGCCGTGTGAGCAGGATCGTCGCAGCAAACGCGTCTTCCTCACGGCAGAAGCCACGCCCCTGCTCAAGCGAATCGATCATATCGTCAGTGAAGCCCGAGCGGAAATGCTCAGCGGGCTGGATAACGATGACATTGCCAAGCTCGACGAATTGCTCAGCCGCATCGAGCGTAACGGCCTGGATATCCAGGCCCGTGAAGGCGATGTCTCGGGCATCAAGGCTTGACGCTTTTCGATCCCGATTCGACCGGTGCACTTCCTTGCCGGTCGGGTCTGCCTGCCAATGCATCCCTCAACGCGGCAAAACTCTGGGCATAGGCCACGAATCGCTCACCCTGCTGCGATTCATACCACCACATGGTCAAAGCCTCCCGGTCCGACTCCAGTACGAGAGCATCCTGAGGTAAGCGTTCCAGTAACATGACAAGATGGTCTTCTGCGTCGGCAGGTAAGGGACGCAACGGTTCGATGCGCCAGCGCCACCCCGGCCGAAACGTTTTCAGCGCCTCGCTCGCCTTCTCGTTACGTACCAGCATGAATCGAGGCCCCGGCCGTTGCGGTGGATAGGTCCAGCGATAGCTCGGCATCGTCCCCCGTACCTCATGCAGTGGCGGCTTGGCCAGCTTGACCGTCACGCCTTCTTGTGTCGCTGTAGTGCGCAGCCGTGAGACTCGCGCCTGCCGGGGGCTGGGCTTGAGCCACATGACCGGGGCAATCACGAACATCAGCACCAGTACGATGATCAACCACTCCATCCCAGCCTCCAAAACAATGCGTAAGAAGCAAAACGTTGATATGGATCGTTGTTCTCGAGCATGACCCCGCCTAGAGTGAGGGGCATCATAGGTTAACCAATCGGGAGAGTCCCATGAGCAATGAATATCGCCATATTCTGGTTGCAGTCGACCTTACCAAGGACTCCCAGCGAGTGCTTGAGCGGGCGCTGCCGATCGCCGAGCGCAACCAGGCCAAGCTATCGATCATGCACACCCTCGAACCCCTCGGCTTCGCTTACGGTGGGGATATTCCGATGGACCTGACCAGCATCCAGGATCAATTGGACGATCATGCCAAGCAGCGACTGGCCGAGATAGCCGATCCGCATAATGTTCCCCGAGAAAACCAGTATGTCGTGGTAGGCATGCCGGACACCGAGATCCATCGCTTCGCCGAGGACCATGACGTGGACCTGATCGTGGTGGGCTCTCACGGACGCCATGGCTTCGCGCTCTTGCTGGGATCGACGTCCACCGGTGTCCTGCATGGGGCTCGCTGCGATGTACTGGCCGTTCGCGTCGGTACCGACGGTGAAAAGAGCGACGAATGATCCAAGGCGATGACGCCCGAAACGGGCGTCATCGCGGTCATTCTCCCGAGGCCATCGCTTCGAGCTCCATCCAGCGCTCCATGGCCTCATCCAGCTTGGCCTGCTTGGCATTCATGGCCTCCAGGGTCGCCGTCACCGCCTCGGCATCCTGCTGATAGAAAGCAGGATCGCCCACTTGCTGCTCGAGCTTGGCAACATCGTTTTCCAAGGTTTCGATAATTGCCGGCAAGCCGTCGAGTTCCCGCTGCAGCTTATACGAGAGTTTGACCGGTTTGGCACGTGAAGCTGGCGTCACCTTTGGCTCGGGCTCAGGCGTGGTTGGCGCTGATTGGGTCTTGGCTTGCTTGGAAACTTGCCGTGCATCGAAGTCCCACGGTGCCGGTGGAAGCTTCCCCCCCTGGCGGACCCAATCGGAATAGCCCCCCACGTATTCGCGCACGCGCCCCTCACCTTCGAACGCCATCACACCCGTGACCACGTTGTCCATGAAGGCACGGTCGTGAGAGACTAGGAGCAGCGTTCCCTCGAAGTTGAGCAACAACTCTTCCAGAAGCTCAAGTGTCTCCACATCCAGGTCGTTGGTCGGCTCGTCTAGCACAAGCACGTTGGCTGGCTGGGTGAATAGCTTGGCCAGCAGGAGCCGGTTGGATTCTCCGCCCGATAGGGCCTTTACGGGCTGGCGCGCACGCTCGGGCGTAAATAGGAAATCCTGCAGGTAGCTCATGACATGCTTGTCCTTGCCCCCGACGGTGACTCGATCGCTACCCTGAGCCACGTTGTCGTAGACCGTCTTTTCCGGCTCGAGACCGGCGCGCAACTGATCGAAGTAGGCGACCTGTATATTGGTTCCGAGCTTGACGCTGCCTTCCGTAGGTTCCAGCGCGCCCAAGAGGATCTTGAGCAGGGTGGTCTTTCCGGCACCGTTTCTGCCGATGAAACCGATACGATCGCCGCGCTGCAATTCCAGACTGAGATCGCGTATCACCCACTCATCGCCGAAGCGCTGGCTGACCCCCGACAATTCGACCACCCGCTTGCCGCTACGCTCGCCGCTATCCACCGCGATGTTGGCACGCCCCTGACGCTCACGGCGCTGGCTACGTTCATTTCGCATTTTTTCCAGCGCCCGCACGCGCCCTTCGTTACGGGTACGCCGAGCCTTGATGCCTTGACGAATCCAGGCCTCCTCCTGGGCGAGCTTCTTGTCGAATTCGGCATGCTCTCGTGCCTCGACTTCAAGCTCATGCGTCTTCTGCGCCTGGTATTTGTCGTAATCGCCGGGATAGCGTCCCAGGCGTCCACGATCCAGCTCGAGGATGGTCGTTGCCAGCCGCGACAGGAACGCCCTGTCGTGGGTGATGAACAATACCGCGCCATTGAAGCCAAGCAACTGCTCCTCGAGCCAGGTAATAGTATCGATATCCAGGTGGTTGGTCGGCTCGTCCAGCAACAGAAGATCGGGCTCGGCCACCAGAGCGCGGGCCAGGGCCACACGCCGACGCCAGCCCCCCGAGAGCGCCTCCATGGGACTATCGGCAGGCAGTCCCAGGCGGGTCAGGATGGTGTCGATGCGCTGATGAAAGGACCAGCCGTCAATGGCTTCCAGCTGCGTCTGCAGCCGCGCCATGCGCTGCATGTCGGGCTCGGCTTCCAAAATGAGATGATGGTACTCAGCCAGTAGCGATCCCGCCTCAGGGAGCCCCTGTGCCACCACGTCGAAAATCGTTTCACCGGATGCAGCCGGCAGATCCTGTTCAAGTACGCCCACCTTGAGCCCCGGGGCACGCCAGATACTCCCCCCATCGGGCAGGGATTCGCCGGAGACCAACCTGAGCAGCGTCGACTTGCCGGTGCCATTGCGCCCGACCAGCGCCAGACGCTCGCCCTTTTCGATCACCAGATCGGCACCGTCGAGCAGGACATGCGTGCCGTAGGCCAATTGCAACTGTTCCAGACGTAGCAGGGTCACGCGTGTACCTCATGATTCATCAAAGGCCCCTAGTGTAACGCATGGCCGAGCGGAGGTGGCCTTGGGTACAATGGCTGTCTTGACGCAAGGAGTCTCCGCGTGGCCCAGCCAAACGAAACAGACGATAGTTTCCTCCCCGAGGCGCTGCAATTTCGCTCACCCGCTTCGCTGGTGGATATTGGCGCCAACCTGACCCATGAGAGCTTTGCCCGCGATATCGAGTCCGTGATTGCCCGTACTCGGGCCGCCGGTGTCGATACGTTGATCCTCACCGGTACCGACCGGGAGCATGCCGAGCAGGCCGTTAGCCTCGCACAGCAGCACACAGGGCTCTATGCCACCGCCGGTGTCCATCCCCACGATGCCAGTCACTGGACACCCGAGATGGCCCAGGCGATGCGCACATTGCATGGTGCGGCGGAAGTCGTTGCCGTGGGCGAATGCGGGCTCGATTTCAATCGAAACTTTTCGACCCCCGAACAACAGGAGCATGCCTTCGAGGCACAGCTAGGCCTCGCCGTGGAGAGTGGGCTGCCGTTGTTCGTGCATGAGCGCGACGCGGGACGCCGCATGCTCGACATTCTCAAGGCGTGGCGAAACGACATTAGCCAAGCGGTGGTGCATTGCTTCACCGGCGACCGCGATACTCTCTTCGGATATCTCGACCTCGACCTGCATATCGGCCTGACCGGGTGGATCTGCGATGAACGTCGTGGTCATCATTTACGCGATCTGGTCGGTAACATCCCGCTCGACCGATTGATGGTCGAAACCGACTGCCCCTACCTGCTGCCTCGCAACTTGCCAGCCAAGCTCAAGGGGCGCCGCAACGAGCCAGCGCTGCTACCCTGGATCGTACGCGAAATCGCGCATTGGCAGGGTGTCAGTGAACGAGAGTTGGCACAGGCGACCACCCTTACGGCTCAACGATTCTTCCAACTCCCCACGACCCAAGAGGATACCTGATGGCCGAATTGCCCGGCTTCATTGCCATCGAAACCGGAGAGGAAGGCGGACTTCCCCTCGCTATCGCCTGGTCGCTTCCTGACGGTCGGATCAAGCACACCCTGATTCAGCCCGATAGTGATTGGCTGGACAATGAAATGGTGTCGCTGGGGGATTACAGTCTCGAGGAGCTCGATAACCTAGGGGTGAGTCCACTGGACGTGATACGTGAGCTGGAAACCGACCATTTTAGCGAAACGTTATATACCGCCGGCGTCAACGATGACGAAGCATCCTTATCGAGGTTGTTCGATGTTTATGGCATCGATCCATTCGTCGAATTGGCCCCGGCAGATTCGCTGTACAGTTCGCTGACGCCCGGTGAATGGTCTCGAGCTCGGGGCGACATGTTCGGGGAAATGGGGTTCGAGCCCATGCGTCCCGAACAGGAAGTCGAAGTCATGCTACTGCTGCATCAACGCCTGAACGAGTCCGAGTGACAAAGGAGTTAGGGACGACGCTTCATGCGGGCGACATCATGAGTCGCTGCCGTCCCTGCTCGATCGCTTCCTGTTGCGTCAGCCCTTCACGGTAAAAGGCCTGCAGCGTACTGCGAAACGACGCAGCCCGTTTGGGCAGTCCTTCACGCTCGTAGCGCTCAGCGCGCTGTGCCACCCGCGTCTGGAACGTCTCGCGGTCGACTTCGACCTCGCCCAGGTTATCGACGCTGACGTTGAATTTCAGCCCGCACGCCCGTGAGAAAAGCGATTCCAGTGCTTGTGGGGCGATCTCAACAGATTCGAAGTCACGCTGCTGCTCAGTATCGCGCCCATCGGGAAGATACCAGTAACCGTAATCCTCCTTAAGCCGGCGTGATTCGCCAGCAATGCACCAATGGCTGATTTCATGCAAGGCACTGGCGTAAAACCCCCGTGCAAAGACGATCCGATGGTAGCGTACGAGCCGATCCGCCGGACGGTACAAGGGTTCGTCATCACCACGCACCAAGCGGGTGTGATACGTGGGGAAAAAGACGCCATCGAACAGGGCGATGATGTCGTCGAGACGATGATGCACGATAACTCCAAGAGCAGGAAAGCCCACCATTATAGTGTGGAGAAGCCGAGCGAAAAACTGGGCGGCTTGCTAGACTGCCGAGCTGCCCGGCTGAGCAGGCGCTCGTCCCTGCATTCGCGCGCGTTTCATACAAGGAGCAAAACGTCTTGTTTCCCCTCTCGTCGTCAATGATCGCACGCAGCCGCAAGGAGACGTGGCTGTTGATTCGCCTGGCCTTGCCGATCTGCGGGGCGCAGCTCGCCCAGGCGGGTATGGGCACCACCGACGTGCTCATGACGGGTCGACTGAGTGCTACCGACCTGGCAGCCGTTTCGGTCGGCTCCAGCCTGTGGATGCCCTTGATGCTGTTCATGACTGGCACTCTGATGGGCGTTACGCCCATCGTAGCCCAGCTATTGGGAGGCGGACAGGCTCACCGAATCCGAGCCAATGTTCATCAGGCCCTGTGGGTCGGGCTGGTTCTGGGGATTCTCTCGGGCCTATTACTAGGGTTCGCCGTGGCGCCCATCTTCCGGCTGATGAATGTCCCGCCACAGGTCGCGGCGTTATCGGCTGATTACCTCGCTGCCGTCGCCTTCGGCATGCCTGGCGTCGCCCTGTTCCAGGCGCTACGTGCCTTCTCCGACGGCATGAATCATACCCGGCCCTCGCTCTGGATCAGCCTGGTGGGATTGGCCGTGAATATCCCCGCTAACTACGTTCTCATCTATGGCGGCGAAGGGCTCAGCGCTCTGTTCGGCACTGCTTTGCCAGCGTCTCTGGAATCGATTCCGGCCCTGGGTGCCATGGGCTGTGGCATTGCCACTGCGCTATCGATGTGGGTCATGGGGTTGGCCATGCTTCGCTATACGCAGCGTAGCCGGGCCTATCGGGATGTGTCGCTATGGCGGGCACCGACTCCGCCCCAAGTGAAGATGATCGGTGAACTATTGCATGTGGGGCTACCTATTGGAGTCGCCATTTTTGTCGAAGTGACCTTGTTCACCCTGATCGCTCTGTTCATCGCCAGCCTCGGTGAAGTCACCGTGGCTGCGCATCAGGTAGCGCTCAATTTCACCTCGCTGCTGTTCATGCTGCCGCTGTCGCTCGGCATGGCCTTGACAGTGCGCGTGGGCAATACCCTGGGTAGCGGGCAAGGGGAACTTGCTCGGTTCGTGGCCTGGAACGGAGTGGCAGTCAGCCTGGTCATCGCGTTGGCCAACGACCTGATCCTGTGGCTAGCCGCGGAGCCGGTCGTGGCGCTTTATACGCATGATTCGGAGGTCCAGGCCCTCGCCGTATCACTGATATGGCTGGCCATCCTCTATCAGATATCCGATTCGCTGCAGGTCAACATGGCAGGCGCCTTGCGCGGCTACAAAGATACGCGAATCATCATGATCATCACATTGCTGGCCTACTGGGTCGTCGGATTGGGAGGCGGTCATTGGCTCGGTATGGGCGGCTCTGGCGCGCCAGTCCCTGCGCTCGGCGTCTATGGCTACTGGATCGGTCTGATCGCCGGACTCTCTATGGCGGCGCTACTGCTGGGCCTTCGCCTGCATCGTATCAGCCGTGCCGAGGCCCAACGATTGCAACCCAGTCAAAGCGGTGATTAAGTTATCTACACATAGAGGTAACAGGAGACTTAACTTTTAACGATCGACTGTGCTAATAGTGAAGCAAGGCGACGCCGTTACCATGCTCAAGGAGGGTAATCATGGGCAATCCACTATCCCCCCGTACGGCCCAGGTCATTGACCTGAAAGTCATGCGAGAACGGCAACTCGCCAGGCGGCGGCTGGTTCGACTGGCCCCGGAGCTGGACGGTCTCGAGATGCTTTATCACCTCGCCTCTGATCCGGACACGCTGTATGGCATGCCTTTGCTGGCCTGGGGAATGCAAGAAGATGGCGATATCGTAGGGCTGGTTCCGTGGATGGAAGCCTTGACACCTTGCCATCAACTCGACGACCCCGAGCATGGTCATTTTGTCGGCTACCGCGACCCCGAGACGGAAGAAATCTTCCATAGCCCTCCAGATCACAAGGTCTTCGAACTGGAGCATGCCGCAGCATACTTCGACTATGAGGCGACCTCGGAGCCTACGTTGATCCAGCAGCTACCCGACACGCTGGGTACACATGCGTTATGCATGGACAACGATGATCGGCCCTGGCAACTGAAGCAGGTATTTGGATGGCGCCTTTATAGCAATGGCGACGTCGAAGCTCTACTGGTCGATGAGCAGCGTATCGAGAATACCCCGGTTCTCGCGGGAGATGCTTGCCTTTATCCAGGGCACAGCCGTCACGATGTGGTCTATTTCTTCCAGCGCATCATCGCCAACCGTATCAAGCAAGAAGACCCTGCAACCCTAGAGGCCCTGGCGCTGATGGTGACCCGCTGATTCAAGACGTACCCAGCTGGATGTCGTAGATATAGGTCCCCTCGGCCTCGGACTGATGAATCAGTGCGTGGCCGAGAAATGCGCAGAACTTGGGGATATCACGCGTCGTGGCAGGATCCGTGGCGAGTACACGCAAGACCTCGCCCGGTTGCATTTTTCGGACACGGTTATGCATCAACATGATGGGCTCGGGACAATATAGGCCGCTCGTGTCGAGCTCGGCATCATAAGATGAGTCTGCTTCAGTGATGTCTGGCATGGAGTATGAACCTTCCGTCTAGCGCTAACAGTAAGGGCAGAGTGAGATGATCAAGATACTCATCGAGCGGCGTATCACGCCAGGCCTCGAGGAAGAGTACGACCGAGCTGCACGCGATGCCATGCGGGCTTCGATCAATGCGTCCGGTTTCATTGCCGGCGAGAGTCTTCACGAGCGCCACCATTCTGATAGACGTCTGCTAGTCACCCAATGGCGAGACGTGCGCGCATGGAAAGATTGGCTTTATAGCGCCGAGCGCGAGCGAGCCATGCAGCGTATCCTGCCCTTGCTCGTTGAAGAAGAGCACATCCGCCTTTTCGAGCACGACTGAAGATCAGCTCAGCAGACGCACATGTACCGTGACTTCTTCGCGGTCATGATACAGGTGTTTGCAACGAATCTCAGCCGCCACCCGGGCCGCGTCCAGCTGCGTCTGAAGCCGTTCCAGACAGCGCTCGACTTCCCGCCAGCGCTGCTTCATGGGCAGCTTGAGGTTGAAGACGGCTTCTCTGCACCAACGCCGCACAAGCCAACGTTCGACCATCGATACGACACGCATCGGTTTGTCGACGATATCGCAGACAAGCCAATCGAGTCGGCCCGGTGGCTCCCAGACGAAACCATCCTCATGTAAGTGTTCGACTTGCCCAGTAGCCATCATTCCCTTGTCCATCGGGCCATTATCGATGGCATGGACATACAAGCCCTTGCGTACCAGCTGATAGGTCCAGCCGCCCGGAGCGGCCCCCAGATCGGCAGCCTGCATACCTTCCGCAAGGCGTTGTTCCCATTCGTCACGCGGTACGAAGACATGCCAAGCCTCTTCGAGCTTGAGCGTCGAGCGGCTGGGTGCCTCACGAGGCGCGCGCAAGCGCAGGATGCCTCCGGGATGCTCACTGCGATTACCGGGAAAACTCATGCCAAGTTGCACGCAATCGCCCTGGCTCCAGAAAAGATGAAGCCTGCGTTTTCCCGCTTTACGGCGCAAGGCGCCGGCTTTCTTCAACAGTGATGTCAGCGGACGGTCCAACGCCTTGGCCAGGCCGCTCAGTGCCTTGCCATCATTGGTATCGGGGGTCTCTTGCCAGACCGACTCGAAGCTCCAGCCGCTCGCCACGACCTGTTCAACAATGGATGTGAGGCGGTCGTCGCGGGGGAGTTCCGCCAGAACCGGCAGCGCAACCAGACTTTGTCGAGCAAAGACTAGCTGCTCCAAAGGAATATCACGATGCAGGCCATTGGCACCCTGGTCGCTTTCCAGTACGTAACGCACGAATCCACAATCAGGGGTATACGCCGTGCTGCCCTGCCATCCCATCACTGCCGCCTTGTCGCCGAGCTCTTCAGCCAGGTCGCGTTCGAAGCCAGGGCGGCAATACAGCAGCAGTTGATGAGGAATCATGGGGCGTCCTGTCGAAATACAACGAAAAAACCCCGGCCTGCTGGCCGGGGTTTCCGAAAAGGTGCCTGACGATGACCTA
>NZ_JPZL01000005.1 GCF_000759345.1 Litchfieldella xinjiangensis
TTGCACCATCCTCCACCGCCTGCAACGTTGCCCGTCGCCGGCAGCGGATGCGTACTTTACGGATTAGCCTGGTGGCTTGCAAGCGGTTTTTGACACTGTCGTGACACTTTATTGAATATCTCGTGCCAAGCGGGAAGGATCATCCTACCACCTGCTCATTATGAGCCATTTTAGGGCGGCTGACCCGATCGAGCAGGGAAAAGATAGAGCGGTAGGGAATGCCGCCATGCAACGACAATCCGATCTCGCAGGTACGGGAATTGGAATAGCCTGCACTGCATCCTGCCACTTGTTCAGCCAACCCCTGCAACGCCGATGCATTGAGCTCCGGTGTAGTGAATCCCTTGTCGCCGGCAAAACCACAGCACGTGATATCCGCCGGTATCACGATCTCCTGAGCACAGGCACGAGCCAGTGACACGAACTTGTCGGCCAGCCCCATACGTGTACTGGAACAGGACACATGAACGGCAATGCGCTCCTCCAGCGGCGTGATATCCAGACGCGGCAGCAGGAAATCATGGGCAAAGCTCACCGGTTCGAAAAGCGTCAACCGCTCGTCGAGGGATTCCTGCATGCGCATGGTACAGGGGCTGGTATCGCTGAGTACGGGGAAGCGGCCATTCTGGCTGGCCGCAAGCAATTCCCGGTTGAGTTCGCGCGCCTTGTGATCAGCCTCATCGAAGAGGCCCTTGGATTCGAAGGCCATGCCGCAGCATAAATGGCTCGGCATGGCGGGAATGATGACTTCGAATCCTGCCTTTTCCAGTAGCACCAGGCTCAGCTCCATGATGGAGCGCGCTTCGTCGTCATTGCGCTGCGCCCCAAACACTCGAGTGGCACACGAGGCGAAATAGACCACCTTGTCGCGCCCCGATGGACCGCTTGTCGGCCTGAGAACCTTGATTGACGCGGCACGTGGCAACGTCGGCACCCATTGGGGCAGCTTGCCGTCGCTGACCCGGTGCAGCATGCCACTTATCGCCGTCATGCCTTTGTCACCCAGCACGGCCTGACCAGCCGAAGCGGCGTTCAATGCACCGCGACCGAACCGGGTCGCACCAGAAAAGTGATGACCAATGCGTTGCGCCAGCCTCGCCTTGCCGATGTTGCGCTCCATACGCAGGTTGCGCACCAGGTCCCCCGTGTTGATGCCGACCGGGCACTGCGTGGCACATAACCCATCGGCAGCGCAGGTATCGATGCCCTCATAGGCATAGTCCTTTTCAAGGCGCTCGAGCCTGGCAGCATCCTGATGCGTGGCCTGGTTGCCCAGCGCCACCAGGCGAGCCATTTCACGGCGAACCACGATGCGCTGCCTTGGGGTGAGCGTCAGATCCTTGGAGGGGCAGACAGGTTCGCAGAAGCCGCATTCGATGCACTTGTCGATCAACGGATCGGCTGCAGGCAAGGGCTTAAGGTTCTCCAGGTGCAGCGTCTTGTTGCGACTCAGTATCACATCGGGATTGAGCAGATTGCCGGGGTCGAACAGCGCCTTGATCTGCCACATCAGCGCGTAGGCGTCGGCCCCCCACTCGAGTTCGACATATGGCGCCATGTTGCGCCCGGTCCCATGCTCAGCCTTGAGCGAACCGCCATACTCGACGGCCACCAACTGGGCGACATCGTCCATCAGCGCCTGGTAGCGCTCGACTTCCCCCGGCTTGTCGAAGCCCTGGGGGAAGACGAAATGCAGGTTGCCCTCAAGCGCATGGCCGAACAGGATGGCCTCCGCATAGCCGTGGCGCCGAAACACCTCGGTGAGCGCCAGCACGCCCTCATCGAGCCGTTCAATCGGGAAGGCCACATCCTCGATGATCACCGTCGTGCCGTTTTCACGCACGGCTCCCACCGCCGGAAATAGACCCTTGCGGATTTTCCAGTACAACTCGTAGGTGGCCTGCTGATGGGTAAATGTCAGTGGTTCCAATGCCTTGAGGCCCTCGAGTGCAGCGTGCACCTCCGCCTCACGAGCTTCGAGTGTTGTCGCATCGTCACCGCGGATATCGATCAGCAGTGCCGCGGCGCCCTCAGGAAGTGCTCTCAATACATCAGGCATGCCCGGCTTGCCTTGTACCGAACGCAGCGCAGCGCGATCCATCAACTCTACCGCCGAAACCCGGGTTCGCTTTAACGCGATAGTGGCACGGCAGGTGGTTGCCATATCGGGAAAGAACGCCAGGGCAGCGGCCTTCAACGGCTCGTCGGGCACCGTGTCGTAAGTAATCGAGCTAATGAAGCCGAGCGTGCCCTCAGAACCGATCATGAGATGCTTGAGGATTTCGAAGCCGCCAGTGAAATCCACCAAGCTATTCAAGGCATAGCCCGTCGTATTCTTGAGCCGGTACTTGTGCCGAATCCGTTCAGCCAGCGGCGTATTGGCCAGCGTTTCGCGTGAGAGCCGCTCGAGCGATTCGAGCAGTGGCCCATGACTTTGCCGAAACGCCTCGCGGCTTTCTTCATCAGCCGTATCGAGCACCGTGCCGTCGGCCAGGATCACTCTCAGATCGCGTAGCGTACGGTAGCTATTCTGCGCCGTGCCACAACACATCCCGGAGGCGTTGTTGGCGGCGATACCACCGATCTTGCAGCTATTGATCGAGGCCGGATCGGGGCCGAGCTTGCGCTTGAAAGGGGCCAGCAACTGGTTGGCTCGCGCGCCGATCACCCCGGGCTGAAGCCGGATCGCCTCCCCCTGATCGAGGATTTCGTGGCCACGCCACGCTCGGCTGAGAACAATGAGCACTGAATCGGTCACCGCCTGTCCCGACAGCGAGGTTCCGGCTGCACGAAAGGTGACCGGCAGCCGGCGCGCATGGCATTCGGCAAGCGTCAAAATCAGCTCGGCTTCACTGTCGACACGTACGATCAGCTTGGGAATCAATCGATAAAAGCTGGCATCGGTGCCATAGGCCAAGGTGCGAAGCGGGTCGTCGATCAAGCGTTCGCCAGGGATCAATGCACTCAATGCCGCTTTCAGCTCGCGATAGACCTCAAGAGGCCCGGAAACACTCATGTCGCTTCCTGGGGATGGCGGATAAGCACCACCAGTTCACGCGGTCCGTGCACGCCATAGGCAAGCGTCTGCTCGATGTCGGCTGTCTTGCTCGGTCCGGAGACCAACAAGGCATTGGTGGGCATCTCCGTCGCCCAACCATGGCGCTCGATGACATCGAAGAAGGTGTCCTCGATGGTCTCGCTGTCAAGAATGGCGATATGGATCGGCGGGACCAGACTGATCAGTCGCGGCTCGTCCGGCGTGGGCCAGAGCCACAGGCTGCCGGTCTCGGCGATGCCGCCTCGCGTCGAGGTCAACCCGGCATCCACCGATTCGAATTGCTCTCGCTTCCAGGTTTCGATGTCCCTGTCGACATCGACCAGCTCAACCTCGTGATCGAGCAATGCTGCCCGGGCAGCCACCGGCACTGGATGCTCGCGCCCCAGCGCCAGCCTGCGAATCGACTTGGCGGTCAGCACCTCGGCCAGCTTGGCTGTCCAGTCAGTGAGCGTGGCGTGGATCACCTCGCCATGAACCGAGCCAATCAACCGCTCGAAGCGTTCGATGCGCTCACCGGTATCCCACCCCCGCCCAGTTACGACTGTAAAATCGCTTTCGGGCGCCTGGAGCGGGCCATCGGTACGCTCTCGCAAGCGTTTCAAAATGGATTCGCGCGCACTCATGACTCGCCTCCTTCATCCTTCGCCCTGCGATGCGCCTTGACCAGGGCATGCAGCGAAGTCTTGGCCAACTTCGGCGCGCTACGGTACTCGGTCCATGGCCCCACCCGGGAGGGCGCCAGGCCACGCAGCTTGCCAGCCACGGCCGTGCTGCCCCGCCAGGCCGCAGGATGCGTGGCCAGCCACTGCCAACTCTTCCAGGCCGCCACCTCCTTGCGGTTGCGCTTGACGCCGGCGCCGGGCACATTGCCGCGCCCCTCGCCCACGGCCTCCTTGCGCAGTCGAACCAACAGATCGGGAATCGGGATCTTGACCGGGCATACCTCCCCGCAGGCCCCACACAGACTCGAGGCACTGGGCAGGTCCTTGGTGGCCTCCAGCCCCAGCATGTGCGGCATGAGAATCTTGCCGATCGGACCGGGATAAGTGGTGCCGTAGGTATGCCCCCCTACCCGCGTATAGACCGGGCAGTGATTCATGCAGGCACCACAGCGAATGCAGCGCAAGGTATCGAGCAGTTCGTCATCCTGATAGATGTTGGAGCGGCCGTTGTCGACCAATACCAGGTGCACTTCTTCGGGGCCGTCATGCTCGCCGGGCTTTCGTGGCGAGCTGATCATGTTGAAATAGGTGGTAACATGCTGGCCGGTGGCCGAGCGGGTCAGGAGCGCGTAAAGCGGGGGAACGTCTCGAAGGTGCTCGACGACCTTCTCGATCCCGGTCACGGCAATATGCATGGGAGGCACGGTCGTCGTCATGCGACCGTTGCCCTCATTCTCGACCAGGCACAGGGTACCGGTCTCGGCCACCGCGAAGTTCACACCCGACACCCCCACGTCGGCGGACATGAATCGCTCGCGCAACTGGGCGCGGGCGGCAGCGGTCATGTAGTCGACATCGCGGGTTCGCTCGGTTCCCGTCTTGTCATGCATGATCTCGGAGATTTCATCAGTGTTGAGATGAATCGCCGGCATGATGATATGCGAGGGTGTCTGCTCGTTGAGCTGCACCAGGTACTCACCGAGATCCGACTCCAGTGCCTCGATACCTGCCGCCTCGAGATGGGCGTTGAGATGCATCTCCTCGGAGACCATCGACTTGCCCTTGATGACCGACTTGGCACCACGCGCCTCGCATAGCTCGCGAATGATTCGACACGCCGCCTCGCCATCCTCGGCCCAGTGCACCCGAATCCCATTGGTCTGGCAGTTGGTCTCGAGCTGCTCGAGCAGATCGGGCAACTTGGCCAGCGCACGCAGGCGAATATTGGCGCCCAGTTCGCGTAGTGTCTCCAGATCCCAATCGGTAAACACATCGCGCCGCTTGGTCATCAGGCCATCCATGGCACGCCGGAAGTTGGCACGAATCTGGGGATCACCCAGCGCCTCATGGGCTTGGCGATGAAACGCCTGGGGGGTGAATTGCTGTACGCTCATGACGTCCTCCGCCACAGGTAGGAGGCAATATGCTCGCCGCCCAGCGACTTCTTCTGATGCTCGAACCGACCGCCAATATTCATGAGGCAGCCACAGTCCGATGTCACGAAGTGCTCGGCGCCCGCCGCCTCAATGGCCAGCGTCTTGTCCTCGACCATGGCAGCGGAGACTTCGGGGTGGCGTACGGCAAACGTGCCGCCGAAGCCGCAGCATTCCGCCGCACGCGCCTGTTCCACTAGTTCCACCCCGCCAAGCTGCGCAAGCAGCGCCGGCCCCGTCTCGGCCAGGCCCATTTCGCGTCGTGCACTGCACGAGGTATGCATCGCCACTTTCTCGGTGCGCCCCTTGTCTTCAAGGCGCACATGACAGACGTGAACCAGGAACTCGGTGAGCTCATAGATCCGTGACGCCACTTCCCGGGCCTCGGCCTCCCGGGGCGTACCGGCAAACAATTGAGGATAATGCGTACGCATCATGCCGCCACACGAGCCCGAGGGAACGATAATCGGCCAGGGCTCCGGAAAGAGCGACAGTTGTGCCTCGGCCACGGCACGTGCTTCATCGTGGTAGCCCGAGGTATAGGCGGGCTGCCCGCAGCAGGTCTGGTCATCGGGAAAGATCACCTCGATACCCTCGCGCTCGAGCAAGCGGATAGCGTCGAGTCCGGCTTCAGGGTAAAAAAGGTCGATCAGACACGTACCAAAGACATAGACCTTATCCGGCTTGGCGGGGTAAAGCTTGACTGGCGTCATTATCGTTCTCCTCGTCACGGCAGTCAGGCCCACCGTGGTAAATTGGTTTTACCAATTTACAGCTAGCAATGCTGCACCTTAGAAAGATCACCTCGTCAGTGTCAAACGCTACGTTGCGTTTTGTCCCGTCTTTCGCCTTAGACTTTGGTAGGCTATTGCACGAAGACTACCAAGCCATTGAATCGAAACGCCTCCCCTTTACGCGCTCGGTTTGCTTTTGGCAGGGTTTCTCGGATAAATTTGGTAATACCAATTCACATATGCGAGTCGTTGAGTCGTCTCTCTCGGCTTGCATTCATACGAGCGCCTTCTCATGGCTTACCACCCCGTGCGTCAGCCGCGTATCGCAGATGTCATTACCGAACGCCTGGAGGCCATGATTCTGGAAGGCAGCCTCACGCCTGGCCAACGACTGCCTCCCGAGCGGGCACTGGCCGAACGCTTTGGCGTGTCGCGCCCCTCGCTAAGAGAGGCTATCCAGAAGTTGGCTGCCCGCGGCCTGCTGACCAGCCGCCAAGGGGGCGGCACTTACGTCACCGAAGAACTCAATGCCCGATACAGCGACCCCTTGCTGGACATGCTGCCGCGGCACAAGGAATTTCATCTCGACCTGCTCGAGTTTCGTGACGCCATGGAAGGCATTTCCGCCTATTACGCCGCCCTGCGCTCGACGCCCGCTGACAAGGCCCTGCTGTCAGCCCGTTTCGAGGAGTTGGAGGCGTGCTTTGCCGGGCGCAATCCCGCCCTGGAAGCCAAGGCCGATGCAGCGTTTCATCTTGCCATCGCCGAATCGGCCCATAACGTGCTCTTGTTGCACACCATACGTGGCATTTTTCATCTGCTGGAAAAGAGTATCGTCGACAACCTGACCCACCTGTTCGAAAAGCCCGATGCACGCACTCGGCTAATGGGGCAGCACCGTGCCCTGCTCGAGGCCATCCTCGAAGGGCGTGCCGAAGATGCCCGGAACCGCTCTCACGAGCACCTGGTATACGTCGAGGAGGAACTGCTGGAAATGGAGCGCGCCGAGACACGCGCCCAGCGCGCGCTGCGCCGGGCACAGGCCTTGCCCGAACCCACCGATGGCTAATCCACGCCGTTCATGGCGTCTATGGCTGCTGTTCGTGGTGCCGCTGGGATTTGCCCTGGTCGTCTGGCAGGCCGCCAGCATGGCACGCGGTCAGGCGCTGCAGACCCTGCAGGAAGAGGCCGAAAACGAGCTGCGGCTCTCCGCAGCCGGTTTGGAAGGCCATCTGTCGCGCCACGACTATCTCCCCGAACTCCTGGCCACGCGAGAGGTCGTCAAACGGTTCCTGGCGGCTCCCGAGCGTGATGCCATGCCGGTCAATCTGTTGCTCGACCATTTCCGGGCCACGGCCGATGTCTCCGACATCTATCTACTCGACCGCTTCGCCAATACCATTGCGGCCAGCAACTGGCACATGGACAACACCTTCATCGGCCAGAATTATGCGTTTCGCAGCTATTACCAGGATGCCATTGCCGGTGGCCAAGGGCGCTTCCATGGCCTCGGCGTCCAGTCGCTGGAACGAGGCTACTATTTTTCCGCACCGGTCATGCTCGACGATGGCGACAACCGGCCCGATGGCGTGATGGTCGTGAAGGTGCTGCTGGATGCCATCGAGCAGAGCTGGGGCGGGCAGAATGCCGAGCTCCTCATCACCGATCAGGACGACATCATCTTCATGGCCAGCCACCCCGAGCTGCGCATGACGGCCCTGAACCCGCTGAGCGAGGACGAGCGCGATGCGCTGCTCGCTACCCGCCGCTATGCCGACGAACCGCTGGCCCCCTCGCGGATTCGACTGCTCGATACCCATCGCGACCTGAGTCGTGATGTCGTTTTCTCCGACGGTCCACTGAGCGATGAAACCTTCCTGCTACTGACACGCCCATTGCCCGAGTTCGGCTGGGCCATGCACATTCTGAAGTCTCAGCAACCGGTCAAGCGTGCCCAGTGGCAGGCAGCGCTACTGGCCGGAGGCTTTTACGGCGTCATCCTGTTCGCCGGCGGGTTCGGCTGGCAACGCATGCGCTTGCGTCGTGAACGCGAGCAGTTTGCCGAACGCGAGCGCCATACGCTGGCACGCGCCCGCGATGAACTCGAACTCAACGTGGAGCGACGCACCCGGGACCTGGTCGATTCCAACCGGCGTCTCTCCGATGAGATCGAGGAGCGTCGGCGGGCCGAAGCCAACCTGCGACAAACCCGCGACGAACTGATCCAGGCCACCAAGCTGGCCGTCCTCGGTCAGTTGGCCGCCGGCATCAACCATGAGCTCAACCAGCCATTGGCGGCCATCCGTGCTTACGCCGAAAATGCCCGCGCCTTCCTGGCACGCAACCGACTGGAAACCGTCGATGCCAATCTCGAACAAGTCGTCGAGCTCACGGCGCGCATGGCCGCCATCAGTGCACAGCTGAAACAGTTCTCGCGAAAGAGCGGCGACAGCCTGACCGCCGTTTCCGTCCCGGCCTGTTTCGATTACGCGCTACGCCTCTACCAGGCCCGGCTCAGCGACGCCGGGGTCGAGGTGAAGCGTCACTGGCCCGCCCATGACGTCTGGGTACGTGCCGACCTGGTTCGCCTCGAACAAGTCATGGTCAACCTGATCGGCAATGCGCTGCAGGCGATGGCCGATACACCGGCCCCCAAGCTGACACTCAGCATCTCACCGCAGCCGAAGGAGGTGCGAATCGCCGTCGCCGATAACGGGCCCGGTATCGCCCCCGAACATCTCAAGCGGGTCTTCGAGCCCTTTTTTACTACCAAGTCCTCCGGCAGTGGGCTAGGCCTGGGGTTGTCCATCTCGTCACGTATCGTCGATGATCTCGGCGGTCGCCTGGAAGTGGACAATCTCCCCGAGAGAGGCGCTCGCTTCACTATCATTCTGCCCCTGGATCCCGAGACTATCGTAAACTCGGAGCAACGCAACGCCGAGGAGCCCGCCCCGCATGCATGACGACTCGGATAGCCCGGTGCTGATCGTCGATGACGAAGAACATCTGCGCATCACCGCCAGCCAGACGCTGGAGTTGGCGGGTTATCACCCCGAAGCCCTGGTCAGTGCCGAAGCGGCACTCGAACGGCTGACACCCGACTTCGCCGGCGTCCTGGTCAGCGATATCCGCATGCCCGGCATGGATGGCATGAGCCTTCTGCGTGAGGTGCGGCGGCGCGACCCGGACCTACCGGTCATATTGATTACCGGACATGGCGATATATCGACTGCTGTCGAAGCCATGCGCGAAGGCGCCTGGGATTTTCTCGAGAAGCCATTTGCCGGGGAGCGCCTGGTCGAAATGGTTCGCCGGGGTATCGACAAGCGCCGCCTGAGCCTCGAAAACCGTCAGCTCAAGGCCGAACTGGAGGCCCAGCAATCCGCCCCCGGCCCTCGCCTGGTCGGCCGGACGCCGGTCATGCAGCGCCTGGCATCCATGGTGCAGCGCATCAGCCAGGTCGAAGCCGACGTGCTGCTGTTCGGCGAAACCGGCACCGGAAAGGATCTGGTGGCACGCTCGCTTCACGAGCGCAGCGTGCGAAGCGGCTTCCCTTTCGTCGCCATCAATTGCGGGGCGGTGCCGGAAGCCATCATTGAATCGGAGCTGTTCGGGCACGAGAAAGGGGCGTTTACCGGGGCGCTGGACCGGCGCATAGGCAAGTTCGAGCATGCCAATCACGGCACGGTATTTCTCGATGAAATCGAGTCGATGCCGCTAACGCTACAGGTCAAGCTTTTGCGTGTGCTTCAGGAGCGCTGTGTCGAGCGCCTGGGCGCGAATGTGCCCACTCCCCTGGATATTCGGGTGATTGCCGCCACCAAGATCGATCTCAAGGCGGCCGCCGAAGCGGGAGAGTTTCGCGAGGACCTTTACTACCGACTCAATGTCGTGACCCTGCCGATTCCCCCGCTACGCGAACGGCGCGAGGATATTCCACTCTTGTTCCAGCATTTTGCCGTGGTGTCCGCCAACCGCAGCGGGCTCGAAGCCCCACCCCTGAACGCCGGGGGCGTCTCGACCCTGATGGCCCACGATTGGCCGGGCAACGTGCGTGAACTTCGCAACCTGGCGGAACGCTACGTGCTGCTGGGGGCCGCCCACGATTACCGCCTCGAGGCGCTGCTTGATGGTGTCGAGCCAGGGCCTGGCGACATGGCCTTGCCACAACAGGTCGAGTTGTTCGAAAAGAGCCTGATAAGCCAGTCGTTGGCCAGTCATCGCGGACGCATACCGGCGGTATGCGAACATCTTGGGCTACCGCGCAAGACCCTTTATGACAAGCTGAAGAAGTACGGTCTCAAGGCCGATGATTACCGCCAGGCCGCCACGCCCTGAGACAGGACCCCCCACAAGGTAGACCAGGGAGGCAGCCAAGGGATCAGCGTCGCCCCAGCCATCAGCATCACCACTGAATTCCCCGGCTCGCGCAAGTCGCACAGCTTGAGGGCGGTGCCGAAGGAGCGCTTGATCCGCGCCCCGGTGAGATCGACGCTGTACATCTCGTCGAGCAGCAGATGAATCACCACGCCGGCGAAGAGTGCCAACCCCTGCCACCAGGCCTGGCTCGCGCCCTGCTCGAACAGGCGATAGCCGAGTACTGTGACCACCAGGCCACACAAGCCCCCTGCCAGCAGCGAATGCCAGATGCCACGGTGCACCGTGAAGCGTTTGAACAGGGCGCCTGCGCCATAACGAACGCCGACGTATAACCCACCACAGGCGGCCACCAGTTCGCCAGGCGACAAACGTGACTGCATCAGGAGCACGCCGGCAATCACGGCGAGTACGGCAAACAAGGTGAAGAGCAGCCGAATGGCCCGCGAATGGTCGGCGTCTATGTCCGGCAGGATACCACCGAACGCCACCAATGCCGCCAGAGGCGATGCCTCGACGAGTGACCACAAGCCCACCTGCCAGCCACTGTAGGCTGCAAGAGCCCCGCCGACGGCAGCCACGCTCAGATGGGAACGGAAGTCGGCCATGCCGGGCGACACCTCACTGGATAAATATCCAGATTATCGCCCGATATCCCTTGGTTAAACAATAGCTTAAACGATATTAGCGTAAATGATCATTCACGCAGATACTGGTCCTTGAGCTTGACGTAATTCGCTGCACTATAAGTGAAGAACTCACGCTCCGATTCCTTCAATGGCCGTACCGCTCTGGCCGGACTACCGGCATAGACATGCCCGCTCTCGAGGTGCTTGCCGGGCGGGACCACGGCCCCCGCGGCGAGCAGCACGTCGTCCTCGACCACGGCACCATCCATGACGATAGCGCCCATGCCTACCAGCACGCGATTGCCAACGGTGCATCCGTGGAGGATTGCCTTGTGCCCCACGGTGACATCCTCACCGAGCGTCAACGGATACCCTCCCGGGTTGAAGTCGCTGGCATGGGTGATATGCAGGACACTGCCATCCTGGATACTGCAACGCGCCCCGATCCGGATGCGATGCATATCGCCGCGAATGACCGCCATCGGCCATACCGAACAGTCATCGCCCAGGGCCACATCCCCGAGTACCACGCTGGTTGGATCGACGTAGACCCGCTCGCCCAGGCGCGGAGTGATGCCTTGGAAGCTCCGTGTCGTCATCGGTAGGTCTCCTTTGAAATCATCGTCAAGCCGACATCGAGCTGATCATAGCAGCCCGGACAGCAACACCAGCAATGTCAGCGGTATCGACACATACCGCACCATGGCGCGCCAGGCGCGGAAGCCGTTGGGGCCCGCATCCAACGCCCGCAATGCGATCTCGCGGGGCAGGACCCAGGCGGCGAAAATGGCAATCAACAGCCCGCCGAGAGGCAGGAATATGTCGGTCGGTATCGTCGTGACGAGATCGAAAAAATTCATCTCGCCCAGCCAGTGCACATCGGCCATGGTCGAGAAAGAAAGTACCGAAAGCATGCCGGCCAGCCACACCCCGACTGCCACGATGGCGGTGGCCCGTCCCCGGCGCAAGCCGATGCCCTGCAGGGTGGCGACCATCGGTTCGGCCAGGTTGATCGATGACGTCCAGGTCGCCAGGAGCAGCAGCAGGAAGAAGATGCTGAGCCACAGCATGCCCCATGGGAGATTGGCGAAGGCGATCGGCAGTGTCACGAACATCAACCCGGGCCCTTCGGCCGGATCCATGCCCTGGGCGAAGACCGCAGAAAAAATCGCGATCCCTGCCAGCAATGCCACCAGAACGTCCAGCACGGCCACGGCCAGGGCCGCCTTGGGCAGGCTCTGGTGATCCGGCATGTAGGCGCCATACGCCATTAGCGCGCAAGCGCCCACAGCCAAGGTAAAGAAGGCATGCCCCAGTGCATTGAGCACGACGCCCGGCGTGACGGCGTCGAAATCAGGGCTGAACAGCCACCTCAGGGCCGGCACGAAGCCATCATGAAAGGCGGCGTACACGACCAGGGCGATGAGCAGAAGGTAAAGCAGCGGCATCAACAGGTTGTTGAGTTTCTCCAGCCCGTTGGATATCCCGGCAGCGACCACTGTCATGGTCAGCAGCAGAAATAGCGAGTGGTTGAAGGTCATGCGCAACGGGTCGGCCAGGAAACCCTCGAAATTGGCCCCGATCTCATCCGGCGAGAGTCCTTCGAAGTCGCCATTGATCGATTCGATCAAGAACTCGATCGACCACCCCGATACCACGGAATAAAAAGAGAGGATGAAAAACACCGTCATCGCCCCGAAGGCGCCTAGCCACCGCCAATGTGTCGTGGCCTTGGCCTGCTGCGCCAGATAGGCGAGCGAATGCATGGGACTGCGTCGCCCCGCCCGACCGATCATGATTTCAGCCATCATGACGGGCAGGCCCAGCAACAGGACGAACGCGATGTACAGCAATAGAAACGCCGCACCGCCGTTCTCACCGGTCATGTAGGGAAAGCGCCAGATGTTTCCTAGTCCGACTGCTGCGCCTGTTACCGCCAGGATGAAGGCCCGGCGTGAACTCCAACGCTCTAGAGTCTCGCTCATGTTATGAAGAATCCTTGGATACCGCCTGCAGGGTAGCGGCCAACGTGCCGCGCAACCATCGGGGGCGAAGCCTACCAGCCCTGGGGGCGCCGGGGTAGCCGCGTGGGGATTGAAACCTTACTCGGGTGCCCGCATCTAACTGTCAGATTCCATCGGAGGTCCCCCATGTCGCGCAATCCCCTGCTCGAGACCCATACACTGCCACCCTTTGGCGAGATTCAGCCCGGCCACGTGGTCCCGGCCATCGAACGATTGATTGCCGATAACCGCAGGGACATCGAGCAGCTGGCCGAGCGGGCCAAGCACGAGACACCCCGCTGGGAGACGCTGGCGGCCCCGCTCGAGGCCGTAAACGATCGGCTCGCCCAGGCGTGGTCGCCGGTGTCGCACCTCAACGCCACCATGAACTCCGAACCCCTGCGTGAGGCGTACCAGGCCTGCCTCGGCAAACTGTCCGAGTACAGCACCTGGCTTGGCCAGAACGAAGACCTGTTCAAGGCCTATCAGGCGCTGAAAGCCTCACCGGACTTTGCAGCGCTGGATGCGGCCCAGCGCCGCTCGATCGACAATACGCTGCGTGACTTCCGCCTGGCCGGGGTTGATCTGCCTGCCGAGAAGAAGCGTCGCTACGGCGAGATCCAGTCTCGGCTTTCAGAGCTGGCGAACACATTCTCCAACCAGGTGCTGGATGCCACCCAGGCATGGCACAAGGATATCGACGATCCGAAAACGCTGGAGGGGCTGCCCGAAAGCGCTCTCGATACGCTCAGGGCCAACGCCGAGGCCAAGGGCGTCGACGGCTATCGCATCACCCTGGATTTTCCCAGCTTCTTCCCGGTGATGAGCTTCGCCCACGATCGTGAACTGCGACAGGAGATCTATACCGCCTTCGTGACCCGAGCTTCGGACCAGGGGCCGGATGCGGGCAAGTTCGATAACGCGCCGATCATAGAAGAGACTCTCAAGCTGCGGCGTGAGCTTGCCGAGTTGCTTGGGTTCGCGACATATGCCGACTATTCACTGTCGACCAAGATGGCCGATTCCCCGCGACATGTTCTCGATTTTCTCGAAGACCTGGCCAAGCGGGCCCATCCCCAGGCCAAGGAAGAATTCGCCGAGCTGGAAGCCTATGCCCGCGAGACACTAGGTCTCGAAACGCTCGAGCCCTGGGACGTCGGCTATGCCAGCGAAAAACTGCGCGAAGATCGCTATTCGATCTCCCAGGAACAACTCCGCCCCTATTTCCCGGCCCCCCGCGTGACCGACGGCCTGTTCCAAGTGGTCGAGACCCTGTATGGCGTGCAGTTCGAAGAGGATAACGAGGCCCCCCGCTATCATCCCGACGTACGCTTCTATCGCATCCTGGAGGGTGGCCAGCCGATCGCCGGGTTCTATCTCGACCTCTATGCACGTGAAGGCAAGCGCGGCGGGGCATGGATGGATGAGTGCCGTGTGCGCCGGACCCGCGAGGATGGCAGCCTGCAGCTGCCGGTCGCTTACCTGACCTGCAATTTCACACGCCCCGTCGGCGGAAAACCGGCGCTGCTGACGCACGACGAAGTGACCACGCTATTCCACGAATTCGGCCATGGTTTGCACCACATGCTGACCAAACAGGCCGTTGCGGACGTTTCGGGCATCAATGGCGTGGCTTGGGATGCCGTGGAATTGCCCAGCCAGTTCATGGAGAACTTTTGCTGGGAGCGCGAAGGGCTCGATCTCATTGCCGGGCACGTACAGAGCGGCGACAAGCTGCCTGATGAGTTACTCGAGCGCCTACAGGCCGCCAAGAACTTTCAGTCGGCCATGGGCATGATGCGCCAGATCGAGTTCTCCTTGTTCGACTTCCGTCTCCATCATGAATTGGCAGCCCCCAGCGCGGACGACGTTCAGGCGCTGCTGGATCAGGTACGTGACGCGTTCTCCGTGGTGCCCCGTGCCAGCTTCAATCGTTTCCAGAACAGTTTCAGCCACGTTTTTGCCGGGGGCTATGCGGCGGGCTACTACAGCTACAAGTGGGCGGAGGTTCTCTCCGCCGATGCCTACAGCGCCTTCGAGGAAGACGGCATCTTCAACCCCGATACGGGATTGCGGTTCCGTCGGGAAATTCTTGAGCAGGGCGGGTCACGCGACGCTGCGGACATGTTCCGGGCCTTCCGGGGACGTGATCCGAGCATCGATCCGCTGCTGCGCCATAGCGGCATCCGCGCCGCTTGATGAGGAGCTACGATGGCAACCCCTAAACGCTTTATCGCCGGGGCGATTTGTCCGCGCTGTGCCGCCATGGATCGCATCCGCACGTGGGAACAGCAAGGCGTTCTCTATCGGGAATGCGTCGCCTGCGATTTCCTGGAACAGCTCCCGGTCGAGGAGCAGGCCACCGACCCGATTGAAACCCGGGTCACTCGACCGCGCGAGGACAGCCCGAACGAAGACTTCCAACCTGTCCGAATTCTGGATCCCAAGGGGCCGACCCGACACTGACTCATTTACCCTCCACTGCTTCACGCCTCCTACGGGAGGCGTTTTTTGTGCGACATTCCGCACAACCATGCATGAAATTGTGCGGAATGCCGCACAATCCGTGCACCAAGGACTTAGACCTTGGTCGAAAATAAAAAATATAACAATATGTTTTTATTAGGTTACATTACGCCTGGCATATGGCTTGCGCTTATTACTGGCCAGACATATGAAATCAATCACAAAGAACCATGAGGGACTCGCATGTCAGCTAAAACTCGTCTTCCCCTGACGCGCCTTGCCACACTAGTGACGGGTGCCTGCGTCGGCGGCCTGATGATGACATCTGCCGCACACGCAGATCGCTCCGATTGGCCGGATAACTTCACCGTGGGCACCGCGAGTCAAGGCGGCACCTATTACGTGTACGGCTCTGGCTGGGCCAATATGATCGCCGACGAACTCGGTCTTTCCGGCGGCGGCGAAGTGACCGGTGGCCCGACTCAGAACCTGGCCCTGGTCCACGGTGGCGATGTGGCCTTCGGCCTGACCACCATGGGGCCGGCCTCCGATGCCATGAAGGGCGAGAGCCCCCTGGCGCCGGGCTTGACCATGGACAATGTCTGCGCCCTGTTCCCGATGTACGAGACGCCGTTCTCCATTGCGGCGCTAAGCAGTTCCGGTATCACCTCGATTTCCGAAATTCCCGACGGCGCCCGCATCGGCTTCGGCCCTGCAGCATCCACCTCGGACACTTACTTCCCGGCCATGCTGGAAGAGCTCGGGGTCGATTTCGAGCGTCGTAACGGCGGTTGGTCCGACCTGGGTGGGCAGTTGCAGGACGGTCTGATCGACGTCGTCGCCTTCGCCGCCGGCATCCCGATCCCCGCCGTCAGCCAGCTCGAAGTCCAAACCGATGTGAACATCATCGAGTTCACCGAAGAAGAGCAGGCCACCGTCATGGAGGCCTTCCCGGTCTCGGAATTCTCGATCCCGGCCAGCACGTACGAGACGCTCGAAGATGATGCACGTGCGGTTTCCATGTGGAACTTCACCATCGCCCGGTGTGACCTGCCCGAAGACTTCATCTACGAAGTCACCAAGCTGAGCCTGGAAAACAACGAGAAGATGCAGAACATCCATCGCAGCGCCCAGCACAGCGTGCCGGAGAACATCAAGCACAACAAGGTGCTGCCCTTCCATCCGGGCGCCGTGCGCTGGTATGAAGAAAACGGCTACGAAATCGATGACGAACTGAAGCTCGACTGAACCCAGCACGACCTCTGACCCCATACCCCGTGCCAACCGGCACGGGGTATGGCTTGCTCTCCGTAACATACCAAGGGTTATCCCCTCATGAGCCATACACCCGATAACCGCGATGCGGTCAGCCCGGAGTCTACCGAGGCGGAGCCTGAGTCCCTCGCCGATGGGGCCGACGAGGAAGTCGTCGAAGCCAATCGACGCATATACACCGGCTGGCAATGGATGCTATTCGCGGGACTTGCGATCGTCTATTCCGCGTTTCACCTGATAACGCTCAATGCCTTTCCCTTGGAAACCTGGTCGTTCCGCATCGTGCACATCGCCGGTGCCCTGGTCCTGGGATTTGCCTTTTACGCCGGGTCGCGTTTTCTCGATGAGGGCACACGCTCATCATCGGGGCGCGGCCTGTCCTGGATCAGCTACGCCCTGCTGATCCCTGCCGCCTACGCATTGGTACAGACTTATCTGATGTACCAAACGATGAGCGGCGGCGCCATGCGCATCGACCCGTTGGTGGAAACCTGGCACTACGGGTATCCGCTGGTCTTCGCCACGGCGATGGCGATCGCCATATCGTGGGTACTGCACGAGGATCGCAGCCGCATCAACCCGGCCGATATCGTTTTGATGGTCAGCTCCTTGGCCGTGGCCGGTTACCTGTTATTGGTTTTCAACAGCCCGCTGCGCGCTTCCACCGGGACATCGTTCGCCCCCGTAGGCCTTACCTGGGCCGCAATCGCCGGTTCAATGCTGATCCTCGAGCTGACGCGCCGTGTGGCCGGTCTCGCCTTGGTCATCATCTCGGCCGTCTTCCTGAGCTACGTCTTCGTGGGTCCCTATCTGCCCGGTTTCCTGGGGTACCCGGGGCTTTCGATGAACCGTTTCTTCAGCCAGGTCTACACCGATACCGGTATCCTCGGGCCAACGACGGCGGTGTCGTCGACCTATATCATTCTCTTCATCATCTTTGCCGCATTCCTGCAGGCCTCGCGTGTCGGCGAGTACTTCATCAACTTCGCCTTCGCCGCTGCCGGCCGCGCCCGTGGCGGTCCCGCCAAGGTCGCCATCTTTGCCTCGGGCCTGATGGGTATGATCAACGGCACCAGCGCAGGTAACGTCGTATCCACCGGCTCGCTGACCATCCCATTGATGAAGAAGGTCGGTTACCCCGGCCGCAGCGCTGGCGCCATCGAAGCGGCGGCATCCACCGGTGGCCAGATCATGCCACCGATCATGGGCGCGGGCGCCTTCATCATGGCCGAGATCACCGGTATCCCGTATACCGAGATTGCCATTGCGGCCATCATTCCGTCGATTCTGTATTTTGCCTCGGTCTACTTCATGGTCGACTTCGAGGCCGCTCGCAAGGGCATGCAGGGCTTGCCCAAGGATCAGATCCCCAAGTTCCGTCGCTTGGTAAAGCAGGTCTACCTGTTCGCGCCGATCATCATTCTCATCGTGGCATTGTTCATGGGCTACTCGGTCATCCGCGCGGGTACCCTGGCTACCGTTTCCGCCGCGGTGGTGAGCTGGCTCTCGCCCAACAAGATGGGGCTGCAAGCCATTCTCAAGGCACTGCAGCTGGCCGGTACCATGGCGATTCAGATCATCGCCGTGTGCGCCTGCGCCGGCCTCATCGTCGGTGTCATCGCGTTGACCGGGGTGGGTGCCCGCTTCTCCTCGCTGTTGCTCGGCCTGGCCGGTGTCAGCCAGCTGCTGGCCCTGTTCTTCGCCATGTGCATCTCGATCCTGCTGGGCATGGGGATGCCCACCACTGCCGCTTATGCGGTGGCCGCGTCGGTGGTCGCTCCTGGGTTGATCGATATCGGGATCCAGCCGTTGATCGCTCACTTCTTCGTGTTCTACTTTGCGGTCGTCTCGGCCATCACGCCGCCGGTGGCCCTGGCTTCCTACGCAGCCGCGGGCATATCGGGCGATAACGCCATGGGCACGTCGGTGGCGTCGTTCAAGATCGGCCTGGCTGCGTTCATCGTGCCGTTCATGTTCTTCTACAGCCCGGCCATGCTAATGGAAGGCAGCGCACTGCAGATCCTGCGTGTCGGCCTCACCGCCACCCTAGGTATCGTACTGTTGTCCGCCACCGTTCAGGCCTGGTTCTTCGGTCCGGTCAAGGCCTGGCAGCGCGTGGTCATGCTCGCGGGGGCGTTGTGCCTGATCTACGGCGGTATCTATACCGACCTGATCGGTCTGGCGGTCGGTGGCGGCCTGTTCATGATGCAGCGTCGTAGCAAGCAGAGCGGCACTACGGCAGCCAGCGGAACATGATGGATAAGCGTCACTCAGCAAGGCACATACGACACCGCCGGCCCTTGGCCGGCGGTGTCTTTTGGTTGGGAAGCGTGATGCGTAAGGGTCAGGCGTTCTTCTCTATGATCCCGCAGGCGATACGGCTACCGCCGCCGCCCAGTGGCGCGGGGTCATCCGAGTAGTTGTCGCCGCCTTCATGAACCATCAGGCTCACGTCGCCGAGGTCATCGAGCGTAAGCCGCGGCGCCAACACCGGGGTAGTGGCCTCACCGTTGTCGCCGACGACCAGAACGGGTAGATCCCCGAGGTGCCCCTCGCCATAGGGCCCTTCATGATTGTCGGCACCGTCCGGGGCATAGTGGCCACCGGCTGCCAGGGCGGGGGTCATTTCACCCGACTCGTTCTCCTGGGGCTCACAACTCGGATTCTGGTGAACATGAAAGCCGTGGGCCCCGGCCGGCAGTCCCATGAGATCCGGCGTGAAGAGCACGCCGTGCTCCCCCTCCTCGATACTCACAGTGCCGATCGATTCTCCAACGCCCTCGGCACTGACCTTGTGCATTTCGGCTTCGAGCGTTTCATTGGCCTGAGCCGTTCCCACTAGCATCAGTGATGCAGCGGCGATTCCCAGTGACATGGCATGGCGCTTCATGGCATCTCTCCTCTACCAATTCCGTGGTGGGTGCAGAATCAGCCTAGACGCTCGGGGAACGTACAGCCAAGGGGGGATTATTACGCCAGGTTATCGAGGATTCGCAGCGTGGCCTGGGCTTGGTTGAGCGTATAGAAATGCAGCCCCGGCGCGCCGCCATCAAGCAGGCGTTGGCACAGCCGCGACACGACGTCTTCACCGAATGCCTGGATCGACTCACTGTCATCCCCGTAGGCCTCGAGCTGCTTGCGGATCCAGCGTGGAATATCGGCACCGCAGGCATCGGAGAAACGCGCCAGCTTGGTGTAGTTGGTGATCGGCATGATGCCCGGGATGATAGGCACCTCGACACCCAACCGAGTGGCTCGCTCCACGAAGTGGAAGTAGGCATCGGCATTGAAGAAGTATTGGGTAATGGCCAGGTTGGCCCCCGCCTGGGCCTTGCGAGCGAAATTTCCAAGGTCCCGCTCGAAACTCGGTGCCTGGGGGTGCGACTCGGGATAGCCTGCCACGGCGATATTGAAATGATCGCCGGTCTCCTGGCGAATGAATTCGACCAGCTCGTTGGCGTAGCGCAATTCACCGATCCCGCCCATCCCCGAAGGCAGGTCACCGCGCAGGGCTACCAAGCTGCGAATCCCTTCTTCACGGTACTGCTGGAGCAGTTCGCGAAGAGCCCCCTTGTCACTGCCGATGCACGATAAATGCGGCGCCGTCTCGATGCCGCACTCTCGAACCGTCCTCACGGTTTGGGCCGTACGCGCCTGGGTCGAGCCACCCGCACCATAGGTCACCGAGAAGAAACGCGGCTTGCGCTCGGCCAAGGCATCGCGAACGCCCAGCAGTTTCTCGCGCCCCGCTTCGGTATTGGGGGGGAAGAACTCGAAGCTGATGCCCAGCGGATGCTCATGTGAACTCATCGGTGACTTTCCTCTTGCGCTGACTGGTTTTCAGGGTATGCCGTGCTTCACACCAGGTTGGCGCGCCGGCAACATCGCTGGTTGGCTATTTTGCCCGCCCCACCCCAAGGCGACCAATGAAAGTTTCGCGAGCCAGCATCGATTTGGCTCATGTTGAGCGGTGACAACATGCAATACATTGTGGCCGGGCTATGTGTGGATAGCCGCACGCGATGCTGAATGTCCGCCGCTGACAACCTCGCCGCGCCAAGGCATGATGCTCACTCAATGAATGAGCGAGCTCGCATGACTTCACCCGACCTTGGCGCCCCTTTGATCGCCCCGCTGTGGACCCTGATGGCCTTCATCGGCCTGGGCTGGCTCAGTGCCCGGCGTCTGTCCATCGACCCCAGACCGATCGCCACGCTGCTAATCTATCTGATCGCACCGCTGACTTTTTTCCGAGGCTTGATCCTGGGTGGGCCTTCGCCGGGTTATCTATTGCTCACCCTGGGCACCTTCGTAACTGCCAGCCTGGTGTGCCTAGTGATCCAGCGCCTGGTGCGGGCGTTCTTTCCTCCTCAGGAGGCCGCCCTGCTGGCCTTCTCGAGCGGTACCGGCAATACCGGCTACTTCGGGCTGCCCATTGCCATGGTGCTGCTTCCTCCCGAAGGCGTCACGCTCTATCTATTCTGTGTCCTGGGCGTGACGCTCTATGAGTTCACGGTGGGCTTCTATATCAGTGCCCGCGGCCAGTTCTCGGTTCGCCAGAGCTTGATCAAGATTTTGCATCTGCCGCTCATCTACGCCTTCCTTGCCGCCCTGGTGGTCTCGGCGCTGGGTGTCGCCATTCCGGCACCGATCATGGAGGGCTTGGACGTGTTCCCTTCCACCTACACGCTGCTGGGCATGATGATCATCGGCATGACGCTGGGGCGGGTCACGTTCCGTGAGGTCGATCCCCGCTTCATCGTGGCCTGCTTTGCCGTGCGCTATGGCCTGTGGCCCCTGCTGGCCGGCCTCGCCGTGCTCCTGTTCCAGGCCACGCTGGGCGTGTCGGCCGAGTTGGCGCTGGCGCTCCTGCTGATCGGAGTCGTCCCCATGGCCGCCAATGTCGTCGTGGTCGCCATGGAACTATCGATCCGCCCCGAGAAAGGCGCCATCGCCGTCCTGCTGACGACCCTCGCCGCCCCGCTGCTGATCCCGCTTTATTTAAGCGTCCTCCTGCGTGTGACCGGCATCGGCTGAGTCGGCGCCCCCTGTGTGTGTGGGCCACTTTTCAGTTCGCCGGCTTCCGGCTAGCTTGAAGAGACACCAGGCATGGGAGAAGCGACATGACACGGCGACTATTCTTGGGCCTTGTCGGTCTATTCAGCGTACTTCTGCTGATTGCGCCGGCCAGCGCCCATCACGGCTGGACCGGTGGTGAAACGATCGAACTCAGCGGCACCATCGTCGGCGTTCGGCTCGGCAATCCGCATGGTGAGGTCACACTCGATGTCGATGGCGAACAGTGGACCGTCGAAGTCGGCCAGCCATGGCGTAACGATCGCGCGGGTATCGAGGAAGACGCTCTCGCCGAGGGGGTCGAATTACGCGTGTCGGGCGAACATGCTGACGAGCGGCTGCTCAAGGCGGAGCAATTGTGGATCGGCGACGAGCACCACGTGCTTTATCCGGACCGCATCTGACGCTAGTGGAAGCGCTTCTGCTCGGACTGGGTGAAACGGCACTGGCAGAGTGGGTTCGGCTGTCGCGCTGGGGCTACGCAGCGATCAATACCCTGCACGTACTCGGCATCGCCCTGCTGGTAGGCGCTATCCTGCCGATGGATCTGCGTCTGCTGGGATGTCGCCGCTCGCCGGCCCGAGCTGATGTCGTGCGGCTGCTGCGTCCATGGGCGATGACGGGACTGGCGCTCGCGGTCATCACCGGGGCCTTGCTGTTTCTTGCCGACCCCGCCGGTTACCTTGCCACCCCCTTGTTCTTTTTCAAGCTCGGCCTGATTGCGCTGGGCATCGTCAGTGCCTTGGTGGTGACTCTAACCGCGGTGATCGAAGGCCTGTCGAGAGGGCAGCGTCTCGCAGCAGCCGGCCTGTCGCTTCTCGTGTGGCCATCGGTACTGGTGGCAGGCCGCATGCTGGCCTACGTTGGCGGTTGAACGCTAGCGCCACATCGTCACGACTCAGGTGACCAGTTGCAGAGACATATCGAGTAGCCCCTCCACGCCCAGGCTCGCCGCCAGCAGCAGCCCGGCCGCGGCGAGCATCGCAAGCCACGAGGCACGTCCCAGCACGTGCACCTCGTCGGCCGGGCTTGAAAACACCATGATCGCGGCGACCCGCAGATAGTAATAAAGCGAGACCAGCGTATTGATAGCGGCCACTACCGCCAGCCAGGCGAAGCCGCCTTCCAACGTCGCCTCGAACAACAGGAACTTGCCGAAGAAACCCACCAGCGGCGGGATGCCCACCAGAGACAGCATCGAGACGATGAGCACGGTCGCTGCCACAGGCTGCACCCGCGCCAGCCCCCGATAGTCGTCGAGTGTGGTGCGCCCCCGCCAATGGGTGATCACCGCAAATGCCGCCAGGTTGGCCAGCGCATAGGCGGCAAGAAACGCGAGTAAAGCCATCATGGCGTCGGGGGTGCGCCCCAGCACGGCGATCGCCATCAGGGCATAGCCGGATTGCGATACCGAGGACCAGCCCAGCAGTCGCCGTACGTCGGTCTGGCGCAGCGCCGCCAGGTTGCCCAGGGTCATGGTCACGACCGATATCAGCGAAACCACGGCCGGCCACAGCTGGCTGGCGGGCAACAGATCGACGAAACGTGCCAGCGCCACAGCCGCACCGAGCTTGGGCACCACCGTAAGCAGACCAGCCACCGGGGCCGGAGCCCCTTGAGCGACATCCGGCATCCAGGCGTGCGCGGGAAAGGCGCCAAGCTTGAAGGCGAGCCCCAGGATCACGCAGCCGGTGGCTACACTCAGGGCCAGGTGATCGGCCTCATCCAGCGCGGCCCGCGTGGCGGGATAACCAGTATCGCCCACCAGGCCGAACAGCAGTACCACACCGAGCGTGAGGAAGGCATTGGTCAGCGCGCCTATCAGAAAGTATTTCATCGCGGCTTCCTGAGACGGCGCGAAGCCCCGATGGTAGGCAACCAGGGGATAACTCGCCGCAGACGAGAGCAGCACCCCCACCACCAGTTCCATGCTATCGCTGGCGGCAGCCATCATCATGGCGCCTAGCAGGCTGAACAGGCATAAGCCGTAATATTCACCATGACGGCGGTCGCTGCGCATCCAGTCCGGCGACATGCTAACGGCCACCGCGCCGCTGATCAGGATCAGCAGCTTGGCCAGGGAGGCGGGCGCATCCAGGGCCCAGACTCCGGCGAAGGTGGTGCTGGGGGTCGTCGGCCACTGCAGGGCGATGAACCCCGCCGACAACCCCAGGGTGACAAGGGCCAGCCCCGCCGCCCAGCCCTGCTTGGCATGGGGTGTGAAGGCCGAGAACAGCACGATTGTCACGGCCCCGAGCAGCAATATGATCTCCGGTGCCAGATCGCCGAGGGGCATTAGCGGCCTCCCACCAGCACCGTTGCGGAGGATTCGATTACAGTGAGCAGAAAGTGCGGGGCAACGCCGATGACCACAAAGGCCAACGCCAGCACGGCGAGGATGCTTCCCTCAACGCGCGTCAGGTCCTGAAAGCCCGAGAGATGCGACGGCAGGGAGCCGAAGAACAGACGACGCAGCAGATCCAGGAACAGCGCTGCCGTAATCAGGATACCGAGGATCCCGAGAACCGCCAGCCAAGGATAGACCGCAAAGGTGCCGGTGAAGACCTGGAACTCGGCCACGAAGCCCGCCAGTCCCGGCATACCCAGGCTGGCAAACGCGGCCAGCAGCGTAAAACCGGTCAGCAGCGGCGCCCGACGTGCCAGGCCCCCGAAATGGTGCATGTCGTACTCGCCGCTGCGCTGCCAGAACACGCCCGTGATCAGAAACAGCGCCCCGGTGATCAGGCCATGGGCCACCATTTCCACGGTGGCCCCCGTCAGTGCCAACTGCCGCGCCTCCGGGGTGCCGATCAGGCTCGCCGCCACCGCCACGCCGAGCACGGTATAGCCCATATGGTTGATCGAAGTGTAAGCAATTCGCCGCTTGAGGTTGCGCTGCCCTAGCGCCACCAGCGCCCCGTAAAGAATCGCCACCAAGGCAATGATGGCCACAGGAAGTGCATAGCGTGAAAAAGTCTCGCCCATCATCGCCAAGGGCAGGCGAATCATGCCGTAGGTGCCCATTTTCAACAGCACCCCGGCAAGGATCGCGGAGGCCGGGCCCGGGGCATCGACATGGGCCTGGGGCAGCCAGGTATGCAGCGGCACCAGCGGCGTCTTGATCGCCAGGCCCAGCATGATTCCCAGGAACACCAGTCCGGCATAGGCGCCGCCACCCGCCAAGGGTTGCTGCTCGATGATTGTCCGCATATCAAACGTGGGGGCATCGAGCGAAAGGTAGAGCCCGATGATGCCCAGCAGCAACGCCAGGGAACCGGCGAAGGTGTAGACGAAGAACTTGAAGGCCGCGAGTTGCGGATTGCCATGCCCCCAGCGCCCAATCAGGAAATACATGCCGACCAGGGTCAGGTCGAAGAAGACATAGAAAAGCAGCAGGTCGAGCACCAGAAACACGCCTAGTGAGACGCCCTGCAGAAACAGCAACCAGGCATAGTACTGACGTGCCTCGCCCTGGGTATCGAAGGGAAACAGGATGGCTGCAAGGAAAAGCAGTGCGCTCATGGTCGCCACGGCCAGGGCGATCCCGTCTACCCCGACGCGATAGGCCACGCCCAGCGACGGCACCCACTCGACCTCGGCGACATGTTGGAAGAGCGGCCCGCCGAGGTCGAAGGTCAGCCAGGCCACGATCAGCGCGAGCAGCGATACTGCGGCGGCGCCTGCCGCGATCAGACGACTCTGACGGGCATTCCAGCGTGCGCCGCCGGCCAGTACGAGGGCCCCAAGCAACGGGACGAACAAGGCGAGGCTAAGAATCACAGATATGCTCCCATCAGCAGAATCACGAAGAACAGGGCCAGCCCGACCACCATGCCGGTGTAGTAGTGGTGCACCTGTCCGGTCTGGGCTTCGCGCGCCCAGCGACCGCCCCATCCGGCGAGTTGCATCAGGCCTTTCGGTAGCCCTTCGGCCAGCCACTCACCCCGGCGCGCATTGAGAAGGGCCAGCCACTGCCCGAAACGTGCCGTGGCATGCAGGCCTGCATCCACGACGCGGTCGTCACCCCGGGCGAGTCCGGCCGCACCGTGGCCGAGCCCTCTCGCCAGTCGCGTCACCGCCTGATCGACGACACCGTCATCGAAACGCGCCAGCGCCGAGGCCAGCGTGTGGGTGCCCCGGGCTACGGCACTAAATCCAGTCGGCAGACCGAACCAGTCGGCCATCCAGCGAGCGCGTATCGAACCGAGGAAGGGTGTCGTGCCGTCATTGGCGACCGAATCATGGCGACGCGCGAGTCCCACGCCGCCGACGATGCCCAGTGCCACCACCATCAGCGATACCCCCAGCAGCCAGGTGTGGCTGGCAGGCAGCTCGATGCCCAAGGCGCCGGCGATGACGTCCGGCAGGCCTGGCCACCACAGCACAGACAGTACGAGCGACAGTCCGGCAAATACGGCAAGCGCAAATACCTCGATTCCCGTGGGGCCACGCCCCGGTGGCGTGCGTTCGCGGGTTCGCCCGAATGCCAGCATCTGGAAGCGGGCGGCATACGCGGCGCTCAAACCGCCAGCCACAGCGACCAGCAATGCCAGCCAGACCCCCGCCGTCGAGGCAGCCGAGGCGATCTGCTCCTTGGTCCAGGCCGCGCCCAGCGGTATCACACCGGCCAGCGCCAGGGCGAGAATCAGCGACATCAGCGCGACGCCGGGCATTCGATTGCCCAGGCGCATATCGGACAGGCGGTAGCTGTTCGTGCTGCGCCCGGCGAGCCCCGTGGCGAGAAACAGCCCCGCCTTGAGACAGGCGTGAGCGGTGGCATGCAACAGCGCCACACCGGGGAACCCGACGCCGACCGCCACCCACATCAGGCCGTACTGGGCCGACGTCGAGGCGGCGAGCAGCTTCTTGGCGTGCCCCTGGAACAGGGCGACTATGCCCCCGGCCAGGGCCGTTGCCAGCCCCAAGCCCACTACCACGGACGGGAACCAGGCCACTTCGCTCAGTTGCGGCTCGAGCTGGACGAGCAGGAACGTACCGGCCGCCACCATGGTGGCCGAGTGCAGCAACGCCGAGGCCGGCACCGGCCCGGCCATCGCCGCAAACAGCCAGGCACTGAACGGCACCTGGGCCGACTTGGCCGCGGCCGCCAGCACGATGCCTGCCACGGCGATGTGCTGGAGCCCCCCTTCGAGCCCGGAGAGTGCTGTGTAATCGAAGCGCCCCGTGCCGGCGAATAGCGCCGCGGCTGCCAGGTAGAGGCCGAGATCGCCCAGCCGCGTGACCAGAAAGGCCTGCCCGGCCTGACCGGGGATCGTGCGCTCGCGCCAGCGATGCAGGATCAATGCCCAGGAACACGCCCCCACCAGCTCCCAGGCAATCAGGAGCGTCAGCAGGTCGGCAGCCAGCACCAGTAGCAACATGGCCCCCACGAAGGCCAGCAGCATAGCGAGCAGTCTTGCCTGTCCCTCTCGCTCGTGGTGGCTGGCATAAAAGACGATAGGCAGCGCCACCAGGGGAACCAGCCAGGCAAAGACACGGCCCGCCGTGGAAAGCTCGAGCGCGAGCACCAGCGTCTCGCTCCATGCGTACTGGCTAGTCAGTCCACCGCCCGGCTCGCCACCCCAGCCGGCACCCGTTGACAGCGCCACCCCCCATGTCAGCAATAGGCCCAGTCCAGCCAGGCTGGCCAGCGCCATGTTCCCCAGGCGATGCCGGCCAAGGTAAAGCAGAACCGCCGTGAGCCACGGCAGGAGCGGAAGCGACCATAGCGTCATTGCTTCAACTCACTCAGCGCTTCGGTCATGTCGGCCTGCTTGGCACGAAATACCGATACCACCAGGGCAAAGCCCAGCGCCATTTCGATCGCCATCACCGCCATGACCACGATGGTCAGTAGCTGGCCCTCGGGGGCCCCTGCCCCGCTAAGAGCCCAGAATGCGACTGCGGCCAGCATCACTCCGTTGATCATGAGCTCGAGTCCCATCATCAACATGACGAACGATTGCTGGGACAGCGCCCCGTAGACGCCGATGCCGATCAACGCCGCGGCGAGAATCAGCAGCGTGGTGAGTGTCATATCGCCTCCTTGCGTCCGGTCTGCTTGCGTCTTTGTGTCTGCTTTCCTTGTTCTGCCTGCTTTCAATGATGGTGCCCATGGTGGTGATGCTCATGATGATGGTGGTGATGCTCATGATGATGGTGATGATGCTCATGGCCACCGCCTTCATCCTCTTCGGGCTGGCCTGCCGGCTTACCCCCCGGCGCCAAGCCCGGGGGCATCGATCCTTCGTCCGCCGTCCCGTACCGCCCGCGTCGGCTGGACAGCACCACCACCCCGATCATGGTGGCGAGCAGCACCACGCCGGCGGATTCGAAGACCAGCATCGAGTCGCCGAGCAGTTCCATGCCCAGCGAGGAGACCGGCTCCAAGGTGTCCGGTAAAGGGGCCTCGGGGAACCGCGCCAGCAACGCCAGGGAAGCCAACACACCAAATACCGCCACCCCCGCGCCTATGGCCACCTTTTCCTGATGCACCATCTTCATGGGGTTGAGGCCGGCCGGGTTCATCATGAACATCACCATGAACAGTGCCATTACCATCATCTCCACACCCATCATGAAGAACATGGCGACCCCCAGGTATTCGGCAGCCAGCAGGATCATGATGGCCCCCACCGCAATGAATGAAAGCAGCAGGAAGAACGATGCGCGGACCATCGAGTCGGTGCAGAACACCCGCCAGCCACTCACCACGGCGAGACCCGCCAGCAGCAGGAACGCGATGTCGACGCCCAGCCCGTACTCCATGCTCATGTCTCCTGTTGGTTCGTCAGTACACGGTTCGTATGCGGACGGCTCATGCCATCAAGAGCGCCAGAGTGCCCGCCCAGATCAGATCGACAAAGGCCAGGGGCAACAACACCACCCACATCAGCGTCACGCAGCGCTCCGGGGCGACTCGCGGCATGCTCCGCCCCAGCCACAGCAGCAAGGCCAATACACCCAGGGTCTTGAGCAGCACCCAAACCGGCCCCGGTAGCCAGGGGCCCAGCCAACCGCCGAGGAACGCCGTGGCCGCGACCGCACTGAAAGCCACCAGCATCGCCATGCGTGCCATCTGCCAGACCAACCGCAGCGGCCCCGATATTTCGGACGAGGTACCTCCAGACAGGTCGCTGGAATCAGCCAGGTTCAACGGCCCCCAGAAGGTCAGCCCCAGCCCCACGACCAGAAACAGCGGAAGCCCCAAGGGTTGGCCAATCACGTGCCAGAGCGGTGCCTGCGCCTCGACCACATCAATGAAGCGCAGCGACTCCGCCGGCAACGCCACCCCGATCAGCACGAACATGCTGATAAGCAGATACGAGAGCCCCAGCGCGACGTAGCGATAGGCCCCGATCAGCGCCAGGTGCGCATTGGCGGCCCAGCCCTGCAGGAAGATCACGACCGTGGCCAGAGCCTCGAAGCTACCCCATAGCACCAGGCCGGTCGCCAGGTCGGTGGCGATCAACGTCGGCGACCAGGGCACCAGGGACAGGCCCATGGCAGCCAGCGATAGATAGAGTGCCGGTGCCAGTTGCCAGGCTGGCGTGTCCGGCGCCTCGGTCGTGTTGGTCTGCTGCAGCAATAACCAGGCCGCATTCGACAGGGGGCTTCGCCAGGCACTATCGGCAACGGGAATGCGCTGCCTTGCGGCCAATAGCCGATCAAGAACCGCCGCGGCGTAGATTCCCAGCCCCAGCGTCAGGAAGATCATGAAAAGCGGAAGGATCAGCTCGCTGACGATCATGCACGACGCTCCTGGTTGGCCAAGGCGCCCTCACCCGGAACGGTTTCCAGCGCGGCGAGCTCCAGGCTGGCCAGCGTCGCCATGGCCTCGCCCCACTCTAGGCCCGGCAAGACCTCCTCCAGAATTTGTGAGGCGTCGTCGGGAGCGTCTTCTCCCCAAGGCCCTCGTGGCGTCTCGATCAGCTCGGTATTGGCCGTTGCAAGATCAAGTCGCTCGGCCTGATGGGCTAGATCGATCGACTGCTGCGTTTCGTCGAGAAGCTGTCGCCAGCGCGACGCCGTATCGCCTTCGGCCTGGCAGATAGGAGTGAATCCCAGCCGACGATAGCTTGCGTCCTGACTTCGGGCGTCCTCTCCAACACCCGCGGCACGTGCCATCCAACCACCAACTTGATGCACCGTTTCGTCGTCGAGCCGCCCATGGCCGGGCATCGGCTGGGCGAGCCGAAAGAAACCGCCTCGTATCAATTGCCGGCGCAGCCCCGCAATGTTCGGCTGGCCGGCAAGATCACTTGCCAGGCGTAGCACCTGGTTGGCGAGCCCTGGCCAGCCCGCTAGGTGTAATCCTAAATGCAGCCTATGAAGATGATGCCGTGCCCGAGCACGCTCGAGTTCGGCAATCGATACCGGGCGCTCGCGGGCGGCATGGAAAGGCAGGTCGACCGATTCGGGAAACGGCCGTTTCTGGGTCTCCCAGGTCTGGATGAGGTCGCCCTGCAGGCTGGTCTCCGCCTGCATGCCCGGCGGCAACCCCGGATGGAACGGCCCCAGCCGAAACGTCAGGGTGTCCAGGGTCAATCCATCGCGCCTATCGTCCTGCATGTTCATGGCCATGGGCCTGCCATAGGGGTTGCCGCCCATCATGCCCTCCCCGCCGTGGCCATCATCGCCCAAGCCCTGCCAAGGGTTGGGTGGCACATCGGGCAAGAGACGGGGCGAGCTGCCCCGACGTTGCAGCACCAGGTCGCGATGCGTTGCCAGCAGGGTTTCAGGTAACGCCTCGAGCGTATCCACGCGGGGCGCGCTGATTAGCTCATCGAAGGGATCGCTCTGGTACCACACGCTGGCAAATGGTGCGGGGAGCTGATCGTGTACGCGGCGTAGGTCATCACGCCAGCCGATCGGCACCTCACCGGCCACCAACAGCACACTGGCATGGCGAGGTGAGTCGACCAATTGCACGGCGGGACTCAGGGCCAGGTATTCACGTACGCCCTCGCTGTGCTCGCCTTGGGCAAGAAAGACCCTGGCCGGCCCTCGAGCTGCCAACTTGCGCAACCAGCTCACTGCCACCGGAACACCCCCTCGCGCCAGGCATAGACGATGCCCACCGACAGGATGGCCAGAAACATGCCCATCTCCATCACCGCCATGGCGCCTTTTTCGACGAATACCACCGCCCACGGGTACATGAACATCATTTCCATCTCAAAGGCGATGAGCAGCAGGGCCATGGGGTAATAGCGAACGTGGTAACGGCTCCAGGCATGGGTATCGGGCTCACCCCCGCCGAGAAAGGGAGCTCGCTGAGGATAGGTCGGCAGTGCGTGTTCGCGCCGGGGCAAGGCTTGAAGTAACAATCCGGCCCCCAGCGACAGAATCAGAACCAGAATCAAGGCAAGCAGCGACATGCAGCTCTCTCATGATGCGAGACTTCGAATAACCGATACGAAAGGCCAGGATCCCGAGAAATCCTGGCTTAGCCTGGCGACAAACTGGCCTGACAACAATCAGGCAGCCATGGCGGCACACTCTTCTGCACAACGATGACATGCCTTGGCGCATTCCTGGCAATGCTCGGCGTCGTGCTTGGCGCACTCGTCACCGCATTTCTTGCAGATATCGGCGCAAATCCGGCACACCTCTTTGGCATATTCGCTGTCCTGGGCCATGAAAGAGGCCGCCAGGCGGCAAATTTGCGCACATTGCATGTCGAGACGAATGCATTCCGCCATCATCTTTACGTCATCTTCTTGCAGACAGGCGGTGGAGCATTTATCGCAATAGGCGGCACACACATGACACGCTTCAATACATGATTTGAAGTTACCAAAATCCATCTCGGTGGCTCCTGTTACTGTTTGAAAGAGGGACGGGGCCGATGGCGAAAACAAAGTGAAACGCCACGGGTCACTCAAAAAGTTAGTCGCCAATGTATAGGTAAGCAAGAAGCCGACAGGCCGGCTTCCTAGCAAACACTTAACCTACTGATATGATTGCTCAGCGGTTTTTTACTGGCCGTTCCACTCATGCGCACCCCATCCCAGCCGCAACTGCGTCAATAGGCGTGCCTAACCGTTAGATAAAACTTAAAAGAGAAGCGAGTAAAGGAGGGGCCCCAGGGTCGCCGCCGTTGTAATGAAGGCGAGCAGGGCAAGAAGGCCATCCCGTGCCATTAGCGCAAGTGCAAAAAGCGTAATGGCTAATCCCGCACCATTTGCAGTAAAGGGAACGACCTCCATGGCAGGCATGGTCAAGGCAATAATTACACAGGTAATGGCAATGGCATAGACGCCACCGCCTTCAAGCAGATAAGTCATCCTAGGCTTCAAAAGACGGTCGATGAAGCGAGCCGGAGGCCGCATCCACTTTATAGCCTTGTTCATCTTTTCCTGGGTAACGTCACGCTTGAGGAGCCATTGCGGTAACCAGAAGTAACGGCGCTGGAAGAGTAACTGCCCTGCCACTAGCAGAATAAAGGCCGCCATCAAGGTCGGCACGCCGGGGATATCACCCACCACGGGCAGTACTGTGATAATTCCGGTAATCAACAGCAGAGGGCCAAAGGAACGATGGCCGACCTCGTTCACGATATTTTCAATCGAAACCCGCTCACTGTCGCTGGCCTCGGCGTCACAGATGCGTGAGAGCATCTGCTCCAGGTTCGCTGGTTGTCGCTGATTCGCCATGAAACGTTATTCGAACCTCTATTGTTAACAGCATGGGCAGCACCAATAGGGAATGACTCAGTTGCCTTAAAGACAAGGCCAACGGTTGTCACGCCGTTGGCCGAAAAGAAACTTCCCTATTCATGTCATCCATCCATGGATTCAGGATGCCATTTACGAGTTCCGCCCCCCGCTATTGCTGTTCTGGCCACCTTTCTTGCCAGCTTGAGAGGCTTTCTTGGGATCGTTTGCGAAGTTGCCGCCGCTGTTCTGACCACCCTTCTGGCCGGCTTCCGAGGCCTTCTTGGGGTCGTTGGCGAAGTTGCCGCTGCTATTCTGACCGCCTTTCTGGCCTGCCTCGGATGCTTTCTTTGGATCGTTGGCGAAGTTGCCACCGCTGTTCTGACCGCCTTTCTGGCCAGCCTTGGAAGCACGCTTGGGATCTTCTGCGAAATTGCCGGAACCACCACGATGTTCAGCCATGGTCTACTCCTTTCCTTTGGAATGTATCAATACGCCTTGAGGCGATATATACCTCCGCAGTGCTATTGCTAGCGTTTACCACATTTCCGTGTGGCAATAATCAAACTAGTAACGAAGCCAACCGTCAGCAAGTAGGCTTTTGTAAATTAACCCAAGTTAAAATTACAGAAGATGCTCGATATCAAAAAGCCTTATTGCTGACGCCTTGAACCGCTTCCAGAGCGACCCCGGCGGCTTGGAGAGCACGACACTGTGGCCCTCCACCTCGGTCAACCAGCGCAACTCCCCCTTCTCGTTCAGACGCACCTCGTAACTGTAGCGCGGCTCCATCCCGCGTTTTGCCAAGTCCCAGAGCTGGCGGCCCAGTGTTGAGCTATCGATCAGCAGTCCGATTTCACTATTCCACCACACGGCACGTGGATCGGCATTCATCGAGCCGATGAAGATACGGGAATCATCGAAGGCCATGGCCTTGGTGTGCAGGCTGGAAGGTCTGTCCGTGCGCGATTGGATAACCGGCCGAGCGGAGGCATCGCCACGGAATTCGAACAGACGCGCCCCCTGTCGTAGCAGTGGCTCACGCCATGGCGCATAGGCGCCATAGAGCGAGGCATGATCCATGGCCGCCAAGGAGTTGGTGAAGATCGTCACCTCGATACCTCGCTCGGCCAACAGTTGTTGATACATCGCACCTGCCGGCGTGGGAACGACATAAGGCGATACGATGAGCAGCCGTCGCTCCAGGGCCTGGAAGGCCCCACCCAGTTGTTGAATCAATGTCAGATCGAGGTCAGGGTAGCCTCGGGTATCCAGCTTGTCGGGGGAATCCCACAGGGCCACCGCCGGTGCCCAGTCGAGCGTCTCGAGCTGGCGTCGCCCGGTTTCCCCCGCGAAGCGCCATACCGACGAATGATCGGCAAGCTCGTTGTCATCGGCATCGGCGACGAGCTCGGTCAATAACGCCCTCCAAGCCGTCGGTCGTTGCCGCTCGAAGTGACTCAACGGAATGGCCAGCGAGTGGTTCCAGTATTCATCGAAACTGTCGGACATTGCGTTGACGACCGGCCCGACGGACAGCACATCGAGGTCATCGAAATTAATATCCTCGCCGGCATCGAAGTAGGCGTCACTCACATTGCGCCCACCGGTAAGCCCCACAGCCCCATCCGCGAGCCACAACTTGTTGTGCATGCGGCGATGCAGCCGATCGAAATTGGCCGCCAGCACGAGATGATAGGCCACCTTGGTTCCCCGCCCGGTGGGGACGGGATTGAACACGCGAACCTCGACATTGGGGTGCGTATCGAATGCAGCGAAGGTGGCTTGCTTGCCCAGGCTGGCGGTATCGTCGAGCAGCAGGCGAACACGTACTCCCCGTTCGGCAGCGTGCAACATTCGCTCGAGCAGCGCCCGGCCGGCCTGGTCCGTCTCATAGATATAGTACTGCACATCCAGGGTACGTTGGGCGTGGCCCGCCAGCGAGGCACGTAACCCGAACGCGTCGCGGCCGTCACTGACAAGCCGTAACCCATTGAGTCCGTCACGACGTTTGGTGGCCTGTCGTGCCCACGCGCCCAGGTAGGTTTCGGCAATCGCCTCACTGCCCAGCGCGGTCGAGGGGGACCTGGGAACGGTCACGGTCGCGCAGCCGCCGAGCAGCATCGTGCAGACCATCAGTAGTAGAAGTCGTCTGGCCTGGCTCACGCCTATGCCCCGGTTCGATTGGCTTATGCTAATAGTATCGATGAACCCGCCCCAGCGCACGGCCCACTCCCAACGGCGAGGACCAGCCATAAAAAACGCCGCCCGAAGGCGGCGTTGCGGAAGACGGCGCTCTTAGTACCGGTACTCGTCCGGCTTGAAAGGCCCTTCCTGGGACACGCCGATGTAGTCGGCCTGAGTCTTGGTCATCTTGGTCAGCGTACCGCCGAACCCTTCGACCATGTAACGTGCCACTTCCTCGTCAAGCTGCTTGGGCAGCACCATGACGGTGACATTGGCCGTCTTCTCGGTGACCGGCAGTTCGGCGAACTTGCCCTCGTACAGATGGATCTGCGCCAGCACCTGGTTGGCAAACGAGCCATCCATGATGCGCGAGGGGTGCCCCGTGGCGTTGCCCAGGTTCACCAGGCGACCTTCGGACAGCAGCAGCAGGTAGTCGGCGCTGGCGGGATCGAAGTTACCCGGCGTGCCGTCGCGGTAGATCTTGTGAACCTGCGGCTTGACCTCCTCCCAGGCCCAGTTTTTGCGCATGTAGGCAGTATCGATCTCGTTGTCGAAGTGGCCGATATTGCACACCACAGCGCCTTTCTTCAGCGCCTGCAGCATGGCCGCATCGCAGACATTGATATTGCCGGTGGTAGTCACGACCACATCGATCTTGCCGAGCAGGGCGCGATCGACACTGTCGCCGCTCTCGTCGTTGCTGCCGTCGATGTACGGTGAGACAACCTCATAGCCATCCATGCAGGCCTGCATGGCGCAGATCGGGTCGACCTCAGTGACCTTGACGATCATGCCTTCCTGGCGAAGCGACGCTGCAGAGCCCTTGCCGACATCGCCATAGCCGATCACCAGCGCCTGCTTGCCGGCCAACAGGTGGTCGAGCCCGCGCTTGATGGCATCGTTCAAGCTGTGACGGCAGCCGTACTTGTTGTCGTTCTTGGACTTGGTGACAGCATCGTTGACGTTGATTGCCGGCACCTTGAGCGTGCTATCACGCAGCATTTCCTGCAGGCGGTGGACGCCTGTGGTGGTTTCTTCGGAAATACCGTGGATGGCATCCAACAGCTCGGGACGCTTGTCATGAAGCAGCGCCGTCAGATCGCCGCCATCGTCGAGTACCATGTTGGGCACCCAGCCATCGGGGCCTTCCACGGTCTGCTCGATGCACCACCAGAATTCTTCATCGGTCTCACCCTTCCAGGCGAAGACAGGAATACCGGCAGCGGCGATGGCCGCCGCGGCGTGATCCTGGGTCGAGAAGATATTGCACGACGACCAGCGAACCGTGGCGCCGAGCTCGACCAGCGTCTCGATGAGCACGGCGGTCTGAATGGTCATGTGGATACAGCCAGCGATACGCGCGCCCTTCAGGGGCTGCTGGTCGCGATACTTGGCACGGATCTTCATCAGCGCCGGCATTTCAGTTTCAGCGATACGAATCTCACGACGGCCCCAATCGGCCAGTGAGATATCGGCGACCTTGTAGTCCTGGGCGTTCTGCGTTGCGGAAGCCTGTTGACTCATAACCTCTACTCCATTCTCGGGAGTGGGCGCCGTTGCCTGTGTACAGCCTCTGCCCGAGCCTCGCATACGCCATCGGCGGATGCTGCAGCGCCCCTCGGGCAGCAGCAACGAATACGTCTATCAGAGATTGGCGGCGTCGCGCAGGGCATCGGCCTTGTCGGTGCGCTCCCAGGGGAACGCCACGAAGGTCTCGGTATGCTCCTCACCCGCCACATCGGTCCAGGTATAACTGGTTTCGAACGGATCGCGCCCGAAGTGACCGTAGGCTGCCGTCATCTGGTACATCGGGTGCAGCAGATCGAGCATGCGCGTAATGGCATGGGGGCGCAGGTCGAAATGCTCGCGGATCAACTCGATGATGCGCGCCTCACCCACCTTGCCGGTACCGAAGGTATTGACCGACACCGAGGTCGGCTCGGCCACGCCGATGGCATAGGAGACCTGAATCTCGCACTTGTCGGCCAATCCGGCAGCGACGATGTTCTTGGCCACGTAGCGGCCGGCATAGGCTGCGCTGCGGTCGACCTTGGAGGGGTCCTTGCCGGAGAAGGCACCGCCACCGTGACGTGCCATGCCGCCGTAGGTATCGACGATGATCTTGCGCCCGGTAAGACCGCAGTCGCCCACCGGCCCACCGATCACGAACTTGCCGGTGGGATTGATATGGTACTGGGTGGTTTCGGTCAGCCACTCGGCAGGCAACACCTGTTCGATGATCTCGTGGCGCACCATCTCGCGCAGCTCTTCCTGATCGATGTCCGGATCGTGCTGGGTCGAGAGCACCACCGCCTCGACGGCGACCGGCTTACCGTCATCGCTGTAGCGGAAGGTGACCTGACTCTTGGCATCCGGGCGCAACCAGGGCAGCAGGCCACTCTTGCGCAACTCGGCCTGGCGCTCGACCAGGCGATGCGAATAGTGGATCGGCGCCGGCATGTACGATTCGGTCTCGTTGGTGGCATAGCCGAACATCAGCCCCTGGTCGCCCGCGCCCTGGTCTTCGGGCTTGGAGCGATCGACCCCTTGGGCGATGTCCACGCTCTGCTTGCCGATCAGGTTGAGCACCCCGCAGGTCTCGCCGTCGAAACCGACATCCGACGAGGTATAGCCGATATCCATGATCACCTTGCGTACCAAGTGCTCGAGATCGACCCAGGCGGATGTGGTGATCTCACCGGCAACGATCGCCACCCCCGTCTTCACCAAGGTCTCGCAGGCCACGCGTGCCTGCTTGTCGCGGGCGATGATGGCATCCAACACCGCATCGGAAATCTGGTCGGCAATCTTGTCCGGGTGCCCTTCGGAAACGGACTCGGAGGTGAACAGGGAGTATTCGCTCATCGCGTTATCGGCCCTCTACTGTAAAAGCGATTGATGCCGTGCCGGTCAGGAACACCTTCGCGACATGACGCTAACCCGCAAAACCTACAAGCATAGCGGCATGCGTGGTGTCAGACGAGTATCGGCTGCAGTAGCCGTTTCTGGAGCCGCAGAGTCTACACTGTGGTGCGTCACGTTCCTACAAACGTGCCGACCCGGGCTGGCATGTATTTGATGCCCGGGCGCTTCTCGGCGACAATAAGCGCCCTGATTCGTCAGCGCCGTCCGTCGAGCGGCGCCAGCCAGCCAACCGTCGCCAATCATCGTAGCCAGATACGATGGTTGACGTCTTGCTTATTGCCGCAGGCGAGGAGCTACCCCATGCCGTCCCGTTTCGAACTGGCCAATGCCATTCGCGCCCTATCCATGGATGCCGTGCAGAAAGCCAAGTCCGGTCACCCCGGTGCCCCGATGGGCATGGCCGACATTGCCGAAGTGTTGTGGAACGATTATGTCTCCCACAACCCCGACAACCCCTACTGGGCCAACCGCGACCGCTTCCTGCTATCCAACGGCCACGGTTCGATGCTGCTCTATTCGCTGCTGCACCTGACCGGCTACGAGCTGAGCCTCGAGGACCTGCAGCAGTTCCGTCAACTGCACTCCAAGACTCCCGGCCACCCTGAACTCGGTTATACCCCGGGGGTCGAGACCACCACCGGCCCGCTGGGCCAAGGGCTTGCCAACGCCGTGGGCATGGCCATCGCCGAGCGCACCCTGGCGTCGCAGTTCAACCGTCCCGGGCACGAGATCATCGACCACTACACCTACTGCTTCGTGGGTGATGGCTGCATGATGGAGGGGATCTCGCACGAGGTCAGCTCACTGGCGGGAACGCAGAAGCTCGGCAAGCTGATCGTCTTCTATGACGACAACGGCATCTCCATCGACGGCGAAGTGGAAGGCTGGTTCACCGACGACACGCCCAAGCGCTTCGAGGCCTATGGCTGGCATGTGGTGCCCAAGGTCGACGGCCACAACCCCGACGAGATCAAGGCAGCCATCGAACTGGCCCGCAGCCATGACGACAAGCCCAGCCTGATCGTCTGCAAGACCATCATCGGCTTCGGTGCCCCGAACAAGCAGGGCAAGGAAGATTGTCACGGCGCCCCGCTGGGCGATGATGAGATCGCCGCGGCCCGCAGCCAGCTCGGTTGGCCGCACGCCCCCTTCCACATCCCCGAAGAAATCTACCAGGGCTGGGATGCGCGCACGGTAGGCGCCAAGCGTGAGGCCGACTGGAACGACAGGATGGCGCGCTATACCGAGGCCTTCCCCGAGGAAGCCAAGGAACTCAAGCGTCGTCTCAAGGGCGAACTGCCCACTAACCTGACCAGCGAGAAAATGCTCGAGAATGCGCAGGAGAAAGGCGAATCCCTGGCCACGCGCAAGGCCTCGCTGATCTGCCTGAACGAACTCGGCCCGCAGCTACCCGAGCTGCTGGGTGGCAGCGCCGACCTGGCCCCCTCCAACCTGACCTTCTGGAAGGGTGCCAAGGCGATCAGCCATTCGGAGCCCGGCGGCAACTACCTGCACTACGGGGTTCGCGAGTTCGGCATGGGCGCCATCATGAACGGTATCAGCGCGCACGGCGGCTTCATTCCCTATGGCGCCACCTTCCTGACCTTCATGGAATACATGCACAACGCCGTGCGCCTGGCGGCCCTAATGAATCGTCAGGCCATCTATGTGTTCACCCACGACTCCATCGGCCTGGGCGAGGACGGCCCCACCCACCAGCCGATCGAGCAGATGGGTGCGCTGCGTTCCACCCCGAACCTATCGACCTGGCGCCCGGCCGACGCGGTGGAAACCGCCGCTGCCTGGGATTCCGCCCTCAAGCGGCATGGTGCGCCCACGGCGCTGGTTCTGTCGCGCCAGAACCTGCCCCACCAGGCGCGCACCAAGCATCAACTGGCCGAGATCGAACGCGGTGGCTACATCCTCAAGGATGCTGAAGGGACGCCGGAACTGATCCTGATCGCCACCGGCTCCGAAGTGGCCCTGGCCATGGATGCTGCCGATGCACTGTCGGCCAAGGGCCGTGCCGTACGCGTGGTGTCGATGCCCTCGACCAGCACCTTCGATGCCCAGCCGGCCGATTACCGCGAGTCCGTGCTGCCCTCGAGCGTGAAGGCGCGCATCGCCATCGAGGCCAGCCATTACGCTTACTGGTACAAGTATGTGGGTCTCGATGGCCGCATCATCGGCATGGACAGCTTTGGCGAGTCAGCGCCCGCCGACGACCTGTTCAAGTACTACGGCTTCACCGTCGAAAACGTGCTCGAAAAAGCCGAAGAACTGCTGGGCTAAGCCCGTACGGTTCAATGGCAACGAAAAGGCCCGGCAAAGCCGGGCCTTTTTTGTATTTCTCAACTCATAAAACGAGCTAGAAAGCGCTGGGTTATGTCGCGAGCGATGATAGGTTGCTCGTTGCCGGAGCGCAGGAACCGGAGTTGACTCAAGTCAATGAGGAGTCCGAGCACCGCCAACGAGCAAGATTTCGAGCGCAGCAATAACCCAGCCTTTCTTAAGCGATGGTGACGTCCTTGGACAAATACACATCCTGAATCGCATTAAGCAGCTCGATCCCTTCCTTCATCGGCTTCTGGAACGACTTGCGGCCACTGATCAAGCCCATGCCGCCGGCACGCTTGTTGATGACCGCGGTACGCACCGCTTCGCCCATGTCGGAATGACCCTTGGAGCCACCCCCAGAGTTGATCAACCCGGCGCGTCCCATGAAGGCGTTGGCCACCTGGTAGCGCGCCAGATCGATGGGATTGTCCGAGGTCAGCTCGTCATAGACCTTGTCGTGCGTATGGCCAAAGCCGACCGCCTTGTAGCCACCGTTGTTCTCGGCCAGCTTCTGCTTGACGATATCGGCCTTGATGGTCGCCGCGAGGTGGATCGCCTGACCGGTGAGGTCGGAGGATACGTGGTAGTCCTTACCATCCTTCTTGAAGTCCGGGTTGCGCAGGTAAGCCCACAGCACCGTGACCATGCCCAGCTCATGGGCGCGTTCGAAGGCTTCGCTGATCTCCATGATCTGGCGGCGGCAATCTTCCGAACCGAAGTAGATGGTGGCGCCCACGGCCACACAGCCCATGTTGTGTGCCTGCTCCACCTGGGCGAACAGGGTCTGGTCGAAAACCGGCGGGTAGGTCAGGGTCTCGTTGTGGTTGAGCTTGAGCATCATCGGAATCTTGTGCGCGTAGCGACGCGCCACCGACGACAGCACCCCCAAGGTCGAGGCCACGCAGTTGCAACCGCCTTCCAGGGCCAGCTCAACGATGTTCTTGGGATCGAAGTACAGCGGGTTGGGTGCGAATGACGCCCCGGCCGAGTGTTCGATGCCCTGATCCACAGGCAAAATGCTCAGGTAGCCGGTACCGGCCAAGCGGCCATGGTTGAACAGGGTCTGCATGTTGCGCAGCACGTGCGGGCTGCGGTCGTTCTCCGACATGACCCGGTCGACGAAATCCGGCCCCGGTAGATAGAGGTCCTCACTACGAAACCCCGTGCAGGTATGGCCCAGCAGGGTGTTGGCCTCATCACCAAGCAGCTTTTCGATATCCGTCATCGTCGTGTCCTCTCCCTTGAGTTGATTCTTAGGCTCTACCAAGCGTAGAGCAAGATCGTGTCCATGTTGACCCTTCGTTACGTTCGGGGCCAGCCCCCTAGCCTAACGTAAAACGCCACACTCTCCAGTAGGGAGAGCGTGGCGCAAGAACAATTTAATGCCTTGGCGTTGCGTGTCAGGCCGCCTGGACCTCGATACGGCGGCTGCGATGAACGTCCTTCTTGGGCAGGATCAAACGCAACACACCGTGCTCCAGGCGGGCCTCGATCGCCTCGGCATCGATCTCGTGGCTCAGCGAGAAGCGGCGTGCATAGCGCTCGGCCCGCAGCTCGGCGTAGGTCGCCGAAATGCCCTCGGGCATGTCGACCTGAATCTCGCCTTCCAGGCTCAGCACATTGTTGTCGACTTCGATGCTCAGCCCTTCTCGCCTCACGCCCGGCATATCCACGACGATATGCACGGCGTTGTCCTCTTCATAGATATCCACCGGCGGCACCTGAACGCTGCCTTGCCGGGCCTGGGTTGCCTCGACATCGTGCGAGGCGGTTTGCGGGGTTATCTGATTCATGATCATCACCTCCTATCGCTCGCTAACCTTACGCCGCCTGGATCTCGATGCGCCGGGGCTTGAGTTCCTCGCGCTTGGGCAAGTGAATCTCGAACACCCCGTCGTGGAAGCGGGCATCGGCGCGCTCGGCATCCAGACCGTCGGGCAGCGCGATCGAGCGGGCGAACTCACCCGAGAAGCGCTCGCGACGAAAGCGAGGCCGAGTATTGCCGCTCGCATCCTGGCGGTCCGGCCCCTCGCGCTTGCCCCGCAGGGTCAACACGTTGTCCTGTAGGCTGACCTCGAGATCGTCGGCGGTCAGCCCCGGGGCGAACACATAGACACGGATCGCGTCGTCGGTGCGACCGATATTGATGATGGGGAAGCTACCGCGTGGCACGGAGCGGATATCCGCTGCACCATTCTCGGAGAAGAGCCCCTCCAGCCACTGCCGGAACCAGTCCGCATGGTGGAGCGGGTCATTGTCGAAACGCCTGAGATCTCCGAACATATCGAACACCTCCTACGTCAGGCAGGTTTTCTATTGATGGATTAACCCTAACCACGACACCGCGAGGCTGGCGCCGTCGGGTGTCGTACCGAATAGATAGGGCCACCCCAACCATTTTCAAGGGCCCCGCCAGGTGATTGAATAGCCCTTCCCTACGGCTCGCCAAGGACGATCATGCCCCTGCTTCGTGGCTTCTTGTGGTTACTCGGCTTTCTCATGCTCGGCGACGTGGCGGTCACGCTGTTTGCCCTGCCCATTTCGGCCGGTGTGGCCGGCATGCTGCTATTCACCGCCTGGCTGTTGCTCCGCCGCGGGGTCGGCGAGGATATCGCCACCGCCAGCCAATCGCTGATCGGCCTGTTGGCGATGCTGATCATGCCAGGCGTGGTCGGCGTGTTCTTCATTGCCGACGAGTTCGCCGGGCACTGGCTGGCCGTTGCCGTGGCGCTGGTCATCGGTACGCTGCTCAGCGTGTTGACCACCCTCGCCCTGATGCTGCGCTTCATGCCCCGCACGCCAGCAAGCGACGCCACCGGTGAGCCCGCAGCCCATGATTGAGCTTCGCGACCACCTGTTCGCCACCCCGATTCCCGCCATTGCGCTGACGCTGGCCGCCTACCTGATCTCGCTCAAGCTATTCACCCGAATGGGCCGGCCCAGCTGGTGCCCGCCGGTACTCGTCGCCGCCCTGATGATCGCCGCTCTCTTAGGGTTAATGGGTGTCGACTACAACGACTACCGCCGCGGCGCGGGCTGGCTGATGCTGCTGCTCGGCCCTGCTACCGTGGCGCTCGCGGTGCCGCTATATCAGCAGAAACATCACATCATCGCCTTGTGGCGCCCGATCCTGATCAGCCTGCCCCCCGCCGCGCTATTGGCCGCGCTCTACTCCGTGGGGCTGGCCTGGGCGTTGGGCGCCTCGCCTCAGGTCATTGCCTCGCTCGCGCCGAAATCGGTCACCGCCCCGATTGCCATCGGCATCATCGAACAGATCGGCGGCTCGATTCCGCTGATGATGGGCGGGTTGTTGATCACCGGCGTGATGGCCACCACCTTCGTCGGCCTGTTCGCCCGATGGATGAACATCACCGATCAACGCATTCTCGGCTTCGCCCTGGGGGTCAACGGCCACGCCATCGGCACCGTGCGCGCCTTCGAACTCGGCCCTACCGCCGGCGCCTTCGCCTCGCTCGGTATGAGCCTGACCGGTATATTCTCAGCCCTGTTTCTGCCACTGGCGTGGAAGGTAATGTGGGGGTAGGCGCTGTTTTAACTAAGCAAAGCGGCAAAGTGTGAACACACCATATCAACCCAGGTGACCGTCAGGCGGTTATCTTTTCGGTTTCATAAGCTTCAGCCTCAGCGTGTGCGTTCGTCTTCGTCTTGAAGGTCAGCCGCAGCGCTGGGCGGTGCTGCTTTGGGCCGGTCAACAAGCTTGCCAGCCTTCCAGGGGAAGCGGCCGAAGGCATTGACGTCCTGGGGTTCGCTACGGCGAGCCTCGCCGAAATTGCGCACCGAAAGTTCCATCAGGTCCGGGCGGCCACCCCAGGCGGCGTGATCCACTTCGGCACGGTGCGCCTCGCGCATGGCCTTGAGTTCTTCTTCACTGCTATTAGCATACAGGTCGCGCCAGTAGGTGACGTGACGACCACGCTTGCCGGCCTCGTCATAGGCCTGAGTAGTCGGATCGAGATGACGGAAAGGCTCTACCTGAGGAATATCCGGCAGCGGCTGCGAAACATCCATATAGCGCTGCAGCATATCCCAGGCGGCATAATGCTGAGTAATATTACCGTCCGCTGGAATATAAAGCTCGAGCGGGTGCTTGGTATATGGGTCCGGGCCGCGGTGGGGATAGCGGTGGATCAGCTTGAGCGAATGGAACTGCGATCCCTGTGCGCCCACGGTCATCTCGAGATAAGGGTCAAACTCGTAGAAGGGGAAAGTGCCGCGCGGGGTCTTGACATGCCGGTCCGGCGGCATAATGCATAGTCATCCGACCAGTTACGATTCCCTTTATAGAACTTAATCGAGTGCTTTTCCCAAAGCTGGAGCAGAAGGGTAGCAACACCACAAAATACCGAGATAATGGCAAGAGGTATAATCCCTTGCCACCATATATCAGCACCATAGATAAATAAAGGAGTTCCAAATGCCATAACACCTGTGAAAATCACTCTCCCCAGCCCCACCGCCAGCTCTAATAAAGCTAAAGCCATGAGAGTAAATAACAAAAATAAAGCGTATCAATCGATAAAGGATGCCGACACTTTCATCGACACGCTTAACCAGCGCGTCTCATTGATCATGTTGTAATCGTGATCATCGTCGCCGATATATTCATACTCACGAAACCACAGATCAGAATATTGTGGGGTTAATGCCCACGTAGCCCCAGGGCAGGCGAGCCTCGAGTATACGCCCACGTAGCACCTCATTATGGGGGGCATAGCTCTGCTTGGGGATGGCATCGGGGCGGTAGGCAGTCTCAGCGTAGCCTTCGGGCGTTGGCCGTAGATCGGTCTCGATTGTGCTCATTGGCGGCTTCCTTGGCGGGTCCAGACCCAGGTCAGCGTCGATGGTTGGGTATCGAAGGTCATCTCGTTCTCGATAGGGTGATAGGCTCTGCTCGCCAAGCTACCGCCGGGGCAGATCATATGACCTTCCCTGTTCTCTTTTTTCGGTGCGGTCGTTGCTTGCGATCAATGACTACAAGGCATCGTGACGCCTTGAAAGAGCGCTGGGTAACCTCAGGCGGTTAGCGTTTCGGTTTCATAAGCTTCAGCGAATATTGCAGTAATCGGTCGCTGCGGATTCTGTTTGTGCAGTGCCCTGACCTTGGCGGATAGCCGTTTCAGTTCTTCGCTGGGCTGGGCCCATTCGCTTTCGGGTAACGGCTGCGACCAGGCATCGAGGCTTGCCGGCAGGGTCTTGCGCTCGGCCTTCTGGACGGCACGGATCTCCCATTCGGCGAGATGGAAGGGAATCGTCCACAGGTCGAGAATGTGCCACACATACCATAGGGTGACCTTGAACAAGCCGATCTCGCCATCACGATGGCGGCGATGGAGCCGACGGCGGGCGTGGTGGAAGGTATGCACGCCTTCGTAGGGCGGATCGCCGGGGCAGTGCAGGCCGTGGGGGTCCTGGATCTCCTCACGGGTGTGGACTTCATATTCCATGTAAGCGCGTACCGACTCCCAGAGCCCCATCGCCAGCGGCATGCCGGGCTGTGGGAGTTCGAGGAAGTGCTGCTGCCCCGTCTCGGGATCGATGAAGCCCAGCCCCAATCCATACTGGCGCTGCACACCGTATTGGGTCGCGCCCTGCGCCTGGGTCACCCAGGCCGCCACGCTCTCCCAAGGCACGATGATCGGCGGTTTACCGCCGCCCGGGTCAAAGGCCACCTCGCGGCGCTGGCGGTGAAAGCGGGTGGGGACGTCCTCGCGGAACTTGAAGTGGAAGTGGGCTTTGATTGCTAAGGCTAGGATTAGCGCCCCCCCCTCCCCCTAGCGCCAAATTAAGCATCCTCTCAGAGAGACCATTCCACCCCACCAAGAAAAACTGAACATCTTTACTAACAATAAAAAAAATAACTGCTCCAAGAAAAGGAAATAAGAATGCGAGCATTAAAAAGCCAATGAAAGGTATGCCCAAAGTGAATTGCCAAGTGAAGGGGGTGGGCAGACTTCCGCCGAAGTCCAAGTAGACATCATTGACCTCACCGATGGCCTGATTGAAATCCAGTGGTACCGCTCCCGTGGGGAGGGGCGCCGGCGACAGGTAGCTGACCTTGCCGCCTGGAAAGGGCTCGACATCTCCAGCACGGTGAGGAGTCATATCGGGCCGCGGTGTTTGGGATTGCTTGGCAGACATAGGAGTGCCTTGGGTCAAGTGAAAAGAAGTGGGTCGATACGCTGCCAGGGTATTCAGGCCGGGTGTGTCGCTTCCGCCGCATAGGCCTCGGCGAAGATGGCGGTATTCGGTCGACTCGGTTGCCGGGCATGGCGTTGTTTGACTTCCGCCGAGAGCCGTTTCAACTCTTCGCTGGGCTGGGCCCATTCGCTTTCGGGTAACGGCTGCGACCAGGCATCGAGGCTTTCCGGCAGGGTCTTGCGCTCGGCCTTCTGGATGGCACGGATCTCCCATTCGGCGAGATGGAAGGGAATCGTCCATAGGTCGAGAATGTGCCACACATACCACAGGGTGACCTTGAACAGGCCGATCTCACCTTCGCGATAGCGGCGATGGAGTCGCCGGCGGGCGTGGTGGAAGGTATGCACGCCTTCGTAGGGCGGATCGCCGGAGCAGTGCAGGCCGTGGGGGTCCTGGATCTCCTCGCGGGTATGTACCTCGTATTCCATGTAGGCGCGCACCGACTCCCAGAGCCCTATCGCCAGCGGCATGCCGGGCTGCGGCAATTCGAGGAAGTGCTGCTGCCCCGTCTCGGGATCGATGAAGCCCAGCCCCAAGCCATACTGGCGCTGCACGCCGTATTGGGTCGCACCCTGCGCCTGAGTCACCCAGGCCGCCACGCTCTCCCAAGGCACGATAATCGGCGGCTTGCCGCCACCCGGCGCAAAGGCCACCTCGCGGCGCTGGCGATGGAAGCGGGTAGGAACATCCTCGCGGAACTTGAAGTGGAATTTAAACTTAATCAATAACGCTAATATTAATGCCCCAGTGCAAATTACTGAAGCCTGAGCAAAGGCTCCATTAAAAATCCCATTAAACCCTACAAAGAAAAGCTTAATATCTTTACTTACAAACCACAGAGCCACTCCCCCTATCGCTGGGAAAAGGAAGATCATCATTAAGAAACCAATAAAGGGTATTCCCAGAGTGAATTGCCATGTAAATGGTGTAGGCAAACTTCCGCCGAAGTCCAGATAGGCATCGTTAACCTCATCGATGGCCTGATTGAAGTCCAAGGGCGCCGCTCCCGTGGGCAGGGGAGCCGGCGATAGGTAGCTGACCTTGCCACCTGGGAAAGGTTTCATATCGCCGGCACGGTGAGGCTGAGCCATATCGGGCCGCGGTGTTTGGCGCTGCTTGGCAGACATAGGAGTGCCTTGGGTCAAGTGAAAAGAAGTGGGTCGATGCGCTGCCAGGGTGCCTGCTCGCCATGCTACCGCCGGGGCAGATCATATGACCTCCCCTGATCTCATCTATCGGTGCGGTCATTGCTTGCAATCAATGACTACAAGGCATCCTGACGCCTTTGGAAGAGCACTGGTAATCTCAGGCGGTTAGTGTTTCGTTCTCATAAGCTTCAGCGAATATTGCAGTGATCGGCCGCCGAGGGTTCTGTTTGTGCACTGCCCTGACCTTGGCAGACAGCCGCTTCAGCTCTTCGCTGGGCTGGGCCCACTCGCTCTCGGGAAGCGGTTGCGACCAGGCATCGAGGCTTGCCGGCAGGGTCTTGCGCTCGGCCTTCTGGATGGCACGGATCTCCCATTCGGCGAGATGGAAAGGAATCGTCCACAGGTCGAGAATGTGCCACGCATACCACATCGTGACCTTGAATAGGCCGATCTCGCCCTCGCGATGGCGGCGATGAAGGCGTCGACGAGCGTGGTGGAAGGTATGCACACCCTCGTAAGGAGGATCGCCGGGGCAGTGCAGGCCGTGCGGGTCCTGGATCTCCTCGCGTGTATGTACCTCATATTCCATATAGGCGCGCACCGACTCCCAGAGCCCCATCGCCAGCGGCATGCCGGGCTGCGGCAATTCGAGGAAATGCTGCTGGCCCGTCTCGGGATCGATGAAGCCCAGCCCCAAGCCATATTGACGCTGTACGCCGTATTGGGTCGCACCCTGCGCCTGTGTCACCCAGGCCGCCACGCTCTCCCAGGGCACGATGATCGGCGGTTTGCCGCCACCCGGCGCAAAGGCTACCTCGCGGCGCTGGCGATGGAAGCGGGTGGGGACATCCTCGCGGAACTTAAAGTGGAATTTAAATTTAATTAACAATGCGAGCATTAATATCAAGGTGCAAACTACTAAAGCTTGGGTAAACACCTCATCAAACACGAGCCCAGTAACCAGAAAAAATGCGTTAACGTCTTGTCCATATATTCCAATCGCCCCCCCAATTAGAGGGAGAAGAAAAGCAAACATCAAAAAGCTAATAAAGGGCCCGCCCAGTGTGACTTGCCAGGTAAAGGGGGTGGGCAGACTTCCGCCGAAGTCCAGATAGGCATCGTTCACCTCACCAATGGCCTGATTGAAATCCAAGGGCGCCGCTCCCGTGGGCAGGGGACCCGGCGATAGGTAGCTGACCTTGCCGCCTGGAAAAGGTTTTATATCGCCGGCACGGTGAGGCTGAGCCATATCGGGACGCGGTGTTTGGGGTTGCTTGGCAGACATGGGAGTGCCTTGGTTTAAGTGAAAAGAAGTGGGTCGATACGCTGCCAGGGTGCTTGCTCGCGAGGCTACCGCCGGGGCAGATACCCTATGCCCCCGAAAGGGTTTTTCCGCTTCGCTGCGCGATTTCAGTCAACAGCGGGGCTAGGGCCTTCCTGGTGAAAGCCGGGTGATGACTCCATGACTGCGCCTTAGCGCAGGCGGATATTCTTGCGGTATTTTTCTTCCTGGATCTTCTTTACGCTGGCTTCGTCCATGTCCCGCCAGTAGCGCGGGTCGCGGCCCTGCTGCTGATCGTCGGCCGCCGTGGTGGGGTCCTTGTGGCGATGAATCTCCAGCCCCGGCACATCGGGCAGCGGCTGCGAGACGTCCATGTAGCGCTGCAGGAACTGCCACGCCGCGACCAGCTCACCGGGCATCTTGGTCGGCGGGAACTGGGCATCCAGCTTCTGCCGGATACGCTGGAAGGGGTGATAGAGAATTAGCGAATAGGTGGCACTGCCCTGGGTATCGGGGGAGCTTTGCAGAAAGGCATCGAACTCCCAGAAGGGAGCCTCCAGGCGTTGCTTCCAGGCATCCCTTGGATCATAGATAGTGAACAGACCTGTCTGGCGGTTGAGCTGCCAAAGAGGGGCTTTTTTCATACCATAAAAAACCGTCGGCTTTTTTTTCTCTAAATAGCGACCTCCTTTCCAGAAAAACAAACAAACCACCACTACAGGTAAGCATAGCCACAAATTCATCCGAAAAGCTGAATAAAATTCTTCAGCCCCCCCCCTGCCAAACATCCAGTGAAACAAATCAACAGCTACCAGAAAAAAAAACCCAAAAAAGAACAAGCAAAAAAAGCCAATTGAAAACGCCATAACAATATTCAGATATTTTGCTAAAGCTGTGTAGTTAGGCGGCATGATTTCTTGATGATCATAACGCACCTTCATACCTTTGAAGATATCATCACCTTCTAGTTTTTTTTCAATTCGCTGAAGCTCCCAATTCTGAGAAATGGCGACATTATTATATCCGTATTCTTCGTTTGTTCCATTATCCTGAGTCCGACGATTCCAAGATAGCCGCGAGCCGATGATGGAATCCCGCTCAGGATTTGCCGCTTCCCACTGCTGCCGCTTGGCAGGGGTATAGGCAGTGTCGGCGTAGTAGTCGCCAATAGTTTCTTTAGCGGACATTGAGTCTTTCCTTGATCCAGTAGTCATCGTCAGCTCTCTCGACACTGAGGATATCCGACATATCGTCCGACATCTCCGTCAGCGGTGCAGGCGCTGGGTAGATGCGCCGGCTGGGGCGCAGGGGTATCTGCGTCGCCTCGCGGAATTTTACCTGAACGTCCCATCGGTACTCGGTGCTGGTGCCAAAGCCCCGCATGGGCTCGTTAGCGGGCGAGTGCACGTAGTAAGTTATTTGCTGCGCGCCCAACTGCGTAAGCAAGGGCTGAATACGCGTAGAGGATGTCTCACGCCAAGCGCTGCCTGCCGGTGAACGATAGTGCGATCCCTGTAGCAAGCGCAGCACCGTGACGTCGTTCAACTCGACCCCCATACCGGGCAGAGCGCTACGAACCTCGATGGCGGTATTGATGGCCTGGCGCGGATCGAAATGATCCTGCCAGAGACGCCCGATTGGCATGGCCGTTTCAACGGGTGAGGTATGGGTCTGGCCAAGCCGAGCCAACAGCGCATCGCGCTCCGCCGGACTGAGCCTGCGCAGCGAGACCTGGATATTGGCGAAGATACCCTGCAAGCGATAATAGGCCTCTTCCGGCTCCTCCAGCCAGGGGGCACGGCCGCGCTGATCGCCGAAGGGACCATGCTTGATCCACTGCTCAAGCGGGCCATCGGTCAACAATATCCCGCCTACCGCGCCGCCCAGGAGCAAGGCCAGGCCGACCCAGCCCACCGGGCCGCTGAATAGCATCAGCATCGTGGCGCCGGCTGCGGCCATGCCATAAGCCAGTGCAGCGTCTGTATCGCCCTCACGCAGGCGCTCAATCGCTTCCCACGTCATGGTGATGGCCATTAGTGCTCCAGCCATCTTGGAAGCTATCCAATTGACCCTAATCAAACTAGGAAAGAGACGGGTTATGATATTTGCTTGTCCATTTCGTATCATAACCTTCTGGCTGAAATTGCTAACTCTAACAACAGCAGCTTGAGGCGCCTGATGACGCCGAGCCATATAGCCACTCACATTGAAAGTGGCTAGACTTAAATCTATTAGGGCTGTCAATATATCAATGCGGCCTTTCCAGCCTTCCTTAGTTGCTCTAGCACTCTGCACCAAGTTCACCGCTTGCACGACAACCATAATATAAGGCAATCGAGTAGCGTCAGTGGCACGCTCGGCAAAGCCGATTCGGCTACTGCCACGGCGTACGAGGTCGGCAGCGCGTGAATCGGCGGGTGCAAACACGAAGCGCACTTCCCGGGCTTCGCCTGTCTCGGCCATGGAGCTCAGTCGCTGTTTGTTGGTGCCGCCCAGCAATTTGCCGTCCGAGGTCCGGTAGATCTCGCCATAGAACTGGCGATGATTGTTCCGGGCGATGTACTCCCTTTCGGCCGTATCAATACCGAACTTCATGCCTGTGGCGACGTCTTCCACCCCGATCAAGACGTAGCGCCCGAGGTCGACATCCCCAAGCGGCTGGAAGGTAAGATCGCCCAACATACTATGCAGGGCCCCGCGCGAGGCATTGAAGGCAGGCAGGTAGAGTCTTCCCGTCATGGCTGTACGTTGGCTCTCGTCCGCCACCTGACCCAGCAGGTTCCTGCCGCTCTCGGCGATCTTGCCGAAAACGCTATCGAGGGCATCGGCCCAGCGTTTGAGTTCGCCTGGAACGCTGGTATGGGCCATAGCAGCCAGCAGAGATACTTCGAAGGTCTGCAGGTCGTCCTTGTCCGGTACGTCGTTGCGCTCGCTCTCCTCGGCCAGCGCTTTGGCACGAAAACGACCACTGCCGTCGTTAGTTTCCTCCTCCGGCAGCACGAAGGGCAGTTCGACGGGGTGGGCCTCGCTGTCGGGGAAGCACATGGCATGCAGCGGTTCACGGCTGCCGTCCTCGAGCAGGGAAAGCAGGGTGCGCTGGGCCTTTGCCGGATTGGCGGTGTGGAACAGGCTGGGGATATCCTGATCCACTAGGGTATCGACCCGCTTCGGATCGAGGCTCAGGGCGGTGAAGCACTGCTCTGCCAGGCAGAAGCCGCTGACATAGTCGCTGCCTTCCAGGCTGAAGTAGTCCGCCAGTATCCGTTGGTAGGCCGCATGACCCAACAGGTCGGCCAGGTGCGTTTGATGAAACTCCCAAAGCCGATGGCCAATGTCGCGCGCCAGCGTGGCCACGCTGGTGTGGAACTCCCCGCCCAGGTAGCGCAGCGCCGGCTGCGAAGCAAAGCGCCGCAGCGTGTTGCTCTCGCCGCCGATGCGCTCAGGCATGACCCGCTTCTGTATCATGACGGCGCTGCGATAATGCGGTCGGGAAGCGCAGCGCTCTAGCAGCAGCGACAGGTAGTTCTGCGCCAGCTGTGTCTGGCTCAGGGCGTGGCGCAGTTCGAACAAGGGATCGTTGAGGACAAGCCCCGGTATCTCCCGCTGCCGCGCGTCCTCCAGAATGTCGCTGCCTTCGGGAAGCTCCTCCCAAACCGGCGGCTCGGGGGCCTCTTCCCTCTGCACGGGGGTGCTACGGTTTGCCTGACACACCGACTCGACGGCAGCGGCACGCAAACCCACCTCCAGCTTCAGAGGCGAGTCTTCCCTGTTGGCTTCGTTCCAGGCGCCGTTCACCGCATCCGATCCGCCACCATCGAAGCGCTGCTGCTCGCTCAAGGCCTGCTGGTACAGAGAGGACAATACGCTTCCCGATAGATCCTCGGTCCAGAGCGGTGGGTGTGCGACCTGTGTTTCCAGACTGGGGCTGCGTTCCCGCTGCGGCACCAACCGGTCGGCCGCGAGAAGCTGGCCACTCGCGATACGCTCGGACGCAGCGCGCAGCGAAACGGACTGGAAACGCTGATTGATCGCCGTGGGATTGGCTTCCAGGTGGTTCAGCCTGGCCGCCGACCATTGAACGTCCGAGAATGCGACCTTGACCTCGCGGCTCAGCCAGTTCATTTCTCGGCGTGCAGGCAGCCATAGCTCCGTCAACGGCTGACCCGTAGCGGGCCGGCGATCCTCGACATAGCCGCCGTCCTCGTTGCGGTGTTGCGCCAGGTCGACATCCCGGAACTGCCACTCGCCCGACTCGGAGACCCCCACCTCGATCTCCCGCCATACGGCTCCCCGATAGTGGATGTACAGGTAGCCTGGGCGACACGGCAGAGCATGGGTGGCGTCATCCACCAGCGACTGCCAAAAGGCGAGCGGCACAACGGGCTGCACGACATGGTGCTGATGGACAGTGCGCTGCTCATGCTCCTGCCAGGGCGTGGCTCCCACGTTGCCGAACAGCGGCACCCGTATCGGCTGGCCCTCTTCGCTGACGATTTCCAGCCAGACATTGCGACGCGGTTGCCCTTCCCAGGCCCAGCCGTGAATACGGCTCAATGGTTCAGGGAGATCCTCTTCCTCGACCGCCTCGGCAAGGGCTGCCTGCTCCTGCTGGTCTTCCAGGTCGAAGAAGACGAAGCGGTGGCCCTCAGGATGTTCCTTGCCCATGACCTGAATGAAGAGCTTGGGTTCTTCACACGCCTTGTGCTGGCTCAATTCCTGGCTCATGTAGCACTCCATTGACTGGGGGATTGCGTGGGCGCTTCAACAACGGCTAATGGGTCGTTTTTCTCGCCCAGCGCTTGCTCGAAGCGAGCACTGGCAAGGAAACGGCGATAGGCTTCCGGATCGTCAAGACTCTCGCCCGGTTGGCGAAACTCCTTCCAAGCCCTCATCACTCGTATATGGCGCTCCAACGCCGCCTCCTGTCCTCGGGACAGAGCAACGGCTGGCGTCGCTGTCGACTGGGTTACTGCGGTGTGGCCTTGCTCTTCGTGCGGCACCGACTCGTCGTCATCGGCACATAGCGCATGCCATGCTGACGCCACGGGGTTACGCGGGTGTACTTCGCCATGCCATATCCACCGATCGAGGGGGCCGAACCAGGCCTGGCTGACATACTCGGGGGAACCGAAGAGCGCTGCCGCGACGTCGGGGTGGTAGTAACGCACCATGCCTTTACGATCACCGTAGAAGGCCACACTCAAGCAGGTGCGTAGATGCCCCAGCACTTCCTCTTCGGGGGCTTGGCTAGCCACGACGATACCTGGCGCAATGCCCTTTCTCGGATCTTGGGAGAACACCCGGAGCAAGTCACCAATCGCATCGTTCACGCGTAACACCACGGGACTCCTTTTCAGGAAGTCGGCATAGGGCGTTTCCAGGAACAACCACTCGTACTCGAGTGCCGTCACCTGCCGGTAGAGCGATGACAGGGTCTGGCCGGTTTCTTCGAGAATCAGCCAGTGGCTCAAGTGACGGCTCTGCTTGCCAAGCAGCTCGAACAATGTATCGGCGTGGCTCATCCTCATGACGCTGCATGCCCCCTGCAAGGGCAGTCGGAGAGGGGACAGTTTCCATCACGCTGCATCTGGCAGCGCTCGATCATGGGGATGTCTTCGGCCATGGCCTGGTCGAGGCGCTTGCCGAAAACCGGCCCCATGGTGACATCCTCGTGCACTTCATCCTGCGCCTCCTTCGGCAACGCCGGCATCTCGACCGCTTGCCCCGAACCACTGCCCGGACTACCGCCGGAGTTGATCTTGACCTGGGCACCAACGATGGTGACGCCGCTGGGGTCGAGCTTGACGAAGCTACCGCCGGCCTTGAGGGTGATCTCGGCGCCAGCGTCTATCACGACTTTCATGCCCGCCTTGTGGTGCACTTCCTGGCCGGCTGCGACCAGCTGGGCACGACCGTATTTTTCATGGCGGGTAGCATCGACGATCAAATGGTCATCGCCATCGATCTGGGTGTGGCGTTGGCCGTGAATCGTCAGGTGGTCATCGCTGTGAATCTCGCTTACGCGGTTGTGATGCACGCTGAGAAAGCTGTCGTTTCCAATCTCCTCGGTGCGGTCGTGGTTGGTCAGTAGCTCCAGGTCTTTCTGGGCATGCGCCCAGATCTGCTCTTCACCCGCTTCGTCCTCGAAGCGCAGTTCGTTGAAACCCTCGCCCTTGTGGCTCTGGGTGCGAATCACCGTGCGCGTCTTGTGTTCGGGCAGGGCATAGGGCGGCGTGTTGACGGCGTGGTAGGTGCGCCCGGTGATCAGCGGCTGGTCGGGGTCGCCTTCAAGGAAGGAGACGATCACCTCGTGGCCGATGCGCGGAATCGCCATCGCCCCGTAGCCACCGCCGGCCCAGCCCTGGCTGACCCTGATCCAGGCACTCGCGGTGTCGTCAGGGGCCGCATAGCGATCCCAGGGGAACTGCACCTTGACCCGGCCGTGCTCGTCGCAGTGGATCTCTTCGCCCTCGGGGCCGACCACGAAGGCGACCTGCGGGCCGTCGACGCGTGGCTTGGGATTGGGCGTGGGGCGCCAGGCGCTATCGCCGGGGGTGAGCACCAATTGGTTGTAATAACGCGTCATGGCTTCTGAACCTGCCCGGCCCTGCAGGCTTGGCTGAGTGAAGCCATCCTCTTCCAGGGCCTGGGGCTGTTCACCGTGATGGATCACTTCGACTACCTGCCAGTCGCGGTTGAGACTGTCGGCGTCGTGGTCGGTCAGGGTGAATCGGTGCCCCGGGGCAAGCTCGGGCAGGTCGCTCTCGGCGCGGCAGGTCAGGGCGTCGTGGCGCAGCGCTTCCAGGCGGATACGCGTGAATGGCTGACCCGACGCATCGGCCTTGAAGCGGCCGGGGTAATCGTAGTGTTCGTAGTCGTCTCTCCTCTGCGCGTGAGTTTCAAGGTCAGCCCCGGCGTGTTCGTGCAGTTGTGCGTAGCCGGGGTTCTTGAACGAGTAGTCCTTGAGCGTGGCGCTGGCCGGGGCGACCCGGGCCACCTGCTTGAGTCTGCGCACATGGCGCGTTGGCGCCGTGCCCCCCGCGCGGCTGTGATAGCTGCGCTCGCCCACGTGGGTCAGCATCTGCGGGTCGTCGGCGAACACCAGACGGTGGACGCCCTCGCCGCTCTCACCCCCTTGGGTACTGAACTCATGGAAATAGAACAGCCCCTCTTCGGCGGCCAGGCGCTCGATGAAGGCCAGGTCCGTCTCGCGATACTGCACGCAGTATTCACGCTCGGCGGGCTCGCGGGTCACAGCGAAGGCCACGTCACGAATACCGCGCTCGTCGCACAGGGTGTTGATGATGGTCAGTGGCGAGACGTGCTGGAAGATGCGTGAATTGTGACGCAACGACAGCCGCCACAGGGCGGGGCGCAGCACCAGCGAATAGAAGGTACGCCGATGGCCGCGGTCGCCCCGGCTGAACTCGGTGGCGATACCATTCACCCGGCGCAGGGCCGTGCCGTCCTGCCAGACGGTCAGCGTCAGGGCGCGATCGAGAAAGGTCTCGGGGGTGAGGTCGCCGTCGCGGCTGGCGAATTCGATGGCCAGCTCGAAGGGCGACGAGAGCGCTTCGCGGTGGGTGAATTCGATGACGGCCAGGTCGAGGACGTCCTGTCCGGGAAGGGTCAGGGTGAACTGAAGTCCGGTCTGATGGGCCATGTCAGCTTCCCTCTCCTGTGGCCGAGCCAATCACCACACCTCCGCAGCTCACCGCGTGACCGGTGAGTGCGGCGGGCTTACCGTCGATCAGAATGCTGTCCGAGCCTTCCGCGATGGTTCTGGGGTGTGGCGAGTGCTTGGGTTTGTCGTGGGGCGCCAGAGGATCGCCCTGACGCGCCGCCGGTTTGCCGTCGATGATCACTGTGGGGCTACCGGCAGTGACCGGCGTCGGCGGGAAACCGTCATGGTCGGTGCCTTGGTCGCCCACGAGTACGAGATTGCGTCCCATCGGTCCATCTCCTTGTTTATGCGCAGCGGCGCGTCAGTCGTGCCACTCGGCCGGCGCCTGGAAAGTCGCTATGCCTGTGGCATCGATGTACATACGCTGGAAGCCGGCCTGTACAAGACTGCTCACTGCGGCATGGCAAGCCATTGGGAGCCGTGCATGCACTGGCATGCCTCGCAGGGTACGGCGAGTTTCGGCCAACAGCCGTGCTCCATGTCCACTGCCTTGCCACTGCGGTTCAATGAAAAAGAAACGCAACTGCCAAGCCACTTCCTCACTGGGGCGACAGACAAGCGCCATCCCTAGCGGCGCCCCATCGCCATGCCGTAGGGTCAATAGCTGGCCCTGCCAATGCGCCACACGTTCATTTTCTCGCTGCAGCCAGACACCCCGGGAAACGGTGTGGGTCAGGACATGGCGTAGCGTCTCGATCCGAGATTCATCGCGCAGGACCCAAGGGGAATGGCCTTGATCATCGGCACGCCTCGCTGCCCCGAGAAACGCCTCGATATCCCCTGCGGTTCCAGCCGCCAAGGGAGCTACTTCCTTGCCGACCGCGGTGGGGGGCACCGCCACAGGAATGCTCCTTGGGCGCCAGAGGCGCTTAAGCGTCGTCAGCATGGCGCACTCCCTGGGCGTACAAGGCGGTGGGCAGTTGGAAACCGGCCACCAGCGGACGAGTGAAGGGGTTGCGCCCCCCTTCTGCCTGCAGGCGATAGCGCATCACCCCGCCATCGACTGAAAAGCGCAGTTCCAGATCGCGTTCGCTGGCCCCGATCACCTCGGCTTCGTCAAGCAAGCGGAACCAGGCCCAGGCCCCATCACGGGTCAAGCTGCGCGGCGAGCGGTTGACGGTGCTAGGAACCAGGGTGACGCGACTTTCATTGCCCGCACGCAAGGCATTGGGCCAGATCATCGGTACATTCTGGCTGGCGTGATGGGCATATTCGATCAACTGCCCATCGACACTGATCACGCTGCGTCGCTTATCGGGACTGAGGCTGACCGGCTCGAGGCTGAACGCCACATCGAGCATGCCGTCGCGGCCGAAGTAAGCTTCCCGAATACGTTGGCCACGCTGCACGGCGCTCAGCACGTGATCGCTGAGCAGCGAGTAACCATTGGCGTCTTGCATCTGTTCCGGCGCCGCCTCGATGAACGGACGCAGGTTATCCTTGTAGAAGCTGTCGAGTGTGCCGCCCGGGCCGAAAAACGCTTCGAAGTCGGCCAGCGCCACGTCGCGCGTAGCCCTCGGGTCGAGCGGGTAACGTCCGGCAAGCTGCGCTTGATAGGGGGCCACGACATCATCCAGCCACTGGCGCTCCAGATGACTGATGGCACTGGCCATGAGCAACTGCCAGCTTTGATCGGCCAGGCTCGAGAGCATGCGATCCATCGGTGCGGGCATCTCTTCGGCGATACGCTGCAGCGTGTGGATCGGGTCGCCGCCACTCAAGGCCAGGCGATCACGCGCCTGAACGAACGCAGCATGCCCGGGATCGCTGGCGCCCTGGATCTGACGCAAGTAGTCGCGCAATTCGCCAATCGCCTTCTTGACCTCGGCAAGTGCGGCCGGGTTGCTACCGCGCGCCTGAAGCAAGTCGTTGAGCGGAGCGAAGTGCCGTTCAATATCGCTGGCCAACCGGTAACGCGGAGAACGTTCCAGCGCCTGACGCGAGGCATCGTCCCCTTCCGGCAACTCCGGATAAAGGCGGGTATGTGTCGATACTTCACCCAGCAGGCGATCCAACGGGCGGCTGGCACCCAGCAGCGTGTCGGCTACCACCACGGCCTGGGGAATGTCGGGGATGGGCACCAGCTCGACGTTGTCCAAGGCTTGGCGCCAGGTTAGATGGTAGTCGCCGATATAGCGCTCACGCAGGGCATCGCGCAGCTGGCGGTTATCGGCCTCGCTGAAGGCGATATCGTCGCGTTGGCCGAGCACCCACAAGTCGATCATCGCGAGCTCGGTGGACTGATCGACTTCCTTGAGGAAATAGCCTTCGAAGCCGTTGCGGGTCAACAGGCTGGGAATATGGATCTTGGCAGGGTCATCGTTGCGGGCCATGAACACGGCACTGAAGGCGGGGCCCACCCCTTGGCGCAAGTCGAGCGTGGCGCCGCGGCGTCGATCGCTTCCAGCCTTGAGCGTGGCGTAAACGCGTTCGCTCATGGGCTGACGCGAGAGTTCCTCCTGCGCGGCTACCAGGCTGCCACGTAGCGGTGCCATGGCCAGCATGGCCTGCTCATCACCGGCGGCGACGAGCCCCTCAAGGTTGGTATAAGCCAGGGCGTAGTCGAGATGATCAAGCAAACGTTCCTGAACACTGCCACGCTGGGGGAATTGGCGCTGCCAGCGGTCTGCCATGTATTCACGGACCCGCTCAGGCTGACGCCCGCTGGCATCTGACATCATGCGCAGGATACGCAACAGCGCGAGCTTGTCGTTGCTGTTCGGAGCGGCGCGATTCATGTCATCCATGACACCGATCATCAAGGACGGCAGGAAATGGTACTCGAGCACGGACAGGTAGGCGTTTTCCACCCGGCGCCCGACGAGACGTCCCTGATAAAGACCCATATCGGCGATGATCGGGATATGTTCGCGGTAGTCGCCGAACTCAAGCGTCGCGCTGCGCAGCCGATCAAGCGGCTCGAGCAGGCTGTAACCGGTGGGGTCGTCGCTTTGCAATTCATCGGGCTCGGTGGCCATGTAAGCAGCCGCTTTATGCTCCACGGCTGCCAGCGCACTGGCATTCTTCTGATAGAAGTGGCTCCAGCCCCCCACCATCACCGCACCGCCAAATAGGCACGCCATGACGGTAGCCCGTCTCAGGCTGCGGCGGCGCTGGGTCGCGCGCGCGTTGTCGCCAGCCAGACCCGCCTCGGGGTAGATGACCTTGTCGAATAGTTCTTCGGTGAAATAGAGCGCACTCCGCGCGGCCCGATGCGCAGGCTGCACGCTTTCGGCCATGCCATAGCGTCGCGCCGCTGCGTCGACGAAGGGGTCTTCCGGCACCCCCTGTTGATAGACGGATGTGAAGTAGGTGCCTCGCACCATGGCGGCGGTGGAGAAACGATCGTTGGAGAGCGCTTCGCGCAAGAAACCCAGCAACACATCGCGCAACCCGGCCAACTGACGAACGAAACGGAACACCGAGGCGCGCTCTTCACGGTCGCGGCATTCGGCCAGCAATGTGGGCAAGCTGGCATTGAGTCGCTCGAGCAGCGCATCGAAGGCGGTGGCGAACTCTTCTTCCCACTGCCCGGGTGTTTCGAGAGAGGCGGGGCTGAACGTGAACCCCAGCGGCGCCCGACGCGCATCACGCGAGTAGTGACGGAAAAATTCATCGAAGCCGTGCAGCAGGTCCATCTTGCTGAAAGCGACATATACCGGCAGCCGGGCGGCATGGCGCTCCATCAGTTCGCGCAGACGGGCGCGCAATAGCGACGCATAGGCCTTGCGTACCGCCACCCGCGCATCGCTCAGGCGGGCCAAATCGAGAACCAGCACCACTCCGTCGAGCGGACGTTGCGGTCGGTTGCGTTCCAGCCAACCGACAAAATGATCCCACTGGCGGCTTTCGAGCTCCTGCGGCTCGCCGCCTTCCAGCGTCCCTTGGGTCAGGAGTTCGCCATCCGGGTCGATCAGCACCGCCTTGTTGCCAATCCACCAGTCGAAGCCGTAGCGGCTTTTCTTGCCACGACCGGAAGCCCTCATGACGTGCGTCAGGGCGAAGTCCTGGCCGGAGCGGTTGATCAGGCTGGTCTTGCCAGCGTTCTCGACGCCCATGACCAGATACCAGGGCAACTTGTAGCGAGCGCCATGGCCGCCGCCTAGACTAGACGTCAGTTCAGCCAGGGCATCATCCAGCGTCGCTTCCTGGCGCTCGATTTCGGCTTGGGCCGGGTCGAGTTGCAGCCGCTCGGCATGCTGGCGCTCGGCATTCATCTCGCGCAAGCGACGCGCCAGGCGTACGCCCCAAACCACCGCCACCAGGGTGGCCAGCGCCAGCGTAGCCAAGAGGCGATTGAGCCAGGGGCCAAGCGGCCTTCCGCCTCCCAACTCCCACAGGGGCCCAAGCCACCAGATCGCCACCACCGTGGCCAATACCAGCAGTCCCCACAGCGCGACCGAGAGGCGTGAAGCCTGTTTAGCCACGCCCTGGGCCTTGTTACCGTGCGCCTTGGCCAGGTTGGCATTCGCTTGTGCGCGTGATGCGCCGGGTACGAATCGGCTCAGCGCCGCCTTGATTGCTCCCCACATCTGCCTATCCCTCGTCCCTGTTGCGTAGTGCCATATCGCCTGCGTCGTCGGCTGCGTATTTTTCTGCCATGTTGTGTGCCGTACCGTTCATGCCATTCTCAACTCTTGAGTGCCGTAGCCAGACGCGTCAAAAGCGCCGGCTCCCACTGTTCCAGTTCGATGGAAGAGACCGAGGCCCTGACCGCCTGATAATGTTGATGCGCCAACGCGTCGAACCCGGCGTCACGCAGCAGGTCTGCACTGGCCAATCGCCAGTAGGCGCTTTCGCGTGGAGAGCGTGCCGATGCAAGCCCTTGGTCGAGGCGCTTCAACGCGCCCTCCAAATGGCCTTCGGCGAGTTGCTCGCGAGCCTCGGAAAGCCCGGCCTGCCAGGGTTCCCCCCTCGTTGCAGCGCCTCCCTCCGATGCCGTCGTTGGCACGCTCTGAAGCCACGCCAGACTCGCGTCATCGATGAAGGGGGTGCCATCGTTGAAGGTCAGCCGTTGAATTCCATCAAGGCGGGCGACAAATCGCTCGGCTTCCTCCCGAATCGCGTCAGCACAACGTTCGTGGCCCAGATGGCGTGCCAGCACAGCGCTCAGGCGGTGCCCCTCTAGCCAGTAGGGACTAACGGCCAGGCTGTTTTCGATGCGTTTCCACAGGGCCAAGTCTCCACCGCGAGCTACTCCCTCGCGATATTCGGCGGCGCGATCGGCCGATACCGGCGCGAGCTCGGTACGCGCACCATCGCGCGTGGCTGGTAATGCCTGAATGGCCTCCCAAACGGCATAGCGGCGCAGGCGGTATCCCAGCGCCTGACCGGGCGACTGTTCGCTGATGAAATCAGCCATCTTCAGCAGCGCCTGGCGGTTGCCGCGCTCGTTGCCTGCCTCGAGACGGATTTCCGGCACCTTTGCGCGGGTGCTGGTAGAGTCCGTCGCTGCGCTATGCCCGGGGCTGCGCTGGGCCGTTGCGCCCTCGGCCGGCGCCGGCGAGTCGTCGGTAGATCTGGAGCGTGCCGCGTCAAGGACGCGACGCAATTCTATAAGCTCGTCACCGGGCAAGGTCTGCTCTCGCGCCAGCACGATCAAGGCGTCGAGTGACGCGCAGCAAGCGTCGTATTCGTCATCGGCTTCGCTGAAATCGAGGCCCCCGGCCAACGTTGCCGCACGCTGCACGAACTGTTGAAAGAGGCGCGGGCGCAGTTTGGCGCCCCGCGGCCCACTGAATGGGTAAGCGTCACCCCACCATTGCCCCAATGCTCCCGCCAGCAGGTGCAGCGACAAGGCAAAGCGCACGCCGTTGCCACCGCGTTGCAAGCAGTGCAACAGGTGGCCCAGCACCTTGAGATCCTTGCCGGTGTCGCTCAACAGCCGTACGGCACGCATCTCGGCGCTGTCCCAATCGACCTCGCCGTGCTGCAGCGAGCCGATCTTCATCATCTCCTCATCCAGCCAGGCGTAATCGCTACTCTCATCGACCGGGTGCCCGACGCCATGATGAGCGTCGGGGCCGGGCAAGGTGGCCAGTATTGGGGCAAGGTGCGCTTCAGATGTGATCTGCATGGTCTAACCCCTCACCAGCGACAGGCGTCGCGTAACGGGCGGAGCCGGTCGCGCAGCCCCGTCAGGCCGAAACGCAGCCCATCGAGCGTCGCCATGTCGCTGTGTAGCGTTAGCGTGGCGGTGTCCAACAGCGCGCGCAGCGTGGCGATGGCGGGCAGCCCACGCCCCCCTCCGATCACATGCCCCCCATCGCGAATACGCCACGTCTGCTCAAGTGAGCGCGATCCGGTGTCGAGCGTGAGTGAGACGAGAGTGGCCTCGACCGCCTGAGGCAGGTGCAGCTGGAAATGGGTAATGCTGTTCTCACAGGCCAGCACCAGTAATGGGCGTGGTGGCACGCTGCCTAATGCCGGCACACTCATGAACACATCGTCCTCGTGTTCACGCACCATGAGCCCCATGTCGTTTTTTTCGCGGCTGCGCTCCTGCTCCTCGATAGCGCGCCACAACGCCGGTGGCGTGGCATCCTCCTCCATGGAGACGTCGCCTTTGCTCATAAACACCGCGTCGTAGCAGGCCAGGCGATCGAGACGTGACTCGTGCGCGATGCAAGCTTGCGCCGCATCCATACGCTCGTCGGCGTGAAGCGGTGTGCCCAGCGCGAACAGCAGGGCCAGGCTAATTCCGGGGAGGCGCGTACAAAGCGCATCAGGTACGTAGGTGAAACGCATCAGTTATCCAGTTCCAGCAGGCGGCACTTATGTGCCAGGGTCCGCTTGGGCAGGCCGAGACTTTCAGCCGCCCGAGCACGATTGCCACCGAACGTTTGCAACCGCTGGCGAATCAGATCGGATTCGAAATCGCGCAGCGCCTGGCGCAGATCGTTAATTTGCTCGTGCTTTGCGGGCTGCTCGGGCTCCGCTCCCGGCACGTCTGCCTCGCTCGTCTCAGGCAGGGCGAAGGTATCGATATCCATCCCAGGGCGGGTCACGGCGCAGGCGTAGTCGATCAGGTTCTTCAGCTCGCGTACGTTGCCAGGAAACGCACGGCCGCGAAGCTGACGCAGGGCCGTCGGGGTGATGCCCACCGACTCGCGCATCTCACGGCGGCAGAAATCCGCAACAAAGGCCTCGGCCAGCTCTGGAATGTCATCGCAGCGCTCTCGCAGCGACGGCAGGCTGAGTGGGAATTGCCCCAACCGGTAATACAGGTCGGCACGAAAGCGCTGATCACGGATACGCTCGCGTAGAGGTTGGTGAGTCGCCGCTACCAGACGCAGGTCGGCGTAACGTTCCTCATTGGCGCCCAAGGGACGATAGACGCCACTCTCAAGTACCCGCAGCAGCTTGGCCTGCAACGCCAACGGCATATCGCCGATCTCATCGAGGAACAGCGTGCCGCCGTCAGCTTGAGCAATCAGCCCCTCGCGCGCCTGCTCGGCGCCGGAAAAGGCCCCCTTGGCGTGGCCGAAGAGCTCCGATTCGAGAAGCGCCTCGGGAATCGCTGCACAATTGATCGCCATGAAAGGCGCCTCACTGCGAGAAGAGAGGCGATGAATGGCACGCGCCACGCAGTCCTTGCCGGTACCGGTTTCGCCCTGCAGCAATACGGCGAGCCGAGTTTCGGCGGCACGCACGATTTGTTGGCGCAGCCGCTGCATCGCCTCGGAACTGCCCAACAGGTCGCTGGCCAAACGTTGGGAAAGGGTCTGGCGACGTGCGCTATCATTGAGTTTATTGAGCGAGGCACGTAGCTCCGCCTCGCGTTGACGCTCACCCCGATGCCGGCGCATACCCGCCCACAGCCGGCACAGCAGCGTTGTGAACGCCTGAAATGGGGGTGCATCGCAGAGCGTGCCCAGTGCCTTGGCCGGCGCAGCCATGGCGAGCACCCCCAGCCATTCACGTTCGCCGTCGGCGGCCCGCAACGGATGCAATGCCAGCTGCCAAGCGCCGGGCAGCGCGGCGACTTGCGACTGGAAGTCGGGATGATCGAGCCGCGAACGCGCCTCGGCCAGCGGCAGTACCAGAGACTGGCCCTGTCGGATGGCATGGGCATAAGGATGACGGAAGTCATCACAGTCCAGCCGCGTCTGGTCATCGTCGCAGCCCAACCAGCGGCCGCACTCTTCGAGATAAAGAATGCGCGCCCAGGCCGGGCCCGACGCTGCGGAAGATACCTGGGCGAGCCCCCGGATCAGCAACGCACTACTGCGGGCGCGCAGTTCGCGCGGGCAGCCACTCTCGACCAAGGTCAGTGCCGCAGACATACCAGCAAACAAAGCCAGTGATGCGTCCTTGGTTATCAATGGGCCGACTGCCCGCACATTCATGGCTAGTCCACCTCAGCAGTGAAGACGCCGCGTTCGGCGTCGACACCCAGCGCCACACGATTCACCGTTTCACGCCGCGCCAAGCGTTCGAGGAGCGCGTGGGATAACGGCGGCAGCAACTCACCCTCGATAACCGATTCCAGCATACGGGCGCCGTTCTCGCTGCGTGTGGCACGCTCGCAGATCGCATCACGGAGTGCATCATCGAGTGTGACATCGGCCTGACGGTGGCGCGTGCGGATACGCTCGGCCAGGGTGTCGAGCTTGACGCTGACGATGTCGCGCAAGGTGTCGCTGGCCAACGGGAAGTAAGGCACCACCTCCATACGTGCCAGCAGGGCTGGTTTGAAGAAACCGGCAAGAACGGGATACAGTGCCTCATCCAGGGCCTTAGGATGGCCGGCGTGGGCAACGATCGCCTCGTAGCCGAGATTCGAGGTAAGGAAGAAGACGACGTTCTTGCAATCGATCACGCGCCCTTCACCATCGGCCAGCTCGCCCTTGTCGAAGGCCTGGTAGAACAGGTTGAGCACGTCCGGATGGGCCTTTTCCACTTCATCCAGCAGCACTACCGAATAGGGTCGCTGTCGAATCGCCTCGGTCAGCAGCCCCCCCTCGCCAAAGCCCACGTACCCCGGCGGCGAACCGATCAGCCGCGAGACGGTGTGCTTTTCCTGATACTCCGACATGTTGATGGTGGTCAGGAACTGGCGACCGCCATACAGCCGCTCGGCTATCTGCACCACGGTTTCGGTCTTGCCCACACCACTTGGGCCCACCAACAGGAATGCACCGAGGGGACGTCCGGGGCGACGCAGATCAGCACGCGCCGTAAGCAGGTGGCGGTGTACTCGCTCGATGGCAGTATCCTGCCCCTGTATCAGGCGCGAGAGATGCGCGGGCAATTCGGTGAGGCGCGTCACTTCATCACTGGTCATGCGCTCGACCGGCACGCCGGTCCAATCGCCGATGACCTGAGCGATCTGCGCCTCTTCGACACTGGCATTGACCAGTGCAAACTCCTGCTGCAACTCGGCCAAGCGCGCCTCATGTTCAGTCAGGGCCGCCAGGTGCGCCTCCTGCTCGGCCACCTCCTCGTCGTCGAGCAGCGTCCGATGCAGTTCAAGAATGGCATCGACGCATCGCCGTTGTTGCTGCCAGGCCACTTCCAGCGCCGTGACCTCCTGCTCGAGCCGGGTCAGCCTGGCATCCAGCTCAGCGTCGCGAGTGGCATCCGGACGCCGGCCAAGCAGACGTTCACGATCGAGTTGCTCACGCTCGCGGGTGGCTGCCAGGTGGTCGCTCTTCAGATGGCTCAGCCGGCGTGGCGGCGTCTCGAGTGTCTGGGAAAGTCGCGCGCAGGCGGTGTCGAGCACATCGATCGCCTTGTCGGGGAGCTGTCGGCCGGCCAGATAGCGCGCCGAGAGCTCGGCGGCGGCGCGCAGGCCGCTATCGCCCACCAATACGTTGTGCGCCTTTTCGTAGACGTCGCGTAGTCCGCGCAGAATCACCAGCGCCTGCTCGACACTGGGCTCGTCCAGTGCCACCGGCTGGAAACGCCGCGACAGCGCAGGATCCTTCTCGAAGTATTTCTTGTACTCGCGCCAAGTCGTCGCCGCGATTGTGCGCAGCTCGCCACGCGCCAGGGCCGGCTTGAGCAGATTGGCAGCATCGCCGCCGCCCTCCTGATTGCCAGCACCAATCAGGGTATGGGCTTCGTCTATGAACAGCAGAATCGGCTTGGGGGCCGACTTGACCTCATCGATCACCGCCTTGAGCCGCTTCTCGAACTCGCCCTTCACTGCGGCACCGGCTTGCAACGCTCCCAGGTCGAGGCTCATGAGCTCGACATCGACCAGCGCCGTCGGCACTCGGCCTTCGACGATGCGTGCCGCCAGCCCCTCGACCACGGCACTTTTACCCACGCCCGCGTCACCCACGACGATGGGGTTGTTCTTGCGCCGGCGCCCGAGAATATCGAGCATCTGATCGATCTCCGGGTCACGACATAGCACCGGGTCGAGCTCGCCCCACCGTGCCTGCTCGGTCAGTGAGGTGGCAAACCGCGCCAGGGCGCTATCATCGTGGCTCGACTGTGCACGACGCGGCCGGTCGCTGGCGTTGGTGTCTTGCGGCGCCTCGGCAGAATCCGCCGTCAACCGCTCGACATCGCGACGCAGGGCTTCCCGGTTGATATCGGACAGCAATGCCGCACTGCGAGGCCCCAGATAACGGAAGGTGTTGTGCAGCAGCGCCGTGAAAATCATGCCGCTGCGCAGTTCGGCGTGACCGAATTCGGTGGTTGCCAGCAGCCAGCCATCCTGCAGCAGTTCGATCAGCAGCGGAGAGAAACTCGGCGTCACGACCCCCAAGTCGCGGGACGGCAGGGACTCGTCGGCGAGACGTGCACGCAATTCACCCGCCTCGATGGCCTCATGCGCCAATAAGCAGCGTACATCGCACAACGGCTGGTCGACCAGCGCCTGCAACAGGTGGGAGGCGGTCACCTCAGATGCCTGTTGTTCTGCGCACAGCGCAGCGGCTTGTTCGAGACCTTGACGAGCAAAAGCGTTGAGACGACCGATAAGGGCCGGAAGCTCTACCCTAAGCATAGGGTTCTCCTATCGAAAAATCTGATCGAGCAGCGCACTGACCTGAGCAGCCTGCTGTCCGAGGGTCCAGTTCAACGCGACGTAGACGCCTGCCATGGTGGCCCCGAAGAGGGCGAGCACTGCCCAAACCGGCAGCCCCTGCCCTCGGCGGCGATGCCCCTTGACCACGTTGCCCAGCGGCTGGGTCAGGTTTTCTTCGGGCGGCTCACCGAGCGCTGCGAGCTGGTCGCCCAAGGCACGTACCACCTGTTCGTACTCTTCGCGTCCCTGCGGCATCACCTTGTAGCGGCCCTCGAAACCGAGGCACAGGCACAGATAGATGAAGGCCAGCATGTCGCGGTAGCGCTGGGGCTCCTGCTGTAGCCGGGCGAGAATCGAAAAGACTTTCTCGCCGCCCCAGGTTTCGTTGTGGAAACGCGTCAGCAGCGAGTGTTCGGCCCAGGCGCTCTGCTGTCCCCAGGGCGCGCCCATCACCGCTTCGTCGATGAACGAACACAGCACATAGCGATAGGCCAGCAGCGTGGGGCGGTCGTACCCTTGCTCGGTGAGCTCGATCTCGATAGCCGAGACTTCGTCGACCACCTGCCGATAGAGGCGTTCGATATCGTGCATGCTGTCGAGCTGACGCACGCGCAAAACCATGCCGAGCAGTGAACTGGCGGCATCCACCAGCGGGTTGAGGTTGTGGCCACGCAGACGGAACCAGTAGTCCTCGTCGGCATCCAGGTGGCCGACATGACTGTGAAGCAGACGTTCCAGACCGCGCTCGTCGATGCGGTCTTCGTGGCGCGTCGGCTCGCGAAGACCCACAGTACGGGGGCCAGCGGGGGCGTCGTCATAGGGGACAGCGATATCGTTCATGGCTTAGCTCCTGATCGCCCAGAACTGCAATTCCAGACCGGGGAAATCCCCCGCCACATGGAACGCGAAGCCGCTGGCTCCGCTGAGCATGCTCCAGGCCTGGCTCTGGCGGTCGAGCTGGAAGTAGCTGTATCCGGCATGGTAGGGAAGCTCGCGCGGAGCCACCGGTAACGGCTCCAACGGCACCCCCGGCAGCTGAAGGCTGATGAGGTCGCGGATGCGCTCGACACTCGCCACCTTGGTCTGCTGCAGGAAAAGCTTGCGCAGACGCTCGTTTGGCATGTCGGCACGTACCGCCAGGATGAAGTCGGCACTATCGAGCAGCCCCGTATCGGCCAGCGGCGCCACCAGCAGGCCATAACGACGCGATTGCAAAGGTATGGCCAGGGCGCGCGGTTCGAGTACCGTCGATAAGGCCTGACGTAAGCGCTGCATCAGCGGCCGGAAGGCACGCTCGGGATGGTCGTGGTCATAAGCCGGCGTTTCCGGGGCCAGCCGCGACTCGTCGGTGAACGTGGCGAGTTCGCAGGCGGTATCGAGCATCGCTTCATAGAGCCGCTCGGGGGCCAGTTGGCCGAGCCGTGCCAGGTGCTGGAAGCGCGGCTGGGCACGGTTGAGCAACTGCAGCAACATGAAGTCGGACACATCGGCGACACCGGCCTGATGTGGCGTGGAAAGACGCTGCGCGATGTTGCGTGCACGCTCCCGCATTAGCCCGGCCATCTCGCCGACGAAGCGCTGCAGCGCGGGCGCAGCCTGAACGTTGAGCAACGTGGGGATGAATGTCTCGTCGAGGATCAAGCTGCCATCCGGGCGACGCTCGACGATACGCGCCACCGTAAGGCACGCATAGGCACTGCGGTCGTCGCGCTCGAGCAGCAGTCGAGGAGTCACTCGGGCCAGGTCGAGCTCGGTGCTGTCACCTTCGCGGGAATGCAGGTCACGCACCGAGCGTTGTTCGAGTCGATAGCGTGACGGAAGCGCCTCCCCCGGCCAGCGAACTTCGCCCACGGCATCGGTGGTCAGGGGCAGACCGAGATAGACGATCTGGTTGGTTAGTCCCGCATCATCGATTTCCAGCGGTGTCGGCTCGACATCGTCATCGGGCATCTGAAACACCGTCCCATCAGGCATCACACCGCTGGCTCGGCTGATGGCGACGCGTCCGAAACTCAGAAACTCGGCAATGAGCTCCAGCGTCAGAAAGCCGTAAAGATAGTGGCTGACTCCACGCAAACGAGTATCGATCAACCCTTCGAGACTGCGCTGTTGCTGTTGGAAGTGCTGCGGTTTGATGAACAGCCCTTCACTCCACACCACGCGGTTGCGACTGGCCATCAGTCTTCCGCCCTCAGTTCGGCTTCGAATTCGCGCAGGTGAACCAGCAGGTGGTAATGTTCACCTCGCGATTGCACTTTTACGATCTTCTTCCACTCGGCGCGCTCAGGGTTGCCGTAGAAGGCGATGAGGCCGATATAGCGTGTCTCTTCATCGATTTCGAACGGCTCGTAGAACTTCCACTGTCCGGGTAGCAGGGTGAAGTCATCGTGTGTCAGGTAATTAGTACCCAACGCTGCCTCGAGGTCATCGCGAAGTTGGCCCAGGTCAGCTGCCATCAGCATCGAGTCGTCCTTGAGCTGCAGGACCTGGAAGCGCAAGGGCGTCCCTTCACCTTCCACGTTGGGGTTGACGTTCTGCTCGGCAAGCATCGCCATATCGACGCGTGTAGGTCGATCTTCTGGATAGCCGACGGGAATCGACGGGTCGCGCATGACCTGCCAGGTCTTGCCGGCCGCTTCTCGCGTTGAGGCGCACCCGCTCAACAGTAACGCCACCATCAATACGGCGAGCCAGACCAAGGAGGGAGAACGGTTCATACGTCCTCCCGCTGCTGACGACGTACCGACTGGTCGTAGGCCTGTTCGAACACCTCCCAGAACAGCTTTTCGAAACCGCGTTGGCGACCTGAGTTGAGTTCCTGGTAATAGTGGTGATACATCTCCCAGGCCCAGCCACCCTCTTCAGTGACGCGATTACTTACGCCACGGTAGGCATGGAAGCGCCGCAGTAGCGCTTCGGGGGCGAAGGCATCGAGGATGGCGCCTAACGCTTGACCGATGGCCTCCTCGACAGCCGCCTGATGCTGGCCCTGGTGAGCCAGGCACTCCGCCACGGCCGCTGGCGCAGACAGATGCACGGGGCTGCGCTGCGCCGAGAACAGGGTTTCGACGGTGGCTTGGTAGGGTTGATCGAGACGCAGCGGGTTGTCTTCGATTGGCTGCAAGCGACGATCGCGTAACGGGTAGCGGCTATCGTCCTGCTGGTGATGCAGTGCTTGCAGACCCTTAATAGTGGCGCGAAGGGTGTGCCCCACCTCTTCGAGGAACGCCTGCTGCTCGCCACTGTCACGAAAGCTCAATTCAGCGTCCATCGCCCGTAACAGCGGATCAGCGCCGACATGCCCGGCGGCCCCCGAGCGGCCGGTGCTGTGATCCTGCCAGCGCTCTTCTAGATTCTCGCCCACCGAACGTTCAAGGTCGTTCAGCAGCCGTTCGTCCAGTTCCCTGCTCATGTCCACGTTATCTTCCTCGTGTCGTTGAATCGATGGCGCGCGCATCTCCGCTTCGCGCCGATCGTGTAGGTCGTATCCTGCCCAGCCCGAGTGGCGCTCATGGCTTGCTGACATTTCGCCGACCAACGCGCCCTCCTCGGCCGACTGGCTGGAGATATCGAGCGCGGCGAGCGGGTCGCCCAGCTGGCTGCCTGGTACGGCCTCACCCAAGGCTTCCAGCGGATCGTCGCGGCGCACTACAGGTGCCCCCACCAGCGGGGCCGCCTCGCCTTCGAGGACATCCCATTCCTCGTCCACGAGTGCCGTCAGCGGTGGAGTCCCGGGCTGCGAAGCCTGACGGTCGCCGAGGTGTACACGCAGGTGATACTCGCCCAGGCGCAGTTCATCGCCGTCGCGCAGGGCAACCCGGCGGTCGCGCCCGATCGGCAAGGTGGCATGATTGATAAATGTCTGACCGCTGCGGTCGACCAGACAGAAGTGACCATCGAGACGCTGGATGTGGGCGTGCCCCGGGCGGATACGGGCCGCATGATCCTGTAACAGCCAGTCGTCGTGGCTGGCACTGCCCAAACTACCGCCCTCGATTCCGAATACATGGCTTCCGGTCGAACGCCCTTCGAGACGCTCGCTATTGATGACGACGAGAGTGATAGCAGTGTGTTTACTGGCTTGCATGGCAGTTATCCGGACATCTGAATGCGTACTCGGCGGCGCTGACAGCCATTGCCGGTATCGGGATTGACGAAGGTGGTCCAACCGAGCTGGCAACTACCAGGTTCTCCAAGACGCATGGGGCGTACGGCGCTTTCGAGCAGTTCGAGTTCGAGGTCGTAGGCCATCGGTTCACGCAGCACGAAAGCGACCAAGGTCTTGAGCGGTGCGTGGTCGACGCCATCAGGTAGAAAATCGCGAAAGCGGGCCAGGCTCAGTCCGCGCAGGCACAGAGCGAACTTGCCGCCGACATCGGCCACACGCTCGCCGGCAACCATGTCTTGACCGAGGGTCATTCCGCTCTGCCCGGCCCGGCTTCGCTGGTCGTCGGGAATCGTCACCCATCGCTTGACCCACTGTTCGATCTCGACGCCATCCAGGTCGAAACAGTGACCCACGATGCTGCTGACCACGGCCGGGGAGCGCGAGCGTCCGGCAAGCAAACCGGCATAGGCCAGCATCTTGCTCCAGTTGATCGGCGTTTCCCCGCGCAACTCACCATCGGCGAGCCCCACCAGGGCGAAGATCGCGGCTGAAAAACCGTCACTGGCACCGTTCTGATAACGCACGTAGTGGCGATACTTCCGCCAGGCACGGTGAACGAGCGTCAGCAGACGGTGATTGAAGAAATCGAGGAAGTCGCCGGCTACACCTTCGTGGTGGGCGGCTTCATGTGCCAGGGCTTCGAGGTAATATCCCGGCAAGGGGGACTGGGCCCCCTGCAATCCCAGGAAGCTAACTTCCAAGGAGTAGCGTTGCGCTGCATCGGTCTCAAGGGCTACCACGTCGCTGCCGGGAAAGCCCAGTGACGCAGAGGCCTTGAAGCGAACACGATTCGCGCTTTCTCGGCTCTCACTGACACACTCGAGGTCATCGCCATGATGGCGATGCAGCAGCTCAACGAGCTGAAAGAACTCATAGCGTCGTGCCCCCTCCAACAGGGGAGCGAGCGCTACATCAGGGGCTGTTGGCCCGGCTGCAAGGTCCATGCGTAGCGCTCGCGGTTATGACGATTGACGACGTGCAGTTCATGAAACGAGTTGATGCTGGCGTAGAGCGAGAAGAACCGCGCCAGCACGCTGCCAAATAAGAACAGGCTGCCTTCATCGCCAAAGGCCTCCTGGTCGAGGGTCATGACCGAGCGAAGGCCACGTACCGGCAACCCTTTCTGAAGGCGATCGATCGATTGTGTTTCTATATCCACAACGCCAGTCAGCCGCTTTTGCGATACCCGCTCGGCCTGACGATCGACCAGGGCACGGAAATCGTAGGCACGAAGCACTGAGCACAAGGCATTGCGCTCCAGCAGCGACAGGTAGTTGAGCGATAGATTGGAAATCAGTGTCCACAACAGGCTGCCATCGAGCGTCGGTCGTAACGCTGGGGTCGGCCGAGTGATGTTGCGAAAGTCGGCATAGGCCGGACTTTCCTCGGTAGAGACGCAGATGTCCCCGACCGAGAGCTGCTCGGGTAGCTCGCGATTGCTACAAGTCAGACGCAGCGACACCGTTTCGCGTAATCCCAGGCAAGCGCGTTCGTCGCCCCGAACGAAGGCAATGTCATGGTCGAATCCGTCAGCACGAAGGCTGTCGCGCACCCGCATGCGGTAGTAGAGCGCCTGGTTCCCGCGGTCCCGTTCGACCTGATGCTGGAAGCTTTCGAAGGGGACGTAATTGCGAGGCTCCCCGCGTACCTTGCCACTGGCGCTCTCCAGCCAGCCATGCACGGCATCGACACTGAACACTTCGAAGTGTGCCGGGTGACGGCTACTGGGCTGAATACGGTATTCGCTGCGCTCGCCGCTAAGATCGATCGGGTCGGCGTCGTGGGAAAAAAGATTGATGGCCGGGCTACAGTAAAGCGCCAGATGCTCGTCATGCACCTTGGCATCGGCCGGCAATGTGCGTGAAAAGATGAACCTCAGCGTGAGCCGTTCGGCCTGGTCGGCCGGCAAGTAATGTCCCAATTCTTGCAGGTCGAAAAAGTTGAACGCCTCGGGAAAGCAGAGATACTCCTGCAGAATCCGATACCCTTGGTAGGCGTTCCGAGGATACGGCAATATGGCGTGCTCGCGCTCGAAACCCACGGCCTTGAGCATCGACTTGGGCAAGACGTGGGGCTGTCCGTCGATGTCGAGCTCGATACGGGCCAGATAGTGACTGAGCCAGAGATACAATGTGCGGGCGGTATAGGTATCTCCGCCCAGATGCAGTCGCAGCGACTCGATTCCCATGGCACTCAATGGCTGGTCGCTATGCACATCGAGCGTCAACTCGACGACTGAAGCCTCGCGGGAATGGCGCGCCTCGACCCCGGCATGGGCGAGCGGGGTGAGCACCACGTCATGACAGGTACGGAAACGACACGCCGTGCCGTCGACGGGACGGCTCGCCAATGCCGTGCCGGAAGCCACACACTGACTACGGCTCAGGGTGTGCCATTTTGGGGTGAATTGCACCACGGTCATGCTGGGTACAGTACGCAGGTAGTTAGGCCACAACATGCTGATCAGCGAATGGGTCAGCTCGGGGAACTCATCCTCGACTTTCTCGCGCATGCGCCCGGTCAGGAAGGCGAAGCCCTCCAGCAAACGCTCGACATCGGGATCACTGCTACGCTCGGACAGAAACCGGCTGAGCCCGGGGTTGCCTTCAGCAAACTCCCGTCCCTGGCGTTTCAGGAAGTTGAGCTCGTCCCGATAGTAGCGATTGAGCATGCGGGCCTCGTGGCGTAAGCGTTCAGTTCAGGCACTGATAGCGTTTGTTGTTTAACAACAGGTCGATGGTCGCCTCGGCACTGTCTCGACCTATTTCCAACGTGGCGTGCACCTGGAAGCGTAACTGCAAAGGGTCGCCATCGCGCGGTAACGACTCGACGTCCACTCGTCGCACACGGGGTTCGAAGCGCTCAATGCACTGGCGGATGGCGCGCTGAATATTCAGCTCCAGATCGAGCACACCGATGGTGGCATCGTTGAAATCCAGTAACCCCAGCTCCGGGGCACATTCGCTATGCCCCGGATGGCTGTTGAGTAGATCTACGAGGTGCCGCTTGATGGATTCGATGGCATCGGCGACGTCGGCTTCCCGCCCTAGATCACCGGGTTGTTCGGGCGCAGAAAGGCGCTCGAACAGCCGGTTGCCGAATACGCCACCCGAGTGACGATTCATGCCGCCCGTCCCTTATTCCTTGTCGAGACGTCCGACCAGCGACAGCTCGAAGTTGGCACCCATGTATTTGAAGTGCGGCCGTACCGCCATCGAAACCTGGTACCAGCCAGGGTCGCCCTCGACATCGGAGACCTGAATCGACGCGGCACGCAAAGGACGTCGGCTGCGTACTTCGGCCGGCGGGTTCTCCTGATCGGCAACGTACTGGCGAATCCAGACGTTGAGCTCCCGCTCGAGGTCCTGACGCTCCTTCCAAGAGCCGATCTGCTCGCGCTGCAGCACCTTGATGTAGTGTGCTAGCCGATTGACGATAAACATGTAGGGCAATTGGGTACCGAGCTTGAAATTGGTCTCGGCGGCCTTGCCTTCGGGCGTGTTGGGGAACACCTTGGCTTTCTGCACCGAGTTGGCGGAGAAAAATGCTGCGTTATCGCTGCCCTTGCGCATGGTCAACGAGATGAAACCCTCCTCGGCCATCTCGAATTCTCGGCGGTCGGTGATCAGCACCTCGGTGGGGATCTTGGTCTGCAGCTGGCCTAGCGCCTCGTAGGTATGCACTGGCAGGTTCTCAACCGCACCGCCGCTCTGTGGGCCGATAATGTTGGGGCACCAGCGGTACTTGGCGAAACTGTCGGTGAGGCGCTCAGCAAGCAGATAGGCGGTATTTCCCCAAAGATAATGCTCGTGATCCTCGCTTACGGTTTCGCGGTAGTTGAAGCTCTTGATCGGGTTCTCGACCGGATCATAGGGCATGCGCAACAGGAAACGCGGTGCAGTCAGGCCCAGATAGCGTGCATCTTCGGATTCGCGCAGGCTACGCCAACGAGCGTATTTCGGCCCTTCGAAAATGGCTTTGAAATCCTTGATGTTAGGCAGTTCCTCGAAGCTGTCGACACCGAAGAAGCTGGGCCCCACCGAGGAGAGAAATGGTGCATGGGCCATGGCGCCTACTGCCGCCGTAAACTGCAACAGTTTGATGTCGGGCGTGGAGGGTGAGAAGTCATAGTGACCGATGATGCCGCCCACAGGCTCACCACCGAACTGGCCATAGCCCGACGCATATACATGCTTATACAGACCACTCTGGCTCAGTTCGGGCGCGAACTCGAAGTCCTCGAGCAGCTCACCCTTGGTGGCATGCAACAGGTCAAGCTTGATGTTTTCTCGAAAGTCGGTCCGATCGACCAGCAGCTTTAGGCCACGCCAGGCGGATTCGAGCTGCTGGAATCCCTTGTCGTGAAGAATGGCGTCGACTTGCCCACTAATCTTGCGATCAAGCTCCACAATCATGCGGTCGACCACGGACTTATTTACCTGGGGCGCTTCGCTATTGCTGTGTAGCAGTTCAGCGATGAACGCTGCCACACCCTGCTTGGCGATGTCGTAACCTTCATCAGCCGGAGCCATGCGGGTCTGAGCCATGACTTGATCGAGAAGGGAGTTCTGGGCCACGGCCTCGGTGGCCTGACCTTGTTGCTGTACGGTATCGGTCATGAAAGTGTCTCGCTACGGGCAAATGCGGAATCAGGCGTCGCTCTTAGGCTCGAGCAATTCAAGTTCGGCCAGTAGCTGCCGCCGCGCTTCGTCGTTTTCGAGCAGCTTCTGTAAACGATCGCGAAACGCCGGAACGTTACCAAGCGGGCCCTTCAGCGCCACGAGTGCCTCACGTAGTTCAACCAGCTTACGCAGCTCGGGAACCTGGCGTGCCACGCTATCCGGAGCGAAATCGCCTAGCGACTTGAACTCGAGATTGACCGCTAAATCGCCTGCCTCGACGCCCTCTTCGAGGCGATTGGGCACATTTGCCTGGAGACCGAGACCCGCTTCCCGCATCACCGACTGGAAGTTGTTTTTGTCGACCGAAACGGCTTCGCGTTCTTCAATCGGGAGCTCTTCCGTGCCGCCCTTGAAGTCGCCGACGACGAGCAGCTTCAACGGCAGCTCCGTTTCCGCCTGCTGTTCGCCAGTAGCGGGAATGTACTTGATGTTGATGCGCTCCTTTGGCGCAACGGTCCCTTCTTTTGACATCTCTTGCTCCCTGGTACGGGCTGCTGCCGCCCTCGCTTATTGCACCACCGCTCATGCTCGGCCGATGTCGACTGCCGACAAACAGACAAAGACTGGAGCGAGGTACAGCGTGTAATTGACGCGGAGGGTATCAGGTGAATCGATTAACGAAAGTCATGCATAAGACTGACTCTCTGTAGCAACCCTTACATGCATTTACGTTGAAATGGTTTGTAAAAGCGCCGATATGGACTGGAACTTACCTGTACGGGAGGTCATGTAGCAGAGGCTAAAATAGGAAATTCATATTAGGCTGACAGAAAATGTCAGCTTTGGCTTACAAGACGTTCAGAGTTTGCCCAGGCCTTCCGCACCAGATTCGGGCAAAAAGACCGCTTCTGCGCTAGAATTGCCGCTTCTTTTCGCTTCTCCGAGCCCACACATGGCCTATCGCATTGCCATCAACGGTTACGGTCGCATCGGCCAGAGTGTGCTGCGTGCCCTCATGGAACGCTCCCCCCGACGCAGCGAGCCGCAAATGCAGGTGGTGGCCATCAATGAGCTTTCCGATCTCGATACCATCGCCTATCTGACGCGCTACGACACCACGCATGGGCGCTTTCCCGGCCGTGTCGAAACGCGAGACGGCCGGTTGCTCATCAATGACCACGCTATTGAGGTGATCAACGAGCCCGACCCCACGCGTTTGCCCTGGAAAGCGCTGAATATCGATTTGGTCATGGAGTGCTCGGGAAGTTTCAAGGATCGCCCCACGGCCGAACGCCACCTTTCAGCGGGGGCAAAACGTCTGCTGTTTTCCAACCCCGCCGAGAGCGATGTCGATGCCACGATTGTGTGTGGTATCAATGAGTCGAGCCTGTTACCCGCGCATCGCATCGTGTCTGCGGCCAGCTGCACGACCAACTGTCTGGTACCGGTGCTGACGGTACTCGACGAGGCACTAGGGGTTGAGCATGGTGTGACCACCACCATTCACTCGGCGATGAACGACCAGCCGGTCATCGACGCCTATAACCAGACCGACTTGCGCCTGACTCGCTCGGCCATGCAATCCATCGTGCCCGTAGATACCGGCCTGGCACGCGGTATCAGTCGCTTGATGCCGCATCTGGCCGACCGTTTTCAATCGCTGCATGTGCGCGTGCCGACCATCAATGTGTCGGCCATGGACCTGTCGATCTGCGTCAAGCGCGATACCACGGCAAGCGAGGTCAACGCCTTATTTGCAGTGGCCACTCGCGACCGCCTGGCGGGGTTACTAGGCTTTACAGAAGAACCCATGGCCTCCGTCGACTTCAACCACGACCCGCGCTCGGGTATCGTTGATGCGACCCAGACCCGGGTGGCAGGAGGCCGCTTGATCAAGATGCTGTGCTGGTTCGACAACGAATGGGGGTTCGCCAATCGCATGCTGGACGTGGCGCAACACATGGCACGCCTGGAGCCTCCCCGTATTTCCTAACCTGGCTTGCAACTCAAGGAGCACGACCGATGAACGTACGCAAGATGACCGACCTCGACCTCGCAGGGCAGCGAGTACTGATCCGTGAAGACTTGAACGTACCGATCAAGAATGGTCGTGTCACCAGTGATGCCCGGCTACGTGCCTGCCTGCCAACTATCAAGGCCGCTGCGGAGGCTGGCGCCAAGGTCATGTTGATGAGCCACCTTGGGCGCCCCACCGAGGGAGAACCGGCCGACGAGTTCTCCCTGGCCCCGGTTGCCGAGCATCTGGGCACGCTTCTCGACCGCCCGGTTCGCCTGGTCAAGGACTATCTCGACTACAGCCCCGAACTGGCCGATGGAGAGGTCGCGCTTCTCGAAAACGTGCGTTTCAATTCCGGCGAGAAGAAGGATGACGAAGCCTTGGCCAAGCGTTACGCAGCGCTGTGTGACGTCTATGTCATGGACGCCTTCGGCACCGCTCACCGTGCCCAGGCGTCTACGCACGGCGTTGCGCGTTTCGCCCCGACAGCCTGCGCTGGCCCCCTCCTGGCACAAGAGCTGGAAGCACTGGAGAAGGCCTTGGCCAACCCCAAGCGGCCCATGGTGGCCATCGTCGGCGGCTCCAAGGTCTCGACCAAGCTCGATGTACTCAACGCCCTGGCTGAAAAGTGTGATCAGTTGATTGTCGGTGGAGGCATTGCCAATACCTTTATCGCGGCGGCGGGTTACAATGTCGGCAAGTCCTTGTATGAAAAGGATCTGGTCGACAAAGCTTCGGCATTCATGGAAAAAGTCGATATCCCCTTGCCTACCGATGTCGTTGTCGCCACCGAGTTCTCTGAGTCCGCTGACGCCGTTGTGAAAGGCGTGGATCACGTGAATGATGAGGAGATGATTCTCGATGTCGGCCCGATGAGCGCAGAAAAACTGGGCGATCTCCTCAAGGAGGCCGGCACCATTCTCTGGAATGGCCCTGTTGGCGTGTTTGAGATCGACCAATTTGGTCAGGGGACACAATCCCTTGCTCAGGCGATTGCTGCAAGCTCGGCTTTCTCGATCGCAGGCGGCGGCGATACGCTGGCGGCCATTGATAAATACGGGATTGCCGATCAGGTCTCGTACATTTCCACGGGTGGGGGCGCCTTCCTCGAATATGTCGAAGGCAAGACCCTTCCCGCTGTGGCTGCATTGGAGGCGGCCGCGAAGTAAAACACAGGGATAGCCAACCTAGCGACTGCCGGGCCATTCGCCCGGCAGCGTGACTTCAGGAACCTAGCATTCATGGCTCTCATCAGCCTACGTCAGTTGCTCGACCATGCCGCCGAGTACGGTTACGGCGTGCCCGCCTTCAACGTCAACAACCTCGAACAGATGCGTGCCATCATGGAAGCGGCCGACCGCACCGATTCTCCGGTGATCGTGCAGGCCTCGGCGGGCGCGCGCAAGTATGCGGGCGCTCCCTTCCTGCGCCATCTGATCCTGGCTGCCGTCGAGGAATTCCCTCATATCCCTGTGGTCATGCATCAAGATCACGGTACTTCGCCGGCCGTGTGCCAGCGCTCCATCCAACTCGGGTTCTCCTCGGTGATGATGGATGGCTCACTGGGGGAAGACGGCAAGACACCGAAGGACTACGACTACAATGTCGCAGTGACCCGCCGCACGGTCGAAATGGCCCATGCCTGCGGTGTGTCCGTGGAGGGGGAACTAGGCTGTCTGGGCAGCCTTGAAACCGGCATGGCCGGTGAAGAGGATGGCATTGGTGCCGAAGGCGTACTCTCGCACGATCAGTTGCTTACCGATCCGGAAGAAGCGGCGGCCTTCGTCAAGACGACACATGTCGATGCGTTGGCAATCGCCATCGGCACCAGTCACGGTGCCTACAAGTTCACCAAGCCACCTACCGGCGATACGCTGTCGATCTCTCGCATCAAGCAGATCCATGAGCGCATCCCTAATACCCACCTGGTCATGCACGGCTCTTCATCCGTGCCACAGGAGTGGCTCGAAGTGATTAACGAATTCGGTGGCAAGATTCCCGAAACCTACGGCGTACCGGTCGAGGAAATCGTCGAGGGGATCAAGCATGGGGTGCGCAAGGTCAATATCGATACCGATCTGCGCTTGGCCTCCACCGGCGCGGTTCGCCGCTTTCTGTCACAGCATCCCGCCGAATTCGACCCACGGAAATTCTTGAAGGAAACCGTGATTGCTATGCGTGAGCTGTGCATCGCACGCTATGAGGCCTTTGGGACCGCTGGGCAGGCGAGCAAGATCAAGCCGATAAATCTTGATGACATGGCCGAACGATATGCCCGTGGTGAACTCGCCCCTGAAGTCTATTAATCTTTACACGAGCCTGCACACCGCCAGCCTTGCGCTGGCGGTTTTTTGGTGTTGCCCGAGCCACAACGAAAAAACCCCGGCCTGCTGGCCGGGGTTTCCGAAAAGGTGCCTGA
>NZ_JPZL01000006.1 GCF_000759345.1 Litchfieldella xinjiangensis
ACAACGAAAAAACCCCGGCCTGCTGGCCGGGGTTTCCGAAAAGGTGCCTGACGATGACCTACTCTCACATGGGGAGACCCCACACTACCATCGGCGCTGAGCGGTTTCACTGCTGAGTTCGGCATGGGATCAGGTGGTTCCCGCACGCTATGGTCGTCAGGCGTAACTGGTGAGGGGATGGCCGGCGCACCGTCATCCCCTCGTGAATCATGCTGACGCTACGTCTCGCGTATCCGTCAATTGTCCTGCGTCATGCGCAGACCCCTTGGGGTTATATGGTCAAGCCTCACGGGCAATTAGTACACGTTAGCTCAACGCCTTGCAGCGCTTCCACACCGTGCCTATCAACCAGCTGGTCTCGCTGGGCCCTTCAGGAGGCTCAAGGCCTCAGGGAAGTCTCATCTTGAAGGGGGCTTCCCGCTTAGATGCTTTCAGCGGTTATCCCGTCCGTACTTAGCTACCCGGCAGTGCCACTGGCGTGACAACCGGAACACCAGAGGTACGTCCACTCCGGTCCTCTCGTACTAGGAGCAGCGCTTCTCAAACTTCCAACGCCCACGGCAGATAGGGACCGAACTGTCTCACGACGTTCTAAACCCAGCTCGCGTACCACTTTAAATGGCGAACAGCCATACCCTTGGGACCGACTTCAGCCCCAGGATGTGATGAGCCGACATCGAGGTGCCAAACACCGCCGTCGATGTGAACTCTTGGGCGGTATCAGCCTGTTATCCCCGGAGTACCTTTTATCCGTTGAGCGATGGCCCTTCCATACAGAACCACCGGATCACTAGAACCTACTTTCGTACCTGCTCGACGTGTCTGTCTCGCAGTTAAGCACCCTTATGCTCTTGCACTCAATGCACGATTTCCAACCGTGCTGAGGGTACCTTCGTGCTCCTCCGTTACTCTTTGGGAGGAGACCGCCCCAGTCAAACTACCCACCACACACTGTCCTCGACCCGGATGACGGGCCTGAGTTAGAACGCCAATGATGCCAGGCTGGTATTTCAAGGTTGGCTCCACCCGAACTGGCGTCCGGGTTTCAAAGCCTCCCAGCTATCCTACACAAGCAACATCAGCATCCAGTGTGAAGCTATAGTAAAGGTTCACGGGGTCTTTCCGTCTAGCCGCGGGTACACAGCATCTTCACTGCGATTTCAATTTCACTGAGTCTCGGGTGGAGACAGCGTGGCCATCATTACGCCATTCGTGCAGGTCGGAACTTACCCGACAAGGAATTTCGCTACCTTAGGACCGTTATAGTTACGGCCGCCGTTTACCGGGGCTTCGATCAAGAGCTTCGCCCGAGGGCTAACACCATCACTTAACCTTCCGGCACCGGGCAGGCGTCACACCCTATACGTCCGCTTGCGCGTTAGCAGAGTGCTGTGTTTTTAATAAACAGTTGCAGCCACCTGGTATCTTCGACCGCGTCGGGCTCGGGGAGCAAGTCCCTTCACCCTAATGCGGCGTGCCTTCTCCCGAAGTTACGGCACCATTTTGCCTAGTTCCTTCACCCGAGTTCTCTCAAGCGCCTTGGTATTCTCTACCTGACCACCTGTGTCGGTTTGGGGTACGGTCCCACAGTATCTGAAGCTTAGAGGCTTTTCCTGGAAGCGTGGCATCGACGACTTCCACCCCGTGGGGTGTTCGTCTCACCTCTCGGCCTTAGGATCCCGGATTTGCCTGAGATCCCAGCCTACTGGCTTTCACCAGGACAACCAACGCCTGGCTCGCCTAGCCTTCTTCGTCCCCCCATCGCAATACTGTGAGGTACGGGAATATTAACCCGTTTCCCATCGACTACGCCTTTCGGCCTCGCCTTAGGGGCCGACTCACTCTGCTCCGATTAGCGTCGAACAGAAACCCTTGGTCTTCCGGCGGGGGCGTTTTTCACGCCCCTTGTCGTTACTCATGTCAGCATTCGCACTCGTGATACCTCCAGCATGCTTTTCAACACACCTTCATTGGCGTACACGACGCTCCTCTACCGCTCGTCTTACGACGAACCCGTAGCTTCGGCACCTGGTTTGAGCCCCGTTACATCTTCCGCGCAGGCCGACTCGACTAGTGAGCTATTACGCTTTCTTTAAAGGATGGCTGCTTCTAAGCCAACCTCCTAGCTGTCTAAGCCTTCCCACATCGTTTCCCACTTAACCAGGATTTTGGGGCCTTAGCTGACGGTCTGGGTTGTTTCCCTTTTCACAACGGACGTTAGCACCCGCTGTGTGTCTCCCACGCTCGCACTCACCGGTATTCGGAGTTTGCCTCGGGTTGGTAAGCCGGGATGGCCCCCTAGCCGAAACAGTGCTCTACCCCCGGCGGTGATACGTGAGGCGCTACCTAAATAGCTTTCGAGGAGAACCAGCTATCTCCGAGCTTGATTAGCCTTTCACTCCGATCCACAAGTCATCCAAACCTTTTTCAACAGGTCCTGGTTCGGGCCTCCAGTTGATGTTACTCAACCTTCACCCTGCTCATGGATAGATCGCCCGGTTTCGGGTCTATTCCCAGCGACTGGTCGCCCAGTTAAGACTCGGTTTCCCTACGCCTCCCCTATACGGTTAAGCTCGCCACTGAAAATAAGTCGCTGACCCATTATACAAAAGGTACGCGGTCACAGAACAAGCCTGCTCCCACTGCTTGTACGCATACGGTTTCAGGATCTATTTCACTCCCCTCTCCGGGGTTCTTTTCGCCTTTCCCTCACGGTACTGGTTCACTATCGGTCAGCCAGGAGTATTTAGCCTTGGAGGATGGTCCCCCCATGTTCAGTCAAGGTTTCACGTGCCCCGACCTACTCGATTTCACGACACTCGGATTTCGGCTACGGGACTATCACCCGCTATGGTCAGGCTTCCCAGCCTGTTCGCCTATCGGTTGTGCCGCTTAAGGGCTAGTCCCCGTTCGCTCGCCGCTACTAGGGGAATCTCGGTTGATTTCTTTTCCTCGGGGTACTGAGATGTTTCAGTTCCCCCGGTTCGCCTCCCACACCTATGGATTCAGTGTGGGATACCCTGCAAGCAGGGTGGGTTTCCCCATTCAGAGATCTCCGGGTCACAGGTCGTTTGCCACCTCACCGAAGCTTATCGCAGGCTACCACGTCTTTCATCGCCTCTGGCTGCCAAGGCATCCACCGTATGCGCTTCATCGCTTGACCATATAACCCGAAAGGGTCTGGTCCGCGATGACGTACGACAATTGCCGGATACGCTTGAGACGTATCTTGCGTCCTTTCCTTGCGGAAAGAACATTGTCAGCATGATTCACATTGTTAAAGAGC
>NZ_JPZL01000007.1 GCF_000759345.1 Litchfieldella xinjiangensis
GTCACCCAGCAGAACGCGGCGCGGGTACAAACCTCGGCACGTGCGGCCACGGAACTCGAGACTCAAGTCTCCATGTTGGCCAATGCCATCGCCGCCTTCCGCCTGCAGGGTAGTGGCCAGGAGACGGTGGAGAGCGCCACTCGGCTAATAGCCGCCTCGTCATCCATGAGCAACGCTCCGGCGCAGTTGACGCAATCGAAGCTTGCCAATATTGCGGGTAAATCGCTCCCGCCGAAGCACGGCAGAGCAGTGGAAACACGTAAGACTGCGTCAGTCGACGACTGGGAAGCGTTCTAGGCCCTGATGCCGACAAGAGACTGGGATACTCACTGGTCTACGCGTGAATCACGATAATGACCGGTTGGCCTTACCGCATGGCCAGCCGCAAAAAAGCAGGGGACGGTAGTATGCGCAATAACCAACCGATAACACGTCGCGAATATACACTCGACGACAACGACTTCCTGATTTCACGCACCGATCTCAAGGGCAGGATTACCTATGCCAACCCTGCGTTCATCAAGGTCAGCGGTTTCAGCCACGAAGAGTTGATCGGTGCGCCGCATAACATTCTTCGTCACCCAGACATGCCCGAAGTAGCGTTTGCCAATCTTTGGGAAACGATCCAGGCCGGTGAAACGTGGGGCGGGTTGGTCAAGAATCGTCGCAAGAATGGCGATCATTACTGGGTCAATGCCAGCGTAACGCCGATTGTCGAAAATAACGAAGTGCTCGGGTTTGCTTCCGTGCGGGTCAAGGCCGACCGGGAATCCATCGACGCAGCCGAGCAAGCGTATCAGCAGATTCGTGAGGGGCAGGGCAAGCATTTGCGGCTGGAGCGTGGTCAGCTGCGACGGCGGGGCCTGCGCGGTCTGGTTCGGCGCGTCAACCTGCGCACCATGCGTGCCCGCCTGGGCACGATGGTCTTGGCTTCAGCCTTGTTACTGGGGGCCAGTGGTGGGTTAGGCCTGTATGGCATTCAAGCGTCCGGTGAGCGGCTTCAGCAGCTCAACCGCGACGGCCTCGAGAATGTGGCTCGCCTTCAGCGCATCGATCAGTTGATGACCCAAGGGCGCCAGACCCTGGATCGTCCGGTGAGTAATCCGATGTCTGCCGACGCCGAGGCGGTGGGTGCAGAAGTCGATCGGATCGTTTTTTCGCTGAATGAATCGTGGAGCGCCTTCTCGGCAGGCAGTGCTGAGCAGACGCCTGAGATCCAGGCTTTTGACGAAGGGTTGGACCACTACATCGAGGCAGGCTTGCAAGCTGCCGTAGCGAGTCTCCAGAGTGGTGATTTCTACTCGGCCTATGTGGCACACAACGAAGTGCTCAAAGGCAAGGGAGGCGAGCTTTCCGAGGCAATCAATAATCTGGTTGCCGCCAAGCAGGACGATGCTCAGCGCCTGGCGGAAGAAGCCAGCGCAGGACAGCAGCAGATGCTCATCGCTCAGGCAGGGCTGCTCGCTGTAGGGCTGTTGATACTCCTTCTCCTCGGGGTATTGACCATGCGTGCCCTGCTCAAGCCGCTGCGTGAGTCGATGCACTTCACGCTGCAGATCGCGGCGGGGAACCTGGCGGCCTCGATGCCGTCGCATCGCAACGATGAGGCCGGGCAATTGATGCGTGCCCTGGACGTGATGCGCAAGAGCCTGGGCAGCATCGTGGGGAACGTGAATAGCGGCGTCGCTGTCGTCACGCCCGCGGCCCGGGACATCTCCCAGGGCAACGAGGATCTTTCTTCGCGTACCGAGCAGCAGGCTGCCTCATTGCAGGAAACGGCCTCGAGCATGGAAGAGATGACGGCTACCGTGCGGCAGAACGCTGACAACGCCCGTCAGGCGAGCGGCCTGGCCGTGGATAATGCCA
>NZ_JPZL01000008.1 GCF_000759345.1 Litchfieldella xinjiangensis
GCCTTGACTGACAACGTCGAATCGGTAGAATACGCCTTCCTCGCAGGGCGCTGACGAAGCCTCCGGGCTACGGTAGCAAGCGAGACGCTCTTTAACAATCGATCAGGTAATTCATGTGGGCGCTTGTCGATGAAGCGGTGAATAGTCACCGAAACTTCAAGGCAAGTGTCTCGTCAAGAGACGTTTGAAACCTTGAGCCAAGATTGGTTCGCTTTTGCCTTCGGGCAAGCAAGAACCGCAATGATTGAAACTGAAGAGTTTGATCATGGCTCAGATTGAACGCTGGCGGCAGGCTTAACACATGCAAGTCGAGCGGTAACAGGTCCAGCTTGCTGGATGCTGACGAGCGGCGGACGGGTGAGTAATGCATAGGAATCTGCCCGGTAGTGGGGGATAACCTGGGGAAACCCAGGCTAATACCGCATACGCCCTACGGGGGAAAGCAGGGGCTCTTCGGACCTTGCGCTATCGGATGAGCCTATGTCGGATTAGCTAGTTGGTAGGGTAACGGCCTACCAAGGCGACGATCCGTAGCTGGTCTGAGAGGATGATCAGCCACACTGGGACTGAGACACGGCCCAGACTCCTACGGGAGGCAGCAGTGGGGAATATTGGACAATGGGGGCAACCCTGATCCAGCCATGCCGCGTGTGTGAAGAAGGCCTTCGGGTTGTAAAGCACTTTCAGTGGGGAAGAAGGCCTTGCGGTTAATACCCGTAAGGAAGGACATCACCCACAGAAGAAGCACCGGCTAACTCCGTGCCAGCAGCCGCGGTAATACGGAGGGTGCGAGCGTTAATCGGAATTACTGGGCGTAAAGCGCGCGTAGGCGGCCAAGTAAGCCGGTTGTGAAAGCCCCGGGCTCAACCTGGGAATGGCATCCGGAACTGTTTGGCTAGAGTGCAGAAGAGGAAGGTAGAATTCCCGGTGTAGCGGTGAAATGCGTAGAGATCGGGAGGAATACCAGTGGCGAAGGCGGCCTTCTGGTCTGACACTGACGCTGAGGTGCGAAAGCGTGGGTAGCAAACAGGATTAGATACCCTGGTAGTCCACGCCGTAAACGATGTCGACTAGCCGTTGGGAGCCTTGAGTTCTTAGTGGCGCAGTTAACGCGATAAGTCGACCGCCTGGGGAGTACGGCCGCAAGGTTAAAACTCAAATGAATTGACGGGGGCCCGCACAAGCGGTGGAGCATGTGGTTTAATTCGATGCAACGCGAAGAACCTTACCTACCCTTGACATCCTGCGAACCCTTCGGAGACGAAGGGGTGCCTTCGGGAGCGCAGAGACAGGTGCTGCATGGCTGTCGTCAGCTCGTGTTGTGAAATGTTGGGTTAAGTCCCGTAACGAGCGCAACCCTTGTCCTTATTTGCCAGCGCGTAATGGCGGGAACTCTAAGGAGACTGCCGGTGACAAACCGGAGGAAGGTGGGGACGACGTCAAGTCATCATGGCCCTTACGGGTAGGGCTACACACGTGCTACAATGGCAAGTACAAAGGGTTGCAATACGGCGACGTGGAGCTAATCCCATAAAGCTTGCCTCAGTCCGGATCGGAGTCTGCAACTCGACTCCGTGAAGTCGGAATCGCTAGTAATCGTGAATCAGAATGTCACGGTGAATACGTTCCCGGGCCTTGTACACACCGCCCGTCACACCATGGGAGTGGACTGCACCAGAAGTGGTTAGCTTAACCTTCGGGAGAGCGATCACCACGGTGTGGTTCATGACTGGGGTGAAGTCGTAACAAGGTAGCCGTAGGGGAACCTGCGGCTGGATCACCTCCTTAAACGACGACTCGCTGCTTCGCGGCAAGTGCTCACAATGAATTGCCTGAT
>NZ_JPZL01000009.1 GCF_000759345.1 Litchfieldella xinjiangensis
ATCACCTCCTTAAACGACGACTCGCTGCTTCGCGGCAAGTGCTCACAATGAATTGCCTGATCGACCAGAGCAAAGACTGTTGGGCCTCGGCCCAGTGGTTGGTAGCCGGGTCTGTAGCTCAGTTGGTTAGAGCGCACCCCTGATAAGGGTGAGGTCGGCAGTTCAAATCTGCCCAGACCCACCAAATTTGTGTGATACGGCGTTGCTACGATACTCGCATAGCTGGCTATGCGTCGCATCGAAGCGCCTGGTCTCACGCAAATTAAGTCGTATCGTCTTATTGCGATGTGTTTCGCCTCAAGCTGAAAAACAGAAGCAAGAAGAGGGGCCATAGCTCAGCTGGGAGAGCGCCTGCCTTGCACGCAGGAGGTCAGCGGTTCGATCCCGCTTGGCTCCACCACTTACCTGCACGCCACCACAACAGTTACCTGATCGGATCCGCAGTCATAAACCACTCTCGCACGAAACGATGACCGGTTTATGACTGTCGATTGACAGTCGCTCTTTAACAATGTGAATCATGCTGACAATGTTCTTTCCGCAAGGAAAGGACGCAAGATA